>CAVVXN010000005.1:0-587500 GCA_963752285.1 uncultured Planctomycetota bacterium
CGGGGGCGCGGGCGGGGGACGTCGCTCGACGAGGACCCACGCGGGCACCTCGAGCTTCTCCCAGGTGCTCCGCGTCGTGCGCTGCGGGTGCGTGGACCACGGAACGCGGTAGCTCCACACGGTCTCCGCCTCGCGAGACAGCGGGCGAAAGCGCACCCGCTCCGGGCCGATCCCGCCGCCGCCGGCGTAGTTCCGGGAGACCAGCACGTAGGCCTCCTTCGACCGGCCCCAGTGTCCCCGCGCGTCCTCCACCTCGAGGCGACCGAGCGTCAGCGTCACGGTGACCTCGATCGCGCCGGCCGTGTACTGGTCGGAGAGGAGGCAGTAGTCCTTGTGGTTGTCGAGCCGGACGCTTCGACCGGTCGGTCCGACCTCCCAGTACTCGAACGTGCGCTTCTCCCCGGGGCCCGGGACGCTCGCGCCGTCGGGCCAGCGCCGAAGGTCCGTGAACCGCTCGACGACCTCGGCCTCGATCCACAGGTCGTCGCGAGGCGCCGTCTCGGGCGCCCAGTAGTAGTTGTTCATGTAGTACCAGAGTCGTCCGCCCGCGCCGGCGTAGAAGCACCGCGCGGACCCGCGGGGCACGAACCCACCCGGGCCGTTCGCGTCGCCCGGCGCGGCGCCGGCGCCGAGCTCCGGATGCGAGGAGGACGCGGGCGTCGTGGACCTCGCGCGGCGCGATCGAGGAGGGATCCGCCTCGCCGAGGAGGGACGCGCGGCACGCGACGAGGAGGAGCGAGAGGGCGAGGAGGGCGACGGCGAAACGCACGGGGATCCAAACGCCCGCCGACCGCGATCCGCACGACCGGGCGCGGGCCTCGGGCTCAGCGCCGGGCCGAAGCCGGGGTCCGCGAGGCGGACCTCCGTGACCTCCCCGAGGGGCGCGAGCGCCGGACGGACCGTCGCGGCGGGCCCGACCACCGTCCAGGCGAGGGGCTCCTTCGGGAAGCGCGTCGCGATCACGTGGTTCGCCTCGGCAAGCGTGAGCGCGTCGAGACGGGCGAAGAAGCCGTCCACGAAGTCGCGCGAGAGGCCCGAGATCGCGAGGTCCAGGAGCCACGCCGCCTGCTGCGGGCGCGTCTCGACCGTCTGCGGGGCGAACTGCCCCTCGACGTACGCGCGTGCCGAGGCGAGCTCGTCGGCGGTGATCCCCTTCTCGACGAACGCGTCGTACGTCGAGCGAAGGAGGGGGATCGCCTCGCCGGCGCGGGCCGCGAGGGTCGAGGTGACGATCGCGAGCACGCCCCCGCGCTCGTCGTCGAAGTAGGAGTCCGCTTCGTAGGCGAGGCCCGAGCGCACGCGGAGCGCCTGGTTCAGTCGGCTCGTGAAGCGGCCGCCCGAGAATGGTGTTCGCGAGGTAGCGAGCGGCGTACGCGGGGTCGTCGCGCGAGAAGAGACCGCCGCCCGCCCGGACGTACGCCTGGGCCGCGCGCGGGTCGTCCACGAGGAGGACGCCCCCGGTGCGCAAGGTCGCGGGGGCGATCCTCGGCGGGTCGGCGGGCGCGCTCTCGCCCGCCCCGCCGAGCGCCGCCCGGACCGCGGCCTCGTCGAAGTCGCCCGTCACGGCGATCCAGCGGTTCCTCGGCGCCGCGAGGTCCCTCCAACGCTGGACGAGCCGGTCGGGGTCGGTGAGGCGCCCGAGCGAGGCCTCGTCGCCGAGAGAGGGGTTTCCCTGCGGGCTCTTCCCGAAGAGCCACGCGCGCGCGTAGACGTGCACGGCGTCCCGGGGGCGGTCGCGGATCCCCTGCACCCGGGAGACGAGGAGGTCGCGCGCACGCGTGAGCTCGGCCCGGTCGAACCGGGGTCGATCGAGGACGTCCCGGACCCGCGCGAGGAGCTCGGCCTGGTCCTCGACGAGGGCCTCGGCGTCGAGCGCGATCCAGCGGGGCGCCGCGCGGACGGTGAGCGTTCCACCGTGGGCTTCGACCGCGCGGCGGAACGCCTCCGCGTCGAAATCTCCTGCGCCGCGACGCGCCCACTCCGCGAGGAGCGCGGCGCGACCGGCCTCGTCGGGCGGATCGGAGAGGATCCCGCCGGGGAGGCGCACGTGCACGCTGACGAGCGGGATCCGCGCGTCGGGGAGCAGGAAGAGCCGCGCCCCCGACGGCAGCACGACGGGATCGACGGCGGGGAGCCGCGCGCCGTGTCGCTCAGGCGGCGCCTCCGGATCGGCGCGCGCGAGGTCCACGTTCGACGCGAGGACGCCGAGGGCCACGAGGGCCAACCGGGCGGGGAGGCGGAGCGCGCTCATCCGCCGGCGGCTCCGCCGCTCGCGTCCGAGTCGGCAACGCGGCGCGTCACGACGAGCGTGCCGACCGTCCGGTTCCGTCGGACCAGGTACCTCCGGGCGACGCGCCGGACGTCGATCTTCGTGACCGCTTCGAGGGCGCGAAGCCGCGCGGGGAGATTCCGCCACCCGCCGTAGAAGAGCTCGGTCTCGGCGAGGAGGAGCGTCAGGCCGTGGATCGTCCGCATCCGCTCGAGGAGCCCGACGCGGAGCGCACCCTTCGCGGCGCGGAGCTCGTCGTCGGTGGGGCCCTCGTCGCGGAGGCGACCGATCTCCTCTTCGACGACCTTCTCCACCGCGCCGGAGGAGGCGTCCGCGCGGAGCATCGCGTCCACCGAGAAGATGCCCGGGTCGAACTGGAGGGCGTAGATGCCGCCCTCGACCGAACGGCAGAGCCCTTCCTTCTCGACGAGGCGCTCCTGGAGGCGGCTCGCCTCGCCGCCGAGGAGGAGGTGGTCGATCACCTCCAGCGCCGGCATGTCGGGGTCGGCCGTGGCGGGGACGTGCCACGCCGTGACGACCGCGGGGAGCGTGCCCGGCGGCACCTCGAGCTCGACGCGCCGCTCCCCGTGCTGCTCGGGCTCGACCGCGACGACGCGCGGCAGGTCGGGACCGCGCGGGATCGGGCCGAGCTTCGCCTCGAGCATCGAGAGCGCGGTGTCGGCCTCGACGTCGCCGACGAGGACCACCGTCGCATTCTGCGGCGCGTAGTACGTGGTGAAGAAGCGCTGGAGGTCGGCCAGGGTCCACGCCTTCCGGTCGGACGGCCAGCCGAGGATCTCCCACTGGTAGGGGTGCGCCGTGTACGCCGCGCACCACACCTGCCGGTAGAGCCGCTCGATCGGCTCCTCCATCGTCATGCGGCACTCGTTCTCGACGACCTCGCGCTCCGTCGCCACCGTCTCCGGCCGGAGCTGCATGCCGGCGATCCGGTCGGCCTCCATGTCGAGCACGAGCCCGAGCGAGGCGGGGGGGAACCAGTCTACGTACGTCGTCGCGTCGCGCGTGGTCCACGCGGTGCACGAGCCGCCGACGGCCTCCAGCGTGTCGTCGAAGGTGCGGCCGTACTCCTTCCCGCCCATGAACATCATGTGCTCGAAGAAGTGCGCGATGCCCGTGGCGCCCAGGCGCTCGTTCCGCGACCCCACCCGCCACGCGATCGCGAGTACGCAGTTGGGGATGTCGTGGTCCCCCAGGACCAGCACCTTCATCCCGTTCGCGAGCGTCTTCTCGTGGACGTCGGGGAGGGGAAGGTCCTTCGCGAACGCCTGCGTCGGGGCCGCGAGCGCGAGGAACGCCCAGGCGAGCCAGAACCTGCGTGGACCGCGCGGACGCCTGCCGGGGGACTCCGAGCGGATCACTTGTCCTCGGCCTCCGTCGGCGCGGGCTCGACGACGAGGTCGTCGAAGTCGCTCACGGCGTCCGACTTCGTCCAGAGGCCCACGCGGCCGGCGGGGAGGTACGTGTCGTACGCGACCACCTGGACTTCGCCGTCGTCCATCGTGGCCGTCAGCTTCGGGCCTTCCGCGCGGAACTCCAGCGTGTGCCACGCGTCGTCCTTCGGGACACCCATCGCCTTCCCGCCGGGGAGCGTCCGGCGCACGCCGTTCACCGTGCGGAAGATGCGGAGGTCCTCCTCGACGGCGTTCGCGCGGGCGACGAGGTAGTTCGCCTCGTCCCGGTAGTGGAGGAGGATCCCCGCGGCGCGGTCCTGGTCGCCGCCGGCGAAGCGGAACCGGACGCGGACGACGCCGTCTCCGAGCACCGTGTCCTTGACGATCGCCATCGGGTAGCGGATCCCGGTGCGGTCGGCGGCGGTCTGGCGGAGGAAGGAGAGACCGTCCTCCTTCGTCACGACGAAGCGCGGAGCGTCACCGTGGCCCCACATCGTCGAGACGAAGCGGTCGGGGAGCGAGCCGTCCGGGCCCTCGAAGTCGAACGACACGGGTCCTGAGGTCTCGACACCGGTCCGCTCGAGCTCGGGGTACTGCTCGTCCTCGTCTTCGTCCTCCTCGACCCGCTTCGAGAAGACGACCACGACGTCGTGCGTCTCGCCGTTGCGCACGAACTCGACGGGAACGCGATCGCCCACGTGGTGGCGGCGCACGGCGCGGCCCATCTTGGCGAACGTGTCCACGACGTCGCCGTCCACCTTCGTGACGAGGTCCCCGGCCTCGAGACCTGCCGCCCGAGCGCCGGTGTCGGGATAGACCTTCGTGAGGAGGATCCCGTCGGGCGCCGGGTCCGCATCGACGCCCATGTAGGCGATGGGCAGGACGCGGTCGAGCATCAGACGCGCTTCGAGGTGGCGGCGCGCGGCGTCGGCGCGGATCCCGGCGTCCATCTCGCCGAGGAGCCGGAGCCGGAGACGGACCGGGTCGGTCGGGTCGAGCCGGTCCATCGGGATCGGCGCGCCGGGGCCCGGGCCCGCGGCGGGCGGCGGCGGGGGCGCGGCGGGCGGCGCGCCATCGCCGGCGAAGGCGCCGGGGACGAGCGTGACGCCGAGCCCGACCCCGGCGAGGACGAGCAGCGCGAGGGCCACGCGAAGCCGGAGGAACGGGGAGCGGGGACGGCGGGCATGCGACGACGGGGACACCACGGCCTCCTCTCGTGTAGCCGCGGCGATACGCCCCGGCGGATCCAGGCGACATCTTCGCACCGCCCGTGCCGCCGCCCTCACGCCCGCCCGCGGCGAGGCGCGGGCGGCGGGCCGCGCTCCGTCCCGGGCGCCGCGCCGTACCCTCGACGCGACACGAGAACGCTTTCGGTAACGCGGACCGACCCGCCGGCGAGAGGGGCGTGGATGGACGCTTCCTCCTATGGGCTCTGGGCGGCGTGGCGGCGCTCCGGCGAGGACGGGGCGTTCGACGCGCTCGTGCGTCCCCTGCTCCCGGTGCTCCGAGACGCCGCGCGGCGATACGGCCTTCCCGACGCCGACGCCGACGACGCGGTGCAGGAGGCGCTCGTGGACCTCGCGCGGGAGCCGAGCGACCGACCGGTGGAGGTCGGGATCGCCGCGTGGCTCCTCCGGACCGTCCGGCTCCGCGCCCTCACGTGGCGGCGGCGCACGGCCCGACGCGCGCGGCACGAGACCCGCGCGGCCGCCGAGCGCACGGTGACCGAGGGCTCGGAGCCGTCGGCGCTCGAGGAAAGACAGGTGGAGGCGGCGCTCGCCGCGCTCGAAGAAGGAGCGCGCGAGGCCGTGGTGCTCCGCTACCTCTGCGACCTCGACTACCGGGAGATGTCCCACGTGCTCGGCGTTTCGGAGGGGGCGTGCCGCGTGCGCGTGCACCGCGCGATCGCGAGGCTCCGCGCGCGCCTCGGTCCGCGCGCGCTCGTCTGGATCGCCGCGACGATCCGGCGCGGACCGGGCTCGAAGGACGCCGCGGCGTCGTCTGCTTCCGCGGTGCGGCGGGCCGTCGCGTCGGCCGCGCGAAGGGGAGGGAGTGTGATGGCGTTCTCGACGAAGATCGTGCTCATCGCCGGCGGCGTCGTGGCGCTGGCCGGCGCCGCGTGGTGGGGGTCCCCGCGGCGAGGTGCCGACGAGGTCGCCTCGCGCTCGTCGCCCGCGCTCGCGCGCACGCGCTTGGAGGCGCCCGTGGCGCCACCGCTCCTCCGCGGTGCGCCGGTTCCGGGTCCGCAAGGCGCCGAGATCGCACCGACCGAGGCACGTGCCTCGCCCGAGGAGCCGGCCCGCCCCGCGGCATCGACCGTTCCCGTGACGATCGACTCGCTGGTCGAGGACATCCGCCGCGAGGCGGCGCCCGACTGGTGGGCCCACCCGAGCCCGGCTTCGCAGCTCCGGGCGCACGGGCGGGTGGTGATCGCCTCGGCGCCGCGGGACGTCGAGGACGCGATCGGGGACTACCTCGACCGGCGCCGAGGGCGTCCGCCGGTCGCCTCGCGAGGCCCGCCGTCGCCGGATCCCGCGAGTGTGGATGCGGCGCGCGCGAAGCTCCGGACGCTCCTGCTCGGGATGCTGGACCGCGAGATCGTGCTCGAGCGCGCGCTTCGAGCCTTCGCCGAGGAGCGGCCCACCGAGTCCGCACGCCTCGCGGCGCAGGTGCTCGAGACCGAGCCCGACAACCGCACCGCGGACCTGCTCCTCCAGGCGAGCCGCGGCGAGGTCGCGAAGGACGCTCTGGAGGAGGAGACGCTGCGACAGAAGGCCTGGCACGGCGCCGCGGACCTCGCGACGTGGGCGACCCAGTGGCCCAGCAAGGCAACGTGGGACGCGTACACGGCGCTCGCCTCGACCGCGGCGCCGCCGGGCTCCCTCCAGGCCCGTCGGGACGATCCCCTCTCGACAGGGAGCGTGACCCTCGACGCGCGGGGTGCGAGCCTCTACGAGGTCCTGCGTCGGCTCCAGATCCTCACGTTCGGGGACGTCTGGGTGGCCCCGGACGTCTCGGCGGACGCGCTCTCCCTCCCGGTGGGGGACGTCCACGCCGTCGAGGCCTCCCTCGCCTCCGTGCTCGACGAGGTGGTCCGCCACCTGCCCGCGGGGTGGCAGTGGGCCGCGAGCACGCGCGTGGTGCGTCTGGCGCCGGGCGAGCCGAAGCTGGACCCGCCCCTCCTCCTTCGGTACTTCGACGTCGGCGACCTCCTGGCGCCCGCGACTGCGGGTCCCCCCGAGGCGCCGTCGTCGGACGGCGCCGCTCCGCGGCCACCCCAGTACGGGACGGACGAGGAGGGGCACGTCGTCCGGCAGCGCTGACCCGTCTCTACCCGGCGACCCGTCCTTCGCGAACCGCCCCGGGTTCGTACGAATCGGGTGATTCTCGGGTGACGTCGGCGCGGTTCCCTGGCGTCGTGCGCGTGTCCAGAACAGCCTGTCTCGTCGTCCTGACGGCCGTGGCGGCGGCCGGCGGTTCGCGGCTCGCCGGCGGGCACGTCGAGGTGCGCGGCGGCGCGAGCCTTCGCGCCGATCTCGACGGCCCGGACGGGCACGAGTCGTGGCGGGAGCACGCCTGGCTCCGTGGCCCCTCGGCGCCGTCCCTCGAGGGCGCCACCTCGCGCTTCGGCGGGGATCCTCGTCCGATCGCGAACCGCGTGCGGACGTACGAGCTGCCCGTGCCGCCCCGCGGATGCACGTGGTCCTTCTCGGGCGTGGGCGACGCCGCGGGTCCCTTCGGCGCCTCCAGCGCCGAGAGCCTGATCCCCGCGATCCGGTCCGCGGTCGAACCCCCCGTCTGGGGCTCGCGCCCGACCGACGCGAGCGTGCAGAGCCTCGGGACCTGGCGGATCCTCGTCGACGCGCCGGAGCGCGTGCAAGGCGAGGTCGCCCGGTTCCTGCGGCGTCTCCGATGGCACGCGACCTGGCCCGAGCTCGGGATCGCGGGCGCCGAGCTCGCCGAGATCCGGCGGCGCGGCACCGACCGGGAGCGGGCGTGCGCCGCGGACACGCTGGCGAGCGCCGAACCGGCGGTCCGGGACGCGCTCGAGGTGGCGGCCGCGGGCGAGGACCTCTCGGACGAGGTCTTCTGGAGCCCCGACCCCGCCCCGCGGCGTGCCGACCGGATCCCCCTCGAGATCGAGTACGTCGCGTCGAGCCCCACGCTCCTTCGGGATCTCGGTATCGACTCGAGAGACCTTGGCGACACGGGAGATCTCTGGATTCCCCCCCGAGGGCGTTCGGGGGCCGTGTTCCTCGACGACACGCAGCTCGAGGTCTTGGAGCGGGTGGAGAGGCGCACGCCGTCGCGTACGGGGGCAGCCGAAGCGCGCGTACTGGACTCCTCCCACGTGTGGCTCTGCGAAGGGGAACGCACGGGCTCGTCCCTGGGCGCGGACGGGTACCTGGAGGTCCGGGGCCGGATCTCGGGCGACCGACGTTTCGCCTGTCTCGAGGTCCGCGTTCGTAGCCTCGTGGACGGTTCGATCCGGTTCCTGGCCCCCCTCGCTCTCAGCGTGCCCGACGGGGGATCCCTCCTGCTCGTCCCGCTGGACGCGTTGGATCCGGCGTCGCCGACCCCGCCCACGCGATGGGTGCGTCTCACGGTCGGCCCCCTGCCGCCGGGCCCCACGGAGGAGTCGGGTCAGTCCGCCGACGCGTCCGGAGACGCGCCCGTCGGCGCGCGGTGAGGCACGAGGTGGCGCGCGCGCCGGTCGAGCAGCGAGGCCGAGACGACCAGCGCGAGGCCGAGGGCGAAGGCGATCGTCGCGCCGAGTCGCACGCGCACGACCCACGTGGCGTACGGCTCGGGCACCGTCGCCCCGTCGAGCGCGTGCGCCCAGGCGACCGGCAGCTCGACGAGCAGGCGCGCGGCGAGGGCCGACGACGCGACGACGAACCCGGCGCCGGTGTCGAGGCGGAGCCACGACCGCGAGGCGGCGAGGACCCAGACGGCGTACGCGACGCCGAGCCCGAAGAGGAGCGCCGTGTCGAGCTGGAGCTCGGCGGACGCGTCGGGCGGCATCGGCATCCGGAGGAGGAGGAAGTACGCCGACGCCGTCAGGAGGTAGAGGGTCAGGAGGACGGCGAAGAACGCCAGCGGCACGACCGACGGCGGCGCGGGGAGGACGCGCGCGAAGACGGACGGCGACGAGGCCGGGCCTGCCATCGAGCTGACGATACCTCCGCCGGGGACGCCTCCGCCCCCCGGGACGAATCCGGTTCCCGTGGAGCGGGACGGATCACCGTCCGGTCGGCTTTGGAGGCGGAGTCGTCGTCGGCGCGTCGAGGCCGGTCCCGGCTCGAAACTGCCGTGGTGCGAGCGCGGCCCGCTCGCACGAGGCGACCAGGATGCCCAGGACGCAGAGCCCTGCGGCCCGTCGGACGAGGCGAGGGAGCTTCGCGGGCGTCTCCCGTCTCGCCCGCTCGAGCGACACGGCCAACCCGCCGAGGCCGAGGGCCACCGCGGCGGGGACCGTGCTCCCGTGCAGGAGGCCCAAGCCTCCCGATCCCCAGAGGCTCGCGCCCAGGACGACGCCGGGAATCGCCACGAGGCAGAGCGCGAGGAGGAGCGACCGGGCCCGCGGGAAGAGAACGAGGACGCCTCGCGTCACGAGGCTGCCGATCCCCCACACCGACAAGCCTGTGCCGGCGACTTCCGAGGCGTTGCACCCCCTCGCGCGGATCGCGGATCCCGCGGACTCCTGGGTGCTCAGGACGACCGCTGTGAACCCCACGAGGAGCAGGACGGCGAAGGTCATGTCGAGGGCCAGGAGGGGATGCGGCGGGAGCCGGCGGCCCGCGCACGCGGCCGACGCGGCGAAGAGGCACAGCGTGAGCGCCGGGATCACGAACCAATGCCCAGAGGCAAGCGGCGCGAGGAGTCCGGCGCCGGCAAGGCCGAGGGCGACGAAGAGCGCCACGACGATCCAGAACGAGTCCCGCGCCCCCACGCCGACACCTCCGACCCGCAGGCCTCCACGCACCCCCGACCCCCGCGCTCGACCTCGATGGGACGACCCCCGCCCTCTCGGACCTGCGCCTCGCGTGCGGGCGCACGTCGGCGGCCTGACGATCGGGCTCACCTCCACGTCGGGTTGGAAGGCGAGGTCGAAGCTCGGAAGCGTCGGCCCCGTCGGCAGCCCCTGGCGCCGAAGCGACGTCTCGATCCGCCGCTCCTCCCGCCGCGCCACGGACCCCCGAGTCCGGGCGGCTACCCGCGCAGGAGGGCCAGCCGTTCCTCGGGCCCGAAGACCCAGTCGTCGGACGCCACGTACGCGCGTAGCCAGCATCCGTCGGCGTCGTCGCGCAGGTAGAAGCCACGGGGCACGGTCTCATCGGGGTGAGTCCGTGCGGAGGCGACCGTGATCCTCGGCGCCACGGGCTGTTCGCGCCAGGCCAAGCGCAACAGCAGGGCCACCTCGAGCGGGCAAGGGGCGAGGCCCCGGTCGGCCACGTCTCGGAGCAACGGGTCCAGCCGCGCCCCCGCGGCCCAGCCCAACGAGCCGACGGAGTGCACCTCCACGCGGACGGTGGTGGACTCGGGCGCCACGTCCACCCGCCCTCCTTCCAGCAGCTCCTCGGCGTAGGCGTTCCATTGCACACGGGCCTGCCGGAGCGCGGTGACCAACGCCAACAGGGGCTGGCGGCCCAGGGTGAGCACGACGGGCGGGGGGAGCGTCATGATGGTTCGGTGTCGATGTGAGTTGACCCTACCGGGACCGGGACCCGGGGGGGCGGCGATGCCAGGAGCACCCGTGGTCCGGACGTACAACCTCAGGGCGATACGATTGTGCGGAGGCCCGAACGGCCCCGGGATCCTCGCCGACGACCGGTCGACCGCGAGTCGATCACGGTCGATCACGGTCGAGGGCGTTCGGACCGAGAGAGCGCATGCGGTCGAACCCACGGACCACCTGGGAGGGGGCTTGGATGAGACGCGAGCGTAGCGTCATCTCGTCCGGGCGCTTTGCGCGCTTGGCCCGCGCCGGCCGTCTCCGGCTCGCCCTCACGGTCGCCCTGATGCTGCTGCCGGGATGCGGCCCGCCCAAGAACGCGGGACGGTCTCCACGCCAAGCCTCGGACGACCTGGTGGAGTGCTACGTCTGGCGAGGACAAGACGACGGGGGACGGCCTCGGCCGCCGGGGTGGGAGGATGTCTACGAATTGGTCCTCTACCCGGATCGAACCTATCGGGCCCTGCTGCACTTCCGGGGTGGGCCCTCCACGATGGACAGCTTCGACGCAGGCCGGTGGGCTGCGAAAGACGGCTGGATCACGTTCGTCCCGGAGATCTGGACGGACGCATCCATGTGGCGGCGCTACTTCTGGACGCCGTTCGTCCCCGGCGAGAGCTTGGAGTGGGCCACGGAGCCCCAGATGATCGAGGACCCGCCCGGCTCGGGCCGATTCGCGAGCGACCAGAGCAAGCCCCCCAAGACGGTCCGTATGAAGCGTGTGCCGTGTGGCGACCTGCCCCAGCGCGCCCAACGTGCGGCTGAGGATGCATGGGCCTCGTACCTCGAGCTCTCCGACCGGTCGCCATTCCGAAGGAAGTCGGGATGATCGCTCGCGCGAGGCGGCGGCCTGCGCGGCCCGAGACACGATTCCACGCGTCCCGGCGGAGCGAAATCGGGCAGCGGCGAGGGACACGGGGGCTTCGTCAGCGACCCGTCACCTCCGGCAGCGTGAGGACCACGTCCCCCGCGTCTTGCGCCGCGGCGGGGACGGTCGCGAGCCTGGTCTCGCCTGCCCAGAGGGTGAGGACCCACCGGCCCGGAGGGACGCCGCGGATCGTGAAGCGCCCGTCTTCGCCGACGTAGCCTCCGGCGCCCACGAGGAGTCGCCCGCGCGTGCAGGAGACGCTCCACTCCGTTTCGCCGCGCTTCTCGCGACCCTCGACCCGGCCGGTGTACGTGTGGCCGGGCTGGAGGCGGATCTCGACGGGGCCGTCCGAAGGGCGGACGTCCTCCCGGAGCGCGCATCGACCGGTCGCGGACTGGCAGGCGTAGATCGTGCCGGCGCGGTCCGGTACGCCCTTCACGACGAAGGACCCGTCGGGGCCGAGGTCGGCGTCGTAGCGCAGGTCTCCGGAGGTGAAGGAGAGGACGAGGCCCTCTCGGTCGTCGTCGAGGACCCGCCCGCGGAGGGTCGTTGCGCGCGCGAGGACGATCCGCACGCCTTCGACGGGGGCCCGGATCTCGATCGGGTCGGGATCGGCGTTCCGCGCGGTCCTCCGCCCCGCCCGGAGGACGAGCGGTCCCGCGGGCACGCACGCGAGGACGAAGTGGTTCGTGCGCCCGTCCGGGTCCCAGTGGCCGCCGGGACCGAGCGACTCGCCCTCGACGGTCCGCGCCGAGACGTACGCGTCGAGGACCGGACCGCCCTCCTCGTCCACGAGGTCTCCCTCGACGCGGGACGGCGCCTCGAGCCGGAGCGTCATCTCGCCGACGCGGGGATCTACGTCGTGGACGACGCGGATCGGGTAGGGGAGCTCGACGTAGGACGTCATCGCCCAGATGCGGAGGGGCCGGTCTGGCGGGACCCCTTCCGCGACGAGAACCCCGTGGGCGTCGGTCTTTCCCTCCGCGCGCCAGGTACCGTTCCCGAGCTCGAGGGGGAGGTCGGGTACGGGTCTGCCCTCCGGGTCCAACACGCGTACGTCGAGCCGATCGCCTCGCGCGAGGCGGATCTCGACCGACGTCTCCTCTCGCGGCACGGCGAGGGGAGCGACGGGGCGCCAGGGCGGCTCGGCGTCGATCCGCACGATCACCTCCTCCAGCGGCAGGCCGGCGAGGACGAAGCGACCCGCGGCGTCGGTCGTCGCGTGGCGCCCCGCGGCTTCGACGCGGATCCCAGAGAGCGGCGCGCCACCGTCGTCGAGGAGGGCGCCCTCGATCCGGCGCCCGGGCGCGAGGCGGATCGTGATCGGGCCGGCCTCGAGATCGACGTCGTCCAGGTTCGCCGACCGGAGGTTCAGCGGCTCGCCCTCCGTGGACCGCGCGTCGCCGGTCTCGATCGAGACCTTCGTGAATCGCGCGAGCCACGCCCTCGGGAATCGGTGCGCCCCGGCCTCGACCTCGATGGCGGGCCACGTCGTCTGGCCGTCCTCGCCTTCCGTCGTGACGAGGAGCGTCGCCCTGGGAACGGGCCGACCCGTGGCATCGACGACCTCGACGACGACGTCGTTCTCGTGTCCCTCGGCGGGCGCGATCTGCGAGTTCTCGCCGGAGGGGGCCGGCGCCAGATCGGGACGCGTGCCGACGAGCGACGGCGGGGTCGGCCTGTCCTCGCGTCCCTGGGGAGGCGCGGGCCTCGACCCGCGGTCGCCCGACCCGCGAGACACCAAGCCGCGGCCGAGGGCGAAGCCCAGGAGCGCGAGGGCCACGAGGACGGCGGACCCCACCAGTGTCGTTCGTTTCACGCCCGGTTCCGAGATCGACGACGAGAGCCTATCGCCTGGCCCCGTGCCGGTCCACCGTGCGGCGCGTCCTCACGCGATGCCGTGGGCTGGGGGCGAGGCCGTGAGCGCCTCGGCCCTGCAGGTCGGTTTCCGGTCCCTCGACGACGTTCCCTCACGCGTGCCCGACATCGGGCCGCTCGGGAAGCGCGTCGGCACGGACCCGATCGCTCGTGGTGGGTCGAGCGCGCAGACGCGTGTCGATTCGCTCCCGCCGCGCACCGATTCCTCGCCCGGAAGACATGGGCCCCCGACGCATCGCCGCTCCGGCCCCGCCGCGACGAGCATGCCCAGGCAACGGCCGATCTTCATCGGAGGCGGTGGGACGTGAGGCCGAGCGCCTGCTCGGCCGATCCGAGCACCGAGGGCGGCCTGGCGCCGCGCCCGCGGCGCCGAGGCTATCCGGCGTAGCTGCAGCCCTGTTGCGGCAGCTCGGCTTCACGGGCGCGCGCCTGGCGCGCCTTCTTTCGCCTCCGGTGCGCCAGGGCCTCGCCCACGAGGAACCCCGGCAGCCGCGCGAGCACCCGCAGCGGAGGTCCCCCGGTCCGGGCGCCCTTCCTCACGATGCGCAGGAACTGGCCCGGGCGATAGAAGTCGCGGTGGATTCGGCGGCGGATGCGTCGGAGGTGATCGGTCGAGTACCGATCCGAGTAGACGAGTCCGCTCGGGGCGATGTGATAGCCGGGACTCGAGGCCACCAACTGCTCCAGGCCGGAGTTTCGCTCGTTTCGAAGCATGGTCAGCTGGATGATGTCGAGCCCCAACTCGCGGGCGAAGGGGGCGATCTGGAGCATCTCCGCCTCCGTCTCGCCGATGTTCCCGACGATGAAGTAGCCGAAGAGGAGCATCTGGCTCTTCCCCAACACGTCGAAGAGCTCCCGCAGCCGGCTCGTGTTGAAGCCCTTCTTCATGGAGCGCAGCGTCTTGTCCTGCGCCGACTCGATACCCAGAAGCAGCATCGAGAAGCCCGCGCGCGCCATCTTCCGGAGGACGTCGGGCCTGCGCGCGATCTCGACCCGGGCGTTCACCCCGTACCGCTTGCGTATGCCGCGCGCCACCAGGAGATCGCAGATGGCCCCCACGCGATCCATGTCGTGCGTGAAGTTGTCGTCCACGAAACCGACGACGTCGGCGTCGATCTTCTCGATCTCATCGACGACCGACTCCGGCGAGCGCGCGGACCACGCACGCTTCCCGCCCCAGGGGTTCCGGCTGAACGAGCAGAAGGTGCAGTTGAACGGGCAGCCGCGTGAGGACGCCACGGTGTCGAACGTTCCCCCCTTGAGCCCGCCTTGGTCCATCGTGTACGTGTAGCGGCGCAGGCTCCGGTCCGGGTAGAGGTCGTCCCGCGTCGGGCCACACTGACGCACGGGATTGTGCACGATCCGTCCCGGGACCGGCGCCCGACCGCTGGGCGGCAGGCGCGTCGGGCCGGTGTCGGCGACGCGGTAGCTGATCCCGGCGATCTCCTCGAGCGGTCGGCCCCGCAGGATCTCGTCGATGATCTCCTCGCCGTCTCCCCGAACGACGATGTCGATGTTCGGGCAGCGCGAGAGCCAGGCCTCCGGGTTCTCCGTCACGTGCCTTCCACCCACGATGGTGCAAATCCCCGGCGGGACCGAGCGGATCTGCTCCTGTACGGGACCGCTCTCACGGTCCCAGTTCACGGAGAAGCACACGAGGTCGGTGTCCGGGCGCAGGAAGTCGACCGTGTTCCCGGTCTCGTGGCGCAGATCGATCACGTCGATCGCGTGGGCGTGCGGCCGAAGCGCACGGGCGACGAACTCGAGCCCCAGGGGCGGATAGTACCCGTTGCGGCGTCCAAGCTCGGACCGGTAGGGGTAGACGCACAGTACGTGCCGGTACACCAGAGCACCTGCCTTCCTGCCGCGACATCGATCCGACGGACGGGCCCGATCGGGCCCACGTCGCCGGGCAACCTGCGCTTCGGGCTCTCTTCGGCCGCGAGTCCCGTCCGACTCTACCACTGCGAGGCTTTGGGCCGGTGCAAAGCGCCGCGAGCCCGAGCCACCGGGAGGAGGTGCGAGCGAGCGTCGGCGCCCCCTCCCACCCGCGCCGGGGCGCACGCTCTCCTCTCCAGATCGAGGGAGATCGACCGCGTCCGCGAGGGCCACTCGGCCCAGCGGGTGCGACCGCACGTACCGGATCGCACGACGTCGCGGGCGATACGCGGGTCGGGCACGTGGGCAAGGAGGGCGTGGCAACCGTGGGGGCCTCGCGGCCCGGGGATCTCGAGTCGCAGCATCAGGACGGGGTCCACCGACGCGCACCGTCCAAGCGGAACGCGTCGAGGGGACGCGACCACGGCGCCCAGCCGCCAGGAGGCAGGAGCGGTCGGGAACCGCGCGGCCCCGCGCACGGCCGTTCCGACAGACCGCGGCCTCGACGGGGAGGCGGGAACGAGCCGTGAGCTGGCCTCTTGGCGCGGCGTAGGGTTGCGAGGCGCCGTGGCCTGCGTCGTTCTCCGGGCGCCTATCCGTCCAACAGGTCGTCGAGGGCCGAAACGATCTCCGCGCCCGGATCGACCGTCTGCCGGGCCTGCCCCCAGGTGGCGGTGGCGAGGTCGTCCAGTCGGGCGAGGACCGCCGGATCGGTGTCGCTGTAGACGCAGAGCAGGTGGACGCCGGCCGCGAGGAGAGCGTCCGCCGCGTCCATGTCCCCGTGCGTCCCGCCGAACGCGTAGTCGACCGGGTCGTGCAGGGGGGAGTCGGTCAGGAGGACCACGGTACGCACCGCCGTCGGACGCCATCCCGGGTCGCCGGGCAGGATCTCGTAGCCGGCGAAGGGGCTCAGCCCCGGGCCGGTCGCCGACTGGTACACGGCCTCGAGCTGCGACCCCGGCGTGTCCCCGCCGCCGAGCGTCGAGAGGCCGGCAAACGTGAAGACGACCGCCGCCGTGCTCGACGTGAGTCCCTGACGGAGCTCGTACGCGACGTCCGTCGACGCTCCGTACGGTGCCTGCGGGAAGTCGGAGTGCACCGCGACTCCGAAGTTCGTGTCGGGGTGCGTCGCGCGAATCGACGCGAGGATCCCTTCGATGGAGCCCTGAAGCGCGCTCAGCTCGGGCGAGTAGCTGCCCGAGAGGTCCACCAGGAGCAGGACGTCCACGGCGGCGGTGGTGGTGAACGACCAGACGTGCGGAGCGGCGAGTCTCGCACCCGTCGCCGCGGCGACGTCCGTCCCGACCGTGGCGGTGTACGTCACGCCGGCGGCGAGCGGTGCGTCGGGAACGAGCTGGGCCGTGCGTGTCGGCGCGTCGTACGCGACG
This sequence comes from uncultured Planctomycetota bacterium, assembly GCA_963752285.1. GTDB lineage: Bacteria > Planctomycetota > PLA2 > PLA2 > JAEUHO01 > CAVVXN01. The sequence goes on from CAVVXN010000005.1 coordinate 16,430, forward strand.
GTCGCCGCGACGACGCCCGCGCCGGGGCGCGACAGCGTGAAGCTCTTCCCGTCGATCGAGGCGGCCGACATCGGCTCGGAGAACACGGCTTCCACGCTCACGACGAGGAGCTGGTCCGCCGCGCCGGCGTCCGGAGTGGTCGCGACGACCGTCGGTCCCGGAGGGGGGCTGGATCCGTCGCCGGATCCGCCACCGCAGGCGCTCGCCCACGCGCAGGCGAAAAGCAGACCACCGAGCCGGAACGAGCTGCGCACGGCACCCCCCTCTCGTGTCGCCGCGGGGGGGCGTCCTCGGGCACGGCTCCAACCGCACAGCGCCCGGCGATCCTACCGAAGGTGGGCCGGACGCGCACCCCCCTGGATCGTCGCGGCGCCCGGAATCACCCGGCGGCACGTGGCGCCAGCAGGGCGTCGTCGCGCCAGATCTCGCGGCGGCCGCCCGCCGTGTCGCTTCGCACGGACGGCGACGAGCCGCGGCGTCGCCGCCGCGATCGCGCTCGCCGCCGCGAGATGCCGCGGGAGGCGCGCTACGGCGGAGTGACCCGGTAGAAGACCGCGTCGTCGAACGTGTCGCCCGCGTTCATGTCGCCCGTCTCGAACCCGTGCCGGAACCAGGCCACTCTCTGCGCGGACGTGCCGTGGGTGAACGAGTCGCGGACCACGGTGCCGCGCGCTTCCTTCTGCAGGCGGTCGTCGCCGACCGCGCTCGCCGCGTTGATGGCCTCCTCGACGTCGCCGGGCTCGAGGATGCTCCACCGCTCCTGCGCGTGGTGGGCCCAGACCCCCGCGAAGAAGTCCGCCTGGAGCTCGAGGCGGACCGAGAGCTGGTTCGCCTCGACCTCGCTCGACTTCTCCTGCCGGCGGTGGATCCTCTCCGAGATGCCCAGGAGGTTCTGCACGTGGTGGCCCACTTCGTGCGCCACCACGTAGGCCTGCGCGAAGTCGCCCGACGCGTGGAAGCGCGTCGCGAGCTCGTCGAAGAAGGCGGTGTCCAGGTAGACCTTGTCGTCGCCCGGACAGTAGAAGGGGCCGACCGCGGCGTCGGCGAGCCCGCAGGCCGACTGGACGCGACCCGAGTAGCGGACGAGGATCGGATTCTGGTAGGTCCGTCCGGCCTGCCGGAAGAGCTCGGCCCAGACGTCTTCCGTGTCCGCGAGGACCGTGGCGATGAACTCTCCCTCCTCGTCCGGGGTCCGGGGCGATCCCGATCGGGCCTGCGTCGTCGAGTCCGCGCCGCCGCCGAGCTGGCTCAGGATCTGGCTCGGGTCGCCGCCGAGGAGCATCACCACCACGATGATCGCGAGCGTCCCCAGCCCTCCCCCCACGAGCGCGCCGCCGGGCATCCGGCCGCGACGGTCCTCGACGTTCTCGCTCTGCCGCCGACCCTTCCAGCGCATGTCTTCCACGCCTCCCGAACGAGTCCACCCTGAAGGGTACCTCCCCGGCGGTCGCCGCGGGCCGGAAGCGGGTCGTCGTCGCGGGCCCCTTGTCCAGACGAGCGCGTCCGGCACCTGGATGGGGGCGGACGGGCGGCCGTCTTCGCAGGCGGGCGAACAGGGCCCGTGGGGCGTCATCGAAGACGTGACGGATCGCCGAGAGGGACGGAGGAGGAGGACGCGCGGGCCGCGCGCGGGCCGCTTGGCGCGCGCATTTCGAAGCGCGGGCCCGCGCAGGCCCTCCCCCTACAATTCGCGGGGTGTCCACGCGCCACCCCACGTTCGCACCCGGCTGGCCCGGAATCGAGCCGCGCTGGACGTCGAGTGCGAAGAGCGCCGTCGGCACCGCGCTGGGGTCCAGCGGGCGCGTTTGGTTCACGGTGAGTCACGGGATCCTGAACGAGGTCTACTACCCGCGCATCGACCAGGCCTGCACGCGCGACCTGGGGCTCGTCGTCACCGACGCCCGAGGCTTCTTCTCCGAGGAGAAGCGTCACGCGGTCCACGAGTGCGCAGCGCCCGCGGACGGCGTACCCAGCTTCCGGCTGACCAACACCTGCAGCCAGGGGCGGTATCGAATCGTGAAGGAGGTCGTCGCCGACCCCGAGCGCGAGGTCGTGCTCCAACGGATCGACTTCCAAGTGCTCGACGCGCGCCTCGAGGACCCGCTGCTGTTCGTCCTCCTGGCCCCGCACCTCGCCAACGGCGGGGCGGGGAACACGGCGTGGGTGGGGGAGTTCAAGGGAACGCCGATGCTCTTCGCGGAGCGGGAGGAAACCGCGCTGGCGCTGGCCTCTTCCATCGGGTGGCGGCGTCGCTCGGCAGGATTCGTCGGCGTCTCCGACGGCTGGCAGGATCTCGCGGCCCACCACCGCCTGGCCTGGTCGTACGACCGCGCCGAGAACGGGAACGTCGCGCTCGTCGGGGAGATCGACGTCTCCGCGTCGGCTGGCGGCTTCGTCCTCGCTCTCGCCTTCGGCCGCACCTCCGGCGAGGCCGCGCACCGCGCCGCCGCCAGCCTGCGGGACGGCTTCGACCGCGCCCGCACCGAGTGCCGCGCCGCCTGGGAGGCCTGGCAACGCACCCTGCTTCCCCTCGATCCCGGGCCCGGCGAACCGAGGAACGTCTACCGCACGTCCACCGCCGCCCTGCGGACGCACGAGTCCTCGCGCTTCCCCGGCGGGATCATCGCCAGTCTGTCCGTTCCGTGGGGCTTCTCGAAGGGCGACGGCGACCTCGGCGGCTACCACCTGGTCTGGCCGCGCGACCTCGTGGAGAGCGCGGGCGGGCTGCTGGCCGCGGGCGCGAGGGCCGACGCGAAGCGCGTGCTCGAGTACCTCGCCGTGACGCAGGACGCCGATGGCGGCTGGCCCCAGAACATGTGGCTCGACGGCACGCCGTACTGGAGCGGCGTGCAGATGGACGAGACGGGCTTCCCCATCCTGCTGGTGGACCTGGCGCGGCGACACGGCGCGCTCGACCCGGACGCGGTCGCCTCTCTGTGGCCGATGGTTCGGCGGGCGGCTGGCTACCTCGTGGGAAACGGTCCCGTCACCCCCGAGGACCGGTGGGAGGAGGACCCGGGCTACTCGCCCTTCACCCTGGCGGTCGAGGTGGCGGCGCTCCTCTCCGCCGCGGACCTCGCCGACGCGTTCGAGCCGGCCATCGCGCCGTACCTCCGCGAGACGGCGGACGTCTGGAACGCGAACGTCGAGCGCTGGACCTACGTCCGCGACACCGACCTGGCGCGCGAGGTCGGCGTGCGAGGCTACTACGTGCGCATCGCGCCTCCCGACGGCGGGGGCGCGGCCTCGCCGATGACCGGGTTCGTTCCGATCAAGAACCGCCCTCCCGAGGAGAGCCGGACCCCGGCCAGCCACCTCGTCAGCCCCGACGCGCTCGCCCTGGTCCGGTTCGGGCTCCGTGCGGCCGACGATCCGCGCATCCTCGACACGATCGCGGTGATCGACCGGTTGCTCCGGGTCGATACGCCCGCGGGTCCGGCCTGGCGCAGGTACAACGGGGACGGGTACGGAGAGCACGCCGACGGGGCCCCCTTCGACGGCCGCGGCGTCGGCAGACCCTGGCCGCTGCTCACCGGGGAGCGGGCGCACTACGAGCTGGCCGCCGGGCGGCCGAGAAGCGCGGAGTCGCTGCGCGTCACCCTGTCGCGCCTCGCCAACGACGGCGGGCTCTTGCCCGAGCAGGTCTGGGACGCCGCCGACGTCCCGGAACGCGAGCTCGTCTTCGGAAGACCGTCGGGCTCGGCCATGCCGCTGGTCTGGGCGCACGCCGAGTACGTCAAGCTGTGCCGGTCCCTGGCCGACGGCCGCGTCTTCGACCTGCCGCCGCAGCCCGTCGAACGCTACCAGGTGCGGAAGGTGTTCTCTCCCTACGCTCCTTGGCGCTTCAACCACCGGTGTCGGGACCTGCCGGCGGGGCGGCGGCTTCGCATCGAGGTGCGCCAACCCGCCGTCGTCCACTGGAGCGACGACGGCTGGGACACCGTACACGATGCGCCGACGAGGGACTCCGGGCTGGGGCTTCACGTGACCGACCTGCCCACCGATCGACTCCCGGTGGGCCGTCGCGTGAGCTGGACGTTCCGTTGGACGCGGGACGAACGGTGGGAGGGCGTCGACTTCGCCGTCACCGTCCGCCCCGCGACCGACGTCGGGAGCTGAGGAGGCGCTGGCCGCGTGCGGCCGCGAGGCGCGGTTCCCCCGAACGCGTGGCGCACCCAGGGCGGCGTCCGGTCGATGGCCGACGACCCCCGCGGCCCCGACGAACGCCAGCCAAGGACCGTGGCGTGGGCGAGGGAGGGGGAACCGGACCAACGGCTGCGACACGAGCCCCTACCGACACTCGGGATCCTCTACGTCGCTCTGGTCGAGGGCTTCGCTCCGGGCATCGGATACCATCGGGTCGCGCGCCCCTTCCTGGAATCGCAGATCTCGAACACGACCGGAGTCCACCCGCTCCATGCCGACCGGCTCAGGTAGCCTCAAGAGTCTGCGGTTCGCGGTCCGCATTCCGGTCCTCGCGCACTACATGGGTCTGTTGCTGGGCCCGCTGGGAGTCCTCACCTGCGTGCCCGCTGCGGTTGCGTGGGCAACCGGTCGGTCGGATGTGGCCCTGTACAACGTCGCGGTGGCCGTGGGCCTGCTCGGGCTCGGGGTGCTCGGCAAGAAGTTCGGCTGCCGCGCGGACATCCAGCGCAACGAAGCCCTCGTCCTCGCCGTGCTCGTGTTCGGGGTCGCCTCGCTTGCCGGGGCGATCCCCTTCACCGCCCTGGGAATGACCCCGCTGGATGCCTGGGTCGAATCCGTCTCCGGAGCGACCACGACAGGTCTGAGCACGCTGGCCTCCGTGAAGGACGCTCCGGCGGCCTTCCTGTTCGCCCGTGCCTGGCTCCAGTGGGTCGGCGGGCTCGGCGTCCTGGTGCTGGCGCTTGCGCTCGTCGTAACGCCCGGCGCCTCGGCGCGACGCATGGGATTCGACGCTCGAGAGGTAGATGACGTTGCCGGAGGAACACGCGCAAACGCTCGTCGGGTGGTGGTGATCTACCTGACACTGACGCTGCTCGGGATCGGCGCCCTCCTCGCACTAGGCGCCGGAGCCTTCGATGCCATTCTGCACGCCTTCGCCTCGATCTCGACCGGAGGCTTCGCGAGTCATGACGGGAGCTTGGCCAGCTTCGCAGGCCGGATCCGCGTAGGTAGCCTCGTGCTCTGCTTTGCCGGAGCCGTGCCGTTCTCCTGCTATTCCGGCGCGCTCTACCGTCGCCCTTGGCGGTTCCTCTCGGATCCGCAGTTTCGCAGCCTGCTGCTCTTCTGCGCGATGAGCTTCGGCGCCCTCGCCCTGATCCAGCTGCTCTCGGCCCAGAAGCACGTCGCGGTTCCGGACCTCGCGCTCGCCGCGGTTTCGGCCCAGACGACGGCGGGCTTCTCCAGCATTCCGATATCGGCGCTCGCGCCCGGATCCAAGCTCGTCCTGATCGCCTCCATGTTCGTCGGTGGCGGGCTGGGCTCGACGGCCGGTGGCATCAAGATCTTCCGCTTCCTCGTCCTCGTGCAGATCCTGAGGCTCCTGCTCAACCGCGTTTCCATCCTCCGCTCTGGACGCGCGACTCTCCGGCTGGGCCGCGATTCCGTGGGGCCGGATGAGGTCCTGTGGGTGGTGGGCGTCGTGTCCGCGTTCGTCCTCCTCATCGCGTTCTCGTGGCTCGCCTTCCTCGTATGCGGCTACGATGCGATGGACAGCCTCTTCGAGGTGGTGTCAGCGGTGGGGACGGTGGGACTCTCGACGGGAATCACCAGTGCGGGGCTTCCGGCATTCTTGAAGGTCGTGCTGTCGCTCGACATGCTCATGGGACGCGTGGAGGTGGTGGCGTTCATCGTCCTCCTGCGTCCCGCCACGTGGTTTGGGCGCAGGAGGAGACTCTGATGCGTGTCGTCTTCATCGGGGCCAGCGCTCAGGCGGTCGAGGCGGCGCGCTCCGTGCTCGCGAGCGGTCACGACGTCGTGATCGTGGACAGCGACGAGGACCGGCTGCAGAGGCTCGAGGAGACCGACCTCGACTGCGCCTTCGTCCACGGGGACGGCAGCCGGCCCGCCGTGCTGTCTGAGATCGGGCCCGCCGCAACGGACTTCCTGTTCTGCATGACCGGGAGTGACCAGAACAACATCCTGGCCGCCCTGGCGGGCAAGCGCCTCGGGTTCGAGCGGGTGATCGCCATGATCGAGGACTCCGACTTCGGCGGACTCTGCGCCGAGTTGGGCCTGGAGGACGTCCTGATCCCCAACCAGGAGACGGCCAACGCGGTGAACGATCGCGTCGCGGGCATCGAGAGCGTGGACCTGGCGCCGCTCATGAAGACGGGCATCCGCTTCTTCTCGTTCGCCGCTCGAGAGGGCGAGGAGGGCACGGTCGCCGAGCTCCAGCTCCCGGGCGGCGCGAGGGCCCTGGCGGTCGTGCGTCTTCAGGAGGTCGAGCTGGCCACCAACGAGACCCGGATCCAGGAGCACGACACCGTCTACGTGGTGTGCACGCAAGACCTGGTCAAGGAGCTACGGAAGCGCTTCATCGACCCCTGACCCGAACCCCCTCCCGTATCTCGCGCCGTGTCGGCCTTGGGCGTGGGGGCGGCGGACGCCGTGTCGCGTGCGAGGGTGGCCGCGGGACGCGCGCACGCGACCCGGCCGCGCGAGGTCCACGGCGCCCGCGCCCACTACCGTCCGGGACGCCTCCGGCCGAGGGGGTCGGGGACCAGGTCGAGCTCGCGCGGCTCGGAAGCGGTTCGCGGGCGTACGAACAGCGAAGCGCCGACGAGACGGCTGAGGCATCCGACGAAGGAGCCGGGAACGCCACGCGGGGCGCGGCCCCCGCCGAGGTTCGACCTCCGGCCGGTTCCAGCTCCGCGTCGTGGTCCACGAGCCCCGGTGCGATGGGGGGGACGGGCCGCTCTGCCAAGACCTACTTCCCGCCGTGGCCGTCGTCGCTCTTGCCGTGCCCGTCGTCGCTCCCGCCGTGCCCGTCGGCGCTCCCACCGCGCCCGTGGCCCTTCTTGCCGTGGCCGCCCTCGTCGTCCGTGCCGGGAGACGGAGGCTGCTGCTGCGGCGCGTGCTGGGCCTGTTCCTTCTCGCGGCGCTTCCGCTGCCGCTCGATGAGGGTCTCGAGCCGCTTCCTCTCGGCCTCGAACGCCTGGAGGGCCGCCTCGCGTCGCTTCGCGGCGGCGTCGGATGCCGCCGGGCCCGGGTTCTGCCGGTCCGGTGCGACGGGGATGGCGTCCTGCTGATCGAGGGCCTTCCGCTGCGCATCGAGGTAGGCCCTCAGCTTCGCCTGGCGTTGCGCGGTCCACCCTTCCAGATCGACGGGCGCGGCTACGTCGTGGCCGGTCCCCCGGGTCCGCGGAGGCGGCGACTGCGCGGCGGCCCTGGGCGCGATGCGCGGGCGGTAGATGACCACCGCATCGCCCTCGACGCGCGCGCCGGCGCCGTGCCCGGGATCCGGGGCCTCCCGCAGGTGCCGCCGCGGGAGCTCTGCGCCTTGCGCTCTTTCGACCGCCGTCAGGTCGACGCTCCGGTTCGTGTAGCCGCCCGCGACCGTCGAATATCGAGTGGACCATTGGGTGTGCTGCAGGAGGTAGGGGTTGTAGGCGTTCACGAGGACGCGGGATCGCATGTCCGGGGCGGCGAAGTGCTGCAGCGACACGAAGGTCCAGGCGAACGATCCGAGGCTGACGGTCGCGTTGAGGCTCGTGAGGTCCGGAGCGGCGTCGAAGCGCCAGCCGGGCCCGGGCGGCAGCGGCGCCCATCCGACCCACGGATCGCCGTAGCGGAACGCGACCCACGCCGGCCCCCACGTGGTGCCGGGCACCCAGACCCAGCCGTAGTCGTCGACGTACATCCAGCGCCCGTAGTGGTAGGTCGCCCAGCCCCATGGCTCCTCGGAAACCCACATCCACCCGTAGGGTTCGACCCAGCTCCACTGCCCGACGGTGTAGGGACGCCAGCCGTAGTCCACGTTCTCAGGGACCCAGACCCACCCGCGGGGCTCGAGCTGGACCCACTCCCCGTACGGTGCGAGCGAGGTGTAGAAGACCGAGACGTCGATCTCGTCGTCCGCCGCGGCTTGGCGGAGGGAAGCCCCCGACCCAAGAAATCCCGCGAGCAGCATCGCGGCCGACGCGAGAGCGATCTTCATCCGGGTGGTCATCGTGGCCTCCAAGACGGCATGCCGCCGTGGGTTGGATGCCGGACGCGGGACGAAGGAGCACCGGACCCCGGTCGAACCGGCGTCGGGGTCACGAGCCCGACGATGCCGCCCTCGTTCGCGCCCCTTGCCGCTGGCGTACGAGCCGCGCCCCCCCGCCACACCCTCGCTCCGCACGGCTTTTCGAGGCGCTCGGAACCCCGGCCGCCCCTCGGGCGGGACGAGCGCCCCGCGGGGGCACGATTTCCGGACAGATCCGTACCCCCCGGCGCGCTGCGGCATCCAAGTCGATTGAGATGTCACCATGCCCGAACAGCCCACCACCGCCACCACCACCACCGCCGCCCCCACGAAGACCCAGAGCGTGATCCTCCGGGCCTACCCCAAGGTCATCTTCTTCTGGCCGACGTGGATCTTCAGCCTCCTCGCCGGGCTGATCGAGGTGTCGACCAGCGCGAGCCCCCTGCATCTGGGCACGGTCTGGATGTGCATCTTCGCCTTCAACCTGCTGGTCATCTCGTTCGACTTCACGGAGGTCGTCTCCGTGATGGCACTGGCCCTCGTCGCGGTCCTGATCTTCGCGGGCCTGTACTTCGGATTTCTCGGGTTCATCGGAGGCTTCTTCACGAAGCTCCAGCTGCACATGGATTCCAACTTCTACTTCACGATCTTCGGGCTGTTCACGATCATCTACGTGTGCGTCCTCATCAAGACACGCTTTGACTACTGGGAATTCCGCAACAACGAGGTGATCCACCGACAGGGCGTGTTCCCCGACATCAAGCGCTACAGCTCCGAGGACCTGCGCTGGTTCAAGGAGATTCCGGACGTACTCGAGCGGCTGATGGCCGGCGCGGGCCGCATGATCCTCACCACCCCGCGAGAGCCGCAGCCGATCGTCATCGAGCACGTGCTGATGATCGGGTCGATCGACGAGAGAATCGCCGACATCCTCGGGACGCAACGCGTTACCATTGCCTGAGGACACGGCCCGGCCGATGTCCTCAGCGGTCCGGCCATCATCGTCGGGCTCTGGTTGCGAACGGCCGCGAGAGGCGCCTGCCACCGCCGCCGCGGATCGCCCCCCTCCCCTCCCGCCGGCGGATCCGGCCCCCGACGGAGCATCGGGCGGGGACATCCCGAGCGGACGGCCCGCGGGGCGACACCACCGGGCCCGTGCGCGATTTCGGGCGGTGCCAGCGCGCGCTCCACGGCATCAAAAGGCGCAGACGTTGCGATCGAACGCCCAGTCGCTTCCGGAGGAGCTCCCATGACGAATAGTCCCGTTCGACCCGGCGGCAAGCCCGACTCACACTCCGACCACGCGTCCACCTGGCCGGACACGACGACCGCGCGCGACGAGGGTGCACGCGCCGTTCGTTCCCGCGTCACGGCCATCACGCCGACGCATGCCCTGTTGGGCCGACCGGAGGAGACGCTGCGCCTGCTGGCGATGACCGAGGAAAACCAAGGCCCGTCGCGCACGACCCTGGGGACGCCCATCGGCGACGGCGATCCTGCGCACAGGGCTCGGCCAGACCACGCGCGAGGAGGCGGCGAAGGATTTCTCGCTTTCGGGCGTTCGGTCCAGGCCGCGCTCCCCGCAGGCTGCGTGCCGGATCCTGGCGGGGTGCCCTCGCCGGCCCGGGCTTCGGCCGCGTCGGGGCCCGGGCCCGCCCGACGGACCCGGTAGCGGAGGGGCTGGGAGGCCGTAGGAAGAGGATCCGGGCGCTCGAGAGGGAGCTCGGCTCCGCCCGGCGGCTGGGATCGAGGTGCTCCGCACGTTGCCGGCGCGCCGGGCGTCGATGCGCGTGAACAAGAAAACGTCCTCGGTCTCGACGCGGCGACGGGCGACGCCTGCGAGCCTGCGGCGGGCCCGATCGTAGGGAGGCAGCACCACGGCGCGCAGCCGGAGGCGCATGCCCGGTTCGGCGCTCATGACGGTCCGGGCGAGAGGGCGCCGCCCGAGGAGGGCTGCCCCCGGAGGGCGGTGTCCTCCGCGGACTCGGCCGCCAACCCCGTCCCGGACGGCCCGGCGGTGCCTCTCCTCCTGCCTTCGGGTTCCCAGCACGTACCTGCCCGCACCCGACGGCGGGTCCCCACGATGTTCCGGCCCGCGCGTGGGACGCCGCAGGACTCTCCTTCCACGCCGGCGGCGGCGAGAGACGACGAGTGCGGGTCGGCGTCGGCGTGTACATCGACGAGACGGACATCGGCCTGGAGCGGCCGTCGCAAGGGTCGCCTACCCCTTCTTGGCCGCATGGTACTCGGCGCGGATGTGCTCGATATCCACCGCGGGGTCGGGGTACTTCATGTCGAGCGCTGCGAAGTACTCGACCACGATTCGCGCGATCGCAAGATTCCGAAACCACTTGTGGTTCGACGGGATCACGAACCAGGGCGCGTGCGGCGTGCTGCAGCGCGACAGGACGTCCTCGTACGCGGCCATGTAGTCGTCCCAAAGCTCCCGTTCACTGTAGTCGGATTCGCTGATCTTCCACTGCTTGGTCGGATCGTCGAGACGCTCCTCGAAGCGGGTGAGCTGCTCGTGCTTGGAGATGTGCAGGTAGAACTTGAGAATGTGGGTGTCGTTGTCGGCGAGCTCCCTCTCGAACGCGTTGATCTCATCGTAGCGGCGCGACCAGGCCGCCTCCGAGACCAGGTCGTGGACGCGAACCACGAGCACGTCTTCGTAGTGAGAGCGATTGAAGATCGTGACGTCTCCTCGGGCAGGAGTGACTTTGTGGACCCGCCACAAGAAGTCGTGTCCGAGCTCCTCGGCTGAGGGCTGGCGAAACGGCACCACGCGACAGCCTTGCGGATCCATCGCTCCCAGGATGTGGTGGATGGTCCCGTCCTTGCCGCCGGTGTCCATGCCTTGGAGGCAGATCAGGAGCGAACGCCGTCCGTCCGCGCGGAACAGATCCTGAAGCCGTCGCAGCTTCCTCCGGTGATGCTCGATCTCGTCGAGCGCGTCCTTGTGACTCACATGTCGATCCTTGAACCCCGGATCGATGTCTGCGAGCTTCACGCTGCTGCCAGGCTGTACCCGGAAACGATCGACGTACTTCATGGGATCTCCTGGGTAATTGGTGGGCTCGCGTCGATTCACTTGGGAGGCTGCTCGCGCCTGACCGTGCGCTCGGCCTCGAGCCAGTCCTCGACCGCGTGGCCGTCGCGATGGCCCTCCTGTTCGTACAGCGCGTATGCTTGCTCGGCGATCTGCGCCGCGAGCTCCGCCGGGGGCGCTCGCTGGCCAGGGTCGAAGATCCGGTAGGCGAGCAGCTTCACGCGGTCGTTCACCAGGAACCACGCCAGCGCGTATCCCCACACGAACGCCGCCCAGCCCCATCCGAGCGGCGTCATGAACAGTCCATACACCGCGATCAAGGTCGCCACGAGCTGGGTCCCGAGCACGGCGGCCCACAGCACCCGAGCCGGCCGGATCGACCACAGCGGCCCGCGCGTGCGCGTCAAGAAGATCGTCAGATGTCCCGCGACCGAGAGCTTCAGGTACATCAGCGTCTGGACGTGCGCGCGGTCGAGATGGAACACGCGCTCGCCGAGGAAGAAGAGGCCGAACGCGGCGACGACCCCGATCACACCCAGCACCGTGGAGATGCCGAGCACGAGGGGCATGTTCCACGCCTCGGGCTGGCTCCTGTAGTGAACCTTGTCGTAGGCGATGGAGAGGATGGCGCCGTCGTTGAGCAACGCCAGCATCACGATCATGACCGCGGTGACGGGGTAGAAGTCGAAGACCAGGATCGCCAGCGTCATGAAGAGCAGGACGCGAAGGGTCTCGGCGATGCGGTACATCGCGTAGCTGTTCATCCGCTGGAAGATCTTTCGGCTCTCCTTGATGGCGTCGATGATCACGGAGAGCCCGGGCTTCAAGAGCACGATCGACGCGGCCGCGCGCGCCGCGTCGGTCGCGCCCGACACCGCGATGCCGCAGTCGGCCTTCTTGAGCGCGGGCGCGTCGTTCACGCCATCGCCGGTCATGCCGACGATGTGGCCCCGCGCCTGGAGCGCCTCGACGATGTGGAACTTGTGCTCCGGGAACACCTGGGCGAACCCGTCCGCGCTCTCGATCGACTCGCCGGCCTCCGCGCTCGCGGGGTGCCCGTCGTCGCCGAGCACGCCCGCGTCGAGGATGCTGGCGCCGAGGCCGAGCGTCCGGGCCATCTCGCGGGCGATCGCCAGCTGGTCCCCGGTGACCATCTTCACGCTCACGCCCATCCGCCGGGCGCTCGCAATGGTCGCCTTGGCCTGTTCGCGCGGCGGATCGAAGAGCGGCAGCACTCCGACGAGCTGCCACTGATCCTGCTGATCCGCGCGGGCCACACCCAGCGATCGAAAGCCGCGCGACGCGAAACCGTTGACCGCCTGGGCTACGGCGTCCTGGACCGCTTCGGCGTTCTTGGACATCTCCAGGATCACCTGCGGCGCGCCCTTGGCCACCTGGAACCGATTGCCGGCCTGGTCCTCGACCGTAGCCTCGGTGCGCTTGTGCACGGGATCGAACGGCTGGAAGTGAACAACTCGATAGTCCTTCAGGGACCGGTCGCTCTCGAGACCGCCGAGCACCGCGAGATCGATCGTGTCATTGTCCTCCGCCCGCGATGCGAGCGCGCCGTAGAGGACGACCTGCTGGGCGGGAATCCCGTCGACGCAAAACGGATCGCCCAGCGTGAGCTTGTTCTGGGTCAGCGTGCCAGTCTTGTCCGAGCAGAGTATGTCGACGCCGGCGAGCTCCTCGATGGCCGCAAGACGGGTGACGATCGCTTGTTTCTTGGCGAGCAGGCGCGCGCCCACGGCCATGGTGACCGACAGAACCGTCGGCATCGCCACCGGGATCGCGGCGACCAGCAGCACCAGCGCGAATTGCAGCGTCGTGAACACCGGATCACGGCGGAGGAGCGCGACAGTCACGATCACGCCGACCAGCGCGCCGGCCAGGAGGATCAGGTAGTTGCCGATCTTCAGCACGGCACGTTGAAAGTGGCTGACGGTGCGGGCCTGCTGCACCAGCTCCGCGGTCTTGCCGAAGTACGTGTTCGCGCCCGTCGCGTAGACGATCGCGTCGGTCTCGCCCTGGCGGACGATCGACCCGGAGAGCACGGCCTCGCCCGCGTTGCGGGTCGCGGGCAGCGACTCCCCGGTGAGCGCCGACTGATCGACCTCGATCGGGTCGCCGGCGAGCAGGCGCGCATCCGCCGCCACGACGTCACCCAGCCGCACGCGGATGACGTCGCCCGGCACCAGCTCGCGCGCCCCGACGCTAACCCACTTCCCGTCGCGCTTCACCTTGGCCTTGCTCGCCAGCTTGGCCTTGAGCGCGGCGATGGCGTTACCGGCCTGGCGCTCCTCCCAGAACCCGACGACCGCGTTCGAGGCGAGCAGGCACAGGATGATGAAGAAGTCGAGCCAGTGCCGAACGACACCGGACAGGATCACCGCACCTTCGATCATCCACGGGATCGGCCCCCAGAAGTAGGCCAGGAACTTCAGTAGCGGACTGGACTTCTTCTCCTCGATCGCGTTCGGCCCGTACTGGGTCAGCCGCTTCTGGACCTCCGCTCCCGCGAGACCGTCCGGCGAGGACGCCAGCCTCTTCTCCAGCTCCGGGAGAGGCACGGACTTCAGATCGCCCTGGGAGTCCGGCTTCGACTCCGGCTCGGTGATCTTCTCCGGAGCCGTCACGCGTCGTTCGATCTCCGCGGCGTTCGCGTGTCGTCCACGCCGCGACGGTAGATGCGGCGCGGGCCGCGGCGTTCCGAGGAACCTGCGCACGCGGGGGGGTGCTGGCGCGGAGGTCGGCGGGTCACAGGTGGAGCGGGATGTAGCCGATGAGCAGAAGCACGACCACGACCAGCAGGACCAGTCCCAGCACTCCGCTGGGTCCGCGCCCCCAACTTCGGCTGTAGCCCCAACGGGGCAGGGCCCCGACGATCAGGAGGATCAGGACGATGAGCAGGATGAGTCCCACGGGAGTCTTTCTCCGGAGCTTGCAGGAAGCCCTGGGGCCACGGGTGCCGGAGCCCGAGTCTGAACGCGCGGCCGGCGTCCAACGCGGGTGAGAGCGAACCTACGACAAGACGCGGCGGCCCTGCAGCAGGCGATAGACCAACACGATCAGCGCCACGACCAGCAGGAGGTGGATCAACCCGCCAAGGGTGGTGGACGTCAGAAGTCCGACCAGCCACAACGCGAGAAGCAGAATGACGAGCGTCCAGAGCATCGTTGACTTCCCTTCGGCGCATCGGCCTCTTGGCAGACGCGACCACCGTGACGGTCACGGCGTACGAAAGCGGCGTCGCGTCGCTCCGCGACCTTCACGTGGTCATCGTGGCCTCCAAGACGGCATGCCACCGATGGTTGGATGCCGGACGCGGGGCGAGGGGGTGCGGGTTCCCGGACCGGACCGGCGGAGGGGGCCACGAGCCGGACGGTGCGCCGTGCCTGGGCGCCCGTGGCCATGGGAGCCGAGCCGCGTCCGCGGCGCCACGTCCTGGTCCGCCCGGCTCGTCGAGGCCCTCGGACCTCCGACCGGACCCTGGGGCGGGACGAGCGCGGCGCGGGGCCACGATTTCCGGACAGAGCCGGACCCCCGGGCGCGCTTCGGCATCCGAGTCGATGGAGATCTCAGCGGGCGCGAACAGCCCGACCCGCACGAGGGGTCGTCGGGCCTGCTCGCAGCGAGATCCAGAACCTCGTGCCTCGGTCGTCAATCCGGCCGCGGGTTGCGCTTCCCTGCGTTCCGGGCCTGGCTCGCGATTCGCTCCAGGCGGGCCACGTGCGCGAGGAAGGCGTGCCGCCCCGCGGCGGTGAGGCGGTACGTCGTCCGGGGCTTCCGCTGGACGAACCGCTTGTCCACCGCGACGTAGCCGGCCGCCTCGAGTCGCGCCAGGTGCGTGCCGAGGTTCCCTTGCGTCACGCCGAGCAGGGCCTTCAGGTCGGTGAACGCCGCCTCGCGGCGCGTCATCAGCACGGCGACGACGCCGAGGCGCGCCTGAGAGAGCAGAACCGGGTCGAAGGGCTCGTCAGCCTTCGTCACGGTCCTCGCTCCTCATCGCGCGCACCCGCCGCTCGGCGAGCCACCCTGGCACCGCAAGCCCGAGGCCCATGACCGGCCCCAGCACGAAGCCGTTGTAGCGGGGCCAGGCGACGGCCACGAGCGCGGCCACGAAGATGGCGAGCCCCGACCCCAAGAACTCCCGGCGGTAGACCACGCCGACCCCGAACGCGAGGTTCGCGTAGCAGAAGCCCCAGACCAGCGGCACGTCGTGACCGTCGATCGCGTGGAGCGCGGGAAGGAGGACGCTCAGCACGATCCCGGCTCCGACGTTCGCGGCCGTGACCCATACGACCTGGTGCGCGATGTAGGGATCCTCGCCGGGGAGCCGCGTGGGCCGTTCGAGGCGCGCCTCCCGGACGATGCTCAGCACGATTCCGAGCCCGAGCGCAGCGCCGCCGACCACGGCCATCCCGACCGGTCGTTGAGCCAGCTCGAGGGCGTTCGAGAGCGGGTACCAGACGAGGACGATGAGCCCCCAGTGGACGAAGTGGAACGCGTGCGGATCGACGCGCCGCTCCGAGCGCGCGAGAAGACGGCGCAAGAAGTCGAGGTCGTCGGTGGCGTGGGCGTCGGTCGGCGCGGCTTCGGAGGTCATCGGCGGCTCCTTGGTCCCATTTACAGACTAGTCTGCCATTTGGGGACCGGGTCGTCCAGGGGGGCCGGCGCGCCGGGGGCCCGGGGCCAAAGGCCGCGAGGGAACCGTGGCCGGCCGGGCCGCCGCCCAGGGCGCCGGGATCGGTCGATACGCGGCGGCCCTCCGCCTCGAACCCGGTTCGGTCTCGCACGTCCTCCGTACGCGGCGCGTCCCGGCGCCCGCGGGATGGCTCGACGAAGTCTCCCGTCGCTCCCGCCGGCCGCCCCCGAGGCGGCGCCGTACGGTCGTGGAGGACCGCCCACCGGGGTGGAGCGTCGGTTCGGGGCGCGTCCGGATGCGTGGAGGCGACGGCGATGGAGAAGCGCAAGCTCGGACGGACCGGCCCGGAGGTCTCGGCTCTCGGCTACGGGTGCATGGGACTCGACTTCGCGTACGGTCTGGCGCCGCCGAGGCCGGACGCCGTCCGCCTCGTCCGCGACGCGGTCGAGCGCGGGGTGACGTTCTTCGACACGGCGGAGGCCTACGGGCCCTTCACGAACGAGGAGATCGTGGGGGAGGCGCTTCAGCCCGTACGCGACCAGGTCGTCATCGCGACGAAGTTCGGCTTTCGCGACGGGAACGCAGAGGCCGGGATGGACAGCCGGCCCGAGCGCATCCGCGAGGTCGCCGAGGCCTCGCTCCGTCGCCTCCGGACGGACCGTATCGACCTCCTCTACCAGCACCGGGTCGATCCGAACGTGCCGATCGAGGACGTCGCGGGCACCGTGAAGGACCTGATCCGGAAGGGCGTGGTCCGGCATTTCGGTCTCTCCGAGGCGGGTGCGGCCTCGATCCGCCGCGCCCACGGCGTGCAGCCCGTCGCGGCGCTCCAGAGCGAGTACTCGCTCTGGTGGCGAGAGCCGGAAGCGGAGGTCCTGCCCTTGTGCGAGGAGCTCGGCATCGGTTTCGTTTCGTTCAGCCCGCTCGGGAGGGGGTTCTTGACCGGGAAGATCGACGAGAGCACGACCTTCGCCGAGGGCGACTTCCGGAAGATCGTCCCGCGGTTCACCCCGGAGAACCGGAAGGCGAACCAGGCCGTCGTGGACCTCCTGACCCGGATCGCGAACGAGAAGGACGCGACGCCGGCGCAGATCGCTCTCGCCTGGCTCCTCTCGCGGAAGCCGTGGGTCGTGCCGATCCCCGGAACGACGAAGCTCGACCGTCTCGAGGAGAACCTCGGGGCCGCGAAGCTCGAGCTCTCGACCGACGACCTCCGGGAGATCGAGGACGCGGCCGGGAACATCACCGTCCAGGGAGCCCGATATCCCGAGCACCTGCAGAGGAGCGTCGGACGGTGAGCCCGAACCGCCGTGCCGCCGGGAGCGGCCCGATCGAGGAGGCTTCGAGATGAAGGCGGCGGTTTTCCACGGCCCGGGCGACATCCGCGTGGAGAACGTCCCCGACCCTCGTCTCGAGGAGCCGACGGACGCGATCGTCCGGATCACGCACACGGCGATCTGCGGCTCGGATCTCTGGTTCTATCGCGGCCTGACCGAGTACGAGGAGGGCCGGCGAACGGGCCACGAGCCGATGGGGGTGGTGGAGGCGGTCGGCGCGGCCGTCCGCACCGTTGCGCCGGGCGACCTCGTCCTCGCACCCTTCGCCATCTCCGACGGCACGTGCGAGTTCTGCCGGAAGGGTCTCCAGACCTCCTGTGTCCACGGCGGCTTCTGGGCCGAAGAGGACGGCGACGGGGCCCAGGGCGAGGCCGTACGCGCGCCGTGGGCCGACGGCACGCTCGTTCGCATCCCCGAGCGCGTCGAGGGCGATGAGAAGCTCATCGCGGCCCTCTTCCCGCTGACGGACGTGATGGGGACCGGCCACCACGCGGCGCGCTGTGCCGGCGTCACGCGAGGCGTGACCTGCGTGGTGATTGGCGACGGGGCCGTCGGGCTCTGCGCCGTGCTCGCGGCGAAGCGGCTCGGTGCCGAGCGCATCATCGCCCTGGGCCACCATCCGGACCGGCTCGCGAAGGCGCGTCGCTTCGGCGCGACCGACCTCGTGAAGAGCCGCGGGGCGGAGGCGGTCGCCGAGATCGTCGAGATGACGAAGGGGGGCGCGGACCACGTCATGGAATGCGTCGGCGCGACGTCCTCGCTCAACACGGCGATCGAGGTCTCGCGACCCGGCGGGGCGATCGGCTACGTGGGGGTTCCGCACGGGCCCGCGAAGGACGGGTTCGACATCCTGAGCCTGTTCTTTGCCAACCGGACCCTACGAGGCGGGCCGGCTCCGGTGCGCGCGTACATGTCCGAGCTGATGGACGACGTCCTGGCCGGCACCCTCGACCCCTCCCCCGTCTTCGACATGACCGTGGGTCTCGAGGGCATCCCCGACGGGTACGCGGCGATGGACGAGCGGCGGGCGCTGAAGGTCCTTGTGAAGGTCTGACGGACCACCTCGCCACGGGATTGCGAGGTCGTACGGATGGATCCCCAGAGGGGTCAGGTCCGGAACAAGATGTCGTAGCCGATGGCGAAGACCGCGGCGTCCGCGAAGACGTGGCTCACGTAGGGGGCCCAGACGTTGCGGCTCGCCGTGTAGAGCCATGACCACGCGCACGCCGCCACGAACACGCCTCCGCACGCGGTCCACGTGAGCCCCGGCCCCACGAAGGCCGAGAGCGCGACGTAGTGGTGCACCGTGAAGAGGAGCGCCGCGAAGAGGACGCCGCGCGGGCCCCCGAGGAGGGTCACGGCGTGACGCGTAACGAACCAGCGCCAGACGTACTCCTCGTAGAGGGAGTTGAGCAGCGTCCAGTAGACGGCGAGCGCGAGGTACCGCGCCGGCGAGTCGAGGCCCGCGCTTCGGACGACGGGTCCGACGGACCGGAGGAGATCCGCGCGATCCGGGAGGAGCGTGTAGTAGCCGAGGATGGCCACCGCCATCGCCGCACCGCTCGCGAGGGCGAGGGCCATGCCGTCGCTGACGGGGCGGGGCCAGCCGAGACGCCTCCGCTCGACCCGGGACGAGAAGAGGGCGGGCACGGCGAGCACCCAGACCTTGGCGAGCAGGAACACCACGCGCCCGACGGGGCCGGGCGCGCCGACCAAGCCGAACCAGGTCGCGAGGCCCGGGATCGGGACGACGAGCAGAAGGGCGAGCGCCGCGCGTCTGCGGAGCCGGGGGGGCGACACAAGCGCGTGTGGCGGGATCTCGTCCTTCCTCGCGTCGAGCGCCTCCGGGCCGCGGCGCGCGTGCCGGCCGACGTTTGCCTCCTCGGGACTCCCCGCCCCGGCCCGGGCCGCCCGTCTTCGATGTGCGCTCACACGGCGGATGATAGTCTCGCACGACGTGGAGGGCATCACGTGGCTCGGAGTGCGCCCGTCCCGGGCCACGCTCTCGCCGTCCGTCGTCGCGTCCGTGCCCGCGTCGTCCGTCTCAACGCGAAGCCGTCAGCGTCTTCTCGATCTCCTGGAACGCCGCGTTCGCGTTGCTCCGCTCCGTGTCCGGTGTCTCGAAGAGGAGGGACACGACGTGATTCCCGAGAGGGAACGTGTAGATCTCGGACGTGAAGGAGCGGCGGATCGTCTTGCCGTGGATCTGGTAGCGCATCACCGTCCCCTTCCGGGCGGCGCCGGCAATCTCATGCTCCGCCGGCGCCACGGCCACGTCGGCGGGTGTAACCCCCGTCGACTCGAGCCTCGCGCGGATGTCGGCGACGACCTTCGATTGGAGGGCCGCGGGGTCGTCCTCGCCAGAGAGGACCTGGATCAGCGCCACGAACTGGAGAGGTGACTTCAGCTTGAGGAGGACCCCGGACGCGCGCACCGTCCGCTCGACGCTCAGGTCGTTGGGGTACGAGAACGCCACGCCGTCCCCGTGGTAGTGGCCCTCCTGGCGGCGGAGGACGGCGGGGAGCTTCGTTCCGTCGGGCGTGGTGATCTCGAATGCCTCGTCGAGGTCGATGGCGTAGACGGCGTCCCCGACCCGGAGCTCGAACGCCCTGCTCTGTGCGGGCGCCGCGGCGCCCGCGGGTTCCCCGCCCGCGGCGACGTCGAGGAGGAACATCCCCGTGGCGGCGACGACGAGCGGAACGAGGAAAACGATGGCCTTCATGGGAAACCTCCTCTCGGCACGAGCGCGTACCGCACGCAGGGTAGGGGCCGGACGTGGGCAAGGCCCGTAGCCCGCTCCCGACCGACGCTCGAACGGGCGGCGCGCGGTCCACCGGTGTGCCCCCAGGGATGCGCGACGGAGGGTGGGAAGGCCTCCGTCATGTACGCGTTCCCGCAGCCCGACGTGGCAGAGGTCGTGCCGTTCAGCGCCGTGCGGAGGCGTCGGTCGCCGCGCGACGTCGAGGAGGTCGGCGTCGTGACGGGCCCGGCAAGCGCGTGGCCTCGTCCGCGCCGGCCCGCCGCGCACCCCTCGGCCCGCGCGCGCGTGGGGTAGCATGTGGGCTCGTCCGGCGGACGCTCGCCGTTGGGGTGTTGGCCGTCCGGCGTGTCGCCCATTCGGCGGTGGCCTCGAGAGGGCGACGCCGATGCCGGGGGAAGAGGAGATCGCATGCGGAAGATCGACATCGACGCGATCGTGATCGCGTCCCCGTGCGCGGTCCCCTGGGACTCCATGACGGGTGACGAGGTCCGGCGGTACTGCGGCCAGTGTCGGCTGAACGTCTACGACCTCTCCCAGATGACGCGCGCCCAGATCCAGACGCTGTACGTGGAGACGGGCGGGAGCTTCTGCAAGCGAGTCTGGCGGCGGCCGGATGGACGGGTCATCACCAAGGACTGCCGCCGCGTCGTGAGCGCGATGCGCCGCCGGCTCCGGGCGATCGGCGCGGCGGCCGCGGGTCTGCTCGCGTTCGCCGGCCTCGTCGGCTGTGGGGCCGAGCCCGCCCCGAAGGGGTCGAACGGAAGCGAGGCGAACCATGCCGCGCCCACCACCACGCCGGACGCCACGGTGGCGACCGGCCGTTAACGCATCCACTCCCGACCCGAATTTTCGGGATTCGCGATCGTCCCGCCGGGCGCGGGTTCCCCGGCGCCCAACCCCATCGAGGATTCGCGCCTCCCGGGATCGTTCCTTCCGCAGGGGCACGAGACCGGCCTCGCTACGACGTCCCCGGGCCACGCTCCAGCGGGGAACGCGCTTGATCGAAGGCGCCTTGGCCGTCGGCCCTGCACCTTCGACCGATGCCGAGCTCGCGGAGGCGCTGGGTCTGGCGAGATTCCGCGGGGGACAGCCTCGGGTCGGGGGCCTGCGTGGGCCCTCGGCGCGAAGGCGAGCGAGTGGGAGTCGTCGTCCCGAGCGACCGGCCGCTCGAATCCCGAAAACGCGGGTCGGGAGTGGATCCTTCGGGTCGGGAGTGGATCCTTGCCCTGCTCCGCCGGCCGGGGTTCACTCGCGATCTTGGAAGGGACGCGGGTCGGCCCGTACCGGATTCTCGGCACCCTCGGGGAAGGGGCGACGGCGACGGTCTGGCTCGCGGAGGCGCTGCGCGCGGTCCACGACCTCCAGCCCGGCGACCAGGTCGCGCTCAAGATCCTCCGGGAGCACCTCGCGGTCGGCTCGGGCGTGCAGAGCCGGTTCCTCCGCGAGGCGGCGAGCGGGCGTCGCGTGCTCCATCCCAACGTGGTCCGCGTGTTCGACGCGGGCGTGGACCGCACGCAGGCGGTGCCCCGCTACTACCTCGCCATGCCGGTGGTCAAGGGACAGACGTTGCGTCGGCTCCTCGACGAGAGCGGCCCGCAGCCGGAGCCCCTCTGCCGCCACGTCGGTCGCGAGATCGCGCTCGCCCTTGCGGCCGTCCACGCCGCGGGCCTCGTGCACCGGGACGTGAAGCCGGCCAACGTGGCGCTCACGCCCGAGGGAAAGATCCGGGTCATGGACCTCGGCGTCGCGAGTCTGCGCGACGGTTCGACACGCATGACGCAGGCCGGCGACTTCCTCGGCTCCGTCCTCTACGCGGCCCCGGAGCAGTTCGAGGACGGGGGCCAGGAGATCGACGGCCGCGCGGACCTCTACGCCCTGGGGTGGATCCTCTACGAGCTCCTCCTGGGCTCGCATCCCTTCTCGTCCGCGACGCTCCCGGAGGCGCTCGCCCTGCAGATCCGAACGAGCCCGAAGCGGCTCTCCGAGGTCGTCGATCGCGTCTCGCCGTTCTACGACGAGCTCGTCGCGACGCTCCTCGCGAAGGACCCCGACACGCGAGTCCCGACCGCCCGCGAGGTGGCGAGCCTGCTGGAGGAAGGGGAGGGCTCCGCGTGGTGGTCGCGCCTCCGGAGCGACGTCGGAAACCGAGGGCGGCGGCGCGCCGGGACGGGCGGCGGCGCGCGGACGGGGCTCTACGGCCGCGACGACGCGATGGAGGGTCTGACCCGCGCCTGGGATCGGGCGCGAGATGGCGAGGGAGGCGCCGTCCTCGTCGTGGGGGAGGCGGGGGTGGGGAAGACCCGCCTCGTCGAGGCGTTCCTCGACGCCGCGGAGCCGAGCGGGCCGGAGGCTCACGTGCTCACCGGCACGTACCTGCCCGGCGGTTCGTTCGACGGCCCCGGAGGCGCGTCCGGGGCGCTGGCTTCCGCGCTGGGTCCGGGCTCGCTCGAGGAGGCGCTGCGCCGGCACCTGGGGGACGCGCCGGGGCTCGTCCGCGCGTTCGCGGCGCTGCTTTGCGGCGAGCCCGCACCGGAGGGGATCCCGGCCCTCGACGACGTGTCGATCCGCGTCGCGTACCTCCGGGTCCTCCGGGGCATGTCCAGGGAGCGTCCGACGGTCCTCGTGCTCGAAGACGTGCACCTCGCGCCGCCCGAGAGCCGGGATCTCCTCGCGTTCCTGGCGGCGCACGCGCGGGGCCTTCCCTTCCTCCTCGTCGCCACGTGCCGCGACGAGGACGTGGAGGCGTGGGTCTCTACGATCGCGTCGCTCCCGGGCGCAGGGACCCTGAAGCTCGGCCGGTTGGGCGCCCGCGAGGTCCACGACCTCCTGGTGGAACGGCTGAGGAGCACGCGGACGGCGCGGGCCGTGGGGCCGCGGCTCGCCGAGGTCTCGGACGGGAATCCCTACTTCCTGCTCGAGCTCGTGCGCGGCCTCGAGAGCGAGGGGTTCCTCCGGCGCGAACCCGACGGCCAGGTCGTGCTCGTCAAGGACCTCGAGGGCATCCGGGTCCCCGACGCGGTGCGGGCGCAGGTCGAGAACCGCGTCCACGACCTGTCCGAGGACGACCGTGCCCTGCTCGACGCCGCGTCCGTCATGGGCCACGAGTTCCTGCCGCACGTCGTCGCGGAGATGGTGGACCGGACGCCGCTCGACGTCCTTCGGCGGCTCGCGCGTCTCGAGGACGACGGCTGGGTGCGCGCGTCGGGCGCGCGCGTGCGATTCGACCACCAGCTCGTGCGCGAGACCCTCTACGACCTGCTGCCCGAGCTCCTGCGCGCGGAGTACCACGCGCTGCTCGGCCGGCGGGCGCAACGCGAGGCGGGGGCGTCGGTGCAGGAGTCGGACCGGCACCGGTGGGCGGCCGAGGCCTGCCGCCACTTCCTGCGGGGCGGGCGGGGACGCGCGGCCCTGCGACATCTCGACGCGGCCCTCGCCCACCTGGAGGCCCAGGCGCTGCACGCGGGGACGGCGCACCTGCTCGATCAGGTGCTCACCGTGAAGGACCTCGTCCAGGGCGAGGACCGCGTGGACCTCCTCCTCCGTCGCGCACGGGTCCTCGACACGCTCGGCCGCGGCGCCGACCGTGCGCGGGACGTAGCCGAGGCGCGGCGCCTCTCCGAGGAGATCGGAGACCCGCGCCGGAGCGCGCGCGTCGCGCTCGAAGAGGGTCGGGACGTGTTGCAGCGGGGCGAGGCGGACGCGGCGCTCCCGATCCTCGACCGCGCGCTCGCCTTCGCCAAGACGTCGTTCGCCGCCGACCTCGAAGCCGAGGCTCGGCTCCTCCGCGGCCGGGCGCACGAGATCCGCGGTCGGCTCGACGCGTGGCGGCTCGAGGCCGAGGCGGCCCTCGCGATCGCGCACGAGCGACAGGACCCGGCCCTCGAGGCGCGGGCCCGCGGCGCGCTCGCCCAGCAGCTCTGGTTCTCGGGCGACACCGACCGCGCGCTCGCGGAGTTCGAGCAAAGCCTCGAGCTGATGCGGCACCACGGGGGTCCGCTCGAGGAGGCCACGGCGCGCGGCAACCTGGCCCTCGCCCTGGAGAGCCTCGGTCGGAACGAGGAGGCCCGCGAACACCTCGTGCGCGTCCTGGCCTCGTGCCGCGAGCTCGGCTACCGGCGCGGCGAGGCCCACGCGCTCGGAAACCTCGGGATCGTGGAGAGCCAGCTCGGTCACGCGCGCGAGGCCGTGCGTCGTCTCGAGGAGGACCTCGAGATCGAGCGGGAGTGCGGCGAAGAGGGCGACCAGGTGATCGCCCTGCTCGGCCTCGGGCGCGAATGGTGTCAGGTCGGCCGTCACGACACCGCGCGCGTGTACGTTGAGGCGGCGCTCGCCTCGGCCTCGGAGATGGGCTACCGCCTGGGGATGGGGATCGCGCAGTTCCTGCTCGGCGAGATCGCCGGGGAGGAGGGGCGCCCCGAGGAGAAGCTCCGTCGGCTGGGCGACGCCCGGGAGCACTTCGAAGCGGTCGGGGCGAGACGGTTCGTGGCCTCCGTCCGCCAGGAGCGCGCTCGATTCTCGGACGACCTGGTGGACCCGGCGGAGAAGATCGAGACGTGGACCGCGCACTGGTCTGCCGACGCCCCGGACACGGACCCGGGGAACCGCGTCGAGGCGGGTGCCGAGCTCGCCCGGCGGGGCCTGGCCGACGCGACCACGGTGCGCGCGGCGTACCGCGAGGCCGAGGCGCGGCTGAGCGTGGTCGAGCGCATCCGGGCTCTCCTGGGCCTCTGGGAGATGGACCGGGACGCCGCCTCCCTCGAGGCGGCCGGCGCGTTGCTCGCCTCGCTCCGCGCCCACGCGCCCCCCGAGGCGGTCGAGGTCTTCACGACGGGCGTGCGGCTCCATCGCCGCGTGCTCGAGGCCTTGGAGGACCTGGCACGCAGCGCGTGAACACGACTCGTGGCTCCCCGGTGCGCGATCCGTTCCGTCCGTTCGGGAGCCTGTGTGGAGGAGTGGGATGACAGCGAAACGAAAGCGAGTCAAGTCGAGAAGGCGCGACGCCTCCGCTCCCGTGCGGAAGAAGGGGGGAGGGGGTTCGAAGACGTTCACCCTGATCCCGGTCAGCCTCCCCCCCGTCGGGCACTTCGGTCGATTCACGATCATGAACACGACCAGCTTCGGCGTCATCTCGGGGGAGGTGAGGGTGAACGCCACCCCGTACCCCGTGAACGGAGTCCCGGCGTTGACCACCGTCCTGGTCCCCCAGGAGGACGTCCCGGGGACCCCGAACGCGCTGCAGGTCTCGTACACCCTGAACATCCCGGGATTCCCAGCGTTGGCCGACAGCATCGATGCGCCGGATGGAACGCACATCGACGAGGTCGAGCTGACGATCGTCATGGACAAGGGAGTCCCCGTGGTGCACAGCCGGCTCGGCTGCCACACGTAGTCGGCGCGCCCGACGTGCGGTGCTCGCCCCCGGTCGCCTGGACTCGGGGGCGGGCCCCTCCGCGCGCGAGCGCGGCGCCGCCACGAGGACCCCCGGAGTCGGGCTTCGGCTGACCCCTCCGCGTCCGACGGCGGCGTTCCGCCGCGAATACCGAAAACGCGGGTCGGGAGTGAATCCGCCGCGCCCTCACCAGCGGGCGGTGAAGACGCGATGGTCGCCCGTGAAGCGGAAGAGCGGGTTCCCGGTGCGCTCGTAGAAGCGCGCGAGCTCCCGCGATTCCGCCATCGGGGTCACCGTGAGCCCGTTCACGTTCCAGTTGTCCCCTCCCATACCGCCCCGGAAGGTCGTCGTCAGCATGAGACCGACGATCTCGGAGCGCGGGACCGGGCGCGGGAACCTGAGCTCGACCGTGTGATCCGTGTTGTCCGCCCATCGCTGACGAGTGTTCACCGCGGGGAAGGTCTGCCGGCTGCCGTCTCGAAACAGCACGGCGACGTCCACGTTGTCGTTGTTCCCGCGGAGGTCGTCCCCTCCGGTCCGGATCGCGACCTTCAGGTGCGTGGCCAGATCCGCGCCCCCGGGCGCCGGTGTCGGCGACGCCGCCCGCGGCGGGGTCAGCACGAGCCGGCGGTGGTCCCCGGTGAACCGGAAGAACGTGCGGTGGTCCACGAGCATGCGACGAACCCCGCCGTCGTAGTAGCTGACGGCGATCCGCTTCGTGTCCCAGTTGTCTCCCCCGACCCCGCCGCCGAAGGTCGTCTCCAGCGTCAGCGAGGCGATCGTGTCCTTGTGCACCCGGCGAGGGAGGACCACGCGCGCGAACTCGGTGTAGCCCCCGAGCCAGCGCGCGCCGACGTTGATGTTCGGCAGCGCCATTCGGTTCCCGTCGGTCAGCGTGACCGCGAGACCGACGTTGTCGTTCCCGCCGCGCAGGTCGTCGTCGCCGGTATCGACCTGCACGACGAGCTCGTCGATCCACCCCCCGCCGAGCGAGGGCAGCGGGCGAATGGTGGGAGGCTCCGCGGGGACGTACTTGCGGTCCACGAAGTACGTGCGCCACCGCTTCACCCACTGTCCGTCGTGCCGGAGCGCTGGATCCGGGCCGCGGTAGTAGAACGAGCTCGTCGCCGGATCCGGCACGAGCGTCATCGTGGCGTTCGGCTGGTTCGGGTCGTACACGAAGATCCGCAGGTCCTCCACGTGGGCGCCCAGGTCGCCGCCATACCGGCCCATGTCGTAGCCGATCGCCAGGACCTGGTGGTTTCCCGGGAGCTTCACGTCGCCGACGCTGCCGCCGAACTCCTGCAGGCCGAGCGGTACGGGCCGACCGCTGTCGATCGCGGCCCGGAGCTCCTGCAGGCGGCCGCCGCGCGTGCCCTGAACGCCCCAGCGGAAGAACTCTGCGTTCCGTGCGCCGCCCGGGTTCAGCCCGACCTCGCCCCACTTGTCGAGGTTCTGCGTGATGGACGTGGCCTGCCGCCGGTAGATGTAACTCTCCAGCACGGTCCCGTTGGCGGGTCGGTAGTCCTGGCGCGGGATCGGCCGGCCGCGGTTGAAGCAGTCGAGCGCTGCATAGACCATGCCGCCGCAGAGCCCACCGGTGCGGATGTCGAGGTTCGGCACGAGCTCGTTCTTGAACTCGTTCCGGAACGCGAAGCCGTGCGCCGCGGGGTCGAAACGCGTGCGCACGGGATCGGCGTGCACCTCCGCGACCGTCGGTCCGAGCAGCAGCCCCGCCAGGAGGCCGAGGCGAAGCGCGCGCGCCCAGGGTGTCCGCCGAATGGTTCTCACGTCGATCTCCTCCGCGCGCGACCCCCGGCCGCGGCACGGTCGATGAACTGCACGCGCGACCGCGGCGCGACTGGTGCGGACCACGCCGGGGGCGAAGGTCCCGCGTCGCGTCCGCTCCGCCCTCGTCTCGCCCGCGCGGCCCACGACCCACGGAGGGCCGGGCCCGCGCCTCAGGAGCCGGTCTCGAGGCGCAACGGCGACGTGGTCGGCCGCGACCTGGTGAGCCTCTCGAGCGGGACGCCGGCGCGGTCCATCACCGACACAGCACGTCCTCCGGTGACGGCGTTCACCTGCACGCGCCGGATGTTCCAGTTGTCCGCGTCGATGCCGGGTCCCTGCACGAGGCTGATCGTGACGTGGCCGAGGCGGCTCATCTCCGCTCCGTGACCCAGCGTCACGATGGCGGTTCGCGTGGAGCCCTCCTTCAGCTCGGCGCGCTCGTTGAGGGAGACCTGTCCGAGCAGGCTGCCGTCCCGCGCGAACGCGCGGATCACCGCGTCTCCACCGCCGCGCAGGTCGTCCTTGCCGGTCTCCACGCGTACGACGAGCCGTTCGACGAGCGCCCCGCCGCTCACCGCGACCGTCCGCCTCTCGATTCGACCGGTGAAGCGGTAGGAGGCTCCGTCCCCGTCTCCGACGATCTCGACGCCCCGGTTCGTGGGCGCCGCCACCAGCGTGCGGAGCGTGACCGGCGGGCGGCCCGGCATCAGGGCCAGCTGCTGGTCCGCCGGGGTCTCGAGCTCGCCGAGGCCGGCGATCGCGGGGATCACGACCGCCTGCACGCCCACCACCACGTCGGGGTCGAACGTCGAGCCGACGGTGAACCCGAGGAAGAGGTCCGCCTTCTCGCCGTCGCTGAACAGGTCCTTCGAGAACGCGTTCGTGTCGAAGGCGAACGCCGGGTGGGCGCGCCCCGCCAGGAGCTGGTTCACGAAGCTGCGCATCACGGCGCCGCTCTCGATCTGGCGGCGCAGCATGGCCGCGAGGCGTCGTGCGACGCGTTCGAGCACGCCGCGCACGACGTGTGGCGGCGTGTTGCCATTGTCCATCGTGATGAGGATCACGCCCAGCACCTCGGACCGCGCCACGGCCGCCCACGTCCGGTTGTCACGGGGGTCGAGGTGCGGTGTCGAGACCCCGCTCCAGACGTGGGTGCCCATCCAGGCCGGTAGGGCGCGTGTGTCCCCCGCGTGCAGGTGGCCGTCCCGGGCCCCCTCGGGGTTCCACCGCGGCTTGTCCACCCAGTCGTGGGGCTCGCGTTCCTGGATCCAGACGCTCGTCGATCCGCGCGTGTTGTGGCGGGAACGAAACATCACGCCCATGACATACGGGCGGTCGCCGTCCGCCGCGCGGGTCCGATCGATGCGGATCTGCTCGAGCGTCATCTGGAGGTCGTCCGCCCGGGCCGGCCGGGGGACGGCGAGCAGAGCGCCGGCGAGGGCGCACGCCAGCGCGACGGCTCGGGACCGAGGGGAGGGCAGGCGATTCGACATGGATTCACTCCGCGGGGCCGAGGCCGGTGCTCGGCGCGTTGCCGTGGCCGATGAACTGGTGACGGGGCCGCGTCGAGACGTCCGATCCCCGAGACGGCGCGCGCTCGGGGGCGACGGTGGGCTCCGAGGCCGGGGGCGCCCCGCCGGATGCGAGACCGAGGGGCACCGCGTCACCCGCGATCCGCTATCCTGGCCGGATGACCTCGCCGGCGCCGGACCCCGAGGCTGCTCTCCTCGCCGCCGCGGAGGATCGCGGCGAGGCCCTCGGACGGCTGCTCGAACGCCACCGCCGCCGGTTGCTCAAGATGATCCACCTGCGGATGGACCCGCGCCTCCAGGCGCGGGTCGGTGCGTCCGACGTGCTCCAGGACGCCTTCTTCGACGCCGGGCGACGCGTCGGGGCGTACCTCGCGGACCCGCGGATGCCCTTCTTCCTGTGGCTGCGCTTCCTGACCGCGCAGTCGTTGGCCGCGCGTCATCGCGAGCACCTCGGCGCCCGCAGGCGGGACGTGCGCCGCCAGGTGGACGGGGGACGCCCCGACGCCTCCGGCCCGGCCGTCGTGGACCTCCTGGTCGCGAACGGCACGACACCGACGGAGGGCGTGGCGCGAGAGGAGACCCGGGTTCGGGTGCTCGCGGCCCTGGAGCGACTCGGCGAGACGG
The DNA here is from genome assembly GCA_963752285.1 of uncultured Planctomycetota bacterium. Classification (GTDB taxonomy): domain Bacteria; phylum Planctomycetota; class PLA2; order PLA2; family JAEUHO01; genus CAVVXN01. The sequence goes on from CAVVXN010000005.1 coordinate 45,728, forward strand.
ACCGGGAGATCCTCGTGCTCCGCCACTTCGAGGAGCTCGGGAACGAGGAGGCCGCCTTCGAGCTGGGCATCGAGCCGCCCGCGGCGAGCAAACGCTACGTCCGCGCGTTGCGTCGCCTGAGGGAGGCCCTGTGCGCCGAGGGCCTGGGCGAGGCCGGACTCGCATGAACGCCGACGCCTCCGAGGAGCTCGACCGCCTCGCACAGGAGTTCGTCGCGCGACACCGCGAGGGCGACCGACCCTCGGTCTTTGATTTCGCGGCGCGTCACCCCGAGCGCGCCGCGGACATCCGCGAGCTCTTCCCCGTGCTTCTCCGGATGGAGACGCTCCGGAGCGACGTGGTCGGCCAGCCGTCCGGGACGCGCCTCGGCGACTACGTTCTCCTTCGCGAGATCGGCCGAGGTGGGATGGGCGTCGTCTACGAGGCGGTGCAGACCACCCTCCACCGGCGCGTGGCGCTCAAGGTGTTGCCGCACGGCGCCACGTTCGACCCGCGCACCTCGGAGCGATTCCGCGCCGAGGCGCGTGCCGCGGGCAGGCTGCACCACGCCAACGTCGTGCCGGTCATCGAGTACGGCGAGGAGGACGGCGTCCACTACTACGCGATGCAGTACGTCGAGGGCCGTGGGCTCGATGCCGTGCTCGCGAGCCTGCGGCGGCGCCTTGCGTGCGAGGGCGACGCGGGGGGCGGCGACCCCCTCGCCGACGCGCTCGCCGATCGTCTGCTCCAGGGGGCCTGCGCGGGGGGCGGCGCCGCGGCAGGGCGGTCTCGGTCGTCGGGCGCGGGTCGCGGGGTCCGCCCGCGCCGGCCCGGGCGGCGCTACCACGACGCCGTCGTGCGCCTGCTTCTCCAGGCCACGGAAGGGGTCGCGGCCGCGCACGCGCAAGGCGTGCTGCACCGGGACATCAAGCCGTCGAACCTGATCCTCGATGCGGACGGGAAGCTCTGGGTCGCCGACTTCGGGCTCTGCAAGGAAGCCGACGGGCGAGAGGACACGCTGCCCGGCGCCGTCGCGGGAACCCTGCGCTACCTCCCCCCGGAGCGTCTGCGTGGTGCGTCGGACGTTCGGGGCGACCTCTACGGTCTCGGGATCACGCTCTACGAGATGCTGACACTCGCTCCCGCGTACGCCTCGGAGGATCGCGTGGCGCTCCTGGCCGACATCGCCAGGGCGCCGCCACGCCGTCCCCGCGCGCTCGATCCGAGAATCCCCGTGGACCTCGAGGCCGTCGTGCGGAAGGCCACGGCGCACGACCCGGGACAGAGGTACGTGACGGTCGAGGGCCTCGCGGCGGACCTCGGCGCGTACCTGGAGGGGCGGGCGATCACCGCGCGCGCACCGAGGGCCACGTACCTGCTTCGCGCCTGGGTTCGACGGCACCGGGCCCTCACGGCGACCGTGCTGCTGGCCGTGGCGGCGCTGGGCACGGGCGCGGCCTTCTACGTGAGGAACCTCGCGCAGGAGCAGGTGGAGGCGAGGTTCCAGCAGTACGTGGCGAGCATCGCGGCGGCGGAGGGAGCGCTGCGGCTCCAGGACCCCGATACCGCGCGACGCCTCCTCGACGACGCGCCGCCGGAGCTTCGCAACTGGGAGTGGCAACACCTCGAGAGCCGGCTCGACCGGAGCCTTTGGACGATCGACCTCGGCGGCGCAGAACCCCACGGCGTGGCGTACGACCCCGACGGTTCCAAGTTCGCAATCGGCGCCGACGACTGGACCTCCGTGTGCGACGACACGTCCGGCCGGGAGGTCGCGCGGCTCGACCACGAGGGGAGCGTCACGGGCGTCGCGTGGAGTCCGCGGGGCGACCGCATCGCCGTGGGCACCTGGGAAGGACTGGAGATCTGGAGCTGGCCCGATCCGCACCGGCTCCACCGCCTGGCCGGAGCGGGTCAGGTGGCGGACCTGTCCTTCAGCCTCGACGGTCGGCGCGTGGCGACGGGTGGCGACGAGGGGCGGTTGCGGGTGTGGGACGTGGAGAGCGGCCGCCTCGAGGCGGACCTCGGCGTGCACGCGTGGATCCACGCGCTCGACTTCCGATCCGGGGACGACCGCGTCGCCGTGGGAGGCGGTGACGGCATCGCCTCCGTCTGGGACGTGGCGACCGGCGCGTGCCTCTGGTCCCGGCGGGCGAGCGACGTCGGGCTCCACGGGATCACGTTCGTCGGTCGGGATCGCGTGGCCACGCCCTCCGAGGCGCACCACGTGTGCCTGTGGTCCGCGGCCTCGGGCGATCTGCTTCGGATCGTGACGCGGCTGCGCCAGGTGGGGGCCGCCCAGGTGCGCGCCACGACGGACGGGACGCTGCTCGCGGTCGGCTCCGGGCAGGGACTGGAGATCTGGGACGCGCGCGACTGGACCTGCCGTGCCACCTGGCCGGGCCGGTACGCGGTGCTCGACGTCGCGTTCCATCCCTCGCACACGTGCGTCGTGACCGCCTCCATGGGCGCGGTCAAGGCGTGGGCGGCCGAGCGCGACCCCGACGTGCTGCGGGGCCACATGGACGACGTGACCAGCGTCGCCTACGCGCCGGACGGCGCCTGGTTCGTCTCCGCCGGCGTCGGCGGGGTCGTCCGGAGGTGGGACGCGAACACCGGCGAGCAGGCCCGTGCGTGGATCGGGCACCGCTGGTCCGTGACCGCGCTCGCCGTCTCGCCCGACGCCCGCCTCGTCGCCGCCGGCGACGCGACGGGAGAGGTGCTGCTCTGGGACGTGGAGCGCGACGAGGTCGCGTTGCGGATCGACGCGCACGAAGGCGCCCCCGTGCACGACCTCGCATTCCGCCACGACGGCACCCGACTCGCCACGGCCGGCGCGGACGGCCGGCTCGCCGTGTGGGACGTCGCGACCGGCAAGCCGCTCGCGACCGTTCGGGCGACCGACGGGAGCCTGGGCTGCGTCGAGGTGACGCCCGACGACCGGTACGTCCTGACCGGCGACGCGTCCGGCGCGGTCCGGGTGTGGGACGCCGCGACCTTGGCGCCGGTCCGGGACCTCTCGCCCCACGGCGACCTCGTGACCGGTATCGACTGTTGCGCGACCCGGGGTCTCGTCGCGACCGTGTCGCAGGACGACACGCTCCGACTCTGGAACCTCGACGACGGGAGCCTTCGGCGCGTCACGCCGCTGCCGTCACCCCTCGACGTCGCCTTCAGCCCCGACGGGAGCCGCCTGGCCGCGGGCTGCATGGACGGGACCGTCCGCCTCTTCGACACGGCGAGCGGCCGGCTGGTCGCGACCCTCCAGCACGTGGACTGGGTCTACGCCGTAGCGTGGAGCCCGGACGGCGAACGGCTGCTGTCGGCGAGCAGCGCCGCCGAGGTCCGCGTCTGGGGCACGCGACCGCTCGGTGTGCGCCGTCCCCGCGAGGCCGACCCTTCGCGCCGACGCCGCGCCGTGGCCCTCGTCGCCGCGCTGGCGGAGGCGGACCCCGATCCCGACGTCCTCGTGCGTCGGGTTCGCACCCGGACGGACCTCGGTCCGGACCTTCGCGAAGCCGCGCTGCGCGAGGCGTATCGTCTTCTCGGGAGCGAGGAGGGGCTGATCGCGCGGCTCTGGCGGGCTGCGACGTCGCGCGACGCGGACCCGCTCCGGCTTCGCATCGCACGGGGGCTGGCGGCGGACATGACCCGCGCGGCGGGCCACCGGAACCGGCCCGACACGCGCCGGAACACCCTCTGGGCGGCGCTGACCTTCCGTAGCGGCGACTACGACCTCGCGCTCGAGCGCCTCCGGACCTCGATGATGCTGAACGAGGACCGGTTCCCCGAGCTCTTCGCCGTGGACCTCGCGCTCCTCGCGCTGAGCCACGCGGCGCTGGGCCACGACCGCGACGGGAAGGAGGCGCTCGCACGTCTCGAGGCGCACCTGGACGACCATCCGAAGGCACGGACCCCGCGGGTCGAGGCGTTCCTCGCCGAGGCGCGGGAGGCCGTGAGGAAGGCCACGACCTCCCCGGCGGGGGCGTCCGGCCGCGAGACGGCGGGCGCCGCGACCGGAGGCGGCTGAGCCCGGTCCACCGTCCGCGGCTCCCGGCGGGGCGCGCGGTCAGCGGTCGAGGCGTCGGGGCCCTTGGAGGTGTCTGAGGACCCGGCGCCGCCGTCGGCGGACCCATTCGCGGGAGCGGCGGAGACGCTCGCGAAGGCCGCCCCGGGGCATCGACGCGAACGGGGTCGCGTACCGCTTCCGGGCCCAGTCGCACTCCAACCAGTCCCCGAGAAACGTCCGTTCGAGGAGCGCGCGGGCCCGCGAAGACGAGAGCTCCACCCGAGGGATGTACGCAGCGGGGAAGTACGGAAACGGTGCGAAGAGCTTGCTGGCGGCCACGCGGTAGATCTCGAGGTCCGGGTTCAGGACCTTGGCGAACGCGGACAGCGCCGAGGAGCACTTGAGGACGGAGCGGCACCTGGAGAGCAGCACGCAGTCGAGCACCGCGCGGTCCCGGCTCTCGCGCGGAGAGCGGGGCGGGTCCTTGTGGTGCTCGACGGGTCCCAGGTGGACGACCGTATGGCGGGAGAACCGGTCCCGGATCTTCGCGACCACGTCGTGCTCGTCGGTCGCGACGAACACGGCGTCCACCGGCGGGCGCTCGCACAGGAAGGCGTGTGCGAGCTCCACGAACTCCTCCTGGCTCACGGGATTCGTGTCCCAGGCCGAGGTGAGCTTGTCCCGGCCCCGATAGTGGAGGCCCAGGGTTCGCTCCGGGAGATCCACCGCGTCCGCCCGCTGGAGGATCCCCGGGGGCACGCGGAAGTAGGCGTGCCAGAGCCCGTGGGCGTGCGCCCAGTCCGCCCCGAGCGCGTGGAGCCGCCTCCGGCGCAGCTCGAGCAGGCTCACGGTGCGATCGATCGTCGCCGGCGCCTCGTACGCGAGCTCGAACGCGCCCGGAAGGACCGTGTGCTCGGGCGCGCTCCCGTAGAGCTTCGACCGGATCCGCCACGTCGGGTAGATGCCCCGTTCGCGCAGGTACGGCAGCACCTGCATGACCCACAGGACCACCTGCCCGAAGAGGCCCTCGGTGAGCTCGTCCGGCTGGGTCTCCACCCGCCATCCCCGGCTCCGTCCCGCCCGGGACGCCGAGGTCCAGAGGTACGAGCCGATCGACATCGGGGGTCTCCACCTCGCGGCCGTTGTTCCGGGTCCTCTGCGCGCCGCGCGCCCGGCCCGGGACGGGGGCCGCGCCGCGGTCCGCCACGGTGCCCCGCGGTGCGCCCGGGGGCCGCACGCGCGCTCCCGGCCCGCGCGCCGTAGAGGCCCTTCGCGGCGTGAGTCTACGCGCGGGGTGGCGAGGCGAAACGTCCCCCCCTCGACGGGATCCCACCCGGTTCGGATCCCCCCGGCCCGTCGGAGGGGCCGGCGAAGGGGATCTCCCGCTACCTCGACGGGAGCGGCTCGGGTCGGTCGTTCGTCGGGGTCCCGAGCGCGGCCCCACGCGTCTTCGACCCGGGCGACGGGCTCGTCCGGGCGGTCGTGGACCACGCGAGACGCCGGTAGGCGTCTCGAGAACGCGCAGACGTCGGACGGGCCCCGCGCGGTCCACCGCCGCGGTCGTCCCGCTCACTTCGACGGCGAGACGGGCTCCACGACGAGGGTGCCGAGCGACCAGGCGCCGAGCGTCGTTCGGACCGTGTGTCCCTCGGGCGCCTGCTCCTCGGCGAGGTCCTCCATCAGGTTGGTTCGCCACGCGCGCGCGACCGGGAAGGGGAAGGTGACCGTCACCTCGGCCGCGCGGCCCTCCTTCTCGACGAGGCGCACCACGAACCGCGGCGGGTCCGAGGGGAGGCGGGTCCGCTTCATCGCCGCGATCTCGACGTGATCGCAGTCGCTCGTGACGAGGGCCCGCCCGGCCGGGAGCGTTCCCCGCTCCGAGGCCGACGTGAGGATCGCCCGGAGCGGGAGGTTCAGCTCCGCGCCCCTCCGGTAGCTCTTGGCCTCCTGCCATCCCGCCACGTGGGGGTAGAGCGCATAGGTGAACCGCGCCTCGCCCATGTCGGCCCCGGGATCGGGGTACTTGGGCGCGCGGAGGAGGGACAGGGCCAGCCGGTGGTCGAGGACGTCGTAGCCGTACTTCGCGTCGTCGAGGAGCGAGAGGCCGAAGGCGCCCGAGCGGTCCGTCTCGTCGGCCCACCGCTGCCCCCAGACCTCCCACTTCGCCTTCTCCGCGGCGGTCTTCGGATGCGTCGTCCGGTCGATCGTCCCGTAGGGGATCTCGAACGTCGCGGCGTCGGCGTCCGCGGCGACGTCGAACACGGCCTTGAGCATCTCGTGGGACGCGTGCCAGTCGGCCTTCGTGCGGATCTCGAGCCAGGGGACGCCCCGCGTCACGACGATCTCCTGCTCGAAGCTCGAGTCGCCGTGCGGGACGTGGACGTGGACGGAGGCCGAGAGGGGCGGGGTCGCGGACGCGGTGACCGAGTCGGCCACGAGCTCCGTCCGGGCGCCGTCCCGCCCGATGTTCCACGCGTCCCACTGGCTCGGCAGGTCCTGCCGGATCTCGAGGACGTTCCCGCCCCCGGGACCCAGCACCTCGCGCCGCTCGGGCAGGAGCACCAGCGAGACGACGCGGCCGGTCTTCTTGTCGATGCGGGCCTCGAGCGAGGCGTTCGCGAGGACGAACGCGTCCGGCGCCTCGCGCACGGTAGGACCCTCCTCGGCGGGGTCCGCCGGAGGGGTCCCGCCGCCCCCCGGGACCGGCGAGGTCCAGTACGTCCGGTACCCGACGCCCGGCACGTCTTCGGCGAGGAACCGAAGACGGCCGTCTTCCCAGCGGGACGGCACGGGGAGACCGTGCTCGTCCACCGCGCCGAGCGCGATCTTCGAGGTCGTGTGCACCTCGACGACGCCGGTCACCGGCCAGGAGTGCGCGTTCCAGACGATCACGGGGTGGCCCGCGTGACCCGTCGTGTCGACGTGGCGCGCCAGCGCGCGGGCCGCCTCCTTGACGACGCCCCCCGCGAGCTGGGCCGCCTCGTCGTAGTCCTGGTGCGCGTCCTCGTAGATCTCGTGGATCCCCGAGCCCGGCAGGAGGTCGTGGAACTGGTTGAAGAGCGTCCGCTTCCAGGCGCCGTCGAGCGCGTCGATCGGGGTACGCGTAGCCCGCGTCGAGGGCCGCCGCGATCGACGCCAGCTTCTCGGCGAGCTCGAGCGAGGCCTCCATGCGGCGGTTTCGCATCTTCATGTCGCCGTGCGTCGTGTACGTGCCGCGGTGGTACTCGAGGTAGAGCTCGGTGTCCCACACGGGCACGTCGGGGTACTTCGCGCGGACGCGGTCGAGGAACGCCTCCGGGCTCGCGTGCTCGACGGTCGGGAACACGCGCATCTTCGACATCTCGACCGTCCGCTCGATCATCTCGCGCGTGGGGCCGCCGCCGTGGTCGCCCACGCCGTAGAGGTCGAGCAGGTCCACCAGGCCGGGCTGCTGCTCGAGCTGCGTCCGCATGTGGGTCGCGAGGACCTCGGGCCGCGCGTCGTCCACGTAGTCGAACGGGAAGTACGTCAGGACCTCCGAGCCGTCCGGGGACCTCCACCGGAAGAGCCGGTGCGGGAACTTCGTCGTGTCGTTCCAGCCGATCTTCTGCGTGATGAAGGCGTCGATGCCGGCGCCCCGGAAGATCATGGGCAGCGTCCAGGCGTAGCCGAAGGAGTCGGGGTTCCAGCCCACGTGGACGTCCACGCCGAAGTGGTCGCGCGCGTAGCCCTTGCCGTAGAGGAGCTGGCGTACGAACGACTCGCCCGACGGCAGGTCGCAGTCGGGCTCGACCCACATGCCCCCGACGACGTCCCACCGGCCGTCCTTCACCGCGGCCGCGAGGTCCCGGCTCATCTCCGGGAACAGCTCGTCCACCCACGCGTTCGTCTGCATCGAGCTCTGGGCGAAGCGGAAGAAGGGGAACTCGTGCGTGAAGAGGAGCGCCTGGCGGTAGGTCAGGTCTACGACGTGCTGGGTCTCCTTCCGCTGCCACATCCAGGCCATGTCGATGTGACTGTTGCCGATGAACGTGATCCGCTGCCGCTTGACCTCCTTCGCGCCGGCTTCGACCGCCGCGTCGATCGCGCGCCACGCCGCGTCGAAGGCCGCGCCGTCGCCCGCGGCGTAGGCCGTGAGAAGTCCGGCGAAGCGGGCCTCGCCGTCCCCGAACAGGTCGGGACGAAAGCGCGCGCCCCAGGTCCAGTCGTTCGAGAGCGAGGCGAAGTCGTAGCGGGGCGCCGCGAGGTCCGCGCGGAGGGGCGGGTCGCCCATCACGATCGAGAGGAGCGCCTGCGGGTCGAGCGGAAGGGGCTCCGGGGGGCCCGCGTCGCCGGGTCGGCCCGTCCAGGCGAGGGCGGCTGCGGGCCGGACGCCGGCGGCGACCTTCTCGATCGCCGCGCGCGCGTCGAGGAGCAGCCGGACGGGGACGAGCGCGCCGGCACCCGCCTCGAACGGCTTCGTGACGCCGAGCGCGGCGACCTCGAGGCGCGCGTCCCGCGCCGGCTCCGTCCCGAGATTCCGGACGCGGACGTCGAGGGCGATCTCGCCCGGCGGCGCGAGTGTCGGCTCCGCGCGGATCCCCGCGACGACGAGGAACGGCCGGGTCGAGGCCGGCGCGTAGTCGGCGGGGCGCTGCGCAACGGCCTCGAGACCCTCGACCCCGACGAGGCGTGCCGACCCCCCGAAGCCGCCCTCGTTGTTCGCGACCTGGAGGAGGAGCCGGTTCCACCCCTCCCCGAGCCGGACGGGCACGCGGTCCTGGTCGGGGCCCCAGCTCCGGAGCGCCCAGTGACGCAGGACCTCGGCGCCGTTCAGGTACGCGCGGATGCCGTCGTCGCTGCCGACGGAGAGGACGGCCGTCGTCTCGGCGGGCGCGTGGACGTACGCGAGGAGGTACGCGCTCACCACGTCGGTCTTCGAGAAGCCCGCGCCGAGGAGGTTGGCCTGGCCCTCCGCGTCGGCGGCGAGGGGCACCCACGTCCGCTCGGCCGTCGCATCGCCGCGCTGCGGCGCGAGGTCCACGACGCCCGCGGGCGGCGGCGTGTCGAAGGGGTTCTGTCCCGCGGCGAAGGGGAACGGGCCGAGCACGAGCCACCTCGTCACGGGGAGCGAGGGGACGGTCGCGTCGTCGTCGGCGTGGACCGCGCGCGCGGCGAACGCCGTCGCCACGAGGAGCCCGGTGATCAGGAGAGTCCGCATCACTTGCCCTTCCGGTCGAGCGCGACCGCCGCGAGGATCACGGCGCCCTTTACGACCTTCTGCCAGTAGGTGGAGACGTCGAGCAGGACGAGGCCGTTGTCGAGCACGCCGATCACCAAGGCGCCGAGGACCGTGCCCCACAGGGTGCCCCGTCCGCCCATGAGGCTGCATCCGCCGACGACGACCGCCGCGATCGCGTTCAGCTCGAAGAGGTCGCCGGCCTTCGGGTCGCCCGTGCCGAGGCGAGCGGCGAGGACCAGACCGCCGAGCGCCGCGAGGAACCCCATGCCCCCGTAGACGAGGAGCTTCACGCGGCCGACGCGTACGCCGCTCAGGCGTGCCGCCTCCTCGTTCCCGCCGACGGCGTACACGTGGCGGCCGAACGTGGTGCGCGCGAGGAGGAACGCGGTGGCGAGCACGACCAGCGCCGTCAGGAGGACCGGCAAGGGAACCGGCCCCACGCGCGCCGTGCCCCAGAACGTGAAGGAGTCCGAGAGGCCGCCCACGCTCTGCCCGCCGGTGTAGAGGAAGGCGAGGCCGCGGATCGCGGTCATCGAGGCGAGCGTCGCGATGAAGGGGGCCACGCGGAGGAACACGACCGCCGCGCCGTTCGCGAGGCCGACGAGGGCGCCGGCGCCGAGCGCCACCGCCGCGGCGACCGGGACGGGTGTGCCGCGCGCCGCGAGATCGGCGCCCACGACGCCGCCGAACGCGACCACCGACCCGACCGAGAGGTCGATGCCGGCCGTCAGGATCACGAGGGTCATCCCCGTCGCGAGGACGGTGTTCACCGAGATCTGGAGAAGGACGTTCAGGAGGTTCTGGCCCGTGAGGAACGCGTGGTTCGGAGTCGCGACGGCGAGGAACGCGCAGAAGAGCACGAACGCGCCGGCGAGGCCGACGCCTCGGACCCGCGCGGCGAGCCCGGGACGCGTCGCCGGCGGGGGCGCGGACGTCATCACGCGAGCCCCATCGCGAGGCGGAGGAGGTCCTCCGGCGCGGGGCCCGGGAGGTCCACGGCACCCGAGACGCGCCCCTCGCAGAGGACGACGGCGCGGTCGGCGACGCCGAGGACCTCGGACAGGTCGGAGGAGATCATCAGGATCCCCACCCCGCGCTCGGCCAGGGCCCCGAGGAACTCGTAGATCTCGTAGCGCCCGCCGACGTCCACGCCGCGGGTCGGCTCGTCGCAGACGAGGAGACGGCAGGTCCCGAGGAGCCAGCGGGCGAGGGCCACCTTCTGCTGATTCCCGCCCGAGAGGCGGCGCACTTCCGTGTCGAGGGTCGGCGTCCGGATCGCGAGGCGCTCGACGATCGCCTGGACGTCCGTTCGCTCGCGCGCGCGGTCGATCGTGCGAATCCACCGCGCCGCGTAGGCCGAGAGGTGGGGGAGCGTGACGTTCGCGGCGACGCCCAGGGTCGCCACCAGACCCTCGTCCTTGCGATCCTCGCTCACCCAGCCGACGCCGGCCTCGATCGCCTCGCGGGGATGGCGGAGCTCGACGACGCGGTCTCCGAGACGGATCGCGCCGGCGTCCGGCGTCTCCGCTCCGAAGAGGAGGCGGCCGACCTCCGTCCGACCTGCGCCGACGAGCCCGGCCAGCGCGACGATCTCGCCCTCACGCACCGTGAACGAGACGTCCCGCACGCGCGGCGCCCGGCAGAGTCCCTTGGCCTCGAGCAGCACGCGCCCCGGCCGACGCGTGCGCGCGGGGAACTGCCCGCCCAGCGGCCGGCCGACCATCGCCTGGACGAGCGCGGCCTCGTCGGTCTCTCCCGCGGGGGTGTCGGCGACGACCGCGCCGTCGCGCATGACGACCACCCGGTCGGCCAGACGGAAGACCTCGTCCAGCCGATGCGTGATCAGGACGACGGCCACGCCCTCCGCCGCGAGGCGCCGCACGATCGTGAAGAGTCGCTCGGTCTCGTGCGCCGAGAGCGAGGAGGTCGGCTCGTCCATCGCGAGAGAACGGACCGAGCCGGAGAGCGCCTTCGCGATCTCGACGATCTGTTGCGAAGCAACCGAGAGCGTCTCCACCCGCGCCGCGGGGTCGATCGAGCGGTCGAGCTCGGCGAGCAGCGCGCGGGCGCGTTCCCGCGTCGCCACGGCGTCGTAGAGCCCGCGCCGCCGCGGCAGTCGGCCCAGCAGCACGTTCTCGGCGACGCTCAGGGGACCGACGAGCTCCAGCTCCTGGTAGATCAGCGTGACGCCGCGCGCGCGGGTCGCACCGGGATCGCCGAGCGGGAGCGGCTCGCCCTCGAGCAGCACGCGACCCGCGTCGGGACGGATCGCGCCCGCCACGGCCTTCATCAGCGTGGACTTGCCGGCCCCGTTCTCGCCCAGGAGCGCGCACACCTCGCCGGCCCGGAGCCCCAGGGACACGCCTCGCACGGCCTGCACGCCGCCGAACGAGTGAGAGAGGTTCTCGATCTCGAGCCGATGCGCCGGGCGCATCAGTGCGCGCCGGAGGCCGCGTCTTCCTTCTCGAGGCTCTCGCGCGTGAGGAGGCTCACGTCCACCGGCTCCACCGAGGGGACCTTCTCGCCCTTCAGCCAGGCGGCGACGGCCTCGACGACCTGGCGTCCGATCTCGCGCGGATGCTGCACCACGTCCGCCTGCAGCGCGCCGCCCTTGCGGATCGCGTCGCGCGCCTCGGGTGTCGCGTCGTAGCCCACGACGACCACGTCCTCCTTCCCGAGCCCGTCGAGCGCGCGCAGCACGCCCATCGCGGTCTCGTCGTTGATCGCGAAGATGCCCTTGATCTGGGGATGCGCCTGGAGGGTGTTCGTCGCCACGTCCAACGCCATCTCTCGCTTGCCCTCCGCGGACGGACGCGCCACGATCTCGATGCCCGGGTGCTTCGCGATCTCCTCCGTGAAGCCGCGCACGCGATCTTGAACGCTCGCGACCTGCGGGTGGTCCACGATGGCGACGGCCCCGGCGTCGGCGAGCTGCTTCGCGAGGAACGCGCCGGCGAGCCGACCGCCCTGCACGTTGTCCGACGCGACGTGGCAGGTCACGTCCAGGCCCTCCGCGGCGATGTCCGCCGTGAAGACGCCGACGCCCGCGTCCTGTGCGCGCCGGAGCGCCTGCGCGATCCCCCGACTGTCTACGGGGCAGGCGATGATCGCCTTCGCGCCACGCACGACGAAGTTCTCGACCTGGGCGGTCTGCTGGGCCAGGTCCTTCTCGGCCGACTGGACGAGGAGATGGAGATGCGCCTTCGCGGCCGCGTCGCGCATGCCCGCTTCGAGCTCGCGGTAGAAGAAGTCCTGCTGGTCGAGGAGCGTGACGCCGACGACGGGCTCCCCGGAGTCCTTCGTGCCGCAGGCGGGCACGAGGAGGGCGAGCGACGCGAGGAGGAAGGGGCGGAAGAGCGGGTGCATGGGGGGCTCCGGGCCGGCCGGCGCTCTCGCCTCCGGCCGCGCCGAAGGCGCGAACCTAGCCCCCGGGTCCCCGGGCGACAAGCGCGGGTCGGTCGCATCCGGCGGGAGGACGGGGCGCGCGAGCGGGCGCCGCCGGGCCTCGAGTCGGTGCGGGCGCGCCGGACGGGAGAAAAGCGGCGGAAAGCGCCCCGCCTCCGTGCCGCGCGCGCACCGTGCGACGTTCTCAATCCGTATGCGGAACCCCTCCGATCCGAGGCAGCGCCGGCCGATCCTGGGCCTGGGCCTCCTGCTGGCGGCGCTCGCCGCGGGCCCCGCCCGTGCGGGCGACCCCGCACCCCGGAAGCCGGCGTGTTCCCTCCCCGACGATCCCGCGGTGGCGGTGATCACCCTCGACCACGTCGGCGGTCTGGCGCCGCCCCGGAAGACGAAGGCGCCCTACCTCTCGTTTTTCGCCGACGGCCGGGTCCGGGCGGTCGATCTCTCCGGTCGAGGGCGCGACGCCGAGGGACACCTGTCCCTGGCGTCCCTTCGCGAGCTCCTGGCGTACGTGATCGAGACGGAGCGCTTCTTCTCCGCCGAGGACGAGACCCTGGACGAGCTCGTGAGGCGCCGGGCCCGCGAGGCCGGCGCGCCCCCGGCGGTGCTCGACGCCTCGACGACGCGGATCGATGTCCAGACGCGCGAGCAGCACGTGCGCCGCGAGCTCTACGCCCTGAGAAGCGTCGCGGAGCGGTTCCCCGACCTGGAGCGCGTGCAGCGTCTCGACCGCGTCGCGAGGCGGCTGGAGAACGAGGCGGCCGTCGTCCTGGCCGGCGGCCTCGATCGCGTGCGCTCGCTCGTCGACGAGGCGAACCGTCGGCTCCAGGCGGAGCACCCCGGCGCGCTGCCGCTCGCGGCGGAGAGCCTTCGCTACCAGGGGACGGACCCCGACGACGTCCGGCGGTTCACGCTGCGCGCGACCGAGGCCGGTGGGGCCGACGCGAAGGCGGGCTGGTCGAGCGCGGCGATCCGGATCCCGCCCGCGCCGGCCGAGGGGTCGCCGGCTGCGCCGACGATCGACGTCGCCGCCGGGCCCTGAGCCGGCGCGGGCGCGCCGGACGGGGGAAGAGCGGCGGAATTTGCCCCGCCTCGGTACCCGCGGTCAGTCGGCGGGGGGACGGACGAACGCGGCTCGACGGGGAGGCGGCATCGGTGCGTCCGGCCCCTTGACGGCGTGCCACACCAGCTCGGAGAACGCGAGGTCGTCCACCTCGTCCGCCTTCTCGAGGTCGATCCCCTCCGATTCCGCGGCGCCCCACGCGCTCGCCACGTTCTTCTCGTCCGTCGGCCAGGTGGCCTCGCGTGCGGCGTAGGGCGTGAGGTCCGGGACGTCGGTGAAGCAGGCGTACATCGGACGGGCGGCGGCGTCGTACTGGCTCATCGGCGGCAGCCCCAGGATCAGCTCCATCGTCCGGAGGAGGCTGCACGTCGAGTACATGTCGTGCACGACCGCGCCCCGCCGGACGTACGGGCCCGCGACGAGCGCGACGGACCGGTGTGCGTCCACGTGGTCGGGCCCGTTCTGCGCGTCGTCCTCGACGACGAACACGGCGGTCGTGGGCCAGAACCGGCTGTGCGAGAGCCCCTCGAGAAGGCGGCCCAGGGCCAGGTCGTTGTCGGCGACCGCCGCCCGCGGGGTCGGCCGGCCCACGCGCGTGCCCGAGGTGTGGTCGTTCGGCAAGCGGATCACCACGAGTCGCGGCAGCTCGCCCGACGTCTCGATCTCCGCGAGCTCCGCGAGGAAGCGATCGGCGCGTTTCGTGTCGGGGTAGCCCAGGTCGAAGCTCCGGTAGAGCGGGTCGAAGTGACCTTCGAGCGCCGGCACGTTCGTCGTCCCCGGGTCGTCGGGCGTGTCGCCGTTCTCGACGAACTCCCCGTAGCTCCGGTACGAGATGCCGGCCCGCTTCGCGAGGTCCCACAGGTAGCCGTTCGAGGGGAAGGCGACCGGGAAGCTCCCCTCGGACGGGTAGCCGAGGTCGCGGACCTTCCCGTCGGGGCCCCTCGCTCGGCCCTTCCCGCCGTACGTAACGGGCCACGTCCGCTCGACGAAGTCCGTCGCGTACGCGCCCATCGACCACTCGTGCCCGTCCGCCGAGACCTCGGCGTCCACGTAGAAGTTGTCGAGGAGCACGAAGTCTCGCGCGATGGCGTGGTGGTTCGGGCTGACCTCCTCCGGGAAGAGACAGAGGTCGGGATCCCCGTCGCCGCGCGGGTCGTCGCCGAGGACCTGGTCGTAGGTCCGGTTCTCCTTGATCACGTACACGCAGTGGCGGATCGGCGACGGGTCGCCGGGGCGCGCGGGAATCGGCGATCCCGGGGGCCGCGGGGCGTCGCTCCGGACCGCGGCCGCGCGGGCCAGCGGGGCGAGCCCGTACGCCCTGGCCGTCAGCGACCGGAGCGCGGTCGGGTTCGGGACCGGGAAGACCGAGAGGGATCCCTTGAACATCGACCCCGTGTAGTCGTCCTGGCTCTCCTCGTGGTGGCCCGGGGCCGGGCCGCCCGGGTTGGCGTGCGACCCGCCCGAGCCCTTCCCGTTGGCGACGAAGACCGTCGTTCCGTCGGGCGAGAACCGAACGGACGTCGGGTACATCCCGACGGGCACGAACCCGAGCCCTCGGCTCCGCCCGCGCGCGGAGACGTCGATCACCGCCACGTCGTCGTTGTCCGCGTTCGCCACGAGGAGCGTCCTTCCGTCGGGAGAGACGGCGACCGAGTCGGGCGTGGAACCCGGGGGCACGTGGGGATACAGCGCCGAGCCGATCGTCTCCTCGACGCGTCGCCGCGCCACGTCGATCACGCTGACGGTGTTCGCGTTGCCGTGGCTCACGAAGAGCCGGCTGCCGTCGGGGGAGAAGGTCATCTCCGACGGGTGCGGCCCCGTCTCGAGCCGCGCGACCTCCTCGAGCGTGTCCGCGTCGAGGAGCGCGACGGTCCCCGCACCCCACAGCGAGACGGCGACGACGTCGCCCCTCCGGCGGCACTCGAACGGGAACGAGTCCTTCGGGAGCGCGGCGCCGAGGGACATCGTCCCGTCCGCGTCGAGGCGGACGATCCGGTCGGCGCGTTGCAGCGCGACGAGGATCCCGCCCCGGCCGTCCGTGCAGAGGCCCGCGGGGAGCGACGCCCCCTCGCCCACGGCGGCGGGCCAGGTGTCGATGCGTCTCGCCTGCCCGGTCTCCGGGTCGAACCGAAAGACGTCCACCACGTCGCGGACGCCGCCGCTCACGAAGAGTCGCTCGCCGTCCTCGCTGAACGCCATCCCGCTCCACGACGACGGGAGGCGGATCTCGGCCACGACCTCCTCGGCCCGCGCGTCGAAGACCGTCACGCCGTGCCCTCGGTTGCCCGCGTGCTGGACCGCGAGCCATCGCCCCGCGGGATGCCACACCATGCGGACGGGCAGGTCCCACGCGAGCGGCACCTGCTTTCCGTACGGGTCGAGACCCCAGCCGTTCGGAAGCAGGATCGACCCGTCCTCCCGCGGGCCGGGCCGCTCCGTGGCGCCGGGGGCGAACGCCAAGAGCTCGGGCGGCGCCGGCGAACGGATCGCGGCGCCGGGTCGCGGCGTCGCGCGGCAAGGGGGGGGCGGCGCTCTGCGGCACGTGCACGAGGCGAGGAGGAGGAGGAAGAGGAGGACCGAGGTACGCATGGGGCCGGGATCATAGTGGATCCCCCCCGTGGCGGGACGCCCCGCCGACGCCGATCCCCTGCCGGCCCCACGCCCGTCCGCGGACGGGGTGGGGATCAGGTCTTCGACCAGATCATTACGCTGCGGCAGCCGCCCGGGTCACGGAACGACGCCCAGTAGCCGTAGTCCTTGCCGATCTTCGTCTTGCCCTTGACGACCGTGCCGCCGAGCGCCTCCACGCGGGCGAGCGTCGCCGGGATGTCGTCCACCCCGACGTAGATGGCGACCCCGTGGCCCGGCGGAGGGTCCACCTGCTCGATCCCCCCGAGGCCGCCGCCGGGCGTCTCGACCATCACGTACCGGTCGCTGGAGGGGGTCGTCTTCCAGCCGAAGAGCGCCGCGTAGAACGCGCTGGTCTTCTCGACGTCCGTGGTGGGGATCTCCCAGTACACGATCTCGCTCATGCCGTCTCCCGGTCGCCAGCGCCTTGCGCGCCGACCTTCTACCGCTCCGGCGCGCCCCGGGCAACGCGGCCCGTCCGCCGGTCCTGGGTCGCGCGCGCCGCGAGACGCCTCTTTCGGCCCCCCGGGCCTCGCCGGGGTCCCACCGGATCGGCGGCGGGCGCGAGGCAGGGAACCGGAAGCGTGGCCGACGTGTCCGACTCCCGGGGGCTGCTTCCGATGGAGGAGCGCATGAGGTACCGACGGGCCGTTCTGTGCGTGACCGGGCTCGTCCTCGCCCTGGCCGGCCCCGGTGTGACGGCGGAGCCGGGGGGCCAGGGGCCGGACCTTCGGCGGGTGACGCTCGACGACCTGATCGACGCCGCGAAGCGGGTCCGGCCGGACATCCAGATGAAGGTCACCTGGTGCGGGCCCCAGACGAAGAGCGTCCCGACGATCGTGCTCGGGACGCTGGGCCACCGCCTGAACGCCGACAAGTACGTCCCGCTCCGACGGGAAGGCTGGAGCTACGCCAACGACGATCCCCCGTCGATCCGCTACTACCAGCTCACGCCCGACGAGTGGACGCGGGCGCTCACGGCGATGAAGGCGGCCGGCTGGGCGGGGAAGGTGAACCCCTCGGAGCCCGAGTTCGAGCGACGCATCCACGTCGTCCTGGTCAGCACGGGCTGGCAGGACCGGAGCTACGACTGGGCCGAGCTCTTCCTCGACGCCGACACGCCCTCCCTCCGCGCGCTCTTCCTCGGCGCGCTCGCGGAGCACGACCCCGCCGGCCTGCTCGTCGAGAATCGTCTCTTCCGCGGCTCCTGACGAACGCCGGGGCCGTACCGGCAACGGGACCGTGGCCCTCGCGTCGCGCATTCGGAATGCGAGGAGCCGTCCTCACAGGCGATCGCGTCGCGCATCGCCACGCGGATGCTCCCGCTCTCGACGCGGTCGTGCCCGCGGAGGCCGCGGCCGGCGCGCGCGCGCGAGGGGGCTCCACGTGCGTCCGAGGATCGGCGCCCGGGACCTGCCGGGCCGGAGGGTCCGGTCCGCGGATCGGTGGGGCCCACCGGTCGGGCCTCGCGGGCTCATCGCCCGGGCTCATCGCCCGGGGTCGGCGCCCACCAGCTCGACCTCCACCCCGGCGGGCGCCGCGTGTGCGAGGGCGTCCACGACCCAAGCGAGCCGTGCACGCGTGGGGGGATCGGGGGGGGCGAATCGCAGCGTGGCGCACGGTCGTCCCTGGTGGCGCGTGAGCACGCGGGGCCGCAGGGACAGGCGTGCGCTCGCGACCTCGCCGAGCGGGACGCTCCGCCCGTCGCGGACCCCGACCGGGAGCGAGGTCCGCTCCAACGGGCTCCGAGCGCCCTGTCCGTACCGGACACGGACCCGACGCGCGCGGCCGTCCACACGACACGTCGCAAGGAGCACGAGCCCGTCCCCCGCGGCCTCGAGGAGGCGGCGGACGTCCCGTTCCTCGAGCCCCAGGGCACGAAGTCGATCCGCGTCGAACCGCCACGACGGGCTCGGCGCCACGTCGAGTCCCGCGCGCGTAAACCGCGCCGTGGGGACCGCTTCGCGAACCTGCGCCTCGGCGCGCGCCATCTGCGCCTCGAGCACGGAGCGGTCGTCGCCGGTGAACCGGATCGCGGGCGCGGTCCGGAGGTCGTCGGCCGCGGACACGGCCGCGGACGGCACGGCGGCCGTCATCGCACGGACGAGATCCCCCGTCGCCGTGGGGTCCGCGGGCCCAAGGAGCACGCGGGCGAAGGTGCCGGCCAGGGGCTCCTCGTCCTTCCCGTCCTCGACGATCACGATCGGCTGCGCGCGGTCCGAAGCCGTCTCCGCGACGGCGCGCCGTGCCGCCTCCAGGGCTCGTTCCTTCGACGTGCCGGCAGGGAACGCGAGGCGGACCTCGTCCCACCGGTCGAGTAGCGCGAGGTCCACACCCGGCACCGGGGACGACCTCCGGAACGCGTCGAGCGCGCGGGCGACGCCCACCCGCGCGACGCGGACGGCCTCCGACACGTGCACCGCGAACAGCACCGCGGGGCCGTTCGCGAGGCGGACCCAGCCGTCGTCGGTCGCGAGCGCTGTCCGGACCTCCGCGACGTCTCGCACGCGCACGTCGGGCGCCACGACGACGTCGCCGAGGGCCTCCGGCGACGCGAGCGGCTCCGTGGGGCCGGTCGGGACCAAGGAGAGCGCGTCGAGGACGCGCGCCCACGCGAGACCGCGCGCCGCGAGCCGCTCCGGCGAGACCACCACCTCGACCTCCGGCGTCGGGGCGCCGATCGGATCGACGCGTCGGACGCCGGCAACGCGCGCGAGCGCCTCGCCGACCGCCTCGGTCGGCGCGACGAGGTCGGCAATCGTCCCGTCGCGCCGGAGGACGACGTAGAGCGTCGCGGTCGGCCCCGCGTCGAGGAAGACCTCGACCTGGACGTTCGGGGGCAGGGCCGCGGCCGCCACCCGGTCGCGCACGGCGGCGAGGAGATCGGACGGGCTCGCGGGGAAGGAGAGACGGAGGAACGCCGCGCCGTCGCGCGTGACGTCGTCGAGCGAGGCGAGCCCCGGGAGGTCCTTCAGCGCGGACTCGAGGGGGAGCACGCCCTGCATCTCGAGCGCCTCCGCCGTCGCCCCGGGCGCGCGGAGGCGGAGGACCACGCTCTCGGCCGCCGGTCCCGCTCGCGCCCGGCCGGCGGCGAGCGCGACGCCGAGGAGACTCGTTCCGAGGAGCAAGGCCTTCCGCCGCATCTCGCGGATGCTACGGTCGCCCGCCGGGGCGACCCCGGGGTACGCTCTTCGCATGAAGCCCGGCGGCCTCGTCGTGCCGATCCTCCTCGCGGCGACCCTCGCCTTCGCCGTGCCCGAGGGCTGGCACACTTCGAGAAAGGACGGCCTCGCGGCCGCCACCACCAGCGGGAAGCCGCTCTTCCTCGTGACGCTCTGGCCCCCGAACGTGTGAGGGTCCTGCGACGCCTGGCGGAGCCGGGTGGAGACGGACGAAGGGGTGGGGAAGGCCCTCTCGCGGTTCGAGTGCGTGGAGGAGGTCTACGACGGGCTTGGAGGGAACGTGATCGCCTGGACGAAGGCGCACGGAGGCACGAGCGACGATCCCTCGGCGCAGGTCTTCGTGCTGGGCCGGGACGGCGCCTTCGTCGCGCGGGCGTCCGACGCGACCGCGCACGACCCGAAGGCCCTCGCGACCTGGCTCGGCGAGCAGTCGAAGGCGTACGAGCGGGCCCATCCGAAGACCGCGCTCCCCCTCGTTCGCGCCGAGGTCGCGATCGAGGGCCAGGGCGAGGACGAGAAGGCGGTGTGCGCGGCCCTCGACGACGCGAAGCGGCGGGGCGCGCCGGCCCTCCTCTACTTCGGGCGCGACGCGGCGCCCGCGGGCGACAGGAAGCTCGGGAAGGAGGTCGAGGCGTCGCAGAAGCTCGAGCGGGGCGCGCTCGACGCGAAGTCGGCGGCCCAGGCCGCGAAGGGCTGGGTGCTCCTGCGCTTCGACCTCGCGGACCCGACGCACGCGCGGCTCGCGAAGTCGTTCGGGGTCGGGGCGGCGCCGGACGTGGTGCTGGTGGTGCCGGGCGGGGACGCGCCGATCGACCTCGGCGTCCCGAGCGCGGCGACGCTGTGCTACCGGTTGAAGAAGCACGCGCCCTGAACGGCGCGGCGTCGGCCGAGACGGTCGGGCGTGCTCGGCTCCGGCGGGACCGCACGGCCGCCGGATCCCGGATTCGGGACGTCCCCTCGTGGCGTGGGAGAACAAAGCCCCGGACAGGAGACCCCGTCCCCATGCACGAGCACGAGCCGCTCCCGGACTCCGTACGCGAGACCATCGACCTCTGGGTCTCGGACTTCGCCGAGCGTCCGGCCGCGGTGGAGCCCCTCGCGCGCGTGGGGACGCACGGGCTCGAGGTCCTGGCCAGCTTCCTCGGGGCCGCGTGCCACGGCGGCGTGGAGCCGCCCGACATCGAGGGGGGAGAGGTCGCCCACGCGCTCCTCGACCACGTCGCGACCCTGGCGCTGCCGCCCGCGTCGCGCGACGCGGTGCCCGATCTCGTCGCGGCCTTCCTCGCCGACCTGGAGGAGGTCGGCCGGCTCTCGGGCGGGCGCGCGCTCGCGGCCCAGGTGCGCGCGACGGCGCCGGCCTACCGCGAACGTGCGTCCGGGCGTACCCACGTCGAGAAGCGGGTCGCGCCCAAGGTCGGCCGGAACGACCCCTGTCCCTGCGGGTCCGGGAAGAAGTACAAGCGCTGCTGCATGAACGCGCTGGACCGCTGAGCCGTTCGGCTCGCACGGGGAGGGCCCCATCTCCGCACCCGACGCATCCTCCGCGCGAGCGGCCGCCATCCGGGGCTACGTCTCGACGACCCTCGCGCTCCTCGGAGACGAGGATGCCGTCGAGGTCCTCGCGCGGACCCCCGTCCGCGTCGCCGCGCTGGTCGCGGACACGGAGCGCGCCGTCCTCGACCAGCCGGAGGCGCCGGGCAGGTGGTCGGTACGCGAGGTCGTCGCGCACCTGGCGGACGTCGAGATCGCGTGGGCCTGGCGGCTCCGGCGCGTGCTGGCCGAGGACCGGCCGGCGCTGTCGGGCTTCGACCAGGACCTCTGGTCCGCGCGCTTCCGCTACGCCGAAGCGCCGCTGGAGCCGAGCGTCCGGCTGCTCGTCACGCTCCGAGAGTCGAACGTCGCCTTGCTCCGGGATCTCCGGCCCGGCGACCTCGAACGGGTGGGCGTGCACGAGGAGCGCGGCCCCGAGAGCCTCGTGCGGATGATCGGCCTCTACGCGGGGCACGACCTCGTCCACCTGCGCCAGATCGACCGCATCCTGGCCGCCGCGGCGACCGGGAGCGCGTGAGCGAGGCGAGGCGCGCGCTTCGCTCCGGCTCGTCGCGTCCGCGGACCCGAGGAGCTCTTGCACCGAGGTCCGGGCGCGCGACGGCGGGTCTGCCGCGACGCCCAGCACGCGTCTCGTCGGGTGGCGCGGCCCCGGGTTGCGCGCCGGCGGGCCCCCGCGGACACTCGGTCGCGTGACCGCATCGACCGTCTCCGTCGGGGCGTGGCGGGTGGGGGTGGCCCTCGCGCTGGCCGTCCTCGTCTCGGCGTCCGCCGCCGGGGACGACGCGCCGCGCCGCGCCGCGGGCTGGCGCCTTCCCGACGCCTCGCCCGACGCGATCCTCTTCTGGGCGGGCTCCGCAGCGCGGAAGATCCGACCCGACGAGGAGGTGCCCGAAGCGCGGTCCGAGGCCATGACGGTTCGGGCCGCGCGAAACGAGGTGGACGCCGTAGAGCTCGTGGTGCGGCCGGCGCGGGCGATCGACGGGTTCGTCGTGCGGGTGTCGGAGCTCGCACCGCCGACGGGGTCGCGCGCTTCTCCCGCACCCACCGTGGAGGTGCTCCGGGTCGCGACCGTGATCGTGACCACGCCGACCGACGAGAGCGCGTCGCCGGGCCCGTGGCCCGACCCGCTCCTCCCGATCGAGGGAGCGCTCTCGCTCCCGGCGGGCGGGAACCAGGCGTTCTGGCTGCGGGTGCACGTCCCGAAGTACGCGGCGGCCGGCACGTGGAGGGGCACGGTCGATCTCACGGCCCCGGGACTCGCGGCGCGCGTGCCCCTCCTCGTCACCGTCTACGACTTCACGCTGCCCGACCGTACGACGCTCCGCACGGCCTTCGGGTTCTCGGCCGGGGAGGTGATCCGGTACCACCGGCTGCGGACCCCCGAGGACCGGCGGCGCGTGGTGGACCTCTATCTCGACGACCTCGCGGCGCACCATCTCTCCCCGTACGACCCAGCTCCCCTCGACCCGATCCGCGTGACGTGGCCGAGCGTTTCCCCGCCGCGCTCCCCGTACGCCGACTGGACGAACGCGCGCATCGTCGGGAACGAGGTGCACACGGGGCATGGCGCCCTCCTCCTGTACGACGACCGTCCCGACGAGAACATGTCGGTCGGCTACGCGCCGCTCGTCACGATCCCGCCGGGCGGGTTTTACGTTTCCTTCTGGTACCGGACGGCCGTTCCGGGCGCGCGCTTCCTGCTCGCGATGGAGCACTTCGACGAGGCGAAGCGGTGGCTCTCGGGGCGGAACCTCGACACCCTCGTCGAGGGCGACGGGACCTGGCAGCACTTCGAGGCCCGTGTCATCGAGTTCCCTCCGGGTGCGCGCTTCGTCCGCTTCCGCGCGTACGCGGCCCCGTGGACCGAGAAGGGGGAGGGCATCGGCCTCGTGTGGCTGGACGACGTGTCCGTCGAGGACCCCGACACCGGCGCCTCGCTCGTCCCGGGAGGCGACTTCGAGCCCGTCCGTCGGACGGAGACCGTCCTGCCGCCCGACCAGCTCGTGCCGCACTTCGACTTCGAAGCGTGGGACCGCGCGATGATGCGCGCCTTCCAGGCGCGCCACGTGAGCTCGTTTCGGGTGGACGTTCCCGGGCTCGGAAGCGGGACGTTCTTCGGCGCCCAGGCGCCCGGCCTGCTCGGGTTCGGTGAGGACACGCCCGAGTACCCTCTCCTCTTCGACGCGTACGTGAAGGGGGTCGAGGCCCACCTGCGCGAGAAAGGGTGGCTCGACGACGCCTATGTCTACTGGTTCGACGAGCCGGACCCTGCCCAGTACGAGCACGTGCGCAAGGGCTTCCTCAGGCTCCGGGGCGCGGCGCCGGGCCTTGCCGGCATGCTGACCGAGCAGGTCGAGGACGCCCTCGTCGGCGGCCCGTCGATCTGGTGCTGCCTCACGCCGCGCTTCGACGCGACACGGGTCGCCGAACGCCAGCGGGCCGGCGAGCACGCCTGGTGGTACGTCTGCACGGCGCCCAAGGCCCCGTACGCGGGTCTGTTCCTCGACCACGCGGCGCCCGAGATGCGGGTCCTGCTCTGGCAGACGTGGAAGCGCCAGGTCGAGGGCCTCCTCGTCTGGCAAACGGACTACTGGACCAGCCCGACCGCGTACCCGGATCCCGGCGCGCCGCAGGACCCCTACGCGGACCCGATGAGCTGGACGACCGGCTACGGCGTGCCCGTGGGCACGCGACACCCGTGGGGGAACGGCGACGGCCGGTTCCTCTACCCGGCGCCCGGCGCGCGGCCCGACGCCTCCCAGCCGCCCGTGCTCGCCGGCCCCGTGGACTCGATCCGGATCGAGCAGCTCCGCGACGGCATCGAGGACTACGAGTACCTCGCCCTGCTCCGCCGGCGCCTCGCGGCGCGCGGCGCGTCGCTCTCCCCCGAAGACCGGGCGCGGTACGAGGCGCTCCTCGAGGTCCCGGCGTCGATCACCGAGTCGCTCACGCGCTTCACGGACGACGGCGAGCCGATCGAACGCCGCCGCGACGAGATCGCGCGGGCCATCGAGGCCCTCTCCGACTGAACCTCCGAGGGGACCCGCGTGCACGGCCTCCACGCCGGCACGATGCACGGCGGAAGGCGCCATGGAGCTCCGGGCGTGGGACCCCGATCGGGACCGGGCCGCCGTGGTCCGCGTGTTCCGCGCGTGCGGCTGGGCCGGCGACGCCGACGACGACCGGCGCGCTCGCCCGGACGCACCTCGACGGCGAGAGCGTCGCGTTCCGGCTGTCGCTCACGGATCCCCGGCCGGACCTCCTCTCCCCGGAGACGCGGCGGAGGTATCCGGGCCTCGGCGGCCCGTGGGTCGTCACCCTGGGTCCCGAGTCGGGGGCCGTACGGGGACGAGGCGACGCGACGCGGCCCGAGCTCTCTGCCGCCGTGGGCACGTTCACGCGCCTCTGGCTCGGCGTGAGGCGGCGCTCGGACCTCGCGTTCTCGTGTCCCGACCTCGCGGCGCCGCCCGCTCTCCTCGCACGTCTCGACGCCCTGCTCCGTCTGCCGCCCCCGCTCTCGGATTGCGACTACGGACCCGCGTAGGATGCCGCACGTGCGACGAGTAGCGACCTCGCGGAGGTGGAGATGGACCGGCGCGCTCTTCTCGTCCCGTTGTGTCTCGTCGTCGCGTGGGTTCCCGCTCGCGCGCGTGCCGAGGAGCCGGCTGGCGACGCGGTCCTCGCCAGGGTGAGGGACATCCTGGAGTCGAAGGACGCGTACGCGGCGGCCGAGTACGTGCAGCGGCTCGGCCCCCCGCCGGAGGTGGCGAAGGCCTACGCGCAGCTCGTGATGGACCTGTACGGGAAGGCGAAGGACGCCGCGGCGGTGGTCGAGGTGGGGCGCGCCGGCATCCTCTACGTCCTGACGAGGGCCGAGGACCTCGCGGCGACCGATCCCGAGAAGGCGTCCGCGTGGCGGGCGCACGCGAAGTCGATAGCGTACAACGTCGGCTCGTTCACGTGGCCCGGGTGGGGCGAGGAGGGCATCCGGCTCACCGACGACCTCGTCCGGGCGGGCCGCGAGGCCGCGGACCTGGACCTCCGGCTGGCGGAGGAGCTCGACGAGCCCGCGGGCGCGCGCGCGGCCGCCCACTGGCTCGTGGGCGCCCACCGCCTCGCGCGGGGCGACTTCGACGGCGCCTCCGAGGCGTTCGGGTCGGCGCGCGACATGTCGCACAAGGCCAACGACGTGGACGGCGAGCGCATGGCGGTGGGGTACACCGCGCTCGCGCACGCGCTCGACGGCGAGGCCGACGGCGCCGATCAGCTGGCGGCCGCGCTCTACGACCTCCGTAGGCGCACGACCGAGAACGCGACCTTCTACGCCGACCAGATCGAGAAGGCGAAGCCCGCGCTCTCGGCGTGGCTCGGGCAGAAGTCCCATCGCTGACCTCGCCGCGGTCCGACCGTCGTCCGAGCGCCGCGTCCCGGTGTCGGGCGCGCGCGCGTGGGGAGCGCGACGACCCGTCCGGACTCCGCGCGGCGGCGCTCGAGAACCGGTTGGGGGGGGCGTGTGCGGGGGAGTACGCTCCGGGCCTCCCATCGGCCCCGGGGAGGGGCATGGGAGGCCGCCGGCGCGTCGCGGCGCGAGGGAGGCCCGTCATGCCGAACATCGACACGGGGAACACCGCGTTCATGCTGCTCTGCTGCAGCCTCGTCATGCTCATGACGCCGGGACTCGCGTTCTTCTACGGCGGGCTCGTCGGGCGCAAGAACGTCCTCTCGATCATGATGCAGAGCTTCGTCTCGATGGGGTGGACGACGGTGCTCTGGTGGGCCTGCGGGTTCTCCCTCTGCTTCTCGGGAACCCACGCGGCCGGGACCGACGTCGGGGGCGTGATCGGGAACTTCGACTGGGCGTTCCTCCACGGCATCACGCTCGCGACCCCCTCTCCCAACCCGTCGATCCCCATGCTCGTGTTCTGCGCCTACCAGATGATGTTCGCGATCATCACCCCCGCCCTGATCACGGGCGCCTTCGCGAATCGCATCACGTTCAAGGCCTACATGCTGTTCCTCACGGGTTGGCTGCTTCTCGTCTACTTCCCGTTCGTGCACATGGTGTGGGGCGGCGGCCTCCTGGCGGAGTGGGGGGTCAAGGACTTCGCGGGCGGCATCGTGGTGCACAACATCGCCGGCATCGCCGCGCTCGCCTCCGTCCTCTACGTCGGCCGCAGGAAGGTCGAGGACCGCGGCCCGCACAGCATCCCGCTCGTGGCCCTCGGCACGGGGCTCCTGTGGTTCGGATGGTACGGGTTCAACGCCGGCTCCGAGTTCCGCGTGGACTCGGTCACGGCCGTCGCGTTCCTGAACACCGACATCGCGGCGTCGTTCGCGGCGATCTCGTGGCTCGTCGTCGCCTGGACGCTGCAGCGGAAGCCCAAGTTCCTCGGCCTGCTCACCGGCGCCGTCGCGGGGCTCGCGACGATCACGCCCGCGGCCGGCTACGTGTCGCCCGCCGCGGCCGCCGCCATCGGCGCGATGGCGGGCTGCGTGTGCTACGGCGCCGTGGCCCTCAAGAACCGGTGGAA
Source organism: uncultured Planctomycetota bacterium (assembly GCA_963752285.1). Taxonomy (GTDB): domain Bacteria; phylum Planctomycetota; class PLA2; order PLA2; family JAEUHO01; genus CAVVXN01. The sequence goes on from CAVVXN010000005.1 coordinate 72,273, forward strand.
GTGGGACGACGCCTTGGACGTCTGGGGCGTCCACGGCGTGGGCGGTTTCCTGGGGATCGTGCTCCTCGGCGTGTTCGCGACCACGGCGTGGAACCCCGTAAGCAGCGGCGGCGTGGACGGATTGCTCGCGGGCAACGCCGGCTTCTTCGTGAAGCAGCTCGGCGCGGTCCTCGTCTCGTCCGGCTGGGCGTTCGTCTTCACGCTCGGCATGCTGTGGGGCATCGACCGGCTGACGCCCGTGCACGTCGCCGAGGGACACGAGGAGCGTGGCCTCGACGACGCGCTCCACGGGGAGACGGCGTATCTCGAAGGGGCGTGAGGAGCCGTCCCGCAGGGCGACGGATCGCGACGCGGAGACGACGTTCGCGCGCTCCCGGTTCCCGGGGTATCCATGGCCTGCCGATGGGCACCGAAGTCTCTCGCCCGATGCCGCCGCCCGAGCCCCGTCCCGGGGACGACGGTTCGGGGGGGGACGCACCGTGGCCCCGCCCGGACGACCGGGTGGGGGGCTACCGCGTCCTTCGGTCCGTCGGCCAGGGCGGGATGGGACGCGTGTTCCTCGCGGAGCGCGACGGGCGTCGCGTCGCGCTGAAGGTCATGCGGATCGGCCTGGCGTCGGAGACCACGACGCGCCGTAGGTTCGAGCGCGAGGCGCGCCTCGGGCTCGCCGTGCGCCACGAGTACGTCGTCTCCGCGTACGACGCGGGTACCCTCGACCGCGAGGGCGAGACGTACGGCTATCTCGCGATGGAGTACGTCGAGGGCCAGACGCTCCGCGCGCTCGCCGTCGAGCTGTCGCGTGTGCCGGAGGAGCTCTGCCGTCACGTGGGCCGCGCCATCGCGAGCGGGCTCGCCGCGATCCACGCGGCCGGCGCGGTGCACCGAGACCTCAAGCCGAGCAACGTGATCATCACGCCCGAGCAGATCGTGAAGATCATGGACCTCGGCGTCGCCCACGTGGTGGACGACGCCTCCCGGCTCTCGCGCACGGGGGAGTTCCTGGGGTCCGTCCTCTACGCCGCGCCCGAGCAGTTCGGCTCGGAGCCCGTGGTGGACGCGCGTACGGACCTGTATGCGCTCGGTCTCGTCCTCTACGAGCTCCGGACCGGTCACAACCCGTTCGAGCACCCCGAGCTCGTGGGCGTCGTGCGAAACGTGCTGGAGCTCGCCCCGCCCCGACTGGGCGATCTCGAGCCCCAGACCTCACCGTTCCTCGAGGAGGTCGTGCATACCCTCCTCGAGAAGGAGCCCGGGCGGCGCTTCGCGAGCGCACGCGCCCTCCTCCAGGTCCTGGAGGAAGGCGAGGACTCCGACTGGTGGCGCCGGCGCGAGCACGAGAGGAGGGTCCGGGGCACGCGACCGCTCCGACGTCTCGCGCGCCGCGCCGAGGTAACGCTCTGCGGCCGGGAGGAGGAGCTCGGGGCGCTCGTCGCGGCGTTCGAGCGGGCGCGGTCGGGCGAGGGCCAGGTGGTCGTCGTGGAGGGCGAGGCCGGCATCGGCAAGAGCCGCCTCGTGGACGAGCTGGTGGCGCGGCTCGCGGAGCGCGGCGCGTCGGTGCAGTTCCTCCTCGGCGCGCACCCGCCCGGAGGCGCGCCCGCGCGGACGGACGCCTTCCTCGCGCTCGTCCGCGACCACATCGGTACGGAGGGCGTGGAGGAGGCGATCGCTCCCTCGCTTCGCGAGACGCCCTATCTCGTCCCCGGCTTCGCCGCGCTGCTGCGGGGCGAGATGGCGCCGCCCGGCGCCGTGACCCTCGGGGAGGAGGCGCGGCAGACCGCGTTGGCCGCCGTCCTCTCGGGCCTGGCCGCGGAACGGCCGACGATCGTGGCCGTCGAGGACCTCCAGCTCGCCAGCGCGGAGGAGCGACGCACCTTCCTCGCGGTCGCGGGCGCCGTCCGGGGCCACCGTCTGCTCCTCGTCGGCACGACGCGCCCCGGGCTTCCGGCGACCTGGCATGCGGCGCTGGAGGGCGCGGTCGAGACCACGAGGATCCGCCTCGCCCGACTCGGCGCGAAGGACCTCGCGCGCCTCCTGGAGGACGGCGTCGGGTCGCGGGTGGCCGCCGAGCTCGGCTGGAAGATCGCGCAGAAGTCCGACGGCAACCCCTATTTCGCGCTGGAGATCCTGAAGAGCCTCAAGGACGCCAACCGGATCCTGCAGGGCGCCGACGGCGCGTGGCGGATCACGGGGACCCTCCGGGACGTCGAGATCCCGTCGTCGGTCGTGGACCTGGTCGCGGCGCGGCTCGACGCCCTCGACGACGACGAGCGCGAAATCCTGGAGGTCGCCGCCTGCTGCGGGCACGAGTTCGACGCCGCGCTCGTCGCGACGGCTCTGGGGCGCGAGCGGATCCCCCTGCTCCGCGCGCTGGGTCGCATCGAGCGGGGACCCGGGCTCGTGCGCTCGACGGGAGCGCGGTTCCGCTTCGACCATCACCAGGTGCAGGAGACGCTCTACGCCCGTCTCTCGCCGCCCCTGCGCTCGGAGTACCACGTGCTCCTCGCCAAGGCGATCGAAGCGTCGTCTTCTCCGGCCGACGAGGACCCGCGCCGCGCCGTCGAGCTCTGCCACCACTTCCTCCACGGCGGCCGGCACGCCGACGCCTCCCCGTACCTGGCGCCCGCGCTCGCCTGGCTCTACCAGACCGCGCAGTACGAGGCCGTCGTGGACCTCGCCGAGCGCGCGCTCGCCGGACCCGCGGAACGCCGCCGGCGCCTCGAGATCCTCCTCTCCCTGGGCTCCGCGCTCCAGCCGCTCGGCCGGTGGGCGCGGTGGGAGGAGATCCTCGCCGAGATGGTCCGTCTCGCCGACGAGGAGGGCGACCTCGCGCTCCGCGCACAGAGTCGTTCGGCGCTCGGCTGGTTCTACTGCGAGGTGGGACGTCACGGGGAGGGCCAGGCGGCGTTCGAGGAGCAGCTCCAGCTGGCGATTCGACTCGGCGACCGGGCCCTCGAGGCCGTCGCGCTCGGGAACGCCCGCGGCTACGGCATCGACACCGGCCACTTCGAGGAGGCCAAGGACGCGTACCTCCGCCAGGTCGCGATCGCACGGGAGATCGGGAACCGGAAGATCGAGCAGCAGGGGCTCGGCAACCTCGGGCTCTCGCTCGAGTACCTCGGGCGCTGGGCGGGGGCGCTCGACGCGTTCCGCGGCTCGCTGGCGCTCTCCGAGGTGAGCGGCGACCGCGTGAACTCCGGTCTGTGCCACGTCGCGCTCGGGCGGATGCTGCCCCTGCTCGGCGAGCCGGAGCGCGGGCACGCGCACCTCGAGGTCGCGCTCTCGACGTTTCGTGCGCTCGGGCCGCGGCGCGCCGAGACCTACGCGCTCCACCGCCTGGGCATCGTGGCGGAGCAGGCAGGCGACCTCGCGCGCGCCGAGGCGTTGTACGAAGCGGGCCTCTCCATGCGCCGCGAGCTCGGGTACCGCGGCGGCGTCGCGCGAAGCCTTCGCACGCTCGGCGCGCTCCAGGTGGCTCGCGGGCGCACGGAGGAGGGAGCCGCGCGGCTCGAGGAGGCGGAGGCCGTCGCGCGGGCCGTGGAGGACCACGGCGACTGGGTCCTCGCCGCCGCGTACCTCGCCCTGCTCGGGCGGCGGGACGCTTCGGCCGCCGAGTCCCTCTTCGCCGAGCTCGAACCGCGACTCCGTGCGGCGGACCGCCTGGAGGCCCTCTACGTGCTCTGGCGGACGACGGGCGGGGACGGGCACCTCGCGGCCGCGCGGCGTCTCCTCGACGACCTGGTCCTCTACGCGCCGCCGGACCACCGGAAGGGAATGGTCGAGCGCGTGCCGCTCCACCGCGCGGTTCGCGAGGGGAGGGGCAGGGGACCGGTCCCCACCCCTTGACGAGGGTCAAGACCGAACGGCGCTCAGGAGCGCGGCCACCTCGGCGTCGCCGAGCCGGCGCGCGGCCCCGGGAGCGAGGTCGCCGAGCGGGATCGGACCGAACGCGACGCGCACGAGCACCTCCACCTCGTGCCCGTCCGCCTCGAGCCGACGACGGATCTGCCGGTTCTTCCCCTCGCGGAGCACGATCCGGAGCCAGGTCGAACGCGGTCCCTCGCGCTCGACCTCGACCTCCATCGGCCCGAGCACGAGATCGTCAACCTCGCGCGGCTCCGTCCGCCACGCCGCGAGCACGTCCGCCGTGGGATGGCCCCGGACCTTCACGCGGTAGACCTTCTCGGCGTGGGACGACGGGTCGAGGAGGCGCGCAGCGAGCAGGTGGTCGTTCGTGAGGAGGAGCAGGCCGGCGCTCGCGCGGTCCAGCCTCCCGACGGGCGCGAGACCCGGTGCGCGCGGCGCAGGGACCAGGCCCATCACGGTGGGCCGACCCTCGGGGTCCGCCGTCGTCGCGACGACGCCGCGCGGCTTGTTGACCGCCCACCACTCGATCTCCGCCGCCGTGGGCGGGGTGACGGGCGCGTCGTCGAGCGTCACCCGGTCGCGGTCCGGGTCCACGCGGCGCGCGCCGTCCGTGCACACGCGGCCGTTCAGCCGGACGCGCCCGGCACGGACGATCGCGCGGGCCGCGACACGCGTGGCGGCGTGGCAGCGGGAGAGGTAGCGGACGAGCGGAAGTCCCGGCACGTCCGCCATCCTGCACCGGAGGGGCCCCCGGGCCACCGTCGGGGACCGAGCGTCGGACCGGTCGCCGAGACCGATAGGACCTCAGGGGCCGTGGGGACGCGGGCTGTGATCGCGTCGGGTCGTTCGGACCGGAACGTGCTCGCCGACGCCGGGGCGGGCCACCAGGCGTCGGGCCGGGCGTAGGTTCGGACCGGCGTGGCCCCGGCGATGCGCCCCGGCGCGCGCCGAAGGGAGACGAGCCATGACGAAGGGCAGGTTCGACGCGGCGGCCCTCGCCCCGGGCGCGTTCCACGCCATGCTGGGGCTCGAGAGGTACCTCGCCGGGTGCGGCCTCGAAGCGAAGCTGCTGCACCTCGTGAAGCTCCGGGCGTCGCAGGTCAACGGCTGCGCGTACTGCATCGACATGCACTGGAAGGACGCCCGAGCGCTCGGCGAGACGGAGCAGCGTCTGTACGGGCTCGACGCCTGGCGGGAGGCGCCCTACTACACGGACCGCGAGCGCGCCGCGCTCGCGTGGACGGAGGCCGTGACCCTCGTTCACGTCGGTCAGGTTCCGGACGAGGTCTACGACGCGGTGCGCGCGCACCTGAGCGAGCAGGAGGTCGCCGACCTCACCGTCGCGGCCGCGACGATCAACGCCTGGAACCGCATCGCGATCGCGAGTCGCGCTCCGGCGGGCTCGTACCGGCCGTCCCACGCGCGGGTCTGACGCTCTCGACCGGGCGTCGCGGCGCCGGGTCTCGGCCGGAGACCCGGCGCGGCGTGCGTGCGGAGGGTGCGTCGCCCCGCGGGCGAAGCCCGTGCCCGCCACGGCCTCCCGGTCGGGAACGACCACCATGGCCGGATGCCGCCGGTCCCCGCCGGACGCGGCTCTTCCGTTCGGCGCGCCACGCGTCGGCGCGCGGCCCTGCCGCCCCGTGGGCGCGCGAAGGTCTCGAACCGAGGGACGCTCGGCGGCGGCCCCTCGCGGCGCTCGCGTCCCCCGAACCCGAGCTACCGTCGCGCGATGGCGCTGCTCGGACTCACCGGGGTCACCGTCACGCACGGCGGGCCGCCGGTCCTCGACGACGTCTCGCTCGTCGTGGACGAGGGGGAGCGGATCGCGCTCCTCGGGCGGAACGCCTCCGGGAAGTCCACCCTCCTGTCCGTGATCGCGGGCGAGCTCGAGCCCGACGCGGGCGAGCGCACGCTCCGGCAGGGGCTGCGGATCGCGCGTCTCCCCCAGGAGGTGCCGCGCGGCCTTCGCGGGACGGTGGCGGAGGTGGTCGGAGCGGGCCTCCCGACGGAGGAGGCGTGGCGCTCGAGGGAACGACTCGACCGGCTCTTCGCGGGACTGCGGCTCGACCCGGCAAGCGAGACCTCGAGGCTGAGCGCGGGCCTCTCCCGTCGGGTCCTCCTGGCGCGGGCGCTGGCCGCCTCGCCCGACCTGATGCTCCTCGACGAGCCGACCAACCACCTCGACATCGCCGCGATCCGGTGGCTGGAGGCGCAGCTGACCGCCCGCGGCGGCGCGACGTTGTTCGTGACGCACGATCGAGCGTTCCTGCGGGGCCTCGCGACGCGCATCCTGGAGCTCGATCGTGGGCGGTTGACGTCGTGGCCGGGCGACCACGCGACCTACCTCCTCCGGCGGGAGGAGCGCGCGGCCGAGGAGACGCGCCGAAACGAGCGGGCCGACCGCAAGCTGGCGAAAGAGGAGGCGTGGCGGCGGAAAGGCGTCAAGGCGCAGCGCACGAGAGGCGAGGCCCGCGTCGTCGCGCTCGAGCAGATGCGCCGCGAGCGCCGGGCGCGTCGCGAAGCCACGGGCACGGCGGCGATCGCGATCGCCGAGGCGGAGCGCTCGGGGCGGCTCGTCCTGGACGGGAGAGGGCTCGTCGCGGGATACGGCGAGGTCGCGCTCCTTCGGCCGATGGATCTCCTGGTGATTCGAGGGGACAGGATCGGGCTCGTCGGTCCGAACGGGAGCGGGAAGACGACGCTCGCCCGGACGTTGGTCGGGGACCTGCCGCCCGTGTCGGGGCGCGTGAAGCGCGGGACCGGTCTCGAGCCCGTCTGGTTCGATCCGCTCCACGCCGCCCTCGATCCCGCGAGCACCGTGGGGGAGTGCGTCTCCGGCGGGGTCCCGTTCGTCGAGGTCGGGGGGAAGCAGCGACACGTGACCTCCTACCTCGCCGACTTCCTCTTCGAGGCGGACGCCGCGCGCCAACCCGTGTCACGGCTCTCGGGGGGTGAGCGCGCCCGCCTCCTCCTCGCGCGTCTCTTCGCGCGTCCGAGCAACCTGCTGGTGCTGGACGAGCCGACCAACGACCTCGACGTCGAGACGCTCGACGTCCTGGAGGACGCGTTGCTCGCCTACGGCGGGACGGTCCTCCTCGTGAGCCACGACCGCGACTTCCTCGACCAGACCGTGACGAGCCTCCTCGTCTTCGACGGCGCGGGCGGCGTCCGGGAGGTGGTGGGGGGGTGGAGCGAGTGGGCGAGGATCGAGGACCGCGAGCGAGCGGCCGAGTGCGCGGCGTCGCCCGCCCCGCCGGTCCGTCGCCCGCGGGCCGAGGCCGAGCGGGACGCCGCCCGTCGGGCGGCGAGGGCCCGGCGGGCGCTCGAGGAGCTGGAGCGCGAGGTCGAACGCCTGGAGGCCGAGCGCCGCGCGCTCCACGACCGGATGGGCGACCCGGCGTTCTGGAGCGGCCCTTCCGAGGACGTCGAGGCGACGAAGCGCCGGCTCGAGGCGCTCGAGGGGGACCTCGTGGACGCCTACGAGCGGTGGACGAGCGCGGCCGAGGACGAGTGAACGACGGGCCCGAGTCCGTCACGGGCTCCCGTCGCCCGGGTCACGGGCCGCGGCGATCTCGCTCCGGTTCGTGCCCTCGGCGCTGGGCGGCGGTCGCCTCCGAGACGCCTCGTCGCTTCGCGCGACGGTCCACGCGCGGTGTCGAAGGGATCCGCGAACGCGCCCAGCCCGCGCGCGCGGGACTCAGCTGCGCTCGGGCGTCGTTCTCTTCGGCCTCGGGGCCGGCGCGTCGAACGAGACCGAGCGGCGCGAGAGGCTCCCGTGCTCGAAGCCCGTGACCGGGAAGCGGACGACGTCGTCGTCGAAGGACGCGGCGACGGCGAGGAGCAGCGGGACCAGGTGCTCGACCGTCGGGTGGTTCGTCCGTGCGGCCGGCGCGCGCCGTTCCCAGTCGAGGAGGGCGTCCACGTCGCGGCGGCGCAGCGCCTCCGTGGCCCACGCGTCGAACTCGGACGCCCACGCGACGACGGGCGCGTCCGGGCGCGGGTCGATCTGCCGCAGGTTGTGCGTGAGGTTGCCGCTCCCGAGGAACCACACGCCCTCGTCGCGCAGCGGTCTGAGCGCGCGACCGATGCGCCAGAGCGCCTTCGGGTCGTGCGAGGGCAGCGAGAGGAGGAGCACCGGCACGTCGGCCTGGGGCGCCATCCACCGGAGCGGGACCCACGCGCCGTGGTCGAGGCCGCGCGTCGGGTCCTCGTACACGGTACCGAGCGGCGCGAGCCGCTTCGCCACGTCCTTCGCGAGCGCGGGCGCCCCCGGGGCGGGGTAGCGGACCTGGTACAGCTCGCGCGGGAAGCCGCGAAAGTCGTAGACGAGCGGCCGCGTCCGCGTCGCCCCGATCGTCACCGGCGCGCGTTCGTAGTGCGCCGAGACGACGAGGATCGCGTCGGGTCGCGCGACCGCCTCGCCCCACCGGACGAGCGGCGCGCCCTTCTCCCGGTCGAGCGCGGTCATCGGCGAGCCGTGGCCGACGTAGGAGGACGGCGCGCGCCGAGGCGCCGCGCCGTCCGCCCACGCGCGCCGATCCGGCCACGCGAGGGCCACGCCCGCCGCCGCGAGGCCGGCGAGCACGCCGCGGCGCGAGAGAGGGGGTCCGGACGGCGAGGAGGACGCTCGACTCACGGTCGGGCCAGCGTAGGACCCGCGGCAGGGGAGGGGGCGGTCGGCGGGTTCCTACCCCGTACAGGTGAACACGCTCGACACGCGACCCTCGGCGTCGAAGCGGATCACGAGGAACGCAAGATCGAGCTCCAGCTCCATGAAGCCGGGAGGGAGGCCCATGTCGTACGACCACTCGCCCGGAGACCGGGAGCCGTCCGGAGGACCGAGCAGCGCCGCCACCTCCTGCGTGGTGAGCCCCCGGAGACGACCCGAGTCCACGAGGTCGTCGACCATGCGCTGGCGCTCCTCCGTGCGCTCGCCCGTCGATGCGCGCCACCTCGCGGCGTCGAAGTCGGTGCGTCGGACGTACGCGACGACCTTCGGAGCGAAGGCCAAGCCGGCGAAGAGCAGGTACGGGCTCGAGACGCCGAGCCCGAACGCGGCCCACCGGGCCCGGACCGCGCCGCGCGCGCGGAGGACGGCGAGCGCCCCGACGGCGAGGAAGGGAACGGCGAGGGCCAGGGCCCCCAGAACCGTCGGGAGACGAGACGACGGCGCGGGCGCGGTCGCGCGCAGGAGGAGGGAGTGGACGTACCACACGACGATCGTGCACCCGAGCCCGCCCACGAAGCCGGTGAGCGACATCGTCCATCGGGAGGGTCGGAGACGCTCCCACGCCGTCCCGGCGAGGAGGTCGGGTTCCCTGTCGCCCGTATCCACGCCCCGATGCTACACGACCGCCCCGTCGCGTCGGGGCACGCGCGGCCGGCGCCGGGTCAGGCAGCCGGGGCCGGTTCGAGCGAGGTGCGGCGAATCGTGCCCTTCCCCTCGCGCTTCGCCGCGTACATGAGGCGGTCGGCGGCGCGCACGATTTCGTCGGCCGGAGGCAGCGGCGGCGCCGCCGTGACCAAGCCCACGCTCACGCCCATCGGCCAGCCGTGGGCCCGTACGGCCTCCTGGATCGCGGAGAGCATCCGGGCGAGCGCGGTCGAGGCCGCCTCGGCGCCCGTCTCGGGGAGGAGGAGCGCGAACTCGTCCCCCCCGAGCCGCGCGAGGAGATCGCCCCGACGGAGCGTCGCCTGCCCCTCGCGCGCGACGACCTGGAGGGCCAGGTCGCCCGCCGCGTGCCCCGCCGCGTCGTTCACCTGCTTGAAGTCGTCGAGATCCAGGTAGGCGAGACTCAACGTGCGACCATGCCGATTGCTCCGCGCCACCTCGAGCTCGAGCCCCTCGCGGAAGGACCGGGCGTTCGCGACGCCGGTCAGCGCGTCGATCGTCGCGGAGGCCTGGAGCCGTCCCTGGAGGACACGCAGGCGTCCGAGGAGCGACGCGGTGACGACGAAGAAACCCAGGCGGATCGCGGCGTTCCAGTATGCGATCGCGGCGTGCGAGTACCCGTGGCCGCCCGCGACGTCCGCCGCGTGCCAGGCGCCGGCGGAGACGAGGCTCGCCAACCCGCCGAGTCGCGTCCCCCCGGACCACGTCACGAGCGCGACCGGGACCAGGTAGAAGAGCGAAACGCCGATCTCGGATCCCGTCGCCAGGTCGAGGTACCCGATCATCGGGATCAGGGCGAAGCCCGCGAACACGGGTAGACGGGCGTCCGTGCGGGCACGCATGCGAGGAGCATACGCCGCGGGCTCGGCGGCCCGCGCGGTCGATTCCCTGGGGCCAGAGGCCCGGGGCCGGCCGGATCGGCCCGCTCGGGTCGCGCTCCGCCGACCCGGAGGGACACCAGCCCGCGGGGTCGCACCGCGAGAGCCCCGTGCGAGTCGGGGCGCCGTGGCGTCGGGGTAACGCCACGCCTCCGGGGACGCGCGCGACCGCAAAGCGCCACCGCCCCGGGGCCGGCTCCCGGCTCTCGCGGGAATCGTGCGGGCGCGGGCGATACCCTGGAGAGCGGTTTGCCGGGACCCCGGGTTCCCCCGAGCCCCGAGGCCCGAACCGGGAACCATCGCGAGGCCCACCCATGTCCCGATCCCGCGCACCTGGACGGAGCGCCGACGCCGTTCGGCGGTGGCTCCGTCTGTTCCCCGTCGCCCTGCTGCTGCTGCTCCCCTTCGCCCCGTCGTCCCGCGCCGGGGACGACGACCCGTCGGCGAAGCCCCAGCCGCCGTCGGGGTCCACGCCCGCGCCTGCCCCTGCGCCCGCGCCGGGCGCGGAGACGTCGCCCAAGTCCACCCCGGGGGGGCCGCCGTCGGACAGCCCGGACATGCCGACCGAGCCGACCGCCCGCCGCCAGTGGCGGGAGTCCACCTGGCCGGCGCCGACCGCGGCCGACTGGGCCAAGCCCGTCCTGATCCCCTTCCAGCGGACCTGGGACGACGCCGTCGCCGTCTCGAAGGAGACCGGCAAGCCGATCCTCGTCTGCATCAACATGGACGGCGAGATCGCGAGCGAGAACTGGGCCGGCATCCGCTACCGTTCGCCCGAGATCGCCGAGCTGTTCAAGAACTACGTGTGCGTGATCGCGTCGGTCTACCGACACAACCCGCGCGACTACGACGACCAGGGCCACCGGATCCTCTGCCCGCGCTTCGGCAGCGTGACGTGCGGTGAGCACATCGCGATGGAACCGGTCATCTACAAGAAGTACTGCGACGGCAAACGCATCTCCCCCCGTCACATCGCGGTGGACCTCCAGAAGAACGAGGTCTTCGACGTCTACTACGCCAACGACACGGCGTCGATCGTGCGGGCGATCCGGGACGGACTGAACGGGCTCCCGCCGCCGAACCCGCCGATCGTCCGCGGGGACCGGCCGATCGTGGACCGCGTGGCGAGCCGCGCGCTCGCCGACCGGCAAGCCGTGGAGGCCGCGTACGTGGCCGGCGACGCGGAGACGAGGAAGAAGCTCCTCGAGGCCGCGATGAAACACCCCGAGGCCGACCCCCTCGACCTGCTCCGCCTGGCCGTGTTCGGTCTCGACGTGAACCAGAGCAAGCTCGCGCGCGAGGCCCTCGCCGAGACGAGGTCGCCCCAGGCGACGACGCTGATCTCGGAGAGCCTCCAGGTCTCCATGGACCCCGGGGAGCGCGACGCCCTGATCGGGGCGCTCAAGCGGCTGGGCGAGACCTCGCCCCTGGCCCGCTGGCTCGCGGGCGTACACGAGGGTCTCACGGCGCACACCACCGTGGACGTCGCGGGCTGGTCGGAGGCGCTCGCGGGCGGCACGTACCCCGCCCCAGGGCCGGACGCCGAGACCGACACCTGGCACACCGAGGAGATGGCGCGCGCCGCCGACGAGCACCCCGACGATCCCGCGCCCCGGCTCCAGCTCGCCGAGGCGAGCCTCGCGCTCGCGGGCGACACGGAGAAGGCGTTCCCCGAGAGCTCCAAGCTGGCGCGGAGCATGGCCCGCGCGGCGTACGAGGACGCGAAGACGGCCGCGCTCGAGGCGGAGAAGCTCGGTGCGACCGGTTGGGGCGTCGACTCGACGGTGGCCCTCGCGTCGTACTACCTCGGGGACCTCGACACGGCGTACGCCCGTTCCGAGAAGGCGATGAAGGAGATTCCGGCCGGCGACGCGACCTGGCAGTCCATGGCGCTCGTGACCATCTTCGCCGAGTCGCGTTGGAAGGGGATCAAGGCCGCCGTCCACGAGAAGAAGCCCTGGCCGCCGACGTGGCTGGCGGACGTCGATGCGGCGTACGCGGTGCTCCGCAAGCACCCGCTGGGCACGGACAGCCAGGTTCTCTGGCACTACGACTTCCTCGTCTGGCTCGGCGCGGATCACCATGCGGACCAGGTCCTCGCGGAGGGCATCGAGCGGTTCACCGACTCGGTCCCCCTCCACCAGCGGTTCCGCAACCGTCTCCTGGCCCGGGAGGGCGCCGAGAAGATGCAGGACGCGTACGACGCGCTGTTGAAGGAGCACGGGCCCTCGGCCACGCTCGCCTCGTTCGCGGGCCTCGGTTCCGTGGCCGCGGCGGAGGACTACCGCCGCCACCGGAAGTGGGACGACGCCGTAGAGGCCTATGGCCGCGCCGTCGCCCACTACGAGGAGGCCGCGAAGGCCGAACCCGCGTTCCAGGCCGCCTCGGACCGCGCCATCGCGCTGGCCCTCGCCGGCGAGGCGCGCGTGTTGTTCGAGATCGGCAAGGACGCCGAGGCCACGGACGTCTCGCTCACGGGCATCGCGCGGGACCCGCAGGCCACCGCCACGCAGGACGGCATGGGGATGACCCCCGGCGAGACCGCGCAGGCGATCCTCTCGCAGTGCCGCCGGAACGGCGAGGACGACCTCGCGGACCGCATCGAGAAGGTGTTCTCGACGCTCGACCCCGACCTCCTCCCGACGGAGCGGGACTGACGGTGAACGAGACTCTCGACCGCCACGGAAGGAGCCGCGGCCCTTGACCGACGTACGCGCCCTCGGGCCCGAGATCGAGAAGGACAGCGCCTTCCTCCGGGACGTGATCCGGGAGGTCGAACGCGTGATCGTCGGTCAGAAGGCCCTGATCCGGAGCCTCTTGATCGGGCTCCTGGCCGACGGCCACGTCCTGCTGGAGGGTCTGCCCGGCCTCGCGAAGTCGCTCGCCGCGCAGTCGGTGGCGAACGCGCTCGGCGGCACGTACCGGCGCATCCAGTTCACGCCGGACCTCCTTCCGTCCGACCTCCTCGGAACGCAGGTCTACAACCCGCGGACGAGTGAGTGGTCGATTCGCGAGGGTCCGATCTTCGCGAACTTCGTGCTCGCCGACGAGATCAACCGCGCGCCGGCCAAGGTGCAGTCGGCGCTCATGGAGTCGATGCAGGAACGTCAGGTGACCCTCGCGGGCGAGACCCGTGCGTTGCCCCGGCCGTTCCTCGTGCTCGCCACGCAGAACCCCGTGGAGCTCGAGGGCACGTACCCGCTGCCGGAGGCGCAGATCGACCGGTTCATGCTGAAGGTGGTCGTCGATTACCCGACCCAGGAGGAGGAGCCCGAGATCATCCTCCGGATGGTCGGCACCGGGGCGCAACCGACCGCCCGGCAGGTCGCCACGCCGGAGCACGTGCTCGCCGCCCGGGCGCGGCTCGACGAGGTGTACGTGGACGAGAAGCTCCTCCGGTACGTCGTAGACCTCGTCTTCGCGACACGGCGCCCCCGTGAGGCCGGCCTCGCGAGCCTCCAGCCGCTGATCCTCTACGGCGCCTCGCCCCGCGCGTCGATCGCGCTCGTGAGGGCGGGCCGCGCGCGCGCGTTCCTCGAGGGCCGGGGGTACGTGACGCCGCACGACGTGAAGGCGGTGGCCCTCGAGGTGCTCCGGCACCGGGTGATCACCACGTACGAGGCGGAGGCCGAGGGGATCGGCTCGGAAAGCGTGATCCAGACGGTGCTGGACGCCGTGAAGGTCCCGTGAGCCCGCATGTCCGGGACGAGGCTCTCGCGCGACGACCCGACCCTCGCCGAGGTGCTGAAGGAGGTCCGGCGCATCGACGTACAGACCCGGCGCCTCGTCACGGGCACGATGGCGGGGGGCTACCTCTCCGTGTTCCGGGGTTCGGGCATCGAGTTCGACACCGTGCGCGAGTACGACGACGGCGACGACCCGCGTTCGATCGACTGGAACGTCACGGCCCGCATGGGCCGGCCGTTCGTCAAGACGTACGTGGACGAGCGCGAGCTCACGATCCTCTTCCTCCTCGACCTCTCCGCGTCGATGGGGGGCGGTTTCGCGCTCCGGTCCGCGCGCCAGACGGCCGCGCGCGTCGCCGCGTGCCTGGCGTTCTCCGCGGTCCGGAACGGCGACAAGGTCGGGCTCGTGGCCTTCAGCGAGGGCGTCGACACGTGGGTGCCGCCTCGCAAGGGCGTCGCGCATGCGCTCCGGATCGTCCGGGACTGCCTCGCCCACCCCGCGGCGAGCGCCACGACCCGCCTCGCGCCGGCGCTGGACTTCGCGACCCACGCCGTGCGCCGTCACGCCGTGCTGTTCGTGCTGTCCGACTTCCTCACGACCGGTTGGGAACGGCCTCTCGCCCTCTGCGCGAAGCGTCACGACGTGATCGCGGTCCGCCTCCTCCTGCCGGAGCTCGAGGCCCCCCCGGGCCGCGGTCTGCTCCGGCTCGAAGACCCGGAGACGAAGGCGCGGCTCCTCTTCGACGGCTCGAGCCGCCGCGCCCGCGAGGCCTGGCGCCGGCGCGTCGAGGCCTGGCGCGCCGACACGGATCGAAGCCTTCGCCGCGCGCGGGTGGACGTGATGGACGTCCGCGTCCCGACGAAGGTGGAGGCGAACGGCGTGGCGGAGCCGATCCTCGCCTTCTTCCGCATGCGGGAGCAGCGGGGAGCCAAGCGATGAGGCCGCGCGTCCTCCTCGTCCTCCTCGTCCTCCTCGTCCCGCTCGCGGTCGGGGCGTGCGATCGCCCGGCGCCCATCCCCGACGTGGACCTCGCGCTCCGCGTCTCGACCTCCACGAGGGAGACCGAGCTCGGCAAGGCCTTCCCCCTCGAGATCGTGCGCGTGTGGTCGAAGCGGCTCGATCCCGAGGCGTTCGACGAGGCCGTCCTCTCGCCGCTCGTCGTGAGGCTCGAGACGACGGACCGCCGCGAGAACGCGACCCACGTCGAGGAGATCCGGCGCTACCGCGCGTACGCCTTCGCGGCGAAGGACGTCGTGGTGCCGGCCGCGTCCTTCCACGCGGCCCCGAAGGGCGGAGGCGAGGCGCGCGTCGCGAAGTCCGAGCCGCTCCACCTCCACGTCCTCCCCGCGATCGACCCGAGGACGCCCGGCCCCGTGGAGCTTCCGGACGGTCCGCTCCCCGAGCGGAGTCCCGTCGTGCCCGTCGCCGTGGCGCTCGGCGTCCTCGCCACGTTCGTCCTGGCCCGCGCGCTCGCGCGGCGCCGCCGCGTCCCGTCTCCGGTGGTCGCGCCGGTCCCGCGCACGCCGGCGGACCGCGCGCTCGACGCCCTCGCTCGTCTCGAGGCGGACGGCGTCGCGAGCGAGGCGGCGCGGCTCGCGGTCGCGTCGGGCGTCGCGGGCGTGCTCCGGGACTACCTCGCCGAGCACCTGGACCTCCCCGCCTGGGTTCGGACCCGCGAGGAGATCCTCGCGCGCGCCGCCTCGACGCCGGGCGTGACGCCGGCCGTGCTCCACGAGCTCGCGTCCCCGCTGGAGACGGCCGAGCTCGCGAAGTTCGCGCGGCACGTGCCCACGGCCGGCGAGATCCCGGACGCCCTCGGGCACGCACGCGCGTTCGTGCGCGCGACCGCGGCCCGGAGGGCGTCGTCGTGAGCGCGCTCTTCGAACGCCTCACCGGCCTCTCGCTCCTCCTCCCGGGGCTGCTCCTCCTCGCCGTCCTCGTGCCCCTCGCCTGGGCCTGGCGTCGGCGGCGCGGGACGCCGGCCGTCCTCTTCGCGCCCGGCGCGCTCCTCGGCGGGAACGGCGGCGTTCCCCGTTCCTGGCGCGCGCGGCTCCTGCCGGTGCCCCGCGTGCTCCAGCTCGGGGGGCTCGTCCTGCTCGTCGTGGCCCTCGCCCGGCCGGTCGCGAAGATCCTGCTTCCGGCCCGCTCCGTGGGCCTGGACGTCGTGCTGTGCCTCGACGTGTCGTCGTCCATGGCGTCGAACGACATGGACCGTCGGGCCACGCGCCTCGAGGTGGCCCGCGCCGCGGCGTCCGAGTTCGTCCGGGAGCGGAAGGACGACCGGATCGGGCTCGTCACGTTCGCGCGCTACCCGGACCTCGTTGGCCCCCCGACCCGCGACCACGACGCGCTGGCCCGCCTCCTCGCCGACGTGCGGACGGTGGGGGACGACGGCCCCGAGGACGCCACCGGCATCGGGACGGCCCTCGCGCGGGCCGCGGACGTCTTGAGCCGGACGAGCCACCGCTCACGCGTCGTGATCCTCCTGACCGACGGCGAGGAGAACGTGGCCCTGGTGGGGAAGCCCGGCGAGATCGCGCCGGCGCACGCCGCCCAGCTCTGCCAGAAGCTCGGGATCAAGGTGTACGCCATCGCCGCCGGGACGGGGAAGCGGGACGCGAAGGGCGCTTGGGTTCCCCTCGACACGCGCGCCCTCTCCACCGTGGCCGCGCGGACGGGCGGCGGGTTCTTCGAGGCGCGCGACGCCGCGTCCGTTCGTCGGGTGTACGCCGACATCGACCGTCTCGCGAAGGCTCCGCTCGAGGCGCCGACCGCGGTCGTCGAAGACCGGTTCCTCGGATTCCTCCTGGCCGGCGTCGCGCTCCTCTTCGTGGCCCGACTTCTGCAGGCGACGCTCTGGGACGTGTTGCCTTGACGTTCGCCCAGGTCTTCCTCCGACCGGAGCTCTGGCCGGTGCTCCTCGTGGCGCCGGCCGTGGGAACCCTGCTCTGGGCGCTCGACCGCCGGCGCCACGTCCGGCTCGTCGAGCGGATCGGCCCGCGCGTCCAGGCGCTCGCGGAGGAGCGGAGCGTCGGCCGGCGCACGTTCCGGCGCCGGGCGTTCACGGGGTCGCTCTTCTTCGCGGGCCTCGCGGTGCTCGGCGTGGACCTCGGCAGCGCCCACGCCGCGGCCTCCTGGTCGGGGCCGGACCTCGTGCTCTGCCTCGACGTCTCGCGGTCGATGGAGGCGCAGGACGTCGTGCCGAGCCGCCTCGCCCGCGCGAAGGCGGAGATCTCGGCCTTCGGACAGGTCGCAGCGGGCGCGCGCGTGGGGCTCGTCGAGTTCGCCGGCGCGCCGCGACTTCGCGCGCCCCTGACCGAGGACCTCGCGTCGCTCGCCCTCCTCGCCGAGGAGGCGGACCCCACCGACGTGTCGCGCGGGGGGACCGACCTCGGCGCCGCGATCGACGAGGCCGCGGCGCTCCTCGAGAGCGGCCGCGTCGATGACAGGCGCGCGTCCGCCGTCGTGCTCCTGACCGACGGCGAGGACCACGGGGGCCGGGGCTTCGCCGCGGCGCAGCGCGCCCTCGCGCGGGGCCACCGGGTCGAGGTCCTGGGCCTCGGGACGGCGCTCGGCGCGAAGATCCCGCTCGCCGACACCGGAGGTCGCGGGTTCCTCCTCGACGCGCACGGCACGGAGGTGGTCTCGCGCCTCGACCCGCAAAGCCTCGAAGCCCTCGCGCGCGCGGGCGGCGGCACGTTCACGCCGGCGGATCGCGAACCGGGCACCCTCGCGCGTCTCTACGCCTCCGAGCTTCGAAGTCTCGCGTCCACGGCCGCGAACGACCCCGCCGCCGCGCGACGGCAGGAGGGCTTCCCGTGGCCCATCGGCGTCGCGTTCCTCCTCGCGCTCGTGGACCTCGCGGTCGCCGATCGACGCGTCGTCCGAACGCGGGTCCCCACGGCCCCCGCGCGTCCCGTCCGTGCGCGCGCGAGCGGACGGCGCCCGCGGAGCGCGCCGCGCGCGGCCTCCACCGCGGTCTCGCTCGCGCTCGTGCCGCTGCTCCTCCTCCTCGCCGGCTGCGACCGCACGGCAGCGGGACGCCGGGCGTGGGCCGCGGGTCGCGTCGACGAGGCCGGCCGCGCGTTCGCCGCGTCGGCCGTGGCCGCGGGCGACGGCGCGAGCGCGGAGCTCCTCTACGACCGCGCGCTCGCGGCGCTGGCGCTCCATCACGGCGACGAGGCGCTCGCGGCCGCGAAGGCCGCCGCGGCGCGGGGCGGTCCCGCCTTTCGGGCGCGCTACGCGTTCGTGGAGGGGAGCGTCGCATATCGGGACTCGCACGACGCCGACGCGGAGGCGACGCGTCTCGGCGGGAACCAGCAGGCCGCCCTCCACGCGCTGACGCGCGCGGAGGACGCGGTGGCGTTCTGGCAGGCGGCGGCCGCGTCGCGTGCCGACTGGCCGGAGGCCCGGCGGAACGTCGAGCGGGGAACGCTCTGGCTCGAACACCTGAGGACCACGAAGGGCGGGAAGCCGAAGCCGAAGCCGAGCCCGAAGCCGCCGCCGGGTCGGGGCCCGAAGCCGAAGCCCCCCGAGCCGACGAAGCCGCCCCCAAGCGAGCCGGCGATCGACGCGCGGACCGAGACGAGGGAGCTCTCGCCGGCGGGCGTGCTGCGCGTCCTCGAGACGCTCCGCGTGCGCGAGCAGGAGAAGCTCCGCCTCCGCCGGGCGGAGGCGAAGGCGCACCCGTCGGGCGGGAGGGACTGGTGATGCGCCGGGTCCCGCTCCTCGTGCTGTCGCTCCTCCTCGTCCCCCTCGCGAACGGGCGGGCTCAAGCGGGCGACGCGGACGAGACCGCGCGCGCGACGATCGAGGTCGTCGGCCCGTCGCGCCCCCTCTACGTACACGAGCGGTTCCGCCTCGTCCTCCGCGTGACGATCGACCGGGACTTCTTCGAGAAGAACGCGGTCCCGCTCTTCCGCCAGCGGCTGGACGTCCCGATCCAGGCCGAGGCGCCGTGGGCCGGGAAGCTCCAGGGCGCGCGGGTCCTTGTGCCCGAGCCCGGCGCGACGGCACGGGCCGACGGCGACCTGCGGCGCCTCTCGCTGAACGGGGACGTCGCGCGCGCGCGTCTCGTGGGGACCCGCGAGGTCGAGGGCCGGAGCTTCTCCGTGCTCGAGATCGAGCGACGCTACGTCGCCGAGGTTCCGGGGCGGATCCACGTCGCTCGTCCCTCGCTCCTCTACGCGTACGCGACGCGCTTCCAGGAGGACTTCGCCGGCGACCGCATCGCCCTCGATCGCCGGGACGTGACGGTCGAGGGCGCGCCGCTCGAGCTCGACGTCCTGCCGCTCCCGGTCGCGGGGCGGCCAAAGGGGTTCGTGGACGCCGTCGGGAGCCTTCGTCTCTCCGCGTCGATCGCGGGCGGCTCGGGCGACGGCGGCCGCGAGCCGCTCGCGCTCCGCCTCGAGATCTCCGGCGACGGCGACCTCGAGACGCTGACGCCTCCCACGGTCGACGCGATCGAGGGCTTCCACGTCTTCGGCGTGTCGGACCGGATGGAGGACGGCGTGCGCGTCGTGACCTACGAGATCGCCTCGGAGTCCGGCGCGACCCACGTTCCTCCGATCGAGCTCGCGACGTTCGATCCCGGTCCGCCCGCGCGCTACGCCGTGCTCCAAAGCGACCCCCTGTCGCTCCCGGGCGTCGTCGCCCCGTCGCGCACACCCTCGTCCGCGGGCTCGTCCGGGCCGGCGGCCAGGTCGCCGAGGGACGCCGGTCGGCCCGGGCTCGCGGCGTTGGCCCTCGCGCTGCTCGTCCTGGTCGGTCTGGGCGTCGTCGCCGCGCGGAAGCGACGGGGTCGGGCCGCCGTTTTGCGGGCCGCCGCCGCTCCCGCCCGGGTTCCGGTTGCGCCCGCGTCGGACGATCCCGTGGACGGCCTCGCCGCGGCCCTCGCGTCGCGCCTCGGCGTGTCGCCGACCGCGGTGATCGCGCCCGACCTCGCGTCGCGACTCGTCCGGGCCGACGTCGATCCCCGCCTCGCGGCCGAGGCCGCGGCGCTCCTCGAGGCGCTGGTCGGCGCGCGCTACGGCGGGCAGCCGGTTCCGGACGCCGCCACGCGGGTCGCCGCCCTCGCCGCCTGCCTCGCCCGAGGGGACGGACCTACTCGTACGTGAGCGAGAGGTACACGCGCTGGACCTCGTTCCCCACGAGCACCTTCCCGAGCGGGACGAGGCGGGAGGCGCCGAGGGGGAACGTCCCGGTCAACACCTGCGTCTCCGGCAGGTCGATCACGACGCGGGGACCGTTCGGGAGCTCCGTGGTGAACGGCTGCGTGTCGCGCGTGTGGCGCCACGACACGGAGAGCTCCGGGCCGGACGCGCCCAGCACCACCTCGGCGCGCGCGCCCGTCACGAGCGTGGCCACGACCGGCACGTAGACGCGCGGCGCGCCCTTCGACGGCTCCTTGGACTCTTTGTCCACCGCGTCGTAGTCCTGCAGGTACGCGCGCTCGAGGAGCTCGGCCCTCCGCGTCCCGACGACGGGCGACGGCGGGAGATCGAGGGTCGCCACGACGACCGGCGCCGCGGCACGATGCTCCGGCGCGCGGACGATCCGGAGCCGCGGGTGCGTTCCCGCGCCGGGCGCGTCGGAGAGTGCCGCGGCCATCGCCGCGAGGTCCGGCACGCGCAAGGGATCCCATCCCAGCGCGTCGGGACGACTCTCCGGGCCCGCCGCCTCCGGCTCGGTGGAGGGCTCGGGCTCCTCGCTCGGCAGGGGTTTCGGGGCGGGCGCGCGGACGTCCCCGACCTCGTGGACCGTCACCCGGACGCGGCAGGCCGGTTCGCGGCCGCGCGCGGGGAGGACTCCGAGATCGATCTCGCGATCGAGCGGGACGCGCGTCGCCCCGACGAGGTCCGAGACGTCGATCCGGGGGAGCTGGATCCTCCCCGGAGCGCTCTCCGCGACGAGCCGCACCTCGCGCTCGGGGATCGGCGTGTTCAGCTTCGTGCGGAGGACGTGGAAGGCGAGGCGCGCGTGACCGTCCGGCGTCGCGGTCGGCATCACGAGCGACTCGATCTCGACGCCCTCCGCGAGGGTGCCGATCACCGGGTCCGCGATCAGGGCGCCTTCGGTGACCTCGGCGTCGAACGTCTGGATGAACGACGTCTCGTCCCCGACGCTCGCCGTGGCCAGGTCCGAAGGTCGGACGAGCACGCGGGGCGCCTGGATGACACGGGCATCGACACCCTCCGCGACGAGCTTCCAGTCGAGGAAGTAGGCCCCTTCGGTTCCGAGCGCCGCCGCCATGGGCAGCGGAGCAGGTTGCGCCTCCGCGCGCGGCGCGGGCGCCCTCGCGACGGGTGACGTCCGACAGCCGGTCGCGGTGAGGACGAGGAGAACGGAGACGAGGGGGGTGACGCGCATGCCGATCCTCCGCCTCGATCCTCGCTCTACCCCGATCATCGAGGGGTCACTCGCGGGTCACGTCTCCGTGCGCGCCTCGCTTCGACCCCGGGCGAGCCTGTGGGCCGGACGGCGGGCGTGGGCGACCTCGACCGCGCCCGTTCGCGCGGCTACGGTGCTCCCCCCGCTTCCTCGGAAGCCCGACCTGGAGGACCGCCCCTGCGACGTGCCCTCGACTGGATCCGCGACTTCCTGCGCCTGGAAGCCGCCGGCGGCCTGCTCCTCCTCGGCGCCGCGGCGCTGGCGCTCCTGGCGGCGAACTCGCCCCTCGCCCACCTCTACGAACGGCTCCTCGACACGCCGTTCGAGATCCGGCTCGGCTCGCTCGCGCTCGCGAAGCCGCTGCTGCTCTGGATCGACGACGGCTTGATGGCGGTGTTCTTCCTGCTGGTGGGCCTCGAGATCAAGCGGGAGATCCTGGAGGGCGAGCTCTCTTCGTGGAACCAGGCGTCGCTCCCGCTCTTCGCCGCGATCGGAGGGATGCTCGCGCCGGCGCTCGTCTACTCGCTCGTGAACGCGGGCCACCCCGAGACCGCCGGCGGGTGGGCGATCCCCGCGGCGACGGACATCGCGTTCGCCCTCGGCATCCTCTCCCTGGCCGGCAAGGGAGTTTCGTCCTCGCTCAAGGTCTTCCTCCTCGCGCTCGCGATCATCGACGACCTCGGCGCGATCGTGATCATCGCCGTCCTGTACACGTCGGACCTGTCGCTCGTCTCGCTGGTCCTCGCGGGCGTCGGTCTCGGGGGCCTGTTCGTCCTCAACCGGCGCGGAGTCGTCCGGATCGCTCCGTACATGCTCGTCGGCGTGTTCATCTGGGTGTGCGTCCTCGAGTCGGGCGTGCACGCGACGCTCGCGGGCGTCGCCGTCGCGTTCTTCATCCCTCTCCGCACGAAGGGCGACGCTCCGTCCCCGCTCCGGCACCTCGAGCGCGCGCTCCATCCCTGGGTGGCGTTCGGCATCATGCCTCTCTTCGCGTTCGCGAACGCGGGCGTCTCGTTCGCCGGGATGTCGCTCTCGAGCTTCGCGGCGCCGCTTCCGCTCGGCATCGCCGCGGGTCTCTTCGTCGGGAAGCAGCTCGGCGTGTTCGGCGCCTCGTTCCTCGTCGTGAAGATCGGGCTCTGCCGACTGCCCGAGGCCGTGCGCTGGCGCCAGCTCTACGGCGTGGCGCTCCTGACCGGCATCGGGTTCACGATGAGCCTCTTCATCGGGAGCCTCGCGTTCGAGTCCGCCCACCTCGAGGGCCCGGTCCGGGTGGGCGTCCTCTCGGGCACGCTCCTCTCCGCGCTCGCGGGCTCCGGCGTCCTGTGGCTCGTCACCCGCCGAGGCGGCGACGCCGACCCCGCTCCGGCGTAGGCCGTCCTCACCGCCCGGGCTCGTCCCGCCACACCGGGTCGTCGGGCTTCCCGTGTCGATCGAGCCAGCGAAAGACCGCGTCGAGCTCGTCCCGGGGCACCGCGAGGCTCGGCGAGGGGAAGTCGGAGCCCCGCCCGGGCCGGACGATCCGCGTCAGCGCGACGCAGGCGTCCTTCAGACAGTCGTCGACGGTCGACGTGCGGGTCCCCAGGCTCTGGAGCGGGGCGAGCGCCGTGCGGAGACGCGCCGCGGTCGCGAGGCGCGCAGCGCCGTCGAGGTCGTTCATCGCGCCGAGGGTCGTGAGCGCCGCGGAGATCCGGGGCCACTCGCTCGCCGCTCCCGCCACGCCGCGCGTGGCGAGCCACGCCTCGAGCGCCGGCGCCCCGAGCCGCCGGAGCGTCTCCATCGCCTCCGAGCACCACGCGAACTGGAAGGCGTCGGGCGACGAGGGCGTGTCCTCGAGGGCGAGGATCCGCTCCATGAGGGCCGCCGAGACGCGGCGATCCGTCGCCGCGAGCACGCGGAGGCACGACAGCGCGATCGCCCGACGTAGCTCGCGGTCGCGCAGCGTGGAGCCGAGGTGGAGCGTGCACCCCCGGAGGAGGAGCTCTTCCGCGCGGAGGCACCAGGCGTCGTGCTCCGCGGAGAGGGGCGCGCCCTTCGGACGGTACGTCGGGTACGTTCGCTCCACGAACCGGAGCGCGTCGAGCGTGGCGTCGAGCGCCGCGACGGCGGGCTTCTCGAGCTGGACCTCGATCCGGTCGAGGAACGGGTTCGCCGACGCGAGGGGGAGGGCCGCCGGCGGGGGCACCTCCTCCGGCGCCGGAGGCGGCCCCGTCGTGTCGCGCGGCGTGACGGTGGGGGGACCGTCCGGGTCGCGCGGGGTGATCGGCCGGTACACGGACGCCGCGCGCAGGAGGAACAGGAGGGCGAACGACGAGTCGAGCGTGTCCGTGACCACGATCGCGCCCGGGGGGACGTCGCGTCCGCCCGCCCCCGCGGCGCTCCAGAGGCCGTCCTTCGCCTGCGCCGCCAGGAGCCACCGGGCTCCGTCCCGGTACCACGCCACGCCGCCGACCTCCTCTTCCCCCAGGAACACGCACGCCTTCTCGAGCGCGAAGAGCCGGTAGTACGCGTAGACCGCGCCCATGGGGTGGGCGCCGCCCGGCACCGCGAGCGTCCACTGGACGTGACGCCGGAGCGCGGCCTCGCCCCGCGCCCGCGCGACGAGAACCCGCGCGCGGGCCTCGGGCGACCCACGGAGCGGCTCGGCCAGCGCCTGCTCGGCGAGGAGCACGTCCGCGAGACCCATGAACGTGCCCGTCGGGTATGCGTCGAGCTGGGCGGCCGCCGGCGCGCCCGGCAGGTAGTAGCCCCAGGAGCCGTCCTCGTTCTGCGCGCGCAAGAGCGTCTCGAGGTGACGGTCCCAGGCGTCGCGCGCGAGCGGCGTGTCGAACCGCTCCGCCGCCCAGAGGCCCAGGGCGGCGAACTGGGAGGTCGAGAGGTTCGCCGGGGGCGTCCCGCCCTTGGGCTCGTAGTCCCAGTAGCCGCCGCTCCGTCGCGGACCGAAGGCGAGCTGGTCGTGGATCTGCCGCAGGACCTTCGGGTGGCTCCGGTCCGCGGCGAGGAGCATCGCGGTGATCCCCGCCTCGTACGTGCGGCGGAGCACGTCGGCGCCGTGCCAGCGCAGGATCCAGTTCAGTGCGCGGTGCGAAGCCTCGGTGCCGTCCGGCGTCCCGGTGTGGCGGAGCGCGAGCGCCGCGAGCGCGGTGTATCCGAGGTTCTCCGCGAAGCTCCCGTCCTTCGACTGCCGGGCCCGGAGCGCGAAGATCCCCCGGCGGATCGCCTGGTGGATCTGCTCTCGGAGCGCCGGGTCCACGCCCGCGGTCTTGAGGCGGATCTCGGTCTCGTCGTAGCCGTCGGCGCGGGCGCCGGGCATCCGGGTCCAGCCGATCCCGAGGAGGACGACGCACCCGAGCCAGGCTGCGGATCGACGCATCCGCCCTCCCGACGCCGGCCGGCTCCGGCGGGGGAGCGGCGAGGCGTCGAGGCTGGGAACGCAGGGCCTTCGCCGTCGCCACCGCCGCGTCGCGAACGCCCGGATCCGCCGCGCGGGTCCGGTCACGCGACCTCGAGGCCGGAGGGGACGCCCCGCGCGAGGTAGAGCGCGGGCGCCAGGCGGTCCCGGACGCGGGGTCCCGAGACCGCCCGTCCGGCCAGCGCGACTCCCCGGTCGCCGAGGCGCGCGGCGATCGCGGCGAGGCGGGCGCGGCGACCGGGGACGGGCGGATGGAGGTCCGCGCCCCGCCGGACCGTCGCCTCGCGCGGCCGGACGGGTCGGCCGATCGCGCGCGAGAGGTCCGCGATCGCGGCCTCCTTCCAGATCGGCGACGCGAGGTCCACCGCCGGCCGATCGGGGTCGCCGCCGTAGTGCAGGTCCACGACCGCCTCGTCGGGCGCGGTCGCCGCGGCGTCGAGGTTGGAGCGGACGACCGCGACGTTGGCGCGAGCGCGCGCGTCGGTCGCGAAGAGGAGACCGCGCACGGGGGGGAGACGCCTCGCGTCGGGGGGGCCGAGGCGGAGCGTGACCCAGAGGGTCGGTGCGGTCTCGATCGCGCGGAGCTCCTGGGCGGCGAGCGGGTCCAGGTCGTCGAGGAGTCGCGCCGCGTCGCGCGGGCCGAGCGCGAGGACCACCCGGCGCGCGACGAGGACCGAGTCGTCGGCGAAGTGAACGCGGGGGCAACCCGGCTCGGCCTCCGGCGCGGCCGAGAGGGAGCGCGCCGACACGTCGATCACCACGTCCACCCGAGGGACCGCCGCGCGGAGCGCCGACCCGAGCGCCGCCTCTCCGCCTTGGACGAGGCGCACGGCCGGGTCCTCGAGCGGGTGCACGAGGAGCGCGTTCGCCGCGCGGACGCCGCCCCGCGCGTGCGCGGCGACGACGTCGGGGAGCGCGTCGGCCGCGCCCAGCGCCGCCGCGCGCGGTCCGTAGATCGCGCGTGCGAGCGGGTGGAGCCACGCGCGCGCGTACGCGGGCCGGAAGGCGCGGTCCGCGAACGTCCCGAGCGTCTCGGGACGCCCGGCGCGGTCGCGACGTGCCCGCGCGAGGGGCACGCCGACCGGTTCCGCCAGCGGGGCGAGGCCCCGTCGGCGCACGACGAGCACGGGCCCGATCCCCTCGCGAGGGGTGGCGAACGGTGGGGGGCTCGGAAGCCCCGCGAGGAGGGCCTGGACCCTCGGGTCGCCCGTCTCGAGGAGGCAGGGGCAGTCGGCGCCGTCCCCGGTCGAGAGCGCGTCGTCTCCCGGAACGGAGACCAGACGGTCGGGACGCGCGGCGAGCGCCGCGGCCCAGCCGGCGAGGTCGTCGCCGATCACGACCCGGTCGGGGATCTCGTCCTCCATGTCGCGAGCGTAACCGCCCGGCGGCTACACTGGTCGCGGAAGCACCTCGGGAGAAGGTGATGACGGGTACGTCGGGGATGACGGCTCTCGTGGGCGGTCTCGTGCTCGTGGGGGTGGGGTTCGGCGTGGGGTACGTCGTCGGAGGAGGCGGCCCGGCGGTCCCCGTGACGGGCACGGCGCTCGATCGACCCGCGGCCTCGGGGCCGTCGGTCCCGCCGCTCGCGAAGCTCGAGGGGGCGCCGGTTCCCGCAGCGCGCCTGGAGAGCGAGCGCGCCGCAGCGGTCGAGAGCCTCCGCCACGTGCTCGACGCGCTGCCTTTGCCCGAGGTCGAGAGAGGAACCGGGGTCATCACGGGGACGATCCTCACCGACGAGGGCGCACCCCTCGCGGGCGTCGAGGTCTCCGCGGTCCCCTCGTCGATGCCCGACGACCTCCAGCGGGGGCGTCCTCCGAACGACGGCGACGACCCGGACGTCGCGACGTCGGTTCGGTGGTACGTGGAGATGCTCCGCTGGCGGAAGCTCGCGCGCGTCGCGACGAGCACCGGCGCGGACGGTCGCTATCGTGTCGAGGGACTCCTCGACGCGCCCCAGGGCGTGCGGGCGAAGCTCGAAGGCTGGACCTTCCGGGCCAACACGCAGAACACCTGGAAGGTCCGCCCGGGCGAGACCGTGGACTTCGTCGCGTCGCGGAGCTGGAGCCTGCGACTGGACCTCCGGCTGCCGAACGGGACGCAGCCGAGGTCCGCGACCGTGACGTATCGGACCGGCTCGGGGAGCAGCGGCATGGGATGGAGCCCCGAGCGTCCGACCTGGGACGTGGCGCCGGGGTCGTACGAGATCACGGCCGCGGCCGGAGACGCCCAGGAGTTCCAGTCGAAACCCGTCACGGTGACGGTGCCCCCCGAGGGCCCGGCCCCCGAGGTCCGGATCGACCTCGAGGGCCATCCGGTGCTCCAGGGCCGGATCGTCTGGCCGCCGGGAGAGCGCGTTTCGAGCGCCCGCGTGCGGATCGTCCGGATCCCCGCCGGGAAGGCCGCCGATCCCGCGCTCCTCGCCTCGAGCGGGCAGGACCGCACGGTGTACAACGGCGACGCCTTCACCTTCGCGGACCTCCCGCCCGGAAGGTATCTCGTCGGGGTCACTCGGGGCTGGTCCGGCCCGCCGGCGGCGACGCAGGAGGTGGAGGTCGGGAACGGGATCACCGATGTCGACGTGAAGGTCCCTTCCCTCGCACCGGGCGAGTACGTCCCCGTCCGAATCCTCGATCCGGACGGAAAGCCCGTCTCGAACGTGCAGATCACCGCGGGCTACCGCTCGAAGAACCGGAGCGGGTCGAGTGGCGCCATCGCGATCGATCGGCCGGGTGGGGAGAAGTGGGTGCTCACGGGCGTGGACGACCCGGACGTCGAGAAGGACGCGCGGTACTGGATCGCGGTGTCCAGTCCGGCCTACGGCACGAAGACCGTAGAGTACCAACCGGGCGCGACGGCTGCCGCCGAGGTGCGGTTCGAGGAGCCGGGGAAGGTGGACGTGGAGATCACGGGGCTTGCGGGGACGTCCTACGACGGCCGCGCGCGTGCGCACCTGGGACCGGCGCCCGGGGGTGACGTGCAGCGCGTCATGTCCATCTCGATCCCCGATCCCGGGCCGGACGGTCGGGTGACGCTCTCCGGAATCCAGCCCGGCGACTACGAACTCGTGCTCTCGCTGAGCTACGGTCGTGGGTCGTCTTCGACGATCGCGTCCAAGCCCCTGACCGTCCACTCCGGGCCGAATCGGGTCTCCATCGCGATGCCCGCGCTCTACGAGGTCACGATCGACGGCCTGGACCGGAACGCCTACGTCCGCCCGAAGGAGGGAAACCAGGGCGCGTTCCGGTCCCTCGAGGGGATGGACGGCCGCGCGGTCGTCGATGGTCTCCCGGCCGGCACGTACACGGTGCAGTCCGGAGCGAAGAAGTCGGACTTCACGGTGCCCGGCACGAGCACCGTCCATCTCTGAGCCGTGCGGAGTCACGCGTTCTTCGTCCGCGGCCGTGGCACGCGACCGCGGCGCGGCTCACCCGTAGCGCGCCAGCTTGTTGTAGAGGGTCTTCAGCGCGATGCCGAGCTCGGCCGCCGCGGCGCGCTTGTCTCCGCCGTGCGCGTTCATGGCCTGGAGGACCGCGAGGCGCTCGAGGTCGTCGAGGCACAGGGTGGGGAGGCTCTCTCCTCGCATCTTCCGCCGCCGCGCGACCAGGTCGTGCACGTCCTGCGCGCTGATGCGGGGCGCGCGCGCGAGCGTCCGCAGTCGGATCAGCGCGTTCTCGAGCTCGCGGACGTTTCCGGGCCAGTCCAGCGCGCAAAGGGCGGCCTCCGCGTCGGGCGTCAGCTCGTGCGGATCGTCGGGCGCGTCCTGCTTCAGGAAGTGCTGCGCGAGGAGAGGGATGTCGTCCCGTCGCTCGCGCAAGGGCGGGACCTGCAGGATGATCGGAGACAGCCGGTAGTAGAGGTCCTCCCGAAACCGCTCCTCCTCGATCTCGTGCTCGAGGTCGCGGTGCGTCGCCGAGAGGATCCGCACGTCCACGTGCCGGGTGCGTTCCGATCCGACGGGACGGATCTCGCCGAACTGGAGCACGCGAAGGAGCGCCGGTTGGACCGGGAGCGGCAGCTCGCCGACCTCGTCCAGGAACAGCGTCCCTCCAGCGGCGGCCTCCAGGAGCCCCGGCCGCCGTCGGTGCGCGCCGGTGAACGCGCCGCGCTCGTGACCGAAGAGCTCGCTCTCGACCAGGCCGTCGGGGATCGCGCCGCAGTGGATCACCACGAACGCCTGCTGGGCGCGGGAGCTCTCCGCGTGGATCGCGCGGGCGACCAGCTCCTTCCCGGTTCCGCTCTCGCCCTGGACGAGGACCGAGGCCTCCGCCGGCGCCACGCGACGGATCTGCTCCCGCAGCGCCTCGATCTGGGGGCTCGAGCCCAGGATGCGCCGCACACCCTCGGGCCCGCCGCCGTCGTCCACGGCCGCGAGCCGCTCGAGGCCGCGCACGCGCGTGGCCAGCTCGTGTCGCTCGCACGCCCGGCCGAGGACCTGCTCGATCTGGTCGAGGGAGGCCGGCTTGGCGAGGAAGTCGTACGCACCCAGGCGGATCGCCTGCACCGCCTCCGGCACCGACCCGTGTCCCGTGAGCATCACGACCGGAAGGTCCTCGTCGAGCGCCCGCAGGCGGGCCAGCAGCTCCATGCCGCCCATCCCGGGCAGCCGAAGGTCCACGAGCGCGACGTCGGGCGCCCATTCGCGGAGCGCGTCCTCCACTCCGTTCGCGTCGGGCAGGGAGCAGACCTTGTAGCCGAACCCTTCGATCTCCTTGTGGAGGACCCGGCGGAGCGTGTCGTCGTCGTCCACCAGCAGGACCAGTCGTTTCGTCATGACGTCGCAACCCGTAGCGGCGCGGGGTAGACCACGAACCGACAGCCGCCCTCCTCCCGGTCTCCCACCTCGATGCGTCCGCCCATCGCCTCGATCAGGCTCGACACGACGGCGAGCCCGAGTCCGGTTCCCTTTCCGGGGGCCTTCGTCGTGTAGAACGGATCGAAGATCCGGTCTCGCTGCGACGAGGGGACTCCGAGGCCCTCGTCCAAGACCTCGACGCGACACTCGGCCGCCGTCGTCGAGCACCGCACGACGATCTCGCCGCCCGGCGGGCTCGCGTCCTCCGCGTTTCGAAGCAGGTTGCTGAACACCTGCACGAAGGACTCCGAGTTGCCGTGGACCCACGGCGAGCTCTCGCAGCCCTCGAAGCGGAGCTTCAACCCGCGCTCTTCGATGTGGTGCCGAAACATGACCTCCAGGTGGCCCAGGACCAGACGGAGGTCCACCATGCCCTGCTTCTCGTCCCCCGGCCTCGACATGGCGAGGAGCCGTTCGGTGATGCCCTTCGCGCGATAGGCTTCCGCCGCGATCGTCTGGAGGTACTCGCGCGCCTCCTTCGCGTCGAGCTCCCCCCGCCCGAGACGGCGCTCCAGACCCTCGGCCGAGCTGGCGATCGACGCGAGGGGGTTGTTGATCTCGTGCGCCAGGCCGGCGGCGAGGACCCCGAGGTCCGCGAAGCGGGCGGCGCGGATGAAGTCCTGCGTCCGCTCGGCAAGACTCGCCTTCAGCTCGCCCTGGGTCTCTCCGATCCTCGCGGCCATGACGTTGAAGCTCGCGGCCAGCTCTCCGATCTCGTCGTGACGGACGACGGCCAGCCGGTGGCCCAGCTCGCCGCGGCCGAGCCGCTCGGCGCCGTCGCGCAGCTCGGTGATGGGCGTCGCGACGTGGCGGACGAAGTAGCGACTGATCCACACGAAACCGGCGACGGCGAGGCCGAGGGAGATCCAGAGCATCCAACGTGCGCCCTCGGCTCGGACGGTGAGGTCGGAGTCGTCGAGACCGGCCTCGTCCCGCGTCACGCGGTCGAGGACCATCGCGTAGCGGAGCGCGTCGTCCAGGTCGCCGGAGACCGACGCCCGCTCGGTCCGCTCGCCCTCGCTCGTCGTTCCGTCCGCCGCCGTCTGGGCGGTCGCGAGCGTCGTGTCGATCGAGTGCAGGTCGGTGAGGATCCGCCCGACGATCTGGTCCTCGGCGGCCTGGTGCTCGCCCCGGGAGGGGTCGCGGCCGGCGGAGCCGCCGCTGAAGTCGAGCAGGGAGCGTCGGAACCCGCGCAGCGAGGCGCGGAGCGCCACGATCTCGGGCGAGCCGCGCGCGAAGCCGTTCGGGTTGCGCGTCACCTGCGCGTCGAGCTCGCGGATCCTCGAGCGGAGCTCGTTCGAGAGCAGCGACTCCCGCGTCTCCTCGACGAGCCGGCTCGCGTCCACCTCGATCGCGCGGAGCTCGAGCGCCGCCGTCGTCGCCGTGAGCGCCAGCAGGAGTCCGAGACAACAGAACAGGAGCCGGGTCTTGCCCTTCAGGCTGAGGAGGGGTCGTCGCACGTCGAGTCGTCCCGATCGCAGGGTGGCCGAGGCCGGCAAACGGTCGCCCAGGGTATCCGCGGCCCTGGCGAGGGACCGGCGCGGCGCCGGAGCGCGGGGAGCAGGACGCGCGGTTCGAGCGCGCGAAGCGGAGAGATCGAGTCCCCCGTCACCGTCAGGAGCACGTCCATGAGGCCGGGGCGGGCGGAGAGGAGGTGGAGCACCCGGCGGGCCAGCCGCGGCCGCCGGACGCATCCTTGCAGAGCGCGCGCCATCCAGTTCCGCGGCCCGAGCTCTCGTCGGCGTGCGCGGGCGTACGCTTCGAGAGCGCCCCGGTCTCGCCGGCCCGCGGCGAGGGCGCGGTCCAACACGGGCGCGAGCATCTGGGCGCCGCGCATCGCGAAGTAGAGCCCCTCTCCCGTCAGGGGATCGACGAAGCCGCACGCGTCGCCCACGAGGGCGGCGCCGTCGAACACCTGCTCGTGCGTGGCGGCGGCGAGGGGGCCGGTCGCGAGGACCTCCCCGACCACCCGCGCGGACCCGAGCTTCGCCTCGAGGAGGGGCGCTTCCCGGATCCTCGCCCGCACGTAGGCGAGCCGGTCGGTGCCGCCGGTCCAGCGGTCCCGTTCGACGATGAGGTTCAGCGTCATCAGCCCGTGGTCGACCGGCGCGGCGATCAGGTAGCCGTGGTCGAGGAAGTGGACCTCGGCGAAGGGCTGCGACGGGACGCCCGCGAACCGGCAGACGAACGCGAGCTTGCGGGCGCGCGTGTCTTCGGCCCGCTGGGCGTGGAGCGCGCGGGCCACGACGCTTCGCAGGCCGTCCGCGCCGACGGTGAACGCCGCGCGAAGATCGAGCGTCGCCCCGCCGTGCGGGGAGAGCCGCACGCCCTCCACCGGCCCCGTGCCTTCGCGGAGGATCCCGGCGACACGGCGCCCTTCGAAGAGCGTGACGCCCGGGTGCCGCGCCGCGGCGCGAAACGAGATCTCGTCCAACACCTCTCGGCGCAGCGCGAGACCGTGGACGGAGCGACCCCCACGGAGGCTCGCGTCGAGGTAGCGCCCCCGCGCCGACCGTCCGAGACCGTGGAACTCCATGCGGGAGATCGAACAGGCGCCGGCGTCGAGGACGGGGCGGAGCAGACCCAGCTCCTCCAGCAGCCCGAGGCACGCCGGGCTCATGAACTCTCCACAGGGCTTCGGCCGGGGAAAGGTTCGCGCCTCGATCAGCGCCACCCGCCGCCCCAGGCGACCGAGGCGGAGCGCGAGGTGACTTCCGGCCGGGCCGCCGCCGACCACGGCCACGTCGTAGCGCTCGTCCGGGGGCGGGTGGGGGCTCACGGGCGTGCGGTCCCGGCGGCGGGACGGAGGAGCAGCGACGGGAGGAAGAGCACGTCGGCCAGGAGCGCGACCACCATCGTGCTCGACGAGAGCACGGCGAACTCACGGCTCGACTCGAGGGACCCCACGATGCAGACGAGGAAGCCGAGCGCCTCGACGAGCGTCGTGACGAGCACGGCCCGGCCTGCGACGCGAAAGCTCCGGGCGGTGGACACGAGCCGGCTCGAGCCGCGGCGCCGCGCCTCGCGGTAGCGGTAGAGCAGGTGGATCGAGTCGTCGACCGTGAGGCCGAGGAGAACCGACCCGATCATGGCCGACCCGACGGAGAGCGGGCGCCCGACGAGCGCGAGGCCGCCGTAGAGCACGACGGCGGGGACCAGGTTCGGGATGAGCCCGAGCAGGCCGAGGCGCGCGGAGCGAAGGCCGATCGCCATCGCGAGCCACAGGAACAGGAGCGTCAACCCCATGCTCCGAAGCTGCGAGGCGACGAGGTCGTTCGAGTCCTTCGCCTCGATCACCGGCGCGCCGGCGGTCACGGCCCCGGCCCACCCGAGCGCGCGCGCGCGGGTCTCGACCCGCGAGAACAGTCGCGCGCGGTCTCCCGTACCCGAGGGGCGCAAAAGGACGCGTTGCCGCTCGAGGCCCGAAGGCGAGCGCTCGAGGGGGCCGAGGACCTGCGCGACCAACGGTTCGTCGGCAAGGGCGCGTCGGAGCTCCCGGTACGCCGTCTCCTCGCCCGCGGGGGCGGCGCCCGGGAGCAGCACGTCGAAGCTCGCGACGCCGCCGAGCGAGCGCGCGACGCTCTCCGTCTCGCGACGGAACGGGCTGTGGTCCGGCAGGAGGCGGAGGGGCTCGGTGTCGATCGAGAGGCCGGCCCATTCCCAGGCGAAGAACGCGACGAGGAGCGTGCTGCCCGCCACGACGACGCGCGCCCGGCGGTCGAGCCAGATCGCGAGCCCGCCGGCCAGGTGGGCCCCGGCCGCGTTCGGGAGCCGGAGCCGCGCGATGCTCGACCCGCGCGCGAAGACCCGCAGGAAGGCGGGGAGCCACAAGAGCGTCAGACCGAACGTGAGGACCACGCCCAGGCCGGCGAGAAGACCGAACTCGCGTACCGCGGGAATGCTGTTCCACACGAGCGCGAGGAACCCCGCGACGGTGGTGCTGATCGTGAGCGCCGCGGGCCGTACGAGCTCCCGAACGGCGTTTCGGACCGCGGCGTCCGCGTCGAGGCCCCGTGCGCGGTGCTTCAAGAAGGCCTCGACCAGGTGGACGGACCCCGCCACGCCCACGGTCAGGAGCACGGGCGGGAGCAGCGAGGAGATCGGGTCGACCTGGAGGGAGAGCAGCCACTGGATGCCTCCGAGCACCAGGATGCCGAGCAACGCGGACGCCAGGATGCCGACGCCGAGGGCCACGTGGCGGTACGTGACCAGGAGCAGGAGGAACAACGCGCCGAGAAGGATCGGGACGATGTGTCCCAGCTCGTCGGCCATGGCGCTCGAGATCGCGATCTCGCCGAGAGGCTGACCGGTCGCGTCGAATCGGTAGCCCGGAGGCCGGCGCTTCCACGCGAAGTCGACGGTGGCCTGCACGCGGTCGAAGAACCGGCCGCTCTCGTCGTTCTCGATCGTGACGACGAGGTACAGGGCCTTGGGGCTGCTCTGGGGCAGCACGCTCGCCTGCGCCACCCAGCCGAGCCCGCGGATCTCCTCCGCCCACCTCGGCACGGACGCATCGTGGATCGGATCGAGGAGGCCGCCCGGCAGGGGCTCCAACATGAAGAGGAGGGTGCTCTCGGGACCGAACGCCTTCTCCCGGAGCTCCTCCGCCGCCGCCTGGGCGGTGTGCCGGGAGATCATGCTGCGGTTCTCGCGATCGAGCTGCAGCGACTCGAAGCCGACGCCCGCGACCCCCGCCAGGAGGACGAGGCCCAGCAGCAGCGGGATGTCCACAGCGCGTCGCACGAGGCCGGCGCTCCTCGCCCCGGGTACCGCAGATGTCGTGCCTCGTGACGACGCGGGGGTCGCGGCGTCGAACGGCCGTCCCCGCGGGCCTCGCCCGGCGCGTTCGGCCGCGAAGTACAAGAAGGCTTGAAAGTCCTACAAGGGACGCGCGCCGCCGTCCCCGGGCGTGCGGATCGACGCTACGGCCATTCTCCGGACTCTGGGCGCCCCGCGCGGGGCGCCCCGCCGCGTGGCCCGAGCCTTGCACTCGGCCGCGCCATGAACCGGAGAATCCTCACCATCGTCGGCGCCCTGTCCCTGCTGGTCTGGACCGTGGGCGGTCTGGTCGCCTGGGGGCTCACGAAGGAGGGCGTCAGCGTGACCGTGCGCGAGGGGAGCGCCCGCGACGCGGCGGACGACGGCCTTCACCTCCTCGAGGACCGCGTGGGCGCGCTCGAGAACGACCTGCGCGCGCTGGCCTCGACGCTCGAGACGAACTTCTCGGTCCTGCAGGCCAACGAGAAGCAGGACCTGGGCGCCCGCGCCGCCGAGATCGAGGCGCACGTGGAGGCGAGGCTCGGACAGAGCGTCGCCGCCCTCCAGACGTCCCTCGGCGCGGACCGCCAGGAGCGACGGGAGCAGGTCGAGGCGGCGACGGCGCGCGCCGACGAGACCGCGTCGCGCCTGCTGGCGGCGCTCCACGAGGTCGAGGCCGCCCGACGGCGGGAGACGCCTTCCGTCGTGGCGACCGCCGCGCGCGAGGCGCCCCGCGCGGACGCTCCGGCCCCCTCGGCGACCCAAGAGGCGCCGGTCGTCGCGGCTTCCCCGCCCCCTGCGGCCCTTCCGCCGCGCCCCGCCGCGACGCCGGCACCTCTTCCGCCGCCCGCCGTGGCGCCGGTCGCGGGCGCACCGGGGCCCGCGTCGCCGCCGGCCCTCGCCGCGGCGCGGTCCGCGCGGGCGCCGACGCCCGCGGCGACGCCCGCGGCGCCGGAGCCGCCTGCGCACGGCTTCCTCTCGTTCCAGCTCCCGAGCGACGCGGTCCGGTTCGACCGGCGGCAGCGCTTCACGGTCGTCCCCTCCCTCTCGCGCGTCGGGTTCGACGGGAGCAGCACGCTGCACGGATTCACCGGCGTGACCTCGACGCTGACCGGAACGGTGGAGGTGGACCTTTCGCACGCCGACCGCGACCCGCGGGCCGAGATCCACGTAGACGCCGCCACGCTCGACACGGGCGAGGCCTCGCGCGACGCGGAGATGCGCACGTCGCTCGGCACGGCCCAGCAGCCCGAGATGACCTTCCGTCTGCTCTCGTTCAGGCCCGAGCGCGTGGACGCCCGCGCGGAGCGGGTCGTCGGCGTCACCCACGGCCAGATGACGATCCACGGCGTGACCCGGGAGGTGGACATGCCGACCTCCCTCAGCCTCGACGCCTCGCGGCGCCTGCACGTGGACGGCGAGATGCCCCTCGACATGACGGCCTACGGCGTGACGCCGCCCAGCAAGCTCGGCGTGATCAACGTGGACCGCATGGTCAAGGTATGGATCCGCCTCCGGGCCCGGATCCAGGCGGGGTCGTAGCGATGCTCCGTGCCGTGTCCGTGACCCGTGGGCCTCGGCGTCGCGGATTCGCCGGCGTGCTGGTGCTCGCCCTCTCGTCGGCGCTCTTTGCCTGCGCATCCGCCTCGCCCCTCGCGCCCGCGGCGCGCGCGGTCGAGACGACCGCCGCCAACGTGCGCTGGCAGCCGGCCCACGCGACGAGCATTCCCGGTACCTACCGGTCGGAGACGATCGAGGGCGCGGCGGCGCCCTCGGTGATCGGGCTCTACTACCACTTCGAAGCCGACCGCTCGTACGCCGCCGCAGCCCTCCTGGCTTCGCATCCCCCGGCCTTCCAGGTCCGAAACGGCACGTGGAGCCTCGACCAGGGCAAGCTGTCGCTCGGGGACGGCTCGGAGCCGGCCGTGATCGAGGAGGCGGAGGGGCGCCTGCGTCTCACGACGAGCCAGGGCCGCGTCGTGCTCCATCGCGACGAGATCCGCTGATGCGCATCGCCGCGGTGGGGACGGCGCTGCCGTCGAACGCCTACTCCCAGGAGGAGATCTTCGGCGCGCTCTCGGCCATCTGGCATCGGAGCGCGACGTTCAACTCGCGCGCGCGATCGCTCTTCGAGAACGTGCGCGTGCGTCGGCGTCACCTGGCGAGACCGCTCGAGTCGTACCTGCGGCGCTCCCGGTTCGGCGACACGAACGACCGCTGGATCGAGGACTCCCTGGACCTCGGCGAGCGGGCCATCTCGGACGCGCTGACCCGCGCCGGGCTGGGTCCGAAGGACGTGGACGCGCTGTTCGTCACCTCGGTCACCGGCATCTGCTCGCCGTCCCTGGACGCGCGCCTGTTCAACCGCATGGGGCTCCGGCCCGACCTGAAGCGGCTGCCTCTGTTCGGCCTGGGCTGCGTGGCCGGCGTGTCGGGTCTCGCGCGGGCCGCGGAGTACGTACGTGCGTTCCCCGACCAGGTCGCGGTCCTCCTCTCTGTCGAGCTCTGCTCCCTGACCTTCCAGTACGAGGACCTCTCCGTCGCCAACCTCATCGCGACGGGGCTCTTCGGGGACGGCGCCGCCGCGGTCGTCGTGGTGGGCGCGGACCGCGCGCAAACCCTCGCCTGCGAGGGGCCGAGCGTCGTAGACTCGCGCTCCAACATCTACCCCGACACCGAGGACGTCATGGGGTGGCACGTGAGCGAGCAGGGCTTCGAGCTCGTTCTGAGCGAAGGCGTCCCGCGGATGGCGCGGGAGGGACTCGGCCCCGACGTGGACCGCTTCCTCCGCGAGCGGGGCCTCGGGCGAAGCGACATCGACCACTGGGTCTGCCACCCGGGCGGTCCGGCCGTCCTCGCCGCGGTGCAGGAGGCGCTGGGCCTCGGCGACGAGCAGGTCGAAGCCTCGTGGCACGTGTTGGCGGAGCAGGGGAACCTCTCGTCCGTGTCCGTCCTCATGGTGCTGAGGCGCACCCTGGACGCGTGCCGCCCGGTCGCCGGGAGCCGCGGCCTCTTGCTCGCGATGGGGCCCGCCTTCTGCTCCGAGATCGTGCTCGTGAGGTGGTAGCGCCGCCCCGAGCCGCGAGGCTCACAGCCCCATCACGGACCGCGCGATCTTCAGGCCCTCGAGGAAGCCGCCGCCCGAGTGGAACGCCCGCAAGGTCGCCTCGAGGGCGTCCACGAACCGATCCACGTCTTCCTCGGTCGCCGTGAGCGGGGGGCAGGCCTTGAGCACCATGTGGTTGTTGCCGCTCACCTGGGTGAGAACCCCGTTCTTGAACATCGTCCGGACGAGCATCTGCCCGAACAGGCCCGGATGGGCCATGCGGAACGTGTGATAGAGCATCTTGAGCTTCAGTGAGCGCGGCGGGCGGAACTCGATCCCGTTCATCAGGCCGAGACCGCGTACCTCCGCGAGCATCTCGTACGAGGGCGCGAGCGCGCGCACCCTCGCGCGCAGGATCTCGCCCAGCTCGACGGCGCGGTTCGCGAGGCCGTCGCGCTCGATGATGTCGAGGGTCGTGAGGGCTGCGCGCATCGACAGCGCGTTCTCGCCGAACGTGGAGGAGTTGACGAACGCGCGGTCCAACGAGTGGTGGACCGAGTCCTCGATGTCCTCCGTCATGAGCACGGCGCCGACCGGCATCACGCCGCCGCTGAGCGCCTTGGCGAGGATCACCATGTCCGGCTCGATCCCCAGCTGCGCGGAGGCGAGAAACGTTCCGGTCCGGAAGACGCCCGTCTGGACCTCGTCCACCACGAACAGCGTCCCGTACCGCCGGCAGAGCTCCTGCGCGCGGACGAGCGTCTCGGGCGGGACCAGCTTGACGCCGCTCTCGCCCTGGATGGGCTCCGTGACGAAGGCCGCGTACGAGCGCGTCGAGAGGTGCTTCTCCAGCTCCGCGAGGTCGAGGAACGGCACGTCCTGCGTGTCGGGGAGGAACGGCCCGAACCCCGCCGCCCAGTCGGTGTGCTGCATGAGCGACATCGCGCCGCAGCTGATGCCGTGGAAGGCGCCCTGGCTGTAGAGGATCCCGCTGCGCTTCGTGTGCAGCCGCGCGTACTTGATCGCGGTCTCGACCCCCTCGCTCCCGGTGTTCGCGAACCAGACGCGCCTCAGTCGGCCGCCGGCGAGGTCCACGAGGCGTTGGGCGAGCCGTCCGGCCAGGCCGGGCACGTGGCTCTGCACGATCACCGGGCCCCGCCGGTCGAGCTCCTCGTGGAGCGCGCGGAGCACGTCCGGGTGGTTGTGTCCCACGTTGTGGACGCAGTACCCCGACAGGAAGTCGGTGTAGCAGTCGCCGCCTTCGACCCAGAGCTTCGTTCCCTCGCACCGGGTGTACGACACGTTCATCCCCAGCGAGTCCATGAGTCGGACCCACTGCCGGTTCACGTGCTCGGCGTAGAGCGCCGTGTCGGACATGGTCTCGGGGGCGCTGGTGGGCATGGAGCGGCCCGAGCACACGCCATGCCATCCTCGTCGCCGCCCCGCGGGCGCCACGGATCGCCGTCCCTCGGGCCGCGCCGCGGACCTTCTTTCAAGATCCTTGTAGGAATGACAGCGGGGCGCGACCGTCGGCGATTCGGGGGCGACCGCCCCCAAACCCCGGCCAGGCGGCGCCCTCAGCGGTCGAGGAAGAGGCCGTAGAGCGGGGACCCGGCGGGGTTCTTCTCGTCGAACGCGCCCGTGCCCACCGTCGTGTCGTCCTTCCGACCCGACGAGTAGACGTCCCGGCCGCCGCCGAGGTCCAGCAGCGCCGAGAACGAGAAGACCTTGTCGGCGTCGTAGTGGTACTCGTTCCCGCCGCCCTGGCCCTGGGCCGACGCGGCGGCCGCCGCGTAGCGGTCGTCGCCGCCCTGGTCTGCGAGGATGGCGATCGCCTGCATCGCCGCACTGCCCTGTCCCAGGCCGTCGCAGCGGTAAGCGTCGTTCCCCGCGCGGTCGAGCAGGAGGCCGATCGACTGGTCCCACGTGCCCGCCTGGCTCGCGGCGGTCATCGACCAGTACGTGTCGCTGCCCTGATCGTCCACGAGGATCCCGATGGCCTCGTGGGCCGCGAAGGCCTGACCGTAGCGGTTGCCGTGGTAGAGGTCGTCGCCCGAGACGTCGTGGAGGAGGCCGAGGCCGAAGTAGTACCCGCCGGCCTGCGCGAACTCGCCCGCGTCGTAGCGGTCGTTCCCGCCGAGGTCCTCGATCGCGCCGAGGCCGCCGGCGGCGTAGCCCCGCACGCCGAAGCCGAACGCCTGGCTCATCGCCGCGTACACCGCGGGGGTCCCGTACGCCGAGGGCACGTCGGGCCCGTCCGCGACGTAGAGGTCGTTGCCGCGGCGGTCCACGATCGCGCCGATGCCGCGCGGTCCGCCCACGCCCTCGACGTAGCGCTCGCCGCGGTACACGTCGGCCCCGTCCTGGTCGATCAGGAGCCCCACGCCCCAGAACCCCGCGCCGAGGCCCCAGCCGGAGTCCTTGCCCATCGACTCGTACACGTCGTTCCCGCCGCGGTCGAGAAGCACGCCGACGCCCATGAGCCCCGCCCCGACGCCGAAGGGGGACTCGGTCCGGTACACGTCGTTCCCCGCCCGGTCGTCGAGCCACGACAGGCCGAGCACCGTCGTCGCGGGGCCCTCGAAGGCCGCCTTCGCGAGGTGGCGGTCGTTTCCCGCGAGGTCGATCACGACGCGGAGGGCGAAGGGCGGGGACGCCCCGTAGTCGTACTCGTCGTCTCCGCCGACGTCGTACACGGCGCCCAGCTTCGACATCTCGTACCGGTTCGGCCCCGGGCCGCCGACGACGGCGAGGTGGCCGAGCGGGTCCTTCCCGGCCCAGAGCACGTCGCCCTCCACCGCCGCGCGGACGTCGGGAGGCACCTCGGCGAGCGCCGTTGGGTCTGCGTGGGTCCGGGCCTCGGCCTCCCAGGCCGCCGGCGCGTGGCGCAGCAGGACGAGCGCGAGGGCCATCACCTCCCTCGCGTGGGGGCCGCCGATCCGGTTGATCGTCTCGACGTGCTGGTCGGCGTGCTCGTCGTAGACGTAGACGTCGTTCGTCAGCGTGCGGAGGAGCGTCTCGAGCGGCGAACGCCAGTCCTTGGCCCAGGTCTCGAGTCGGGCGCCCGCCTCGCGGACGAGCGCGTCGTCGTCGGGGTTCTCTCCCTCGCCGGCCGGGGGCGAAGGCTGGTCGAGCACCGCGCGAACCAGCGCCTCCACGTGCGCGGGGTCGCCGTCCTGGACGGCCTGGAGCGGAGGGTCGAGCCCGCGCGCGACCGCGTCGGCGCTGAGCGGCCGCCGGAAGCACTGCACGACGGCGGAGAGCGAGTCCGGGTCGAGCGCGTCCTCCTGGACCTTCGCGAGGTAGGGGAGGAGCGCTTCGAGGCCTCCGCCCACGCCTTCCTTCCCGGTCCACGCCCCGACGGCCTTCGCGCCCTCGATCAGGGTCTTCTCGAGTTCGCCCTCCGGCGTCGGGGGGACGACACGGCCTCCGAGCCCGCGGCCCACGCGTCCGGCCCAGCGGTCGCGCGAGCCGAGCGTCGCCTTCACGGTGAAGGGCTCGCCGCCCTCGCCGCCGTGGGGGACCGCGCTCTCGGGATTCGCCTCGCTCGAGCGACGCAGCACGAGCGTCACCTCGTCGCCCGGCTTCTTGGACCGGACGTAGGCCTTCAGTGCCTCGGCGTCCCGGGGCTCGCCGTCCACCGACACGAGGTTGTCGTCGCGCCGGACGCCCAAGGTGGACTCGGTGCCGCGTCCTCCCAAGGGCCCCGGCACGATCCACGAGACGACGGGACCGTGCGCGCCGTCGCGCACGTAGAGCCCGAGGAAGGGCTGCTCCGCCCACGGCCGCGGGTCGTCGTCGGCCGCACGGGCCATGCCGCCCGCGAGCAGAACCCCGAGCCCCACGACACCGACGATCGCGCTCTGCATGCGCGGAGCATACGCGGGCGAGACGACCCGTTCGCACCCGGAACGGAGCGGTGCCAACGGCGCGCGAGCGCGCCCGTCTGGGTCGGTGCCGTCCGGGACGTAGAGGGCCACGGGGGACGGAGCCGCTGCGTCGTCGTGGGGGGCGGCGCGGGTGCTCGGGCCCGACCGCGCGGACGCGGCGAGGGCGGGGTCTCGGCTCCCGGCGGATCCGTGGTGCGCGTCCCGCCCGCCGCCGACGACGCGTACGACGCGAGCGGGCGGCGCGACCTCGCGGCACCGTCGAGACGACGGTGCGGTACGGGGCCGCGCGGCACACCGTGTCGGCGCCGGTCGTGGACGGGCGCGCCGAGCTCGTGCCGGGTCCCGACGGATCTCCCGGCTTGGGTCGTCGGGCCGCCGCGTGACCAAGACCCGGGCTCGTGCGATGTAGGCGTATGCCGCTGTACCGGGAGGACCTCCAGGAACGTCGTCGCGACCCGCCCGAGCGTCAGAGCGCTCCCCCCGCCTCGAAGCTCTACCTCCATCCCCTGTGCCACCCCACGTCCCCGACATGGGTCTACTTCCGCCGCGATCTACTCACGGTCCTCTGCTCCGTTTGCCGGCGAAGGATCTGCTCGGTCGCGATCGCCTCGCGTCGGCGAGACGTGCCGACCTGAGGTCCGACCCGCGGGCTCGGGAACCGCGGGTCCGACCGCCGCCGTGTCAGGGGGACTCGAGCTCGAACGACGCGATCGCGAGGTCGGGGCCGAACGTCGCGAAGCCGATCCGGTGCCGGTCGGGCACCCTCGCGATCCAGACGTGGTCGAAGAGCACGACCTCGCCGAGCGACACCGTCAGCCGGTCGCCCAGGAGCTCGAGGCGGAGCTTGCGGGACTCGGCGTCCGAGAGCTTCACCGGCACCGTCTGGTACTGGAGGTCCTCGTGGCGCTCGAGGCGCGCCTGGACCTCGTCCTTGCCCGTGGGGTGGAGGATCAGCGCCCAGCCCGCCAGCACGTCGGTCCCGCCCTCGGCCTGGAACGCGACGACGATCTTCGGGACGCCCCCGCTCTTCGGTACGAGATCGAGGGACAGCCGGAAGTCGGGCTCCTTCGCGGTCGCCTTCTCCTTCAGCCACGCGAGGTTCGAGGGCGCGTCGCGCGGGAACCCGGGCCGGACCGTGTACTTCCGCCACGGGACCTTCTGGTCGGTAGCCTGCCCCCGCAGGTGCTGGTTCTGCACCTGGAACGAGCCGACCGTGACCTCGAGCTTCGGCCCGAACGCCTTCACGCGAAAGTCGTGGCGCAGCCGGGCGTGCCACGTCGGGGGCTTCGAGGCCGGCTCCGGGTCGGCCGGGAGCAGGTCGGCGTGGAGGCCCGCGATCGGGGCGCCGTCGCGGCCACAGATCGCGAGCACGAACCCCGCGTCGCCCCAGCGGTTCTTGACCTTCACGAGCACGCGGTTCCGGCCCTCGCGCAGGTGGACGGGAAACCGCATCGCGTCGGGCGCCAGCGCGGCGGGCCCGCGCCAGGGGACGAGGCTGCTCGGGCTCGGGCCGAGGGGCGCGTAGCTCTCGACGCGCTCGCCGTTCAGGAACACCGTTACGTCGTCGTCCGCGCGCACGTGGACGAAGGCGTCCTCTGCGTGGTCCACGGTCACGTGGGTCAGGGCGTACGTGGCGGTGTCGTCCTGGTAGGCGTAGTGGATCCCGACCCACCCGATCGGGTCCACGGTCACCGCGGGCGCCTCGCCCGCCTTTCGCCACTGGCAGGCGTTGTTGCCGCTCACGTACTCGGCCTTCAGGTCGATCGTCTGCTCCGGGGCGAACACGACGACGCGCGGGTCCGCGCGCGGGCTTCGAAACGGGCCGATCACCCACCAGTCGTGGACGATTCCCAGCTCCTCTTCGGCGAACTTCCTCACCTCGGCGGGGTCGTCGCTCCGGCGCGCGAGCCCGAGCAGCGCCCTCTCCACGAGGTCTCGGCGCAGGGGCGAGGACGGATGCGCGAGGAGCCTCTCGGCCTGTTGGAGGATGCTCCACTCGCCCCTCGCGAAGCCCTCGACCTCCGTGGCGAGGATGTCGCGGTCCGTCTCGACGAGGGGGAATCGAAACCTCACGAGGTCGTCGAACGCGCCCGGCCCGAACGCGCGAACGAGGTGATAGGCCAGCGCACGGACCACGTCCGGCTCCCGTCCGTCCTTGACGGGCATCGCGCGGTAGGCGCGGAAGAACCGCCGGTAGGGCTTCCAGTCGTGGCCGGTCGCCGTCTTCGCGTACTTCTCCTCGAACCACAGGAAGAACCCCGCGCTCGGCCCGTAGTCCTGGATGCGCCAGTACGGGATGTCGCGACCGACGTAGTCCTTCTCGAACGCCTCCAGGTTCGACTGGAACGCGTGGATCTCGTCCGCCTTCTGGCCGAGCGCCTCGAACGCGTACGCCGCGCCGAAGTTGGCCAGGCCCTCGCGGAAGCCGTGGTAGATGGGCGCGGTGTCGTCGATGCAGTGGGTGAGCTCGTGGTAGAGGAGGCCCGTGTCCACGCGTGTCCCTCGCACGTGCGGATCTGCGCGTCCGATGTCGATCCGCTTGCCGCCGCCCTGGCCGCCGCCGAAGTCCCAGAGCTCCTTGAAGAAGACCGTCACGCGGTCGCCCGCGGGATTCGGAAGTCGTCCGAAGAGATCG
Organism: uncultured Planctomycetota bacterium; assembly: GCA_963752285.1. Lineage (GTDB taxonomy): Bacteria > Planctomycetota > PLA2 > PLA2 > JAEUHO01 > CAVVXN01. The sequence goes on from CAVVXN010000005.1 coordinate 116,073, forward strand.
GTCAGGAACACGTACGCGAGGTCGTAGCGGAGCCGCGAGACCTCGGGGATCGACTCCACGAGCGTCTGGGGTCCGATGAACAGGAACGACTGCGACGGGACGACGGCGAGCCGGTTGAACGCCGGGTTTCCCACGGCGTCGTCCACCATCTGCTGTTCGTCCGGCGGCGTGTCGGCGAGCCAGGCCGCTTCGGTCTCGTCGAGCTTCGCGCGGGCTGCGGCCGCGAGGTCGTGGTCGCCGCTCGTGGCGATGCTGCGGAGCACGATCCGGGCACGCGCGTACGCCTTCGCCTGGAGCCAGGCCACGCCCTTCTCGAGGAGCTTTCTCGAGGTGCCGAGCGCGTCGATGGCCTGCTCGGCGGCGGCGCGGTCCTCGTCGGTCACGCGGGCGAGGATCCTCACCCTCAGGTCCTGGATGTCCTTCTCGGTCCGCTTGGCCTCCGCGAGCGCGCCGATCACCGCGCGATCGGCGTCCTCCTCGAGGGTCCCGCCGACCGCCTCGAGGAGACGGAGCGCGGCGAAGAGGTGGCCCTGGTCGAAGTACCGGCCCGACATCTGGCGGAGGTATCGGCGTTTCTCCTCGGCGATCCTCTCCCTGACGACGTCGTCTTCGATGAGGCTCGGCGGCGGGGCGGGCAGCGGGCCCGCCTGGAGGAGCGCGTCGCGAAACCGGCGCTTCGTCTCGTCCTCGGACGCGCGTCGGATCGCGCGGACGAGGAGTCGCCACGCGCCCGATCTGTCGCCGCTCTTCACGCGCTCGGCCGCGCCGAGGAGGACCCGCTCCACCGCCGCGGGGCCGTCCGCCTCGGCCTGCGGGGGCACGACGAGCTGGGCCGCGAGGAAACGGCCGACGCCGAGGCCCTCGCCGCCCGCCGGCGGTACGAGGTCGCCCGTGGCGGGGTCCACGAACGCGAGTCGCAGGTCGAGCGTCGTGCCCGGGGCGACGGCCTCGTCGAGCGGGACCGGGACGTCGATCGTCTCGGTGACCGCCCGGCCCTTCCTCCACGTGGTGGTCGGCGGCTCGGGCGCGTGGTCGAGCGACAGGACCTCGCGACCCACGTCTTCGAGGCGCAGGTAGAGGCCGTACGCCGGGTGGACGTCCTCCGACGGGAGGAACGTCAGTGTGACGCGCCAGCGTCCGAGGGCCGCGGCGTCGGTCGCGTCCACCTTCGCCGAGACGGCGACCGGGACGGTCCGGGGGCCCTCGTCGTCGTGGTCCTCGGCGCGGCCCGCGGGCGGCCGAACCGCGAGGACGAGGAGGGCGAAGGCCGCGCCGAGGAGGAGCCGGCGCGGGCTCGGGGTCGTGGGGGCGGCCGAAGATCGCACGCGGCCGGGATTATGCCCGACGCGCGGGACCTCCGGCTCGGGCGTCTGCCCGGGGCCTTCACTTCGGGGCGGCGGACTTCGCGAGCTGTAGCGCCAGCTCGTACGCGCCGCGCCGCCCGAGGGCGGCCAGCGCCTTCTTGGCCGCGAAGATCTCCGAGAGGTCGGCGCCCGCGCCCGTTCCGACCCAGGTCGCCACGACCTCCCCGGTCGTCGTCCGGTACGCGCGGACCTCGACGCGCGCGCGGCACGACACGAACCGACCCACGCGGCCGCCGTACTCGCTGAACGCCTCGCCGACGACCGCCAGGTCCGCCGGGAGCGACTTCGGGGCGGGGAAGCTCGCCTTCTGCTTGCCGGCGTCGTCGAGCCACGTCCGCTCCCGCTCGCTCGTGACGGGCGCGATCTCGAAGTCGAGCCGGCGGAACGCCGCGAGCATCTCCGTCTCGGCGGCGGGGTCCGCGACGCGAGGCGCCTGGACGTGACGCTCCGGCACCGCGAGCGCGATGCGCGGCCGCGTGACGCCGAGCTTCTCGATTGCCTCCCTCAGCGCCTTCTCCCGCGCCGCGTCCTCGGGCGTGGCCGCCGGGAGGATCTCGCCACCCCGCTCGACGAGGAGGTCCAGGACCCGAGCCGCGAGCTGCGCCGCGAGCTCGGTGCCGGGCGCGTCGGCGCCGCCGCGCACGAGCGCCGGGAGGTACGCGCCGGTCTCCGCGCCGATGGCTTTCGCAGAGAGGAGCACCTCGCCCTCCACGGAGGAGACGCGGCCGACGACGAGCACCTCCGCGCCGACGAGCTTCCCCACGTCCGCGCCCTTCCCCTCCTCGACCAGCCCTGCGAAGCTGAGCGCCTGCTCCTCCTGGATGCGGTCGAGGTCCGCGCGCGTGACGAGCCGGAGCTTCTTCGACTCGGCGAGCTTCGCTTCGAGGAGGCGCGGCAGCGCCTGGGTCAGCTCCCGGAGGGTGTCCTTCGGGCCCTGGAAGTCCAGCACGGCCACGACGAGAGGCGCCGGTACGTTCGCCGGTGCGGCGGCGGGCGGCGGGGGCGCGGGCTCGTCGGCCCGCGCGAGGCCCGTTCCCGCCAAGAGCACGAGGGCCGCGAGCCCGCCGAGGGAGGTGGGGTGGAAGGTCTTCATCGTTCTCTCCAGAAGGCGCCGTCCGACGCGTCGGGCGCGCGGGCGGCGAAGTCGTGAAGCCACGGGGCGCACGCGACGACCGCGCGAAGCCGCGCGACGAGGAGCGCCGCGAGGGGTTCGTCCGCGAGGGCCCCGACGAGGCGCAGACGCGCGACGAGCACGCAGCCCTCTCCGACGAAGGCGAGGCGGACGAGACCCGGCACGAGCTCCAGGTGCGCGCCCGCGGGCGGCCGGAGCGGCCGTTTCGCGATGCCGTCCGAGGCGCCCCACCGGACGAGCGCGCCCGGAGGGAGGTCGTAAAGGAGGAGCCCGGCGGGCGGCGGGGAGGGCGGGCGCCCCTCCGAGACCCATGGCGCCGCATCGGCGCCCAGCGCGAGCACGGTCCCGCCCCCGCGCGCGAAGCCGAGGAGCGCGGGGACGAGGGGCGTCACGTCGCCCGCGCCGGGGGCGAGCACGATCGTGCGTCCCCGAAAGCGGGAGATCGCGGTCGCCGTCCCGAGGGACACGCGCTCGATCTCGATCGGCGTCGCGCCCGCGCGACCGGGCGGGGGCGCGCCGACCCAGCCGACGCGCGCGCGGCCGAAGGGCGCCGCGGGCGGCGCCGCGTAGACGAGGACGTCGGTGACGCTGCATTCGCCGTCCCTCGCGCAAAGCTCGAGGCGGGCCGGGATCGTCCGGCGGACCGCCGGCACCTCGACACGGAGCCCGAAGCGTCTTCGAGCGCGTCACCGCGCCCCTCCGCGATCACCGCGCCGAACGCGACGAGGCGCCACGACGGCCCGCCCGCGTCCGACCCGTCGGCGACCGCGAGGCGCCGGACGACCGTCGTGCCGCCGTACCAGCGCGCGCCGCCGACGAGCGCGGTCCCGGCGGCGTCGTCCGCCGCGACGGGCGCCGCGACGATCGCGCTAGCGAGCAGCAGCGTAGAGGGCCAGCGCACGGCCACCGGTTCGGACCTCGCCGACGAGGACTCGTTCGCCGCTCGCCACGGTCGGGAGCGTGGCGGCGATCTTCGCGCCGTCCTCGAACGTGGCGGCGCAGGCGATCTCGACGCGATTCGAGGAGGGCTTCGTCGCCCGGACAGAGAGGCTCGGCATCGACGGGAGGTCCACCGCGACCTCCGCTCCGTCGGGCACGACGAGGCGGGGCGCTTCGAGGACGTGTCCCTCGGCGTCGCGCAATTCGAGGAACACGACGCGTCGCTCGTCGTCGGAGGCGCGCGGAGTGAAGCCGATCACGACCTCGCCGCCGGAGGACGCGATCCACGACACGCGCTCGCCGAGGCCCTGGTCGATCGCCTCGAGGACCTTCCGTTCGTGCTCGGCCCACGCGAGGGGCACCGGCGACTCCGCCGTCGCGGCCCGGGGACGGAGCGCGAGCCCCGCGCCGACGCCGACGCCCACGAGCACGACGGCGGCGGCGGCGAGGACCGCGACGCGACGTCGCGTCCCGAGCGCGCGGCGGGCCAGGAGCGCACCGAGGAGGGCGTCCTCGGCGCCGGCGCGCGGTTCGGGCGCGCGGTCTCGGTCGCGCTGGTCCCAGCGATCGAACGCCAGGACGGCGTGGTCGGGCGGCGCGTCGTCGTGCGGCTGGGGTCGGGGATCAGACGTGGTCACGGAGCACCTCTCCGAGGCGGCGCTTCGCCTCGTGGACGCGCCAGGAGACGGTCCCCTCCGCGCACGAGAGGCAGCGTGCGGCCTCGGCGTGCGAGTAGCCCGCGAAGGTGGTCAGGACGATCGCGGTGCGGAGGTCGTCGGGCAGGCCGCGCATCGCCTCGTGGACGAGGCGGGAGCGCTCCTCGTGCTGGACGTCCTGGACCAGACTTCGCGGACCGGGGCGGGCGTCGCCGTCGAGCCCCGTCGTCGGACGGCGGCGACGGCGGTCGTTGAGGTACAGGTGGATCCCGATCTTCGTGATCCAGCTCCCGAGCGCGGCCTCGCCGCGGTACGTGCCGAGACGCTCGAGCGCCCGCCCGAACGTCTCCTGGCAGAGGTCGTCCGTCTGGTCGGGGTCGCGGGTGAAGCGCCAGAGCGTCTTCCAGACGGGTCGGTAGTGGCGCTTCACGATCTCGCTCCGGGCCAGGGGGTCTCCTCGCCGCGCGCGTCCGAGCAGGACCGCGAGATCCAGGTCGTCCGGCGTCATCGGCGTCGAGGACCTCCGCTCCGTTCGACACGGGGTCGGCGCGGTTCCTTGGCGCTGGCCGTCAGCGCCCACCCGTCGCCTCCTTCCCGAGCCACGGCTTCGTCGCGCGCTGCCGGGCCTGGACCGTCTGCTCGAAGGTCGTCCACGTGTCCGGGCGGGCCTCCGGCTTCGGGACCTCGTCCTCCGGGATGCCCAGTCGGGCGGCCAGGCGCGTCAGCCCGTCCTGGAAGCCCCGGACGACCGTCGGGTCGCGCCACCCCGCGACGGCGCGGTCCCAGAACGGGAAGACGTCCGGGAGGTCCATCTCGCCGAGGTCCGAGAGCACGCGCGCACGCCCGTCCGACGGGAGGCCGTCGTACCCGCGGACGACGTCGTCGAAGCGCGCCTTCCGCCGCGCCAGCTCGTGGATCCACCGGGCCGCGAGGTCGGGCGCGGGACCCTGTCCCCAGGTCCATCCGACCGAGCTGGGCGACACGCGTCGCACGAGCTCCCGGAACGGGTCCAGGCGCCCCGGCGCGAGGTACAGGCGGTAGACCTCGGCCTGCTCGCCCGAGAGGGTGCGTTCCTGCTTCGCGTACCACGCGGCCAGCCGGTCGGCGGTCGCCCCCGGGTCGGGCCCGCCGCCCGCCACCGCCAGGAGCGCGTACTGGAGGAGCTCGGCGTCCTCGTCGAACGCGTCGAGGAGCGCCCACGCCTCCTTCGCGGCGGCCTCGGGGTCGGCGGCGCCGAGGAGCAGGAGCCCCGCCGTGCGCTCGCTGGAGCGGGAGGACGCGAGGAGGTCTCGGCCGAGGTCGGCGGCGCCGGGCGGCCGGGCGTCCAGGTACCGGACCAGCTCGAGCGCGTCGTCGGGGAACCGGCGCGAGGCAACGATCTCACCGGCGCGCTCCGTGGCGCGTCGATGGAGCTCGGCCTCCCGATCGTAGGTCTCCTTCGTGGTGGCCCCGGTGGTGAGTCCCGCGCCCGAGCAGAACGCGAACCGGGCGGCCTTGCGGAGCTCCGCCGACGGGTCGTCGAGCAGCGCGAGGAGCGCGTCGGCGACGGGAGGGACCTTCGTGGCCCACGGCGCGAGCTTCGAGACGAGCTGGGCGCGGTACCGGGCGGTGAAGGCGCCGTCCCCGAGACGAGACGCGAGCCGGGCGACGAGGGCCGCGTCGAGCGGGACCTGCGACACGCCCTCGAGCGAGACGGTCTCGTCGGGACTCGCGGCCGCCTCGGACTCCGCGTCCCGGATCGCCGCGAGGACCTCGGAGGAACGGAGGTGGGGCCCGACGGCGTCGAGGAAGCGGGCCACCGGGTCGCGCTCCTCCGGACGCGCGGCGAGGAGGCCCCGCGCGAACCGGGCCGCGCGCTCGGGGGTGAACAGCTCGCGGAAGCGATCCAGGGCGCCGTGCTCGAAGAGCCACAAGGACGTGGGCTCGTGGGCGAAGACGTAGACGAATCGGTCCGGATCGCGGTCGGCGATCGCGAGGAGGATCCGGGAGGCCAGCTCGGACTCGATCGCGTAGGGGAGCGCCGCCTCGAGCTCGGGGAGCGACGTCTTCGGGTCGTCCGTCGCGCGGGTCACGGCGCGGACCCGCTCGTCGTCGTCCGCGCCCGAGACGAGCACCTCCGCGAGCGAGGGCGGGGACGCCGTCGGGACCGATCGGCCTGCCTCGTCGCCCGCGATCCGGGAGAGCGCCTTCTCGGCGGACGCACGAAGGGCCCCGTCGGGCGCCGCGGCCAGATAGGAGCGAAACGAGATCTCCGCGTGTCCCGGCTGCCCGAGCGCGAGGTACGCCTCGCCGGTCCAGTACGAGGTCTCGGGGAAGCGGACGGCGAGGTGCGCGGCCTGGAGCAGCTCGCCGATCGCCTCGGCGGCGCGGCCCGTCCGGAGGTGCGCCAGGCCGCGCAGGTAGTGGAGCGAGGCGGCCGCGGTCCGGTCCGCGGCGGGCCGCGTGGCGGGAGCGGGTCGGCCGAGGCGCTCCGCGACCGCCGCCGCGGCCGTTCGCGCCGCGCCTTCGAGGTCGCCGGTCGCGTCCACGGTGCCGACGAGCGCTCCGTCCGGGACGGAGAGGACGCGGAGCACGTAGCGCCAGCGACCCTCCTCGAGCGCGACGGTGCCCGTCACCGCGCGGGTGGCGGCGAGGAGGTGGCCGATCCGCACCGCGTCGGTCGCGCCGGCCGCCGTGGCGAGCCCCTGTTCGGCGAGCGCGCGGTCCACGTCCGCGCGGTCCACGAGCGTGACGCCCTCGATCGTGCCGAGCGAGGCGGAGAGCACGTCCGTCGCGGCAGGGCCCAGGTCCGACGACGTGGATCCTCCGGCGGCCTCGAGCGGCCACACGAGCAGGGTCGCGGCGTCGTCCGCCGCCGCCGGTCGCGCGAGGCCCAGGATCGCGACGAGTAGGAGGAGCCGGCGCCTCACCGCGGGATCTCCGTGGTGAGCACCCACGTGCCCGTGCCCCAGGAGGTCGTGACCAGCGTGCTGCACGGTGTCGTCGGGGCCGACCCACACGTCCTTCGGCATCGACTCGGCCTCCGTGAGGTGCGGACCCGTCCACGCCGCGCCGTCCCGGGACGTGAACAGCCCGAACGCGCCGTCGGCCGTGCGATCCCAGAGGACCAGCGTTCCGTCGGGGGCACGGCCGAGGACGGGACCCCAGAGGTAGCGAGAGAGGACGCCGGCCGTTCCCGTAACGGCGAGCTCCTGTGGCGCGCCGGCGCGGGGCCACCGCGTCACTCGGATCTCCCGGCCCATCGCGCGCGACGCGACGAGGACGGCTCCGTCCGGCAACGCGACGGCGGTGCCTCGCGCATCTTCGCCCACGAGCAGACGGGGTGCGCTCCAGGTCATGCCGTCGGACGTGTCGATCTCGTAGATGCCGGCGCCGTCCGGCCCCTGGGCCGAGCGGAGGATCACCCGGCTCTCGCCGAGGTCACCCTCGAGGATCTGCACGTCCCCCTCGGCGAGGAACACCTGGGTCCCCGCCGCGGGTCCCAGGTAGGTGCGTTCCGCGTCGTGACCACGAATCGGGAACGCGATCCGCCGTGGCCACGACCATTCGACGAGATCGTCCGAGGTGGAGGCGTAGAGGCACGCCCACGTCGGGTTCCCCCGATTGGAGATCCAGACCAGGAGCCACCGTCCGTCGGCCATTCGCCCCAGGGCCGGGTGATCGTCGTACGCCGAGGACGACACCGAGAGCCGCCTCGGCGCGCCGAACGTCCGGCCGCCGTCGCTCGACGAGACGAGCCAGAGGTCGGGGTCCACCCACGGGTCGAGATGGGCCGGCGGGTCGTCCGGCTCGCCCCACCAGCTACCCCGTGCCGCCGCCAGCACGACGTGGACCGCGCCCTGCGGCCCCGTGGCGACGCGCAGGTGCTCGATCGGGCGGCCGAGCTCCGGCGCGAGCGGTGCCGCCCCGCCGATCGAGGGCGCGGGCCCGTCGCGCGCGTGGGCTCCCTCGGGGACGAGCTCGGCTCGCGTCTCGATCGAGTCGAGTCGGACACCCCGGGGCTCGGCCGAGACCCACACCTGGGCCACCGGAGGAGAGAACCGCATCGTCCGATCGACCGGCTCGGCGTCCCCGGCGGGAACGGTGATCTCCGTGACGACGTGCTGCGGACCGTTTACGCCGCCCCATCCGGACAAGAGGAGCGTCCCGGAGGATGCGTCGTCGTCTCGATGCGCCCCGACGTGCCAGTCGAGTCGCGAGATTCGCAGCCCGCGCGCGGCGAGGATCTGGAGCCCGGCGGGGAGGGAGGGGCCGCCCGGTTGGGGCGCCGGATCGACGGAAAGCGAACACCGCGGTGCGCTCGCGGACAGGACGACGCAGCCCGGAGGCACGGGTGTCGTCGGATCGACGGCGCGGACCGCGCGCGCGTACAGGGCGGCGTAGAGTCCGCCCAGGCCCGCGGCGACGCCGTGGAGCTCCTCCCAGGCATGGGTGGACCAGAGGGCCTTCATGCGCTCGACGCTGGCGCTCCTCGCGAGGTCGGGCTGGAAGTGCACGTCGCGGGCCTGGCAGAGCTTCCATCGCGCGTAGACGAAGGCGAGGGCGTCGCTCCAGCGACCCTTCCGAGCGAGATCGAGCGCCAGGCGGCCGACGAGCGCGGAGGTCTCGGGGTGGTAGGGGAAGCGCTCGATGGCTCGCGCGAGGGTCTCCTCCGCGCCGTCAGCACGGCCGGGCTCTCCTTCGATCGCATCGGCGGCGAGCCGGGCCGCGCGCACGACCGCGTTCGGGTCGCGCGAGGTCCGGACGAGCTCCTCCCACGTGAGGGCGGCGTGCGCGTGCTGACCGAGATCCTGGTAGAGCCGCCCGAGCGCGAGCGCGGCGTCGGTGAAGGCCGGCTCCGCCTCCAGCGCGTGCGTCAGCCCGACGAACGCGCGGGGGTAGTCCGCGTCGTCCTCGGCGGCCAGTGCCCGGTAGTACGCGGCCATCGCCTCGACCGAGACCGGCGGCAGCAGGACGGCCGGCTCGAGCCCCTCGGCGCCGAAGACGGCCTGCGTCATGTCCGCGACGAGCCGGCCGAGCGTCGGGACCGTGCCGTGGAGCCGCCGGCTCCGAAGCGGCGTCCCCGCGTGCGCGTCCACGACCGCGAGGTCCACGTCCACGTCGTCGCCGTTCGCCGCGAAGGTGCCGAACACCGCCCAGTCGGCGTCGGCGACCCGCGCGAGGCTCGTCGCGTCCTCGGGTCGGAGGAGGCCCACGGCCGCGAGGTCGCGCTCTCGCAGCAGCTCGGCGACGCCCTCGCGCTCGACCACGACGACGCCGGGCTTCCCGGCGAGCGCGCCCGAGAGGAGCGTCCCGAGCGCCGAGCCGAGCCAGTCGTGCGCGGGGTCCTCGGCCCGGGGCGCGAAGCGGAGCACGGCGACCTGCAGGGTCTGGGGCCGGGCCGCGGGTTCGCCGTCGGCCCGGGCCCGCGCGGTCGAGACGAGGAGCGCGAGCACGAGACCGGCCCCGGCCCACAGCGCGCCCTTCGCCATCGAGGAGTTGGACACCCTCCCGGGCCGATTCTTGGCCGGCCCCATTCTGGCGTCGCTCGTCCCGGGCCCATCGGAGCAGCCCGTTCGTCCGTGCGCAACGACGCTTCGGGGTGGGGGAGGTCGAACGCGAGGCCCCCGGATCCACGTGCCGGCCCGCGAGGGCGCGGGCCGCGTGAACGGACGAGCCGGGGCCGCAGGGAGCCGCATGGGCCGAGCCGCGGCGCGGAGACCTCCGGCGCTGGCAAGCGTGGCGACGGGGCGCGGCGCCGGCCGCGAACGGGGTTCGGCATGCCCTCCCGAGCCCGGATTCAGGGGCTCTGGGGGCCGACCGGCGGGGCCCCCGGGACTGTCGGTGGTTCGTTTTATGTTAGGTGGATCGGACCGCGCTACCACCTTGGGGGATCTCCTCATGCAAGCCGTCGAAGACGTCCGCCGCGCCCTCTCGTCGATCGACCTCGTCCAGGGCCTCTCCATCCACCACGTCGAGACCCACCTCGAGATGGGGCTCCGCCTCGGGGACGTGGGGCAACGCGTCCTCGCCTTCTACCTCCTGGAGATGGAGACGCGGGGGCTCCACCAGGCGCTCGGCTACGCCACGACCGCCTACTACGCCGAGGACCGGCTCGGTCTCGACCGCCGCCGAACGGCGGAGCTGCTGCGGGTCGGGCGACGGCTCCTGGAGCTCCCGGAGATCGACCAGGCCTTCTGCGAGGACCGGCTCCCGTGGTCCAAGGTGCTCCTCCTCTCGCGGGTCGTCGAGCCCGCGCACGAGGCGGCCTGGCTCGCGCGCGCGCTCGCGCTCACGAAACGGGACCTGGAGCAGGAGGTCCGCGTCGTCAGGCCCGGCGCGCCGCCGCCCGCGTCCGGGGAGCGGATGGGACTTCCGCAGGTCCGCTTCACGGTCGAGATGAAGGTCTCGCCGCTCGTCCAGGCGAAGCTCGAGCAGGCGAAGGCGCGGGTCGAGTCGGAGCGCGAGACCCCGATCGGCGACGCGGAGCTCCTGGACGTCGTCCTCGACACGTTCCTCTCCTTCGAGGACGACGGGACGATCCCCGGGAAGAAGCGCGTCGCGCGTTCGCTCTACCAGATCGTGCTCCGCGAGGAGGCGTGGCCCGACGAAGGCACGCCGGGGGGAGTACCTGGAGAGCAGGGCCGAGACGAAAGTGACGAAAGCGACGGAGGCGGCGGCGCGGCGCCGGACGACCGGACCCGCGAGTCGCTGGGGGACGCGAGGCCGCCGGGGGACGCGAGGCCGCCGGGCGACGCGAGGCTGCCGGGCGACGCGAGGCTGCCGGGCGACGCGAGGCTGCCGCCGATGCCGCGACTCCTCCTCGAGAGCGGCATCCCGCTCGCCGAGGCGTGGAGCGCGGCGGTGCGCTGCGACGCCGAGGTCTCGGGCTGCCGGCAGGACGTGCCCCACGAAGAACGCGACCCGAAGACGCCGCGCTGGATGCGGAGGCGGGCGCTCGCGCTCGACGGCCACCGGTGTCGATCGTGCGGCTCGCGCTACCGGCTGATGGTCCACCACGTCGCCTTCCGGCGCCGAGGCGGGAAGACGAGGCTCCAGAATGTCGTGACCCTCTGCGTTCGCTGTCACGCGCTGGTCCACGAGGGGCTCCTCGAGGTCGAGGGACGAAGCGGAGGGGAGGTCCGGCTCGCGGGGATCGACGGGCGGTCGATCCGGACGCCCCTCGCGCCCGCCGACCGGAGGGCGGTGATCGGGATCCCGTCCACCCGCAACGGGTCGGAGTCCGACGGACGGGCGCGCGCCTCGCCCGCGCCTTCGCTCCCGCCGCGCGTGGCCCTCGCGGACGTGCCCCTGGAGATCGACGCCGCGTGGTGGCACCGGCACCGGGACCTCGTCCGGTTCCGGAGCGAGACGGAGGTCGAGCTCGAACCGGGACGGCCCAAGGCCGAAGCGACGAACGAGGCGCGTGGCGAGGCGGGCCCGCCATCGCAAGCGGGCGTGTCCTTCGAGGAGGCGTTCGAGGGTCTCGTCGGGCAGGAGGACCTGCTCCGGCGGATCGAGGTGGCCTTCGAGGGATCCAAGGCGCGGGGCCGCGCGGTCCCGCACCTCCTCCTGGTCGGTCCCCCGGGGACCGGCAAGACCACGATCGCCCGGCGTCTCTCCACGCTCGAAGGCGCGCGGCTCGTGGAGGCGAATGGCGCGTTCCTGGACGCGCCGGGTTCGCTCGTGCGGATCCTCGCGGGACTCCGGGACGGCGACGTCCTCTTCGTGGACGAGGTCCACGCGCTCGCGCCGGCGGCGCAGGAGGTCCTCTACCCGGCGATGGCCGAGGGGCGGCTCGGGCTCGTGTTCGGACGGGGATCCGAGACCCGGACGGTCTCGTTTTGGCTCCCGCGCTTCACGCTCGTCGCCGCGACGACGGAGGAAGCGAAGGTGTCGGGTCCGCTTCGCTCGCGGTTCGGGCTCGTGGAGACGCTCGGGTTCTACGAGGAGGCCGCGCTGGTGCGGCTGGTGGACGAGCACGCGCGAAGGGAGGGCGTAGACCTCCCGGTGGAGTCGGCCGAGGCGCTCGTCCGCGTGGCCCGCGGGACGCCCCGGGAGGCGCTCCGGCTCCTCGAGCGGACGCTCGACCTCGCGGCGGCGGAGGGCGTGCCCCGGGTCTCACCGGAGATCGTAAAGGAGGCGCTCCGGATGCTCGGGTTCGACGCGGACGGCCTGAACCCTGCCGAGCGGCGCTACCTCGCGCTGCTCCGGGGGCGTCGCGGACCCGTGCCCCTCGCGCGGCTCGCGCGGATGCTCGGGACGAGCGCCGTGGCGGTGGCGCGGCAGATCGAGCCGTACCTGTGTCTTCGAGGCTTCGTCCAGGTGACGGCGATGGGTCGGCTGGCGTCGTACCGGCCGCGGATCGCGCAAGCCTGACGGAGGGAGGGAGGAGGAGCGCCCGCACGAACACGAGCAGGGAGCGGGAAGAGCGGGCCCCCGCACGGTAGAGGGCGGCCGACCAGGTCGCGCGAGCGAGGGCGGGGGATCCCGGCCTCGGGCGCGCGGGCGTCGGGCGTCGCTCGGCGCGAGCTTGGTGGCCGAGCTCGGTGGCTCGGCGTGCGTCGGGCGGCTCTTTGTAAAGACGCGCGCGCGCCGAACGTTCGGCAAACCCGACCGGCGGGTCGGGATTGGGGCCGGTTCAGACCGTGCGGCTGTAGCGGGGGCGGGTCGGGCCTTCCTCGTCGCGGCGGGCTCGTTCGGCGCGGAGGTGCGCGTCGAAGACCATGCACACGTTTCGGACGAAGAGGCGGCCGAGCGGCGTGAGGCGGATGCCCTCGGCGTCCACCTGGACGATGCCGTCGTCGGCCATCGCCCGGAGCTCCTCGGCCTCCTCCGGGTAGCGCTCGCGCCAGTCACCCCCGCCCGCGGGGATGTCGGGAAGGAGGTGCGTGCGGCCGACGCGACCGTTGCACATGAGCTCCTGGATGATCCGGCCCCGGAGCTCGTCGTCCGGCGTACGTCGGTAGCCGCGGTGTACGGGGAGCTCACCCGCCTGGATCGCGTGCTCCCACTGGGTGAGCTTCGCGTGGTTCTGCACGTACACGCCCCGCGCATCGCCGATGCCCGTGATCCCGAGCGCGACCATGTCGGTGCCCGCGCGCGTGTGGAAGCCCATGAAGTTCCGGTGGAGCGTCCCCTCCGCGCGCGCACGCGTGAGCTCGTCGTCGGGGCGGGCGAAGTGGTCCATGCCGATGAACTCGTAGCCCGCGCCGACGAACGTCTTGACGCCCGCCTGGAACAGCGCGAGGCGTTCGCGCGCCTTCGGGAGCGCCGCCTCGTCGATCTTGCGCTGGTGGGCCTTGAGCCACGGCACGTGCGCGTAGCCGAAGAGGCTCACGCGGTCGGGCCGGATGCGTTCGACCACCACGTCGAGCGTCTTCTGGAAGTCCTCGGGCGTCTGGTGGGGGAGTCCGTACATGAGGTCCACGTTGACGCTCGTGAAGCCCTCCTCGCGGCAGAACTCCACCAGCGCGAGGGTCTGCTCGACCGACTGCACGCGGTTGACGGCCTCCTGGACCTTCGGCGTGAAGTCCTGAACGCCCATGCTCACACGCCACCAGCCGAGGCGACGGAGGGTCGAGACGTGCTCCCGCGTGGTCACGCAGGGATCGACCTCGAGCGCGATCTCCGCGTCACCGAGGATCTCGAAGCGATCGGCGATCTTCGCGTGGATCTGCTCGAGCGCCTCGGCGGGAAAGTACGTCGGCGTCCCGCCGCCCAGGTGGAGCTGCGCGAGGCGGCGGTTGCCCGCCGAGAGCGCGTCGGCGACCAGGTCGATCTCGGGCAGGAGCGCGGCGAGGTACCGGTCCACGATCGCGCGGTCGCGGCTCACGATCACGTTGCACCCGCAGTAGGTGCACATCGCCTCGCAGAAGGGGAGGTGGAGGTACAGGCTCAGCGGCGGCGCGTCGGGACCGCGCGACCGGTAGACCTCGAGCGCCTCGGCGGGGCCGATCTCGGGTCCGAAGTGCGGCGCGGGCGGGTACGAGGTGTAGCGCGGACCCGGGCGGTCGTAGCGCGGCGTGAGCTCGACGGCACGCGCGAGGTCCGCGGCGTCGGGCGGACGATCGGGGACGCCGGGCTCGGTCATCGCGCCTCCGAGGGAGCCGGCACGGGTCGGAAGCGGTGGACCGCCTCCACGAATGCGCGCGCGTTGTCCGGGGGCGTGTCCTTGAGGATCCCGTGGCCCAGGTTCGCGAGGTGGGGGCGGCCGGGGGGCACGGACGCGCACATCTTCGTCGTCGCCTCATGGACCGTGCGCTCGTTCGTGAGGAGCACGGTCGGGTCGAGGTTCCCCTGCAGCCGCACGCGGCCTTCGACGCGGGCGTACGCGGCCCCGAGGTCGGTCCGCCAGTCGAGCGAGAGCGCCTCGACGCCCGTGAGGAGCGCGTCCTCGAGGCGCGCGGCCGTGCCGAGACCGGGGAAGAGGATCACCGGCGGTCGGTGCGGCCCCAGGCCTTCGACGACGCGACGCACGGACGGCACCACGATCTCGCGGAAGAGGTCCGGCGAGAGGACGCCGGCCCAGGTGTCGAAGAGCTGCAGGACCTGCGCGCCACAGGCCGCCTGCTCCCGGAGGTAGGGCACCAGCGCGTCGGCCGCGCGGTCCACCAGCTCCCGAAACGCGCGCGGATGCGCGTGGAGGAAGCGCCGCGTGGTCTCGAAGTCCCGGCTCGTCCCGCCCTCGACCATGTACGCACAGAGGGTGAAGGGCGCGGCCGAGAAGCCGATCAGCGCGACGCGGTCGGGGAGCGCGCGGCGCAGGATCGACACGGTCTCGAAGACCGCCCGCACCCGCGACGGGTCGGGCGCGTGGACGCGCTGGACGTCGGCCGGCGAGCGGATGGGATGGACGATCCGCGGGCCGCCGTCGGGGAACTCGACCGTGACGCCCATGGCGTCGGCCGTGAGCAGGATGTCGGCGAAGACGATCGCCGCGTCCACGTCGAACCGCTCGACGGGCTCGAGCGTCACCTCGGCGGCCAGCTCCGGCGTGCGGCAGAGGTCCAGGAACGAGGTCTTGGCGCGGACGCGCTGGTAGCCGGGGAGGTAGCGTCCCGCCTGGCGCATCATCCAGACGGGGAAGCGATCGACCGGCTCGCCCTGGAGCGCGCGGAGGAAGAGCGGGGTCACGGCGCGGGCTCCTCGGGCTCGCCGAGACCGAAGAGCGAGCGGAGGTGCTCGGCCGTCGGCATCGAGGGGTCTTCCTTCTCCATGCCCTTCACCACACGCGCGGTGGGTCGGGCGAGGAGCTTCTGGACGAGGCGCTTCGTCAGCTTCTCGACCGCCGCGCGGACCTCGCCGTTCACGTGCTCCGGGAGGTACGAGAGCTCGCTCTGTCGCACCTGCTCGGCCCAGGCCGTGATGGTCTGGATCGTCGGCATCGCCGCGAGCGTGCGGTACCACGCGCGGAACTCGCCGTACTCCTGGGCGAGGATCGTCTCGACCTCGGGCACGGCCTCGCGGCGCTGCGAGAGCGAGCTCGCGACGATCTCCTCGAGCGCGTCGAGGTGGTAGAGGAACACGCCGGGCAGGTCGCCGATCGACGGTTCGGCGATGCGCGGTACACAGAGGTCCACGATGAGGAGCGGGTCGCGACGCTTCGTGAGGGCGGTCTCGACCGCGGTGCGGTCGAGCGGCCGCGCGCCGCCGGCCAGCACGACGACGTGCGTGCGCGCGATCTCGGACGGCACGTCCTCGAGCCCGAGGACCCCCGCCCGAGGGAGCATCCCCGCCAGCTCCTCGGCGTGCGACCGGGTGCGGTTCGCGACCATGTAGCGTCCGTCGCCGGAGGCCGCGAGCGCCAGCGCCGTCTGCCGCGCCATCTGTCCCGCGCCCACGACGAGCACGTCGCGGCCGGCCACGCTGCCGAACACACGCTGCGCCACGCGTGCCGCGGCGCTGCCGTGCGAGACGCCCCCGGACGAGATCCGCGTCTCGCTCCGCGCGCGCTTGCCGGCGCGGAGCGCGCTTCGGGCGAGCCGGTCGAGCACCTTGCCGGCCGTGCTCGCCTTGAGCGCCGCCTCGTGCGCGGCGCTCACCTGGCCCTGGATCTCGGTCTCGCCGAGGATCGCCGACTCGAGGCCCGCGGCGACGCGGAAGAGGTGGCGCGCCGCGGTCTCGCCCTCGCGCACGCGGAGCACGGTGGTGTCGAGGCCCTTCGCGCCCGGGAGCACGTCGCCGAGCGCCTCCACGACGAGGTCCGA
This sequence comes from uncultured Planctomycetota bacterium, assembly GCA_963752285.1. GTDB lineage: Bacteria > Planctomycetota > PLA2 > PLA2 > JAEUHO01 > CAVVXN01. The sequence goes on from CAVVXN010000005.1 coordinate 132,352, forward strand.
ACCGTCCGCGCGCGCCGTCACGACGTAGAGCTCCGTGCGGTTGCACGTCGCGACGAGCATCGCCTCGTCGGCCCACGACCGGGCGCAGACCTGACGCAGGAGGTCGGAGATGCCGCCCGGCGGGACCGCGAGCCCGTCGCGCACCTCGATGGGCGCGACGTGGTGGTCGATGCCGACGAGGAAGAGGTCCACGGCCTACCCCCAGGCCACCAGCGGGTGGACGAGGAGCAGCGCGACGAGCACGACCACGAGGCCCATGAGGTTGAGCCATGCCGCCATGCGCCCGCGGAGCGGGCGCCGCCACCAGATCCACGACGCGGCGAGGAGGAGGAGGAAGCACGCGGCCGTGAGGCCCACGAGCACGGTCGTCCCGGGAGGCGCCTCCTCGTTTCGGGCCACGACCACGCCCAGCACCAGGGCCGGCCCCAGCAGGAACACGCCCAGGAACGAGGCGCGCCGGTCGAGTCGTTCGAAGCCGCGGAGGGAGGGCCCTTCGGCACCGTCTTGTCCGAGCACGCCGCGCTTCACCCTCCGGTACTGGCCGAGGTAGCCGCCCGCGAGGAGCCCGCCCGCGAGGACGGCGGCGGTGCCCATCAGCGAGAGCCCGACGTGGAACGTGCGGATCGTGTCGTGGGCCATGTCCGCCGCGCGTCCCGCGTGGATCAGGCCCGGAGCGCCGAGGGCCGCGAGCAGCGTCGCCGCCGCGTAGAAGCCCCCGCCGTGCGTCGCGACGCGGCTCGTCGCCTCGAGCACCAGGTAGAGCGCGCCGAGCGAGAACGCGAGGAACGAGAGCGACTGGCTCGGTGTGGCGAACGGGCTCCGGCCGATGATCCGCGAGAGCAGGATCAGGCCCAGGAGGTGCGCTCCGACCGCCAGCGGGCCGAGGAGTCGGGCCCACACGGGCGGCGGCTCGCGGCGGCGGCGGGCCTCCAGGTACGCGGTGGCGACGGCGGAGTACAGCGCCACCACCAGGACCAGGATCGGGGTGCCCATTCCGGCCCATGTTCGCGGACGATCCGGGGAGGGGGAAGGGAAGCCCGTGCGTCACGCGGGGTCCCTTCACGAGGGGCGAGAGCGTGAGCCGGAGGGGGTGCGGGGGAGGCACGCGGGGGAGCGGGGGAGTCGGGGGAGCCGGGGGTGCGGAGGCGGCCCGGGGCGCGGGGCGGCGCGTGGTAGGGTTCCCCCCATGCCCGCGAAGAAGGCCGGTCCGCCGCCTGCCCCCGTCGCCGCCGAGGGCCCGTCTTTCGAGGAGCGACTGGCCGCCCTCGAAGGCGTCGTGAAGGACCTCGAGGGCGAGGATCTCTCCCTCGAGGCGTCGATCGCCCGCTATCGGGAGGGCGTCCGGCACCTCGAGGCCTGCCGCGCGCTCCTCGACGAGGCGGAACGCCGACTGGTCGAGCTGACACGGGGCGCCGCCGGCGAGACGGCCGAGCGCGCCCTCCGGGTCGGCGACGAGGGCCTCGAGCCCGACGACCCGGCGTGACGGCCCGCGCGGCGGGCGTGCCGCGCGATCAGCGATCGCGGTGGGTCACGAGGCGCGCGAGCTCGTCGAGGAGGCGCGCCCCCGGGAGCGAACGGACCGCCTCCACGGCCGCGGCGACCTCGGCCTCGGCCTTCGCGCGGGCGCCCTCCACGCCGGCGAGGGACACCCACGTCATGCGGTGCTCGACCGCGTCCTTGCCCGGGGTCTTGCCCAGGGCCTCCGCGGTCCCCACCACGTCGAGCACGTCGTCGATCATCTGGAACGCGAACCCGAGGTGCGTCCCGTAGCGACCGAGGGCGTCCACCTGCTCCGGGTTGCCCCCGCCGACGAGGCCGCCGCCCCGACACGCGCCGCGGATCAGCGCCGCGGTCTTGCCGGCCTGCACGCGGCGCAGCGTCTCCTCGTCGGGCGCGTGGCCGCTCGCGGCGAGGTCCTCGGCCTGTCCGCCGACCATGCCCTTCGGGCCGGCCGCGTGGGCGAGCTCGTACGCGACCGCCCGGCACACGTCGGGCGGCCCGAGGCTCTCGAGGAGGTGCTCGAACGCGAACGTGTGGAGCGCGTCGCCCGCGAGGATCGCCATCGCCTCGCCGAACACCTTGTGGCTCGTGGGTCGGCCCCGCCGCAGGTCGTCGTCGTCCATCGCCGGGAGGTCGTCGTGGATCAAGGAGTACGTGTGGATCATCTCGAGCGCGGCGCCGAAGGGGAGCGTCGGCCCCGGCGTGCCGCCGACCGCTTCGGCGCTCGCCATCGCCAGCGCGGGACGGAGCCGCTTCCCGCCCGCGAGGACCGAGTAGCGCATCGCCTCGGCGAGCGGGGCGAGCGGGCCCTCGACCGAGGGAAGCACGCGATCCAGATACGCGTCCACCGCCCGGCGCGCGGTCTCGAGGAACGCGCGCGCGTCGGTGGGCCCGTCCGGGGTCGCGGCCGCGTGGGTCATTTGGGGCGCCATCTTCGGGCCGGACGGGGGCGCGGCCAAGTCAAAGCGCCGCGATCGCCGGCGCGAGGGCCGAGCCCCGCTGGCAATCTCAGTACCGATAGGCGTCCGGCTTGTAGGGACCGTCCTGCGGGACGCCGAGGTACGCGGCCTGCGCGTCGGAGAGTCGCGTCAGATGCACGCCGAGCTTCTCGAGGTGCAGGCGGGCGACCTCCTCGTCGAGGCTCTTCGGGAGCACGTGGACGCCGAGGGGGAGCGGCGGCTTCGACGTCCAGAGGAGGATCTGCGCGAGGACCTGGTTCGTGAACGAGGCCGACATCACGAACGAGGGGTGACCCGTCGCGCAACCGAGGTTCACGAGACGACCCCGCGCGAGGAGGATCAGGTACCGCCCGTCGGCCCGGCGGAAGCGGTCCACCTGGGGCTTCACGCTCTCCTCGGTGATGCCGCCGGTGGTCTCGAGCCAGTGGACGTCGATCTCGTGGTCGAAGTGGCCGATGTTGCAGAGGATCACGTTGTCCTTCATCGCGAGCATGTGCTCGCTCCGGACCACGTCCTTGCAGCCGGTGGCGGTGACGAAGATGTCGCCGACGGGGGCGGCCTCCTCCATCGTCACGACCTCGTACCCCTCCATGGCCGCCTGGAGCGCGCAGATCGGGTCGATCTCGGTGACGAGCACGCGCGCGCCGAGGCCGCGCATCGACTGGCAGCAGCCCTTGCCGACGTCGCCGTACCCGGCGACGACGACGACCTTCCCGGCCACCATCACGCCCGTCGCGCGCTTCAGTCCGTCGGCGAGCGACTCTCGGCAACCGTACAGGTTGTCGAACTTCGACTTCGTGACCGAGTCGTTCACGTTCACGGCGGGGATCCGGAGCGTGCCTCTCTCGTGGGCCTGGTAGAGGCGGTGGACGCCCGTCGTCGTCTCCTCGGAGAGGCCCTGGACGCCGGGGACCAGCTCGGGGTGCCGGTCGTGGACGATCCAGGTGAGGTCGCCGCCGTCGTCGAGGAGCAGGTTCGGACCGCGGCCGTCGGGCCACTGGAGCGTCTGCTCGATGCACCACTCGTACTCCTCGAGGGTCTCGCCCTTCCAGGCGAAGACGGGGACGCCGGCCTTCGCGACCGCGGCCGCCGCGTGGTCCTCCGTCGAGTAGATGTTGCAGGACGACCACCGAACCTCGGCCCCGAGGTGCACGAGCGTCTCGATCAGGATCGCCGTCTCGACGGTCATGTGGAGGCATCCGGCGATCCGCGCGCCGGCCAGGGGCTTCGTCTTCCCGTACCGCTCGCGGAGCGCCATCAGCCCGGGCATCTCGGGCTCGGAGATGGCGATCTCCATGCGTCCGGCCCCGGCCAGGGCGATGTCCTTCACCTTGTAGTCGGTGGGGGTCGTGGTCATCGGCGTCATCGATCGTCCTCGGGTTCGAAGGCGCCGCGGTACGCGGCGCGCGACCTGCCTGCAACCCTCGGCGAGGCCGCTCGGCGGGGGCGAGCCGGGCCACGCACCCTGGTATGGTACGCGGCCCATGGGGCCCGATCGCTTCGCCGTCGCCGAGCTCCGGGAGTCCCTCGGCCGCCCTCTGCCCGAGCTCCCCTGCAAGTACCTCTACGACGATCGGGGGAGCGAGCTCTTCGACGAGATCACGACGCTCGAGGAGTACTACCCCACCCGCGTCGAGACCTCGATCCTCGAGGGATCGGGCGACGCCATCATCGAGGCCGTCCGCCCCCGCGAGCTGGTCGAACTCGGCTCGGGCGCGGGCCGGAAGATCCAGATCCTCCTCGACGCGATGGCCCGCCGCGGGCTCTTGGAACGGGTCCTCCTCCTCGAGATCAACGAGCGGTTCCTCGCGACCTCGGTGCAGTCGCTCGAGGCCGGTCACCCGGGGCTCCGGGTCGTCGGGATCCCCGGCGACTTCGAGCGCGACCTCATCCGGCTCGGCCTCGGCGGAGACCGGCTGATCCTGCTCCTCGCGAGCACGATCGGGAACCTCGCGCCCGACGAGGCGGGGCGGTTCGTCGGGCGCGTCGCGCGTCAGATGGCCGCGCGGGACGCCTTCCTCGTCGGATTCGACCTGATCAAGGACAAGGCCGTCCTCGAACGCGCCTACAACGACGGGCGTGGCGTGACCGCCGCGTTCAACCGGAACATCCTCCGCGTGGTGAACGCGCGCTTCGGCGGCGACTTCGACGTGGACGCCTTCGAGCACGTCGCGTTCTACGACGAGGCGAACGCGTGGATCGAGATGCGGCTTCGCGCCACGAAGCCGACGCGCGCGCGCGTCGATGCCGTCGGCGTGTCGCTCGCCTTCGACGCCGGCGACGAGATCCGGACCGAGATCTCGTGCAAGTACGACCGCGCGCGGGCCGAGGCCGTCGCCAGGGTCGGCGGGCTCGTCCTCGATCGCTGGGACACCGACCCGGAGGGTCGGTTCGCCCTCGGGCTCCTGCGTCGCGCCTCGTGAACGGGGCCGCACGAACGTCCTCCGGCTTCCGCCCCGGGGCCGGGGCGGTACCCTTCCTCCGATGAAGCGCACCGTCCTGATCGTCGGCGACCGGCGGAAGCAGGGCGTTGCGGAGGCGGTGGCCACCCACCGCCCCGCCCTCGAGCGCGTCTTGGACGTCGTGGGCGTGGACCTCGACGAGGAGATCGACCTCGCCACGGCCGAGGCCGACCTCGTCCTCGTGTTCGGCGGCGACGGCTCGATCCTCCACGTTGCCCGTCGCCTCGGGAGGAACCCCCTCCCGGTGCTCGGAGTGAACTACGGGCACATCGGGTTCCTCGCCGACCTCGAGCCCCAGGACCTCGACCAGGGCATCCGGCGGTGGCTCGAGGGACGCCACGTCCTGTCCGAACGCCGACGCTTCCTCGTCCGTTTCCTCCGGAACGGCGAGGAGGTCTGGAAGCTCCTCGCGTTCAACGACGTGGTGGTCGGACGCCGGCAGCTGGGAGGGATGGTGGACGTGGACGTCGGCATCGACGGGCGGCCCGCCGTCACCTTCTCGGGGGACGGGCTCATCGTGGCCACGGCGTCGGGCTCCACCGCACACGCGCTCGCCGCGGGCGGGCCGCTGGTCGAGCCGACGACCGACGCGGTGCTCCTGGTCCCGATCGCGCCCCACGCTCTGAGCGCGCGGTCCCTCGTGTTGCAGAGCATGCGGCGGATCCAGCTCTCCGTGCGGAGCCGGCACCGGCTCGGCGACGTCACGGTGGACGGGGCGCCCCCGCAGCCGCTCGAGCCCGGCGACGTCGTGGACGTCAGCGACGCGAAGGCGCCGCTCCGGCTCGTCCACGCGTCCGGGCGCTCCTTCTACGACGCGCTGCGGCACAAGCTCGGGTGGCGCGGCCGCTCGAACTACGGCCGTCACGGCGGGGAGGCGTGGGAAGAGGAAGCGGAGCCGCCCGCCCCGTGAAGACCTCGCGCGCCCCCGCGCCGATCGGTTCCGAGATCGACCCGGTCCTCTTCCCGCCGGCCTTCCTCCGACTCCTGGCGGTCGTGCCGCGCGCGGTCGAGCGCCTGAGGACCGGCGTCGCGGAAGGGCGGCGCGCGTCGCCCGGCGAGGGGGGGCGCTACCTGTTCCGCGGCCACCGCGCCTACCGGCCCGGCGACGACCCCCGGCGCGTGGACTGGAAGGTGGCGGCGCGGCTCGGCCGCCTCCTCGTCCGCCAGTTCGACGCCGAGCGCGACGCGCTCACGGAGGTCTGGCTCGACGGCAGCGCGTCGATGGCGCCGCTCGGCGGCCGCGTCGCGAGCGCGCGCGCCGCGGCCATCGCCTGCGCGGTGGGCCTCGCGTCCGAGGGGCGCGCGCGGCTCGGCATCGTCGCGGACGGACACGCGGACCTCCTGCTCGAGGCCGACCGACCCGGTCGGTTGCGCGCGTTCCTCGGCGCGCTCTCGGCGCGCGCGCCCGGCGGACGCGCGGACCTCGCGCAGGCGCTTCCGCGACTCGTCCGCCGCGTGCCGTGGGGCGCGCGGCTCCTCTTCGTTTCCGACCTCCTCTCGCGCGCGGACCCCGGCGTGCTCCACACCCTCGCCGGACGCGGCCTCCGCGGCGCGGTGCTCCACCTGCGCCTGCCCGAGGTGTACGCGCCCGAGCCGACGGAGGGCGTGACCGTGCGCGACGCCGAGACGGGCGAGGAGCGGGCGCTCGCGCTCGACCGGGCGGGCGCCGCGCGCGTCGCCGCCGCCGCCGCCCGGCACGGCGACCGCTGGGCGCGGCACGCCGCCGCCGTGGGGCTCCTCTACCTGCCGTTCGCCCCGAGCACGCCCGAAGAGGTGCTCCTCCGGCGGCTCGTGGAGGAGGTCCCATGAGCCTCGCGGCGCCCTGGGCGCTCGCCGGGCTCGTCGTCCTCCCGGTGCTGTACCTCCTCCACCGACGCCGCCGTCGCGTGCCGCCGGTCGTGATGCCGTCGCTCCTCTTCCTCTCGGACGAGGCGACGGCGCACCCGCCGCGTCGGCGCCGGGTGGACGCCGAGCTCCTCCTGACGCTCGCGGCCGGGCTGCTCCTGGTCGCCGCCGCGACCGGTCCGTCGATCGTCGTCAACCCCGCGTCGCGCACGTTCCGCGTCGTGGTGTCGGGGGGCGCGCCGCTCCTCGCACGGAGCGTACGCGCGGCGTCGGACGGCGTCGTCGGCGCGATCGAGGCGGCCCGTCGTCCCGGCGACCGCGTGGACGTCCACGTCGTGCCCGAGGCGGGGCCCGACCGACCGCGGCCCGACGCGGGCGACCTGATCGGCGTCGCGTGCGCCGGTGAGGCCGCCTGGCGCGCGGTCGTGTCGGACCGCCCGTCGCCCCCGACGCCCGGCGTCCACTGGATCGAGGTCGGCCGGGCCGAGACGCGAAACGCCGGGATCGTGCACGCGACGGTCCTGCCCGCGGAGGGGGGGCTCCAGGTCTTCGCGAACGTCGGCGTCGTCGCGCCGGAGGCCCTCGATCTCGAGGTCGTCGTCACGGCGGACGGGCGGGAGGCCGGACGGCGGGCCGAGCGTCTCGAGGACGGCGGCTACCTCGCCGCGACGTTCGCGGTGCCCGCCGAGACCGAGGACGTCGAGGTGCGCCTCGCGTCCTCCGACGGCGGCGCGTGGTCGGACGCGCTCCCGGCCGACGACGTCGTGCGCCTCTCCCGCCGGCCGCTCGCGCTCTACGTGGCGCCGGACGTGCCGCCGGCGATCGCGAGCGCGTTCTCGCGCGCCCTCGTCGCGGCGGTCGGCGCGGGCGGTGTCCGCGAGGTCCCCGAGGCGGATTCGGAGCTCGCCGTGCAGGTCGCGCCGCCCTCCGAAGGACACGGGCGGCTGGTCGTTGGTCCTCCATCCGCTCGCGCCGGGCGAGGCCGCGGTCTTCGCGCCCGACGCCCCCGACCTCCTTCGTCCCGACCCCCTCGTCCGCGACCTCTCCACGGCGGGCGTGACGCTCCGCTACGCGCGCTCCGCACTCGGAGTCGGGGGCGAGGTGCTTCTCGGCCGCGGCGCGGCCTGGCCCGTCGTGGTCCGGACGGGGCGCGTCGTCCACTTCCTCCCCGACCCGGTCTCGGGCGCGCCGTCGCCCGCGGACGCCCCGCTCTGGCCGCTCTTCGTGGACGACCTCGCCCGGGTCGTGCACGGGCGCGCGGCGGGGTCCGCGCCGGGCTGGCGCGTGACCGGGCTCCTCGACCCCGACGCGAGCGCCCTCGGACGCCGCGCGTCGCCCTTCGACACGGGGACGCTCGCCGACGTGCCACCGGACCGCGCGCCCGACCGCATCCCGCTCCGCGTCCCGCTGGCCCTCGCGGCCCTCCTCGCGCTCGCGGGGCTCTGGATCGCGCCCGCGCTCCGGGTCGGCGAGCGGCGCCGTTTCGTCCCCCGCACCGACTGACGGTACCCTCGACCGCATGACCGGCGTGCCCCCGTCCCTCGAAGACCGCGCCCGCGGGGCGCTCCTCGGGCTCGCGTGCGGCGACGCGCTCGGCGCGCCGCTCGACGGCATGGGAAGGGAGTCGGCCCGCATCCGTCACGGCCGGGTGGACCGGTTCCTCGGCGGCGGGCAGCACCTCCTCGCGCCGGGCGACGTGACCGCGCGGGCGCTCCTCGCGCGTGCGCTCGCGACCACGCTCCTCGAGGGGCCGCCGTCCGTCGAGCGGGCGCTCGACGCGTACGAGGCGGTGGCGCGCTCGGGCGCGGTCGGCCTCGGCGACGTCACGCGCGCCGTGCTGTCGCGGATCGCGTCGGGCACGGACCGCGCCGTCGCCGTCGCAGAGGCGCATGCAACGCTCGAGCGTCGTTCCGCGGGGATTGGGCCGGCGATCCGCGCCGTGCCCCTCGCGCTCCGGCTCCACGCCGAGCCCGAAGCGCTCGTCGAGGCGGTGCTCGCGGACGCGCGGTCCACCCACGCCGATCCGCGCGCGCACGCCGCGGCGGTCGCGCTCGCGCTCTGGGTGCGCGCGCACCTCGCCGGCGAGGACGACCCGGTCGTCGCGCTCGACGCGGTCCGCGAGGCGATGGCGCTCCGTCCCGAGCTGCCCGACGTGCTCCCCGCGCCGGCCGCGGTGTCGGGGTACCCGGTCCGCGCGACGGCCTTCGCACCGGACGTGCTCCACGCCGTCGCCCGCCACGTCCTCGGCGCGCGGACCGTGGAGGCCGCCATCGTCGGCGCGGCGAACGAGGCCGGGCAGGCGTCCGCGATCGGAGCCGCCACGGGCGCGGTGGCCGGCGCACGGTTCGGCGCGGCGGCGCTGCCGAGGCGGTGGACCACGCTCCTCCGCGGAGCCGCGACGTGGCGGGCGCTCGCCGACCGGCTCGTCGCGGTCCCCGCGGCGTAGCGCGTGCGACCGCTCGCACTCCTCGGTCTCGCGGGGCGCCGGCTGCTCGGCCGGCCGGTCCGCTCGTTCCTGCTCCTCCAGGGCACGGTGTGGGGCGTGGCGGTCGCGATCTTCCCGAGCGCCGTGATCGAGGGCTCGCGCGTCGCGATGCGCGAGCACGCGGCGCGGTACGGCGCCGACCGCGTCTCGATCGCGCCCGACCCGACCGCGCCGGGCGGCGCGCGCTTCGACCGAAGCGACCTCCTCGCGGTCGGGCGCGCGCTCGACGACGCGGGGGACGCGCCCGAGGCGATCGCCGGCGCGAAGGTCCTCGCGGTCGTGGGCGATCCCTCGGGCGACCCCGAGAAGGCTGCGGCGCTCGTCGCGGCGACGCCGGGCGCGACGCGCGCGCGCGACCTCGTCCTCGCGCTCGGCCGCGCGCTCGCCCCGGGTGACGGTCCCGACGACTGCGTCGTCGAGGCGGGTGTCGCCCGGTGGCTCGGGCACGACGCCCTCCGGCCCGGCGACGACGTCGTCTGGCCGGGCGACGGCCGGCGCCTCCACGTCGTCGGCGTGCTCGCGCCCCCGGACGAAGTCCTGGCCCACACGAACGACATCGGCTTCGACGTGGACCACCCGCTCTACGCGAGCGTCGGGCGCGGCCTGCTCTACGCGCTCGGCGTGCCGATCGTGGCCGACGGGTGGAAGCGCTCGTCGCGCACCGTGTGGACGCCGCTCCAGGGCGACGACCTCGACTGGATCTTCCTCTCGGAGCCCGCGACGCGCGTCCGCGACGCGGCGGCGACCGCCTCGCGGGCCCTCGTCGCGCGCGGCCGGGCCCCCGTGACGCTCCACGCCCTCGTGATGCCGTTCCTCCTGGGCGAGCAGGTGGACCGCTTCGGCGCCGTCCGCGTCGCGCTCTTCCTCGCGTGCCTCGCGATGGGCGCGGTCGTGATGACGAACCTGGGCCTCCTGACCGTGCTGAGGCGACGGCGCGAGATCGCGATCCGCCGTGTCGAGGGGGCGACCCGCGGCGACATCGCGGCGCAGGTGTTGTGGGAGGGCTTGCTCCTCTCGATCGTGGGCGCGGTCGTCGGATCGGGCCTCGGGATGCTCCTCGCGCGCCTCCGCGTCGCCCTGGAGGCGGCGTCGGGCTTCACGTGGACGTTTCCGTGGCGGGACGCGTCGATCGCGATGGGCGTCGCACTCGCGATCGGGGCCCTCGCGTCGGCGATCCCCGCGCTCGAGGCCGCGCGCGCCGATCCCGTCGAGGGGCTGATGGACGATGCGTAGCCCGCGCGTCCTCCTCCTCCACGCGCCGCGGCTCGTGCGCCTCCTCGGTGTCGCGGCCGAGGGCCGGCGTCAGATCTTCCGCCATCCGCTCCGGAGCGTCCTCACCGCCGCGACCAGCGCGGTCGCCATCGCGGTCACCGTGAACGTGATCTCGCTCGTGTACGGGCTCGACCAGGACCTGCGCCAGGACGTGGCGCGCTTCGGCCGGCGCACGGTGGACGTCGGACGGCTGCCCGTGATCGCGCCCGGTCTCGAGCGGATGCCGCTCGGGCCGGACCAGGTGAAGGAGGTCGAGGACGCACTCGGCGGGCTCGACGTGACGATCGCGACGCGCCGGCTCGTGCGCGGGCGCGCGCGAGGCGACGCGGAGGAAGACCACCTGTCGTTCGCCGCGGTGCCCCCGGCGTACCTCCGGACGTTCGACGTGTCCCTCGCCGCCGGCCGGTTCCTCGAGGACGCGGACGACCCGGCGTCGGTCGCCGTCCTCGACGCGAGCGTGGCCCGCGCGCTCTTCCCCGGCGTGCCGCTCGACCGGGTGATCGGGCGGTCGATCGAGACCACGACCACCGCCGGCGCGGGCACCCGTCGCGTCGTCGGCGTGCTCGAGGACCCGATCCGCTACCGCGGCATGTTCGAGTCGTTCGACGAGGCCCGCGGCGCGCGGACGCTCACGAGCGGCCTCCTCTCGTTCCGGAACGTCTACCTGCCGCGCCACGCGCTCGGCGAGGGCGAGCTCGCGGGCGTGAGCGTCGTGGCGGCGCGCGAGGAGGACGTCGGCGAGATCGCGCGTCGCCTCCGTCGCCTCTGGCCGCCCCGCTCGTCGGACCCGCTCCTCTCGCTCCAGAGCGTCGGCGTGTTCGTGCGGCGCGAGTGGATGGACCTCTTCGGGCAGAACACCCAGACGGGCGCGTTCCTCGGGAACGTGGTGTGGATCATCGTCGTGGGCGTCGCCGTGATCATGCTGACGACCCTCGCGCTCCTGACGATCCGCGAGCGCTACGACGAGCTCGCGATCCGCCGCGTGGAGGGGGCCACGCGGAGCGACGTAGCCTGGCAGGTCACGGTCGAGGGCACGATCCTCTCGCTCGTCGGGGGCCTGGCGGGGCTCCCGGTGGGCCTCGTGGGCGCCGAGCTCCTGAAGCGCATCGTGGATTTCCCGTTCCGCTTCGAGACCCGCTACGCCCTGATCGCCACGGGCGTCTCGGTGGCTCTGGGGCTCGCGGCCTCCGTGCTGCCCGCGCGGCGCGCGGCGTCGCTCGAGCCCGCGCGTGTGCTCTCGCGGAGGCTCACGTGAGCGAGGCCCTGATCCGCTTGGAGGCGGTGTCGCGCACGTACCTCGGCGCCGCGCAACCGGTACCGGCGCTCCGCCCGCTCTCGCTCGAGGTGGCGCGGGGCGAGATGCTCGCCGTGACCGGTCCCTCCGGCTCGGGGAAGTCCACGCTCCTCCATCTCCTCGGCTGCCTCGACCGCCCGACGACCGGGCGCTACCTCCTCGACGGCCGCGACGTGTCGGCGCTCTCCGACCGGGTCCTCGCGCGGATCCGAAACGCCACGATCGGCTTCGTGTTCCAGCGCTTCCACCTCCTGCCCGACGAGTCGGCGCTCTCGAACGTGACGCTGCCGCTCCTCTACGCGGGGGTCGAGCGCGGCGAGCGGCGCCGTCGCGCGCTCGAGGCGCTGGAGCGCGTGGGGCTCGGGGCCCGCGCCGGGCACCGTCCGGGTCACCTCTCGGGCGGCGAGCAGCAGCGCGTGGCGATGGCCCGCGCGCTCGTGAAGCGGCCCACGCTCCTCCTCGCCGACGAGCCCACGGGGAACCTCGACAGCGCCGCCGGCGGTCGGGTGCTCGATCTCGTGGACGAGGCGAACCGCGAGGGGACGACGGTCGTGCTCATCACGCACGAGCCCGCGGTCGCCGCCCGCGCGGGCCGGAGGATCCGCCTCGAGGACGGCGCCGTCGTCTGACGCCCGCCTGCCGGGGGGGCTGAGCGGTGCGGCGGGCCCTTGACAGGAGCCGGTCGAAGTATAAGTAGGTGCTTATGCGTTCAGGCGGGTGCTGTTCGGGGGGGGCCGGGCTCGAGGTCGCGGCGACGGCGAAGTTCTTCCGCGGGCTGGGCGACGCGTCGCGGCTCCGGATCGCGGTCGCTCTCCTCGAGGGGCCGTGCTCCGTCGGCGAGCTCGTGCGGGCGACGGGGCTGTCGCAGCCCAACGCCTCGACGCATCTGGCGTGCATGCGGTGCTGCGGGCTCGTCGAGTTCGAGCAGCGGGGGCGCCGCCGCTACTACAGGCTCGCGGACGCCGAGCTCGTGAAGATGCTCGGGATGGCCGGCGCCATCGTGCAGCGGGCCCGCGAGTCGATCCTCGCCTGCAGCCGCTACGAGTCGGAGTCGCGCGCCGACGGGAGGACCTCGAATGCGGACGGTCGTGCTCCTCGGGCTCGCGAGCGCGCTCGGCGGCTGCGCCGTGCCGCCGCCTCCGGCGCCGAGCCTGGCGACGTCGCCCGCGGTCGCCCCCGTCGTCCTGTCCGCGTCCGGCCCGGCGGCTAGGTCGGGGGCTCCCGAGGGCGATCCGGCGGTCGCGAGGCTCTTGGCGCTGACGGATCGGGCGAATCCCGTCCTGGCCGCGGAGCGAAAGGGGATCGACGTGGCCACCGCCGCGGTCTGGCAGGCCGAGCTCGCCCCGAACCCCACGCTGGAGGCGGAGGTCGAGGACTACCGTCTCGGCGTCGGCTCGTGGCACGGGTCCACGCGGCGCGTCGGCGTGAGCGTTCCGCTCGTCGTGAGCGGAAGGCTTCGGGCGGCCCGCACCGCCGCGGAGGCGGAGCGGGACGTGAAGCGGCTCCAGTACGTCTCGAAGCGCGAGGAGGTGTTCCTCGAGGTCCGCCGGGCGTACGTGGACCTCGCGGCGGCGCGCCGGCTCCACGAGGTGGCGGTCGCGGCGCGAGACCTCGCCGCGGGGCTGGTCGAGACGGTGCGGGCCCGCCACCAGGCGGGGGTGGCGCCCGAGTCCGAGGTGTGGCGCACCGAGATCGAGCGATCGAGGGCCGAGAGCGACGTCGAAACCACGGCCCGCGACGTCGAGGCCGCCCGGCGCGTGCTCGACGCGGCCGTGGGGGCGCCCGTTCCCGGCGCCGTCGCCGACGCCTCCGTGCTCGCGGCGGGCTACGAGGTCCCCTCGTGGGAGGCCCTCCGGGCCTTGACGGCCAAGCACCGCGAGGTCGGCGTGGCGAGGTCCGAGGCGGTCGCCGCGCGCACGCGGATCGAGCTCGCCCAAGCGGAGACGTTTCGCGATCCCGACCTGCACGTGAGCGCCGGCGAGAACGAGGCCGGCGACTCCGTCGTCGGCCTCGGCGTGGGCGTGCCTCTGCCCTTGAACGACCGGGGGCAAGCCCGCCTCGCCTCGGCGCGGGCCGCCTACGAGGCCGCGGTCCTCCGCGTGGAGGGCGTCCGACGGGACGTAGAGCGTAGAGGCGCGGGTCTCTACCGCGACTTCGTCACGGCGGAGGAGCGCGCGCGCCGGTACGAGAACGAGATCCTGCCCGCCGCCGAGAAGGCGCTCGAGCAGACACGCGCGGGGTACGAGGTGGGCAAGCTCCCGTATCTCGAGGTGCTCGACGCGCGCCGGACCCTCGCCGAAGCCCGCGTGGCGCACGTCCAGGCCCTGGCTGACATGAATCGAGCCGCACAGGAGATCGAGTCGTTCCTCTGCGTGTATCTGGTCCCCACGACTCGGGAGGAGATGAGCTCGTGAAGCGCACGTTCGTGATCCTGACGACGCTGGCCTGTCTCGCGGGGGGTCTCGCGCGGGCCGGGGACCCGCCCGCGGAGCTCCGCAAGAACGACCAGCGCATCCAGATCCCCGGCAAGCTCGTGAGCATCGGAGAGACCCTCGGGTCCCTCGGCGCGAACGCCCAAGACTCCCTCTACACGCGCGGCGCCCTCGGCCTGCTCGCCCCGGACGGGGAGCTCTGGTCGTTCGTGGACAACCAGAAGGGGCACGGCGTCCTGACGAACGAGCGGTGGAAGGGGAAGGAGACCCGCATCCTCGGCTGGAAGTACCCGAAGACGCGGTACATCGAGATCTCGAAGCTCGAGCTCCGGGACGGCGACGCCTGGGTGGCGTACGACTACTGCAAGTCCTGCGGGTGGGAGCCCGGAGACAACCACGACCGCGACCTCTGCGAGGACTGCGCCGAGGAGGAGAAGTAGGCCGTGCTGGCGCGACTCCTCCACGGCCTGATGACGCTCGCGGTCTTCGCCGGGCTCGGCAACGCGTTCTACGCCGTGGGGCACGAGGGGCGGTGGCCCTGGCAGGAGCCGCCCGGCCACGGCACCGACTGGTGCGAGGCGCACGGGGTGCCGCTCTCCCAGGACGAGCAGTGCAACCGGGAGCTCGCCCGCGGGGGTCTTCTTCTCGTCCGCGACGGCGAGCCGCGCGAAGGGGAGTGTCCGAACACGTACGTGCGCATCACGATGCCTCCGGAGGTGGTGGAGAACGCCGGCATCGAGACCCGCGAGGTCGAACCCGTCCTCGTGACGGAGTCGATCCGCGCCACCGCCGAGACCGACTATCTGCCCGGCGCGTACGCGCGCGTCGCGCCGCGCGTCGTCGGCGCGGTGACCGAGGTGCGCGCGAGCGTGGGGATGTCCGTCGCCGCGGGCGAGGTGGTCGCCGTGATCGACTCGCAGGCGGTCGGGGAGTCGGTCGCGGAGCTCCGCCGGGCGCAGGCGATCTTCCGCCTCCGCGAGCGGACGTACGCCCAGGAGGAGGAGCTCAGCCGGAAGGACATCGGCACGAGGCGCGACCTCCTGGAGGCGGAAGCCGGCCTCGACGAGGCCCGCGTCGAGCTCGGGGCGGCCCGGCAACGCCTGCGCGTCCAGGGCCTGGGCTCGGCGGAGATCGAACGGCTGGCGACCTCCGACGAGGTGGCGACCAGCGTGGAGGTCCGGGCGCCGATCGCCGGCACCGTGCTCGACGTTGGCGCGGTCGTCGGGGACACGGTCGGTCCGGAGCGCGCGCTCTGCGCGATCGCCGACGTCTCCCGCCTGCGCCTCGACATCGACGTCTACGAGCAGGACCTGCCGAAGATCGAGAGCGGGCAGCGGGTGGTGTTCCGACTGGACGGCCTGCCCGGGCAGCACTTCGTGGGCCACGTCCAGTCGGTCGGGGGGGCCGTGGACGAGGCGACGAGGACGATCCCCGTGGTCGCCGACGTGAAGAACAAGGAGGGCCTCCTGCACGCGAGGATGTTCGGGCACGCCGAGATCCGCGTACGACCCGCGGAGCCGAAGATCGTCGTGCCGGAGTCGGCGGTCCAGACCGACGGGGACTGCTGGTTCGTCTTCACGAACCCCGTGCCGAACGTCTTCAAGACCCGGGCCGTGGAGCTCGGCGCCGCCTACAGCGGTGGCTTCGAGATCCGGGGCGGCCTCGCGAAGGGCGACCGCATCGTCACGACCGGGAGCTTCCAGCTCAAGACGGAGGTGCTCCGGGGCGAGATGGGCGCGGGGTGATGCGTCGAGAAGTGAGCCGCGGTCGCGGCTGAGGACGCGTTCCCGGGAAGCACGAGACGAGAGCCCATGCTGAGCTGGATCATCGACGCGGCGCTCCGACACCGGGCCCTGGTGCTCCTGCTCGCGTTCCTCTTCGTGGTCGGGAGCCTGGTGGCGCTCCGACACCTGTCGATCGACGCCCTGCCCGACGCCACGGACGTGATGGTGCAGGTGAACACGGTGGCGCCGGCGCTCGGCCCGGAGGAGGTCGAGAAGCAGATCAGCGCGAAGGTCGAGCAGGAGATGGGGGGGCTTCCCCATCTCGAGCTCGTCCGGTCGATGTCCAAGTTCGGTCTCTCCCAGGTGACCCTGGTGTTCGAAGACGGCACGGACGTCTACTTCGCGCGTTCGCAGGTCCTGGAGCGGCTCCAGGCCGTGGACCTGCCGCGGGGCATCGCGCGCCCGACGATGGGGCCGGTCGCGACCGGGCTCGGCGAGATCTACCACTACGTGCTCTCGCTCCCCTCCGGCGACCTCACGGAGGCCCGGACCCTCCAGGACTGGATCGTGAAGCCGCAGCTCCTCGCCGTCCGCGGCGTCGCCGAGGTGAACACGTGGGGCGGCTTCGAGCTCCAGTACCAGGTCCTGGTGGACCCCGTGCGCCTCGCGCGCTACGGCCTCACGCTCGCGGACGTGACCGGCGCGCTCGAGCGCTCGAACGTGAACGTCGGGGGCGGGGTCGCCGGCGCCGCCGGCGAGGCCCTCCTCGTGCAGGGCGTCGGCATCGTCACGTCGGAGGCGGAGATCGGGGGCATCACGATCCGCGCCCAGGGCGGCCGCGCCGTCCGTGTGCGAGACGTGGCGGAGGTGGCGAAGGGGCACGAGATCCGGCGGGGCGTGGTCACGGCCGACGGGCGCGGCGAGGTGGTCCTCGGGCTCGGCTTCATGCTCATGGGCGAGAACAGCCACGAGGTGGCCGCCCGCCTGCGCGACCGCATGGAGGTCGTGAAGAGGATGCTCCCCGAGGGCGCGCGGATCGACGTCCTCTACGACCGGACGCGCCTCGTGGACCAGGTCATCGGGACCGTCGAGCGCAACCTCGCCGAGGGGGCGCTGCTCGTCGTCGCGATCCTCTTCCTGTTCCTGGGCCACCTCCGGGCGGCGCTGATCGTGGCCAGCGCCATTCCCCTCTCCCTCCTCTTCGCCTTCGACCTCATGATCCAGGCGGGCATCGCCGGCACGCTCATGAGCCTCGGAGCCCTGGACTTCGGCCTGATCGTGGACAGCTCCGTGATCATGGTCGAGAACGCCGTCCGCCACCTGGACGCCGACCGGACGGGCCGTCCGGTCGTGGAGGTCGTCGCGGAGGCCTCGAAGGAGGTGCGCAAGCCGACGATGTTCGGCGAGCTCATCATCATGATCGTGTACGTGCCGATGCTGGCGCTCGTGGGCGTGGAGGGGAAGCTCTTCCGGCCGATGGCGCTCACCGTCGTGTTCGCGCTGCTCGGTTCGATGATCCTCTCGCTCACGGTGATGCCCGTGCTCGCGAGCCTCCTCCTGTCGCGGCGCACGCACCACCGGGAGCCGTGGGTCCTCGCCCTGTCGAAGGCGCTGTACCGGCCCGTCGTCCGGTTCGCGGTCGCGCACCCGATCCTCACGATCGGGTCCGCCGTCGTCGTGGTGGCCGGGACCATCCCGCTCGCGCTCTCCCTCGGGTCCGTCTTCGTGCCCCAGCTCGACGAGGGCTCGATCGTCGTGAACACCGTCCGCTTCCCGGGCGTCTCGATCGACGAGAGCGCGCGCATGGGCACGCAGATCGAGCGGCTCCTCCTGCGCGCGTTTCCCCAGGAGATCGCCCGAGTCTGGACGCGCACCGGCACGCCGGAGGTGGCGACGGACCCGATGGGCCAGGAGGTGAGCGACGTCTTCGTCATGCTCACGCCGCGGGAGCGCTGGAAGAAGGCGACGACGAAGGCCGAGCTCGTCGCCGAGATGCGACGTGCCCTCCGTTCGTTCCCCGGGATCAGCTACGCCTTCACCCAACCGATCGAGATGCGGTTCAACGAGATGATCTCGGGCGTGCGGACGGACGTCGGCGTGAAGATCTTCGGCGACGACTTCACGGTCCTGAAGGACCTCGCGACGAAGGTCCAGGAGCTTCTCGCGAAGATCCCCGGGGCGGCCGACCCCGCCGCAGAGCCGCTCGCCGGCCAACCCGTCCTTCGCGTGCGGCTCGACCCGGAGGCGCTCTCCCGCTACGGGCTCCAGGCCGAGGACGTCCTCGCGCTCGTGGAGGCCGCGGGCGGCATCGAGGTGGGGGAGATCCGGGACGGGCCCCGGCGCTTCCCCCTCACGGTCCGACTCCCGGAGCGCTACCGCCAGAATCCCGCGCTCTTCTCGACGTTGCTCGTGACCACCCCCGGCGGAGAGCGTCTGCCCCTGTCCGGGTTCGCGGAGGTGGAGCGGTCGAAGGGGCCCCTCGTGATCAACCGCGAGTGGGGCAAGCGGCGCGTCGTCGTGACGACGAACGTCGTGGGTCGGGACCTCGGAGGCTTCGTGGCCGAGGCCGAGCGGCGCATCCGGACCGAGCTCGGGGAGGACCTGCGGAAGGGGGGCTGCCACGTCGAGCTCGGGGGGCAGTACGAGAACCTGGTCCGGGCCTCCCGCACGCTCGCGGTCGTCGTTCCGATCGCCCTCCTCCTGATCCTCGTCCTCGTCTTCTCCACGTACGGCAACCTCCGGGACTCCCTCCGCGTCTTCACGGGCGTGCCGTTCGCGTTGGTCGGCGGCGTGCTCGCGCTCCACTTCCGACACATGCCGTTCAGCATCTCGGCGGGCGTGGGCTTCATCGCCCTGGCCGGCGTCTCGGTGCTCGCCGACATGGTGATGGTCTCGGCGATCCGCCAGCACCTGGCGCGGGGCCTGTCCGTGCGACGGGCCGTGCTCGCGGCCGCGGACCAGCGGCTCCGACCCGTGCTCATGACGGCGCTCGTGGCGGGTCTGGGGTTCGTGCCGATGGCGGTCAACACGGGCGTCGGCGCCGAGGTCCAACGGCCCCTCGCCACGGTGGTGATCGGCGGGCTCGCCTCCTCCACGTTGCTGACGCTCCTCGTGCTCCCCACGCTCTTCGCCGCCCTGCGCGGGCGCCGAGGGGAGCGCGCTCCGTCGGGCGACGGTTCCGACGCGGACGCGCCGTGCGAGGCCCCGGTCAGCGACCCGGGGAGAGCGTGGCCTCGTCCGGGACCGTGAGCGTGACCGGGACGGTCTCGTCGCCGCGCCGGACGTCGAGGGGGACCGTGCCCTTCGCCGCGGCGAGGACCGCGCGGAGCTCGTCCGCGTCGCGGACCGGCGTGCCCGCGCTCGCGACGATCACGTCGCCGCGACGAAGGCCCGCGATCGCGGCCGCTTTCCCGGCGTCGACGGAGCGGACGACGACGCCCGAGGCCGAGGCGTCCATCCCGAGGAACGCCGCGAGCTCCGGTCCGAGCGTCACGATCTCGAGGCCCAGCGCGTCGGGGCTCACGAGGCGCGCGCGCGCCTCGCTCCGGTCTCCGAGGGTCACCTTCACCTCCCGGCGCCCGTCGTCGCCCTCCACGCGGAGCACGACGTCGTCCCCCGGACGGCGGAGCGCGAGCGCCCGCGTGAGCCCCGCGGAGTCGGGGACGGCCACGCCGTCGAGCGCGAGGACCGAGTCGCCCTCGCGAAGGCCCGCTCTCGCGGCCGGCGAGTCCGGCAGGACCGACATCAGGCGCGCGCGCGGCTCGCCTTCCTCCGCCGACACGTCGCCGAGCACGACGCCCACGTACGCGGAGCGGATCCGGCCGCTCGCGTCGAGATCCTCGATCGCCCGCCGGATCGCCGCGGCGGGGACGGTCCCGCCCCGTCCCCGTTCGGGATCGGACCCGCGCCGCGAACACGGCGCCGTAGACCCAATCCTGCTCTCGTGTTCGTGTGGAGGCGAGGCAGCGTCACCCGGACGGGCTCCACGGGGACGACCGCGCCCGAGATCTCCGCGCCCGAGATCTCCCTTCCGTTCCCGTCCAGCACGTATGCCGCGTCGAGCCGTGGGACGACGCGGAGAAGCGACCCCGCCGAGAGGAAGCGGGCCCTCGTGGCACCCGGCGCGCGTTCCACGGCGATTCCCGCGAGCTCGCCCCTCGTCGTGACGAGCGCTCCGCCCGCGTCGCTCGCCTCGACCTTCGGCGCACGCGTCAGCGGGTCCACGCCGCCCACGACGAGGAGCCGCGGGCGTTCGCCGGCCGAGAGGACGAGCGTGCCCCGGCGGACGGCGTCGTCGGGCGCGAGCGCGAGGCCGTGGACCTCGCGCGCGGCCGTCTCGGGGAGCGCGTACACGGCGACCCCCAGCTCGTCGTCGGCGGCGACGAGCGTCGCCTCGACCTCGAGCGCGTTCTCGAGGACCGCGTGGAGCGTCCTCTCGCCGCGCGAGACGAGCCAGGCCACGACGAGTCGCGGCGGCGAGCCGACGAGGACGCCCTGCGCCTCGCCCTCGTCGGTCCGGACGCGGGCCGTGGCACCGTCCGCCCGGTCGGCGAGCGCGACCGTCTCGGCGTTCAGCCGCTCGAGGAGGGAGTCGGGCTCGTCGGCGCGGGCGCCCGGGGGCGGGAGGAGGAGCGCGAGCAGGAGGGCGGCGAAGGGGAGCAGGTGCTTCGGCATGTCGGGCCTCAACGGATGCGCCGCGGCGTGAGCGGCAGGAGCACGGGTTCGACGGGGACGGTGGGACGGGCGAACGACTCGCGCGCGTCCGCGCTCGAGGCTCTGGGCCCCGGCGCGCGACTCGTCACGACGAGCGTCACGACGACGCCGGCGGCGAACGCCGCGACGTGGCCGAGCGCGAGGCGCACCGCGCGTCGTGGCGCGCGGGGGGCCGGCGCGCGCGCCCGGATCCGCGACGCGAGGTCCATCGGCGGCCCGGGCACCTCGTACGGTCGGTAGAGCCGCGCCCGGTCCGCGGCGTGCCGTCGCGCCTCCTCGGCGCAGGACGTGCAGCCTTCGAGGTGCGCGCGCACGCGTCGTGCGCGCTCGGGCGCGAGAAGGTCGTCGAGGTGGTCCGGGAGGAGGGCGCGGACTTCCGAGCAGTCGTTCATCGTTCGTCCTCGAGGAGGGAGCCGAGTCGGCGGGCGAGGGTCTCGCGAGCGCGGCGGAAGCGGTCCTTCGCCGCGCGCTCGCTGACGCCGAGCGCGGCGGCGACCTCGCGGTAGGGGAGCTCGTGGTGCGCGCGGAGCAGGAACGCGCTCCGAAGCTCCGGATCGAGCCGGAGCACCTCGTCCCGCACGCGGCGGTCGAGGTCGCGCAGGTCGGACGAGGGCGCCGTGGGATGGGCCGGCGGCTCGCCGACGAGCGCGCCGCCGCGTCGCCGTCGGAGCGCGTCGATCCCCAGGTTCGTCGCCACCTTGAAGAGCCACGGGCCGAGCGAGCCGTTCGCGCCGGCGAGGCGGCGCTCGTGCGCGAGGTAGCGGAGGAAGGCCTCCTGTGCGAGCTCTTCCGCGAGGGCGCGGTCGCCGGTCAGGCGCGCGAGGTACGCGTAAATCGGGCCGCCGTAGCGGCCGTAGACCTCGTCGAAGGATCGGCCCATGCACCCCATCCCACGGACGGCGGGGGGGCCGGGGGAAGCGAAATCCCCCGCGGCGGGGTCCGACGCGCTCGCGCGGGGGTCAGAAGGCCATGACGATGGCGCCCGCGGCGAACGCCATCACCGCGAGGCTGAACAGCACGAACGCGAACAGGAGGATCACGCGCGCGGCCCCGCAGCGGAGCGCCGCGCTCGCGCAGCTGATCCACACGACGCTCTCGACGGGCAGCACCCAGATGGCGCGGTCCGCGCGGAGCATGGTGTCGTAGAAGAGCATGTCCGCGCCGAGCATGCCGCCGAGGACGATCGCGAGGAACGACGCGCGGAAGAAGCCGAGCAGCTCGATCTCCGCGAGACGTCCGCCCAGCGCCACCAGCGCGTAGAGCGCGGCGAAGAGCAGGAGTCCGAGCGAGGTCCGCCCGCCGAGCGACGTCGGGATCGACATCTTGGCCACGCGGGCCAGCCGCCGGAAGAACCCCTCCTCGCGGACGTCGGGCTCCTCCGCGGGGAGCCGCTCCGCCGGCGCCTCCGTCGGCGTCGCGCTGGGGTCGATGGACTGCGCCGCCGCGGACCAGTCCGAGAACGCGCTGTCCTGGTGGTCCTTGTGGCTCTCGGCCCGGACGGGGACGAAGCGGCTCACGATCCGCGCCTTCTGGACCGTGACCGTGGCGTCTCGGCCGAAACCGGAGAGGCGGAGCTCGACCTCCCCGTCCCGCTCCTGCACGACGTGTCCGCGGAAGACCGCGCCATTGTCGAGGACGATGATCTCCTCGGACGCGTGGGCCGCGGTCGCAAAGGCGCCGAGCGCGAGGAGGAGGAGGACGGCGGTCAGCAGGCGGCTGGGCATCGGTTCGTGTCCCTATCGGCAGGGAGCCCGCCCGGCGTAGAGCCTCTTCGTTCGGTCCCGACGAGGGGCCACGCGTGCGGGCTTCGCGGGGGGGGGCGGCCCCGGGACGCCTACAATCCGGGCCCGCCCGTCCGTGAGCTCCCGTGACCCCGTTCGACCCCGCGTCCCTCGACCCCGTCCCCCCCGAGCCCGGGCCGAAGGCCCCCGCCCCGGCGCGCTGAGGTCCCGGATGCCGCCCGCCACGGTCGCGACGCTGGGGGTGCTCGGCCTCTTCGCTCTCTGGGGCGCCCGGCGGGGGAGCCTTCGCCAGCTGGCCGCTCTGGGGGTCCTGGCCGTCGCCTTCCTGGTCGCGGCGCGGCTCGGGCCCCGCCTCCACGCGAGCGTCGAGAAGGCGATCACGCTGGGGGGCCGCGACCTCGCGCTCGTCGCCTGGTCGGCCGCGTTCCTCGGCGTGCTCCTCGCGGGCGCCGCGGTCCTCGCGCTGGTCGGCCCGTGGCTCTCCCGTGCGCGGCTCGGGTTCGGGGAGCGGACCGTGGGCGCGCTCCTCGGCCTCGTGCACGGCCTCGTGATCGTGACCCTGATCCTCCAGGGCGTTCGCGCGGCGTGGCCCCTGCCCGCGTCGCGCCCGATCTGGCTCCGCGTCGAGGGGACGCCGCTCTCGGACGGGGCGGACGCGGTCGGAGGGACGCTCGCGGGCGTCCTCCCCACGCCCCGCTGGCTCGCCGGGCCGCGCGGTCGGGTCCGGCGGTCCGGCGAGGGGGGCGCCGCGCCCGCGCCCCCGTAGGTCGGCACGCGAGGTCGGCGTCCAAGCGCGAGGGGTACGATCGGCGCGACATGGGACGCGAAGGCTGGATCTACGGGCTCGTCTTCGTCGCCATCCTGGGGGCGGGGGCGCTGATGCTGGGACCCCGGCTCGTGCGGCTCGCGGCGCCGGGGGTGCCGGCGCCCGGCGCCGCCCCCGGGGACGCGGGCGCGGTCCCGCCGCGCGCGAGATCGCCCGAAGGCCCCTCGGCGCCCGCCGGGCCATCGCCGGGCGGGGCGACCGCGGAGCCGGAGCCGCCTGCCGCGGCGGCGCCGATGCCCTGGATCGAGGTCCGGCTCCGTGGGCCCGCGGGCCCGCTCCGGGGCCCCGTGAAGCCGGTCGGCGGCGCGGAGGTCGATCGGTCGCCCGACACCTTGGACCCCGACGTGCTGGTCGTGCGCGCGACGGCGGACGTCGTCCGCTTCGGCGCGAGCGGGCACCAGTGGGTGTCGGTCGCGCGCGCGGCGCTCCACCCCGGGCTCGAGGTGGTCCTCCCCGAGGCGGCGCCGCCGATCGTGCTCCGCGTGCGCGAGGTGGACGGTCGGCCGGCCCCGGGCGTGCCCGTCCTGGTGCTGCCGGCCGCGCCGGGACCGCTCCCCCGCACGGACGCGGGCGGGACGGTCGTGCTCGACGACCTGGCCCCGGGCCTCGTGGTCGTGGACGTGGGTGGACGGGAACGCCGGGGCCCGACGCTTCGGCTCCTCGCGGGCTCGGACCTCGACACGAAGGCCGTCCTGGAGCCCGCGTGGCGCATCACGGGCCGCGCGGTGGACGCGGGCGGGCGAGCGCTTGCGGGTACGCACGTGGACGCCGTCGCGGAAGACGGCCCGGTGGGCGGCCCGACCATGACGGACGAGGAGGGGCGCTTCACGTGGACGGGCCCCGTCCGGGACGCCGTCTCGCTCCGGCTCCGTGGCGACGCGTGCGCCCCGCGGGAGGTCGAGGTCCGCGCGCCGTCGCTCGGCGCGCTGGCCACCGACCTCGCCGACGTCGTGCTGGCGCGCCCGGGCGGGTCGATCGAGGGGCGCGTGACGGGCGTCACCGCCGTGTCGGCGGCGAAGGCCGAGGTCCGCGTCGAGCCGGCGGTCGCCGCGCTCCTCGGCGAGCTGTTCGGCCCGGACGCGGCGCTCGTGGAGCCGCGGCGCGTCCCGGTCGGTCCGGACGGCCGCTTCGAGGTGGACGACCTCCGCGCGGGGATCCCGCTACGGGTCTCGCTCCGCGGCCTGGGTCTCCCCCTCGACCAGCGCGTGACGCTCACCGACGGCGAGAAGATGTCGCTCGAGCTCGTGCCCGCGACCGGGCTCTCGCTCTCGGGGCGCGTGCTCGACGGCGGAGGCGGCGCGCCCGTCTTCGACCTCGCGCTGCTGGTCTCGACGGATCCCGCCGAGGGGGACGCCCGCCCGTCCGATCGCGAGGTGCGCACGGACCGCGCGGGGCGGTTCTCCGTCGGCGGGCTCTCCTCGGGGCCCGTCTACCTGCGCGCCGCGGTCCCGGGGCGCGGGGCGCTCGCCGTGGAGGCCTCCGTGCCTGCCGCGGCGCCGCTCGAGATCCAGCTCCCCCCGGCGGGATCGGGCCCCGCGCTCGAGGGCGTCGTCGTGGACGACGGGAACACGCCGCTTCTCGACGTGACGGTGCGCGCCGCGGGGCTTCGCACGCGCACGGGGGCGGACGGGCGCTTCCGCCTGGCCGGCGTCCGTTCGTTCGGCGACGCGGTGGACGTGACCGCGGCGTACGCGCCGGGTCCGGTGGCCTCCGGCGTCGATCCCCGACCCTTCGCGGACGGGGTCCGGCGTCGCGCGCGGCCCGCCGACGGTCCCGTGCGCCTCGTGCTGCCGCGCACGCGGTCCGTGAGCTTCACCGCGCTCGACGGCCTCGACGACGCGCCGCTCGCCTTCGTGCACGTCGTCGCGCGCACGGACGGGGGCGACGTCGTCGCCGACCGCGCGATCGCGCTCTCGTCGGGCGCCGGCCGCGTGGACGGGCTCCCGCCCATGACCGGGTACACGTTCGCCCTGTTCACGGCGCAGCACCGCAAGGTCGTGGTCGTGCCCCTGCGTTCGGACCTCGCGCCGGCTGCCGAGAGCGGTCTCGGCGTCGTGCGCCTCGGCCGGGGGATGCGCGTCCACGGCACCGTCGTGGACGCCGACGGGAAGCCGATCGCGCACGCGCGCGTCGGCGCGCTGGAGCCGGGGTGGCTCCGCACCCGGAGCTCCGACCCCGCGCTCGGACGCGAGCTCCTCGACCGCTGGGTGGACGCGGACGCGTCGGGGCGATTCCTGCTCCAGGGGCTCGACCCGCGACAGCCCGCGCCGCTCGCCGCGTGGGCGCCCGGCTACGCGCCGGTGGCGTGGCGCGCGCGCCTCGAGGAGTTCCGGGACGACCCCGACGTGTCGATCCAGATCCGTCTGCGCCGCGGCGGGTACCTCGACGTGGACCTCGTCGAGAGCGACGGGACGACGCCCGTCCCCGGGGCGATCCTCGACCTCGAGGACGCGCGCACGGGCTCCGACTACCTCGACGCGCTCCGCCGCGGGATGCTCGGCGGCCCGGTCGCCTCGGACGAGGACTGGCAGCTCGCCTCCGAGCACTACCTCTTCGAGCACGAGAAGAACGGGACCTACCGCCTCGGCCCGATCGCGCCGGGCCCGTACGACGTGTGGGTGGAGCGCCCCGGCTACCGTCCGCTCGAGCGCCGCCTCACCATCCTCGACCCGAGCGAGAGCGACGCGCTGATCGACGTGGTCGCCGGCCGCGAGCGTCCCCTCGAGATGCTGACGCTCACCTGGACGCTCGAGGCGGCGCGCTGATCGGCGCGCGACCGGCGCCTCAGCGGCCGTTCCGGCCGTTCGCGCCGACCGAGAGCGCCGTCCGCGCCTCCCGGCTCCGCTCCGACTCGATGGTCCGTAGCACCTGCGACGTCACGTCGCCGGTCGGGTACACGCCGTCCATGCACGCCATGCAGAAGCGCTCCACGCGCTTCATCGGACCGCGCACGGCCTTCGCCATCTCGTCGATGGTCATGTACACGACCGCGTCGGCGCCGATCGCCTTCGCCACGCGCTCGTCGGTGCTCTCGCGCCGCGCGAGGAACTCGCCCTTCGTCTGCATGTCGATGCCGTACACGCACGGATGCTGGATGCGGGGCGCCGTGATGCCGACGTAGACCTCCGCCGCGCCGGCCTGCCGCACCATCTCGACCACGGCCCGCGTGGTGGTCCCGCGCACGAGGCTGTCGTCCACCAGGAGGACGCGCTTGCCTTCGAGCTCCATCGGGAGCGTCGTGAGCTTCGCCCGGACGCTCTTCGCGCGGTTCACGCCCTGCGGCATGATGAAGGTGCGACCGATGTACCGGTTCTTGAGCAGGCCCTCGCGGTAGCGGACGTCGAGCGCGCGCGCACACTCCAGCGCCGCCGGGCGTGCCGAGTCGGGCACGGGGACGACCACGTCGGCCGCGATGCCGCGCGCGAGCACGAGCCCGGCGAGGGCTTCGCCGAGGCGCAGGCGCGCCTTGTACACGCTGATGTCGTCGATCACGCTGTCGGGTCGCGCGAAGTAGATGTACTCGAACACGCACGGCCGGTGCTTGCCGCGCCCGCGCCCGTTCAGGACCTTGTTCTGGAGCCGGCCCGACGGCGTGACGAGCACCACCTCGCCGGGATCGAGGTCGCGGACGAGCTCGAAGCCGATGGCGGCGAGCGCCGCGCTCTCGCTCGCGACCGCCCACTCCGTGCGCCGCCCGCGACGCCGCGAACCGAGCACGGCCGGCTTGATGCCGTACGGGTCGCGGAAGGCGAGGAGCCCCTTCCCGCCGACGATCGCGACGCCGCTGTACGAGCCGTGCACGCGGCGAAACACGTCCTGCATCGCGTGGAAGGCGGCGTTGGGCCAGCCGCGCCCGCGCTCCTGCGCCAGGCCCGCGGCGAACACGTTGAGGATCGCCTCCACGTCGCAGGCGGTGCCGAGGCGCCGGCGGTCGCGCGTCGCGAGCTCGCGCTTCAGGGCGGGGAAGTTCGTCACGTTGCCGTTGTGGGCCATCGCGATGCCGTACGGCGCGTTCACGTAGAGCGGCTGCGCGTCCGCGGACGTTCCGCTCCCGACCGTGGGGTACCGCGTGTGCCCGATCGCCACCCGGCCCTTGAGCGACGGCAGGTTCGTCGCGTCGTCCAGCCGGAAGACCTCGCTGACGAGGCCCTGGTTGCGAACGGTGTGGAAGGTCTCCCCGTCGAACGAGGTAATGCCCGCGGCGTCCTGGCCGCGGTGCTGCAGCGCGAGGAGGGCGTCCGCGACCTCGAGGGCCGCGTCGGGACCGGCGTGGATGCCGAAGAAGCCGCACATCCGAGGAGGATCTCCAGTTCCGAAGGGCCGTAGAGTGTACGACCACCTCCTGCGTGGAGACCGTCTGGCGAGCGAGAGGGCGTTCGGCCCGCGGGTCGGCGCCGGGCGCCGGGCTGTGGACCGCAACGCGTCAGCTCGGCGTGCGGGCGCGCCGGGCGGGGAGCTTGCCCCGCGCCGCGAGGCGCGCCTCGATCTCCTGGAGGCGGAGGCTCTCCTCGATCTTCCGGGTGTACGTCTGCACGGTGTCGTCCGGCTGGTGCTCCAGCCGCAGGATGTCTCCGATCTGCTTCAGGAGCGCCGGATCGTCCTCCAGGCGGTAGTTGTAGCGCACCATCAGGTAGCCGACGATGTCCAGGAAGATGCGCCGGCTGAAGTACGAGCAGATCGCGTGCATCGCGACGGTGATGGCGACCATCGCCACCACGGCGAAGGCCAGGTAGTAGCCCGCGTCCGCCAGGGCCGCCTGGGAGTCGTTGCTGGCCGAGGCGTGTTGGGACTGCCGGATCAGCACGTAGAGGTGGATCCCCACCCCGATCAGCACGAAGGAGAAGCCAACGATGCTCTCCAGGCGCTGCATGAAGAAGTTCCGGAAGTGCTTGACCTTGTCGATCTCGAGCCCGAGCAGCTCCTTCATGGCCCCCTTCTCCCGCTTGCCGGTCAGGGCGCGGGAGAGGAAGAAGACCCCGAGGAGGATCGCCAGCCAGGCGATGATCTGACGCTCGACGTATTGCACGGCGCCGACCGTAGCCGTCCGCCCCCCGGGAGGCAAGGCGTCGGGAGGCCGCTCCCGCCCGGCGGCGCGGGTAGGCTGCCCGCCGTGGAGAACGTGCGCCGGGAGCTCGAGCGGCTGGGGCGCGCCTTGGTGCGGCGTCGGGCCCGCGCGGCCGCCGAGCGCTTCGGCCTCGTCGTGCTCCTGTTGCTCGTCCTCGGCGCCGCCGCGAGCCGCTGGCTCGGCCCGTTCTGGCCGTTCGACCGGCTGGAGGGTCGCGTCCTCCCCGCGCTCGTCCTCGCGGGGGGGATCCTCCTCCTGGTCCCGACCCTGGCCCGGCTCGCCGTGCTCCTCCGCCTGCGGGTCCCGACGCGCCGCCTCGCCCGACGACTGGACGACGAGCACGGCTGGCGCGACGCGACGGACACCGCCCTCTCCCTCGACGCAGAAGCGCCCGGGCCCGTCGGGCGCTTCCTCGCCGCGCAGTCCGCGGGGCGGCTCGGCGACCTCGACCCCGCGCGGCTCCTTCCCACCCGGCCCCCGCGGCGCTGGCCGTTGCGGGTCCTCGCCGTCCTGCTCCTGCTCGTCCTGCTCCTCCCCGGAGTCGTCGGTCTCCCCGGCCGTGCCGGCGCGGGCCGCCGCCCGTCGGAGGGCGAGCCGGTGCCGCTCGTGGGCACACCCATCGACCTCTGGCTCCGGAGCCACGCCCGGGAGCCGCTCCCCGCGGAGCCCCTCCCGCCGCGTGCGGAGTCCTCGGCGCCCGGGCCCGCCGCGCCCGCGCCGGGCGGGGGGGCTCGATGACGCGCTCCGGCCGGTACGCACGCCGCCGGCTCGCGGCCCTGCTCCCCGCGCTCTTCGCGGCGGCCCTCCTCGGTGGCCGGGCCGGCACGGCCCCCGCGCGCGCCGCGCCGGCCGAGCCGGGCGCGGTCGTGTGGACGTCGGACCTCGACCGCGCGTACGCACAGGCCCGCGCGCAGGGGACCGCGGTCTTCCTCGCCGTGCACTACCGCGGCGGGGCGGGCGCGCCGACGGGGCGCGCCGATCCCGAAGCCTGGCGCGCGGTCTACGACGATCCGCGGGTCGCGCGCGCGGCCCGGGGCTTCGTCGCCTGCCAGCGCGTGCGCTCCCTCCCCCCCGACGCCGACGCGCGGCCCCGCGCGCCCGACCACCTCGTCCTCGCCCCGGACGGTCGGGTCCTCGCCCGGCTCGACGGCGGGACGGTCGCGCCCGGGGAGGCCGCCGTGCTCGCCCTCGTGGACCTCCTCGACCGCGGCCGCCGCCAGCTCGGCACCGGGCGCGCCGAGGGCCCGACCGCCCCCCCGGCCGCTCCCGGGTCGGCCGACGCGAGTGGCGCAGGCGCGGTGCCCGGCCCGCTCGGCCTGGCGCCGCGGGCGCGTGGTGTCCGCGTGCACCTCGGCTTCCTCGGCGTGCTCCCGCCCGTCCCGGGCGGCGCCGGCGCGCTCGACGCGCGGGTGCTCGCCGCGTGGGACCGGAAGCCTCCGGTCGACGTGGGCCGGGTCCGGATCCGGTCGGGTGTCGCGGCGCCGGACCTCCCCGTGGACGTGCCCTTCGCGTCGCTCGGAGCGGACGACCCGCTCCCGCGCGGTCCGCACGAGATCGCCGTGTGGATCGCCCCGGCGCCGGGTGGGTACCGCTTCGCCGACGCGCCGATCTACCTCGGCCTCGTCCGGATCGACGTGGGCGAGGGCGGCGGCGGGGGCGGTGGCGCGTCGGGCCCGAGGCCCGACCCGACCGAGCCCCAGCCGCCGCCGTCGCCGGCCGCGCCGAAGGGCGCTGGGGAGAAGGCGCCGCCGCCGCCGAAGCCGCCCGGTCCGACCGAGGTCGTCCAGCCGTTCGTGCGCGACCCCGACGCCCCGCGCGTGAAGAAGGAGGACGCCCTCGTCGCGGTGCCCGACCCCGACCACGCGCTCCGTCCGCCGTCCACGGTGCCGCTCTCCGACGCGCTGAGGGACCTCGACCGGGTGATCGAGCACGCGATGGGCGACGAGCACGTCTCGGCCGCGGACCGCGCGTACCTGGTCCGGTACTTCGAGGCGCTCCGTCGGGCGGCGGGCGCCGGCGAGGGGCCGCGGTGAGCGCCCTCCTCTCGCCGGCCGACCTGCGCCGACTCGACCGCCTCGGGGTGCGACGGCGGCGGAGCGTCCGCGGAGGCGCGCCCGGCGAGTGGCAGAGCCGGCGGTACGGCGCGTACGGCCTCTTCGCGGACCACCGGCCGTACTCGCCGGGCGACGACCTGAGGTACGTGGACTGGAACGTGTACGGTAGGCTGGGCGAGCTCTTCGTGAAACGCTTCGAGGCCGAGGAGAACGTGGACCTCGTCCTCTTCCTCGACCGCAGCCTCTCGATGTCGGGCCCGAAGGCGCTCGCCGCGCGCCGGATCGCCGGCGCGCTCGGCTATCTCGCGCTGACGCACCTCGACCACGTGCGCCTCGCGTGGCTCCCGGCGCCGGACGCGGGCCCTTCCGTGGGCGACTACCGGGCGCGCTCGCGCGCCCAGGCGTTCCTCCGGGACCTCGAGCAGACGGGCGAGGGCGGCCGGACGGACCACGTGAGGGACCTGGGACGCGTCGTCGGCGCGATCCGCCGGCGCGGGCTCGCGGTCTTCGTGAGCGACCTCTTCGATCCGGTGGGCGCGATCCGCGGTCTCTCGCTCCTGCGCGGCATGGGCTTGTCGCTCTCGACGTTGCACGTGGTCGACCCGGCCGACGCCGCGCTCCCCGACGGCCACTCGTTCGTCGCCGTGGACCGGGAGACGGGCGAGAGCGTCGCGCTCGACGTGACCGACGAGCTCCGGCGCGGCGTGTACGAGGCGTGGGAGCGCCGCGCGACCGCGGTGATGCGCTGGTGTCGCGCGCACGAGGTCGCGTACCTGCGGGTGGACGCGCGGCAGAGCCTGTGGAGCGCGCTCCGGGACGCGCTTCGCGCGCGCGTCGCGATCGAGGCATGAACGGGTTCCTCGCCCCTCGGCTCGCGGCCCTCGGACTGCAGGCGCCCGCCGCGCTCGGCGTACTCGCCCTCGGCGTTCCGCTCGTGCTCCTCCACCTGTACCGGCGCCGGCGCGTGACCGTCGCGTTCCTGGGCCTCTTCACGGAGGCGCGCGGTCCCCGCCGCGCGGGGGCGGGCTTCCAGCGGGTGCGGGAGCGCGTGTCGCTCGCAGCGCGACTCGCGGCGCTCGCGCTCCTCGCGCTGGCGCTCGCCGGTCTCGCCCCGCGCGGAACGCGCGCGCCCGAGGAGGCGCTCGTGCTGGTCCTCGACGGGGACGCGACCGTCCAGGCGCGCGAAGGCGACGGGCGCACGCGCTGGGAGCACGAGGTGGACCTCGCGAGCGCCTGGGTCGGGAGTCGGCCCTGGCGGGCCGTCGCGGTGGTGGAGGCCGCCGGCGCGCCGAGGACGCTCGCGCCGCCCGGCCCTCCGGAGGCGGCGCGCGCCCGGCTCGCCCGGGTGACGGGCCCGGAGAGCGCGGGCCGGGGCGACCTCGAGGCCGCGCTCGACGACGCACGCCGGGCGGCGAGGCGCCTCGCGCCCGCGCGGGTCCTCGCTTTGACCGCGCGCCCGCTCGACGTCCCACCCGACGAGCCCGGCGTCTCGTTCTCGGCCCTCGGCGCCGGCGCGACGCGTCGCGAGCAGGGCTTCGTCTCGCTCGACGTGCTCCGCGCGGACGACGGCGTGCGCCGCCGCCTTCGAGCGCGCGTGCGGAACGAGGACGACGCGCCGGCCCGGCGCGACCTCGTCGTGCGTCTCGGCGACGCCGAGGTCGAGCGACGCGTTCTCGACCTCGCGCCCGGCGCGACCGAGGTGGTCGACGTGGTGGTGCTCCCGCCGCGCGGCGGCGCGTACGCCCGTCTGGAACTCGAGGGCGGGGACGCGTATCCCGACGACGACCGGGTCGTCGCCTGGCTCGCCCCGCCTGCGAGGCCGTCGGTCCTCGTGGTCCACGCGGGCGCGGTCCGTCCCTACACCCGCGCGGTCCTCGAGGCGATGGGGGACGGGCTCGACCTCGCCCGATCGGGCACGGTGGACGTGCAGGACCTCGCGCGGGCGGACCTCGCCGACGTCACGATCGTGGACGGCGTCGCGCTCCCCGACGGCGCGCTCCGTCCCGGAGCGTGGCTCTTCCTCGCCCCGCTCGCGGGCGCGCTGCCCTTCGAGGTCGGTGTCCCGGTGGACGACCCGCTCGTCTGGCGGACCGCGCCCGACCACCCTCTCGTGCGCGACATCGACCTCGGCTCGGCGTGGATCGCGCGGGCCGACCCCGTGTCGGGGCCCGGCGTGGTGGCCCTCGCCGAGGCGGACGGGCGCGCGGTCCTCGCCGAGGGCGAGCGGGACCGCGTGCGGTACGTGGTGCTCGGCCTTCGGCCGGAGGCGTCCGACCTGCCGGTGCGGGCCGCGTTCCCGCTCCTCGTCCGAAACGCGATCCGGCGCCTGGCGCGGGGTCCCGTGGAACTGCTGCCGTCCTTCCTCGTGCCCGGAGAGGCGCTCGTGCCGCGCGCGCCGCTGCCGGGTGCCGGCCCCGCGGGCGTGGCGGAGGCGACCGTCGCGTGGGACGGCGCCTCCGAGGGTGCGCGGCTCGCCCCCGACGCGGCCGACTGGCGCGTCCCCGCCGGCGCGCGCGGGGAGGTCCGGGTCTCGACCGCCTCGGGCCTCGCCGCCCGGACGGCGTTCGTGGACGTGGACCCGGGGCGGCGGATCGCGCCCGTGCGGCCGCCCGCGGTCGCGCCGGCGGCCGCCGCGCCGGTGCCCGACGACCTCGTGCGTTGGCGGCGTGCGCTCGTGACGCTCGCGTTGTTGCTGCTCCTGGCGGACGTCGCGCTCGTCGTCGCCGCGCGCGCCGGCGCGCGGGCTCCGGGCCTCCCGTCCGTGAGGGAGGAACTTGCCCCCCCGGCGCGCGTCGCGTAAAAACCGTCATGGAAAAGCGACTGCTCGGGGAAGCTCTCACCTTCGACGACGTGCTGCTCGTCCCGGCGTTCAGCGCGCTCGTGCCGTCGGACGCCGACGTCCGCACGCGCTTCACGCGCCACACGCCTCTCAACGTCCCCATCGTCTCCGCCGCGATGGACACGGTGACGGAGAGCGAGCTCGCGATCTCGCTCGCGCGACTGGGCGGGATCGGCGTCATCCACAAGAACCTGTCGCCCGAGCGCCAGGCGCTCCAGGTGACGCGCGTCAAACGCAGCGTGAACGGCGTGATCGCCGATCCCGTGACGTTGCCCCCGGAGGCGCCGATCGGCCGCGCGCGCGAGCTGATGGACGTCCACCGCATCTCGGGGGTCCCGATCGTGGACGCGGGCGGCACCGTGGTCGGGATCCTGACCACCCGCGACCTGCGGTTCGTCCAGGGCGACGAGAAGGTCGGCGACGTGATGACGTCCGCCGACCTCGTGACCGCGCCGCCCGAGACGGACCTCGCGCACGCCCGCGAGATCCTGCGACACGCGAAGGTCGAGAAGCTCCTCCTCGTGGACCGCGACCGGCGGTTGCGCGGTCTCATCACGATCCGCGACCTGGACAACCTGGAGCGCTACCCCGCGGCGAACCTCGACCCGAAGGGCCGGCTCCTGGTCGGCGCCGCCGTGGGCGTGTTCGACGACGAGCGCGTGGCCGCCATCGTCGCGGCGCACGTGGACGTCGTGGTGATCGACACGGCCCACGGGCACTCGAAGAACGTCCTCCAGGCGCTCGAGCGCTACAAGACGGCGCATCCCAACGTGGACGTCGTCGCGGGCAACGTGGCGACGGAGGAGGCGGCGCGCGACCTGGTCGCCGCGGGCGCCGACGCGGTGAAGGTCGGCGTCGGCCCCGGCGCGATCTGCACGACCCGCGTGATCGCCGGCGCCGGCGTGCCGCAGCTCAGTGCGATCTCGGCCGTCGCTGGGGCGCTCGAGGACACCGACGTCCCGGTCATCGCGGACGGCGGCATCCGGTACAGCGGGGACATCGTGAAGGCGCTCGCGGCCGGCGCGCACTCGGTGATGCTGGGGAGCCTCCTCGCGGGCGTGGAGGAGAGCCCCGGCGAGGTCATCTACTTCCGCGGTCGCACGTTCAAGGCCGTGCGCGGCATGGGCAGCGTGGGCGCCATGATGGCCGGCAGCGCCGACCGCTACGGCCAGGGCGACGTGCACCAGCGCGAGAAGTTCGTGCCGGAGGGCGTGGAGGGCCGGGTCCCGTACAAGGGACCGCTCGGCACGCTCCTCTACCAGCTCGTGGGCGGTGTTCGGAGCGGGATGGGATACGTGGGTTGCGCGTCGATCGACGAGCTCCGCACGAAGCCGCGCTTCGTGCGCCTGACGCTGGCGGGGCTCCACGAGTCGCACCCGCACGACGTCCAGATCACCCGCGAGGCCCCGAACTACCTGATCGAAGAGCCCTGACCGTGTCGCACGAGCGCTTCCTCATCGTGGACCTGGGCAGCCAGTACGCCCAGCTCATCGCGCGGCGCGTCCGGGAGCACCGCTGCTACGCCGAGATCGTGCTCCCGAACGTCTCGCTCGACCGCGTGCGCGAGGCGAAGGGCGTCATCCTCTCGGGCAGCCCGTGGAGCGCGTACGACCCGCGGGCGCCGCGCGTCGATCCCGCGCTCTTCTCGTCGGGCGTGCCCGTGCTCGGCATCTGCTACGGCATGCAGCTCATGGCGGCGCTGCTCGGGGGCGAGGTCGAGCGGGCGCGCGCGCGCGAGTACGGCCCCGCCCGCATCTCGGTGCGACCCGGCGGCGGTGGGCTCTTCACGGGCCTCGGTCCGGAGCTCGACGTCTGGATGAGCCACGGCGACCGGGTCGAGCGACCGCCGGACGGGTTCGAGGACATCGCGTCCACGCCCAACGCGCCGCACGCCGCGGTGCGCGACCCCGCGCGCCGCCTCTACGGCGTGCAGTTCCACCCCGAGGTGACCCACACGCCCCAGGGCTCCGACATCCTGGGCAACTTCCTCTACGAGGTGTGCGGCGCGTCGGGCGACTGGCGCATGAGCGCCTTCATCGAGGAGGCGACCCGGCGCATCGCCGACCAGGTCGCCCCCGACGAGCAGGTGATCTGCGGGCTCTCGGGCGGCGTGGACTCCACGGTGGCGGCCGTGCTGGTCCACGCGGCGGTGGGCGACCGCCTCACGTGCATCTTCGTGGACAACGGCCTCCTCCGGAAGGACGAGGCGGAGGAGGTGGACCGCGCGTTCCGCGAACGGTTCCGGATCGCCTTCCGTCACGTGGACGCGGGTGTGCTCTTCCTGCGGGACCTCCTCGGCGTCACCGATCCCGAAGAGAAGCGCCGGCGGATCGGCCACCGGTTCGTCCGGGTGTTCGAGGAAGAGGCGAAGACCGTCGAGAACGTGCAGTGGCTCGCGCAGGGCACGCTCTACCCGGACGTGATCGAGTCGCAGTCGGCGTTCGGCGGTCCGTCCGTCACGATCAAGACCCACCACAACGTGGGGGGGCTCCCGGACGAGCTGGGGTTCCGGCTCCTCGAGCCCTTCCGGGACCTCTTCAAGGACGAGGTGCGTGCGATCGGCCGGGAGCTCGGCGTTCCCGACGCCATCGTGGACCGCCAGCCCTTTCCCGGCCCGGGCCTCGCCGTGCGGGTGGCAGGGGAGGTGACGGCGGAGCGGCTGGAGATCCTGAGGGAGGCGGACGCGATCGTGCGGGAGGAGATCGAGCGGACCGGCGCGCATCGGCGGCTCTGGCAGTACTTCGCCGTGCTCGTGCCCGTGAAGACCGTGGGGGTGATGGGGGACGAGCGGACGTACGAGAACATCGTCGCCGTGCGGGCGGTCGAGAGCACCGACGCGATGACCGCGGACTGGGCCGATCTGGGCAAGCCCTTGCTCACCCGGCTCGCGAACCGGATCATCAACGAGGTCCGCGGCGTGAACCGCGTCGTGTACGACGTGTCCACGAAGCCGCCCTCGACGATCGAGTGGGAGTGAGGATGAACGACCCCGAGAACGCCTCCGGCATCGACGACCGCTACCCGCGCCTCCACTGGCGGCTCGACCCGCCGACCTGGAGCGCCTTCCGGCGCTTCGGGGTGACGCAGGACGTCGAGGCGGGGCACGTGGTCTTCTCCGAGGGGACGCCGTCGATCTCACTCGTCCTCGTCGCCGAGGGGGAGCTCGTGATCAGCCGGGCCGGCCGCGAGCTCGCCCGCGTCGGCGAGAACTACTCGGTGGGGGAGATGGGCCTCCTCCTCGACATGCCGCGCGCCGCGACCGCGACCGCGAGCCGACCGACGAAGGTGCTCGAGCTCTCCCGCGCCGACCTCCTCCGGATGCAGGAGGAGGCGCCGCTCGTCTCGACGAGGCTCTATCGCGTCCTGGCGGAGTGCCTGGCGGACTACCTCCACCGCGAGTCGCGAAAGTAGCCCGGCCGGGCCCGGGTGCCGGGACGGCCTACGGAGCCGGGGCGGCCTTGCCGTTCGCGCCGGACGGCGCGAAGAAGTGCTGCCGGTAGTACCGGAGCTCCTCGATCGACTCGTGCACGTCGGCGCGCGCCTCGTGGAGGTTCGCCTTCGCGGGCGGGTGGAACCGACGGGGGTACCAGCGCCGAATCATCTCCTTGAGGGTGGAGACGTCCACGTTCCGGTAGTGGAGGAAGTCGTGGAGCCGGCGCATGTGCCGCCAGAGGAACGCGCGGTCCGTGTGCACGGAGTTGCCGCAGAGCGGCGACGCCCGGGGCGGGCACCACCGCCCGAGGAACGCGAGGGTCTGTTCCTCGGCCTCGGCGAGCGTCACGGTCGAGGCCCGGACCCTCTCCAGGAGCCCCGACCGGGTGAACTGCTCGCGACTCCACTCCGAGAGCGTCCCGAGCTCGCCCTCCCCGTGGTGGATCACCAGGTGGGGGCCCTCCGCGAGGATCTCGAGGTCCCCGTTCGTGACCAGGGTCGCGATCTCCACGATGTGGCACCGGTCCGGGTCCAGACCGGTCATCTCGAGGTCGATCCACACGAGCGGCGCGTCGGGCTCTTCCATGGTCGGGCGGAGTGTAGCCGATGGCCCCCACGCCCCCGCCCACCGCACGGGCGCCGCCCCCGCCCCCCGACCGAAGCCCCCCCGCCCCCCCCCCGCCGCCGCCGCGATGCGGCGAGGCCGAAGGCCAAAGCCGCGAGCCCGCCCCCGCCCCGCCGCCGCCGCGATGCGGCGAGGCCGAAGGCCAAAGCCGCGAGCCCGCCCGCCCCCCGCCGCCGCGATGCGGCGAGGCCGAAGGCCAAAGCCGCGAGCCCGCCCCCGCCGCGAACACGGTTGCGCCCGGCGGCCGGCGGAGGTGCGTGCGGAGTGGTCCTGACGACGACGCCGCGTGCGAATGCACGCAAGGAGGAGGAAGGGCCGCTCCGTGCGTGCCTCCGCCGGCCGCCGCTAGGAGCCAGAGCCGAAGGTGTCGGCCTTGGGGGTAAAACCGGTCCCGTCCCGGTCCGCGCGCGCGTCGTCCTGGAGGCTCACCTCGTCGCGGCCGAGGGCGAACTGCACCCCGCGGACGACGTCGTCCTTCGCGCCGTCCTTGCCCTGGAGGGCGTCCTCGACCGAGCGGTAGAAGGCGAGGATCTGCTTCGACCAGGGCCCGTTGCCGACGCCGGGCACGATCTCCTCCTCGACGAACGTCGCGCTCTTGTCGTCGCCCGTCTCGGTCAGGCACCACGCCAGCAGCGAGCGCTTCCCGCCGTTCTTCCACGCGCCGCGCCCGCCGACGGACTCCTTCTTCAGGAGCTTCTCGACCTCGCGGCACGTCTTGCCGTCCTTCCCGAAGTAGGCGAGGCCGATGATCGCGCCGTAGGACCCGAACGGCTCCTTGGCGGACTGGACGCGCTTCTCGAGGGCCTTTCGGTACCGGTCCTCGCCCGCGCCGCAGCGGCCGAGCGCGCGGTACAGGTGATTCGCGATGGCGTCGTCCTTCTCGTGGCCGGCCTGTTTCAAGATCGCGCTCGCGGACGCGGCCGACCCGATGTACTCCAGGCTCACGGCCGCGTTCGCGCGGAGCGTGTCCTCGCGCGAGTCGAGAAACCCCTCGATCGGCTCGCGCGCGGCCTCGAGCCCCGGCCGTCCGAGCACGCGCACGATGTCCACCGCCACGGGCACGTCCTTCTTCGACGTGTCGAGGAGCGCGACGAGCTGCGCGACGACGTCGCCCTTCTGATCGGCTTCGACGAGCGCGCGCAGCGAGGCGCGCCGGGAGATCGGGTCGGGGCCCTTCGCGATGGCGAGCTGCTTCTCGATCCACGCCTGTCGCGCCGTGGGGTCTTCGGGCGCCGCGGGGACGACGGGAGGGCCGCCCGCGTCCGGGGCCCCGGGCGCCTCTCCGGGCGCCGGCGTCGCCGCGCCGCGCCGCGCGTGGTCTTCGGCGAGGGCCTTCTCCATCATCTCCTTGAGGGCCTTCACCGCCTGGTCGCCGCGACCGTAGGGCCAGAACTCCTTGCGGTAGATCAGCTTCCCGTCGGGATACGCGAAGAGGTGCTGCGGCGACACGATGTCGCCGTCGATCGAGAACCGGGCGCGCAGCTCCCCGAAGTCGTCGGCGCTGCCCTCCGCCGTGAGGAACGCGCACACGAACTTCCGGCTCAGCTCGACGATCGCCGGGTCCTTGTACGTGTGCTCCCTCAGCTCCTGCGCGGCGGGTTCGCGTCGCTCGCCCACCACGCTGTGGGAGTTGATGCAGATCATCAGCGGCTTGTCCTCGGCCTTCGCGGTGTCGAACGCGACGGGGAGGCTCGTGATGAAGGCGATCGCGGCGGGGGCGTCGTCGGCGGCGATCGTCGGCGAGGGGCGCGCCGCCCAGGGGAGGCAGAGGGCGAGGAGGACGACGAGCGGCCGCGGCTGCCCCGCTCGTGCCCGCGATGCCGGTCCGCGCGCTCGGAGCTCGTCGTCTCGCATGGGGGCCTCCCCGGGGTCGTGGGTACCCGGTCTCCGGGTCCACGACCCGCCCAGGGTACCGCGGCCGGCCTCAGCGGCGGCGCGGCGGCGTGTCGGGCGCCGGCGCCCCCCCGAGCGCGGCCTCGAGGGCGAGCTGCCCGCAGGCGGCCGAGATCTCGTCCCCCCGGCGGGTCCGGAGCGTCGCCGAGACGTGTCGGGCGCGGAGCCGCCCGAGGAAGCCGCGGGCGGCGAGCCCGGAGGGGGGACGGAGGTCTGGGCGGTGGCGCACCTGGTTCAAGGGGATCAGGTTGACGTGCAGGTGGCGCCCGCGAAGCAGGCGGCCCAGCGTCTCGGCGTGCTCCGCCCGGTCGTTCTCGCCCTCGATCAGGACGTACTCGATCGTCGCGTCGCGACCCGTCGCCCGCGCGTACCGCGTCGCCGCCTCGACGAGCTCCTCGGTCCGACCCGGTCGGCTCGTCGGGACGAGGCGTCCCCGTGTCTCGTCGTCGGGCCCGTGGAGGGAGACGGCGAGGTTCGTGCCGAGGTCCGCCTCGCGCAGGCGGTCCACGAGCGCGC
Source organism: uncultured Planctomycetota bacterium (assembly GCA_963752285.1). Lineage (GTDB taxonomy): Bacteria > Planctomycetota > PLA2 > PLA2 > JAEUHO01 > CAVVXN01. Next base: position 172,030 of record CAVVXN010000005.1, read on the forward strand.
CCGTGGACGCCGTCGAGATGGTGATCCGCCGGGGCGAGAGGCCGAGCCCGCGCGGGTCCCGCCAGAGCGCGACGGCCCGTCCCAGCGCCTCGAGGTTGAGCAGGGGTTCGCCCATGCCCATTACCACGACGTGCGTGGGGCGCTCGCCCCGCGCGTCCACGAACCGGAGCGGCTGCTCGACGATCTCGGCCACGGCCAGGTTCCGGACGAGGCCGCCGACCCCGGACGCGCAGAACACGCAGCCGATCGGGCAGCCGACCTGTGTGGAGACGCAGACGGTCCGCCGGCGTCCTTCGGGGATCCACACGCTCTCGACGCGTCGGCGGTCCGTGAGCTCGACGAGGAGCTTCGTCGTCCCGTCCGCGGCTTCCTTCGCCTCGAGGACCCGCGTCGCCTCCGGGGTCACGACCTCCTCGAGCCGCAGGCGGAGCGCCGCGGGGAGCGCGCGGAGCGCGTCCACGCCTAGGGCCCCGTGCCGGTGCACGGCCTCGAACACCTGGTCGGTCCGGTAGCGCTCGGCGCCGAGGGCCGCCAGGATGCGCGCGAGCTCCGGGGGGAGGAGGCCCGCGAGGAAGGGGCGGTCGGGGGCGGGAACCGGGTCCACGAGGGAGGATCGTCGTCGGCGCGGAGGCTCGGGCCGGCCGGGCCGGCGCGCGGTGTCAGGACCCCGTCTTGCGTCGTTTCTGCTGGCCGCGGAGCGGGGTCCGTCCCTCGACCACGTCGCGGGTCACGCGGAAGACAGAGCCCGGCGGGCTGTCGGGGAGGTCGAACATCACCTCGAGCAGCAGCTCCTCGAGGATCGACCTCAGCGCGCGGACGCCCGTCTCGCGCTCGAGGGCCCGGTCGGCGATCGCGAGGAGCGCGTCGGGTTCCACCTCGAGCTCGGCGTTCTCCAGCGCGAACACCTGCTGGTACTGCCGCACGAGCGCGTTCTTCGGCTCCTGGAGCACGCGCACCATGTCCATCCGCGCGAGCGGGTCGAGGGTCGCGACCACGGGGAGCCGCCCGACGAACTCCGGGATCATCCCGAACTCGATCAGGTCGTGGGGCTGGACGAGGTGGAGGAGCGCCGCGCGCTCCTCGGCCTCGAGCCGCTGCGCGTCGCCCACGCCCCGGCCGAAGCCCATCAGGCTCCGCCCGGTGCGCCGCGCCACGATGTCCACGAGGCCCGAGAACGTGCCGCCGCAGATGAAGAGGATGTGCTCGGTGTCCACCTGGATGTACTGCTGCTCGGGGTGCTTCCGCCCGCCCTGGGGCGGGACGTTCGCGATCGTGCCCTCCATGATCTTCAGGAGCGCCTGCTGCACGCCCTCGCCGCTCACGTCGCGGGTGATCGAGGGGTTCTGGGTCGTCCGGTTGATCTTGTCGATCTCGTCGATGTAGACGATCCCGAACTCGGCGCGCTCGCGGTTGAAGTCGGCGGCCTGGAGGAGCTTCAGGAGGATGTTCTCGACGTCCTCGCCGACGTAGCCCGCCTCGGTGAGCGTGGTGGCGTCGGCGATCGCGAAGGGGACGTCCAGGATGCGGGCCAGCGTGCGTGCGAGGAGGGTCTTCCCGCTCCCGGTCGGGCCCACCAGGAGGATGTTCGACTTGTCGAGCTCGACCTCGGAATCGACGCCGTAGACCGCACGCCGATAGTGGTTGTAGACCGCGACCGCGAGCGTCTTCTTCGCGCGGTCCTGGCCGACCACGTACTCGTCGAGGAACGACCGGATCTCGCGCGGGGTCTTGAGCGTCCCGCTCTCGCCGGCGAGCGCCGGCGGGCGGTCCTCCGTACGGCGCCCGGCGGGCCGGCGCGACCGGCGGACGGTCCGCCCGGCGCGCTTCTGCTCCTCGAGGAGGATCGTGTTGCAGAGCTCGACGCACTCGTTGCAGATGTTGATGCCCGGCGGGCCCGCGATCAGGCTCTCGACGGTGTGGCGGCTCTTGCCACAGAAGGTGCATTTCTCGATCGGCCCGCGCCGCGCCGTCATTCGTGCACTCCGTACCGGACCTTCGTCCGGCCCCCGTGCGCGGGGGTGCCGTCCGAGCCTCCCGAGTCTAGCCGCGGGGCCGGGGCGCGAGCCCCGGGTCTGGCAAGGATTCCATCGGCTCGAACCGCGCCCTGGTTCAGGCGGAGGCGGTCGCCGGTCCCTTCGCCATGGACTCGACGACCTCGTCGATCAGGCCGTACTCCCGGGCCTCGGCGGCGGACAGGTACTTGTTTCGCTCCGTGTCGCGCTCGATCTCCTCGAGGGGCCGGCCGGTGTGACGGGCGAGGATCTGGTTCAGGACGGCCCGGTTCTCGAGGATCTCCTCCGCCTCGATCTCGATGTCGGCCGCGGTGCCCTGCACGCCGCCCCACGGCTGGTGGATCATGATCCGGGAGTTCGGCAGCGCGCGGCGCTTTCCTGGGGAGCCCGCGGCCAGGAGGATCGCGGCCATGCTCGCCGCGCTCCCGATGCACACGGTCTCGATGGGGCACGAGACGTACTGCAACGTGTCGTAGATCGCGAGACCGGACGAGATCAGGCCGCCCGGGCTGTTGATGTAGAGGTGGACGTCACGGTTCCGGTCGCTCTTCTGGAGGTAGAGGAGCTGGCCGATCACGATGTTGGCGACGTCGTCGTTGATCGGCGTGCCGAGGAACACGATGCGATCCTCGAGCAGGCGGCTCCACAGGTCGTAGACGCGCTCTCCGCGCCCCGTGCGCTCCACGATGGTCGGATTCGGGATGAGCGCCGCCCGGGGGCCGGCCCGCGAGGGGTCCTCGAAGCTCGGATGGGTCACGATTCTGGCCTCCCGCGCCGACCGCGTCACGACGCGGACGCGTCCGCTTCGCCTTCCTTCGACTTCTTCTTGCTGGACTTCGGCCCGGACGACCTCTTCTTCGCGGGCTTCGCGCCTTGCTCCGGGGCGGCCGACGCCTCGGGGGGATCGACCTCCGTCACCTTCGCCTCCCGGTAGAGCAGCTCGCGGGTCTTCCGGTGCTTGATCTGCGTCTCGAGCTCCAGGAGCCCGCTCCCGTCGCGGAATGACGCGAGGACCTCCTCCTCGGGGCGCTGGTACACGCTCGCGATCTCCTGCACGGCCTGCGCCAGCTCGGACTCGGGGACCGACACGTCCTCCGCCTCGGCGATGCGGTCGAGGAGGAACCAGCGGCGCATGTCGTTCTCGACCGCCGCCTGCGCGTCGGTGCGGCCCGACTCGACCCGCTTCGCGATCTCCTCCTCGGGTACGCCCTCGACCTCGAGCTGCATCCGGAGCCGACGGGCCCACCGCTCGGTCTCCCGCTCGACGAACGGCTCCGGCAGCGAGATGTCGAGACCGGAGACGAGCTGGTCGAGAAGCCGAGCCTCGCCCGCCTGGTCGCGGTTCCGGGTCTTCACGCGACGGATGCGCTTCTCGAGCTCCGCGCGCATCTCCGTCTCGTCGTCGTAGTCGTGGCGCTTCAGGAACCCCTCGTCCACCGGCGGGAGGGCGTAGCGCTTCACCTCCTTCAGCTCGACCTCGAGGTGGAGCTCCTTCCCGCGGAGCTCCTCCCGCAGGTCGTCCGCGGCGACGTGGACCGTGGCCTCGGCCTTCGCGCCCGGCGCCTTCCCGAGCAGCGCGGCGTCGAGGGTCTCGACCACGAACCCGGCGAGCACGCCACGGCCCAGGGGGTAGTAGACGTTCTGGTCGTGCGCGACGACGCTCTCGCCGTCCTTCGCCTCCCAGTCCACGATCGCGATGTCGCTCTTCTCGAGGGGCTCGCCTTCGCCGGCGGTCGTGAGCTTGGCGTCCCGGCGTCGGATGGCGTCCACCGCCGCCTGGATCTCGGCCTCGGCCACCTCGACGCGCGGCACCTCGAGGGCGACCCCCTTGTACTCCGGCGTCTCGAACTCGGGCTTCACGACGAGCTCGAGCTCGAACGAGAACGGGGCGTCCGGCTGGAGCTCGAGCGCCTCGACGTCCACGTGGGGCGCCTCGATCGGATCGACCTTCTTCTCCTCGAGGATCTGCTTGATCGCACCCTCGACGAGCTGCTCCTTGACCTCCCGGCCGAGGCTGGTCGCGAACCGCTTCTCGAGGAGGCGGCGAGGCGCGTGTCCCTTCCGAAACCCGGGGTACACGATCGACTCGTTGATCTCCTGGTAGCGCTTGTCGAAGGCCTCGCGCACGCGGTCGGGAGGGAGGGTGATCGCCACCTTCTTCCGACAGGGGCCGAGGCTCTCCACCTGGACGTCCATCGGCGGGGTCTCGACGGCAGGGGTTTCCGGGGGGCTGTCCACGTCGTGCTCCGGCGCGGGGGTCCCGACGGCACCGCGCAAGCCTCAGAGCGTAGCCCGCCCTCCCGGCCCCCGAAGGGATCCCGCGGGCGCTTCTCCCGACCGGGAAGAGACGATCCCGACGTGTGCGGCGGCCCGGAGGAGACGTGACGGAGGGGGATCCTTGCACCGGGCTCGGTCGCCCGTACCATGACGGCGGCTTGGAGGACTTCCGGGATGGGGCCCGGCGCGGCCATCGCGCCGCGTGCCCGTCCGGCGGCCGTGGCCTTCTCGGCCGCGACCCGAGTCGAGTGGTCCCGAACGACGCGCACGGTGCGTCGAGCGAGATGCGCGCGGAAGTCTCTCCAGGGGTGCCGGCCACGGGGGCCGCCATCCTGCCGTTGCTGAGTGACCCGGGCCCCGAGTGCACGTCCCCTCGCCGGGGACCGCGAGGCCGTCGCCGTACGCGTCGGCCACGGGGTCGTAGCGATTCGAGGCCGGCGAACCGTGGAGCGGGCGCGACCCGCCGCCGGCCTGAACCCTCGTGCTCCCTAGGACCTCGAGATGAACGACAACCGCACCCCGTCGGGTGGTCCGCCGGGTCGCCGCCGCCGCCGCCGTCGCGGAGGACGCGGCCGGGCCCGCCCCGTCGCGGTCGAGACCGCCCCCTACGACGACTCCGGCCTGCCGATGGGCTCGGCGTCCGACGAGGCCGCGCCGCCGCCGCCCAATCCCGATCGTCCGTTCGAGCCCCCGACGACGGCCGCCCTGTACGAGATGGGAGTGCTCGACGCGACACGCGACGGGCACGGGTTCCTGAGGAGCCCGTCCACGGGGTATGTGCCGAGCCTCGAGGACGCGTACGTTCCCCCCAGCCTCGTGCGCCAGTACGGCATGCGGGACGGCGCGATCGTCGATGGCGAGGTGGGCCCGCCCAAGCGCAAGGGGCAGAACCCGCAGCTGATCGTGCCGACGTGCATCGGTGGTGTGGCCCCGCACCTGTACCATCAGACGCCGAAGTGGGACGACCTCACCGTCGTAGACCCCGAGCAGCGCATCGACCTCGCGCAGGGGACCGACGACATCACGCTGCGGATCATCGACATGCTCAGCCCGATCGGGTTCGGGCAGCGCGGGCTCCTCGTGTCCCCGCCGCGCGCGGGCAAGACGATGATCCTGCAGAAGATCGCCCAGTCGGTGCAGAAGAGCTACCCCGACGCGTACCTCATCGTGCTCCTCGTGGACGAGCGGCCCGAAGAGGCGACCGCCATGCGGCGCGCGACGAAGGGCGAGGTCGCCGTCTCGACGAACGACAAGCCCCCCGAGTCGCACGTCCGCGTGACCGAGATGGTGCTCAAGAAGGCGAAGCGCCTCGTCGAGGCCGGGCGCGACGTGGTCGTGCTGATGGACTCGTTGACCCGGCTCGGCCGCGCGTACAACCTGCTGCAGCGCGGCGGCGGCCGGACCCTGTCGGGCGGCATCGACTCGCGGACGCTCGAGCGGCCGAAGGCCTTCTTCGGCGCCGCGCGCAAGGTCGAGCACGGCGGCTCGCTCACGATCGTGGCGACGGCCCTGATCGACACCGGCTCCCGGATGGACCAGGTCATCTTCGAGGAGTTCAAGGGCACGGGCAACATGGAACTCGTGCTCGATCGCGACCTCGCCGAGCAGCGGATCTGGCCCGCCATCGACGTGAACAAGTCGGGTACGCGCAAGGAGGAGAAGCTCCTCCCGCCGTCGTTCCTGGAACGCGTCTACCTCCTGCGCCGGGCCCTCAACAAGGCGCGTCCCGTCGAGGCGATGCAGATCCTGATCGACCGGCTCGGGCAGTTCCCCACGAACGAGGACTTCCTCGGGAGCCTCCGCCCCCGCGGGGACTGAACCCCGGGGCCCGGGCGGACCCCCGGGGGTGCCCCCGGAGGTCGGACGCGGGCGGCGCCTCCCTCGGCCTCGGAGCGGACCCGCCTCCATGGGTCGCTACCATGCCGAGTCGTCCCCGCCGCCCCCCGCGCGGCCCATGAGGTGCCCATGCATCGGATCGTCCTCGCCTGCCTCGCCTCCCTGCTCGTCCTCTGCCTCGCGCCGGGCGTGGCTTCGGCCGCCGACGCGCCGACCGACGGCCTGCGCTACCCCTCCCTCACCCCGGACGGCCAGACCGTGGTCTTCGCGTACCGCGGCGACATCTGGGTCGCGGCGGTGGACGGGAAGGGCCCCGTCCGCCGGCTCACCATCCACGAGGCGCAAGACACGCTGCCCCGCGTGAGCCCGGACGGGAAGCTCGTCGCCTTCGCCTCGCAGCGCGGCGGCGGCTACGACGTCTACGTGGTGCCGATCGACGGCGGCGTGCCGCGCCAGGTCACCTTCCACGGCGGCGCCGAGGTGGACTGCGACTGGTCGCCGGACGGGAAGCGGCTCCTCATCATGGCCGCGCGCACGCCGAGCCTGGAGGGGATGGACCTGTACGAGGTGGACGTGTCGGGCGGGACGCCGCGTCCCGTGACGGAGGACGGCGGTCGCGAGGGCTCGTGGCATCCCGACGGGAAGCGCGTCGTGTACGCGCGCGGGTTCAACACGATCTACCAGGACGACTACCAGGGCGGCGCGAACTACGACCTCTACACCGTCCCCGAGCCGGGCGCGCTGCCCGAGCGCCTCACCGAGACGCCCGGGAACGAGCGCTACCCCTGCTACTCGGCCGACGGCAGCACCATCTACTTCGTCGCCGAGGAGCACGGCGTCTCCGGCTTCTACGCGATGCCGGCGAGCGGCGGGCCGCGCAAGCGCCTCACGTCGTTCCGCGAGGACGTTCTCCGCCCGGACCTCGGCTGGGACGGGCACACGGTGGTGTTCGAGATGGGGGGACGGCTCTGTGTGACGGACCTCGCGTCGCCGAAGCCCGAGGCGCGCGCGCTGCCGATCATCGTCCGCTCGGACGTGCGCCACAGCGGCGTGGTGGAGCGGCGCCTGACGTCCGGACCGGAGCAGCTCGACGTGAGCCCCGACGGAACCACGCTGGTGTTCTCGGTCCACGGCGACCTGTGGACGATGCCGGCGAGCGGCGGGGAGGGTCGGCGCCTGACGTCGGGTCCCGAGAACGACGAGTGGCCGCGATACAGCCCGGACGGCCGCAAGATCGCGTACCAGTCCGACAAGTCGGGCAACAGCGACATCTGGCTCCTCGACCTCGCGACGGGCAAGAAGACACAGCTCACGGACCACAAGTCCGACGACTTCTTCCACGCCTGGTCTCCGGACGGCCGGCGGATCGTGTTCGCCTCGGAGCGCAGCGGGAACCGAGACATCTGGTCGCTCGAGATCGAGAGCGGGCGGCTCGAGCAGCTCACGAAGGACCCCGCCCCGGACGACGACCCGTCGGTCAGCCCGGACGGCCGGTGGGTCGCCTTCGACTCCGGGCGCGACGGCGCGCAGTCGATCTACGTCATGCCGATCGACGGAGGCGACGCGCGGCGCGTGTCGCAGGGAACGACCTTCTTCCAGGTCCCGTCCTTCTCGCCGAACGGCGCGATGCTGCTCTTCGAGGCCTACAACCCCGCGACGGGCGACTCGGGCGGGCTCTACGTCGCCTCGGCGCGCGGCGGCCCCGAGATGCAGGTCACGCAGGAGGGGACCGGCGGCCGGTGGGACCCGAAGGGCGGCTGGGTCTACTACACGGTTCGCGGGGACGAGGGCACGAAGGTCTACCGTCACCCCGCGCCGACGTCGATCGACATGGGCGAGCCGGTCCCCTTCGAGGGCCGCGTCGATGTGGAAGTCCACGAAGAGCTGGGCCAGCTCTTCGACGAGATCTGGCAGCACCTGAAGGACGGGTTCTACGACCCGCGCATGCACGGCGTGGACTGGGACGCGATGCGCCGGAAGTACCGGCCGCTCGCGGTGGACGCCGAGATCAAGGACGAGTTCCAGAACGTCGTGCGCCAGATGCTCGCCGAGCTCAAGGCGAGCCACCTCGGGATCTCGGGCGGCGAGGACGACGAGGCCGAGGGCGTGCGCCCCGAGGTCGTCGAGACCGGGCAGCTCGGCATGGAGCTCGACGCCGAGCCGCAGCGCGAGGGCGGGTACCGGGTCGCGAGCGTGGTGCCGGGCGGTCCCGCCGACCAGACCGGGCTCCGCGTCGGCGACGTGGTGACGGGTCTCGCGGGCAAGACCCTGAACGAGTCCGCGAACCTCGACAAGATCCTCGCCGGCACGGTCCACCACGAGGTGCCAATCGTGTTCCGCCCCCTGACGGCCACCGGCCTCGAGCAGGAGCGGAAGGACACGCTGACGCCCGCGTCCTGGCAGGACATGGGCAACCTCGTGTACCGGAACTGGGTCGTCAAGAACCAGCGGAAGGTGCACGACGAGACGAAGGGCCAGGTGGGGTACATCCACCTCCAGGCGATGAACGGTCAGAACCTGATGCGGTTCCAACAGGCCGTCGCGGCGTGGAACCGCGACCGGCGCGTGAAGGCGATGATCCTCGACGTTCGTGACAACGGCGGCGGGAACATCCACCAGCAGCTCATGGAGGTGCTGATGGCCCGGCCGTTCATGCAGCTCCAGGCGCGCGAGACGGGGCAGCGCGTGACCCAGCCGGCGCTCTACTGGGACAAGCCGGTCGTGCTGCTCGTGAACGAGCGCTCGTTCTCGGACGCCGAGGTGTTCCCGTACGCGTTCCAGACGGCGAAGCTCGGGAAGATCGTCGGCATGCCGACGGCGGGCGGCGTGATCGGCACGAACGACATCACGCTGTCCGACGGCTCGACGCTCCGGATCCCGCGCGTCGGCTGGTGGGGGATGGACGGGAAGGAGCTCGAGGGCCACGGGGTCGTGCCCGACCTCGTGGTGCCCGAGACGCCCGAGGACCGCCGTCTTGGCCGCGATCCGCAGCTCGCGTCCGCGATCGGGGTCGTGAAGCGCGAGATCGGCCAGGAGAAGCCGGCACCCGAGGGCCCGAAGCCCGAGGGCCCGACGTCGAAGCCTCCCGTGCCGGCGACGCCCGAGCCCGAGACGCCGCCCAAGACGCCGCCCGCCGCCTCGCGCCACGTGGCGGCGGACGCCGAGAACCCGCTCGCCGACGCCGTCGTGGGGGAGTGGGTGCGCTACCGCCTCTCCTTCGGGGGGACGGAGACCGTCGTCCGCTACCAGGTCGCGGACGTCTCGAACGGCCAGGTGAGGATCGACCAGCAGGTCGAGTCGGGCGGCGCGTTCCTCCCGCCGATCCCGGACGAGGTCGCGCTCGAGCCGGTCGTGGAGCTGCTGAAGACGCTGGGCGACGTGACGAGCACGAGCCCGACCCGGGGCGTGGGGAGCGACGGGGAACGGCGGACCGCGCGGCTGGCTCTCACCTTCGCGTGGGGGGGCACGCCGATCGACCTCGTGTTCACGAACGACGTCCCCGTCCTCGGGTTGCTCAGCGCGTCGCTCCACGGGACGGTCGTGCTCGAGGCGATCGACTGGAGCGGTCGAGGTGCCGAGACGCCGGCGACGAGCCCGGAGCCGCCCGCCGAGTCGTCCGCGCCGCCGGGGGACGTGACGAGCCCGGGGAGCGGGTCCGCGGCGCCCGCGTCGTCGTCGGCCGCCGGCGCTACGGCCCCTCCGAACCCCCTGGACGACGCCCAGGTCGGCGAGTGGGCGCGGTATCGCCAGACGACGTCGCGAGGGGAGATCACGATCACGCTCGAGGTCACCCGCGTGGACGCGGACGAGGTCGGGGTGAAGGCGACGATCGAGCACCAGGGCCAGGTGGTCGAGGGCCCCGAGCGACAGCAGGCGAAGGGCGCGGGCTTCTCCTTCCGCGGCGCGGAGGACGTGACCTGGTCCGAGGAGGACCTGACCGTCGCGGGGAAGGACCTTCACTGTCGCGTCGCGACGTTCACCACGAGACGCGGCGGGACCACGAAGCGGTGGTTCTCGACCGAGATCCCCGTGGCCGGGCTCGTCCGCGAGGAACGGGACGGCAAGGTCGTGCGCGAGCTCCTCGCGTGGGGCACGGACGGCCGGCCTCGGGACTGACCGCCCCGCCCCCCGGGCCTCCGCCGCCCGGCCCCCACCCCCGGGGCGGGGGGGCCGTGGACCGCCCCGCATGGCACGCGGACGCCGGTCGCCGTCCGGATCGTGCGTGCCGGCGCGCCCGGCGTTAGAAACGAGGCGTGAGAAGCGTTCGGATCGCCGTGTGGATCCTCGTTGCCGCCGTCGCGGGCGCGCACGAGGCTTGGGCGCACGGGGGGCAGTTCCTGCCGCCGCCCCCGCCGGTCGGCATGCCGCCCACCCTCGTCCCGCCCACGCCGCCTGCCCTGACGCCCGGCGGCCCCGCGCCGCGTCCCACGACCCCCGGCACCGTGCCGCCGCCCGTGACGACGCCGACGCTTCCCACGTCCTCCGCGCCGGGCTTGAGGCGCGGGCGCACGGCGCCCACCGACCCGAACGCCTCGTGGGAGACGTGGTGGACGCTCGACCGGCTCGTGTGGCTGCCCGACCGGCGCGAGGCGTTCGCGCGAAACCCCACGACGCCGACCGAGGGGGGGGACCCGGACGCGTGGGCGCGCCGGCGCGCCGAGATCGCCGAGCGGGAGGTCGTGCCGATCCTGAGATCGCTCGTCGATCCCGCGCACCGCGTGCGTGACGACGTCCGCGGTTCCGCCCTGATCGCCCTCGCGCGGGTGGGGCGCGCGCCGGAGGACCTCGATCGCGTGCTCGCGTGGCTCGAGGACGAGCGCGCGCCCGACCTGGTTCGCGAGTCCGCCGCCATCGCGGTGGGACTCCGGCGGCGGAGCGATCCCTCCTGTCAGCTCGACGGCACGCGCCTCGACACGGCGCGCGAACGCCTGTTCGCCGTGTTCGACGACGGGCACGCGCCGAGGCGGACGCGGGCGTTCTCGGCGCTTTCGCTCGGCCTACTCGCCGACCAGCCGTACGGCGACTCGTACACGAAGGAGGGCCGACTCGTGGGGCGCGGGCTCTGGCTGCGCCTCGCGGGGCAGGACTCCGACACGGAGCTCACCGTCGCCCTCCTGACCGCGCTGGGGATGCAGCCCGTGGGGTCCGTCCCGGACGGCGTGCAGGAGGAGCTCACCTCGCTCGTGTTCGGGCGGCGCGCGCTGCACAGGCGCTGGAGCGCCGTCGAGCGGGGCCACGCCGCGGCGGCGCGCCTGCGGCTCGGCGGGCCGGGGACGGAGGCGCTCGTCGAGCGGTTCCTGATGGCGCGACGGCTTCCGAAGGAGATCGCGCAGGCGACGTTCGTCTCGTTCGCCCGCGTCGCCCCGCGGCTTCCGGCGTCGTCCCGCGTCGAGGTCGCGCGCGCGCTCGCCGTCGCGATCGACGGCGCGCACGACCCGCTCACGCGCGGCCTCGGGTACCTCGCGTGCGGGCACCTCCTGGGCGCGGAGGCCGCGGAGGGGGCGGACGACGTGCTCCAGGCGACCGACATCGACCATGACCTGGAGCTCCAGGCGAAGGGCGGTGCGCGCCCCTCGCGCGGGTTCGCGATCCTCGGGCTCGCGCTCGCCTGTCACGGCGCGAACCCCCGGACGCGCGCCGCGACGGCCTTCCTGGCGGCGTCCCGCGCCCTCCTCGCAGACCTCCTCCCACGGGAGAGCGACCCCGAGATCCAGGGCGCCCTGGCGGCCGCTGCCGGCCTCGCGGGCGCCGACGACGCGCGCCCCGCGCTCCGCGCGCTCCTGGGGGACCGCCACGGGACGCCCTCGGTACGGGGGCACGCCGCGGTCGCTCTGGCCTCGCTCGGCGACGGGGGCCCGGACACCGTCCGCCTGCTCCACCTCGCCGCCGCGGAGCGGAACCACCCCGAGCTCGGGGCCGAGGCCGCGCTCGCGCTCGCCCTCCTCGGGGGGCGCGCGGCGTTGACGCCGCTGCTCCAGGAGCTGTCCTCCGCGAAGACCGAGATCGCGACGGCCGCCGTCGTGCTCGCGCTCGGACGCCTCGGCGACCCCGGCGCCGTGGGCCCGCTGGGTGAGCGCGCCGCGGACGACTCGCTCTCCGAGGCGCAGCGCGCGCTCGCCGTCGTCGCCCTGGGCCTCGTCGTGGAACCCGAGCCGCGCCCGAGCCTCCTCCACCTGACCTTCGGGGGCTTCTACGTGGGACGGACGGACGCGCTGCACGAGGCGTACGGAATCCTGTGACTACCCGAGCGCGGCCTGCCGGGGCCGCGGGGCCCTCGGGCCGCGCGGTCCGGCGGGTCCTCTCTGTGGGAGGAACCGTCTTCCTCCTGCTCGTGGTCGCGGGGGTGCTCTTCCGCGTGTTCGGCATCGAACGTCGGTTCCTGTACCACCCCGACCGCCTCGTCGCGCGTACGCCCCGCGACGTCGGCCTCGCGTACGACGACGCGACGTTTCCCGCCGCGGACGGGACGCGCCTCCACGGATGGTGGGTCCCCGCCGAGGGCGCGCGCCTGACCGTGGTCTGGTGTCACGGCAACGCGGGCAACATCTCGGGACGCGTGGGCAACCTCGCGCTCCTGCACCGCCGTCTCGGCGTGAACGTCCTCCTCTTCGACTACCGCGGGTATGGCCGGAGCGACGGGACCCTCTCCGACCTCGACGAGCGGGCCACCTCCGCCGACGTGGAGGGCGCGCGCGCTTTCGCGCGCTCGCGGCCGGACGCGCGGGGGACGCGCCTCGTACTCTTCGGCCGGTCGCTCGGGGCGGCGGTCGCGCTCGCGGAGGCCGTCCGGGATCCGCCCGACGGCCTTGTGCTCGAGTCGCCGTTCACGTCGGTCGCCGCCATGGCCCGGGGGATCCTCCCGCTCGTCCCCTGGGGCCTCGTCCTCTCCTCGCGCTACGACTCGCTCCGGCGGGTCGGGGCGCTCCGCGCGCCGCTGCTGCTGGTCCACGGCGACCGGGACGAGGTCGTGCCGTTCGAGATGGGTCGGCGGCTCTTCGACGCCGCGCCCGAGCCCAAGACGTTCCTCCGCGTGGCGGGCGGGGGGCACGACGACCTCGCGGAGGTGGGGGGCGAGGCGTACGTGGAGGCCTGGACGCGCTTCCTCGAGGCGATCGGGCCCTGACGGGGCGGGGGCCTTGGGACGCCGAGGTCCCTACCGCTTGGCGCGCGCCGCGAGGATCTCCTTCCGGATCTTCTCGGCGATCGCCTCGGGGACGGGACGGTATTCCCGCGGCTCCATCGAGTAGATCCCGCGTCCCTGCGAGAGACCGCGGAGTACCTCGGAGTACCGGAACATCTCGGCCAGCGGGACCGCCCCGTGCACGCGCGACGTGTCTCCCGCCGCCTTCTCGGTCTTCTCGATCTGCCCGCGCCGCTGGTTGAGGCTTCCGAGCACGTCGCCGAGGTTCTCCTCGGGCGCCGTGATCACGATCGTCATCCAGGGCTCGAGGAGGGTCGTCCCCGCGGACTCGACGGCCGCCTTGAACGCGAGGCGCCCCGCCTCCTTGAACGCCATCTCCGACGAGTCCACGTCGTGGGACTTCCCGTCGTAGAGGTCGAAGTGGAGCTTCACGAAGGGGAATCGCAGAGGGTCGCCGCGTTCGGCGGCGTCGCGCAGCCCGGCCTCGACCGCCGAGACGTACTCCCGCGGCACCGAGCCCCCGAACACGGAGCTCTCGAACGTCACCTCGTTGTTCTCCGCCGGTCCGATGCGGACGCGCACGACGCCGAACTGGCCGCGCCCGCCCGTCTGCTTCACGTGGCGTCCCTCGACGTCCGCGTCCCGGGACAGCGTCTGCCGGTAGGCGACCTTGGGACGGCCCGTTTCGCACTCGACGTTGTGCTCGTTCTTGAGCCGGCTGCAGATGATCTCCAGGTGCAGCTCGCCCATGCCCGAGATGAGCGTCTCGCTCGTCTCCGGGTCCGTGTGCACCCGGAAGGTGGGGTCCTCGCGCGTCATGCGCCCGAGCGCCTCGGAGAGGCGGTCGCGGTCGGCCAGCGTCTTCGGCTTGACCGACATCGAGATCACCGTCTCGGGGAAGCTCATCGCTTCGAGGAGGATCGGCGCGTCCTTCTCGCAAATGGTGTCGCCCGTGTACGTGTCCTTGAACCCGATCACGGCCCCGATCTGCCCGGACACGAGACGTTCCACGGCCTCGCGCGTCGCGGCGTGCATGACCATCAGGCGTCCGACGCGCTCCTTCTTGCGCCGAACGGGGTTCCACACCTGCATGCCTTGCTCGAGCGTGCCGCTGTAGATGCGCAAGAAGTTGAGGTCGCCGTTCTTGTCGGTGACCGTCTTGAACGAGAGCGCGGCGAGCGGCTCGTCCGGGTCGGGACGCCGGACGACGGTCTCGCCGGTGTCGGGGTGCTCTCCCTTGACCTCGGGGATGTCGATCGGCGACGGCATGAACCAGCAGACGGCGTCGAGCAGCCGCTGGATGCCCTTGTTCCGGAGCGCGGAGCCGCAGAGCACCGGAACGATGCGACCGCCGAGCACCCCGCGGCGCAGCGCGAGGAGGAGGTCGTCGCGGTGGAGCTCGTCGCCCTCGAGGTAGCGTGCGAGGAGGTGGTCGTCGATCTCCGCCGTGGCCTCGACGAGCTGGAAGCGGAGGCGGTCCACGGTCTCGACCAGGTCCTCTGGGATGCCCTCCTGGTGGAACCGCCGGCCCTGCGACTCGTCCTCGTAGAAGTACGCGGTCCGCTCGAGCAGGTCGATGATGCCGCGGAAGCCCTGGCCCTGGCCGATGGGGTACTGGATGGGGAACGCCTTGGCGCCGAGACGGGTGCGGATCGACTCCACGCTCGCGTCGAAGTCGGCGCCGGCCTTGTCCATCTTGTTGAGGAAGCAGAGGCGCGGGACGTGGTAGCGGTCGGCCTGGCGCCAGACCGTCTCGGACTGCGGCTCGACGCCGGCCTGGGCGTCGAAGACGGCGACGCAGCCGTCGAGCACCCGCAGGCTGCGCTCGACCTCGGCCGTGAAGTCCACGTGGCCGGGGGTGTCGATGATGTTCAGACGACAGCCCTTCCACGCGGTGTTCGTGGCGGCGGAGGTGATCGTGATGCCCCGCTCCTGCTCCTCCTTCATGTAGTCCATCGTGGCCTGGCCGTCGTGGACCTCGCCCGTGCGGTGCACGCGGCCGGAGTAGAAGAGGATCCGCTCCGTGACGGTCGTCTTGCCCGCGTCGATGTGCGCCATGATCCCGAAGTTGCGCACGTCGGCGAGCCAGCTTCGCTTTCCCGTCCCGTCGTCGAAGGGGACGCGGATCACCTCCGAGGGCGCGTCGGGCGCCGGGTTCTTGGAGGCGGGACTGGCCATGGGGATTCCTCGCGAAGTCAGGGGACGAATCGCACGACCGTAGAGGGAGGCCGGGCTCCGTCAACCTTTCCCACCTCCCCGGATCCGGGTTTCTCCGCCCCTTCACGGGGGCGTGCGCCCGGTCGTGCTCGCGGCGCCTTCCGGAGGCGTGTCCCCCGGGGGTGCGAGACTGTCCGCGCCGCACGCGGAGGAGGCCCACGGGATGTGGCACGACCCCGACGACCGCCTCCAGAAGGCCGTGGACCGGTTCGAGGAAGGCGACGTCGAGACCGCGCGGTCCATGCTCCGCGCGCTCGACCGACTCGGCGTCCTGAGCCCGCGGATCGACCTGTACCTGGCGCACTGCCACCTCGAGGACGACCGTCCCCGGGCGGCGCTACGGCGCTACCGGCGCGCCCTCGGGCTCGACCCCCGCGAGGCCTCGGCGTGGGTGGGCGTCGCGCTCTGCCACGGCCGGCTCGGCCGGCTCGAGAGCGCGGTCGAGGCGCTCGAGCGCGCGCGGCGCCTCGACCCCGACCGCGAGGACGTCCACTGCCACCTCGCGCACTGCCACGCGCTTCTCGGAGACCTCGCGGCCGCAAAGGCGCACGCCGAGCACGCGATTCGTCGCGACCCCACGTGCCCCCACGTCCACCGGCACCTCGCGGTGGCGCACCTCCTGAACGGAGATCCCGCGCAGGGTCTCGCGTGCTGGAAGGAGGTCCTGGCGCGCGACCCCGCTCATCCCGAAGCGGACGTGGGCGTCGGGAGGTGCCTGGCCGCGCTCGGGCGGCGGGCGGAGGCCCGCCGGCGGTTCCTCGCGGCGCTGGACGGCGACTACGCCGCCGACGCGCACGCGGGCCTCGGCCAGATCGCCTGGGGCGAGGGGCGGATCGAGGACGCGGTCGTCCACTTCCGGGGCGCCGTCCATGCGGACCCCGATCACGCCGACGCGCGACTGCGCCTCGCCGAGACGCTCGCCGAGCTGGGGCAGGTCGCCGAGGCGTGGACCGCGATCGAGCCGCTCTCGACCTCGTGGGACACAGGGCCCGAGGCGGAGGACGTGGCCGACCTGGAGGTGGCGGAGGCCGCGGCGCGGATCCGCCGGCTCGGGGGCCGGCCCGCCGAGGGTCTCCGGCTGCTCCGCGCGCTCTGGGCCCGGAGTCCCGGCGCCGTGGACCGCGCCGTCGCGGTCGGGCGCTATCTGCTCGAGGCCCGACGCCCGGCCGCGGCGCGCCGCGTGCTCGCCCCCGCCGCCGAGCGGGAGCGTCGAGCGCGCGGGGCGCTCGGTGCGTCGGCCACGCGTCTCCTGGCGCGGGCGCTGGGGCGCGTCGGGCGGGCGCGCGAGGCGATCCCCCTCCTCTCCAAGGCGGCGGATCTCGCGCCCGGGGCCGAGGAGCTGCAGCTCGACCTGGCGGCGGCGCACCTCGCGGTCGGCCGGCCCGCGCGCGCCGAGCGTGCGCTTCTGCGCGCGCTCGGGCGCGCGCCGGGGCTCGCGGGCCTCTGGGCC
Organism: uncultured Planctomycetota bacterium; assembly: GCA_963752285.1. Lineage (GTDB taxonomy): Bacteria > Planctomycetota > PLA2 > PLA2 > JAEUHO01 > CAVVXN01. The sequence goes on from CAVVXN010000005.1 coordinate 188,963, forward strand.
GCCGCCGCGGAGCTCGCCATCGAGGACGATCGTCCCGAAGCCGCCCGCGCTCGGATCCGGCGCGCGCTCGCGCTGGACCGCCGCCACGGGCTCGGGCTCGCCCTCCTGACCCGGTATCTCGTCGAGCGCGGGAGCTGGCTTCGGGCGGTCCACGCCGCCCGCGCCGCGAGCCGCGTCCTTCCCCGGGACCACGCGGTCGTGAAGCACCTGGCTGAGGGCCTGCTGGGACTCGGCTGGGCCGGAGAGGCCATCCTGCCCCTCCGGCGGTACGTCCTGGCCCAGCCCGGGGACCCGGAGGGATACCGGCTCCTCGGGCGTGCGCTCGAGGCCACGGGCGACGCCCCGGGCGCGAGCCTGCAACGGCGCCTTTCTCGAGCGGCGGTGCTAGCCTGATGGCCCCAGCAGGTGACGCCCGGGCGCTCCGGACGTGGGAATGGACCAGGTGCCCGAGAGATTCCGCACGCCGGGGGGCACGCATCCGAGCGGGGTGCGCGTGCTCAGGCCCCGGAAACAAGCCTCTGGAAGCCGTTTGTGGCTGGCAACGGGTTTGCGTTAGCATCCAGGGTTGCCCGGTCGGGAGATCGCCCATGGTGCACGTTCGCACGGTCCGCGGATTCGCCTTCGGCCTTGCCGTACTCGCCCTCGCCCTTGCCGCGCCCGCGTGCGGGGGAGGTGGCGGCGGCGCGAGCGGGGGTGCAAACCTCGTCCTCGTCGGCTTCCTGCAGTCGGGAACCGACACGGCTCCGGTGAACACGGAGCTCCAGCTGACCTTCAGCGAGCCGGTGGACCCGGCGACGGTGAACGCGGGATCCGTCGAGATCCGCGAGGCCCCGGCCTTCGGCCTCACGGCCACGGGGACGTTCATCGTGCAGGGGAGCACCGTGCTCTTCCGTCCGAAGCTGCCCACCGACTGCGCGCTGCTCACGGGCGGACTGAAGCCGGGGACGACCTACCGGGTCACGGTGGTCGGCTATCCCGAGGAGTTCTCGATCAAGAGCATGAGCGGGTCGCCCCTCGAGCGCACCCAGAACTTCACCTTCAGCACGCTGCCCGAGACGAACTCGGACGTGCTGCAGGACCAGATCCCGGCCACGGCGCCGGTCGTGCTCTCCACCTCACCGGCCTCGCACGACGCGGCCGTCCCGGTGGTGGACGGCAACGAGATCGACGTGAACCTGAGCGAGAACCTCGACCCCTGCACCGTCAGCAAGGCGAACATCCAGCTCCACGTGTACCAGGTCGGTGCGCAGGCCGCGTACGTGCCGGCTCCGAACGGGCACAACTCGGGCTTCACGCCGATCGCGGACCAGGACACGGGTAACCCGTACTCCTGGGGCGCCTCGAACTCGACGACCCTCACGCCGCCGCAGCTCCTCCCGGCGAACATCGTGCTGGAGCAGACGCTCACCGCGACGCGCATCCGGGTGATCCCGAAGTTCGGCCGGTTCCCGGACAACAGCCTGGTCGTGCTCGAGCTCTCGTTCGGCGTCAAGGACTTCGGCGGGGACGGCCTGCCGCCCACCGTGGTCAAGTTCACGACCGAGAACCAGCCGGCTCAGGACGGCGCGCTCTCGATCCCCTTCGACTCGACCACCCCGATCGTGAAGGGTCTCACGAGTGCGGACGTGAACACGGCGCGCGCGCCGGGCAAGGCGCAGGCCTTCCTGCTCTTCGCCGGCGACGGCGACAACGGGAGCACGTTCCTCACGCCGACCTTCCCGCGGGCCACGGCCGACTGCGCCTTCCGCGCGAACTCGGGCGTGAAGACCGACTTCAACCCCGACCCCACGACGACGCCCAGCGTGAACCTCGACACCGGCTCCACCCGGAACACGGCCTGCAACAACCAGACGGACGGCTCGACCGCCGTGGTCTGGGAGTTCGGGACGTTCCACCTCCAGCCCGGCGTGGTGGTCCGCATCGTGGGCAAGAACCCCGCGATCCTGCTGTGCCAGGGCGACGTGATGATCGAGACCGGCGCGACCCTGAAGGTCCGCGGTGACGGCGTGAACGGCTCCCCCAAGAGCGACGGGGCGAACGGCCAGGGCTACATCTACTCGGGCGGCTACTTCTACCCCGTGAAGACCCTCGGCGGCTCCGGCACGGCGGGCGCCGGTGACGGCGGCGTCGCGCACTCGCGCTACGCCGAGAACCTCGTGTACAGCGAGAACGGGTGGGCCGGCTACTCGAGCCCCGACTACAACACGCCCGGCGAACAAGGCGGCGTCGGCGCGGGCGAGGGCCAGCCGGGCCTCAACTCGAATACGTCGAACGCGGGCTGCGGCTACGGTGGCGGTGGCGGCGGTCACGCGACCAAGGGCGCCGACGGCGGGAACTTCCTCGACTCGACCGAGAGCGAGGTGACCACGGAGCCGATCCAGGGTCATGGCCTCGGTGGCGACACGTACCCGACCGGCGCCAGCGCCGACCGCATGTTCACTCCCTCGGCCGGCTCGGGCGGCGGTGGGGGCGGCGGTAACTCCTACAGCTCGTACACCCTCTACGACGGCCCGGGCGGCGGCGGCGGCGCCGGCGGCGGGTTCGTGGACATCACGTCGGGCGGCGGGATCTACATCTACGGGACGCTGGACGCGTCGGGTGGCCACGGCGGCAACGGGTCGCAGGGCTACTACAGCTACTACGTCCCGGGTGGCGGTGGCGGCGGCGGCTCGGGCGGCGGCATCCGCCTCCTGACGCCGAACGACATCGACATCTCGGGCGGGACCGTGATCGCGGCCGGCGGCGCGGGCGGCATCGGTGGCTGGACGACGTACATGTCCACCACGGCGCAGCGAAACAACGGCGGCCTCGGCGGCCTCGGTCGCCTCGTCATGGAGGACGGGGACTCGGTGATCACCGGTTTCGGCCTCGCGACGATCGCCCCGACGGAGGGCCAGGACGGCTTCTACCGCGGCAAGTTCTCGGCTTCCCGCTTCCAGGGCGGCGGCCTGAACCCCGTTGCGACCACCGACTTCATCTTCCTCGGGCCGATCTCCGCCGCGACCTTCTACTCCGCCCAGGCGTCGGACTTCGTCATGGGCATCCCCTCGGGGACGGGACGCGGGACCAACAAGACCAGCATCGTGGTGGAGCTCCAGGGCTGCCCGTTGCTGCCGGACGGCACGGCGGACACGTCCAGCAAGACGGGATGGCGGACGGCCGGCTACTTCCTGACGACCGCCGCGGGCGTCCAGTGGGTCCCGGACCTCAACCCGCCGGGAGGCGACGTCACGCTCTCGCCCGACAACACGGGCGCGGGGCTCTCCGCCCTGAACGGATCGGGCTACGTCCAGGTCCGGATCTCGTTCTTCCTGCCGTCCACGGTCACGGCGGTCCAGCCGGGTCCGTACGTGGACAACTACACGATCCGGTTCTCGTTCGACCAGTAGCCCTCGCCGGGCTTCTCCTCGAGCTTGCTCTCCGGGTGCGCCCGGGGCCCGTCGGGTCCCGGGCGCACTTCCTTGGGTGGTGCCGGCCTCGGGCGGGTCGGCCCTCGCGATGGGGGCGCGTCCGCCGCGGGCCCGGCGCGCCGTCGCGCGACCGGCGTACCTCCTGCGGAGCCGCCCGGGAGCCCCGGAGCCGCCCTCCCGGTTCGCTCAGCGCGAGGCGTCGCGCGTCGTCGGGCCCCGGCCCAGGGACTCGTTCAGGCTGCCGCTCCGGTAGCCCTCCGCGTCGAAGGACACGTAGTCGAACCCCGCGGCCCGGACGCCCTCCACGATCCGCTCGCGGACCCCGGCCGAGAGCGCCGCGGCGAGGTCGGTCAGGGGGACCTCGATCCGCGCCACCGTCCCGTGCACCCGAACGCGGACCACCGAGAACCCCTCCCGTCGGATCGCCCGTTCGGCCGCGGCGACGCGCTGAAGGCCCTCCCGCGTGACCTCGGTGCCGTAGGGGAAGCGGCTCGAGAGGCAGGCTTCCGGCGGCTTGTCCCACGTCGGGAGCCCCATCTCGCGCGAGAGCGCCCGGACCCAGCTCTTCGTGAGGCCGGCCTCCAGGAGTGGCGAGCGTACACCATGTCGCCGCGCCGCGGCCATCCCGGGACGGTGGTCTCCCACGTCGTCGGCGTTCGAGCCGTCGAGGACGTTCGAGAGACCGCGCTCCCGGGCCACCTCGCGGAGTTGCCCGTAGAGGTGGTCCTTGCAGTGGAAGCAGCGGTCGGGGGCGTTCCTGCGGAACGCCTCGATGTCGAGCTCCGAGGACCGCACGACGACGTGCTCGACGCCCGCCCGCCGTGCGACGTCGCACGCGGTCTCGAGCTCCTCCGCCGCCAGGCTCTCCGAACGGCTCGTCACCGCGACGACGTGCGCGCGGCCCCAGGCCCGGGCCGCCGCGTGGACGAGGAGAGCGCTGTCCGCGCCCCCGGACAGGGCCACGACCGCGCCGGGCGCGAGGTCCCGGAGCGTGTCGAGGAGGCGGCGCCTCGCCTCGTCGATGTCCCCGGGCGGCGGCGGGACGGGGGGACCGTGCATGCGCTGAGCATACGCGGTCCTCGGCGGGCGACGAGCGGGGGACCCGTACACACGGGACGCGTGGGTCACCGCTGGAAGAGCGGGATCCCCTCGTCCGGGACGGCGAGCGTGAGGGTCGCGAACGCGGTCGGGAGCAGCGGGCCGAACTCGAACTGGTCGTGGTCGTCCCACCACCCCTCGATCGACTGGCGGGACAGGATGTGCGGGTACATCTCCATCTGCCAGCGGGCCCAGTAGCCCGACGAGTGGGGGTCCCAGTCGTCCCCGTCCCGCTGCCAGCAGGCCCACGCCGCGTAGAAGTTGCCGTAGTAGTACCAGCGCTGCTGCTGCTTCACGGTGACGAGCTGGTCCATCATGAAGTCGAGGCCGCGGCGGATCCGGTCCTCGTTCCTGGCGTCGGCGTACCGACCGTAGAGGAGGAAGGACGAGAGGGCGGCGGCGGTCAGCGCGTAGGACGAGCGCTCGACGTAGACGCTGTACCGAAACGAGCCGTTCGGGTTCTGGCTCCGTACGAGGTAGTAGAGCCCCCGCTTCACCACCTCCTCGTGCACGGGCACGCCGGCGTCGCTCGCGGCGCGAAGGCCCTGCGCCACCGTGACCGTCACGCTGCCCTCGTGGTCCGAGCTCGGGTTCGGCTCGTAGCCGAACCCGCCCGTCGCCGTCTGCGACTGTTCGATGCACTGCACCGCCTTGACGACCACCCCCCGCATGCGCTCGTAGCGAGCGTCGGTCGTCGTGCCCATCGCGGTAGCGAGTGCCAGCGTCGCGAAGCCCTGACCGTGCATTCGCGAGGACGGATCCTTGGGGTGATAGAAGTACCCCTCGGGGAACTGGCCGCCGTGCGAGGGGTTCTCGACGAGCCCGAGGAGGAAGTCGATCCCCCGCTGGACCTGCCGGCCGTACGGACCGCGACCGTCGGACGATCCCGTGGCCATCAACGCGAGCACGGAGAGCGCGCTCAGCGCCACGATGCCGTTGTTCTGACCGAAGTAGCCCGCCCCGTGCTCGGGCTGCTGCCCGGCGATCCAGTGGCAGCCCTTCGCCACGGCCTCCCGACGCTGCCGGCGCGCGGACGCCGTCTCGGCGCGGGCGGTGGCGTCGGTGCCCCGCGCGGACGCGGACAACGGGAAGCCGAGTCCACCGAGCGCCCAGCACGCGCCGGCGCCGAGCGCCGAGCCGAGGACCTGTCGGCGGTCCATCGGCCCCTGGTGGACGGCGCGACGCCCGTCGTTCACCCCCTCACCTCCCGTGCGACTCCGAAGCCGCGCGTCCGAGCCACTGGAGGTATTCCTTGATCAGCTCCTGGTATTCGGGCGGGATCTTCTCCATGGCCCCCCGGACGTAGGCGTCGCGGATCTGCGGCGGGAGCTTCGGGTCCCACACCGGGCGGTCGTCCTTCGGCGGGGGCTCGCCGGAGCCCGGCGGCTTGGGCTGTGCCGGGTCGCGGTCCTTCGGGTCGCGCGGGTGGTCGGGGCGTCCGTCCTCCGGCTTCTTCTCGCCGCCCGCGTCGGGCTTGTCGTCCATCGACTTGCGGATGTCGCGCGGGTCGGGTTTCGGCTCGGCGGACGGGTCCTGCGGGTCCGGCGAGCTGCCGGACCGGGAGTACGGCACCATGCGGACGAGCTGCTCCATCTCGCGCGGGATCTCTCCGGAGGTCTTCCGGGACTCGCGGATCAGGTCTTCCATGGAGCGGGCGGCGTCGGCGCCGCCCTCCGGGGCCTGGCCGCCGGAGGGGCCCGGTCCGGCGCCCGGGTGCGTCTCTCCACCCCCCGACGGGCTCGGACCGGCCCCGGGGGCGCCCGCCCCAGACGGCGACGTGCCAGAGGGCGGCGTGCCGGAGGGGGCGGTGCCGGAAGGCGAGGTGCCCGTCCCTCCGCCGGGATGGCTCGGGTCCGTGCCCTCCGTGCCCTCCGTGCCCGAGTCCGTGCTGCCGCCCGGCCGCGGGGGAACCTCGGGGGGCTTCACGTCCACGGGCTCGGGCTTCTTCGCCTGCTTGCCCGTGCTGATGCGGAGCAGCGCCTCTTCGTTCTCGTGCATCAGACGGATGATCTTCTCCATCTGCGCCTTCACCTTGGCGCTCACCTCGTCCATCCCCTCCTCGCCCTCGCCTCGTGCGGACGCGAGGGCGCCGAAGGTGACGGCCGTCACCCCGAGTCCCAGGGCGATCGATCTCATGAGCTTCATGGCATGGCTCCGTCCGATGCAGTATCTCACGTGCGCGGCGCCCGGTTCGTCATGACCCGAAAACCGCCTTCTTCAGCTCGTCCAGCATTCTCGTGAGGCGGCTCTGCTGGTGATAGAGGCGCTCGAGTACGCGCCGCTGATCGTCGTTCACGTCGCCCTCGTGAATCGAGGGGTTCCGTCGCCAGAAGGTCTCGATCTTGAGGTTCAAGTCCTGCTGGCGCCGCCGGAGGAGCTTGATCTCGGCGATCGGCGGCACGAGCTGCGGGCGCGGTTGACCGCCCCCCTGCTGCTGCTGACCCCCCTGCTGTTGCTGACGACGGCGGTCGATCTCGTCCTCGAAGCCGCCGATCAGGTCGTCGAGGCGCTGGACCACCTCGTCTTCGATCGTCACCACGAGGGGCCCGACGTCGCGCTGATCGAGCTGGTCCACGATCTCGCCCATGTCGAGGTACGCCTCCTCCATCACCGCGGCGAAGGCGACCGACCCCTCCTTCTGCACGGCCTCGAGGCGCTCCTGGAACCGTGCCGCGAGGTCCTTCTCGTCGTGGGACAGGTCCTCGATCTGGCGCTTCACCACGCGGCGGGGGACCTGCCCGCCCGCGAGGTCCTGCGACAGGGTCGCGGTGCGGTCGCGGATCGCCTTCTGCTCGTCGCGGAAGCCCTTGAGGTCCTGGGAGAGACGGAACAGCAGCTCGTCCTGCTGAAGGCTCTGGTAGTGCCGCCGCTCCTGGTCGAGCTCCTGCCGCACCTGCTCCAGGTACTGCCGCGCCTCCTCGGCCTTTTTCGAGGCCTGCTGGCCCTGGCCGCTCGACAGGTCGTCCTCGGTCTCCTCCATCGCGCGCTTCGCGGCGTTGGCGTTCTTCTGGGCCTCCTTCGACTGGGCCTGGTCGAGCAGCTCCTGGAGGCGCTTCAGTCGCTCCCGGATCCGTTTCTGCTCGTCCTGGAGGCGGGCGAGGGTCTCGCGGCGGTCCTCGGACGATCCCGACTCGCTCCCGGCCTTCGAGAGGTCCTTCTGCGCCTGCTCCAGGTGCGACTCCGCGCTCTGCTGCGAGGTCTGGGCGGCACCCGACTGGCCGGCCTCGCCGCTCTGCGCCGCCTTCGTCATCTCCTCGGCCGCCTGGTCCACGTGCGCGGCCGCCCGCTCGGCGCCCGCCTTCGCCTCTTGGGACGCGGGGTCGAGCTCCCGGATCTTCCGGCCGAGCTCCTCGGCCTCCGCCTCGAGATCGCGCTGGCGCTGGCCGAGCTCGCGGCGCTTCGCCGCGCCCTGGGCCGTCTGCTCGGCGGCCTCCTTCTCGAGGGCGGCCTTGGCGGCCTCGAGCTCCTCGACCGCCTTCTGCTGCGCGGCGCCCGCCTCGCCCTTGGCACCGCCCTTCGCGAGCGCGCCCGCGGCCTGGCCCATGGCCTGGCTCGCTGCCGCGGCGTGCTCGGCGGCCGACTGGCTGGCCGGGCCCGCCTGGGGAGAGCTCGCGTCGGAGCGCATGCCCGCCGCCAGCTTCTCCGCCTCGGCGGCCAGGGCGGCCTGCTGCCCCGCGGTCTTCGGGCCCGCCCCCGCTTCGAGGGACTCCGCGGCGCGCTCGAGCGCCGCGCTCGCCTCCCGTTGCGCCTCGCCCGCGCCGGCGTCCTCGCCTCGGCCAGCCGCGTCCGCCGCCTGGGCCATCCGGGCCGCCGCCTCGAGCGCTGCCTCCCGCGCCTGGGCCGTGCTCCCCGCCGGGGCCTCGTCCCCGGTCGTCGCGGGCGTCTTCTCGCTGCCGGGAGGGGAGGACGGCGAGGATCCGCTCGGCGAGGACCCGCTCGGCGAGGACCCGCTCGGCGGCGACGTGCCGGGCGGCGTACCCGACGGAGGCGTCCCCGCGGGGCTCGTCCCGGCGGGTGGCGCACCGCCCGGCGACGGCGGGCTCGGAGGCGTGGCGCCCGACGGGGCGCCTCCGGGCGTGGGACCCTGCCCCTCCGTCGGGGTCTCGGCGCCGGCCGCCGGCGAGGAGGCCCCGGAGGACGCGCCCGGGGTGCGGTCCCGTCCCTCGGGCGCCCGCCCGCCTGCGGACGCGTCGCCCGCGAGTCGCGAGGCGAGGTCCTCGGCCTCTCCCTGGCGCGCGGCCTCGGCCGCGCGGGTCGCCTCCGCGTCGGCTCCGGCCTTCGCGCCGCCGAGCGCCGCGATCGCGCGCTCGACGTCCTTGCGGGCCCGTCCCGCGGCCGCCGAGCCCGCGGACGGCTTGTCGCTCCGGAGGCCCGCCGAGGCCTCGTCGAGGCCGCCCGCGGCGGCGCGGAGGGCGTCCGCGGCGTCACCCGCGGCGTCCGGCTCGAGGGCCGGGCCCGCGAGCCCGTTCACGGTGCGGGCGAGGGCCACGGCCTCGGCACCGGCCGTGTCCGCGAGCTTGGCCGTCCTCTCGGGGTCCGCGTCGAGCGCCGCGGCCTTCGCCTCGACGTCCTTAGCCGCGTCGGCCAGCTCCGGGCCGTTCGCCGCCGGGTCCTCCTCGCCCGACGCCGCGGCCCGTTCGGCGCGCGCCAGGCGGTCGAGGGCCTCGGCCAGGGCCGCTTCCTCGGCCGAGCCCGTCGTGGACGGGGCCGGCGGGGCGCCAGCGCCTCCGCTCGCCTGGGGCCCCGGCCCGTGAAGCGTTCGGGCCGTCGCCGCGGCGTCCTCTGCGGCCTTCTCGAGCGCCTTCGCGCGGTCGTCCCCGGTCGCGCTCGCGGCCTCGCGTGCGGCCTTCGCCGCCGCGGCGGCTTCGGCGGCCGTCGCGTCCCGGCCGGCGGCCAACTCGACGGCCCGCGCCCGCTCGAGGAGGCCCTGGAGCGCGCGCTTCGCCTCACCGACCGCCGCGCGCGCCTCGCTCGCCTGGGCCGCTTCGGCCTCGCGCCGGGCGAGGTCGCGTGCCGTCTTGGCGGCGTCCGCCAGGTCCGCCGACGACGTCCGGCCCGGCTCCGTCGTCTGGGCCATCGCCTCCTTCTGGCGCCGCTCGAGGTCGGTCAGCGCGGCGATCCGCTGGGCGGTCGCGTCCTGCTCCGCGGCCTTCTGGGCGGCCGCCTGGGCCGCCAGCGCGTGCTGCTCCGCCTGGAGCTTCCCGAGCTGCTGGCGGATCTCCTCGGCCCGGCGCGCCGCCTCCGAGCGGGCGTCCGCCTCGGCCTGGTCGATCTTCTTCTGGAGATCGCTCTCCTGGTCCTTCAGTCGGGAGGCCTCCGCGGCGGCCTGCTCCGCGGCCTCGAGGCGCTGTCGGATCTCGTCCCGCGTGAACTCGCGGTTGCGGTCCTCGAGGATCAGCAGGAGGCGGTTCAGCGCTTCCAGCACGGCGTGGCTTGCGCCTCCCGCCTCGTTCACGTGGCCCTGCTCGAGCGCGGCGAGGACCTCGAGCAGCTTTCCGGCCACGTTCGCGTCCTCGATGTGCTTCAGCCCCGCGGCGACGAGGTCGGCCTCGTACCCGTGCCCCGTGCGTCTCAAGTCGTCCGCGACCGCCTTGAGGTCGCTGCGCAGGCTCCGGAGGTCACCGTCCACCTTCTTCTCGGCGGCCTTCGCCTCCGAGATCCGCTGCGCGTCCGACTCGTCGTCGGCCCGCAGGGCACGCGCTCCCACGAGGGCGAGGGTCGCCAGGAGGAGGGCCACGAGAGTCGGGCGGGGCGTGCGCATCAGGGCCTCCGGGTTTCGCCGGGTGCGGCAGGGGCCGTGCCGGACAGGCGCTCGTCGAGCGCCTCCTGCTCCTCGATCAGGCGGCGGAGATCGAGGACGAGCTGATGGAGGTTCTGCCACGTGCGCATGCGCTCCAGGGTCTCCTGGAGCGCACGGCCGAGCGCGTCCTCGGCGGCGAGCAGGTCGGCCGGCGTCGCGTCGCCCGCCACCGCGCGCGTCGCGGTCTCGTGCGCCGCGGGCGCGGCGCGCGCCGCGGCCTCGACCGCCGGTTCGAGGACCCCGAGCAGGCCGTCGAGCACGCCCGTGTCCACGAAGGCCTTCTGCCTCCACTGTCGAACGATCGTGTCGTAGAGCGCGTACGGGAAGGCGGGGTCGCCCGCGGACGGTACGTCCGAGCCGGGAGCGCCCGGGCTCGCCGCCGCGTCCCCTCCCGGGCCGGGCGGGGCGCCGTACGTGCGGCGGTGGTACGCGTCGAGGGTGGCGAGGACGTGCTCGGTGGGGATCTCGGCGCCGAGTCGGTCGTAGATCCAGGCGTCGAACAGGTCGAGGACGCCCGCGGTCGCCTGCTCCACGTCCTGGGCCAGCTTCGCGTGCGCGAACTGCACGCTCTTCAGGAGGTCCTTCCCCTCCGCGCCGACGGACCCCCCTGCGAGCTCGGCGACCTGGGCCCGCCGCGCCTGCAGGTCGCTGGCGGCCACGCCGAAGGCCGTGCGCACGCTGTTGCGGCGCCCGGCAAGCCCGCGTTCCAGGTCGGTGGCGGCGAACACGTCGATCGCGGTCCAGGGCCCCTCGTGCACCTGCCCCTTGCTGTCGGTCGCGACGAGGCGGGCCGAGAGCCGGGCCGGGGGCGCGAGGCCCTCGGCATCGCTCGCCGCGAGTCGCGCGATCTCGAGCGGGGCGTACGTGCGCACCAAGGCGCGTCCGTAGGGCCCGTCGTTCGCCGCCCAGTCGGGGGGCGGCCCCGCCGTGGGGGGCGCGGTCCCCTCCGCCGGCTGCGGCCCGTCCGGGCCGGCGCCTCGGGGCGGGGCGGGCGCGGGCCCGGGCTCGGTGGGCTCGGTCGCGGTGGACGCGAGCGACGGCCTCTCGGGCATCCCGGGCGCGTCCTCGGTGTAGGGCGTCAGGGCGTAGGTGGCCAGCACGTCGTGGGGCAGCCGGACCTCGAGGCGGAGCGCGGCCACGGCATGGTCGTCCTCCGTCACGGCGAGGAGCGGGATGCGGCCCTTCGGCGTCACCTCGAGGGGGCCGTGCGGGTACACCCATCGCACGTTCGGGGGGCGGTCGGGCTCCACCTGGATCTCGTACGTGTCGGACGCGGAGTCGCTCTCGCGACCGCCGGAGGTGGTGAGGCGGACGTGGTAGCGCATCGGGCCGGTGGCCTCGAGCGGGAACGTGAAGACCCGGCCGTCCGCGCCCGTCCGCGTTCCCTCGACGACCCGGTCGGTCAACACGGCGCTGGCCGAGGCGACTGGCACGTCCGCCTCGACCTCCACGTCCACGTGCGTGCCCTCGGGGACCGTGAGGTCGCCGCCGGCCACCGTCTCCTGGGGCCGGCCGAGGTACGCGGGGAAGGAGAGGCGCGACCGGACCGAGAGGACGCGCGGAGGCACCACGATCTCGACCTGGTAGACGGGTGCGAGGTCCACGTCGTCGCCGCCCTCGAGCGTGAACGAGAAGGGCCGGCGCACGTCGCGGATCTCGATGCGGAACAGTCCCGGATGCTCGGCCAGCGCGAAGAGGCGGCGCGTGAGCGAGCGTCCCTCCGCGACCTGGTCGCGCATGATCACCTCGTCGGGGACGCTGCCCTCGGCCACCGCGTTCAGGACGAAGGGGCGCCCGACGACGACCTCGAAGGGACGTTCGGGGGGATGGGTGGCGAGTGCGCCCTCCGCGTCGAGGTCCACGGCGAGCACGGTGGTCCTGCGCGGCCACGCGACGTCTTCCAGTCCGAGGCTGCGGCGCGCCCACAGCGCGACCGTGTCGCCCCAGGCCAGCGTGACGACGACCGCGACGAGCACGGAGAGGGCCGCGGCGCCCGACCAGGCGGCCGCGCGTCGGGCCGAGACCGCCCGGCCGAAGGCGAGCGGTCCCGCCGTGCGCGCGGCGTCGTCGAGCACCGCACGCATCATGCTCTCGCTCTCGCCCCGGGTGGGACTTCGGAGCTCCGTCTCGAAGTCCAGGGCCGCGGCGAGGCGGTCCCCCAGGCCCTGGTAGCGGTGCTCGACCGCGAGCGCGAGGCGCTCGTCCGGGAGGGGGCCGAGCGCGGGCAGGACCAGTCGGAAGCCGAGCCACAGCCCCACGCCGACGAGGCCCCCCGTGAGGAACGCGAAGAGGGGCGCGGCGCCGAGGCGCTGCCGCCCGGACCACAGCGCGAGCGTGAGGCTGCCCAGGAAGAGGGCCAGCCACGGCGCGGTGGCGAGGCCCGCCGGCTGGTCGAGGAGCCCGAGTCGGATCATCCGGCGGACGCCGATCGGCAGATCGAGCAGCCAGTCCGCGAGGAACCACGCGAGGAGGAGCACGACGCCGCTCGTCACGATGCGCGCGACCCCCTGCACGGCGGAGAGGGTCCGGATCCGGTGCCGCAAGCCCGCCAGTCGGCGGCGCAGCGCGCGGACGGGAGATGCGGAGTCGGGCATCCAGCGACCTCGGGCGAGGGGAGGGACGACGCGGGACGGGGCCGCAACCGTGACGGTACTCCGGGCGGGAGCGTTCGGCCCGTACGCACTACACGGACACCCCCTTCGGGGGCCGGTTCCCGGCATTTCCGCGGTCCCCCGTCCGCGGCGTGTCGGGCGCGGCGCGTCGTGCGCCCGGGGACCAGAGCCCGCGGACCGGTCGCCAACGCGGGCGCCGGCGGGCCCGCCGCGCGGCCGGGTCAGCGACGGTGGATCGGGAGCTGGTCGAGGGGGAACTGCAGGATCAGGAGCGCCGACGCGGTCGCGTACGCGTTCGTGGTGTCCACGTTGCTCGTCCACCACGCCTCGCGCGCGTCCGAGGTGGGGGAGGGGCCCCACCGGACGACCGCTAGGAGGTCGTCACGGATCTGCCGGTACCACGACGACCACACGTCCGGCCGCCGCAGACCGATCTGGTACATCGCCTGCGTGGCGTAGTATCCGCCGTAGTAGAAGAAGTAGTGCGGCTGCCGCGCGACGCGCAGGTACATCTGCTGCATGTAGCTCACGAAGTCGTCGATCCGCATCTCCGACTTCTCGATCCGGTGCGCGTGGATGTACGCCGCGATGCTCTGGTCGTCGTACAGGCCGGCCTGGAAGAGCGTCGTCAGACCGGCCGCGCAGAGCGAAAAGCTGTCCCGGTTGAACTGCTGCGTCTGCGGCTGGTAGAGGAACGAGCCCACCTCATACTGGTTCTGGCCCGTGTTCGCGCTCTCGATCACGTACCGGAGCGCCCGGTCGATGGTGCTGCGCGGGACCTTGATGCCGACGTTTCGCGCGGCCCGGAGTGCCACCACCTGGCACACCGTGACGCTCATGTCCGAGTCCTTCGTGAACGGCACGTAGCGCCATCCGCCCGTCTCGTTCTGGCAGCGGACGGTGAACTCGGCCGCGTACTCGAGCGGTTTCCTCACCGACTCGGCCCGCGTGACCCCGTACACCTCGGCCAGGGCCAGCGTCGCGAAGGCGTGGCTGTACATGCGGGTGTGGTTGGCGGAGATGAAGCCCGAGGAGGTCACCTGCTTGGTGACGAAGTCCACGGCGCGGTGGAGCGTCTCGCCGTACGGCCCCCGGTCCGGCAGGTGGCCGCCCGCGAGGAAGGCGAGGATCCCGAGCGACGTGATCCCGACGTGCGGGATGTCCTCTCCGCCGTCGAACGGGCGATAGGACTCGTTGATCTTCTTTCCGGCGTTGCTGGACCACGACCCGTCCTCGGACTGTGTTCGGGCGAGGAAGCGGAGTCCCGCGTCGATCGCCTCCTTGGTCCGGGCGTCCACGAGGCCGCCCCGTTCGAGGCCCTCGTCCGCGCGGAGGGCCGCGGGAGACAGCGCGGCGGCGACGAGGGCCAGCGCGAGGAAGGGGAACAGCCAGGGCGCGAGGCGTCGCACGAGAGGAGCGTAATCGGGCGCCCAGGATCCGACGAACGCGCTCCCGTCCGCCGACCTCGGGGACCGGGTCAGTCTCGACGGGGCGCGTAGACGACCGCGCCCGAACGACCGAACACGACGACGGTTCCGCGACCCGAGGCGAGCGTGAGGAACCCCTCCTCGGCGGAGAGGCCGAGCGGCTCGATCTCCTGGAGGATCTCGCCGGTGTCGAGCGCGATGCGTCGGAGCAGGACCCGCGCGGGACGTCCGGGTTCGGGGTTCCAGGAGACGATCGCGAGGACCACGTCCCCGCGCACCTCGACCTCCGCGCGGGAGGGACGCTGCCGCACCTCGTCGAAGGCGTGGTCCCACAGGATCTTCCCGGTGGTCCGGCTCCAGGCACCGAGGTGGTATGGCGCCTCGCGGACGAAGGGCATCAGGACGAGCGCGTCGCCCGCGACACGCGCCTCGGTGTACTCGTAGGGCCGCGCGCGGGCGCCGGCCTGTCCCACCAGGATCTTGGTCTCGTCCACGCCCTGGCCGTCCCGGCCGCGGTACGAGGCGAGGAAGCCGTCTTCCTGCAGAACGACGACGTCCTCGCCCGCCGCGGTCAGCACGCCCGCGTGGGTGTCGCTCCGGAGCGCGTGCGACCACGGCGGCGCGACGCCGTCGAGGTCCATGCCGGTCAGGCGGTACCCGCTCCGGTCGTCACGCGCCACGAAGATCGCGCGTCGGCCGACGACGACGGGGCCCTGGTCGATGTGACCGGGCGGGAGGTTCACCACGTTGCGTACGGCCCCGGTGAGCCCGTCGAACACCAGGAGCTTCGGCCACGCGCTCCGCTCGTGCCAGCGTGTCTCCCGGAGCACGAGATCGGTGCCCACCACCTCGAGGTTCCGCATGTCGCTCGGGTCGAGCACGCGTCGCCAGAGCTCTCGGCCCGTCTCCTTGTCGTACGCGAGGAGGGTCCGCATGCGGTTGGTGGTGTCCTGCAGCAGCGTGAACACCTGTCCGGCGGCCGTCTCGAGTTCGGTGATCGTGCCGTCCACCTCGACGTTCCAGCGGGGCGTGCCGTCGCCCGCGTCCACCGCCTGGAGGCCGCTCTGGAACGCGAGGAAGAGCGTGCCCTCGTCGTAGGCGGCTCTCCAGCACGGCCCCTCCTCGAGCTCGAACGCGACCGAGGCCGTCGCCAGGTCGAACGCGACGAGGCGGTCGGTGTCCCGGAGCAACGCGACCGGGGGATCCACGCCCGGGGGCGCGTGGAGGTCCACTTGCTGGCCGAACGAGCCCTCCGCGACCGGCTCGAAGTGCGTCTGCTCGAGCGGCGCCGCGCGCGAGGCGGCCGGCGGGGTCGGCGACGCCGGCTTCGGCAGATGGGGGAGGGCCGCCTCTCTGCCCGTCCGGGTCTCTCCCCCCACGTCTACGGGGTCGTCGCCGTGCCGCGCAGCGAGCCACGTCCACGTGAAGCGCGACGCGCCCGCCATGCCGAGCGTGTCGTAGGCACCGGCCAGGAGCGCGGAACCGCGCGCCGCCCACTCGCTCTCGTCGTGCTCGGAGAGGAGCTGCAACAGAGGTGCGAGCGCGGCCTCGGGACGACCCGTGTCTGCACGCTCCTTCCCGAGCCGGTACAGCGCCTCGGGCATGACCGTGGCGTTCGGGAAGCGGCGAAGGACCTGCGTGAGCGCCTGGTCGTCGTCGCGGGCGGTCGCGAGGAGACGTCTTGCTTCCGCCTCGTACGGAGCGTACGCGTCGGCTCCGTAGGTCTGGATCACCTCCGAGATCCGGTCGCGGACGACGTGGAGGAGAGGCACGCCCCCGACCGAGAGGTCCGCGTCCGCCTCGAGCACCCGCTGGAGGGCCTCGACGGCCCGAGAGGGATGGTTCTGCTCGAGCTCGACCTTCGCCAGGGCGAGGAGCGCGGCCGGCCGCACGGGGACCTCCTCCTCGAACCCGGGGAAGGACCCGCTGGTGTCGCCGGCCTCGTCCACGAGGCGCGAGAGGTTCTCGGCCCGCGCCGCGAGGTCGGCCCCGAGCGCACGATCGAGCGCAAGGCGCGCCCGAACGCGCTCCTCGGCCGCGCGTGCCCACGAGAGCGCGCGCGCCAGCGCGGCCCGCGCCTCCGCCGGCCGCGTCGCCATCGCCACGTCCGCCTCCGCGAGCGCCGTGCGGAAGAGCCCGTGCTCCGCGCGCCGAAGCGCGACGGCGTCCTTCGTCTTCTCCGCGAGGGTCCGCGCCTCCTGGAACGTGCGTTCGGCGCGGTCCAGGGCTCCGCCCGTCCGGTAGATGTCGCCGGCCTCGAGAAGGACGGTGGGATCGTTCGGTCGCTCCGCGCGTCGCGCGGCCACGTCCTTCGCGATCTCCTGCCAGGAGTAGAACGCCTGCACGACGTCGCGGGAGAGGACGACGAGCACCTGGGGCAGGGGGAGCACGTTGCCCGCCTCGACGCCGGACGGCCACGGGTCGAGCCCGAGGAACGCGCCCTCGCGCGCGAGGTCGAAGTGCGCGAGGCCACGCTCGGTCGGGACCAGGACCTCTCGTCCCGCGACCGCGCCGTCCCCGATCGGGACGTCCGGCTCGCCGTAGCCCTGCTCGAGGCGGCCGAACCAGACGCGCTTGCCGTCCGCGAGCGAGAACGCCTCGAGGTCGTTCCCGGTCATCAGGGCGACGTCGCGACGACCGTCGTTCGCCGTGCCCAGGAAGTGGCCGACCACGCCCAGCATGGAGGTGCGTGGGTAGGGGTCGTGCCAGCGGAGCGCCCCCGTCTGCCGGTCGAACGCGTGCAGCCCCGTGCCGTCCGTGGGGGCCACGAGGACGAGGTCGCCGGCGACGACCGGGGGCGAGGGTGCGACCATCGGCCACCGGAGCGGCGCCTTGAACCAGAACTGGACCGGTCGGATCTCCTCGATCTCGTAGGAGGCGACCCACACGGGACGTCCCGTGCGGAGCGAGAGCGCGCTCAGGAACCCGAGGCCGCTCGTCGCGTACACCACCCCGTCCGCGACCGCCGGCGCGGACGACCCGAGCTCCTTCACGGGCGATCCGAACAGGTTGAGCTCCTGGTTCCCGACGCCGAGCACGCTCCGCCAGACGAGGCGTCCCGTGGTCGCGTCGAGCGCGACGAGCCCGACCTCGTAGGTCGTGCCGTCGTGACGACACGTGGTCGCCACCACGAGTCCGTCCGCGACCACGCACGGGGAGGAGATGGTCGTGCCGGACAGCGCCGCGGCGTCGTCGGGGTCCCGGCCCATCCACCAGCGGACCTCGCCGGTTCGGCGGTCCAGGGCCACGACCGTTCGCCAGGGCATGTACGTCGAGATCTCGGCGAAGTGCAGGTACTCGGGACGGTACGTGTGCTCGACCTCGACCGTGGCGATCACGAGGTCGCCCGAGAGGACGGGGGCGAACGCGCGCTCGAAGCTCGTGCGACCCTGCCCCTGGACCTCCGGGGGCACGAGATGCAGCGGGAGGTTGGCGCCCCGCTGGTACTGGAAGCTCCAGAGCCGCTGGTCGGAATAGATGTCCATCGCGTACACGGCGCGGCCGTTCGCGACGTACATGGTGCGGTCGCCGACCGCGGCGTGGAGCGGCCGGAACGTCGCCCACCACTGGTCCCACTGCGAGTCGTCGTTGGGGACCCAGGCGTCCGTCTGGTCGTGGTCGAGTCGTGACGGCGGGAACGAGACGCGGGTGCTCCATCGGAGCGTCTCCGGTCGAGGTCCCGCGGTGGGCGCAGCCCGGTCGCGGTCGGCCGCACCCCGCCACATCGGCCAGCGGTCGGCGGCGGGCTCGGGGTGGGCCTCCGCGAGCCAGGCCGCGATGCGCTTCGAGAGCGCGTCGTCACCCTGCATCTCGTTCCGGGTCCTCTCGAGCGCTTTGGTCTCGCCCGCGAGGCCCAACGCGTCCACCAGCCGGGACAGGAGGACGGGGTCCTTCGGCCAGGCGCGGAGGCCCTGACGCGCCCACCACACCGCGTCGCGAAGACGGCCGGACTCGATGTCCGTGCTCGCGAGGAGACGCGCCGCCTCGCGGCCCGCCGTGCTCGCTCCGTAGCGCTCGACCACCTCGACCAGGAAGTCGCGCCGGCGACGCGCGACGGCGCGCGCGAGCATCGGGTCGGCCGATGGGGCCGTGAAACGCTCGTACGCCTCGCGCTGGTCGGGCGCGATCTTGAACAGGCGGTCGCGCACCTCCTCCGCCGCGAGGCGCCACCGGCTCGTGACCGGCGACCCCTCGACCAGGTAGAGGTCCTCCGGCATCTCGTCGAGGAGTTGCTGCGCGGCCCGCGCCGCCGCGTCCATGCGGCCGGCGGCGAGGAGCCGGTCCACCTCCCCGACGGCGAGCCGGGCGGCGTGTCGGTCACGCAGCTTGAAGGGCTGCGTGCGCCAGACGTCCTCCTCCTCGTCCCCGCGCCCGCGCCCCGCGAGTCCCAGGAGCAGCGCGAACAGGGCGACGCCCGCGAGAACGCTCGATCGCATGGCGGCCAGGGTACCCCGGGGCGCGGCCGGCCCGGCGCGGCGCGTGGCGCGTGGCACAGCGCCCGCGCCGGGTTCTCTCAGATCATCTGGCCGCGCTTCCTGAGCGCCCATTCGACGCCCAGGAGGCCGATCAGGAGGAGGAGGACCCACGCCTTGTCCCACTGGGGCCGCTCCGCGCGGTCGATGACGCGCCGCGCCGTGAGGGACGGGAGCTCGTCGGCGACGCGGGGCAGCTCGTCGATCCGGGCGGGCCGGCCCTCGACGAGACGTCCGCCCGTCTCGCGCGCGATGCGCCCGAGGAGCAGGTGGTCGGGGATCGTGAGCCGCTTCTCGGGCACCTCGTACTCGGCCTCGAACCGGCGCTCCGCCCGGCTCTGCGTTCCGCCGTCGGTGCCGCGCGCCGTGTCGGCGATCCAGATGCGCCACGTCCCCTCGCGACGGATGGGCAGGTGCATGCGGAACGTCCCGGGCGCCGCGCCCTCGGGCGACGCGTTCCGGGGACGCTGGTCCCCCTCGAGCACCAGGTCCTGCCGTCGCGGGTCCTCCACGTGCACCCCGTCGAGGAACGCGTCAGCCACGGGCTCGTAGTCCCGGTCGAGCGCGGTGATCGTCACCGTGGCCGTGTCGCCCACGAAGTACGTGTCCTTGTCGGTGGTGATCTTGAAGCGCACGTTGCCGCCCAGCAGTCGGTACGTGGCGAGGTAGCGGATCACCTGGTCCCAGAAGGGGCCGTAGTAGCGGTCGCCGTTCCCGTACCGGAGTCGCCAGATGCCGTCGATGGCCGAGAAGAACACGCGGCCCTTCCCGTACGGCATCGTCGCGAAGACGACCAGCGGCCGGCCGTTCTCGTCGAGGAGCTCCTGGTCGTCGGGGCCCGTCGGCTTCGCGAGCGCGAGGGCCGTGGCGCCCGGCCGGAGCCCGCCGAGCGCGCGGTACAGCCACCACCACTCCCACTCGCTGCTGTAGGAGCGATCTCCCAGCCACGCCCGCTCGACCTCGTCGGCGGTGGCGATGCCGCCCTTCGGCCCCGGGACGATCCCGAAGATGGGGTGGTTCCTGCCGATCTGCGTCAGCTCCAGGCGGAACGGCTGCTCGCGGGGACGGTCGTTCGACGCGTGCGCGTCGCGGTCCCGCGGGATGACCGGGAGCAGGTCCTCGATCGGGAGGCCCCGGTACTCCAGCGGGTCGTGCATGTCCTGGCCGGCGATCAAGCCGAGGCCGCCGCCCTCCCGGACGAAGTCGCGCAGGAGCACCAGGATGTCGTGCCGGTCGCTCGCCGAGTCCGCGAGCCTGAGGTCCCCGAAGTCCACGTCGCCGAGGAGGATCACGTCGTAGCCGAAGAGCTCGCGGCGCGTGCGGGGGAACGCGCGCAACGGACGCAGGCCGGGGCTCGCCGCCTGGTCCACCGTGGGGTCGGCGCTCTGCTGGAAGAGCTGGGCTTCGTAGCGCCGCCGCACGTCGCCTCCGAGGGACGCGTCGTCCGGCTCGCGCGTCAGCCAGTTGCCGAGGAACTGGAAGTCCCGCCGGGGGAGGTTGTCCACCAGAAGAACCTTGATGCGCTGGTCCATCACGCGGATCTCGTGCTCGGCGACGTCG
Organism: uncultured Planctomycetota bacterium; assembly: GCA_963752285.1. Lineage (GTDB taxonomy): Bacteria > Planctomycetota > PLA2 > PLA2 > JAEUHO01 > CAVVXN01. The sequence goes on from CAVVXN010000005.1 coordinate 209,342, forward strand.
TCGGTCGAGATCGCGTCCTCGGCGGCGGCCTTCGGAGGAAGGACCGCCCGGATCCGAACGCGGAACGTGCCGGGCTGGCTCATCCGCACCTGGAGCCGCACCGGTGTGGACCCGTCCTCGGCCGGCAGCGGGTCGAACGGTCCGGCCTCGGTGACCTGGTCGCGGCCGGGGTCGTAGGGCGTCGGCGGGATCGGCCGGCCGTCCGCCTCGGCGACCTTGTCGATCGAGATGCGCGCGCGTACGCCGGCGAGGCCCGTGAACCCGCGCTGGTGGATCGCGGTCTCGTACACGACGTCGTCACCCACCAGGACCACGTCGAGCGCGCGGATGCGCTCCATCCGCACGTTCTTGCCCGAGGCCGCGTTGCCGAGCGCGATGGGCGTCACGTGAAGATCGGACCGCGCGGCGCCGAGCGACGACAGCACCTCCATCGGGCTCTCGTCGGTGCCGGTGTCGCGCCCGTCCGTGAGGAGGAGCACGCCCGCGAGCCGGCGGTCCTCGCGCCCGAGGTACTCGCCCGCCACGTTCCGCAGCAGGGTCCCCAGGTTCGTGCCGCCCTGGCCGTGGCCTCCGGACTCGAGCGAGCGGACGGCGCGGCCGATCTCCGCGACGGGATCGGCCTCCGGCGCGCCGGGTGCGCGGCTCTGCGCGCCCCGGTCGTCTTTCGTCGAGCCGAGGCTCCACCAGTCGGACGCGAAGCCGAACACGTGGAGCACGAACCGCCGGTCGAGCTCGCGAAGGAGCTGTTCGCCCTCCGGGGCCAGGATCCGCCGGACCAGGTCGAGACGCGTGCCCGCGTTCCCGTCCGTCGGCGCGGCGGGGTCGTTGCCCCACGCCGCGGCGCGCAGGCGCTCGGCCTCGTCGGGAGGGTACCGGTCCTGCGTGTCCATGCTGCCGCTCGCGTCCACGAGCACGACCAGGTGCGCGCGCTCCTCCGCGACCTTCACCTCCTCGCGGTACGGGCCGGCGAGCGCGAGAAGGACGAGCAGCAACACCACGGTGCGGACGCCTGCGAGGAGCAGGCGCATCGGGAGACCGGCGCCCCCGCGCTCGGCACGGTACAGGGCGCGCAGCCCGAAGAAGATCGCGATCGCCGCGAGGGTGAGCAACCACGCCGGCGGGAGGCCCAGCCACCGCCATCCGCCGACCTCCGTAGACGCTTCGGCGAGCAGAGGGAGGAGCACGCCCATCACCGCGGCACCATCCTATCCGTTCGCCGGGGACGCCGCCGTCGCGCGCTGTTCCCCCGACCGGCCGAAGAGCCACGAGAGGAGAGACTCCACGACGAGCAGTCCGAAGAGGACCCAGAGGAGGATCGACGAGATCTCGCCCTGCTCGACGCTCTGCGTGGTCGCGGTGGCCTCGCCCCACGTCGTGAGCACGCGAACGTCCGACTCCGCGGGCAGCGCGCCGAGCACGGAGGCGTCGCTCGCGCGCGCGAGCCGGCCCTCGGACGGGTCGGGGTTCACCGCGAAGTGCTCGACGACCTCGCGCACCTGGCCGCGACGACCCTCCGCCTGGTACACGAGGTTCCACACGCCGACCGTCCCCACGCGGTCCTCGACCCACGTCGGTCGGTCGAGGGGCCCGGCCGCGTCGTACCGCGTCGGCGTGGTCTCGGAGCCGCCGGCGGGCATCACGTGCACGCCCTGCGCGTCGCGCGGGAGCCACGTGACGACCATGCGACGGCCGACCTCGAGGTTCCGGCGCTCGTCGTCCGGTCGCGTGAGCTCCTTCGCGGCGCGGTCGAGGAGCACGGGGAGGAAGAAGGGAAGGGCGTTCTTCGTCCAGCGGCCCTCGCCGTCGAGGCACGTGGAAACCCAGAGCGTCTTTCCGGCGCCGAACGCGCCCTCGACCGCGAACGGGCTCCCGTCGGCGTACCGGAGTACGACGGTCTCGGGGGCGTTCGGCGCGGCGGGCCCGCCCCCGTCGGGCGAGGCACCCGGCGCCGGCTCGCGGAACGGCATCCGGCCCCACACGATCAGCGGGTACAGGCCGATCCACATCTCCGCCTTGGGGTCGGTGAACGGCGCGGCGAGCGGGTTCCCCGTGGTCTTCGCGAAGTCGAGCTGGTACCCGTCGTGCTCGTTGGCGTCCAGGACCTCGGGCGGGCCGTACGGGAGCGGCAGGAGGCGCCGGCTCGCGTCCGCCCAGAAGAGGTCGTTCAGGGCGGACGGGTCGCTGAGCCGCGCGTTGTCGCCGACGAACACGAGGAGCGCGCCGCCGCCGCGCACGAACGCCTCGAGCGCCGTCGCCGTCTCACGGCGCGGCACCTCGTTCGCGAGCACGACGAGATCCGGCGTCTCACCCCGGCCCCGGAGCGCCTCGAGCAGGTCCTCGTCGGACGGGACCGTGCGCAGGTCGTAGAGGTTGTTGCGCTCCACGCGCTGGCCCTGGTCGTTCGTCGCGTAGCGCTCGAACAGCCCGCGGAGGTACGTCTCGGCGGTCACGCGCGCGCCGCGGGACGCCTCGGTCCACGCGAGGACGCGGATGCGGTCGCGGAACCCGAGCGCGAGCGAGCGACGGCTGTCGAGCCCGAGCGCGTCCGCGCCCGCGTCGTCCGGCGGCGGCGAGATCTCGACGGTGAGCACGTGCGAGCCCGGCGTCTTCAGCTCCGAGCCGGGCAGGTCGAACACCACGGTCTCCGTACCCGGCTTCCCGGTCTCGGCGTCGAACGCGGGGAGCGAGTCCACCTTGGCCGTGGCGAGGGTCGTCGCGCTGTTGTCGAGCGCTACGCTCACGCGCGCCTGGCGCACCTCCGTCGGCCCCTGGTTCTCGACGACGGCGGCGAGCCGCAGGGGATGGCCCACGAAGGCGTCGCGGCGCATCGGCACGGTCAGGCGCGCGACCGTCAGGTTCCGGCGCTCGGGGCCGCCCACCTCGACGACGCGGATCGCCGCGGGGAGCCGGAGCAGGTTCGCGAGCTGCTGCGTCGAGGCTTCGCGCCAGTCCTTCGCCTGGAGGTCCGTGACGAGGACGACGAGCCGGTTCGTGTCCTCGTCGGTCGTCTGGCGCGCGAGGAGCGACAACGTCGCCGGCCAGTCCGCGGGCGCATGCCGGCGCGAGAGGGAGGCCACCGCCTCCTTCGCACGCGCGACGCCGTCGCGCCCCACGACGCGCGGCACGAGGACGAACGGCGCAGTACCGTCCGACGACTGCGTGCGCGGGTCGTTCGTGACGACGACCGAGATGGTGTCCTCCGGCCCCAGGCTCGAGAGGACGGCCTCGGCCTCGGACTTCGCGAGCTCCTCGAACGTCCGGCCGCTCCGCGCCGTGCCCATGCTGTACGACGAGTCCACGACCAGGTAGACGCTCTTCTTGCTGCCGATCAGGCCCGCGAGCGCGGGCTCCGTGAGCACGGGCCGGGCGAGCGCGAGCCCCAGCACGAGGACCGCGGCGATGCGCAGCGCGAGGATCAGCCAGTTCTCGAGGCGCAGGCGTCGCTGGTGGCGACGGGCGGCCGCGAGGAGCCACTGCATCGCGGCCCACCGCTGGTGCCGCACGCGACGGCGGTTCAGGAGGTGGATCACGATCGGGACCGCGACGAGCGCCGCGCCGAGACCCAGGAGGCCCGGGTGGATGAAGAACGCCGCGGGGGCGAGGGCGGGGATCATCGGGCCCGTCTCCGCGCCTCGCGCTTCGCGAGGTACGCGGTCAAGACGACGGCGAGCGTGTCGGCCGTGTCGATTTCGACCAGGTCGATCCGGTTCTGGAGACAGACCCGTCGGAGCGTCTTCTTGAACCCTTCGACCTGGTCGAGGTAGGCCTGGCGCAGGGCCAGCGGGTCGGCGGTCAGGCGGGCGAGATCCTCCAGTCCCTCGAAACGCGTCATCCGCTCGAAGGGAAACGTGACCTCGTCGCGCGCGAGCACGTGGAACAGGATCACGTCGTGCCCCCGCTGCCGAAGGCGCTTGAGACCGCGGACCACCTCGCGGGTGTCGTCGAGCAGATCCGAGAAGAGCACGACGATGCCCTTCCGCCGCAGCGTCTCGGCGACCTCGGACAAGGCGCGCCCCGTGTCGGTCGGCGCGGCGGGCACCGCCTCCTCGAGGAGGCGGAAGATCGTCTTGAGGTGCGTCGTGCTGCTCTGCGCGGGGAGCGCGTAGCGCACCTTCTGGTCGTAGACGACCAGGCCCACGGCGTCCTGCTGGTTCGTGACGAGGTACGCCAGCGCCGCCGCGGCCCAGCGGGCGTAGTCGAGCTTGCTCGGCCCGCGGTCCTCGATCGACGTGTATGCCATCGACGCGCTCGCGTCCACCACGAGGTGCGCCTCGAGATTCGTCTCTTCCTCGTAGCGCTTGATGTAGAGGCGGTCGGTGCGGCCGTAGACCTTCCAGTCGAGGAACCGGAGGTCGTCTCCCGGGACGTATTCGCGGTGCTCGGCGAACTCCACGGAGAAGCCGTGGAACGGGCTCCGGTGCAGGCCCGAGACGTAGCCCTCGACGATGCGCTTCGCCTTGAGCTCGAGTCCCGCGACCTGGTCGAGGATCCTAGGATCCAAGAACGTTCGGGAGTCGCTCGTCACGCAGCGCCTCGCTCTCCGAGCTGGCCGTGGACGCGAGGAGCTCGTCGATGAGCCGGTCCGTGGTCCAGCCCTCGGCCTCCGCGCCGTAGGTGGTGATGATGCGGTGCCTCAGAACGGGGCGGGCGACGGCCTTCACGTCCTCCGTCGAGACGAACAGCCGTCCTTGGAGCAGCGCGCGCGCCTTGCTCGCGAGGACGAGGAACTGGCTCGCGCGCGGTCCCGCGCCCCAGGCGACGCGCTCCCGGACCACCTCCTGTGCGTCCGGGGTCCCGACGCGCGTCGCACGAACGAGCCGGAGCACGTAGCGGACGACGTGCTCGGGGATCGGCACGCGACGCACGACGTCCTGGATCGCGAGGATCTCGGGACCCGTGAGCACCTCCGTGAAGTGCGTCTCCATCGGCCGGGTGGTGGTCTCGACGATCCGAACCTCCTCCTCGAGGTCGGGATAGTCCACCTTCACCATGAACATGAACCGGTCGAGCTGGGCCTCGGGCAGCGGGTACGTGCCTTCCTGCTCGATCGGGTTCTGCGTGGCGAGCACGAAGAATGGGGCGTCGAGGACGTGCTTCTGTCCGCCCGCCGTGACCTGCCGCTCCTGCATCGCCTCGAGCAGGGCGGCCTGCGTCTTCGGCGGCGTCCGGTTGATCTCGTCGGCGAGGATGACGTTCGCGAAGATGGGGCCCCGGAGGAACTTGAAGCCGCGGGCGCCCGTCGTGCGGTCCTCCTGGATCACCTCCGTGCCCGTGATGTCGGCCGGCATCAGGTCGGGCGTGAACTGGATGCGGTTGAACGAGAGCGAGAGGCACTGGGCCACGCTGCTCACGAGCAGCGTCTTCGCCAGCCCGGGCACGCCCACCAGGAGGCAGTGGCCCCGGGCGAAGATCGAGATCAGCACCTGGTCGATGACCTCGTCGAGCCCGACGATCGTGTTGTGGAGCTCGGCCTTGATCCTCTCGTGCGCGTCCTTGACGCGCCCGGCGGCCTCGATGTCGGCAGGCGGCTGGGCCGAGGCCGGTTCGGTCATGGTGAGGATCTCCGGCCGGCGCGGCGGCGCCGGTTCATCGCGCATTGAACCACCCCGCGCGGGGCCGTCGCCGCGCGTTCGGGCGCGAGACCCGGCCGCGCGAGGCCGCCGGTCACCGCGCCGCCCAACCGGTCACGAGCCGGCTCCCGACCGCGAGGATCCCGACGCCCGGAATCGGGACCAGGTTGCCGAAGGGCTTCGCGCCCGAGGACAGGATGTCGGCCCAGGACTCCGGTGTGCGGCTCGCGTCCACGGTCGCGAGGTCGTGACCCGTCGCCGCGTCGAGCACGACCAGGCCGTCCGCGGTGGAGACCACGAGCTCCTTCGAGGTGAGGAGCGCGCGGCCCCACGGCTCCGCGCCGTGCCCCGTCGTCGAGACCGCGCGCCACACGGGGGGGCGCCGTGGGGAGAGGGCGTCGAGACCGACCGCGATCGGCGGGGGCGGCTCGCCCTCCGCGGCGGCGCCCTTCCCCACGAGGACGAGCAGCGGGGGACGGTCGTCGGCCGCCGGCAGGATCCCTACGACCTGCTCCGCCGCGAAGTCCACGAGGTCGAAGCGGCGGTGCACGCGCCACGAAACGAGGGAACGCTCTCGCCCCCGGGGCCGGTCGAAGAGGACGAGCACGTAGGGTCCGTCCGTCGGCGCGGCGTAGACGCGGTCCAGCGCGAGCACCGGCGGCTCGTCCTGGAACGAGCTCTGTCGCGGGCTCCCGTCCCGCAGCGCACCGAGGCGCCGCGCGCGGTTCGTCGCCGCGACGCCTCGGTCGTAGCGCAGCAGCCATTCGACGGTGCCGTCCACCACGTCCACGGCCGCGAGCACGCCGAGACCGGTCGAGACGACGACGCGCCCGCGCGCGCCGGAGGGCGCGCTGGGGAGGGCCTCGTCGGGACGCTGGCTGCGCACGGGGCTGCCCGAGCAGAGGAACGTGCGCACCTGGACCACGCCGGTCTCGGGATCGAGCCCGAAGAGCCACGCCTCGCCCTGGTCGCTCGAGCTCGCGCCGCCGCGGATGCCCGCCATCCAGAGCCGGCCCGCGTACAGGAGCGGCGCGCCGTAGAGCCGGGTGTGCTCGGGCATGCCGTCGCGCGGGGAGAGCCCGCCGTTTCGCCACGCCGACTCCAGGCGTGCGCCGTCCCAGCGCACGGCCTCGAGGCGGTCGTCCCGGTCCTGGTCGTAGCCCCACGCCGACGGGTCGCTCTCGGGATCCGGAGCCGCGAGGTAGATCAGCCTCCCGCCCGGGCCCGCCGGGCCGAGGGTGAGCGCGTGGCCCTCGGCGAGGCCGAACGCCTCCCGTGCGTCCTCGTCCAATGCGTACGTCAGCGAACGTCCCGCCGCGTCCATGACGGCGAACGGCGGCGGCTCGGCGGCGATGCGTCCCGTCTCGGCTTCGAGCGCGTAGAGGACCCGGCCGTCGAAGACGAACGCGAGCCCGCCGTCCACGACGGCGCGGGGGGGGACCCACGGGCTCGGACGGTCCGCCGGGCTGTGGCCAGGGACCTCCGGGAGCGGGTCCTCCTCCTCCAGGGCGTCCGTCCACGCCCCCGTGAACGCCGCGCCGAGCGGAGGGGCCAGCGCCGCCCGGTCGGCCGACCCGCCCGTCGTGGGCCACGAGGTGGCCGGCTCTCGCCCGCGCGCGATCGCCGCCGCGAGCGGGACCACGCGGCGGGAGAGCGGCGCGTCGGGCGCCTCGGCCGCACGGAGCGACGCGAGCGCGTCCGCCTCGCGGCCCGGCCGCGCGCGGAGCACCGCCTCGAACCGGAGTCGCCGCTCGTGCCAGGGGAGGAGCGTCGCCGGGTCCTCGGCGCTCGTCTCCTCGACGTCCTGCAGGCGCTCGAGCCAGCCGAGCGCGCGGTCCGTGTCTCCCCGCTCGCTGGCCAGGGCCGCCAGGAGGAGGCAGGCGCTCCGGCCCTCGTCGATCGGCAGGAACCGCTCGGCGACCTCCGCCAGGAGGTCCTCGCGGCGCTCCGCACGCGCGCGTTCGAGCAGCGCGCGGGCCGTGGGTCCGTACTGCGCCTCGGCGGCCGCGAGCGCGGGCGCGCCCGCCGCGAGGAGGCGGCCCTGGGCCGCGCGGGCCGCGCCCACGTAGACCTCGGTCCCGCGCACGGGGACGACGTACGGCGAAGCGGCGCCGGACTCCTCGGCGTCCGTGCGTCGGTCCACGATCGCCTGGACCGCGCGCGCGAACGCGGGCCAGTCCTCGTTCGTCGCCGCCTGGTCCACGGAGGTGAACGCCTCGGCGATCGCCGACACGTCGCTGCGGACGTAAGAGCTGTTCTCCTCGGGGGCGACGGCCTTCTCGTCCGCCGCGCGCGTCGCGAGCGGGAGGAGGAGCACGAGGAGGAGGGCCCGGAGGGGGCGCACGGGGCGGGCATCATCCCACACGACCGGCCGTCGGCGTCCCGTCGTCGGTCAGCGGGGCGGGGCCGAGCGACCGTCCCGCGTCCCGGGCGGCAGCAGGAGGGCCCGGAGCGCGCGCTCCCGCGCGAACGTGTCGAGCCGGGCCGCGCGCACCTCCTGGTCGAGCTCCCGGAGGCGCGCTTCCTGCCCTCGGTTCTCGCAGCAGAGCCGCGCGTGGTTTGCGGCGAGCCGCATCCGCCTGAGGGCGGCCGGGATCGTCGAGACGCCCAGCACGAGGAGGCCGGCGAGCGCGACCCAGGCCACCCAGGACGGGAGCGGACGCGGCTGGTCCTCCCCCGGCGGCAGGAGCACCACCTCGCGCAACGACGCCTCCCCGGCCCCGTGGCCGTCCCCTCCATCCATCGGGCGCGAACGGCGGGGGCTTTCGCACAACCGGCGCCCGGGCCCCGACGCGCCGGCTCCGCCGGGGGCCCCGCCCCGGGGGCCGCCCCCGGGGCGGGCTCGAGCGCCGCCGGCCGGGCCGGTCCCGACCGTCTACCATTCACCTCCATGCGACCGAGGTCTCCCCGCCCGCGCCGCCGCCCGATCCGAAACCTGCTGGTCCTGCCCACGATGATCACGACGGGGAACCTCCTCGCGGGGATCCTCGCCCTCGCCTACCTGAACGACGCGGCCTCGGCGGGGGGGTCCGCCCAGGAGGCGGAGCTCTGGGTCAAGGCGGCCTGGATGGTCTTCCTCGGGATGCTCTGCGACGGCCTCGACGGCCGTGTGGCGCGCTGGACCCGGAGCAGCAGCGCGTTCGGCGCCCAGCTCGACAGCCTGGCCGACGTGGTGACGTTCGGGGTCGTCCCCGCCCTGCTCGCGCGGTCGATCCTGATCGCCAGCTTCCCGAACGTGGGGAAGCGGCTCCTCACCGGTTTCGTCGTCGTGTACCTCGTGGGGGCGGCGCTGCGCCTCGCGCGGTACAACGTCGAGTCCGCGCGCGTGAGCTCCGAGGGCGCGCGGCACGTCACCCGGACGTTCCGCGGCCTCCCGACGCCGGCCGCCGCGGGCACCGTCGCGAGCCTGGTCCTCCTCACGCAGGCGTACAGCATCCCGCACTTCGACTGGGCGATCCTCCTCCTCACGCCCGTGCTGGGGCTGCTGATGATCAGCCGCCTCCCCTACAGCCATGTCGCGAACCGCGTGCTCGAGGGCCATCGTGCGCTGCCCACGATCGTCCTCCTCGCGTTCGTGGTGTTCCTCGGCGTGATCCACTTCGAGGAGACGATCGGCGCGGTGTTCTTGCTCTACACCTCCTCGGGCGCCGTCATCTACGGGTTGGCGCGTCTGACGGGCCGGCCGGCCTGGGTCTTCGAGGAGGAGGACGACGAGACCCTGGCCGCGGAGGACGCGCCGGCCGACGGCGACGGCCGGACGGCCGACACGCCCGCGCCGTTCGGTCGAGGTTGACCCGGCGCGGGCCGGGAATCGAAGATGGTCCGCCCGCGGCCGCCGCGGCGGGGGAGGCTCGACATCGCGGACCACGCGCCCACGCAGGCCTTCGTCGCGCTCGGGGCGAGTCTCCCCGGGGCGGAGGCGCGCCTCGAGCGCGGCCTGGTCGCCCTCGCCGACGGGGGCGAGCGGGTGGCGGCGGTCTCGCCCGTGGTGGTCGGGCCGTACGAGTCCGCGCCCGGCCGTCCCGACGCGAGCGGCGGGGAGGTCGCGAACGCGGTGGTCGAGATCCGGACGGCCCTCGCGGCGGACGACCTGCTCGCCCGCCTCCACGCGATCGAGGACGACGCGGGCCGCGTGCGCGACGGCCGGCCCGAGCGCGCGCTCGACCTCGACCTGCTCGACCACGGCGGGGCGGTCCGCGCGGACGCGCCGACGCTGCCGCACCCCCGGGCGCTCGAGCGCGCCTTCGTCCTCGAGCCGTGGGAGGCGATCGCGCCCCTCCACCGCGTCGCCGGGACCGACCGGACCGTGGTGGAGCACGCCGCGCGGCTGCGCGCGGCGCGGCCCGAGGCGTTCCAGCGTCTCGCGCGCCGTCCCGCGCCGGTCCTCGACCGGCCGCGCTCCCGGCCCGCCGTGCTCGCGGACCGCGCGTCCCTCTCCCGGTGGCGTGACGCGTGCGCGGGGACGGTCGGCGTCGTGCCCACGATGGGGGCGCTCCACGCGGGCCACGCGTCGCTCTTCCGTCGCGCGCGGGCCGAGTGCGACCACGTCCTCGCGACCGTGTTCGTGAACCCGCTCCAGTTCGGCCCGTCGGAGGACCTCGCGCGCTACCCCCGTGCGCTCGACCTCGACCTGGACGTCGTGGCCCGGGCGGGCGCGGACGCCGTGTACGCCCCGGCGCCCGAGGACGTGTACGCCGAGGGCTTCGCGACGGCCGTCGAGGTCGAGGGCCCGGCCCACGGCTACGAGGGGGCGCGCCGCCCCGGTCACTTCCGGGGCGTCGCGACGGTGGTGCTGAAGCTGTGGCAGCGCACGCGCCCCGACCGTGCGTACTTCGGACGCAAGGACGCGCAGCAGCTCGCCGTGATCCGGAGGATGGTCGCGGACCTCGACCTCGCCGGCGAGGTGGTCGCCTGTCCCATCGTGCGCGACCCGGACGGCCTGGCCGTCTCGTCGCGGAACCGATACCTCGACGCGGAGACGCGCGCGCGCGCGCTGGCACTCTCCCGCGCGCTCGAGGAGCTCGCGTTCGCGGCGGCGCGCGGCGTGCCTCGCGCCGACGCGCTCGCGTCCGCTCGGCGACGGCTGGCGGGCGGCGGTCTCGAGATCGACTACGTGGACGTCGTGGACGCGGACGCGATGACCCCCGCTCGCTTCGGGACCGGCCCCGCGCTCGCGATGGCCACGGTGCGCGCCGGCTCGACCTGGCTCCTCGACAACCGATGGGTCGCGTGCGCCGGGAACGGGGTTTCGGCGTGAGCCGTCCGACCGCCCTGTACCGGGTCGGCGCCCTCGCCCTCCTCGCGGCCGTGACGCTCCTCTCGGGGCCGGCCGCGCGGGCGGCGCCCGACGCCGACCTCGAGAACGCCCGTCGCGCGTTCCTCGGCGTCCGGGACGCGACGCGGCTCGCCGACGCGTTGACGCGTTCCCCGCCGGACGGGCCCTCGGCCGTGGTGGACGCGGTTCTCGCCGAGCTCGCGACCACGCCCGAGGCGCGGCCGGAGGGGCTCGCGGGCGACGGCTACGCCGCGCTGCCCTCCCTGGTGGGCGCGTTGCGCGCGCTCGACCTCGCCTCGGCGGACCGCGCGCTCGAACGACTTGCGCGCGGTCCCGCGCCCGCGGGGCTCGTGCCGTGGTCGCGCGCGCTCCTCGCCGCCCGCCACGGCGAGGACCAGGAAGCTGCGGACCTGGTCGCGGGCGACGTGGACCCCGTTCTGCTGGACCTCGAGTCGTCGTTCCGGTTCGCCCTCTTCGGCGCGTCGCTCCCCGTGGACGACCGTCTCCTCCTCGGCGCCGTCGCGCGCGAGGCGCTCGAAGGGCTGGCCGCGAAGGACGACCTCGCGGGCGTCCGGCGGGTCGCGGGCCGGGTCGCCGCCTTCGACCGGGACGTGGGCGCCCGGGCGCTCTCCGAGGCGGCCTCCGCGTTCCGCCGGGCGGGTCGTCCCGCCGACGCGCTCGCCCTCCTCTCGGGTCCCGAGTCGGCCTGCGTCGATCCCGCCGGCACCTCTGTCGAGCGTGCGGTCTCGGCGTGGCGCGCCGGACGTCTGGCCGAGGCGCGCGCGGCGTCGTCCGCGGTCTCGGCGCGGCCCGAGGGCGTGTGGCTCTCGGACGCGCTCGGCGCGCTCGCCGACGGTCAGCGGCCGCCCTCGATCGTCCCCGCGCCGGTCTCCGCCGACCCGCGGCGCCGGAGCGCGATCCTCCTCGCGCGGCTCGCGAGCACGCTCGGGGTCGCGACGCGCGCCGAGGAGGTCGAGGCCCGCGCGCTCGCGCTGTCGGCGCGCGCGGACGACCCCGGCTTCTCGGTCCGGTTCCTCCAGGAGCGCGGGCTCGACGCGTCGCTCGCGGCGGGCGGCGAGGCCGCGGTCCGCGCCGCCGCGCACGGGCTGCCGTGCCTCCTCTGGCGGATCGTCCTCTCCGGAGACCGGCTCGTCGAGGCGCCCGTGCTGGTGCGCGCCGAGGACCGCGCCCTCGCGGGCTGGTGGGTCGAGCCGCTCGACCTCCGACAGCCCGACCTCCTCCCGCTCGCGGCGACGACGAGGGGTCGGGTGCTCGTGGCGGTTCCCCACGCGTCCGGTATCCCGATCGCGTCGCTCGTGCCGGACGACGAAGCGGCCCTCGGCCGGCGGCTCGAGGAGGCGGTCGAGCTCGCGCGGAGCGACAGCCCGCGCGCGGGCGCCGAACGCCTGCTCGCGCGTTCCAGCGCCCCGCTCGAGCCGGTCGCAGCGCTCTACGCGGGGTGGATGTTCTACGAGGCCTTCCACGCCACGGAGGACGGGGAGCCGATCCGCCGGGACGCGGAGGCCCTGTACGAGGCGGGGCGCCTGCTCGAGCCGATCCGCACGCTGCCGCCGCCGGACGCGTTCGTGGAGCTGGCGGTCGCGCGGTCCCGGCTCGCGGACGGAGACGTGAAGCAGGCCGCTCTCGGGCTCGACCGCGCGCAGGCCGCGGCGCCCGAGTCCGCGTGGATCGCGCTCTGGCGCTTCAAGGTGCTGTACGACGCGCTCTCCGAGCCCGGTCCCGCCCTGGAGGCCATCGACCTCGCGCGGCGCCTCGACCCGCTGGACGTGACGGTCCTCTACCTCCGTGGCCGCACGCAGCACGAGCGCGGAGAGCTCGACCTCGCAAGGCGGGACCTGCTCCGCGCGTTCGACCGGCGCCCGGAGTGGGTGGGGGTCGCGCTCGAGCTCGTGGGGATCGAGATCCACGCGGGGCGCCCGCGCCAGGCGCTGGCGGACCTCGAGACCCTCGCGCGCCACGCCCCGTCGGCGGCGGCCGAGGAGGCCGTGGGCGAGGCGCGTCGGGAGGCGGAGTCGATGCTCGTCCAACGCGCGTCCACCCCCGCGGAGCTCGCGGCCCTGCGCCAGAGCCCCGAGCCCGAGACGCGACGGCGCGTCGCGTTCGCGCTCGCGCGGTTCGAGAACGACGCGGCGGAGTCGGCGCTCCGCGCCCTGCTCGCGGACCCCGCCGAGGCCGTGCGCGTCACGGCGCTCCGCGTGTACATGCGGCCGTGGCTCCGCGAACGCGTCGAGGCCGACCCCGCACTCGCGAAGGAGGTGCGCGACCTGCTGCACGGCGACGCGTCCGAGGCGGTGCGCGGCGCGGCGGCCGGGCTGGTGAGCCTGCTCCGCGTGCCCTGGGCCGCGAAGGAGCTCGCGAGCGCGCTCGCGGGCGACGCGCGCGACGCCGCGCCCTACCCGCGCTCGGAGGCCGCGAGCGCCCTCGTGCGTCTGGACGGGCCCGAGGCGCGCGGCGCGCTGGTCGAGGCGCTCGACGACGACGCCCTCACCGTTCGTCGCGCCGCCATCGAGGCGTTGTTCCGCCTCGCCTCGACGTATCGCGGCTACGACCCCGAGGCCCCGGCCGAGGACCGCGCGCCGGCCGTCGCCCGCTGGCGGGCCTGGGCCCGGGACGGCCGGGGCTAGGGCGTGGACCGCGCGGGGCGGTGCGTCCCCGACTGGGTCCCCGCCCGGGCGGGGCCGTACCATGTCGGGCTCATGCAACGCTTCCTGCTCCGTTCCAAGATCCATGGCGCCCGCGTCACGCACGCCGACCTCCACTACGTGGGCAGCGTGACGATCGACAAGGACCTCCTCGACGCGGCCGACATGGTCCCCGACGAGAAGGTGCTCGTCGTGGACGTGGACAACGGCGCTCGTTTCGAGACGTACGTGTTCGAAGGGGCGCCCGGCAGCGGTGTGATCGGGGTCAACGGAGGCGCCGCACGCCAGTGCCAGGTCGGCGACCGGGTGCTGATCATGGCGTTCGCGGCCTTCGACTCCGACGAGGTCGCGGGTCACGTGCCGCGCATCGTGTTCGTGGACGAGCACAACGCCGTGGCGCGAAGCCCCGCCTCCCACGCGCGCTGAGCGCCCGTCCGAAGACCGATCCCGATCTCGGCCGTCTCGCTTCCGGTGCGCGCCTGGAGCCCGGTCGTGCGGAAGGGGACCTTCGCTTCGCGTGGTCGCCGGGGGAGGATGGGCGGGTGCGCTACGTCGTCGTCGCCGCGCCGCCGGCCGTCCGGACCGTCGAGGATCTCGAACACCTCCCTGCCGTCGCGGACCTGGTCGAGCTTCGCCTCGACCTGCTTCCGGACGGACTCGACGAGGAGGGCGTGCGGCGGTGGGTCCGCGCGTGCCCCCGTCCCGTGCTCGCGACCGTGCGCAGCCGCGGCGAGGGGGGCCGCTTCGGCGGGACGCCCGAGGCGGCGGCCCGTCTCCTCGCCGTGGCCGCGGGCGCGGGGGCCGCGGTCGTGGACGTGGAGGTCCCGGTCGTTCCCTTCCTCCGCTCGCTCCCGCCCACGACCGACACGGTCGTGTCGCGTCACGGAGAGGGGGCCTTCGAGACGGCGCTCCCCGACGAGGTCGCCGGTCGCCCCGCGGGTCACCTGAAGGCGGCCGCCTGGGTGGCGACGCCCGCCGACCTCGAACGCCTCCGGGGTGCCCGTCGCGCCCCTTCGTCCGTCCCTCGGACGCTCGTCCCCTATGGTCCGCTGGGCGCGCTCCGCGGGGCGTTCGCCGGGCCTGGTGACCTGCTCTACGGGAACGCGGACGGCGTCGGCACCGTGCCGGGTCAGCCTCCCCTCCTGGCGCTGCTGGACGAGCTCCGCGCGGGCGAGGTGGGGGCCGAGGCGCGCCTCTTCGGCCTGCTCGGGCGCCCGCCGTCCCGCTCGCCGTCACCCGCGATGCACAACGCCGTGTTCCGGTACCTCGACCGGGACGCGGTCTATGTCCCGGTCGAGGACCTGGATCCCGCCGCGGCCCTCGCCCTGCCCTTCGACGGGTTCAGCGTGACGACGCCCTACAAGGACGAGGCGCTCGGTCTCGCGGACTCGGCCGACGACCGCGCCCGCCGGATCGGCGCCGCGAACACGCTGCTCCGGGGGCCGGCCGGGGGGTGGCACGCTGCGAACACCGACGCGGACGCCGTTGCGGACCTCGTGCCCTCCGCGCCCCCGGGCGCCGGGGCGTTCGTCTACGGAGCGGGCGGCTTCGCGCGCGCCGCGGCGCTCGTGCTCGTCGAGAAGGGCTACGACGTGCGCGTCGGTGGACGCGACACGGAGCGCGCGCTCGCCGTCGCCGAGGCGGTGGGGGCGCGCGCGGCCGGCGACCGGTACGCCCGCGTCGAGTCCGACCGCGTGCTGGTGAACGCGACGCCCGCCGGCGTGCGGGGCGAGGCGCCCTCACCGCTCCTCGCGTCGCCGCTCGCGGGCCTCCTGGTGCTCGACGCCCCGTACGCGGCCGCGGGTCGGCCCACCGGGCTCGCCGTCGCCGCGCGCGCCGCGGGGGCCGAGCTCGTGGACGGAAGGAGCCTTCTCGTGGCGCAGGCGCGCGGCCAGGCGGAGCGCTTCGCCGGCGTCCGCGCGGACGACGGGGTGCTCCGTCTCGCGTGCGATCCGCCAGAGGCGCTCGTCCTCCTCGGTCTTCGGGGCGCGGGCAAGTCTACGGTCGGGCGCGCGGTCGCCCGACGCCTCGGGCGTCCGTGCCTCGACCTCGACGAGGAGGTGCGTCGCGCTACGGGACGATCGCCCGCCGACTGGATCCGTGACGAAGGCGAGGGTGCGTTCCGCGAGGTCGAGGCCGCCGCGCTGGCGCGCCACGCCGCGCGGCGTGGACTCGTGATCGCCGCGGGCGGCGGGGTCACGGAGCGCCCGTCCTCGGTTCGCCTGCTCCGGTCCGAGACGTGGCCCGTGTGGCTCGATCTGCCGGCCGAGGCAGCGGCGGCGCGCGTCCGCGCCTCGGGGGAGGTGCGCCCCCGGCTCGCGGGCACGGCGTCGGAGGAGGAGGAGGCACGGCTCCTGCTCGCGCGCCGCGCGCCGGCGTGGACGACCCTCGCTCGCGCGCGCGTGGACGCGACCCGGCCCGTCCCCGACGTGGCCCGGCGGATCGCGTCTCTCTGGGCTTCGAGCCGCGTCCGGTCGCCTTGACGCTGGCAGGGGGCGGCGTAGACTCCGACTGGTTCGCGCCCCGGGCCCGCGCGCACCGCGGGGGACGATCGGTCGGCCGGTGCGAGTCGCGCCCTCGAACCGGTTCCACGGCGAACCACGGCGGCTCTGGAATCTCGCGTGGACTGCGAACGCCGACAGTCTCCTCTTCTCGTGGCGATCGCCGGTGCGGGTCTCGTGCTGGGGGTCTCGCTGGGCCCGAGGTGGGTTTCGTCCGCCGTCGCCGCGCCCGAAGGCGCCGACGTGCCGGTCGCACCCCCGCCCGGCCCCGCCGCGCCGCCCGCGGCCGAGGAAGACCTCTTCCAGAAGCTCCTCGCGGCGCAGGGCGACGGCGAGTGGCGCGGCATCCTGAAGCGCATCCTGAAGGAGAAGGACGGCGTCTGGCTCGGCCAAGTCCTCGGCGGGCTCTTCCGAGATCGAGCGCTCTACGCCGACAAGGCGGCGCTGGTCGCGTACACCGCCGCCTACCTCTGCGACGACCACGACCACGCCAAGGTCCTGCTCGGCGAGGACATCGTGCGTCGTGCGTTCCGCGATCCCACGTTCCTCGCGGCGCTGCGGCGCCATCTCACGGCGGGGGAGGGCGGCTGGTCCCGCCTGCTCGACATCGCGCGCGGGATGCTCTCGTCCACCGATCCCCGCGCGCGCGCGGTCGCGGCGTGGTTCCTGAGCTGCGAGGACGGCGACCTCCGCGAAGCGCTGCGCAAGGACCTCGTCGGCCAGGCCAAGGCCGACCTGCCGTTCCTGGCGACCGCCGACCCGAACGCGTCCGAGCTCGCGTCGGCGTACCTGGACGCGTTCCAGCAGCTCTTCGCGTACCGGTTCGCGTCCGTCGAGGAGGCCGTCACGACGCTCGAGAGCCTGGCGGGCCTCGATCTCGCGAGCGTGAACGCAGAGCTCTCGCGACGGAAGGACGCGCCCACGTCGCAGATGGGCAGGAAGCTCCTCGAGTACGGCAAGCGTCTCGTGGACGCCGCGGTCCAGTCGGGCAACCTCGACGACTTCGAGGAGTTCCTCGACCCGGCCCGGACGCAGATGCGGGAGCTCCGGCGCTACGCGGTCCAGAAGGTCGCCGCGCTGAGCCCCCGTGCGGATCCCGCCTGGACGAGGATCCTGGCGCTCATCCTGAGGGGTGAGGACGACGCGCAGACCCTGAAACGCGCGCTCGACATCCTGGACGGCGTGGCCTTCGCGGAGGTCCCGGACGAGGCGCGGAAGCTCTCGTCGGCCATCGCGAGGCGCCTGCTGGAGCGCGGCCCGGACGGGCTCCGGGAGCGCGACGCCATCGACGACCGCGTGAAGATGGCCAAGGACCTGGGCGTCCTGCGCCAGCGAACGCCCGAGATCGACCAGATCCTCGCGCAGTCGGGCTCCATGTCGCAGCCCGTGCTCGTCGAGGTGGTGCGCTCCCTCGGCAGCCTCGCGGGCGCGAACGCGAAGGAGCTCGGCTCGATCTACGCCGAGGCGAAGGGCGGCGACGACCGCGCGCAGGCGGTCCGCGCGGCGGTGATGGACGCGCTCGGTCGCCCCGGGCTCCGGACGAGCCCCGACGAGACCGTCGCCGCGGCCGCCCTCCTGCGCGAGGTGTTGACCGGAGAGGGTGCGGAGGGGGTCGGACGCGCCGCCTCGACCACGGTGCGCAAGGCGGCGCTGCGGAGCCTCGGCTCGTATCCCGGCGCGCAGACCGCGGAGGTGCTCCGTCGCTACGCGCTGGGCGACGACGCCGACGAGGCGAAGGTCGCGATCGTCGTCCTCGGCAAGGCGGCGTTCCAGGACGACGCGGCGGTCGGCGCGCTGGCCGACATCGCGCGGAGCGACACCACGCCCGTGGACCGGAGGACGCAGGCGCTCCAGTCCCTCGCCGCGCTCGGGCACGGGGCGCCGGCGGGCCGTCTCTCCGTCGCGCACGACGTGGTGACGGCGCTCCTCGCCTCGAAGACCGCGCAGCCGGAGGTCCGGTTCGAGGCGGCCAAGACCGCCGCGTCGCTCGGCGACGCCGCGGCGCTCGGCGACGTGGCCGACTTCTGGCTCGAGGACCCGTCGCGGCCCGTCGGAACCGGAGCGCTCGCGGACCTGATCGAGGACGCGGCGCGCGCCGACGACACGCACGACGACCAGATCGCCGAGGTGCTCCTCGACAAGGTCTTGAAGAAGGCGCCGTGGTCGGGTGTGGACGAACTGTCCGCGAGGCTCGTCCAGCAGCACGCGCGAAACGGGCTCCGTCTCGCGCGCGCGAAGCTGCTGTTCGAGCGCGCCACGACCGCCGACCTGTCGTCGGCGGAGGCGCAGGCGTCGCTCGAGCCGGCGGACCAGTTGCTCGTGGCCGTGCTCGGGGCCGACCCGAAGGACGACGCGACCGGGGCGCTCCCGCTCCGCGTGAAGGTGCAGATCGCGCTCGGCTCGCTCGCGCCCGACGACGCGACGCGCAAGGGGCACCTCCTCCTCGCGGTGCAGCTCGCGGCGAAGAGCGGACAGGCCGAGACGGCCAAGCTCGGTCGGGGCGCCGCCGACACGCTCGCTCAGCCGCCGCTCCTCGCCCTCCTGACGCCCGAGGAGAAGAGCCGCCTCGACCAGGACCACGCGGCGATCGACCGGGTGCTCAAGGGCTCCTGAGCCGGGCTCCCGAGCTCGGCCCCCCCGGGGGGGAACGGCGGCCGCGGTCGGCGCTCCGCCGCGCGAAGCCGGGCCGCACACCGAGCCCATCGACGAGAGGCAGCCCATCGAGAGGGAGTCCGTCGCCGGGTTGCGGGGGGCGGTGGGCCGGCGCTGGACTCCGGAGCGGTGTCCGTCGGGACCTACCGGTTGTCGGTCGGGGGCTCCTCGTCGCTGCCGCCCGTGATCGACGGGAACCGGATCTGGCCGTGCGTCGCCCGCTTCAGGAAGAGGAGCGCGAAGCACGTGTCGAGGACGGCCCGCGGCTCGAGCGTGGTCTTCGTGTCCCACGAGCCGTCTTCGTTCTGGTGGTTCAGGAGCTGCTGCCCCATCTCGCTGTACCAGAGGTGATTTCCGATCTTCTCGCCACCGATGAGGTCCATCGCACGCTCGACCGAGTACAGCCAGTAGAGGTGGTAGATGTTCGAGTGGTTCTTCTTGGGGTTCTGGAAGGGGCTCCAGTTCTCCTCGAGCCACGCCATGCCGTCCTCGACCGACTGCTGGACCTTCTGGGCGTCCGCGCGAGCGTCCCACACGTCCCGCTTCTTGCCGCCCTCCATGAGGGCGTGGCGCGCCATCATCACGTTCGCGATGCCGCACGCGGTCATGCTGCCCACCGCCTGACCCTCCTCGGGGTCGGGCTGTCCCTTGATGTACGCGAACCCCCGCGCCTTGCGGTGGATCTCCTTCCCCGACAGGGGGTCCTTCGTGACGACCTCGGCGCCGTCGTCGTCCTGCTGGGCCAACGAGAACTTGAGGATGTCCTCCCACACCTCGGGTTTGGTCGAGATGTGCAGGCGGTCCGCCGCGAACAGCGCCAGCGTCGAGAGCTGCGTGCTGGACAGGTCCTGGTCGCCGCCGGGCGTCGCGCCCGAATTTCCCGTCACGTTGTAGCGCCAGCCCAGACCCTTCCGCTTCTCGATCAGGTAGTCGTGGAGCTTCTGGGCCCAGCGCCTCTCGGCGCCTCCGAGCTTCAGCTTCTCCTCGTTCTTCTGCGCCGCCCGGCTCGTCTTGTACGGATCCGCGGTGGCGAGCACGGCGAGGAGGAGGATGCTCGTCTCGTAGGAGCCGGCGGGCTTCTCGTAGTGCTTCTTCAGGTACTCGAAGCCCTTGCGGACGTGCGGCTCCCGGTCGGACTCCTTGCACTTCAGCATCGTGTAGACGGCGAGCGCCGTGGGACCGGCCGGATGGGGATACATGCTCCCCTGCTGTTCCTTCCCGCCGTACGGCTTGCCGCCCGAGATGTTCCCCCAGGACCCGTCGTCCTTCTGGGCCTTCTTCAACCAGTCGAGGCCCTTGCGGATGGCGTGATCGACCTGCTCCGCGGTGAAGCTCGTCGGCGAGTCGAAGAAGTCGCCTCCGTCGTCGTCGCCGCCGTCCTTTCCGTTGTCGCCGCCGTCGGGCTTCCCGGGAGGGCCACCTCCGTTCCCGCCGTCGTCACCGGCGACCGCGGAACGCATCGGACCCCCGGGCAGGACGATGCCGCCGAGCCCGACGAAGAGGAGGAGGGGAAGGAGCCAGACGAGGCCGTGGGCGGAGCGCTTCATGCCAGGAGGATAGCACGGGAGACCCCGTCCAGACCCCCGGCCGGGCACGCGCCCGGGCGCGCGGAGCGGCTACCCGGGCCCCCCCCGGGAGCCGTAGTTCCGCTCCAGGAACGCACGGAGTCCGGGCCCGGCCACGGCCCGGCACCACGCCGCGTTCTCGCGGTACCAGAGGAGGGTCTGGTCGAGCCCCGGTTCCGGCGCCACGACCGGGCGCCAGTCGAGCGCGCGCCGCGTGGCGCCGTCGTCGAGACCGTACCGGCGGTCGTGGGCCGGACGGTCCGCCACGTGTTCGGTCCGCGCCCCCGGCGCGCCGACGCGATCGAGGATCCGGCGGGCCACGTCGAGGTTCGTCCGGGGCGAACGGCCCGCAAAATGGTGCACGCTCCCGGCCTCGGCGCGCTCGAGCGCGGCGAGGAGGCCGGCGGCGTGGTCGTCCACGTGGATCCAGTCGCGAACCTGGGCCCCGTCCCCGTAGACCGGCAGCGCTTCCCCCGCGAGGGCGCGCAGCGCGAAGAGCGGGATGAGCTTCTCGGGCAGCTGGCGGGGCCCGTAGTTGTTCGTGCACCGCGTGATGACGACGTCCTGACCGTGGGAAAGGAACGCCGCGCGCACGAGGAGGTCGGCGGCGGCCTTGCTCGCGCTGTACGGAGACGAGGGGGCGAGAGGCGCGTCGGGGGTCGCGTCCGCCCGGCCGTCGCGGTCGCCGTAGACCTCGTCGGTCGAGACCTGCACGAGTCGGATCCCCGCCTCGCGGCACGCGTCGAGGAGCACCTGCGCCCCCAGCACGTTCGTCCTCACGAACCGCGCCGCCTCGAAGAGGCTCTGGTCCACGTGACTCTCCGCCGCGAGGTTCACCACGGCGGTGGGGGAGAGCTCCCGGAACACCCGCGCGACGGCGGCCGCGTCGGCGACGTCCCCCTCGACGAACGCGTGCCGGGAGGGATCGGGAAGCCCCTCCAGGTTCTCGAGGTGCCCGGCGTACGTCAGGAGGTCGAACGTCAGCACACGCCCCGGCGGGCTCGCCTCGAGCGCGCGCCGCACGAAGGCGCTCCCCACGAACCCGGCGCCGCCGCAGACGAGGAGCCGATCCCGGAACACGCGGCGAGTCTACCCGTGCGGGGCTCCCGGGCCGTCGGCGCGGTGGGCGCCGGCCCCCCTCAGTGGACCGGACAGGGGTAGCGGCCGTGCGCCTTCAGCCACGCCGCGACCTCGCGCATGCGGGCGCGGTACCGGTACGGCTCCTCGAACGCGACGGGCCCGGCGCGCTTCGCGGCCGCGAGGACCGCGGCGGCCTCGTCGGGGAAGCCGTTGTCGCCGAAGTGGCTCACGGTCTCGACCGCGAGTCGCGCCTCCACGACGAGCACGGAGTAGGAGCGGCCGTCCAGCGCCAGCCACGCGAGGGTACGTCCGTACGGGTCCTTCTGCCGCGCCCGTCGGATCTCGACCTTGCGCGCCACGGCCAGCGCGCCCTCGAGGAAGCCGGTCGCCTCCTCGCCGAAGGGCTGTCCGTAGGGGATGTCGTGCTGCGGGTGGAAGGTCTCGGGCGTGTCGATCCCGAGGAGGCGCACGACCTCCACGCCCTCGGGCCATCGGATGTCGATGGAGTCACCGTCGTCCACCGTGACGAGGTCTTTCGGCACGTTCACGGCGGGCGGCGGCTTCTCGTCGCCCGCGTCGGCACGAGACCCCGTGCCGGCGAGCAGGAACGACCCGATCGACCCGAGCAGCAACGCGAGAACGACGAGGCGCATGATCCCTCCGGCAACGGGTCCGCCGCCGAGTCTACGGACGACCTCCGTCACTCCGGCCCGCGACGCGCTCGCCGCGCCGTTCCTGGCCCCGGCCTCCGCCCCGGCGTACGCTCCGCCCCTCCCCAGGAGGCCGGCGTGGCATCCGAGAAGGTCTACGAGGTCGAGGTCCCGGAGTCGCTCTCGCTCGAGGAGGGGCTCCACGAGGCGCGCGCACGCGCACGCGGCGTGGGCATCCGCCTCGAGGGCGACGTCACCGGCGGGACCTTCTCCGGTCCGGCCGAGGGCCGATACACGGTCTCCGGCCGCCGGCTCCGCCTCGAGGTCTCCAAGAAGCCGGCCTTCGTGCCCTGGGCGCTCGTCGAGTCGGGCCTGCGGAAGGTGTTCGGGAACGCCACGCCCGCCTCGTGAGGCCCGTGAGGCCGTGGGACCCGTGCGCCTCGTGAGGTCCCTGGCGCAGGACTCCGCTCCGGCGGCCCGGTTCGGCCCCGCGCGGTCCACCGCGTAGAATCCGGCGGGAGCCCGCCCTGCGCCGCGCCGTCGCGATCCTCCGTCTCCTCGTGCTGGGGCTCGCCCTCTCCCTGGCCGGGGGCGGCCTCGCCCCCGGCGTCGCGCGCGCCGGCGACGACGCCTCGGCCGCGCCCGCGCCGGACGACTTCCAGCCCGCACCCGACCCGAAGACGCGGCCCGGGCCGGACGCGACGCTGTTCGGGGAGGCGGCGGACCTCCAGGGGAAGGGTCGCTACGTGGAGGCGCGTCGGCGCTTCTGGCGCCTCCTCGACGAGTACCCGGACTCGCCGTACGCCCCGGAGGCGCGCGACCGGTCCGATCCGAATGCCTTCCTCGGCGTCACGCGGATGACCCCGGCCGCGCCCGCGTCGAACCGCATCGACGTCGCGCTGATGGGGGACGGGTACCTCCTGTCGCGACAGGATCGATTCGACAAGGCCGCGGTGGCACACCTGAAGGTCCTCTTGCACGAGCCGGTGTTCGCGGAATACGCGTCCTACTTCGCGTTTTGGCGCTTCAACCTCGCGAGCCAGGAGACGGGCGTGGACGAGGTCGAGGCGCCCCCGGCGGACGAGGAGGAGGCGGCGCGTCTCCAGAAGCACCCACGTCGCGTGCGCACGTTCTCCACCGCCCTCGACTGCAAGGCCGCGGGACCGCAGGGGCAGGTGATGGCGAGCCCGGAGCGGGTCGCGCACTACCTCTCGTACCTCCCCGAGAACGACGGTCTCGCGCTGGTCTTCGCGCGGCTCGGCCAGCTCGGCATGGGCGGGATGGGCATCGCCACGACCGCGCCGCGCGGGGTCGTCGTGCACGAGTTCGGGCACGCGTTCGCAGGTCTGCTCGACGAGTACGCGATCTACCCGGGGGAGCCCTCGGGACAGGTGGACTCGGCCAACACGACGACGCGGCCCGACCGCCCGCCCTGGCAGCACTTCCTCGACCACAAGGTGCCGGGCGTGGGCGTGTACGAGGGCGGCGCCACGTTCCAGAAGGGCGTGTGGCGGCCCGCCGTCACCTGCGCCATGAACACGGGGGGCGGCGCGTACTGTCCCGTCTGCCGCGAGGCGACGCTCCTCACGATCTACACGTACGTGAGCCCGATCGACCAGGTGACTCCCGACGCGAAGGAGGTCGTGCGCGGCCCGGACGGGTGGCCTCCGATCGAGGTCGTGCCCATGCAGCCCGCGACGCACGACCTCGAGGTGGAGTTCCGCCTCGGTCCCGCGCCGGAGGTCACGCCGAAGACCGACCCGGGCGACACGCCCGAGGACCGGTTCGGCGACGAGCTCCTGACGCCGGCCGAGCGCGAGATGTGGAAGCGCATCCAGGAGCGCCGGAAGGCGGAGGGGCGGAGCGCGGCGCTGCCCGAGCTCCTCCCCTCGACGCAAAGACGCCGCGCCGAGGGCACCGCCGGGGACCCCCCGCCGCCCGGGGACGCCCTCCGGTCGCGGCGGCGGCACGACCGCGAACGCGGCGTGGACGTCGTGACGCCGGTGCTCCCCGACCTCGCGCCGGGGCGTTGGCTCCTGACCGTCCGCGTCCAAGACGACGCCAGGCCGCGCGGCGCGAAGTTCCCCTGGGTGCTCAGGGACCCGCGCGGCCTCCTCGAGGCGCGGCACGCCTGGATCCTCGTGGTCCCCGCGCCGTAGCCCCGTGCGCTCGTGGACCGCGCGGCGCCCGGCCGGGGGGCGCCCGGGGGCGGCCGGCCGGACGGAGGGCGCCCCGCGCCGCGTGGACCGTGAGCGGGACATCCGGGCTACCCTGTGGTTCAATTCGGGTTGGAGTCGGAGACCCGACCATGCGCAAGACGATCCTCGGCCTCGCGATCGCGTTGACGCTGGTCCTCGTGCCGGCCGACGCGGCCTCCGCGCGCGGCGGTGGCGCACGGGGCGGCCGCGGCGGCGGAGGCCGCGGCACGGGTCCCGCACCGCGCAACGGCGGGTCGAGCAATGCGGGTTCCACGCAGCGTCCCTCCAACGGCCGCACGAAGAAGGATCAGGCCCGGCTCCGCGAGCGTGCGCAGATGGAGCTCCGCGAAGTGATCCTCGTCGACGCGGAAGCCGACCATCGCTGAGCCATGGGAGCAGGCCGTCGCGTTCCGAGGCCCGCCCGCGTGCCCCTCGGGATCGTCGGGGCCGTAGGAGCCACGGCGCTCTGGCTCGTGTCCTCCTTCGCCGGCGCCGACGAGGATCCCGGGGGGGAGATCCGGCGTCTGGCGTTCGCCGGCGAGTGCGGGAACGCGATCACCGCCGCCGAAGCCGCCCTGAAGCAGGACCCGTCGTGCTACGCCGCGGCGCGTCTCCTCCAGGACCTGCTCTACGAGGCACACGACGAGGCGGGGCTCCGGGCGCTGCTCGCGGGGAAGGGCGTCTCGCCGGCCGTCTCGGCGTACCTCGCGGTGCGCGCGAAGCCGCCCGAGGACCGGTTCGCGTCGCTCTCCGCCCCGGGGCCCGGGGCCGGGCTCCCCGACGTGGCGGTGCTGGACCGCGCGTGGGCCGCCCTGGAGATCGGGAAGGCGCGTTCGGCGATCCCCGACGTCCGCGCGTACCTGAAGGCCCACCCCGACGACCCCGAGGGCTGGGAGGTCCTCGGACGCATGGAGGCCGTCGAGACGAGCCCGCGCGCGGGCCGCCCCTCGCTCGAGAAGGCCCTCGCGCTCGATCCCGGCCGCCCCGGGGCCTCGCGCGCCCTGTCCGACGTGCTCCAGCAGCTCGGCGAGCGCGCGGCGGCGCGGGCCACGCTCGAGGCGGCGCTCCAGCAGTACCCGAAGAACTACTTCCTCCGCTTCGCCCTCGCCGTGGACCACCTGCGGGCCGACGAATTGGACCGCGCCCTGGTCATCCTGCAGGAGCTCGAGAAGGAACGCGCCAAGGACGACCGCGTGCTGGACCGCCTCGCGTTCACGTACCGTCGGCTGGGCCGCCTGGACGACGCCGCGACGGCGGCCGGCCGCGCGCTCGAGCTCGATCCGAAGAACGCCCGCGCGCTCGAGACGCTGGGATTCGTCCAGGAGAAGAAGGGGGCGCTCGACGAGGCGCTGCGACGCGATCTCGAGGCGGTCCGCGCGGCGCCCGAGTGGATCGACGCGTACGTGGCCGTCGCCTTCGTGCAGGTCCTCATGGGCGAGCTCGAGTACGCGAAGGCGACGCTCGACAAGGCGTTCGACATCGAGAAGGACCATCCCGGAGCGAACCGCGTCGCCGGGCTCGTCGCGTTCCTCCAGGAGGACGACCGGGCGGCGAAGCGGTACCTCTCGATCGTCCTCGCGTCGAAGCCGAACGACATCCCGGCGCACCGGTTCCTCGGCTACCTCTATCTCGACGAGGGCAAGGCGAACGACGCGCTGGATCACTTTCAGAAGATCGCGGAGCTCGACGTCGAGGACAGCGCGTGCCACCGCATGATCGGGCGCGCCAACCTGTTCCTCGGCAAGGTCGACGTCGCGATCGCGGAGATCGAGAAGGCGATCGCGCTGGCCCCGAAGGACGCCTGGGCCGAGCTCGAGCTCGGCAAGGCGCTCGAGACGAAGGGCGACTTCGACGGCGCGAAGGCCGCGTACCAGAAGTCCATCGCGCTCGACCCGAAGCTCACCTGGCCCCACCTCTACCTCGCGGAGCTCTTCGACGACACCGACGGGGACGTGGACAGCGCGCTCCCGCACTACCAGCGCTACCTGGAGCTCGGCGGGCCCGACGCCGACAACGTGGTGGCGTCCCGCATCGCCCAGATCCGCAAGTCGTGACCGGACGCGCGACGCGCGGTCCACGACGGGCGTCGAGCGCGTTCAGTCGTCGAAGCAGCAGGGGCCGCCACCCGCGCGGGGCGCACCCTCGCCGCACGGGCCTCCGGCCGCGCACGCCGCGGGGGGCGTCGCCGCGGCGTGGCCGACGGCGAACGCGGACCCGTGCTTCTCGAGCTCCGTCCCCCGGCACGAGAGGCACGCCGGCCGCTCGTCCCCGTAGCCCAGCGCCTCGAAGTCGTGGGAGCAGGTCCGGCAGCGGTACTCGTAGATCGGCATCGTGGCGCTCCGAAGCCGCCGAAGCTAGCCCTCTCGGGCGTGCCACCCCCCGGCGCACCGGCGTCACGTCGCGGGTCTTTCGTCCCAATCTCGCCACGGCGGAGGTCGCTCCCCCTGAACGGTGCCTTCATCCCCCCCGGCGCCCCGGCCGATAGGAAGACACCCGAGATTCGGGTCCCACGAGAGGGGCGCGAAGACCGGCGTCGAGGGGCAGCCCATGGTGAAACGAGAGAAGCGCCGGGCGATCCGGGTGGCATGCAGCCTCCCGTTGCGCATCCGCACGCGCACGGGATGGCTCGACGTCCGCGTGACGGACCTGAGTCGTCGCGGCCTCAAGCTGACGATCGCCGACGAGAAGGTCGGCGTGCGGGAGAACGCGACGGTCCTCGACGTCGCCCGACGGCTGGGCGGCATCCTCCCGGAGAGCATCGAGGCCCACTTCGACCCCGAGGGCACCATCCGCCGGCGGCTGCGCGTGGTGCGCGTCGGACGCCACGTGGACGACCGCTCCGTCGAGCTGGGTTGCCTGCTCGACGAGGCCCTCGAAGACACGGACGCGGTGCGGCTCGACGTGATCCTGCCTCGGGAGGGCGAGACCTGGCAGCAGGCCGAGCGGAGACTCGACTCGGAATCCTCTCCCACCTCCGACCAACCGGCGCGCTGAGAGGCCAGTTCGCGGCCCTTCCTCCTCCTTGCGTGCATTCGCACGCGGCGTCGTCGTCATGGCCACTCCTTTGGCCTCTCAGCGCGCCGGTTGCGTGCGGACGTTTGGGCGGCGTGGGCTCGCGGGGCCGCCTTTGGCGGCGCCGCATCGCGCGGAGGGGGCGTGCGCTCGCGGCGTCGGCCTTCGGCCTCGCCGCGTTGCGGGGGCGGCGTGGGCTCGCGGGGCCGCCTTTGGCGGCGCCGCATCGCGCGGAGGGGGCGTGCGCTCGCGGCGTCGGCCTTCGGCCTCGCCGCGTTGCGGGGGCGGCGTGGGCTCGCGGGGCCGCCTTTGGCGGCGCCGCGTCGCGCGGAGGGGGCGTGCGCTTGCGGCGTCGGCCTTCGGCCTCGCCGCGTTGCGGGGGCGGCGTGGGCTCGCGGGGCCGCCTTTGGCGGCGCCGCGTCGCGCGGAGGGGGCGTGCGCTTGCGGCGTCGGCCTTCGGCCTCGCCGCGTTGCGGGGGCGGCGTGGGCTCGCGGGGCCGCCTTTGGCGGCGCCGCATCGCGGGGAGGGGGTCTGCGCTTGCGGCGTCGGCCTTCGGCCTCGCCGCGTTGCGGGGGCGGCGTGGGCTCGCGGGGCCGCCTTTGGCGGCGCCGCGTCGCTCGGAGGGGACGTGCGCTTGCGGCGTCGGCCTTCGGCCTCGCCGCGTTGCGGGGGCGGCGTGGGCTCGCGGGGCCGCCTATGGCGGCGCCGCATCGCGCGGGGGGGCGTGCGCTTGCGGCGTCGGCCTTCGGCCTCGCCGCGTTGCGGGGGCGGTGTGGGCTCGCGGGGCCGCCTTTGGCGGCGCCGCATCGCGCGGGGGGGCGTGCGCTCGCGGCGTCGGCCTTCGGCCTCGCCGCGTTGCGGGGGGGTGGGGGATCAGCGGGCGGGGGTGGGGGTCCAGTCGTAGGTGGGAAGGGTGCGGCCGTTCTTGAGGTGGAGGCCGTCGGGGGACGTCAGGACGCCGTTCGCGGCGCGTGTGCCGCGGGTCGAGATCGCCTCTGCGCCGTACGCGGCGAGCGGACGGACTTCGCCCGGTTCCGAGCGGCCGTTGCCGTTCGCGTCCTGCCAGAGCGCGAGACCCTCGATCTCGTGGCCGCGGAGCCACCCGTCGGCGTCGTCGTCGAGGGCCGCGAGCGCCTCGTAGCCGTCACGGAAGAAGAGCCACCACGTGACCGAGCCGAAGAGCTGCTGCCCCGAGGTGATCTCGCCCGTCCCGCTCGGGTCCCAGACGAGGAACGCGGCGTCCGCCGAGGGCCACGGCCATGGCTCCGCCGTGCCGTCGCCGTCGAGGTCGAAGGTCGCCGTCCGGCCCGGCGGGAGGAGCGCGGCGAGCGAGGTGGTCAGGCCGAGGGGAACGAGGATCGGCGTGATCGCCCCGCGGGGCTTCGACTCGAGCTTTCTCACCGCGTCCTCGACCGCCCTCACCTCCGGCGTGTTCGCTTCCGGGCCGCCGCGCGCCTGCACGAGTCGGACCCACGCCCGGCCGGCCTCGTGGGCGACGAGCTCCCTCAACCCGAGGACCGGTAGAGACGGCATCGCGAGGTCCTCGGCGATCGCCAGGTCGTAGGCCCGCCGGTACGCCCCGATCGCGACGTCCTGCCACCACCAGGCGATCACGCTCGCGAGCCGGGCGCGCGCCTCCGGCGACGCCTTCCCGATCGCCGCGTCGAGCCGCGGCCACGCGCGCGGTCCGAGGGCGGTCAGCGCCTTCGTCGCCTCCTCGCGTGTCGCCGCCGCCTCCGCGTCCAGGCGGTCGATCAGCGCGTCGATCTTCTGGACCTCCTCGCCCGAGAGCGCTGCCGGCGCCTCGGGCGTCGGAGGACGTACGTCGGGGAAGACCGCGCCCGCTTCCGCCGCGTAGGCGCGGGCCAGGTGGTATGCGGCGTCGTCGGGCGCGAGCGCGATCGCGCGCGCCGTCTCGCCCATCGCGTGCTCGAGGTGCGAGACGAGCTCCGAGCGCGGGGGCGCCTTGCCGGGGCTGGTCTCCTGGTACGGCACGTCCACGTCAGGGAGCTTCTGCGGGTCCTCCGCGTCGAGATAGGCGCGGATCTTCGTGCTCTTGTGGACGAGCGCGAGCGTGTGGATCCGCGCGAGGACGTAGTGGCCGCGCGCGTCCTCCGGATGCGCCGCGACGAAGCGTCCGACGTTCTCCACGAGCCGGTCCACCGGGACCTCGTCGGGCAGGCGGAACATCGCGCGGGCTCCGGGCGCGGGAACTACGAGGAAGGCGATCGAGGACACGAGAACGAACCCGGCGCCGTGTCGCATGAGGCCTCCGCGGCGGCCACGGTACCCCGGGGCGAGCCCCTTCGCGTCGTGCCCCCCCCCAGGAAGGTCGCTCCGGAGCCTCGGGTGGACCTGGCGGCGAAACGGGCGTCCTTCGGGACGCCGTCCGTTCGCCGGGCCGGACCTCAGTTCCCGCCGCCCTCGCCCGCTCCGTCGGACTTCTTCGCCCCGTCGGCGAAGAGCGCTTCCCATCGGGGGTCCTGGCGCAGGCTCGCGAGGTCCTCGTCGGCCTTCGCGTTCGCGACGATGTCGTCACGGTCCTCCGCGGGCCACCCGTCGAGCGCGAGCTTCAACACCTTGAACGCGTCGTCGGTCCGCTTGGCCAGCGCGTACGCACATGCGAGGTTGTAGCGCGCGTTCGGGAGCAGGCGCTCGGGACTCTTGCTCTTCGGCGCGAGTTCCACCGCCTTCTCCCAGTTCGCGATGCCCTCGTCGAGCCGACGGAGCTTCAGCTCGGCCATGCCGGTCGCGTACGCGAGCTGGAACTTCTGGGCATCGTCGAACCCGTTCTCTCCCGCGGCCGCCTCGGCGGCCGCGAGGACGCGAAGCGCCGTCTTCGGGTCGGACTCGTCTTGCTCCACGTATCCGTCGCCCGCGGCCAGGAGGACTTCGGGGTCGGTAAGGGGCTTCTGCAGCTGCCTCGAGGCGACGGTCACGAGCCAGAATCCCTGCTCCTTCGGCTCGACCTGCAGGGCCAGGACGGCGTCCTTCAGGATCGAGGCCGACGACTCGGTCTTCTCGCCGAGAAACGCGTGGCAGAGGAAGCACTGCCTTCCCCTCGGGTAGACGGCGATGGCGTGGTGCCGCTGATCGCCGGACCAGCTCTCCTTCACGTAGAGCATCCACGGGTGGGGGTCCTGGCCTTCCTGCACGTCGGTGGGCTTCTCGTCCCCTTCCCCCACGAGCTTCTTCACGTGGGCGAACCACTCCGCCGGCGATTTCGCGTCCGCGGATTCCTGGATCAGGATCGCCACCTCGAGACCCTGCGACGTCTTGCCGCCGAACAGCAGCATGGGTTTCTCGAGCGACGGCTCGTCCACCAGGCCCGGGATCGTGTAGGAGATTCCGAAGTACTGATCGACGTACTTGCCGTTGGAGAAGCCCCGCTCGATGGAGGGCGCGTCGTCTCCCGCTCGGGCGAGCGTCAGGGGCGCAAGGGCGACGAGCGTGAGCAGGGCGGCGGTTCGCATGGCGACCTCCAGGTGCGACTCCGAACCTCGCAGTCTGCCACTGGGCCTCCGGCGCGGGAAGGGAAGCACGCGCGCTCACTCCCGTCCCCCCGCCGTCGAGGCCGGCCAGCCCCCCGCCCCCGCAGGGGGCTCCGCCCCCTCCGCGCCGGCTTCGCCGTCGCACCGCCTTCCCGAAGAAGGGTCTGAACCTCCTCGGGATCGGGGTCGAGCTCACCGTGGTGGAGGGGGGCTACCGCGCTGCTCGCCCACCAGGACCTCCCGGCGAGCGAGGACTGGTGCACGAGCCACGCGCCGCCCGTCGAGCGGTTCCTCGAGATGCTCGTCACGAAGTCCCGCTCGGAGACGCTCGCGGTCACGGCGTCGTGGGACCTCGACCGAACCCCGGCGTCGATGAGTACGGCGAGATGGGCTGCAGGGACGACTGGGACGTGGATCTGAAACCATAGCTTCCGTTGGATCGGACGACAGGGTTCACACGACGGCTCTCGCGGCGCTCGATCCATCGCGCCAACTGGATGACGACAGCCCCTGGAATCGCGAACACCGCCCCATGCACGGCGAGGGCCGACACGATCTGGCGTGGCCGCGGAGCGGATCGTCCCGACCCGACGCGGGCGCCCTGTCGCCGCCCCGATCCCGCCCGGGGCGCCCGAGGCGCTCGACCTACTGGGGCGCCTGCCCGTCTGCGCCGTACGCGCTCGCGACCTCCTTGCGAACGGCCTGCGTATCAACACCCGCGCCACGGAGGATCTGGCTGGCGACCCGATCGTCTGCCAGCACGCCCAGAAAGAGGTGTCCTGCGCGGATCTCCGCGTGGTGCATCCCTTCCGCGGCTTCCATCGACGCCTCCAGGGCGCGCTTCGCGGAAGGTGTGAACGGGAGCTGCCCGTCCGGGATGGGGTCGCCGCCTCGCGGCACGCGTGCGAGTACGCGCTCGCGCAACGCCGCGCGATCGACACCAAGGCGATCCAGCACCTTCCCAAGGACGGCCCCAGGCTGGCCCAGGCACGCGAGCAGGATGTGCTCGGTCCCGATGTAGTCGGTGCGCAGCTCCTGGGCCTCAGCACGTGCGAGACGCATGATCCGCCTGCCCTCGTGGTCCTGATCTCCGACCATGGAGCCCATCCTAAGGCGACGGCGTCGTGGGGAGCGAACGCGACGGAGGCGGCCCGTACTCAAGCCCGGCTCCGCCACGACCCCGACGAAGAGGCTCGCGCGCCGCGGGAGCTGGCGCGCGACGAGCGACGCGAGAAGTGTGGTAGCGGCGGTTGGACTTGAACCAACGACCGGTGCCTTCGGCCCCGGTCGAACGACGGGGTCATGTGAGGGGGCTCCGCCCCCTCCGCGCCGGCTTCGCCGTCGCTACCCCAGGCTCATGAATCGGCCCCCCGGTGTTCGCCACGAAGGCGATGAAATGGCCCCGGGCGGGCGATCGGGCGGACGCAGGCTGGAGGCCAGACGCCCCGGATCATCCCACGAGCGTCCCCCCATTCCGGACGGCGTGCTGGGACGAGTGCTGGGACGGGCCAGACCTGCTCTCTGTGAGGTGCCCCCCGCGCCCGGATGCGCGCCGGGACGGGCATCCTCGCGCCCGCGCCTCGACCCCGGAGGGGTACGCTGGTCGCGACGCCCGGGAGCGACGAGCCGGTGTGCTACATGCTCTACCTCTGGACCGATAGCCCCGAGGATCTGGGCGCAGTCTCCCTGCCGGGGGTCCGCTTCGAACGGGTGACCGGCGACGGAGCCGTCCCCGCCTTGCTCGGGCTCGAGCGCGCGGAGACGTGGTTCGTCGCCTCTGCCAGCGGGTGCTCCTGCACGCTCCGGCACGTGTGCGAGGAGTCCCTCGATCTCGGCTTCGGCGCGCCCGAGGCCTGGTATCCCGAGGATCGGGACGAGATCTCGGCCACGAAGGCCCTCTATGACGTCCTCGAGCGACTCGTCGCCGGCGGCTTCGCGGTCACACTCCACGACGGTTGGTGCGACGACGCGGTGGCGCCACCCGCGAGGACGCTCCAGGTCTCCCTCTCCGAGGTGAGTCGGGACCGTTTTCGCCTCTTCGAGAACACCGCGTTCCGGCTCCGACCGTGACCTTCGCTGTCGAGGGCCGTGCGCCCGTAGGGCGCAGAGGGACACGGCGCCCGCGTGCCGCCACCGGGCGCGGTCCGTCCGTGCCGGGGTCCGGGGCGCCGCGGGGCGCGAGCCTCGTGCGTTGCGGAGAGGCGCCCTGCGGATCGCGCAGCTTTCAGACACCCACGTTGTCATGGACGGGCTCGTCTCTGGGGCCGACAGCGCCCGGGGACTCTCCGTGGCGGTCGCGTACCTCGCCGCATGCGCGCCCGCCCCCAACGTCGCGCTCGTCACCGGCGATCTCGTGCACGACGGTCCCGCCGAGGCGTACCGGCGGCCCGCCGACCTGCTCGGCGGACTCCCGTGTCCGTGGCACGTGATCCCGGGAAACCACGACGATCGTGCGTCGCTGCGCGCCGCACTCCCGGAGCACGCGTACCTGGGATCGTCCGGGCCGTGCCACTACGCGGTGGGGGACACGGGGCCCCTGCGCCTCGTGGGGCTCGACACGCGGAACGGTGGCGGGTGGCTCGGCCCCGCGCAGCTGTCGTGGCTCGACGCGCGCCTGGCGGAAAGGGCCAGGCGACCCACCGTCGTCTTCCTCCATCACCATCCCGTGCCGTCGGGGATCGCCGAGATTGACCGGATGGGGCTGCTCGAAGCCGATGGTAGCGGCGGTTGGACTTGAACCAACGACCGGTGCCTTCGGCCCCGGTCGAACGACGGGGTCATGTGAGGGGGCTCCGCCCCCTCCGCGCCGGCTTCGCCGTCGCTACCCCAGGCGTGGGGTCGTTGGCGGCGCGACGGGATCCGGACGACGCGCTCGTCCGAGCGACGCGAGAAGTGTGGTAGCGGCGGTTGGACTTGAACCAACGACCGGTGCCTTCGGCCCCGGTCGAACGACGGGGTCATGTGAGGGGGCTCCGCCCCCTCCGCGCCGGCTTCGCCGTCGCTACCCCAGGCGTGGGGTCGTTGGCGGCGCGACGGGATCCGGACGACGCGCTCGTCCGAGCGACGCGAGAAGTGTGGTAGCGGCGGTTGGACTTGAACCAACGACCGGTGCCTTCGGCCCCGGTCGAACGACGGGGTCATGTGAGGGGGCTCCGCCCCCTCCGCGCCGGCTTCGCCGTCGCTACCCCAGGCGTGGGGTCGTTGGGGACGCGATCGGTACGGGCGGGGCCGGCACGACGAATGAAGCGAGAGGGATGGTAGCGGCGGTTGGACTTGAACCAACGACCCCACGCTTATGAAGCGTGTGCTCTAACCGGCTGAGCTACGCCGCCGTTCGGTCGGGCGGGTGACGGTAGCCCCTCCTTCGCGGGCGGTCAAGGCGAGCGGGCGGCGTCGGGAGGTGGGCCGCGCGGGGGGGGGCGGGCCGCGCGCTGGTCGATCCGGCGCGTGCTCAGGCCTTCGGGGCTCTCGCGCCGACAGCGGGGGCGTCGGGTGTGGGGGCGGGGACCTTCGGGTGGGGACGCACGTGGGGGTTCGGGCCCGCGGTCGCCGGCATCTCCGGCGGCCGGACGACGAGCACGGCGTCGCCCGCGCCCCGGTCCTCCTCGGTGAACGGCAGCGCGGGGTCGTCCTCCATCTGCATCACGAGCAGGGCGGTCCGGTCGTTCGGGCGACGCTCCCGGAACTTCGTGAGGGTCCCGAGGTCGCCCTCGACGTGGAAGGCGCCGACGACGAGCAGCACCCGCGTGTCGGGATGGGTGTCGCGGTACGCGGCGATGCGACCTCCCATCGCGTCGTCCCACAGCGACTGCGCACGGAAGTACGGTTCGCCCCGTTCTTTCCCCATGAGCTTCAGGAACCGATCGTGGTACGCGTCCTTCGGCGTCGACGTGTGGTCGGGCAGCCACGCACGCTCCTGGGGCGCGAGCGAGGCGAGGTACTCGTCGTACGTGCCCTCGAACTTCCGGTATTCGCTGACGAGGCGACGCGGGGCGTTGGCCGACAGCACGGGGATGCCGTGCGCCTTCGCGAACTCGACGAGTGGGCCGTGCGTCTTCGGATAGGTCTTCGAACGCTGCGTCTTCTTCCGGAACGTCGGCTCGTCGAGCTTCCCGGCCAGATAGAGGTCGAGGTCGGACTGCTGGTCCGCCTCGAAGAACTCCATCGCGAGCGCCAGGGGGCGACCCGAACGCGCGAGACCCTCGAGCACCTGGAGCTCGTAGCGGGCGCCCACGGGATGGTCGTGGAGCTCGCCGAACGCCACGAAGTCGGCCCCGGCGGCGCGGCCGAGGAACGTGGCGAGCGAGATCGGGCGTCCCGTGCGGCCGTCGTAGAGCGCGGCCTCCTCGGGATGCGTGGGGGTGGGCCGAGGGGTGACCATGGCGGTCGGCGGGCAGGGGGGGCAGCAGCGCCGCGGGGGACACGCGCAGGCCGTGAGGAGGGACGCGAGGACCAGGACGCCGAGCTCGACGGGGATGCGCATGGCCGGGAGCATCCCAGAGACCCTCCCCAGGGTCCACCCTGGGACCGGACACCGGGTCGGACCCGCCCGTGGACCGCGCGCCGCGCGTCGGGCCGCGAGGGTACGCTTGGCCGATGGCCCGGCTCCTCCTCGTCGATGCGTACAACGCCATGTTCCGGCTGTGGCCCGATGCCCCGGCCGACCGTGACCAGGCGCGCCGCATGCTCGTCACGGCGGCCGAGGAGGCGCTGCGCGTGTCGGAGGTGGCGCGCGGCGACGATCGCGTGCTCCTGGTCTTCGACGCGCATCCGGGAGCGGAGCGTGCGGGCCTCCAGGGGCGGGGAGGCCGCGTGTCCTGGCGGTACGCCCGCGGTTCCGCCGACGACGAGATCCTCGAGCACCTGCGACGTGGCGAGGGGAGCGCCGGGAACGTCGTCGTCGTGACCGACGACCGCGAGCTCAAGGGACGTGCCCGCCAGCTCGGCGCCTCGACGGCGAGCGTGGGGGACCTCTTCCGGGGGCCGCGGCGTCTCGCGACGCCCGACGCCCCGCCGCGCGGGGCGCCCGTCGGCCCGCCCCTCGGGCCGACCGACTTCGACCTGCCCGCCGGAGAGATCGACCTCACCGATCCGGACCTGGAGGACCTCGCGTAGCGGCGGGGCGCCTTCGGCCCACGGCGGGCGGGCGGAGCGTCGGCGGGCCCGCGGCGCGGCCTCCGGGCGGCGGCGAGGCGCCGACGCCCCGGCCCCTCGCTCCCGGCGGCGGGGGACCCCCGCGGTATAGGACTCGGGCCGCGACGCGTCGGGCCCGCGGGGACCGCACGGCTCCCCGGCCGACCCCGCCGGCCGGACGATGGAGGAAACATCCCCATGAGCACGAAGAGCAGGATCGTGCACACGCTGATCGACCGCGGCTTCCTCGAGGAACACACGGTCCGCGAAATCCTCGAGCCGGCCTTCTGGTCGGTGAACGTCCACGACGGGCCCGAGGCCTACGAGAGGACCCTGCGCCGCTTCACCCGGCACCAGCGGCTCCTCCTCGCCGTCCAGTGGTACCGCTCCGAGGTGAACAACGGCGGCCACTGGCAATTCTACGTGAACCACACCTGCGTGGTCGTGCGGGACGCGCAGGACGGCCTCGACCTCCTGGCGCTCCCGGAGCACGTGTTGATCCTCCGCGAGTCGATCGCGCGCCTCGGCCAGGCGGTGCCGCTCGGCGGCGACCTCGTGTCGCGTGCGCAGTCCGTTCCCGACTTCGACGACCTGGACGAACGCTACTACGCGCTCGATCGGCGCTACGACGTGGAGGCACGGATGCTCCGCTTCATCCGCCTCCATCCCGACGAGTTCACGTTCGAGGGGCTCGTCGAGCACTTCCTGCCGTAGCCCTTCGGACGGGGAACGCGCGGTCCACGGTCGCGTGCGCGGGGGTGGACCGCGCGCGGCTCAGTCGATGGGCGCGAGGCGCGCCGTGAAGTGGCGCAGGTGGGGCGGCTCTTCGACGATGCGGAGGCCGCGGATCTCGGCCCTGCGGCGCACGACCTCGTCGGCGACGTCGAGCACGTAGTCCACGTGGCTCTGCGTGTACACGCGACGCGGGATGGCGAGACGCAAGAGCTCCAGCGCGGCGAAGCGCTCCTGACCCGTCTTGGGGTCGCGGCCCCCGAACATCAACGACCCGATCTCGACCCCGCGAACGCCGCCCTCGACGTAGAACGCCGCGGCGAGCGCCTGCCCCGGGAAGGCCGCAGCGGGGATCTCGGGCAGGAACGCGCCGGCGTCGATGTAGATCGCGTGGCCGCCCGGCGGCTGGACGATGGGGATGCCGCGCTGGAGAAGGCCCTCGCCCAGGTAGCGCGTGGAAGCGAGGCGGTAGCGCAGGTAGTCCTCGTCCACGACCTCGCGCAGGCCGACGGCGATCGCCTCGAGGTCGCGTCCCGCCAGACCGCCGTACGTCGGGAAGCCCTCCGTCAGGATCAGGAGGTCTTCTTCCTGCTGGGCGAGGCGGTCGTCGTTCGTGCCGAGGAACCCGCCGATGTTGGCGAGCCCGTCCTTCTTGGCACTGAAGGTGGCCCCGTCGGCGAGCGCGAACATCTCGCGCGCGATCTCCTCCACGCTCTTGTCCTGGTACCCGTCCTCGCGGAGCTTCACCAAGTACGCGTTCTCGGCGAAGCGACAGGCGTCGAGGTAGAAGGGCACGCCGTGCCGGCGCGCGAGGGCGCTCGCGGCGCGGACGTTCGCCATCGACACGGGCTGGCCGCCGCCGGAGTTGTTCGTGATCGTGACGATCACGCAGGCGACTTCCTGGCCCCTCTCCGCGAGCAGGGCCTCCAGCCGCCGGACGTCGATGTTGCCCTTGAACGGATGCACCTCGGAGGGCCGAAGCGCCTCGGGACACGGGATGTCGATGGCCGTTCCGCCCAGGTACTCGACGTTCGCGCGCGTGGTGTCGAAGTGCGTGTTGCTCACCACGACCCGGTCCTTCACCTGGAGGCAGGTGAAGAGGATCCGCTCGGCGGCGCGGCCCTGGTGGGTGGGGATCACGTGCCGGAAGCCCGTGAGCTCCTGGGCCCGGTCGCGAAAGCGGAACCACGACCGGGCGCCCGCGTAGGACTCGTCGCCGCGCATCACGGCCGCCCACTGCTCGGAGCTCATCGCGCCCGTGCCCGAGTCGGTCAAGAGATCGATCAGGATGTCCTCGGCCCGGATCTTGAACAGGTTGTGATCGGCGGCCGCGAGGATCGCCTGCCGCTCCTCGCGGGTCGTCATGCGGATCGGCTCCACGACCTTGATCCGGAACGGCTCGATGATCGTGCCCACGAGGCCTCCTCCGCCGCGCCCGCCGCGGCGCGCCCATGATCGGCCCACGCCGCGTCGTTTCCATCCAGGGTCGGAGACCCTCTCCCCGCTACCCTCTCCGGGTGCCGCTCCTCGACTGCCGTGGCCTGGCGCGAAGCCCCTTCTTCGCCGCACGTGACCTGACGCTCGCCGAGGGCGAGATCGTGTTCCTCTCGGGACCGAGCGGCTCCGGCAAGTCCCTCTTCCTGCGCACCATCGCGGACCTCGACCCCGCGGACGCGGGCCGCGTGACGCTCCGCGGCGAGCCGCGCGCGTCGATCGCGCCGGCCGCGTGGCGTGCCCGCGTCCTCTACGTCCATCAGGGCGGCGTGCGGTTTCCCGGCACGGTGCGCGAGAACCTGGACCGCGTCGCGGCGCTCGAGGGATCCGGCGCGCGACGACGCGGCCGGTTTCCCGCGGTGCCGGACGTGGAGGACGAGAAGGACGTCGAGCGCCTGTCGGGTGGCGAGGCGCAAGCGCTCGCGCTGCACCGCGCCCTCTGCCTCGAGCCCGAGGTCCTCCTCCTCGACGAGGCGACGTCGGCCATGGACCCCGAGCGGGCCGCCTTCTGGGAGGGGCGCGTGCGCGACTGGGTGGGGGCGGCGCGCGCGGCGCTCTGGGTGGCGCACGACGTCGCGATCGCCGCACGGCTCGGGGCGCGGCGGGAGCGCTTCCCGTGACCGCGGTCATCACCCTCACATGGGACCGCCTCGCCCTCGTGGCGGCGCTGATCCTCCTGAACGCCGGGATCAGCCTCCGCCTGGGGCTGGGGCTCGGGCAGCGTCTCCTCCTCGCCGCCGTTCGAACCGTGGTCCAGCTCCTGCTCCTCGGGCTCGTCCTCGCGTGGGTCTTCTCGGTCGAGGGCCCGCTCGCCGTGCTCGCCATGATGACGTTCATGATCGTGATGGCGGGCTACGAGGCCGTCCGGCGCACCACGCTCCGGATCCCCGGGGGGTACGGCGCCGGGCTCGGCGTGATGCTCTTCTCGTCGATGACCGTGACCCTGTACGGGATCGTCGCGGTCTTGCGCGTGGACCCGTGGTACCGGCCGCAGTACATCGTTCCGATCCTCGGCATGGTGCTCGGCAACACGCTGAACGGGATCTCGCTCGGTCTCGAGACCGTCCTCGACGGCTTCGCGCGCGACCGGGAGCGGGTCGAGGTGCTCCTCGCGCACGGGGCCTCGCCGGCGGAGGCGTCCCGCGACGTCGTGCGCCGCGCGGTTCGAACCGGCATGGTCCCGATCCTCAACTCCATGGTCGCGGCGGGCGTGGTGAGCATCCCGGGGATGATGACCGGCCAGATCCTCGCGGGGCAGGATCCCGGCGGCGCCGCTCGCTACCAGATCTTCATCCTGTTCCTGATCGCGGCCGGCGTTGCGCTGGGCACGGTGCTCGTGGTCCTCGCCGCGCGCCGGCTGGTGTTCGACGGCCGGGCTCGGCTCCGCTCCGAACGCATCGTGCGAAGGGCCCGGTAGGCCCGCGGGCGCGGTGGTTCAATGAGGCGACCCGGGAGCGCGCCATGGCCGTCACGAAGGAAGAACTGGAGCGTCGGATCGACCAGGCGGCGGGTCGCGTCCCCGCCGACCTGGTGGTGAAGGACACGCGCTTCCTCGACGTCGCGACGGGGGAGATCGCCCAGGGCGACGTCGCGATCGGCGGCGACAGGATCGTCGGCACGTACGAGCGCTACGAGGGCGAGGACGAGATCGACGGTCGTGACCTCGTGGTGGTCCCGGGGTTCGTGGATGCGCACGTCCACGTGGAGAGCTCGCTCGTGACGCCCGGCGAGTTCGACCGGCTGGTCCTGCCACGCGGCACGACGACCGCCATCGCCGACCCGCACGAGATCGCGAACGTCCTCGGCGTCGAGGGCCTCTCGTACTTCCTCGAGGCCGCGCGGGACCTCGTCATGGACCTGAGGATCCAGCTCTCCTCGTGCGTACCCGCCACCGCCCTCGAGACGTCCGGCGCGCGGCTCCGGGCGGAGGACCTGGTCCGTCTGCGCGGCCACCCGTCCGTGCTCGGCCTGGCCGAGATGATGAACTTCCCCGGTGTGCTTCACCACGACCCGGAGGTGATCGAGAAGCTCGTCGCCTTCGACGGGTGGCACGTGGACGGGCACTGCCCGCTCGTCTCCGGCTACGACCTGAACGCCTACGCGGCGTGCGGCATCCGAAACTGCCACGAGAGCACGAGCCTCGGCGAGGCCCGGGAGAAGCTCAGGAAGGGCATGCAGGTCCTGATCCGCGACGGGAGCGTCTCGAAGGACGTGGACGCGCTCGCCCCGCTCCTCGACGAGGCCACCTGGCCGTTCCTCGCCTTCTGCACCGACGACCGGAATCCCCTCGACATCGCCGACGAGGGGCACGTGGACCATCTGATCCGGCGCGCCATCCTGCGCGGCGCGCCCGTCGGGGCGGCGTACCGCGCCGCGACCTGGGCCGCGGCGCGTCACTTCGGCCTCACCGACAGGGGCGCCGTGGCGCCCGGTCAGCGCGCGGACCTGGTCTTGCTCGACGACCTCGAGACGTGCGCGGTCCACGCGGTCGTGAAGAACGGGCGCCTCGTCGGCGATTGGAGCTTCGAGGGGCGTCGCCTCCCGGCGCCGGTGGGGCGGCGCTCGATCCGGCTCGACCCGGTCGATCCCTCGGTGTTTTGCGTCCCGGGCGACCGCGGCGTCGTGTCGGTCATCGGCGTCATCCCGGGCCGCATCCTGACCGACCACCTCCGGGAGGAGGTCCCCGCCCGGGGCGGGTTCCGTCACGCCGACCCCGCGCGCGACCTCCTCCAGGTCGCGGTCCTCGCCCGCCACGGCTCGAACCGCAACGTCGGTCGCGGCTTCGTGAAGGGCTTCGGCCTCCGGATCGGCGCGCTCGCATCGAGCGTCGGGCACGACAGCCACAACGTGATCGTCGTCGGCGCCGACCCCCGCGAGATGGCCCTCGCGGTGAACCGGCTGATCGACCTCGAGGGCGGGTTCGTCGCCGTGATGGGCGACCGCGTGCTCGCCGAGCTCCCGCTGCCGATCGCCGGCCTCATGTCGGAGCGGTCCTCGGCCGAGGTCCGCGAGCGCCTGGTCGCGCTCCGGCGCGCGGTGAAGGATCTCGGCTGTCCCCTCGCGGAGGCGTTCCTGCAGCTCGCGTTCCTGCCCCTGCCGGTGATCCCGCACCTCAAGATCACCGACCACGGCCTCGTGGACGTGGACCGCTTTCAGGTCATCGCGGCCTGAGCGTTCGAGGCCCGGCGCTCAGCCCTCCTCGACGACGCCCACGTATGGCAGGTGGCGGTAGCGTTCGGCCCAGTCGATGCCGTAGCCGACCAGGAACCCAGTCCCGACCTCGAAGCCGACGAAGTCCGCCGCGAAGGGGACGGCCCTCCGGCCCGGCTTGTCGAGGAGGACGCACGTGCCGACGCTCGCCGCGCCGCGCGCGAGGAGGTGGGCCGCGACGTGCGCGAGCGACCGCCCGGTGTCGAGGATGTCGTCTACGAGGAGCACGTCGCGCCCGCGCGGGTCGGCGCTCGCGTCCACGCGGAGGGTCACGACGCCGCGGCTCTCGGTGCCGTCGCCGTAGCTGCTCGCCACCAGGAAGTCCACCTCGGGCCGCACCCCCTCGGCGTCCAGCGCGCGGACGAGGTCGGCGGCGAACACGAAGGCACCCTTCAGGCACACCACCATCAAGAAGGTCGCCTCCGGGGCGGGCGGCCACCGGCGTGCGATCTCCGTGGCGAGCTCGCGGACGCGCTCGGCGATCCGCTCGGCGCTGATGACCTCTACGATGCGCGACACGGAACGGCCTCCGGCGCCCATCCTACGGTCGCCCGTTCCGGATGGACCGCGCGTCGCCGATCGGGCCGGCCCGCAGGAACCCCGATGCGCGCGGCGCGTTCGCCGCCAGGTGCCGCGGTACGCGACTCGTCGCCCGAAAGACCACGCTCACCCCCGACGGGCTGTCGTGGGTGCGCCCGGGCCCGACCCCACCGCGAGGAGGGCACGACCCCTTCCCCTCCGGGCGATGGGGGGGCGGACGACGAGCAACGCCGGAACCGGGGTCCCGGCGTCCGCAGGGCCGCGCGGTCCACGGCGGTTCCGGCGTCGAGCGCGCTACGCCTTGGCGGCTTCCTGTTCGAGCTCCTTCTCGACCTCGGCCGCCTTCTTGCCCGCCGTCGTGTCCTCGTACTTCTTCGAGAGCATCGGCTGGAGCTTCTTCAGCGCCTTCTTCGGGGCCATGTCGCGGATCTCGTCCAGGATCTTGGCGAGCTTCTCTCCCGCCTTCACCTCGCGCTTCCGAGCCTCGTCGGAGAGGAGGTCCGTGAGCGCCGCGTCCGCCTTCGAGGCCAGGTCGTGGTGCTTGTACAGATCGGCGACCCGGGCGAGCTCCACGGAGGCGTCGTAGTACTTGCCGGCGTCCACCGCCTTCTGGGCGCTCTCGAGCGTGGAGGTACCGTACCAGACCAGCCAGTCGCGCACGCCCTCGGCGGCCGTCTTGTCGTCGCCCTCGAGCTTGCCGCCCTCGAGGTGCTTCTCGACCTTGGCGATCGCCTCGGCGTAGTGCTCCTTGAGGAAGACCTTCTTCACGTCGTCGAGGGCGTCCGGCCACCTCGGGAGGATCTTCGCGCTCGAGAGCTCCTCCTCGAGCTTGCTCTCGGGGAACTCGCCGGGATGGCCGACCCAGAGGACCCGCCCGCCCGTGTCGATGAGGACGGCCGAGGGGTACGACGTACGGCCGTACGCCTTCATGCTGTCCGACCTCTCGCTGACGGTCGGGTACTTGACGGAGAAGTCCGCGACGAACTTCTCGACGTCGCTCTTGGCGGACTTGCTGATGCCGATGACCTCGACGCCCTTGGACCCGTACTTCTCGAAGAGCTCGTTCAGGTGGACCACCTGCTTCTGGCAAGGCACTCAGGTGACGCTGAACAGCTCGAGGAACACGACGTGCCCGCGCTGCTCCTTCAAGGTCGTCGGCTCGGTGTTGAAGTAGTCCCGACCCTCGAAGTCGGGCGCGCTCTCACCGGGCGCGATCTCCGCGTGCGCCGACGGGAGCGGGGCGCCGAGGAGGAAGAGCAACGCGAGGAGGAGCCCGAGGGGGAAGCTTCGGCGAACGGACGTCATGAGAGAGTCTCCAGGGCGGCGGCGCCCGTTCCAGTACGCACCGGAATTGTAGCCTCGGTCCGTCAGCCGCCGAGAACCTCGGGCGGATCCCGCCACGGCCGGCGGCCCCGGAAGGCCTCGAGGTGGGTCTCGATCTCGGCGCGTCGCGCCGAGTCGGAGGTCCCGACCCTCTCCAGGGCCCGCTCGGCCGCGGGTACGGCGTCGGTGAAGCGCCCCGCCTCCGCGTAGGCCGCGGCGAGCGTGTCGAGCTGGGTCGCCGTGGGGCTCTCCGTCCCGCCGACCAGACGCTCGGCCAGGACGACCGCTTCGGTGCCGTCGCGGACGGCCGCCTCGGGAGCCGTGGCCAGGAGCCACGCGAGGCTGGTCAGGACCTGGGGGTCCTTCGGAGCCGTCTCGAGGGCGGCCCGCAGGTGCTTCACCGCCTCGCCGCGGCGTCCGAGCCGGATCAGGATCGTGCTCGCCGCGCCGTGGGCCTCGAGGCTCGACGGCTCGCGAAGGAGCCAGTCGTCGTAGGCGTGGAGCGCGCCCTTCAGGTCCCCGGCCTGGTAGAGGGCGAAGGCGAGCCGGCGAAGGCTCCGCGTGAGGCTCCGGTCGAGGTCGAGCGCCTTCTCCAGGTGGTCGATCGCGCCCTGGAGGTCCTGGTCCTCGCCCTCGAGCAGCTCGTAGCCGAGCCCGTCGTGCGCGGCGGCGCAGGTCGGATCGACCTTCACGGCCGCCGCGAAGGCCTCCCGCGCCTCCTTCTTCTTCCCGAGACGGTCGAGGGCCCAGCCGAGCTGGACGCGCGCCGGCGCGTACTCGGCGTTCACCGACACGGCCTTCTCGAACTTCTCTACCGCGTCCTCCAGCCGACCCGACTTCACGAGCTCGAGGCCCTGGTCCATCGCGCGGCGGTGTTCGACGCCGGGGACCTCGATCGTCTGGAACTGGCTGTACGGCACGTTCACGAACTCGGGCAGGTTCACGGCCCGGTTCGCGGCCGTGGAGTGCGGAATCAGAACCGCCGGCGTGTCGTTACCCTCTCCGTCGAGGTGGGTGAGGAACATCTGCGTGTAGGGCGTGTTCGACTTGGACGTGAACACCAACCAGTGGCCGTTCGGCGAGAAGGAGTGCCACGAGTTCATGCGCCACGTGTTGCAGCGCATCTCGTGCGCTTTCCCCCCCGCGAGCGGGACGATCCACAGGCGGCCGTCCGGGCGGAGGAGCTGGGCGTTGTGGCACTTGACGTACACGAGCCAGCGCCCGTCGGGCGAGACCTTGGGGAAGGTGTTGCTCATCCCGTTCTTGGAGGCGCCCTCGATCGCGACCGGCGTCCCGCCCTTCCCGCCGTTGAACGGGATCCGGTAGAGGTCGTACTGGATGCGGGGCTCGTTGGGGTCGCCCGGGTACGCGGCGAGCGG
This sequence comes from uncultured Planctomycetota bacterium, assembly GCA_963752285.1. GTDB lineage: Bacteria > Planctomycetota > PLA2 > PLA2 > JAEUHO01 > CAVVXN01. The sequence goes on from CAVVXN010000005.1 coordinate 253,811, forward strand.
CTTGTCCTCGCCGTAGGGGTCGAACGCCGGGGCGCGCGCGAAGACGAGGTCCTTGCCGTCGGGGGTCCAGACCGCGCTGCAATGCACGTAGTCCGTGTCGTCCGCACCGGGAAGCGCCTTCATCTCCTTCGTCTCGCGGTCGTACCAGGCCAGGATGCCGCGGGTGGGGAAGAAGACCTGGAGGATCTCGTAGTTCGTGAAGTTCGCGACGTAGAGCTTCTCGTTGACGGTCGAGACGGCGTAGCGCCCGGTGGGTGACATGCGCGAGAGGAACCCGAGGGTGTTGAGTCCCGGGGTCTTCCCCGGGAAGGCGTTCCACGTGATGATGTCGTCGTACCCGATCACGACGTCCTTCTTCACGGGCACGATCGCGTACGTCCCCTTGTCGCCGTCCGGACCGTCCACGTCCATTCCCAGGGTCGAGCCGTCCTGCGAGAAGGAGTGACAGTTGGCGCACGTGGGCATGTGGGAGAGGACCACGCGGCTCTCGGGCCGGGAGACGTCGCGGAGCCGCCAGTTGATCAGCTTCACCGTGCCCTTGGCGAGCGGCTGGATGACGCCCTTCTCCGTCTTGCCGGGCGCGAGGGGCACGTCGCGGTAGAAGATGGGCGCGCCGACCGGGTCCTTCGAGGTCTCGAAGCGGAGGTGGCCGCGCGACAGGGCCTTCCCCGGCGACGCGGACGCGACACCCGTGATCGTGAGGCGGGCCCACCGCTCGGTCGTCTTCTTCACGACGGCCCGCCAGAGGTCCTCGCTCGGCGTCCACGCGTGGGCGAAGGCGCCGGGGCGGTCCGGGAGACGGTTCGTCGGGGCTTCGCAGTCGATGTCGATCGGGCCGTACTCCGGCGGCGACCCCGGGACGAGGGCGCGGAGCGGGGGCCCTCCGTCCTCCGGCGCGATCTCGACCACCCAGCCGTCCACGCCGTCGGTGTCGTCGGTCCAGCGGACCGTCGGCGGCACGAGGTCGGGGGGGTAGACCGTCTCGTCGAGCGGGTAGTCGATCGCGAGGGCGGCGCCGGCCTTGGCCGTCGCGGCCTCCCCGAGCGAGGGAACGCGGTCCGAGGCGGTCGCGGCCGGGAGCCCCCACCCCGGGGCCTCGATGGCCAGGGCGCCCGGGGACGAGGGCGGCGCCTCCTTACCGCATCCGGCGAAGATCGTGGCCAGGACCGCGAGGAACGCGTACGTACGTCGCACCGATCTCTCCGTTGCCGTCGCCGAAAGCTCGGGCTCATCGTACCGGCCGCCGGACGGCGGCGCGGTCGCGCGGGTCCATCGGAGGTGGGCGGCGACGTGCGGCGGGCGTCTCGCGGGCGGGTCGCGCGCCTACGACTCGGCGATCGGGATCCGCGTCCATCGCGTGGGCCGTCGGCACTCCGGGCACGGTGGATAGCGCGCGGGGGGAACCACCATCGCGAGCTCCATGCGATGGCAGTCGCTCCGGAAGATCCCCGGCGACGCGCAGGCGCTCCCCGTCGAGCCGAGGGCTTCCGTCGCGTGGTCGGAGGCGGGCTGCGTGGGGATGGCGGGCTCCCGGGCCGGCACCCTGGAAACCTGGTGACCGGTCCGGGTGGCCCGATCGGCCGAATGGCGCCTCGGACTTGAGGGTCCGAAATCGAGAGATGGGACGGCGGGCCCGCGGCCCGGCCGTCGTGCGGCCCGCCGCGCGCTACTGGAAGAGCATCTGGTGGTACGTGGGGAAGGGCCAGAGCGAGGCGTCGCTCCGGCGTTCCACGGCGTCCGCGGCCGCACGGAGCTCGGCCATCGCGGGCACGAGGTGGTCGGTCAGGTGGCGCGCCTCCCGGTCGGGGTCGTCCTCGGGCGCCTCCCGGAGCGCGCGGCGAACCGCGTTCAGCCCGCGGAAGACCTGGTTCAGCGCGTCGGTGAAGTGCGCGAGCTCCGCGCGCTGCTCGTCGGTGGGGAGGCCCAGCTCGGACGCGGCGCGGATCGACTCCGCCGCCATCCGCTGGTGTGCGAGCCCGGCGGGGAGCACGCCCGTCTTGACCATCCGGAGCATCTGGACGCCCTCGATGACGAGGTGGCGACCGTACGCCTCGAGCGAGACGCGATGGCGCGCGCGGATCTCGTGCGGACGGAAGACGCCGTAGCGTTCCAAGAGCTCCACGTTCGACGGCTCGAGAAGCGACTCGAGCGCCGCGGGGGTGTCCTTCGCGTTGGGCAGGCCGCGGCGTTCCGCCTCCTTCCGCCACTCCGCGCTGTAGTTGTTCCCGTTGAACACGACCGGCCGCGCCTGGACGTACGCGTCGCGCACGACCTCGAGGATCGCGCTGTCTCCCGGCTCGCCGGCGGCCAGACGCTTCTGGAGCTGATCGCTCATCTCGTCGAGCGCCTCGGCGACGGCCACGTCGAGGTAGGTCATCGGCATCGCGATCGACTGCGACGATCCGACCGCGCGGAACTCGAACTTGTTGCCCGTGAACGCGAAGGGCGAGGTGCGGTTCCGGTCCGTGTTGTCGCGCTTGACCTGCGGCAGGACGCGGAGGCCCGTCTCGATGACCTCCTCCTTCACGTCCTCGACCGTGCGGCCCTCGGCCAGCGTCTCGAGGATCTCGGACAGCCGGTCTCCGAGGAACGCCGAGATGATCGCCGGCGGGGCCTCGTTCGCGCCCAGCCGGTGGTCGTTCCCGGAGTGGGCGATCGACGCGCGCAGGAGCGACGCGCGCCGGTGCACGCCCTTCAACACCGCGACGAGGAAGAACAGGAACTCGAGGTTGCGGTGCGGTGTGTCGCCGGGGTCGAGCAGGTTGCGTCCCTGGTCGTCCTGCATCGACCAGTTCGAGTGCTTGCCCGAGCCGTTTACGCCCGCGAAGGGCTTCTCGTGGAACAGGACGGCCATGCCGCGGCGCTTCGCGACACGGCGCATCAGCTCCATCAGGATCTGGTTCTGGTCCACGGCGACGTGCGCGGGCCCGAAGATCGGCGCCACTTCGTACTGGTGGGGGGCCACCTCGTTGTGGCGGGTCTTGAGCGGGATCCCGAGCGACCACGCCTCGGCCTCGAACTCGGCCATGAACTCGAGCGCGGTCTGGTCGATCGCCCCGAAGTAGTGGTCCTCGAGCTGCTGACCCTTGGGCGGCGACGCTCCGATCACGGTGCGGCCCGTGACCTGGAGGTCCGGCCGGCCGTCGTAGTACGAGCGGCGAACGAGGAAGTACTCCTGTTCCGCGCCGAGCGTGGCGATGACCTGCCGCGACTCGCTCCCGAGCAGCCCGAGGGCCCGGACCGCCGACCGCGAGAGCCGCTCGAGCGAGCGGAGGAGCGGCGTCTTCTTGTCGAGCGCCTCTCCCGTGTACGACACGAACACGGAGGGGATCGTGAGGGTCGCGCCCCCCTCGTGGAAGACGAGGAACGCCGGCGAGGTCGGGTCCCACGCCGTGTACCCGCGGGCCTCGAAGGTCGAACGCATGCCCCCGCTCGGGAAGGACGACGCGTCGGGCTCGGCCTGGATGAGCTGGGCGCCGGTGAACGCCTCCAGCGGCGCGCCCTCGCCGAGGGTGAGGAAGGCGTCGTGCTTCTCGGCCGTCGCGCCGGTCAGGGGCTGGAACCAGTGCGTGAAGTGCGTCGCGCCGTGCTCGAGCGCCCAGTCCTTCATGGCGCCGGCGACGGCGTCGGCCAGGGTCGTGTCGAGGGCCTCTCCCCTCCGGATCGTGGCCTGCAGGGCCTCGAAGACGGGGCGGGGCAGACGCCGCTTCATGGTCGCGAGGTCGAAGGTGTGGCGTCCGAACCGGCTGGAGGCCGGACCGGAGCTCTCCGGCGCGGGCAGGGCGGAAGGCGGGGTCGCGGGACGGGACATCGTGGTCTCGGGCATATGGGGAACCTCCCTGGAACGCGGCCGATTCTCGGACGCGTCGAGGCCCGTTCCCCCCCGAATCCCGCTAATGGGCGGATGAGCCGCCGTAGAGGTAGAGCGCCCGCTCGGCCTGCAGGAGGGGGCTGTAGGGCAACGGGTCCTTGAAGCCCGGATCCTGGCGCGGCTCGATCGAGCCGAGCGTGTCCTTGAGGTAGGTGACGAGACGGTCCGCGCTGCCCGCCTCGCCCCAGCGGAGCCCGACGGCGTCGCGCAGCACGCGTTCCTCGGCCGAGACGTCGGGCGCCGCGAGGTCCTCGACCAGCTTCGCGACGGGGCCGTCCTGGGGGGGCGCCGGTCCGACCAGGCAGAGCTGGATCGCCAGCCGCGGCCGGGCCGAGAGGGGGCCGCCGCGCGCGCCCTTCTTCCACCACGTCTCGATGCGGGAGAACGCCTCGGAGTCGCCGCGGCGGTAGCGGTGGACCACGGCGTCGAGGTACCAGAGGAGGAGCATGTCCACGGGGCGCTCGAACGGGATCTGCGGGAGGACCCGCGCCTCCGCCGCCCAGCGCCCGCCGGCGACGAGTCCGATCGAGGCCATCGCCGCGTCCGCCCGGTCGTTCGGCGCGGAGCTCTTCGCGAGCTCGTTCACCACCCCCTCGAGCGCGTCGAGCGCGCCGGCGTCCTCGGAGCGGCCGAGCGCCAGGCAGGAGATCGCCCAGTCGGGGCGGCGCTTCTGCCTCGCGTCGCTCTCCACCTCCTCCTTCAGCCGCCCCAGGTCCGCGTCCCGTTCGGGGTACGGGTCGGGGCCCATCTGGAGGCGCGCGGCCGCGAGGTCGGCTTCGAGGTCCTGCTTCGCGCGGAGCTCGTCGAGCATGCGGCGCTGGAGCGCTTGGGAGCCGAAGAACCAGGTCGTGAAGTAGAGGGACGCCCACCGAGGCAGGGGATTGTCGCCCGAGAGGGTGTCGAACCGCTCGAGCGCCTGGGGGTCGCCGCCGTCCGCGAGCACCGACGTGACGACGTCCGAGATCGGAGGCTGGGGGCGTTCCATGTGCACCGGGTCGTCGAAAGCGACGTCGAGGAGCAGGAGCCTCCCGAGACGCCGCGTGGCGTCGGGCAGGTCCCGCCGGAGCCCGGGGTCGCGCCAGACCGTGTCGATGGCCGGGCCGGCCAGGTGGGAGTGGAGGAGCAGCCGGGCCGCGTACCAACGGTCCTCCGCACGGTCGCCGTAGCGACCGAGATAGTCCTCGACGCTCGCCACGAACTGCTGCACCCCCTCGGGGTTGCCGAAGGCAGAGCCGGCGAGACGCTCCAGGTTCTTCCGGTCGGCGTCGCGCCGGGGATCGCCCTGGACGCGCCAGACGACGAACCCGAGGACGAGGAGGACGAGGAGCGGCGGCAACCATCGCTTCATGGGTGGGCCCGGGCGGGTCGCTCGACGTCTGGCCCCCCGCGGGACCCGGTCGCGGGGGAACCGCAGGTCGGAGGCGCGTGCGGGCCGCCGCCAGCCCGGGAGCCGTCTCCCGTGCGGCCGTCCCGCATGACCTCGGGTGCGAAGGAGCCTACCATGGGCGCGGCGGGCCCTCCCCCGCCCGGAGGGAGTCTTCGATGCGCTGGATCCCCGTTCTGCTCCTGGTCGCGTTGGGCGGCGTGTTCGCGGCGAGCCGCGCCCGCGGTGACGACGCCAGCTCCACGGAACCCGCCGTGCTCAAGCAGCGGTTGGACGCTCTCGACTTCGAGGTGTCCTACCTGCTCGCACGCGAGCGGGCGCTCACGGACTACGTGACGAAGAACCAGGACCGCGCACGGGCGCTCGAGCGCGGGATCGCCCAGGTGCGCGCCCAGGGCTTCACCGGCGGCGCGATCTCGTCCACGTCCCGGGAGACCCTCCTGGCGACGTTCGAGGCCGTGGCGCGGGACCTCCAGAAGGAGGTGCCCGTCATGACGGCGGAGCAGGGCCGCGCGCTGGAGCAGATCCAGCGGTTGCAGAAGAAGCACTGAGCTTCCTCAGGAGCCGCGCCCGCCGGTGCCGGAACGCGTCCGCTGCGGGCGAGCCCGGCGCGGCGCGCGCGAGGGCGCGATCGGTCCAGGTGAGCGCCGTCACGAGGTCGTGGCGCCGGTGCTCGTGGATCTTCGCGACCTGCTCGTAGGCCTCCGACTCGAAGGTCGCGCCCGCGGACGCCAGCAGGTCGAAGTGTTGGAGCGCGTCGTCCCAGCGGCCCTCGCGCCGGCACGCGTGACCGAGGGCCCTCAGCACCACGCGGCGCTCGCGCGGGCTCGCCACCTCGAGAGCCCGTTCCAGGCAGCCGCCGACATCGTCGCGGCGTCCGATCTCCTCGAGGAGCCGCGCCGTGGCGAGGAGGTCCTTCGTGGTGGCGGACGTGCGCTCCCAGGGCGCCGCGATCGTCTCCCCGGCCAGGGCCATCAGCGCCACCATGCTCACGACGTCGGTCTCGTTGTGGGCGAAGGCGCGCGCGACCTCGTGGGGCGGGCCGCCGCGCACGTACGCGAAGTAGGCCGCCGGGATCTCGGCGCCGCGCAAGTCGTCCACGCGCGCGTGGCCGAGCAGCGCCGTCTCGAGCGCGCCGAGCGTGTGCGACGCGACGCTGTCCGCCCAGAGCCGTCGGGCGAGGGGCAGCAGGTCGAGGTGGGCGCGCGCCCGCGTGGAGAGCCGGTTCAGGGCGAACCGCGTCGTCAGGAGCGGCCAGTCGAACGCGCGCCCGTTGAACGTCACCAGCGGCCGGTCGCCGAGGTCCTCGTGGAGCGCGAGGAGCAGCGCCGGCTCCTCGGGGTAGTCGCGCATGCAGTACTGGCGCACGACGAGCAGGCCGTCCTCGACCGCGCCCGTCCCGACGAGGAACGCGACGGTGCCGGTGCCCCCGGAGAGCCCCGTCGTCTCGGTGTCGAGGAACACCGCCTCCTCCGCCCGGAGGTGCGTCCGGCCCTCGGGACCCCGCTCGGGGCGTCGGAGCGGGACGGGCACGCCCCGCGCGCGTGCGAGGGCCACCTCTCCGTGACGTCGGTCGAGCGGCATGCGTCGCTCGACGTAGAGGAACGGGCCCGCGGCGGTCGCCCGCTCCGCGCCGCCGACGAGCTCGGCGAGAGCGGGTCCCGACCGGGCGCGTCCCGGGTCGGCGCGGCCAGCGCGCTCGGTCCCGAGGTCCGCGAGACGCCGCAGCAGGTCGCCGCCTCGTGGCGGCGCGGCGGGGCCGGGCGTGGGGGCGGCGGGGGCCTCGCCCTCGAGGAGCATGCGCCGTAGGCGGTCGGGCGGCGTCGCCACGGGGGGATTCTACGGAGCCCCGACCCCCGTACCGCGCCGCCGGCCCCCGAGCGAGCGGTTCACGGCCCGGTTCGGGTCAGGCGGGCCAGCACGCGGGCGGCCGTCTCCTTCGCCGCGGGCCCGACCTGGCCGCGCGGTCCGACGCACGAGGGACACCCGTCGGCGCAGGGGCAGGCGGCGAGGCGCTCGGCGGCCCCGGCGAGGAGCTCGGGCACGCGCAGGTACAGCGCCTCGGAGAGGCCGATCCCGCCCGCGTACTGGTCGTACAGGAAGATCGTCGGGTCGAACCGGTCGAGCTCCGGCGGCGGCGGCGCGGGATGGCCCGGCCACGCCGGGGTCGAGAACCACGCGCGCGCGCGGTCGCCGATCACGACCCCGAGGTCGCGGCCGTCGCACATGAGGAGCAGCGCCGCGAGGCCGTGTACGAGGTGCGCGATGCCGTGGAGCGCGTCGAGCGCGTCGCTCGGTCGAACCTCGAGGCTCCGGAGCAGCGCGCCCGGCACGGTGAACCACACGGCCTGCGTGTGGTACGTGTCCTCGGGGAGCGCGATCTCGCCCCAGCCGAGGTTCTCCTGCGTGTAGAACTTGATCTTCTTGTAGCCCACCGCCTTGCGGACGACCTGCACCTCGCCGTACTCGCACGGCACCGGGAGGGGGGCGGGGACGACGTCTTGGGCGCCGAGCACGTCCCGACGGACCTCGGCCTCGCGCAGCACCTGGAGCACCTTCACCTGCGCGTAGCTCAGCGCGTCGGTGTAGTACTCCGACTCCACGCGGCGCACGAACGCCTTCCGGCGCTCCCAGTCGAGGCGGTCCACGTGGTACTGCTCCGACTGCACCATGTAGATGGCGCCCTCGTGGATCGTCGTGAAGGCCCACGAGTAGTCCACCTCGGCGATGACCTCGTTCGCGCTCGTCGTCGTGTCCACGACCACGAAGTTCGAGGAGGTCACGCTGCGGAGGGAGATCTCGTTGGCGGGATACGCGTCCGCGGACCAGTGCCAGCGCTCGCCGGCGTGGCGCAGCCGCCCGCGCTCCTCGAGGAAGGCGAGGATCTCGGGCACGTCCTCGGCGCCGCTCCCCGCGCCGTACGCCTCGCCGTCCTCGAGGGGCAGCTCGAACGCCGCGCACTTGAGGTGGCTCGCGAGGATCTGGAGGTTGTCCGGGTTGACCTGGGCGCACTCGGGGGACGCCGAGAGCAGGTACTCCGGGTGGTCGGCGAGGTGCTGGTCGAGCGGCGCGGAGCGGAGTACGAGCACCGTGGCGCTCGCCCCCTGCCGGCGCCCGGCGCGTCCGGCCTGCTGCCGCGTGCTCGCCACGGTGCCCGGGTAGCCGGCGATGACGCAGGCGTCGAGCGACCCGATGTCCACGCCGAGCTCGAGCGCGTTCGTCGAGACGACGCCGAGGATCGAGCCGTCGCGGAGCCCGCGCTCGATCTCGCGCCGCTCGCGCGGGAGGTAGCCGCCCCGGTAGCCGACGACGCGTGGCCTCGGGTCGATGTGGCTGCGGAAGGCGTCCTTCAGGTACTTCGTCATGACCTCGGTGGTCGTGCGCGCGCCCGCGAAGACGATGGTGTGGACGCCGGTAGAGAGGAACGCCTTCGCGGCCTCGCGGGCGACGGCGAGGTACGACGCACGGAGCCCGAGGGCCGGGTTCACGACCGGCGGGTTCAGCACGACGAAGTGCCGCTCGCCGAGAGGGGCGCCGTTCTCCTCGACGAGCGCGACCGGCCGCTCGAGCAGTCGCTCCGCGAACTCCCGCGCGTTCCCGATGGTGGCGCTCGTCGCCACGAACACGGGATCGGAGCCGTGGAAGCGGCACACGCGCCGCAGGCGCCGGAGCACGTTCGCCAGGTGGCTCCCGAACACGCCGCGGTACGTGTGGAGCTCGTCCACCACGACCACCTTCAGGTTCTCGAACACGCGCATCCATCGCGCGTGGTGGGGGAGCACGGCCGTGTGGAGCATGTCCGGGTTCGAGAGGACGACCTGCGCGCGGTCCCGGATGACGCGCCGCTCGCCGGGCGGGGTGTCGCCGTCGTAGACGGCTGCGGCGAGGTCTCCCGAGGCCGCGCGCATGAGCTCCTGGAGCTCGGCGGCCTGGTCCCGGGCCAGGGCCTTGGTCGGGAAGAGATAGAGGGCGCGGCCGCCGGGGTCCCGGAGCAGGCGCTCCAGGACCGGGAGGTTGTAGCAGAGGGTCTTCCCGCTCGCGGTGGGGGTGACGACGACGGTGTCGCGGCCGGCGGCCACGTGGTCGTACGCCTCGCGCTGGTGGACGTAGAGACGAGAGATGCCGCGGGCCCGGAGCGCCGGCCCGAGCCGGGGATCGAGGCCGTCGGGCAGCTCGGCCCACCGGGCCTCGCACGCGGGCTCCACCCGGTGGACGACGATCCCCGGTCCGAGGAAGGGGTCCGCGCGGATGCCCGCGAGCACCGTCCGTACGTCGGCGGGGGCTACGCGACCCGGCGGGACGTTCGGCACGAGGGGCCTCCGAAGAGCGCCTCCGACGGCCGATCGCGGTTGCGGCGCGCCGAGGTGCACGGAGGATACGGGCGCCCGGGGACGGACCGGCGCCCCCGGGATCGTGGTATGCCTCCCGCGTCTGGAGTGCCCGGTGAAACACGCGGCTCGCAGAACGAACGGCCCGGTCCGCCTGACGGCCACGGAGGTCGAGCAGATGCGCGAGGCCGGCCGCCTGGCGGCCCGGATCCTCGACGAGGTGGCGGGGATGATCGAGCCCGGCGTCTCCACCGAGGAGATCAACCGGGTCGTGGACGCGCGCACGCGGGAGGCGGGCGCAGTCAGCGCCCCGTACGGCTACCCCGCGGGGAGCCCCCACCCGTTCCCCAAGCACTGCTGCATTTCCTTGAACGACGTGGTCTGCCACGGGATCCCCGACCCCCGGACCCTCCTCGCCGAGGGGGACATCGTCAACGTGGACGTGACGCCTCGTCTCGCCGGCTTCCACGGGGACACCAGCCGGACCTTCCTGGTCGGGCGGGTGGACCCGGAGGCCCGTCGCCTCGTCGAGGACACGTTCGAGGCGATGCGCCGCGGCATCGCGGTCGTCCGGCCGGGCGCCACGGTCGGCGACATCGGCCACGCCATCCAGCGATTCGCCGAGCGGCGGGGATACTCCGTGGTCCGCCAGTTCGCGGGACACGGCATCGGGCGGATCTTCCACGGGCAGCCGACGATCTCGCACACCGGCCGACCGGGCGAGGGCCTCGTGCTGCTCCCGGGCATGACCTTCACCATCGAGCCGATGGTGAACGTGGGCGACTGGCGCTGCGCGATCCTGCCGGACCACTGGACCGCGGTGACGGTGGACGGGTCCCTCTCGGCGCAGTTCGAGCACACCTTGACGGTGACCGAGGACGGCGTGGACGTCCTGACCCTGGGCGAGAACGAGACCCTGGACCTCACGGTCGAGGACTGACGGCGTAGGTTGTACGGAGGCGGGGCAATTTCCGCCGCTCTGCTCGCCTCCGTACCTCGTACGAAGTAGACTCCCGCGCCTCGGGAGGCGAACGATGCTCGAGGACCTGCGGCGCACGCGCATCGACAAGGTCGAGGCGCTTCGGAGCGAGGGGATCGCCCCGTACGCCGAGCGCTACCCGATCACGCACCGACTCGACAGGGCCCGCGCGCTCGTCGAGTCGGGGGACGCTCCCGACGCGGCCGTCCGCGTCGCGGGCCGCGTCGTCCTCGTCCGGTCGTTCGGGAAGCTCGTCTTCTTCCACCTCCTCGACGGCACGGGACGCCTCCAGATGGCGCTCGACGCCCGCACGGTCGGCGCCGAGACGATGGACCGCTTCGCGCGCCTCGTGGACCTCGGCGACCACGTCGGGGTCGAGGGCACGCTCGGTCGGACGAAGAAGGGCGAGCCGACCGTCTTCGCGAGCGCCTGGACGTTCCTCTCGAAGGCGCTCCGGCCCCTCCCCGAGAAGTGGCACGGCCTCTCCGACGTCGAGGCGCGCCAGCGCGACCGGGTGCTCGACCTCGTCACGAACCCGGAGACCCGCGAGCGCTTCCGCCTGCGCGCGCGCGTGCTCCGCGCGCTCCGCGCCTGGCTCGACGACAACGGGTTCGAGGAGGTCGAGACGCCCGTCCTGCAGACGAAGGTGTCGGGCGCCCTCGCCCGTCCCTTCCTCACCCACCACAACGCCCTCGACCTCGACCTCGTGCTGCGCATCGCGCCCGAGACGTGGCTCAAGCAGTGCGTGGCCGGGGGCATCGACCGGGTCTACGAGGTCGCGCGGTGCTTCCGGAACGAGGGTATGGACCCCTCGCACCTGCAGGACTTCACGATGGTGGAGTGGTACGCGGCGTACTGGAACTACGTGGACAACATGGACTTCACCGAGCGTCTCGTCCTCCATCTGCTGGACGAGGTGGTCGGCGCGCGCCGGCTCCGCCACGGGGAGCACGAGATCGACTTCACGCCGCCCTGGCCGCGCCGGAGCATGCACGACCTCGTGCTCGAGGACTCGGGGATCGACTACGACCGGTATCCCGACGCCCCGTCGCTCCTGGCGGCGATCCGTGCGCAGGGGATCGTGCTGGAACATCCGGAGCTCCTGCGCCTCGGCCGCGGGTCCCTGATCGACCTGCTCTACAAGAAGGTCTCCCGGCCGAAGCTCGTGAACCCGACGTTCCTCGTCGGGCACCCGATCGACCTGTCGCCCCTCGCGCGCCGGAACGACTCGGACCCCACGAAGGTCGATCGCTACCAGCTCCTCGTCCGGGGCTGGGAGATCGTGAACGCCTACAGCGAGCTCGTAGACCCGCTCGACCAGCGCGCGCGCTTCGAGGCGCAGGCGGCGGCCCGCGCGGCCGGCGACGACGAGGCCCTGGAGGTGGACGAGGACTACCTCCGCGCGATGGAGCAGGGGATGCCCCCGATGAGCGGCTGGGGGATGGGCATCGACCGGTTCGTGTCGCTCCTGACGAACCAGGACACGCTCCGCGAGACCGTGCTCTTCCCGCTCCTGAAGCCGATCGCCGAGACGGAGCCGGAGCCGCTCCCTTGACGGCGGGAAGCGCGCTCGCCGTCCCGTCGGCGGCCGCGCGGTGGGCCGTCCTCGCGCTCCTTCTCGCCACGGTCCTGACCGCCTTCGTCCCGCGCGACCTCTGGACCCCGGACGAGCAGCGCTACGGCGAGGTCCCGCGCGAGATGCTCCGCTCGGGCGACCTCGTCGTGCCGCACCTGAACGCCAGGCCCTACGCCGAGAAGCCCCCGGTGTTCTTCTGGGCCGTGGCGATCCTCTCGCTCCCCTCGGGCGACGTCACGTCGTTCACCGCGCGGCTCGCGGGCTGTCTCTTCGCCGCGGGCGCGTTCCTGCTCGTCCACCGGCTCGGTCGTCGCCTCGCCGACGACGACCGCGCCGGCGCGATCGCCGCGTTCGCCTTCGGGACCTCGCTCCTCCTCCTCTTCAACGCGACCCGCGCGACGATGGACCTCGCGCTGACCTTCTTCGTCCTCCTCTCGATCGAGCGCGGCTTCGCCTGGCTCGACCGCGGCGGCGCCGGCCGCGCGCTCGTCTCCGGCGTCGCCGCTGCGGCGGCGGTCCTCGCGAAGGGGCCGCTCGGCGTCCTCCTCCCCGCGTTCGCGATCGGGGCCCGCGCGCTCCTCGGCCCGCGTCCCCCCCCGCGGTCGGCGGGCTGGTGGATCGCGCCGCTCGCCCTCTCGGGCGGCGTGGCCCTCTGGCTCGTGCCCGCCGCCGTACTCGGGGGCGAGGCCTACCGCGACCGCCTCTTCGGACAGATCCTCTCCCGAACGAGCGGCGCCGAGGCGCACCACGTCCAGGGCGTCCTCTACTACTTCCCCCTCCTCGCGGCCACCGGGCTCCCCTGGACGCTCCACGGTCTCGCGGGCGCCGCGCGCGCGTTCGGCCCACGGCGCGCGGGGGCGCCGGGCCCGGGGCTTTGCGCGCTCGCGATCGCCGGTGTGCTCGGCCTGGTCGTCCTCTCCCTCGCGGCGACGAAGCGCGAGGTCTACCCGATCCCCGTCCTCGCGCTGCTCGCCCTGCCGGCGGGCGCGGCCGTGGTCGAGGCGCGTCCGGGTCGGCTCGTCCGCGCGGGGAAGCACCTCCTCCTCGCCGCCGCGCCGGTCGGCGCGCTCCTCTGCCTCGCGCTGCCGTTCCTCGGGACGAAGCTCTTCGTGAAGGGCGAGCCGTGGCCCGACACGCTCTTCGACGGCGCGCGATTCCTCCACCTCCTGCCCGCGTTCCTCGTATTCGTGCTCGGGAGCGTGTGGGCGTTTCGCCGCCGCGGGGACGGGACCCGGGTCGCGCTCCAGGCGGGCGTCGTCCTCGCGGTGGGGGCGCTGCTCGTGAAGGCGGCGATCTACCCCGAGATCGACGCGTTGAAGTCGTTCGGGAACGTCGCACGCGCGGCCCTCGAGGCGTCGGACGGCCGCGAGGTGGTGGTCGCGGGGCCGATCGAGGACGACTGGCTCTGGAACCTCGACCGGCCGCGCGTCTCGGCGATGGCGGACCTCGCGGCGCTCGTCGGTCGGCTCGGGCGGGGGGGACGGCCGGCGCGGCGATCGTCGAGTCGAAGTGGTGGGACGCGGCGCGGGAGCGCGCGGCGCCGGACGTCCGCGAGGCGGCGGAACGCCTCCACGAGACCGCGCGCGTCCGCGCCGAGCACCGGACCTATCTGATCCTCCGCTCCGACTAGAAGCCTCCGGATTCGAGTGACGCGGTCAGTCGGTGTGGAAGGTCCACGTGAACCGGCGGGTGCGGCCGCCCTCGTCCGTCGCCGTCCACTCCGCCCAGTACTGCTGCTTCGGCTCGAGCGGCTGGTCGGGGAGGAAGAACGCCGTTCCGTCGTTGTCGGCGTGCGTCGCGGCGATCGGGTGTTCCGGCGCGTAGGCGTGGCCCGGGAGCGCCGTCTCGCCGTCGCCGAAGAAGAGGCGGACCTTCGCATCGTGGAGCCCGAGCGGCCAGAGCGTGACCGAGATCGGGTAGCCGCGGGGCGCCTCGTAGACGTCGGGCGCGTCGTCGGGGTGCGGGGCCTCGCCCGACGCGCGGAGCGGGACGTTTCGCTGACCGGGCGCGGGCACGCACACGGGTGCGCCGCGCGCCGACGCGTCGCCGCTCCCGGTCCAGACGACGCACCAGGAGCCGTTTCGGCGCGCGACGCCAAGGCCCGCGCCGCCCTCCTCCGCCGCGAGCCAGTGGGTGCGGTGGAGCATCGTGCGCTCGATCTGGCGCACCACCGACGCGGCGTCCCCCTGGCCCACGCACGAGCTCGAGGCCGCCCGGAGCCCAGCTTCCGTGTAACCCGGGCGCCCGGCGTCCTCGGTGTGCGCCGCGCCCTCGCCGGCGTCGCTCCGCGGCGACGCGTTCCGCGCGAGGTAGGCGGCGTGGAGCGCGGCGCCGCGCGCCTTCTCGCCGTCGAAGGCGAGCGGGGCGAGGCCGATTCCGTTCCGGAATGCGTTGAGCGCCGCGAGTCCCTGGAGCGGGTCGGCCGGCGCCCCCCTCGGGGCGGGCTCCGGCGTCGTGGTGATCCGCCACCCCTCGGCCGCCCGCTCCAGCGCGAACGAGAGCGCGTCGCGCGCGTCGGGCAGCCGGCGTCCGGCGCCCACGGGCCGGAACGCGCCGCCGGCCCACGCCAGCCGGTCGGCCGAACCGTCGAACCGACCGTCGAGATCGACGTCCCAGAACAGGATCTCCCTCTTCACCGCCGTACCGCGCAGGAGCGAGGCGGAGCACGCGTACCAGCGGCCGCGCTTGGCGTAGAGGAGCACCGGGCGCGTGCCCCTCGGCCCCACGTGGACGACCGCCGTCTCGCCGGGGTGGAGTCGCGTCTCGAACGCGCCGTCGCCCTCCGCGTCCACCACGAGGTCGCCCTCGACGACGCGCGCCGCGCGCGGCGACGCCGGCCACGTCGAGGGGTCGATCGGCGGGATCTCGCGTTCGGCCTCCGCGGGCACGCGCTCCCAGTCGAGGTCCTCGGCCGGCGCGAGCGCGACGCCCGTCGCGACGCCGGGGGCCGAGGCGCCCTCGAGACGCTCGAGCCACGCGTCCACCACCCGCGCGGTCGATCCGGAGAGCCGTTCGCGCGCGGCGCGGAGCCGCTCGGCCGCCCGTGCGGTCCCGACGCCCTCGAAGAGTCGGGTCGCGGCGGACTCCCCGGCGCGGCTGTCGAGCGTGCGCGCCTCCTGCGCCAGGATCGCCAGCATGTCCGCGCCAAAGGTGACGAGGGCGCGCTCCGCGCCGTCCCGCTCGCGCGGGCTGTTCGCGACGAGGTGCGCCACGACGTCGCGGGCCCAGCGCGTCTCCTCGGGATCCGGCGCTCCAGTCGGCGACGTTCCGCGCGCCGGCGGGGTCGCGCCGAGGAGCGCCGCCTCGATCTCGTCGAGCCGTTTCGCGGTCACGCCGCGCGCGCCCTCCCGCAGGCGGCGGATCCGCCCGCCGACCTCGTCCCGGCCCCACGCGAAGAGCACGCGGTCGCGCGCGTCCCGCCGCGGCGCGTCGGTCCACGCGGCGGTCTCGTCGATCACGAGGGCGAGCGCGTCGGGACCGAACGCGACGAGCGCCGCCTCCGCGCCCGCCGCGACGCGCGGGCTCTCCGCGTCGAGGGCGTCGAGGCACGCCTCGACCCACCTGCGTTCCTCGCGACTCGGCTCCCGCGCGAGCGCCCGCGACGCGCCCACGAGTGCCAGGATCGCGAGGAACGCCGCTGCGCTCCCGCTTCGCGCGGCACGTCCCCGCGGCGTCCCGGGGATCCCCACCTATCCTCCCCGGAGGCTCGTGATCGCGTCCTGGCACGCGGTCTTCACCTGCAACGCGGTCTCGTCCTCGATCGCCTTCTCGAGGAGGGGGATCGTGTCCGCCCGCTTCGAGTGCTTCATGCCGGTCGCCGCGGCGGCGCGCGCCCGTCCGTTCTTGTCGTTTCGGAGAGCGTCGTCGAGTCGGGCGATCGCCTCGTCCGTCGCGAGATACCCGAGCGCCTCCAGCGTGTACGAACGGATCGTGTCCTTCCTGTGGTCCGCGTACTGGAAGAGGACGTCCACCACGCGCGGGTCGGTCGGCGCCGACTGGGCGAGCGCGAGCGCACACGCGCCCACGACCTCGATCTTCGTCCGTGCGTTCGTCATGACGTCGAGCAACGGGGCGGTCGCGCGGTCGTCCTTGGTCTTCGCCAGGGCCTGGGCCGCGGATTGCGCGACGAGGAAGTTCTTCGATCGGAGTGCGTCCTTGCCGCAGAGGAACTCGATGCTCTTCTTGCCCCCGATCTTCGAGAGCGCCTGGAAGGCCTTCGACACGTACTCCTGGTTCTTGTTGCCCGTCGCGAACTCCATCAGCGCGTCGCGCGACGCGCGCGAGGCCTCGGCGCCGAGGTCCTCGAGCATGCCGGTCACGACCTCCTGGTTCTTCTCGGCCTCCAGGCGCGCCAGGATCTCCTTCACCCTCTTGTCGTGCGCCTTCTTCTCCTCGCCCTTGAGCTCCGGCTCCTCGTCGCTCGCCGCGGCCTGGTCGTCCGCGCGGGCGCGCGGCGGCGCCAGGGCGCCGAAGAGCGTCCCGGCGAGGATCCCGATCCCGATCCACCCGACGACGCGCATGCGCATGACTGGATCCCCCGTCCGTACCGATCGATCGCTCGCAGCATAGCACCGCGCGGTCCGCGGTCGGATCGGCGGGGTGGACCGCGCGGGTCCCTGCCGGAGGGGCCCACCGCCCCGCGCGAACCGGCGCGGCGTGCGGACCGTTCACGAAGGTGGTCGGTGCGTGCGGAAGCGAACGAGGACGCGACGGCGGAGGCGGATCCATGCGACGGGACGACGGACGGAGGATGCGCGGTCGGGCCGGACGCTTCGCCGCGGTGGCGCTCGTGCTCGTCGTGGCCGGAGGGTTCGTCGCGCGGCACCTCCGCGACGCCCCGCCGTCGTCGGGTGCGACGCGCGCGTGCAGCCTCGCGACGAGGCCCCCGGCCGCGGACGAGGCGCCCGAGACGACGAAGGAGATCGGGCCGGAGGATGTCGTCCCTCCGCAGCCCGTGGTTCGCGACGCGGCCCCGGCCGACCCCGTCGAGACCGACAACGACCTGCCGGCCGAGGAGTCCGTCGGCGAGGACGGCATCTCCGACGCGCCGTTCACCGGTCCCGCGCAGAACGGGGCGATCGGGTTCGGCGGGGCACCGGGCGGCCGGTGGCGCCGGGGCGGGGTCGAGGATGCGGTCCACCGAGCGCGTCCTCCGTTCACGACGGAGGGCTACGACCGGCTGCCCGAGAACCCGTTCGTCCGCACGGCCGACCAGGACGTCTCGACCTTCGCGATCGACGTGGACACGGCCTCGTACGCGAACGTGCGCCGGTTCCTGCGCGACGAGGGCCGGCTGCCGCCGAAGGACGCGGTGCGGATCGAGGAGCTCGTGAACTACTTCTCCTACGCGTACGAGCCGCCGCCGCCGGGCAGCGAGCACCCCTTCCTTTGGCACGCGACGATGGTCGGGTGTCCCTGGGCGCCGGCGCACCGGCTGCTCCGCGTCGCGTTGAAGGGGCGGGTGCTCGACGCGGCGACACGACCCGCGGCGAACCTCGTCTTCCTGATCGACGTGTCGGGCTCCATGAACGCGCCGAACAAGCTGCCCCTCGTGCAGAGCGCCCTCGGGCTCCTCGTGCCGCTGCTCGACGCCCGGGACCGAGTCTCGATCGTCGTGTACGCCGGCGCGGCGGGCCAGGTCCTGGCGCCGACCTCCGGCGCCGAGCACGAAGCGATCCGCGAGGCGGTCGATCGGCTGCGCGCCGGCGGATCGACGAACGGCGGCCAGGGGATCGAGCTCGCGTACCGGTGCGCCGTCGAGAACCGGATCGAGGGCGGGGTCAACCGGGTGATCCTGTGCACGGACGGCGACTTCAACGTCGGCGTGAGCGACCACGGCGCCCTGACCCGGATGATCGAGGCGAAGGCGAAGCAGGGCGTGTTCCTGACCGTGCTCGGGTTCGGGACGGGCAACCTGAAGGACGACCTCCTCGAGCAGCTCTCGGACCGCGGCGACGGGAACTACGCGTACGTGGACGACCTCGCCGAGGCGCGGAAGGTGTTCGTGGAGCAGGGGCTCTCGACGCTGGTGACGATCGCGAAGGACGTGAAGATCCAGGTGTTCTTCAACCCGGCGAAGGTCGCGGGCTGGCGCCTCCTGGGCTACGAGGACCGGCGCCTCGCGAAGCAAGACTTCAACGACGACACGAAGGACGCGGGCGAGGTCGGCGCGGGCCACGCGGTGACCGCGCTCTACGAGATCGTCCCGGCGGGCCAGGGCGTGCCGGGCCCCGTCCCCGCCGACCCGAACCCGTTCGTGGCGGCCGGCGGCGCGCCGTCGCTCGGGGCGAACGCGTGGCTCCGCGTCCGCGCGCGGTACCAGCCCCCCTCCGGCGGCGCGAGCACCCTCCTCGAGCAGGACGTCCCGGACGGCGCGCTGCCGTTCGAGGCCGGCGACCTCGACCTCCAGTGGGCCTCGGCCGTCGCGGGCTTCGCCATGATGCTCCGCGACGACCCCGAGAAGGAGCAGTGCTCCTGGGCCCTCGTCGAGGAGATCGCCCGCGCGGCGCGAGGCGACGACCCGCACGGCTACCGCGCGGAGATGCTCCGCCTGGTCGAGCTGGCCCGGAGCCTTGCGCAGCCTTGACCGGGAGGGCGCGAACGGCCCGTACCTCCCGCGTGCGCCGCTACGATGAGCGCCATGCGCGCGCGAGGGAGTGCCGTCGAGGCGAGTCATCGTGCCCCCGCGGTCCGAACCGTTCCCCGGCGCGGCGCGCGCGCGAACGCCCGCGAGACGGTGGCCCGGGCCGTGGCGGTCGCGTCGCTCTTCCTGTTCGGCCTGCTCGGCGGCGCTTCGGCGAACGCGGCGGACGACGCGGACGCGAGCCTGCTGCTGCGCCTCTCCACGCCGGGGCGTGAGGGCCGCGCCGCGGCGCTCGCCGACTGGAGCGCGCGGTCCGAGTACGCGCGGGTCTCGCTCCTGCGGCGCTTCCTCCAGGCCGACGCCCCGGACCTGGCGCGCCTCGCCGCGGCCGAGATCGGCGCCGACTACCTCTCGCTCGACGAGATGCACCGGTGCACGGCGCTGCTCGGAGGGCGTGTCGAGGCGGCGCTCTTCCCCCCGTTCCTCCGCTGGGGCGTCGGCGGGGCATCCACGGTGGGGTCCCCGGACGTCGTGCCGCTCTTCCGCGCGCTCGCGGAACGAACGAAGTCGCCCGCGAAGACGGTGCTGGACGGTCTTTCCCGGACCGCGGTCCCGGACGAGATTCCCGACCTCGTCCCGCTCCTGGACCGGGGCGACGACGAGTACGTCCGGAGCCTGCTTTCGACCATCTCGTCCCTCGCCGTCGCGGACCGTCGGGACCGCTACCGCGGCTGGGTGGCACGGGCGCTCGACTACGGCCTTCGCGTCCGAGCCGGAGCGCCTCGCCCCGCGCTGGAGCCGGGCCCCCTTCCCCTCTCCGACGGGCCCGGCCTCCCAGCGGCCTTCCGGGCGATCGCCTCCGCGCTGTGGGGGTTCGGGGAGGGTGCCGACACGCGCGAAGGATCGGTCCTGGACCTCGCGGCCGTCCCGGCCCTCCAGGGCTGGCTTCGCCGGTGGGCCCACGGGCTCGAGCCGGTGGACGCCGACGGTTTCTTCGTCACGGACCTCGTGCGGGCCGACGGCGTCGATGTCGGGATGCGGTTCTGGGCGATGAAGCACCTCCTCAGGCTTTCCCCCGACTGGGGGGGACGGGTCGTGGGCGACCTCGCCGCCGGGACGGACGACGCCGCGGCCGCGGCCTCGGCGGCCCTGGCCCTCGCCGGGCGGCCCGACGCGTGGACGCGGATGCTCGCGCTCGACGAACCCCCCGGACCCGTGGCGATCCTCGCGTGGGCCGTCGATCCCGAGTCGGCACGGCGGCGCTGGCTCGAGGCCCTCGTGAAGACGGACGCGCTACGGGGCTCGTACGTGTTCGATCTGTCCCCCCTGGCGCGACAGCAGATGGCGAGCGCGTTCTCCGTCCGGATCCGCGACGAGGACCTCCGATGGATCGCCGACCGCCTCCGCGAAGGCGCCGCGCCACCGGGCGACACCGCCTTCTTCTTCGCACGCGTGCTTCCTCGAGCCCTGACGCCCGCCGAGGTGGGAGCGCTCGCCCATCGGCTCGAGGACCTGCCGAGCGTGGAGGGGAAGGACTTCTCCGCCGCGGACGTGCCGGAGGACGTGCTCGGTTGGCTGGAGGTCGGGAACCCCGACGCGTTGAAGCGACTCCTCGGCGCGTGGCTCCCGCTCGTCCCGAGAGACGACCGCGCGCGGGTCCTCGCGTGGCTCGCTCGGCTCGGCGACACCGCGCACGTCGATGAGATGGTCCGCACGTGGTCCGAAGGGAGCGACAGGGAGCTCCGACGGGACATCGGCCACGTCGCCGATCCTCGCGTCGAGGCCATGCTCCTCCAACGCCTCGCGGGCGACGACCGGGACGAGGCCGAGCTCGCGTTCCTGGCGCTCGCGGTCGAGCGCGGGATCCCGGACGCCGTGTTCGAGGGGGGCTGTGACTTCCCCGAACCCGCGGACGACGCCTCGTGGGCCCGCGCGGTCGGGCTCATGTCCCGCGGGGACGCGGTGGGTGCGATCCTCGCCTGGCCGCCGGACGTCGGTCGGCTCGGTCTCGTGAAGGACCCCCGGGTCGTCGCGGCGTTGCGAAGCGTTCGATCCGAGCGGGGGAACGGCCTGTACTGGGAGGCCACGGCCGGTCTGGCCCTCCTCGGCGACGCCGAGGCCCGCTCCGAGATGCTCGGTCTCGTGCGCGAGGGGCACACGTGGCTCTTCGACCGATTCGACGATCCCCTGCTCCTCTCGCTCGACGGCGACCCGGAGGTGATCGCGGCCTGGGTGGCGCACGTGGAGTCGAACTGCTGCCTCGGCTGGCAGGCCCAGCAGGTGCTCCGCGCGCGGTTCCCGACCCTGCCGCTGGAGAGTGACGCCGGGGGGACGACGACCTCGGCCGAGGCGGCGGCGTGGCTCGCGGCGCACGAGGGCCGCCTTCGCCACAGCCGGATCCTCGGCGGTTGGATCCCCGGCCCGGGAGCCGACTGACGTGGGCTTCGCGGAGGCGAGGAAACCGTGAGCGAGACTCCTTCGGATCCCTGGTCGCGCGTCGACTACCGCCGAATGATCCTCTGGGAGAAGCGGATCCGGCGGGAGGCGCCCATGCTCCGCCGCCTCCTCGAGAAGGCGCCCGAGAGGAGCGTCGTGGACCTCGGCGCGGGCACCGGAGAGCACGTCGCGTTCTTCGCGGGGGAGGGCGCGCGGGCGGTCGGTCTCGACCGCTCCGCGGAGATGGTCGCCAAGGCCCGCGACCACGAGGCCGCGGGCCACGGTCGATTCCTCGAGGGCGATCTGCTCGAGGCCGACCGGGTCCTCGCCGGCGACGCCCCCTTCGGGCTCGCGATCTGCCTCGGGAACGTCCTGCCGCACCTGGGCGACGACGACGCGATCGACCGCCTCGCCGCCGTGCTCCGCGCGATCCTCCTCCCGGGCGGCATCGCGTGGATCCAGATCCTGAGCTACGCGAAGCTCCGCGCCGAGGACACACGGGCGCTCCCCGTGAACGTCCGCGAGGAGGAGGACGGAACACGCACCGTCTTCCTGCGGCTCATCGAGCCCGATGGCGACCGCTGGATGCGGTTCTACCCCACGGCGCTCACGCTCACGCCGGGCGCCGAGGAGCCGGTACGGGTGGTCCGGAGCCGCGAGGTGAGGCTTCGAACGTGGACGCGTGAGGACCTGGTCCGCCCGCTCGAGTCCCACGGGTTCGAGGTGGTCTCCTTCGGCGACGTCGAGGGTGGCCCGTATGATCCCCGCACCTCGTCGGACCTCGTCCTCGAGGCGCGGCGGACGACGTGACGGCACCCCCGATCCCCTCTCCCTCGAGCCTCGCGCGGGTCGGCCTGGGCCTCGGCGTGCTCGCGCTCGCCCTCTTCGCGTACCTTTACGATCTCGGTGGTCTCGAGATCCCGCGGACGGGCGACGAGCCGCCGTACGTTCACGTCACGCGCCTCACGGCCGCGAACGGCCGACTCCTTCCGCTCCAGGGGGAGCAGGGCCTTCGGAACACGAAACCCCCGCTCCTCTTCTGGATCGGGGCGGTGGCGACGGCTTGGGGACGGCACTTCGATCTCTTCCACCTGCGCCTGCCGATCGTCCTCTTCTCTCTCGGGACCGCCTGGCTCGTGTTCGGCGTGGCGGCCCGCCTCGGCGGCGACCGGCGCTCCGGCGCGATCGCCGCCCTCGCCTTCCTCGCGTTCCTCTCGACGTTCCAGTACGGCCGCCCCTTTCTCGTGAACATGCCGGAGACGTTCTTCGTCTTCCTGCCGTTCGCGGGGGGTCTGACCGACCCCCGGCGCCTCGGCTCGCGCGGCTACTGGGTCGCCGCGGGGCTCTCGATCGGCGCCGCGTGCCTCGTGAAGTCGTTCGCGCTCGTGGCGCCCGTCGGCGTGGCGTTCGCGGTCTGGCTCTACGTGCGGGCGCGCCGCCGGAGGCGCCGGCCGACCCCCGCCGAGGTCGGGTGGGTGGCCGCGTCGCTCGCGATCGCGCTCTGCTGCTTTGCGCTCTGGCCCCTGCTCGACCCGGACCCGGGCGCCGTTCTCCACGACTTCGTGCTCGGCGAGAACGCCGCGAAGGTCGCCGGCGGGGGTTGGGTCCGAAGCCTCGTCTCGCCGACGCACGGGCTCTGGACGACGCTCCTCGGACCCTTCTTCAACGCCGGGATCCTCGCGTTGCCCCTGGCGTTCGTCTGGTTCGACGCGTGGCGGAGGCGCCGCGACCTCTCCGACGCCGAGGTCGGGCTCTGGTCGCTCGCGCTCGCGTTCGTGGTCGTGTTCTCGATCCCCGCGCACCGCCAGGCGAACTACCTGATCCCGGCGAGCCCCGCGTTCGCCGTCCTGCTCGGGCTCGCCTGGGAGCGGATCCCGCGGGGCCTCCTCCGCGTGACGGCCCTCGCGCCGGCCGGCGTCGCGCTGGTGGCCCTCGGCTTCCTCGTCCTGGTCGCGACGCGCGTGCTGTCGTTTTCGGCGTGGGCGCCCTGGCAGATCGCCGTCCCCGCGGCGACGCTCGCGTTTTCTGTCTTGCTCGTCGTCCGGGGCGACCTCGTGCGGCTCGGGCTCTTCCCCGCCTGCTTCGGCGCGCTGCTCTCGATCGCGTGCGCGGCCGCACCGTTCGACGGTGCCCCGGGCCGGTTCGACCCGGCGACGGTCGCGGCTGTCCGCGGGCGGCGCGTGTGGGTGCCGTCGAGCTTCCGCGCCCGCGAGGAACGCGCTCGCTTCCTCCTCCCCGGCGCCGACGTGCGCGCGTACCCCGCGAAGGACGCCGCGCGGCGCGACGCGCTCGTCGCCGGGCCCGACGTCGTCGCCGTGGACCTCGGTCCGGGCGAGGCGCCTCCGGCGGGGGCGAAGACGCTCGGCGCGCGGTGGGCGCTCCGCACGCGCCAGACCGGGTCGGAGATCGAGGATCTCCTGCTCCACGGCCGCGCGGACGTGCTCCTCCAGCGGGAGGTGCTCCTGGCGCCCACCTCCGTCGGAGACGGGCCCCGATGAAGATCGGATTCCAGCGCTTCGTCGATCGACGGCTCGGGTCGCTCCTCTGCGCGCTGGTGACCCTGCGCGCCCGCCTCCTGCCCCGGCCGGAGCCCGAAGGCGACCCGCGGCGGATCGTCGTGATCCTGCTCTCCGAGATGGGGAGCCTCGTCCTCGCGCGACCGATGTTCGAGCGCCTTCGGGCGCTCTACCCCGGCGCCGAGGTGCACGCGCTCGTGTTCCGGCAGAACCGGGAGATCCTCGACCTGCAGTCGCTCGTGCCGGTGGCGCACGTCCACGCGATCCGAAACGACTCGTTCTTCCACCTCCTCCTCGACATGCGTCGCGAGCTCCGTGCGCTCCGGCGCCTCGGCACGGACGTGGCGATCGACTGCGAGCTCTTCGCCCGCGTCGGCGCGCTCTGTTCCTGGTTCAGCGGCGCCGGGATCCGCGTGGGTTTCCACCCGATGACGCAGGAGGGCCTCTACCGGGGTGGCCTCGTGAACCGGCGGGTCCTGTACAACCCGTACCAACACGTGGGGCGACAGTTCGTGACGCTCGCGGAGGCGATTCGCGGTGGGGGCGTCCCGGTCGCGAAACGCGAGGTCGAGGAGCGTTTGCCCGTGCTCCCGCGGCTCGCGCTTCCGGCGGCCGACGTGGACCGGCTCGTCGATCGTCTGCTCCACGACCATCCCGTCCTCGCGGGACGGCGGCTCGTGCTGGTCTCGCCCGCCGGCGGTCTGTTGCCCATCCGCGCGTGGCCGATCGAGCACTGGGTGGCGCTCGTACGGGGGCTCCTCGACGACGGCCACGCCGTGGGCGTGCTCGGGCTCCCCCGCGACCGCGACGTGGCGCAGGACCTGGCGGAGCGCGTCCCGGACGAGCGCCTCGTGGACCTCACGGGCTGGACGAGGAGCGTGCGCGAGGTCCTCCTGCTGTTTCACCGCGCCGCGCTCCTCGTCGCGAACGACGGAGGCCCCGGGCACTTCGCCGCGATCACGCCCGTCCCGGCGATCGTGCTCTTCGGGCCCGAGACGCCGGTCCTCTACGGGACGCTCGACGACAAGTCGGTGAATCTCAGGACGAACCTCTCGTGTTCGCCGTGTCTCACGGCCTACAACCACCGACGCTCTCCCTGCGACGGCGACAACGTCTGCCTCAAGAGCATCCCTGCCGATCACGTGCTCGGTCTCGCGCGCGACGTGCTCGCGCGCGACGGCGCACCGCCGCTCGCGGTCCCGTCGGCCTGAGAGTGGAGGGCAGGATGGGGCGGGACGCGCGCCCGCGCGCGCCCGCGACGGAAGAGGGAGCGTAGAGGCGCGGCCGGTACGATCCCGAGATGGCCGACTCCAGCCCCTTCACCGAGATGCGCCCGCTGCGCGTCGCCGTCGTAGGCGCCGGGCCAAGCGGGTTCTACGTCCTCCAGGCCCTCCTCCGCGAGAAGACGACGCCCGTCTCGATCGACCTGCTCGACCGTCAGCCGGCGCCGTACGGACTCGTGCGCTACGGCGTCGCGCCCGACCACCCCAATATCAAGGCGGTGACGAAGGTCTACGACCGTCTCGCCACGGACCCGCGCGTGCGCTACTTCGGAGGCGTAGAGGTCGGCCGCGACCTGGGCGTCGCCGATCTCGCAGTCTTCTACGACGCCGTCGTGTACTGCACGGGTGCGCAGACCGACCGTCACCTCGGCGTCCCGGGCGAGGACCTCGCGGGGAGCCATCCGGCCACCGCGTTCGTGGCCTGGTACAACGGCCACCCCGACTTCGGGGCGGAACGGTTCGACCTCGATTGCGAGCGCGCGGTGGTCGTCGGCGTCGGCAACGTGGCGCTCGACGTCGCCCGCATGCTCGTCCGGACGCCCGACGAGCTCCGGAAGACCGATGTGGCCGACGACGCGCTCGCGGCGCTGACCGCGAGCCGCGTGAGAGAGGTCGTGATCCTCGGCCGGCGCGGGCCGGCGCAGGCCGCCTTCACGGTCGCGGAGCTCGAGGAGCTCGCGAAGCTCGAGGGGGCCGACGCACGGACGAAGGAGGAGGAGGTCGCCCTCGACGCGCTCAGCCGTGCGGACCTCCAGACGAGTCCCGACCGACTCACGGAGTCGAAGCTCGTGCACCTGCAGGCGTACGCGAAGACGCCGCAGGCGCCGAAGCCCCGCTCGCTCTGGATCCGGTTCCTCGTGTCGCCCGTCGAGCTCCTCGGGGACGACGAGGGGCGCGTCCGCGCGGTGCGCGTCGTCAGGAACTCGCTCGTCCGCGCCAAGGACGGCTCGCTCCGGCCGCTCCCGACTCCGGAGGAAGAGGTGATCGAGGCCGGCCTCGTGTTCCGCGCGGTCGGATACCGCGGCGTCGAGATCCCCGGGGTCCCGTTCCGCGAGGACTGGGGCACGGTCCCGAACGACGAGGGCCGCGTCCTCGAGACCCCGGGAGGCGCGCCGGTCCCCGGCTTCTACGTGGCCGGGTGGATCAAGCGCGGCCCGAGCGGCGTGATCGGGACGAACCGGCCCGACGCCCAGGAGACGGTGAACATGCTTCTCGAGGACGTCGCCGCGGGCCGCGTGGTCCTCGCCCCCAGGCCCGACCCCGGCGCCGTCGTGGACGAGCTCCGGACGCGCGGCGTCCACTGGATCGACTTTCCCGCGTGGCAGCGCCTCGACGCGCAGGAGGTCGCCGCCGGACGCGCCGCGGGTCGCCCGCGCCGCAAGCTCGTGCGGCGCGAGGACTTCCTCGGCGGGGTCGAGTAGGGGGGCCGACGGCGGTCAGAGCGCCGCCGCGCCCCTCAAGGTGGAGACGAGCCCCGCACGGTCCGTCCGCGCCGCCGTCTCGAACGCGCGGGTGAGCGAGCGCGCGAGCTCGAGGTCGTGGATCCTCGAGCCCGTGCGCTCCTCCTGCATCATCCGCGTGAGGGCCGGGAAGCGCCCCTCGAGCCCGCGCAGGAAGGGCCAGAGCCGGTGGTCGCCCCGCTCGAGGTCGGCCGCGAGGTCCAGGAACACCTCGGAGAGCCAGCCCCGGAGCGGACGGTCCTCCTCGAAGACCTGGAGCTCGCGGAGCGTCCCCGCGAGCGCGTCGAAGATCGCGGCGCCGCCCGCCGACCACGCGCGCACGATCTCCAGGAAGGGGCGCCCCTTGTCGTTCCAGAACACGAGGGTGCGGTAGAGGTGGTAGACGGCCTGGCCCACGCGCCGGCGCTGCTCGTTCGTCCCGAGGACCAGGCGCTTCAGCTCGAGGTCGAGCTCGGTCTCCACGGCGCCGACTCTACCCGGCGCGCCGCCCGCACCCGTCGGTGGGGTCAGACGCCCCCCGCCGCCTCGGCGATGGCGCGGCGCTGGAACACCTCTTGGGCCTCGCGGCGTTCCTCGCCCGCGGCGGGGCGGCGCTTCACGTACGTCCCGTCGGCCTGGCAGTCCCACGCCGCGTAGTTGTCGGCGAGGTACACGTCCAGGATCTCCTGGATCTCGGCCTGGTTCACGGCCTCCGGGACGGGCGTGATCGTCTCGACGCGGTGGTCCAGGTTCCGGCGCATCCAGTCCGCGGAGCCGAGGAAGAACTCGGGATGGCCCGCGTTCTCGAAGCGGTAGATCCGGCTGTGCTCCAGATAGCGGCCGACCACGCTGAACACGCGGATGTTCTCGGAGAGACCCGGCACGCCGGGGCGCAGCCGGTTGAGCCCCCGAACGATCAGCGTGATCGGGACCCCGGCGCGACCGGCGCGGTAGAGCTCGCGGACCAGGTCCGGGTCCTCGAGCTGATTCATCTTCGCCAGGATCCCGGAGGGGCGGCCCGCCTTCGCGTGCTCCGCCTCGCGCCGGATCAGCTCGGTGAAGCGAGACCGCAGGAAGGTCGGTGCGACGAGCAGGCGACGATACTGCGCGTGGGGCGTGGACCCCGTCAGGGCGTTGAACACCGCCGACACGTCGTCGCAGATGTCCGGGTCCGCGGTCAGCAGGCCCAGGTCCTCGTAGATGCGCGCGGTCCCGGTGTGGTAGTTCCCCGTGCCCACGTGCGCGTAGCGGCGGATCCGTCCCTGCTCCTCGCGGACGACGAGCGCGAGCTTCACGTGGGTCTTGAGGCGCTCGACGCCGTAGGCGACGTGGACGCCTTCCTCCTCGAGGTGCTTGCCCCAGGCGATGTTCGGCGCCTCGTCGAACCGCGCGGTGATCTCGACGAGGACGGCGACCTGCTTGCCGCGTCGGGACGCGTCCACGAGCGCTTGCATGATGGGGGAGTCGCTGCTCGTCCGGTAGATCGTGAGCTTGATGCCGAGCGTCTTCGGGTCGCTCGCCGCCGACTGGAGGAACCTGAGCACCGACGTGTCGAACGAGTGGTACGGGTGGTGGAGCAGGACGTCGCCGCGGGCGATCTCCCGGAAGATCGCGCTCGTGTCCTTCGGGTCGAGGCCGGAGAGGCGCGGGTGGGTGACCGGCTCGTAGCGGGGAAACCGCAAGGGCTCCACGTCCGTGGGGTTGAGCTTGAGGAGGTCGCTCACACCGAGCAGGAAATCCTGGGCGAACACGTCGTCGCGGCCGAGGCCCAGGCGCTTCGCGAGCCAGTCCCGCACGTCGGTGGGCATCCGGTGGTCCACCTGGAGCCGCACGCACCCGGCGAAGCGACGGGCCTTCAGCTCCTCGGACACCACGCGCACGATCAGGCCCGGCTCGGCGAGCGCCTCGTCCACCGTCAGGTCGAGCCCGCGCTCGGGATGCCCCTCGGCGCCGCGGCTCACGCGGAACGCGTAGATGCGGCGACGCGTGCTGCCCGGGAACATGAGGTCGAGGTTGGCGGCGATCACCTGCTCGAGCGGCACCCAGCCGTTCTCCTCCGGGAGAGGGACCCACCGCGGCCGGTTGTCGGGGACCTTGATCCGGACGAAGCGGTCGCGCCCCGAAGGCGGATCGGGCAGCAGCACGGCGAGGTTCAGTCCGTGGTTGCTGATGAAGGGGAAGGGGTGCTCCGCGTCCACCGCGAGCGGGGTCAGGATCGGCTGGATCGTCTCCTGGAACGTGCGTCGCAGCGCTTCGCGCTGCGCGGGACGCAGATCGTCCCAGTCACGGATCGGCCAGCCGCCCTTCTCCAGGGCGGGTCGGATGTGGTCGTCGATCTGCGTCGAGAGGATCTCGATCTGCCGGAGGACCTCGGCGCGCGCCGCCTGGAGCTCCTCCTCGGGGAGCATGCCGTCGGGTGAGCGCGTGCGCTGCCCCGCCTCGACGCCGTGCTTCATGCCGGACACGCGCTTCATGAAGAACTCGTCGTGGAGCATCCCCATGATGCCGGCGAACTTCACGCGCTCGAGGATCGGGAGGTCTCCGTTCTGCACGAGCGCGAGGACGCGCCGGGCGAACCCGAGCCACGAGAGGTCCCGGTTCACCAGGACCTGCGGGCTGTCGATGTCGATCTCGGGCGCGATCTCGGTCCCGGGCTCGGCTTCGGTCGCGACGCGCGGCGGCGCGGGGGGCGGGTCACGGTCCATGACCACGATGGTAGCGCCCGCGCCAACGGGGGGCAGAGTCGCACCGATCGTACGGACGTCTTTACAGAAATCCACGAATACGACGGGCGGCGCGGGCGCCCGTCCCACCCTACGGCGGGCGGGGGGCGCGCGGATCGGCGCGGGTACGATCCGGCCGCGGCGCGGCGCGCGGTGCGCGATGCGCGACCCACGGGAGAGGCAGATGGGCGAGAGCGTGTTCGAGCGGTTCGCCGACGAGTTCGGACCGGAGAAGGTCGTCTACGTGACCGACCCGGCGGTCGGCCTGCGCGGCATCGTGGTCATCGACAACACGGCCGCGGGACCCGCCATCGGCGGCATCCGCATGGCGCCCGACGTGACGACGGAGGAGGTGTTCCGTCTCGCGCGGGCCATGACGTGGAAGAACGCCATGGCCGGCCTTTCCCACGGCGGTGGGAAGTCGGCGATCCTCGCGGACCCGGAGCAGGCCGACAAGGAGACGCTCGTCCGACACTTCGCGCGGGCGCTCGCGCCGCTCGTCGGGTACATCCCCGGTCCCGACATGGGAACCGACGAGACGTCGATGGCGTGGGTGAGGGACGAGATGGGGCGGTCCGTCGGTCTGCCGAAGGTCCTGGGCGGCATCCCCCTCGACCAGGTCGGCGCGACGGGCTTCGGCTGCGCGGTGGCCTCGGAGGTGCTCCAGGACTTCCTCGACCTCCGCCTCGACGGCGCCCGCGTGTCGATCCAGGGCTACGGCAACGTCGGGCAGCACGCCGCCCGCTTCCTCGTGGAGCGCGGCGCGCGCGTGACCGTCGTGACCGACCTGGACGGCACGGTCCACGACGAGAAGGGTCTCGACGTCCAGAAGCTGACCGCCCAGAAGCGCGAGACGGGCCGCGTCACGGACTACGCCGGCGGGGAGAAGCTCGCGCGCGACGCGTTCATCGACCTGGAGTGCGAGATCTTCGTTCCGGCGGCGCGGCCCGACGTGATCGACCGCTCGAACGCCCACCGTCTGCGCTGCCGGGCCGTCGTGCAGGGGGCGAACATCCCGTGCACGAAGGAGGCCGAGGCGATCCTCCACCAGCGGGGCATCGTCTCGATCCCCGACTTCGTGGCGAACGCGGGAGGCGTCATCTGCGCGGCCGTCGAGTACCACGGGGGCACCGAGCGCCACGCCTTCCACGC
The DNA here is from genome assembly GCA_963752285.1 of uncultured Planctomycetota bacterium. GTDB lineage: Bacteria > Planctomycetota > PLA2 > PLA2 > JAEUHO01 > CAVVXN01. Next base: position 284,081 of record CAVVXN010000005.1, read on the forward strand.
CATCGAGGACAAGGTCCGCGAGAACACGGCCGCCGTCCTCGAGCGGGCGCGTCGGACCGGGCAGATGCCGCTCGAGGCCGCGACCACGCTGGCGAGGCAGCGCGTCGCGGAGGCGATGGCCTACCGTCGCCGTCGCTGAGGGACGGTGGACCGCGCGGGGCCCCGCGGGACCCCGCGGGGACCCGCGCGGTACACGGAGACCCGGACAGAGGGGCCGACCCTGGCGAGCGGGCGTCCGGACGGGTAGCATCGCCCCGCCGGTGGGAGGCCGGGCGGGAGGCGAGGTCCTCCCGCGGCCGGGCGGCGGGTCCGCCTCGCCGTCGTTTGGGAGGTCGCCTCGATGCGTCGTGTCGTCTGGATCCTCGTGCTCGGCTTCGTCGCGATGACCCTCTCCGCGTGCCACTGGAACTGGACGGACCCGTTCCATCCGACCGTCTGTCCGAGCACGCCGTCCTGCACGCCGCGCTGTCACCAGTACTGCGGCTGAGCGCGGGAAGGACCCGCGCCCCGACTCGGCTCCGCGCGGTCCCCCGGTAGGCTGGCCTCGTCGCGCGAGCGCCGGCTCGCCCCGCACCGGAGGACGGCCATGGCGGCGTACGCGTTCCGCGTCACCTTTCCCGGCTCGTTCGCGAAGGCGGTCGAGCGCGTGACCGAGGAGCTCAAGAAGGAGGGCTTCGGGATCCTGACCGAGATCGACGTCCGGGGGACGCTCAAGAAGAAGCTCGACCTGGACAGCCGCCCCTACGTCATCCTCGGGGCCTGCAACCCCGAGCTCGCACACCAGGCGATCGACGCGGAGCCCGACATCGGCTTGCTCCTCCCGTGCAACGTGGTGGTCCGGGAGGAGCCCGACCACTCGATCACGGTGGCGTTCATGGAGCCCCGCACGGTCCTCGGCCTCACGGGCCGCCGCGACCTCTCCCACCTCGGCGAGGAAGCCTACGAACGACTGGACCGGGTCCGGAAGGCGCTCGTCACCTGACGCCGACCTCGAGGTCGAGCGCGACGCGACCGCCGCGCGGGGCCGCCTCGACGGTCTTCGCGGAGCGGCCGTCCGGGGCACGGACGTCGAGGCGGTAGCGGGTGGCGGCGACGACCTCTGTCGTCGCGGTGCCCGCGCCGTCGCTCGTGGCCTCGCCGACGTGGAACCACACGTCGCCGATCCTCGCGAGGACCCGGACGTGCGCGTCCGCGACGGGCCGCCCGGCGTCGGGGTCCACCACACGTACCGCCACCTCGACCGAGGTCGGCATGGCGTCCTCGCCGCGGACGCGGGGCGCGAGGGCCCCGAGAGACCTCTTCTCCCCGTCGCGGAGCTCGACCTCGGCCTCGCCCGCCGGGAAGGGGCTCTCGGGGACCGCACGGCCGTCCTCGTCCTGGCGGATCTCCAGCACCCCCTTCGAGTCGCTCTCCAAGAGGAGGCCGACCCGAAAGCGTCCCGCCGGAAGCCCCCGGATCTCGTAGGCGCCCGAAGCGCTCGTGAGCGCCTGCCCGACGATCGTGAACGGGGCCTCGGTAGTCATCACGCGAACGAGACGCTCCGGGATCGGCGCACCCGTGCGCTCGAGCACGCGACCGGAAAGCACGGCGGTACCTGCGGGCGCGCGGACCTCGACCGGCGGCTCGGGACGGAGACCCACCTCGAACTTCCGCTCGAGCGGCCCTGAGGAGAGTCCCTCGACGTGGGCCCAGTACGTACCGGGATAGAGATCCTGGTGCACGCTTCCCTCTTCGTCCGTCGTGAGCTCGAGGGCACCGATGCGCTTCCACTCCTCGATGCTGCCGTCGAATCTGCAGAACGGATGTCCCCAGACCAGGTGCATCCGGAGCCCCTGGCGCGGGTCGCCGTTCGCGTCGAGGACGCGGACCGTGGTCGGTACGCGTTCGGGGACGACGATCTCCACGGACGTGGTGGTCCCCGCCGCCAGATCGACGTCCTTCGTTCCCTTCCAGTGCCAGAGCCCGCCGGACTCACCCCTCGAGACCCTCGCCCCGACGATCCCCACGTTGCCGAGCGGTAGGCCCTCGAATCGGGCTCGGCCCTCGCCGTCGGTTCGTGCTTCCCACTGCTCGCGCGTCGTCCGGACGTCGAGCGTGACCCACGCGTCCGGCGCGGCCTCGCCCGCCGGCGTGACGGTTCTGATCTCGAGCGAGGCCGGCTCCTCGAGCCGGATCTGGAGGTCGTCTCGAGGGGCCACGACCTCGAGGGATGCGGTCGCCTTGCCGGGAAGCCGCACGACCAACCGGTAGGGCCCCGGCGGAAGCCCCGCCACCATGAAGCGTCCGTCGGAAGCGGCCGTCGTCCCGGTCACCTCGTGATCCGTCCGGTCGTCGGGCTCCATGGCGCGCTCCTCCGGGCGCTCGAGCCCACGCACCTCGACGTGCGCGCCGGGGCCGTCGAGGACGCGGCCCGCGAGGGACGGCTCCGCGGTGCCGCGCGTCAAGCGGACTTCGACCCGGGGCGGCTCTCCACCCCGGCGGACGTTCAGGGCCTGTGTGGCCGGCTCATAGCCCGGCGCGAACACGCGGAGGTCGACGCGGTCGTTCACGATCACCCCTTGACGGCGCGGCGGGTACTCCGCGAAGAGGCGGCCGAGAGGCGCAGGAAACAGGCTGTTCCAAGCTCTCGACGGCATACCCCAGGCCTCCCGTGAGAGCAGCTCGACGAGGGAACCGTCCTTGGGGTCCGTCACGACGCCGCGCGCCGCCACCGGCTCGTGCGTCACCGCGTCGACGACGTCTACCACGAGGCCCATCCGGTGGAGGACGAAGTCGCATCGGGAGGTCGGCGGGCTCAGGACGTGGTCCGGCGTGCCGTCGGGCACGCCGGGGTCGCCCTCCGCGTACTGGCGCACACTCACGAAGACCCGGACGGGCACGTCGTCGAGGGAGCCGAACACGTAGTGACCCTGCGCGTCGGTCGTCGTGCACGTCGGCACCCTGTCGTCCAGGTGGGCGGTCTCCATGGCGACGACGAGCGCCTTGGCGATCGGGGAACCGTCCGTCTCTCGCACGCTCCCCTCGAGCCGCCAGGCGGGGTGGAGCACCACGACCAGGTCGGGCCGCATCACCTGCACCTTGGCCACGGCCCAGCCGGGCTTGAGGAAGGCGAGCGCGTCGCATTCCTTCGGCGTCTCGTGGACGGTGAACGTGCCGTCCTCGGCCGTGATCGCGAGGGCGAGGGCGGGTTCCTCCTCCGCGTGGAGGACACCGTGGGGCGTGTCGAAGACCGTCACCACCTTCTGTCCGTGCAGCAGCAGGTGCCGAGGGTTCTGGAAGTGGGCCACGCGAACGCCGGCGATGGGCTGGCCATCGGCATCGACCACCCTGCCCGCGGCGTAGGGCCGTGCGGTGTCGGCTGGCGGCGCCGCCGGCGAGGCTGGGGCCGCGACCGGCTCGGTCGCCCGACCCCGCAGTCGCGGAGCGGGGGGCTCCTCTGCCCGGGGAGCGTTCGGTGCGGGCTCGGGCGCCGGGGCGGCGGCGGCCGGCGGCGGTTCCGGTGGCAGGACCGCCACGGCGGTCGGGTCCTTCGCGCGCGGAAGCGTCGTGGAGCCGACCACGACCAGCCCTCCCAGGAGCAGCAGGACGAGCACCGCCCCGCCGATGGTCTTCGTGGTGCTGGACACGATCGCGACTCCTCCTGCGACGGTCGTGGGCGCCGCGAGGGTCGGCGCGCCCGGGCGCGCGAACGAGAGCAGTGCGAGGGCCCACCGCCCCCGATCGCCGTGGCTCTCCGCGTCGAAACGCTCCCGCAGGCGGTCGAGCCCTCGCTTGAGACGCGAGCGAACCGTCGCCTCGGGGACGCCGTGTCGATCCGCGATCTCGCGGAGCGAGAGCTCGTCCACGTAGCGGAGCAGCACCGTCGTGCGGAACGGCTCGTCGAGCGCGAGGACCGCGTCCACGAGGCGGCGCTGCGTCTCCGCGCGGGCCACGACGTCGATCGTCGCGGGGATCCGCTCGGGCCGGGCGGCGGCCTCCTCGCGCCGGCGGCGCCTCGCGGTGGTGCGCCAGAGCCCGCGCGCGGCGTTTCGCGCGACGTGGGCGAGCCAGGCGGGCAGCGCCCGAGCGTCCCTCGGCGGGCGTTCGAGGGCGCGCCGCCACGTCTCCTGGACGACGTCGTCGGCGTCGGCTTCGTCCTCGACGAGCCGGAGCGCGAGCCGGCGGAGCCAGCCCTCGTGCCGGAGGAGCGAGGCGGGATCGGGCGGGGTGGGGGAGGCGCCCATCGACCGCCTACAGGATGCCGCGAACCCGCATCCTGTTCCCAGGTCCCGCTCGGCGACCTCCCCAGAGCGCGGCGCGGCCGCTCAGAAGGCGATGCCGTCCTTCCAGAGGGCGACCTCGATCTCGTACCCCGAGGGGTCGGAGACGTACCAGGAGGTCGAGTGCGGCCAGCGGACCGGCCCGCCATACTGGACCTCCACGTTCTCGCGGTGGAGCGTGTCCTCCCACGCGGCCCGGTCGTCGATCCGGAGCCCGAAGTGGGCGACGCCGAGGAGCCCCTTCTCCGCGAGCCCGTCCCCGCCGTCGGGGGAGGCCCGCTCGGGATGCTCGTAGAGGCAGAGCAGGGCGCCCTCGCTCCGGACGATCGCCCAGGGCGCGCCGTCGTAGACGCCGTCCTCCACCTTCTCGAACCCGAAGACGCGACCGTACCAGTCGAGGCTCTCCGCGAGATCTCGAACCGACATGTTCAGGTGGTCCAGGGCCACGGCCTTCATGGGACCTCCAGATAAAGAAAGGATCTGCTTTCGATAGGAGAGCCCCGCGGCCTGGATTGGTCAAGCCCGGTATTTCGAAACCCCGGTGCCCGACGTACGATCCGGGACATGCGTCCCGCCCCCGATGCGCCGCCGGCCGAGAAGATCCTCTTCGACCTGAAGATCCAGGGCCCGAAGACCACGGCGGCGCTGGCCCGCCGCCTCGGCGTGACGTCGGTGGCCGTCCGCCAGCAGCTCGCCCGCCTCGAGGCCGACGGGCTCGTCGTGCGCGAGACGGAGGCCGGCCGCGTCGGACGCCCGCGGCACGTGTGGGACCTCTCTCCCGCCGCCTCGGCCCGCTTCCCGGACGCGCACGCGGAGCTCGCCGTCGGCTTCCTCGAGTCGGTGCGGCGCTCGTTCGGCGAGGACGGTCTTCAGAAGCTCGTCGAGGACCGCCGCCGGGCGCAGCAGGAGGCCTATCGCCGCCGTGTCCCCGGCCCCGAGGCGCCGCTCGAGCGGCGCGTCGCCGCGCTCGCGAAGCTCCGTCGGGACGAGGGTTACATGGCCGTCTGGTCGCGCTCGAAGGACGGCACGTTCCTCCTCGCGGAGAACCACTGCCCGATCTGCAGCGCGGCCCGCGTGTGCGTCGGTCTCTGCGCGGCGGAGCTCCGGCTCTTCCGGGCCCTCCTCGGTCCGGGCGTCGCGGTCGAGCGCGAGGAGTACGTGCTCGACGGCGACCGCCGGTGCCTCTACCGCATTCGGGCGGACGCCGGCTGAGGCCGCCGCGTCAGAGTCGCTCGAGCCATCGGCGCAGGAGGTCGATCGCCTCGATCGTCGGCGCGGCGTGTTCCGTGACCCACGCGTCGTCGAGCTTCGTCCCGTTCGCGGCCGCGGCGAGCGCCGCGCCCCCGTCGAAGTCCACGTACGCGAGGCGCGCGGTGAGCTCGGAGCCGGGGCGTCCGAAGACGACGCCGGGAAGGATCGCCACGCCGGTGTCCGTCAGCAGGCGCTCCGCGAGACGTTCCGCCGCGTCGAGACCGCGCGCGGCCAGGCGGTCGCGATGGGCCTCGAAGTCGGGGAAGAGGTAGAAACCGCCCGCCGGCGCCGGACAACGCACGTCCGCCGCGGAGAGCCGGTGGTGCGTCGCGCGCCCGATCGCCGACAGGACCCGGCGTGAGCGCGCGAGGTAGTCGTCGATCTCGGCGCTCCCCACGAAGGCGGTGACCGCGGCGTACTGGATGGGCGCGCTCGTCGAGGTGAACGTCTCGCTCGCGGCGGACGCCATCGCGTCGAGGAGCCACCGAAGCCCGCTCGGGAACACGAAGGTGCCGAGGCGCCACCCCCCGGCCCCGCACCACTTGCTGAGCCCCGACGAGATGATCGTCCCCTCGGGGTAGAAACGCGCGATCGACACGTGCTGCCCGCGGTGGTGGAGCTCGCCGTAGATCTCGTCCGAGAGGAGCACGACGCGGTGCCGGCGGGCCACACGCGCGATCTGCTTCAGCTCGTCGAGCGTGAACGTCGCGCCCGTCGGGTTGCTCGGGTAGTTGAGCACCACGATCCGCGGACGATCTTGATCGACCCCGCAGATGGCCTCGAGGCCTTCGGCCGTGAGCATCCAGTCGTCCTCGCGCCGGGTGGGGACGAGCTGGACGGTGCGTCCGAGGATCCGCGCCTGCGGCGCGTAGGACACCCATGCCGGCGTCGGCACGACGAGGTCGCCGTAGTACACCAGCTGGAGCAGGAACATCAGCTCCTTGCTCCCGGGGCCGATCAGCACGTCCGCCCCGGCGCGGGCGACGCCGACGGCCCGCTCGGTGTACGCCGCCACCGCCTCGCGGAGGGCCGGAAGGCCCTGGACCGGCAGGTAGTCCTTCTCGTGCGCGTGGCGCCGGAGCGACTCCACCACCTGGTCGGGCACGGGGAAGGGCGACTGGCCGAGTCCGAGCTTGTGGACGGGCTTCCCCGCGGCCCGGAGCGCGTTCGAACGCTCGTTGATCGCGATCGTCGCCGAGTGGCCCATCCCGCGGACGTTCAAGTTGAGGATCTTGTCCGGGGGGAGCGGACTCCGCCGCGGGGCGCGCATGGTCATGGGCCCGACCCTACACCCGTCCTGCCGATCGGGCCACGCCCCCGCCCGGCCCGTCGCTCCAGGCGTCCAGACGGACGCGGTCCGCAAGCCCGGCGCGCGCGCCCACCTGCGTGGCGACCCCCGCGGCGACCCACGCCGCGAGCTCGAAGGTCCGCTCGACGTCCCACCCGCGGAGCCAGCCCTCGATCACCGCGGCGTGGAACGCGTCCCCGCAGCCGGTCGTGTCCACCACCTCGACGCGGCGCGCCGGGCGCTCGATCAGGCGTCCCCCCGCGAGCACGACGTAGCCGCGCTCGCCCAACGTGACCCCGGCCACCTCGGCGCCGTGCTCGGCGATCTTCCGGCACGCGCCCACCGGGTCGTCGCCGCCCACGAACGCGCGCGCGAAGGACGACGACGCGACGAACACGTGCGCGTGGTCGAGGAGCGCCCGGGTGCCGTCGCGGAGGGTCCCCGCGTCCACGACGACCCGCGGCGCGGCGCGCGCGAGGGAGAGGGAGGCGTCCTCGTAGAGCCCGTCCGACAGGAAGACCTTCGCACGGGGCCAGTGGACCTCGCGGGCGTTTGGCGGCGCGCCCGTCGGGCGCTGCCAGGCGATCTGCCGTCTCCCCGTCCGCTCGTCGATCGCGATCGAGGCCTCCTGCGAGCGCGTTCCCGGCCGGACGAGGAGCTGCGCGAGGTCCACGCCCTCCGCGCGAAGGTCCCGGGCGAGGATCCCACCCGCGTCGTCGTCGCCGACGACCCCCGCGAAGGCCGTCCGCCGTCCCCATCGGGCGAGGGCGACGAGCGCGCTCGCCACGGGGCCGCCGCTCGCCACCGCGAGCGACCTCCCCTCGAGCTTCTCGTCCTCGCCGAGGGCGTGGGGCACGAGGAGGAGCCGGTCGAGGGCGACCTGTCCGAGCCCGAACACCTCGGGCGCCGACGCGGGGGATCGTCCGGCCCGGCTCACCCCTCCACCTTCGCACGCGCGGCCCCCGGGCGATACTCGTCCGGCCGTGCCCGACCGCCGACGCCACCGCGGACCGAGTCCCCTGGACGACGCGCTCTTCGCGCCGGACGCCCTCCCGCCGCTTCGCGCGGCGGCGCAAGACCTCGCGTGGCTCCTCACGCGGGGGTACGTCGTGCCGTCGGCCCTGAAGCTCGTGGGCGACCGGCACGGCCTCCGCGAACGGCAGCGCATGGCGGTGTACCGATCGACCTGCAGCGACCCGGAGCGCGCCGCGCGGCGCGCGCGCGAGGTCGATCCGCGCGACCTCGCCGGCGCCGACGTGTGGATCGACGGGCTGAACGTCCTGATCACCGTCGAGGCCGCGCTGGCCGGGGGCGCGCTCCTCCTCGGTCGCGACGGCTGTCTCCGCGACCTCGCGAGCCTCTCCGGGAGCTTCCACCGCGTCCTCGAGACCGACGCCGCGCTCGGCGCGATCGGCGCCTGGCTCGCGACCCGTGACGTGCGTCTCGCGCGATGGCTCCTCGACCGGCCCGTCTCGAACAGCGGACGGCTCGCGGCGCGCATGCGCGAGGTCGCGGCCGCGTCGGGGTTCCCCTGGGAGGTGGAGCTCGTTCCGAGCCCGGACGCGGCGCTCGCCGGCGCGCCGGTCGTCGTCGCGACGTCCGACCGCGCGGTGCTGGACCGCGCGGCCCGCTGGCTGAACCTCGCCCGACACGTCGTGGCGGCCACGGTCCCGGGCGCGAGGTGGATCTCGTTCGAGGACGGGCCGGCGAGTGGGGACGCACGAGGACCGGCCGAGCAGGGCCAGTAGCATGGGCGGCGACAAGCCCGCGCGCCGCGAGGAGCCCGCCGTGACCCACCCGACCGACGACGCCCACGCCCACGAGCTCGCCGGCGAGCTCGGGCACGAGGACGGGATCCGACGCCAGCGCGCGCGGCATCACCTCGTCTTCCTCGGGTCCGCCTCCGTCCCCGCGCTCGTCAGGGCGCTCAGGAGCCCCGACCGCACGGTCCGGTGGGAGGCGGCGAAGGCCCTCGTCGGGCTTCGGGACCCGCGCGCGCTCGAGGCCCTCGGTCACGCCCTGGCCGACGAGGACGACGGCGTGTCCTGGCTCGCCGCGATGGCGCTGATCGAGCTCGGCCGCCCCGGGCTCGAGGCCGCCCTCCGCGCCGTGACGCAGCACCCGTCGTCCTACAACGTCGGCGTCGGGGCGCACCACGTGATGCACGAGCTCGGCAAGAAGGGCTACGCCGAGATCCTGGCGCCGGCCATGCGCGCGCTCGAGAGCATGGAGCGCGAGTCCGCGGCCCCCGGCGCCTGCGAGCGCGCGCTCGAGGCGCTCGAAGCCCTCGACGCGTAGTCGAGCTCGGGCCGTTGGCCCGCGTGGCGGGCGTTCAGGGGCGCGCGGGGAGGGGGCGGATCCGCTTCGCGAGGGCGAGGCAGGTCGCGAAGGCGGGATGCTCCTTCGTCCCGAGGAGCTCGTACATCGCCGAGAGGACGCCCGTCGGCACGGCGCCGGCTCTCTCCATGCGCCGCAGCGCCGGGGCGATCTGCCAGGTCTGCCCGGCCGTGACCGCGTCCGTCGCCACGAACGCCGTGCGTCCGGACGCGGTGAGGTCGAGAACGGTCTGGAGTACGCACACGTGCGCCTCGATCCCGCACACGAGGACCTCGGACCGCCGCCACGCGCCGAGGGCGTCCTCCACCTCGGGGACGAGCGCGCTGAAGCGGCTCTTGGTCACGCGGCGCACCGAGGGCCCCAGGCGGCGCGCGATCGAGCCGACCGTCGGCCCGAGACCGCGCGGGTACTGTTCGGTGACGATCGCCGGGAGGCCGAGCGCCTCCGCCATCTCCACCAGGACGAGGACGTTCTCCACGAGCGCCTCCGCCGACGCGAGGGTCGGCATCAGGCGCTCCTGCACGTCCACGACGAGGAGAGCGGTGTCGTGCTCGTCGAGTCGGGGGATCGCGGGCATCGCGGAAGCCTACCGGCGCGCCGGGGCGCCTGCCGCGCCCGCGCGCGTGGCGAGGAAGTCCGGCCTCGGTGGGGCGCATCGGCGGTCCCTCCCGTAGGATGGGCGGATGCGCGTCGCGCTCTTCGTGCCGTGCTTCGTGAACCTGCTCTCGCCCGAGGTCGGGCTGCGCACCGCGCGGCTGCTCGAGCGTCTCGGGCACGAGGTGGTCGCGCCCGCGGGTCAGACCTGCTGCGGGCAACCGGCGCTCAACTCCGGGCGGCTCTCCGAGGCGCGGCTCGTCGCGTCGCGGCAGCTCGACGTCCTCGCCCGGGCCGAGGCCGAAGCGGTCGTGGCCCCCTCCGGTTCGTGCGTCGCGGCGATCACGAGGCTGGCGCGCCACCACCTGGGCCTCGACCACCCGTTGATGGCCCGGACGTACGAGCTCTCCTCGTTCCTCGTGGACGTCCTCGGGGTGGAGGACGTGGGGGCCCGCTTCGACGGGAAGGTCGCCTGGCACGACGGATGCCACGCGCTCCGGCTCCTCGGGGTCCGCGAGGCGCCCCGCCGGCTCCTCGATCGTGTCCGGGGCCTCGAGCTCGTCGAGCTCGATCCCGCCGAGGAATGCTGTGGCTTCGGCGGCACGTTCTCCGTGAAGCTCCCCGAGGTCTCCGTTGGCATGGGCACCCGCAAGGCGCTCGCGATCGAGGCGACCGGGGCCGACGTGGTCGCCTCGGCGGAGCCGTCCTGCCTCCTCCAGATCGAGGGCGTGTTGAAGCGGCGGGGGAGCCGCGTGCGCGCGGTCCACCTCGTGGACCTCCTCGAGGGGTCCCGGTGAAGGGGCCGCTCGCCGACGCCTCGCGCCGCGCCGCCTCCGACGCCGTGCTCGGAAGGAACGTGCTCCGGGCCACGAACGCGTCGCTCGCGCACCGCGCCACGGCCGTCGCGGAGCGCCCCGACTGGGACCAGCTCCGGGACCGTGCGGCCCGCCTCAAGGACCATGCGCTCACGAACCTCGACGTGCTCCTCGACCGCTTCGTCACGGAGGCGACGCGCCGCGGGGCGATCGTCCACTTGGAGACCGACGCCGAGGCCGCGCGTCGGCGGATCGTCGGGATCGTCCGCGACGCGGGCGGCCGGCACGTCTTGAAGTCCAAGTCGATGACGACGGAGGAGATCGACCTCAACCCCGCGCTCGAGGCCGCGGGTGCGGTGCCCCTCGAAACGGACCTCGGCGAGTTCATCGTCCAGCTCGCGGGGGAGCCGCCGTCGCACATCACCGCGCCGGCGCTCCACCGCTCGGCGGAGGAGATCCTCGACCTCTTCCGGAAGCACGGGGTTCTCGAGGGGGCGGGCGAACCGCCGGCCGAGCGAAAGGACCTGCCCACGTGGCTCAGCCTCGCGGCGCGCGCGCACCTTCGCGCGCGCCTCCTCGCGGCCGACGTCGGCGTCACCGGCGCGAACGCCCTGGTGGCCGACACGGGGACCGTCGTGCTGCTCGAGAACGAGGGCAACATCCGATACACCTTGCTCTCGCCGAGGGTGCAGATCGCCGTGGCCGGAATCGAGAAGCTCGTCCCGCGCCTCGAGGACCTCGCGACGATCCTCCCCCTCCTCACGCGGTCGGCGACGGGCCAGCGGATGACGACGTACGTCTCGATGCTCTCGGGGCCGGTGTCGGGCGCGCTCCACGTCGTGCTGATCGACAACGGGCGGACGCGCATGCTGGGGAACGACGCCGAGCGCGAGATCCTGCGCTGCATCCGCTGCGGCGCGTGCATGAACGTGTGCCCCGTGTACCGGACGATCGGCGGACACGCGTACGGCGCGCCGTACCCGGGGCCGATCGGCGCGGTCCTCGTGCCGACCCTGCGCGGCCGGGACGACGACCAGGACCTTCCCTGGGCGTCCTCGCTCTGCGGCGCGTGCGCCGACGTGTGCCCCGTGAAGATCGACCTTCCCGCGCATCTCGTCCGCCTCCGGGCGCGCGCGGTCGCTCGGGGGCGGGCCGGCGGGCTCGAGTCCGCTGGCTGGCGGGTATGGCGGTACCTCGTCGGCGACCCGCGCCGACTCGAGGCCCTCGCGCGGCTCGCGCGACCGTTCCAGGGCCTCCTCTCCCGTGGCGGGCCGCTCGGGGTGTGGCGGCGCGGGCGCGCGGTCCCCCGCCTCGCCCGCCGCTCGTTCTTCGCGCGCTGGAGACGCGATGGACGTTCGTGACCGGATCGGCCGCGCGCTCCTCGGCGTCGAGCGTGTGCCTTGCCCGCCCGGCCCGCCCCCGAGCGGCGCCGACGTGGGCGAGGACCTCGGCGCGGCTTTCGACGCGGCGCTTGGCCGCGCCGGGGGCGAGGTGTTCGTGGTCCCCGACCTCGAGCACGCGCGGTCCCTCGTCCGGGAGCGCGCGCAGGGCCGCACGGTCGCGTGGGCGGACGACGCGCCCGGCGAGGACGTGCTCCGTCAGGCCGAGATCGGCGTGGACGTCGCGGACCTGCTCGTCGCGGAGACGGGTACCGTGGTGAGGACGTTCGCGTCGCCCGAGGCGGCGCGCGTCACGCTCGTCCCACCCGTCGCCGTCTTCCTCGCGAGCGACGACGCGCTCGTCCGCGACCTCCCGGAAGCCCTCCGGCGCGTCGCCGCGCGTCACGAGAGCGGACGGGCCGCGACCGTCTTCGTGACGGGGCCCAGCCGGACGGCCGACATCGAGAAGCAGCTCGTGATCCCCGCCCACGGACCGCGCGCGCTCCTCGTGATCCGCGTCGGCGCGCTCTGATGCCCGAGCTCCCCGAGGTCGAGCACGGGCGCCGCCTCGCCCAGGCCGTCGCGGTGGGGCGGCGGATCGTGGCGGTCCGCGCGGCGCGCGACCCGATCGTCTTCGAACGTGCGGCGCCGAGGCGCATCGAGGCCACCCTCGAGGGCCGAAGGGTTTGCGCCGCGCGGCGCCACGGGAAGCACCTGTGGCTCGAGCTCGACCGCCGGCCCTGGCCCGTCTTCCACTTCGGCATGACCGGTGCCCTTCGCGCGCCCGCGCGCCCTCGCCTCCGGCTCCGGAGTCACGGAGCGAGGCCCGACGACGGTTGGCCGCCGCGATTCGTGAAGCTCTCGCTCTCGTTCGACGACGGCGGCGAGCTCGCCTTCACCAACGCGAGACGCCTCGGCCGCGTGCGACTCCGCGACGACCCGCCGCGCGAACCGCCGATCGTCGGTCTCGGCTTCGACCCGTTGACCGACCTCCCCAACGGCGTGCGCTTCGCGTCGCTGCTCCTCCGCCGGCGCGGGTCGCTCAAGAGCGTCCTCCTCGACCAGTCGTTCGCGGCCGGCGTCGGAAACTGGATCGCGGACGAGACTTTGTACCAAGCGCGCCTCGACCCGCGACGCCGCGCGACGTCCCTCACGCGGGACGAGATCCTCCGATTGCGTCGCGCGCTCGGCCGGATCGTCGCGACCGCCGTGCGCGCAGACGCGGAGAAGGCGCGATTCCCCAGGACCTGGCTGTTTCATCGCCGCTGGGGCGGTCCCGAGGGCACGCATACCGTGCGCGGCGAGCCGATCGAACGATTGACCCTGGCCGGTCGCACGACGGCGTGGGTGCCGTCGGTACAGCGCTGATCGCGCGGAGCGTCGTCGCGACCGCATTGCGCGCTCGCTCCCGCCTACGTCCTCCAACTTGCGGCGGGTACGATCCGCTCGTCGTCGAGGATCGGCTCCCCTCGGACCCCGATCCGACGGAGGAGGGCCCATGGCCGAGGACGTACAGGTCGAGTCCCGTCAGAGCATCGATCGCCAGTCGGCGCGCCAGCTCGCGACCACCACGAAGAGCGTGCCCCAGATGGTGGGGATCACGCCGCGGCTCCTGCTGCGCCTCCTCCCCTGGGTGCAGGTCGAGTCGGGCACGTACCGCGTGAACCGCCGCCGCGCGGTCCCGCGCGACAGGGGTCGGCTGCGCGTCGACGTGACGAACGGGAGCGTCCGGCTCTCGGGCTCGGACCTCCAGAACGTCCCGCTGTTCAGGGACACCGACGGGAGGGTCCTCGACCAGCTCGCGAAGAAGTTCAAGACCGAGGTGTACAAACCCGGCCAGACGGTCGTCCAGGAGGGCGACGCCGCGGACCGGTTCTTCCTGGTCGCGCAGGGCAAGGTCGAGGCCTCCACGACGGGGCCGCACGGCGAGCGGCTGCGCCTCGGCGTCCTCGGCGACGGCGACTACTGCGGCGAGATGGCGCTCCTCTGCGACAGCCCGCGCATGGCCACGCTCACGTGTCTCACGCGCGGCGTGCTCCTCGCGCTGCCGAAGGACGAGTTCCAGGCGCTCCTCGGGAAGGCGCCGCGGCTCCAGGACGAGCTCCAGGAGGCCGTCGACCGCCGGCTCCGTCTGCTCCGCGAGGTGAACGAGCACGGCGAGCGGCCGGTGCAGGTCGCGGCGAGCCACGACGGCGAGCCCGACGTGCCCGAGGTGATGCTCGACTACGAGACGGAGCCGCGCGAGTACCCGCTCTTCAGCGCGCAGACGATCGTCCGCGTCCACACGCGCGTCTCCGACATCTTCAACCAGCCGATCAACCAGCTCCGCGAGCAGATCCGGCTCGCCATCGAGGGGCTGAAGGAACGGCAGGAGTGGGAGATGGTGAACAACGCGGACTTCGGCCTGCTCCACCAGGCCGACCCGCTCATGCGGATCCCGACCCGCAAGGGGCCGCCCACGCCCGACGACCTCGACGAGCTGATCTCGCGCGTGTGGAAGAAGCCGGCGTACTTCCTGGCCCACCCGCGGGCCATCGCGGCGTTCGGGCGCGAGTGCACGCGGCGCGGCGTCCCGCCGGCGACCGTCAACGTGTTCGGGAGCCCCTTCCTCACGTGGCGCGGCATCCCGCTCTTTCCCTGCGACAAGGTCGAGGTGAAGAACGACGAGCGCGGCGCGGGCGAGACGAGCATGCTCCTGATGCGCGTCGGCGAGCAGGAGCAGGGCGTCGTCGGCCTCCACCAGACGGGCATCCCCGGCGAGCAGATGCCGAGCCTCTCCGTCCGCTTCATGGGCATCAACCAGCGGTCGGTCGCCTCGTACCTGGTCACGAACTACTACTCGGTCGCGGTGCTCACGCCGGACGCGCTGGGCGTGCTCGAAGGCGTCCAGGTGGGGCACTACCATGAGTACGCGTAGCGGCGCGAACGACCCCTCCGCCTGGGGGACGCTCGAGCCCCTCTTCCTGCCCGCTCCCTCGAGGAACGGCGCGGCGCCGACGACCGGGCCCGCGGTGCCGTCCCCGCTCGGGAGCGCCGAGGGCGAGGCGAAGCCCGCGGTCCCGGCCGCGGGCGGCGGGGACCCGCGCGGACTGCCGCCGCAAGCTCTCGCCGTGGCGATCGGATCGGTTCCCGGCGGCACGGGCGCGCCCGGCTACTACTTCCTCCCGCTCCCCGGCGCGGCGTCGCTCCAGACGCCGGGCGACCTGTCCGCGGGCGTGCTCCCCTCGGCGCCGAGCGTCGTGCTCTGGCCCGAGACCGCGCCGCCCCCGACGCCGACGCCCACCGCCGAGGCGCCGGCGCCCGTGTCGCCCGCGACCGGCGCCGCCGATCCGTACGCGGACTCGGCCGTCTACTTCGGTGGACCGCGCGGGGCCCCGCCGGCGTCGGCACACCGGGCGCCGTCGGCCGAGGCTCCGGGCGGGCCGACCGCGCCCGTCGCGACGCCGTCGTCCCGGGGCACGACGTCCGTCGCGCCGCCCTCCGAGGTCTGGGGCGCGCCCGCGGCGCCGATCGCCGCGCCCTTCCTCCCGTCGCCCGACGCCGACCTCGACGTCTCCGGGGAGGACCACGACGGAGCGGGGGTCGATCCGCGCGGCGCCGCGCCGTCGGTCGCCCCGCCCGCACGCTCCGATGCCGGCGCCCTCGACGGACACGACCTCCCACCCGGCGTCCCGCCGCCCGCGAGCGCCGAGGACGCCGCGGCGCTCCGGCTCGCGCTCGACCTCCAGCGGCGGATCGACGGGCCGAGCGCGGCGCTCCAGGGCGAGCCGATCCGCCATGGCGAGCGCCTCGGCGCGGTACCGCACCTCCCGACGAGCGACGCGGGGATCCGCCGCCTCGTCTCGTCCGCATTCGGCCTCACGCCGCCGGAGGCGGCGACGGACGCGCCCGACGCGCCCGCCGTGCCCGGTCACGGGACGGCCCAAGACCTCTACTTCCTGCCCGCCGTGCCGCGCGTCGCCGCGCCGTCGGCGGACGGGTTCGACGTGAACGCCGTCCGCCGCGACTTCCCCGTGCTCCAGCAGAGGGTGCACGGGAAGCCGCTCGTCTGGTTCGACAACGCGGCCACCACGCAGAAGCCCCAGGCCGTCATCGACGCGGTGTCCCGCTACTACGAGCAGGACAACTCGAACATCCACCGCGGGGCGCACGCGCTCGCGGCCCGCTCGACGGAGGCGTACGAGAATGCGCGGTCCACGGTGCGCCGGTACCTCGGCGCGTCGCTGCCCGAGGAGATCGTGTTCGTCCGCGGTACGACGGAGGCGATCAACCTCGTCGCGAAGTCGTGGGGGCGGAAGAACGTCGGCCAGGGCGACGAGATCGTCCTGACGCAGCTCGAGCACCACGCGAACATCGTCCCGTGGCAGATGCTCGCGCAGCGCACGGGCGCGGTGCTCAAGGTCGTGCCCGTGACGGACCGCGGCGAGGTGATCCTCGAGGCGTACACGCGCCTCTTGGGCCCCCGCACGCGGCTGGTGGGGGTGACGCAGGTCTCGAACGCACTCGGCACGGTGGTCCCCGTGAAGGAGATGGCGGTCCTCGCGCACCGGCACGGGGTGCCGATCCTCGTGGACGGCGCGCAGTCGATCCCGCACCTCCGGGTAAACGTCCAGGACCTCGACGCCGACTTCTTCGTGTTCTCGGGGCACAAGATCTTCGCGCCCATGGGCATCGGCGTGCTCTACGCGAAGAAGGAGCACCTCGAGACGATGCCGCCCTGGCAGGGCGGCGGCAGCATGATCCGGGACGTCACGTTCGAGCGGACGACCTACTCCGACCCGCCGGCGAAGTTCGAGGCGGGGACGCCGTCCGTCGCGGACGCGGTCGGCCTCGGCGCGGCGCTCGAGTACCTGGAGCGCCTCGGGATCGAGAACCTGGTCCGCTACGAGGACGAGCTGCTCCACTACGCGACGGAGTGCGTCGGCTCGATCCCCGGGATCCGCCTGATCGGGACGGCGGCGCACAAGGTGAGCGTGCTCTCGCTCCTGGTCGAGGGCGCGCGCGTGGAGGACGTCGGCCGGTACCTCGACGGCGAGGGGATCGCGGTCCGCGCGGGCCACCACTGCGCGCAGCCGACGATGCAGCGCTTCGGCATCTCGGGCACGGTCCGTCCGTCGCTCGCCTTCTACAACACGAAGGCCGAGGTCGACCGTCTGGCGACCGCGCTGCGCCGCTTCCGCCCCGGCCCCTCCTGAGGGGCACGTCGGGTCGCGGCCGCGCCAGGCGCGGTGAGGGGCGGCGGCCGAGCCGGGTCGGAAAGCCCCGGCCGTGACCGCCTCGTCGCTCGCCGCGGTCTCTCTCCGTGGGCGTCACGCGAGAGAGCGTCGGCCGGCCGGGGGCACGGGCGGCCCCGCCGCCGACGAGGGTCTACCGGCCGCGTCACCCGGAGCGCACCGCCCTCTACCAGGTGCTCGAGGCACGCTTCGAGGACTACCGGCGGGCGTACCCCGACCGCTTCGAGCCCGAGGCGGGCCCTTGGCGGAAGGAGATCGAGGAGGCGGTCTACGCGTACCTGGACTGCGGCCGCCTTCACGGGGGCTTTGCCCGCATTAGGTGCCCGAGGTGCGGCGCGGAGCACCTGCTCGCCTTCTCGTGCCGGACGAGGAACCTGTGTCCGTCGTGCCCGTCGAAGCGCTCGTGGGTCTTCGCGGAGTGGCTGGGGCGAGAGGTGCTGCTGGAGGTCGCGCACCGGCACGTGGTGTTCACGGTGCCCAAGCGGCTCCGGGGCCTGGTCGCGCGAGACCGGGCGCTCCACGGGGTGATGGCGCGGGCCGCCTGGGAGGTGCTCCGCGAGAGCCTCTCCGAAGCCGCCTCCGAACGAGAGGGCGCTCCGGGGGCGGTGATCTCGCTCCAGACGTTCGGGTCGTTCGGCGCGAACTTCCATCCCCACCTGCACGCGATCGTGACGGAGGGGGTGTTCACGAAGGACGGCCGGTTCCATCCCGTGATCTGGCCGACGCCGGCGCGCCTGGAGATGCGGTTTCGCCTACGTTTCCTGGGGGCGCTGGTGGAGGGGGGGCGGCTGCGGGCCGAGACGCGGTCGCGGTTCCTCGCCTGGTCGAGGTCGGGGTTCTCGGTGGACGCGACGCACCGGGTGGCGGCCGGCGAACGGGAGCGGGCCGAGCGGCTGGCGCGCTACGCGACGCGGGTGGTGCTGGCGACGGGGAAGGTGAGGCGGCTCGAGGGGGGCCGGGTGCGGGTCGAGACCCCCCCCGACCCGTGGACGGGTCGGACGTGGCTCGAGCTGGACGAGCTCGAGCTCGTCCACGCAGTGTGCCAGCAGGTGCCGTCCCGGGGGCGGCACCTCGTCCACTACTACGGGGTGTACGCGAACCGGCTTCGCCGGGCGTTCCGGGCGGCGCGAGCGGCGCGGGCGGGGGAGGAGGCGCCGACGGGTGGGGGGGCAAAGGGCCGGACGCCGGTCAAGCGGGGTCCGGAGGAGCGGGCCCCGGAGGCGTCGTCCGGGCCGACGTCGAGAGCCGCGTCCCTCAAGCGACAGGCGTGGGCGCGGCTCCTGAGGAAGGTGTTCGAGGTGGACCCGCTGCTCTGTCCGCGTTGCCAGGAGACGATGGAGAAAGTGGCGTTGATCCTCGACCCGAAGACGGTGGAGCGAATCCTCAGCCATCGGCGCGAGCGAGGGCTCGAGTCGGCGTTCGAGGGGCCGCCCGCGAGGGCGCCGCCGGCGGCGCAGGGCGAACGAAGAGACTTCGGGAGGAGGAGGGGGGCCGTCGTGTAGAGGCGGGCGGGAGCGGTACGTCCCCGTTGGCCGCCCCGGGCCTTGCGAGAGGGACCCAGAGTGCCGCGAATCCGGGCATGGGCCCGTACGGCGCAGATCCCGAGCGCGAGGAGGTGCGAAGCGGTCGACACAACCCTTGCGCGACCACGCGACGCCGCCCACGACGAGGATTCAATGTCCTATGCGTCTGGGCGCGTGGAAGCCACCCCCGCCGCGCCATCCCCCCGCGAGAGGTCCGCCTCCCCGGCCCAAGCCGGTCCGCGCCGCTGAGATTCGAACGCCATGGACCCCCCCCTCCGGGATCGGTCGCTTCGCGGGACCGCCCCCGGCCGCCTCATTTCGGGTGGATCGGCGCGTGGACCGGGCGCCCGGTCGCCCCCATTTCGCGGGGGGAGAAAGGGGTCCGCTCGGACGGATAACGAGACGCAATGCACCTCATCAGCGGATTTGATACGGGATTCGGACCCCCAGCGGGAAATCCCCCCATGGAAGTACGGGTCGGCTCCCCACCGGGTGGTGCGGGAACGGGGCTCGGTACTGGAGTTGGGCCTGGGTCGTGGCCTCGCGCGGCCATGACCCGGGTCGCCATGAGAAGGAGAGGAGTACACCGTGGCCAAGGTCGTCCGTGTGGCGGGTCGGGCTCTCTGGATCGTTCTGCCGCTGCTGGCCGTGGGGATCTTCCTGGCGTTCCCCCCGGGCACCGCCCGGGCGAGTTACACGAATCCGTACTGGTCGAGCTCCTCTCCCTCCCCCGAGTGCGGGTGCAGCGGGTGCGGCTGCGCCCGGCCGCCCGAGTGGTCGCCCGAGGGCGTGTCGTACCGAACGGGAGAGGCACGAATCGGCTTCTTCCTCTTCGACACGCCCGGGATGGTGGGCCGGCACGACTTCGCGCTCACCTGGCGATCCATGACCAGCGGGGCCACACAGTTCGGAAACGGGATGCTGTTCAACCTCGAGCGCACACTCGAGATCACACTCGGGGAGACCATCGTCTATGACCGCTGGCCGAGCGGACGGATCGTCACGTGGTACCTGGACGCCGGCACCTACGTGACGTCGGACTGCAGCGTTCACGACACCCTCGAGAAGAACGGCAGCGGGTACTTCGAGATCCACGGCAAGTACAAGGACGTGTGGACGTTCGACGCGAACGGGATGCCGAGCACCTACGCGGATCGAAACGGGAACGCGCTCACCTTCACCTACAGCACGTATCAACTGACCGGCATCACGGACGACCGGGGGAAGTCCTACACCTTCCATCACGACGGCAGCGGGTTCGTCGACTACATCACCGACCCCACGAGCCGGACCTGGAACTTCTCGTACTCGTCTGGGAACCTCGTGGGCATCACCACGCCGCACACGCCCGACCAGACGAGTGGGATCACGACGACGATCTCCTACGACGGCTCGGACCGCATCGACGCGATCGAAGACGGGAACGAGAACACCGTCTACGAGTACGCCTACGTCACGGGGACCGAGAAGATCGACCACGTCACGATCGACGGGGACGACCCGAGCTACGCCTACTACACCGGACGTACCGACGTGACCGACCGGCTCGGGAACCTCTGGCGCTACTACTACTCGGGCGCCAACATCACGAAGACCTGCATGTACGTGGACTCGGAAGAGCAGTACGTCACGAACTACACCTACAACGGCGACGACCTGATCACCGTCGTCTACCCCCGCGGGAACCGCCTGGACCTCACCTACGACGGGGACTCGAACATCACCGAGCGCCGCCGGAAGACGACCGACACCGCGAGCACGAGCGGTACGGACATCGTGGAGAGCTACGCGTACAGCCACAACTTCCTGACCTCGTACACGGACGCCCTCGGAAACGAGACCACGTACACGCGAGACACCCCGGGGAACCTGACGCGGATCGACTTCCCGGACGTCACGGACCCGTCCTCCCAGTCCGCCTACAAGACTTGGACGTACAACGGCTACGGGCAGGTCACCGCGGCGACCGACGAGGAGGGGACGGAGGTCGACTACTCCTACTTCTCCTCAGGTGACTACGTCGGACTGCTCCACACCGTGGAGGTGGACCCGAGCGGATTGGACCTGACCACCACCTACGCCTATGACTCGTATCGAAACGTCTCCTCGGTCACCGACCCCAACGGGAACGCCACGACGACCACCTGGGACGCGCTACGTCGAAGGACCGAGGTCGACGCGCCCTACCCGCTCTCCTACCAGACGAAGTACAAGTACGACGGGATGGGGAACCTCGTCCAGGCGGACGTCCAGAACGTCGACAAGGACGGGAACGTCAGCGGGTCGAACCCCTGGTTCACGACGACCTACACGTACACGGCCACGAACCACGTCGCGACGATCACCGAGGAGATCGACGCGAGTACGACCCGCACGACCACCGTCGAGTACGACGCGAACGAGAACCGGATCCGCGTGACCAAGCCCGAGGGGAACAAGGAGAAGTGGGTCTACGACGAGCGAGACCTCGTCTACCAGCACATCCGAGGCGAGACCGACGAAGAGGCCTCGACGGAGACGTTCGCATACGACGACAACGGGAACCTCGTCACGAGGACCGACGGCCGCTCGCACAGCACGACCTACACGTACGACCTCTTCGACCGGCGGACCCGGACCACGAACGCCCTCTCGCACTACGAGACGACCGACTACGACAAGGCCGGGCACGTCACGAAGATCGAGCGGCGGGACTCGGGGGACACCCTGCTCGAGCGCCGCGAGTTCGCCTACGACGAGCGGGGGCGGCTCTTCGAGGTGACCGACCTCTACAAGGACCCCGGGACGACCTACGACGACGCCGTGACCACGATCGAGCGGCGGAAGACCGGCCAGGTCCTGGTCGTGACGAACGCGAGGGGGAAGGACACGACCTACGACTTCGACGACGCCGGGCGGATGGTGTCGGTGACGGACGCCATGGGGAACGAGACCGCCTGGACCCTGGACGACGCTGGGAACCGGACGGACTGGTCGGTCACGGAGATCGACGGCGAGTCGAGCGTGACGCACCAGTACGAGGCGACGTACGATGTGCTGAACCGCATGGCCACCCGGACCGAGATCGACCGCCTGGACGGGGAGCACGAGCTCGACGACGACCTACGGGCGCGACAGCCGGTCGAACCTCGTGTGGATGGTGAACGCCGAGGGGAACCCGACGCGCTTCACCTTCGACGGCCTGGGCCGGATGACCAAGAAGGAGGTCGCGCTCTCCTACGGCGACCCGATCGAGACGTTCACGAGCGCGATCGTCACGCAGTGGGGGTTCGACGACAATGACCGGCTCGTGTCCTTCAAGGACGACGCGAGCCACGAGACGACCTGGACGTACGACGCGCTCGACCGCGCCGCGACGATGACCTACCCGGACTCGACCTACATCACGTACACGCACGACGCGACAGACGACGTGGTCGAGACGGTCGACGCGGCCGGGAACGACATCGAGGACACGTTCGACAACCTGAACCGGATGACGGCTCGGAACATCACGCGGGCGGGCTCGTTCATCGGGACGACCTCGGAGTCCTACTCCTACGACGCGTTGAATCGCCTGACGGAGGCCGAGAACAACGACTACACGGTGGACTTCACGTACGGGGTCCGGGGGCTCGACTCGACCGTCTACACGGAGGCCCAGGAGTACGCATCGGGGACGGCGTACACGAAGACCGTGACGAGCACGTACGACGCGGTCGGGAATCTGAAGTCGCTCGACCTACCCCTCCGGCCTCGCGCTTGCCGAGAGCTACAACGACGTCGGCGCCCTCTCCTCGATCTCGGACGGGACGAACACGATCGCCTCGTTCACCTACATCGGGACGCGGCCGAAGGTGACGACGTTCCAGAACGGCACGACCCAGACGAACACGCTACGGCGGGTTCCGGGAGGAGGTCACGAGCATCGACCACGAGACGTCGAGCCCCTCGACGATCGTCAGGCTCGACTACGCCTACAACGACGTCCACGACCGGATCTACGAGCGGTACGGCAGCTCGGGCTCGTCCGGGGACGCCTTCGAGTACGACAAGGCGCGGCGTCTCACGGTCGCCTGGATGGGCTCGGCCTCGCCGGACAGCCCGAGCGGGGCGGCCTACACCAAGAAGATCGAGTACAACTACGACGACGACGGGAACAGGACTTCCGTCGTGGTGACCCCGTACGGGCAGTCTCCGGCGACGACCAGCTACAGCACCAACACGCTGAACCAGTACACCGCCGTGGGTGGGGTCAGCCACAGCTGGGACGGCAACGGAAACCTCTCGGACGACGGGACCTTGACGTACGAGTACAACTACCGTAATGAGATCTGCCGGGTCAAGAACGGCGGCACGACGGTGGCGACCTACAAGTACGACGCGCTGGGCCGACGGGTGGAGAAGGCCGTGACGGGCGGCGTCACCGAGCGCTACGTCTACGCGGGCGTCGAGACGATCGCGACCTACGACGGCTCGAACACCTGGAAGCAGGACTTCGTGTTCGGCCAGGGGATCGACAACGTCCTGATGCTCGAGCAGGCGGACGTGCTCGACTTCGACGCGGACCAGAACACGAGCGAGACGACGCGGTCCTTCTACCACAAGAACGCGCTCGGCTCCGTGATGGCGATCACGGACATGAGCGAGGCGACGGCGGTGTCGTACCGCTACGATCCGTACGGGACCGTCACGATCACGCGGGGCGGGCAGACGCAGTCGACCGATCCACTCGGGCAGCACTGGGGCTATGCGGGTCGTTACTACGATGAAGAAACCGGCGGGGTCTATTCCCGGGCGCGAGAATATGGACCTAACCTAGGGCGCTTTGGGCAACGAGACCCGCTGAGGGCAGCAAGCCTCAAGAATTCGTATTGCTACGGAAGCAATTCGCCAGTATCTCGGTGCGACCCAACCGGGCTGGTCGACGGCCCTGACCACAGGCCAATGCCAGGAACGGACCCCGGCAACCCGCCCAGCATACCTCCGTCCGATCCAACGATACCCAACGATCCCGCGGGTTTGCCCGATACCCATTTCCGCGCGCGAAACGATCCAAGAGTCAAGGTCGGAGGGGCCAAGATCACGGACTTGCTGGGTAACGAGGGCTTCTGTCTCGCGGCGCTTGGGCCGGCCGGTCGTCGCCTAGCATGGGTGCAATACTACAAGTGGGACCTTCTATGGGAGATCATTGGGGAGAACGCGACATCTGTTCCGACGGGCATGCCGGGGCCGCAGAATGATCCTCCGGGGAATTCGGGCCTCTACCCCAAGCAGAATGGAGCCGGCACACACGCAGTTGGTTTGGGTGACGCGCCGGGCTGGAACATCGGAGGCGAGCCGGCGGCTTGGGCTGCAATGGTGGCGCATCCGGACATCTTCCTCGAAACAGTGTTCCGGGAGGCAGGCATTTCCCCGGCTCCACCAAGCGGTGTGATTTATGCCGTTTCGACTCTGGACCTGCGATCCTTTCTGATCGACCTTCAGACCGGACGCGTCCTCGAGAGGGTGCGCACAGTAAAGACGTACATATACAATCTCTTCGGGGATCCTCAATTGACCCAGCACGTCCAGGGTCCGGCGCAGTTCTAGTGCGTGAGGTGGCGGGCATGAGCTGGCGAGCATCCGCTCTCCTTGTGCTACTGCTTTCGGTCGACAGTACTCTACCCCAGTCGACTGCACGCGGAGCAGGCAACAACCGCCTGTCCGATATCGTCGAGATGGTTGACGACCACTTCTTCTTGATGAAGCCAGATAAGACAAGATGGGCCCTGGTCTACTCGGAGCAACGATCGTGCAGAGATGGCTTCCTGGGGGGCCTGGGGATCAGGACACACGAAGCGCAGGGTCGGGATGAGGTCAGGACCTTCGATTGGCGAGAGTTGCGATTTGAGAAGTCCGATGGGTGGGTTGAGGTCGGAGTAGAGGGGATCTTGAGGCGCAGGGTGGTCGAATTGCGGGGGCAGACAGATGGCGGCAGTGTCGGCAAGATACTGCGGATCCAGCGCGCCAGGATGCCGGACAGGGCATCCCCCGAGCTGGAGGTGGTCCTGCTGCGTGGTTGCATCGCATGGTTCACTAGACACGCACACGACCAGCGCCGACGGCGCGCGGCCGTGCTTGGCGAAATCGCTGACAGTCTCGATGTCATCGCGGCAGCATGCCCCGCGGAGAGGTCGACCCTCCTTGCGGGCCAGCTGGGTGATCTCTGGGCGACAAGCGCGGTGCTTGACTACGCGAGTGAATTGTCCGTGCGTGGAGGGGTTGGGCAGCGACTGCATTGGTACGTCACAAGTGGCCTTGTGGGTAGTTATGGTCCAGAGGTAAGGAGCCTGGTGGAGAACTGGCCCAGTGAGGTTGAGTTGGCCGACGCCGGGGGCAGCACGGAGGACCTGGTTAGGTCGCTTTGGAGCCAACATGGATGGTCGGCCGTTACACCAGGGTGGCCGGACGTGTTCCTGGACGAGCGTCCTGAGAGCCCTGCTATGCGGATCCTGAGGAGGGGGGAAGCAGTACTACCCACTCTGCTTGATTCTCTCAGCAACGCTACTCCGACGCGCACCCTAGCACGAGACGCGTACCCTGGTGGGCTGCCAGCGCTCCTGCGAATCGGCGATGTTGTCGGGCAGGTGCTGGAGAAGTTGCTGGATCAACGGCTACCTCGCCGGAGCCTCGCGGATGAGGGTCTGGAAGCCTGGGCGCGTCGCGTGCGGCGCGCCATTGGATCTCGTGGTGCGCGGCCGAAGCCAGGCGGCTGAGCAAGTGTAACGTATCCGTCCCGTCAACCCAGGTAGCGGCACATTGGCCCGCGCCGGACGTCAGCCCGTATCGGGTGCAGCCCGACCGCGGGCCTCCCGCCATCCCCGCTGCGTGAGCTTGTGCATGCGCTCCGCGGGGTTGTCGCGGAGCCACCGGGCGGAGACGTGCGCCCTCACGTAGAGGCCCATGAAATGACCTGGCCGACGCCGGCGCGCCTGGAGATGCGGTTTCGCCGACGTTTCCTGGGGGCGCTGGTGGAGGGGGGGCGGCTGCGGGCCGAGACGCGGGCGCGGTTCCTCGCCTGGTCGAGGTCGGGGTTCTCGGTGGACGCGACGCACCGGGTGGCGGCCGGCGAACGGGAGCGGGCCGAGCGGCTGGCGCGCTACGCGACGCGGGTGGTGCTGGCGACGGGGAAGGTGAGGCGGCTCGAGGGGGGCCGGGTGCGGGTCGAGACCCCCCCCGACCCGTGGACGGGTCGGACGTGGCTCGAGCTGGACGAGCTCGAGCTCGTCCACGCAGTGTGCCAGCAGGTGCCGTCCCGGGGGCGGCACCTCGTCCACTACTACGGGGTGTACGCGAACCGGCTTCGCCGGGCGTTCCGGGCGGCGCGAGCGGCGCGAGCGGCGCGGGCGGGGGAGGAGGCGCCGACGGGTGGGGGGGCAGAGGGCCGGACGCCGGTCAAGCGGGGTCCGGAGGAGCGGGCCCCGGAGGCGTCGTCCGGGCCGACGTCGAGAGCCGCGTCCCTCAAGCGACAGGCGTGGGCGCGGCTCCTGAGGAAGGTGTTCGAGGTGGACCCGCTGCTCTGTCCGCGTTGCCAGGAGACGATGGAGATCGTGGCGTGGATCCTCGACCCGAAGACGGTGGACCGAATCCTCAGCCATCGGCGCGAGCGAGGGCTCGAGTCGGCGTTCGAGGGGCCGCCCGCGAGGGCGCCGCCGGCGGCGTAGGGCGAACGAAGAGACTTCGGGAGGAGGAGGGGGGCCGTCGGGAGAGGCCGTCGTGAGAGGCGGGCGGGAGCGGTACGTCCCCGCTGGACGCCCCGGGCCTTGCGAGAGGGACGCAGAGTGCCGAGAATCCGGGCATGGGCCCGTACGGCGCAGATCCCGAGCGCGAGGAGGTGCGAAGCGGTCGACACAACCCTTGCGCGACCACGCGACGCCGCCCACGACGAGGATTCAATGTCCTATGCGTCGCCCACGACGAGGATTCAATGTCCAATGCGTAAGCCGACGTGCTTGCCGCCCATCTCGATCGAGTACCAGAGATCCTGGTCTCCGTGGCGCCGGCAGGCCGGGCGCCGAGGAACAGGACGAGGAGGGGGAGGGCGGCAGGGAGTAGACGGCGTCTCATCGGGATCTCCGGTTCCCTCTCGGGGGCGGCGCGCACCCTATCAGGGAGCCGACGGGCGGGGTGCGGCCTCGGCCGTCGCGGCGATTGACAGGCGAGCCGGAAACTGGCAAGGTGCTCCTATTCTCGGACGAGTGGAGGAGGTGGATCTGTGCGTGTCTTGTCGAAGCTCGTGGTCGGCGGCATCGGCGTCGCCGGCGTCGTTGGGGTGTCGGGGAGATGAGGCTCGCCGGGGCGGCGAAGGACGCGCCGACCCGCATGACCTGCAAGGACCTGGGCGAGAAGGGCGCGGCGGAGAACGCCCACGTCCTCCTCACCGACTTCGTCCTGACCTCGGACATCGTGTACAAGACCAAGCGCACGGCGAGCAGCACGGCGAAGTGGACGAAGGTGTGGGTGCCGGCCGTCCCCTCCGACAGCCCCTACGCGAAGGCGATCGCGGCGGCCGGGGCCGACGTCTCGAGCGTTCCCTTCCCCCGCCCGGTGAGAGTGATCGTCGTCAGCGACGACACGATGAACGAGGCGCAGCTCGCAGCGCTCGGCGCCCGGTCGAGCTCGACGGCATGGTCACGAACCTGATCCATTCCCTCGGCAGCGAGGAGCGAAAGCTCCTCGAGGAAGGCTACGGCGACGTCTCGAACGCGCAGATCTTTCGAGGTCGGACGCAAACCCGCGAAGACCGTCCTCGCTCTGCTCGCGATCGCCGCGGGCGGCTTGGCCGCGCTCGGCATCCTCGTCTCGTTCTTCCGCAAGTAGCGTCCCGCCGCGTAGCGTGCTCGGTCGGTCCGGCCGGGGCGGACGCTAGCGCCTTCGGCCTGGGGTGTCCGCGCGCATCATCCACCTTGCGTCGCGGACGACGGTCCGAAAGCCACGAAGACCACGACGAACTCGAGTCGTCCCAGGAACATCCCCAGCGTCTCTATGCGTATGCGTACTACCGGATCATCCACCGGGTGACACAGCAGAGGCCGGAGGGTTGGGAGTGCGTCGCCCCAGATCCCAAGACAGTGGAATGGATCGACTTAGTGACATGTCAGAGGATCAGTTCAAGGCCTGGAAGAGTGCCAAGGAACTGGTGATACTGGATCGTCGCCTGTAGGAGCTGCATAAGGATTTCATGCGATGCACAGAACGACTCGAGTCTGCCTCTCCGTTCGTTCCCGCCTTGTGCGGCATCGTCGTCGCTATTGGCTCGCTCCCTGCGGCTTACACTTCCACTCATCTTGGCAGTGGGCGCAGTACAATTACCTGCCTGCGGTAACAGGGCCGACTCCGGAGAGTCCGGCATGAGTTCTGGCGAGCAGGTTAATGGATCTGCATGCGGCGATCCGTCCGCTGGCCCGGCGCAAGCCACGACGGAAGCGATTGGGCAAATCGATCGGAGCCTGGAGCGCGCCGATTCCGATACTCTCATGAAGCCGAGGCGCGTCTGCGGGAACTGGGTGACACGGGATTCAAGATGGCATGCTCGCACCTGGTCGAGTTGTTCTCGCCTGGGAATCAACTCCGGCGTCAGTACTGGATCGGGTTCTGTGTCGACTGGAGACGGGCCCTGCCCCTTGAAGTGTATGGCATGCTCGACAAGGTGCAACTTACGTACTACGACTGGGTGAACATCGTGCACACGCTGCCTGGTCACACGAGACGTGGGCTGTGGACCTGGCACTCCGCCTCCGGCAGCACGAAGCGAGCAGCATTCGGCTTCAGGCGGTGGAAGCCTTGCTGGAGTGTTGCGAGGCGCGAGTGCGCAAGGCGCTGCTTGAGTCGATTCAGAGTGATCCGTCGCCATCCGTTCGCTGGGAGGCGGCGAAGATCGGACTCAGTCCGTGCTTCGCAGGGACGCCTGAGGATCTGCACTTCCTGAGCGTGGCGCTGGATGATCCCGATCCACTTGGGGCCGCCGCGGGCGCCGTGGAGAGCCTCTATGCGGTCGTTCCCCTCTCCTCGGCGCCCCGGGTACCGCGGATCCAGTTGCGCCGCTCGACGATGATGGGGTGCGTAGGATCTGGGCGAAGTGGCTGCATCAGAACGCAGCCCTACTGAAGTGGGACCCCGATCGAAGGAAACTTTACATGCCGTAGCCGACGTCTGTGACGGAGGACTGCAATCGAACTACGCGTCGCAACACCTGACTGGGACCAGTCAGGGCCAGGACGTACGATCAAGCGGATCGCGTGCTTTCCGAGCGGGGGCGGGATCTCGAATCCGCCGAGGTGCTGCTTCTCAAGCGGCTCCGGGGCCTGGTCGCGCGAGACCGGGCGCTCCACGGGGTGATGGCGCGGGCCGCCTGGGAGGTGCTCCGCGAGAGCCTGTCCGAAGCCGCCTCTGAACGAGAGGGCGCTCCGGGGGCGGTGATCTCGCTCCAGACGTTCGGGTCGTTCGGCGCGAACTTCCATCCCCACCTGCACGCGATCGTGACGGAGGGGGTGTTCACGAAGGACGGCCGGTTCCATCCCGTGATCTGGCCGACGCCGGCGCGCCTGGAGATGCGGTTTCGCCGACGTTTCCTGGGGGCGCTGGTGGAGGCGGGGCGGCTGCGGGCCGAGACGCGGGCGCGGTTCCTCGCCTGGTCGAGGTCGGGGTTCTCGGTGGACGCGACGCACCGGGTGGCGGCCGGCGAACGGGAGCGGGCCGAGCGGCTGGCGCGCTACGCGACGCGGGTGGTGCTGGCGACGGGGAAGGTGAGGCGGCTCGAGGGGGGCCGGGTGCGGGTCGAGACCCCCCCCGACCCGTGGACGGGTCGGACGTGGCTCGAGCTGGACGAGCTCGAGCTCGTCCACGCAGTGTGCCAGCAGGTGCCGTCCCGGGGGCGGCACCTCGTCCACTACTACGGGGTGTACGCGAACCGGCTTCGCCGGGCGTTCCGGGCGGCGCGAGCGGCGCGAGGGCGCGGGCGGGGGAGGAGGCGCCGACGGGTGGGGGGGCAGAGGGCCGGACGCCGGTCAAGCGGGGTCCGGAGGAGCGGGCCCCGGAGGCGTCGTCCGGGCCGACGTCGAGAGCCGCGTCCCTCAAGCGACAGGCGTGGGCGCGGCTCCTGAGGAAGGTGTTCGAGGTGGACCCGCTGCTCTGTCCGCGTTGCCAGGAGACGATGGAGATCGTGGCGTGGATCCTCGACCCGAAGACGGTGGACCGAATCCTCAGCCATCGGCGCGAGCGAGGGCTCGAGTCGGCGTTCGAGGGGCCGCCCGCGAGGGCGCCGCCGGCGGCGTAGGTCGAACGAAGAGACTTCGGGAGGAGGAGGGGGGCCGTCGTGAGAGGCGGGCGGGAGCGGTACGTCCCCGTTGGCCGCCCCGGGCCTTGCGAGAGGGACGCAGAGTGCCGAGAATCCGGGCATGGGCCCGTACGGCGCAGATCCCGAGCGCGAGGAGGTGCGAAGCGGTCGACACAACCCTTGCGCGACCACGCGACGCCGCCCACGACGAGGATTCAATGTCCTATGCGTCCGCTCTAAGAGTCCTTTCGCGCTGCGAATGACTCGGTGGTTCGCCATGCCGCGACACTCTAGCGAATCCCGTCGAGTACTTGACACGCCTGTCCTGCTCGCCCCGACTCCCGCCGGGTCAGGGAAGCCTTCCGAAGAAGGACGCTGGGCAGTTGATGCTGAGTTTGCAGTGGTTCGCAGAAAACTACGGCAACAGAACTGATGCCATTCCGGTCATCTTCGCAAGGAAGGCCATTGCCGAGCGACGAGCAGACTTCCCGGAGGGGACTCGCGTGGTCACTGACGAGAAGGCCACACTTCTCATGAACGCGCTAGCGGGACTGTGGAAAGGCCTAGTGAACGAGCCCCTCCTTTACCGCAATGCAAAGCAACTCGGCGAGAGGATCCGCGCACTCACCCGGGGCCACGCCGAGGGGGACGACGTGGTCCACCTGCGTAGCGGGCTCGGTCAGCCCCCGGCGCGCGCATTCCCGGCAGAGGGGCTCCTCGCGCAGAACCTGGGCCCGCACGGCCTGCCAGCCGGCGGACCCGTGGATGCGGGCCACGACGGGGTCGCGGCGGGTGCGGTTGTACTCCGCGTCCGCATGGCGGCGGCTGCGTAGGATCCCAGCGAGCGTGCGCGGCTTCGAAGGCATCGGTGCCTCGGCTCGCGCCGGCTGGGATCAGCGCCCTGGGAGCCTACCACGCCAGAGCGACGTGCAAACCCAGATGCCCTGCGGGCCAACCCTCCGAGCCGACATGCGCAGCGCGAACCTCGGCTCCGTTCCATCCGCGGCGCTCCATCCGCAGTGCGGTCAGCGCGGGGCCCTGATCAGATTGGAGTCGTGCGTGTCGTCGACTCATGGGCCTAAAGCCCATGGCTGAACGGCCTGAGGAGCGTACAATCCCTCCTGTGAATTGGGAGGTACCACATGCCGTTGAGAGGAGCCAAGGTCGTCGCTGTCGCGTTCGTCATGGCCGCCGGGACGCTTGCATTCGGAGCGGCCCTCTCCGTGTTGGCGGACTGCCCCAACATGGAGCCCCAGAAGCATCCGACAATCTCTTGGGGGTCGAACGTCAAGTGCGGCGACCCGCCGGAGCAGTGTGGGCAGAACTACTCCATTACCAACAACTGGGCGTGCGACCTGCCTTCCGACGACCACCGGTGCGTCCCGGGCGAGGTCGTGTTGGTGGAAGTGCACCAGTTCCGCTGTCCCTGCGCCGAGACGGTGACCGAGATCAAGGGAGCGGGGCCGACAGCGCAGGTTTGCCCTCCGTAGCCGTTAGATTGAGGGGCACCGATGCCGCCTCGACCGCTTGCAAGCAGGCGCTCCCTCCGCGCGGTGGTTCTTGTGGTGGCACTCTCAGCGCTATTGTTCGGTCTCCTGCAGCAGCCAAACCCGGAAGCTCCACCGCCTCCCAACTTGGGTCAGCGACTCGACGCGGGCACCGGAGAGTCCCCGCGGCTTAGTTCTCCTCCGCGGACGCATCCTCCGGACGTCACCGAGTGCACATGGTTCTCCCGATGGGCATCACTGGCACCCGATCCTAGAGAGGTTCCGCGCCTCCTAGTTGCCCTCCGCGCAGATGTTGCGCGCCGCACGCGCTGCCTACCGGACCCTTGGCTTCTACTCCTGACACGGGCTCGCTGTGACGGCACAGTTGAGATGCCTGCGCGGGAGGTCGATGCGTTGGGCGGGGCGTGGACCGAGCGCGGCCCGCGGAGCGCCGCGTGGGCTCTCGGCGCGGACACTGAGGGGTGCGTGCTGTCGCTTCTGGCCGAAACAGCGGATGCTGGTTCGCTGGCCCACATTCTCTCTGCATTAGGGGAGGCATACTCCGGTGACGGCCTGCTGTCCCCCAACGAACGATTGATCGACCAAGCCGCACGTCTCCTCGCGCTCCGATCGCTCCACGATAGTGGGTACTGGACGGACTTCTGGAGCGGGATAGAGGACGGCGCGGCCGGAATCCACCTACGCCGCGCGATTTACGAGGCGGCGATTCGAGACGCAGATGAGCCAGCAATCGTCGACAGGCTGCACTTTCTTGCTGATCTTGAACAGAGTGTGGGTGGATCCGCCTCGGCGAGTACCGCGCTGGCCGCGATGGGGATGGCCATGCAAGGCAGGTTAGACGCAAGCGTGATCTCGTCGGGGTTAGCGTGGGATCGAAGCGTCAACTGGAAACGAGCCTTGCTCTGGAGCATCGGCCCCGGGAACGGGTGGCCGGAGAAGCCCCTCCCATGGGATGGTCGGTCCAGCGAGATGATAGTGCGGTTCGTGCTGTCTGCCCCAGAGTCGCCGGGCGCACGCTACTATCGGCTGGAACTCGTCGAGCGGTTGTTTGAGGTTCTTGGCCCCATAGACGCAGCTCGGGCATTCACGTCGTATCGAGCGGACCCCTATGCCTCGGTCCCAGAGACAATAGAGTGGTTGTCTAGTGGCCTGCGATTCACGGGCGCTGAGACGCAGGGCGGCGGTCCGGCGTGGCGGTCGGCGCGCGCAACGGTCGATTCGGCTATTGGGTACATCTTGGAGGCGAACCGGTGGCGACTTGATTCGGTCATCGTCGCGTTGCTCGACAAGCCAGACTTCAAGCCGGCCGCTGGTGCTCGGGAGGCGTTGGTGCGCCTGCTCGATCGCGACCTGGACCTATTGGAACCCGGCACGCGGGCGCGCCTCGCTCACTGAGAGCCCAGGTAGTGGTCATCGGCCTCGAGTCCAGAGTAGACGCCGCGCGCGTAGAGCTCGCGGTTGCGGTGGACCCAGCGGTGCTGCTTCTCAGTTCGAACGGGACATTTCGTTCGAGTTCTCGGCAGCCGGTCGGTGCGGGATGCGGGCTGCGGCCCGCGTGAGCGGAGTACCCACGAAGGTGCCGGGGGTGTGGCGGCGCGACAGGGGGGCAAAGAGCGAGGCGGGTCAGGCGCAGACGACGCATCGTCGCGCGCGGTTCCCGGCGAGGCGTCGAGCTCGGGCGTCGGCGCGGTGGGCGGCGAGGCGGTCGGGCACGCCTAACGTACACCGCCGCCCCCGAATGCGAGGTCGATACTTCGGTCGCTGGGGGAGTGAGGAGAGCAAGCCGGCAGGAGAACCCAGGCTCCTCCACGGTGCCGCGCAGATCGACCCGCTGACGGCTCGTCTCGGCGACGGCGCGGCGTGCGCGGCGCGTCGCATCCCGGGAGACATCGTTGGGGGACTCACCAAGCGCAGCGGACACGGGGAGGCGCTCGACGCCGTCTCCCGCGAGATCCAGGTCTCGACTGCCCGCCTGGCCCAGTGGCGGGACGATTTCCTCGCCGCGGGCCAGGTCGGCCTGAAGAGCCGTGAGCCCGACGCTCGGGATGAGGAGATCGGCTCGGTTCTTCGCCACTCCAGGGGTGGTTTAGACCTCGTCTTCGACCCAAGGGCTGGCGCTGACTTGCCGAACGTCCACCACCTCGATCCCTGCTCGAAGTGATGCGGTAGGCCTTCGGCACAACCGCACCGCCCCGCGCTCTATCCGCGAGGGAGCAGGCAGTGTCTGGTCCAGGTCGCATTCGAGCCGCCCGACTACCGCGCCAGCATCGCAATCGCTGCCGCCGCCGCCACCCCAACGACCCAGGCCCCGCCGGTCCCGGAGAGGCGGGGTTGTCACTTGTACGCGAACCGGCTTCGCCGGGCGTTCCGGGCGGCGCGAGCGGCGCGGGCGGGGGAGGAGGCGCCGACGGGTGGGGGGGCAGAGGGCCGGACGCCGGTCAAGCGGGGTCCGGAGGAGCGGGCCCCGGAGGCGTCGTCCGGGCCGACGTCGAGAGCCGCGTCCCTCAAGCGACAGGCGTGGGCGCGGATCCTGAGGAAGGTGTTCGAGGTGGACCCGCTGCTCTGTCCGCGTTGCCAGGAGACGATGGAGATCGTGGCGTTGATCCTCGACCCGAAAACGGTGGACCGAATCCTCAGCCATCGGCGCGAGCGAGGGCTCGAGTCGGCGTTCGAGGGGCCGCCCGCGAGGGCGCCGCCGGCGGCGTAGGGCGAACGAAGAGACTTCGGGAGGAGGAGAGGGGCCGTCGTGTGGAGGCGGGCGGGAGCGGTACGTCCCCGTTGGCCGCCCCGGGCCTTGCGAGAGGGACCCAGAGTGCCGAGAATCCGGGCATGGGCCCGTACGGCGCAGATCCCGAGCGCGAGGAGGTGCGAAGCGGTCGACACAACCCTTGCGCGACCACGCGACGCCGCCCACGACGAGGATTCAATGTCCTATGCGTCGTCCCCGGGGAGGACCTCGACGGGGCGGGGGCCGGTCCGCGCGGCGCCGCGCCGTCGGTCGCCTCGCCCGCGCGCCCCGAGGCGGGCCTCCTCGACGGACACGACCTCCCGCCCGGCGTCCCGCCGCCCGCGAGCGCCGAGGACGCCGCCGCGCTCCGGCTCGCGTTCGACCTCCAGCGGCGGATCGAGGGGCCGAGCACGGCGCTCCAGGGCGAGCCGATCCACCAGGGCGAGCGCGTCGGCGCGGCGCCGCACCTCCCGACGAGCGACGCGTGGACCCGTGCGGAGCGCGGTTACTTGCCCAACGAGCTGCTGAGCCTCACCCTGATCACGTCGGCGCCTCGTTCCGGCGAGAGGGCCGACGCGTACCAGGCTTCCTCTGCTCCTTGTGCCCGCCCGGCAACGGAAACCGGAAATCGATCAGGATGGATCCACACGGTCAGGACCCGTCCAAAGAGTAGTGCGCCTCCGCCACAGCCCGCTCCCTTGCGATCGCTGACTTGGACCAAGAGCCATGGAGACTCGGAGCCCATCTCTCGAGGCGGCGACACCTCCAATCGGATCGCCTGCTCGAAGCGAAGGGAGAGCTCGAGCTCGCGGCCCGCGACCGCCGGCACCGCCGGCGCATCGAGGTGCCCGAGGCGTGATGCGGTTTCGGGCGGGGGGCGCGCCGAGGCCATGAGGTCGCTGCCGGTCGGGATGCCGTCGAAACGACACGTGCCGGAGTCGTCCGTAACTCCATTCCAGGGGAAGGACCCCTCCCGTCCCCGGAGGATTACGAGGGCGCCGCTCGCCGGCTCGCCGGAGGGGCCGTAGACCCTGACGCGGATCGCGGCGCACCCGGGAGCGCGCCGGGCGACCACGCGCACCTGTCCCGCTCCATCGGAGGGCACTCTCGCTTCTCCCTGCCAAGGCGACGGCGAACGCAGGATCTCTCCCCATGCGACCTGCATTCGTTCGCTCCGGAGCACGAGCCGGCACGCACTGGGCGTCCCGGCCGGACAGCCGAGGTCGAAGACCCCGCTCCCAGTCGTCCACGTCGAGGCGATGCGTTCTCCGTCCGCCTGAACCAAGTCCACCCCGACCCCTGCGACTCGCCCCCCCCCCTCGGTCACGACCAGCCCGCGAATCGAACGCCGGGGACGTAACGTGACCTCGATCTCCTGCTTGCCGCGCGCCTGTGATGCAGCAAGCTCCTCTCGCATCCAGCGCCCGCCGTCCGTGGCGCCGGGATCGACGATGACTAGGCGCGAGTCGTCGGCGAGAAAGACTCGGGCCCGACCCAGAAGGTCTGTCGTGACGCCGTAGATGCCTGCGCTCGTCTGCACGGCCACCGTGCACTCCGGGAGTGGTTCCCCGATCGAGGTCAGTACGCGCACATCGATCGGCTTCCCTGGCGTGGTACAGGTTCGCAACTCGACTCTGGCGACTTGCCCCGAGCGGACGTGGACCTCCTGCGCCACGTAGGGCGCACCGGGAACACGCGCAACGACGCGGTAGGCCCCGACACCAAGTCCCTCGAAGCGGAAGGCACCCGTGCTGTCGGTGTAGCTGCTGGCGTCTCCGGACCGCGCCCGTGGCCCTTCGGAGACGTAGGGAGCATCGCAGACATCGGAGTTCCTCTGGACCAGCGCCACGACCGTATCGACGCACGGGGCGTCCCCCGCTCCTAGGACTGTCCCCTCGATCGTCCCCGCGGTCTCCATGCGTAGCACGGGTAGGACCCACTCCGGCGGCGCGTCGGGGGGCAGCGGCGCTTCCACGGAAAGCTGGCCGAGAAGTGGAGCGCCCACCTCTACCAGGCACCGGTCCCCGGGCGCCGCACCCTCCACGCGGAATGCACCGTCCCCCCCGGATTTCGCCCGCCCGGTGGGTACCCACGCTCGGTCGGATCGCGACCAGACCGAGGCCCGCACCTCGGCCGCGGCGACCGGCGCTCCATCCGTCCCGACCACTGATCCCACCAGCGCGACCGAGTGGCGAAGGCACACTTGTACATTCTCCCCCTCGTCGGCGATCTGCACGCTTGCCGGAGCGTAGCCCACCGCTCGTACCAACAACCTTCTCTCGTCGTGGGTCTGCGGAGACCAGCCGGGTAGCGTGAAGCGGCCGCTGGCGTCACTGCTGACACCCGCGCCGAACTGCCCTGTGGCGCGTATGGATGCTCCACTGACACCCCGCCCGTCAGCGCAATCGAATACCGTGCCACGCAGTGTCAGCCCGCCAGGGAGCGTCAACTCGAGGCAGCGCTCTGGCTCGCTGCCGATCCAGGCGGTCGCCGCACTGGACCCGAATACGTCATGCTGAGCGAAGACCGTGCACTTGCTTCCTCTGGGTGCATCGAGATGGCACAGACCCTCGGGGCCCGTGACGCCATCTGCGGACCCGAGTGGTTGGTCCCCCCGGTAGTAGGCTCGGACCGTTGCGTCTCCCGCTGGCCCGCCGTCCGGAGCAAGCACCCGCACGAGGAGGCTGGTTGTCGCACGGAGCACGACTCGAAGCACCTGTCCCGCGCAGACGCCACGACGACGAACGGCAACATACCCCGTGAATGTCGCGGAAAGCTCGTAGCGGAGTCCGGTGCGGGCAGGTAGAGCGAAACCGCCCGCCGTATCCGTCCGCTGCTCGGAGGAGGCCCCCATCTCGGGCCCGTCGAGCGAGGCCGATTCCTGCAGCTGGACGAGAACGCCGGTGATGGGGGTTCCATCGGCATCGACTACTACTCCACGTACCTGCGCGCTGCCGATCGCCGCGTGTCGAGTCACCGCCTGCGGCGGATCCCCCGCGAGCGTCGCATGCTGGTGATCCCCGTTGGGGCGCGGCTCGGCGCGGGAGCGGTGCTGGGTTCGGACAGAGCGCACGTCCATGCGTCCGTGTGCCAAGAGGATGCCGACCATCGCCAAGGCAGCGGCTGCCACGGCCGTAAGCCCCAAGTTCCGGCCGGTGAACCGCGAAGCAACCAAGCGCGACACCTCCAACGACAACCCGACCTTCTACGTACGCGGTTGCCTCGGGTCCAAAACTGGCCGTCGAACCAACAGCCAGATCATGCCTCCCAGCACCGCTCCAAGGAGGAGCCAGCGCAGCCGCTCCAGCAAGGGCCGGGTCAACCTCCCCGAGGGCGTCCCAGCCGGGAGCGCGGGCGCCGAACCTCCGTGGGGCTCGACGTCGTCGCTGAGGACACTTCGAGATCCATCGGGGCCAAATCGGTACCTTACTCTCATCGGTTCGTCCAGGACATCGACGACCTCACCTCCGAGGTCCGGCGGCAACTCCGGCCACGCGCCCTCCCCCTCCGGCGCTGAACGGATGGACTGCAAGAAGTAGGCGGTCACCGAACGCCTTCCGCTTCCCCTCCCCTTGGGCACGTCGTACAGGGTGGTCCATACCACGCGCGGGACAAACACTCCGTCCGGGCCATTCATCCACTCAAGAACCCTGTGACAGGACCGAACCGCCTTCGCGATTCGCAGAGCTTCGGCACTCTGCGTCTTCGCTACAAGTGTCACGAGTTCCTTGGGGTCTCCGCGCGCGAAGAGCGTCTCTTCGGGAACGTCGGGCGAGGCGGCTCCGAAGAGCACGATCGCTGCCCCATCCCGTGCTCCGTTCGTCCAGAGCACGCGGACGGATTGCCCCCACGGCGTCGCCGCCGCGACGCTCTCTCGCGTGCGGAGGAATTCTGGCCACGGCCTGCCGGGAAGCGTCAAGTAGGAGCCGCGCAAGAGCGGGACGTCCAGCGGCCGGTCTCGGCCGTTCGAGGTGCGGATGCCGGTCCAGGCCGGGTTGCCGGGCGCCGCGCCAGCCTCTCGCGTGAAGTACGTCCTGCGACGCCCGTCGTCATAGACGATCCGTTCGAATGCGGAGGGTAGGCGTCTCGTCGCGAATGCGAGCCACCAGGCCTCCTCCCGGACGACGGCATCGTCCACGTGCTCCTCGGCACTGCCGCGGGACGCACGATAGATGGCGCTCTCGAGCTCGGCGCGGTCACGGTCGAGAACGAGCCTGTGCCGCCCCCCACCCCAGACCACGCCATCATCCGGGTGCCAGTCCACCTCCAGATACTCGTAGGTGCAGGACTGCAGGATACGGAGAGCGGCGGTTACAGAGCTCTTGGCCGGGGGCGAGTCGTCCTCTGCACGGGCGACCGCCGTCCCTCCCGCTACAAGAATCGCGATCACGGCGATAGCGAAGGGATCCCGCCATCGGATCGGCCGCGGACCGAGCCGCGCCATCGACTGGACGTGGGAAAGGATCGCAGCCTTGGGTGCGCGGCTCACGGCGCGTCGGAGCCCGTATGCGTATCGATGTCTCATGGTCGTTTCCCGTTCGCTCACAATTCGCCCCGGACCACGCGGATGCGAAGCGGCTGGGAGGGACCGTCCCGCGCCCGGACCGAACCTTCGAGTACGTTCCCATCCGAGAGTTTGGTCGAAGCTGTGAATTCCAGGATGGCCCACCGCAGTCATCGGACTTCCCGCGCCCCGATTCAGCGCGCGCTGCGCTTCCGCGTCGATGAGCGGGAGCGCTCTCCATCCCTGCGGAGTTCCGCAGGGGCGGTCGGCGTGCATGACTTTGATCAGCTCGCGCGCCGCCACCGCTGCGAGCCAACCACGCTCGCGCCGCACCGCGGCGCCTTGGCGTTCTGCAAGGAAGGCAGCCACAAGCACCCGGTGCGCGACTCTTTCTCCCAGCATAGCACTTCCGGCCCAGGAGGCCATCGCGCCCACCAGAGCCGGCCGGCCACGGGACCACCACTGATCGAGCAGGGATGCGTCACCCGATCTCGCCGCACCAAGCGCGATGAAGAGCCCCTCGACGGGGCAGGGGAGGCGTGGACCCTTGAAACGGGTTCGCAGCCCGGGTCCGGTGTTGCCACTCGGCCTCCGTCGCCGGAGACGATCCACATCGCGACAATACCACACAGGCCCGTGTCGTCGTGCCCCCGAGTCCCTTCGAATGAGGGTTGTGGGCTCCTCGCTGTCCTGAATGGGTGGCGTGGCGGCCGGAGCCAACCTGGCCCCCGTCGGGAGGCTGCCGGATCAGCCCTTCCTACCTTCAAAACCACTACTCTGGCTCCGCGGGCCAATCTTCTGGGGCCCGCGGTCTGAAATGTCACCACTTTCCCCGGTCTGCGGGTGCGCAGCGGTCCGGAACGGGCGTGCGTCCGCCGGCCGCAATCGGAGGGGGTGCGGGCAGGGTGTGGCTGCGTGGGCCGCGGTGCGCCCGGGAGGAGGACGGCATCCGGGGTCGGGCGGTGGAGCGCGGGTTCCAGCCGGGCTTCGACCAGCGGCGCCTGGAGACGCTGGCGACGCGCGGCTACATCCGCGAGCACGAGAGCGTCCTGATCCAGGGCCCGCCGGGGATCGGCAAGACGCACCTGGCGGTGGCCCTGGGCGTGAAGGCCGTCGAGTGCGGGTTCTCGGTGGCCTTCCACCGGCTCGACGACCTGCTCCACGTGCTCCGGCGCGACGCGGACGTCCCTTGACAGTCGGAGCCTCGGGTCGCGGAGGTCGATGCCCTCGAGCACGCGCAGGAGCTCGCGCGGCGAGGTCTCGACCTTGGCGCCGGACACGCTCGCCGGCCACGCGAAGGTCCCCGCGGTCGAGGACCCCCTTTGGGTCCCCCATCTGGTCGAGGAGCATCGGCGCGAGCGAGGGCTCGAGTCGGCGTTCGAGGGGCCGCCCGCGAGGGCGCCGCCGGCGGCGTAGGGCGAACGAAGAGACTTCGGGAGGAGGAGAGGGGCCGTCGTGTGGAGGCGGGCGGGAGCGGTACGTCCCCGTTGGCCGCCCCGGGCCTTGCGAGAGGGACCCAGAGTGCCGAGAATCCGGGCATGGGCCCGTACGGCGCAGATCCCGAGCGCGAGGAGGTGCGAAGCGGTCGACACAACCCTTGCGCGACCACGCGACGCCGCCCACGACGAGGATTCAATGTCCTACGCCTAGCCGAAGCCGAATTCCACAGCGCAGCGCAGAACATGTGGGATCTCATGGGCGGCCAAGGCGCTGTGCCGCGGGGCGGACCGATCTCGGACGCAGACCTAGTCCGGCTGGCCCGCCTGGATGCAATGGCGTTCGGGAATTGGATTGCGAACGCTGCGTCTCTCCGGGAGAACGACCGGTACAAGGTCGTGCCCCAGCCAGATCCCTACGATCGGAGGGCGGTAGGTGGGTACGACCCGGAAACGGGCGATATTGGCTTCAAGACCTCCTACATGGACAATAACGCCGAGAGATTCAAGAACGGTGACTGGCTCGGGGAGGCTCGGACAGTGGCAACTCTTTTGCATGAAGTCCGACACGCTGAGCAGGGGCCGACCGAGTCACGTGACCATCCGCCCGATCCAGGTAGAGGAGACGTCCCTGCGGGAACGTCGGAATGACAACGTGTCGATCGGCACGACGCCAAGGACATCGTGGACTTTGCGAAACGGGCATGGGGAAGGTGAGAGGCAGGTTATGTGCCTTCACACGCGCAACGAACAGCGGCACTCAAGTCCGACACGAGCGGCTGGCGGCGGCGGGCGGCTGCATCGGCGTTGGAGCCGGTGCG
Source organism: uncultured Planctomycetota bacterium (assembly GCA_963752285.1). Classification (GTDB taxonomy): domain Bacteria; phylum Planctomycetota; class PLA2; order PLA2; family JAEUHO01; genus CAVVXN01. The sequence continues at coordinate 325,054 of CAVVXN010000005.1, forward strand.
TAGCAATTCTCGCGATCCTGCTCCTGTTCGCCCCAGCTGTATTGGCACTTTCCAGTTGTGGCAGATGCCATGAGACATGTGAGGCGGATGGGCGCGGACGTGTGGAAATCGGCTCTGGAGTGATGCTCGTCCGTCTGCGCATACACCTGATCGACACGGCGGGGCAGCCGCTGGCGGGAGCGCGCGTCGTGGCATCCCCGTCGGCCCATGCAACTCAGGAGATTGTCGAGGGAATCCGGAAGTCCATTGAGTTGTCCCGAGCCGAGGGGAGCATTGCCGGAGAAAGTTGTGCCATCGGAACGACGGATGCGGGTGGAACGGTCCGTCTGGAGTACACGCTCCCGGGGGCCCCGGATGGGGGGACGGAATGGGTCACTGAGGGCAGATTCCCCTTTGCGGACTATGTTCGGGTGGACTCGGTGCAGTGCGGGACGTTCTTTCGGGAGTTGAATTGCCCAAGAAACGTGCACTTTGACCTGAACCCGGGGCCGATCGGGCGTGGCGACCTTGGGGAGATCGAGCGGGTTGCCGAGGCCGACTTCGAGATCCGGTGTGACAAGTAGAGGGGCTCCGCTGCGTGGCGGCCCCGTCCTGATGCTCTCCTTGAGTCTCGGGGCATCGGGGCTGCTAGCCCTCGGTCGCGGCGGACGGGCTGCGTCGACGCCTGGTGCGGCCACACGGCCGCCGTCAGAATGGCCCGAAGCTGCGGCGGGGCCCGTGCGCCCAGGCCGCCTCAGCGTATGCGTCCTGTGAACGCAGGTCTCCTGGCCGGGCGGCTCAGCCGCCGGCCAGCGCCGCCGTCCGCTCGCGGGCCTCGCGCCATCCCCGGGGCGTGAGCTCGTGCATGCGGTCCGCGGGGTGGCCGCGGAGCCCCCTCCGGCCACACCGGCATGACTGGCGACAGGAGCGGAGCATGCAGACCCACGACGAGACAGGGTATGCGTCCCGTCAACCCATGTTTCCCGATGGCTGCGTGCGTGCGAACCTCCCGGCGCTGAAGGGAGGTGCCGATGCGGGCGAGAGGCGGCGGCCAGGCCATCCGACGGTTGAGGGGAGCGGCTCGGGAGCGGGCCGTGCGGGAGGTGCTCTCGCGCTGGGCCGAGGCCGGTAGCACCAAAGTGGAGTTCTGCCGGCGTGAGGGGATCACGAGGGTGACCCTGTCGCGCTGGCTGGCCGAGTTCCCGTCGGGCCGAACCGAGGTGGGTGACGCGCGCCCGCGGTTCGTCGAAGCGATGCTCGGCGCGGTCGTGCGGGAGTCGTACGAGGTCGTGCTGGCCACGGGGGCGCGCGTTCTCGTGCCGCAGGGGTTCGACGAGCAGGACCTCGCGCGGCTGCTCCGGGTGGTGTCGGCGTGCTGAGCTTCCCTCCGGCGGTGCGGATCTACCTGGCGGCCGGGGCGACCGACATGCGAAAGAGCTTCGACGGCCTGGCCGCGCTGACGGAACAAGCGCTGGAACTCGACCCCTTGTCGGGTCACCTCTTCGTGTTCTGCAACCGTCGCCGCGACCGGATCAAGATCTTGTACTGGGATCGAGCCGGCTTTTGGTGCCTGGCGAAGCGCCTCGAGGAGGGGACGTTCGCCTGGCCCGAGGACCCCGGCAGCTCGCGCATCGAGTCTTCGCCTCGGGAGCTCCTGTGCGTGCTCGAGGGCATCGACCTGCGGGACGCCCGCCTTCGGAAGCGGATGAACCGATTGCCGTCGTGAGGCGTCAATCGAAGAAGAATTGCTTCGCATGCTCTCTCGCATCGAGGACAATGCGCCCGTGACGCACGCGATCGATCTTCCCCCCGACCTCGAGAGCTCGCACGCGTTGATCCGTCAGCTCCATGCGCGCCTGCACGAGATGGAGGGGGAGATCGTGGACCTCCAGCACCGCCTGGACGTGATGGCCCGGCGGATGTTCGGCCGCCGGAGCGAACAGCTGGACCCGGCGCAGCTGGAGCTCGCGTTCGCCGCCCTCCAGGCCGAGGAGTCCACGACCGCCACCGAGGAGGTCGAGACGGACGCGGCCGACGAGGTCGAGCGCGAGCGGCCGCGGCGCAAGGGCCACGGCCGCCGGCCCCTGTCGAGGGATCTGCCGCGGGAGGTGCGGCGCGTCGAGCCCGAGAGCACGACGTGCCCCGGCTGCGGGAAGGCGATGGTCGAGATCGGGGAGGAGCGAAGCGAGCAGCTCGACTACGTCCCGGCGGTGGTCCGCGTGATCGAGACCGTGCGGCCGACCTACGCCTGCCCGACCTGCAAGGACCACGTGAGCGGGGCGCCACCGGCGACCTCGCCGATCGCCCGCGGGAAGGCCACGGCGGCCCTCTTGGCGCACGTGGCGGTGTCCAAGTACGCCGACCACCAGCCGCTCAACCGCCAGGTCGGGATCCTGGCGCGGGTGGGCGCGGATCTGACCAAGCAGACGCTCTGCGGCTGGATCCGGCAGACGAGCGAGATCCTGGCCCCGGTCGAGACGGCGCACTGGGAGTCGATCCTCTCCTCGCACGTGCTCCAGGCCGACGAGACGCCGGTGAAGATGCTCGACCCGCCGAAGAAGGAGTGCAGCCGGGCGTACTTCTGGGCGTATGTCGGCGACCGCGACGAGGTGGCGTTCGACTTCTCGACCGGACGCGGGAGCGAGGCGCCGCTTCGGGCGCTCGCGGGCTTCCGCGGGGCGTACCTGCAGTCCGACGGCTACTCGGGCTACGGCCCGGTGGAGCGTGCGAACCGTGCCATGAAACGCACGGGGTGCATGGCCCACATGCGGCGTGGCTTCTACGACGCCCGGGGCCTGGACCCCGCGCGTTGCCTCCTGGTGCTCGCGCTCGTGCGCCAGCTCTACGACGTAGAGGAGGACGCCTGGAGCGCGACGGAGAGCCGGGAGGAGCTCGTGGCGCTCCGCTACGTGCTCCGCCAGGATCGAAGCGTCGCGATCATGAAGACTCTGCACGCGCACCTGGAGCGATGGAAGACCGAGGTCCTTCCCAAGAGCCCGGTCGGGAAGGCGACCGGCTATGCGCTCAACCAATGGACCGAGCTCACGCGCTTTCTCGACGATGGAGCGCTCGAGCTGGACAACAATTCCGCGGAGCGCGCGCTGCGGACCGTGGCGGTGGGCCGCTCGAACTCGACGTTTTGCGGGAGCGAGAGCGGCGGTGCCTGGGCGGCTACGTTCTACGGGTTGCTCGGCACCTGCCGACTGCAGAAGATCGACCCGGCGGCGTGGCTGACGGACGTTCTCAACCGTGTCGCCCAGCACCCCGCGGACCGGATGCACGAGCTCACGCCGCGGGGATGGCGGGAGATCCGGGACCGGGCTGCGCCCGACACGGGCTGACGTCCGGCGCAGGCCAACATGCCGCTACCTGGGTTGACCGGACGGATACGAGACAGGTGCGACCAGCGGTCTGAAATGTCACCACTTTCCTCGGTCTGGAGGTGCGCAGCGGTCCGCAGTGGGCGTGGGTCGACCGGCCGCGACCGGAAGAGGTGCGGGCAGGGAGTGGCTGCGTGGGCCGCGGTGCGCCCGGGAGGAGGTTCGCTACGCCGGCGGGGCGGCGGTCTCGGGAGGCAGTCGGTAGGAACTTCCCTCGATCGTGACGATCTCGCTGTGATGGGCGATGCGGTTGATCACTGCATCCGCGACCGTGGCGTCGTGAAACACCGACGCCCATTCCTTGAAGGGGCGGTTCGTCGTCAGGATCACCGAGCCTCGCTCGTAGCGGCCGGAGATGACCTGGAAGAGGAGATCCGCTCCGTGACGGTCGATGGGCAGGTAGCCGAGCTCATCGAGGCAGAGAACGTCGGGGGGCAGGTAGGAACGTAGTCGTTTGAGGAACGTGCCGTCGCTCTGGGCGGCGTGCAGGTGGTTCACCACGTTGATCGCCGTGGTGAAGAGCACGCGGTGTCCCCTCTGGCAGGCGGCGTAGCAGAGCGCAGAGGCGAGGTGGGTCGAGACCCCCCCGACCCGTGGACGGGTCGGACGTGGCTCGAGCTGGACGAGGTCGAGCCCGTCGACGCAGTGTGCCAGCAGGTGCCGTCCCGGGGGCGGCACCTCGTCCACTACTACGGGGTGTACGCGAACCGGCTTCGCCGGGCGTTCCGGGCGGCGCGAGGGCCCCGGAGGCGTCGTCCGGGCCGACGTCGAGAGCCGCGTCCCTCAAGCGACAGGCGTGGGCGCGGCTCCTGAGGAAGGTGTTCGAGGTGGACCCGCTGCTCTGTCCGCGTTGCCAGGAGACGATGGAGATCGTGGCGTTGATCCTCGACCCGAAGACGGTGGACCGAATCCTCAGCCATCGGCGCGAGCGAGGGCTCGAGTCGGCGTTCGAGGGGCCGCCCGCGAGGGCGCCGCCGGCGGCGTAGGGCGAACGAAGAGACTTCGGGAGGAGGAGGGCGGCCGTCGTGTGGAGGCGGGCGGGAGCGGTACGTCCCCGTTGGCCGCCCCGGGCCTTGCAAGAGGGACCCAGAGTGCCGAGAATCCGGGCATGGGCCCGTACGGCGCAGATCCCGAGCGCGAGGAGGTGCGAAGCGGTCGACACAACCCTTGCGCGACCACGCGATGCCGCCCACGACGAGGATTCAATGTCCTATGCGTGTGCTGCCCTGGTACACGCTTCCCCACGCGCAGGAGCTCCTCGACGCGCTGCGGTCCGCGAACGAGCGGCTCGGCGTGGCGGCGAACGTCCCGAGCACGAGCATCAGCGGCACGCACGCGGGGTTCAACGGAACCGGCGTGCTCGTCCTGGGCCTGATCGGCGGCGCCGCGGGACTCGTCCTCTTCCTCGGCAAGGAGAAGCAGACCCCGCTCGACGGGCGCCAGTGGTTCTTCGTCGCGCTCGCCTCGTTCGGGGTCGGCGCCCTCCTGGTGTTCCTCGATCTCGTCAGCGACCCGGGGATCAACGCCTTCGGGGGCTGGATCGCCTTCCTCGCGACGCTCGCCGGAGCGGGCCTTGCCGTGTGGGGCGTGCGAGGCGCGCCGAAGGCGACGGCGACGGCGCCCCCGGAAGGGCCCGGCGACGCAGGGGGGACTGAGCGTCGCGGCCGGCCCGGCACCGCGCGAGGCGACTCACTTCTCGCGGGCGGCGAGGCGGGCACGCCACGTGTCGGCGTCGTCCTTCCGGTCGAGCGCGAAGTAGCAGTCCACGAGCGCCTGGATCGTCTCGGTGATCCTCGGCTTGGCCAGCGGGGGCATCGAGGACTCCTTGGCGAGCAGGCCTTCGGCCGCGGCGCGCAGGATCGGCTCCGCCTCCTTCGGCCGCTTCTCTTCGAGCAGCGCGCGACCGACGCACGCGCGTGCGGAGGGAAGGGCCCACGAGTCCGGCAGGAGCTTCTCGCGGATCGCGAGGGCGGCGCGGGCGGCGGCCTCCGCGTCTTCGGCTTCGCCGGTCCGGAGGAGGAACTGCGCGAGCATCAGCTGCAGCGAGGCGAAGCTCGATCTGCTCCTGCGGCGCGTCGCCCCGGGGGTGGCCGATCTCCTTTCGGACGATCTCGATCGCCTTCTTCTCGCGCCCTTCGTCGCGAGGACGGCGCCGAGGTACGCATCGAGCCAGTGGTGGACGACGGGGTCCTCGCCCCTGAGCGTCACGGCCGTCTCCAGGTGGGGGAGCGCCTCCTTCGGACGGTTCAGCCCGAGCAGCATGGTGCCGAGCTCCGCGCGGGCCCTGAGCATGAGGAGATCGTCGGGCGGGGCCACCTCGATCCAGGTCTCGACGTACTTCTCGAGGCGGGAGGCCGCCTCCTCGAGGTTTCCCTTCTGGGCGTAGTACTCGGCGAGGATCTCCGCCATGTGGAGGGTGGTCGTGTCGCGCCAGCCGTGCTCCTTCACCTGGTCCTCGAGCCCCGCCGTCCGGAACCGGATCGCGTCGTCCCAGCGGTGGAGGTCCTGGAAGCAGCCCGCGAGGAGGTTGGCGGCCCTCGTGGTCCGGTACTCCGGCCGGTCGGGCGCGGCGTCGTAGCGCCGGGCGGCCTCGCGGTCGTGCCCGAGCGCATCGGTCATGAGGCCGGCGTTTCGCTCGTCGATGGCCAGGTTCAGGAGCGTGAACACGAGGGCCGGCGCGTTCTCGGTTCGCCGCTCGCGGTCCTTCAAAGCTCTCGAGGATCTCGGCCGCCCGGTCGTACTGCTTCCGCTCGAAGTACTTCACGCCGACCCCCTCGAATCGGTTCAGCGCGTCGCCGAACAGCTTCGCGTCCTCCTGCTGCTCGATTTCGATCCGGCGTGAAGCGGGCGGCCTCCTCGAGCCGGCCGAGATGGAGGAAGCAGATGGCCAGGCTGTCTCGCCGCCACGAGCGTCCCGTAGGCGGGGTCGTCGGACCGGGCCGCGTAGCCCTTGGCGGCCTGCTCGAAGAAGGGCGTGCGCCTCTTCCTTCTGACCGATGTGCTCGAGGCACATGGCCAGGCTGCTCGTCGTGAAGACGGTGTCCGGGGCCGTAGGGCCCTCGTGCGCCGTGTCCAGGGCGAGGAGCTGGCGCAGGACCTTCGCGGCCTCCGCGTGCTGGTCGCGGCGGATGAGCGCCGACGCGAGGAGGAACCCGGCCTCGTGGGCCCGCTCTGCAGTGGACTCGCCGGGGGTTGGCGGGAGGGCGTCGAGTACCCGGCGGAGGCACGGGATCGCCTCGTCGCCCTTGCCGAGGTTGAGGTAGCACAGGGCGAGCTGTGACTGGACGTCGGGCTCGTCGTATCCGGCGTGCTCGGCGTCGGCGTCGTACCGCTTCAGCGCCTCCTCTTACGAGCGCCGCGCGTCGTCGGGACGACCCGCCGCCCGACGGCAGGCGGCGATGTCGCAGAGCGCGCGGAACACCTGCACGCTGTTCTCGCCGCGCCGTTCCGTGGCCAGCTTGCGGTACTCCTCGAAGTACTGGACGGCCTGGTCGAAGCGGCCCGCGTCCTGGTACGCCGTGCCGGCGACGTCCAGCACGTCCATCACGTCGGAGCCCTTGCCGCCCGTCGCCTTCCGCAGGCGGTCGAGCACGGCGTCGACCGGGGAGAAGGCTCGCGACCTGTCCGCGCGGCATGAGGATCTGCGTCAGGGTGTGGACGGCCTGGCTCACGGCCGAGACGGGGGGCCGCGGGGTTCTCGAGCACTTCGGTGAGGAGAGGGAGCGCCTCGTTCGTGCGGCCGACGAAGAAGTAGTTCGTCCCGAGGTTGCAGCGCGCGGTCTCGGTCGTCGAGGCGTCGCTTCCGAGCGAGGCCTCGGCGAGCTTCACGGCCTCCTCGAGCACGCTGACCGCCTGGTCGTACTGGCCGTTCGACCAGAACGAGGCGCCCAGGTTGTTCATCGCCGAGATCGTGCGTGCGTCGCCCGGGCCGTACGTCGCCTTGAAGGGCGCTCTTACTCGGTCGTGACGAGCGCGTGCGCCCCGGCGGCGTCCCCCGTCTCCCGGCGCAGCAGGGCCAGGGTGTGCATGACCCGCTTCGTGATCGGGTGGCCCGGGTCGAAGAGGGCCAGCGCCTCGCGGAAGGCCTCTTCTGAGAGCTTTCGCGCGTCGTTCGGCCGATGGTCCACCCGGAGCACGTTCGCCAACACGTCGAGCGCGTGGAGCGTGGCCGGATTCCGGACCCCGTAGCGGGCGCGGAGGACCTTGGCGACCTGCTCCAGGAGCGGCAGGGCCTCGGGGCACGCGGTCGAGCGCGGCGTAGCACATCGCGAGAGCGCTCTGGACCCCGAGCGTCCCGTCGCCCTCCGGGCCCGGGTCCTTCCGGAACGCCGCGAGGGCCTCTTCCAGGTAGGGGAGGGCCTCGGCGGGGCGGCCCGCGCTTTGGAGCACCGTGCCGAGGTGCGCGCGGCAGCGGACGCGGACCGGATCCGACGCCGAGCGCGCGTCGGTGCAGGTCCACCGCCTCGCGACACACCTCGAGCGCCCGCGGGAGCTGCTCGGCCGTGAGAAGCACGCCTCCGAGCTCGCTGAGGGCGTCGAGGGTCTCGTCCGCGTCGGGGCCGAAGTGCTTCCGGTAGCGGTCGACGGCGGCTTCGAGGAGGGGGACCCGCGCCCGGTCGCCCAAGCGAGGCGAGCGCACTCCCCAGGCGGATCTGCATGCCGCCCGCCACGACGGGGTCCTCGAACGCGTCGCCTTCGAGCTTCTTCGCCGTCGCCTCGAGCTTCGTCGCGAGGACCTGCTGCAGCGGGACCTCGTCCGACGCGATCTCCTCGGGCGTCACGGACTGGAAGATCGACCCCAGGAGGTCGTTCGCCTGCTGCACCTGCGCGAGGCGGCGGTTGGCCTTCTCCCCGTTCGCGAGCCGTTCCCCCTCGGCGCGCTTCGCCTCGGCGGCCCGCGCCTCGTCGGCGATCCGGCGCTGCTCGTTCGCCTGCACGAGGCTCCAGAGCGTCCCGACGACGCCCACGAGCAGGACGACGGCGATCGCCAGCGTCGCGCGTCGCCGGCGGCGCTCCGCGTCGGCGCGGAGACGCGCCTGCTCGGCCGCGGCCTCCTCGCGCTCGGCGCGGGCCTGCTCCTGCGCCGCGCGGGCGCGCGACTGCGCCTCGCGGGCCTGGGCCTCGGCGGCCTCCGTGCGCGCGTGCGCGGCGTCGAGCAGGGCGCGTCGGGCGCGCTCCTCGACGGCCGACAGGTAGCTCGTCACCCGCTCGGCGACCTCGCGCGCGGAAGCGAGACGCGCATCGCGGTCCGCGCTCAGGCACGACGAGACGAGGGCGACGAGGTCCTCGTCGGCTTCCGCGCCGGCGAGACGGTCCTGCCAGTCGCCCGGGTCGGCCCGGAGCGCCTTCACGAGGCGTTCCATGGGCGTGCCCCCTGGGGCGGGCTGGCCCGTCAGGATCTCGAGGAGGATCGCGCCGAGCGCGAACACGTCGCTCCGCGTGTCGATCTCGCCGAGCGCCCCGCGCGCCTGTTCCGGCGGCATGTAGCCGGGCGTCCCCATCGCCGAGCCGAGCGTCGAGCGGAGGTCGGGACGGTCCACCTCCTCGGACGCGGGCTCCACGGGGACGTCGGCGGGGAGGGGCTCCTCGGGCGTGTCGTCGCCGCCGAGCACCTTGCCCATGCCCCAGTCCACGACCTGGACCTCGCCGAAGGCGCCGACCATCACGTTGGCGGGCTTCAGGTCGCGGTGGATCACGCCGCGGGCGTGTGCATAGGCGAGGGTCTGCGCGATCTGCTCGAAGATCCCGAGGAAGCGGCGTCGGTCGGCCTTGACGTCGTCGCGCGCCTCGAGGAGCTCGGCGAGGGACTTCCCCCGGATGAGCTTCATCGCGAAGAACGGCCGTCCCTCCTGGAGCCCGAGGTCGTAGACGGGCACCACGCCAGGGTGCTGGAGCTGGCCACCGATCTGCGCCTCTTCGACGAAGCGCCGCACGATCTCGGGTCGGCGCTGGTACTCGTCGCGGAGGACCTTGATCGCCACCTCGCGACCGAGGTCCACGTCGCGCGCCTGGAGCACCAGGCCCACGCCCCCGCGGCCGAGCTCGCCGAGGAGCCGGTACTTCCCCTGGAACGGCGTCTCTTCGCCTGACGGCGCGGCGGACGTCGCGCCTCCTCGTCGCTCGTCGGGCGGAGCGTCACCCGGACGCGGCTCCCGAGCTCGCGCTCGATCCTCGGAAGCGTCGTGTCGGCGCTCCCGGGTTCGCCGGCGCCCGGCGGGGGGGCCGGCGGCTCGCCCCCGCTCGCGCTCGGAGGCGGAGCGGACGGTCGGTCCGGACGCGTCTCTCGGTCGTCGTCGCTGACCCTGCCCCCCCGTGACGTCTGCCTCGCACCGACGGCGGGCCGCCGGCGCGCCCCCCGGAGCCTCGCGACGCGCGAATTCCCGGAGGCGGCGCATTCTAGCCACCGCAGGGCGCGGCCCGGTCCCCACGGCGAGGTTTCCCCGCCAGGGGGATCGGTGCGGGCGCACACACGGACGGTCCTCGTGGCGGGACCTAAGCGCGTAGCAGGTCACGGGCGTTCGGATACCCTCCTCGCCCCGCGGATCGGCGGCTCCCCGTGGAGGCGAGCCGTGCGCCGGCGGGCTGGGCGGGGGATCTGGGCGTGTGTCGTGGGAGCGGCGGTCGACGCGCTTCCCGAGGAGGTCATTCGATGCATGCTTCGAAGATCTGGATCGTGGTGGCGGTGGCGGTGGCCGCCGGGTTCTTCGGCGGTCGTGCGTGGACGGGAGAGGACGAGCAGCCCTCGGGCGGCATGGATCCGTCGCTCATGCAGCCGGGCGAGGAACACAAGGCGATGGCCGACGTCGTCGGCACCTGGGATCTCGTCAGCGAGATGACGGCGCCGGGCGGCCAGACGATGTCGACGAAGGGGACGGCGACGTTCGAGATGATCCTCGGCGGTCGCTATCTCGTCCAGAAGGTGAAGGCCGATCCCATGATGCCCGGCGGCGGCCCGTTCGAGGGTCTGGGCATCGAGGGCTACGACCGCGTGGCCAAGCAGCACTTCTCGACGTGGTTCGACAACATGGGCACCGGACACATGGACAGCACCGGCCAGCGGTCGGAGGACGGCAAGGTCCTCCACGATGACGGGCGAGGGCGACTTCGGCGAGGGACCGATGAAGTACCGCGAGGTCATGACGAAGACGGGCCCCGACTCGTGGCGTTGATCCTCGACCCGAAGACGGTGGACCGAATCCTCAGCCATCGGCGCGAGCGAGGGCTCGAGTCGGCGTTCGAGGGGCCGCCCGCGAGGGCGCCGCCGGCGGCGTAGGGCGAACGAAGAGACTTCGGGAGGAGGAGGGGGGCCGTCGTGTGGAGGCGGGCGGGAGCGGTACGTCCCCGTTGGCCGCCCCGGGCCTTGCGAGAGGGACCCAGAGTGCCGAGAATCCGGGCATGGGCCCGTACGGCGCAGATCCCGAGCGCGAGGAGGTGCGAAGCGGTCGACACAACCCTTGCGCGACCACGCGACGCCGCCCACGACGAGGATTCAATGTCCTATGCGTGGGGCAGAGGTTCGACCGTACGAACGCGAGTTCGGGGGCCACGGCCAGGGGGACGATGTGGTCCACCTGCACGGCGAGGACGGTCAGCCCGAGGCGCGCGCACTCCCGGCAGAGCGGCTCGTCGCGCAGCACCTGGGCACGCACGGCCTGCCAGCGGGCGGACCCGTGGATGCGGGCCACGACGGGGTCGCGGCGGGTGCGGTTGTACTCCCGGTCCGCGTGGCGGCGGGTGCCTAGGATCCCAGCATGCGTGCGCGGCTTCGAAGGCATCGGTGCCTCGGGGCGCGCCGGCTGGGATCAGCGCGCAGGAATCCTACCATGGAGGCCCTCCGGCCACACCGGCATCACTGGCGACAGGAGCGGAGCATGCAGACCCACGACGAGACAGGTGCGATTCGAACCGATCTAGTGGTCACCGTCGTGTTGACCGCTGTGGCGCTGGGCCTTGGTATGTTCCTCGGCACGACGCTCTTGGGGAAGCCAACGACAGCGTCGTCCCCACGCGCTGGAGTCGCTCAAGTCAGAGATCGTCCGAGAAGCATCCTCCCCATGACAAGCGATCGCGCGGCCATTGACGAACCGTGGCAACCGGACACTCGTGCGAGACGGCATTCTTCCCCGGAGCCATCCACCTGCTTGGGTCAGTTCTCCTGCGCGGCGAGAATCGCGCGCGACAAGGGCTCTGGCACTTCGAAGTAGGACAGCGCCCACTCCACATACGCGCGATCTGGGTGCGGTCGGACTCGGGCAAGAAGCTCGGCGAACGGCGCCACGGCGCTGCCCCCCCTGCCCATACCTGACTCAACGATGCTCTTGGCCTCGGGCCAGCTCATCCGGTTGGTCCTTCTGAGATAGGGTATCAACGTTAATCCGACGTTCCACTGTGTGATGCGTCCTTCCGCCGCGCATGCGATCAACGTACTGTCAAGTAGTTCCTGCGTCTGCCCATCGACCGTCAAGGCGCTCATCTGCTTCTCGAAATCGAACCAACTCGAGGTCTCAATCGCCTTCACAAGCCGTCGCTCGTCCGCTGCCGTCGCCTCCACCTCGACAGGCGACTCGACCTGGGCGGCGTCGTCATCGACAGAAGCCGGTTGATGCATGCTGCACACGTCGGACCTGCTTGTTTCGGGCAATGGCTCCTGCGATTGCTTCGCTCGGGCCTCGCTGCCGTGGACATGCTGGCGGCCAACCAGTACCGCCGGGGAGGTGGGCCTACAACGAGCCACCTCCCCCGTAGACGCATTGGTAGGTCGCACGCCGCATCTTGAGCGCTCAAGATGAGCGCTCAGGATCCAGACGCCGAGCAAACTAGCCAGCCAGCAAACAATCCACGGGATGCGGCGCATGGGTGTGCTCGTCAGGAATTCTGGCGCACGAAGGAAGGGGAAAAGGGGAGAGCAAGTCCGTCCCTCCGCGACATGGTGAGGTAGCCGAGCTGGAGGAGCGCGTCGCGCACGGCGCGCCGCTCCACGATCTCCTGTTCGCGTGCCGGGAGCGGGCCTTCGGGCGGCAGGTGACGCGCCTGCCGCACCCGGGCTCTCGCGCTCTCGCAGGTCGTTTCGAATGCGATTCGCTCCCGCTCTTCGAGCGGCCGCCGGGCCGCGAAGGCCTCCTCGGCCGTCGGCCGATGATACCCGGGGCGCGCCGTGTTGATCCAGCGCCGGGCTTCCTGGAGGTCCTCGCCGCTCCAGCGGCCCTCGCGCCCGGCGCGCCGCGCGAGGTGGTCGGCATGAACCGAGAGCCAGCCGATGGTGGACTTGACCGAGCCGTTGTAGCGGGGCGTTGCGCCCGGGCTCGTCAGCCAGCGCAGCCGATGGCGCCGGGCAAGCTCTTCCGGGATCGGTCCGCGGAAGGCCTGGTCGCCCTTGATGGCCAGCGGCGCTCCGTGCTCGGCGATGAGCCGATCGAGCGAGGCCGCCACCTCTTCGAGGCCCTTCGTCGTGAACGGGGCGGCCCCCAGCACCGCGCCCGAGGCGAGATCCTTCACCACCAGCACGTAGCCGACCAGCCCGGCGACGACATGGCTGGCGGCCACCGAGAACCAGCGAAGAATCTGGTCTTCCCCCGTGAGGAAGGCCTCGGGGGAGCGTTCGGCGTCCAGGCGCTCGAGCCCTTGGACGACCTCCTCCAGGACCACCGCCAGGCCCTCCCGGACCCGCCGCGCGAACTGGTCTCGCCGCTCAGGCATGAACGCCGGGGCTCCGATCGGGTACGAATGGGCCATTCCCGTGTCCCTCCGCTTCGGGTTGGGTTGCTACCCCCGAAATCGGTTGGAGGAGAGAATCTCATAGAGATCACCCGCGTTCTCCACCCCGACTGTCGCCGGTAGCTGCAGCGTCTGGCCTGGACTTACAGTCAACTGCTCAGCAGCACCGCCGAGCGAAAGCGTGTACCGCGGAAGCCTGGGGAGCTTCGTGCCGTCGTCGGTGTCATCCTGGCCGATCACGTCGGGACCCTGCACGCTTCGAGTGCCATCGTTAGTCGCCTTCCAGGCGATGGCGTCGAACGTCATACCATTCGCGTTCTCGAAGCAGATCGTGAACGTGTAGGTGCCGTTCCCGAAGCCCTCCGCGTCTGGGCCTGACGGATCATTCGTGTAGACGTTCAGGTTGCCGTTCGTGTCCTTGGCCGCCCGCCACGTCTGTCCCCGATGACGACCTGGTCCGGGGGAGCGGGCGCGGCCTCGAGCAACTCGGCGGACAGCGAGACGCGGCATGTCGTGTCGGGCGGTGCGCAGAACTGCGGCGTGATCCTCCCGACCGAAGCGGATGCGAAGGCGGGAGGCGGGTCGAATCCTGCAGTCGTCGAGGCGAGCAAGACCGTCGCGGCGTACCGAGCCATGCTGCAGCTTGCGCTGTCCGATCCGTCGGTGATGCCGGACCGGATCGCGATGCTGTCCACGAAGCTGGCCGAGTCGCAGGAAGCCCTGGCGGCCGCGCAGTCCGCTGCGAACGTGCAGCACGTCGTGAACTACAACTTCCAGTCGAGCCGGATCAACCAGATCCCGTTCAGCAGCTCGAGCAGCGACGGGCGACCGCGGCCGGAGACGGTGGCGCCGGTTGCGAAGGCGGCCGAGACGGTGGGCACGGCCGTGTTCTCCGACGAGATCTACGAGAGTGCCCCGGCGGCACCTGAAGCCCCTGCGACTGACGCGGCCCCGGTGGGGTCGCCCGATGGAGCCTGATCCCGTCATGCGCTACCTGAAGATCGCGACCGGCATCCTGGCGGTGATCCTGGGCCTGGCTGCGGGCGGGGTCCTCTGCGGCTGCAGCGGCCCACTGACGATCGGCAAGACGGCCAGCGGCGGGGACAAGGTCACGTTCCCGGCCCTCACCTACCCCCGCCAGCTCGCGCCCTGCCCCGCCCCGCCCGACGCGGAATGAAGTACTCCGAGGCCCGTGGCAGCGTCGAGGACGGCGATGTCCTCCACTTCGAGTCCCGCGGCCTTGTCGCCCACGTCATCCGGTGGGCCACGCGCTCCCGCTTCTCCCACGTCGGCCTTGCGGTCTGGATCCACGGCCGCCTCATGGTCGCCGAGTCGCGCGAGCTCCGGGGCTGCCGCCTGATCCCCCTCAGCAGCGCCCTGGTGGCCTCTCGCGCGCACCTCCTCACGCCCGCCCTCTGGGCCAATCTCGACCGGGGCACCGTCGTGGACGCCGCCCTGCAGCGCCTGGGCCAGCCCTACGGCTACCTGCGCCTCGTGCGGATCGCCCTCTCGAAGCTGCCGACCTCCCTCCTGCGCAAGCTGCCGGTCGTCGGGCCGTTCACCGTCGCGAGCGGCGTGACCGTGCCGCCGGCGTTCGAGCCCAGCATCAGCGAGCCGCCGCCGACGACGTCCGGGTTGCGCCCGCGACCCACAGTGAGTAGGGTTCCCGCCGCGGTCGTCTGGGTCCGGGCCGCCGGGAGGGGGGAACGCATCGTGATTCGATTCCATTGGACGATGGGAGTGGCCGTCCTGGCCGTCTGCGGCGCGGCCTGCGGGACGAGCGGGCGTGAGCAGCGGGCCGTGGAGTACTGGGTGAGCGCCTCGAGTGGCAGCGACTCGAACCCCGGCAGCTACACGTAGCCCTTCCGGACCATCACCCACGCGCTCTCGGTCGTGAGCAACGGGCAGATCGTCACCGTCGCACCGGGGCTCTACGACGTGAAGAACGGCGAGACCTTCCCCCTGGTGGTGCCCCTCTACGTCACGTTGCAGGGCGACGTCGCCAACGCCGGCATGCCCGCCACCGGACAGCCGACCTTGATCCAGGGGTTCGGGCCGAGCGGGCTCTCGTCCCCGGACACCGCTACGCTGCGAGCGCTTGCCGGCGCGCGCATCGCGGGCTTCACCATCGTGAACCCCGAGGTGGTGAATGGTCCGGCCAATTCGATCGGGATCCTGATCCGCGCTGCGTTCGTCGAGGTGGACTCGTGCACGATCACGAGGTGCACGGAGGGGATCCGCTTCTTCGGGAGCCCGAGCACCAGCGCCGTGCCCGTGGCATGCGTGGTGAAACGGAGCTACCTCGTGGGAGACCTGATCGGGATGAACGCGGACGTGTACAAGGCGACGGGCGTGCGCGTGGAGGAGAACCACTTCGAGGACTGCTACCGCGGGGCCCTGGCGGACGGCGCGGGCGTGGACTTCGGTGGCGGCCCGCAGGGCAGCAAGGGCCGGAACGTGTTCCGGTGCAACGACGTGCACATCGTCGCGGCCGGAGCCCTGATCGGCGACGACCGAGTCGATCCGTACGTGCTCTGGGCCAGCAACAACCAGTGGGATCCCGCCCCTCCCCCCATCGTTCCCGTCGTGTACGCGGGTCTCAGGCCGGAGACGGGCGAGGTCGGATACCTGGAGGGCGTGACCGTCGTCGTGTTCCCCGCCTTCTCGGCCGACCCTTGCCCGCCCTGATTCCGGTACCTGCCATCCGCGGGCGGACGGTGCCCGAGTCGACGGCCCGGGCGCCTACCCAGTCTCCATCGTCTCGTGCAGCACGGACGCGGCAGCGGGTCCTCCGTGCGATCTCCTCTCGCTTCGACCGCTACGCTCGGCGCAGCTGGCCCGGTCCCTTCGTGACGGAGCGTGGCTTCCCGTCACTTCGCGGTGGGAGCTGGCCCGCCTCCGTACTCCGAAGGACTCACCGAGGACCCACGCGGAGGGCGTCGTGCCGACAGCGCGAAGGTAGGGCCGACCGCACGCGCTTCCAGGGTCTTGGTCCCGCTTTCCCGAACCGGGCCGTTCCGTTCGACCCGGGTTCGGGCAATACTCCCCGCGCTCGCTGGGGGAGGCCCGGCTGGGGGAGGTGCCCGGATGTGGGGATTCCGAGGTCTTCGGGTCGGTGCCGTGGGGATCCTCTGGACCCTCGCGGCGGCTTGCGGGGGGGGCGGCGGCCACGCGAGTGCGACGCCCGCGAGCCGCATCACCGTGCTCGGCCACGTCGTCACGGAGCGTTCGAGGCCAGCGCCGTTCGTACCGGTGCTGATTGACGACCTCCCTCCCGTACTGACCGACGATCAGGGCGCATTCGCCATCTCCGGAGTGACGCCGCCCTACACCGCTACCGTCTTCGCGACGCTCGCCACCACGACCTACGTCGGTCTCACGCGATCGGATCCGACGCTCGTGCGCAGGACGTTCGAGAGGCCCAACCACGCCACCGTCGCGGGGACGATCGGCGGGGGTACGGGATACCCGGAGCCCAGCGACCACCGATCTTGGATGGCGGGCTGCATGGCCTACGGCGTCACGCTCCTGACGTCCATCAACCCCGCGACGGGGGCGTACTCGCTCCCGAGCATGGACTGGGATGGTCCCGACGCGACCCAGGTGCGGATCCTCGCCTGCCAGTGCCAGACCGGCGTGGACATGCTGCCAGCCACCTTCACGGGCTTCGGCTCCTTGACCGTGGACCTGACCGATGGTGACAACCTGACGGGATACGACTTCGATCTGTCCCCGGTCGGCACGGCGGGGGTCAGCGGCACGTACACGCTGCCCGCCGGCTACTCGCTCGTGACCAAGAGCCCCGTAGTCATGGTCGATCAGCACGATCGCCTGTATCTCCAAGGCGACGTGAACGACGACGGGGCGATGGCCTTCAACGTCCCGGAGATTCCGGGCGCGACGTACGGGGCCGAGGTGGTGGGCGTGTCGCCGGAAGGCGGGACGACCACGGTGCGCACGCGCCGGTCGCCAGCAAACGTGGCGAACCTCACCTTCGCGCTCGACCTGGCGATCCAGCGCATCCTCCCGCAGGACCATGCGACGGGCGTCGACGAGAGCACCACGTTCTTCGTCGACGCACGGGATCAGGCGGTCTATCGATTCAGCTTCCAAGGAGGGAACGGCGAGCCCAGCATCTACGTGATCACCGACGACCCGGAGACCACGATCCCGGCGTTCGGGCCCTACGGGCTCCCGCTACCTCCGCTCGCGACCTACGACTGGTACGTCACCTCCTACGCGCCGTTTGCGGACATCGACGAGGCAGCCGGGCCGGACACCCTCGCCGCCCCGGACGTCGTGTCCGAAACCAGGACGGCACTCGCCGACTTCACGACCGCGCCCTGAGCGGGACGTACGGAAGGTATAGGGGGAGCAGCCCGGATCCTGGTGAATACGAAACCCAGGGTTCCCGGCGGACGCCGGGGGAAGGGCTGCTCCCATGACGAAGTACCACATCGGAGTCGACCTGCACAAGACCGTGGTTCAGGTCTGCGTTCTGGACGCGGGAGGGAAGGTCGCGAAGGAGTTTCGAGCCTCCGTGGCGACCCGGGAGGAGGCGGACCGCTTCCTCGGCCGGCTGGAGTTGTGGGCGAAGAAGGGCCGATGCGCCGTCGAAGCGGTCGGGTGCAACCGCTGGTTCGTGAATGCCCTCACGGCGCGAGGATGCCCGTGGGTGGTGGTCCACCCGGGCGCGCTGGCCCTCAAGCGGGAGAAGCGCAAGACGGACCGACGGGATGCGGAGGAGATCGCCCGGCGGCTGTACCTGGGCGACATCGATCGCCACGGTCGGAGCTGCTTCGCCTCCGACAAGGAGTACGGCCGGCGCCAGCTGCTCCGCAGCCGCCAGGCGTTGATGCGGCGCCGGCAGGAGGTGATGAACCACATCCGCGCGATGCTCAACGCGGAGCTGATCCGGCCGCCGCAGCCCACCCTCACGAGCACGAAGACGTTGGCCTGGCTGCCCACCGTCGAGCTTTCCACCCCCGACCTGACCTTCACGCTCGGGATCTGGATCCAGGAGCTCGAGTCGGTGGTGGCGCGGATCGGCCAGCTCGATCGACACATCGCGACCCTGAAGGAGGAGCCCGACGTACGACCCCTGTGCGAGCTGCCGGAGGTGGCCGTGTACACGGCGAGCGTGATCCTCTACGAGTTGGGGGACCCGACGCGCTTTGGGCGCACGAGGGAGGTCGCGGCCTACGCCGGCGTGGCGCCCTCGATCAGCCAGTCCGGCGAGGGTCCGGGCCACACGGGCGCGATCACCAAGCGAGGAAGTCCCCACCTGCGCTGGATCCTGAGCCAGTGGGCGGTCCGCCTTCTGGCGCGCCACAAGACGGTGCAGCGCTGGGCGGCACGGCAGCGAGCGCGGAGCAAGAACAAGATTCGGCTGGCCTTGGCGCGGCGGCTGCTGGTGGGGACGTGGGTGATGCTGGCCCGAGGCGAGATCTTCGACCTCGAACGCTGCCTGGGGCTAAAGCCGGCAGCGTAGGAGGGTGCAACGACGGGAGCGGAGGCGGTCTCCGTTCCGAGAGCAGGACTTCGGTTTCCAACGGGAGGCGTACTTCGACTGGCTCCGGGTCCACCAAGACCGAGTACCGAAGGAAGGCGTCCCCGACTACCCCCTCAGGAGGCCATCCCCGTGGGTGAGCTCGACGAAGCGACTGGACAGAAACCGAAGCCCGTCTCGGGAGGAAAGAGCCCACGCTCCTGGGCGAAGGAAGGCGGCGGCCGCGGTGGCTCCGCCCAGGCCTACGCTCCACCGGGGGAGTGTTCCGCTCCGGCCTCGGCGGAGCCACCGGAGAGCGCCTCATGAGCTGAGCGCGAACGAGGACGACCATCACCCGGCTTCAGGCTTGACTCCCCCAGAAGGGAGCCAGGCTCCTTGGCACCGTCCTACGATATGCGAGCCGTGCTGCGTACGCCCGTCGCGTGGCGCCGAGCGGAGGAGGGGCGCGCAGGGGGACCGCCTCCGCGGCTCCTCGGTTCACTCGGCGGTCGGCTGCTCGGACGCGCCAATCCGGAAGAACACGGCGTAGAGCGTGGGCACCACGACCAGCGTGAGGACGGTGGCGAGGGTGAGCCCCGCCATGATCGTCACGGCGAGGGAGACGAAGAACGCGCCCGGCCAGAGCGGGATCATCCCGAGCACCGTGGCCAGCGCGGCCGTGGCGACCGGCCTGAGGCGGCTCAGCGAGGCCTCCACGAGAGCCTGGTAGCGCGGCTTGCCGCTGGCGATTCGGCTACGGGTCCGCGCGCGGGAGCGGCGCTCGACTACCGGCGCACCGCGGGATCGCTTCCACGCTCTTCCCGAGACCGACGTACGGGAGAGGGAGTCGGACGGACCGAGAGGTGACGATCGTCCCGACAGGGGAGCGGCGTGGATGTTGGCGTTGCGAGTCATTCTCCTCCCTGGTAGACGCTGGACGAGGGGGGTGCCACCATGCCTTGTCGACGCGTCCTCGTGTCCGTCCTCGCCTGTGTCCTCACCGCGTGCGGGGGCTCCGGCCACAAGGAGACGCCCCGCTCCCCGCCGGGGGCGTTCCCCGTCCGCGGCCCCGTCGAAGTCACATCCGCTGCGCTCGATGCGCTCTTCGCGCAGCCGCCAGCCGACCCGGGAGGGCCAGACGAGAACGACGAGTGCGACGATGCGGTCGACTGCGACCCCGTCCCTGCACTGGTTGCACGTTCGAAGGGGAGCGGCGCCCTCGTTGCTCCCCTCGGGGGCGCGCAGGCCCTCGATCAGACGCCCCCCCTCACCGCGAACTGGGGGGGGCTCACCTCGGCCGCGTGGGCGGGGCTACCTCCGGATCCGCAGATCGCCGTCAGCACCACGCACGTGGTGATCACAATGACACGCTGGATCGCCTTCTACACGAAGGCGGGTTCGCTGCTCAAGAGCACTTCGTCCAGGACGTTCTTCGCTCCTCTCGGCCTGGACACGGGTGGCGCCGAAGGCATCGACATCTACAGCGACATGCGTGTGGTGTTCGACGACTACCGGAAACGGTTCTGGGTCTGCTCGCTCGCCCGGAGCAACCTCACGAACGCGTCGCCACAACTCGATCCCGATCGCCGCCGCTCTCTCGTCACGGTGGCCGTCTCGAGGACGGAGGACCCGAACGACGGCTGGATCATGTACTGGTGGGACGCGGCGGTGGGATGGGGCGACTCGAGCAGCGACGTCTGGATTCCGGGAGACGTCGCCGACTACACGATGATCGGGATCGGTCCCGACGCCCTCCACGAGGTGCACAAGATCGGGAACCCGGAGGTCGACAACCTCACCCGCTACTGGCGTGTCACGATCGCAGACGCCGACGCGATGGCCGCGGGGAACCAGAGCATACAGGGTTCGTCCTACTGGGGGATGAAGAACCCCGACGGGAGCCGGGCCGGACTCGTCCAGCCGGTCGTGCACCACGGCCCGACCGGGCGGGCCTACTACGTCAGCAGGTCGGGATCCACCGACCTCGTCATCTGGGCGCTCACGGGCGCCCTGACGGCGAACCAGCGCCTGGAGAAGGCGTCCATTACGCTCAAGGAGTGGACCAACCCCTTGAACGCCCCGCAGCCGGGGTCCAGCCTCGGGATCGCCATGACGAACCTCGGCACGAGCCCGCTCAAGGCCGTCTTCCGCTGGCCGTACCTCTACCTTTGCACGATGGACGCCGCGGAGTCCGGGGGCGCGCTCACGACCGCGGTGCGCTACGTCCGGGTCCAGGTGGCCGACTTCCCGTCGCTCTCGACGGCCCCGTCCGACGGCTTCATCAGCCGCGTCTTCGGCGGCAGCGGTCCTGGGGACCCGCCGGGGAGCGAGGTCCACTGCGGATGGCCGGCGCTCGAGGTGAACCGCGATGGCGATACGGCCGTCGTCTACGCCCGATCCGGCACGGCGGTCTATCCGGAGGCCCGCTACAGCACGTACCTCGCCTCCGAGAGCGACATCCGCCCGAGCCGCATACTCCGAGCGGGCGAAGCAGCCTACGGCTACACCACGGACAAGGAGTCCTTGCGATGGGGCGATCTCGCGGGGGCCTCCGTGGACCCGAAGGATGCGACGAGCATCTGGATCGTCCACGAGTACGCGCGGGCCAGCGGCTCGTCGAACAACTGGGGCCTGTGGATCGGGAAGGTCTTCGGGCTGACCTATCTCGACTGGGGGCTCCCGGGATTGACTCTCGACGGTGTGGACGGGACCGGCAAGACCTTCTCGTTCTCTGGCCGGCTCGCGAACGACGGCGACGGTGCCGGGCCTGCCGGTTTCGTGACCGTGGAGGTGCTGCACGACGGGATGACCTCGGAGGTCGGCACGATCAAGTTCCCGGCCCTCGATCCCGGTGGCAGCTGGCCGTTCCACGAGACGATGCCCCTGCCCGACGGAATCACGTCGGGCGCGCACCTCTTGCGACTCACCGTCACCTCGAGCGGTCCGGAGGAATACACGGACAAGAACAACTCGGCGGAAGTGACCCTGCCGGTCCCCTGAGGGCGACGCGCCCCCAACCCCCTTCGCCCGTCACCTCTCCCTGGTCGGCGCGGGAGGTGCCGTGCGGAGCTTGGCTCCTTACGTCTCGCTGTAAGCGCCCAGGGGGTGGAGAGCCTGAAATCGGCGGCAGCTCGCCGAAACCGCCGCCGCGTGCTGATCTGATCGATCGCTTGAAGGCGTGGGCGCGTGATGCGACGCCCGCCGAGAGGGAAGCTGCACGGAAACTACGGACGCAGTACCACACCCGAGTCGAGAAGGAGGTTGGTGACCTACAGGACGCTCTGCGGAGACAGGGCGCTGGCCTCGATGAGTATGCCGAGAAGTCATTCAATGCGCGTCAGGGACTTCGCTCTGCCGAGCGCGAGTACGTTCCCAAGGATCTGAGACCCGCCTTTGACGCCAGCGACGCTCGGACTCCGACGTCGTTCGAGGGAATGGTGTCAAGGTAATGCGTGACCAGGGTGGGACCCGGGAGCAGGCGCTGCGGACAATCGCCGAGAAGGCCCGCACCGGATTCAACAAAGACGTTGACGACGTGATCTTCGGGAGATGATGGACACCATGAGCAACTACGAGTGGCTGCTTCAGACACGGATCGCCTGGACCCGCACCGGGAACCAGAAGTTTCCGTTCCGCGCCCAACACGGGTCGATCAAGCTCGAGTTGTACAGCGGCGACTGGCCGAGCGAGAATCCGTATACGCTCTACGTCAACGGCGCACCGGCGTTCGGACTCGGGGATCTTCCGGCGAACTGGTCGATTCCTGAATAGCGCGATCAGAACGCACCGCTAGTAGGAAGCAGAGACGGGGCACGCGCCCGGGCAAGTCGAGCGCGAATGGACTCCACCAGAAAGTCGAGGATCGACCGCCACTGTGCCCGAGTAAGCGCCCAGGGGGTTCCGGGGCGCGCCTCGGCCCGCGACTGGGTTCGATCACGCGAGCGGAAGTCAAGTCGCACTTAGAGTCGCGGTTCCCGAAGCGCATGGGTGAATCCGTCGCCGACTACGAGCAGAGGATCGGCAATCACATGCGTTCCATTGACTGGTCCAAGCCCGTGGAACGGGTAGAACTTCCAGCCGGGGAGCGCATTGACATTTGGGTTCGCGATGGCGGCGTCCCGGGTGCCTATGGGACAACTCCTGGTACGAAGAGTGGACTGTGGATGGACACGGCTGGTAGACACGTTGAGAGCTTCGAGCTTCGAGAGCCAACGGTCGTCCTACGCACCACGGCAGCAGACTTTCCCGCGGGGCTCTATCCGGGAGTTGGTGGCCCCGGCGGCGCGACTCAGTATGTTCTCCCAGAGAACTTCCTGCAGGGCGCTCGGAGGATTCCATGACACGGGATGAGATGCTGTCCGAGATCGCGGGTGCCTTCGACGTGATCGCCGTGGCGAGCAAGCGCTTTCCGGCTGATCCGGCCCTCCGGGACTCCAGCCGCATGCTCGCGGATCTTCGCGATCGAGTGCGAGCCCAATGGCCGCTTCCGAGGGCCGAGGCTCAGGCGGTCAATATCGGTCTGTTCGCCGTGCGAAATCTAGAGCCGGACATGCCGAACGTCGTGACAGCCCTTGTACGGGTCGAGAGACTGCTTCAATCGGGCGGCGAGGGCCAGCCCGGCAGCAATCCGAGGTTTCCACCGCAATTCTGATGAATCAGATCAAACTGCTGGCAGCAGCGAAGGACGCTTCCCGCCGACAAGCCGCGCTTGTACTGTCGCCACCAGGAACTCAAGGATCGATCGACCCTGCGCCCGGAGGCTCTCGCAAACCGTGAGCATCCGCTCGACGAAGCGCGAGCCCCATCGGCTCGCCGACCCGAACGAGGTCTTCCGCCAGAGGACGGCCTTCCGGACGGCGCGCTCGGCGGCGTTGTTCGTCGGCTCGACACCCTCGACGCGGGCGAACGTCCAGAGCGCCGCTCCGTACTCGCGGAGGTCCTTCGCGATCTTGCGCGCCGCCGGGACGGAGCTGTTGATGTGCCGTGCGAGCAGGTGCTTCAGCCGGAGCCGAAGCGGCGCGAGCCGTCGTCGGAGTCCTCGGCGGGTGAGTTGCCCGTCGCGGACGCGGTACCACTCCTTGAAGACCGCCTTGACGATCTTCTGTCCGGCCCGTCCCAGGCTCCTCGCCTTGCCTCCGCGCTCTTCGAGTCCTCGGAAGTTCCGAAGCAGGTGCGCCCAGCACAACTGGCGTTTTCGGATTGCGTGCGCCCGGTACACCGAGAAGCGGTCCGACCCGAGGATGCCGTCGAAGTTGAAGAGCAGTCGCCGGAACGCCTCGCGGTTTCTCCGCCGGTCGATCCGGAAGACCTTCAACTTCGGCGTCACCGCGGCCCAGAGCCACGCGAGCCTGTTCTACTGCCGCCAGGAGGTCTCGTCGCAGTTGACGAAGTCGGCGTTCTGGATCGCGTCGAGAGCCTCGTCGTACGCGGGACGCAGCGCCTTGCTCGTTCGCCGCTCCAGCGTCGCCGACCGTTCCGAGCGACACGTCGGCCTTCTTGCCGAAGAGCTCGGCCATGACCTCGCGGGCTTCGCGGCGCGTGATCCGGCAGCGGCCGGTCAGGAGCGCGATGATCGCCTGGAAGCGGACGCCCGACGCAGCCGGTCGGGACGCCCTCGGGGAGGTCCGCCGTCGTCGTGTGCCCGCAACCCGGGCACTTGGACTCATGGAGCACGTAGTCGGTGACCTCGGCGACGACGGGCGGGATCTCGACGACCTGGTGATGGCGAGACCTCGCCCGTCGTATCCTTCTCTCCGAGATGCCGACCGCAGTTCCCGCAGCTCTGTTGGAAGCACCGGGACATTCGTGATCGACGTCCTCGGGCGGGAACGGCGTCGCGCGTCTTTCCCTTGTGCCCGGGCTGCGCTCCCGAGGGACGCCCGGACGGCTTCTGACTGCGCCGCTCCTCTCCACGGCTTGTCCGACGACGGCGGCTTCGACGAGTTCGTCGAGTCGGCATTCAGCCGGGCAGTCAGTTCGCGGACCTTCTCCTTGAGGAGGGCGTTGTCCTGACGGAGCCGCCGATTCTCACGGAACAACTTGAAGCGGGCTGCTTCGACGTGCCGGAGCCGGGTCTCGAGTTGCTCGATCCGAGCAAGGAGGGACGCGACGAGCTCCTCGGAGATTCGCACGCAGGCGATAGATCGGCTCGCTCGGGGTCAATCTCCACCCCCTGGGCGGTTACGTCTCGCTTTGTGCGCCCAGGTTGACACGGAGGCGATCCTCGGCGAGCCTACGGGTGCCCGTTCCCTGCCGTTCGAGGAGAGCACCATGCGTCGCCTCATCACGGCGGTTCTGGGCTCGGTACTCCTCGCCTGTGCGGGAGCCGGCTCAGATGCTTCCTCCGCCTTGACGGAGGAGGACCGGGCCGACATCGCCTTCTTTGCCGGTTTTGGGTTCCCGGACGTCGCGGGGAAGCCCTTTGGCGAGGTGCCGATGGACGACGGCATCCAGGCACTTGACGGCGAGGTCCATGCGTTCACACAGCGAGGCTTCCTGCTCGCGACGCGGCGCGACGGCGCGCTCGTCGTCCAGACCGGCGAGCCGCTTCCCCATCGGTTCGGGCCGTCCGAGCCGGACGCACCCGCGTGGCGGAGGGTCGCCTGGCATCCGCTGGACCTCGCGGAGGTCGTACGACGACGTCTGGCTGGAGAGGACCAACCGAAGGCAACCGATCTCGACCTCGAGTTCGACGCTGATTCACCGCGGAACCACCGCTTTGCCGAGCGTCTCTCCACGACGGGACGGGTCTTGGCCCTCGCGTGGGCCTGCGCGCGCCAGGGGCTCTGCCGAGAGGCCCACGCGTTGCTCGCGAGGGCGCGGGAGAGCAGGAAGGCCCCGCTTCGTGAGGTGGCGCGCCCCGAGCTCTCGGTCGACGTGATCTGGCGGCTGGTGGAAGGGTTCGAGGATCCCGACGTGTCGCGCGAGACGCTCCTCGCGGGTTTCCAGGGATACCTCTCCGCGTTTCCCCACGTGAAGGAGCACTCGGAGACAGCCCGCGAGGCGACCCGGATTCTCATGCAGATGGTCGAGGAGGACCGGCGGCACGCCCTCGCCGCTCGTCCGATGGCCGAGATGACGAAGGAAGACCGCATCCGGGAGTGGATCTTCCGCCTTCGGGACCAGAACGGGTGCCAGGCGGCGCAGCCCGGCGGTCCCTCGATCTTCGCGACCAGCGGTCCCGAGGGGGCCTCTCCCGCCGAGCGCCTCGTCGTCGCGGGATACGACGCCGTCCCGTTTCTGATCGACGCCGTCGGGGACCGACGATTCACCCGGACCGTGGGCTTCTGGCGCGACTTCACGTACTCGCACTACGTCGTGCGGGTGGGCGGCGCCGCGGAGACCGTCCTGGAGCGCATCACCGGCCGGTCGTTCCAAGGGGCCGATCGGAAACGTGCCTGGCGGACGTGGTGGGAGGCATTCTCCACGTCCGGGATCATCGCGGGTCTCGTGCGTGAGGTCTGTGCGGGCGGCGACGGTGCGATCGAAGCGGCGCGCGCCCTCGCGGCAAGGAGCCCGGACGGGGCGGTCTCCGCGATCCTCCGGGGCATCGAGAACACTCGTCCCGATTGGGCCCGCGGCTACCTCGTGGAGATCCTCGCGGGCATCCCGGGTGACGCGCAGCTCCCCTTCATGCAGAAGGAGGTCCGCGAGGGCCCGACGCTCGGCGACCGACTCCTCGCTGGCCGCTGGCTCTCATCCCACGGTCGTTCCGAGGGGAAGGAGATGGCCGCCGCGCTCTGGACCCGGGTCCAGAGCGAACGCGACCCCGAGCCGGACGCCGTGATTCCGCTCGTCGTCTCGTTCTCGATCGCCGGGACCGAGGAGGCGGCCCGCGCCCTGGTGACTGGACTTCCGAATCTCCCACCCATCCTTCGCGGCGAGGCGATCGACTGGCTCTACGTCGGGTCGCTCCGGCCGACGGTCTGGGCTCCGGCCGAGCCCGCGGCCGAGACCCTCCTGATGGGCTACCTCGTCTCCGCGCTGGACGACGGGGCCGAGTACGTCCCCCGCGGGCAGGAGCAGTCTCCGCCTCCGGATGGCGAAACCCTCCGCGTCTCGGAGTGTGCCGCGCGCCGGCTCGCGGCCATATGGCGAGGCGAGGGCGTTTCGTTCACGGAGGACGCGTTCCGCGCCGACCGAGACCGTCAGATCCGGGCCATCCGAAACCACGCGCGCGAGAAGCAGGGGTTCGCGCCCCTCCCCGAACCGCCGCGACCCGACGTCCCGCTGCTGGGGAACCGGGTTCGAGAGGTCCGCGTCCTTCCTTCCGGCACCGACCTCGACGCGGCGACGAAGGACCGCGTCGAGAGCCTGCGGGGCGAGACGATCACCGCGCGGGCGTTCGCCGAACTCCTGGACGGCGTGGCGCGTGCCCGCCCGGCAGGATCACGGGGCGTGGAAGGCGTGCTCTGGCGTCCCGAGGACGGTTCCGGTGTCGTCCTTACGCTGACCGTTCCTCCATCGAAGGACGCCATCGCGACGGGGGGTCCCATCGACTCCGAGGACGTCGAGATCCGTGTCGGACGCACGAGGACACTGAGCGCGGGATGGTCCGGCGGCCCCGTCGCGACCGCGACGAACCGGGCGTTTGTCGCCGAGCTCGACCAAGCGCTCGGGAGCCCGTTCGATGTCCCGGTGCGCGCGGTCGTCCGATGGACCGGAGCCCGCTGAGCGCACGCCAGGGAGCCCGCGGCTGGTCGCTACCGCGCGCCCTGCGTCACCGCCTCAACGGTCGGTGGGGGCGAGGAGATGCGCGTACGGCTCCAGGAGGAGGTCTCGCGCCTCGGCCGGACCCGTCGCCTGCACGACCTGTTGCGGCCCGCCCTGGGTCTTGATCGACTCGGTGAGACGGACCGCGCCTCCCGTTTCGTCGATGCGAACTGTGCGAGCGAACTGGCCCATCCGAAGCCCCAGGAGCTTGGACTCGCTATGGTCCTTCTCGTAGGCGTCCTTCTCCTCGGGCGTCAGGTTGCGGTCGACCCAGTCCCGCCAGCGTTCGATCACCCGGTTCCCCTCGTCTCGATACGGGCCGATCTTGATGGTCGTGACCTCACCGTCCCGCGAGACCTCCGCGTGCTCCTTCTCCAGCGTCTCGATCTCTCCGAGCACCTGAGCGAACTGCGTGGTCATGGCCTCACGTCGGCTCGCGTCGAGGCCGAGGGTTCGCGCGAGCTTCCGCACCTCGCTCCCCTCCGCCTCGAGAGCCGGGCCGCCCGGGATCGCCACGGGTTCCGCCAGCGTCGCCCCGCCCGCCGCCTCGAGCTTCTCGAACGCGTCCAGGACGGGCTTCACGCGCTCCGTCGCCGCGGCTTGCGCCTTTCGCAGGTCGTCGACTTCCTTCTCGAGGGCCCCGACGCGCCCGGCGAGGTCTTTCGACGTGTCCCGGCCGCGAAGCGTCGGGGTCGGGGCAGGGGGCGACGGGGCCGGCGGTTCGTGCGGGATCTCGGCGCGGACCGTCGGGTTCGCCCGCGTTCCGAAGAACGCCGCGCCGAGGTACGCGCCGAGTCCCAGGACCGCCGCCGTCAGGAGGGAGGTGACCAGGAGGTCCGTTCGGACCCGACCCCCTTCGAGTCGTCGCTTCATGGTCCACGCCCCCTCGTCCAAACGACACGACCGCGCGCGCATCCCGGCCCCGCGGACGCACGCAGTCTGACTCTCGTCTCCGGGTCCCGCACGGAGGAGGGGCCGGCGCGTTCGCCCCTCCCTGCCGAAATGCGCCGCGCGAGGGCCATCTCCTCCGTGGCGCGCCGAGCCGGCGTCCGGCCTCCCGCGACGCCCCGTTCGCTCACGACGGCGTGTCGATCCAGAAGGCCCGGTAGCGGAGGCGCTCGTCGGTTCGGTGGGGGCGTTCCGTTCGCCCCGTGACGGCGAACCCGAGGGCCGAGACCTCCGCTTCGAGCGAGAGGGCGGCCAGGAGGTCGTCTCGCTCCTCGTTGTAGACGCCGATCACGAGCCGTCCGCCCGGCGCGACCGAGCGGTCGAGCAGGCACTCCACGAGATCGCGTCGCCGGCGACGCGGGACGTAC
The DNA here is from genome assembly GCA_963752285.1 of uncultured Planctomycetota bacterium. Lineage (GTDB taxonomy): Bacteria > Planctomycetota > PLA2 > PLA2 > JAEUHO01 > CAVVXN01. The sequence goes on from CAVVXN010000005.1 coordinate 353,643, forward strand.
TCGAGGCCCGTTCGGACCACGTCGTAGCGTCGAGGCGGCGCCCAGGTGAGGGCGTTTCCCACGTGGATGCGATCGGCCCAGTGGGGGAGGCGCTCCCGGGCGAGCCGTGCGAGGGGCGCCGAGACGTCGAGGCCGTGCGGCTCGATCGCGAGACCGCGCTCCGCCGCCCAGGCGACCACCGACTCCATCAGGTGGCCGTTCGCGCACCCGACGTCGAGGAAGGTCCCGGACCTCAGGAACGCGTCGCACACGAGCTCGCGCGCCTGCCGCCAGTGGTCGGGGTCGCCGGAGTGGCCCGACTGCGCGCGGGGGTTTCGGCCCGCGAGGTAGGCCGGCGTGACGACGGCGTCGACGCGCCGAAACCACTCGTCCTCCGTGATGCGTCCGGCGTCCAGGTCGGCGTCCGCGTCCGCGAGGAGGTGGTGGCCGCGGTTCTTGGCGCGCTCGATCGACTCGTCCGACACCGCGGTCCTCCTCTCCGACGCCCGGCCGTCCGATCCTCTCACGGGCCGGTGGACCGCGCGGGTCCCAACTGGCCGTACGGAGCGGGCTCCTGACGCCCATTTACGCGACGCGCATCCGGCGTCGGAGGCGAAGGAATGAGGGCGGGGAGCCTGGCTTCCGTATTTCAGGCCGGGAGTACCGAGGCGGGGCAATTCCCGCCGCTATGTGACGGAAGGCCGCGCTCCGTCTCGCCGGGGTGCGGTCGGCTGCGCCGGGCGATGAGCGCGGCACTCGGCTCGGCCTCGTCCCGTTCCCGCGCGGCTGTCGGTGGCGCGTCCACCGACGGGCCACACCCGAACCTGGAGCTTCCGGCGGGCGCCGGCACGGGCGGCGGGCCGACGACGAAATCCGGGTGGTCAGGTCAGCCGCCAGACGGCGCGTCGAACCGCACGGAGCGGGAGGAGCCGTCGTCGCGCTCGACCTCGACCTCGACCCACGGACCGGGGTAGGGGCCGAGTCGTTCGCCGCGGTCGGGAACGGTCCCGGGATCCTCCGACCACGACGTCGTCGTTCCGAGCCGCCAGATCCCGAGCTCGCCGCCCGCCGGGTGCCGCACGTGGAACGCCCGGCAGGCCCCCTCGGCCGGCAGCGCGCGGTCCACATCGACGAAGACCCCCGGCTCGAGACTGACGTTCACGGAATCGGATCCTCCGCGTGGGATCTGGACCGAGGGCACGATCGCGGACCGACCCGACACGACCTCGCAGACGAACAGCGTGACCTCGCCCGGCGGCACGTACCGGAACACGTACTCCGTGTCGCTCTCCCGCTCCATCTTCCCTGCGAGGTCGCCCCAGGTGGAGGGCGTTCCGAATGTCCGTTCGCCCTCGGAAGCGAGCGCTGCCGGCCGACGAAACAGGAACGACGCGGGCGCGGCGTACGTCCCCGCCTCCATGGCGAGCTTCCGCCGCGGCAGCTCCGCGAGGACGGGAATCCGGACCCGGAGCGTCCCGAGCGTCTCGTCCGGCTCGAGGGACACCTCGACCCGCGCTTCGTCGCCCGGTGCGGGCACGAAGATCGGACCGGTCTCCCGAACGTGGTACCCCATCGCCCACACGCGGGCCGAGTAGACGCCTGGGCGGATCCCGAGGTTCAGGCGAAGCTCCCCACCGGCGAGTGCGGTGGAGCCGCCCCACAGGAGCCGGCCGTCCGGGTGGAGGAGGGCGTACGAGAAGCCGCGCGGGAGCGGATCGTGCGTCGAGGCGTCCGAGACGTGGAACACGATCACGCCGGAGCGTGAGAGCGTGAACACGACGGGGTCCTGCGGCGGGTCGACCACCATGTTCTCCGGGTCCACGTTCCACCAGAGATGGTCGTATCCGACCTCGATCCGTACCGGCGACGTGCTGGACGAAGGCACACTCACGTACGAGGTGCCCGGCGCCAGCTCGAACTCCTGCTCCACGTTCCACGCCTCCCCAGGCCGCGGCCACGCGACGCCGTGTGCGGCGACGACCTCGATGCGTGACCCGAACTCGGGCGCCGATCCGTCCGCGTTCACGACGCGTACGCCCAGGAGCGGTCCGTCCCGCATCTCCAGTCGAAGGGAGCTCGCTCCCGGAGCGTCCCCGTCCACGTACGCGGGCAAATGGCCCTTCGCCACCGCGCCCACCCAGTGCCCGGCGAGGACCCGCCGCCCGAGGTCCCACGTCCCATCCGCCCCGGTCGTCTGGTGGGGCGGGTCCTCCGGCTCCGCGCCCCGCGCACGCCCGATCTTCGGCACGACGAAGACCGTCGCGCCCGCGAGGGGCTGTCCCGCCGCATCGACGACGACGCCTCGGCACGGCACGCCCCCCGTCGGAGTCGAGCCTCCGGCTTCCTCCGTCGTCGCGGGTCCGCTCGAGGGCGCCGCATTCGAGACCGACCCCTCGCCTTCGACGGGCGTCCGCCCCTCGAGGCGCGTGGCCTCGGAAGTCGAGCCCTCGGTCCGAACGCGATCCGTGCCCGGACGCACATCGGCGCCCTTCCCGCCGATCGCGAACCAGGAGATGCAGCTTGCGAGCGCGAGGCTTGCGAGCACGACCCGACGCATCGGGCTCGAGAGTCCTTCGCTCCGACGGGTCGATGATTCCGAGTCGCGATCCGGTGAGCTCACGGGCGGAGGATACCGCCGCGACGGCCAAGGCCACGGCGGCGCGCGCGGCGGCGTGTGACACGAGCCGCGGCACCGCCGACGCGCCGGCCGACGCGCCCGCCGTCCGCCGGGCCTCCGCGCGCAAGCGCGCGATCGTACGCGCCCGACGGCGTCCTACTCGTCGAAGTCCAGGGGAGCCTGTGTGCCGTACGGCGGGCCGTGTTCGGCCCTGTCGGCACGGAGAGCGCCAACATCAGGCTCGCCGCCCGCCGCGACCGGATATGGGCAGGGCAGCCGTTGCCTTCGGTACACCAGGACGTTCGGGTCCCCGGGGTGCGAGCCAAACCCGAGCAGGTCCCAGTCAACGAACATCGACCCGCATTCGCAGGTGAAGTACTCGTCATCGTTCGCCGACGTCATGGTCCCGCACCCGGCGCAGCGGTAGGCTACGTCCGGCGTCCGAGTCCAATCCGTGCTCGACGCCAGCCCAGGTCCACGCGCAAGGTACTCGTAGCCGATCATCGCTGTGACGGAGACGGGCGTGTGGACCTCGCCCATCCCCACTCCCCACTCCCCACGCCTACAACACGACCTCGCGCTCTTCGGCTCCCGGTCCACCTCGTCGAACCACAACCCGCGCGCCCTGGCAGAGAGGGTAAGAGCGCAGGACGGGTTCGACGGTTGCGAACAGTCTCTCGGCGTCCTTGCCGTACATGAACAAGGTCACCTCTCCTGGACCGAACTCGTTGCCGTCGAATTCCCCAGTCCCCTCACGGGCGAGCACACCGGTCAGCAGGTCCTCGATGGTCGCCACGTCGCACTGCTCGTAGACCTCGTCGGGGAGGCCCGTACCGTCGAGGTGCACGAGGACGGCCTGGTCCGGCCTGCCCTGGTTGGCGCCCTGCCCGCGTCGGAAGAGGCGATCGAGGAAACCCATGCCCGGATCCTAATCGGCGCGGTGCCTGCTCTCCAGTTCCTCCATCCACCCGCGCCGGATTGGCCGGGCGTGGGGGAGGCGCGTTGCGTTCCGCGCGACGACCTGTGAACATGGCAACTGGAACGCAACGGATGTGGGATCCCAGGGTCCCGGCGCGCACGGACAACCGCAGACAAGGACCGGTACCCTGGGGCCGACACCGCTTGAGAGCTCGGAGCTGACATGTCGTGGCCGGATCCGAACCGCGCGATCGAGGAGCTTCATGCGATCCAGACGAACGCCGCGCACGGTCAGCGGCCGCCCGCGGCGTTCGCACGCGCGTGTGCGCTCATCTCGCATCCCGACAGTGACTGCCGCTGGCAGGCCCTGATCGCCGTCGGGGGGTGGATCGCGTCCGACCCGGAGCTCGTCTGGCAAGTCGTTCTGCGGCACGGCGCCACCGAGGAGGAGGACTTGCGGGCCGGCGTCGGTTGCGTCCTCCTCGAGCATCTCCTCGATGAGCGCTTCGACGGGTACTTCCCCCGCCTCGCCTCCCTCCTGGAGGAGGGCGCGCCGTGCCTCGCCGACACCTTCACGTTCTGCTGGCGGTTGGGGCAGTCCGACGAGCAGTGGCGCGAGATCGAGCGCCTGAAGCGGCGTGTCGCGGACCAAGCCGCCTCCGCCCCCCGGGGACGAGGCATCGAGGTCGACCAGACGCTCGCCGGAATCCTCCGCCACCTGCAAGACGGGGTCGAGCCCGGTGAAGCACCCGGTCGTCATTCACGGGACGGCCGACGCCCCCACGATCCGACCTAGACGGGGCGCTCCTGCGGCAGCCCATGGTTCTCAACCGGGCACAGGCGCCTTCGCGGCGACTCGGGAGGAAGGCATGGATGGTCGCGGATCACGTGCGGCACCGGGAGGGGGCTCGAGATGAGCGCGTAGAGGTCGCGTGCATGCCGTCGACGGCGCGTCCGTAGCCGCCGAGGAGATCGGGGCGCGTCCCGACGCTCGGTCAGCGGGGCGAGGGGAGGCGGATCTCGAGCGTCTCGTGCTCGCCCGACGCGAGGGTGACCTTGCCGCGACCGCCGCGGCTGCCCCAGCGGGCGCGAAGGGTCCACGTCCCGGAGGGGAAGTGATCGAGGCGTCGCTCGCCCCCGACATCGGTCAACGTGTCGAGGCGCTGCACGTCGCCCGAGACGTCGGCCCACGCCGCGCCCTCCGGGATCCGGAGCTCGGCGTAGGGGAGAGGCTCGCCCTCCTCGTCGAGGACCCGCACGAGTACCTCGCCGCCGGCGTCCTCGACGAGACGGAAGCGGGTGGTGACGCCGGCGCGGACATTCACCTTCGCTTCGGTGCGGACCCATCCCGGCTCCGCGAGCAGGAGCATCCTCTCCCCAGACGCGACGTCGGCGAAGTGGACTTTCCCGTAGGCGTCCGTGTCGATCTCCTGCCCGTCCAGGTGAACCGCGGCGCCGCAGATCGGCTCCCCGAAGGCGGTGACCACGTCGGCGTCCACGGATCCGGTCGGCCCCGACCGGGACCCCGCGCCCACTCAGCCGAAGCCCAAGCCCAAGCACGGGAAGTAGTCGTCGACGATGACGTTCGGGTCGAAGACGGCGGTCACCACGAGCGGCCACTCGGCACACTCGGGGAGTCGTCCCTTGGCGATGGCGTCGAGGCCCGGGTCGAGCGGTTCCAGGTCGAGCCACGCGCCGTCCGGGACGTTCCCGTCGGGGAGCGCGGCGAAGTCGTCGTCGAACGCGCGGACGTGCGGAATATCGGACGACAACTCGCTCGTTTCGTCCTTCGCTCCGTGGCCGCGTTGCTGCGCCAGGATGCGCACCCACTCGTGGGGCAGGTGGGGGACACCGAGGACCCTCTGTAGCCGGCCCTCGCTCCGGGTCGCGACGCGCCGTCGAAGCAGGTGTCCCGCGACCTCCACCTGTACGGCGTCCGCCTCGACCTCGGCGCCCGCCACGTCGATGGCCCGGAGCCACACGTTGGCCTCGCGGCGGAGCGGAGCCACGACGAGAAGCGAACCGGCGCGTCGCGACACGGTGCCCCGCGCGTCGAGGCCGTCGAACGCGACGTAGCCCTCCGGTGCCTCGGGCTCGAGCCCGAGGTCCACACGGGACGATCGGTCGATGGGGACCGAGCGCTCCGGGTCCATCTCGGCTGGCGCTCGTCCTCCGGCCCCGCGGACCCGGAAGCGCACATCCGGCAGGACCTCGCCGGTCGCCGCGTCCCGGAAGGCCACGGTCACGCGCACCCTCGCCTCACACGTGAGAACGGTCGTCGGCCCCCGGACCGTCGCCCGGACGCGGGGCCCGTACCGAACGCCGCGGGTCGGCGAGTCGGCCTCGACCACCGCCGTGCCGTCGTACGGCACGTCGTCGAAGGTCGCCTCTCCACCGTCGTCGGTATCGATGAAGCGTGACGTGCCCCCGGATCGGCACATGGTGACTTGGACCCCCGCGCAAGTCCCCTGGCCGTCCACGACGCGCACGGTCGCCGGACCGCGCGTCGCGGCGGGCGGGGCTACGCGGGGAGCCGGAGCGCGGCCGCGAAGTGTCACGGCGGTAGAGCGGGCGTTCGACGCGTCGGACGCGGACGCAGCCGGCGTCGTCGCACCGCCGACTCGGATCGACGGGCCACCACGCCCGCCCGGCCCGGCCCGAAGCGTTCCCGCCACCACGGTGCTTGCGCCGATGGCGCCGAGCGTCGCGACGAGGCAGAGACGATTCACGTAGGAGAGAAACGTAGGTGTCCGCCGCCCGGTTCGCCCCCTCATGGTCGGTCAGGAAGTACGGAGGCGGGAAGTACGGAGGCGAAGTACGGAGGCGGGGCAATCTTCGCCGCTTCGTGGCGGAAGGCCGCGCTCCGTCTCGCCGGGGTGCGGGCGAGGGCAAGGCGGGAGGAGGAGGCGACCCCGAGTCCTTGTCTGTGATCGGGGGTCGCTGACGACGAACGACGCCGCCATCGGTGTGCTGACGTGCAGAGGGCCGCGTGACTCACGAAGGTTCATGGGTTGGGCGGGCGAGGAGAGCGCGGCGCGTAGACGCCGTCGCGAATCTCTTGGGCGCCCAGAGGGTCGAAACGGGCGAACCCAGCCCGGATCAGCCTCCGGCCCGCCGCGCCGAAAGGCCTCGGTCGAGGAGCACGGCCACGATCCGGTCTCGGTGATCGCCCTGGATCTCGATCCTTCGCCCCTTGACCGTCCCCCCCGCGGCGCAGCGAGCCCTCAGCACCTTGGCGACCTCTTCGATCGCCGCGGGGTGTCCCGGCAGGTTCTCGACCACGGTCACGACCTTGCCCCCGCGTCCCTTCCGTTCGAGCCGCACCCGAACGGCCCCCGCGGGCGATCGCGGCATCGGCGACTCGCGCTCCGGGGCCGGCGTCCCGTCACTGCTCCAGACCGACCGGGGACGTCTGGGGTCGTTCATCGGCACTCTCTCCCGGGCGTCGGAGCCCGGATCCCGGGTGCTCCTCGCGGGAACTCGAGCTCTCGAGCGCCCGCTCAGGCGGCGACGCCTCGGGTCCGCTCGGATGCGGCGCGGCGTCGGACCGTCGCACCGTCACGCTCGACGAGGACCTTCGCGGCCGCACGGAAGCTCTGGACGTCGTCGCGATGCGACCGCAAGAACGCGACGACGCCCTGCTCCTCCTCGTCGTTTTCGAACACCTCGATCTCCACGCGGTCGCGCCGCACGATGCGTTCCTCGAAAGCACCGTCCCGTACGACCGCGAGGTCCACATGACCTTGGGGGCGGCTGTCCCCGCGCGCGTACCCCCCGAAGAGGAGGATGCCGGAGACGGGAGGGTCTGGGGGCTGCGTCACCCCGAGCGTACGGGCGTCCACGAGGAGCTCGAAGCGCCTGGCGAGGCCGGCCGGCGGGCGTACCTCGGGGGCGTGCTCGTCGTGGGGTGCGTCGCCCTCCGCTTCGGGACGCGGCACGGAGCTTGCGCCGTCCCGCCTGCGAACCGTGCCCGTGGCGGATCGTGGCGGGGGCTGCGACGGGGTCGAACGGCTCGCCTGGTTCCGCGAGCGGCGCGAGGAGAAGAGGACATGCCCGAGGCGTGGAGCAGGAAGGACGAGAAACAGTACGAGAAGATCAAGAAGAGCGCGATCAGGCGCGGCACGCGAAAGGGCCGCGCCGAGGAGATCGCCGCACGCACCGTAAACAAGCGACGCCGTAAGGAGGGTCGAACGCCCGACCGCTCCACGAGGGGAACCGGGAATCCCGGGCACCCGCTCGAGGAGCGGACGAAGAAGGAGCTCTACAACCGCGCCAGGGAGCTCGAGATCGAGGGGCGGAGCCACATGGACAAGAGGGAGCTCGTGCGCGCCATTCGCAGGGCGGAGTGAAGGCGAGCTGGGTGGGAGACCGGGCGGCACCGCGGCCGGACGACCCGAGGGGGGCGCGGCGACCGTGCCCCCCCGGCGGATCCAGGGACCTCGCGCCGGTCGTGCACGGGTACCGCGTCGCCCGGCATCTCCTGCACGGCAGGTCGCGTCGCTCCGGTCCCCTGTGCTCGCGGACGCGCCGGCGCCCAGGGAGCCGGGCGGGAGTGTCGCCGTCCGCCGCCGAGCCGCTCCGCGCGGCGCGGCGCCACGCCCGCGGTGAGCCCGCCGTCAGGATCGACGCCGTCCCCGGGCTCCTGGCCAGCGGGGGTCGTCGGGGCCGGCCCGGCGGGGCGCCGTATCATGCGGCCGACCGGACCGGCGTTCGACGGGAGGATGCATGGCGTCGTGAGTCCGACCCGCGGCGAGCACCCGGTACATGGCGGCGCCTGACTCCACGCGGTGGACGGTCATCCGCGACGCGGCCGCCAGCGACGCGAAGGCGCGGGCCGAGTTCGCCCGGCGCTACGGACCCGTCGTCCGGGCCTACCTCGAGGCCCGCTGGCGGAGTGGGCGGCTCCGCCAGGAAGTGGACGACGCGGCCCAGGAGGTGTTCGTCGAGTGCTTCCGCGCCGAGGGGCCGCTGACGCGCGCGGATCCCGAGCAGCCCGGCGGCTTCCGCGCCTACCTCTACGGCCTGGTCCGCAACGTGGCCCGGGGCGTCGAGCGGCGCTGGCGGACCGACCGGGGTCGCATGGCCGAGCTGGACCTCGCGGCGCTCGAGGCGCGCGACGCGCCCCTCGCCGAGGTCTTCGACCGCGCCTGGGTGGCCTCGATCCTGCGCCAGGCGGGGGAGCGCCAGGCGAAGGCCGCCTGCGAAGACCCCCGCGCGACGCGGCGGGTCGAGCTCCTGCGTCTTCGCTTTGCGGAGGACCTGCCGATCCGCGAGGTCGCCCGACGCTGGGAGGTCGAGGCGGCCTTCCTCCACGAGGAGTACCGGCGGGCGCGCCGGGAGTTCCTCGCGGCCCTGCGAGAGGTGGTGGGGGAGAACCAACCCGGCAGCCCGGCCGCCATCGGGGCGGAGTGCGCCCGTCTCCTCGATCACCTGCCCTGAAGATTCCCTCCCTGAAAAGCGCTCGCGCCGCCAAGGAGTAGGTGATGGGCGACGAACACGACCTGGACGAGCACGAACGTCTCGACGACGGCCTGAGGGTCGCGTTCGGCGAAGGGGACGAGAGCGTCCTCGAGGCGATCGCCCGCCTCTCGGGCAGCGCCCCGTCCCGGATCCTTCTGCGCGACGCGCCGGAGGAGGCCTCGCCCATCCTGCGCCTCGCGGGTCCGGCGGAACCGGACGCTGCGGTCGAGGACAAGCGCTACCAGATCCTGGGCGAGATCGCCCGGGGTGGCATCGGCGTGGTCTACAAGGGCCGCGACAAGGACCTGGGCCGCGACGTGGCGGTCAAGGTGCTGCGCGCCGAGCTGCACGACGAGGAGCGGGTGGTCCAGCGCTTCGTCGAGGAGGCGCAGGTGGGCGGGCAGCTGCAGCATCCGGGCATCGTGCCCATCTACGGGCTCGGCCTCCAGCCGGGCGGGCGGCCCTACTTCGCCATGAAGCTCGTGAAGGGTGAGACCTTGGCGGAGCTGCTCGAGCACGGGGAGGAGGCCGGCGAGCTGATCCGTGTCTTCGAGCAGGTCGCTCAGACGGTGGCCTACGCCCACAGCCGTGGGGTGATCCACCGCGACCTCAAGCCGTCCAACGTGATGGTGGGCGCCTTCGGCGAGGTGCAGGTCGTGGACTGGGGTTTCGCGAAGGTGCTGGGCCGGGAGGAGCGGGCGGAGCGTCCCGGCGCGACGGTGGTGGCGACGGTGCGCTCGGGGGCCACTGGATCGCACTCCGTCGCGGGCTCGGTCATGGGAACCCCGGCCTACATGCCTCCCGAGCAGGCGCTCGGGCAGGTGGACGCGATGACGGAACGAAGCGACGTGTTCTCGCTGGGCGCCGTCCTTTGCGAGATCCTCACGGGCAGGCCTCCCTACCGGGGCGCGACCCACGACCAGCTGGTCGCGGCCGTGCAGGCGCGGCTCGAGGAGGCACGAGGCGCCCTCGAAGCGGCGGACGCGCCCGAGGCCCTCCGGGCGCTCGCTCGCGAGTGCTTGCAGCCGCTGCCGAAGGACCGCCCGAAGGACGCGGGCGTGGTGGCACAGCGTGTCTCGGAGTACCTGGCGGGCGTGGAGGATCGGGCGCGGCAGGCGGAGGTGGACGCCGTGCACGCCGCGGCGGAGGCGCGACGCGTGCAGCGCGCCCGGCGCACGACGATCGCCTTGGCTGCGGTGGCCCTGCTCGCCCTCCTGGCGGGGACCGGGGGCTACTCCCTCTGGAAGCGCGCCGAGCGCTCGCGGGAGAGCGCCGCGACGGCCCGGGTGGCTCCCATCCTGCGGGAGGCGACGCGTCTGGAGGGGGAGGAAGACTGGAACGGGTCGAGGGCGGCGGCGGCCACGGCGCTCGCGCTGGCGCAGGCCGAGGGCGCGGACGCGGAGACGCTGGCGACCGCGCGCGCTCTCGAGGCGCGCATTCGGACGGCCGCGGATGCGGCCGAGAAGAAGGCGAGAGAGGCCGCTCGCGAAGGGCAACTGATCGACACCCTGGACGAGCTCATGACTCGCAGCATGCTGATCTCGGCGAGCGAGCTCGTGAGCGGCTTCGAGGCCGCCTGCGCGCGGTACGGCGTGGATCCCTACGGGGACGGGGCGCCGGGAGAGCTCTCCGGGTTCGGCCGACCCGTCGAGCTCGCTCTCCACCTCGACGTGTGGGCCGAGCTCCTCCACACCAAAGACGACACGAGGTGGAGGGCGGTAGACCGCCTTGCACGTTCGCTGGACGACGATCCCTGGCGCACGCGGCTGCGTGACACCGCCGTCACGGGGGACCGCGCGACGCTGCGCGAGCTTGCCTCCCATCCAGAGGCGGCGGAGCAGCATCCCACGACGATCGTGCGCATGGCGAGGGCGCTCGCCACGGCAAACGAGCCGCAGGCCGCCGCGGCGCTCCTCCGGGCGGCCGCGGTGCGGTATCCGGGCGACTTCTGGATCCACTACCAGCTCGCCTCGCTGCTGTGGTGGGGCCTTCATCTCGCACCCGAGGCGCGGGTCCACGCCACGGCCGCGGTGGCGCTCCGGCCCGAGACGGCGGGCGCGTGGAACGTCCTCGGCGCCATCGAGAACGACGGGCTGGAGGACACCGACGGGGCGATCCGAGCCTTTCGCCGCACCCTCGCGCTCAATCCGGCGTACACGGCCGCCCGGGGAAACCTCGGCACCGCGCTCTACAAGAAGGGCGACGTGCCGGGTGCGCTGGCTGCCTATCGCGAGGCGATCCGCCTCGATCCTGGGAATTCCCAGGTGCGCCTCAGCCTCGGCAGGGCGCTGGAGAAGGAGGGGGACCTGGAGGGCGCCGTCGCCGCGTTCCGGGAGGCGATCCGCGTGGAGCCGAACTTCGCCCAGGCCCACGACGACCTCGGTCGTGCGGTCGAAGCGAGAGGCGACATGAGCGGCGCCTGCGCCGCCTACCGCGCGGCGATCCGTCTCGATCCGAGGTGCGCCCAGGCCCACCACGACCTTGCCTTCGCCCTCGTGAAGCGAGGCGATGTGGACGGGGCGCTCGGCGCGCTCCGCGACGCCGTCCGCGTCGATCCGACCGTGTCCACGCACCACGTGGACCTCGGCGTGATCCTGTGTGACCGGCTCCGGCGCTACGACGAGGCGATCGCCTCCTTTGAGGAGGCCATCCGCCTCGACCCGACGTCGGTGATCGCCCACTTCGATCTCGGCGTGGCGCTCCTCGGCAAGGGCGACCTGGACGGCGCCGTCGCCGCGTACCGTGCGGCGATCCGCCTCGACCCGAAGCTCGCTCCGGCCCAGGCCAACCTCGGCAACGCGCTGTTGCGGCAGGGCGATCGGCAGGGCGCGGTCGCCGCCTGGCGTGAGGCGATCCGGCTCGACCCGTCGAACGCCGTGGCCTACGGAAACGTCGGTCTCGCGCTCCGGGAAGAAGGGGATTTCGAAGGGTCGCTCGAGGCGTTCGCGAAGGCGGCCTCCCTCGACCCGAGTCTCCGCGGCATCGACGCGGCCGTCGCGCACGCGAAGGCTCTCGCCGCCGCCTCCGCCCGTCTTCCCGCCGTCCTCCGCGGCGACGAGAGCCCCGGGAGCGCACAGGCGTTGCTCGCGCTCGCACAGGTCTGCCAGACGAGGAAGGACGCCGTCTCGGCCGCCCGTTTCTACCAGCAGGCCTTCGACGTCGATCCCGCCGTCGCCGCCGACCTCCGAACGGCTGCCCGGTACAACGCGGCGTGCGTGGCGGCGCTCGCGGGAGAGGCGTGGCACGAGCGGGCGCTGCGGTGGCTCTGGGCGGACCTGGAGGCGTGGGGCGAGCTGCCGCGAGCCGCCGCGCCGGCCGTGAAGCGCAATCTCGAGCACTGGAAGGCCGACCCCGACCTCGCGAGCGTTCGGGACGGCGAAGACGTTCCCGAGGCCTGGCGGGCGCTCTGGGCCGAGGTGGACGCGTTGCTCTCGCGGGCCGAGGAGACGTCGAGGTGAGCACGGACCGCAGCATCCTCCAGCGGCTCGAGGAGCGGGGGCGTGACGTGCCGCGGGTGCGGCTCGCGGGGAGCGAGGCACCCCTGCCCGGCACGTCGGCCAGCGGACGGTACGAGATCGTGGGCGAGATCGCCCGCGGCGGCGTCGGGGTCGTCTACCGCGGGCGCGACACCGACCTCGGCCGCGACGTGGCGATGAAGGTTCTGCGTGACGAGTACGCGCAGCGACCCGAGCTCGTGCAGCGCTTCGTGGAGGAGGCGCAGATCGGAGGCCAGCTCCAGCACCCGGGCATCGTGCCGGTCTACGAGCTGGGGGTCCGCGAAGGGGGGAAGCCCTACTTCGCCATGAAGTTCGTGAAGGGGCGCACGCTCTCGGAGCTCCTCGATGCGCGAGGCGACGTCTCCGAGGACCGGCGGGCGCTCCTGTCCCACTTCGCCCAGGCGTGCCACACGGTGGCCTATGCGCACAGCCGAGGCGTGATCCACCGGGATCTCAAGCCCGCCAACGTGATGGTGGGCGCCTTCGGCGAGGTGCAGGTGGTCGACTGGGGCTTCGCCAAGGTGCTCCGGCGGGGTGGCGTCGAGGACGAGCGTCGTGCACAACAGGGGGCGACGATCGTCGCCACGCTCCGTTCGTCCGCAGAGGGCTCCGCGTCGGTCGTGGGGTCCGTGATGGGAACGCCGGCCTACATGCCTCCCGAGCAGGCGCTGGGCATGGTGGACCAGCTGACGGAGCGGGCGGACGTGTTCGCGCTCGGGGCGATCCTCTGCGAGGTCCTGACGGGCGCCCCGCCCTACCGCGGCACCCCGGCCGACGTGCTGACCGCGGCGGCCCAGGCGCGCCTCGACGAGGCGTACGCCCGGCTCGACGCATGCGGTGCGGATCCGCAACTGGTGGCGCTCGCCCGCGCCTGCCTCTCGCCCCTGCCCAAGGACCGGCCGCGCACCGCGCGGGAGGTGGCCGAGGTGATGCGGGCCTTCCTCTCGGAGGCCGAGCGGCGTGCGCGCGAGGCGGGGCTGCGCGCCGCCGAGGCGGAGGTCGAGGTGGAGGAGCAGCGCCGGGCGCGACGCCAGACGCTGGTGGTGGCGTCGGCGGTCCTTCTGGTGGTGCTCCTGGGCGGAGGCGCGTTCCTCCTCCGAAGCCGCGTCGCCGCGGCGCGCGAGCGCGCGCTCGGGGCCGCGTACGAGGTCGCGATGCGGGAGGCCACGCGGCTCGCCGCGACCGATGCCGCCATGGCGCGGGCGGCGGCCGAGCGGGCGGTGGGGCTGGCGGCGGAGGACGAAACGCGCCGCCAGGAAGCCGCGACGCTCCGAGACCAGATCCAAGCGAGTTCCCGGGCGGCGGACCGTGCGGCGAAGAGGAAGGAGGTCGAAGCGGGGCTCTTGGCGCGGCTCGACGACGTGCTCCTCCTCGGCGAGGTCGATCCCGATCCCGAGAAGGCGGACGACGCCTACCTCGCGGCGCTCCCGGACCTCGCGGTGGCGAACGACTTCGACCGAAAGGGGGAGCTCGCCGTCCACCTGGACCGCTGGGCGGACCTGCGGCGCCGCGCCGCGGGGCTCGCGGGCCGGGACTGGCACGCGATCGACCGGTCCGCGCGCGCACTCGACCCCGATCCATGGCGCACGAGACTCCGCGACGAGCTCGCGCGGGGAGATCTCGATGCGTTGCGCCAGCGGGCCGCGGGCGCCGAGATCGACGCAGAGCCCGCGAACGCGGTCGATGTCCTGGCGGTGGCCCTGGGAGAGCGAGGGGCGCGCGACGCGGCGCTCGACCTGCTGCGACGTGCGGCGGAGCGCGCCCCGGGGGACCTCGCCCTCCACGTCCACCTCGCCCGCTACGCCGAGCGGCCGGAGGCGCGGGCCCACCTGACCGCGGCGCTCGCGCTGGAGCCGGGTCCTCGCACGCGCGAGATCCTCGCGCGCCTGCACTGAGGCGAGGCCCGATGGCGGTGCGTCGCGTCGGCCCCGCCTCCGCCGGGGCTTCGACCTCTTCGGCCGGACGCTCCCGCCGACCCCCTCCTTCGTGCGTCCGCCCCCCGAGGGCCTGCGGGCGCCGACCCGCCTCCAGGGGCCCGTCGGGCGGCGCACCGTCTCGCTCCGCACGAGCGGCTCTCCCGCTGTCGAGGTGCCGCGGGCCCTCGAGCGCAAGCGGCGGCGGGATCCTCGTGGCGACCCGATCGTGTCCATGACCATGGGGTGCGCTTCCCCGGCGCGGTCGCGCTACCCTGCCCGTGTCCGCGGGAGGAGGGAACCGATGAGGACCACCGGAGGCGTCGCGCGCGCGGCCCTGCTCTCGCTGGCGCTCGGCGCGGTCGGTTGCGCGTCGGCGCGCGGGCCCGTCGAGCCGTCGGCAGCGCCGGCGACGGAGGGGAACGTCCACCTCTTCCTCTCGAACCAGAGCGATCGCCGGAAGACGGTGGTGCTCTCGGTGTACGTGGACGGGCGGCTCGCGGTACGTCGCGGGATGCCGTCCGTGACCATCGGTCGTCGCGCGCACGGGTTTCCCGAGGAAGTCCTCCTCCGTCTCGAGCCCGGTCCGCACACGGTGCGTGTGGTGGCGGAGGGGCGTGGAGCGAGTCGGTCGGTGGACGTCGTCGTCGGCCCGGGCCCGCTCTACGTGTGCGCGAGCTACGACGACGGGGTCGGCGGTCCACACGAGGGCCCGGTCGCGGAGCCGGTCACGGTAGAGGTCGCGGACCATCCCTTCGGGTTCTGTTGATCCGTTTCCTCGGGCGCGGGCATCGAGCGGACGCCGGGCCCCCGTGCGGTCCTGTGGGGCGACGCCACCGGGCGGCGCTTCACCCGGGAGGGGGGCGGCGTCAGCGGTCGAGGTGCGCGTCGATCCGGGGGGCGAGGCACGTGTCGCCGTACTCGTCGCGGAGCTTCTCCCAGTCCTTCCGCATCTTCGCGTGGTCTCGGAGCTTCGCGTCCTTCTTCTCGGCCGCGTCCACGCGGGGTTCGCCCTTCAGCGCCTTCTGGATCGACTCGTCGGCCTTCCAGGCGTTCAGCTGCTCCTCGATCGTCGGTGCGTCCGGGACGCCCTCGAGCTGCTTCATCCAGCGTGCGAGCTCGTCGAGAGCCTCCGTGGGGTGACCGGCGTCGATCCACGCGCGCGCGCGGCGCATGGCGTTCCCCGGCGCCACGGCGAGACGTTGGAGCAGCCACTCCGCGTCGTCGTGGACCTTCGGGTCGCCCGCGGTGGCGGAGACGTGCTCCGCCTCGCTCCACGCGCGGCCGATCTGGTCCTTTCGAACCAGCTTCACCGCGCCGTCGAGCGCCGGGAGCAGGATTCGGTCGAGATCCACGACGGGCGCCGTCCTCGTGATCCACGAGGGCAAGAACTCGCCGGGGTCGATCCAGTCGCGGAGCCCCTGGTCCACGGGCTGGTAGCCGCGCGTGTGCGCGAGGTCGAAGGCACCGGGGTAGAGGGCGAAGTGCAGGTGGGCGAAGTGCCCGCCGTTCTCGACGCTGTAGGAGAGGCCCATCGAGGTCAAGAGCTGCCCGGCCCCGACCTCGTCGCCCGGCTTCACGAAGACCGTGTCGCCGCCGTGCATCAGGAGGCTCGTGACCACGCGCCCGCCGCCGAGGGAGTGCTCGATCGCGATGACGGTTCCCATGTCGGTCCCGCTCGAGACGAGCTTCACGACACCGGCCGCCGGCGCATAGAAGCCCGCGCCGTCGAGACACGCGCCTCCGTCCTCGCCGACGTGGTACACGGCGCCGTTCTCGCGCAGGTTCGCGAACGGCTGGAGCGCCGCGCCGGGAATCTCCTCCTCGCCCCACGCGAGCAGCGGCCCGACCCAGCGGTCGGCCGCCGGGAGGCGCGCGGCCGTGCCCTTGCCGACCTCGTTCTTCGGCTCGAGCTCGTAGCCCGGCAGGACCTCGGCCAGGTGGTCCATGCCGTCCAGGAACGGGACCAGACGAAGGCCGTTCTGCAGGGTGACGACGTGCTCCTGGTGGACCCGCTCGAACGACAGCGTCCCCTGCGCGCGTCGGAGCAGCGCCTCGAGGCAGCGGCGCACGTAGAAGTCGCCCTCGCGCGCGAGGAGCGCCTCGACGTCGTCGGCCCGGCGGCTGTTGTCCCACAGCTTGATGCAGGTGATCGCGGCCTTCTCCCGCAGGCGCCGCTCCGGGTCGGTGAGGAGCGTCCAGGCCTTGGGGAACGTGGACGCGTCCCAGTAGTGCTCCAGGACGAGCAGCGCGCGGTGTCGTACGTGCCAGTCCTCGTGCTCGAGCAGCGCGAGGTACAGGTCGAGGAGGTCCACGTTGCGAAACCGCTTCCACGCCTCGATCGCCGCGCGACCGCTTCGCAGCACCGCGCGGTGGATCTTGTCGGCGCGCTCGGCGCCCTTCGCGGCGAGGATCGGGAGGAGGTCCTTCGCCGACTCGGCGAGCATGTGCCGGCCGTTCTCGGGGTCGAGGTCGCCTCCCCATCCCGCCTCGGCGGCGGGGAGGAACAGGAGCCCCAGGAGGAGCGCCGGGAGGACCGCCCGAGCGGGCCGCACTCAGGCCACCGCCACGGGGAGGCCGAGCCGGCCGGCCGCCACGTCCTCGAGCACCTCCGCGTAGAGCGCGTGTTCCGCCGCGAGGACGCGCTCCTGGAGGACGGCGGGGGTGTCGCCCGCGAGGACGGGGACCTTCTTCTGCCGGAGCACGGGGCCCTGATCGTACGCCGCGGTCACGACGTGGACGCTCGCGCCGGTCTCGGTGTCGCCCGCCTCGAGCACGGCCTCGTGCGGCCGGATCCCGTACATGCCCGGGCCCCCGTGACGGGGGAGGAGCGCGGGGTGGATGTTCAGGATGCGCCCCTCGAAGCGGGAAAGCGTCTTCGGGCCGACCTTCTTCATGTAGCCCGCCAGGACGACGACGTCCACCGCCGCGGCGGCGAGCGCGTCGCGCATGGCCGCGTCGAGCGCGTCGGGCTCCGGATGGGTACGGCCGCTCAGGTGGACCCACGGCAGCCCGTGCCGGGTCGCGCGGTCCACCGCCCCCGAGCCCGAGTTGTTGGAGATGACGAGGGCCACCTCGGCGTCGAGCGTCCCGGCCTCGATCCGGTCCACGATCGCCTGCATGTTCGACCCGCCGTGCGAGGCCAGGATCCCGATCCTGAGGTGCATGTCCCTCCCCTCTCAGGTCTGGAGCTGGGGCTTCGCGTGGAGGACGGGCATCGCAAGAAGGTACTCGTGCGACGGGCCCTCCGTGCTCCCGGCGAACTCGTCGTACGGTCCGTCGAACGACACGCCGCCGCCGTGGAGCATCACGACGCGCGGGTGCAGCCGCCGAAGGAGGTCCCGGTCGTGCGTGATGAGGATCGTCGTGCGCGGCACGCCGTCCCGCCGCGGCCGGAAGTGGGTGTCCCAGATCAGCTCGTGCAGGTGCGCGGAGGTGACGGGATCGAGGCCGGTCGTGGGCTCGTCGTAGAACACGACGATCGGGTCCTGCGCCAGGGCGCGCGCGACCGCGACCCGCTTGGCCATGCCGCCCGAGAGCTCGTCCCGTTCCTTGAGGACGACGTCGTCCACGTCGAGCGAGACGGCGGCGAGGCTGTCGCGCACCCGGTCGCGGATCTCGCGCGAGCCGAGACGTGTGTGTTCGCGGAGCCAGATCGCGCAGTTCTCGTACACCGTCCCCGAGAAGAGGGCGTTCTTCTGGAAGACGACCGCCCACGCGAGCCGGACCTCGTCCCGTCCGTCTTCGTCGAGCGCCGCGAGGTCCACGAGGGGCTCGCCCTTCCGCCGGTGGTTCACCACGAGCACACGCCCCTCGCTCGGCGGGAGAAGACCCGTGAGGATCTGGAGCAGCACGGTCTTTCCGCACCCGCTCGCGCCCACGATCGCCAGGATCTCGCCGCGGCGGACCCGGAGGTCCACGCGCCTCAGCACGCGCCGCCCGTCGAAGGTCCTGCCGACGCCCTCGGCCTGGATCTCGACGGGGACGGGTGCAGCCGGGTCTGTCGTCGCCCGCGTGACCATGCGGCGATTATAGTCGGGGCGACCTCGCGGCCACGTAGGTCGGAGGGGCCGGGCGAGACGTGGCCATGGCCCTCGCGCTGCCGAGTCCTGGGCGGCCGCGTCGCTCTGGTCGCGGCGTCCGCGCGTCCGCGGGGGGGGAGCCGGCGCTCAGAGAAACGGCGCCCAGTCGATCTTCAGGATCGCGACGACCGCGGCCACGCCGAATCCGTACGCGAGGTGGCCTGCGACGTGCGCGACCGCCACCTCTACGCTCGCGCCGCGGAATTGCGGAAGCGGGTGCCGCTCGGAGACCACCGACAGGAGGATGAAGCTCATCACGAGCCCGTGCGCGAACCCGAGGAGTGCGCCGAGGCCCAACGTGAGGAGGGGGCCGCCGTGCGCGAGCCCGCTCAGGACCGCAGCGTAGGGGAACGCGAAGACGACCCCGGCCAGGAGGTGGATCAGGAGACCGGGCGCGAGCGCGTTCTCGTACGAGCGGGTCGCGAAGCTCCCGATCGCGCGGATCATGTCGGCGTTCGCCCATCCGCTGCGGTGGATGCTCGCCATGACGGCGCTCATCAGGGCCGTCCCGACGAGACCCGCGACTGCGGTTTCCAGGATCGGGACCATCCACCGGCTCCTCGGCAGGGGGGGCAGGCCCGGCGGCCGGCCCACGAGCCCCCGCCCGGACGGGGCCACGCCGGGCGGCATCCGCGCGCCCGGAGCCAGGATAGGCCGCGCCGCCGCCGGGCGGCCCCGCGAGATCCCGAACCGGAACGAAGGACTCTGGTGGACCCGACACCGCCCGGGTAGGAATGCCGCGCCCACGCGTCGTGGGCCCGCCCCGTCGGGGTGGAAACGGTCGTGACCCCCGTGTCGGGCGGTCCAGGGGAGGTACGTGAGAATGCTCGAGACCAGAACGCATCGTCGTTCACGCACGCGCGGTTTCACGCTGATCGAGCTGCTCGTCGTGATCGCGATCATCGCGATCCTGATCGGGCTGCTGCTGCCGGCCGTCCAGAAGGTCCGGGAGGCCGCGGGCCGCATGTCGGAGACGAACAGCGACGTCCTGACGAGCACGGCGTCGCAGGTGGCCGATCTCGCCGACGACGTGCAGACGTCGGCGGCGGATCTCCGCGACGGGTTGCTCCTTCCTGCGATCCAGGGAACGGACTTCGGGGCGGACGACCTCGGGGCGTTCCTCGACGAGAACCAGCGGCAGCGCGAGACCGTCGCACAGATCCTGCCGAACCTCGCGCCGGGCAACTTCGCCCACGCGAGCCGGGAGGTCAAGGCGACGGCGCGCGACGCCCGTCAGGCGCTCCACGAGCTCGACGTCGCGTTGCACCAGATGGCGATCCGGATGCGGTTCCTCCGGCGCGTGCTCTCGAACGACGACGGGAACGACGACGCCGACGGGAGCGACGACGACGGCGACGACGGGAACCCGACCGGCGCGAACTGACGCGTCGGGGCGCCGAACCCGGCCCCCGCCGGGGGCGAGAGCCCGGGCGAAGGCGCCCGGGCTCCGCCCGCTTGGCCCTCCCAGCCTTCCCGGACGAAGGACTCTGGCCGAACCTCCGTCCGAGGGGTATTCCACTCCTCCCGCCCCTCGGCGGGGCCGCCTCCCCGGGAGGCGACGGTTCCGAGCGGTCCCCGACTCGGGGCGCTCTCGGGGAGGTATGTAGAGATGAGAGGAATCCTGGAACGCCCGCGCGTCCGTGCGCGGGGCTTCACGCTGATCGAGCTGCTCGTCGTGATCGCGATCATCGCGATCCTGATCGGACTGCTGCTGCCGGCCGTCCAGAAGGTCCGCGAGGCGGCGTCGCGGATGTCGCAGTCGAACAACGAGGTGCTGGCGGGGCTCTCCGCCCAGATGCTGGACGTCGCGGACGGAGTGCAGTCGGCGGGCGAGGACATCCGCGACGGACTGCTCCTTCCCGCGATCCAGCAGGGGGACATCAGCCCGGACGTCCTGAGCAAGCTCCTTCCGGCCATCCAGCGCCAGCAGGAGTCGATCGACCAGATCCTGCCGTACATCGAGCAGTCCTCGTTCACGGGGCTCACCCGCGACGAGCGCACGTCGCTGCTGCTGGCGCGGAGGGCGCTCCACCAGATGCAGGTGGGCCTCCGTCAGGTGGAGGTGAGACTGCAGTTCCTGCAGGGGCTGTTCGGAGACGGGAGCGTTCTCACCGCCAACTGAGCGACCTCGGTCGAGGCCGTCTCAGCTCATGTGGTCGTAGCGTTCGGGCTCGTCGTCCAGGACGACGAGCTCGACGCCCGCCTCCCGGAGCAGGCCCACGCTGTCGTGGTCCGCGTGGTAGCGCCGGAGGCAGACGACCTTTCGGATGCCCGCGTTGATCAGGAGCTTCGTGCAGTCGAGGCACGGGGTCATCCGGGTGTAGATCGTCGCGCCGTCGATGGGGGGGCCGAACCGCGCCGCCTGCGCGATGGCGTTCGCCTCGGCGTGCGTCGTCCGGACGCAGTGCTTGTGCTGTCCGCCGCGCTCGTCGTACGACACCTTGATGAGGTGCCCCACCTCGTCACAGGTCGGGAGGCCCGCCGGCGCGCCGACGTAGCCCGTCGCGATGACGCGCTTGTCCTTCACGATCACGGCGGCGGCGCGCCCGCGGTCGCAGTTCGCGCGCTTCGCGACCGTCTCCATGATCTCGAGGAAGTACGCCTGCCATTCGGGGCGGTGGTGATCCGGGTTCTGACCGTAGACGAGGTCCTCAGCCATCGATCCCATCCAGGAGCGCGACGACCCGCCGCTCGAGGTCCTCGAGCGAGCCGTCGTTCTCGATCACGTGGTCGGCCTCGGCGATGGTCGCCTCGAGCTGCTGCGAGGTCGGGTCGCTGCCGTTCTCCCGGGCCTCCAGGGCGAGGAAGGCCTCGAGTGTCGCGGGCGCGCCCTCACGCCGCCCGCGGACGTGCTCGCGCTCGAAACGCACCTCCGGAGAGGCCGTGACGGCGAGGAGGTGGAAGCCCGGAAGACCGCGGAGCGAGGCGACCTCGGCCCGGTTCCGCACGCTGACGAGGCACACGCGGTCGCCCGCGATCCTTCGCTTCATCCGCTCCGCGAGGGCGGCCGGCCCCTCGTGCCGGCGAAGCTCGTTCCCCACCGCGATCAACGCCTCGCGCGTGATGGGCCGGCCGCGGTCCCTCAGCTCGTCGCGGAGCGCGTCCGAGAGGCTCAGGCGCGCGAACCCCCGACGCTCGAGCACGTCGGCGACGGAGTCCTTGCCCGCGCAGTTCTTGCCCGTGATGCCGAGGACGATGATGGGGGCCTCCCAGAGGCGCCATGGGATACCCGACCCCGCCGACACCGTCCCGGCCCGCGGGGGACCGGCCGTCGTCTACCCGTCCCGCCCGCGGTGCGCCTCCCAGAACGCGCGGATCGCGCCCACGGCGGTCCGGCGCGTCTCTTCCGGGGCGTCGGGGGCCCAGCCCGTCGCGGCGAACGAGATCGTGCGGTAGGGGAAGAGGGCCGCGAGGACGCCCTCGAGCCGCTTCCCGGCCTCGGTGCGCACGCCGACGTGCGGGTCCTCGAGGGCGTCGAGGAGGGGTTCCACCGCCGCGTCCTCGCGAAAGCCCCCGAGAATGCGTGCGGCCTCCACGCGCTCGGCGGGGGCGCCCTTCGCGAGGGCCAGGAGGACCACCGGGAGGCCCGCGTCGTCGTCCCGGCGTCGCAGGGCCTCCGCCGCCCAGAGCCGGCGCGAGACGCTCGGCTGCTCGAGGAGGGGACGGAGGGTCTCGCCGGTCAGGGGACCTGCGAGCGCGACGAGGGCGTCGAACGCGGCGCGCGCCACGGTCGTGTTTCGGTGGGAGACGAGCTTCTGGAGCGCGGGCCGCGCGTTCGTGTCGTGGTACCGGGCGAGGACGCCGATCCACCGGACGGCGATCCATGGGCTCGGCTCGACCGCCAGGCGTTCCGCCACCGCGTCGAGCACGACGGGAGGCACGCGAGCGAGCGGTTCGAGCAGCTCCTCCACGACCGCGAGCTCCGCGAGACCGATGCCCGCAGCGATCGCCTTCGCGAGGTCGTCGGCGCGTGGCGCGAGGCCCATGCGGAGGAGGTACGCCGCGCCCATCGCGCGTACGCCCGCGCGGGGATCGGAGAGCAACCGCGTCGCGCGGACCATCGTCGCGCGGTCCTGGCGGATCTGCATGCGCCGGAGGACGGCCGCGACGACCGCGATCGGCTGTCCCGGGGCCACGAGGGACCGCGCGGCGTCGAGCGCTTCGGGCGGAGACGCGGTCGGCAGACGGGCCAGCATCCAGAGGCGGGGCGTCTGGGGCACGTCGGGCGCCGTGAGCGCCGCCACCAGCACGGGCCGCGCGTTCTCGTCGCCGTGCCCCACGAGCTGCGTCGCGGCCGCGAAGCGGAGGTACGGCGACGACGCGTCCAGGAGCGCCCGCCACGCGCGGCGCGAGGCCTCGTACGGATACGCGTCGAGCACGAGTACGCCGTAGTACTGCGCGACGTCGTCGAAGCCGGGCAGCGCGCGCGCGAGGAGGGCGGGAGCCTCGGGTGGCCTTCCCCGCACGAGCGCCCCGTACGCCCGGCTGCGAACCTGCGCATCGGGGTCGCCGAGGTCGCGGACCGAGTCGGCCACGGACCCGGCGAGGGCGGGGCGCGCCCAGGCCCCGAGCAGCAGGAGGGCCGCCCCGAGGGCGAGCGGGATGCGGGCGGCGCGCGACCGGGCGTCCACGGCGTCAGCCTCCCGAAGCGGGCGTCGCGGCGCCGCCTCCGGACGAGGCGCCCGGTCGGGCGGGGCGCTCGGGGAGCGTCACCGCGGCGTCCGTGTCGGAGAGGTCGGGTTTCCGATGGGGCGTCGGACCGCCCGGACGCACGACGAGATAGAACCGCGCGAGGCCGGTCCGACGTGCCGCCAGGAGGAACGGCGTGTGGGCGTACCGCGTCTCGTACCCGTCCCACACCTCGCAGAGGCGGTCGAGCGCGGCGCGGGTCGCGGCCCCCCCCGGCAGATGGAGTTCGAGGAAGGGACGGGGACCGTGGCACAGGCTGAGCATCCGGCACCCGATCTCCTGCCAACGGGTGCCGTCCGGGTACGGCCAGACCTCGGGCGGCTGCACGTCTTTCGCCCGCGTGGCGACCCATCTCGGGGCGACCTCCGTGGCGAACGCCTCGAACAGCACGAGGTTCGTGCGCGTGACGTAGCCGAGCAGTCGGGTCGTCTCGGCGAGGGCCCGGCAGCGATCGAGACCGCCTCCCTTCTCCTCCGCGTGACGGATCCCCGCCTCGAGCTGCTTCAGGATGACGTCCAGGGCCACGAGCAGGCGGCGCGCGTGCGCCGCCTCGCTCGGGAACGCGACCGACCACCCGAGGCCGGACCAGCCGGCGTAGGCGAGCTCCTCGACGCGGACGCCGTTGCTCGACCGGCGGAGACCGGGCTTCGCGTAGACGAGGTCGTAGCGGGCGAGCTGTTCCCACGCGTCGAGCGTCGCCTCGTAGTACGGGTCCGCGGCCTCGGTCGCGATCGCCTCCCGTCGCGACAGCGCGAGTGGGGCGAGCGCCCGGAGACGGTGCGTCTGGTACGTCTCGTTCGTCGGGACGTGGTCGCCGTCGCAGAACGGGCACGTGCCCCAGTAGGGGTCGATGCACGTGTGCGTCCGGTCGGTCACGGGGTAGTAGACGTAGACCTTCCCGGCCGTCGCCGCGGCGAGGCGCGTGAGCCCGTACATGGCGAAGCCGCTCGGCACCGAGAGCGCGCCCGGCGCGGCCTGGTAGCGGAAGCCCCACGGCAGCTCGATGAACGCGCCCTCCGCGCCGGTGAACGTCGTGCCCTTGGGGCCCCGCGGCTGGCGGAACGCCCACCACGGATCGCTCAAGAACGCCTCGCGCGCGACGACCGAGCACCGGACCTGTGCCCGCGAGAGGGCGCCGACCGTCGCCTCGAGGTCGTCCTCGGCGTCGCCGTTCTCGAGCGTGACGAGGACGAGCTCCCGGAGGCCCCGTTCGCGCTTGAGCACGGGCAGGACCCGGCGGACGTCCGCGTAGACGTCCTGGAAGCGCGTGGCCGGGCGCGCACAGATCTCGCGCACCGTGCGCCGCACGGCCGCGTAGTCGGAGGTCGGCGGGAGGACCGGCCGACCCTCGTCTCCGACGAGCGCCACACCGAGGCGCGTGTTGGCGAGACCGTCGGCGTCGCGCTCCATCGCCTGCTCGAGTCGCGCCGGGAGCTCGCTCTGGATCAGCGACGGGGTCACGTCCACGAGCAGGAGCACGCTGCGGCCGTCCGCACCGACGGGTCGGCTCGGGAGCAGCACGAGGTCGAGGATCTTGTCGATCGTGCGACCGCGCTCCGTGACGTCGGCCGCGGTGAGGAGGGTCTCGTTCCCCGCGCGGGCCGTGGGGGCGAGCGCGAGCGCCAGGAGGACGAGGAGGACGCGAATCCGCACGGGGGCGGCAGGCTACCATCCCCGCGGTCGAGCGGCCACCGGACCCGGCTTCGGCGCGCGTTCCGCCGCGACGTGGCGCGGCCCCGACGACGGTTTATCCTCGGCCGCGATGAGCGCCGCGCCCCGCAGGCTCGGGATCCTCCTCGCGCTCGCACTCCCGTTCCTCGCGGGTTCCCCCCCCGCGCGGGCGGACGGATGGAGCGACGCGAGGAAGGAGTTCCGCAAGGCCCAGAAGGACCCCGACTACAAGGTGCGGCAGACCTCCTACCTCCCGATCCTCGACTACGACGGGAAGGAGGCTGTCGAGGAGGTGCTCCGCGCGATGGGCCGCGAGGAGAACCCGGCGGTGCTCCTCTCGGCGATGGAGACCCTCGCGCTCTTCCAGTCGCCGAAGGCCGTCGAGGCGCTCCTCGACGCCCTCCGCTCGGCGAAGGGCGACGAGCGCCTCTACCTCGTGATGTCGCTCGGCAAGCGCGTGGACGACGTCGGCACGAACGACCTCCTCGAGCTCGCGCGCGGCAAGGACGACATGCTCGCGGCTCAGGCCGCGCTCTCGCTGGGGCAGCGACACGTGATGGCCGCGCTGCCCGAGCTCGTAGACCTCTTGAAGTCCGACACGTGGCAGCTCCGCGCCGCCGGCGCGCGGGCCATCCTGGCCCTCGCCGGGCCCGTGCCGGACAAGCCCAAGCCGGGGGAGAAGCCGAAGCCATTCCTGCCGGCGGGAATCGACGTCGACGTGCTCCTTCCCGTGACGGCGGAGGCCCTGGGGCTTGCGGACGGGCGGGACCGGGAGGATCTCATCGAGGTCCTGGAGCGCTTGACCGGGCGCGCCTACGGCAACGACATCGCGGCCTGGAAGGCGCTCGCCTCCGGGACCCCGCCCGCCCAGATCACGCCGCAGCCCGACCCGACGCCCTACATCTGCGGCGTCCCGATCCTCGGCCGCCGCGTCGTGATCGTGATCGACATCAGCACGTGCACCGACGACACCCATCCGTTCGGCGCCGGCGAGCGGTTGAAGGAGGTGTGCGCCGTGCCGGGGGCGCGGAACGTCCCGTGGTACTCGATCCGCACGACGAAGCAGTTCATCGCCGCCGTGTCGAAGCGTCTCGTCCAGGACCTCCCCGCCAGCGCGAGATTCGACGTCATCGCGGACTACCAGAAGGCGGAACCGCTCTTCGGTCGCCTGACGCCCGCGAACCCCGGCAACGAGAAGAAGGCCGGCGAGTGGATCGAGGGCCTCGCGGTGCAGAACGGGCCAGACCACTACACCGCGCTGATGGCGGCGCTCGACATCTCGGGGGCCCGCAACAACATCGCCTGGTCTCTCGGTCCCGACGAGGTCGTCCTCCTCACCTGCGCCATCCCCTGGGCCCCGAAGGACCCGAACGCGATCGTCGGCCAGGACGAGGTCGGCCGGATCGTCGGGCTCAAGGCGCGCATGCGGATGGTGGCGGTCCACTCGATCGGGGTCGGGCCCCACCCCTTCGGGATGATGCGGACCATCGCGGAGCTGACCGGGGGCCGGTACGTGGACCTCTCCAAGTAGGCGGGGGGCCGGACCCGCGCGCCCGGACCGTTCGGGCCGGTTCGGTACGGGTTCCCATCCGGGGGCCGGGAGAGGCCCCGGGGCGGGCGGCCGGGAGCCCCGGTCGTAGGAGCCGCGACGGGGGGGGTGCTAGACTTCATCTGGACCCATCCCGAAGGGAGAGGACCATGTCGCGATTCCTCGTGTCCCTCGCCGCGCTCGCCGTCCTGGTGCTCGCGCTTCCCCTCGCCCGGGCCGACGACCCGCCCGCCGCCGCCCCGGGGGCGCCGGCCGCGTCGCCTCCCGCCGCCGCACCGGCGGCGCGCCCGCGACCGCCGATCGCGAGCGACGAGGAGGCCGCGCGCGCGCTCGAGAGGTTCGCCGATGACTTCCGCGCGCGCGGGCTCACGGGCGAGGACAAGATGAGCCAGCGCGACTATGCGATGTCGAACCTCGCGAAGGTCCAGCATCCCGACGTCGTGAAGGCCCTCGCGAAGATCGCGCGGTCGCCGGACGACACGCTGAAGACCCTGGCGACGATCTACCTGGGCGAGCAGCGCGCCCTGCCCGGCATCGCGGGGCCCGAGGTGGTGCACGTCCTGCTCCGCAACGAGAAGGACGACGTCCTCGTGCTGTCCGCGCTGGAGAGCCTGGGCAACCTCGGGTATCTCGGCGCCACGGAGGAGATCGCGGACCTGCTCGTCAGCAAGGAGTTCGCGGTCCGCAAGGCGGCGGTGGGGACGGTCGGAGAGCTTCACGACATGCGCCTCTGGAAGGAGGTCGCCAAGCTCGCGGGCGTGTCCATTCGCTCCGGCGACAAGGTCGCGTCCGGATCGGACAAGCAGAACAGCAAGGAGGAGGTCACCGAGGAGGGGTGGTCGTACGACGGCGTCGAGGTGACGTACGACACGGGGGCCTCCGGCGACTCCGACCAGAAGATGGCCGAGCAGATCGGGCGCGAGAAGCTCGCGCAGAACAAGGCGCAGGCGCAGTCGGGGGCGCACGGCGGGCACGGGGGTAGCAGCGGCGGCGGTGCGACGCGCGGAGGCGTGGCGCGCGACCCGAAGGAGCTCCTGCCGTACGTCCTCGCGACGCTGTACAAGCTCACGGGCGAGCAGTTCAACTCCCCGCACGAGGTCGCGCAGTGGATCATCAAGCACCGCGACGTGATCGACCAGAAGGTCGAGGACCTCGAGGCCCAGGCGAAGGCGCAGAAGGACGACGCGAAGGCCCAGAAGTAGCGCCCGGACCTGTTCCCGGCGGAGGGCCGCGGCGGCGCGCGCCTCGAGGGGCAGGCTGCGCCCGCCCCGCGCGCCTGCGTACGATCCGACCGCCGCGGCCCCCGCCGGCCGGGCCGGCTCGGGAGGCGCGATCATGACGGACCGGGTCTCGGTGCTCCAGCTGATCCCCACGTTCCACGTGCGGGACGTCGAGAAGGCGGCGGCCTGGTACCGAGACGTGATGGGCTGGGACGTTCGCTTCGTGGACGCTCCCCACTACGCCGGCGTCGAGACGTGTGGCCTGCGGCTCCACCTCGCTCGTTGGCAGTGGCCGGGCGAACCGCCTCCCGGGCAGGCGTACGTGCTCCTGGAGGACGGGGTGGACGCGTACCACCAGCGGCTCCTCTCGCGTGGCGCGACCTTTCACCAGGCACCGACGGACCAACCCTACGGGCTTCGGGAGTGCAACCTCCGGGACCCCGACGGCAACTACCTCCACGTGGGGCAGCCCCTACGGGGGGAGGGGGCGCCAGGGGCCTGACTGGACCCCGCTCCTGCGGAGCGGACTAGGCGAGCTCCCGGCGGGCCCTCTCGAGGTCGGAGAGACGGCCGACGTCGATCCAGCGGCAACCGTCCACGCGGTGCGCGCGCACGGTCCCGGGTCTCGCCGCGAGCCTCGTGTACGGATCGAGGATCGAGAACGCGCCGCGCTCGGACACCTCGTCGAGGAAGTCCGGGGAGATGACGTGCACGCCGGCGAACGCGAGGCGCACGACCTCACCCTCTCGCTCGCGGGCCTCGGTCCGAAGCGCCCGCTCGTCGTCCACCCGCCCGAGGAGGCCGGCGTCGTCGAAGAGCAGTCCCCGCGCCGAGGGTCGGTCCATGACCGCCACCGTGGCGCGCGCTCCCGACCGGAGGTGGTCGGCGTAGAGCGCGCCGAGGTCGAGGTCGGTCAGGACGTCCACGTTGTGCGCGAAGAACGGCGCGTCGAGCCGCAGGTGCGGCGCCGCGTGAAGGAGACCCCCGCCGGTCTCGAGGGGGCCGTCCTCTTCGTACGACAGCCGCACGTCGGTCCCGAATCCGCGCCGTCGGGCGACCTCCGCGCGAACGAGGTCCGGGAAGCCGTGGACGTTGACCACGAGCCGGTCCGCGCCAGCGGCGACGAGGCGCTCGGCCACGCGGCGGAGCAGCGTCTTCCCCCCGACCTCGACGAGCGCCTTCGGGCACCGGTCCGTCACGGGGCGGAGGCGCGTTCCGTGTCCCGCCGCGAGGATCAGGGCGTCCACGTCGTGGCGCTCGGCGTGGAGAGGTCGGCGTGCTCGGTCGAGACCTCCACCTCCGGAAACCTCGACGCGAGCCACGCGGCCAGCCGCTCCGTGCACCAGACCGACCGGTGGCGACCTCCGGTGCAGCCGAAACGCACGTCCAGCGACGTGAACCCGCGCTCGAGATAGCGCTCGACCTGCGCCGCCACGAGCGCCTGCGCGTGGTCGAGGAAGGCGCGCGCCGCGGGCGAGGCGAGGAGCGCGGCGTCCACGGGGGCGTCGAGCCCCGTGTGCGCGGCGAGCCGCGGGTCGCGACCGGGGTTGTCGAGCGCGCGGCAGTCGAAGACGAAGCCGCCCCCGTGCCCCCCGGGCGCGCGGGGGATGCCGCGCGCGTACGCGAAGGAGCCCACGTGCACCGTGAGCCCGCGCCGGTGGGCCGGGCCCGGCGCGAGGAGGTCCGGGCGCTCCAGCACCGCGTCCACGGCGCGACGGATCTCCCCCAGGTCGGCCAGCGCGCGGTGCTCGCCGAGCAACCGTTCCAGGTTGCGGGCCGCGGTGCCGACGCGGCTCGCGAACCCCGGTCGCCGCAGGTGGAAGCCCCGGTACCCGTACGCGCCGAGCGCCTGGAGGATACGGAGGACCGCGAACGCCGGCAGGCGCGCCCGGAACGCGTCCTCGCCAAGATCGAGTTCGCGCGGGACCGCGTCGAGGTACGCCGCGAGGAGGTCCTCGCGCACGGCCTCGGGCATCGCGGTGCTCCCGCTGTAGAGGAACGAGGCCACGTCGTAGAGCAGGGACCCGCGCCGACCCCCCTGGTAGTCGAGGAACACCAGGCGCGTCGGCGTGCGCATGACGTTGCGCGCCTGGTAGTCGCGGTAGACGAAGTGCGACGTTCGATCCTGGAGCAGGAGGGTGAGGAGGCCTTCGAAGTCGTCCTCCAGCCGGTCCTCGTCGAACGGCACGTCGGCGAGCCTCAGGAAGCAGTCCTTGAACCACGCGAGGTCCCACGCCATCGCGCGCCGGTCGAAGTCGGCCCGCGGCCACGCCAGGTCGAACGGTACGACGCGGCCCCCCTCGACCTGGAACCTCGGCAGCCACCGGATCGCTTCGCGGAACGGCTCGAGGAGCGCCGCGGGAAACGTCTCCTTCGTGGCGTCACGCGCTTCCTCGAGCGTCGAGAAGAGGCTCTCGCGGCCCGCGTCCTCGATCAGGTGCGCGCCCGTGGACTCGTCGAAGCCGTAGAGCTCGGGCACGGGGAGGCCCGCGCGGTGGAGCGCCGTCGTGAAGCCGAGGAACGCGCGGTCCTCGTCCGCACGGCCGGGGGGGACGCCGATCGCCGTACGCCCGTCGCTCGCCTGGAAGCGGAGCCGCCGGCGGGGCGACCCGTCTCCCTCCACCGCCTCCACCCGCGCGGGGGGGCCCCGGAAGCGCTGCTCGAAGAGGCGGAGGAGGATCTCGTCCACGGTCGCGAAAGGGTACCCGCATCCCGCGGTTCGCCGGCCGGACCGACGGGGCCCGTGGCCCTCGCGCGGCCCGATCGACCCGCGCCCCGGTGGCGCGGCCGAGAGGTGCCCCGTACCGTCCGGGCATGGAAGGCGGCGCCGAGCGGACGTTCGTCCGGGACCTGGTGGAGGCGCTCTCCCGACGGTCCGTCCCGCGCATGTCCGCCGCGCTCGCGTTCTACGGCGTCTTCGCGGTGCCGCCGCTGCTCGTCGGGGTCCTGCTGGCCGCGGGCGAGGTGTTCGGGTCCACCGAGGCGCAGCTCCAGCTCCTCGCGGAGGTGCATACGCTCTTCGGGGAGGACGCGCGCCGGCTGGTTGCGAGCTTCCTCGAGCACATGCCGCGCCCGGGACGGGGGGACCTCCCGACCCAGGCCATGGCCGTGTTCGTCCTCGTGTTCGCCTCCACGAGCGGTTTCACGCACTTGCAGTCGATCTTGAACGACATCTGGGAGAGCCGGCCCGAGCGTCTCCGCCGGCGCTTCGCCCTCAAGGTCGTGAAGCGGTTCCTGTCGTTCGTGCTGGTGCTCGGGTTCTCGATCGCGCTCGTCGGAGCCGCCGCCGGTGGCGTGGCCCTGAACGCCTCGCCGCAGGACCTGGCCCTCATGTTGCCGGCTGCGGTCCGGCCCTACGCCAGCGTGGCGATCGAGCAGGTCCTCTTCGTCCTGCTGGCGTTCGTGTCGTGCGCGATGATCTACGAGGTGCTCCCGGATCGGCGCGTCCCGATCCGGTCCGCGCTCCTCGGCGCCGGCCTCGCCGCCGTGCTCCTCGCGATCGCCCGCGCGATCCTCGCCGTGTACCTCGCGCACACGTGGAGGAGCATGGCGTTCGGAGCCGCGGGGTCGCTCGTCGCGATGTTGCTCGCGTTCTACGTGGCCGCGTTCGTGCTGCTGCTCGGCGCGATCGTGTCGCGGGTGCACGCGGTCCGCCACGAGCCGCCGCCGGAGCTGCCGCTCCCGCCCGGGTGACGCCCCGCCTACGGTCGCTTCGACGTCGCGGCCGCGCGCGCGCGCTCGAGGGCGAGGGACGTGCGGCCCTCCTGCCCGTGAACGCGGCCGGCCTCCTCCCACGCCGCCGCGTCGAAGAGGTCCTCCTCGAGCGCGAGCTCGACGAGACCGCCCAGCGCGGCGTCCTTCGCGCCGTGGCGGCGGCGGAGGTCGCGTCGCTCGACGGGGACTTCGATCTCGTCGGCGAGGCTTTCGTCCACGACCACGCGCGCGGCGCCGCCGGGACGAAGACGCCCCATGGACCGGAGCTCGGCGAGGCCCTCGGGCGCGGTCACGAGGAGGACGTCGGGCCGTTCCATGCCCGCGAAGTGGATCGGCTCGGGCGCCAACGTCACCTCGGCGAGCGAGAACCCGCGGCCCTGGGTCACCGGGTTGTCGGTGCGCACGGTCGCCTCGAGGCCCGCCGCGAGCCCGGCGACCGCGAGGAGGCGCGCCGCCGACTGGACCCGCTCACCCGCACGGCCCGCGACGGCCACGCCGAACCGCCGGTCGAGCCGTGCGCGTCGCGCATCGACCCGGACGGACGGGGGGAGCGCCGCGTCGTGGTCCCCGGGTCGGTGTCCCGGGGGCACCGGGCGCTCGCGGTCGTCGCCGCGGACGATCCAACCCTCGCCACGCTCGTCGGCCATTCGTCGAAGCGCCGTGCCCGTCACGCCGCCGAGGCGGGCGGCGAACGTCGGGCAGAGCTCGAGCGCCTCCACCACGGCGAACCCGGGGTGTTGGAGCGCCTCGGCGAGGAGGTCCGCCAGCCGGTCGCCCGGGACGCGCGCGCGGGCGTAGCGCCGGAGGCCCGCGCCCCCGAGGACGGCCGCGAGGTCCACGGCCGGGACGGGGCACCCCTCGGGCGTCGTGCTCGTGGCCATGCCCGCCGGCGTGAGCGTCGAGTGCTGCCCGCCCGTCATCCCGTAGAGCAGGTTGTTGTGGAGGAGCACGGTCACGTCCACGTCGAGCTGTGCCGCGTGCACGAGGTGCAGCAGTCCGATGCTCGCGCCGCCGTCGCCGAGCAGCACGACGGGCTTCAGGCCCTCGCCCCGCGCGGCCATCCGGATGCCCGCGGCGATCGCGGTCGAGCGCCCGTGGAGGGTGTGCACCGTGTGGAGAGAGGGGAAGTGGGCGTCCGCGAGGCCCACACACCCGATGTCGGTCACGAGGACGATCCGCTCGGCCGGGAGGCCCGCGCGCACCAGTGCGTCGTCGAGCCCGCGGAGCACGTGCGGATGCCCGCACCCGGGGCAGTAGGGGAGCGGACGCGCGGTGTCGAGGTAGCTCACGTCGCGACCGCCTCCTGGATCGCGGTGGGCGTGATCATCGACCCCACGCGGTTGACGCGCGTGACGTCGCGCCCCGGGAGCGCATCGCGAACCTCCCTCGCGTACAGTCCCGGGCCGTTCTCCTCGACGACGACGACCCGCTCCCGGCCCTCGGCCGCACGGACGAGCGCGCCGACCGGGACGGGGAAGAGCGAGAGGATCTCCAGCAGGTCCACGGGGCGGCCGAGCGCGGCGAGTGCGCGCGCGGCCGCGCGGCACGCCCGCGCGGAGACGCCGTAGCTCACGAGCACGGTCCGCGAACCTTCGTGGCGCTCGAGGCGCACGCGTTCGAGCGCTTCGCGCCGGTCCTCGATCTTCGCGACGAGGTGGCGGAGCTGGCGCAGGGTCTCGGGGTCGTTGCGCCGGAGGCGGCCCTCGGCGTCGTGCGCCGAGCCCGTGACCGTGACCTTCCGCGGACCGCCCAGCGGCGCGAAGGCGGGGACGTCCCCCGCACGCAGGACCGCGTAGGGCACGAAGCGTCCTTCGCCCGGCGGCGGCCGGGCCGGGACGGCTACGTCCGTCAGGCGGGCGAGGTCCACCGTCTCCATCGTCTTGCCGACCTCTTTGTCCAGCAGCACGACGACCGGCGTCCGGAGCGACTCGGCGAGGGCGAACGCCTCCTGGGTCAGCGTGTACGCGTCGTACCCGTCCACGGGCGAGAGCACCGGGAACGGGTAGCCGCCCGACGTCGCGTAGGCGACGAGGGCCACGTCCCCCTGGGCGCCGGTGGTGGCGCCTCCCGTCGCGGGGCCGAGGCGCTGGGACACGACGACCACGACGGGCGTCTCCGTCATCAGGGCGTACTGGAACGTCTCGATCATGAGACACCAGCCCGGGCCCGAGGTCGCGGTCATCGCCCGGGCTCCCGAGAGCGACGCGCCCACCGCGTACGAGAGCGCCGAGATCTCGTCGGGGGCGCCGACGGCTACCCCGCCGCGGCCGGGGAGGCGCCGCATCATCTCGGCGTAGATCTCCGAGGCGGGCGTGATGGGGTACCCGCTGAAGAACTCGCAGCCGGCCGCCAGCGCGCCCGCGGCGACGAGGGCGTTCCCGGCCGCGAGGAGGCGGTGAGGCGGCGGGGAGGGGGTCGGAGCCATGGGACTCGGATGCTCGCCCGGGGGGACGATCGGGCCATGATATCCGTGTCGTCCGATTCCCCGGCGCGGCGCGCGGGCGTCGGGCCGGAGCGCCAGAACACGGGAGACACGCCGTCGTGCCCGGATCCCGACCCCGCCTGAGCGCCGTGGTGATCACGAAGGAGGAGGCGACGAACCTCCCGGCGTGTCTCGACGCCCTCGCGTTCGCCGACGAGGTCGTCGTCGTGGACTGCGGGTCCACGGACGGCACGCCCGACCTCGCGCGGGCCCGGGGCGCGCGCGTCGTCGAGACGGACTGGCCCGGCATGATCGCGCAGAAGAACCGTGCGGTCGCGGCCGCGCGGAACGACTGGGTCCTGTCCGTGGACGCCGACGAGCGGGTGTCGCCGGAGCTTCGCGGGTCCGTCCTCCGGGCCCTCGACGCGGTCGCGGCGGGCGACGAGGCCGCGGGGTTCGAGATGGCGTGGGCGACGCGGTACCTCGGGCGCGTCGTCCGGAGCGACCGGGGGGGCGCGCGCTGGAAGCTCCGGCTCTTCGACCGGCGCCGAGGTCGATGGGAGGGAGAGGAGCCGCACGGCCACGTGCGCGTGGACGGACCCGTGCGCCGTCTCGCGGGGCCCCTCCACCACGACACCGTGCGCGATCTCGCGCACCACGTCGCGAAGATGAACGCGTACACGGACGCCGCCGCGGAGGCACTGGACCGTGCGGGGCGGGGCGTCTGGTTCGGGCTCGTCGTTCGTCCGCCCGCCGCGTTCGTCCGCTCGTACGTCGTCCGTGGCGGGTTCCTCGGCGGCGCGCGCGGCCTCGTCGTGGCCGTGATGGCGGCCGCCTACGTCTTCCTGAAGTACGCCAAGCTCCTCGAGCGGCGCCGCGCCCCTTGAGACCGGGGGCCGCGGCCCTTCGTCACGCGGGGACGGGTGTCGTCCCGTCCGCGACCTGGTCGAGGAAGGCCAGCACGGCCGCGGTGTCGGAGAGGTCCTCGAGCAGGAGGTCGGGCGCGTGGGGCCGCAGCGCCTCGACGCCGTACGAGGGCCCCGTGCCGACGGCCAGCGCGCGGCACCCGCTGGAGCGCGCGGCGTCCACGTCGTGCACCGTGTCGCCGACCACGATCGTGCGACGCGGATCGGCCGGCCTGCCCGTGAGCGCCGTCGCGCGACGCATCGCGACGCCGGGCAGGTGCCGGCGGGTGGGCCCGTCCACACCCCAGGCCGGCACCGGGAACCAGGCCGGGTCGATCCCGGCGGCCCGGAGCTTGAGGACGCCGGTCTCGGGGTAGTTGCCGGTGACCAGCCCGAGCGTGGTGCCCGGCCGGTCCCGCAGCCGGGCGAGGAGCTCCATCACGCCGGGCAAGGGCGCGGCGACGCCCGGCACGGCCAGGCGCGCCTGGAGGCGTTCCCGGTACGCCCGGCGGAACGCGTCGTGGCGGCGCGCGAAGTCCCGCTCGCCCGAGCCGAGGAGCCCGTCCTGGAAGATCAGCGGGTCGAGCCGTCCGGCGAACTCCACGCCCTCAAAGGAGAAGTGGGGGCCGACGACCTCGCGTCCCGCCTCCTCCATGGCGTACCGGCCCGCGCCCTTCGAGAGGAGGAGCGTCCCGTCGATGTCGAAGAGGATGAGCACGCTATCGGTTCCGAGCCGGCCATCGTACGCCAGGACGGGGCGCCATACGGGTGCTCGCGCCGCTTGCGCGAACGGGCGCGGCGGCGAACATCGCCCGGGCCGCCGGGCGGGCCGGCGCGCGGGAGGGCGCATGTCGGCCACGTTGGACCACCTCCGCGTCTTCGAGCGCGGCACCCACGAGCTCCTCCAGCCGGTGGACCTCGAGGGACTCCGCGCGCACAACCGGACGAAGCCGAAGGCGCTCGTGGACAAGCGCACGACGGAGGCGGAGGCAGTGTCGCGGTACCTCCACGACGGCGTGTACCTGGGCATCGAGCTCTACGGGACCGTCCGGTGCCCGATGTCGATCGTGCGCGAGATGATCCGGCAGATCCGCGCCCGCAAGATCGGCGACCTCCGCGTCGCGGGGCAGGGCTGCCTCGAGCTCGAGCTCCTCGTGAACACGGGCGCGATCGTGGCGAGCGATTGGACGTACACGGGGCTGGAGGTGTACGGCATCTCGCCCTCCTGGCGGCGCGCCGTCGAGTCGGGGAAGGTCGCTCGCGTGTCCGAGTGGTCGAACGCGGCCCTCGCCTGGCGGTTCAAGGCGGCGGGGATGGGCGTGCCGTTCCTTCCGGTGCGGGTGATGCAGGGGACCGACACGCTCCGCTGCTCGTCGGCCATGGTGATCGAGGACCCCTACGGCCCCGGGAAGGTCACGCTCGTCCCGGCGCTGGTCTTGGACCTCGGCGTGATCCACGTGCACCGCGCGGACCGATACGGCAACTGCCAGATCGACGGCGTCTCGGGCTTCGCCCGCGAGATGGCCCGCGCGTCGAGGCGGCTGATCGTCTCGGCCGAAGAGATCGTGGACACGGAGGAGATCCGGCGGCACCCCGATCGCACCGTCATCCCGTACTTCCTGGTGGACGCGGTCGTGGAAGCGCCCTTCGGGAGTCACCCCGGCGAGATGGCGGGGCGTTACGTGCGCGACGAGCCGCACGTGCGCGGCTACTACGAGGCGGCGAAGGAGGAGGCGCAGGCCCTCGCGTACATGGAGGCGTGGATCTACGACGTGCCGGACCACGCCGCGTACCTCGCGAAGGTCGGGCGGGGCCGTCTGGACGAGCTCCGGCTCGCAGGGGACTGACGCGATGGAGCCCCCGCGCTACTCGCCGAACGAGCTCCTGATCACCGTCGCGGCGCGGCTGATGGAGCCCGACACGACCGCGTTCATCGGGACGGGCATCCCCATGCTGGCCGCGTCCCTCGCCCAGAAGACGCACGCGAAGACGCTGATGCCGATCTTCGAGTTCGGCGGCATGGGCGCGCAGCTCGATCGCCTGCCCCTCGCGGTGGGGGACATGTGGACCTCCAACCGAGGCCTCATGGCGGCGGGCATCTGCGACGCGATGGAGTTCGCGCAGCTCGGCTTCGTGGACTACGGGTTCCTCGGCGGCGCCCAGATCGACCCGTACGGCAACCTCAACTCGACCGTGATCGGCGACCATGCGCACCCGAGGGTCCGGCTGCCCGGCTCGGGCGGGGCGAACGACGTCGGCTCCTGCTGCTGGCGCACGATCATCCTGATGCAGCACGACCGTCGCCGCTTCCTCGAGACGATCGACTTCCTCACGACCCCGGGGTACCTCACGGGACCCGGCGCGCGCGAGGCGGCGGGCCTCCCCGCGGGCACGGGGCCGTACCGCGTCGTGACGAACCTCGCCACGCTCGACTTCCATCCCGAGACGCTCCGCATGCGTCTCGTCGCGTTGAACCCGGGCGTCACGGAGGAGGCGGTCGCGGCCGCCACGGGATTCGAGCTCCTCGCAGCCGACGAGATCGAGCGTACGCCGCCGCCGACCGACGAGGAGCTCCGGATCCTCCGCGAGGAGGTGGACCGGGAGCGCTTCTACGTCTGAGCGCGCGCGGCCTCGAGCAGGCAGGCCGCGGCCTCGTCGACCTCGCGCTCCGTGGTGGGGACGCCGAGCGAGAGGCGGATCGTCGATCGTGCGAGCGCGGGCGGGACGCCCATCGCCACCAGCACCGTGGAGGCGCGTACGTCGTCGCCGTGGCAGGCGGCGCCCGCGGAGGCCGCGACGCGGTCCTCCACCCGACGGAGGAGAGCGGACGCGTCCACGCCGACGAAGGCGACGCTCAGCGTGTTCGGGAGGGAGGCTCCCGGGTCGCCGTGTCGTCGGACCTCGAGGTCGCTGGACGACAGCGCGGCGTAGAGACGCTCGCGCAGGTCCCGGAGGCGCGTCTCGGCCGCGCGCCCGCGTTCGAGCGCCAGGGCGCACGCGCGGCCCAGCCCGACGATCCCGGGCACGTTTTCGGTTCCCGCGCGCCGACCCGACTCGTGTGCGGCGCCGTAGATCAGCGGCGGGAGGTCGATTCCGGCCCGGACGTAGAGCGCGCCGACGCCCTTCGGGGCGTAGAGCTTGTGCCCGGCGACGGTCAGGAGGTCCACGTCGAGCGCGCGGACGTCCACCTCCACCTTGCCGACGGACTGCGCGGCGTCGGTGTGCACCCAGGCGCCGCGCGCGCGCGCCAGTCGGGCGATCTCCGCCACGGGCTGGATCGTCCCGACCTCGTTGTTGGCGTGCATCACGGTCACGAGACGCGTGTCGTCCTCGATCGACTCCGCGACGCGCGCCGCGTCCACGCGACCCGCTTCGTCCACGCCGACGATGGTCAAACGGGTCCCCTCGCGCGCGAGCGCGCGGCACGGCGCGAGGACCGCCGGGTGTTCCACCGCGGTCGTGACCACGTGCCCGCCGGGCCGCGCACGCGCGGCGCCGAAGACGGCCTGGTTGTCGGCCTCCGAGCCCCCGCCCGTGAACACGATCTCCTCGGGGGCCGCGCCCAGGAGCGAGGCCACCTCGGCGCGCGCGCGGTCCACGGCCGCGCGCGCCGCGCGTCCGTACCCGTGCGCGCTCGAGGGATTCCCGAAACGGTCCCCGAGGTACGGTCGCATCGCGTCCCGAACGGCGGGATCGATCGGGGTCGTGGCGTTGTGGTCGAGGTAGATCGGCGCGCGGCCCACCGTCCCCCCCGCGGTCACGACCTCGCCCCGGCCCGTCGGTCGAGCATGTGTCTCACCTCGACGGCCAGGGCGCTGAGCGTCAGGGGCTTGGCCAGGAAGGTGTAGTCCTCGCCGCCCTCGGGCCGTACGCCGAACGCCGCCGGATCGGGATGTCCCGACATGAAGACGACGCCGAGCCGCGGGTCGCGGCCCCGCAGCGCCTCGGCGATCCGCGTACCCGACATCTGCGGCAGGACGAGGTCGGTGAGGAGCAGCGCGATCTCGCCGGTGCGCGCCGCGTGACAGTCGAGCGCCTCGGCCGGGGTGGCCGCGGTGAAGACGCGGTACCCGAGGCCGGTCAGGACGCTCGCGACGAGGTCGCGCACGTCGGTCTCGTCCTCGACGACGAGGACGCCCTCGGTCCCGCGGGGGAGCGAGGTGGCGACCGGCTGCTGCTCGCCGCCTTCACGCGCCGACGTGGCGACCGGAAGCGCGATCTCGAAGGTGGCGCCCGCGCCGGGCCGGGAACGGACGCGCACGCCGCCCCCCGTCTGCTCGACCAGCGCGTACACGGTGGCCAGGCCGAGGCCCGTGCCCCGATCGGGTCCCTTCGTCGTGAAGAAGGGCTCGAAGATCCGCTCGACGACGGCCTCGTCCATGCCCTCGCCCGTG
This sequence comes from uncultured Planctomycetota bacterium, assembly GCA_963752285.1. Lineage (GTDB taxonomy): Bacteria > Planctomycetota > PLA2 > PLA2 > JAEUHO01 > CAVVXN01. Next base: position 392,673 of record CAVVXN010000005.1, read on the forward strand.
TCCTCCACCGACACCACGACGTACGGGCCGGGCGCGGGTCCCGCGAGCCACGACGCGCGCGCCTCCTCGTCGAGCCGGACGGGCTCGGTCGAGATCCGCAGTCGTCCGCCGTCGGGCATCGCGTCCCGGGCGTTCACGACGAGGTTCATCACGATCTGCTCGAGGTGGATGGGGTCCACCAGGACGGGCGGACACGGATCGTCTACGCGCGTCTCGATGCGGACGCTGCCTCCGACGAGGGTCGTGAACAGCTGCTCGAGCTCCTGCAGGGACGCGCAGACGTCCACCGGCTGGCGACCCGCGGGCTGCTGGCGCGCGAAGAGGAGGAGCCGGCGCGTGAGACCCGCCGCGCGGTCGGCCGCGGACGCCATCTGCAGCAGCTGGTGCCGCTCCCGCTCCGTCGCGCTCTCCTTGCCGAGGAGGAGGTCCAGGTAGCCGCGGATCACGGTCAGGAGGTTCGAGAAGTCGTGCGCGACGCCCCCGGCGAGGCGTGCGATCGCCTCCATCTTCTGGGCCTGCTGGAGCTGCGCGCTGAGCTGGCGCTCGCGGGTCACGTCCCGGCCGACGGCCGAGAGGAACCGCGCCTCTCCGGACTCGTCGCGGTGGACGATCACGGTCGTGCGGACCTGCCTCGGCGCGCCCCCGGTCGCGCGAACCGTGAGGTCGCCGGTCCACGTTCCGGCGCGCATCGCCTGGGGGAGCGCCTCCGACTGGATCCGTCGCGCGTCCGCGTCGTCGAAGAAGGTCCTGAGCGAGCGGCCCTCGGCCTCGGCCGTGGGCTCCAGGCCCAGGATCGCGCGCCCGGCCGGGTTCACGTACTCGAGGCGGCCGTCGGTGCGGGCCATGACCACGAGGTTCGGCGAGGCTTCGAGGATCTCCTTCAGCCGCTGGCGCCGTTGCTCCGAGCGCTTCTGCTCGGTGACGTCCTCCTTCACCGCGAGGTAGTGGGTGATCGTCCCCTCCTCGTCGCGGATCGCGCTGATCGTGGCCGTCTCCCAGTAGAGCGAGCCGTCCTTCCTCCGGTTGTGGAACTCGCCCCGCCAGGTCTCGCCGCGCGTGATCGTGGTCCACATCCGCTGGTAGGTCCCGGGCTCCTCCTCGCCGGACTTGAGCAGGCGCGGGTTCTGACCCAGCACCTCTTCGGGCTCGTAGCCCGCGGTCTCGGTGAATCGCGGATTGACGTACACGATGTTCCCGTCGGAGTCGGTCATGACGACTGTGCTGCCGCTCTGTTCCACCGCGCGTTCGAGCCGACGCGACTCCTCCTCCGCGCTCCGGAGGAGGCGGTCCCGCCGGCGGAGCAAGCCGTACAGGAGGGCGCCGGTCACGAGGACGAACGCGAGACCCTTCAGGACCTCGTCCCGGACCCAGCCATCGATGTCGGGGCCCACGGACCGGAGGAAGAGATCGCTCCCGAGGATCCACGCGCCCGCGACCGCGACGTAGACCAGGGACAGGCGTCCCGGGCTGGCCGGACGGGGTCGTTCCACGTTCGAGTCCTCGGCAGGGAGCGCGATCTCGTTCGCGCCCGGCGGAGGGACCGTCGTTCGACGGGCCCCCCGCAATCGTCCGCCACGTTCCGCCTCCGCGCGCATGCTCAATCCGTCGCGGCGTCGCGGGTTCCGGGCCGATGGTCCCAGGGCGTCCCCGCCCAGACCGCGGTCGGGTCAGCGTCCGGGCACGCCGGCCCGTCCCGTCGGGGCGTCGCGGTGGACCTCGCGCTCGCCCGCCGGCTCCCCGACGGCGGCGCGCGCCTGCGCGAGTCGGAGATACAGAGCCCGGCGGTGCGCGAGGAGCGTCGTGCGAAGGTTCGACCCCGTGAGGAGCGCGGCGCTCCTGAGACGCGCACGGGTCTCGAGGCTCACGTCGCGCCACGCCACGTGGAACGCGAGGAGGGCCGGCAGGCCGACCAGGAACGCGAGGGCCACCCAGGACGAGCGGAGCAGGATCCCCGCGATCGTGCCGCCGAGCACGAGGGCCACGAGGACCACGCCGCCGCCGAGCATCCGGCAGAGCGCGCGTACGTCCTCGGTCCCGCCGAACGCGCGGAGCGCCAGGAGGTCGCCGAGCGCGCGCACCGGCCAGGTCACGATCGCGGCGAGCCAGCCGATCGGGGTGGCGACCAGAAGGCGCGGCACGTCGAGGAGGAGGGTCCTCGCCGGGCCCGGACGCTCCGAGCGGGCTCCGCCTCGCTCGCGACGGGGGCCGCCGAGGTGCTCCGCCGGAACGCCGACCTGCTCGAGCGCGCGCATCCACGCGTCGGCCTCCGCGCGCAGACGGTCGAGGTCGCGCGGGCGTTCCTCGCGCAGACGCGCGAGGACCGAGGCCAGGCGCCGGTCGCGCGCGTGTCCCTCGGCGAGCGTCGGCGCGGGCCCGAGCCCGCGCTCGCGCTCCCACACCATCCGCATGGCGCGGAGGGTGGCGAGCTCACCTTGCGACGACGCCTCGGCCAGCAGGTCCTTGAGCTCCGTCTCGATCCGCCTCGTGGTCGCGACGATCGCCGCGCGGCGCGAGGCGTGGCCCGCGGCGCCGTCCACGACGAACGGCGTACCGAACGCCACGAGGAGCGAGCCCCTCCGTCCCCCGATGCCGGGCTCCGCCACGAGGCCGACCGGGCAGACCGCGACGGGCGCGCCCGCGTCGATGGCGATGCGGGCCGCGCCGGTCCGGAGCGGCAGGAGCGTCGGCTGGGGATGGCTCGCGCCCTCGGGGAAGAGGGCCAGGCTCGCGCCCGCCCGGAGGCGCTCCCGGCAGCGGCGGAACGTCTCGACGTTCGCGCGCACACTGCGGCCCTCGTTCTCGTCCGTGTCCTCGGACCGGTAGACGGGGATGGCCGCGACCCCGTTCAGGAAGGGCCGGAGCGGGAACCACTTCCACAGCGGCGCCTTCGCGAGGAACGAGGTGGGCCGCGGCGCCGCGTGCACGAGCGCCATCGGGTCCACGAGCGCCGTGTTGTGGTTCGCCACGAGGAGCGCTCCGCCCTGCGGCGGGACGTGCTCCGCGCCGGTCACCTCGAGGCGCCCGAACTGCGAGCGGAGGAGGAGGCGCACCACGAGACGGACGAAGCGCCACGACCGCGGCGAGGCGCCTCGCGTGCTCGGTTCGTCCTCCTCGTCGGTCACGCGCCGGCCTCCCGGCGGCCATGCTACCCCCGGGCCCGATGCGTTCGGGCGACGACGGGCTCCGTCGCCGCTTCGGGCCGGGGGCACCCGCCCCCATAATGCGCCGTCCCCGAGCGAAGGCCGCATGTCCCTCCGATTCTTCACGCTCCCGCGCCCCAGGACCGAGACGCTCGCGCCCGCCGGCGGCGCCTCGCCGCTCGGGCGGCTCACGAGCCTCGACGTGGTGGTCGGTGTGTACGTCCTCGCGACCGCCGCCATCGTGCTGCTCGACTTCCAGCAAATCCCGGGCGCGGCCACGATCGCGCTCCTGCACCTCGCCGGGCTCGTCGTCTACGTGCTCCTTCGCTACGGGTCCACCGACGGCATCGTCCTGCGCGTCCTGTTCGTCATCTCCTTGATCGCGCTCGTCCTCGGGATCTTCGAGGGCATGGGGGCGATCCTGCCGCACCTCAGGGCCGACGTGGTCGCCGATCGCAAGGCCGACCGCTGGCTCGCGGGCGCCGACGTCTCGCTGTTCGGCTCGGACCCCACGCGATGGTTCTCCCCCGTCCTCGCGCCGTGGAGCGTCCTGGTCCTGCAGATCTGCTACGCCTCCTACTTCTTCATCGCGCCGACGGTCGCGTTCGTCCTGCTCTGGCGCGGTCGATACCGGTCGTTCCTCTCGTGGGCCGCCGTGATCATCGGCTGCTTCTTCACGACCTACGTCGGCTATTACCTCGTCCCCGCGTACGGGCCGCGCACGTTCAACCACTACACGACGCCCATCCCACATCACGCCGTCTCGCGGGCGATCTACGACGTGATCGACAGCCTCGACTACATCCACCTGAACGCCTTCCCCTCGGGGCACACGGCGGTGGCGCTCGTCTGCCTCGCCGCGCTCTTCTACGAGGCGCGCCGGCTGGCGTGGGTCTTCCTCCCACTCGTCGCCGGGCTGATCGTGGCGACCGTCGCGCTCCGGTACCACTACCTCGTGGACGTGCTCGCCGGCATCCTGGTCGCGGCGATCTGGATCCCGTGGGGGGCCCGCGTGGCCTTCGTGTTCGATCACCGCCCCGTCGCGGGGCGCTGAGCCTCTCGCCCGGCCCGCCGGTCCCATCTAGGACGGCCCGCCGGTCCGAGGGGTCAGGAACCTCGCGAGCCACCCGAGCACCTCCGCGTACCAGCGAAGAGAGCTCTGCGGCCTGAGGATCCAGTGGTTCTCGTCCTCGAAGTACACGAGGCGTGCGGGGACGCCCTTCGCCTTCAGGACGCCGTAGCAGAGCAGCGCGTGGTCCACCGGCACGCGGAAGTCGCGCTCGCCGTGCACCACCAGCATCGGCGTGGAGAGGCCGTCCGCGTGCCGAGCGGGGTCCCACCGGTCCATCCGGTCGCGCCCGTCCCACGGCTCGCCGCCCGCGGCGCGTCGCCACGAGAACGTATGGTCGCTCGCATACTGGAGACCGAGGTCGTACACGCCCGCGTGGTTGACCGCGCAGCGGAACCGGTCGGTCGTGCTCGCGAGCCACGCGGTGAGGTAGCCCCCGTACGAGCCGCCGGCGATCGCCATGCGTTCGGGGTCGGCCCACCCGGCGCCAACGAGCAGGTCGGTGGCGGCGAGCACGTCCCCCGCCGGACGGTCGCCCCATGCGCCCTGGATCCGCGCGCCGAAGTCCTGCCCGAACGACGTGGATCCCTGGAAGTTCACCATCGCGACGAGCCAGCCGCGGGCCGCGACGACCTGGGCGCACCACCGCCAGTGCCACGTGTCTCCGAAGGTCCCGTGGGGGCCGCCGTGGATCCAGTGCACGAGCGGCCGCGGTGCCCCGCCCCGTCCCTCGGGGGGCAACAGGAGGAACATCTGCACGGGCACGCCGCCGGCGCCTTCGAACACGGCGCTGTGCACCTCGCCCAGCGCGACGCCTTCGAGCGCCTCGGCCGTGAAGCTCGTGACGCGCTCGAGCGCCCCGCCCGCGAGCGGGACGCGCGCGACCTCCGGCGGCATCGCGATCGCGTCGTGCACGAACCAGACGCGGCCGTCGGCCCCCGGCACGGGCCGGTGCGCCGAGCCGACCTCCGTGAGACGACGCGGCGACCCGGGGTCGTCGGGCGCGCCCGCCGGGAGGACGAACACGCGCCGGCGCCCCTCGTCCTCGGCCTCGAAGACGAGGCCGCCCCCCGGAAGCGGGCGCCACGACTCGGGCGAGCGGTCCCACCGCGTGAGGAGGTCCTGCCGACGTCGGGTCGGCACGTGGAGCGTCGCGAGGCGCACGCGGTCGGCGTAGAAGTCCGGATCCTCGACGTACCCGTAGACCACCGTCTCGCCGTCGGGGAGCCAGCGGGCGCCGAACGCGCCGACCGGATGCGCGCCGGTCAGGCACTCGGGTCGTCCGGTCCCGACCGCGAGCCGGTACACGTCACGCCGCGGACGGCCCCCCGGACCGCCGGCGCGCTCGATTCCGGTGAAGACGAGGCTCTTCGCGTCGGGCGCGATGTCGAAGTTGCCCGAGGGCTCCATCCAGTCGAAGTCGAGCTCGGACGCCGGCAGCAGGTCTCGGACCTCCTTCGAGGCGAGGTCCATCACGAAGAGATGCGGGAGGCGGCCGTCCACCAGCCACGTGTCCCAGTAGCGGTACAGCCGGTCCTCGGTGACGTGCCACCGCACCGGCCGCTCCACGCGTCGCTGCCGTTCGGCGCGCGTGTCCTCGACGGTCAGGTGGCCCGCGAAGAGCCAGGCCCCGAACACGAGACCGCTCCCGTCGGGGAGCCATTGGGGATCGAAGGCGCCCAGAGGGAGGTCGGTCAGGACCTCCGCCTCGCCGCCCTCGAGAGACAGGACCGCGACCTGGCGGGCGGCGCTCCGGTCCGGGCCGCCGGCCAAACGGGTGGTGAACGCGAGGCGTCGCCCGTCGGGGGAGAACGACGGCTCCGTCGCGTCTCTCTCGGGCGACGTGAGGGGGCGCGCGATCCCGCCCCCCGTGGGCACGAGCCACACGCGCGCGGCGCCGCGGTCGGCCTCGACGTCGTACGTCGTGACGACGACGGCAATGTGACGGCCGTCCGGCGCGACGACCGGCGCGCCCACGCGCGGCATCGACCACAGGACCTCCGCGGTCATGGGACGCGTCCCGCGCCGCCCCGGGTGCACGACCTCCGCGTCGATGCGAGCTCCCTCGTCCACCTGCGCCTCCGATCCCGATCGTCAGCCCGTCCCGATCGCGTCCGTCGGCGAGGACGCGCCGGGGAGCTTCTGGTAGTCGAGCTGACTTCCGCGCGCGCTGTGCGGGACTCCGTACACCACGAGCATCAAGAGCGCCGCGCCGATCACCACCGCGCGGCGCGCGCGGCCGAGTGGACCGCGCGACCGAACGACGGCGATCGCGGCGATCAACCAGCCGAGCCACATGAAGAGGGTCTTGTTGTCGGTCAGGTCGTAGCCGTTCGGCCACCCCGTCCAGAGCTGTCCGAACGCGTGCCGTTGCACGAGGGGACCGAGCACCAGCCCGCCGAGGGTGAGCACGCCGAGGGTCCTCAGGGTCCACCGTCGCGCGACGCCGGCCTCGAACCCCGCCGCGAGCGCGGCGCGGATCCCGAACAGGATGGCGAGGAACATCGCCGCGATGTGGGGGATCAGGAGCCAGGCCGGGACCGGGTCCCGGTAGCGGAGCACGACCTCGCCCTCCTCCGCCGACGGGAGGAGCACGTCCTCGCCGTCGCCCCGGAGGACCACGTGGTACTCGACCTTCCCCGCCGCGGGCTGGCGCGGAATCGCCGCCGCGAGGACGTCGCCGTCCCGCGCCAGCGGGACGGAGGTGAACGGGTCGTCGGTCGGGTACCGGCGCCAGGCGAGCGTCGCGCCTTCGTCCGCGCCCGTCCCGGCGGCGGAGGGGGGGGCCGGGACCTCGACGCGCGCATCCTCCGTCGTGACGGCGCTCCGCGCGAACCGGGCGCGGTAGGTCGCGCCGCGCCACGCGTACGAGGCGCGGAACGGGTGGGACGGGCCGGTCCACCGCTGCCACGCGGCGGCGCCGAGCGTGAGAAAGGTCGCCAGGCTCCACAGGAGGACGCGTCGCTGGCGGGCGGGGTTGGGCATGGGAGGTGTTCCGGGCTCGATCCCCGAGCCACGGGGTTCTACCGCGGTCCGCCGCGGGTCGCGAACCGGGGCCGTGTGCCCTCGTCCGGCCTACCCGGGGCCGCGCGCGCTTGCCAGCGGCGCGCGCGGCCCGACCCTCTCCCGGATGCGCGAGCGACGGCGAAGAGAGCTGTTCGGCCTGGCGGGCTACAACCTGCTCGCCATGGTCCGCCGTGGCTTCTTCTACACGTTCCTCACGGTGTACCTGCGCGAGGTCCTCCGTCTCCCCGTCTCGGTGATCGCCCTGATCGGGGCCGCGAACGCCGTCGCGAGCACATTGGGACAGGTGCTCCTCTGGGGCCACGTCTCCGATCGGACCGACCGGCGCGCGGGGCTGATGGTCCGCGGCGAGGCCATCGCGGGCGTCGGGTACCTCGTCACGTTCGCGGCGTACCGCGTGACGCTCGGCCGCGTTCCTCCCGAGGCCACGGCCGCGATCGTGATCGTGTGCCTCTCGACGATCGAGTTCTTCTGGTCCATGACCGACGTCGGGTTCCGGGCGGCGATCGCCCAGGTCACCGACCAGGGAAACCGCGGGCGCTACCTCGGCGCGCTCGACCTCCTCGGCCTCGGCGGCATGGGCGCGGGGCTCGGGCTGGCGGGGATCCTGTACCGCGGCGGCCGCGGCTTCGAGAACGGCGCGCTCTGGCTGCTCGCCGCCGGCTTCATCCTCTCCGGGGTCCCGCTGATCCGCGCGACCCTGCTCCATCTCGACGGCGCCGAGCCCTCGGCCGCGCTCGTCCGGCTGCGCGGGCCCGTCGCCCCGGCGTTTCGCCGGTTCCTGTGGGCGCTCGCGGTCGCCGTGATCGGCTCGTGCTCGTTCGTGCAGATCCACTCGTTCTTCGTGCGGCTTCCCGACACCGCCGGCGCGTCCGACACGGGCCTCGCCACGATCCGCCTCGTGTTCTGGGTCGTCGGCGGCGTCGCCGCTCCGCTCGTGGGCGTGCTGGTGGACCGCGCGGGCGCCCAGCGGGTGCTCTGCGCGTCGATGGCGCTCCTCGCGGTCGTGCCGCTCGCGTTCATCCCCACACGATCGGTCGGCTACGCCGCCTTGAGCCTCGGGCTCTTCGGCGCGGTCTTCGCCGGGCTCAGGACCGCGGGCTACGCGCGCGCCGCCGAGCTCACCCCGGCGGGATCCCGCGGCCGGCACTTCGCGCTCTACAACGCCGTGAGCTCGCTCGGCTGGGGCGCCGCGGCGCTCCTGCTCGGCGGGCCGGTCTCCGACGTCGTCCAGGGGGCCACGGGATCGGTGCGCCAGGGCTACGACGCGAGCTTCGTCGCGGGCGGCGCGGTGACGCTCGTCGGCTGCCTGCTCTACGTGCGCTCCGAGCGGCTCGGCAGGCACGCGAACGCGCGGGCCGCCCCGGTCGAGTCGAGCCCGTCCTGAGCCGCGCGGGGGCGGACGGACCGCTGGCGGCCGGGACGGTCCGGAGGGACAGTGGGGGCGTCGTGCGGCGGGCGGAGGTGCGCATGAAGGCGGTCGCCGAGATCCAGGTGGTGCCCATCGGCGTGGGCGTGTCGGTCCGCGCGCAGGTCCTTCGGGCGCACGAGGTGCTCCGCGGGACGGGCCTCGTGACCGAGCTCCACGCGTACGGCACGAACGTCGAGGGGACGCTCGAGGCGATCCTCGACGCGATCCGGCGCGTGCACGAGACGCTCCACGCGGAAGGGGTCGTCCGCATCGCGACCAACGTGAAGCTCGGAACGCGCACCGACAAGGACCCGACGCTCCGGGGGAAGCTCACCCCTTCCGGGGCGTGACCCGCGGACGGCGGGGCGCGTGCGCGCTTTCGGATCCCCCCGGGCGGGGGGCGGGTGGTCTCACCAGCTCGCGGCGAGGGCCGCCTCGAGCGAGCCGAGTGCGCGCAGCTCGGCGGCCTTCGCCTGCTCGAGCAGCGCGGCGGCCGCAGCGCGTCGCGCGGGCTCCTCCGACTCGTTCCGGGCCGGGTACGGGAAGAGCGACGCGACGCGCTTCAGGGCCGCGGACGCCTCCGCGTACGCGTCGGCGGCGCGCGCGAGCGGCGGCGCGACGCGACCGTGGCGCGCGACCAGCCGCTCGAGCCAGGTCCGCGCCATCGAGCGCATCTCGGCCCACACCTGCGCGTGGAGGGCGCTCCCCGCCGACTCCACGCGCCCCGCGCGCAACGCCGTGCTCCACGCGTCGTAGGCCGCGAGGCCCTCCACGACGTCCGGTCGCGGCGAAACGGCGCCGAGGCGCGCGACTGCGCGGCCGATCGCACGGTGGTCCGCCGCGGCCGGGCTCGAGACGGCCGTCGTGGCCGTGGGCATCGCGAGGAGGTACGGTCCGAGCGGTGCGTCGATCTCGTCGTAGCGGATCGGCGGCTCCGCCTCGTTTCGCGCGCGTCGCGACGACACGACGTGGTACCGCTCGGCGTCCACGCCCACCACGACCGCGTGCTCGGGTCCGTACGCGCCGTAGAGGACGCACGGGCGTCCGGCCTCGAGCTCGCGCGTGGCGAGGTCGTGCGCCTCGCGGCAGTGCGCGCGGGTGGCCTCTGTGCGCCGGTCCTTCGTGTGCGGCTCGCCCGCGCGAAAGGAGAGGCACGTCCGGCCGAGCGCGGGCAGGGCCGACTCGAGCCCGCCGCGTTCGATCGAGGCCGGGCCGACCGCGGCGAGGTTCACGTGGACCGCCAGCGCGAACGCGTGTCCCGTGGCGCCGGCCACGTCGATCCGGTCCGTGACGACGCCCAGCGCCTCGAGGACCGCCGTCGTGGCGGAGACCCACGTCGCCCAGCCGCCGGGCCATCGGACCTCGCCCTGGATCCGAAGCGTGCCCATCCGCCCTCCCGAGACGCCGGTGTCAGCGTACGCGCGTCCCGCGGAGGGGGGCCGGGGATCCCGCCACGCACAATCCCCGCGACGAGCCCAACCGGTGGGGGACCAACGAAACCCCCTTCCCAAGATGCAGGGGGGGCCTAGACTCGCCTCCGGGCCGGGTGGTCGGCCCCGGGACGGGAGGCGCCGATGCGCACGGGATCGAGGGGGGGCGCGCGGGTCACGGTCTTGCTGGGGACGCTCCTCGTCCTGTCGGTGGGCCAGAACGTGGGGACCTGGGTCGCGGCGGCGCGCCGCGGGCCGCGGGTCGTGGGCGTGGAAGACCACCCCGACGCCCACCGGGCGCTCGTGGACTTCGACGCCGTCATGGTCGCGGGCGACGCCGTCGGCGCCGAGCTCCCGGTGGGGCGCGTCACCGTCGAGCCGGCGGCGCCCCTCGAGGCGCGCTTCATCACGCCGAACCGCCTCGAGGTCCGGCTGGACGGCTCGGTGCCCGCGTTCACGCGCTACGCGATCCGATTCGCGAGCGACCTGACCGACCTCTCGGGCCGCCCCGTGGACCGGGACGAGGGCCCGGAGCCCGCCGTCACCACCGGACGTCTGGACCTCGCGGGCGCGCCGCGGCCCTGGCTCGACGAGGCGGGGGCGGCCGTCGCCTCGATCCTCCTGAACGGCCCGGTCCGGCCCGCGGACCTGGAGCGCCACCTCCGTCTCCTGGACGCGGCGGGGACGCCGCTCTCGTGGACCCTGACGGGAGGGGACGCGTCGTGGGACCTCCGTGTGAAGGGCGCGGTGCCCCGCGCCGCGACCCTGGTGGTCGCCGCGGGGCTCGAGAGCCCGCTCGGGCCGCGCGGATTCGACGCCGAGGCGCGCCGCGCGCTCGCGTGGCCCCGCACCGTCCGCGTCGTCGACGTGGACGCCGAGGCGGAGGCGAGGACCGCGCGCGTGACGCTCGCGCTCTCGCACGCGCTCGTCCCCGAGGGTGCGCTCTCGTTCGTGTCGGTCGATCCGCCCGTCCCCGACCTCGCGGCGACGGTCCACGACGCGCGACTCGTCCTCTCGGGCGCGTTCCCGCCCGGTCGGACCTCGACGATCACGCTCAAGCGGGGTCTGCCGGCCCGGCACGGGCTCCGTCTCGAGAGCGACGTGGTGCGACGCGTCCTGGTCCCCGAGCCGCGTCCCCACCTCGCCTTCGCCGGCTCGGGCAGCATCTTCCCGACCTCCGCGCGGCCCGAGATCCGGGTGGAGGGCGTCTCGATCCCCGCGGTCGAGATCGAGATGCGCGAGGTCTTCGCGAGCAACGTGGTCCCCCTGGCGCTCGGGTGGACGGGCGCGGGCCGCCTCGCAGGCGCGCCCCGGACCGTCCGCCGCCCGATCGACGCGCCGCCCCACGAACCGTGGGAGGAGGCGTTCGATCTCGCGGCGGTCCTCGGGCGCGCGCCGCGCGGCACGTGGCTCGTGCGGGTCTCCGACGCGCGCGACGGCTGGCCGTCCGCGAACCGCGTGATCCAGCGCACGGACCTCGCGCCGCTCGTCCGCGTGACGCCGGACGGCGCCATCGTTCTCGTGCGAGATGTCGCGCACGGTACGGCCGTCGAGGACGCGCACGTCGTCCTCTACGACGAGAAGGACCAGGTGGCCGGCGAGGGTCGCACCGACGGGCAGGGGCTCCTCGTGCTCCGCGGTCTCTCGACCCCGCCCGTCGTCTGCGTGGCCGAGACCGCGGACGACCGCGCGTACGTGGACCTGGGGCACCACGCCGTCGCGCACGACGGCCGCGAGGTCGCCGGACGCCCGCCGGCGCGCGGTCTCGAGGCGTTCCTCTACTCGGATCGCGGCGCCGTGCGCCCCGGGGAGACGGCCCGCGTCGGCGCGATCCTCCGCGGCCCGGACGGGAGGGCGGCGCCCGCGGGTCTCGCGCTCCGCCTCGAGCTCGTGGGACCCGACGCGCGGGTGCGGAGGCGCGTCGCGCCGCGCATCGACCGCTTCGGCGCGGTCGAGGTCGATCTGCCGTTCGCGGACGACGCGCCCACGGGCACGTGGCGCGTCCGCGCGTTCGCCCCCGGCGAGCGCGACGCGGTGGGCGAGGTGGCCTTCCGCGTGGAGGCGATCGTCCCCGACCGCATCGAGCCGTCGATCGAGCTCCCGCCGGGCGACCTCGCGTTCGACGAGGAGGTGCGCGTCCGCGTGCGGACGCGGCTCCTCACGGGAGAGCCCACACCCGACCTCCCGGTCACGCTTCGCGTCCGGTACGCGCCCTCGTTCGACACGCCCGTGGAGGGATTTCGCTTCGGCGACCGCGACGCGGCGCCCGAGCCGTTCTCGTTCCAGGTCGCCGACGACCGGCTCGACGCCGGCGGGGACCTCTCCGCCGTCGTTCGGACCCCCGCCGAGGGCCCCGCGGGCGCCTCGCTCGTCGCGACCTTCGAGGCGGAGGTCGTGGACCGCTCGGGGCGCGCGGCGTTCGCGCGCACGTCGTGCCGTCTGGTGCCCGCGGGCCCGCGGCTCGGCGTCGCCGCCCCGCCGGACGAAGGCTTCGTCGTGCCGATCGTCGTCGGCGTCGCGTCGTCGGGGAACGACGCGGCCCCCGTCGAAGGCGAGGCGGTGCTCGAACGCCTCGCGTGGGAGGGCGGCTGGGTCGAGGAGGGCGACGACCGCCCCGTCTGGCGTTCGTCCCGCGTCGCGACCGTGCTCCAGCGCGTCGCCTTTCGTGCGACGGGCGGTCGCGGGGAGGCGGCGTTCGACGACCCGGGCGAAGGGTGGTTTCGCGTCTCCGTGTCCGGGCCGGGTGCGCGCCCCGCCGCGCTCGTGTTCACGCGCTACGACGGGCACGCGTCCGCGGCCGGCACGGGCGGCGGCCCCCGCCTCTCGATCGCGCCGGCGGAGGCGGTGGCGCCCGGCGGGACGGCGGTGCTCGAGGTGGAGGCTCCGTTCGCCGGACCGCTCCTCCTGACGCTCGAGGCGCCGGGCGTGCTCCAGGCGCGCGTGCTCGATCTGGAGGCCGGAAGGCGGCGCATCGAGGTGCCGCTCCCCGACGTGGCGGGGCCCGGGCTCTACGCGACGGCGACGCTTCTCCGCGGCGCGGCGGACGCGGGCGACCAGGCGACGCGTCTCCTCGGCGCGTGCTGGGTCGAGGTCCGACGTCCCGCGCGCCGGCTCGACGTGAGCCTGGAGGTTCCCCCCTCGCATCGGCCCGAGTCCGACCTCGAGGTCACCGTGAGGACCTCCGCGCCGGCATGGGTCCACCTCGTCGCGGTGGACGAGGGCGTGCTCCGACTGACCGGGCACCCGACGCCCGACCCGCAGGCGTTCTTCCTCGCGCGACGTCGGCTCGACACGCGCGTCGCGGACGCGTGGGCGCGCCTCGCGCACCGCCTCCGGTTCGGCGGCGACGACGCCGAGCCCGGCGGCGACGCCCTCGCCGTAAGGATGGACCCGACGGCGCGAAAGACGATCGAGACCGTGGCGCTCGCCGCACCGCCGGTCGTCGTGGACGGGTCGGCGCGGATCCGGCTCGCACTGCCGGCCTGGGACGGACGGCTGCGCGTCATGGCCGTCGCGTCCGGCGTGGAGGGGACGGGCTCGGCCGAGGCCGGGGTCGTGGTCGCCGCGCCGATCCGCGTGGCGGTCCACGGTCCGCGCGCCGCGGCGCCCGGCGACGTGTTCGACGTCGCCCTCGAAGCGAAGGGCGACGGCGTCTCCTTCGACGTCGGCGTGGAGGGCCTCGACGTCGTGGCGCGCGGGGGCGACCCCGCGGCGCCCTCCTCCGTCACGGTTCGCGCGCGGGAAGACGCCGAGATCGGGGTCGTCACCGTGACGGCCCGCGACGCCGAGGGCCACGTCGTCCGTCGCGAGGCACGCGTACGGCTGCGCGCGCCCACCCCGTTCACGGTCGCCCACGTGCCGGCCCGGCTCGACGCCGGGGCGTCGTGGACCCCGCCCGGGCTCGACGCGTGGCGCGCCGACCGGCTCCGGGCGCGGCTCGTGATCGGGCCGCCCGAGGCGGCGATCGCCCTGCCGCCGCTCGAGCGGCTGCTCGCGTACCCTCACGGATGCGTCGAGCAGACCACCTCGCGTGCGATCGCCGTGCTCGCCTGGTCCTCGCTCTGGCAGCGCCGGATGGTCGATGCCGGGCGCCCCGACGACGTCGTGGATGCGGCCGTGGACCGCGTGCTCTCCATGCAGACCGCCGACGGCGGTCTCTCGCTCTGGCCGGGCGGCGGCTCGTCGGACGCCTTCGGCAGCGCGTACGGCGCCGAGTTCCTGATCGCGGCGCGTGCAGCGGGGCGCGCGGTGCCCGAAGCGCCGTTCGACCGGCTGCTCGACCACCTCGCCCGCGCCGTTTTGTCCCGACGCGCCGACGCGTACACGGTCCTCGTGCTCGCGCGCGCGGGCCGCGACGTCCGCGCGGCGCTCGAGCGGGTGGTGAGCGGCCTCGACCCGGAGGCCGCGCCCGACGTCGAAACCGCGGCGAACCTCGCCACCGCGTTCGAGCTCGCCGGCGAGGACGAGCGGGCGCGACGCTGGCTCGACCGGGCCGGCGACCCCTGGGGCGTCCCGCGCGAGAGCGGGGGCTGGCTCCGGAGCCCGGTGCGCGCCGCCGCCGTCCTCCTCGAGGCGATCACGGTCGTCCGGCCCGACGACCCGCGCGCCGACGATCTCGTCTCGCGCCTCGGCGTCTCGGTCACGGGCGCGGCGGACGACACGTACACCACGCAGGACGACGCGCGGGCGCTCCTGGCGCTCGCGCGGTTCGCGTCGGTGCGTGCCGACGAGGCGGGGCCGTCGCGCGGCGTGGTCCTCGTGAGCGACCGCCGGATCGCGTACGACGGCGACCTCGTCCTCGACCTGGACGCCGGCGAGGCGCGTTCGCTCCGTGTCGAGGCCGACACCCAGACGGCGCTGACCTGGCGTGTCGAGGGCTTCCCCCGCGCGATGCCGGCGACGTCGCTCGACCGCGGCATCCGGGTCCACCGCACGATCGAGGGGCTCGTGGACGGGCGACTGCGGCAGGGCCACGTGTACCGCGTCGTGCTCGAGGGCGAGGTGGAGGTGGGCCACGGAGAGAACCTCCTGGTCACCGACGTGCTGCCGGGCGGCCTCGAGGTCGAGGCCGCGCGCGGCCAGGAGGGGACCCTCGCGCCGGACCGCGTGGAGTCGAGGGACGAGCGCGTCCTCTTCTTCCGCGCGGCTCCGCTTCGCGGGGCGTTCCGTCAGACGTATCTCGTGCGCGCGGTGACGCCCGGACGCTGGCAGGTGCCACCCGTGGAGGCGGAGCTCCTCTACGCCCCCGACGTGCGCGGTCGCGGCGACGTCGGCGGGACGCTCGAGGTCGTGCGTTGAGACGGAGCCCGAGGGCGCGCCGGTGGCGACGATGGGCGCGGCGGCTCGGCATCGCCGCCGTCGCGCTCGCGTCGCTCCCGCTGCTGCTCCTCCTCCTCGACGCGTGTCTTCCGTTCCCCGAGTCGGCGTTCCAGCGAATCCCGGCCTCCCCCGTCGTGACCGCGGCGGACGGGACGCCGATGCACGTTGGGCTCACGACCGCCGAGGAGCGGCGCTGGCCCGTCCCGCTGGGGGAGGTGTCGCCCTGGGTCCTCCGCGCCCTCGTCGCCGCCGAAGACCGACGGTTCTTCGACCACGCGGGCGTGGACGTGCACGCGGTCGGCCGGGCCCTCGTCGCGGACGTCACGGCCGGTCGGTTCCGCGAAGGTGCGTCCACGATCACCATGCAGCTCGCGCGCCTCGTGCTCCCCGAGCCCCGGTCGGTCCTCGGCAAGGTCGCGCAGGCGTTCCGCGCATGGCAGATCGAGCGGCGCCACGACAAGCGATTCGTGCTCGAGCAGTACGTGAATCTCGTACCGTTCGGAGGCAACGTCCGCGGCGTCGAAGCCGCGGCCCGCACGTACTTCGGACGTCCGGCCGCCACGCTCGATGCGCCGGAGGCGGCGCTGCTCGTCTCGGTCCTGCCGGCCCCGACGCGTTTCGACCCGCGCCGCGACAGAGGGGGCGCCCGGCGCCGGCGCGACCACGTGCTCGACCGGATGCGGGAGACCGGCGCCCTCGACGAGGCGGCGTGGCAGCGCGCACGCGCGGCGCCCCTCGGTCTGTCGCCCGAAGCCTTCCCGGACCTCGCGCCCGACGCCTGGCTCCGTGCGGGCCGCGGCGCGACGACGATCGACCTGCGGCTCCAGCAAGGCGTCGAGCGCGTCGCCGCGGAGGCCGGTGGGGTGGACGGGCTCGCGATCGTGCTCGTGGACGTCGAGACCGGCGCGATCCGGGCGATGGCCGGCGCGCGGACGCCGAGCCCCGCCGTCCTCGACGCGACGGATCGGCCGCGCAGCGCCGGCTCGAGCCTGAAGCCCTTCCTGTACGCGCTCGCCTTCGACCGCGGGGTCGCCGCGCCGAAGACGCGCCTCCTCGACCTACCCTGGCGCGCGGACCACTGGGCGCCGACCGACTTCGACCGCCTCTGGCGCGGTCCCGTGGCGGCCGAGGACGCGCTCGAGGCGTCGTTGAACGTCCCGGCCGTTCGACTCGCGGCGGCGGTCGGTCCCGCGGACCTCGCCGACGTCCTTCACCGATTCGGCTTCCGCCACGTGCGCGCGCCGCACGACGGGGGCGCGGACCTCGCGCTCGGCACCGACGACACGACGGCGCTGGAGCTCGCCGGCGCGTGGGCGTCGCTCGTGACGGGCGGCCGCGTCCGGCGTCCGTGGCTGTCGGCCTCGGAGCGACCCGCGCCCGGGTCGGGCATCGCGGTCGTGTCGCCGGGCGCCGCGGAGCTGGTGGTCCGCGCGCTCGCCGACCGCGCACGCGCGCGGCCGGCCGGCGCGCCGCTCGAGGGCGTCGCGTGGAAGACGGGCACCTCCTCGTCGCGGCGCGACGCGTGGGCCGCGGGCGCGACCTCGCGGTACGCGGCCGCGGTCTGGCGCGGACGCCTCGACGGTCGGCCCGACGCGTCGCTCGTCGGGGCCGAGGCGGCGACGCCGATCCTCTTCGCCGTCCTCGGGCTCGCCGATCCGGCGCCGCGTCCCTTCGGGCCCCCGACGGACGTCGTGGCCGTCGAGACCTGCCCCGAGTCCGGGCTCGCGTGGACCGATGCGTGCCCGGACCCCGCGACGGACCTCGTGCCCCGTGGCGCCGCGGCGCTCAGGCCGTGCGACCTCCACGTGCGCGTGCGTCTCGACGCGACGACCGGCGAGCTCCTCTGTCCCCACTGCGCGAGCGGACGCGAGACGGTGGATCGGACGTTCACGGTGGCGTCGCCCGAGCTGGCGCTGTGGCGTCGCCGCGCGGGCATCGTGGACGCGCCGCTGCCACCGCACGCGGCGGGCTGCCCGGCGCCGATCGAGCCTCCGGCGCTCGCGCCCGTGTTCCTCGAGCCCGAGGACGAGACGACGCGCGTCGCGAAGGGCGGGCGCGTTCGTGTGCCGGTCCTCGTGCGGGCGTCGGAGGCGGCGCGTCTGGAGCTGCTCGTGGACGGGCGCCTCACGACGGGGGGAGCGGCCGACGGCACCTTCGCCCTCGACCTCGGGCCCGGCCGGCACGTCCTGACCGCGGTGACGGAGCGAGGCGGCGAGGCGAGCGTGACGGTCTTCGTTCGATGAACCCGTGAACGCCTCGTTCAGGGGGCGCGCGGGGCACGGAGCCCGGGCGAGGTCCGGCGCGGCTCGGCGGCGAGGCGCAGGAATCGCGACTCCCGCCGTGCCGCGCGTGCCGGCGCGCCGAGACGAAAGACACCGCCGCGCCCCGTTCGATCTCGCGGCGCCGCGGAGAACCGGCCTCGGCCGCGGCCGTTCACACCGGAACGGGATATGCTGCGACTCGCGTATGACCCGGTCCCGACTCCTCGCGCTGGCGCCGGTCCTTCCGCCCGCCGTGGCCCTCGCGCTCGTGCTCGTGGCCTGCGGCGGGGGCGGCGGAGGCCCCGCCGCGATCACCGGGGCGCCCTTCGGCCTCTCCTCCCGGCCCGTCCTCACGGGTCTTCACTTCGCGGACGGCCTTCCCGACCCGCACCCGCTCGACCGCGAGCAGGCCTTCCCCCTCTTGTCGTTCACGCGTCCCGTGTTCCTCGGCGCCGCGCCCGACGGCTCGCCCTGGGTCTACGTGATCGAGCAGGATGGACGTATCCGTGTCTTCGACGACGGTGACGACGTCACGAGCGCCGCGGTGTTCCTCGACCTGAGATCGAAGGTGGACCGCGGTGGGAACGAGCAGGGGATGCTCGGACTCGCGTTCGACCCGTCGTTCGGTCCGGGAGGAAGCAGCTCGTTCTGGGTGTACTACTCCGCCCCGAACCCGCAGCGACAGGTCCTCTCGCGGTTCACCGCGACGTTCCCGCCGTCGGGCCCGCCGGTGGGGGACGCCACGAGCGAGCACGTCGTCCTCCAGGTCGCCGAGCCGTACACGAACCACAACGGCGGCACGATCGTCTTCGGCCCCGACGACATGCTCTACCTCGGGCTCGGCGACGGCGGCAGCGCGAACGACCCCCAGGACCACGCACAGGACCTCTCGAGCCCCCTCGGCAAGATCCTCCGGCTCGACGTGCGCGGGCGCACGACGTACGCCGTCCCCTCCGACAACCCGTTCGTCGCGACCCCCGGCGCTCTCGGCGAGATCTGGGCTCGTGGCGTGCGGAACCCGTGGCGCTTCTCGTTCGACCCCGACGACGGGACGCTGTGGATGGGCGACGTGGGGCAGGACGCCCGCGAGGAGATCGGCGTCGTTCGACGCGGAGAGAACCATGGCTGGCCGGTGTACGAGGGCACACGGTCGAACAAGAACCCGGCGGGCCTCCCCGCCTCGGTGTTCACGGCGCCGGTCCTCGACTATCCCCACGCGACCGGGACGTGTGTGATCGGCGGTCTCGTCGTCCGGGGCGGCACGGTGCCCTCGCTCGACGGCGCGTACGTGTACGCCGACTACGGTTCGGGGCGCGTCTGGGCGCTCGTGACCGGCGGGGCCGGCGTGGTCTCGAACCGCGAGGTCCAAAACGTCTCTCAGGTCGTGGACCTGGGCCGCGACGCGGCCGGCTCGCTCTACGCCGTCTCGCTCGATGGCCGGATCTGGCGCCTGTTGGAGCCGTCGGGCGCGCCGCCGCCCGCGACGACGGTGCCCGCGAAGCTCTCCGAGACCGGGCTCTTCACCGACACGGCGGCCCTCGTCCCGAACGCCGGGCTCGTCGAGTACGGCGTGAACGCGCCGTTCTGGAGCGACGGCGCCCTGAAGCGGCGGTGGATCGGCCTGCCCGGCACCACGAGGATCGGCTTCGACCCGGAGGCGCCCTGGACCTTCCCCGTCGGCACCGTGCTCGTGAAGCACTTCGAGCTCCCCCTCGTCGAGGGGAGCGCCACGCCGACGCGACGACTCGAGACGCGCGTGCTGATCGAGGAGACGAGCGGATGGCACGGCTACGTGTACCGCTGGAACGACCAGCAGACCGACGCCGACCTCCTGGCCGGCGGAGAGACGGCGTCGTTCGACGTCCAGGACGCATCCGCACCCGGTGGCGTCCGCATCGTCGCGTGGGACTTCCCCTCCCGGACCGACTGCTTCCGCTGCCACACCGACGCGGCGGGCGTGGTGCTCGGGCTCCACACGCGCGAGCTGAACCGTCGCTTCGCCCTGCGCGACGCAGACGACAACCAGCTCCGGGCGTGGAACCACGTCGGCCTCTTCGACCGGGACGTGGGGGATCCCGCGACCTACGGCGCGTTCCCCGACCCCGTGGACGACCAGGCGCCACTCGTGGACCGCGCGCGCGCATACCTGCACGTGAACTGTGCGCCGTGTCACCGTCCCGGCGGTCCCGCGCCGGGCGACCTCGACCTGCGCGCCGAGGTGGACGAGTCGGCCATGGGCGTGGTGGACGTCCCTCCGACGGAGGGCGACCTGGGGATTCCCGACGCCCGGCGCGTGGCGCGCGGCGACCGGAGTCGCAGTGTCCTCTTCGTGCGCATGACCCGCACGGACGACACCCGCATGCCGCCCCTCTCCAGCCACCGTGTGGACGAACGGGGATCCGCGACGGTGGGAGACTGGATCGAGCGGTAGACGATCCCAACGGAACGTGAACCCTCGGACCCCGGCCCGGCCCGGAGCGTGTCGGGACGGATAGACTTCGCACGGGGTTCGTCCGATGGAGCACGCCGGGATCCGCTACGACCGACCGCCCCCGCTCCCTCCGCGCGAGGCGGGCGGCGGCGGCTCCGCGCTCGTGGCACTCCTGCTGGCCGGGGTCCTGCTCCTCGTGCCCCTCCCCGAGATGGGGCGGGTCGCCGGCGCGCTCCAGAACCTCGCGCACGTCCCGCTCGGCGCCGCCCTCGCGTGGGCGATCCGACCGTCGCTCGCGCGCGCTCTCGGCGCCCGGGGCCTCGTCGGCGCGCTCCTCGCTCTCCTCCTCACCTCGGCGGCCCTCCTCCTCTTCGAGGTCGTGCAGCCGTTGACCGGTCGCACGTTCGCGTGGACGGACTGGGAAACGGGCTCCCTCGGCGCGGCGGGCGCGATGGCCTTCGGGCGCGGCCAGGCGCTCGGTCGCGGGGCCGGGCTCCTCGGCGGCGCGCTCGGCCTCGCGCTCCTCGCCGTCGGCGCCCACGACCCCGCGCTCGAGCTCGTGGACGCCTGGCGTCAGGCCCGCGACCTCCCGCTCCTCGCGACGTTCGAGAGCAGCCTCGAGATCCGCAGGTTCGGCTTCCAGGGCGCGCGAGGAGAGATCGTCGCGAACGGCGCCGCGGGCGACACGCACGCGTTGCGCGTGGACTTCGCACCGGGGCCGTGGCCGTCCGTGACGCTCGCGTCGCCGCCGCCGGACTGGCGCGGCTGGAGCGCGCTCGCCTTCGACGTGCACGTGGACGGAGGCGGGACGCTCGCCCTCACCGTCAAGGTGGTGGACCGCGACCACGACGGGACGTACGAGGACCGCTTCCAGAAGACGATCACCTTGACGGCCGGCGACCACCACGTGGAGATCCCCGTCGGCGAGATCGCGGAGGGTCCCGTGCACCGGCACCTCGACCTGGCGCGGATCGACGCCGTGCAGTGGTTCGTGGAAGGCCTCGCGCAGCCGCGGACGATCCTGCTCGACTCGATCCGCCTCGTCCACGCCCCCAAGTGAGAGCCGCCTTCCCGGCGCGCCGCGTCCGCGGGGGCTCGCGTCGGCCGTTCGGCTATGCTCTGGCCGCGGTGGCAGGAGGTGAACGATGGTCGAGCTCGGCGATCTCTGGGTGCCGATCGTGGTCTCCGGCGTGCTCGTCTTCGTCGTGAGCAGCCTGCTCCACATGCTGATCCCGCTGCACAAGGGCGACTACGACCGGCTGCCCGACGAGGACCGCGTACTCGCGTCCCTGCGCGATCACGGCGTCGGGCCCGGACAGTACATGTTCCCGCGGCCTTCCTCGATGGCGGACCTCAAGACGCCGGAGATGGCCGAGAAGTGGCGCGTCGGCCCGGTGGGAACGCTGATCGTCCGACCCCGTGGCGGCCCGGCGATGGGCCGCGCGCTCGCGGCGTGGTTCCTGTACACGCTCTGCGTCGGGTTCCTGGTCGCGTACCTCGCCACGATCTCGGTCCCGAGGACGGTCGAGACCTCGTTCGTCTACCGCTTCGTCGGGACGGCGGCATTCCTCGGGTACGCGGTCGGGCCGGTGGTGGACTCGATCTGGAAGGGCGTGCGCTGGGGCACGTCGGCGAAGTTCGTGTTCGACGGCGCCGTCTACGCGGTCGTCACGGCGTTCGCGTTCGGCTGGCTCTGGCCGACCTAGCGTGCACAACCCACGAACCTTCGTGAATCACGCGGCCCTGCGCACGCCAGAACCCCGATGGCGGCGTTGTTCGTCGTCGGCGACCCCCAAGTCACAAACATGGACGGGGGGGGTCGCCTCCTCCTCACGCCTTGCCCTCGGGGCCCTGGCGCACGCAGGAGACCCTGTCGGCGAAGGCGTGATCGCCCAGCGGTCGCAACTCGAGCCTCCACCGACGCTTCCGTCGAACACGTCGCGTGCTTCATGGGTCATGCGGACCCGGGCCCCGGGCGCTCAGGCGCGCCGCGCGCGGTCCACCGCGAAGAGCTCCATCACGTTCTCCCACGTCAGGAGCCCGACGGTCCGTCCGTCCTCCACCACGGGGACGGCGCGGCTCCCGCGGTCGCCCGCCATGCGCTGTACCCACGGTTCGAGCTCGTCGGCGGGGTGCGCCACGCGCTCCACGGGGACGGCGGCGTCCCGGGCCGGCGCGAGCCGGCCTCGCTCGGCGAGCGCCTGGATCAGCGCCTCCTGCGTGAGCAGTCCGACGTGCGTCCCGTCCGTCGCGACGGGGAACACCTTCTGCTCCCCCCGCAGGAGGTGCTCCACCGCGTCGCCGACCGTCGCGTCCGTCCCGAGGATGACGAACTCCGTGACCATCGCGTCGGCCACGTGATGGCCGCGCGCGAGGTCCCGCAGGGTCTGGAGCGAGGCCTCGCCCTGGGCGCCCAGGAAGAGGAACACCGCGATCAGCACGAGGATCAAGTTTCCGCCGAACACGCCGAACGCTCCGAGCACGATCGCGAACATCTGGCCGATCCGGGCTGCGATCTCGGTCGCCCGGCTCCGGCCGAGCCGGAGGGCCAGCCCGGCCCGGAGCGCGCGACCCCCGTCCATCGGGAAGGCGGGCAGGAGGTTGAACGCCGCGAGAACGAGGTTCGCGACCGCGAGCCACTCGAGGAAGCCCCCGCGGCCGCTCGCCACGGCGGTCCAGTCGATGCTCCGACCCGCCGCCACGAGCGCGAGCCAGATGCCGCCGCCGATCAGGAGGCTCACCACCGGTCCGGCGAGCGCGATCCAGAGCTCCTGGCTCGCCTCGCCCATCGAACGGAGCCGGCTGATGCCGCCGATGGGGTAGAGCGTGATGCTCTGCGTCGGGATCCCAAATCTGCGGGCGACGAGGACGTGCCCCAGCTCGTGCAGGACGACGCAGAAGAAGACGCTCGAGACGAGCCCGACCTGCATCCCCGGGCTGTGGCCGGTCGAGCTGGCGGCCCACCACACCCACAGGAGGAACAGCCAGAACGTCGCGTGGATCCGGATCGGCACGCCGCCGACGCGCGCGACCTCGAACGACCAGGCGTGCCGGGGCCGCGCCGCCGGACCGCCCGGGGCTCGGACGTCGGGTCCGTCGCCGTTCGCAGGACCGTCGGGAGTCATGGCCGCATCGTCCGCACTCCGCACTCCGCGTGCCGGCGGGAGGGGCGGGTGGCCCCCGCGCCGTTCTCAGCCCTGCGGGGAGCCCGCCCCGAGCCGCTTCTCGATCTCCTTCACCCGTCGGAAGAGGTCGGGCAGCCGCGTCCTGAGGACCACCCACTGCCGATAGGACTTGAGGTCCACCGCGGGCGTGCCGCCGTACATGCCGGGCTTCTGGATGCCGCCCGCCGCGCCGGACTGCGCGACCAGGACCACGTCGTCCCCGATGCGACAGTGCCCCGGAACGCCGACCTGACCGGCCAGCACCGTGCGGTTCCCGATCTCGGTGCTGCCCGCGAGACCCGTCTGGCCGCAGAGCAACGTGTCCTCGCCGATGTGGCAGCCGTGGCCGACCTGCACCAGGTTGTCGATCTTCGTCCCGCGACCGATGGTCGTGGCTCCGACGGTCGCGCGATCCACGCAGGCGTTGGCCTGGATCTCTACCGCGTCCCCGAGCTCGACGCCTCCGGTCTGGGGGATCTTGTGCCACGAGCGGTCCTTCTCCGGCGCGAAGCCGAAGCCGTCCGCGCCGACGACCGCGCCGTTCTGGAGGATGACGCCCGCGCCGAGGCGCACGTGCTCGCGCACGACCGCGAACGAATGCAGGACCGAGCCGGGACCGATCACCGCGCCCTCGTAGACGACGACGTGCGGGTGGATCACGACGCCGTCGCCCACGCGGACGCCGTCGCCGATCACGACGTAGGGTCCGATGCAGACGTCGTCGCCGAGAACGACGCCTTCGCCGAGTACCGCCGTCGCGTGGACGCCGTGGGTCACCTCCGGTGGACGATGCAGGGTCTCGAGCAGGAGCGCGAACGAGAGGTAGGGGTTGTCCACGCGAAGCAGGGCGGGCGGGACCTCCTCGCTGAACGAGCGTTCGACGAGCGCCGCGCCGGCCCGGGAGGTCCGGAGTGCAGCCGTGTACCTCGGGTTCGCGAGGAACGTGACGTCGGCGGGGCCGGCGTCGGCGATCGTGGCGGCGCCGGAGATCTCGAAATCGACGTCGGGATCGACGTCCGCCTGCACCATCCGCGCCAGCTCCTGGATCCTCATCTCGGTCTCCGTCCTCCTCGTCCGTCGCCGCCGAGGACCGCGCATCCTACCCGTTCCGTCACGGCACGGAACACGCGGAGGCGCGGCGCCCTGCTACCCTCGCGCGGTCCCCGGAGGCCACCTTGCCGGACGCGCCCGAACCTGCGACTGCGCCCGCCGACCGCCCCCCGCGAGGTCGCGAGCTCCTGAGGCCCGCGGCGTGGTTCTACGGCGTGGTCGTGCTGTTCGCCGTGGGCCTCGGCCTCTTCGGGACGGGCGTCCATTCGATGAGCCCGCGGTCGCCGACGTTGCCCGGTGTGCTCGGTGGCGCCGGCATCGCGATCGCGCTGGTCGTCCTGTTCCGCGTCCTCGCGGGCGCCTGGAAACCGATGGCGCGGACGGTGGACGCGATCGTGGACTGGATCGGCCCGATCGGGTGGCCCGCGGCGCTGTGGCTCGCGCTGATCTCGGGGAGCGCGGAGGAGGTCCTCTTCCGCGGCGCGCTCTGGCCTCACCTCGGGCTCGCCGGCACGACGCTCCTCTTCGGCCTCGTGCACGTGATCCCCCGGCGCGCGTTCTGGACGTACCCGCTCTTCGCGCTCCTGGCGGGTCTCCTCTTCGGTCTGCTCCGCGAGGGGACCGGCAGCGTGTGGCCCCCCGCTCTCGCCCACGCGGTCCTGAACGGAGTGAACCTCGTGTGGATCGGGCGGCGCGCACGACGCCGGACGCGCGCGGGTGCCGAGGCGTGAGACCGGCGCCCAAGCCGACGCTCGCCGACCATCTCGCCGTCGCCCTGCTTCTCGGGCGCACGCTGCTCGGCGCCCTCCCGTTCATGGCGTGGATCCTCGGCTCTCCCATCGTGCAGCCGCTCGCGAGGCGCCGGATCCGGCGGCGGCTCGCCGCGCCTCCCGGCCCCGTGCCCGAGCCGCCGGCGCCCGACCCCTCCGCGTGGGCCGGACGGACCATCTTCGTCTCGGCCGGCGAGCGGTCGGGCGACCTCCTCGCGGCCCGCGTCGTCCGCGCGATTCGCGCGCGTTGCCCCGACGTCGAGGTGCGTGGATACGGCGGCGAGGCGCTTCGGGAGGCGGGCGCCGAGCTCGACGAGGACATCGTCTCGCGCGCCGTGGTGGGGGTATGCGCCGTCGTCGGGTCGCTCGGGACGTGGTGGCGCCTCCTCGCGCGGACGCGCGCGCGGTTTCGCGCGTCGCCGCCCGACCTCTGCCTGACCGTCGACTTCCCGGGTCTCAACGTCCGCATCGCCCGCTGGGCCCGCGCGCGCGGCGTCGCGACGGCGCACCTCGTCCCGCCCGCCCTGTGGGCGTACGGGCCCTGGCGCATCCGCCGCTGGCGGCGCGCGGTCGATCGTTTCGTGGCGGTGTTCCCGTTCGAGCCCGCGTACTTCGAGGGGGCGGGCATCGAGTGCGTGCGCGCGGGCCACCCGCTCTTCGAGGCGCCCCTCGCCCCGCCCCGGACGCCCGAGCGCTGGCCGGGATCGGGGCCCTGCGAGATCGAGCTCCTGCCGGGGAGCCGTCGCCAGGAGATCCTCCGGCACGCGCCCGTGGTCCTCGAGGCGGCCGCGGAGGTCGAGCGGCGCCTCCCGGCGGCGCGTTTCGTGGTCCGGCTCGCGACCGACGCGCACCGCGCGGCGTTCGAGACGGGCGCACGCCGCGCGCGGCGCACGCCGTCGCACGTGCGGTTCGCCGGGGGGACCCCGTCGGACGCGTCGGGCGAGGCGCCCCTCCTCGGTGCGATCGCCGCGAGCGGGACCGTGACCGCCGAGCTCGGCGCCGCGCTCGTGCCGCACGCCCTGTTCTACCGCGTGACGCCGCTCGCGCGCGTCGGCGCGTTCGTCGGCCTGACGGCCCCGTGGATCGGTCTGGTCAACCTCGTCGCGGGAGAGGAGGTCGCGCCCGAGCGCCTGATCGTGCGGCGCTCGGGACGCGCAGTTGCGCGGGACTTCCTGCGCGTCGCCGCGGACGCCGCGACCTGGTCCCGCACGCGCGAGACGCTCGCGACGAAGGTACGCGCGCGACTCGAGACGGGTGGCGTCGCGGACCGTGCCGCGCGCGCCGTGCTCGCCACCGCGACCCGCGCGTCTCGTCGTTGCGAATCGATCGCAACTTCTCCCGCGACGCCCGAGGCGGGCGGGTCGGTCGAGGTTCGAGGCGGGGGATCAGGTCGCGGGGAGTAGGATCTCGAAACGGGCGCCCTCACGGGCACGATCTGGGACGCGATCTCCCCATGGGCGGACTCGCCACCGCGGCGGCCTTGCCGCCCACGCTCTTCTCCGACCGCGTCGGGCTCCTCGGCACGGAGGAGGCGTTCCGCCTGGGTGCGCTCATCGCGGGGATCGAGGCGGAGCCGCCCGCGCGCCCGGGTCCCGGCGGGCGGGTGATCCGACTGAACCTCGGTCAGCCCGACTTCCCGCTCCCGCGCCACGTCGCGCGCGCCGTGGACGCCGCCCTCGAACAGGGGCTCACGACGTACTGCGACCCGCAGGGCCTCCCCGATCTCCGACGGGCGATCGCCGACAGCGTCGGACCGCCGCGCGGGATCGAGATCGACCCCGCGCGCGTCGTGGTCTACCCGGGGGC
Source organism: uncultured Planctomycetota bacterium (assembly GCA_963752285.1). Classification (GTDB taxonomy): domain Bacteria; phylum Planctomycetota; class PLA2; order PLA2; family JAEUHO01; genus CAVVXN01. Next base: position 419,548 of record CAVVXN010000005.1, read on the forward strand.
GCGGTGCCCGATCGGCTTCGCGCAGATGGTCTACCTGCGGCCGGGCGACGATGTCGTCTATCCGACGCCGTGCTACCCGCTCTTCGAGTCGTTCATCCGCTACCAGGGGGCGGTGCCGGTGCCCGTTCCGCTTCGCGAGGAGACCGGGTTCACGCTCACGGGCGCGGACCTCGAGCCGTACCTCACGGCTCGCACGAAGCTCGTCTATCTGAACTTCCCGTCCAACCCGACGGGGGGCGTCGCGTCCACCTCGGACCTGGCCGAGATCGCCTCGGTGATCGCCCGCCGGGCCCGCCCCGACGTCCGCGTCTACTCGGACGAGTCCTACGAGGCGATCGTCTTCGACGACGTCCCGCACGCGTCGATCCTCTCCGTGCCCGGGATGAGCGAGCGCACGATCTTCACCTCCGGCGTGTCCAAGACGTACGCCTGGACGGGGGGGCGCGTCGGGTGGTCGGTCTACCCCACGGTCGAGGAGGCGCTCCTCCACCGCAACCTGAACATCAACTACTTCGCGTCCCTGCCGCCCTACAACCAGATGGGCGCGGTCGAGGCGCTCCGATCTCCCGAGTCGTCGCCGGTGGTCCGCGCGATGGTGAACGCGTTCCAGCGACGCCGCGACCTGACCGTCGCGGGCCTCCGCGCGATCGACGGCGTCTCGTGCCAGGTGCCGAAGGGCGCCTTCTACGTCTTCCCCAACGTGAGCGGCGTTCTCGATCGCCTCGGCGCCGTCGAGGCGCACGAAGGTCTCCCCGACTGGCTGCGTACGCGCACGAGCCCCGCGACGCTCCTGCAGCTCTTCCTCCTCTACCACTACCGGGTCGCCACCATGGACCGGCGGTCGTTCGGGCTCCTCGGGAGCGAGGGCCAGCACTTCCTCCGCGTGTCGATCGCCGCGGCCGACGCCGACCTCGAGGAGGCGCTCGACCGGATGGAACGCGCGTCGTACGACGTCGAGGGGTTCGACTCGTTCCTCGGGTCCGGACGGTCGCTCACGCTCTGAGGGGCCCCGCGCGGGACCCGCCTACCGTCCGTCGCCCCTGCCGTCCCGCCTGCGACTGGAGCCGACATGAACCCGATCTTCGGACCTCGCCGAGCCGAGTGGATCCGCATCGCCGAGCCCTCGCCGGGGCTCGTCGAGGAGTCCGACCTCGGGCACTTCGCGTTCCTCGACCTCGTCTACCGCGCGCTCTGCTCCGTGCTCTACAACTTTGCCCAGTCGGGCCACCCGGGCGGCTCGATCTCGAGTGGTCGCATCGTCGCGGGGCTGTGCTACGACGCGATGGACTACGACGTCGCAAACCCCGACCGGCTCGACGCGGACGTCCTCTCGTATGCGGCGGGGCACAAGGCGCTCGGCCTGTACGCGATGCTCGCGCTCCGGGACGAGATCGTCCGGATCGGCGCCCCGGGGGTCCTCCCCCGGGAGGACGGGAAGCGCGTACGGCTGGAGGACCTCCTCGGGTTCCGCCGAAACCCCACGCACCAGGGCCACCTGTTCCGCCGGTTCGGGGCGAAGGCGCTCGACGGTCATCCCACGCCCGCCACGCCGTTCGTGCGCCTGGCCACCGGCGCGTCCGGCGTCGGCGTCGGCGCCTCGCTGGGCCTCGCCGCGGGCCTCGCCGACCTCTACGGCCGTGCGGCGCCCCGCGTGCACGTGATCGAGGGCGAGGGCGGCCTCACGCCGGGGCGCGTCGCCGAAGCCCTCGCGTTCGCCGGCACGGCCGGCCTCTGGAACGCGGTGCTGCACGTGGACTGGAACCAGTCGTCGATCGACTCCGACGCCGTGACGCGCGAGGGCGGGCGGCCCGGCGACTACGTGCAATGGGACCCGATGGAGCTCCTCTACCTCCACGACTGGAACGTGGTGGAGGTCCCCGACGGCCTCGACTTCGCGCTCGTCCTGTCGGCGCAACGCCGCGCGCTCGAGATCGACAACGGCCAACCCACGGCGATCGTGTACCGAACCGAGAAGGGATGGCGCTACGGTATCGAGGGCCGCGTGTCCCACGGCGCGGGCCACAAGCTCTGCAGCCCCGGGTACCGGCACACGCTCGAGTCGCTCTTGGGACCCGGGGCGCCGGGGCTGCCGCGTTGCGTGGACGCGCCCTGCCGCCAGCCCGGCTGCGACGGCGAGCTCGAGGGCTGCTACTGGGAGACGCTCTGTCTCGTGCGCGAGGTGCTCCTCGCGACCCGACCGGCCTGCGACGAGATCGCGGCGCGGGTGGTCGCGGCGCAGGGTCGTCTCGACGGCCGGGGCCGGACGGTCCGCGCCGACGCGCCCGACGTGGAGCGGCTCTACGCCGCGGCCGACCCCGCGCGGACGCCCGAGCCCCTGGCGCTCCGGCCGGGCGCGAGCGTCGCGCTCCGAGAGCAGCTCGGCCGGGCGCTCGGGCACCTCAACCGCGCGAGCCGAGGCGCGCTGCTCGTGGGCGCGGCCGACCTGCTCGACTCGACGGCGATCTCCGCGGCGACCGAGGGCTTCGCGCCGGGCTTCTTCCACCTCGCGAAGAATCCCGCGTCGAGGACGATCGCGGCGGGAGGGATCTGCGAGGACGGCCTCGCGTGCGTTCTCTCCGGCGTCGCGGCGACGGGGCGCCACGCGGGCGTCGGCGCGTCGTACGGCGCGTTCCTCGCCCCGCTCGGCCACGTCGCCGCACGTCTGCACGCGATCGGGAACCAGATGCGCACCGGGCGCACGGGCGGCGCGTCTCGTCCCCTGGTGCTCGTGTGCGGACACGCGGGCCTCAAGACCGGCGAGGACGGGCCCACGCACGCCGACCCGCAGGCGCTCCAGCTCGTGCAGGAGAACTTCCCCGAGGGCGCGGCGATCGCGCTGACGCCGTGGGAGCCCTCCGAGACGTGGCCGCTCGTCGCGGCGGCGTTCGCCGCCCGGCCCGCGCTCGTCTTCCCGTTCGTGACGCGTCCCCGCGAGACGGTGCCCGACCGCGAGGCCCTCGGGCTCGCGGCCGCGGAGGCCGCGGCCGACGGGGTGTACGTCCTCCGCCCGGCGCGCGGTCCCGCGCCCGTGGCCACGGTGGTGCTCCAGGGCTCGGAGGTCGCGTACGCGTTCGTGGACCGCGCGCTGCCCGCCCTGGACGAGGCCGGGCTCGACGTCGAGGCGCTCTACGTCGCGAGCGCCGAGCTCTTCGACCGGCGGCCCGCCGCAGAACGGGCGAGCCTCTTCGCCGGCCGACCCGTGGAGCGACGGATGGGGATCACCGGCTTCACGCGTCCGACGATGGACCGCTGGGTGCCCACGGACGTGGGTAGAGAGCACACGCTCCACCCGTTCCGGAAGCGGCGCTACCTGGGGAGCGGCCCGGGTCCCCGTGTGCTCGCCGAGGCGGGCCTCGACGGCGAGGCCCAGGTCGAGGCGATCCGCGCGTTCGTGGACGCGCTCGTCCGCCGGCGGGCCGTGCCCGCCGGCGCGTAGCCGGGCCGGAGGGGCGTCCTCTGCGCGCGCGGCTCAGGCGACCCAGGTCCTCTTCTTCACCACGACGACCCAGTGCCCGCCTTGCCGGCGCAGGAGGACCCACCACCCCGAGCCGGCGAGACCGCCGGCCAGCGAGGACGCTTGCAGCACGGCCTGGTCTCCGCGGGGAGAGAACCCCACGTCGCTCAGGTGGACCAGCCCGGAGCTGCCGGGGTACCGGTGGTGGAAGCCCATCCACGCCGGGCTCTCCCCAGCGGGTCCGTCGGGCGTGATGACCACGGGCTCGATGGCCCTGCTGCTCGCCTCGGTGAACCACTCGATCGGTCGTGACGCGGCCAGGTCCCTCGGCGCCGGGACCCGCGCCGCGTGCGCGAGCCAGTCCGCGAACGTCTCCGGCGCGAGCCCCTCGAGGGTCGGGCGGTACATCCAGGTGCCGTCGGGGAGCGTCACCGCGTCGGCCGCGCGATCGGGACGGGGAGGGGTGTCCTTCGCGTAGCCGAGATCGGGGGAGAGGTCGTCGTCGATGACGAGCACGCGCGTGCCGGGCTCCACGTACAAGGCGTCGAGGACGGCCGCGAGCACCTCCCGCCGCGCGACCTCCCGGGGCGCGAGCGGCGGCCTTCCGCAGGCCGAGAGGCAGAGCGAAGCGAGGGCGACGGCGACGAGGCGAACGCGGTGGCCGCCGACCGTTTCGTCCGCCGAGCGGATCCGGACCCGAGCGGCCACGGGTCGCAAGAGGCGCCCGGGCGCGGCCTTCGAGTCCCCTCGGCGATGCCCTCCCCGGGGGCCTTTGAGCGGTGCGGCGTCGTCCCACATCGTGCGTCGGGTCCGCACCGAGGATACGCGATCTCCCGATCGGCCTCCACGGTGCAGCGCGGCTCACCGCGGTCCGCGCGTCCGCCGACGCGCCCGCGTCCCCCCGGTCGGCTCCCCCGGGGGCGCGGTCGCGGCGTCGCCGGGCGCGCGTTCGATCGCCTCGGCGCCCGCGGGCGGGCCCTGGTAGAGGAGGCGTCCGCCCGCGTCGCCGGCGCCGGGGCCGAGCACCACGAGGTGGTCGGCCTCGGCGACGAGACGCGGATGGTGCTCGACCGCCACGACCGCGTTCCCCGCGGCGGCGAGGCGCAGCAGAACCGTGGCGAGGTGTCGCACGTCGTCGGGGTGGAGGCCCAGCGTCGGCTCGTCGAGCGCGTAGAGGGTCGGCGTCTCCCCACCGCGCCCGAGCGCCGCCGCGAGGGAGAGTCGCAGCGCCTCTCCGCCCGAGAGACGACTCGTCGGCTCGCCGAGCGGGACGTACCCCAGGCCGACGTCGGTCGCGGCGGCGAGCGGTCCCGCCACCGCGGGCAGGTCGCGGAAGACCTTGGCGGCCTCCTCGAGCGACAGCGCCTCGGCGTCGGAGATCGACAGGCCCTTCACGCGGACGCGCCGCGTGTCGCTCGCGAAGCCGGTGCCGTCGCAGACGTCGCACGGCACCGACGACGCCGCCAGATCGCGGAGCGCGACGCGGCGTTCGCCGATGCCCCGGCACGCCTCGCAGCGCCCGCCTTTCACGTGCCGGCTGAAGCGGGAGGGCCTCCAGCCGCGTGCCCGCGCGTCGAGGGTCGCGGCGAAGAGCCGCTGCAGCGGTCCGAGCACGCCGAGCACGCTGCCCGGGCTCGCGCGGGGGTGGCGCGAGGCGGTGCCCCGCGCGACGCGCACCCGGCCGACCGCAGACGCCCCCTCGACGGCCGTGACCCGGTCGGCCCGGAGCGGCCGCCGGACGAGCGTCGCCTCGACCGCCGGCGCGAGCACCTCGAGGAGCAGCGTGGTCTTGCCGGCCCCGCTCGGCCCCGTGATCACGGTGAGACCGGCGAGCGGGATCTCGACGTCGAGGCCCGAGAGGTTGTGGCCCCGCGCGCCCCGCACCCGGATCACGGCGGCATGGCGCCGCCGCCGGGTCCGCGGACGCGGGGCGGGCGCGAGGAGCGCCTTGGCGAGCGGTGCGCGCCCTGCCGCCACCACCTTCGCCGCGGGGCCGGACGCGACGACCGCGCCGCCCCGCGGCCCGGCGCCGGGTCCCATCTCGACCACGTGGTCCGCGTGGCGGAGCGCGACGGGGTCGTGCTCGACCGAGACGACCGTGTTCCCCTCGCGGACGAGGTCGGCCAGGCGGCGCCAGAGCCGCTCGCGTTCCGAGGGCGCGAGCCCCGCGGTGGGCTCGTCGAGGAGGAAGAGCAGCCCGCTCATCCGCGCCGCGCACGCCGCGGCGAGGCGCGCGCGGCGAAGCTCGCCGCTCGAGAGGGACGCCGCGGCGCGCGCGGGCGCGAGGTACGCGAGCCCGACCTCGTTCAGGAACGCGAGTCGCGCCGCGGCGTCCTCCTTCGCGGCGCGGGCGAGGAGCCCCGCTGCGCCCTCGAGCGCCAACGCGTCGAGGAACGCCGCGAGGTCGCGAACGGCCATCGCCTCCGCCTCCGGAAGCGTCGTGCCCGCGAGGCGCGCCGAACGTGCGAAGGGGGAGAGGCGTGTCCCTTCGCACTCGGGACACGTGACGTCCTTCGCGTACCGCGCCCACCGTCCGGCGCGCGCGAGATGTGCGAGCAGCCCCGGCGTGCTCGGCGTCCCCTCGAGCCAGCGCGTTCGGGTCGCCTCGGAGAGGTCGAGCACCCGCGCCCGCTCGTCCGGCGCCTCGCGGCGGACCCAGCGCGCGACGTCCCGTGCGAGGGCGGCGCGCCCCGCCTGGTCGAGGGCCCGCGCGAGCCACGCCGGGAGACGGGCGAGGCGCAGCCGCCGCGGGAGGACACGTTCGGGGTCGAGCGCAGGAACGGCACCACGGCCCTCGCAGGAGGGACAGGCGCCCTCCGGGCTCTCGAACGAGAGGGTCCGGGTCGAGAGGCGAGGCCAGGTCCGGTCGCACGCGCCGCAGAACGGGCGGTCGGCGAACGTCGTCTCGCCGCCGCTCGTCGCGTCGAGCACGCGAAGGACGCCGCCCCCGAGGTCGAGGGCCTGGTCCACGGACGCCTGGAAGCGCTCGTCCGCGCCCTCCTTCGCGACGAGCCGGTCCACGACGACCTCGACGCGGGCGTCCGCAGGGACGCCGGCGGGGTCCACGTCCTCGGTGCGCGCGATCTCGCCGCCCGAGACGCGCACCCGCACGAAGCCCTCGCGCCCGGCGTCCGCGAGGGCGGCGGGCCCCCGACCGCGCGACGCGAGCAGGACGAACCGCGTGCCGGGAGGCCGCTCGAGCAGACGCGCCGCGACGGCGAGCCGATCCAGCGCCACGAGGCCCGCGCCGCAGCGAGGACAGTGGGGGGTGGCCATCCGCGCGAAGAGGGCGCGGAGCGCGTACGTCACCTCCGTCACGGTCCCGAGCGTCTCGCGCGGGCCCGGCGCGCGCGCGGTGAAGCCGGCGGCGACCGCGGGCGGAAGCCCTTCGATCGCGTCCACGTCGGGCCGCGGGAGCTCGAGGTCGCCCCCGCGCCGCGAGGTGGCGAGGAACCGCCGCCGGGACTCCGCGCCGAGCGTGTCGAGCACCAGGGACGACTTCCCGGACCCCGAGACGCCGCCCACGACGGTCCATGCACCGCGCGGGAGGTCGAGGTCCAGGTCCCTCAGGTTGTGCGTGCGAGCCCCGCGTACGCGAATCGTGCCGTCGGACATCCGCGTCCATCGTACGGCCCGATCCGCGCCGCGTACCCCGTACCCCGGACCGGACGCGGGATCCCGCGCGTCTGGCTCGTGGTGGCGCCCGCATCCCGATGCGCCCCCGCGAGGAGAGCGAACGGCTGTGCCGGGACGGCGCGGGTCCAAAAGTCGTCTCGTGACGCGGGAGCGGGAGTCGCCGTCGTCCGCGAAGGACGAGCGTGGCGCGGGCGGGTCGCGGGACGGACGAAGACCGCCGACGTGCGAAGGACTCGGGTCTCTACCGGGCGTACGCAAGACCGGTGAAGCCCGAGGTGCTGGAGGAAATCCTCGGTTCGCTCGCCGGCAGATGACGCGCGGGCTCCGTCGGCGGAGCGGGCGCCACGGGGCCACGCGGGGGCCGCGGGTATGCTGCCGGCGTGAGCCCGACCGAGGAGTCCCCCGCGTTCGTCGAACCGAAGCGGGTTCGCGTGTGCAGCCTCTCGGGCATGCTCGGATCGGCGCTGGTCCTCGTCGCGTTCTTCTCGCCGTGGGTGCGGATCGACCCCGACGTGGCGAAGCGCTTCGACGCGGCGATCGAGTCGTCGCTCGAGGGACCGGGCCCGAGCCGCGCGGCGGCCGGCGACTGGCGCCGCCTCGGCCGGATCGTCTCCGAGCAGGGGGAGGTCTCGGGTCTGGACGTGTTCTTCTGGGCGCGGACGGCCACGCGCACGGCCGCGTCGGAGAACACGGCGAGCGGCTCCACGATCCGCGCGGTGCGGGTGGCCGCGGTGCTCCTCGCGGCGCTGCCGGTCCTCGCGCTCCTCTTGTTCTTCTACTTCCTGCAGGTGCGGTGTCGGCGCGCGCGCAGCCCCGCGCTGATCCTCTCGACCCTGGTGGGGGCGGCCGCCATCGCGACCGCCGCCCTCTACGACGTCACGCGCGGCATCCTGGAGGCGGAGACCACCCGCGGCGGCGGGATGTCACTCCTCCTGGCGGGCGGCGCGCTCCTCTTCCTCGCCGGGACGTTCGGCGTGAAGGCCGTGAACTGGTGGCGGGTGCTCGGCGGCTCCATTGCCGTGGGCACGTTCGTGGTGATCGGGATCCTGTCGTACGTCCGGGGCGTCTGAGGGCCCCGCCGCCCTTCCGCCCCGACGCACGGGGTGCGACGCCGGGTTGCGCCCCGCGCCCCGGGCGTCGAAGATTCCCCCGTGGACCGCATGATCTCCGTCTTCGGTGCCGGGAACCCTCCCCGTGACGACTACAACCTCGCGGCGGAGATCGGGCGTCTGCTCGCCCTGCGCGGGATCACCGTGGTCACGGGCGGGCTCTACGGCGTGATGGAGGCCGCGTCGATGGGGGCCAAGGAGGCCGGCGGGAGGACGGTGGGGATCCTCCGCACGTACAACCGCTTCGACGCGAACCCCTACGTGGACGTCGTGATACCCACGGGTCTCGGTGACGGGCGAAACGTCCTCGTGGCGACCGCGGGCGAGGCGGCGATCGCCATCGGCGGACAGCTCGGGACGCTCTCCGAGATCTCGATCGCCCTGAAGCACCAGATCCCGGTCGTGGGGGTTCGCTCCTGGCGGCTCGACCGCGACGCGCTCTTCGACCGCTACCTTCCCGAGGCGAAGACGGCCGAGGAGGCGGTCGAGATGGCCGTTCGCATGGCCGACGAACGGGTCCGGGTGCGGATCGGCGCCGCGCCGGCCGACGAAGACGACGTCTCGGACTGAGGCCGCCGTGACCGATCCCAGCCCCTGGCCCACGCCCGAGGAGACCCGACGTCCCGGCGCCGCGCGGGGCCCCGGCGGGTTCGCGTACCTCGTCGCCTGGCTCTCGTTCCTCCCCGGGCTCGGGGTCGTCTTCGGCGGCATCGGGATCGTGTGGGGCGCGACGCGGAACGCGCTGTCGCTGATCCTGATCGGCGTCGGCGGCATCGCCTTCAACGTCGCCCTGATCCTGGTCGTGATCTACTTCGGTCTGCTCCAACGCGGGGGCACGTTCGACCGCCTCCGCGAAGAGCTCGCGGCGCAGATGCTCGTCCAGGTGGTGGACGAGATCGAGGCGTACCACGAGGAGCGCGGGAGGTACCCCCAGCAGATCGCGGACCTCGCACCGCCAGGCCGGCGGCCGGACCCGACCGTGGACCCGACGTTCATGCAGCGGGGTCTCGCGAGCGACCCGCACTTCTTCTACGAGCTCCTACCCGACGAGGCGCACTACTTCCTCCGCTCCGTGGGAACCGACGGCGTCCCCTTCACCGCGGACGACATCCTTCCCCCGCTCACGGAAGAACGACGAAGCCACACGGGCCTCCTCCTCCATCGGTAGTCCGTTCTGCGGGCCGGAGACGATGGAGCGCCGATCCAAAGCGGCGGGACGAGGAGGCAGGCCGCCGACCCTCGTGGGGGGGCGCCTTCGCTATGGAGAGCTCGGCTCCGTCGAATCCGATCGCGAGGGCGCGGCTCGGCAGGGCCGGCTCTCCCTACCGGCCGAGCGGGTCGATGCGGGGCGCGGACGGTGAGGGGGACGCGCCGCCGCCCGACGAACGCGGCGTGGCCCCGGGCGAGGGGGTCGGGCGCGGCGTCGTCGGCGCGGAGGAGGGACCCGACGGGAGGGACGGCCCGCGCGTCCCGCCCCCGGCCGACGTGGACGGCCCGGTGGTGGAGGCGCCCGTCCGACGGTCGTTCACCCGGTCCTCGAACGGCGTCGGTCGGAGCCGCCGGCCTCCCTCGAAGAGGCCCGGCGTGCCGGGTGTCCCGTCCCCGCCGGGCGGCGTCGGCCGCGTCGCCGACGGCGCGCGCTCGAGGCGCAACGTGGCCGTAACGGGGTCGGCGCCGATGGCGAGGCCCTCCCACGCGCCGGTGGCGTGAGGCACGCCCGTGACCTCGTAGCGGAGCTCCGTGCCCACGCCGAAGTTCGGGCGTTCGAGCGGCGTCGTCGCGAGGGCCCGGACGAGGATCCCGACGTCGCGCGAGAGGTCCTTCGTGCGCGCTGCGACGCCGCGGTCGGCCACGAGCATCGCGTCGATCGCGATGCCCTCGCGGATCGACGGCCAGCGCGCCGCGAAGCGCGCCGGATCGGACTCGACGGTCCCCCAGCAGGGTCCGAGGTCGTCGGCCACCAGCACGCCCACGACGTGTCGTCGATCGGCGAGACCGCGGAGGTCGGCGTCGTAGCCCGCGTACCGCTCGACGAACCGCGCCGTCGTGTACGCGGCCGCCATGTCGTCCTTCCGAGAGGAGTCTACGCCGAGCACGGCGTTTCGGCGGCGCACCCGCGCGCCGAGGACGTCGAGGTCCACGAGCGTCTGCTCGAAGGGTGTGAGACCGCGGCCGCGCGAGAGATAGGGCCCGGAGGGCGGCGGATCGACACCTTGCACGACGGGTACGAACGTGGCCGCGTGCGCGGGGATCCACACGGGACGGTCCACCGCGCGGGACGGGCCCGCGGGCGTGAGGAGCGCCTCGCCGGCGGGCGCGAGCACGGGCCGCTCGCCGTGGTTCGCGACCCGCACGTGCCAGCGGCCGGCCACGCCCGGCAGGTCCTGGACGTCGAGGTGGGGGCCCGCGAGGTCCGTGCGCGCGTCCCGGTAGGCGGGTCCGGCGGGAGGCACGTACCCGTCGGCCACGACCAGCAGGGTCACGGCGGCGCCGCGCACCATGACGGTCGTCCCGACGTGGAGGCTCGCCGCGAGCGTCGCGAAGGGCTGCGCGGGCGGCGCGGCGCCCGCGGACGACGCGACGCAGAGGGTCGCGAGGACCGCGGCGAGGGTCCTTCCTCTCGTCACTGCTTCCCCGTCGTGCGCGAGGGCCCGGGTCGCGCCGGCCGGATGGGCGCCGCGGTCACCGCGCCCTCCCATGCTACCCGGCGCCGCTCTCCGGATCGCCCGTCTCCTGTGCTCGGTCGGGCCGCGCCGAGCGGATCGCCTTCTCGACACGCCCCGTCTCGAGCTCGAACTCGGGACCGAGGAGGTCGGGGACCGGGTCGAGGGTCCCGCCCGGCGGCGGCTGGACCTGGCCCGATATGTAGCGGACCCGGTGCCGGCCGCTCGTCACGACGAGGCCGTCCACCAAGAGGTGGCGCTCGACGCCGTTCGGTCCGGGCACGTCCAGGAACCCGCCCACGCGGCTCGGCCGGACGCGCGCGACGGCCTCGCCGTCGCCGCCCAGCGCGAGACGACCGGCGGGGTCCGAAACGAGCGTTCGCGCCCGCCGCCCCGCCGGCGCGAGGTCCACCCGACCCACGGCCCCCGCCTTGCCCTCGACGGCGTAGAGGAGGGTCCCCTCCAGCGGAGCGGCCCGAAGGTGCGACGCCGCGATCGCGCCCACCAGGAGCGCGATCCCCGCCAGGCCGATCAGCACGAGGCCGAGCCGACCCCACCGCGCGGGCACGTCCACCCGGACCTCGACCGAACGAGGCGTCCCGCCCTCCGACCACGCGATCTCGATCGGCACCGTCTCGGCGCGGCCGGAGAAGATCGCGCCGCGCTCCCCGCGCCAGGGGCCTGCGGCCTCGATCCGCCAGAGACCGGGCGCGTCGGGCACGAGCACGAGGCGCACCGGCGCCGACGGGCCCACGCGGAGCGCGGGCGGGTGCTCGAGGAGGGCGAGCCGCCACGTTTCGTCGCCGCCGTCCGAGTCCAGGCGCAGGCGCAGGGGCTCGACCGGGACGACCCGGTCGCCTTCGAGCCGGAAGCCCCCGCCGCCTTCGAGCCGGAGACGGGGACGGCGGGGCCGAAGCGTCGCACGGCCCTTCGTCTCGAGCACCACGCCCGGTGTCGCGCCCGCCGCGAGCGTCACGGTCGCGGCGAAGGGGCGCGTCCCCTTCGCGAGTCGTGGCACGACGCGGTGGCGGCCCGGCAGGGGGACGACGATCTCCCGTCCGGGCGCGAAGCGAAGCACCCGGCCGTCGGAGAGCGTCACCTCGAACGAGAGGCCCGCGGGCGGGGCGGGGTCTACGTCGAGTCGGAGCGCGACCTCAGGCGGCGCGTTCGCGTCGTCGCGCTCGACGTCGATGTCGAGCGCGTCGTCGTCTTCCCCCGCGGGCAGCGCGACCTCGCCGCCGGGGGCGTCGAGGCGCGCGTGCCCGTGGCCCGGCAGGACGACGACGTGATAGGAGAGCTCGATCGCGACGCCGGGCGTGCCGGAATCGAGCACGATCGTGCCCGAACGCTCGATCGGGTGGCCGGGGACCGCGTGCATCCGGATCGTGACCGGGGTCCGTTCGACGTCGTGCCGCGCCGGGCGCGTCTCGCCGAACGCGACCTCGACCTCCTCGGGCAGCGCGGCGTCGCGTCCGCGCGCGGTCCAGCGCGCGGGCGCGCCCACGACGACACGCTCGATCGTCCGCTCGACCACGAGGGGTCGGTCGGCCTCCAGGTCGAGCGCTTCGACGGGCGCGACGTCCTCCTTGACGAGGCGTGCGTCCGGGCGGAGCTGGTCCCACACGACGCGCGCGGGCTCGGGGAGCGCCGCGGCGACCAGGACGGGCACGTCGTCTGCGACCGAGATCTCGACCTGCGCCTTCGCGACCGCGGCCGTGGGGCGTGCGACCGAGGCGACGAGCTCCGCGCCCTCGAGCCGCGTCTTCACGTCGTCCGCTCCGTCCGTAGAGACGAGGAGGGGCATCACGTCCGGTTGCACGCCGACGACCGCCGCGTCCACCCTCGCGCGGACACGGGCGCGGTACGGCTCGTCCGGTGCGATCGGCGAGTGCGGATCGACCTCGACGGCCGGCGGTCCGACGTCGAGGAGGACCCACCCGGAGCCCACGACGCCGGGAAGCGCCCCGACCGCGCGGCGCGCCGCCGTCCCGAGCGCGAGAGGCCAGATCCGGCTGCCCTCGGGCGCGCGATTCCGCCAGGTCTCGAGCGCCGCGTCGTCTTGTCCGGCGGGCAGGTCCTCGGTGCCCGAGAACGGACCGACCAGCGCGAGGTCCACGGGCGTGTCGAAAGTCCGCCTCTCGAGCGCCAGCAGGACGCCCTGTCGCACGTCGGTCGGCCCCGTGAAGTCCCAGCCCTCCTTCGTGTCGGCCTCGCGGAGCGCGGCCGCCCGGTCCCCGCGCACGACGGCGAACCGAGGCCGTCCTCCCGCCCGCGTCCCGTAGAGGATCAGGGTGGAGGCCGCGTCGTCGCCCGCGATGCGGAGCGCGACCTCGGAGAGCCGGCTCGCGTCGTCCTTCGCGCCGCGCCCCCGGTCGAGGATCACGATCCGGCCGCGCGCCTCGCCCGGGGCGGCAAGCGCCGGCGAGAGGAGAGCCGCCAAGAGCGCCAGCGTCACGAGCGTCCGGCTCATGGCGACACCCTACCGCGGCGGGGCCTCAGCGCCCGCAGAGCCGCCGGAAGCCGCACGTCGAGCAACGGGAGCGGTCGTCGGTCAGGGGGAAGTCCTCGCGATCGGCCCGGTTCGTCGCCGGGTCGGCGAGGCGGGCGCGCATCGCCGCGACGCTCGCGCGGATCTCGCCCCGCGCCTGCTCGAGCTCGACGGGACCGAGCACGAAGTCGTGGACGATCACCTCGGGGCCGAGGTAGACGAGGCGGTTCTTCACGCGCTCCGGGTCGATCCCGTGGCGGGACTCCATCCACAGCGTGTAGCCCGCGAGCTGGATGCGGTCCTCGTCGGGTTTCACCGCACCCGTCTTCCAGTCGTAGATCTCCGCGCCGCCGGTCCCGTCGCGGCGGGCGAAGTCGGGGACGGTCCAGATGCCCGTCCCCTCGAAGTCGAACTGGTCGAGGCGCTCGATCGGGAACCACCCGGCCGGGTCGGTCTCACGGATGTGCGCGAACACCTCGCTCTCGAGGAAGCCTCGGAGCGCGGTCTTCGCCTTCGCGTTGACCTCGCGCCACTGCGCGTCGTCCACCGGGTCCCGGTACTCGTGCTCCATCAGCCCGAAGCTCTTCTTCGGGTTGTCGCGGTACCGGCCGGCGAGGCTCTCCCGGTACTGGGCGCGCATCGACCGGGTCATCCCCTCCACCTCCGCGGCGGGGTCGAGGGGGATCGCGGCGAACGGCAGCCGATCCGCGAGCGCTCGCTCCTGGAGCCGCTTCAGGATCCGCTCGATCCTCGCGTGCACGGCGGAGCCGGCCCAGGACCAGCGGTTCGCGAGGTTCTTGAGGACGTACGCCTCACGGGCCTCGGGCGGGGCGTTTCGGTCCCAGCCGCCCCACGCGCCGTAGTACTGCCACCAATACGCCCGGAGGCACCGGTCGAACGCCCCCGCGCGGGACCGCGACCAGGAGAACGCGTTCTCGAGGACCTTCACGGCCGGATCGTAGCAACCGCGGGGCGCGAGACGCCCCGCGGTCTTCGCGACCCGCGACGTGCCTCGCGACGCGGCCTATCCCTGGCGCTGGAGGTCGCGCAGACGCCACGACCCGAGGGGGAGCTGGGGCGATGCCGACGGCACCGCGCAACGACCGCGCCCTCACCCTCCGGACGAGCACGCGGGCAGCGCGAACGTGCCGGCGAGGAGCGCTGCGACGAGGATCAGCCTTCGGACCATGGGTTCCTCCCGATGCGTCGGGGGAGTGTAATCGGCGACGACGCGCGAACAAGGCGCCGGGTCGCGGGGCAAAAGGCCCATCCGGACCGCGGTCACTCTCCCCGGGTGAGCTCGACGACGACCTCGGCTTGGCCCCCGGGATCCACGCGGACGCTGGGTGCGTCGCCGGAGACCACGTACCCGGCGAGGTCCGTCCGGAGCGTGTAGACGCCCGGCGCGAGGTCGGTCAGCGCGGTCCGCCCCTCCCCGTCGGTCCGCCCCACGCCCGGGTCCGTGAGGCTCACGAGCGAGAGCGTGTGCGTGACGAGCTGTCCGCGGTCATCGAGCAGCGAGACCCGCGCGCCCGCCAGGGGGTGCTGGCTCGCGTCCAGGACCCGCACGGCGATCGCGCCGCCGCGGCGCAGGCGCGTGTCGGCCGTCCCTCCGCCCTCGTCCACGTCCACGGCGACGGAGGCGGGCGCGTAGCCGCGGGCCTCGACCTTCACCACGTACCGCCCGGGCGAGAGGCCGGAGAGGCGCCATCGCCCGTCGCTGCCCGAGGTGATGAGCGAGAACACCTGGATGGGCCGCCCCGACGCGTCCACGAGAGCGATGGTCGCGTCCTCGACCGGCGCGCCCGCGTCGTCCACGACGCGCCCCTGGAGGGCGACGCCGAGGGGCACGTGGAGCGTGCCGAGATCCAACGCCTGCCCGTCGGCGAGGGCGAACGGGTCGGTGACGAGGTTTCCGTAGCCGCTCCCGCTCGCGCGGACCCGGTACGTGCCCTCGGCGAGCCCCCGGGCGCGAAAGCCCCCGTCCTGGTCCGACACGACGGTGGCGCGTACCTGGCCGGGTCGGGCGCCCGGGCCGGCCAGCTCGATCTGGACCCACGCGCCGGACACCGGCGCGTCGTGGTCGCCGGCGATCCTCCCCTTCACCTCGCCGGCCGCGAACAGGAGGTCCACCTGGGCCGGCGTGCCGTCGTCGGCGACCGCGACGTCGCCCTTCACGGTGCTCGTGCCCTGCGCGGTGGTCGCGACGACGGTGACCGGGCCGGGCTGGACGCCGGTCGCGCGGAAGGCGCCCTGCTCGTCGGCCTCCACGTGGGTGGCCTGGCTCCATCCGCGCCCGTCGATCACCGTGATCGCCGCGTGGGGGACGGGCTGGTCGCCCGACCGCACCGTTCCCTGGACGACGCCCTGACCGCCGGGCGCGGCCTGGTCGAGGTCCACGACGACCTCGCCGGACGCCGGGACCGGCACGTCGCGACGGAGGATGCCGGGGGACCCGGCCTCCAGCGGTCCGGTGCTCACGGTGTAGGTGCCTGCCGCGACCCCGGGGAACGCGTATGCGCCGTCCGCGTCCGTGCGCGTCGTTCGCGCTTCGAAGAAGTCGAAGCCCGAGAAGAGGTTCACCTGCTCGTCGGGGAGCGGCGCGTGGTCCTGGCGAACGACCCCGCGCACGACGGCGCCCTTCTCGAGGCGCACCGTGATCTCCTTCCCCTGGCCCTCCAGGGCGGGGGTGACCTCGAGGACGGCCGGGGCGTAGCCCTCTCGCTCCACGTGGATGCCCACCGACTCGTTCGGGAGGCCGCGCAAGACGAAGCTCCCCTCGGCGTCGGAGCGCGTGTACTCCTCGCGGGTCGCGCCGGGAGGGAACCCGCCGTGGCGGACGTAGACCTCGGCGCCCGAGACGTGGTTCCCCTCGGAGTCCGTGACGACCCCCGACACGCTTGCGCTCTTCGGGAGCACGATCGCGACGGACACCGTCTGACCGAGCGCTACCGTCGCCGTCTGGTCGGCCGCGACGTCGCCGGCCTCGCCCTGGACGGTGAGGTGGTACGTGCCCGGGGGCAGGTGGAGCACCTTGTGGCCCTCGGGGTCGTCCACGGCGAACTGGACCGAGTACGTGTAGCCGAACGGCTGGCTTCGCCAGGGGCGGAGCCCGTACCGGGGAACGGGCTTCCCGTCGGCGCGGGTCACGCGGACGTCGAGGTCGCCCGTACCGCCGAGCTGGAGCCGCACGCCCGCGCTCGGGGCGCGTACCGGGTTCGCGACGACCTGCCCCTTCTCGTCGTGGCCCGCGAAGAGCATGTAGCTCCCTTCCCGGAGGCCGTCGAGCACGAACGTCCCGTCCGCGCCCGTGCGCGCGGTGGGGGCGTTGGCGTAGGACGGCTGGTGGAGGCCCGAGACGAAGCCCCCTTCCACCGGGTCGCCGGTCGCGCTGACGAGCGTGCCGGAGATCGAGACGCCCGGCGCGAGGCGAAAGAGGACGTGCTTCGTGTCGTCTTCGCCGAGCACGATTCGCGGCTGCGCGTCCACGCGGAACCCGGGCGCGATCACCGCCACGTCGTACGTCTCGGGCGGGAGGCGCTCGAAGCGCGCCTCGCCGCGCTCGTCCGTCGTCGCGCGCCGGTCGATGCTGTCCCGTTCGCCCGAGAGCTCGGGACCCATCGCGAGGTCCAGGGCCCAGAGCATCGTGGTCGCAAGGACCTTCGCGCCGACGACGGGCCGGCCGACGCCGTCCTCGACCTTCACGGCGAGGAGGTTCCGGAGCTCCTTCGCGCGCTCCAGGTCGATCGCCGGCACCTCGACCGTGGCGCCCTCGGCGACGGCGGGACTCGTCTCCGTCCGTCCGCGCCAGCCCTCGGCCTCCGCGCGGACGTCGAAGGTCCCCGCGGGGACGCCCGCGATCTCCCAGGTCCCGTTCGGACGCGTGCGGACCGCGGCGACGGTCGAGCGCGGCTCGAGGGCGAGCCGGACGAGCGCGCCGGGGAGCGGCGCGTCCGCCCCCGTGACCGTGCCCGTGAGGGTCGCCGAGCCGAGTGCGAGCTCGAGACGGCCGATCGGCGCGAAGCCGTAGGGGACCGCGTCGGGGGCCGCCGCCGCGTCCGGCGTCCCCGTCAGCCGAGCCGCCGTCTCGTGGACGAGGACCCCCGGGTCGCCGGCGGCCGCCGCCGCGGGCCCCACGTCGTCGCCCGAACCCCAGCCGAAGGGCCGCGCGAGGAGGAGCACCAGGGCCACCGCCACGACCGCCGCGCCCACGCCCACCAGGCCGAGAACTCTTCGCCGTTCCATCTGGCACCTCCCACGCGAGGACCCCCGAGCGTAGCCTGCTCGGCCGGCGGCGGGGCCGCGGAGGGGTAGCCCGACCCCCCGTCGCCCCGAGAATCGAACGCGGGGGGCGCGTCGCATGTCGGAGCCCGAACGGGTCTCACTGGTCCTCTCGGAATGGCTGGCGCATCGGGACGAGATCACGCCCGAGGAGATGCTGGCCCGCCATCCGGCGATCGCGGAGGAGCTCCGGCGAAACTTCGTCTCCCTCGGCGTGCTCGACGCCGCGCCGGCCGCGTCGCCCGCCGTGCCGCCCGGCGCCGGCGCGCCGGCGGGCGACGCGTCCGGCGAGGCTCCGGACGCGCACGCGACCGCCGCGCTGCCGCGCGGCGTGCTCCCGGGGCGCGGACCGCCGTCGGCGCGGAGGCCCGCGACGGAGGGCGCAGGGCCGACCGCGCCGTCCGGACCCGAGTCGCCGAGGCCCGATTCGCCCGAGCCCGAGCCGTCGAAACCGGCGCCGCCCGAGCCCGCGCCCCCCGCCCCGGAGCCGTCGAGGCCCACGCCGCCCCGGCTCGCTCGTCCGAAACCCAGGCCGCCGAAGCCCGAGCCGCCGAAGCCGATGCCCCCGGCGCCGCGACCCGTCCCGACGCCGCCGCCGCCGCAGTCGCCGCCGAAGGCGCCGCCATCGACACCGGCTCCGTCTGCGCCCGCGCCTCCGACCCGAGGGCCCACGTCTTCCCGCAGCGCGGCGCCGGCGCGCGCTCGCCCGTCCCCGCTCGCGCTGGTGGGGCGACATCCGCTCGTGGCCGTGGCCGTGCTCGTCCTCGCGGCGGCGGGGGCGGGCGCGTTCTGGTGGATGCGCCGTTCGTCCCGCGAAGCGGACGCGGCGCGGCGCGCGCGCTACGAAGCCGCGATCGAGGCGGCCGAGCTCCCCCGCGCGAGCGGGCCCGACGCCTGGCCCGAGGCGGGTCTGCGGCCTCTCGAGACGCTCGCGGAGGCGAAGGTCGTCGATCCCGCCCGCCCCGAGGCCTTCCTGCTCGCGGCGCTGATCCCGGGACGCGACGCCACGGCGCGCCAGGAGGACCTCGCGGCCGCCGTGAAGCGCGGCGCGGGACCCGCGACCGCGGCCGTCGTCGAGGCGGAGATCGGCGGACAGGACGCGCCCGGCGCCGTCTCCTCGGCGATCCCCGACGACGCGGCGGCCGCGGCCTGGGTCGAGGGCGTGGCCCTCGCCGGGCGTGGCGAGCTCGCCGACGCGACGGCGCGGCTCGACGCCGCCGTCGAGGCGGCGAAGGGCGCGGGGGTGGCGACGTTCGCTCGGCGCCTGCGGGCGTCGATCCGGCTGGGCTCGGGCGACCTCGACGGCGCCGCGGACGACCTCGCGTCGTTGACGGCCGCGGGGGCCGGGGCCGACGTCCAGGTCGCGTCCGCGTGGATCGACCACGAGCGCGGGAAGGACGACGCGGAGCGGCGCTTCGACGCGCTCCTCGCCGGCGCCAAGGCCGAGGGGTCCGCGGACGCGCTCCTGCGCCTCGCCGCGGCGTGCCGGCAGGCCGGAGCGCGCGCGTGGCACGCGAAGACCACCGAGGCGGCGCTCGCGGCAGGCCGGCGCACCGCGGCGCTCCTCGTGGCGCGGGCCTCCGACGATCCCGGCGCCGCGGGGGACCTCGCCGACGAGGCGCTCCGCCTCGAGCCGAAGCTCCACGCCGCCCGGGAGCTCCGCGCGATGGCGAGCGGACGCGCGGGGCGCGTCGCCGACGAGATCGAGGCCCTCGAGGCCGGCCTCGGCGAGCGGCCCGACTGCCCCGCGTGCCTCGCGCGCCTCGCGTGGGCGCGGACGCGCGTCGGTCCCCTCGCCGAGGCCGAGCCGCCCGCGCGCCGTGCCCTCGAGCTCGACCCGGGCGCGGTCGATCCGGCCCTCGCGCTCGCCCGTTCGCTCCTCCTCCGCGGCGCGCCCGGCGAGGCGCGCGCGGTGCTCGAGGCGTGTGCCAAGCGTCGGCCGCACGACGCGCGGGTCGCCGCGGCCCAGGGCGACGCGCTCCGGGGCCTCGGCCGAACGCAGGAGGCGAGCGCGGCGTACGAGCGCGCGCTCGCGCTCGAGCCCCACCTCGCCGTCGCCGCGGCGGGCCTCGGCCGGCTGGCGGAGCGCGCCGGCGCTTGGGAGGACGCGGAGCGACGCTACGCGGAGGCGATCGCCGCGGACCCCACGGACGCCGCGTGTCACGTCGCGCGCTGGCGCGTCCTCGTGCGCCTCGGCCGCACGGACGAGAGGAAGTCGGCGCTCGACGTGGCCGCGAGCGCGGCCGACCCGCGCGTGCGCGGGCACGCGCTCGAGGCCCTCGGGCGGCTCGACGACGCGAGCGCGGCGTACGCGGACGCCGAGAAGGCGCTCGGGCCCACGGCCGAGGTGCTCGAGGACCGCGCACGGGTCGCGACCTCGCTCGGGCGCGAGGACGACGCGCTGCCGCTCCTCGAGAGGGCGGCGCTCCTCGCGCCGGTGCGGGCGAGCGTCGAGGAGGAGATCGGTCGGGCTCACGCCGCGAAGGGCGAGGCCGCCCCCGCGCTCGCCGCGTTCGAGAAGGCGCTCTCGCTCGATCCCGACCGCGCGGCGGCGCACGCAGGCCGTGCACGGCTTCGCCTCGCGGCGGACGACCCGACCGGTGCGATGGCCGACGCGGAGGCGGCGGTCCGGCTGGCGCCCGACGACGCCGAGTTCCGGCTCGACCACGCGCGCGCGCTCGTGCAGACGGGAGACACGAAGGGGGCGGAGACGGAGGCGCGGGAGGCCGTGCGTCTCTCGCCCCGCCTCGTGGCCGGGCTCGTGCTCGTCTCCGACCTCGTGCGTCGGCGCGACGGGCCCCGGGAGGAGGCGCTGGACCTCCTCGACCGCGCGCTCCGCGCGGCGCCCGACGACTTCGGCGCCAATCGCCGGCGGGGCGAGGTGCTGTTCGAGGCGGGGCGGTTCGCCGACGCCACCCAGTCGCTCGACCGCGCGATCGCGTCGCAGGACGACGCGGCGGTCCGTGCGCTCCGCGGACGGGCGCTCTTCGAGCTGAAGCGGTTCGACCTGGTCGCGACCGACCTCGAGAAGGCGCTCCTCGCCGAGCCGAAGGACGCCCGCTCGCTGGACCTGTACGCGCGTTCGCTCGTCGCGCTGGGGCGCGACGCGGACGCGCTGCCCATCTGGCGGCGGCTGGACGAGGTCCGGCCCGACGACGCGCACGTGCTCGACGGGCTCGGCGGCGCGCTCGTCCGTCTCGGCCGATACGACGACGCGGTGCCCGTGCTCGAGCGGGCGACGGGCCTCGACGGCGAGGTGCGTGACGCGTGGTACGACCTGGGGCTCGCACGGTCCCGGACGAAGCAGCCGAAGGCGGCGGCCGAGGCGCTGGAGCACGCGGTCGCGATCGACGCGGACCACCTCCCGTCCTGGCTGGAGATGGCGCGGGCCTACCAGGCGACGGGCGACGACGAGAACGCGCTGCGCGCGTACGAGCGCGTGCTGGAGCTCGATCCCAAGCACGTCGAGGCCGCGCTCGCCGCGCCG
Source organism: uncultured Planctomycetota bacterium (assembly GCA_963752285.1). Lineage (GTDB taxonomy): Bacteria > Planctomycetota > PLA2 > PLA2 > JAEUHO01 > CAVVXN01. Next base: position 440,666 of record CAVVXN010000005.1, read on the forward strand.
GAGTGTCTGTGGCGCCTCGGGCGATTCGACGACGCGCTCCGCGCCTACGACCGGGCGAAGGACGTCGATCCGAAGAACCCCGACCCGTTCGCCTCGACGATCGGCGTGCGCATCGAGACCCGACGGCTCGAGGACGCGCTCCGTGACGCGGAGGCGGCGACGAAGCGCTTCCCCGAGACGATCACCTTCGCGCGGGACGTCGTCGCGTGCCTCCGGGGCCTCCGGCGCGACGGCGACGCGTCGCGCCGGGCGATGGCGTTCCTCGACGCGACGCCGAGGTGGAAGGACTCGGTGGACCTCGCGTATCTGCAGGCCGCGGCGGGCCGCGGCGCCGAGGCGCGCTCGACGATCGCCCGCCTGGGCGAGGTCTCCGGGATCGACCGGCGCATCGTTCTCGCGATGGTCTACGTGGCCCTCGGAGAGAAGCTCAACGCGATCGACGTGCTCGAGAAGCTGGTGGACGACGGCTGGAGGCTCCGCCCGCGCGGCCGGCCCCTCCCGGAGTTCGACCGTCTCGAGGGAAACCGCCGCTTCGTCCAGGTGATCGCCCGCGCCCAGTCGGGCGGCTGAGCCGGCCCCCGCCCGGTCCGTCCTCCCCGGCCGCCCGGCATGGACGCCCTCGTACGGCTCCCGGCGCTTCGCCCGGGCCCGGGTTCTGGGGAACCGCTCGGACCCTCTTCGACCCGGTGTGGCCCGAGATGTCGTCGCGGATCGGCCGCGCCGCCGAGCGTCGGCGCCCCGTGGGAAGACGTGACGACGCCGTTCGCGATGTTCGAGAACGGCCGCGCCGTGGCCCCCGTCGGCGTGATCGAGCACCCGATGCTCCTCGCGGGCGGACCGCGCGCCTGCGCCGGCGCGCCCGCCGTCGGCACGCGCCCGTCCCGCCGGGGTCGCGGTCTCGCGAGCGGCCTGCTCGACGAGGCGATGCGGTGGATGGGCGCGCGGTTCCCGATCGGGAGACCCTCCTCGGAAGCGTCGCGGCGCCGTTCGACGCCGTCCGCGGGTGCTTCACGCCCGACCGGCTCGACCCCGACGCGAGCCCGGAGGAGGTCCCGCCCGCGGAAGGCGTGCTGCAGGTCCGCGGCGCATGGGACCCCGGCGGCCCGGTCGCCATACGCGCCGAGTGGGAGCACTGAGGCGTACGGATCTGCGGCGATCCCTCCCGCGGTTCCGGCCGATGCCCGCCTCAGTAGGCGCGGGCGTAGAGGACCGTGTGCTTCGCGGGCTGGCCCGTCACCAGGTCCTTCCGGCCGGCCGGGTCGGCGCCTTCCAGCGGGATCACGCGGATCGTCGCGTTCGTGCGCTCCTTGACCGTCGCCTCCGTCGCGGCCTCGCCGTCCCAGCCGCCGCGGTAGAAGCCGGGCTCGGTCTCGATCCGCTGGGCGAGGTCGTCGAGGGTCTCGACCTCGTAGGTGCGCGCCTCCTGGTTCGCCCGCGCGCGGTGGAGGAGGTCCTTCTGCATCCGGTCGAGGAGCTGGGGCAGGGCCTCCGAGAGGGCGCCGACCGCGAGGGGGGTCTTCGAGCGGTCGTCGCGGCGCACGGCCATCACGCCGTCCTTCTCGACGTCCCTCGGCCCGACCTCGAGGCGGACCGGCACGCCCCTCCGCTCCCACTCGAAGTACTTCGCGCCGGGCTTCATGTTCTCGCGGTCGTCCACCTTCACGCGGTGGCCGAGCGCGCGGACCGCCCGCTCGACCTTGGCCACGTGCGCCATCACCGCGTCCTTCTCCTCGCCGCGCCGGTAGATCGGCACGATCACGAAGGGCGTGGGGGCGACCCTCGGCGGCAGCACGAGGCCGGTGTCGTCGGAGTGGGCCATCACGAGCCCGCCGATCAACCGCGTGGAGACGCCCCACGACGTGGCCCACACGAAGTCGCGCACGCCGGCCTGGTCCTGGAACGTCACGTCGAAGGCCTTCGCGAAGTTCTGGCCCAGGAAGTGGCTCGTGCCCGCCTGGAGGGCCCAGCCGTTCTGCATGAGCGCCTCGATCGAGAAGGTCTCGACCGCGCCCGGAAACCGCTCGCTCGGCGTCTTCACGCCCTGCACGACGGGCAGCGCGAGGACCTCCTCGCAGAAGTCGCGGTACACGTCGAGGATCGTGCGCGCCTCGGCCATCGCCTCGTCGCTCGTGGCGTGCGCCGTGTGGCCCTCCTGCCACAGGAACTCCGCGGTGCGCAGGAACGGGCGCGTCCGCATCTCCCAGCGCACGACGTTCGCCCACTGGTTGTAGAGGAGCGGCAGGTCGCGCCAGGAGTCGATCCACTTCCCGTACATGTGCCAGATCACCGTCTCCGACGTCGGCCGGATGACGTACTCCTCCTCGAGCCGGCTCGCGGGATCGGGCTCCACCGTCCGAACGCCGTCCTTCTCCACGGTCCGCAGCCGGTAGTGCGTGACGATCGCGCACTCCTTCGCGAAGCCCTCGACGTGCTCCGCCTCCTTCGCGAGGAACGACTTCGGGATCAGCAGCGGGAAGTAGACGTTCTCGTGGCCGGTCGCGCGGAAGCGGCGGTCGAGGTCCTCGCGGATCGCCTCCCAGATGCCGTAGCCGTTCGGGCGGATCACCATGCACCCGCGTACGGGCGCGTAGTCCATGAGCTCGCCCTGCTGGACCACGTCCAGGTACCACTGGCTGTAGTCCTCGGCCCGGGGCGTGATCCGGGCCGATTCCTTGGAGGCGTCCGCCGACTGCGCCATCGTGCTGCTCCGGGGTCGAACGGAGGAGCGTACCCAGGCCCGACCGATTTCCCCCTTCAGCGTGCGACCGTCCTAGGACGATGGGACGGTCGCCGTGGACCTCCGCGTCGATCCCAGCCGCCCGGAATCGCCGAGCCGCCAGCTCGTGGACGCCGTCCTCTTCGCCCTCGCCAAGGGGGACCTCGCGGTGGGGGACCGCCTCCCGAGCGTCCGGACGCTGGCCGCCGAGGCGCTCGTGAACCCCAACACCGTGGGGAAGGCGTACCGCGAGCTCGAGCTCCTGGGCGTGGTGGAGGGACGCTCGGGCGCGGGCGTGTTCGTTACGAGCGAGGGCCCCGCGCTCGCGCGGAAGGACCGCCGCGGACGGACGCTCGACGGGCTCCGTCAGGCGGTCGAGGCGGCGCTCGCCGCGGGCCACGATCCGGAGCGGATCCTGGCCCTCGTGGAAGACCACCTGCCCCGGTCCCTGGCGACCGGGATCGCGAGGACCGCATGAACGAGCCGTCGATCGAGATCCGCGGCCTCACCGTCTCGTACGGCCGCCGGCGCGTGCTGGAGGGCGTGGACCTCGCGGTGCCCGCCGGCACGACGACCGTCCTCCTCGGCGAGAACGGCGCGGGGAAGAGCACGCTGCTCCGCGCGCTGCTCGGCGTGGTCCGCGTGGGCGCGGGACGCCTCCGCGTGGCCGGCCTCGACCCGACGCGTCGTCCGGCCGCGGTCCAGCGCGCGGTCGGCTACGTGCCCGACCGCCCGGACGCGTACCCGTGGATGCGCGTCTCGGACCTCTTCCGCTTCCTCCGCGCGCACCACGCGGGGTGGGACGCCGCGCACGCCGCCTCGCTCGTGGAGCGGCTCGAGGTCCCCGAAGACGTGTCCCTCGAGTCGATGAGCCGCGGCCAGGCGATGAAGACGATGCTCGCGGCCGCGCTCGCGCCCAAGCCCTCCGTGCTGCTCCTGGACGAGCCGTTCGGCGGCCTGGACCCGCTCGTCCGGGAGGAGGTCCTTCGAAACGTCATCGGGGCGCTCGGCGAGACGGCGCCGACCGTGCTCCTCGCGACGCACGACCTCGAGGTCGCCGCGCGCGTGGCCGACCGGGTGGCGGTCCTCGGGAAGGGGCGGATCCGCGAGGAGGGCCCCGCCGACGAGATCGGACGCGACGTCGAGCCGAGCCCCGGCGCGAAGCGGCTCCACCGCGCGCTGGCGAGGGTCCACGAGAGGGTCCCCTGATGCGCTCCTTCCTCCTCCGACTCGGCGCTCACGTCCACAAGGAGGCCCGCGACCAGCGGGCCGTGTTCCTGGGGGTGGCCCTCGCGCTGCCCGTCCTCACGTTTCTCGCCTTCTGGGCGTTCGGAGACCGCCTCAGCGCGGCGTCGGCCACCGACGTGGCGGGCGCGGTGCTCCCCGTCGCGCTGATCCTCTTCGTGCTGGGCGTCGCGTCCGACCTCGGCGCGGGCGAGGTGCGCCGCGGCACGGTGGCGTTCCTCCGGCGGACGCCCAACGGTCTCTCGACCGCGTTCTTCGCGAAGGCGATCGCCCTGGCGCTCGGGGCCGCGGCGATCCTCGCCTGGCAGGCGGCGGTCCTCCTCGGCGCCCACGGGCTCCTGGGCGCCGGTCCGGGCGCCGGGTTCCTCGAGACGCTCCGCGCGGGCGTTCTCTGTCCGCCGACGATCCTCGTGCTCCTCCTCGCCGGATGGGTCTTCCTCGCCTCGACGTGGCTCCGACACGGCGGCGTGGCGATCGTGCTCGCGCCGCTCCTCGCCGGCGCGCTCGGCCTGCCGGCGGTCCTCTGGGCCCGCTCGCACGCCCTGCTGGCCCGCTGGCTGGCGCACGACCTCGGCGTCGCCTCGCTCCTCGTCGTCGTCGTCGCGCTCCTGCCGCTCCTCGCTGCGGGCGTGGCGTTCGTGCGGGGACGTCGCCACGTGGGATCCGGGTTCGCCGCGGTCGTGGGCGGGCTCGCGGTCCTCGTCGTCCTGGGCGGGAGCGCGTACGCCTACGCCGGACTGCGCCTCCACGGGCTCCTCGACTTCGCGCCGGGCGACGCCGACGTGGTCCTCGCCCAGCCACTGCTCTCGCCCTCCGGGCGCGTGGCGTGGCTCGAAGCGGCGCGCGTCCTCGATGCCCCGGCGCGTGAGCTCACCGCGACGCGCGCGTGGCGGATCGACCTCTCGGACGGCGCCGCCGTCCCGGCGGGCGACTGGGGCGAGCCGACCGAGGCGCCTCGCGCACGGGGCACGTGGGGGAGCCTCGTGCCCCAACCGCGCCTCGTGCGCTACCGCGCCGGCGTCCTCGACGGGGGCCCGGTCGTCGACTGGCTCGACGCCGAGAGCGGCGCGGCCCTCAAGACGGTCCCCGTGGGGGTCGATCCCCCCGACGTCTCGGGCTGGCGCCGCGAGGCGGCGCGGCTCGCGTCGCGTGTCCGCGACGCCCAGGGACGACGCGTGTGGCTCCGCGCCTCGGACGGCGCGATCGAGCGCGAGGGCGAGGAGGGGCCGCCGGCCGCGCGCCCGTCCGAGGTCCCGTTCTTCGCCGGCATCCCCGGCGGCTGGCTCGGGTACGACGCGCGTTCGAAGACGGTCACGCTCGACGCCACGTCCGGCGAGGTCCGCACGCTCGACCGGCCCGGTTGGACCGTCGTCACATGGCTCTCGCCCGCGCACGGACTGGCCTGGGGTCCCGAGGCGCGCGTATTCGACCTCGCGACGGGCGAGAGCGCGCCGGTGCGGGGCCGACCCGCCGGCGCGGGCATCCTCCTCGGCGCGGTCGATCGCGACCGGGTGCTCGTGGCGGGCGGCGGGCCCGGGGCGCGACGCGCGACGCTCTGGAACCCGGTCACGGGCGAGGCCACCGTTCCCGCGGGCCTGTCGGACCTCGAGGTGGCGTCGTGGTACGTCGCGGGCTTCGACGCCGAGGACCGGCAGGTCTGGCTCGTGGCCTCGTCCGACGGGACCCGCGTCGTGCGATGGGAGCCGGATGGCGACCGGGCGACCGTGCTGGGGATCTGCGACCGCGACGCGAACGTCTTCGCGCTCCGGGAGGACGGGAGCGTCTACGTCCTCGAGGCCGGGCGGCGGATCGTCCGGTACGGGCCCGCGGCGGGGCAGCGCGCGGTGCTCTTCCCGCGCTGAGCGGGAGACGGGCGGGGCTCAGCGCGCCGAGATCTCGAGCATCCTCTGGACGGGGCGAAGCGCCTTCTCCTGGATCTCGGCCGGCACCGTCACCTCGGGCTGGAGGTCGCGGAGGCAGAGGTAGAGCTTCTCCATCGTGTTGAGGCGCATGTAGGGGCACGTCGCGCACTGGCAGCCCGAGTCGGCCGGCGCACCGATCAGCTCCGCGTCCGGACGGACCTTCCGCATCTGGTGGAGGATCCCCATCTCCGTCGCGACGATGAAGCTCTTCTTCGGGCTCTCCTTCACGTGGCGGACCAGCTTCGCGGTCGAGCCGATGAAGTCGGAGAGGTCGAGCACGGACTGCTCGCACTCGGGGTGCGAGATCAGCTCCGCGTCGGGATGGTCCTGCTTCATCGCGAACAGGCGCCGCGCGGTGAACTGCTCGTGGACGACGCAGAACCCCGGCCACAGGACCATCTTCCGTCCGGTCTGCTTCTCGACCCAGCGCCCGAGGTGGCGGTCGGGGGCGAAGACGACCGGCTGGTCCCTCGGGATCGACTCCACGATCTTCACGGCATTGCTGGACGTGCAGATCAGGTCGGAGAGCGCCTTGATCGCCGCCGAGGTGTTGATGTAGCTCACGACGACGTGGCCGGGGTACTGCTCGAGCCACTTCGCGAACGCGTCCGGCGGGCACCGGTCGGCGAGGCTGCAGCCCGCGTCCGTGTCGGGCATCACGACGATCTTCCCGGGGTTCAGGATCTTCGCCGTCTCGGCCATGAAGTGGACGCCCGCGAACGCGATCACGTCGGCGTCGGTCTTCGCGGCGGCCTGCGAGAGGCCGAGGCTGTCGCCGACGTGGTCGGCGAGGTCCTGGATCTCGCTCTCCTGGTAGTAGTGCGCCAGGATCACCGCGTTTCGCTCGTGCCGGAGGCGGTCGATCTCCGCCTCGAGGTCGAGCGACGGGTCGATCGGCGCGCGGTCGAGGAGCGGGAGGGGATGCGGTGCGGCCGTGGGGGTCATCTCGGTTCCGGTTTCGCCTCGCGTCCCGTGCGTCGGGGTCCGAGCGCGCCTCGACCATACCCCCGATCCGACGGCGAGAGGTCGGGCAGCGGACCCGCTTCGAACGGGCCCCCGGGCAAGATCTCGGACGCGTGGACGAGCATCCGCCGACGAACGTCCGCGAGGTCCACGTCGCGGTCGAGAAGCTCCGCCATCGACGACATCACTCCGCCGTCGAGGCCGCACGGGGAGAAGACGCGGAACGTGGAGAGGTTCGGACGGACGTTCAGCGCGAGCCCGTGCCAGGTGACCCAGCGGCGCACGGCGATCCCGAGGCTCATCAGCTTCCGCCCGTGTGCCCAGACGCCCGTGTGCGGCGGGCGCCGCACGCCCTCCACGCCGGAGTCGGCGAGCGTGCGGATCCCGATCTCCTCCAGGTCGCGTTGGAAGCGATGCAGGTCGCGGCGCGACTCGGTCAGGTGGACGATCGGGTAGAGGACGAGCTGGCCGGGGCCGTGCCACGTCGCCTCGCCGCCGCGCTCGACGGCCACGACGGGGACGCCGGGCGGATAGGCGCCGCCCGCCGGTGTCTTCCGCCCGAGGGTGATCACCGGGTCGTGCTCGCCCGTCAAAAGGAGGTTCGGGCAGAGCCCGTTGGCGCGCGCGTGGACCAGTCGCTCCTGGAGGGCGTGGATCTCTTCGTACGGGGCACGACCCCAGTCGTGGTGGACGCCGGTCATCCCCTGATCCTCGCCCGGACGAGCGGGGAGGACGAGCGGCGCCGAAGGGAGCGCTGCGCGCGCTACGCCGGTGCGGACCCCGGGAGGAGCGACTGCGCCTTCTGGAGCTGCTCCACCGCGTGCGCGAGATCGATGGAGCTCCCCGCGTGGTGGATCAGGCCCAGGATCTCCTTCGCCGCGGGCTCCTTGCCGCCGTGGAGCATCCGCTCGGCGGAGCTGCAGTGGACCCGCAGGGAACCGCGCTCTCCCTTCTCCGCCGCGTGGAGGCTCCGCTCGATGGCCTGCTTGACCTTGCCCCAGTCCACGTTCATGTGACCTCCGCCGCCCCGTCTCCGGGACCCCTGTCCGTCCGTGGGAACGAGATCCGCCCCGGGAGCCGGGCCCTACGCACGTCAGGCCCGACCCTTGGCCGACATGATCCGTCCGCCGCGCCCCAGGGTCAACGTCCGTCGGTTCGAAACGCCAACGGAGGCCCGATATCCGGCCGCAGCGGGCTCGGAGCCCGCACCGCCCACGGACCTTCGCGAATCACGCGGCCCCTGCGCACGCCAGGACCCCGAGGACCGCGTTGCTCGTCGTCGGCGACCCGCCTCCGGGGTCGGCTCCTCCTCTCCCCTCGTCCGCCGGGCCCAGGCGCACGCGGGACACCCCGCAGGCGGAGGCGTCATCCTTTCGGGATCGCAACTCGGGCTTGCATCGACACTTCCGCCGGACACGTCGCGTGCGACATGGTCGATTCGGACTAGGTGGACACCTCGCGGAAGGCCGCCTCCTCCACCAGGTCCGCGAGGCGCTCCGGGTCCGTGCGCGCGTTCGCCGCGGGCACGGCGAGGGTTCCCTGCACGTACGCGACGCCCACCTGGTTGTCGGTCGCCGGGCCCGCGATCGCGTCCACCGGGAGACCGCGGTCGCGGAGCCACCCGAGGCCCCCCCAGGCCGCGACGAGATCGTTCGCGCAGAGCACGTGCGCGCGGATCTCGGCCCGGAACGCGGGCATCGTGAGGATCGTCTCGACGCCGTAGCACCCGATGATCCCGTCGCCCATCTCGGCCACGACCACGTCGAGTTCGGCGCCGGCCTCCTTCTCGATCGAGCGGAGGAGGTGCATCGCTACGGGGCCGACGTCGTCGAGACCGGCCGTGCTGGGGAGCCCGCAGTCCACGAAGGACAGGGTCGCGATGGCGCCGTGGTCGGTCATGTTGAGGAGGTCGCGCTGCGCGGCGACGCCGGTGAGCTTGACGCCCGCGCACGCGTACCCGCGCGCCGTGAGCTTGGCCACGATCTCGCACGCGGCCTGCGTCTTGCCGCTGCTCATGCAGGTACCCGACACCACGATCACGGGTGGGATCTGGGCCTCGGCGCCCGGATCGGGCAGCGCGGCGTCGGCGATGTTCACGCCGCGGCCGTCCTTCGTGACCATGCCCAGGACTTCGACGCGGAGCGGGTGCCCGACGTCCTGGTTCTCTCCGATGGCCTCGCCGAGCACGCAGCCCAGGTTGAGGAGATGGAGGACGTCGCCGGCCTTGACCCGCTCGGGGACCCGGCCCACGTAGCCGCGGAGTGCGTCGCGCCGGCCGAGCGCGCCGACCAGCACGTCGCCCTTTCCGACGTGCGCCATGCGGCCGGTCGTGAGCTCGACCTGGTCGTAGACGCGTTTCTCCTCCAGCGCGCGGACCACGAGCACCTGGCCGGTCCGGACCTCGACCATGCGTGTGAACTCGACCTCCGGCGGGAGCCGGAGCCGCTGGACGACGCTTCCGATCTTGTGGGGACGGATCTTCACCTTGCGCCCTCCCGGCCGCCCTTCGCGGCGTCGCCGCGCGCCTCGGCGCGGCGGGCGAGCATGGAACCGAGACCATAGATCCGGGCGAAGCCCGCCGCCTCCGCGCCGGTCCACGCGCGGGCGCCCTCGCCGTACGTCGCGACCTCCGGGTCCAGCATCGAGTACGGCGAACGGACGCCGACCACCCGGATCGCACCCCGATGGAGCCGAACGCGGGCGTCGCCCGTGACGCGCGCGTTCACGCTGTCGAGGAACGCCTCGAGGTCGCGCATCACCGGGTCGAAGTAGAGACCCTCGTGGAGGAGGTTCCCGTAGAACGAGCCGAGCTGATCCCGCCACCACGCCTGCCAGCGGGATTGGACGACCTTCGTGAGCTCCCGGTGCGCCTGGACGAGGATCAGGGGGCCCGGCGCCTCGAACGCGAGCCGGCCCTTGACGCCGAGGATCGTGTCGCCCGTGTGGATGCCGCGGCCGACCCCGTGGGGCCGGGCGCGGACGTTCAGGGCGCGGACCAGGTCGGCGCCGGGCCGGCGCGCCCCGTCGAGCGCGACCGGCACGCCGCGTTCGAACGAGACGACGAGCTCCTCGGGCGGCGCGTCGGACGCGTCGGGGTCGTCGGTCATCCGATACACGTCGGCGGGGGGCTCGCACCACGAGTCGTGGATGTCGCCGCCGCCGATCGTCGTGCCGAAGAGGCCTTCGTTGACCGAGTACGAGACCGTGCGTGCCGGGATCTCGACCCCGCGTTCGGCGAGCCAGGCCGACTCCTGGGCCCGCGACCAGTTGAGGTCTCGAATCGGAGCGTGGATCGTCATGTCCGGCGCGAGCGCCCGGATCGCGACGTCGAAGCGCACCTGGTCGTTGCCGGCTCCGGTCGACCCATGCGCGACCGCGTCGGCGCCGATCTCCTTGGCGAACCGGACCACCGCCTCGGCCTGCGCGGTCCGCTCGGCGCCGACGCTCACGGGGTACGTCCCGCCCCGCAGGCAGTCGCCCTTGATCAGGTACGAGACGAACCGGTCGAAGACGTCGCCGGTGGCCACGATCGTGCGGTGGTCCACGACGCCGAGCCGGCGCGCGTGGGCCTCGATCCGGCGAAGCTCCTCTTCCGAGAAGCCGCCCGTGTCCACGGTCGCCGTGAAGACCTCGGCGCCGAGCGTCTCCTTCAGCCAGACCGCGAGAAAGGTGGTGTCCAGCCCTCCCGAGAAGGCGAGCACGATCCGGGGCATCCGACGATCTCCCGGCCCCCCACGAGCCGAACGGCGGATCGTAGGGCGTGCGCACGGGAAGAGGGACCGAAAAGGTCCGCTCCCTGCGGCGCGCCGCGCGGTCCGCGAGGCGTCGGCGCGGCCTCGGCGGAGCCTCGGCGCGCCGTCCGCGGCTTGCGCCCGCCCGCATCGAGGGGTAGGTTCTGCCGCTCCTCGCGGGCGTAGCTCAATTGGATAGAGCGTCGGACTACGGATCCGAAGGTTGAGGGTTCGACTCCTTCCGCCCGTACCAGTCAGGGAGCCCGGGAGCGGCCGTCGAGCCCTCCCGGGCTCTCCTCGATCCGGCCTCGCGCCGCCGTGCCGACACGCGGGCGGAAGAGGAACGGTCCCCCCGTGACGAGAGCACGGGCGCTCGGCTGTGTTCTCCTCGCGCTCCTGCTCGGGACGAGCGCCTGGTGGCTCCTCCGCGGTTCCGGCGTTCGACCCGGGCCGAACGGCGGCGTCCCGTCGGCCCCGTCCGAGGCCCGACCGCCCGAGCTCGTCGGGACCGGCGTCGCGCGTCCCGTCGCACCCGGCTCACCTCCCGCCGCGGAGTCGAGGCCCGCTCAGGAACCGGCGGGGGAAGCTCGGCGCGAGGCCGCTGACCCCCACCTGCTCGACGGAGAGCTCGTCGGGTTCGTCCCCGCGGGTGAAGCAAAGGCCCGCATCGTCGTGACGGGGGTCACGGTGGAGTACGAGCCGGTGCCGGCCCACGCGGAGACGACGGCGGGGCCGGACGGACACTTCTCGCTCGACGTGACGCCGATCTTCGGGGCGGGCACGACGATCGTCGAGCTGCACGTTCGCGCGGACCACCCCGACTACGTGCCGGCCGAGGCGCGCGTCCCCGTGACGAGCTCCGCGGAGGCACGCGCGCGGCGCTACCACGTCCGCATCCCGCTGGAACGCGCGGGCGTTCTCTCGGGCCGCGTCGAGACGGCGCGGGGCGACCCCGCGAAGACGACCGTCGCCGCGTTCCGGATGGACGGCGGGAAGCCGACGACGGATGCGGCCTGCGCGGCCGAGTCCGACGCCGAAGGCCGCTATCGCCTTCGCGTCGGGAAGGCCGCGTCGTACCTGGTCGTGGCCGCGGGGAGCGAGCTCGGCACGCCGGCCCAGGCGCTCGTCGATGCGGCTCCAGGCTCCCACGTGGAGGTACCGACGCTCGTTCTGGGGGAGGGGGTCGGCATCCGGGGCGTGGCGCGCGATCTCACCGCCCCCCTCGCGGGCGCGTCGGTCGAGGCCCACCCCGACCGGGAGGGCGCCGTTCACCTCTCGGTCGGCGGCACGGACATCGACTGGAGGCCGCACCTCCCCGCGATGTCCGGCGCGACGGCGCGCACGGACGTGCGCGGTCGATTCGACCTGACGGGTCTCGCGCCCGGCCCCTACCGGCTCCGCGTGGCGCACGCCGCCGGGTTCACGGTCCACGTCGATGCGGCCTTCGACTCGGAGGTCGTGGTGGAGGCCCCGACGACCGACGCGCGCCTCACCCTCCATGGTTGCCTCGTGACGCTCGCGGTCGTTCGAGACGGGCGCCCGGTCCCGCGCTCCGCGCTGACGGTGATGGGCACCTCGGGCTGCGTTTCGCTCGTGGCGGATGCGGCGGGCGAGGCGCGGCTCCTGCTTCCGGCGGGAGACGAGATCCAGGTGACGTCCGCCGACGCGTCGGGCGCCTTCGAGCCCTGGACGTTCACGGCGCCCACGGACCGGCCCGAGACGCGGGAGGTCATCGACCTCTCCACGCATGGCGGGAGGGCGGCCGTGGTGGTGACCCTCGGCGGTGCGGGTGCGTCGAGCGTCGCAGGGGCCGGCGTCGCGTTCTTCTCTTCGGACACGGATTCGTGGCCCGCAGAGACCTACGACCTCCAAGCCGAGGAGGGCCGACTCCGGGTGGAGGGTGCGCCGGCGGGCCGGTTCGTACTGCGTGTGCGGCCTGGAGGACCCTGGTGGGGGGGGCACGGGCTCTACCGGGAGGAGTCCGTGGAGGTGGAGGTCCCTTCCCACGGCGAGATCGACGTGGGGGTCACCCTCCATCCCGCCGGGCGCCTCCGTGTCGCGGCGCGGGATCCCGACGGCGACTTCCTCGAGGCCGGGTGCGAGGTCCACGACGCGCGGGGCGAGCGGGTTCCGGTCGTGTTCGTTCAACGGACGCCCGGCGGCTGGTCGGCGACGGACGGGACGCTCGAGAGCGACGCCATCTCGAGCGTGGACCCGGCCCTCGCCCCCGGCACGTACGAGGTCCGGTTCGCGATGCACGGGTACGAGGAGAAGGTCGTGTCGGTGGACGTCGTCGCGGGCGAGAGCCGGGACGTCGAGGTGACGCTCGAGCCCGCGCGCTGACGTCCCGAGGCGTCGCGAGGGCGATCCGGAGGGTCTTGGGGTGGGGTGCCGCGGATGAGCGTTCTCGGCTGCGACTGGTTCGCGCGGCCGTCGTACCGCGTCGCGCCGGAGCTCCTCGGAAAGGTGCTCGTCGCCCGGTCGCGTCACGGCGAGATCGCGCTGCCGATCACCGAGGTCGAGGCGTACCACGGACCGCGCGACCGCGCGTCGCACGCCGCGCGCGGCGAGACGCCCCGCAACCGACCGATGTTCGGGCCGGCGGGCGTCTGGTACGTGTACTTCGTCTACGGCATGCACTGGATGCTGAACGTCGTGTGCGACGCGCCGGGAACGCCCTCGGCGATCCTGATCCGCGGAGCGGGCGACGTGGTGGGGCCCGCGCGCCTCACGAAGCGACTGGGGGTCACGAAACGCTTCGACGGGCGCCCCGCGACGCCGCGCACCGGCCTCTGGGTCGAGGACCGAGGCCACGTGGTCCCGCGCCGCGCGGTCCGACGAACGCCGCGGATCGGCGTGGCGTACGCGGGCGAGACGTGGGCCGCGAAGCGGTGGCGCTTCGTCGTGGAGGGCGGGGCGCTCCCCGGGTAGGGCCGGGTCCCGCGAGCCCCTCGGCCGTCCCCGCCGGTTTTGTCTGGCGCCGAACGTGCGCCGGCGTTCCGGCAAGCGCTACCGCCGAGCCGGGCTGGCCGGACGTCCTCGCCGGGCCGCGCGGGCGGCCGCGGCGTGGGGGCCCGGGACGACCGGCGACGCGCGTGCGCCCGCGCGTCGCGTCCGCCGAGCGCGCGAGACCGGTCGGGTCCCGTTGCATTCCGGTCGGCCACCGGAGAGACTCGCATGTCGAGGTACCGGCACGGGGCCCGCGGGCCCGAGGAGGGATCATGGGGAAACGAACTCTGGGGAACGGGATCGGGACTCGACGCTCCGCACGCTCGGTGGCGTCGCTCCTCCTCGGTCTCGCCCTGCTCGGCTCGGCGGTCGTCGCGCTCGGCACCACCGGATGCGGGAGACCGGACGACGACCGGAAGGGGGGGCGCGTCGAGGCCGTGACCGTCGCGTGGATCGAGTACTACGACTCCAAGTACACGGGCGTGGATCCGACGAAGGACCGCGTCTTCCACCTGATCGCCAACCTGATGCAGAAGGCGGCGAGTCGCTACCGCCTGGAAGGCGCTCACAACGACGAGGACACGGCGATCGAGCACCTGGCGGACAAGCTGGTCGCCTGTCTCGACGGGCCCCACCGGGTCAAGCCGATGAAGGACGCGTGGGCCGAGCTCAAGACGGCTTCCGACGCCGTGACGGCCAAGCTCCCGAAGAGCGCCCAGGAGTGGAACGACGTCGCGGACGGGCTCATGCACGGCCACGACTGACCGGCGTCGAAATTCGCCGGCCGGGGGGGAGGCTCGGGCCTCGCGTACGACTTTCGACCCGGAGGACCCGGGTTTGGGGCGCCGTCGTGCGGGAAGCGCGGCGCCCCGCTCGTGCAGCCCCTCGCGCCGAGCGCCGATGTGAGCGGGGTGTTGGGCACTCCGTCACGAGCCGGTTGGCGACCGACGTTCGAACCCTTGGGAGATGCCGAGAATCGTAGGGTGGTCGCGTCGGAGCCGCCGGAGATGATGCACCTCGCGGATCAGCGCTGCGAACCGTGTCGCGGTGCCGTGCCGCCGCTCGCGGACGGCGAGGTCCGTCGGCTCCTCGCCGAGCTCGACGGCTGGACGGCGCAGGAAGCGCACCACCTCGAGAAGCGGTGGTCCACCGGCGACTTCGCGCGGGCGCTCGACCTCGTGAACCGTTTCGGCGAGGTCGCCGAGGCGGAGGGCCACCACCCCCTCCTCGCGTTCACGTGGGGCTGGGTCGAAGCCCGGGTCTGGACCCACCGGATCGACGGGCTCACCCGGAGCGACTTCGTGCTCGCCGCGAAGCTCGACCGGGTCGCCCGGCGCGCCGAGGCGACGCCGGGCTGAGGCGGTCCGGGAAGGGGGAGGCCGGGGCCTCGAGCCCCCAGGTTCCCCGGGAATTGGCTTGTCGATCGCCGGGTCAGGAATTATGATCTTGAGAACGGTTCTCAATATCGTCCGTGACCCCGCGGGCCCGCCCCGCCCGGTCCGCAGCCCCGAGAGTCGATGAACCCGCCCCGTTCGAACGTCGTCTCGCCGCTCCGCGCCGCCTCCCTCCCCCGGGGGGCCCGAGGCCTCGTCACCGCCGTGGACGGCTCCGTGGAGACGGTCGAGCGCCTCGCCGCGCTCGGCCTCGTCCCGGGCGCCGCCTTCCGCGTGCTCCGGGGCGGCTCGCCCCTGGCCCTCGCCGTCGGTGAGGCCCGGTTCGCCCTGGGCCGCGAGTGGGCCGAGGCCCTGGTGGTCTCCCCGCTGTGACGGCGCCGCCCGGCGGGGCGGGGCGGACGCTCGCGGACCTCCCCGTGGGCGGGCACGGGCGGATCCGGTCGATCGACGCGCCCGCGGCGCTCCGCCAACGCCTGCTCGAGATGGGTCTCGTCGAAGGCACGCCGGTCGAGGTGGTGCGGTTCGCGCCCCTCGGCGACCCGATGGAGATCCGCGTGCGCGGCTACCACCTGAGCCTCCGGCGCGCCGACGCGCGCGGCGTGACCGTCTCGGAGGACGACGCGTGAGCCCGGCCTTCGCCCGCGAGCCCGTCGTCCTGCCCGTCGTCCGGGCCGAGCGGTGGGTGGCCCTGATCGGGAACCCGAACACGGGGAAGACCACGCTCTTCAACGCGCTGACGGGTGGCCGCGCGCGCACGGGTAACTACCCCGGCGTCACCGTGGACAAGCGGATGGGCACGCTCCGCGGCGCGGACGGACACGTCGTGCGCGTGCTCGACCTGCCCGGCACGTACAGCCTCGCTGCGCGCTCGCCCGACGAGATGGTCGCGGTGGACGTGCTGCTCGGTCGTCTCGCCGACACGCCCCGCCCGGGCGCGGTGGCGGTCGTGGTCGATGCCGCGAACCTCGAGCGGAACCTCTACCTCGTGACGCAGGTGATCGAGACCGGCGTTCCGACGATCGTCGCCCTCAACATGATGGACGACGCCGCGGCGCGAGGCATGCGGATCGAGCCCGCCGCGCTCTCGGAGCGCCTGGGCGTCCCGGTCGTGC
This sequence comes from uncultured Planctomycetota bacterium, assembly GCA_963752285.1. GTDB lineage: Bacteria > Planctomycetota > PLA2 > PLA2 > JAEUHO01 > CAVVXN01. Next base: position 456,698 of record CAVVXN010000005.1, read on the forward strand.
CCACCGTCGCCTCGCGCGGCCAGGGCGTGGACGCGCTTTGCGCGGCGCTCGTCGGAGCGCTCGACGCGCCCGCGCCCGCGTCCCGGCTCGACTGGCCCCCGGCGATCGAGTCCGCCGAACGGGCGCTCGCGCGGTCCATCGCGGATGCCGGGCTCGACGGCGTGACGTCGGTCGAGGTGCGCCGCGCGCTCCTCGACGCGGGCGGCGAGACCGAGCGTCGCCTCGTCGCCCGGGGTGGACCGCGCGTCGCGCAGTCGATCGCCGCCCACCGCGCGGCGGCCGAGGCCGAGGGCGGTTCGCTCGCGGCGCTCGAGGCCGCGACGCGCTACGCGTTCATCGCCGGCGTCGTGGAGGGGAGCCTCTCCCGCGAGGCGGCCCCCGCCGTCACCCGGTCGGACCGGATCGACACGGTCCTGACGCACCGGATCTGGGGCACGCTCGCGCTCGCGGCCGTGATGACGACCGTCTTCACGTCGATCTTCTCGGGCGCGGCGCCGATCATGGACTGGATCGACACCGGCGTCTTCAAGCCGCTGCAGCAGGCCGTGGCCGGTTGGGCCTTCCTCGGCGACGGCGCGGTGAAGAGCCTCGTCGTGGACGGGGTCATCGGCGGGGTGGGGAGCGTCGCGGTGTTCCTCCCGCAGATCGCGATCCTCTTCGCGTTCATCGCGCTCCTGGAGGGCTGCGGCTACATGGCCCGGGCCGCGTTCCTGATGGACCGGCTGCTGCGCGGGTGCGGGCTCTCGGGGCGCTCGTTCATCCCGATGCTGTCCTCGTTCGCGTGCGCGGTCCCGGGAATCATGTCCGCGCGCACGATCGAGAACCGGCGGGACCGGATCGTCACCGTGCTCGTCGCGCCCCTCATGTCGTGCAGCGCGCGGATCCCCGTGTACGTGCTCATGATCGCGGCGTTCGTGCCGCCGATCGCCCTGCTCGGCTTCGTGAACCTGCAGGGCGTGGTCTTCGCGGGGATGTACCTGGTCGGCATCCTGGTCGCGATCCCGGTCGCCCTCCTCCTCAAGCGCACCGTGCTCCGCGGCGACACGCCCTCGTTCCTCGTCGAGCTCCCGCCGTACCGCATCCCCCGGCCGGGCGTCGTGGTGGCGCGCGTCGTCGAGCAGGCGTGGGCCTTCCTCGCGCGCGCGGGGACGATCATCTTCGCGGCGAGCATCGTGATCTGGGCGCTGTCCTACTTCCCGCGCCCCGACGACCCCGAGGCGCCCGTCCGCGCCGCGGTCACGAAGGCCGAGGCCGGCGTGGCGCCGCGGCGCGAGCGTCTCCGGATCGAACGCGCGCGCCAGGATCAGGCCGTGACCGCGGCCGAGGCCCAGGGGCCCGCGCTCGGTGTACCGGCGCGCCAGGCCTACACCGCCTTCCTCGCGTACGCGGACGACGAGGAGGCGAAGCTCCGCGGCGAGGTCGAGTCGGCGCGGGTGGAGGCCGAGCACGACGTCCAGGGCGAGGCGCTCCGCGAGAGCTTCCTCGGCCGGGCCGGCCGCGCGCTCGAGCCGGTCTTCGCGCCGATGCGGTGGGACTGGAAGGTCGCCGCGGCCGTCGTGGCGTCGTTCCCCGCGCGCGAGGTCGTCGTGAGCACGCTGGGGGTCATCTACAACCTGGGATCCGACGCGGACGAGGAGAGCGAGGGTCTTCGCGACCGCCTGCGCGCGGCGTCGTGGGACTCGGGACCGCATGCGGGGCAGGCCGTCTTCGACCTCCCGGGGGCCATCGCGCTCATGGTCTTCTTCGCGCTGTGCGCCCAGTGCGTCTCGACGCTGGTCACGATCCGGAAGGAGACCGGGGCCTGGCGGTGGGCCGCGTTCTCGTTCGGCTACATGACGATCCTCGCCTGGTGCGCGGCCGCGCTCGTCGCGGTCGGGCTGAGGGCCCTTCTCTGATGGACACCGCCGTCGCCCTCGCGATCGTGCTCGTCGCGCTCGTCTACCTGGGACGGCGTCTCCAACGCGTCCTCGGGGCGGGGGCGGGGGGATGCGGCTGCGGAGCCCGCGCGGGCACGTGTCCCGCCGCGCGCGAGATGGGTCGCGAGATGGACGCGGCGGCGAAGGCCGCCCTCGGGAGCGGCGGCCCGCGCCGCGCGATCTGACCCCGGACCCGCGGGGGGCGGGGGGTCCCGCGGCGACGGAAGGGAACCGACGCCTGCTATCCTCCGTTACTCCACTCGTGATCCCCCACGGAGGAGGTGCCATGCGCGCTCTGTCCCGGCCCCGTTCGCTCGCCCTCGTGCTCGCCCTCGCCGGACTCGCGGCGGGGTGCGGGGGAAAGGAAGAGTCGCAGTCGGGCAAGGCGGCCGCGGCCCCGCCGGGGACCTCTCCCTACGCCGCGTCCCCGTACGCGGAGATCCACGGCGCGGCGTCCTCGGGCCTCGCCCAAGACCTCGTGAAGAAGGCCGAGACCGCGGTCGGGAAGGGTCGGGAGGCGCTGCTGAAGGCGCAGGATCCATCGGGCGCGTTCGGCGATCCGACGCTCAAGATGCCGCCGAACGTGGGGTACACCGCCATGGCGGTGGAGGCCGTCATCGCGGCGACCCCGCAGCGCGAGGTGGCCAAGGACGAACACGTCGGCAAGGCGCTCGCGTACCTCGCCAAGCAGCAGAAGGACGACGGGTCGATCTACGACAACGACCAGTACGTCAACTACATGACCTGCGCGTCGATCGGCGCGTTCTCGATGGCGAAGGTCGCCCAGTACGCCCAGAACGAGCTGAAGGCCCGCGACTTCGTCGTGAAGAGCCAGATCGGCGGTGACGAGAAGGACATGTCCTACGGCGGGTTCCCGTACGGGGAGGAGCCCGACGAGCTGCCGGACCTCTCGAACGCGCAGTTCGCGGCGCAGGCGTTCCACGACGCCGAGCTCCCCGCCGACGCCGAGGCGTGGGCGCGGCTCCGCGTGTACCTCGACCGCGTGCAGAACCGCTCCGAGTCGAACAAGACCGAGGTCGAGGCCAAGGTGGACGACGCGAAGGGCGTGGTGGTCGCGGGCGACGACGGCGGGGCGTACTACCGTCCGGGGATGAGCCAGGCCGGGCTCGTGAAGCGCGCCGACGGCACATACGAGCCGCGTTCGTACGGCTCGATGACGTACGCGCTCGTGAAGTGCTACCTGCTCGCGGGCGTGAACGCGAAGGACCCCAAGGTCCAGGCGGCGATCGGCTGGATCCAGGACCACTTCACGCTCGACCGGAACCCGGGCTTCGAGAGCGCGAAGGACCCCGAGAAGGCCGGTCAGCAGGGCTGGTACTACTACGTCTTCACGATGGCGCGCGCGCTCACGGCGTACGAGCTGGTGACGGGCAAGCCCCTGGAGATCAAGGACGACCAGGGCCAGACCCACAACTGGAGGGCCGAGCTCGTCCAGGCGCTCCTCGACCGCCAGAAGGACGACGGCACGTGGGTGAACCCGACGGATCGCTGGGAGGAGAGCTCCCCGACCCTCGCCACGTCCTACGCGCTCGTCTCGCTCGCGGAAGCGCTCGGCCGGTTGCACTAGGAGCGGCGAGGAGGCTCCCCGTGGCGGACCGTCCCGCCCCGCCCGATCCGGGGCCTTCCTGGCGGGCGGCGGCGGCCCTCGGTCCGCCCGCGCTCCCGGTCCTCGCGTTCGTCGCCGTGCGGCTCGCGGGCGGCGCGGGCGCGGCCGGCACGTACCGCGCGATGGCCTTCGCGCTCGTGGCGTCGGCCGCGGTGGGGGCGTTTTGCGCGCGGTCCGCGGCCGTCTCGTCGCTCCGCGCGGTCGTGGTGGCCGCCACGCTCGGCGGAGCCGCGGCCGTCTCGACGACCGAGGTCGCGCGGGGCCTCGCCGCCGCCTTCCTCGGGGGGAGCGTCGTCCTGTCCGCCTCGGGCCTCTCGGCGCTCGGACGCCGCGTCGGCGCGCCGGGCGTCGCCGCGGGCGCCGTCGCGGCGTCGGTGCTCTGGGTGGCGATGCTGGGGCTCTACTGGGCCGACCCTCTCTCGGAGCACGTGCCCCTGGCTCTCCGCCGTGGCGTGCGGCAGGCCGTCCTCTACGTCGATCCGGTGCTCGCCGCGTCGTACGGCGCGGCGGGTCACGACCGTCTGCACGACCCCGACGTCTACTTCGAGGTCCCCCTCGCCTCGTCGCTCATCCAGGCGCCGGACGCCCGGACGACGGGCCTGACCTGGACCGCCGTGGGCCTCCTCTCGTGGGCCGCGGCGCTCGTGGGACGGCGGCGCGGTCCGGGGACCGCCCGGCCGGCGCCGTAGCATCGACCCCGTGCGCACCGTTCCGGGCTCTCTCGCGGACGCCGAGGTCGTCGTGGTCGGCGCGGGCGGCCTCGGGTGTCCCGCCGCGTGGGCGCTCGCGGCCGCCGGCGTCGGGCGCGTGACGATCGTAGACCCCGATCGCGTCGAGCCCTCGAACCTCCCGCGCCAGGTCCTGTTCGGCCCGGACGACGTGGGCCGGCCGAAGGCGCTCGCCGCCGCGCGGCGCCTCGACCCGGACGGCGCGCGCGTGCACGGCGTGGCCGAGCGCCTCGACGACACGAACGAGATGCGCGTGCTCGCGGGCGCCTCGGTCGTGATCGACGCCACCGACGGCGCGCCCGCGAAGGACTGGCTGAACGCCGTCGCGGTCCGTCGGGGCCTGCCGCTCGTGCACGCGGCAGCGCTCCGGTCGGAGGGCCGGGTCCTCGAGGTGCCTCCGGGCGGTCGGCCCTGCCTCGCCTGCCTCTTCGGTCGGCTTCGGGAGGAGGGCGGGGCGTGCGCGGACCTCGGCGTCTGGCCCGGCGTCGTCGGCGCGACGGGCTACCTGGCGGCGGCCGCCGCCGTGCGGCGCGTGCGGGCGCCCGACGCGCCGTCCCCCGGCTACCTCCTGCTCGACCGCGGCGGCGGTCGCACCGTCGTCCTGACGGCCGCGCCCGACTCCTCGTGTCTGGTGTGCGCGCGCGGCGAGGCGCCGCCGGAGCCGTACCCGTCCGTCCCCGCCTGCGCCGTGGACCCCCTGGCCGGTACGGCGCCGCTCGACGGAGAGGCGCGGCTCGACCTTCGCGACGAGTCGTGCCCGTTGAACCTGCTCCGCGCGCGCCGCGCGGTGGAGGACCTGGCGCCCGGCCGCGTCGTCCGGATCGTCCTCGGCGCCGAGGGCCGGGAGAGCGTGCCGGAGGGCCTGCGTGCGCTCGGGCACCGGCTCGTGGACGTCGAGGCCCGCGCCGACGGACTCGAGCTCGTGGTCGCGCGCGGTCGGACCGACGCCGGGCCCGGACCCGGCACACGCCTCTCGCGCGACCAGCTCCTCCGCTACGCGCGGCAGGTCGTGCTCCCGGAGGTGGGGGAGGCCGGGCAGCGCCGCCTGCTCGACGCCGCGGTGGGGCTCTCCGGCTCGGGCCCTCTGCTCGAGGCGGCCGCGGTCCACCTCGCCGCGTCGGGCGTCGGGCGACTCGTGATCGATGGGGAGGGCGCGCCGCCGCGGAACGGGTTCCCGTACGGTCGCGGACGGACGGCCGCGGAGGCGCTCGCCGCGTTCCTCTCGCCGCGGTCCGACGGCCGGGTCGAGGCGGGTCCGCTCCGAGGCGACCTCCTCGTCGTGCGCGCGGACGACGCGGTTCCCGGGACGGAGGGGCTCGACCTCCTCGCGCCCGGCGCGGGCGCCGACCGGGACGCGCGGCTTCGCGCCCGAGGGGCGCTCCTCGCAGACGGCGCGATGCGCGCCGTCGTCGGCGCGGCGTACGCTGGACGTCCGTGAGGTCGCTCGCCCCGGTCTACCGCACGCTCGCCGCCATGCACCGCGCGGGGATCCCGTGGCCGCGCGCGGTCCAGAGCGCGACGCTCGACGACGCGCGCTTCGTGACCGTGCGGCGGGACCTCGAGACCGGCCGGACGCTGTCGGAGGCGCTCGGGGGGATCGTAGACCCGCTCGACCGGGCGCTGATCGAGGCGGGCGAGAAGGACGGGTCGCTCGATACGACGCTCGACCGCCTCGCCGAGCGACACGAGGACGCGCGCCGGAGGGGCCGCGAGCTCCGCGCGCGACAGGCGTACCCCGTGTACCTTGCGCACGTCGCGGCGGTCTTGATGGCGCTGCCCGACGTCATCCAGTCGCACACGCTCGCCGCGGTCGGCTGGGCCGCACTCGTGCTCGTTCCCGTCTGGACCTGGCTGCTGCTCCAGCGTCGGTTCCTCGGCGCCGAGCGGCGGCCCGCGACGTCGGGCGACCCGCCCGCACCGCCGCCGCTCGTCGGTCCCCTCCGGTCGCGGGTGGAGGAGGCCGACGCCCGGGCCCTCGAGGCGCTCGGGCGGCTGTACGAAGCGGGCGTCCCCCTCGCCGAGGCGACGCCTCTCGCGCTCCGGGCCGGGTGGGGCGGGCGCGCCGCGCTCGACCTGGCGACGCTTCGCGACCGGGTCCGGCGTGGCGACGACGTCGCGGGGGCCTTCCGGCACCTCCCGCCGGATCTCGCGGGCCGGATCGCCGCCGCCGAGGAGTCGGGCTCGCTCGGCGAGGCGCTGGTCCAGATCGCGGGGGAGCTCGCCTTCGACGCGGAGGTGCGCCGCAAGAAGCTCCATCAGCTCCTGCCCCTCGTCCTGATGCTCCTCGTCGGAGGGATCATCGCGGCCCGGCTGTTCACCTTCTACGCGCAGTACTACAGCCAGCTCTCGGGCCTCTGACCGGCCCTCGTGCGGGGGGGGCCGGGACCCGGGTCCGGGTGCGCGTGGCGCGAGCCCGAGCGGTAGGATGGACGGCCGTCGCCCGCCCGATCTCCCTCGGAGCCCGTCATGGAGCAGGAACAGATCATCCAGTGTCCGACCTGCGGGAAGAAGTACCGGTTGAAGGGAGCCCCGCCTCCGACCTTCACGTGCCGCGGCTGCCAGACCGTGATGGACCTCTCCGGGTTCCAGGCCGCGGCGGCGCCCGCGCCCGGCCCCGTCGAGACCGCGCGACGCGGCGCCTCGCCGCCGCGTGGGGGCGGCGGGGGCGCGCCGAGCTCGCGTCACCGGCCCGGTCATCGCGCGGGCGCGTCGTCCCGGCGTAGCCGTCGAGGCGAGCCCGCGGCGGACGCGGGCGAGGACGAGGGTCGGCCCCGGTACTCCGGTCGCGAGAAGAAGCCGAACACGGCGCTCCTGATCGGTTCGGTCGCGGGCGTCGTCGTCGCGGGCCTCGCGCTGTTCCTCTTCATGACCGGCGGGGACAAGCCGGACGCGAAGAAGGATGCAGCGAAGAACGTGGCGCCGGTGAGCGCCACGCCTCCGGAGACGACGAACACAGGGCCCGAGACGCCGACCACGGGGCCGGCTACGACGGACGCCACGGAGTCGCCGGACAAGCCGAACGATCCGCCGAAGGAGAAGCCGAAGCCGAAGGACGTCGAGGAGGCGCGGCCCGAGCTCTCGGAAGGCGACTACGCGAGCATCCCGATCCCCGAGGGGAAGACGAAGTACGGGTGGAACGCGGCGCGCATCCAGACGTACCCCTGGCCCTCGTACGTGACCGGCGAGGAGAAGAACCAGATCGACCAGTGGGTCCACACGCTCGTCTGGGGGAGCGGCCGGGACGCGGACGAGGCGGGGGACGCGCTCGTGAAGCTCGACGCGTTCCCGAAGAAGGGCGAGGAGTTCAAGGCCGTGGGACGGTTGATCACGGAGTTCAAGAACGTGCTCGGCCAGGGCAGCGCCAGCGACCCGATGACCCTGGCGCGTCTCCGGGTGATCGACCGCACGCTCCGCCGGATCGACGGCGCGATGGAGCGTGAGTTCAAGGACATCGACGGCATCAACATCAACTCCTCCGACCGTGACGCCGAACGTCTGATCAAGCGCTGGAACTGGTGGTACGACCTCGAGAAGTGGCGCCTTCGCCGGCAGCCCTACGATCCGCGAGAGGACATGACGGACTCTCCCGACAGCGGCGGCGACGACGGGGGCCTCGCGCCGCTCGACCATTGACCCCGACGGAGCCGGGCACGCCGGGGCCGAAGCTCGAGTCGGCGCCGTTTCGGCTGACGACGGCGTTCCGCCTGTCGGACGACCAGTCGCACGCGGTGGACGCGCTCGTGCGCGGACTCGCCGCGGAGAAACGGCACCAGGTGCTCCTCGGCGTCACCGGCTCGGGCAAGACGTTCACGATGGCGAACGTGATGGCGCGCGTCGCCCGCCCCACGCTGGTGCTCGCGCCCAACAAGACGCTCGCCGCGCAGCTCTTCGACGAGTTCCGCGAGCTCTTCCCCGAGAACGCCGTCGAGTACTTCGTCTCCTTCTACGACTACTACCAGCCGGAGGCGTACCTCCCCTCGTCCGACCTCTACATCGAGAAGGACGCGAGCATCAACGACCGCATCGACCGGATGCGGCACTCCGCGACGCGCGCGGCGCTGACGAGACGGGACGTCGTGGTGGTGGCGAGCGTCTCGTGCATCTACGGCCTCGGCTCCCCCGAGGAGTACCGTGACTTCCACGTCGAGCTCGAGGAAGGACAGTCGATCGACCGCGACCTCGTGCTCCGGCGCCTCGCGCGGATCCAGTACCACCGCGACGACTTCCAGCTCGGGCGGGGCGCGTTCCGGGTCCGGGGCGACGTGGTCGAGATCGGGCCGGCCGACCAGGACGACCGGGTCGTGCGCGTCGAGTGGTTCGGCGACGAGATCGAGCGCATCGAGGAGGTGGACACCCTGACCGGCGAGATCCTCGGGCGTCGTGCGAAGGCCGCCTTCTTCCCGTCCACGCACTACGTGCAGAGCGACGAGGCCCTCTCCCGCGCCATCGACGGCATCGAGGCCGAGCTCGACGAGCGCGTCGCCGCGTTCAAGGCGAAGGGCCGTCTCCTCGAGGCGGACCGGATCCTGAGACGCACCCGGTACGACCTGGAGCTGCTCCGCGAGACGGGCTTCTGCCCCGGCATCGAGAACTACTCGCGCCACCTCGACGGCCGGCGGCCCGGGGAGCCGCCCGCGACGCTGCTCGACTACTTCCCCGAGGACTTCCTGCTCTTCGTGGACGAGAGCCACGTCGCGATCCCGCAGGTGGGGGGCATGTACTTCGGGGACCGGCGCCGGAAGGAGAACCTCGTCGAGTACGGCTTCCGGCTGCCCTGCGCCCTGGACAACCGGCCTCTGACCTTCGAGGAGTTCGAGGCGCGGGTGGGTCCGTCCGTCTACGTGTCGGCGACGCCGGGCGCGTTCGAGCGGGAGGCGGCCGGCGACGCGGTCGTCGAGCAGGTCATCCGCCCCACGGGCCTGGTCGATCCCGAGGTCGTCCTCCGACCGGCGCGGGGGCAGGTCGAGGACGTGCTCGGCGAGATCCGGGCGCGCGTCGCCGTGGGCGAACGGGTCCTCGTGGCGACCCTGACGAAGCGGATGGCCGAGGAGCTGACCGAGCACCTCGGCGAGGTGGGCGTGCGGGCCCGGTACATGCACTCCGACATCACCACCCTCGAGCGCGCCGAGATCCTCCGGGACCTCCGGCTCGGAGTGTTCGACGTGCTGGTCGGCATCAACCTCCTCCGCGAGGGGCTCGACCTCCCGGAGGTCTCGCTGGTGGCGGTGCTCGACGCCGACAAGGAGGGGTTCCTGCGTTCCGAGACCTCGCTGATCCAGGTGTCCGGCCGCGCGGCGCGAAACCTCAGGGGCACGGTGATCCTGTACGCCGACCGCGAGACGGAGGCGATCCGTCGGGCGACCTCCGAGATGTCCCGCCGGCGCGAGATCCAGAGGCGGTTCAACGAGGAGCACGGGATCGAGCCGAGGACCGTGGTCCGCGCGGTCCGGGACACGGTGGGCCAGGTCTACGCCGACCGCGACTACGTGGACGTGAGCGCGCTCGCCGCCGAGCGCGAGGCGCTGCCGAAGAGCCGTCGCGGCCTCCTCGATCGGCGGACGCAGCTCGAGAAGGAGATGCGCGAGGCGGCGCAGGCGCTCCGCTTCGAGGACGCGGCGCGCCTCCGCGACGAGATGCGCCGCGTGGAGGCCCTCCTGCTCCGCGGCGCCGAGGCGGTCGAGGAGGAGGCGCCCGCAGAAGAACCCGCCCCGTAGTCGGAGCGCGGTCCGGCTCGATTGCGGAGCGCTGGCCCTCGGGTAGGTTCATCCGCCGACGTGGTCTTCAGCACGCCCTTCTTCGTGACCGTGTTCCTGCCGCTCGCACTCGGCGGGTACTACCTCGTGGCCCGCTGGCCGCGGGTCCGACGCCTCGTGCTCGCGGGCGCGTCGGTCGTCTTCTACGGCTGGTGGGACCCGCGACTCGTCCCCCTGCTCGTGGGATCCGTCACCGTGACGTGGCTGGTGGCCCGCGCGTTCGCCCGATCGAAGCGGAGGGCTTGGTTGGCGCTCGGCGTGGCGGCGGGCCTCGGGACGCTCGCGTTCTTCAAGTACGCGGACTTCCTCGCCTCGAGCGTGCTCGCGCTCCTCGGGCGCGGTCCCTCGCACCTCGACATCGTGCTGCCCCTCGGCATCTCGTTCTTCACGTTCCAGCAGATCTCCTACCTCGTGGACCTCCGGCGCGGGCAGGCGCCGATCTACGGGTATCTCGACTGGTTCCTCTACGTGACGTACTTCCCCCAGCTCATCGCGGGGCCGATCGTCCGCCACGACGAGATCATCGACCAGTTCCGGCTCGACCCGCGCCGCGACGAAATGTGGGAGAACCTGGGCCGCGGCGCGGTCCTGTTCCTGCTCGGCCTCGCGAAGAAGGTGCTGCTGGCGGACCGACTCGCGCGGCTCGTGGACCCCCTCTACGCGGAGGCGCTCGGGGGCGGGTCGCTCGGGTTCGTGGGGGGCTGGGCGGCCGCGGGCGGCTTCCTCCTCCAGGTGTACTTCGACTTCTCCGGCTACTCCGACATGGCCGTCGGCATGGGCCGGATGTGCGGCTTCGACATCCCCCTGAACTTCGACGCGCCGCTCCGAGCCGCGTCGCTCACCGACTTCTGGCGTCGCTGGCACATGACGCTCTCCCGGTTCTTCCGCGACTACCTGTACATCCCGCTCGGAGGCAACCGGAAGGGGCGCCCGCGCCAGGCTGCGAACATCGTGGTGACCATGGTGCTCTGCGGGCTCTGGCACGGTGCGGGGTGGACGTACGTCGCGTGGGGGGGCACGCAGGGCGTCGGTCTCGCCCTGAACGTCGCGTGGCGGAAGGGGGGACGCTCGCTCGGCCCTGCGCTCGGCTGGGCGACGACCCTCGGCTACTTCGTGGCGACGATCGTCGTGTTCCGGGCCAGCACGTTCGTCGCGGCGGGGCGCATCCTCGCGTCGATGGCGGGGGTGTCGGGGCTCGGGGGGATCGACCCGGGGCTCGGGCGCTGGCTCGTCCTCGGCTGGATCCTCGCGCTCCTCGGCCCGACGAGCCAGGAGATCGCGCTCCAGCGCCTCGCGCCACGGCGCCTGGTGGCTGCCGCCGCGGGCGCGGCGGTCGCGTACCTCGTTCTGCTCCTCGGAGAGGGGTTCCACCCTGAGTTCATCTACTTCCAGTTCTGATCCCGCGACCCGCGCGGCCTGGCGGCGGTTCTTCCTCGCGCTCGTCGCCACGGCGCTCGGGCTGTGGACCCTCACGTGCCTGTTCATCGTCGTGATGGACCCGTTCGACGACCTGCCGTTCTCGCCGCGCTTCCAGCGGGCGCCGATCGAGGAGAACCAGCGCTACTCGTTCCCCGGCCTCGCGCGGAGCCCGCGGTTCGACAGCGCGGTCGTCGGCACGTCCACGTCCCGCCTCCTCCGGCCGGAGCAGCTCGACCGGCTCTTCGGCGCGCGCTTCGTGAACCTCGCCATGAACAGCTCCGTCGCGTGGGAGCAGTACCGGATCCTCGGTGTGTTCCTCGACCACCACCCGGCGCCTCGCGTGGTCGTGATGGGGCTCGACGACGACCGATGGCTCGCGCCCGGCACGACGCTCCCGCACTCGGTGCCCGAGTACCCCTTCCCGGAGTGGCTCTTCGACGACGATCCCTGGAACGACCTGCCCCACATGTTCGACACGTGGACGCTCGAGCGGGCGCGGCGGCAGCTGGTCGTCCTCCTGGGGATGCGGCGCCCGACGTACGGCTACGACGGCTACCGCTCGTTCCTGCCCGACTTCGGGACGTACGACCTCGAGAAGGCGGAGCGCCTCCTCCACGCGACTCCACAGCGGGGGGGAGAGCCGCGCGATCCGCCGATCGACCTCTCGGAGGCGGAACGGCGGCGCCTCGTCTATCCTGCCGACGCCCTCCTCGAAAGGATCCTCGCCCGGCTCCCGACCCCGACCGAGCTCGTGCTCTTCTTCCCGCCCTACCACCATCTGCACCTCCCCGCGGAGGGTTCGCACGCGGCGGCCGTGCTCGAGGAGGGCAAACGCCGCGTCGCCGACCTCGCCCGGGGGCGACCGCGGACTCGCGTCGTGGACTTCATGATCTCCAGCCCGATCACCGAGCGGGACCAGAACTTCTGGGACCCGGTCCATCCGACCGAGGAGGTCGCGGCGCGCGTGGACCAGTCGCTCCGGGCGTCACGGGACGCCGCCGTCGGCGACGACGGCTACGTGCGGCGGGTGCCCTGAGGGGCGCGACGATGCGATTCGTCGTCCAGATCGTGGCCCGCGCGCTCCTCCTGCTGCTCGCGCCGTTCTGCCGCACCCGGGGGACGCAGCGCGCCCTCGCTCGTCTCCAGACGGAGATCCGGTCCCAGCGCCGGGACCGGGGCGGGCGCCGCGCCGCCCGCCGCTACCGGGGCCGGAGGGGGCTTCTCCTGAACCTCGGGAGCGGGCAGCGGGGCCGGGAGGGGTGGGTGAACGTGGACCTCTCGCCGAAGGACGCCGACTGCCGGGTGGATCTCCGCGAGCGTCTGCCCTTCGACGACGCCTCGGCCCGGACGGTCTACACCGAGCACTTCCTCGAGCACCTCGACTACCCCCACGACGCGGAGCGCTTCCTCGCGGAGTGCCGCCGCGTCCTCGCGCCGGGCGGCACGATCCACGTCGGCGTCCCGGACACCGAGTGGCCGCTCCGCGCGTACGCCGGCGCCGACGACTCGTACTTCGAGTTCGTCGGAAGCGGCCTGCACCCCGCGTTCTGCCGGACGCGGCTCGACCACGTGAACTGGCACTTCCGCCAGGGCGGGGAGCACCGCCACGCGTTCGACACGGAGTCGCTGCTCGCCCTACTGGGGCGCGCCGGGTTCGTGGACGTAGCCGCGCGCGGGTTCGACCCCGAGCTCGACAGCGAGAGCCGGCGGCGGGGCACGATCTACGCCGTCGCGACGCGCCCGGCCGAGCCCTCGTGACGGGACGCCCGTCGGGCGCCGCCGGGCGCTCAGGCGCGGCCCGCGAAGAGCGACTTCCGAACGTCCCGGTGGAGCTCCTGGATGAACGTGACCGGGATCTCCTTCGGACAGGCGGCCTCGCAGTCGTACGTGTTGGAGCAGGCTCCGAAGCCCTCCGCGTCCATGGCCGCCACCATGGACCGCGCCCGGTGGCGCCGCTCCGGCTGGCCCTGCGGCAGGTGGTGCATGTGCGCGACCTTCGCGGCCACGAAGAGCATCGCGGAGGCGTTCTTGCAGGCCGCGACGCAGGCGCCGCAGCCGATGCACGCGGCGGCGTCCATCGCCGTCTCGGCCTCGTCCTTCGGCACGGGGATCAGGTTCGCGTCGGGCGCCCCTCCGGTGCGGACCGAGACGAAGCCGCCGGCCTGGATGATCCGGTCGAACGCCGACCGGTTGGTGGCGAGGTCCTTGATGACCGGGAACGCGCCCGCGCGCCACGGCTCGACGGTGACGGTGTCGCCGTCCCGGAACTTGCGCATGTGGAGCTGGCACACGGTCGTGCCGCGGTCGGGCCCGTGCGGGCGGCCGTTCACCATGAGCGAGCACATGCCGCAGATGCCCTCTCGGCAGTCGTGGTCGAAGGCGACGGGGTCCTTGCCCTCGACGAGCAGGCGCTCGTTCAGGACGTCCAGCATCTCGAGGAAGGACATGTCCGAGGAGATGTCCTGGACGGAGTAGACCTCGAACCGCCCCTCGGCGGTCGCGTCCTTCTGCCGCCAGATCCTGAGTGTGAACTTCATTTGTAGCTCCGCACCGACGGGTGCACGAACTTGAACTCGAGGGGCTCCTTGTGGAGCGCCGCCTCCTGATCCTCGCCCCGGTACTCCCACACCGCGGCGTACGCGAAGTGCTCGTCGTCGCGGAGCGCCTCGCCTTCGGGCGTCTGGTACTCCTCCCGGAAGTGCCCCCCGCACGACTCCTCGCGGAGCAGGGCGTCGCGGCACATCACCTCGGCGAAGTCCAGGTAGTCCGCGACGCGCCCGGCCTTCTCGAGGTTGGCGTTGAACTCGTCGCGGCCCCCGGGGACGCGAAGGGTCCGCCAGAAGCGCTCGCGCAGCTCGGGGATCTTCCGGAGCGCGTCCTTCAGCCCCTCCGCGGTGCGCGACATCCCGCAGGCGTTCCAGAGCAGGCGGCCGAGCTCGCGGTGCAGGTGGTCCGCGGAGGTCGTTCCGTCGGCCGACACGAGCCGTTCCAGCCGGCGGTCCACGTCGCCGCGCACCCGCTCGAACTCGGCGTGGTCCGTGGTGAGCTTCGTCGGCCCCGCGGTGGCCAGCCACTGTCCGATCGTGTAGGGAAGGACGAAATAGCCGTCCGCGAGGCCCTGCATCAGCGCGCTCGCGCCGAGGCGGTTCGCGCCGTGGTCCGAGAAGTTCGCCTCGCCGATCACGTGCAGGCCCGGGATCGTGCCCATGAGGTCGTAGTCCACCCAGAGCCCGCCCATCGTGTAGTGGACGGCCGGGTAGATGCGCATGGGGACGTGGTACGGGTTCTCGCCCGTGATCTTCTCGTACATGTGGAACAGGTTGCCGTACCGCTCGCGCACGCCGTCCTCGCCCAGGCGGCCGATCGCCTCCGCGAAGTCGAGGTACACGCCGAGCCCACCCGGTCCGACGCCACGGCCCTGGTCGCAGACGTGCTTCGCCGCCCGCGACGCGACGTCGCGCGGGACCAGGTTTCCGAACGCAGGGTACCGCCGCTCCAGGTAGTAGTCGCGGTCTTCCTCGGGGATCGTCGAGGGCGGGCGGTCGTCGCCCGCCTTCTTCGGCACCCACACGCGGCCGTCGTTGCGCAGCGACTCGCTCATCAGCGTGAGCTTCGACTGGTGCTCGCCGCTCACGGGGATGCACGTCGGGTGGATCTGCGTGTAGCAGGGGTTCGCGAAGCCCGCGCCGCGCTTCCAGGCCCGGAACGCAGCGCTCACGTTCGACGCGCGGGCGTTCGTGGAGAGGTAGAAGACGTTGCCGTAGCCACCGCTCGCCAGAACGACGGCGTCGCCGGCCCAAGAGGCCATCTCGCCCGTCACGACGTTCCGCGTGACGATGCCGACGGCGCGTCCGTCGGCCACGACGAGGTCGAGCATCTCCGTGCGTGGGAACATGCGGACCCGCCCCGTCGCGACCTGGCGCTCGAGCGCGCCGTACGCGCCGAGCAGGAGCTGCTGGCCCGTCTGGCCGCGCGCGTAGAAGGTCCGCGAGACCTGCGCCCCGCCGAAGGAGCGGTTCACGAGGAGGCCCCCGTACTCCCGGGCGAAGGGGACGCCCTGGGCGACGCACTGGTCGATGATCGCGTTGCTGACCTCGGCGAGGCGGTACACGTTCGACTCGCGGGAGCGATAGTCGCCGCCCTTGATCGTGTCGTAGAAGAGCCGCCAGACGCTGTCGCCGTCGTTGGGGTAGTTCTTGGCCGCGTTGATGCCGCCCTGCGCGGCGATGCTGTGGGCGCGGCGCGGGCTGTCCTGGATGCAGAAGACGTCCACGTGGTAGCCCAGCTCCGCCAGGGAGGCGGCGGCGGACGACCCCGCGAGGCCGGTGCCGACCACGAGGATCTTGAACTTGCGCTTGTTCGCGGGGTTGACGAGCTGGATGCCCGCCTTGTGGCGCTCCCAGCGCGTCTCGAGGGGGCCCGTCGGGCACTTCGCGTCGAGCTTCATCGTCATGCCCTCCGTCACGGGTTCCCGACGACGTGGAGCAGGATCAACACGGGCATCGCGACGTTTCCGACCACGATGACGGCGGCGAGCCCGCGCCCCAGGGCGCGGGTGAAGCCCTGGTACTTCGGCGCGTTCCATCCCATGCTCTGGAAGACGCTCGAGATGCCGTGCTTCAGATGGAAGAAGAGCAGGATCATCGCGATCGCGTACGTCGCGGCGACCGCCGGCTGCTGGAAGCCGCGGACCACCATGCCGTACACGTCGTGGCGCCCGAGCGGGTCGTGGAGGGCGTACGCGGACGGGTCGGTCACCCCGAGGGTGAAGTGGAGCAGGTGGTACACGATGAAGGCGAAGACCACGAGCCCGGTCCAGATCATCGTCCGCGAGGCGAGCGTGGACTTGAGCGGGTGCTTCTCGACGTACGCGACGGGCCGTGCGCCCCAGTTCCGGAGCTGCAGACGGAGCACCGCCCAGACGTGGAGCACGAAGGCGACCAGCAATCCGCCGCGGAGCACCCACAGGAGCGCGCCGAGGTGCTGGAGCTTCTCCGCGTACGAGTTCAGGGCATCGGGCCCGAGGAACACCTGCAGGTTGCCGAGCAGGTGGACGATCACGAACAGGAGGAGCAGGAGCCCCGTGATCGCAGCGACGAACTTCGTCCCCACGGTCGAGCCGAGACCGCGCACCAGCCAACCCATGGGCTTCTCCTAGCCGCCCGACCGGCTCGCGTGCTCGCGCGAGAGATCGGGCTAATCGACGCGCAGGACGAGCGCCGCAGCGGTGTCGCCGGCGGCGCATCCCGCGAAGAGGACGTGGCCGCCGCCGAGGAGGCGGGCCTCCGCGATGCCCTCGGCCACCAGCCGGGCGCCCGTGGGGCCCTGCGGGTGGCCGTAGATCAGCGAGCAGCCGTTGTTGTTGAACGACTCGGCCTCGATGCCCATCTCGCGGGCGAAGTACAGGTCGTTCACGGCGAACGGGTTGTGCGTCTTGATGACCTTGACGTCGCCGATCCCGATGCCGGCCGACGCGAGAGCGCGCTGCGCCGCCGGGACGACGGCCTTGGCCATGTAGCCCTTCTCGACGCGCGCCGTCCCCATCGAGAGCAGCCGCACGGGGGTATCGCCGTGGCTCCAGGCGCGGGCCTTCTCCTCCGTCGCGACGAGGAGGCCGGCGAAGCCGTCTGCCGGGTACGTCTGCGTGCCGAACGTGATCGTCCCGTCGGGAAGGACCGGCTTCAGGCGCTCGAGACCCTCCTTCGTGGTGGGGAACACGCCCTCGTCGGACGTCACGCTGGCGACCACCTTCTTGCCCCGCAGCACCTCGACGGGCGCGATCATGAACTCGTTCGGGAAGCCCGACGCGAGGCCCTCCTGATACTGCCGGTGGCGGTGCACGGTGAGCGCGTCCTGCGCCTCGCGGCCGATGCCGGCCTCGCGCGCGACGTTCTCGGCCGTCTGGATCATCGAGTTCCGGGCCCAGGGGTCGAACGAGAAGTTGTCCCAGACCCAGTCCTCGGCGTCCGCCTTCCCGCCCGGGGCGGAGGGGTCGGGGTACACGAGGTGGGGACCGTTGCTGCACTTGTCGGCGAGGACCACGAGCGTCGCGCCCGCGCCCCCCGCGTCGGTGGCCGCCGCGGCGTGGGCGATCGCCGCCGCCGAGGTGGCGCAGGCCTGGCTGATCATGGCGCCCGTCGCGCCCGGCGCGCCGACGAGCCCGGCCAGCCACGGCGCCCCGTAGAAGACGTGCTTCGAGGGGACCGTCCAGCCGAACACGACCGACTCGAGCTCCGCGGCCGCGATGCCCCGGTCCTGGAGCGCCTTCTTCGTGACCTCGCTCGCGAGGTGGATGGGGTGAGCCGACGCCAGCGACCCCTGCCACTTGCAGAACGGGGTGGACCACGCGCCCCGCGCGGGCACGAACGCCTTCTCGAATCGCATCGTGGACCTCCGGAACCGAGGAGGCCGGATTCTAGCCCTCCACGGTGGTACCGCCCCGTCGTGCGCCGGAGCCGCCGGGCGGGTCCCACGGAGCGTCGGGCGACGGTCGCGCCGCGCGTGGCGCGGCGCGGGGCTCACGCGCCGGCGCCCGCCTCCCCGCTCCCCCCGAGCCCGACGACCGGCGCGGGGACGCCCACGGCGCGGCGGCGGTCGATCTCGGCCACGATGCCGAGGTGGTGGCGCGTGTGCACGTGCGCGTACCGAACCCACTCCGTCGCGTCGAACGGGCCGAGCCGCGGATGGAGGATGCGCCCCTCGAGCGTCCCGAGCGCGCGCGCGCGCGGCCGCAGCTCCGCGTACGCGCGCTCGGACTGACGCAACGCGTCGCGCAGCACCGCGCGGGGGGGGCGCGGTTCCGGGGCGAACGCCTCGGGCGTCTCCGCGCGTCCCCGGGGGATCCATCCCGTGACGAGCACCATGCGCCCCGCGATGGAGGGGTGTCCCACACGAAGGATCGCCGGGTCGCGGCCCTCCTCGAGCATCGCGACGAAGTCCCGGACGCATTCGAGGGCCCGGGCCACGTGGCTCATGTGCTCGGCCGGAGACCAGGCGGACACCTCGTCCATGACGACGTGAAGGCGCTCATCGGGCCAGGCCACGACGCCGAGGGCGTCCGCGAGGTCCACCGCCAGCCGATCGATGTCCTTCTCGACGCTCATCTTCCTTCGCCGGTACGCCTGTCTT
Source organism: uncultured Planctomycetota bacterium (assembly GCA_963752285.1). Lineage (GTDB taxonomy): Bacteria > Planctomycetota > PLA2 > PLA2 > JAEUHO01 > CAVVXN01. Next base: position 475,269 of record CAVVXN010000005.1, read on the forward strand.
CGGGCCTTCGCCACCCAGGATACGACAGGGCCTCGCGGGCCCGCCCGAGGGCTTCGTCGGCGCTCGTGGCGAGCTGTACGCCCGGCGCGTCGCGGGTCCACGTCGCGTGGAAGGCCGAGAGCTTCGAGGTCCGCCCGTCGAGGATCACGTGCGGTTGCCCCCGCAGGAGGCAGAAGAGGTGTCCGTGGAGGCGGTCGGTCACGACGACCCGGGCGCCGTCGAGGACGCGTTCGGCCGCGCGGACCCGTTCCCGCGCGACGGGTTCGTACGTGGCCTCGAGCCGCGCACGGAGCGCGCGCGGCGGGTCGAGGCGCCGGCGGAGGCGGCGCGACCGCCGCGACAGACGGCGGTAGCCCGGCGTGCGCGTCGCGTCCGCCCAGTCGCGGACGACCACGTCCGCGGCGTCACGGGGTGGGAGGATGCGCGCTTCCGCGTCGTCGCGCGCGAGCCAGAGGATCCGGGCGGGCACGTCCAACGGGGCGGGTCGGAGGTCCAGGAACAGCGCGAGATCCGGGCAGAGCGGCGCGCCGAAGCCCAGGTCCTCGACGGCGGCTCGCCGGCTCGGCTCGTCGCGGACGAGGAGGCGCAGCGTCGGATGTCCCGAGACGACGGCCCGGGCCCGTGCGAGCGCCTCCTCGGTCTCGAAGTGGAGCGACTGCGGGAGCTGCACGAGCGGCCGGTCCCGCGTCGAGGCGAGCACGCGCTCGCGAAACGCCTCCCGCTCGGGCCACACGTCTCCGAAGGAGCCGCCCCCGGCCAGCAGGACCGTGCCGTCCCTCCCGAGGGCGCGGGCGAGGTCGTCCTCGCGGTGGCACCGCGCCTCCGTGCGGTAGCTGGGGCTCGGGAGCCCGAGGGCCGCGAGCGCCCGGAGCGTACCGAGCCAGATCGCGGCGTCTCCGGGATTCGGGTACGCGGGGAAGTCCAGGAGCGCGGTCGCCGGCGGGCGCCCGAGCGTCTCCGAGAGGACGGCCAGGGCGTGGCGCCGCAGCGCGCCGACGATCGCGCGGTGGGAGCGGGCGGCCAGGCGCGCCGCGATCGCGATCCCCCTCACCGGCCGGCGCCCGCGGGAGGCCGCGCTCCGCGCCACGCGCACGCGATCCACCAGAGGAGCGGACGCGCGCGCCAGGGACGCGTGCGCCACCACGCGGCGAAGTACGGCCGCGCCCGCGACCACATGCCCTGGCGCCAGTAGAACTTCGCGAACCGCCGGAACACGTGGGAGGGGCGCCGGATCGAGCGCCGCTCCGCGGCCGAGAGGGCCCACCAGTGGCGATCGTGGACCTCGATCCACCACTGGTCCATCTCCTCCTTCTGACGCGAGAGCCGCGGCGTGCCGCCCGCGAACTCGTCGTCCGCGTACACCACGAGCACCTCCGAGAGCAGCATGGCCCGACGTCCGGAGGCGAGGAACCGAAAGAGGAAGTCGGTGTCCTCCTGGTACGGGATGGTCGCGTCGAAGCGGAGCGCGCGGGCCGCGTCGATCCGCAGCATCCACGTGCTCGGGGCCGCCCACGCGCCGTCGAACATCGCCTCGAGGGACGTGGGGGGGAGGAAGCCCTTGTGCGCGTGCATCGTGCAGAGCACCTCACCGTCTTCGGTCTCGAAGCGCGCGTCGCAGATCGAGATCGCGGCGTCGGGACGCGCGTCGAGCCCCTCCGCCTGACGGGAGAGACGCCCGGGGAGGCAGGTGTCGTCGCTGTCGAGGAAGGCCACGTAGCGACCGCGGGCGCGCTCGATCCCGACGTTCCGCGCGCTCGAGCACCCGCCGTTCTCCTTCTCGACGAGCACGACCCGCGCGTCGCTTCCCCACCGCGCGCGGACGTGCTCGGCGGTGCCGTCCGTCGAGCCGTCGTCCACGACGATCAGCTCGATGCGGACGCCCTCCTGCGCGAGCACGCTCTCGATCGCGCGGTCCACCAGGGCTCGGCGCTGATACGTCGGCAGGACGACCGTCACGTCGGGCCGGCGGTCGTGGCCCGCTTCGTGACCGTCGGGGGGCTCGGGAGGATCGGACATCGGCGGACCTCGGCGGCGGGTCGCCAGCATACGCGCCCCGGGGCGCGCGCCGGCGCAATCCTCCGCGACCGGCAGCGCGGCCGGTAGCCTTCGCGTCTCCGACGGTCCCCGGGAGAAGCCCATGTTCAACGCGTTCCCGCGACTCGATGCCCCCGCGAACGAACCCATCCGCGCCTACCGGCCCGGAGACGAGGCGACCCGCGCGCTGAAGGCACGCCTCGCCGAGATGGCGGGCGAGACGATCGAGGTCCCGCTGATCGTCGGCGGGCGCGAGGTGCGCACCGGGAACCTGGCCGAGCACCGCTGCCCCCACGACCACGCGAACGTGCTCTGCCGGTACCACACGGCGACGCCGGAGGTCGTCAGGGACGCGGTCCGCGCGAGCCAGGAGGCGTGGAAGCAGTGGGCCGCACTCGGCGCGACCACGCGCCTCGCCGTGTTCCTCCGCGCGGCGGAGCTCCTGGCCGGCCCGTGGCGCGACACCCTGAACGCCGCCACGATGCTCGGGCAGTCGAAGACCTGCCACCAGGCGGAGATCGACTCGGCGTGCGAGCTGATCGACTTCTACCGGTACAACCCGTACTACGCGCTGCACCGCGTCTACTCCGAGCAGCCGAAGAGCCCGCAGGGCATCTGGGACTACGTCGAGTACCGCCCGCTCGAGGGGTTCGTCTTCGCGGTGACGCCCTTCAACTTCACGTCGATCGCCGGGAACCTCCCCACCGCGCCCGCCATGATGGGCAACGTCGTGCTGTGGAAGCCGGCGTCGTCCACCATCCTCTCGAACTACTACCTGATGCGGCTCTGGGAGGAGGCGGGCCTGCCGCCGGGCGTGATCAACTTCGTGCCCGGCCCCGGGGCGTCCGTCGGCGACCCCGTCCTCTCGGCTCCCGAGCTCGCCGGTATCCACTTCACCGGCTCGACCGCCGTGTTCCAACGCATGTGGCGCCAGATCGGCGAGCGCATCGCGACGTACCGCACCTACCCGCGGATCGTCGGCGAGACCGGGGGCAAGGACTTCATCTTCGTCCACGCCTCCGCCGACGCGGAGGAGGTCGTGGCCAACGCGATCCGCGGCGCGTTCGAGTTCCAGGGCCAGAAGTGCTCCGCCGCGAGCCGGATGTACGTTCCGAAGAGCCGGTGGAAGGAGATCCGTGACCGTCTCGTCGCCGAGATCGCCGGGATCTCCATGGGCGACACGAGCGACTTCCACAACTTCATGGGCGCCGTGATCGACGAGGGCGCATTCGACACGATCACGGGCTACATCGACGCCGCCCGGTCGTCTTCGAAGGCCCAGATCCTCTGCGGCGGCGGCTCGGACCGCACGACGGGCTGGTTCATCGAGCCCACGGTCATCGAGTGCGAGGACCCCCGGTTCAAGACGATGGCCGAGGAGATCTTCGGCCCCGTGCTCTCCGTGCACGTGTACGACGACGCGCGTCTCGAGGAGGCGCTCGACCTCTGCGACACGACCAGCCCCTACGCGCTGACGGGCGCGGTGTTCGCGAAGGACCGCGCGGCCGTCGAGCGGATCGGCGCCCGCCTCCGCTACGCCGCCGGCAACTTCTACGTGAACGACAAGCCGACCGGCGCGGTGGTGGGCCAGCAGCCGTTCGGGGGCGCGCGCGCCTCGGGCACCAACGACAAGGCCGGCAGCCCGATGAACCTGCTCCGCTGGGTGAGCGCGCGGGCCGTGAAGGAGAACCTGCTCCCCGCGCGGGGCTGGCGCTACCCCTTCTTGGGGTAGGGCCCGTCCGTGAATCCCTCTCGCTCTCGCATCCCGGCGTCCCGCCCGCTCCGACGGCCTCTCCGCCGCGGGTCCCTCCAGGGAGCGGGCGTTCCGCCTGCGGAGCCGCTCCCGCGTCGCCGCCGAATCTGATCCCGATCCGGGCGCGATCGGCCCGACGTGTTCCCGGCCCGGCCCCGGGCGGCACCCCGCCGCGCGGCCCGCCGGCACGCCCGCCGACCCCGGGGCGGGGCGTCGTGGGCGTCAGCCGGCCTTCGGCGGGGGCGGGAGGGTCGTGTCGCGCAGGGTGGCCTCCGCGCGGAGCGCCTTCACGCGCTCCTGGACCTCCGGCTTCGCCACGCCCAGGATCTGCGCGGCGAGGATCGCGGCATTCCGCGCGCCGGCCTTCCCGATCGCGAGCGTCCCGACCGGCACCCCGCCGGGCATCTGGGCGATCGAGAGGAGGGCGTCGAGGCCGTCCGTCGCCCAGCCCTTCATGGGGACGCCCAGGACGGGGCGGGCGGTCAGGCTCGCCACCACGCCCGGCAGGGCCGCGGCGCCCCCCGCGGCGGCGATGAATACGAGCGCGCCCCTCGACTCCACGTCGGCGACCCAGGCCTGGAGCACGTGGGGTTGGCGGTGGGCCGAGATGGCCCGCGCCTCGTGCGAAACGCCCAGCTTCTCGAGCTCCTGGCTCGTGTGGCGCATGGTGTCCCAGTCCGAGGGCGAGCCCATGACCACGGCGACGAGGGGCGGGGCGTCGTTCATCGGGTCCTCCTCCGAGGGGGGATTCAACCATCCGCCGGGGCCGCGTGGGGGCCTCCCCGGCTCGGGGGGGCGTAGCATGCCGCGCCGTGCGACGCATCCGACTCACGCTGGCCCTGCTCCTTCTCCTCGGACTCGCCCCCGGCGCGGCCGCGGACGACGCCCCGCTCCACCTCGCTTTCGAGCGATACGTGCTGGACAACGGCCTGACCGTCATCCTGCACGAGGACCATCGCCTCCCCCTCGTGGCGACCGACCTCTGGGTCCGGGTCGGCGCGGCGGACGAGCCGCCGGGCCGCTCCGGTTTCGCGCACCTCTTCGAGCACCTGATGTTCATGGGCACGGAGCGCGTGCCCCACGGTCGCTTCGACGAGATCATGGAGGAGGGCGGCGCCTCCAACAACGCCGACACCGACTTCGACCGCACCGAGTTCCACGCGCTCGGACCCGCGCGCATGCTGCCGACGCTCCTGTGGCTCGAGGCCGAGCGGCTCGACGCCCTCGGCCGCTCCATGACGCAGGAGAAGCTCGACCTGCAGCGCGACGTCGTGAACAACGAACGGCGCGAATCGTACGAGGCGTCTCCGGACGGCGAGCTCTGGTTGCAGCTCTACCCGCGCATGTTCCCCCGCGGGCATCCGTACCACGACCCCGTGATCGGCTCGCCCCGCGACCTCGCGCGGGCGACCGTGGAGGACGTGCGCGAGTTCTTCGAGTCGTACTACGTCCCGAACGACATGTCGCTCGTGGTGGCCGGCGACTTCGACCCGACCGTCGTACGACGTCTGGTCGGCGATCTCTTCGGGGGCCTCCGCTGCGGTCTCGACCTCCCGCGTCCCTCGGCGCCGCCCGCGCGCCTCGACGCCCCCGCGCGGATCGTCCTCCGGCGCGACGTCGAGGCCGCGCGCCTCCTCCTCGCGTGGCACGCGCCCGCCCAGTACGCCCCGGGCGACGCCGAGATGGACCTCCTGGCGGACATCCTCGCGGGTGGGGACGAGAGCCGCCTCGTCCGGCGGCTGGTGCACCAGGATGCCGTCGCCACCGACGTCTCGGCCTGGCAGGAGAGCTTGCGGCTCGGTTCCCTCTTCTGCGTGCTCGTGACCGCGCCCGCGGACGCCGACCGGGGCGCGATCGAACGGGCGGTCGGCGAGGTGCTGGCCGACGTCCGCGAGAAGGGCGTCACGGACGCGGAGGTCCGGCGTTCGGCCTCCAAGATCCAGACGGGCGACGTCGCCGACCTGCAGTCGCTCGTGGACGTCGCGGGCCGCCTGAACGACTACGAGACCGCGTTCGGCACGCCGGACGGCCTCGCGCGCGACCTGCGGCGGTACGCCGACGCGAGCCCGGCGACGGTGGACGACCACGCCCGTCGGGTCCTGGGCGCGCCGGGCCTCACGATGTGGCTCGTCCCCTCGGGCGGCGAGGGCCATCTCGACACGCGCCCCGAAGACCTCCCCCCCCGGCCCGCGCCGACGCCCGTACCCACGACGTTTCGCCTCGCGAACGGGCTCACGGTGTGGTTCCTCCCGCGGCACGACGTGCCGCTCGTCTCCGCGCGCCTCCTCCTGCCCGGCGGCGGGTCGCTCGACGGTCCGACCGAGAGCGGCGAGACCGCGCTCGCATCCGGTCTGAGCCTCGAGGGGGCCGGACCCCTCGACGCGCCGACCTTCGCGGAGAAGGTCGCCGAGGCCGGCACGCGCATCGACGTCAGCACCGACCGCGAGGCGACCACGTACTCGTTCGTGGCCCTGCGCGCGCACGCCGACGACGCCATGGGCCTCCTCGCGCTCGCCGTCACGAGCCCCCGGCTCGAGGAGGGCACGTTCCAGCGCCTGAAGGAGCGCCGTCTCGAGGGCCTCGCCGAGGACGCCGAGGACCCCGACGCCCTCGCCCAGCGCGTGGCGTGGGACGCGTACCTCGCGCCGCGCGTCCCCGCGCTCGCCCGTGCGGCGGACGGCACCCCGGCGTCGGTCGGCCGGCTGGACGTCGCCACCGTGGCGGGCGCGTGGCGCCGCGGGGCGCGGCCCGACGGCGCGGTGCTCCTCGTCGCGGGCGACCTCCAGCCCGACGAGGCCCGCGCGCTCGCCGAACGGGCCTTCGGCGGGTGGACGGCGCCGGCCGGCGACGCGTCGCCGCCGGCGCCCGCCGCGGTAGCGCCCGCGGGCGCGGCGACCGCGGGGGCGGCGTCGCCCGGCGCGGGCATCGTCCGGGTCGTCTTCGTGGACCGGCCCGGCGCCACCCAGACGACGATCCGCCTGCTCCTTCCGGCGCCGGCCTGGGGCGATCCGGACCGTCAGGGGTTCCGGGCGCTCGGGCTGGCGCTCGGCGGCGTGTTCTCGAGCCGGCTCAACGCGAGCCTGAGGGAGTCGCACGGCTGGACGTACGGCGCCTACGCGAACGTCGTCCCCGAGGGGCCGATCGGGGTGCTCGACGTGGGCACGTCGGTCGAGACCTCGGTCACGGGCCCCGCGCTGGCCCAGACGCTCGCCGAGATCCGGCGCCTCGCGAAGGGCGACCTGACGGCGGAGGAGGCGTCGAAGGCGATCCGCACGCTCTCCCAGCTCACCGTCGAGTCGCTCGCCACGCTCGGCGAGACGCTCGGCCTCTTCGAGCCCTTCGCGAGGCACCGAAGCCCGCCCGAGGCCCTCCTCGCCGAGGCGCGGGACACCGCGAAGCTCGACGCCGACGTCCTGAACGCGCTGGCGCGCAAGCGGCTGACGCTGGACGGCGGCGTGCTCGTCCTCGTCGGAGATCGCTCCGCGTGGGGCGAGCCCCTGAAGGACCTCGGCCTTCCCGAGCCCCGCGTGCTCACGCCGGAGGAGGCGCTCTCGCACTGATCCGGTCGCCTGTGCTGGCTCGCGCCCGCGCCGGGCCGCGTCGGTCACAGCGCCTCGCTCAGGACCGCGATCGACCCGCCCCAGCCCGCGCCCTGGAGCCGCGCGCCGAACACCTCGGGCTCCTCCATGAGCTCCGCCACCCGGAGGTCGATGGCGGGGAGCGACGACTCGAAGTCTTTCGAGAGACTTTCGTGGCCCTCGCGCATGAGACGACCGACCATTGGCGCGTCGCCGGCCGCGAGGGCCTCGACGGCGCGACGCACGCGCGCCACCTCGGTCACGACGTGGCGCGCCCGTCGGCGGAGCGGATCGGGGAGGGCGGGCTCGATCTCCGCGAACGCCTCGGGGGCGAGGTCCACGAGCGCGCGCACGTCGGGGCGCAGGCGCCGCACGTGCCGGAGCGCCTCGGCGAGCTCCGATCGGCGCTCGTTGTACGGCGTACGGTCGAGCCGGCGCCGGATGCCCGTGGACTCCGGCTCGAGCACCACGCCCTTCGGCAGCGCGAGGGTCTCGTGCACGAGCTGGCGCGTGTCGAGGTGCACCACGAGGTCCGGGGTGCCGACCATCCCGACGTACGGGTCGAGCGGCCCGCACGCGACCCCGCCCCAGTCGCGCTCGATCGCGGCGACGTCGCGCGCGACGACGGCCGGGTCCTCCGGCCGGTCGGTCGCGCGGAGCACCGCAAGGACGAGCGCCGTGACGTACGCCGCGGACGAGGCGAGCCCCTGGTGGGGAGGGAGGTCGCCGTACGCGACGAGGTTCAGGCCGGGGAGGCGCCACCCGCCCTCCTGGAGGCGCGCGAACACGCCGCGCGCGAGGTCGGCCCAGTGCCGGCCCGAGCGCACGAGTCGTTCGAGCTCGAACACGTCCGACGCGCGGGCGTTCAGGGCGTGGAGCATCACGCGCCGGTCGGGCCGTATGCCGTACGCCACGTGGACGCCCTCGGGCAGGGCGACGGCGAGTACGGGGCCGCCCTGGTGGTCGAGGTGCTCGCCGAGGAGGACGAGCCTCCCCCGGGCGAACGCGACGCCCGACGGGGCCCCCCCGACCCGGGCGGCGTAGTAGAGCTCGGCGCGGGTGCTCGCCGACGGCACGAGGCAGGTCTCCGCCAGAGGGTGGCCGCACAGGGTAGCGGACGACGGGCGGAAACGGACGGCCTCCCGTGTCGGATGCCCGCCCGGACGAGCCGTGAAGCACGCGCCGTGTTCGACGGAAGTCTCGATGCAAGGCCGAGTTGCGATTGCGAGAACATCACGCCTCCGTCTACGGGGTGTCCTGCGCGCGCCGGGGCCCCGAGGACGGGACGGTGTGCAAAGGTGGCGCCTCCGAGTCCGTTCCCGTGATGGGGGGGCGCCGACGACGCGAAACGCCGTCATCGGGGTCCTGGCGTGCACAGGGCCGCGTGATTTACGACGGTTCATGGCTGATCCGGGCTAGGTTCGGGCCATGGACCCGTCCTCGCCGCGACTCGACAAGGTGATCCTCCCGGAGTCCAGCGAATGGACCGCCGAGGGGATCGGCGCCGGGCGCCTCGGCGACCTCGCTGGGCACGTGAAGGGCCTCCTCGAGTGCGTGGGGGAGGACCCGGCCCGCGAGGGCCTTCGGCTCACGCCCGAGCGCGTCGCGCGGAGCCTCGCCTTCCTCACCCGGGGCTACCGCCAGGACCCCGAGGAGATGCTGAAGGACGCCGTCTACACGAGCGACACCGACGAGATGGTGGTCGTCAAGGACATCGAGCTCTACAGCCTCTGCGAGCACCATATGCTGCCCTTCTTCGGGCGCGCGCACGTGGCCTACCTGCCGCGGAAGCACATCGTCGGGCTGTCGAAGCTCGCGCGCGTCGTGGACGTCTACGCGAGCCGTCTCCAGGTCCAGGAACGCCTGACCACCCAGATCGCCGAGGCCGTGCAACGCGCCCTGGAGCCGCGGGGCGTCGGCGTGCTGATCGAGGCGCAGCACCTCTGCATGATGATGCGCGGCGTGGCGAAGCAGAACAGCAGCACGGTGACGTCGTGCATGCTCGGCGGCTTCCGGAGCGACCCGAAGACGCGCACCGAGCTCCTGGACATCATCCGGCGCTGAGCGGCGCACGGGCCGTACGGCGTCGGACGGGTCCCCGGGGGTGCGACGCGGGGCGCGCGGATCAGCGCAGCGGCGTCGGGACCCCGCGCGGCAGGGGGCGGCGGTCCGCGAACCCCTGCGACGCGGAGTGCCACCACAGCACCTCGGCCTCGCCGGGCCGCCAGCAGAGGAACGCCGGCTCGCCGTTCACGATCGTCGGGAAGTCCACGAGACCCGTCTCGAGGTCCCGGAGCTCCACGCCGAGCTCGTCGAGCTCCCGCAGGTACCGCTCCACGCGCGAGGACGCGGCCTGCACGTGGTCGCGCAGCGTCGCGAGGCGTTCCTCCGCCCCGCCGCTCACCACGGTCTCGGCCTCGAGGGCGCGCTGCTCGCGGCCGGCCGCGCGGAGCGAGTGGAACTCCTCCACGACGTCCCGCACGATCGAGCGCACGAGGGGAAGCGTGCGATTCGCGGTGTCCGTCTCGTAGAGCGTCCGCTGACCCATCCGACGGCCCTCCCGGCGGCGGCCCGCCACCTGAAGAGGTAATCGGGCAAACGCCCCGCCGGGCTGAGCCCCGATCCGTGACCTCGCCCCGGGCCGCACCGGCGGTCGATTCTCCGCGCGGCTCCGACAGGCCCGCGCGCGGTCCACGCCGGCGGGCGCTCAGGCGGCCTCGATCGACACCTCGACCTCGTCCATGACGATTTCCCGCAACATCTCGCGGGCGACGGCCTGTGCACCGCGCGGGCTGAGGCCCGCCCCGGGCTGGGACGTGCGGACGTGCAGGACGACGCCCCGATCCGTCATCCCCACGTCACGAAGGGGGATGCGGTGCGCGGCGAGGAAGGGTCCCACCCGCGCCCACGCGATGCGTGCGAGGGGCGCCATGTCGCGCGGGGGCGGCGGCCAGGGCGCGCCCGCCTCCTCGTGGAGGAGGAGCAGGAGGTCGGAGCGACACGAGCGGCAGCCCGTGCACGCGCCGCACGCCTCGCCGATCTCCTCGGGCGTCCGGGCCCCCTGGTGGATGGCGCGACGGATCTGGCGGTCGCCGACCGTGAGGCAGCGGCACACGAGGATCCCCTCCGACGGGTCGGCGGGTCGGCAGCCCGGGAGGCCGAGCGCACAGCGCAGCGCCTCGACGGCGAAGACGGCGCCTCGGTGGACGGCGTGGGGCAGTCGCGCCGCGCACGGACCGGCGAGCCCGTCGAGCAGGTCCTCCGGCGTGATGGCCGCCGCGGCCTCCGGCGTCATGCCGACGAGGTAGCCCGAGAGGTACGACGCCGCGGGCAGCGCGGCGGGGCTCCCGAACGCGCGGGCCGCCGCGTCGCGGATCACCGCGTCGCCCTCCGGGCCCGGGCGCCAGCGGAGGGTCACGCGAACGCCGAGGCCGCTGACCATGCTGCCGCGCTGGCCGGTGGCCTCGGGCGCAGGCAGATCGTCCTGGCCGCGCGGATCGGCGAGGTGCTCGACGTAGAGGTCGGGGAGAGGATGGATCACGAGGTCGGGACCGACGTCCGGCGGGGTGACCGAACTGGGCCCGGGAGGAGACGTTCCTCCCCGCCCGGATCGTCCCGAGTCTATTCTCAACGCGGATACGGTCGCATTCCTGCCGGAGGGTCTCTCGACGATGGACAAGATCTACAAGAAGCTCGAGGTGGTGGGCGTGAGCGAGACTTCCCTATCGGACGCCGTCCAATCCGCGATCCACCACGCGGGCGAGACCGTCCGGAACATCTCCTGGTTCGAGGTCTGTGAGATGCGCGGCGCGGTCGCCGACGGGAAGATCACGCAGTACCAGGTGACGGTGAAGCTCGGCTTCCGCCTGGAGTAGCGCTCCGCGGTTCCAGGACCTTGTCGGGGTTGAGGAGCCCCGCCGGGTCGAGCGCGTCCTTGATGCGCCGCATCCACGCGATCGCGGTGGGATCGCGGCAGAGCCGGAGGTACCGGCTCTGCACGCAGCCGACGCCGTGCTCGCCCGTGATCGTGCCGCCGAGGGCGACGACCTCGCGGAACACGTCCTCGGCCGCCGCGGCGAAGCGCGCGCTCCGTCGCTCGAGGTCCGCGTCGGCCGACAGGAGGTTGACGTGGATGTTGCCGTCGCCGGCGTGCCCGTACGAGACCTCTTCGACCCCGTGCCGCGCCGCGACCTCGCGCGCGGCGCGGAACACGTCCGGCACGTTCGCCGGAGGAACCGCGACGTCGCACTCCACGTGCGCGGCGCTCTTCTTGACCGCCTCGCCGAGACAGCGCCGCGCGGCCCACACCTCGGCCTCCTTGGCGGGCGTGTCGGCGAAGAGCACGTCGGCCGCGCCGGCGTCGAGGAGCGCCGCGCCGACGCGCTCCGCCTCGCGGTCGAGTGCGTCGGGGTCGGCGCCGTCGAGCTCCAGGATCACGTGCGCCTCGGCGCTCGGGAACGGACTCTCCCTGCCCAGGTGGCGCGCGGCGATCTCGAGGGCGGAACGTCCGACGATCTCGAGGACCGACGGAACGGCGCGCGCGCGGTACACCGCGCCGACGGCCGCGCCCGCCGCCTCGAGCGTCGCGTAGGGGACGAGCAGGAGCCGTCGGTGGGGCGGCATCGGGATCAGGCGGAGCGTCACCTCCGTCACGACCGCGAGCGTGCCCTCGCTCCCGACGAGGAGACGCGTGAGGTCGTAGCCGGCCACGTCCTTGCGCAGTCGCCCGCCGGTGCGGAAGACGTCGCCTCGCACGTCCGCCGCCTCGAGCGCGAGGACCCACTCGCGGGTCACGCCGTACTTGACCGCGTGCGGCCCGCCGGCGTTCTCGGCGACGTTTCCGCCGATCGTGCACGATCCGCGGCTCGCCGGGTCGGGCGGGTAGTAGAGCCCCCGCGCGGCGACCGCGTCCTGCAGCCGTTCCGTCACGACGCCGGGCTCGACGACGCACGCGAGGTTCGTCTCGTCGATCTCCGAGATCGAGTCCATCCGGTCCACGGAGAGGAGGACCCCGCCGTGGAGCGCGAGGGCCCCGCCGGACAGGCCCGTGCCGCCGGCGCGGGGCGTCGTGGGGACGCCGGCCTCGTGGGCGAGGCGCAGCACGGCGGAGACTTCCGCCGTGGTTCGCGGGCGCACGACGACCTCCGGCGGATGGCGGCGGCCCTGCGTCTCGTCGTGCGCGTACGGTTCGACGCCCGCGCGGTCCACGAGGACGTACGGGCCGCCGACGGCGCCTTCGAGGCGGGAGACGAGCCTGTCGGTGACCGCGGGGAAGCGCATCTCCCGATCTTCGTCGCGACGGAGCCCCCCGCGGGATTCCGGCCGACCGATGGCTCGTCGCGCCGGCGGGCGGGGGTTTCGCGCGCGGACCGATCGACGTATCCTCCGGCTCGACGCCCGCCGCGCTCACTTCGGGTGCCGGCCCCCGCGACGGGTGGGAGGGAAGTCCATGGGCCGCATCGTGTCCACCTTCATCGCACTCGCCGTTCTCGCCACGGCGCTCTTCGTCGGACGCGCGCGCGCCGACACGGACGGGCCCGTGCTCCGCCTCCACCGCGTCGGCGCGCTGACCCACGGCCGGCCCTCGTACCTGCGGCCGCAGGAGCCGGTTGTCACCCCCGACATGGTCTCGGACGAGGAGCGCCCGCTCTTCGGGGCCGTAGGCGAGGAGCCCTGGTATCCGCTGGGGACGGTAGACGAGCTGGTCGAGCAGGTGAAGTCGATCGTCGAGCCGAGCTACTGGGAGCGGACGGAGGGCGCGGACATCGCGACCCAGGGAGAGGACGCGATCCTGGTCCGCGCGTCGCCGCAGATGCAGGACGCCGTCGCGCGCTTCCTCGACGACCAGCTGCGTCGCCTGGGCCGCACGGTGACCGTGGACCTGCGCGCCGTCCGGATCGCCCCCGACGCGGCGAGGCAGGTGACGGCGTCGTCGCCCGGCGTGACGCTCCCCGACGACGTCGCCGCGCGCCTGCTCCACGACGCCGCGCCCGGGCCCTCGTTGTCCCTCACCTGCCTCCCCGGACAGCCCTCCGTGGCCTGGGTCGGTCGCGAGGCGACCTGGATCTGCGACGCCGACGTCGAGGTGGCCCAGGACGCTTCGACGAGCGATCCCATCGTCTCGACGTCCAACCTCGGTCTGATGGCGCAGATCCGGCCCACGCTCGAGGACGGAGGGCACAGCGTGCTCCTCGAGCTCGACCTCGCGTGGGCCGACATGGGCGCGCCGCGGGCCCTCGCGACGGCGCGGAACGGAACGCTCGAGGCGCCGCCGCACCGCGTGGTGACGTGCCGTCCGACGCTCCACGTCCCCGTCGGGCGTTGGGCGGTGGCGGACGCGCGCGCCGAGGGCCCCGACGGTGGGTGGATCCTCCTCGCGCGGGCGACGCCGCACCCCTACGAGACCACCGGCGGGCGGCCGGCGGCGATCGACCTCGGGGCCGCGGTCGCGCCGGGGACGGGCGACATGGCGTCCCGGTCCTTCGGCGTGGGCGTGCTCACGACGCCCATCTGCGCGCGGCGATCCTGGAGCTGGCGGATGGACCTCGTCCCGTCGCGGTACACGCCGCCGGAGCCGCCCGAGCTCCCCGAGCCCCTGCCCGCGGTCTCGCTCGACCAGCTCGTCGAGATCGTCCGCGCGGCCACCGGCGAGGCGTGCTGGGAGGAACCGGCCTCCCTCGACGCGCGCGGGGACCGGATCATCGCCCGGAACCGGCCGGGCGTGCTCGATCGCGCGGCGGGGATCTTCGACGAGCTGGCCGCGCGCCTCGCCGAGAACGTCGTCGTCGAGGCCGAGGTCCTGGACGTCTCGCCCGACCTCGCGTCGCGACTCGACGCGCGCGGTGCGCTCGGGCCGCCCGAGGTCCAGGCGCTCGCCGCCGCGCGCGCCGCGGGGGAGGCGCACACCCTCGCGGCGGTCCGACTGGTCGCGCGGCCTGGCGTCCCGAACGGCGTCGCCTCGGGGGACGAGGTCCCGTACCTCGCCGACTACTACGTCGAGATCGCCGAGAAGACGGCGATCGGGAACCCGGTGGTGCTCCACGCGTTCTCGGGCGTGTCGCTCGACGTGGACGCGGCCCCGAGCCCCGACGGCGGGTCGGTGCTCCTGAACGTCTCGTACGCGCGAAACGAGCTGGCGCGACCCTTCCGGACGCGCGCGACGGAGCACGGCGAGATCGAGCTCCCCTCGATGGGCGTCGAGCGGTTTCGGACGTCGGTGGAGGCGCCACTCGGCCGTCCGCTCGTCCTCTCCGCGTGGACCGAGGGCGAGCGTCACCGGATCCTGGTGCTGACGCCCCGGATCGAGTGAGCCGGCGCGCGGACGGCCATCTCCGAGTCCGTGGGGGAATGGGCCGAAGCTCCGGACCCGATTCCCTCACGGGCTCTCAGTCGCGGGACTGGAGGAAGAGGAGCAGCACGTACCAGAAGAGGAGCGCGACGGACGCGAACAGCGCGAGCGCGGCCGCGACGTGGCGGTCCTCCGGGTAGTGGTGCAGCACGTTCGACGTGTCGTAGAGGATCATCCCGCCCGCGAGGGCCACCATCGCGACGCTGAACCACATGCCGAGCGTGAACCCGAAGATCGCCGCGGCGACGATGGCGACGAGCGCCACGATCCCGCCGTACATGACCACCCCGCGGAGGAACGAGAAGTCCTTCCTCGTGACGTACACGATGGCGGTGAGGCCCGTGAACGCCGCGAGCGTCACGAGCGCGGCCGAGCCGATCACGCCGCCCGCGTACCGCTCCGCGACGAGGAGCAGCGGGACGAAGATCAGCGCTTCGAGGAGGACGTACGTGGCCAGGGCGGCGTACTGGGCTCCCGTCGTCCGCGCGGTCACCGCGACCCGGCTCGCGAGCGAACCGAGGAGGACGAACGCGCCGAGGAACAGGAGCCAGCGGAGCGAGCTGCCGGCCAGGAACCCGGCCATGCTCTCGGGCAGGCTCGTCTGGAAGACCGCGACCTCGATCAGGACGAAGGCGACGATCGCGCCGAAGAGGGTCGCGTACGTCCGGCCGAGGAACGCCGCGCGGGCGTCTACCCCCATCGCATCGACCGGGCGACCGTCGCGGGGCCAGGAGATCGTGTCGCGCATGGGGCTCTCCTCGAGGGGCCGGGCATTCTAGGGGAGATTCGACGGTCTCGCGGTCGCCCCGAACGAAGGGGCGGACGGACAGAGCGCGGCCACGGGGCAGTCCGCGCAGCGCGGGGCCCGGGCCGTACAGAGCGTTCGCCCGTGGTGGATGAGCACGTGGGCGAGGTCCACCCACGCGCTCGCCGGATGGAGCGCCATCAGGTCGCGCTCCACGTGCACGGGATCGGTCGCCTTCGTCCAGCCGAGCCGGCGCGCGATCCGCTTCACGTGCGTGTCCACGACGACGCCGTCGGCCAGGTTCCAGATCACGCCGCGCACGACGTTCGCCGTCTTCCGCGCGACGCCCGACAGCGTCAGGAGGTCGTCCATCGCCGACGGCACCTCGCCGCCGTACCTCTCGGTCACGCGCGCGGCCATCTCCTGGAGGCTCTTCGCCTTGTTGCGGAAGAACCCGGTCGAGTGGACCGCCTCCTCGACCTCGCCGCGCTCGGCCCGCGCGAGCGCCGCGGGGGTCGGCCAGCGATAGAACAGGGCGGGCGTGACCATGTTCACGCGCGCGTCCGTGCACTGCGCGGAGAGGATCGTCGCGACGAGGAGCTCGAACGCGTTCCGGTGCTCGAGGGCGCAGCCTGCGTCGGGGTAGCGGGCGGAGAGGCGGGCGCGGACCTCCGCCGCCTTGGCGCGCTCGGCCTCGGTGGGGGGGCGGCGCCGGGGGCCCGCGCGGGGGCGCCGCGCGGTCTTCGTCGAACGTCCGCCCATCGCCTCGACCTCCCGGCGCACCGCGCGCCCGGCCGCCCGTCCGGCGGGGACCCGCGCGGTCCACGGCCTGGATGATGCCATCCCCCGTCCCCGGTCGGCCCGGCGCCTCCGCTATCGTGGCGGCATGCGGCGCGTGGAGGTCACGGCGGCGGTCCTGGTGATCGGGGTCGCGGCGTGGGGCGTCGCGAGCCAGCTCGCGAGCGGTCCCGAGATCGTGGCGGCGCCCGTCCGTCCGATCGGCCTCGGGGAGGCCGTGGATCCGGACGTCCGGCTCCTCGACCTCCAAGGTCACGGCGTCCGGATCGGGGACCTCTTCGGGACCCGGGCGACGGTCCTCTACTCCTGGAGCACGACCTGCCCCTGCATCCCGTTCTGCGAGCCCGAGATCGAGCGGGTCGCGGGCCGACACGGCCCGGACGAGGGCGTCCGCTGGGTCGGGATCGCCGGCGAGCCCTCCGACGGTCCCGACGAGGTGCGGCGCACGCTGGCGAAGCTCGGCGCGCCCTACCCCGTCCTCCTCGATCCCGGACACCGGCTGTGCGGGCGCGTGGGGTTCGACCGCGCGGCGATCGTCGCCGTCCTCGACCGCAACGGCTATCTGCGCTTCCGCGGCAACCCGAGCGACAGCCTGAGGCACCCGAAGCGCTTCTTCGTCGAGCCGGCGCTCGTCGCCGTCCTCCAGGGCGACCGCCCGGAGGTCCCCGAGACGCCCCGCTTCTACGGCTGCGAGTTCGCCGCCGCGATCGCCTGCCCCGACGCCTCTCCGACCGGGGCCTCGCCGTCGGAGTAGGCTTCCGCCCCGGATCGGGCGGTTCCGGGCGGCGCCGGGACCCCGGGGGCGGCGTGACGGCGCGCCGCGCGGGGTCACGGCCGGGACGCGAACGGTCGCCTCCGCGTGGCCCCACGGGTACCGATCCGAGCCCCGGGAGCTTCGTGCCCTCGTGAAGATCAAGGTCGGCATCCCCGTGTTCATCGCCGCGGCGGGGACCGATCCCCGCTTCGCGCGGCTCGTCAGCCGGTACCTCTTCGCGGCCGCGGCGTGGCTCCTCGCCGGAAGCGTGATCGGCGTCGTCGTCGCCTTCCGACTCGTGGATCCCCACCTCCTGGGGCAGCCCGAGTTCCTCTTCCACGGCCTCGTGCGACCCGTCCACACGATGGTGGTGCTCTTCGGCTGGCTGTCCCTCGCGCTCGTCGCGATGGCGCTCTACGTCGTCCCGAAGTCCTCGCGCGTCATGCTGACCGGGGGCGAGATCACGGCCGCCAACGTGGTGCTCGTGCTGTGGAACGTCGGGCTCGTGCTCGGCGCGCTCGCGCTCCTGACCGGCCACTCCACCGGACGGGAGTACCGCGAGGCCCCGTGGTGGGCCATGGGCTTCATCGCCGTGGGCGTCGTGACGCTCTTCGGGATCTTCCTCCGCGTGATCGCGCGACGCGCCGTGAAAGGCATCTACATCTCGTGCTGGTTCGTCCTCGCCGCGTGCTTCTGGCTCGCCATCGTGGTCGTGGTCGGCTACATGCCGTTCTTCCGCCAGGGCCTGTCGAACACCATCATCGAGGGGTTCTACATCCACAACGTGGTGGGGATGTGGTTCACGCCGCTGGCGGTCGGGTTGACGTACTACACGCTCCCGAAGCTCCTGAACAAGCCGATCTACTCGTACGCGCTGGGCGTGCTCGGCTTCTTCACGCATCTCCTCTTCTACACGGTGATCGGCACCCACCACTTCGAGTTCTCGCCGCTGCCCGATTGGCACGAGACCGTCGCCGTGGTGTTCAGCGTCGCGATGATCGTCCCCGTGTGGGCCAGCACGGGGAACTTCCTCCTCACGATGAAGGGCGAGCGCACGGCGATCTCGCTGTCGTACAGCCTCCCGTTCATCCTGGTGGGGGTGGTGGCGTACGGGCTCATCTCGCTCCAGGGGAGCGTGGAGGCGCTGCGCTACGTGCAGGAACACTGGCACCTCACCGACATGACGATCGGCCACGCGCACGGCGCGCTCTACCTCTTCGCGACGTTTCTCGTGTGGGGGTCGATCTACGGGCTCTTCCCCCGCATCACGGGCCGCGAGCCCGAGCCCGGCATGGTCGCCGCGCACTTCTGGCTGGCGCTCGCCGGCATGGTCATCTACGTGGGCGCCCTCACGCTGGCCGGCGACGTCGAGGGCCGCGCGTGGGTGGACGGCCTCCCGTTCATGGACTCGGTGCGGAACGTGATCCCGCACCTGGTCTGGCGCGGGGTCGGCGGGCTCTTCCTGGTCGCCGCGCACGTGGTCTTCCTGATCAACCTGTTCGCGATGCGCCCCGGCGCGTTCACGATGGCGTTCGGCAAGGGCGGCGCCGCCGGCTCGAGCGCCGCGGGACCCGTGCCGTCGAGCGCGGGCCGGGAGGCGTGAGGCGTGCGGTTCGACGTCCACACCAGCCTGAAGACGTTCCTCGTGCTCGCGGCGGGCGGCTACCTCGTCCTCGTGGTAGGCGTGGCGATCGTGCCTGCCGCGGTCCTCCACGCGCAGTACCCGCCGTCCCCGCCGGGGACGTGGAAGGACGAGCGCGTGGAGCGCGGCCGAGAGCTCTACCGTCGCTACGGGTGCATCGCCTGTCACACGCAGCAGGTCCGCGGCGACGAGCGCTTCCCCACGGTGGACGACGAGGGCACGGTGCGGATCCCGGTCCTCGCGCCGGACCGCCGCTTCGGGCTCGAGTCGCCCACGCGCGCCGAGGACTACCGGGACGGCGATCCTCCGTTCCTCGGGACGCAGCGCCGCGGTCCCGACCTCACGAACGTGGGCGCGCGCCTCCCGAGCGCCACCTGGCACTACTGGCACCTCTACGACCCTCAGAGCGTCTCTCCCGACTCGATCATGCCGGGGCTCCCCTGGCTCTTCCACACGGAGGAGACGAAGCGCCCCGAGGACGAGAAGGTCGATCCGCTGGCGCGCCTGGACGTCCCGAAGGGCCGTCTCTACGCCACGCCCGACGCGCAGGCGCTCGTCGAGTACCTGCTGAGCCTCCGGCACAAGGAGGACGTGCGGTGAGCTTCCTGGCCGGCCACGTTCACGACCTCTCCGGGCTCGGGACCGCGGGCTGGGTCATCGTCGGGGTGGCCTCTCTCTTCGTGGCCTGGGTGTTCTGGCGCGCCGTCGTCCTGACGATCCGACCCGGCGAGGAGGAGCCGGACCACATCAAGCGCACGATCCTCGACGACGACCCTCCGGTCGGCACGCGCGCGGTCCACGGGCCCGTGGCCGGTGGCTCGAGGTGACGGGCCCCATGTACGACATGGGAACCACCGAGCCGCTGAAGCTCTACCTGGACGACGACACCGAGCCGTTCAAGGTCGCGCCGCCTCCGCTGACGTTCCAGTTCAACACCATCTCGCTCCCGGACGGTCCGCACCGCCTGCGGATCGAGGCCCCGAACGGCCTCGCGCCGCCGACGATCCGCGAGATCCCGTTCGTCGTCCGAAACGGCGTCGCCATCACCGTGTCGGGCCTCGAGTCCTCGCAGACGATCGCGGGGCAGGTCCAGATGGTGATCAACGCGTACGCGGGGAACACCGAGGTCGACTTCGAGCCCCACCGCGCCGAGACGCCGCAGCCGATCCCCACCTGGGCGTGGGTGGTGCTCCTCGGCGTGGCGGCGTGGGCGCTCTTCTACGTCTTGAATCCCCAGGTTCGCGGCCCGGCCGAGGCGAGCGCGGCCACCTCCAACGACGCCATGCTCGGCGAGCGCGTGTTCATGGACGTGTGCGCACGCTGTCACGGGGAGGACGGGAAGGGCCAGCCGCCGAAGGTCCCGCCCCTCCGTGACTCCGACATCGCGCTCGCCGAGACGCCGGCCGACCTGCTGGTGAAGGTCACGGCTTCCACCCCGGGCTCGATGATGCCCGAGTGGGGCACGCGTCTCACGAACGAGGAGATCATCGCCGCCGTGAACCACGTGCGGCGTTCCTGGGGGCACGACGGCAGCCCGATCCTCCTGTCGCACGCCCGGCCGCCCCCGCCGATCGCCGAGCTCCAGGAGGAGTTCACGCGCGCGCTCGAGGCGAAGGACGTCTCCGCGCTCTACGACTGCTGCATCCCGACGGGCGGCATCACGCCGCAGCTGTTCCGCACCGACGGCATCGACGCCCGCGGTCGGGACGCGGTGGCCGTGGCGTGGCAGAACTTCATCGAGGAGCTGGAGCGGGCGGGCTCCGAGGTCCGCCACATCTCGTATCCGGACGACCGCTACGACTACGACCCGACGACGATCGACCAGGACGGGAGCATCGTGATCGGCGCGGGACGCATCTTCGTCGAGACGCGCGACCGGAGCGGCAAGCAGGACCGGGACAAGGGTCGCTTCCTGCACGTCTACCAGCGCCACGAAGGCCGCTGGCGATTGGTGTTCGACTTCGCCGACATTCGGATGGCGATCGGCTGCCTGCCCGGCGCGGGCGAGCGGATCTGCCCGGAGCCCGGCGAGGTTCCGCGTCCGACGAACGGCACGCCGCCCGCGACCACGGGACCGAACCCCACCGTCGTGCCGCCGACCGACACGGGCCCTCGCCCCGGACCCGGCCCGTCCGCCGCGCCCGGTCCCGGCCAGGCCGCGGGCGTCGGCTACGCCCAGGTCCAGCAGATCGTCCGGAAGCTCGGGAAGCAGGCGCGGTCGGCCCCGCACGAGTCGTTCTGGGAGTTCCCGTACAAGGACTTCGTGGGCTTCTCCTTCCCCGAGGACTTCGGTGAGGAGGGAATGATCCAGGCGGTCGTTCCCTGGTCGTCGAAGGACTCGAACCTGATCCGCGCGCTCCGGGACGGGAAGGGCATCGTCGTGCGGTACCCGAACGGCACGACGAAGGTGCGAAACGACATCGGTCGCATGCCGAAGGGCGGACCGTTCCTGTCGGACGCGGACATCCAGACGATCGCCGCGTGGATCGACGCGGGCTGCCCCGAGGTCGCGGGCAAGCCGAGCGCCCTCCCGCGGCCCGCGGGCGCGGCCACGCCCGCGCCCGGCGGCGACAACACCTCGCCGCCGGACCCGTTCGCCCCCGGTCCGACCCCGGGTCCCGCGCCCGGGTTCCCCCCTGCCGGGGGCGGGGACACGACGCCCGCACCGGGCTTCCCGGCGCCGTCCGGCGGGGGCGACGCACCGCCCGCGCCCGGGTTCCCGGCGCCGTCCGGCGGGGGCGACGCACCGCCCGCGCCCGGGTTCCCGGCGCCCTCCGGCGGAGGCGACGCAGCGCCCGCGCCCGGGTTCCCCGCGCCGTCGGGCTTCCCACCGGCGTCCGACGCCGGCGCGGCGCCACCCTCGCCGGGGTTCCCGGCGCCCTCGGACGCCGGCGCCGCGCCCGCCCCGTCTGCGTTCCCTCCGCCCTCGGACGCCGGATCGCCCCCGGCGCCTGCCGGCTTCCCGCCGCCCGACGGGACGGAGACGCCACCGGCCTTTCCGCCGCCCACCGCGGCGGGCGGCGCGCCCGGGGCGCCGAAGGTCACGGGACCCGTGATCGGCTACGCGGCCGTCCGCGCCCTCCTCGCGCGCGTCCCCACGAACGCGCCGGTGCGCCTCGGCGACGTCGCGTACGCCGACCTGTTGAAGCTGAGCTTCCGTCCGCCGACGGGACCGGGCGTCATCCGTCTCGTGGTGCCCGGGGACCCCGCGCGGTCGAACCTGCTGCGCCTCCTCGCCGACGGCAAGGGCGTCGCGGTCACGGACGACCCCGACGCGGCGGACACGACGGCGATCCGCCGGATCGACGTGGCGCCACTGCGAGGTCCGGACGGAGGACTCGCGGTCGGGGACGTGGAGCAGGTCCGCCGCTGGATCGCTGCGGGCTGCCCCGAGGCGCCGGTCCCCGCGCCGGTGCGCTGACGGGCGCCGCCTCCGCGGACCCGACCGGAGCCTCGAACCCCCGAGCGACACGGACCCCCTGACGACCTGTCGCGCCGCCGGCGGGGCCGGCCCCGGCCCGGGAAGGCCGTCCAAGACGTGCCGCGCCCGCCCTCGCGCTTGGCTCGGGCGCCCGACCGGGGTATGTTCCGCGCCCTGACGAACCGGGTGCCTGCTTAGCTCAATTGGTAGAGCAGCGGACTCTTAATCCGTTGGTTCGGGGTTCGAGTCCCTGAGCAGGCACCACTCTCCCTCGGCGATTCTTGGCCCGCCGGGGCTTTGCAACCTCAGCAGTCGCAGCAGGTTGCGTTCGTCCCGCATCGCGGTCGCTTCGCCACGCCGGTGCGCCGCTTGCGCTGTTGGTTCGGGTTCTCGCAGCTGTTGGACGTCCGCAGGCGCTTTCGCTGGGCCGCGGTGAGTCCGAGGTCGAACACCGTGAATCCGTCCGGCACGCTCTCCTCGGCCCACGCCGCGAGGCGGGGTGCCGTCCCGCGCCAGGCGGCCACGGCCGCGGCGAGCTTCTCGGTGACCTCGCGGCGCGTCGAGCCGTTGAACACGGCCCGGAGCTCCACCGCGACCTTCTCTCGGTCGGCGACACGGGGCACGTAGGCCTGGGCGTTCTGCTGCAGGTGGATCTGGCAGCGCTGCCAGGCCACGTCGGCGAGCAGCACCCGGATCGCCTCGCTCATGCCGCCGAAGTCCTCTTCGGCGACCACTTCCAGGATCCGATCGATGGACGTAGCCTGCGGGTGGTGGGTCGCGCCGGTTCCTCCTGCTTGGTTTGGTCACCTGCAGTTGGATCGGCGCTGATCCGCCACCGCTTTCCCCCCGGCGCGGTCGCGCCGGGGCCCTCTCGCTTCCGCTCGCTACGCTCGCTGCAGCGAGAGGGCCCCGGCTCCTCCGGTCGGGGAGGCATTTACAGATAGAACGTTACACCCCCGGACGTCGCGCCGAGCGTGGGACGGGTTGGGCTGGGGCTCCCTGATCGGGCGAGCTACCATGCGCGGGTGGCATCGTAGACGGCGGTAACGTGTCTCGTAGTACGATCGGGAGGCGACGGGCTTTCCGGTGGCTGGGGGCCAGCCCGGCGCCGGTGCCCTGGCGCTGGGGAAAGGAGGGCCCCCATGGCGAGTCGACTCGCTTTGCGTGTTCGTGGTCACGGGATCTTCAGAACCTCCCTCCTACTCGTGGGACTTCTCGCGGCGGCTTCCGCGGTCGCGCTGGCGGACAGTCCTGTTGCGCCCGCAAAACCAGCGCCCGTCCCCGCAGTCGATCTCGATCTGCTCCTGAACCAACTGTTTCCTCTGGTCAAGGATCCAGCCTTCAACAGCCTCGGGGTCCGGAAGGGCGAGGAGCTGACGCGCGCTGTATTGGAGCGACTTCCAGTGGGTCGGCGGGCGGAGATCGCTCTCGGCCTCGCGGATGCGCGCATGGGGACCGCGATGATCTTCAGCGTTCCCGCCACATTGGACGCTTACGTTCTTGACTTTCGTCGGCCGGAGGACGCCCGCGCCTTCGTGAGCGCCATGCGTGCCGCCTCCGAACAGCAGGACGCGACCAGGGACGGCCATCCCGACACCGACCGGATTCTGGAGGCTACATACGACAAGGGCGCCGGGCCGGATGGTCGCATGCCAGGCTACGTCGTCCGAAAGCGAAAAACGCGCGGCAATCGCCCTTTCCAGCTACTCAGCGAGGTGGCCCAGTTGGGATCGATCGTCGTCATGATCGATGTCGAGAACTTGGTGGACATCGGCCGCCGCGAACTCGATGACGCGATCGCGCGCGTCGAGGCCGCCCTCGCGAACCCCGACGCCGCGCGGAAGGCGCCGAGTGCGAGACCGGTCCTCCTCCGTTCACTCGGTCCACTGACGTCCGTGCGTGCCGTCGGAGCGGACGGAAGCCGTGTGCCCCGCTTCAACTACCTGGTGCAGTGGGAGGAGACGGGCGGCTATATGAGTGATTCCGGTGGCGCCGAGGGCGTCGCTCTGGTGCGCGTGCCGCCGCACGTATCTTGCGTGGTGAAAGTGTGGGCCGCTCGCTCCGCTACGGACGAGCCATTGCCCTGGGGACCGGCGTCAGGGGAGTTCAAGGCCGACTCCCAGGATGCGGAGATCAGGTTGCCAACGGGTCTGGCCCTCTCGGGCACCGTCCGCGACGGGCAGGGCGAGGCGGTCGAGGACGTCCGCGTGGTGGCAATCACGACGGAAGGTGAACGCGGGATGCCCGCGAGTGCCCTTCCACCGGGCGGACTAGGGGTGTCAGACGCCTTCGACGCGCACGGCCAGGACACGAGCGGGTCGGACGGGACCTTCTGCCTGCAGGGCCTCGGCCCAGCACGCTACCGGGTCACGGTTGCCCCTGATCGGGAGTGGTTCACGGTCAATGACGTGGAGTCCGATGCGGGGTCGGAAGTCCCAGTCACGTTGGTCGTCGAGAAGGCAGTGGCCGTCGACGTCGTGGTTCTCGGGCCGGACGAGAAGCCAGTAGTAGGAGCCGAGGTCTCCGCGTTCTCCGTCCGGAAAGGCCGAGTCACTTCTGTTCGTTGGGACCGTGATCTGACGTTCACGACCGACGGATCGGGTGTGGCTCACATGCGCGGTCTCAGGCCGGGCGGGAACTACCGACTGAGCGTGCGTCCACCCAAGGAGCGAGAGGATCTCAGCTCGCGCGATCAGGAAGACTGGTCGCCGGAGGCGACGATCGTGCGGCTCGACGCAGTGGGGGCGGTCAAGACGCGATGAGGCGCGGTTACCGCCGCGGCGTCGCGGTGCGCCGACCTGCCACGCGAGCGACGAGGAGAAGCGGGTGATCCTGGCGCTGGTGGCGTTGCTCGGAACGCGCCTCTCCTACGAGCGGATCCGGTACTTCCTGACGGGGCTCGGCCGGCGGGACTTCGCTAAGGACCGGGAGCGAGGGCCCACCACCTGGAGGCGTGGGCCGGACGGCCCGACGAGTGGACCTTGGAGGACCTGGAGCGTGCTCGATGCTGCGGCAACGAGTTCCGACGCCCGTTCGGGCGAAGCCGGCCCGTGCCGGCGGGCGTCTGGGCGACGCGGCGACCGCCGACGACGGAGGCGTGCGACGCCCTTCGCGACGCGCTCGCCCGTCACCGGGAGGCGCTGGCCGCGGTACGACATCCCGAGTCGGGACGTTCCCGACTCGCGCTCGACGAGCGCACGGCGATCACGCGCGCGCTCACCGAGCCGGGCTACCTGGAGTTCAAGACGAGGCGCGTTTCTCTACCCATTTCCCCGCCCTTGGCGGCAGGGATTCTCTGAGGACCACACTTGGGGGACCTGATGGAACCCGGAATTGGATTCTGCCAATGAGAGTGCGAGAGCTAGCCCGCATGACCCACGAAGGCCGGCGGGAGGGCAGCTGGCTCCGCCCGCGGTGCGCGCTGATGCATATGCTGATTCGGGTTGGCAGCTGTGGTCTGAGGATCGCCGGCACATGAGCACCCAGCCCCACGCATTCCACTTCGATAGGCCGCATGTGCCTTTTGAGTCACAGTGCGGGGGGAGAAGGCTAGGGGGCGTCCTGGTTCTCCTGGCAATGGCGTTCGCGGTCGGACGCGCAGGGGCGGCGCCCGCTGCCCCAGAGACTGAGACTCTGCTGCATGAGCCCGTGCAAATCTTTGACACTTGGGACACGATGACGCTGTGGTCTAGGAGTAAGGTAGAATTGACCGATGTAGAGGAGGGGATGCGTAAGATCCTAACGGACGACCTCAGTCGATTGGCGGTCAAGGAAGCGGTGGTCCAAGCCGATCTCGCGGCCTGTGACGTAGTCGTCGTCCCGGACCGGCACGATGTGCCACAACTTGCTGCGGCCGTTCCCTTGGTAGTGGGCATGCTGGCGGGAGAGGGAAGTCCGGACAATCAGGTAGACGTTGCCTTGGAGTTTCTGCCGCTGGGGTTCGACGCAACCATCTCACAACGCAGTGCACGCGGACCCGATGCATCGCCCGCCGAGGAAGTCTTGGCGAAGGTGAAGGGGGTAAGCACTTGGCCGACGTTGGGTTACGAGTCGGCGTTTCGAGACCCTCGGCTCCGTGGCGTTTCGATCCATGGGTTCTACCCGGGGCCGTCCAAGGGAAACCAGCCACAAGCCTCGCGACTCCCTCCTGCGTATGCGAGCCCTCTCACTCTCTTAGCGAAACGCATCTGTCGATCCGCGTCGTCGAGAATGCGTAAGCTCGTAATCCTCGTCGGGTCGGCACATCTTTGTCCGCCTGATGACTGCGTGCGCGTGCTCCGCGAGGCGGGATTCACGGTGGGTGTTGTTGGCCCTCTTCTCGAAGACTGGGAGTCAGCCCTTCAGCATCGATTCGGGTCGCGGGCGGACCGGGGATGGCTGCAGTTGGGTGACCACGTATTCCGGGCGCCTTGGCTGACGAACGTGACGATTATAGACCAACCAAGGACATTTGAAGCTCCGAAGCCGCAGCGGCCGTGCCCGGATGGTGTTTTTGCGCGCCTTGTGAGCGAGGGGAGCGATGCGGATACGCGGATAGGGCTCTACGTGGATGACACAGTCTCTCGGCTGCGCGAGAGGATCTTCGATGATTCTGCCGCGGGCGTGTCCAGGCTTCGCGCACTATTCGCGCTGAATCGTCTGGCCGAGGTTTGGAGTGCAGCCCGATCGACGCTGGTGGACGTTGCCCTATCTGGCAGTAGATACGCATTGCCCGCGGCGAGCGGCCTTGCTGGGTGTGGCTGGAGCGAAGGAACGACGGTTCGCATACGCCAGGCATTGCGCGACAAGACAGTCGGATCAAGTGTGGGTTTCTTCTTGGCTCTTTACTTGGGTGACTACCTCGAGGAGGAGCCGGCGGTTGCCGACACCCTGGTGAGTGTTCTTCAGTCGAGAATGTCGCTCGCCATTCGCCGGCGGGCCGCTATCGTACTTGCCAATTACGGGCACGGATGCGCGCCCATCAGAGATCGGTTGATGCAGGTTGTAGCCGACCCTGACCCGACAATTGCACGTGCGGTTCGGCTGGCCCTGGATCGATCGACCGACGGGACGTTAGGGTCCGCTACGAAATAGCTGAAGCATTCGTGCGGCCCATTCGATCTCATGGGGCGTGGCCGCCGGTGGTGTGCTGCCGCCGAGGGTGCGTGAATCCGGGCCGCAGCGGAGGTGCGCATCAGTCGCTTCTGTAGATTCCTGCCGTGTACTCGAACACGGGGACGGTGGGTCGTCTTGCCGCGACGAGGGCCGCGGCGGGCGCGAGCAGGACGGTGGTACGTACGTTCGCGCTGGCCGTGCGGAGGCTTGAGGTGTCGGAGGTCCTCCTTGGCCGTCAGGCGCTGCACACGCCGCAGCGTGGGGCCTGGTTGGGGGCCAGCCGGGGCGGCACGGGCCTCGCGGCGATGCGTGGCGAGGAGCTCGGGGACGTGGGCGCCGGTCGAGGAGTTCGGGCCGAATTCGTAAGATTTCACGAGGCGGAACGCGCCTGCTGATGCGACTGCTTACGTGAGAGGCCAGTGTCCGAGGATGCGTCCCCCCACAGCCAGGCACCCATTGAGGTCCGGGCCCTCATTGGCCCCGGCACGGGGGCCGAGCTTTCCAACATGCCCCTGGCGCGGCTGGCGGGCGACCTACTAGAGGCAGCTTGGCCGGCCGTCCCGCCCGATGTCCAGCGGCAGTTGGTTGAAGCCTTGCTGACCAATCTTGAGGGCGTGCAGGAGGTCGCCGCTTCGCTCCTACGCGACGACTCCGGGGCGTGCCCCCACCTCGGGCTCCCGTCATACTGCGCGTTCAACCGTTCCACGGTGATCGTCGTCAGGACCACCGAGCCTCGCTCGTGGCGGCCGGAGATGACCTGGAACAGGAGATCCGCCCTGTGACGGTCGATGGGCAGGTAGCCGAGCTCACCGAGGCAGAGAACGTCGGGAGCCAGGTAGGAGCGTAGTCGTCTGAGGAACGTGCCGTCGCTGTGAGCGGCGTGCAGCTGGTTCACCACGTTGATCGCCGTGGAGAAGAGCACGCGATGTCCCCGCTGGCAGGCGGCGTAGCAGAGCGCGGAGGCGAGGTGGGTCTCGGGAAGGTTCGACCACTCGATCCTCGACATCACGCCCCGAAGGTCAGACGGGGGAGCTCGTCGGTGAGCCGCTCCCGCTCGCTCGGGTACTTCTTGCTACGCAAACGCTCCAGCAGCTCGAGGTAGTGGCGCTCCTGTCGCTCCTTGCCCCCGCGCCCTGTCGAGGCACGATGGAGCTCGCGTTCATCGACGGCGTGTGGGAGCGTGTGCGCACCGGGGCCGCCGCGTGCGGCTGCGAGCCTAGCGCTGGTGGATCTCGAAGCCGACGACCTGCCAGGCGAGTCCGTCCCACTCGCACTTGATGCGTGCGTCACCCGTTCCCTTCTCGAACGGGACCTCGAACTGGGCGACCACATGGCCTCCTTCGACGTCCTCCAGGGCCTGGAACTTCGGCGAACGCATGTTCCCCATCCGTGTGCGGAACGCGTCCATGTCGGTCTGGAACTTCTCGGCGGGCCACACCTTCTGGAGCGCGCTCGAGAAGCGCTGATAGAGGGCCACGATCTGCTGGCGCTGGAGCAGACCCAGCAGCTCCTCGCCGAGCGGCTGGACGAGGGCCCGGTCGGCCTTCGGCGCGAGCTGCTCCGGGATCACGACCTTGAAGCCGAGGAGCTTCCAGGCCCCGTCCTCCTTCACGAAGTCGAAGTCGCCCTTCGTCTCTCCGCGCTCGTACGCGAGGGTGAGGTGCACGACCCCCGTCGTGCCGGACGACGTGGACGTGGAGGCGCCGGCGCCGGTGGTCGCCGTCACGCGCTGGAAGGCGCCGAGCGCCGTGTGCCGGAACGCCACGTAGCGCTCGAAGTCGTCCCGGGAGGTCGCCTCGCGGAACTTCGACGAGGCCGCGGCGTAGACGTCGGCGACCGCGCCGGTATCGAGCTGGTGCAGGAGGTCCTCGGCCAGGGGGCGCAGCTCCTTCGAGGTCTTGTTCACCAGGAACGCGACCGCCGCGATGCCGGCCACCACGACGACCAGGATCCCCACGAGGACCTTCTTCATGCCGACGCCTCCCGCCCCCGAGCCCGCGGCTCGCGGCCCGCGGTCATTCTGCCGTTCCAGAACGGCCGACACCAGACGCGACGTCCCGGACGCCTCGACGCCCGGCGTACGCGCCGCCGGACGCGGAGGCGGCGCCGCCGGGGGGCGCCGGTCGCGGTGCGGTGTCGGAGGTCCGGGGTTATCTGTCGTCGGTGTCGGACGGCGGCAGCGGAGCACGGGGCCATGCGTTGCGCGATCCACGACGAGGTCCTGACGTCGAGACGCGCACGCGTCCGCTACGGCCTTCCGCGCTTCCCGGAGGGCTACCACGAGGCGGCCGCGCGGCTCTTCATGCACGGCGGCGCGTCCCCAGAGGGCGGCTGTCTCGTCGGGGAGGGGCCGGCGTTCGTGACGATCGACGTGTGCCCGCGGTGCGAGGAGGCGCGTCGGGCCTGGCTCCGCGACCACGAGGACGTGGACCGCGCGGGTCCCCGCTGAGCACGTGGGTCACTCGCGCCAGGGACGCTGTTCCTCGTAGGCCTGCAGGTGCTCGCGGAGCGCCGAGGCGAGGCCCGCGCGGTCGCCCTTCGCGAGCAAGAGCGCCTGCCGGATGGTTGCCACGGCCTGTGCGAAGTGGCTCGTCTCGGCGAGCGACGCGGCGAGGGCGTCCAGGGCTTCGACGCTTCGGCCGCGGGTCATCTGCGCGGCGGACCGCGCGAGCTCGAGCGCGCGGACCCCGTCGCGGTCGGCCGCGTCCTCCGTGGTCGCGAGCGACCACGCCAGCATCGCGCGGGGCTTCGGGTCGTCCGGGCGATCCGCGACCAAGGCCTCCAGGTGCGGACGCGCCTCCTTCGCGTGTCCGCCGCGCGTCAGCGCTTCGACGAGGAGCGCGTGGACGTCGTCGTCGTCGGGCTTCGCCGCGAGCGCCTTCTCGAGCTCCCGGCGCGCATCGCCGAGCCGACCGCGCTCCAGGAGCACCGACGCCAGGTTCTTGAGCGCGACCACGTAGGTGGGATCGACCTCGAGGGCCAGCCGGAGGTGCCGTTCGGCCTCGTCGAACTCGTGGCGGCGGGCGAGGAGCATGCCGAGGTCGTTGTGCGCCACGGGGTCGGACGGATTCACCTCCAGGGCCTTCGTCCACGCGCCGAGGGCCTCGTCGCCGGACCCCGTCGCCGCGTAGGCGAGCCCGAGGTTGACGCGCGCCTCGAAGTTCTCCGGGTCGAGCGCGAGGGCCTTCTCGTACATCGGGATCGCCTCGGCCGTCCGGCCCGTGTGGTCGTAGGCCATCGCCAGGTTGACGAGCGCGTGGCTGAAGTCGGGCTCCGCCGCGATCGCCTTCTCGAGGAGCGGGATCGCCTCCTTCCATCGGTGCTCGCTCGCGAGCGTCCAGCCCTGCTGGTAGTAGCGATGGTGCTGCGCGGCCGGGACCTCGATCGACTGGAGGTCGTCGAAGGACACGTTCACGAACTCGGGGATGTTGACGGCGCGGTTCGCCGCCGTCGTCCCGCGGAGAAGCAGGGCCGGGGTGTCGCGGCCGTCCTCGTCCACGTGGGTCAGGAAGAGCTGCGTGTACGGCGTGTTCTGCTTCGACGAGAACACCAGCCAACGTCCGTTGGGGGACCACGAGTGCCAGGAGTTCATCACCTCCTGATTGCAGCGCATGACGCGCGGCTTTCCGCCCTCGTACGGCACGATCACGAGCCGGCCGTCGGGCCGCATCAGCAGGCCGTTTCGGCAGCGCGTGTAGACGATCCACCGCCCGTCCGGGGACACCTTCGGGAACGTGTTGCTCATCCCGTTCCGGGACGCGCCTTCCACGGGTGTGGGGGTGCCGCCGCGGCCCTCGTTGAACGGGATGCGGTAGAGGTCGTAGTGGACCTGCGCCTCGTTCGGGTCGTTCGGGTGGGTCGCGAGGGGCCGGCCCTCGACGTACGGGTCCTGGGCGGGCGCACGGCAGAAAAGGAGCTCCTTGCCGTCGGGAGACCAGTCGGCCGCGCAGTGGACGTAGGCCGGGTCGTCGGCGCCCGGCAGCGCCCGCATGGTCTTCTTCGCACGGTCGTAGACCGCCAGGATGCCGCGTGTGGGGAAGAACACCTGCAGGAACTTGTAGTTGGTGAAGTTCGCCACGTACAGCGACTCGTTGACCGTCGTGACCACGTACCGGCCGTCGGGGGACACCCGGGAGAGGAAGCCGATCGTTCGGTGCCCCTTCGGCTTGTCGGGGAAGTCGTTCCATGTGATCACGTCGTCGTAGTCGATGCGCGTGTCCTTCTGGAGCCGTGTGATCGCGTAGGCGCCCTTGTCGCCCTGAGGACCGTCCACGTCCATCGCCAGGGTCTTCCCGTCGCGCGAGAACGAGTGGCAGTTCGCGCACGACGGCATGCCCGAGAGGAGCAGGCGGCTCCGGCGCGTCGCGAGGTCGTAGAGGCGCCAGCCGATGATCGGGATCGCCTTCGGCCCGAGGGGCTGGATCTTCCCCGCCTCCCCGACGGACGGCATGAGCGGCACGTCGCGGTAGAAGACCGGCGCGCCCACGGGGTCGGCGGACCACGCGACGTGGACCTCGCCGCGCGAGAGGGGCGCGCCGTCGGCGTCGAGGCCCGAGAGGACGATCGTCGCCCCGTCCGCGCCCGCGGCCTTCCGCATCGCCGCCCACACGTCGGGCGCCGGCGTCCACGACCGGGCCGACGCCTGGTAGGGCGTGGGCGTGTAGAGCGTGTTCGTGGGGCCGATCGCGCGCTCGTCCACCTCGCCCTTCGGCGGCGGGTCCCCCGGCACGAGGAGCGACATCCGCGTTTCGCCCTGCACGACGAGGTCCACGACGAACCGGGTCGCCTCGGCGTCGTCGTGCCAGAGGAAGGTGGGCGCGGCGAGGTCCGGCGGGAGGAGCGCGCCCTCGGGCGGGTCGTCCACCACGAGCTTCGCGAGGGCCGGATCGGCGGGGCGCGCGCGCGCGAGGAGCGCGCGCTCGGCCGCGTCGTCGGGCGGGGGCAGTCGCTCGGTCCGGTCGAGCACCGGGTTGCCGGCGGCGGAGGGGGCCTGCGGAGCGACGCCGGGTTCCTTGCCGCCGCAGGCGGCGAGCGCCAGCAGGGCGGGCAGGACGAGCAAAAGGACCAGGAGCGAGGAGGGGAGGAACCGGCGCATGCCCCGAGACTACCCCTCGATCAGCCTCCGCTGACGAGCACCTCCGCCTCGGCGCCCGGCGAAGCGTCGTCCTCCAGCTGGTCGAGGTAGCCCTCGGGCAGCGAGACGCGCTGCCGGCCGCCCGACTTCCCCCGCTTCACGCGGAGCGCCGCCTCCGGGAAGGGCAGGGCGGGATCCATCTCGGAGAGCAGCGCCTCGAGCTCCGACAGGCCCGCGACACGCGAGAGGCGCGCGCGGAGCGGCGCCGACGCGGGGAACGCCTTCGTGTACCAGGCGCCGAACTTCCGCATCGTCCGGATGCCGTGCGGCTCGCCCCAGGCCTCGCACGCCAGCCGCGCGTGGCGGAGGAACACGCGAGCCACCTCGCCGAAGGCCGGGGGGACCTGGGGCTCGCGCCCGTCGAACACGTCGGCGAGGTCGCGGAAGAGCCACGGGCGGCCCAGACACCCGCGGCCGACGATCACGCCGTCGCAGCCCGTCTGGCGCATCATGCGAAGCGCGTCGAACGCCTCCCAGACGTCGCCGTTCCCGAGCACGGGCACCGACTTCACGTGGGCCTTCAGGTCGGCGATCGCCGACCAGTCGGCCTCCCCGTCGTAGAGCTCCGCGGCCGTTCGCGCGTGGAGACCGACGGCCGCGCAGCCCTCCTCCTCGCCGATCCGACCCGCCTCGCGGTACGTGAGGAGGTCGTCGTCGATACCCTTGCGGAACTTGATCGTCACAGGCACCGGGCCCGCGCTCGCGACCACCGCACGGATGAGCCGGCGGAGGAGGTTCGGCTTGGCGGGGATGGCCGCGCCTCCGCCCTTCGACGTGACCTTCCGGACGGGGCAGCCGAAGTTCAGGTCCACGTGGTCCACGTGGCCCTCGCCCACGAGACGTCGCGTCGCCTCGCCGAGCGAAACCGGCTCCGTGCCGTAGAGCTGGATCGAGCGCGGATGCTCGTCGGGATGGAACGCCGCGAGCCGGAGCGTCTTCGGGTGCACCTCGACGAGGCCCCGCGCGGTGATCATCTCGCTCACGTAGAGCCCGGCGCCGTACGCGCGGCAGATCCGGCGGAACGGGTGGTTCGTGACGCCCGCCATGGGCGCCAGGACGACCGGGGGCCACACCGGGATCGGGCCGATCGCGAGCGGCCGGAACTCGCCCTCCCGGGCGACCGGAACGTCACGGTTGAGCTCGGAGCGTGTGGCCGACACGACGCGTCGGAGTGTACGTCGCCCGCCATGGTCCAATGCCGCGCCCGCGCGCGGGACGCGCGGGGGCCGCGACGGAGCACGGATGACGAACGCGAGGCGAAGCCGAGGGGCGGCGCGGCCGGCCGCCTCGGAACGGACGAAGCTGGTGGCGTCGGCGCGTCGGCGCCGCGGCGCGGCCGTGCGCGCGCTCGCGGCGCGGGAGCCGCGGTACCGGGACCTCCTCCGGCGCGTGGGCCCGCCGACCTTCGACCTCTATCCCTCGTCGTTCCACTCCCTCGCGCGCGCGATCGCGTACCAGCAGCTTGCCGGGCACGCGGCCCGCGCCATCTGGGGTCGGGTCGAGGCGCGGCTCGGGCCCGAGGTCACCGCCGACGCGATCCTTCGCGCCCGCTCCGCCACACTTCGCGCGGCCGGGCTCTCGACCGCGAAGATCGCGAGCGCGAAGGACCTCGCGCGGCACGTCCGGGACGGGCGCGTCGTGCCCGACCGGCTCGCCCTGCTCGACGACCCGTCCGTCGTCGCAACGCTTACGCAGGTCCGCGGCATCGGCCGGTGGAGCGCGGAGATGCACCTGATCTTCGCGCTCGGCCGGCTCGACGTGTGGCCCTCGGCGGACCTCGGCGTGCGCAAGGGGCTCGCGCGCTGGCTCGGCCTCCCGGACGTCCCGACGCCCCGCGCCGCCGAGTCGCTCGGCGATCCCTACCGGCCGTACCGGACGCTCGTCGCGTGGTCGATGTGGCGGGTCCAGGAGACGAAGCTCTGGGACGAGGAGCGCCGCGAGGACGAGGCGGGCCGGACGTCGGTCGGACGCCGGCGCGGACGTCAACGGCCGGCGAGGCCCAGCTCCTCCGCGTGAGGTCGGAGCGCGCCGATCAGGAAGTCCACGTGCTCCGCGAGGTCCACGCCGAGGAGGTCGCAGCCGGCCTGGACCTCGGCGCGGTCCACCTTGGCCGCGAAGGACCGGTCCTTCAGCTTCTTCTTCACCGACTTCGAGCCGAGGCTCGCGATCCCGTCGGGGCGGACGAGGCAGCACGCGCCGATGAAACCCGTGATCTCGTCGCAGGCGAGGAGCGCCTTGTCGAGCGGCGTCTCCCAGGGCACGCCCCAGTGCGTGTAGTGCGCCGAGACCGCGTGGGCGATCTCGGGCTCGCCCCGCTCGCAAAGCCAGGCGACGATGCGCTGCGGGTGGTCCTCGGGCCACTTCTCGTAGTCGGCGTCGTGGAGCATGCCCGCGACACCCCAGCGCTCGACGTCCGCCTCGCCGGCACCGTAGCGCGTGGCCGCGGCGCGCATCACGATCTCGACCGCCCGCGCGTGCTTGCGGAGCGCGTCCGTCTCGGTCCAGGTCTCGAGATGGGCCCAGGCCTCTTGGCGGGTGAGTCCCATGGCCGCCTCCCGTCGGGCCGCGTCACACGGCCGTGCCGATGATGGCTTCGTTGTAGGCCTTGATGACGTCGTTCCGGTCGAGCGTCCCCACGGGACGCTGCGGGTCGGCCGGGTCCACGACGACGAGCGACGTCCGGTCGGCGCGGAACATGATGTTGATCGCCGCGAGGACCGTCTCGGAGGGGAGCACCGTCACGGCGGGCTTCTGGATGTCCCCGGCGATCACCAGGTTCTCGACGGCCGTCTCCGTGATCATGGCGCGCAGGACGTCGGCGTCGATCAACCCGGTCAGGTGGCCCTCGCCGTCCACGACGGGGAAGCAGACCTGGTTCGTCCAGCGGAAGGCGCGGATCAGCTCGCCAAACGTCGTCTCCACGTGGAAGACCTCGAAGTCCTTCGCGGGGGGCGCGCCCATCGCGTCCTTGACGAGCAGGCGACGGAGGATCGCGCGCGCCATCGGGCCGACCTTGCTCGGCGCGTCGAGGCGGGAGGGGAGCTGCTGGCGGTACAGGGTGACGTTCCGGCAGAGCAGGAACGAGATCAGGCAGACGAGCATCGCGGGGACCAGTAGGTCGTAGTTCCCGGTCATCTCGCTGACCATGATGATGGTCGAGATCGGCGTGTTCGCGGCGCCCGCGAAGAAGCCGGCCATCCCGACCAGCGCGAACGCGCCCGGCTCCGCCGCCAGGTTCCCGGGAAGGAAGTGCTGCGCGAGGATCCCCACCGCGCCGCCGATGGCGCCGCCGACCACGACCGCGGGCCCGAACACGCCTCCGCTGCCCCCGCTGCCGATCGAGAACGCCGTCGTCGCGATCTTGCCGAGGGCGATGACGCCCAGGAGCACCGCCATCGTGACGGCCGGCGCCACGCCGCCGGGAAGCATGTTGCCGAGCTCGTGCGCGCTCGGGAGGTTCAGGATCCCGGGCCCCTTGCCCGCATCCTGGTTGAAGCACGCCTGGATCACGCCGTAGCCCGTGCCGAGCGCCTCGGGGAGGAAGAAGCCCACCATGCCCGTCAGCAGGCCGCCGATCGCGGGCTTGACGTGGTCCGGGATGCGCTTGAGCTTGTTGAAGAAGACGTTCCGCACGCCGTAGAACGCCGACGTGTAGGCCCGGGCGCCGGCGGCGCAGATGACGCCGAGCACGGCGAACGGCACGAGCGAGAACACGTTCGTGTACACGTAGCTCGGCGTGACGAAGAGCGGGTGGAAGCCGTAGATGCTGCCGAAGACGCTGTACGCGATCACCGAGGTCACGAACGCGGGCACCAGGACCTCGTGCTCGAGGTCGGGCCCGCGGTACAGGACCTCGGCGGCGAAGAGCGCGCCGGCCAGCGGCGCGTGGAAGATCGCGCCCACGCCGGCGCCGAGGCCGGCGGCCATGAGGATCCGGCGTTCCTCCGGACGGACGTGCATCCAGGCGCCGAGCATGGAGCCGAACCCGGAGCCGATCTGGGCGATGGGGCCCTCGCGGCCGCCCGAGCCGCCGGTGCCGATGGTCAGGGCCGAGGACAGCGCCTTCACGAAGGGCACGCGCGCTCGGACCGCGCCGTCACGGTAGTGGTAGGCCTCGATCGCGGCGTCGGTGCCGTGGCCCTCCGCCTCGGGAGCGAACGTGAAGACGAGCCAGCCCGAGAGGAGCCCCCCCGCGGTAGGGAGCGCGAGGAGCAGCCAGCGGATCGGCATCGCGTTCGCCGCGACGGCCGCGGCGACGAACGTGTTGCCCTCGAAGCCGGGCGACGCCGGGTAGTAGCCGGCGATCCCCCCGAGCAGGTAGGCGGTGCCGGCCTCGAGGACGACGAAGAACCCGGCGGCGCCGAGCCCCGCCACGATGCCGACCGCCACGCACATGAGGAGCATGCGCCGGAGTCCCGGCGCGCCGATCGGCTCCTTCAGCGGCGTCTTCGCCATCGAGTGCGGTCCCCAGGGGGCGGGTTCGGACCGCGGCGGACCATACCAGCGGCGGGGGGACACCCCAAACCGTCGCGGGTGGCTCCCGCCCATCGCGTCCGGCCCACCTACAATGCCGCCATGCGGCTCCTGGCCGATCTCGCCCGCGACCTCAGAGCGTGGAACCCCGGCTGGGCGGTCCGCCTGGAAGAGGGTGGGCGTTCGCTCGTCGTGTCCGACGCCACGCGCGAGACGCCCGCGCCGGAGGACCTCCGGTTCGTCTTCTCTGCGGACGGCAAGTCGGTCGTAGTCGAGGACCTGTGGAGGATCCCGGTCCGCCGAGAGCAGGAGCAGGAGGTCCGTCGGCGCCTGGTCCAGTTCGTCGCCGACGGGTTCGAGAACCACGGTTGGGAGGTCCCGATCATGCTGGAGGGCGGCCCTCGGCACGGGCGCCGACTCTCGAAGCCTTGGGAGGACCTCCTCGGGCGACTCGTGCTCGCCCGGCGCGTCGGAGGCGACGGCGGTGAGCCCGAGGCGCACATCTACAAGTGGCATCTCCGCCGGAACGAGGACGGGGAGTACCTCTGTCGGTACGAGCGCACGCTCCGCGGCGCGGCCGTGGACGACTTCATCGCCCGCGGGGTCGAGAGCACCGGCCCCTTCGTCCTCATCCACGCGCCGTGAGGGTCGCCCGTAGCATGGCGCCCGTCCCGCCGCGCCGGCCGGGCCGAGCCGGGCCCCCCGCGGCCGGGTGATCGAGAGCGACGACGCATGACCACGTGGAACGACCGGGCTCCCCGCGGCCTCCTCGGGATCCTCTCGGCCTCGTTTCGCCTCGGCCGGGCCTTCGACGTGGAGGTCCGCGTCTACGCGCTGACGCTCGTCGTGTTCCCTCTCTTCGCGGCGATCGAGTGGGGACGGGTCGGCTACCACGGGAGCGAGCTCGTCTTCGACGTGGCCGCCATGACGCTCGCCCTCTACCTCGTGGTGTGGACCCACGAGATGGGCCACATCCTCGCGGCGCGCCGCTACGGCGTGATCACGCCCGAGATCTCGCTCTCCCCGCTCGGCGGCCTCGCGCACCTCTCGTCGGGCGTTCCCTCGCCCCGGTCCGACGTCGTGGTCTCGCTGATGGGGCCCGCCACGCACCTCCTGTGGCTCCTCCCGCTCTGGCCGCTCTCCCGGTGGGTCGTGGACGCCCACTGGCTTCGTCCCGAGGGGTGGTCGGTGGGCGTGCCCGCGTTCCTCGTCTCGTTCCTGTGGCAGGTGAACATCGGCCTCCTGCTGTTCAACCTGCTTCCGATCTTCCCGCTCGACGGCGGGCGCGTGCTCCGCGCGGTCCTCTCGATGCGGCTCCAGCCGAACCGCGCGACCCTGTGGGCGACGCGCATCGGGACCGTCGGCGGCGCCGGGATGATCGTGTACGGGCTCTTCTTCGAGCAGAGCCTCTTCGCGACGATCCTCGTCGTGATCGGGATCGGCGTGGTCATCTCGTGCCGGCAGGAGGCGCGCGCGGCTCGGCACCACGTGGGTCCGTACGAGGCGGAGCCGCGCCTGCCGTGGGAGTCCGATCCCGACGCGTGGAAGCGCGCCGCGGCCGCCGCGCGCCGGCCCTCGGGGTTGGCCCGGTGGCGGGCCGCGCGGCGCGCCCGCGCCGAGGCGCGGCGGTGCGAGGCGGACGCCGCGCTCGCCGAGGCGGTGGACCGCGTCCTCGACCGGGTGAAGCAGGTCGGGATGGCGGGGCTCAACGCCTCCGAGCGCCGGGTCCTCGAACGCGCCTCGCGACGCCAGCGGGGGGGATGAGCGCGTAGGCGCCGGCCGAGCGCGGGGTCCGGTGGGATGGTCGTCAGCCGAGCGCCGCGAGGAGCGCCCACGCGACGAGGCCCGAGACCAGGGACCCCGCGAGGTTCACGCCGTCGTTGTCCAGGACCTCCAGCCCGCGCACGCGCTCGGTCGGCCCGTGCCGCGTCCGCCGGTCCTCCGTCTCATGGCCGGTCACCACGTCCCGACCACGCCGCTGTAGGGTCGCGCCGAGAACGGAGTCGGCGAACGTGCCGACCGTCCCGGCCGCCGCGGCGAGCGCCACCGTGCGCGCGCCGCCGCCGAGGAGGAGGACCCATGCGACGGGCCCGAGCGCCGCCCCGAGGACCGATGCGGCGAGGCCGACGACCGACACGGCGCCGCTCGTCCCAGGCGGCACGCGGCGTCCGGTCCGCACGTCGCGCGGCGTGCCCCCGAGGCGAACGCCGATCTCGGTCGCTGCCGTGTCGGCGCCCAGGAACGAGAACGCGCCGAGCGCGAGGGCGACGCCCGCCGAGGACGCGCCGGCGAGCGCGAGTCCCGCGCCCGCGGCGGCGACGAGCCCGTTCGCGACGACCTGACGCGCCGTGCGGGCCGGCGCCCGTTCGCCACCGGGAAGGCGGCCGAGGAGCGTCGCGACCGCGAACGGCAGGAAGAGCGCGACGAGGCCGGGCCCCGCGAACGCGACCCACGTGAGCGCCCCGAGCCCGAACGCGGCCGACGACGCCCGCGGCGTGAGCCAGGCGAGCGGCCGGACCGCGACGACCGCGAAGACGAGGAGGAGCGCGAGGCCGATCGCGAGCTCCAAGGCGGCCAAGGGCGGGGGCGGCGGCATGGCGGCGGGCGGATCGTATCCGGGCGGTTGCGCCGCCCACGGCGTGGAGAGAACCGACCCCGAGGGAAGGACGTCCACGACGACCGTGCCCTCCTCCTCGGGGCCGGAACGACCCGCGGAGAGGTCGAGGACCTCGCCCCCGGCGAGGGGCGGCGCCCGCCGCCGCACGCGTGCGAGGCGCACGTCCTCGGCGGCCGCGCTCGCCGGGAGGATGACGCGCGGTCCACCGGCCGTCTCGAGGAGCACGACCAGGGCGGGCGCCTCGGCGCTGCCGGTCCGGGCGGGGTCCTCCCGCGCGAGCACGAGAAGCGCCCCCCAGGCCCCCCCGAGGAGCACCTCGCCTTCCGTCGCGTGGCGCACGACCGTGGCCGCCGGCGCGGCGAGCGGCGTCGAGGGGACGCCCTCGGGGAGCGCGGCCTGACCGACCGGTACCGCCTCCAGGAGGTCGGCCGCGCCCGCGACCTCGCCCGCGCCCGTGACGACCAGGAGGTCCAGCCGGTCGATGCCCAGGGCGCCGAGCGCGGGGACGACCACGCGGCGCACGGCGCCCGGGTCGCCCGCCGCCCCGGTGTCCACCAGCGCCCGGCGGCCGTCGGGAAGGAGCAGGAGGGTCGCGTGGCCCGCGCCCACGTCGAGCAGGAGCAGCCGCGGGAACGCGGGCGGCGGGCGCGCGGGCGGCGCGAGCGCGAGGAGGACCAGCGCGATCGAGAGACCGAGGCCTCGCCTCGCCTCGCGCGGGGTCCCGCGGGCGAGGGCCAGGAGGGCGATGCCGTATCCGGCGTACCAGACGGCGCCCGGCGGCGCCGTCGGCGCGCCGCCGAGCCCTCCGTCGATGGCGCGGTCGAGGACGAACCGGAGGGAGGCGGCCGTTTTGCCGAAGGCCGCCGCCGCGCCCGCGCCCAGGAACGGCAGCGGCGCCAGGAGGATCGTCAGCGCCCCGGTCGCGAGGAGCACCGCGGCGAGCATCACCGTCACGACCGAGAGCGGCGCGCCGAAGGGCGCCACGACCGCGCCGCGGGCGAGGAGCACGGGCACCGTCCCGAGCCACGCCGCGCCCGCCACGGCGAGCGAGCGTCGGAACGGCGCGCGCGGCGGGTCCACGATGCCCGGCACCACCGGGATCTGGGGGAGCAGCAGGCGCGTCAGCGGCGCGGAGAGCCAGAGGATGCCCAGGACGGCCGCGAACGAGAGCACGAGCGCCGGGTCGTCGATCCCCTCCGGGTCGAGGGCCAGGACCACGAGCGCCACGCCGCCGAGGAGGGCCGCGCCCGTCGCGTCGCGCCGCGCGAGGCGTCCGAGGAAGAGGAGGCAGGCCGCGCCGCCGGCGCGCACGGCCGACGGCGGCGCGCCCGCGAGGGGCACGTAGACGACGACCAGGACGAGCCCCGCGAGGGCCACGGTCCGCCGGCCGCCGCCGGCGAGCCGCACGAGACCGAGGAGGCCCGCGAGCAGGAGGCCCACGTGCAGACCCGAGACCGCGAGGAGGTGGCCCTGGCCCGTGAGCCGGAACCGCCGGCGCTCGGGGGGCCGGAGCGCGCTGCGGTCGCCGAGGAGGAGCGCGCGGGCGAGTCCCGCGTCCTCGCCTCCGAGCCGGCGGTCGAACATGCGCGCGAGGGCCGCGCGGAGGCCCGCGACCCACGCGAGGGGACCGTCCGCGTGCCGGACCACCTCGACGCGCGCGCCCACGGCGAGGAGCGCGGGACCGCGGCGCCACCGCGCGGCGCCCGGCCCCCTCGGGAGCCGGCGCGCCTCGAGCCTGGGCGCTCCGCGGACCCGGTCACCCGGGAGCAGCGCGGGGCCCGCGCGGGGCGGGAGGAACCACGCCACGTCGAGCGGTCGGGGCGTCGGACGTTCCCCGACCCGGTCGAGCCGGACCGTCGCCCGCTGGCCGAACGCGGCCGGGGGGGCCACGTCGAGCACGCGGCCCTCGACCTCGTGGACCGCGGGCAGCCGGAGGTCCGGGAGGACCTCGGCGGCGGCGCGGGCGCGCGTTCCCAGGCCGAGGAGCAAGCCCGCCGCAGCGCCGGCGAGGAACGCGCGGGACCGGCGCGGGGCCAGGCGGGCCGCGACGAGCGGCGCGAGCAGGAAGGGGGCCGGCGTGAGCCCCGCGAGGACGAGGCCCGAGGCCAGCCCCACGGCGGCGAGCGCGGAGGGCGCGGGGCGGTGCACCCACTCCTTCGCACGAGCCCCGGACGCGGTCACGGCGCAGGGGGTCGTATCCTCCGGCCCATGACCCGGGCCCCGCACGAGATCGGCAGGGAGGTGATCCGCCGCGAGCGCGAGGCGCTCGACCGCCTGGCGGAGGGGCTCGGCGAGGCGTTCGACCGCGCGGTCGAGGTGGTCCTGGAACGCGTGACGGCCGGGGGGCGCGTGATCGTGTGCGGGATCGGGAAGTCGGGGCAGATCGGGCGGAAGATCTCGAGCACGCTCGTCTCGACCGGCGTGCACAGCCGCTTCCTCCACCCGGCGGAGGGCTTCCACGGCGACATCGGGATGGTCACGTCGAGGGACGTGGTGCTGGCCGTCAGCAACTCCGGCCGCGCACAGGAGGTGATGGACCTGATCCCGGTGATCAAGGAGCTCGGCGCGTACGTCGTGGCGATCACCTCGTCGCCGGCCAACCCGCTCGCGCGCGCCGCCGACCTCGTTCTCTCGTTCGGCGACGTCCGCGAGGCGGATCCGCTCGCGCTCGTGCCGACGGTCTCCGCCGCGGTCACGCTGGCGCTCGGCGACGCCCTGACGGTCGCATTGATGGAGGCCCGGCTGGAGCGGGGCGAGTTCGACCCCGACGCGTACCGCGTATTCCACGCTGGCGGGGCGATCGGAAAGAAGCTCCGGACGCGCGTGATCGACCTCCTGCGCGGCCCGCACACGAATCCGCGCGTGCGCGAGGACGCTACGTTCTCCGAGGCGCTCGAGGAGGTGACGGGCAAGACCCTCGGCGGCGTGAACGTCGTGGACGCCGACGGGCGTCTCGTCGGCATCCTCACCGACGGCGACATCCGGCGGCACCTGCAAGGCGCCCGCGGATCGGCCGAGGCGCTGCTCGGGCGGTCCGTGCGCGAGCTGATGACCGCGCGGCCGACGGTCGTGCATCCCGAGGACCGGGCCATC
This sequence comes from uncultured Planctomycetota bacterium, assembly GCA_963752285.1. Lineage (GTDB taxonomy): Bacteria > Planctomycetota > PLA2 > PLA2 > JAEUHO01 > CAVVXN01. The sequence goes on from CAVVXN010000005.1 coordinate 517,753, forward strand.
GAGGCCCTGCGCCTGATGGAGTCGCACCGCCCCCGTCCCATCTTCCTGCTTCCCGTGACCGACCACGAGGGCCGCGCCGTCGGCATGATCCACCTGCACACGCTCGTGCAGGCGGGCCTCGCGGAGGACCGCACGGAAGAGTGACGGCGCCGGCCGGGGCGACGGGAGGGGTGGCGATGCGGCTCGAGCCGACGATGTTCCGCGAGTACGACCTCCGAGGGCGCGTGCCGGAGGTCTTCCCCGACGCCGAGCGGGAGCTCTCCGACGAGGGCATGGAACTCCTCGGCGCCGCGTTCGGGACGCTCGCCGGACGCCGCGGCCACGCGCGGGTCGTGGTCGGGCACGACCTCCGCACGTACAGCCCGCGTCTCGCGGCCTGCTTCGTCGAGGGCGTGCGGTCGTCCGGCCGCGACGTCCTCGACGTCGGGTGCGTCCTCTCGCCGATGCTCTACTTCGCCCAGGTGCACACGAAGACGGCCGCCGGGGCGATGATCACCGCGAGCCACAACCCGCAGGGGTGGAGCGGGCTCAAGATGTCGCTCGAGCCCGTGAAGACGCTGCTCCGCCCCGACATCGAGGCGCTGCAGCGCCTCTGCGACGAGGCCGACCTCGACCGCGGCCGCGGCACCGTCGAACGGCTCGACCTGAGGGAGGCCTACGTCGAGGACCTCGTGTCGCGGGTGGACCTCGCGCGGCCGATCCGGGTCGTCCTCGACCCCGGGAACGGCACGGCGGCGCTCGTGTGCGAGGAGGTGTTCCGCCGCGCCGGCGCCGACGTGGTGCCGCTCTTCTGCGACCCCGATCCGACGTTTCCGAACCACTTCCCGAACCCGAGCGACGGCAAGGCCCGCGAGGCGATCCGCCGGGCCGTGGTCGAGCAGGGCGCGGACCTCGGCCTCTCGTTCGACGGCGACGGGGACCGTCTCGGCGTGCAGGACGAGTCGGGGGCCGACGTCCTCGCGGACCGCGTGCTCCTCCTGCTCGCGCGTCCCGTGCTCGCCCGCCACCCCGGCGCGGCGGTCGTGTTCGACGTGAAGTGCAGCCAGGCGCTCGTCGAGGACGTGGAGCGACACGGCGGGCGCCCGGTCATGTGGAAGACGGGGCATTCCTGGATCAAGTCGAAGGCGGCCGAGGAGGACGCGCCGATCGCCGGCGAGCGGAGCGGCCACTTCTTCGTCCGGGACGGGTTCCACGGCTACGACGACGCGCTCTTCGCGGGGCTTCGCGTCGTCGAGCTCGTCGCGTCGCAGCCTGGCTCTCTCGGCGACCTGGTCCGCTCCGCGCCCGTGTGGGTGACGAGCCCCGAGATCCAGGTGGACTGCCCCGACGACGTGAAGTACGGGGTCGTGGATCGCCTCGTGCGGGAGCTGGTCGCCGAGTTCGGCGATCGCGTGATCACGATCAACGGGGCGCGCGTGCGGTTCGACGACGGCTGGGGACTCGTCCGGGCGTCGTCGAACCTGCCGGAGCTCGTCCTGGTCTTCGAAGGGCGGACCCAGGAGGCGATGGCGCGGATCCAGGACCTGTTCCGCGCGCGTCTCGCGCGCCACCCGGAGATCGGGGCCACGTGGCACAACGCCTGACCCTGGGGCGTGCCGCGGCGCGCGTCGTCGCGCGCGGCGCCGCCCCCGCGATCGGCGCGGCGTCTCGCCGCGGCGTCCTCCCCGCGCGGGGCACGCTGCGCGTCCCGGGTCTCGCCGCGAAGGTCACCGTGCGACTCGACGCGCACGGGGTGCCCCAGGTCCGGGCCCGGACCGACGAGGACGCCCTCTTCGCGCAGGGCTTCCTCCACGCGCGCGACCGGTTCTTCCAGATGGACATGCTGCGCCGCGTGCTCCGGGGCCGGCTCGCGGAGACGGTGGGGGAGCGGCGCCTCGGCGACCGGAGCGTCCCGCCGTTCGGCGCGCAGAGCACGACGGTGGACGCCGACCGGCTCGTGCGCGCCTTCGACCTCGTGCGCGCGGCGCGGCGGTATCTCGCCGAGGCGCCCGCCGAGGGCCGCCTCCTGCTCGACGCGTACGTGCGCGGCGTCAACCGCGCGCTCGTGCTACTGCGGTCGCGACGTCCGCTCGAACACCGGCTGCTCCGTCTCGCCCTCCTCGACTGGACGCCCGTGGACTCGCTGCTCGTCGCCAAGGGGATGGCGCTCGGACTCTCGTTCAAGTGGCGCACCGCGCCGGTGTTCGGGGCGATGGCCGAGCACCTCGCCGGCCGGCGCACGCTCCTCGACGCGATCCTCCCGCGTCCGCCGGGCCCGGGCGCGGCCGGTCTCGCCCGGCTCGTGGACCGGGGCGTCGAGCAGGCGCTCGTCTTCCTCCCGGCGCCCCTCCCGCTCCGGGGCAGCAACGCGTTCCTCGTGGGCGCGGGGCGGAGTCGGAGCGGGATGCCCCTCCTCGCGAGCGACCCGCACCTCGAGCTCTCCCTCCCCTCCATCTGGTACCTCGCGAGCGTGTCGGGCGCGCGCTACCAGGCGGTCGGCGCGACGCTCCCGGGCCTCCCCGGCGTGGTGATCGGACGGACGCGCGGGTTCGCGTGGGGGGTCACGAACGGCATGATCGACGACGCCGACCTGTGGCTCGAGGAGATCGACGGCACGGGTACGCGATACCGCGTGGACGGCGCGTGGCGTCCGCTCGCCCGGGAGACGCACGAGATCCGCCGGCGGGGGAAGGCCCCGGTGCTGTTCCGCCTCCGTCGCACGCACCGGGGACCCGTGTTCACGGACGCGTTCCCGGCGTATGCCGGCGCGCCGATGTCCCTCCGCATGAGCCTCCACGAGCCGGGCGCCGAGCTCGAGGCGTTCCTGGGCCTCGGACGCGCCGGCGACGACGGGCGAGCGGCGGTCATCGCCGTCCGGGGCTACGGCGCGCCGGTCCAGAACCTCGTGTGGGCCGACGCGCGCGGGCGCGCCGGGTACGTGCTGATGGGCCGGGTGCCGGACCGCGCGGCGCACCCCGTGCACCCCGCGCTCCCCCGCGACGGCACCACGACCGCCTACGACTGGCGGGGATGGGTGCCGCGCGAGGCGACGCCCGACCTCGAGATCGGGGCGGACGCGACGTTCGCAACCGCGAACGACCCGCAGGTGGAAGACGGCGCGGGGCCGTACCTGAGCCACCTCTACGAGCCGCCGTACCGCGCCGCGCGCATCCGGGAGCTGCTCGCGCCTCTTCGCGACGCGACCATCGACGACCTCGCCCGGATCCAGCTCGACGCGACGAACGGCGCCACGGCGTGGTTCCGCGACCTCGTTCTCGTGCCGCACGCGGAGGAGGTCCGGCGTTCGCGGCCCACGCTCGGTCGCGCGATCGACCGGCTCCTCTCGTGGGACGGTCGCGAGCACCCCGGCGACCCGGGTCCCGCGCTCTGGCACCTCGCGTACCACCACCTGATCCGCCGCACGTTCGGGGCCGCGCTCGGCCCGGAGCTCCTCGAGGCGTGGCTCGGTCTCGTGAACCTCGTGGACGCGGCGCTCCGCCGCGCGTTCGAGGACCCACGGAGCCCCTGGGCGCCGCCCGGCGCGCGCGCCGCGCTGCTGCAGCGCGCGCTCGACGACGCCGTCCTCGACCTCGAGGCGCGCGGTCTCGGCGTGGACGCGGCCTGGGGACGCGTTCACACCCTGACGCTCCGACATCCCGCCGGGGGCGCACCGCTCGTGGGCCGCGTGTTCGACCGCGGGCCGATCCCGCTCCGGGGCGGCCCGTTCGCCGTCGCGAGCGGACAGTACGTGCACACGCGTCCCGCGCGCGTCGTGACCGGCGCGTCGTACCGGCACGTCGTGGACCTCGCCGACCCCGAACGGCGCTCACGGATGGTGACGCTCGGCGGGCAGTCGGGCCACGTCGGATCGCCGCACTACGACGACCTCACGCCGCTGTGGCTCGAGGGCGCGGGCGTCCCGATGCGCCTCGACCCCTTCGAGACGAAGGACGTCCTCGTCCTCTCCCCGTAGCGCCTTCGCTAGCGACCGGCGTCGGGCGTGACCTTGCCCTCGGCGACGAGACGCAGGGCAAGCGCGCGCGCGGCCTCGCGCTGCGCCACGAGCGGGGCGTGGTCCTCGCCCGCGAGACTCTCGGCCGCGCGGAGCGCCCGCCGGTAGAGCTCGTCGTACCGTCCCGCCTTCTCGTACATCTCGGAGAGGTACGTCCACGCGTCCAGGTAGCCGTCGTCCGACCACGCGAGCGAGGCGAGGAACCGTGCCTCGGCGCGCACGAGGTCTTGCACCGGCTCGTAGCGGTAGAGGATCACGCCGGTGTCGCAGACGATCTGGGCGAACGCGTAGCGCCGCGCCCACGGTACGCCACGGCCCGCCTCGGGCGACCACGGGCCCACCGCGCGCGTCGCCTCCTCGTACGCGCGCACGGACGCGTCGAGCACGGGCCTCCACGCCTCGTCCGCCGCGTGCGCGGACCACGCCTCGCGCAGCAGGAACGCGAGGTTGTTCCACACGTACGGGTTCGTGGGCGCGCGCGCGAGGAGGTCCTCGTACGCGTGCTCCACTTCGTGGAGGCCGTCGAGGGTCGCCTTCGCCTTCGCGAGGCCGTCCGCCCGGATGCGCCGGTCGATCGACTCCGCGGCCGCGAGCTGTCGGGGGTCGGCGGCGAGGGCGCGCCGCCACCACACCACGGCCGCGGCCTCGTCGTGCTCGAGGGCGGCGATCTCGCCCCGGAGCTCCAGCGCGTCCGCGTCCTCGGGGCGCTCGGCGAGGCAGGCCTCGACGAGAGGGAGCGCCTTCGCCCCGTCCTTCTTCCCGACCTCCACCCACGCCTCGACGAGGAGCACGCGCACGAGCGCGGGGTGGTCGTGCGCGAGGCGCCCGAGCGCCGTGGACAGCCCGGTCGGGTCGTTCTGGTGGAGCGCGATCACGCCGCGGAGCGGCAGGGGGTCCTCCGGTTCGAGCACGAGGGCGTGGGCGTAGGCGGCGTCCGCCTCGTCCCGTTCCCCGAGCATCTGGTCGGTCCACGCGAGGAGGATCCACGCTTCCTTCCGCGACGGGTCGGCGCTGGACGCGGCGTCGAGCGTCCCGCGCGCGCGCTCGAAGAGGCGGCGCGCCGCCTCGGGGACGGGCCATCCGCCGCCCGCGTCCCGGACGACCTTCCGGCCGTGCTCGTAGAGGAGCCGGCCCTTCAGCACGAGCACGTCGAGGCTCGCGTCGGGCGCGTGGCCGAGGAGCCGGTCGAGCGCGTCCACGGCTTCGTCGTCGGCGTTCGTCGCGGCGAGGGCACGGGCGAGGAGCAGCGCCGCGTCCTCGTCGTCGGGTCTCGCGTCCACGACCGCCCTCAGGTGCGTCGTCGCGCCGAGCGCCGCGGCGCCCTCCACGCCCGAGGAGGTGGAGGCGGTCGCGCGCGCGAGGAGCAGCTCGCCGAGCGCGAGGCGCACGTCCAGGTCGTCGCCCTGGGCGTCGAAGAGCGCCTGGAGCGCCCGCTCCGCGCGCGCCTGATAGGCCGGCGCGGGCGCGCGCGCCGCGGTGCGCCCGAGCCCCAGCGCGGCCTCGCGGTCGTCGGGCGTCCTCGCGAGCGCCTCGGCGTAGGCCGCGGCCGCGGCCGCGAGGTCGCCCCGCGCCTCGATCGCGCGCGCGTGCGCGACGTCGTCCGGGCCGGCGTGCGCCGGGACCACGATCGCGAGGACCGCGATCCCGAGCGCGAGGGGCCCGCGTCGGGTCCCTCGTCGCGGGCTCGGCGGGGAGGCGCCGGCGCGGGTCAGGGCGCGGGGGCCCCCGCCTTCGCGCCGCCGTTCGCCTCCTCCACCGCCGGGATGACGAACCGGATCCAGCGCGTCGTGTTCGGCGCCGCGTCGTCCACGCTGAGGAGTCCGCGCCGCGCCAGGCGCGCCACGGCCTGCCTCACGTCCACCAGCATGCGACCCGTGTCGCTCGAGATGCGGGCGAGGTCGAGCCATCCGTCGCTCTCGCGGGCGTGCGCGAGCACGTAGCGCAGTGCGGCGTCCTCGAGCGGCGTGAGGGGCTTCATGTTCGGATCCTCGTGCGTCCCGGATCTCGCGTGAGGATATCGAAGGGGACGCGGCGCGCTAGCGGCGGGCGGCCTGGCCCGCTTTTCCGAGGAGGCCCTCGGAGACGAGTCGCACGGGGTAGCAGGCGCCCGGTCCGGCCTGGAGGGCCTCGTCGAGGCCCTCGGGCGTCGGCTCCGGCACCACGACGAGCACCGAGCCGCCTCCGCCCGCGCCGAGGATCTTCGTGCCGATCGCCCCGGCGGCGCGCGCGGCGACCTCCACCGCGTCCGTGGCGTCGGTCGCGACGCCGGGCGCGAGACGTCGGCGGACGCGGCCCTCCTCGACCACGAGGCGCAGCGCGAGATCGAGGTCGCCGGCCCGGAGCGCGGCCGCGACGTCGCGCGCGACCTGCGCGATCTCGTGGACCGCCTCCGTCGTTCGTGCTTCGCCGTCGAGGTACGCGCGGAGGACGCCCCAGTTCGTGAGGCCCGAGGCGTGCGGCGCGCCCGTGAACACGAGGCGGAGCCGCCGGCCGAGGGCCGCGAGGTCCACCGGGAGCGACGCCACGCGGGGACCGCCGATCCCGCCCGTGATCGCGAGGCACCCGCCGTAAAGCGCCGGGAGGTAGTCCTGGTAGCCCGTGGGACCGCGGAGGAGCGCCGTCTCGATCTCCTGCGCGCGGCGTGCGAGCGCCGGGGGGTCGAGCGCGGCGCCGTCGAGCGTGCGGAGCGCGCCGAGGATCGCCACGAGCAGCGCGGACGAGCCGCCCAGCCCGCCGCCGGCGGGGCTCCGTGCGGACGTCGTGAGGTCGAGCCCCGACGCGGGGCCGTCGTTGAGCGCGGCGAGCCCGAGGAGCGGGAGCGGGGCCTGGCCCCGCGCCAGGTCCTCGGCGAGCGCGTCCCGCGACGGGTGGACGGCCTCCCGGGCCCCGTCCGCGCTGACGAGACGGATCCGTCCGTCCTCGCGCGCCCGCGCGACCGCGCGGCAGGGGAGGTCGAGCGCCACGTTGACGGTCACCACGGGCGGCGGCAGGAGCAGCGGCAGCGGCCAGACGTCGAGCGTGCCTCCGGCGAGGTCGATCCGAACCGGCGCGACCGCGGTCGCCTCCTTCGGGGGTCGGCGCATCGCCCCATGATGCCCGGGGCCGCCGACCGGACCCCCTCCCGGTACGATCCAGGCCATGCGCCACCCGCAAGACGGAAGCCGGACCGACGGTCCCGTCCGCGTCGGCCTCACCAGCTCGACGCTCCCCGAGACCGAGCTACGCGGCGGTCCGCGCCACGCCGTGGCGCACCTCTACACGCGCTGCGTGGTCGCGGCGGGCGGCCTCCCCGTCCTCCTCCCGAGCGTCGCCCCGTCGCTCGTCCCCGCGTACCTCGCCGACCTCGACGCGGTGCTCCTGACCGGAGGTCTCGACGTGGACCCGGCCGAGTACGGAGAGCCGCCGCACCCAAAGCTCGGCGTCGTGGACCAGGACCGCGACCGCTTCGAGATCGCGCTCGCCAAGGAGGCCTGCACGCGTGGGGTGCCGGTCCTCGGCATCTGTCGCGGCGTGCAGCTCCTGGCGGTGGCGTTCGGCGGGACGCTCCACCAGCACGTGCCCGACGACGTCCCCGGCGCGATGCGGCACGACCAGGAGCACGTACGCGTCGATGCCGCGAGCCACGAGGTGACGGTCGTCTCGGGCACGCGACTCCACGCGATCCTCGGGACGACGAGGCTTCGCGTGAACTCGTTCCACCACCAGGCGGTGGCGCGCGTACCCGACGGGTTCGTGGCGACCGCGTCCACGTCGGACGGCGTCGTGGAGGCGATGGAGGATCCGCTCCGCGGGTTCGTGGTCGGCGTGCAGTGGCACCCCGAGCGGCGCCCGGACGACCCGGCGAGCCGCGCGCTCTTCGCGGCCCACGTGGCCGCGGCCCGGGGGCGCCGGGACGGCGGGTCGGTCGGCGTCGAAGAGGGGGCTCAGGCGGCGAGACCCCGGGGTCCGATGGAGGCTCGTGGGGTGCCCCTGGAGACCGAATGACCCCCCGTTTCAAGGCCGCGCTGACGATCCTCGCCGCCCTCGCCTTCGGCACCCTGGCCATCTGGCTCGTCCTCGGCTCGGGGGGCAAGACGCCGCTGCCCGGGGGCGGGGCGATCTCCTCGTCGCCGCCGCTGGTCCCGGTCGCTCCGGGACCCGGTCCCTCGGTCCCGGACGGCACGAGCCCCGCCGGGCCCGACGACCCCGGGGCGCCCGGTCCGGACGTGCTCCACCGGGGCTCCGACGGGGTGATCGGGCTCCGCACGCCGTCGGGCATGGACCTCTCCGACCCCGCGCAGCGCAACGCGTGGCTGCTCGAGCTGCTCGGGACGCGGCCGACCGACTGGACGCAGATCGCACGGCTCGTGGGGATGGTGGAGGGCACGCTCGACGAGGCCGTCCGCACGCGGCTCCTGACGGAGCTCCGGTCCGGGCAGCGCATCGGCGCCAAGGAGGCGCTCGCCGCCTCGCACGACCCGACCCTCGTGCAGGACCTGCTCGGCATGCTCGACGCCGACGACCTGACGGCCGGCGGGCGGAGCGCGGTGCTCGACGTCCTCGCGCGCATGCCCGGCGCGACGGCGTCCGAGGTCGTGCGGGGGATCGAGGCCCGTCTCGACGGCACGGCGCGCCACGACGGACCGTACCTCCTCGCGATCGGCCGCCGCGGAGGCCGCGAGGCGGGTCGCGCGCTCGTCGAGTACCTGGGACGCATGCACGACCCGCTCTCGGCGCCGCGCATCGGCCACCTGGGTCTCGACCTGAAGTCGGACACGGAGGCCGCGGCCGTGGTCGCGCACGCGCTCGACCAGGCGACGTCCTCCGAGCTCCAGCAGGCGCTTCTCGAGATCTCGGCGCAGCCCGGGGCCGAGTCGCTCGTCGAGTCCGTCGCGCGCCTCGACGCCGAGGGGCAGCCCGAGACCGTCCGGCGCGCGGCCCTGGGCGCGCTCGCGTCGATCGGCACGGGCTCCGCGATGTCTCGCCTGCTCGACGCCGCTTCCGGACCGGGCGTGTTCGGCGAGGCGGCGCTCGACTGCCTCGGCGGGGTCACGTCGGCCGACGCGAAGGCGCGCGAGGAGCTGATGCAGGCGCTGGAGGACGTGGACCGCAACCCGCGGCCCGAGCAGGCGCGCGTCGCGTTGCTCCAGGCACTCGGGAACCTCCAGCACCCGCCCGCGCTCGTGCCCCTCGCGAAGGCCGTGAACGACCCGAACCCGCAGGTGCGCGCGGTGGCCGTCTCGGGCCTCGGGCGCATGGGCGCGGCCGCCCAGCCGTACGTCCCGAAGCTCCTCGAGACGTACGACGCCGGGGACGAGTCGGTCCGACACGGGGTGATCCTGGCGCTCGGAGGGGTCGGGGGCGACGAGTCGGTCGCGTTCCTGACGCGTCTCCAGGCCGACACGTCGCTCTCCCCGAAGCTCCAGCAGGCGGTCCGGGTCTCGATGGTCCGCCTGGGCCTCACGCCCTCGTCCGACTGAGGGCTCCGCGTCGGTCGTCGCGGCCGCCGGTCGGAGCCCCGCGCCGTCCCGCGCGGGATCCCGCGCCGCTCCGACGCGGACCCCGAGGGCGCCCGGGTCGGACGTAGAGTCGCCCGGTGGCCCCGGCGGGACGTTTCGATCCTCCGGGAGAGCACGCCCCGTTGAGATCCCGCCCGGCCGTCCTCCTGCTGCTCCTCTTCCTGCTCGCGCCCGCCGCGCGCGCGGCGGACCCCGAGCGTCAGCTCGTCGAGGACCTCAAGCGGGCGCTCAAGCGCGGCGAGGCGGGCGAGCGGGTCGCGGTGCTCGAGCGGATGACCCGCGCCGCGTCCCAGCTCGAGGCGGCCCGCCGGCGGAGCGCCGCGGTGTACATCGCGAAGGCCCTCCCCGAGGAGCCGACCGCCGAGGTGCGCGCGGCGATGATCCGCACGCTCTCGCACCTGGGCGGTTCCACGGGCTGGGTGCCGATCCTCCTCGCGTGGCGTGCCGGCGGCGCCGACGACGTCGTCCGCCACGCGGCCCGCCAGGCGCTGCTCTGGGGGGGCGGCGACTACCTCGACGTCGTGAAGCGGCTCCTCTCGGAGGACGACGACCCGACGTTCCGCGCCGACCTCCTGCTCCTCCTGGGCGACCGCCGAAAGGCGGACGTGGTGCCGCTCCTGCTGGACGCCCTCGAGAAGGACCACGACCTCGGCGTGAGGAGCGCCGCGGCCGAGGCGCTCGAGGCCGTGACGAGGGAGGCGAAGGGGTACGACGTCGCCGCGTGGCGGGCGTGGTGGGACGCCCGCCCGGAGGCGGCGCCCCCGGAGGTGGAGGGCGGGGGCGAGACGACGACCGGGACCGCGCCCGATCCCGGCGAGATCCCCGAGCCGCCGCCCGTCGTGACGCGGTCGCTCGTGCCCAGCTTCTACGGGATGCCGATCCACGCGAAGGACGTCGTGTTCGTCGTGGACGTCTCGGGTTCGGTGGGGAACGGCGGCGTCAACCGCGCGAAGAAGGAGGTGATCGACGCGGTCGAGCTCCTCGGCTCCGACGTTCACGTCGCCGCGCTCTTCTTCGACGAAGACGTCCGGATGTGGAAGCCGGAGATGGTCCTGGCCACGCCCGCGAACAAGGCCGCGCTCGCGCTCTTCCTCCGCGGCATCGGTCCGGGGCGGCGTACGGACATCATGACCCCGTTGAACGCCGGGGTCGAGATCGTGGAGCGACGCGTGAAGGCGCTGGAGCGGGCCGGCGCGCCGATCCGCGAGGCGGTCGCGATGATCGTCGTGAGCGACGGCGTGCAGACCGCGTCCCGCACGCCGCCCGCGGCGGTCGAGGAGAAGCTGGCGCGGCTCGACCCCGCGCACACGGTGATCCACTGCATCGCGCTCGGCGGGAAGGGGAGCGCGCTCCTCTTCGACCTCGCGCGTCTCGGCGGCGGACGCTACATCGAAGTGCGCTGAGCCCGGCCCTCAGCGCGGGGCCGACAGCGCCTCGCCCAGGGGCGTCTCCTGCGTGGGGGCCGTGGCCCACGACCTCAGGTCGTCCGATACCGCACCCCACCGTGCGAGCTGCTCGAGCGCGCGCACGCGGAGGTGCAGGGGACGGCTCCCGTCCCGCACGACCGTCTCGAGCAACGCCGGCGCGGTGTCGCGCGAGGCGGGGGGGACGTGGGAGAGGAAGAAGACGGCGGCGTCCGCCGTCGCGTCGTTCGTGAGCCCCGAGCCGAGCGCCTGCTCGACGAGCGGCGCGAGCGGCGCGGCGTCGCCCTCGGCGAGCGCCGCGGCGGCGTCGTACGCGAGCGCGCCGAGCGTGCCGCGACGCGTGACGGGGAGCAGTCGCTCGAGCACGTACGCGCGGACGCGCGCGCGCTCGTCCTCGCCCGCCTGCGACACGACCTCGGGCAGGTGGAGCAGCGCGTCCTTCGCGATCAGGTCGGGCATGTCGGGCCGCAACGCGTTCATCGAGAGCCGGAGCGAGGACGCGGTCCGGGGCGCGATGCCCTCCGGGACGACGAGGTCGGCCCCGGGGACCGGGACGGGGAGCCACGGAGCGGAGTCGGGCTCCGTCACCACGACGTCGGGTGTGCGGGGCCCCTCGGCGGGCGCGGGGCGAGGCGTCGGCCCCGGCGCGGGCGCCGCCGGACGGTCGGCGGGCGGGGTGGCGCCGGGCGCCGCGTGCGGGGTCGGGCTCGTTGGCGTGGGGTGGATCGCCGTGGCCGGTCCGCCCTGGGACGCGAACTGCCAGATCGCCGCTCCGATGGCGACCACCGCGATCAGGACCATCGCGAGCGGCTTGCCGGTGGGCGACACCTTCTGTCGCCCGAGTCGCTCCAGGTCGAAGACCAGACCCTGCCGCTTGGGCCCGGTGCGCTCCGGGTCGGATTCGTCGTGGATCATCGATCGCTCCCGGGGTCGGCGGGCCTCTCCCATCGTACGATCCGCCCGATGGATCTCCTGCTCGAGACGGCCGGCGAGAGCCACGGACCCGGAATCGTGGCGATCCTGGCGGGCATCCCCACCGGTTCCCCCGTGCCGACCGGGTACGTCAACGCGAGGCTCGCCGCCCGGCAGCGCGGCCGCGGCCGGAGCGCCCGCCAGCAGACCGAGAAGGACGAGGTCCGGTTCCTCGCCGGGGTCCGGGACGAGCGCGCGACGGGCAACCCGATCGCCCTCCTCGTCGAGAACCGGGACCCCAAGTACCGGGACCTGCCGCCCGTCACCGCGCCGCGGCCCGGGCACGCGGACCTGGCGGGGGCGATGAACCGCGGCGTCGTGGACGCGCGCGACGTGATCGAGCGGGCGAGCGCGCGCGAGACGGCGGCGAGGGTCGCGGCGGGGGCCGTCGCCGCCGCGTTCCTGGACGCGCTGGGCGTGGTCGTGCTCGGCCACGTCGTCCGGGTGGGGGGGTTCGACGTGGCCGGCCCGCCCGGCGACGACCTGGAGGTCGCGCGTCACCGGCGCGACGACTCGGACCTCCACGCGCTCGGGATCGCGGCCCTCCAGGACGCGGGCCGGGTCGCGATCGACGCCGCGCAGGCGTCGGGCGACACGCTCGGCGGCGTGGTGGAGGTCGTGGCGACGGGCGTCCCGCCGGGCCTCGGCGGCCACGAGCGCCCGGAGACGAAGCTCTCCACGGGCCTCGCCGCGGCCCTGATGGGCGTCCCCGCGGTCCGCGGCGTCGAGGTGGGCTTGGGCTTCGCGGCCGCGGACGTGCCCGGGAGCCGCATGCACGACGCGATCCTCCCGGCGGGCGATGGCGGCCCGCCCCGACGCGGCTCGAACCACGCCGGGGGGATCGAGGGGGGCACGAGCAACGGCCAGCCGATCGTCGTGCGCGCGGCGATGAAGCCGCTCGCGACGCTCCGGCACCCGCTCCCGAGCGTGGACCTCGCGAGCGGGGCCGTCGCGCCCGCGCGCTACGAACGGAGCGACGTCACGGCGGTGCCGCGACTGGCGATCGTGGCCGAGGCGGTGGTGGCCCTCGAGCTGGCGCGGCACGTCCGCAGGCGCTTCGGGGGCGCGCACCTGGACGACGTCCGGGCCGCGCTCGACGGCCAGCGCGAGCGGCTGAGGACGGTGCTCGGCCGGGGGGCGCGCGCGACTTGACCCTGCCGGGCCCCCTAACTACCGTGCTCCGTCCCGGGTCGCCGGTGTAGCTCAGCGGTAGAGCAACGGTTTTGTAAACCGTAGGTCGTGAGTTCGATCCTCACCGCCGGCTCCATCGCCGCTGCACGGGCGCCGGAGCGCAAGCGACTCGAATCCCGGGTGGCGGGATACTCAAGTGGTCAACGAGGGCAGACTGTAAATCTGCTGGCTATCGCCTTCCCTGGTTCGAATCCAGGTCCCGCCACCACTTCTCGTCCGCGTCGGGAGCCACCGGCCGTGCGACGTCCGGGCTCCGCCGCGCGGCGTCGTGCGAGGGAGGCATCTCGTGGACGAGCGGAACGGCGAGATCGAACGGCTCGAGACGGAGATCCGGGAGCGCCAGGAGCGGCTGGCCGAGCTGCGGAGGGCCGGGCCACGACCCGCGGCGCCGGACCACGCGCTCGTGGGTCCCGACGGCGGCGCGGTCCACCTCGTCGATCTCTTCGGCGCGAAGGACGACCTGCTCCTCGTGCACAACATGGGTTCGGGCTGCCCGTACTGCACCCTCTGGGCGGACGGCTTCCAGGGCGTCCTCCCGCACCTCGAGGACCGCGCGGCGTTCGTCGTGCTCTCGCCGGACCCGCCCGAGACGCAGGCCGCCTTCGCACGCGCGCGCGGCTGGCGCTTCCGCATGGTCTCCGACGCCACGGGCGACCTCACGCGCGCGCTCGGGTTCCTCGGCGAGCACGACGGATGCGCGATGTCCCTGCCCGGGGTGTCGGCGTTCCACCGCGATCCCGACGGCACGATCCGCCGCACGGCGCGTGCGCCCTTCGGCCCGGGAGACCCGTACGCCGGCATCTGGCACCTGTTCGACCTGCTCGACGGAGGGGCGGCGGGTTGGGAGCCGGCGTTCCGCTACGGAGCCTCGTAGGCGAGCGGTATCCTCCCGCGGCGGACGTCGGGAGGAGACCATGCACGACCTGAAGCGCGCGCTCGCGGACCTGCTGCTCGAGGCGGAGGCCCTGCAGGTGGGGTCGTTCCGGCTCAAGAGCGGACGCATGTCGCCCATCTTCTTCAACGCGGGGCGGCTCGACACCGGGCGCCGACTCGCCGCCGTCGGCGACGCGTACGCCGCGACGCTCCTCGACCGCGTCGGGGCCGACGGCTTCGACGTGGTGTTCGGTCCGGCCTACAAGGGGATCCCGCTCGCCGTCGCGACGGTCGTGGGCCTCGCCGCGAAGGGCGTGGAGAAGCCGTACCTGTCCGACCGCAAGGAGGCGAAGGCGCACGGGGCCGAGGCGTCCCAGGGCGCGGCCGCGCAGCGCCTCCTCGGCCGGCCCCCGGCCTCGGGGACCCGGTTCGTGCTCGTGGACGACGTCTTGACGACGGGAGGGACCAAGGACGAGGCGGTGGAGACGCTCCGTTCGCTCTGTCCGGGCGCGGGCTTCCCCGCGCTCGTGATCGCGCTCGACCGTCAGGAGGTGACCGCGGAGGGAGAGGACGCCGTGGCCGGGTTCACACGCCGTACGGGAATCCCGGTCGAGCCCGTGCTCCGCGTGACCGAGCTCCTCGACGACCTCGCCCGTCGCGGGCGGATCTCGGCGGACGACCTCGCGCGCTGTCGGGCCTACTGGTCGGAGCACGGGACCGAGGCCGCGCGCGCGTGGGCGGGACATGACGCGTAGGTGACGCCTCGGGGCGCGCGGCAGGCCGGAAAGCGCCCTCTGGGGGGGGCGTCGGGCTTGCCAAGGGAGCCGCGGGGGCCGACAAGGGGGCCGCCGGCGGAGGGCTTCCCATGCAGCGATTCCACCGCGCGCTCGCCGCGGCGACCTTCATCTGGGTGCTCGTGGTGATCGAGCCCGGCTGCGCGAGCCTGGCCAACACCTGCGGCGCCGTCATGAAGCTCGCGCTCGGCGTCGGCCTGGGGGTCGGCTCGTACTACCTGGTGAAGGCGCTCCACTGATCGGAACGTCGGGACGCGAGGCGCCCCGTCTGCGCCCGGCCCCCGGGGCGACCGCCGGGCGGGTCGTCGCCGGCCTCGGGGCCCGTCGGGGCATGCCCGTCACCGTCTCCCCTCGCCCTCGCGCGGTCCGCGGCCCCTCCGCGGGCGCGGTCTCCTCGACGTAGCCCGCGCCGCGCCTGCGGATCCGCATCCTCGTCGGGACCCTTTCCGACGCGAATGCGAGCGTCGCGGGTGACACTCGTTCCCGGACAGGCCCTTACGCGGGCCTACCGTCGGCTCGGGCGCGGGAGGCCCGGGGCAGGCGGTTGTTGACCGGTGCTCCCGCCCCCGTAAGATCCCCCGACCTCGGGGGCTACCCTGGCGTGTTGTTCCTGGGGATTCCGGGAGGACGCGCCGCGGGCGTAGCTCAATGGTAGAGCTCCGGCCTTCCAAGCCGGTGACGTGGGTTCGATTCCCATCGCCCGCTCCACGTCTGCCGGAACGGGGCTGGGTCGCTCGCCTCTCGCGGAGCGGCCCGGTACCCGGGAGCCCGAGTTCGAGGTGGGTCCGGCGGGGCGTTCCGTCGGGCATCGGTTGATTCGGAAACAGGAGTGCTCGACTCGACGGACGCGACCGCTGGTGTAGCTCAGTGGTAGAGCACCTCCTTGGTAAGGAGGAGGTCGTGGGTTCAATCCCCACCACCAGCTCCAGTCCCCCCCGAGCCCCAGAAGACAGGAGCCGGGCGTCTGGACGTCGCCCTCGGAGGATCGCCTTCCCATGGCCAAGGAAACCTTCCAGCGCACCAAGCCGCACGTGAACGTTGGCACCATCGGCCACGTGGACCACGGCAAGACCACCCTCACCGCCGCCATGACGTACGTCATGGAGGCGAAGGGACTCTCCAAGGCGAAGGCCTACGCGGACATCGCCAAGGGCGGCACCGTCCGAGACGAGTCCAAGACCGTCACCATCGCGGCCGCGCACGTCGAGTACGAGACCGAAAACCGGCACTACGCCCACGTGGACTGCCCGGGGCACGCCGACTACGTGAAGAACATGATCACGGGCGCCGCCCAGATGGACGGCGCGATCCTGGTCGTGTCCGCGGCGGACGGCCCCATGCCCCAGACGCGCGAGCACATCCTGCTCGCCCGCCAGGTGGGCGTGCCGGCGATCGTGGTCTGGATCAACGCGATCGACCTCGTGGACGACCCGGAGCTCCTCGAGCTCATCGAGCTCGAGGTGCGCGAGCTCCTCAAGGAGTACGGGTTCCCGGGGGACGAGATCCCGGTCGTCATGGGTTCCGCGCTGAAGGCGCTCCAGAACCCTTCGAACTTCGACGACCCGGTCGGCGCGGGGGCCATCCTGAAGCTCCTCGAGGCCGTGGACAGCTACATCCCGCAGCCCACCCGCGAGGTGGACAAGCCGTTCCTCATGCCCGTCGAGGACGTGTTCTCGATCAAGGGCCGCGGCACGGTCGGCACGGGCCGGATCGAGCGCGGCAAGATCAAGGTCGGCGAGGCCCTCGAGATCGTGGGGCTGAACGAGCTGCCCCTGAAGAGCACCTGCACCGGCGTCGAGATGTTCAACAAGACGCTCGACTACGGCGAGGCCGGCGACAACGTGGGCATCCTGCTCCGCGGCATCGACAAGGAGGTGCTGGAGCGCGGGATGGTCCTCGCGCAGCCCGGCACGATCCACCCGCACACCGAGTTCGAGTCCGAGGTGTACGTCCTGTCGAAGGACGAGGGCGGGCGCCACACGCCGTTCTTCAACAACTACCGGCCGCAGTTCTACATCCGGACGACCGACGTCACGGGCTCCATCGAGCTCCTGGGCGGCGCCGAGATGTGCATGCCGGGCGACAACGTCGCGATGAAGGTCTCCCTGAACAACCCCATCGCCATCGAGGAGAAGATGCGCTTCGCGATCCGCGAGGGCGGCCGGACCGTCGGCGCCGGGACGGTGACGAAGATCATCAAGTAGTCGGGCCGCGGCCCGCGCTCGGAGCCGGAGGTACTCGGTCATGGCCAAGTCCCAGGACGCCCGCGGCTACGTCTGGCTCCAGTGCACGGAGACCGGGGACCTCAACTACCGCGTCCAGAAGCGGATCAAGGGCAACCCCTACAAGATCGAGGTCAAGAAGTATTGCCCGCGGCTGAAGCGCCACACCCTCCACAAGGAGAGCAAGAGAAAATAGGCCGTTTCGCACGGCCGTAGCTCAACTGGTAGAGCACCTGATTCCAAATCAGGGGGTTGGGGGTTCGATTCCTCCCGGCCGTGCCATCTCTTCGACAGGAAGCCATTTCCCCCTCGGATAGCCGACGTCCGCCCTCGGGACGCCGACACCGCGGCCGGGGCCGGGGTCAGACGTGTCAGGACTCGAGATCTACAAGCCGGGCCAGGGAAAGATCGCGCGGAGCGTGACGTACGTTCTCGGCGCGCTCCTGGTCATCTTCGGCGGTGTCCGGCTCTACGCCACCATCAACGTGCCCGGCGGGGAGTGGGTGACCGGCGTCCCCGTCATCGGGCACGTCTCCATCTACAACGTGATCGCGCTGGTCGTCGTGCTGCTGGGCATGCTGGCCCTCCACCTCGTCCTCAACATGCCTCGCTCCGTCGAGACGCTGATCGACACGGAGCAGGAGCTGAAGAAGGTCTCGTGGCCCTCGAAGCGCGAGGTCAAGAACGCCACCTTCGTCGTCGTGCTCGTCACCTTCGTGACCGCCGTCGCCCTCTTCGGGTTCGACGAGCTGCTGCGCTGGGTGTTCCAGCTCGTGTACTAGGTCCAGGAGCAGAGGAGAAGAGCATTGGCGAGGCGGTGGTACGTGGTCCGCGTGCAGGCTGGACGGGAGGGCACCGTCCAGACGGCCCTCGTCCGCCGGCTGAAGGTCGCAGGGAAGCACGAGGTCGTGCCGCGCGTGCTCGTCCCGGTCGAGACGATCACCGAGGTGAAGGCCGGGAAGAAGCGCACGCGCAAGCGGAAGCTCTACCCGGGCTACGTCCTGGTCGAGGTCGACGAGGAGAAGGGCAAGGTCCCGCGCGACGTGTGGTTCCTCGTCCGGGAGACCGCGGGCGTCGGCGACTTCGTCGGGCCGCACGGTCACCCGGAGCCCCTCGACGAGAAGGAGGTGGGCCGGCTCCTCTCCGAGATGGAGCGGAGCGAGGAGAAGGCCCCCCAGGTGGCGATCTCCCTCAAGAAGGGCGACGCCGTGAAGATCAAGGAAGGCCCGCTCGAGTCGTTCGAGGGCCAGATCGACGAGGTCATCCCGGCGAAGGGCATGGTGCGCGTGATCGTGACGATCTTCGGTCGCGCCACGCCCGTAGAGCTGGAATACTGGCAGGTGGAGCCCGTCTAGGGCCGCCCCGAGAGGTCGATGCGCCATGGCGAAGGACATCAAGGCCAAGGTCAAGCTGCAGTGCCCGGCCGGGCAGGCGACGCCCGCGCCGCCGGTGGGGCCCGCCCTCGGCCAGCACGGCGTCAACATCGGGGAGTTCGTCCGCCGGTTCAACGACGCGACCGCGAAGGACCGCGGGACGATCATTCCCGTGATCCTGACGGTCTACACCGATCGCTCGTTCGACTTCGTGCTGAAGAGCCCGCCAGCCGCCGTCCTCCTCCGCCAGGCCGCCGGCCTCGAGAAGGGCAGCGCCACCCCCAACACCGTCAAGGTGGGCAAGGTGACGCGAGCCCAGGTCCAGGACATCGCCCGGCGCAAGATGGACGACCTCAACGCCTACCGCGAGGAGTCCGCCGAACGGATCGTGATGGGCACCGCGCGGTCCATGGGCATCGAGGTCGAGGGCTAGCCGGCGGAACCGACCCTCGAAGGGGCCTGTCCGTCGCCTCGGGAATTTCTCGTCCGTCCCCGGGAGATCCGTACCCTACGGGACTTCCCGACCGCCGGTCGGGCCGACTCGTCCACCGCCCCTCGAGACCGCCTCCGGGGACGGGAGAGCTGGAGAAGGCGGATGCGCACGACGTCCAGGCGCTACAAGGCCGCCCTGGAGACCGACGGGTACGACGCGCAGCGGAGATATCCGCTCGGCGACGCGCTCCGGGTCCTCCAGGCGTTTCCCAAGCCGCGATTCGACGAGACCGTCGAGCTGAGCGTGCGCCTGGGCGTGGACCCGAAGCGGACCGATCAGATGGTCCGCGGTAGCGTGTCCCTCCCCAAGGGCATCGGCAAGACGCGCGTCGTCGCGGTCTTCGCCGAGGGCGACCTGGCGGAGGAAGCGAAGGCTGCGGGGGCCGACTTCGTCGGGAGCGAAGACCTCGCCAAGCAGATCCAGGAGGGCTTCTCCGCCTTCGACGTCTGCATCGCGCACCCGTCGATGATGCGCCACGTCGGCCGCCTCGGGAAGATCCTCGGTCCGCAGGGCAAGATGCCCACGCCCAAGACCGGAACCGTCACCGAGAAGATCGGCGAGGCGGTACGCGAGTTCAAAGCGGGCAAGGTCGAGTTCCGCGCCGACGCGGGCGGCAACGTGCACGTCCCGGTCGGGAAGCGGAGCTTCGCGCCCGAGGACCTCGAGGCGAACATCACGCACTTCCTCGACCACCTGCGCGGTCTGAAGCCTTCGGCCGTGAAGGGCGCCTTCCTGAAGAAGGTGTCCCTCTCCGCGTCCATGAGCCCCGGCCTCGTGCTGGACGTGAGCTGAGGGGAGGACGACGCGATGGCCAAGGCCCTGAAGCGGATGATGGTCGAGGAGTACGTGAGCGACCTCGGCCAGACGCGGAACCTGATCATCGTGGATCCGGGTCCGATGAGCGTCGAGAACGCCGAGGCGTTCCGGCGCGACCTGCGCGAGCAGGCCGGCGGCGCCGTGTTCCAGCTCGTCCACAACCGGACGGTGCGCCGCGCGCTGGAGGAGACCGTCTACCGCGGCCACGAAGACGCGCTCTCGCCCCTGCTGAAGGGGCAGTCGGCCGTCCTCTACGGCGGCGAGGGCGCGATCCCGATCGCCAAGGTCGTTCGCGACTGGCGCCGCCGCTTCAAGCCGCTGACCGTCAAGGGCGGGGTGGCGGACGGCGAGGTCCTCGACGCCGCGACCGTCGAGGGACTGGCCGACCTCCCGGGGCTTCCCCAGCTCCGGGGCATGCTGCTCGGCGCGGTGCTCGGCTCCGCGCGGGGCCTCGCCGCCTCCTTGCAGGCGGTCTACGGGGGGATTGCGCGCGTGCTCCAGGCCCGCATCGAAGAGGCGGAGGGGGCAGGCGCGGATGGCGATGGCGACAACCAGGGTGCGTAGCCCAGAGCGCCGAAGTTTGGAAACGTAGGACGAGGAGTTGGAGTCATGTCCGAGCAGACCGAAGAGAGCGTGCAGCTCGACGAGGAGCTCGAGGGCATCTTCAAGACCCTGGACGGCCTCACCATCTCGAAGGCGGCCAAGCTCGTGAAGGCCCTCGAGGAGCGCTGGGGGGTCAGCGCGGCCGCGCCCGCGGCCGTGATGCAGATGCCCGCGGGCGGCGGGGCCGCCCCCGCCGAGGCCGAGGAGAAGACCGCGTTCGACGTGGTCCTCAAGTCCGCCGGCCAGCAGAAGATCCAGGTGATCAAGGTGGTGCGTGCGGCCACGGGTCTTGGCCTGAAGGAGGCCAAGGAGCTCGTGGACGCGGCGCCGAAGCCCGTGAAGACCGGCCTCTCCAAGGAGGACGCGGAGAAGCTCCAGAAGGAGCTCACCGACGTCGGCGCCGAGGTCGAGATCAAGTAGCGCCCGTCGCGACCGGGCCGAAGGGCCCGGTCCGCGGTCGGGATCGGCGCGGGGCCTCTCGGCTCCCTCCGCGACGCGGGGGGGCCCGGGGCCCCGTGGCTTTCGGGGCCGGGGTGCCGGGGCCGCTGGGTGCGTCCTTGCGGGGCCGGCTGGGCATGCCGCTTGCCTGCCCCACCCTTCGGTCCTACATTTGCGGGCTCGGGGGCGTCGTCCCCGAGACGTCCGGCGCGGCTTCGTCAATGTCTTCCTTGGGCCGGGGAAGATCACAGCCTGAAGCCGCGGGCCGGGGTGCGGCCGAGAGATCCGAACCCGAGGGGGACGTCTCGTCCTCTGCCGCATGCGTCACGCACGGGTGGTCGCGGACCGTCCCGAGGACCCCGCTCCGGGATCCCGGTCGGGACGCCCCGTGCCCTTCACGTCAAGAGGTCTCTGATGAGCAAAGAGAACGGCAACGGGACCATCGACGACTACCAGCTCGTCCACTACGGCGGGAAGCGGTCGTACGACATCCCCCACCTCGCCGAGCTGCAGACCGCGTCGTACGCGGAGTTCCTGCAGGACGAGGTGCCGGCGGAGCACCGCCAGTCCTCGGGGCTCGAGGCGATCCTGAGGGAGGTGTTCCCGATCCCGTCGTACGACGGGACGATGGAGCTCCAGTACCTCGGATACGACCTCGGGAGCCCGCGGTACACGCCGGACGAGTGCCGCGAGCTGAAGCTCACATACGGCCGTCCCTTCAAGGTGCGCGTGCGCCTGCAGAAGGAGAGTCCCGTCGAGGAGGACGTGTACCTCGGCGAGATCCCGATCATGGTCGGCGGGGGCGAGTTCATCGTGAACGGGACGGAGCGCGTCATCGTCACGCAGCTCCACCGCTCGCCGGGCGTGGACTTCTCCGTCGAGACGCACACCTCCGACAAGAAGCTGCACTCGTGCTGGCTCATCCCCGAGCGCGGCTCCTGGATCGAGTTCAACGTCACGAAGAAGGACATGCTGGCGGTACGGATCGACCAGTCCGGGAAGTTCCCCGCCACCGCGCTGCTCCGGGCCATGAGCGAGGAGTTCTCCACGGACCAGGACCTGGTCCGGCTCTTCTACAAGACGAAGACCGTCTCGACGACGTCGCGCACCTACAAGAAGGGCGTGGTCGGGAAGCACACGGTGAACCCCGTGGCCGACGAGGCCACGGGCGAGGTGATCCTCGAGGCGCTCGAGATCGTGAGCGAGGAGGCGGCCGACCGCGCGGCGAAGTGCGGGATCGCCGCCGTCGAGATCATCGAGGACGTGGACGACCCGCTCGTCCTGAACACGCTCCTCGAGGACACGACCGAGTCCCACGAGGAGGCGCTGCTCAAGATCTACGGCCGGCTCCGCCCGGGCAACCCGCCCCAGGTCGAGAAGGCGAAGGAGCTCTTCCGAGAGAAGTTCTTCGACCCGTCGCGCTATCGCCTTGGCCGCGTCGGCCGGTTCCGACTGAACCGCAAGTTCAAGACGGACTTCCCCGAGGAGCAGCAGACCCTCCACAAGGAGGACCTGGTGCAGGCGGTCCGCTACCTGGTCAGCCTGCGGGGTGGCAAGGGCGAGATCGACGACATCGACCACCTCGGCAACCGGCGCATCCGCACGATCGCCGAGTTGGCGGGCGACGAGCTCCGCAAGGGCTTCCTCAAGCTGCGCCGCACGGCCCAGGAACGGATGAACATCGAGGACGCCGACACGATCACGCCGCGCAGCGTGATCAACTCGAAGACGATCTCGTCGGCCATCGACTACTTCTTCGGCCGCGGCGAGCTGTCGCAGGTCGTGGACCAGACGAACCCCCTCTCGCAGCTCACGCACGAGCGCCGGCTCTCGGCCCTCGGCCCGGGCGGCCTCAACCGGAAGCGCGCCGGGTTCGAGGTGCGTGACGTACACATCAGCCACTACGGCCGGATCTGCCCCATCGAGACCCCCGAGGGCACCAACATCGGTCTCATCTCGTCGCTGTCGATCTACAGCGGCGTGGACGACTACGGCTTCCTCACCACGCCCTACCGCGTGGTGCGGGACGGCCGGGTGACGGAGGAGATCGTGCAGCTCCGTGCGGACGAGGAGCTCGATGCGGTCCTGGCGCCCGCGGACACGCAGGTGGACGACAAGTCGCGCATCATCGGAGAGGTCGTCCTGGGTCGAAAGAACGACGACTTCCTCCTCGTGAAGCGGGAAGACGTCCAGTACATGGACGTGTCCCCGATGCAGCTGGTCGGAGTGTCGGCGGCATTGATCCCGTTCCTGGAGCACGACGACGCGAACCGCGCGCTGATGGGCTCGAACATGCATGCGACAGGCGGTGCCGCTACTCGTGACCGACCCGGCGCTCGTCGGGACGGGCATGGAGCGTATCGTCGCCGAGAACTCGAGCATGGTGGTGCGAACCAAGCACCCCGGGACCGTGACGTACGTAGACGCCTCGCGCATCGTGGTGGGGGAGGACCTGTACGTCCTCCGCAAGTTCGTCGGTTTGAACGAGCGTACCTGTCTCAACCAGAAGCCGATCGTCTCGGTGGGCGACCAGGTCCGGGCCGGGCAGGTGATCGCGGACGGGGCGGGGACGCACCGGGGCGAGCTGGCCCTGGGCCACAACGCGCTCGTCGCGTTCATGCCGTGGGACGGCTACAACTACGAGGACGCGATTCTCGTGAGCGAGGAGCTCGTACAGCACGACAAGTACACCTCCATCCACATGGACGTGTACGAGATCGAGATCCGCGAGACGAAGCTCGGTCGCGAGGAGTTCACGAGCGACATCCCGAACGTGTCGGAGCGCGCGCTGCGCAACCTCGACGAGGACGGCATCGTACGGGTGGGGACGCGCGTCCTGCCCGGTGACATCCTGGTCGGCAAGGTGGCTCCGAAGTCGAAGAGCGAGCTCTCGCCCGAGGAGAAGCTGCTCCACGCGATCTTCGGCCGCGCCGGCGAAGACGTGAAGAACGACTCCCTGACCGTCCCGCCGGGCGTCGAGGGGATCGTCATCGAGACGAAGAAGTTCTCGCGCAAGGTGAACGTGAGCGAGGAGGACCGCCTCGACAGCCAGCGGATGATCCGGGACGCGGAGCGGACCTTCCAGGAGTCCTTCAAGCGAGAGATGGACACGCTCGTCGCCGCGATGCACGAGTCACTCGGCCGCACGCTCGTCGACCCGGCCACCAACAAGGCGTTCTCGACGAACGGCGTCGAGTCGCTGCCGGAGCTCCGCGAGGTGCGCGACCGGCTCCTCGCCGCGGTGCGGGGGGCGGGGTTGCGCCCCGAAGACCCGTTCCACGTCGTCATGCGCCGGCACGTGGTGGCCATCGAGGACGCCGAGGCGGTCAAGAACAAGCAGGTGAACAGGTTGTCGCGCGGCGACGAGCTGCCGACCGGCGTGCTCGAGGTCGTGAAGGTCTACATCGCGACGAAGCGCAACCTGTCGGTCGGCGACAAGATGGCCGGCCGGCACGGCAACAAGGGCGTGATCAGCCGGGTGCTGCCCCTCGAGGACATGCCGTTCCTCGAGGACGGGACGCCGGTGCAGATCGTCCTGAACCCGCTCGGCGTGCCGAGCCGTATGAACGTCGGGCAGATCCTCGAGACGCATCTCGGCCACGCCGCGAAGCTCCTCGGCCTCCGCGTGACGACGCGCGTGTTCGACGGCGCCTCCGAGCACGACATCGAGGGTCTGCTCGAGAAGGCGGGCCTGCCGCCGGACGGCAAGGTGACCCTCTTCGACGGGCGGACGGGCCGCACCTTCGACCAGAAGGTCACGGTCGGCTACCTGTACATGATGAAGCTCCACCACCTGGTGGACGAGAAGATCCACGCGCGCGCGACGGGCCCGTACAGCCTCATCACGCAGCAGCCCCTCGGGGGCAAGGCGCGATTCGGCGGCCAGCGTTTCGGAGAGATGGAGGTGTGGGCGCTCGAGGCGTACGGCGCCGCGCACATCCTGCAGGAGCTTTTGACCGTGAAGTCCGACGACGTGGACGGCCGCATGAAGATCTACGAGTCGATGGTGAAGGGCGAGAACATGCTCGAGCCGGGGACCCCGGTTTCCTTCGAGGTCCTCTGCAACGAGATCCGCGGCCTCGCGCTGAACATCGAGCTCGAGAAGAGCAGCCTCTGACCCGGACGGCCACCCCGTGACCCACCCGACGCACCCCGACCCCGTGATCCCCGAGAGCGCCCGCAACCCGGTCCGAGAGAGGGCATTCGCATGATCGAGAGCATGTTCAACCGCGTGAACGACTACACGGCGATCAAGATCAGCCTCGCGTCGCCGGAGACCGTACGGTCGTGGTCGTACGGCGAGGTCAAGAAGCCGGAGACGATCAACTACCGCACGTACCGGTCGGAGAAGGACGGGCTCTTCTGCGAGAAGATCTTCGGTCCCGAGCGCGACTGGGAGTGCTTCTGCGGCAAGTACAAGGGCATCAAGCACAAGGGCATCATCTGCGACCGGTGCGGCGTGAAGGTGACGCACAGCCGCGTCCGCCGGAAGCGGATGGGGCACATCAACGCTCGCGGCGCCCGTGGTCCACATCTGGTTCTTCAAGGCGATGCCGTCCCGCATCGGGACGCTCCTCGACATGAAGACCTCGAGCCTGGAGCGGGTGGTCTACTTCCAGGACTACGTGGTCGTGGACAGCGGGGAGACGCCCCTCGATGATCACCAGCTCCTGACCGAGGAGCAGTACCGCGAGGCGCGGGAGAAGTACGGCGACTCGTTCGAGGCCGACGATGGGGGCGGAGGCCGTCAAGGCGATGCTCCAGCGCATCGACCTCGACAAGCTCTCGCAGGAGCTCCGTGCGGACCTCGAGGAGACGCGGAGCAAGCAGCGCCGGAAGGACCTCCTCAAGCGGCTGCGGACGGTCGAGGCGCTGCGCGACTCGGGCAACCGGCCCGAGTGGATGGTGCTGGACGTGATCCCCGTGATCCCGCCGGATCTCCGCCCGCTCGTGCTGCTCGACTCGGGGAACTTCGCGACGTCGGACCTGAACGACCTGTACCGCCGGCTGATCAACCGGAACAACCGTCTCAAGAAGCTCCTCGACCTCAACGCCCCCGAGGTCATCATCCGCAACGAGAAGCGGATGCTGCAGCAGTCGGTGGACGCGCTGTTCGACAACGCGCGGTGCCGGCGGCAGCGTGCTGGGGTCGAGCAACCGGCCGCTCAAGTCGCTCACCGACATGATCAAGGGCAAGCAGGGCCGGTTCCGCGAGAACCTGCTCGGCAAGCGCGTGGACTACTCCGCGCGCTCCGTGATCGTCGTCGGGCCCGGACCTGAAGCTCCACCAGTGCGGGCTGCCCAAGAAGATCGCGCTCGAGCTGTTCCAGCCGTTCATCATCCGTCGCCTCAAGGAGCTCGGCTACGCCGACACGATCAAGTCGGCCAAGAAGATGCTCGAGCGGAAGGACGAGGAGGTCTGGGACATCCTCGAAGAGGTGATCCGCGACAGCACCCCGTGCTGCTCAACCGCGCGCCGACCCTGCACCGCATGGGCATCCAGGCGTTCGAGCCGGTCCTGATCGAGGGCAACGCGATCCGCCTCCACCCGCTGGTGTGCACGGGATTCAACGCGGACTTCGACGGCGACCAGATGGCGGTCCACCTTCCGCTGTCGTTCGAGGCGCAGGTCGAAGCGACGACGCTGATGCTCGCCACGAACAACATCTTCTCGCCGGCGCACGGCGGGCCGATCATCGCGCCGTCGCAGGACATCGTGCTCGGGATCTTCTACCTGACGGTGGAGCACGCCACGCAGCAGTCCAAGACGCCCCTCTGCGCGCACGCGAACGAGGTCTTCCTCGCCTACTCGGAGGGCAAGTTCGGCGTCCACGACAAGGTGCGGCTGCGGGTCGAGCCGGGCACCGAGGTGGCGTCGGCGCCCGGGCGCCGCGGTCCGGAGTCGACGATCGAGACGACCGTCGGTCGGGTGCTGTTCAACGACATCCTGCCCACGGGGATGCCCTTCTACAACTACGACGCTGAACAAGAAGGACCTGAACGGGCTGATCAGCGACTGCCACAAGCTGCTCGGCAAGGGCGCGACGCTCCGCCTCCTCGACGACATCAAGGACATCGGGTTCAAGTCGGCGACACGGGCCGGTCTGTCGTTCGCGAAGAACGACATGGTCGTCCCGGAGGCCAAGCACGAGATCATCGAGCGCTCCGAGCGGGAGGTGGACGAGATCCAGCTCCACCTGCGCCGACGGCGAGATCACGCGCGGCGAGCGCTACAGCAAGATCATCGACACCTGGACCCACGCCCGCGAAGAGGTCGGGGCCGAGATGATGCGCTCCCTGAAGAGCGACACGCGCGACGAGAAGCCGTATCTCAATCCGATCTTCGCCATGGCCGAATCGGGCGCGCGAGGATCCGTGGAGCAGATCCGGCAGCTCGCCGGCATGCGCGGCCTGATGGCGAAGCCGTCCGGGCGGATCATCGAGACGCCCATCAAGGCGAACTTCCGCGAAGGCCTGCACGTCCTCGAGTACTTCTCCTCGACGCACGGCGCGCGCAAGGGGCTGGCGGACACGGCGCTCAAGACCGCCGACTCGGGCTATCTCACGCGCAAGCTGTCCGACGTCGCCCAGAACGTCGTGATCCAGACCCTCGACTGCGGCACGCTCAACGGCATCAGCAAGGGCGTCGTCTACAAGGGCGACAAGCTCGAGGTGTCGCTGGCGCAGGCGATCCGCGGCCGCGACCGCGCGCGACACGATCATCGACGTCGTCACCGACGAGGTCGTCGTCCGCGAGAACGAGCTGATCACCGAGGAGATCGCGCCGTCGCATCGAGGAGATGGGCTACGAGAAGGTCCGTGTCCGGTCGCCCGCTCACGTGCGAGGCGTCGAGCGGCATCTGCCAGCTCTGCTACGGCATGGACCTGTCGCGCGGGCCGGCTGGTCGAGCGAGGGGCTCGCGGTGGGCATCATCGCGGCGCAGTCGATCGGCGAGCCCGGTACGCAGCTCACGATGCGGACCTTCCACATCGGCGGCACCGCGACGCGTGGCGTCGAGGAGAGCGAGATCCGCGCGACCCACTCCGGCAAGGTGCGCTACCTGAACCTCGCCGTCGTCGAAGGCCCGAGCGGGGACATCATCAGCATCACACCGAAACGGCGAGCTGGTCCTCGTGGACGCCAAGGACCGCGAGATCGACCGCTTCGCCGTGCCGCTCGGCGCGCGTGCTGAAGGCGAAGGACAACGAGGCGGTCAAGGAGAAGAAGACCCTCTGCACCTGGGACCCGTACAACGTCCCGATCCTCGCGGAGCGCGAGGGAGTGGTCCGCTTCGACGACATCGTCGAGGGAAAGACCATGCGCGAGGAGGTGGACCCGGGCTCCGGCGTCCGCCGCCGCGTGATCATGGAGCACAAGGGCGACCTGCACCCGCAGATCGTCGTCGAGGACGACAAGGGGACGCCGATCGCCCTCTATCCCGATCCCGGAGAAGGCTCACCTCGAGGTCCAGCGCGGTCAGAAGGTCTCGCCCGGCAGCCTGCTCGCCAAGACGCCCCGCGAGATCACCGGCACGCAGGACATCGTGGGCGGCCTGCCGCGCGTCACCGAGGTCTACGAGGCCCGGCGCCCGAAGGACCCGGCCATCCTGGCCGAGATCGACGGGGTGATCGAGCTCGGCGAGAAGCGTCGCGGCAAGCGGACGATCGTCGTGAAGGCCGAGGGCGGACAGGTCGTCGAGCACCTGGTCTCCCACGGGAAGCACCTGCGCGTGCACTCGGGCGACCGCGTCCGCGCGGGCATCGCGCTCGTGGACGGGCCGCTGGTTCCGCACGACATCCTGCGCATCTCGGGCATCGAGTCGCTGCAGGAGTACCTGCTGCGCGAGGTCCAGAACGTCTATCGCAGCCAGAACGTCACGATCGACGACAAGCACCACGAGATCATCATCTCGCAGATGCTCCGCAAGGTCCGGGTCGAGGACCCGGGCGACACCGACCTCCTGCCGGGCGCGGTCGTGGACAAGTTCCGGTTCCGCCGGAAGAACCGCAAGGTCATGGAGACGGGCGGCAAGCCGGCGCGGGCCGAGCCGCTCCTCCTGGGCATCACGAAGGCCGCGCTCCAGAGCGAGTCGTTCATCTCCGCGGCGTCCTTCCAGGAGACCACGAAGGTCCTGACCCAGGCCGCGCTGTCGGGTCGGGTGGACCACCTGGTCGGCCTGAAGGAGAACGTGATCCTCGGCCACCTGATCCCCGCGGGGACCGGGTTCCGGACGTACGTGCGGACGCGCGTCCGCAAGAACATCCCGCTCGAAGAGAGCGTGGCCGGCTTCGCCGAGATGCCCGAGGACCTCGAGGCCCTGAAGGAGCTGAAGGACCTCCTGGCCGAAGACGAGGCGGCCCCGACGGAAGAGGTCCGGGCCCCGTAGGCCCGCCCGCGCCCCCCCGGCCCCGGTGGCTCCGACCGTCGGCTTCCGCGGGTCCCGGGCCGTCGGGGCGGGGTGGGCCCCCTCGGTTTGGCGATGACCCCACCGGCGGGGCTGGTACAGTCTCCGGCTCCGCATCGATTCCCCGGAAGACATCATGCCGACGATCAACCAGCTCGTGCGCAAGGGCCGCAGGCGGATCCGAGCGCGCAGCAAGTCGCCCGTGCTGGAAGGCTGCCCGCAGAAGCGCGGCGTCTGTCTGGCCGTGAAGACCCAGACGCCCAAGAAGCCGAACTCCGCGCTGCGGAAGATCGCCCGTATCCGTCTCTCGAACAACCGCGAGATCACGGCGTACATCCCGGGCGAGGGCCACAACCTCCAGGAGCACAGCATCGTGCTCGTGCGTGGCGGCAAGGTCCGGGACCTCCCTGGCGTCCGGTACCACATCATCCGCGGGACGCTCGACGCGGCGGGCGTGGACGGCCGCCGTCAGCAGCGGTCCAAGTACGGCATGAAGCGCGGCAAGTAGGGACTTCGCGAGGGACAAACGAGATGGCCGGCAAGTACTACCGCAGCTTCGAGAGCCTCCTGAAGCCCGATCCGCTGCACGGCGACCTGAACGCCGCGAAGTTCATCTCCTGCATCATGCACGACGGCAAGCGCTCCACCGCGGAGCGGATCTTCTACGACGCGTTGGAGGAGATCCAGAAGCGCGTGCCGGAGCGTGAGCCGCTCGACGTCTGGAAGCAGGCGGTAGAGAACGTGAAGCCGCTCGTCGAGGTCCGGAGCCGTCGCGTCGGCGGCGCGAACTACCAGGTCCCGGTCGAGGTGAGCACGAAGCGGCAGCGGGCTCTCGCGTTCCGCTGGATCCTCGAGGCCGCGCGCGGCCGCAAGGGGAAACCGCTCGCCAGCTCGCTCGCGCAGGAGCTGATCGGCGCCTACAACCGCGAGGGCGGGGCCATGATGAAGCGGGAGAACACGCACAAGCAGGCCGAGGCCAACAAGGCTTTCGCCCACTTCGCGTGGTGACCTCTCTTCGGGCGTCTCTCTTCCCGAGGTCATCGTCTTGGGCTTCGGCCTGCTTTCCATCGTGTGCGGGGACACCCCGCACGCCATCGTGTGCGGGGACACCCCGCACCCCATCGTGTGCGGGGACACCCCGCACGCCATCGTGTGCGGGGACACCCCGCACCCCGGGCCGTGCCGAGGCCGTCGCCGCCGTCTGATGACTTCAGGGTCCTGAATGGCGATCGGGACGCCGGGGCCCCGGGCATTGCTCTGGGGGTGTCCGTCCGTGTCGAATGTGGCGGCTGGGCGGCGTGTGCCGCTCGCAGCGGGAGGGATTGCATGCGCATGCCTCTGGTCCCCATGGTCGTCGTGCTGGGGCTCGTCGTCGTGGCGGCAGGCCGCGTCCTCGCGGACGAGGATGCGCCCCTCTCCGCGAAGGACATCCAGCAGGTCCGCGGCATCGTCGAGAAGGCGAGCAAGAAGATCGACGCCGCCTTCGCGAACGTGCCGGAGCGGAAGAAGATGGAGGCCGATCTCGCCGCCCTGTCCAAGATCAAGGACGCGCGCGAGCGACGCAAGGCTGCCGACAAGTACCAGAAGACGTACCAGGGCACCTACGCCGCGGCGGTGAAGGCGGCGGGCGTGGACTTCCAGCAGCTCGCCAAGGACATGGGCGACGCGATTCGGCGGCGGTTCGTGGTCGAGCAGGGCTATCTGCTCACGTTGGCCCCGCGGCGGGCGAAGAAGCGGTCGGGGCCCATCCCCGTCCGGCCGAAGGGTTCCGAGGTGGTGACGCTCACGGACTTCCTGCACGAGCGCGACGTCTCCACCGGGGCCGCGGCCGGCGGCGGCGTCGACTTCGGGGACGACTCCGTCCACGCCGGCGTGATCGCGATCGGGGCGGGCGGCGCCTCCGCGGACGGCGGCTTGACGAAGGAGTACGCCGTTCCCTCGGACGTCCGCACCGCGACGCTCCACATTCGCTGCAGCGTCGAGGCCGACGCGTTCGCGGTCGGGGTCGTGGGCACGAGCGCCTCGCGCGGAGACGCCGACGCCTTCGCGGCGAGTCCCACCGGCCACGACTTCTTCGAACCGTTCGGGTACGTGGATGCCACCGCCTTCGCCCCGATCCTGTGGGTCGGGTACGAGGACCACCTCGAGGAGGTCGAGCACGAGGTCGCGCTGCCGCTCGGCACCACCGTCAAGATCGCCTTTCTGGCAGGCGCCTTCGGCGCCGCGGCCGCCTCACCGGAGACCGACGGGAACGGAAAGGTCTTCGACATCCGGGCTACCGTGACCCTGCAGCACTGAGCCCCCGGACACCCGCGGTCCCCCCGGGCGCCTCGGGCGGGCGCGCGTGCGCCCGAACCGGGACGCCCGGGCGTTCCGAGCGGGTCGGTCCCGGGGGATCGGCGGCGAGGTCCAGGGGGTTCGCGCGTCGAGGACGCGCTCGTGCTCGCGATGGGGGACGCCGGAACCAGCCCGCTCGCGATCGTGGTCGAGGACCTCCGCCTACGTCCACGCGCGCGGGAGGGGGCGCCTCGCGCGGGGGGAGGGGACTCGGTCCGTCGCCCGGTATGCTGCCTCGCTCTGCGAGGAGCGAGCATGCCAAAGATCGACCTCGGGAAGCTCCGGAACTTCGGGATCGTCGCGCACATCGACGCGGGCAAGACGACGGTCTCGGAGCGCGTCCTCTACTACAGCGGCAAGGAGCACTCGATCGGCGAGGTCCACGAGGGCACGGCCAAGATGGACTACCTGGCCGAGGAGCAGGAACGCGGCATCACGATCACGGCCGCCGCGACCCGCATCGTCTGGCTCGACCACGACCTGAACCTGATCGACACGCCAGGGCACGTGGACTTCACCGCCGAGGTCGAGCGGAGCCTCCGCGTGCTCGACGGCGCGGTCGTCGTGTTCGACGGGGTCCACGGCGTGGAGGCCCAGTCCGAAACGGTCTGGCACCAGGCCGACCGCTACCGCGTGCCCCGCATCTGCTTCGTGAACAAGATGGACCGCGGCGGGGCCGACTTCGACCGGTCCTGCCAGACGATCCGGGAGCGGCTGGGCGCGGCCGTCGCCCCCGTGACCGTGCCGATCGGGTCGGCCGACTCGTTCGAGGGCGTGGTCGACCTGCTCCGGCGGGAGGCGATCCACTTCGAGGGAGAGCAGGGGCGCGAGGTGGTCCGGTCCGACGTGCCGGCCGCGATGCGGGACGAGGTCGAGGTGCGCCGTCACGACCTGATCGAGGCGCTCGGCGACGTCTCCGACGAGGTCGCCGAACTCTACCTCGCCGAGAGGGAGCCGCCCGTGGACCTGCTGGTCCGCGCGCTCCGCCAAGGGACCATCGCGTGCCGCATCTTCCCCGTCTACTGCGGCTCCGCGCTCAGGAACAAGGGCATCCAGCCCCTCCTCGACGCCGTCGTGCGCTTCCTGCCGTGCCCCACGGAGGCGCAGCCCATCCAGGGCCACGATCCGGAGCGGCAGGAGACGGTCGAGATCCGAAAGCCGGACGACACCGATCCGCTCTGCGCCCTCGCCTTCAAGATCGTCACCGATGCGCACGGCGACCTGACCTTCGTCCGGCTGTACTCGGGGTCGATCCGCCAGGGACAGGGACTCTACAACCCTCGGCTCCGACGCCACGAGCGGGCGCTCCGCATCCTGCGCATGCACGCGAACGAGCAGACGGGCCTCGAGGAGGCCTTCGCCGGCGACATCGTCGCCCTTCGGGGTCCGAAGCAGACGGCGACGGGCGACACGCTCTGCGACAAGGCCCACCCGATCGCGCTCGAGCCGATCGTGTTCCCGGAGCCCGTCATCTCCATGGCGATCGAGCCCCGGAGCGCGGCGGACCGCGACCGGCTGGACGAGGTGCTCCAACGTCTGGCGCGGGAGGACCCCACGTTTCGGACGACCAGCGACGAGGAGACCGGGCAGACGATCATCTCGGGCATGGGGGAGCTCCACCTGGAGGTGCTCCGCCACCGTTTGACCCGTGACTTCGGCGTCGAGGCGAACGTAGGCCGGCCCCGGGTCTCCTACCGCCAGACCGTACGCGCCGAGGCGTCGGCCACGAAGACCTTCCAGCGCTTGATCCAGGGGCGGGAGCAGGTCGCGACGGTCACGATCCGCGTACGCCCCGGCCGTCCGGGGAGCGGGCTCCGCTTCCAAGTCGAGGACCGGGGATCGACCCTCTCCCCCCTCTTCCGGCTCGCCGTCGAGGAGGGCGTGACCTTCGCCGCCCGGGGCGGCCTGGACCTCGGGTTCCCCGTCACCGACGTCCTCGCGACCCTCGTCGAGGGCGTGGCCCACGAGACCGACTCCACGGACGTCGCGTTCCAGGCGGCCGGCGCCGAGGCGTTCCGCGCGGCTGCGGAGCTGGCCGGGCTCGCGATCCTCGAGCCGATCATGCGCTTCGAGGTCACCACGCCGGCCGAGTTCGTGGGTCCGATCCAGTCGGACCTCGCCCGCCGCGGCGCGATCGTGGAGGGGGACGACCTTCGGGGCGACCTCCGGCTCATCCGCGGGCGGGTCGCATTGAGCGAGATGTTCGGCTACAGCACGAGCGTGCGTTCCCTCTCGCAAGGCCGGGCGAGCTACTCGATGGAGCCGGCCGGGTTCGCGGAAGTGTCCGCGGAGGTGGCGAAGCGGCTGGCGTTCTGAGCGGCCCCCGTCCGGGGCACCCTCCGCGCGGGCACGAGATCGAGCGCGAGGAGGACGAACGCGCTCTCGACGCGCGAGCCTCGGCGGAGCCCCCGAGCCGCCGTCCGCCGCCGCGCCGGCCAGCCCCTCGCCACCGGAGGGCGTGGCCGTTCACGATCGCGGGCCCGGACCGCTCCCTCCTCCCACACCTGACGGCATACGAACTCCCGGCGCCGGTCCTCCGTCGAGGCCCTCGGGGTCGCACGGCGCAGGCCAGACGCCCGGCCGCGCGCGCCGCGCGGGCGGACCTCCGCGGCGCGGGCACGGCACAATCCGTTGGCACGGGCGAGGGGGGCCAGTACGATCCCCCCTTCGCCAGCGTCTTCCCGTCGCGTGTCCCCCCAGGGGACAGACCCTCGGAAAGTCCCGGCGCGAGCCCGAGAGACCACCCCCCAGGGGGCCCGCCGTGCGCACCGCGAGCCCGCGTCACGGGGCAGGACCGCACCCATGATCACCCAAGACATCAAGATCCGCATGGAGGCCTACGACCACGAGGCGCTCGACAAGAGCGCCGCGGAGCTGGTCGACACCGCGAAGCGGACGGGCGCGCGCGTGCAGGGCCCGGTGCCGCTACCCACGCGGATCGAGCGGTACACGGTCCTCCGCTCGCCGCACATCGACAAGAAGTCGCGGGAGCAGTTCGAGATCCGCACGCACAAGCGCATCCTCTACATCAGCGAGCCCACGGCCAAGACGATCGACGCGATCTCCAAGCTGAATCTCCCGGCCGGCGTGGACATCCGGATCAAGGTGTGACCATGCTCGAAGTCCGATCGCTCAAGGGCAAGACGGTGGGCACGGCCCACCTCGACGCCGCGCCCTTCCAGGGGCGCTGGAACCCGGTGGTCCTGCGCGAGGCGGTCCTCATGTACGAGGCGAACCGTCGTGTGGGATCCGCCTCCACGAAGACCCGTGCGGAGGTCGCCGGGTCCACGAAGAAGATCTACCGCCAGAAGGGCACGGGCCGCGCGCGCCACGGCGACCGCAAGGCGCCCATCTTCCGCGGCGGCGGCGTCGCCCACGGTCCGAAGCACCGCGACTACTCGTACGCGTTGCCCCGTCAGGCGCTCAGGAAGGCGCTTCGCATCGCGCTCGGCGGCAAATTCGCCGACGGCGAGGTACTGCGCTGGGAGGGAGCACCCGTCGCCGGCGACACGCCGTCCACGAAGGCGCTCCGCGAGGGCCTCGACGCCCTCGGCGCCCGCCGGAGCGTGCTGCTCGTCGCGGCGGGGACCGTGGACCGCGCGCTGCTCCTCTCGGCGCGGAACCTGCCCCGCGTACGCGTCCTGCCCGCGGGCGAGATCAGCGCGTACGACGTGGTGAGCCACGACTGGCTCGTGCTGCTCGACGGGGCGTTCGAGGCGCTCCAGGCGCGCCTCGGCGTCACCGCGTCCGCGGGCGACGACGAGGAAGGGAGCGCGTCGTGAAGTCCCTCGGCCACCAGGACGTCGTCCTCCGCCCGGTCGTGACCGAGAAGACGCTCAAGAAGGCGGAGCGCACCAATACGTACACCTTCGAGGTGCGCGAGGCGGCCAACAAGATCCAGATCCGGTCCGCCGTCGAGCATCTGTTCAAGGTCCACGTCACCGGCGTGAGGACGCAACGCTATCTCGGGAAGCGCCGCCGCATGGGCCGCGCCCTCGGGATGACGCCCTCCTGGAAGAAGGCCGTCGTCCGCGTGCGGCCCGGGGACACGATCGACTTCTATTGAGCGGACCGCGGCGCCCCCGTGGCCCGCCGTCCGACGAGACGAGCACCCCATGCCGATACGCAGAGTCAAGCCGACGACGAACGCGCGCCGAGGGATGAGTTACCTCGACACGAGCGATCTCACCAGGAAGCGCCCCGAGAAGCGGTTGACGCAGGGCCTGCGCAAGAGCGGCGGACGCAACAATCACGGTCACCTGACCATGCGGCACCGCGGTGGCGGGCACCGGCGCCTGTATCGCGTCATCGACTGGAGGCGCGCCGGCAAGGACGGCGTGCCGGCGAAGGTCGTGGCCCTCGAGTACGACCCGAACCGCAACGCCCGCCTGCACCTGCTCCTCTACGCCGACGGCGAGCGCCGCTACGTGCTCGCGACCCACAAGGTCCAGGTCGGCCACACGGTCCACAACGGCCCCGGCGCGGAACCGAGGCCCGGGAACTGCCTGCGGCTGGGCGACATCCCGACCGGTCTGCAGGTCCACTCGGTCGAGCTGGTGCCCGGCAAGGGCGCGCAGCTCGCACGCGGCGCCGGGTCCGCGTGCACGCTGGGCGCGAAGGACGGGGGCTACGCGCTCCTGACGCTGCCCTCCGGCGAGATGCGCCGGGTCCGCCTCGACTGCCGCGCCACGGTGGGCCAGGTCGGCAACATCGACGCGAACCTGGTGAAGATCGGCAAGGCCGGTCGGACCCGTCACGCCGGGCGGCGCCCGAAGGTGCGCGGTTCGGCCATGAACCCGGTCGCGCACCCGATGGGCGGCGGCGAGGGCCGTCGCTCGGGCGGCCGCCACCCGGTGTCCCCGTGGGGGCAGCTCGCCAAGGGCGGCAACACGCGCAGTCCGCGCAAGTCGTCGGACCGCGTGATCGTGCGCGGCCGCAAGCGTGGCAAGCAGGTGGGGAGGTAGCCCATGTCGCGCAGCCTGAAGAAGGGCCCGTACGTCGACGAACGTCTCTTCCGGCGCGTGATGGCGCAGGAGGGGACCGGACGCAAGGAGCCGCTCAAGACGTGGTCGCGTCGCTGCGACATCGTCCCGGAGTTCGTCGGCTACACGTTCATGGTGCACAACGGAAAGGTGTTCGTGCGCGTGTACGTCACCGAGGACATGGTCGGCCACAAGCTGGGGGAGTTCGCTCCGACCCGGCTGTTCCGCGCCCACACCGGCGGCAAGAGGGCCGCCGGGCCGACGCCGTAGGAGGGACCATGGCGAAGTCGTTCCATGCCGCGCATCGCCACGCCCGGATCTCGCCGTACAAGGCGCGACCGGTCATCGACCTGGTTCGCGGGCGCGCGGTCCAGCAAGCCCTGAACATCCTGGCGTACGAGCCCCGCCGCGCGGCCCCCATGATTCGCAAGGTGATCCAGTCGGCGATGGCGAACGCGTCGCACGATCTCGACGTGGACCTGCGGCGACTCGTCGTCGTCGAGGCCCGGGTGGACGGTGGGCCCCTGCTCTCGGGCCGCAAGCGCTGGCGCCCCCGGGCGCAGGGACGCGCGTTCCCGATCCGGAAGCGGACCAGTCACATCACGGTGACCCTGGCCGAGACGGTCGAGGAGGCATAGCGTGGGTCAGAAGACACATCCGATCGGCTTCCGGACGGGGATCTACCTCGACTGGGACTCTCGCTGGTTCGCCCGCAAGCAGGACTTCGCTCGACTCCTGCGGGAAGACCGTCAGATTCGGAACTTCATCAAGAAGGAGTTCTACGGGGCGGGTATCCCGAAGGTCGAGATCGAGCGCAAGGCGGACGCGCTCCGGGTCATCGTCCACACCGCCAAGCCCGGCGTGTTGATCGGGCGCAAGGGCGTGAAGGCCGAGGAGCTCAAGAAGCGGCTCGAGTCGCTGACGGGGCGGCGCGTGGGTCTCGACATCCTCGAGATCCCCCGTCCCGAGCTGAACGCGACCCTGGTCGCGCAGAGCGTGGCGGAGCAGCTGATGAAGCGCGCGTCGTATCGGCGCACCGTGAAGCGCGCGATCCAGCACACCATGGAGCGGGGCGCGAAGGGCGCGAAGATCATCATCTCGGGGCGTCTCGGCGGCCAGGAGATCGCGCGCACCGAGAAGCAGGCGGAGGGGTCGATCCCCCTCTCCACCCTGAAGGCGGACATCTCGTACGGCGAGGCCGTCGCCCGCACCAACTACGGCGTGATCGGCGTCAAGGCCTGGATCTTCCTCGGCACACTGGCCGCCGCGCTGCCGCACCAGCCGCAGGAGGCCGTCTGATGTTGATGCCCAAGAGAGTCAAGTTCCGCAAGGCCCAGCGGGGCAGCGTGCACGGCATCGCGGCGCGTGGGAACACGGTCGCGTTCGGCGAGTACGGCCTCCAGGCGCTCGAGCCGGGCTGGATCCGGGCCAACGTGATCGAGGCCGGCCGCGTGGCGGCCGTCCGCGGCGCGCCGGAGGGCCGCGTCTACATCCGGGTGTTTCCGCACCACCCGGTGACCTCTACGCCCGAAGAGACGCGCATGGGCACGGGGAAGGGCGAGCCGGACTACTGGACCGCGGTGGTCCGGCCCGGGACGGTGCTCTTCGAGATCGGCGGCGGCGTCGCCGAGGAGACCGCCCGTCGCACCCTGAACAAGGTCGCGCACAAGCTCCCCATCCGGACGCGCTTCCTCAAGAGGAGGGCGTGAGATGAGGCCGAGGGACATCCGTCGCCGGGACGAGCAGGACCTCCGTCAGGAGGTCCGGCGCCTGCGGGAGGAGATCTTCCAGCAGCGGTTCCGCGGCCAGAGCGAGGAGAAGGTCGATCGCGGAATGGTGCGCAAGCACCGCCGGGACATCGCGCGGATCCAGACGATCCTCCGGGGTCGCGAGATCGGGTTCGAGTCCGCGCCGGAGGCGAAGTAGCCATGGCCAGGGAACGGGCCCGGAAGAGGACGGTGGTCGGCACCGTCGTGTCGGACCGCATGGACAAGACGATCAGCGTCCGCGAGGACCGGCTCGTCAAGCACCCGATGTACGGGAAGTACATCCGGCGCGCGTCCATCTACAAGGCGCACGACGAGAACAACGACGCCCACGAGGGTGACCAGGTCGAGATCCTCGAGTCGCGACCCATGAGCAAGACGAAGCACTGGCGCCTCGCGCGCGTGCTGCGTCGCGCCGGCGCCCGGCACGTGGACACGGACGAGGCCGACCGCGCGGGCATCACGCCGAGCCGCCGCCGCGATGAGGAGGAGGCGTCGTCGTGATCCAGATGCGGACTTGGCTCGACGTGGCCGACAACTCGGGGGCCAAGCGCGTCCACGCCATCAAGGTCGTGGGGCGCGGCAACTCCCGCTACGCCACGATCGGCGACGTCGTCGTCGCCTCGGTCAAGAAGGCCTTGCCCTCGTCTCAGATCAAGGCGGGGGACGTCGTCCGGGGCGTGGTCGTGCGCACCCGGAACGCCTACCGTCGAACCGACGGGACGTACGTGCGGTTCGACTCGAACGCAGTCGTCCTGATCGGCGACGACAAGAGCCCGCGCGGGACGCGCGTGTTCGGCGCGGTGGCGCGCGAGCTCCGCAAGAAGGGCTTCACGAAGATCGTGAACCTCGCTTCGGAGGTCGTCTGATGCCGCAGCGCATTCGCAAGGGCGATCTCGTCGCCGTGATCTCGGGCGACGACAAGGGACGGCGCGGACGCGTCCTCCGGGTGATCCCGGAGCGCGATCGCCTGATCGTGGAGGGCGTGAACGTCGTGTTCAAGCACCTCCGTCGCAGCCAGAAGAACCCGCAGGGGGGGCGCGTCCGACGCGAGGCTCCGATCCACGCGAGCAACGTCATGCCGATCGACCCCCAGCGGAACGAGCCCACGCGTGTCGGGATGCGCTCCGAGGGCGACCGGCGGGTGCGGTACGGACGCCGGAGCGGCGCAGCCATCGACAGCGGGACCCCGCGGCGGGGCAAGTCGGCCCGTTCGGAAGCCGGCAAGGGCGGCCGGGAAGAGCGAGGCGAAGGATGAAATCCCGTCTGCACGAGCGCTACCAGAACGAGCTCAAGGCGCAGCTTCGGGAGCGCCTCGGGCTCGAGAACGACCTCGCGCTGCCCCGGCTCGAGAAGATCACCGTCTCCGCGGGGACCGGTAAGGTCAAGGAGAACAAGAAGCACCTCGCCGACACGGTCGAGATCCTGACGCGCATCACGGGCCAGCACGCGGTGGTGACGAAGGCCCGGAAGCCGATCGCGCAGTTCAAGCTGCGCGCGGGCATGCCGGTGGGCGCGATGGTGACCCTCCGGGGCCAACGGGCCTACGAGTTCCTCGACCGTTTGATCTCGGTCGTGATCCCGCGTATCCGCGACTTCCGCGGCCTCCCGCGGGCCTTCGACGCGCAAGGCAACTACAACCTCGGTCTCGCCGAGCAGTCGGTGTTCCCCGAGATCGACACCGACCTGCTCGAGAATACGCAGGGCATGAACATCGCGATCACGATCCGTAACGGAGCGAACGGCGGCGGCGCAGCGCTGCTCGAGGCGTTCAACTTCCCGTTCCGTCGGGAGGAGGTGTCCGTTGGCTAAGAAGTCTCTCGTCAACAAGCAGCGGCGGAAACCGAAGTTCTCCACGCGCGGGTACACGCGGTGCCAGTTCTGCGGTCGAGCTCGGGCCGTGTACCGCAAGTTCGGCAT
Source organism: uncultured Planctomycetota bacterium (assembly GCA_963752285.1). Lineage (GTDB taxonomy): Bacteria > Planctomycetota > PLA2 > PLA2 > JAEUHO01 > CAVVXN01. Next base: position 557,851 of record CAVVXN010000005.1, read on the forward strand.
CTGCCGAATCTGCTTCCGCATGATGGCCGTCCGAGGAGAGATCCCGGGCGTGCGCAAGGCATCTTGGTAAGGGGGCGTCCATGTCGATGTCCGATCCGATCGCCGACATGCTCACGAGCATCCGCAACGGTCTGCAGGTGCACCGCGAGTTCGTGGAGGTGTCCGCGTCGCACGTGAAGCAGTCCGTGGCGCACGTGCTGCGGCGAGAAGGCTACGTCGACGACGTGGCGGAGGTGATGGGACGCCGGGGCCACCCTGCGCTCCGGATCTTCCTCAAGTACGACGTCGACGGGGCGTCGGTCATCCGCAAGATCGGGCGTGTCTCGCGCCCGGGGCGGCGGGTGTACCGGGGCGTCCGCGACCTGCCCAAGGTGCTGGGCGGACTCGGCATCACCGTGCTGACGACGTCGAAGGGCATCCTCTCCGACCGCGAGGCGCGCGCCGAGGGCGTCGGCGGCGAGGTCCTCTGCGAGGTCTGGTAGCCATGTCTCGAATCGGAAAGATCCCGGTCCCGATCCCCAGCGGCGTGACCGTAGACGTTTCGGCCTCCGAGGTCTCCGTCAAGGGGCCGAAGGGGCAGCTCACCCAGCCTCTCACGGGGGGGATCGGGGCCCGCGTGGACGCAGGCCGGCTCCTCCTCGAACGTCCGGACGACACCGCCGAGTCGCGTGCACTCCACGGACTCTACCGGGCGCTCTGCCAGAACATGGTCGAGGGCGTCACCAAGGGCTACGAGCGCCGGCTCGACATCGTCGGCGTGTCGTACCAGGCCAGCGTGGAAGGCAAGCGCCTGAGGCTCCAGGTCGGCTTCAGCCACCCGGTGTTCGTGGACATCCCTTCCGGCCTCAAGGTCACCACGCCGAGCGCCATGCAGGTCCTCGTCGAGGGCATCGACAAGCAGATGGTCGGTCAGTTCGCCGCGACCGTGCGACGGGTTCGGCCGCCCGAGCCGTACAAGGGCAAGGGCGTCCGGTACTCCGACGAGCGCGTGGTCCACAAGCCCGGCAAGTCGTTCGTGGGCGGGGAGAAGTAGACGTGGCGACTCAGAAGAGGATGAACGACCGCCGGCGGCGGCGCGCGTTCCGGGCGCGCCGGCACGTCCGGGGCACCGCGGCGCGCCCGAGGCTGTCCGTCCACCGGACGCACCGGCATCTCTACGCCCAGCTGATCGACGACCTCGAGGGTCGCACGCTCTGCTCCGTCTCGAGCCTGGCGCTGAAGATCGAGAAGGGCGGCGGTGTCGAGGCGGCGAAGGCCGTCGGCCAGGAGCTCGGCAAGAAGGCGAAGAGCCTGAACATCGTGCGGTGCGGCTTCGACCGCGGCGCCTTCCGATACCACGGGCGCGTAAAGGCCCTCGCCGACGCGGTGCGCTCGAGTGGCGTGGAATTCTAGGAGTGTCCATGCGCCAGGAACTGGACTTCGTCGACGCGGACGCCGAGAACCTCGACCTGACCGAGCGGATGATCAAGATCAACCGCTCCGCCAAGGTGATGAAGGGCGGACGGCGCTTCGGCTTCAGCGCGATGGTCGTCCTTGGGGACGGGCGGAGCGTGGTGGGGCTCGGCTTCGGCAAGGCCCGCGAGGTGCCCCCGGCCGTCGAGAAGGCGGTCGCCGACGCCCGGAAGCACCTGGTCCGCGTCTCGCTCCGAGGCACGACCTTCCCCCATCCCGTCGTCAGCTGGTTCCGGTCGAGCCAGGTGAAGCTGATCCCGGCCGCGCCCGGCACGGGGATCCTGGCTGGCGCCGCGGTGCGGGCGGTCCTCGAGGCCGCGGGCGTCCGCGACGCGCTCACGAAGGCGATGGGCAGCAAGAACGCCATGAACCTGGCCAAGGCGACCTACGACGGCCTGCTCTCGATGCGGACCCGTCAGGAGGTCGCCACGACGCGCGGGGTGTCGCTCCGATGAACCTCAAGGACGTTCGGCAGATCCAGGTCAAGCGCCAGAAGCGCCACCGCGTGGGCCGGGGCCAGGGATCGGGCTGGGGCACCACCTCGGGACGCGGAAACAAGGGCGCCGGCCAGCGGTCGGGCAACCGGATCCGTCTCCACTTCGAGGGCGGCCAGATGCCGATCTACCGGCGCCTGCCGAAGAAGGGCTTCACGAACGCGTCCTTCAAGCAGATCTACCACGTCGTCAACGTGGGCGACCTGGAGCGGGTCTGCGAGGCCGGCGCCACCGTGGACCTCGACGTGCTGAAGAAGCTCGGCTTCGCCCCGAAGAAGGCGAAGCACCTGAAGATCCTGGGCTGGGGCGAGCTCGCGAAGAGCGTCCACCTGAAGGCCCACGCCGTCTCCGAGGGTGCGCGGGGGAAGATCGAAGCCGCCGGGGGCTCCATCGAGGTGCTGCCGACGCACACGCCGCACCGTGCGAAGGGCGTGAAGCGCGACGCGACGAAGCGCTCTGCACGCGACGAGGCGCCCGGGAGCGCGTCGTGATCGGGAGCATTCTCAATGTCTTCCGGGTCCGCGAGATCCGGTCGAAGCTCCTGATCACGCTGGGCTTCCTCCTCCTGTACCGGGTCGGCTGGAACATCCCCATGCCGGGGATCGACCTCGTCGCGATCCGGCAGGCCCAGGGGAGCGGCGAGGGCCAGACGTTCGCCCAGCTCTACAACCTGATCTCGGGCGGTGGCATCTACTCGTTCGCGCTGTTCAGCCTCGGGATCATGCCCTACATCTCGTCGAGCATCATCTTCAGCCTCCTGGCGAAGGTGGTTCCGTCGCTCGAGGCGATCGCGAAGGAGGGGGCCGCGGGCCAGCGGAAGATCAACCAGTGGACGCGCCTCGCCACCGTTCCGATCGCCGCCCTGCAGGCGGTGATCCTGGTGACGAACGTCTACACGCAGCCGAACCAGGTCCTCAAGGACCGCGTCATGCTGCCGGGAGGCTTCGGGACCGCCCTCGTCGCGATCATCGCCCTGACGGCCGGCTGCATCCTGCTCATGTGGATCGGCGAGCAGATCACGGAGTACGGCGTCGGGAACGGCGTCTCGCTCCTGATCATGGCCGGCATCATCGCCCGCGTGCCGCACGCGGCCGCTCGGCTCTTCGAGGTCACGAAGACGCCCTTCCTGCCCTTCGTGCTCCTGGTCTTGTTCTTCATGATCGTGGTGGCCGTCGTGTACGTGACACGGGGGATGCGCAAGATCCCCGTGCAATACGCGAAGCTCACCCGCGGCCGGCGCGTGTACGGCGGCCAGCGCCACTTCCTCCCGATCAAGGTGAACCAGTCGGGCGTGATGCCCGTGATCTTCGCCTCCGCGCTGCTCTCCTTCCCCATGCTGCTCGGACAGGCCGTGCACTGGGACGCGCTGCACAACTCGATGCGGCCCGGGAGCTGGTTCTACACGGTCCTGAACACGGTTCTGATCTTCTTCTTCACGTTCTTCTGGAACTCGCTGATGTTCAACCCGGCGGAGATGTCCAAGAACATGAAGGAGTACGGGTCCTTCGTGCCGGGCATCCGGCCGGGCAAGCGCACGGCGGAGTTCCTCGAGAAGGTCATGCGGCGCATGAGCCTCGCGGACGCGACCTTCCTCGCGATCATCTCGGTCGTCCCGCAGTGGATCCAGGCGAGCCTCGGCACGGAGGTGCCGCAGCAGATCTACTACTTCCTGGGCGGCACCTCGATCCTGATCGTGGTGAGCGTGGCGCTCGACCTCGTGGACAAGCTGAACAGCGCGCTCCTCATGCGCTCCTACGACGGATTCATGGGCGGGGGCTCGACCGTCTCGGCCGCGCGGAGGAGGCGATAGATGCGAGCCGTCCTGTTGGGACCGCCGGGAGCCGGGAAGGGGACGCAGGCCGCGCGTCTCTGCCGGGCCCGCGATCTCCGGCATCTGAGCACCGGCGACCTCCTCCGCGACGCCGTGGCGGCCAAGACCGCGCTCGGCGAGGAGGCGAAGCGCTTCATGGACCGCGGTGAGCTGGTGCCGGACGCCCTCGTCCTCGGGCTCCTCGCGGAACGGCTCTCCGCCGCGGAGGAGGGGTCGTTCCTGCTGGACGGCTTCCCGCGCAACGTGAGCCAGGCGCACGCGCTCGAGGAGGTCCTCGGGCGGGACGCGCTGGATCACGTCGTGTACATCCAGCTGGACGACGACGAGATCGTCGTGCGGCTGCGGAAGCGGGGCCGCCCGGACGACCTGGACGACGTCATCCGGCACCGGCTCGAGGTGTATCGTTCGGAGACGGAGCCGCTCGTGGCCTATTACGGCGCGCGTGGGCTGCTGCGACCCGTGGACGGCCAGGGCAGCGTGGACGAGGTCCACGAGCGCGTGCTCGGGGCCATCGGCGTGAGGGCGTCATGAAGACGCGCGGGCTGGTCAAGAGCCGCCACGAGGTGCAGCTCCTCCGTCGCGCCGGTCGCGTCGCCCGCCTCGCGCTCGACGCGGCGTGCTCGGCGGCGACCCCCGGCCGGACGACCGCGGACGTGGACACGGCGGCCGAGGTCGTGATCCGGCAGTTCGGCGCGATCCCCGAGTTCAAGGGCTACCAGGGGTTCCCCGCCGCGACCTGCGTGAGCGTGAACGACGAGGTCGTGCACGGCATCCCGGGACCGCGCGTGCTCGAGGAAGGCGACCTCGTCAAGATCGACGTCGGGGCCCGCCTCGAGGGCTACGTCGGGGACAACGCCCGGACCGTCGTCGTGGGACGCGGTGATGCGGAGTCCCGCCGGATCCTCGAGACGACCCGCGCGTGCCTCGCGCTGGCCATCCAGGCCTGCTGGCCCGGTCGGCGCCTCTCCGACATCGGGCGGGCGATCCAGTCGCATGCCGAGGCCGCCGGCTACTCGGTCGTCCGAGACTACGCCGGGCACGGGATCGGAACGCGCATGCATGAAGAACCGGAGGTTGCGAACTACGTGGACGAGCAGATCCTCGCGCACGACCTCGAGCTGGTGGCGGGGATGTGCCTGGCCATCGAGCCGATGCTCTCGGCCGGAAGCCCGGCCGTCGAGGGTTTCGGACGACGGGTGGACCGTGGTGACCCGCGACGGGTCGCGGTCCGCACACTGGGAGGACGTGGTGGCCGTGCGCGAAGCAGGCCCCCAGGTCCTCACGCGGCCATAGGGGACGGACGGCATGGCGCGCGAGGACAACCTCCGACTGGAAGCCAAGGTGGTCGAGGCCCGGCCCAACGCGATGTTCGTGTGCGAGCTCGAGAACGGCCATCGCATCCTGGCCCACGTCTCCGGGAAGATGCGGATGCACTGGATCCGCATCCTCCCGGGCGACCGGGTCACGGTCGAGATGAGCCCCTACGACCTGACGAAGGGGCGTATCGTGTACCGTGAGTAGTTCCCCGATCCCCCTCCGATACCCTGTGCTCGAAATCGGGAGCCCGTCATGAAGGTCAGGTCCAGCATCCGGCGCCTCTGCGAGGACTGCCGAATCATCCGGCGTCACGGCCGGGTCCGGGTGATCTGCAAGAACCCCCGCCACAAGCAGGTGCAGGGCTAGCCCGCCCGGATTGGAGCCACTCCATGCCTCGTATCGTCGGTGTAGACATCCCGAACGAGAAGGTGACCTGGGTCGCCCTCCAGTACGTGCACGGGATCGGGAAGGCCACGGCCCTGAAGCTCTGCGCCGCGCTGGGTCTGGACCCCGCGCGCCGCGCGCGCGACCTCACGGACGAGGAGCTCGCGCGCCTGGCCGCGGAGATCGAGCGGTCGGTCGCGGTCGAGGGCAACCTGCGGCGGCAGGTACAGCAGAACGTGGCGCGTCTGAAGGAGATCAACTGCTATCGGGGGATGCGCCATCGGCGCGGCCTCCCGGCGCGGGGGCAACGGACGCGGACGAACGCCCGGACCCGAAAGGGTCCGCGCAAGACCGTGGCCGGCAAGAAGAGCGTGAAGCAGCTCCGGTAGGCGACGGCGGAGCGCCGGGGGCCCCGATCGGGCCGGGCGGGCCCCGGGGTCAGGACGTAAGGGACTGCAGGATGGGGGGTTCGGGCGGACGGCCGCGCCCCGGGCCCCGGTGGGCCGGAAAGTTGCAGGGGCCCCGACTACGGGATACCCTGGCGCGTTCCGCTTCGCGGCCCCGCCTACTCGAGCGGTGGAGCTTTCATGGCGAGCAAGAAGAAGATCCGACGCAACGTACCGAAGGCGGTGGTGCACATCGCCGCGTCGTTCAACAACACCATCGTGACCTTCGCTGCCCCGAACGGGGAGACCCTGTGCTGGGACTCCGCCGGGACGATCGGCTTCAAGGGCTCGCGCAAGTCCACGCCGTTCGCCGCCCAGAAGGCGGCCGAGCGCGCGGCGGAGAAGGCCGTGAAGATGGGCGTGCGCGAGATCGAAGTGCGGGTGAAGGGCCCGGGCGCGGGGCGCGAGTCTGCGATTCGCAGCCTGCAGTCTCGGGGACTGAAGATCCGCGCGATAGAAGACGTGACACCGCTGCCGCACAACGGCTGCCGTCCGCCGAAGCGCCGGCGGGTGTAGCGAGGACGCATGGTCCGCACGCGCGGCGCCCCGGACCCCGGGCGCCGGTAGGTCGGGCTGGCCCGGCGAGAGTGGAACGAGGGGTCATCGGCCCCGGGCAGAGGACGGAACGGAGGACGGCATGAGGATCCGCTGGCGCAACCTGGAGCTTCCCACGAAGGTCGTCGCGGACTCGGCGACCCGCACGGACACCTACGCCAAGTTCACGGCCGAGCCGTTCGAGCGCGGGTACGGCGTGACGGTTGGGAACGGGCTCCGGCGCGTGCTGCTCTCGTCGATCGAGGGCACGGCGGTCACGTCGGTCAAGATCCCGGGCGTGAAGCACGAGTTCTCGAGCATCGACGGGATCAAGGAGGACGTGACCGACATCGTCCTCGCCCTGAAGCGGCTCCGCGTCCGCTTCCACAACGACGACCCGAAGGTGCTCCGCGTCGAGAAGAAGGGCCCCGGCCCGGTCACGGGCGCCGACGTCCAGGTGACCTCCGATTGCGAGGTCGTGAACCGCGACCTCGTCATCTGCAACATCACCACCGACCGCACCTTCGAGTGCGAGGTGGAGGTGCGGAAGGGCCGCGGTTACGTGACGGCCGAGGAGAACGCGCGCGACGAGATGGAGATCGGCGTGATTCCCGCCGACTCGATCTTCTCCCCCGTGCAGCGCGTCCGGTACCGCACCGAGAACACGCGCGTCGGCAAGATGACGAACTACGACCGTCTCATCCTCGAACTGTGGACGGACGGCACGATCACGCCCGAGATGGCGCTCGTCGAGGCGAGCAAGGTCTACCGCAAGCACCTGAACCCCTTCATCCAGCTCTTCGACGTGGGCAAGGAGCTCGCGATCGAGCCCCCGGCGGCCGCCCCCGAGCCGGTTTCCACGTCCATCCCCTCGAGCCCGGTCGCCGTGGCGGCGCCGGCGCCGATGGGACCCCCTTCGGACGAGCTCGTCCAAAAGCTCGAACTCCCCATCAGCCGCATGGACCTCTCCGTTCGCGCGAGCAACTGCCTGGAGTCCGAGGGCATCCAGACGATCGGCGACCTGGTCGCGCGGTCCGAGGACGACCTGCTCCACTTCAAGAACTTCGGCCGGACGTCGCTGAAGGAGATCAAGAAGAAGCTCGACGACATGGAGCTCTCGCTGGGGATGGACGTCGAGTCGATCCGCGCCCGGAAGGACTAGTTGCCATGCGACACCTGAACGCCGGCAAGAAGCTCTCCGCCGACACCCAGCACCGGCTGGCGATGCGGCGCAACCTGTCGCGAGCCCTGTTCATCAACGGCCGGATCGTGACCACCATGGCCAAGGCGAAGGCGACGCGGCCCTTCGCGGAGCGCCTCGTGACGCGCGCGCGGCACGCGAACGCGATCAAGGAGTCGAACCCCGAGGGCTACATCCACCAGTTGCGCATCCTCCGGCGCGACCTACCGGAGCGCGCGGTACTCAAGCTCCTGGTGGGCAAGATCGCACCGCTCATGAAGGACCGTGCGGGCGGCTACACGCGGATCCTGAGGGACGCGAAAAACCAGGTGGGCGACAACGCGCCCCGCGCGATCTGGGAGTTCGTGGACCGCCCGGCCGAGGAGCCGGCCGAGCCGAGCGCGAAGCCCGCGGCGAAGTCGTCGCGCAAGAAGTAGGAGGAGCCCCGTGCCGCCCCTCTCGACGGGCCCGCTCGCCGCTGGCGCCGGGTCGTCGCGTCGGACGGCGGCCAGCGCGGCCGCGGAGGCCGCGCGCCGGCGCGACGGTATGGACCGCGGCGCGCTCCTCTGGGACTTCCTCGTCAGCTTCATCACCTCGCGCCGGGCGTTCCTCTCGGTCTACGAGCGGTACGAGCGGCGTGTCCTCTCGGCGGCGCGCCGCCTCGAGGTGAACCGCGAGGAGCTGGAGCTCCCCCCTCGAGAGCTGTTCGACCTCTTTCACCTCCGTCGGCTGAAGTTCCTGAAGGACGTCCGGCTCCGGACGCTCCGCGACCTCGCCGAGCGCATCTTCGCCGACGGCGAGGACGAAGACCTGCTCGACGTCTACTGCTCGCACGTCTACCACGAGGTTTCCATCCTCGCGGAGGAGCACCGCTCCGTCGGACGCTTCCTCCGCATCCACGACCGCCGGCGCTACCGACAGCTCTTCGAGGAGGTGAGCGGGTACTACCCGACGCGTCTGCGGCGGATTCGACGCTTCTTCGCCCAGGGACTCCGACGCATCGAGATCCTCCTTCCGTCGTGGTCGGAACACCGCGTGATCGTCCGCGGCGTCTACCTCTTCGGGGAGCGCCTCGCGCAGCTCGCGTACGGCCGGGACGTCGCGGTGCTCTACTCACGGATGTACCCGCACGGGGGCATGATCGCGGGCTACCTCGCCGCGGCGCGATCGTTCCAGGGTTCGTGCTTCATGAAGCGGGCCCGCGAGGCCGCCGAGCGGGGGTGCGAGGCGGCCAGGCACCTCGCCGAGCGCCGGCGTCTCGAGCGGGCCGAGCAGACCGCGGCCGACGAGCTCGAGGCGCTGCTTCGCGACCTCGACGCGGAGGCGGGTCTCCGGCAGCCCGAGGGGGAGCCGTCGGAGGCGTCGGGGACCGCGGCGTCGCCCGATCCCACCCCGTCGTCTCGGTAGCATCGCGAGCCGTGTCGGATCGCGATGCCCGCACCGTACCCGCCGCGGCGTCCGCCAGCGCCGGGCGCGTGTGGATGACCAGCTTCGGCTGTCAGATGAACCTCCTCGACGCGGAGCTCGTGCTCGGCGACCTGACGCGGCGGGGCTACGCGCGCGTCGAGGACATGCACGAAGCGGACGTGATCCTGGTTCAGACGTGCTCGGTGCGTGACCACGCCGAGGCGAAGGTCTGGAGCCTGCTCGGGCGTGCGGGGCAGATGAAGGCCGCGCGGCCCGACCTGCGGATCGGGGTGCTGGGCTGCATGGCGCAGCGCGCGAAGGAGGAGATCGTTCGCCGTGCGCCCTTCGTGGACCTCGTCCTCGGGACGTCGAGCTTCCGCTCGGCTGCTCAGGACCTCGAGGACGTGGTTCGCCACGGCGGCCGCGTCTGCCGCACCGACCGGCGCCCGCCGCCCGACATGCCGCCGGACCTGGACCGCGACGTGACCCAGCGACCGGAGCGGCACCGCGCGTGGGTGACGGTGATGCGCGGATGCGACCACGTGTGCGCGTACTGCATCGTCCCTTTCACGCGGGGTCGGGAGGTGTCCCGCCCGCTCGCGGACGTCCTCGACGAGACCCGCCGCCTCGCGGAGGACGGCGTACGCGAGGTCTGCTTCCTCGGCCAGAACATCAACACGTACGGGAAGGACCTCGGCGAGGGGGGGCTCGCCACGCTGCTCGAGCGGGCCGCAGAGATCCCCGGCCTCGCACGCATCCGCTTCCTCACGTCGAATCCCTTCGACATGACCGAGGACATGATGCGGCGCTTCGGCGAGACGCCGAAGGTGATGCCGTGGCTCCACATCCCGGCCCAGTCTGGTTCCGACGCCGTCCTCCGCCGGATGAAGCGCACGTACTCGGTCGCGCAGTACGAGGAGGTCGTCGGTTGGGCTCGTCGCCACGTGCCCGACGTCGAGATCACCTCGGACTTCATCGTCGGCTTTCCCGGCGAGACGGACGAGGACTTCGAGGGCACGCGCCGCCTCGTCGAGCGCGTGCAGCTCGTCCAGTGCTACGTGTTCAAGTACAGCGTCCGCCCGCGCACGCTCGCCGCACGCCGCCTCGAGGACGACGTGCCCGAGTCGGTGAAGCAGGAGCGGAACGCGGCGCTCCAGGAGGTCCAGGGGGCGATCTCCGAGCGGCGGAACGCGGCGATGGTCGGCCGGCACGTCGAGGTGCTCGTAGACGGCACGAGCAAGACGCGCGACGACATGCTGGCGGGGCGGGAGCCGGGGAACCGCCTCGTCCACTTCTCGGGCGACCCCACGCTCGCCGGCCGGTTCGTCACGGTACGCGTGGACGCGGCGGGGCGCCACTCGCTCGTGGGGGAGATCGCCCGGGTCGAGGGCGAGCCGGCCGAGAGCCGGTAGGACGTCCGATCCGCGGGACGCCACCTCGTCGACGTCGATCCGCGGGTCGCAGCTCGACCGCGTCGCGTCGGCCCGGTCCGGGCGGGCGCGCGCCGCGGGCCGCTCGGCCGGCACCGCCGGGTCCGGGTCCCGTCCGTGGGCCCCCCATGTCGGCGAGCACGTCCGCGACGAGGGTTGGCGGCCCGGCGCGCCGCGCCCGGCGAGCCACGCGGCCGAGGGGATCGGCCGCGCCGTGGTCGGGGACCTCCCCGGGTAGCTCCGGCGCGGGGCGGCGAGGGGGCGAGGCGGACGCCACGCGCCGTGCCGCCCCGCCGAGGCGTGGCCCGAGCGCGGGCCGACTACCATCTCCGCCATGTCGGCGGACGATCACGACCGGGAGCGTCTGCGCCGCGCCATCGAGCTCGCCGCGAAGGGCCGGTTCCACGTGGAGCCGAACCCCACCGTCGGATGCGTCCTCGAGGTCGAGGGCCGCGTGGTGGGGGAGGGATGGCACGTCGCGTTCGGCGCGCCGCACGCCGAGGTGGAGGCCCTGGCGCGCGCCGGGCCCTCCGCGCGGGGCGCGACGGCGTACGTCTCGCTCGAGCCCTGCTCGCGCGCCGGAAGGACCGGACCGTGCACTGACGCGCTCCTCGAGGCGGGCGTGCGACGTGTCGTGTACGCCGCGACGGACCCGAACGAGGCGGGAAGCGGCGCGGCGCGGCTTCGGGAGGCCGGCGTCCCCGTGGACGGTCCCGTCCTCGAGAGCGAGGCGGCGCCGCTTCTCGGCGCGTTCCTGCGCGCCCGCGGCCGGGACCGTCCGTGGATCGTGCTCAAGTGGGCGATGACGCTCGACGGACGCATCGCCGAGGGACCGGGCCGCGGCGGCCGGATCACCGGCCCGCAAGCGCTCGCGTTCGCGCACGATCTCCGCGCCCACGCCGACGCGGTGGCCGTCGGCGTAGAGACCGTGCTGACCGACGACCCGCGACTCACGAGCCGGCTGGCGGAGGGCCCGCCCGGTGCCCACGCGCAGCCGTGCCGGGTCGTCTTCGACTCGTCGCTCCGCACCCCCGTGGACGCGCGCCTCCTCGACGACCTGCCCGACGTCCGGCTGGTCGTCTACACGGCCGACCCGGACCCGGTCCGCCGGCGCGCGCTCCAGAGACGTGGCGTGGACGTGGTCGAGGTGCCCGACCCGGGCGGGCGCGTGGACCTCGCGGCCGCGGTCCGGGACCTCGCGGGCCGCGGCGTGGCGCGCCTGCTCGTGGAGGGCGGGGCGCGCCTCCACGGCGCGTTCCTCCGCTCCGGGCTCTGCGACCAGGTGACGACCTTCGTCGCGCCGAGGATCCTCGGCGCGGAGGACGCGCCCGGCGCGGTCACCGGCGCGGGCTTCTCGGGCCTCGCGGGCGCGGCGCGGCTCTCCGACGTGCGGTCCCGGCCCCTCGGCGAGGACGTCGTGATCGAGGGCTACCTGGTCGGGCCGATCGCTCCGCTGCCCGACGTCACCCGACCGTGAGCGTTCGTCACGTCGCTCAGCCGGTACCGGATGCGCGCGGCGCGGAGCATCTCCCTCAGCTCGAGCAGGTCGGGGTTGACCGGGTCGATGTACGACGCGCGCGCGGCGAACTCCTCGGCCGCGCTGTAGATGCGGCCCTGCCAGAAGAACTCCGCCGAGTCGTAGAGCAGTCGGAACTGCGCGGCGTCGAGGTCGTTCAGCATCGAGATGACCTCGCGGTACCGCGGGTCGTTCGGCCGCAGGATGCGCCGCAGCCGGCCGAGGTCGCGACGCGCGTCCATGAACGCCGCGTCGGCGGAGTCGGCGTACTTCCGCGCCCGGGAGACGTTGCCGATCTGGCGCGCGTCCGCGGCCTTCTTCGCCACGCTCCGCCCGAGGTCGATCTCGCCCGTCGCCTTCGTCTTCCTCCGGAGGATCTCCTTGTCGCGCTCCGCCTCGACCTGGATCCGCGCGAGCTCGGCGGCGTCCTTGGCCGCGGCCTTCTGGAGGGCGCCGACGCGCTGCACGAGCTCGGCGAGCAGGCGGTCGATGGCGACGGCGTTCGGCGCCGCGCCGAACTGGAGCTTCAGGTTCCGCGCGGTCTCGAGCGCGCCCTCGTAGTCGCCGGCGTCCGCCTGCTTCTCGGCCATCTTCACGCCCACCTGGACGGCGTCTTGCTCGGCCTTCGTGACGACCCCCTGGAAGACCTGCTTGTCGATCGCACCCAGCGCCAGCGCCTTCTCGTACTCCACACGCGCCTCGGCGTAGAGCCCGAGCTCGACCGCCAGCTCCGCGAGCGAGAGCCGGGCCTGCCCGTCGGCGGGAGGGGCGAGCGCCGCCTTCGCGCGGTACACGCCGAGGGGCCGGAGCTGCGCCCACGGGATGCGCCGCGTCTCCTCGGCCCCGACGCGGACGACGACCTCCTTCGCGTCCGCCGACTCGACGCTCCCCGTGACGCTCTGGCCCGAGAGGAGGGGGAGCTCGACGGGGCGTGCGTCCCCGGCGGCCGACGCGCGGACGCACGGGAGCGCGACGAGGAGGACGGCCGTCAGGAGGACGAAGGGGGCGCGCGACAAGGGGGGCTCCTCGGGTCCGGGGGGCCGCGGCGCACGGCCCCCCCTTGCTGGGAACGTCCCCATGCTAGGAAGGGACCGAGCGTCTCCCGAAACCGGACCCGAGGGACGCCGGGAACCCCGAGGCGGCCGGCCGGACGGGCTTCTAGCCGTCGGGGCCGCCCGCGTGGGGCACGGGCGGGGGGAGCGCCGGGGCGGACGCGGCGGGCATCCCGGACGGCGCGGCGACGGTCGGCACCGGCTGGCGGGCCACGATCTGGCGGTAGCGGTCGAGGAGCTCGGCCGCGTCGATCCGCGCCTCGCGGTGTTTCGTCGCGTCCGTGAGCTTCAGGTACTGCTCCAGGTCCACGATGGCCTCGGGGAAGAGCCCCATGCCGGCGTACGCCTGCGCGCGCTCGACGAGGGCCGCGATCGACGCGGGGTCCTGGTCGAGGATGCGGTTGTAGCAGCGGACGGCGTCCCCGAACTCCTCGCGCCGCATGTGCACGCTGCCGAGGAGCAGCAGCATGCCCAGCTCCTTCTCCCTCGCGCCCCGGATCTTCTGCATGTACCAGTCGCGCGTCTTCTCCGAGACCTCGCCGCGCATGCGCTTCCGCCACTCCTTCAGCTGCTCCTCCCAGCCGGTCTGGCTCCGCTGGCTGAGCGCCACGTACCGTTCGCCGTACTGCACGCCGAGCGTCTCGTCGCCGGCGATCAGGTTGGCCTTCGACAGGCCGGCGAGCGCGTACGGGTTGTCGGGTGAGTGCGCCAGCACCTGCTGCCAGAGCGGCATCGAGGCGCGAAGCAGCTCGTCCCGCTTCGCCTTCTGGTCGTCGATGTGCTCCTGGAGCAGCTTCGTGTCGGGCCCGCTCGCCTTCTTGATCCGGTTCTCCAAGACCGCGAGGTCGCGCGCGTAGTAGTCGGACAGGTCGGAGTAGACCTCCGCGAAGGTCGTCTGGACCTCGAACCGGATGTCCCCCCGGGTGGGGTGCGTCCACTCGAGGCCCACGATGCCCTTCAGGATGGTCTCGGCGCGGCGCAGGTTGGCGACCGAGCCCTCCATCTGGAGCGACTTGGCGAGGCCGAACTTGGCCCACTGGTCGTCGGGGTGGCTCTCCAGGACCTTGTCCCACATGCTGACCGCCTGCGCGTAGCGGCCGCCCTCGTAGTAGGTCTTGGCGGCTTCCTCGTAGTAGTCCACGCGCGCCGCGGCGTCGGCCTTCTGGATGCTCGCCTCGGACTTCGGAAACGCTTCGCAACCCGCGAGGAACGCCGCGGCGAGGAGCGTCAGCGCCACGCGCGGGAAGGGGGTCCTGCTGGCCATGCGGGTCCTCCGCTTCGGGACCGGGCGATGATCGGGAGGGGCGGTCACGGGGGGGTCATTTTCGTCGAGAGCCGAGAATCCGGGCCCGGCGGGCCGGGTCGCTGTCGAGCACGAGGGTGTGGATCCGGTCGAGTACCACTTCGCCCGGCGGGGCCCCGCGGGACTTGCGGACGTGCCGGCGCGGGACGTGGTCGACCTCGACCCTGGGGTGCCCGCGCCGGGCGCTGTACCAGACGGCGAGCTCGGCGGCCTCGAGGAGCGTCGGGAGGGGCACGGTCTGCCCCGTGGGCGTCGGCACGATCACGTGGCTCCCCGGGGCGCCGCGGACGTGCAGGAAGAGGTCGTTCGGCCGCGCGTGCCGAAGCGTGAGACGGTCGTTCCCGCGGGCGTCCTTGCCGACGAGCACGTCCCACCCCTCGGCGCTGGTGAAGGTCCTCCAGGGAAGCGCCTCGACAGGCCGAGCGCGGTTGCGCGGCGTGGGCGGCCGGGGCGGGCCGACGCCTCGGCGCGCCGCCTCGCGCTCGAGGAGCGCGGCGTCGCCCGCGCCGAGGCCGGCGAGGGCCTCGAGGTCCGCCAGGCGCGCCCGGAGCGCGGGGAGGCGGCGCCCGGCCTCCTCGGCGGCCCGCCGGGCCTTCTTCGCGCGCCGAAAGCGGTCGGCCACCTCCTCCCCCGGCGAGCGGGCCGGGTCGAGCGCGATCTCCAGCGGCGGGCCGTCGGGGCTCTCCGGGTCGGGAACCGAGACCTTCGCCCTCCCGCGCCCGAGCAGGTGGAACGAGGCCCGGAGCGCCTCGCCCTCGCGTTCGAGCGCCTGCGCCTCCCCGGACCGGAGGGCGGCCTCGTCGAGTCGCCGAACGGCGCCCGCGACGCGCCGGCGTTCCCGCTCGACCGCCGCCCCAAGGGCGCGGGCACGCGCCGCGGCCTCGTCGGCGCGCTCCGCCGCCCGGGCCGCGCGCCGGAGGGCCTCGCTTCCCCGCCCCGCCCCGATGTCTCCCGGGGCGGCAGGCCCCTCCGGCGCGCCCGGTTCCGCCGGCGCCTCCCGGGGCGGGGTCGGCTCGAACGCGGCGCCGACCGACGCCCCGCGGCGCCGGGCGACGTCCCCGCGCGGGACGAGGCGGACGAGGCCGTCGGCGTCCACGAGGTAGAGGTTCGCCCCGCGGCCGAAGAGCTCGACCCAGAGCGTGAAGCGCTCGTCGCCGCGCGTGAACGAGAGCGAGAGGCAGCGTTCGCCCGGTACCGGCGCGACGGCATGGAGCCGCGCCCCCGCGAGGTGCCGCCGCGCCGCGGCGGCGAGCGGTGAGGGCGCCGCGGGCGCCGGGGCGTGCGGCGCGAGGGCCACGCGCGGCCACGACGGGTCGAGGTCGATCTCGAGGTCCGTTCGGCCCGCGTCGGACTCGAGCGTGAGCCGGAAGCGCAGACGGTCGTCCTGGTGGACCGCGCGCACGCGCGCCGGGAGGAGCGAGGCGAGCTCGGACGCGACGGCGGCGACGTCGGCCGGCGTCGTGCTCACGCTTCGGGGTCGTAGACCCAGCGCGCCGCATCGGGCGCCCACGAGACGAGCTCGGCCTTCGTGAACCAGAGCCCGAGCTCGACCGTCGCGGAGGCCGCGCTGTCGGAGCCGTGCACGAGGTTGAAGGACCTGCTCATCGCGTGGTCGCCACGAATCGTCCCCGCCGGCGCCTCGGCGGCGTTCGTCGAGCCCATGAGCCGGCGCACGGCGTCGATCGCGCCCTCGCCCCGGACGGCCAAGGCCACGACGGGGCCCGACGACATGAACCGGAGGAGCCCCTCGAAGAACGGGCGCTCGCGGTGGACGGCGTAGTGCTCCTCGAGGAGCGCGCGGGGCGCGAGGAGCATCTTGAGGCCCACGACCTGGAGGCCCTTCCTCTCGACGCGGCCGACGACCTCGCCCACCAGGCCACGCTGGACTCCGTCGGGCTTCACGAGGACGAGGGTGGTCTCGGTCGCCATGGGGGCTCCTCTCGGACGTCCGGCGGTCGCTCGGGCGCTGGATTGTGGCCGAAGGCTCCGCGGGCACCCAGCTCTTCGGGACCCGCGGTTGACCCGCGGCGGGGGCGGCCGTAGCGTCCGGCGCGTGACGACCCTCCTCGCCCTCCGACGCGACGGTCAGGCCGTGCTCGCGGCCGACGGACAGGTGACCCTGGGACAGTCCGTGCAGAAGCACGGCGCCGTCAAGGTGCGCCGCATCGAGGGGACGCCGGTGGTCGCCGGCTTCGCCGGCGGGGCCGCCGACGCGCTCGCGCTCCTCGAGCGATTCGAGGGCAAGCTCGAGGACGCGGGGGACAGCTCGTCCGCGCCGCCGTCGAGCTCGCGAAGGACTGGCGGAAGGACCGGGTGCTCCGGCGTCTCGAGGCGGTGCTCCTCCTCGCGGACCCGGAGGGCCTGCTCCTCGTCTCGGGTACCGGCGACGTGATCTCGCCCGACGACGGCGTCCTCTACGCCGGCAGCGGGGGACCGGTCGCGGGGGCGGCCGCGCGCGCCCTGCTGCGCCACACGGACCTCGCGCTCCCCGACGTGGCCCGCGCGGCCCTCGAGATCGCGGCCGAGATCGACCTGTACACGAACGACCACGTCACGGTGCTCGAGACGCCGGTCGTCTGAGGGCGTCGGCCCGCGCTCGGCGCGCCCCGCGGCCGGCCGTACCCTCCCGTCGTGTCGAAGGACCCCTCCGCCCTCTCCGACGCCGAGCTGACGCCGGCGCGCATCGTCGAGGCCCTCGACCGGCACGTCGTCGGCCAGGCGAAGGCGAAGCGCGCGGTCGCGATCGCGATCCGCAACCGCTGGCGGCGGCTCCAGCTCACGGACGAGCTCCGCGAGGAAGTGAGCCCGAAGAACATCCTCCTGATCGGGCCCACCGGCGTCGGGAAGACCGAGATCGCCCGCCGCATCGCGACCCTGATCGGCGCGCCCTTCACGAAGGTCGAGGCGTCGAAGTACACCGAGGTCGGCTACGTGGGGCGCGACGTCGAGTCGATCGTGCGCGACCTGGTCGAGGGCGCCATCGTGATGACGCGCGAGCGCTCGCGACGCGAGGTGCGGGCGAAGGCCCGCGACGCGGCCGAGGAGCGTGTGCTCGACGCCCTGGTCCGCGACGTGCGCTCGGGCGACCCCGACCTCGATCCGCTCGGCTTCGACCGCGTGGACACGCGCGCGCCCGGGATGCAGGACCTCGGCGCGGCGCGGGTCCGGTTGCGCGAGCGCCTGCGCGCGGGCGCCCTGAACGACCGGACGATCGAGGTGCAGGTGAAGGAGGGGGCGGGAACGCCGCTCGCGGACATCTTCGGCAACCAGTCCTTCGCGCAGACGGGCATCGACCTGCAGGGCATGCTCGAACGCCTCCACCCCCCGACGCGCAAGCCGAAGCGACTGCCCGTGGCCGAGGCGCTCGAGCTCCTCACGGAGGAGGAGTCCGAGAGCCTGGTGGACAAGCAGAACGTAGCCGAGGAGGCGATCCGCCTCGTCGAGAACTCCGGGATCGTGTTCCTCGACGAGATCGACAAGATCGCGATGGGAAGCGGTTCCAAGGGGGCGGGGCCGGACGTGTCCCGGGAGGGCGTGCAGCGCGACCTCCTGCCGCTCGTCGAGGGCACCACGATCGCCACGCGACACGGCATGGTGCGGACCGACCACGTCCTCTTCATCGCAGCCGGCGCGTTCCACGTGAGCAAGCCGTCCGACCTGCTCCCCGAGCTCCAGGGGCGGTTCCCGATCCGGGTGCGCATGGAGAGCCTGACGGAAGCCGACTTCGTGCGGATCCTCGTCGAGCCCCGCGGCGCCCTGACGAAGCAGTACGCCGCGCTCCTCGCCACCGAGGGCGTGGAGCTCGGGTTCACCGACGAGGGGGTGCACGAGGTGGCGCGCGTCGCGGCCCGTGCGAACGCCCAGCACGAGAACATCGGGGCGCGCCGCCTCGGCACCGTGCTCGAACGGGTCCTCGAGGAGGTGTCCTTCGACGGGGACCTCCGCCGGGGGAAGAAGGTGGTCGTGGACCGGGACCTCGTCCAGGGGCGAACCAAGGACCTCCTGGCCGACCAGGATCTCGGTCGCTACGTGCTCTGACCGTACGGAGCCGCCTCGCCCGTTCGTGCTCGAACGCGCGGCGGTCGCTCCCGCCGATCCGGTTCGCGCGTGGGGAGCGAGGCACCGTGGGGCCGGATAGCATGCCCGACATGAAGACGCGGTACCGAACGCACACCTGTGGAGAGCTCCGTCGCGGCGACGCGGGAAAGCGCGTCCGCCTCGCGGGCTGGGTGCATACCGTTCGCAGCCAGGGCGGCGTGCTCTTCGTGCTCGTCCGAGACCGGTACGGCGTGACGCAGGTGACGTTCCGCGGCGACCTCGCGCCGGAGCTCCTCGCCGAGGCCCAGCGCCTCGGGAACGAATGGGTCGTCGCCGCGGAGGGCACGGTCCGCGTGCGGCCCGACGAGGCCCTCAACCCGAAGATGCCGACCGGCGAGATCGAGGTCGAGGCCGCGGGTCTCGAAGTCCTCTCGGAGGCCCGCGTACCGCCGTTCCTCCCCGACGAGCACGCGGAGGCGGGGACCGAGGTCCGTCTCCGGCACCGCTACCTCGACCTCCGGCGCGCGCGCATGCAGGAGGTGCTCCGGGAGCGGGCGCGGATCGTCTCGAAGATCCGCGCGCACCTGGAGGCGCACGGCTTCACCGAGGTCGAGACGCCGATCCTCACGCGCTCCACGCCGGAGGGCGCGCGCGACTACCTCGTGCCGAGCCGCGTCCGGCCGGGGACGTTCTTCGCGCTGCCGCAGAGCCCCCAGCTCTTCAAGCAGATCCTCATGGTGTCGGGTCTCGACCGCTACTACCAGGTGGCGCGGTGCTTCCGCGACGAGGATCTCCGCGCCGACCGCCAGCCCGAGTTCACGCAGATCGACGTGGAGGCCTCGTTCGTCTCGCCCCAGGACCTGTTCGACGTCTTCGAGCCGATGGTCGCCGAGCTCCTCCGCACGTACCGCGGCCACGACGTGGAGCATCCGCTCCCGCGTCTCACGTGGGAGGAGGCGACGTCGCGGTTCGGGACGGACCGTCCCGACCTCAGGAACCCCCTGGAGCTTCGCGACGTGACGGCCGCCGCCGCCCGCCTCGAGTTCGCTCCGTTTCGCGAGGCGGCGGCCGCGGGCGGCGTCGTGAAGGCGCTCGTCGCCCCCCAGGGCGGCGCGCTCTCCCGCAAGGAGGTCGAGGCCCTCGACCAGGAGGCGAAGGCCCAGGGCGCGCCGGGCCTCGCGTGGGCGAAGACGGGCCCGGAGCCGACCGGCGGGATCGCCCGGTTCCTCAAGTCCGAGGCGGGCGCCGCGCTCGTGGCGGAGGCCGGCGCGGGCGCGGGCGACCTTTTGCTCCTCGCCGCGGGCTCTCCGTCGATCGTCCACAAGGCGCTCGGGATGGCGCGACTCGCGCTCGGCGAGCGCCTCGGGCTCGTGGACCGCTCGCGCTCCGCGCTCCTCTGGGTGCACCGGTTCCCGCTCGTCGAGTGGAACGCCGACGAGGGCCGCTTCGACGCGCTCCACCATCCCTTCACGAGCCCCGTCCCCGCCGACGTAGACCGCCTCGTCGCGCTCGCCCGGCGCGGGGTGTCCGAGGCGGACCGGGCCGAGGTCGAGGGACTGCGCGCGGAGGCGTACGACCTGGTGCTCGACGGGGTCGAGATCTGCGGCGGGAGCATCCGCATCCACCGCGAGGACGTCCAGTCGGCCGTCTTCGACCTCATCGGGATCTCGCGCGAGCGCGCGGAGCAGCGCTTCGGATGGTTCCTGCGGGCGCTCGGCTACGGGACGCCGCCGCACGGCGGCGCGGCGTTCGGGCTCGACCGGCTCGTGATGCTCCTGCTCGGCGAGACGTCGATCCGCGAGGTGATCGCGTTCCCGAAGACGACCCAGGCGGTCTGTCTCATGAGCGAGGCGCCCTCGACGATCGACCCCGCCCAGCTCGACGAGCTCCGGCTCCGGATCGTGGACCGCGCGCCGCCCGCCTGACCGCGGCCCCCCCGCGCGAGGCGCCCCCCTCCGACCCGGGGCCCCGGGAACGGATCCGACGCGCCCGGCCCGCCGCGCGGCAGCCGCCGCGAGGCCGGATACCTTGGTGGGCTCCCCTTCGGCCGCCCGGCGCGGCCCCGACCCCGAGAGGAAGCCCTTCCATGTCCCCGGTCATCCACCTCCGCCTCCCCGACGGCTCCACCCGCGACGTGGCCGCCGGCACGACGGCGCGCCAGGTGGCCGAGGGCATCGGCAGCCGTCTGGCGAAGGCGGCCGTGGCCGCGAAGGTGGACGGGGCGGTCGTGGAGCTGGACCGGGCGCTCGGGCACGACGCGGACGTCCGGATCCTCACCGCGAAGGACCCCGAGGCGCTCGAGGTCCTGCGCCACAGCGCCGCGCACCTGCTCGCGATGGCCGTCCTCGACCTGTTCCCGGGCACCGACCTCGGGTTCGGGCCCGCGACCGAGGACGGCTTCTACTACGACTTCAAGACTCCGACGCCGATCACCGAGGACGACCTCCCGCGGATCGAGGCGCGCATGCGGGAGATCGCGAAGGAGCGGCGTCCGTACGCCCGCGTCGAGATGGACCGCGCGGCCGCGAAGCAGCGTCTTCGCGAGATCGGATACGAGCTGAAGGTCCCGCACGTGGACGAGATCCCCGAGGACACGATCTCGTTCTACGACTCGGCGCCGTTCACCGACATGTGCGAGGGCCCGCACGTACCGGACACCTCGTGGCTCGAGCACGTTCGGCTGTTCTCGGTGTCGGGCGCGTACTGGCGCGGCGACGCGTCGGGCGTGCCGATGCAGCGCGTGCGCGGGACCGCGTACTTCGACGCGAAGTCGCTCGACGCCCACCTGCGGCGCATCGAGGAGGCGAAGCTCCGCGACCACCGGCGCATCGGCCGCGAGATGGACCTCTTCTCGCTTCACGAGGAAGGGCCCGGCTTCCCCTTCTGGCACCCGAAGGGCAGCATCCTGTGGAACCAGGTCGAGGGCCTCCTCCGGAGCGAGCTCCGGCGTCGGGGCTACGGCGAGGTCCGCACGCCGATCCTGCTCTCCGACGACCTCTGGAAGCGGTCCGGGCACTACGACCACTTCCGCGAGAACATGTACTTCCTCGACATCGAGGAGCGTTCCTACGCGGTCAAGCCGATGAACTGCCCCGGCGCGTGCCTCGTGTACGCGAGCCGCCCGCACTCGTACCGCGAGCTCCCGCTGCGCCTGGCCGAGTTCGGGCACTGCCACCGGAACGAGTTGTCCGGCGTCCTGCACGGTCTCGTGCGCGTCCGCGCCTTCACGCAGGACGACGCCCACGTGTACTGCGCGCCCGACCAGCTCGAGGCCGAGGTCCGCGACATGATCGACATGACCCGGGTCGTGTACGAGGCCGCGGGGTTCGGCGCGCCCGCGGCCCGCCTCGCGACCCGGCCCGAGAGCTCGCTCGGCGAGCCCGCCGACTGGGAGCGCGCGGAGGCCGCGCTGGCCCAGGCGCTCGATCACGAGGGTTTCGAGGGTCGATGGAGCCTGGCGCCCGGCGAGGGCGCGTTCTACGGCCCGAAGATCGAGTTCCACGTGACCGACGCCCTCGGCCGCTCCTGGCAGTGCGGCACCGTGCAGATCGACTTCTCGATGCCGAAGCGGTTCGGCCTGGAGTATGTCGGCCAGGACGGCGGGCGCCACACCCCCGTCATGATCCACCGCGCCGTCCTCGGCTCGATGGAGCGGTTCATCGGCATCCTGGTCGAGCACCACGCCGGGAAGTTCCCGGTCTGGCTGGCGCCCGTGCAGGCGAAGATCCTGCCCATCACCGGCGCGGAAGACGCCTATGCCGAGGAGGTGGCGAGCCGCCTCCGCGCCGCGGACCTGAGGGTCGAGACCGACCTCAGGAGCGACAAGATCGGGGCCAAGATCCGGGACGCGACGCTGGAGCGCGTCCCCCTGATGCTCGTCGTCGGGAAGCGGGAGGCGGCGGAGGGCAAGGTTGCCGTCCGGCTGCGTTCCGGGGAAGATCTGGGCCCCATGGGTCTCGACGAGCTCACCGGTCTGGCACACGAGATGATCCGTGCGCGCCGGTGAGCGGACGTTCCGCCGCCGTGTCCCGCGGTCCGTCGCGGGGGGCGTCGCGCGAAACCGTCCGGCTCGGCCCGGAGGACCCGGCCCGCGTGGGGCCGGGACACGTGTCCACGAGGAGGTATCCCCATCCGTCGCCGTTTCGACAGAAGCATGCCCCGTGAGCTGGGGCCCCGCGTCAACGAACGCATCACGATCCGTCAGGTCATGCTCATCGACCACGAGGGCAAGAAGGTCGGCGTCACCGACACCGGCCAGGCGCTCGACATGGCGCGCGAGGCCGGGATGGACCTGGTCGAGGTCGCCCCGAACGCGCGTCCGCCCGTGGCTCGCATCATGGACTACGGGAAGTACAAATACGAGCAGAGCAAGAAGGCGCACGAGTCGAAGAAGAAGCAGCACCAGTCCAAGCTGAAGACCGTGCGCCTGCGTCCGAAGACCGACCCGCACATGCTCGAGATCCGCGTGGAGAAGTCGCGGGAGTTCTTGATGCGCGGGGACAAGGTGCAGGTGATGATCCTGTTCCGCGGCCGCGAGATGGCGCACCAGGAGCTCGGCATCGCCCACTGCCGCGAGGTCGCGAAGCGCCTCGACGACATCGCGAAGGTCGAGCAGGAGCCCCGCCTCGAGGGCCGGCGCATGATGATGCTGCTCTCGCGCCGCTGAGGGACCGGGCCCGCGCCGCCCGACCGGTCACGAGCGCGAGAGCGCGCACGCTCCCGACCCGCGACGGGGGGACGCGGGACGGGTGGGGGGGCCCGCCGGTCCCGCGGGCCGGCCCCCGGCCGCCGGTCCTTGCCCCGGCCCCGGGACGCGAGCGCGAGCGCGTTCTCGTGCTCGTGGGAAGGGGGTTCCCCCAGGTCCCGCACGGCTCGCCCCGGCGGCTGGTTCCCACCTTGACGGGGCCCCTTTGCTCGCTACCTTCGCCCCTTCGCGCTCGATCCGGGCGCACACCCGCCCGGTGCGTTCGATTCCAGGCCAAACCGCCATGCCCAAGCTCAAGACCCGGAAGTCGATCGTGAAGCGCTTCAAGCTCACGAAGACGGGGAAGGTCCTGCCCTACGGCCGGGCCAACACCAGTCACATCATGAGCAAGAAGAACGCGAAGCGCCGGCGTCGGCTGAGGGCCCCGCGGGTCGTCAGCAACGCCCAGGCGAAGATGATCCGCCGGCAGCTCGGCGGCTGAGCCAGGGACCCGAGGATCGCATGGCCCGCGTCACGAACACCCCCGTCCGCCTCGCCCGGAAGCGCCGGCTCATGAAGGCCGCGAAGGGGTTCTGGGGCGCCCCCGGTCGCCAGTACAAGGTCATGAAGGAAGCGGTGCACCGCGCGTGGGCCTACGCCTACGTGGGCCGTCGCCGCAAGAAGCGCGACTTCCGCCGGCTGTGGATCCTGCGGGTCGGCGCGGCGAGCCGCGCGCGGGGCGTCCCGTACAGCCGGTTCGTCCACGGCCTGTCCAAGGCCGGGGTGGAGCTGAACCGCAAGGTGCTGTCCGAGATCGCGATCCGCGACCCGAAGGCCTTCGACCAGCTCGTCCAGGTGGCGAAGGGCGCGTAGGCGGCCGGGCGCCGGGCCGGCAGCGTCCGCTCGCGGCGGCCGTCCGCTCGCGCCGCGCGGTCGGTCCCGTAGACTCCGGGGCCTCGAACCGCGGAGGGCAGGCATGACCGACGAGATCCAGGCGCTCGAGCACGCCGGGCTCGCGGCGATCGAGGGCGCAGAGGACCCCGACGCGGTCCGCGGGGCCCTCGGCGACGTCCTCGGCCGGAAGGGCCGCCTCCAGGAGGTCCTGCGCACGATCGGGCGGCTCCCGCCCGCGGAGCGGGCGGCCGTCGGCCGCGCGGCGAACGAGGCCAAGACGCGGCTCGAGCACGCGGCCGACCAGCGGCTGGCCGCGTTGCGCGCGGCGCGCGAGGCCGACCTCGCCACGACCGAGTGGGTGGACCCGACGCTTCCCGGCACCCGGCGCGGCGGAGGGAGCGCGCACCCGGTGAGCCAGGTCTGCCGCGAGGTCGAGGACGTCTTCCTCGGCATGGGCTTCGAACTCGCCGAGGGCCCCTGGGTCGAGGACGAGTGGCACAACTTCGAAGCGCTGAACGTGCCCGCTGACCATCCCGCCCGCGACCTCCAGGACACGTTCTGGACGAAGGACGGGAACCTCCTCCGGACGCACACGAGCCCCGTGCAGCTCCGACTGATGAAGCGGGGCCGTCTGCCGATCCGCAGCGTCGCGATCGGACGCGTCTTCCGCAACGAGGCGACCGACGCCACCCACGAGCACACCTTCCACCAGGTGGAAGGGCTCATGGTGGACCGCGAGGTGACCGTCGGGCACATGGTGTACGTGCTGAAGGCGTTCGTCGGAGAGGCCTTCGGGCGCGAGCTCGACGTCCGGCTGCGCCCCGCGTACTTCCCGTTCGTCGAGCCCGGGTTCGAGCTGGACGTCGCGTGGGGAAAGGGCTGGCTCGAGCTCCTCGGCTGCGGCCTCGTGCACCCGCGCGTGCTCGAGATGGGGGGGATCGACCCCGCGCGGTACTCCGGCTTCGCCTTCGGGATGGGCCTCGACCGGCTCGTCCTCCTGCGGTACGGGGTCGAGGACATCCGGCACCTCATGGGGCAGGACCTCCGCTTCCTCCGGCAGTTCGGAGCGGGGGTCGTGTCGTGAGGCTCTCCACGCGTTGGCTCGAGGAGCTGGTCGGCCTCGGCGGAGCCTCGCCCGAGGCGATCGCCGCGATGCTCACCTTCCACACCGCGCACGTCGAGTCCGTGGACCGTGTGGGACGCGGGCTCGCGGGCGTGCTCACCGGGAAGGTGGTCGCCGTCCGGCCGCACCCCAACGCCGATCGTCTGCGCCTCTGCACCGTCGAGACGGGCGTGCGCCCGACGCAGGAGGTCGTCTGCGGGGCGCCGAACGTGGCCGAGGGCCAGGTCGTCTGCTTCGCGCCGGAGGGCACCACGCTGCCCGGAGGTCTCGTCCTCTCCCGGCGCAAGATCCGCGGCGTGGAGAGCGCGGGCATGATCCTGGCCGAGGACGAGATGGGACTCGGCGCGAGCCACGAGGGCATCGTGGTGCTGCCGCCGGGTACCCCGGTCGGCATCCCGGCGGGCGAGGCGCTGGGGCTCGCCGACGACGTGCTCGTGGTGGACAACCCCGACATCACGCACCGGCCGGACCTCTGGGGCCACGTCGGATGGGCGCGCGAGGTCGGCGCCCTCCTCGCGCGGCCGTTCGAGCCTCCGCCGGCCGCGGCCGCGGACGCCGCCTTCGCGGCGGCGACGGGCGACCCGTTCCCCGTCTCGATCGAAGACGAGGAGGGCTGTCGGCGGTACGTGGGCGTCCTCCTCGAGGGGCTCGAGAACGGACCGTCCCCCTGGGCCCTGCGTGGCCGGCTCGAGGCCCTCGGCCTGCGCTCCGTCTCGCTCCTCGTGGACCTCTCGAACCTCGTGATGCTCGAGCAGGGCCAGCCGGTCCACGCCTTCGACGCGCGGGACCTCGAGGGCGGACGCATCGTGGTCCGCGCGGCGCGCGACGGCGAGAGCATGACGACCCTCGACGGCGTCGTCCGCCGCCTCGACCCCGGCGACCTCGTCATCGAGGACGGCGCGCGCCCCGTGGCCCTCGCGGGCGTCATGGGGGGCGAGAACAGCGAGGTGCGGTCGGACACGACCACGCTGCTCCTCGAGGCCGCGAGCTTCGACCCCGTGCGCGTGCGCCGGACGGCGACCCGCCTGGGGCTGAGGACCGAGGCGAGCACGCGTTTCGAGAAGGCGCTCGACCCCGAGGCCGCGTGGGCCGCGGCCCGCCGGTTCACCGAGCTGGTGCTCCGACACGTCCCCGGCGCGCGCGTCGCACGTCGGGTGGCCGACGCGTACCCGTGCCCGGCGGTGACGCCGCGGATCCTCCTCCCGTACGACCTGCCCCGACGCCGGCTGGGCATCCGGATCAGCGACGCCGAGGTGCGTGCGAGCCTTCTCGCGCTGGGCTTCGGCGTGGAGGAACGGGGCGACGCGCTCGCCGTGGACGTTCCCACGTGGCGCGCCACGAAGGACATCCAGGTCGCGGAGGACCTCGTGGAGGAGGTGGGGCGCGTCCACGGCTACGAGCACGTCCCGGCGGTACCGCCCGTCGGTGCGCTCGAGCCGACGCGTCCGTCGATAGCGCGGAGGCTCGAGCGCCGTGTCGAGGACCTCCTCTCGCGCGACCTCGCGTACGCCGAGTCGAAGTCGTACTCGTTCTACGGTCCCCGCGACGTGGAGCGCCTGGCCCTCGGCGCCGTGCGCCACGTGGAGATCCAGAACCCCAACACCGACGAGCAGGACCGCCTGGCCGTCACCACGCTGCCCGCCATGCTCCGTTTCGTCGAGCGGAACGTGGCGCGGGAGGCGACCGGGCGCACCTGGGAGTCCACACGTCTCTTCGTCCCGTCGCCCGACGGCCGGCTTCCCGACGAGGTACGGGTCGTCGCGCTGGCCACGTGGAGTCGCGAGGGCGCGGAGGGGCCGGACGGCCGGCTCTTCCTCGACCTCCTCGAGGACGTCCGCGCCGTTCTCCGCGCGGGCCCGGTCGCCGAGGTCCACGTCCGCGAGGCCGACGACGACGCCTGCCTCGCAGAGGGCCTCCCCCCGCCGCGGTGGCTCCACCCGGGTCGCCGCGCGGTCGTCGAGGCCCGCGGCCGGCGCCTCGCGATCGCCGGCGAAGTCGCGCCCCGGGTGCTGCGGGCCTTCGAGATCCCCGGGCGGGTCGCCGTGGCCGAGATCTCCCTCGACCGGATGGGCGAGGTCCTGGAGGAGGTCGGCGCGTCGTACCGCCCCATCCACCGCTACCCCGTCGTCCCGTTCGACGTCGCGGTCGTCGTCCCGCGCCGGACGCCCGCGGGGCGCGTCGAGAGCGTGATCCGCGAGGTGGACCGCGCGCGGGTCCGGCGCGTGCGGGTCTTCGACGTGTACGAGGGGCCCAGCATTCCCGAGGGACACCGATCGCTCGCGTTCTCCCTGGAGCTCCTGGATCCGGAGGGCACGCTCGAGCCGAAGCAGGCCGACCGGCTCCGCCGGCGCGTCGTCGAAGCGGTGGAGCGCGAGGGCTGGACCGTCCGCACCGCCGACGCGTAGCCCGCGGGGGAGAGCGCGCCACCGCCGGGGGGCGCGGTACACGCGAAAGCCCGCCGACGGGAGTCGGCTGCGGATCCGGCTGAGCCCGACGTTCAGGTGGGCTCGCCCGCGACGCGTTCGAGTCTGCAAGGCCGCCCGAGGGCGGAAGCGGGCTCTAGTTCGCCGACAGGGGGGAATCCGTGTTCGAGATATCGGCTCAGGGACGCTGGGCCGACACCCGTTCGGCGGGACAATGGAATTCTAGCACCGTCGTGCGACGTGGCCTGCGGGACTTCGGTCGAAGCCCGCGCGGGACGGCCGGCCGCGGTTGCGAGGACGTCGGACGTGCCGCCTCCGACGGGGACACGCAGAGCGCGTGAGGGGGCCGGCGCGCGCGACCGGGGCGACGAACGTCGGAGTGGTGGTGGAACGCCGTACGCCAACGCGCGGTTTGGCGCCGCGCCTCGCACGGCGGCGCGCCCGCGGCCGTGGGCGCGTGGCGAGAGATTGCGGTCGCCCCCACGGGACGCGACGCGACGGGCGGGGGGCGCGCGCGGGCCCGTGCGCGCGCGTGCAGGGGCCCCGGCGGGGGCCGACGGCGCGATGCGGCCGGTGCGCTGCGCGCCGGCGGGCGGCCGCGGTCGGCGTACGGGACGGCTCCCCGTCCGCGGGACACGCGGCGCGGGGTCGCGCCCGGGGAAGCGGCCAGGCGGCGCCGCTTCGCGTCGCGGGGCCCGCCCGCCGGACGGCGCGGTTGCTGCGTCGGCCAGGGGTCGTAGGATTCGGGGGATTCGACCGCAGCGGGTGGGGGCGGCGGTCGGCGGGAGGGTTCGATGCGGCCGACGTGGATCGTGGTGGGGCTCGTCGTGGTCGTGGGGGGCGTCGCGTACCTCAAGCTCCGGGAACGTGCCGACGAGCTCGAACGGGGGGGCGCGGGCGCCGCGGCCGGGACGAACGCGCCGGGCACGCCCGGGGGCCGGGCCGCCTCCGGAGGCGCCGTGGCGCTCGAGAAGGGCGCGTCGAACGGCGTGAAGGGACCGGCGGTGGATCCCGTGCCCGGCGGTGCGGCGGGAACCGGGGCCGCGGGCGCGTCGGACGCGCTGGAGACGCACGCGCGGGCCCTTCTCGGCGAGGTCGCGCGGGCCCAGGAGAAGAAGGACCGCGCCGCGTACGACGCGGCGGTCGCGCGGCTCGAGAAGGAGGCGTGGGACGCGCCGTCCGCCCGGCGCTACGCCGTACGGCTCGGCGAGGCCGAGGCGTCCGCGGCCGCGCGGCTCGCGGGCCTCGAACGCGTCCAGCGCCTCGACCACGCGCGGCGTCTCCTCTCGCGCGGCGTGTGGCTGCCCGAGATGTTCGACGCGAAGAACCAGCCGACGGACGCGCGGGCGCATCTCGTCCAGTCGATCCAGGATGCCAACCGGGAGGTGATGACCTGGGCGCGTCGGGAAGGGGGAGGGCTCGCTGGCGTCACGCGTCCCTACACGGTCCCCCCGGGCGAGGCGCCGCTCGTGACCGTGTCGCGCCAGCACCTGCCCTACGGACCGAACGCGCTCCTCTACTGGAACAAGGGGACGCTCGACCCGAAGCGTGTCCAGGCCGGTGAGACGCTGCTCCTCCCCGAGGAGACGCTTCACGTGGAGGTCTCCATCGTCCGTCGCCGGCTCGCGATCTTCCTCGGGGGCTGGCTCGTCAAGGACTTCGCCGTCGGGGTCGGGCGCAGCGAGACGCCCACGCCACGCGGGGCGTTCCACGTCGGGAAGAAGCGACAGCGGAACCCGGACTGGTACCCGCCGAACCGGGCGATGGTGCCGTACGGGGATCCGCGAAACGAGCTCGGCGCGGCGTGGATCGGGATCGAGAGCGACCAGGTGCCGGAGTCCGCCGGATTCGGCGTGCACGGCACCAACCGACCCGACACCGTGGGGACCGAGTGCAGCAACGGGTGCGTGCGGCTGCTGAACGAGAACGCGACGGAGGTCTACCGCTGGATCCGCGGCGTGGACTCGAACGGCGGAAAGCCCACCGAGATCCGGATCTTCTGACTGGGCGGCCTGGTGGAGCCGCCCCGCTCACGAGCCGCCGCGGAGATGACGGTGGTGGAGCGGGCCGGGGAGGCCGATGTCGGCCTCGATGACGATACCCGCGTGGTCCGCGCCGCCGCCCGGCGCGACGAGCCCTCGC
>CAVVXN010000005.1:592500-2347332 GCA_963752285.1 uncultured Planctomycetota bacterium
GTGCCCTCGAGAGTGAAAGCCCTGCGGCTGGAGCTCTCAGGGGTCGCAGTGAAAGGCAGGCTGCAACTGTTTATCAAAAACACAGGTCTGTGCTAAGGCCGAAAGCCGACGTATACAGACTGACGCTTGCTCAGTGACGGAAGGTTAAAGTGAGGGGTTAGACCGCAAGGTCGAGGCTCCGAACTTAAGCCCCGTTAAACAGCGGCCGTAACTATGACGGTCCTAAGGTAGCGAAATTCCTTGTCGGGTAAGTTCCGACCCGCATGAATAGCGTAATGACAGCCTGACTGTCTCAACGGTGGACTCGGTGAAACTGTAGTTGCGGTGAAAATACCGTGGACCCGCGGCAAGACGGAAAGACCCCGTGAACCTTTACTGTAGCCTAGTATTGGCGTCCGGCGTTCCATGTGTAGCATAGCTGGGAGACGTCATTACCGAGGGGCGCCAGCCCCGAGGGAGTCATCAGTGAAATACCAGCCTTGGTGCGTTTGACCTCTAACCTCGTTCCGTGAATCCGGGCGAGGGACAGTGCTAGGTGGGCAGTTTGACTGGGGAGGTCTCCTCCCAAAAGGTAACGGAGGAGTCCAAAGGTACCCTCAGCACGGTTGGCAATCGTGCGTCGAGCGCAAAGGTAGAAGGGTGCTTGACTGTGAGACCGATGGGTCGAGCAGATGCGAAAGCAGGGCTTAGTGATCCGGCGCCTCCGAGTGGAAGGGGCGTCGCTCATCAGACAAAAGGTACTCCGGGGATAACAGGCTGATCCCATCCAAGAGTCCATATCGACGATGGGGTTTGGCACCTCGATGTCGGCTCATCACATCCTGGGGCTGTAGGAGGTCCCAAGGGTTCGGCTGTTCGCCGATTAAAGTGGTACGTGAGCTGGGTTCAGACCGACGTGAGTCAGGTCGGTCCCTATCTGCCGTGGGCGTAGGAGAACTGAGGAGGTCTAACCTTAGTACGAGAGGATTTGGTTGGACGGACCACTGGTGTGCCGGTTATCGCGCTAGCGGTAGCGCCGGGTAGCTATGTCCGGAACGGATAAACGCTGAAGGCATATAAGCGTGAAGCCCTCTCCAAGACGAGTTCTCCCCATCAGACCCCTTGAAGACGACGAGGTTGATAGGCCAGGCGTGTAAGCGCGGCAACGCGTTCAGCGGACTGGTACTAATCGGTCGATCGGCTTGACCACTTTTCCTCCCGCCCCGCGCGTGAGCGTCGGCGGCGCGAGGAGAACGCTCGGGCGCTCCCGAGTGACCGCATCGCCCCGTTGTGCCCGGTTCGTCCGGTTCCTTCTGCTGGGGCCCTGTTCACACATCTTTCGCCCGGTGTCCATACCCGGAGGGCCACACCCGATCCCATCCCGAACTCGGCCGTTAAGCCTCTGGGGCCGATGATACTGACTACCGTCGGGAAAGTAGGTCAACGCCGGGCATATATCGGACGCGTCGCCGTTCCCCTCGGGGGAGCGGCGACGCGTCGTTTCGGGACCGCGCGTCGCCCATCGGGAGCCGTCGTTGGCAGTCGGTGGGGTACCGCGTACCCTCTTCGGCTACCGGGCGCATAGCTCAGTTGGCTAGAGCGCCGCCCTGATAAGGCGGAGGTCTGTGGTTCGAGTCCACATGCGCCCACCATTTGGCCCGGCCGCGGGGGTGTAGCTCAACTGGCTAGAGCGCCGGCTTTGCAAGCCGGAGGCCACGGGTTCGAATCCCGTCACCTCCACCACGGACCGGGGACCGGGGGCGAGCCGCCGGGGACGGCCGGGGGATGGCCAGCGGATGGCGGAACGTCCGGTGCGGACGGATGGGGGCTGGCGGACGCCAGTGCGGGGCACGGCCGGAAGGAACGGGCTACGATGGGCGTCCGAAGGATCCGGCGCGCCCGGGGAGCGATCGGTGTCGGCCCGCTCTCGCTCCTCCACGCGGTACGCCATCGACCGCCGAGGGAGGCGACCGTCATGAAGTCCTGGCTTCTCCACGGGGTCCCGCTGCTGGGGCTCCTCTGCTTCGCGCCGCTCACCGCGAGCGCGTCCACGTACGAGATCGACTACGCCACGTACGACGTGAAGGTGACCGACACGCAGGGGATCACCACGGAGGCCGAGCAGTTCGGTTTCTACACGGGCCCGAACATCCTGATGGCGCGGCGGGGGGACGGCTACGTGGAGATCCCCTTCCGCAAGATCCGGGCGATCGACGTCTCGGCGTACCTGCCCGCCAAGGGCTACTATCCGGCCACCGTGACCTCGCGTCGCGGGGCGGTGCTGAAGGTCGAGATCGAGCGGTCGGAGGGCCAGCGGCTCCTCGGCGGCACGACCGACGTGGGGACGTACCGCATTCGCCTGGGGCAGATCGCGCACCTGGACCTCCTCCGGCTCTCGAAGACCGAGGACTTCCAGTAGGAGGGGGCGCGGCGGCCCGGGTCGGGGGGCGGAGCCGGAGGTATCGTGTCCGCCCATGAACGGCGCCACGCCGAGGTACCTCGTCCCGTTCGACACCTTCCGGCTGCCGCACCACTTCGCCGACGTGCTCGTGGCGGGGACCGGGGTGGCCGGCTACCGGGCGGCGCTCGCCGCGGCGGGAGAGGGTCGGCGCGTCGTGCTGCTCTGCAAGGGGCATCCGGACGAGAGCAATACCGGGCACGCGCAGGGCGGGGTCGCGGCGGTCCTCCGGGGAACGAGCGACTCTCCCGAGCAGCACGCGAACGACACGATCCGGCTCGGTCAGGGCCTCTCCGAAGAGACCCTCGTCCGACGCGTGACGAGGGCGGCCGCGGACGCCATCGACGACCTCCTCCGCATGGGAGCGGTGTTCGACCGCGACCGCGGCGACCCGGACCTCGGTCTGGAGGGTGGACACTCGGCGCCGCGCGTGCTGCACGCGCGCGGCGACGCGACCGGCGCGGAGATCCGCGACGTCCTCGCGAGCACGGCCGAAGCCCAGCCGTCGATCGACCGGTGGCGGGACGCGTTCCTGGTGGACCTCCTGACCGCGGACGGCGTCTGCCGGGGGGCGCTCGTGTGGAGCCGGGGCCGGCTCCGTGCGATCTGGGCGGGCGCGACGGTGCTCGCAACCGGTGGGTACAGCCAGATCTATCGCGAGAGCACGAACGTGCCCGGCGCGACCGGCGACGGGGTCGCGGCGGCGTACCGCGCGGGTGCGTCGGTCGCGGACCTGGAGTTCGTGCAGTTCCACCCAACGACCCTGTACCTCGCCGGCGTGCCGCGATTGCTGCTCACCGAGGCGATCCGTGGGGAGGGCGCACACATCGTGGACGACCGGGGTCGGCGGTTCCTCGCCGACGAGCTGCCGGAGGCCGAGCTGGCGCCCCGCGACGAGGTCTCGCGCGCGATCATGCGCCACCTCCAGCGGCCGGACGTGGCGGACGTGTTCCTCGACCTCTCGCACCTCGACGCGGAGCGCATCAGCAGGCGGTTCCCCGGTGTCGCGGCGTCGTGCCGGGCCCACGGCCTGGACCTCGCCCGCGACCGGATCCCGATCCGGCCCGCGGCGCACTACACGATTGGCGGCGTGGTCGCGGACGCGGACGGGCGAACGAACGTGCCCGGGCTCTTCGCGGCGGGCGAGGTCTCGGCCACGGGGCTGCACGGCGCGAACCGTCTCGCGAGCAACTCCCTGCTGGAGGGACTCGTGCTGGGCGACTGGGCGGGGCGGGCGGCCGCGCGCGAGTCGGGAGAGCACCCGGCCGCGCCGGTGGCGCTCGAGGGCCTGGGCACCGGATCCACGAGCGGGTACATGGACGAGGACGACCTCCGAACCTCGCTTCGCGCGCTCTTGTGGCGCGGGGTCGGCATCAGCCGGAACGGCGGGGGCCTGACCGGCGCCCTCGGCGCGATCCGTGCGTGGGAGGGCTTCGCGCTCAAGGTGGGCACCGACCGGCGCGAGCGTCTGGTCCTGCTCGACATGCTCCAGGTCGCCCATCTCGTCGCCGACGCGGCCCTGACGCGGGAGGAGAGCCGGGGCACGCACTTCCGGATGGACTACCCGGAGCGCGACGACGGCTGGCGGGTCCACCTGACGTACCGCCGCGGCGCGCCGGTCGAGCGTCATCCGGTCGGCGACTCCGTGGCGGTGGGGGGGCCGCCGCTCGGCGGGGCCGCCGTGGGGAGTGGCGATTGAAGCTCGACCCGAAGCGTGCCGTGGAGCGGCACGGCGCTCGACGCGAGCGCGCCATCCTCGTCGGGCTCCTCCTTCCCGACGCCCCGACCACGTACGCCGAGCCGCTGGAGGAGCTCCGTCGGCTGGCGGACACGGCCGGCGCGGACGTCGTGGACGCCGTCGTGCAGAAGCGCGCGCGGCCCGACTCGGCCACGTGGCTCGGCCGGGGAAAGGTCCAGGAGATCGCGGCGCGGATGGGCGAGCTCGACGCCGACCTCGTGATCGTCGATCACGACCTGTCGCCGTCCCAGGCGCGAAACCTCGAGAAGATCGTACCGGGGCGCGTGATCGACCGCACCGAGCTGATCCTCGACATCTTCGTGCGACGTGCTCGGACCGCGCTGGCGAAGGCGCAGGTCGAGCTGGCGCAGATGGAGTACGCCCTTCCGCGTCTGAAGCGGCTCTGGACGCACCTGAACCGCGAGGTGGGCTCGGGTCGCGCCGGGATCGGGCTTCGCGGACCGGGCGAGAAGCAGATCGAGGTGGACCGACGACTCGTGCGCGACAAGATCCGCGACCTGAAGAACGAGCTCCGGGTCATGGCCAGGCACCGCGAGCGCCAGACCCGCGCGCGGGCCGCCTGGTTCAGCGTCTGCCTCGTGGGGTACACGAACGCCGGGAAGAGCACCCTCCTCCGCGCCCTTACGGGCGCCGAGGTCCTGGTGCAGGACCGCCTCTTCGCGACGCTCGACACGACGACGCGGGCCTGGGAGATCGCGCCGGGAAAGCGCGTGTTCCTCTCGGACACCGTGGGTTTCATCCGCGACCTGCCGCACCACCTCGTCTCGTCCTTCCTCGCCACGCTCGAAGAGGCCCGCCAGGCCGATCTCCTCGTCCACGTCGTGGACGCCGCCGACCCGGACGCGCTCGACCACGTGGACGTCGTGGAGGAGACGTTGTCGAGGATCGGCGCGGGGGGCGTGCCGCGGATCGCGGTGCTGAACCAGGTGGACCGGGTCCGCGACGCGTTGGGCCTGCGCGCGCTGGAGGACCGCCTGCCCCGGGCCCTCGCCACGAGCGCCATGACGGGCGAGGGGCTCGAGGCGCTCCGCGAGGCGGTGTACGCGTACGTGACGCGCCGCGACGTGGACCTCGTGGTCGAGGCCGACGCGGGCGACGGCAAGCTCCTCGCGCAGCTTCGAGAGTGGGGTCAGGTCCACGACGTCGCCTACCGGGACGGCAGGGCGCTCGTAGGCCTGCGCGTGCCCGCGCGCTACCTCGACCTCATCCGCCGGGCGGGGGGTGTGGTCGTCCAGGGCGCGCCGGAGCCGGCCCCGTCCGACGACGACCCCGCCTGAGGCGACGGTCCGCCCGCCGGTGGTGATTCCCGCCGGGTGCGGGCCGGGCCGGCCGGCGGGCGGGCCGCGCGCCCGCGCGTCCGGTCAGACCGCCGCGGGCGTCGGCTCGATCTCCTCGACCTCGATGTGGACTGTGAGGGCCCACAGCGGGAAGAGGAGTACGCCGCTGGCGAACACGAACAGCCCGAAGCCGAAGCCCCACAGCAGCCACGCGAGGGCCGTGAAGGGGAGCAGCGGCAGGAGCCAGGCCTTCGAGGCCGGGACGCCCAGCAGGGCGTGCGCGCGCGGGCGCCACCGGCGGATCCTCTCCCAGTGCCACGGCAGGAAGAGGAGGAGCGGGGAGGCGATCGCGACCGTGGAGTACGTCCCGATGACCGACCCGACGATCAGGATGAACGCAAAGCCCTCGAGGACGTTTCGCTGCCCCACGTTGATCGCGAAGAGCGCGACCGCGGCCAGGAGGAACGTGGCGGAGGTCTTGATGGACCGCGCGAGCGTCTGGTTGATCGAGAGGTCGATCATCCCGGGCGTGATCGTCGGCTTCTTGCCGCGGTTCTCGCGGATCCGGTCGAACACCACGACCGTGTCGTTCACCGAGTAGCCCACGAGCGTCAGGAACGCCGCGACCATCGGAAGCGAGATCTTCGCGTCCACCCAGCCGAAGACGTTCGCGACGGCGGTGACGCCCAGCGTGAAGGCCACGTCGTGGAACAGGCAGAGCACCGCGGAGAGGCCCATCGCCCGGCTGCTGAACCGGAACGCCACGTACACGATGATGCCCAGGAGGGACAGCACGAGGGCCACGAGCGCGTCGTTCTGGAGCCGGCGGGCCACGCTCGACCCGATCACGTCGGCCGCGGGGAAGGGCTGGCTCAGTCCCACGCCCTCGGCAGCGTCCGGGATCACGCCCTGGGCCTCCAGGGCCCTTTGGATCTCGGTGCCCCCCAGGAATTCCGAGAAGGTCGCGCGAATGGCGTCGGGCGTGCGCTCCACCGCCGTCTTCGAGGTCGGGTTCTCGGACTTCAGCCAGATCTGAAACGACTTGAAGGCCTCGTTCCCGGTCTCGACCGGCTTCACCACGACCGTGCGTTTCACTGCCGAGGCCGGGTTCTTGCGCCGCTCGCTGCCGTGGATCGTCCAGTACGGCATCGAGTCCGTGACCGCGGTCCGCAGTCGATCGGCCGTGAGGACGCCCGACGGGTCGAGCAGGTTGACCTGGAGCGCCACCCCCCCGTCCACCGACTTCATCTCGTCGCCTGCGT
Source organism: uncultured Planctomycetota bacterium (assembly GCA_963752285.1). Classification (GTDB taxonomy): domain Bacteria; phylum Planctomycetota; class PLA2; order PLA2; family JAEUHO01; genus CAVVXN01. Next base: position 599,236 of record CAVVXN010000005.1, read on the forward strand.
CCTGCGGTGCCTTGTACGGCTGGGGCTTCTCCGCCAGCCAGTCCGGCACGAGGCGGTCGCCGAGGACCTCGTGAAGGAACCCCTCGAAGGCCTTCTCCTCGACCTCGACGGAGGGTGCGCCTCCTCCCTTCACGTCCTTCGGCTCGAGACCACGCTGCACGGTCACCTCGACCGCGTCGCCCTTCGTCCCGACCGCGACGACGTTGGCGTTCGGGTACGGGCCGGCCTCCACCTCGTGCTCGACCTTTCGCAGGTTCTCGTTCTCGTCGAACTCCTCGGTCTCCACGGTGAGCTTCTTCGACGTGGACGAGAGGAGCCTTCGGACCTCGTCCACGCTGGTGGGCTCGCGGCACTGCACCTGCAGCTTCAGCCCGCCCGTGAAGTCCACGTCGTAGAACGTGTACTTGTCCTCGAACCCGAACACGAGCAGCCCGAACAGGATGCCCAGGGCCGAGAGCGGCGCGAAGTAGCGCCGGAGCGCGACCCACGGGATCTTCGGCGCCACGCCCGACCCGAGCATGCGCATCTCGTTGAGCCGGCCGCGCTTCAGGAGCCACTCGAAGATCGTGCGTGTCACGTAGATCGCGGTGAACATCGAGACGATCAGACCGACCGCCAGCGTGACGGCGAACCCGCGCACGGGGCCCGACCCGTACGCGTACAGGAAGACCGCGGTGATGAGGCTCGTGACGTTGGCGTCTACGATCGTGGTGAAGGCGCGGTCGTACCCCTCCGACAGCGCACGTCTCATCGTTCGCCCGGCCCGCCGCTCCTCTCGGATGCGCTCGTTGATCAGGATGTTGGCGTCTACCGCCATACCGAGCGTGAGCACGATGCCGGCGATGCCGGGCAGGGTCAGCACCGCTTTGAAGAACGCCAGCGTCCCCAGCAGGAGCACCAGGTTCAGGAGGAGCGCGAAGTTCGCGATCAGGCCCGATGACCGGTAGTAGACGACCATGAACGCGAGCACGAGCAGGAAGGCGACGATCACCGCCAGGATGCCGCGATTCCGCGACTCGCCGGCGAGGGTCGCGCCGACCTTGGTCCGCGACTCGAGCTTCGGCTTGACCTTGAGCGAGCCCGTCTGGAGGACGGTCGCGATGCTCTCGGCCTCCTTCTTGACCTCGTTGTACGTCTTGCCCGCGCCCAGCGTGATCTGTACCCGGTCCGAGAGGCGACTCTGGATGATCGGGTCGGTGACGAACTCCTCGTTGAGGACGATCGCCATCGGGAGGCCCTTGTTGGCCTCGGTCCAGTCGCCGAAGACCTTCTGGTAGTCCGTCTTGACCTCGTAGAGGACGACCGGCATCCCCGACTCGCCCTGGCTCGGCACGGGGTTCGTGATGATCCGACCGTCGAAGCGGTACTGCGCCTCGGGCTCTTCGAGGAGCACGAAGTCGGTCGGCTTTTCCGCGGAGGTGTCGCCCTCCTTCCTCTGCCTCGGCACCACGAAGTAGCGGGGGTCCGTCGGCTTGTATGGGAGCGCGCCGATCTCCGCGTCCTTCCACTTCTTGACCTCGTACGCGAGGAACTCCTCGTAGCCCTGGGCGGTCGCGGGCCAGGTCTTGGCGTTCTCCCCCTCGCCCTCCTTGGCCCCCTGCCACGGCGCCTTGCCAGTCTGAAGGCGGGGCGGGAGCCCGCCCGACTCGAGACCCCCGTACTGGTTCGTGGGCCGGACCGTGATCCGGAACATCAGGTCGCCGAGCTGGGTGACGACGTCGCTGATGCTGTCCACGTCGCCGGCGCTTTCAGCGGGCAGCGAGATCTCGAACTTGTCCTCGCCGATCGGCGTGATCGAGGTCTCGGCCAGGCCGAACGTGTTGATGCGCTGGTCGATCACCTTGATCGTCTCGGACACGATCCGGTCCCGGTTCCCCGGCGCGATCCGTCCCGTGGACTCCGCCCGCTCCAGGTCGAGAGAGAAGCGGAGCGTCGTTCCGCCCTCGAGGTCCTGCCCGAGGCGGATGCCCTGGGCCAGGAACGACCAGAGCAGGAGCGACGTCACCGTCAGGGTGAGCAGGCTGCGGGTCTTCAGGTTCATCTGTTCCATGGCGATCGAGGCTCCCAAGGAGGCGCCGGAGGCACGGCTCCTCCCGAGACCGCCGGACGGGGCGGCTCAGAGACGGAGGGAAACGAGGCGGCGCGACGCGTCGCAGGCGGGGGCCGTCTCCGACGCGCGATGGGCCGCGCGAAGGGCGGTCGGCGCGAGTCGCGCCCACCCCGCCGGCGCGAGGGCCACCGGCGCGAGACCGAGATCGAGTCCGCGGTCGATCGCGTGGCCGGCCGTGGCCGGCGACGCGTTCGATGCCGCGTGGACGAGAGGCACCGGCGCGAGGAGGGCGACCAGCACCGCGAGGAGGGCCGGGAGGAACGCGCACCCCGCCGTGACGGCGGTTCGGGCCAGTCGGCGCGCGCGCCTCCGCGGGCTCACGAGGACGCCTCCTCGGTGCGCTCCGCGGCCTTCGCGGAGGCTTCGTCGGGCGACACGACGTGGGCGACGGCCTGCCGGGAGAACCGGATCCGGACGTTGCTCTTGTCGTCCACGCGGAGCACGATCGTCTCGCCCTCGACGGCCACGACCGTGGCGTGCATCCCACCGGTCGTGACCACGCGGTCGTGCTTCTTGATCGCGGCCAGCTCCGCCTCGCGCTGCTTGCGCTCCCGAGACTGCGGCCGGATCAGCACGAAGTAGAAGATCAAGGCGACGAGCGCGAGCGGGATCCACCAACCGCCCCCGCCCTGTGGCGCGGCCTGGTCGGCGGCGATCGTCATCCACCACGCGTCCACCGAGTTCCTCCTTCGTCCTCGCGGTCCCCGGCCGTGACGGGGGGCCCGCCGCGCCCGGAAGCCCCGTATCGTAGGCTCTCCCGCCGGCCCGCCGACCAAAAATGGACGGCGAACGGCGTCGGACGCCCGGGGACCCCGATGCGAATCCTGGCCGCCCTCTCGGGCGGGGTGGACAGCGCCGTCGCCGCCGCGCGCCTCCTCGAAGAGGGGGCCGACGTGATCGGGGTACACCTCGCGACCGGCGTCGAGTCCGACGGCGACTCGGCGGGCGCGAGCCGGTCGTGCTGCGGGGCCGAGGACGCGCGCGACGCCCGCGCCGTCGCGGCGCGACTCGGGATCCCGTTCTATGTCGTCAACGTCCGCGAGGCGTTCGCCGCCGTGCTCGAGGACTTCGTCGGCGCGTACGCCGCGGGCCGGACTCCGAACCCCTGCGTGCTCTGCAACCGGGACGTGAAGTTCGGGCGGCTCGACGAGGTCGCTCGGGGCCTCTCCTGCGAGGGCGTTGCCACCGGACACTACGCCCGGCGCGAGCGAGGCGCGGGCGGGCGGTGGCGCCTCCTCCGCGCGCGGGACGAGAAGAAGGACCAGTCCTACGTGCTCTACCCGCTCTCGCAGGCACAGCTCGCGAGGGCTTGCTTCCCGCTCGGGGACCTCCAGAAGACAGAGGTCCGCGCGCGTGCCCGCGCCCTCGGCCTCCCGGTCGCGGAGAAGCCGGACAGCCAGGACCTCTGCTTCCTGCCCGGAGGCGACGTGCGCGCGTTTCTCGCGGCACGGGCGCCCGAGGCGGCGCGCCCGGGCGCGTTCGTGGAGGAGGGGAGCGGCCAGGTCGTCGGACGGCACGGGGGCGCGGCGGGGTTCACGCTCGGACAGCGACGGGGACTTCCCGCGCTCGGTCGCCCGCGCTACGTCTCGGGCGTGGACCCCGGGAGCGCCACGGTCCGGATCGCGCCGCGCGAGGCGCTCGAGCGGCGGACGGTCGCGATCTCGGGCGCGAACTGGGTCGAGGTGGCCGAACCCGGGGCCGGCGCGCGCTTCGAGGTGGCCGCGCGGATCCGACACGCCTCGGTTCCGGCGCCCGCCACGCTGGAGGCGCTCGGGAGCGGGGCGGCGCGAGTCCGGTTCGAGGCGCCCGTGTTCGCGCCGGCACCGGGGCAGGCCCTGGTCGCCTACGCAGGCGAGGCGGTCCTCGCAGGGGGCGTCCTGGAGCGGGCGGAGAAGCCGGACGGGCCCGGGGCTAGCCCAGACGGTCCTTGAGCGCCTTGCCGGCGCGGAAGCCCACGCCCACGGACGCCGGGATCGGGATGCGCTCCTTCGTCTGGGGGTTGGTCCCCATGCGCGCCTTGCGACGCGAAACCCGGAACGTGCCGAATCCGAGGATCGCCACGTCGCCGTCCTGCGTAAGTCCTTCGGACACGGAGTCCGTGAAGGCGCTCAGCGCGCGCTCGGCCTCCGCCTTGCTCGAACCCAGGTGACGCGCCATGGCGTCGACGACTTCGGCCTTGTTCATCGCATCTCCCGCCGGGAGGGCCCTCCGCGGGGCGAATCCTAGCCAAACCTCGAAGGTCCGCAAGCCGTAAACTCACCCCATGGGGCCGAGCCGGATCCGGGTTCTCGCCGCGAGGGCGCTGATCGTGGGGGGCGTCGTGGCCGGAATCCTCGGCGTCGCGCTGCCGGCCTTCGGCCCTCCGCCGCCCCCCGTGGCGGTGGTGGACCTCTCCGCGAGCGTGGGGGCCGGCGCCTCCGGACCCCCCGAGGGCGCCCGCGTCTCGCCGACCTGGTACGCGGTCGCAGACGGCGTGGAGACCTCGAATACGCGCTCCGCGCCCTCCGGGCTGGGACGGGAGGCGAGCCGCATCGGCGAGGCCCTGAGACGGGTCGCCGAGGACCATCCGGGGCGCGTCGTCTGGCTGATCAGCGACGGCCGCGCGACGGACGGCTCGGCCGAGGACGCCGCGCGGGGCATCCGTGCGCGCGGCGGGCGGCTCTACACCGCGCCGCCCGCGCGCCCGTCCGCGGACGTCGGCCTCGCGCTCGCGCGGGCGCGGCGCACCCCGGGTGGTGGGGCGGAGGTCCTGGCCGTGGTCGAGGCCTCCGCCGAGGCGAGCGGGCGCGTCCTCCTCGTCCGGGACGGGGCCGCGATCGCCGGGGCGCCCTTCTCGCTCCCGGCGGGCTCGCGGGTCGAGGTGCGGATCCCGGACCCGAAGGCGCCGGACCTCCCCATCGCCTACCGAGTGCGGCTCGAGGTGGCCATCGGCACCGCGGACGACGACCCGGCGAACGACGCGATCGAGCTCGGCCTCCCCTCGGACCGGCCCGGGGTCCTCCTCTTCGGGGACCTCCCGCCGGCGGCGTTCGCGAGCCCGGGCTCCGGGTTCCTCCTGAGAAGCATGCAGGCGTGGGAGGCGGGCGCGCTCGAGGCGGCCGACCTGGTGCTGCTCTCGAGCGTGTCCGTGGAGCGGCTGGGTCCCGCGCGCGTCGAGGACCTCCAGCGGTTCGCCGCGGGCGGCGGGCGCGTCCTGATCCTCGGCGGGCCGCAGGCGTGGGCCGCCGGCGGGTGGGCGGGATCGCTCGCCGAAACCACGCTCTCGCCGCTTCGCGTGAAGGCGCCCGAGGGCAAGGGGACGGCCATCGTCCTCGTCCTCGACAAGAGCGGCAGCACCGCGCGGGGCGCGCTCGCGTCGCTCGTCCGCGCGGCGCGCGTGGCCGCACGTGGGCTCGCCCCCGGCGAGCGGCTCGCGATCCTCCCGTTCGCCGCGCGACCCGACGCGGCCGTTCTCGCGCCGGGCTGGGTCGAGAGCGGGGCCACGACGCGCCTCGGCGAGCTCGACGCCTCGCTCGAGAACCTGAGCGCCGGCGGCGGCACGGACCTCGTTCGGGCCCTGGGCGCCGCCGCCGACGTCTGCGGGGCGGAGCCCGCGACCCACCGACGCGTGATCCTCCTGACCGACGGCGATCCCGACCACGTACCCGACCGCGAGGCGCTCGCGGCGGTCGCGGCGCGCCTCGCCCGCGGCGACGTCCGTTTCGGCGCGGTCGTGTCGGGGATGCCCACGGCGGCGGCGCTCCTCCGCGAGACGCTCGCCGCGCGCCCCGACGACGTCGTGCTGCTCGACCGCGCAGGCGCGATCCCCGACCGCCTTCTCCGGGAGCTGTCCCGCGCGCGCGCGGAGCAGGAGCGCCGTCCCGCGCCGACGTCGGTGACGTGGCTCACGCCGGTGGACGACGACCTCGCGCGCCTCGCGCCGACGTACGTGCAGGCGCTCGAGGCGACGCCCGACGCCACGGTGCTCGCGGTGGCCGACTACGCGGACGGTGCGCGCCTGCCGTTCGCCGCGCGGCGCGCGCTCGGTGCCGGAGAGGTGGTCGCGTTCGCGTGGGGACCGGAGGGCGAGCCCGACGGCGCCGCGGCGGCGCTGTCGCTCCGCGGCTTCGTGCGCGACCTCGCGCGGCGGGCCGACCGCGGCCTGCTCGCGGACGTCACCGGCGGCCTCGTCCGCGTGCGCCTTCCCGCGGCGTCGGGCGCCGGCGCGCTCGAGACCTTGCAGGGCCCGGAGAGCGCGCGCCTCCTCGAGGTCGAGCCCGGGGTGTTCGAGGGCGAGCTCCTGGGCGACCGGTCCGTGCTCCGGGTGCGCGTCCCGGGCCGGGACGGGGCCGAGGACGTCGTGCGCCCCCTCGACCTGCCGGCCCTCCCGCCCGAGGAGCACCGCGGCACGGGTGTGGACCTCGCGACGCTCGACCGGTGGGCCCGCGCCGGCGGGGGCCGGCGGCTCGCGCCGGGCGAGGAGCCGGACCGCGGCCCGTCGGGTCCCGGGACGCCGCTCGCCCCCTGGCTGCTGCTCGGGGCGCTCCTCTTCCTGCTCGAGGAACGACGCCTCGCGGAAGCGACGCGTGCCCTCGCCCGATCCAGCATGGAGGAGACACCGTGACCGAACGCCCCGCCCCGCTCCGCGCGACCGTCCTCGCGACCCTGGCCCTTCTCGTCGCCGCGGGGTGCGCTCACGGGGCGCGGCGCGCCGCGCCCGAGCACGTGTCGGCCGGCGAGGGCAACCGCGACTGGTACGCGGGCACCCCCGAGATGCAGGCCCGGCTCGCGAAGCTGGTCGCGCAGATCCCGGGATCGTCGGCGCCGGACCGCATCCGCATCGGCCGCGACATCGTCTCGCTCGGCGAGCCCGCGGTCCCCGTCCTCGTGCGTGCGCTCGAGGACCCGTCGCCGGACACGCGCGGGACCGCCGCCTGGCTCCTGGGCTTCCTCGGCGACCCGCGCTCCTCGTCCGCGCTCGTCCACGCGCTCGACGACCCCGCGCCGCTCGTGCGGTACGAGGCCGCTTCCTCGCTGCTCCGCATGAAGGACGATCGCGGTCTCTATACCGCCATCGCGGGTCTCGAGGACCCGGACCCGCTCGTCCGGAGCAAGTGCCTCCTGCTCCTCGAGGACGCGACCGGCGAGACGTTCGGGTTCCGCGCCGACCAGGAGCCCGACGAGCGCGCGGCGGCCGTGGCGCGGTGGCGCGCGTGGGCCGCCGCTCGGAAGGCGCGCGGGTGAGACGCGACGAGATCCGTGCCGCGACCCTGCCCGGTGGGCTGCTGGCCGTCGCGCTTCTCCTCGCCGCGTGTGCGACGGGTCCCGCGTCGCCTGGCCCCGCACTGCCGGCGGCGCCGCCGCCCGCCGAGCGCACCACGGAGGCGCGTCTCGCGCGGCGCGCGCGCGCGGCCGCGGCGCCGGCCGCCACCGACCGCGACCACCTGGCGTACGTCGCGGCCCTCGTGTCGGCCGGGCGCGCGAGCGAGGCGCGGCGCGTCTACGAGGGGCGCGCGGCGCGACCCGGGGCGACGGACGTCGAGAGGACGCTCGCCGAGCGGCTGCGCACCGACGGGTCGGCCACGTCGCTGCGTCGCGTCTACGGAGCGGCCGAGGCGCGCACGCCGACGAGCCCGTGGTGGCCCCTCGCGCTCGCCGAGCTCGACCTCGCCGACGCCGACGCCGCGCGCGCGCGGCGCGACGACCTCGCGGACCGCGGCGATCGCGACGGCGAGCGCCGGGCGCACGCCGAGGCGCACGAGGCGCTCCGGCGCGCCGAGGTGCACGTGGGCCGCGCGGCCCGGGTGGCGCCGGATCTGGCCGAGGTGGACCTCTTCCGTGGGTACCTCCGGGCCGCGGAGGGGGACCTGGCCGTCGCGAAGTCCTCTGAGCAGGCCGCGTGGCGCGCGGCCGCGGAGGCGTTCCGCCGGGCGACCACGCGCGGGCCCGACCTCGTGGCCGCGTGGGAGGGCCTCGGCGACGTGCTGCTCCGCCTCGGCGAGACCGACGACGCGCTCGCGCCGCTGCTCGTCGCGACGCAGGCCTCGCCCGACGACGAGACGCTTCGGCTGCTCCTGGGCACGGCGCTCGAGCGCGCGGAGCGTCCCGACGAGGCGGCGGTCCACTACGAGCAGGCGGCGGCCCTCGCGCCGCGCGACCCCGCGCCGTGGCTGCGCCTCGGCGACGCGCGTGCGGAGGCGAAGCGCTACGACCTGGCGCTCACGGCGTACGACGCGGCCCTGGCCCGGGACGGCCACGCGCTCGAGGCGCACCTCAAGAGCGGCGCGGTCCTCGAGCTTCTCGGCCGCCGCGGAGAGGCGCTCGCCGCGTACCAGCGGTACCTTTCGCAGGGCGGCGAGGAGACGGCGGACGTGAAACGCCGCATCGAGCGTCTCCTGCGCGAGGAGGACGCGCCGTGAGCGGCGCGGCGCGGCCCGGGGCACGCCGGCGCCGCGCCCTCGTCGCGGGCGGGGTCGTCGTGGTCGCGCTCTCGCTCGCGGCGTCGTGCGGTGGACCGGGCGTCGACGAGTCGTCCGCGGACGCGCACGCCACGGCGGGTGCGCGCCTCGCCGCGGCCGAGCGGTGGTGGGGGTCCGCGGACGAGTACGAGATGGCGTTCGCGCTCGAGGATCCGGTGCCGGAGCGGGCCGCGCGCCGCGCGGACCTCGCGTTGCTCCGCGCGCACGCGCTCGGCCGCGCGGGTCGCGGCACCGACGCGCTCGCCTGGCTCCGCGTCGCGGAGCGTCTCGAGCCAGGTGCGCGGCTCGTGGAGCTCGAGCGGGGCCGCGTGCAGGACGGCTCGGTCCCGGAGACGATCGACATCGGCCGGGCGATCGCCGCGTACCGGGCCTACCTCGCGGCGTGGCGGTCGGCCGGCGCGCCGGAAGCGGAGCGAGAGGAAGCGGCCGAAGCGGAAGCGCGCCTGGAAAGCCTGACCCGCTAACCATACGGAGCCAGAGCAATTCGTCCGAATCCGCGGGGGCGTGGGGACGGGGCGGCCGTCGAGGGCGAGGAGCGCGCGTGCCGTCCGAACCGGTGTACGGACCCTGCGCGTTCGCAGGCCCCGCCGCGGGGCTCGGACGGGTCGCTCTGGGCCCGGCGGACGTGCACCTCACGAATCGGGCGGCGCCCCGGGCCCCCGGGCGGACCGGTCAGTCGTCCAGCACGGCGGCGCCTTGGTGGACGTCGCCGGCCGCGATGGACCACGCCTTCAGCACGAGGCCCTGGAGGTCCCCGTCCGGACGGGGGAGGCGGGCGTGGGCGCGGCCTGCGGCCAGGACCACCTCGGTGCGCGCGAGGACCGGGTCGTTCGCCAGCCGGTGGTTCTCGCGGATCTGGGCGAACGACGCAGGGTCGCCCGGGTCGGGAACGGGATGGACCTCGTGGGCGTCCCGGTCGCGCGGTACCTCGAGTGTGACCGTCACCTTCGCGCCGTCCGGGAGCGGCGCCTCGACGTCCACGTCGAGGAACGCCTCCGACTTCGCGACCTTCACGACGTGGACGTCGGGCCGGGGGAACGCGATCCGGGTCCCGGGGTCGCCGAGGAGCGCGTACATCCGCACGGCCTCGAGCGCGAGGCGATCGGCGGAGGCGCCGCCCGAGAGCATCCCGATCGCCGTCCGGGTGAGCGTGTCGGCGTGCGTGGGGTGGAGCGTCTCGCGGTCCGCGTTCGAGAGGAGGCTCCCCAGGCGGGCGCCCCCGACGTCGTCGGCCATCGACCGCGCAAGCGCGTCGCCGAGCAGCACGTTTCCGCCCGGGTGGCAGATCCGCGTCGCGCCGACGTAGGCGATCGGGCCGTTGGGGTTCGCGAGGAGCGCCTCACCCACGCCGTTCGGGCCGGGCCGGTCGAAGATCGCCGTGGTGCAGGCGAGGACGAACACGACGGGGGGCGTGCCCTTCACGTGGATCTTCGGCGCGTCCTCGACCGTGAGGATCGGGTAGCGCTTCCTGCCCACACGGAGCGAGTCGAAGCCCTCCGCGTACCCGTGCCCGACGTACGTCGTGAAGAGCGCGCCCTCGTCGAACCCCTCGACGACCTTCTGACCGAATTCGGGAGGCGGCCAGAGGAACGGGCTCTTCGCGCTCGCGAACGTGACGTCCACGTCGAACGCCGGCGGAACGTCGTCCGCGACGGTGTGGCGGAACTTTCCCTCGAGAAGCGAGTCCACGAGGGGACCGAAGCGGCCTTCGCTCGTGATGAACCGGAGGAGGCGCCGCGTCGGGTCGGCGGGGGGCGAGGTCTCGTAGCGGATCAACCGGTCCACGAACGCCGACATCGTGTCGGCGTCGCGGAAGGGGAGACGGCCGACGGCCGGCCCCGCTGCGGGGTCGTCCGGGGCCTCGACGTACAGGTGGTCCGAGGCGGTGGCGCCGTTGTACATGGTCGGCGTGGACGGCGCGGGGATCGTGACGAAGTCCGCCATGTCGGTCCGGTCGAGCGTCGCGTCGCCGGCGAGGAGCAGGTAGGCGAGCGGTGCGCCCGGCCGCTTCTCGAGGTCCTCGACGAACGCGCGCACGGCCGCGGCGCCCGCCTCGCCGTGCCCGTATCGCTCGTAGACGTCGGTGACCGGCACGACCGCCGACGGGAGGCCCGTCGCGGTCCGGTGTCGGGCCAGCCTCTGCGCGGCGTCCACGAGCGGCGGGACGGCGAGGATGACGTGACGCGCCGACCCGGCCTCCGCGAGCGGGTCGGGGATCCCCTCCACGCGGACGGGCGTCACGTCCCGCGCGGTCGCCGACGCGTAGAGGAGCGTCCCCTCGGGTACGTCGGCCGCCGCGACGACCACGCGGTCGAGGTCGGGAGGCCCGGTCCCGTGCCACAGGTCGGTTCGCCAGTGCGCGGGGCTGCCGAGCGAGCGCCCGTCGGGGCCGACGCGCACGAGGAACACCGGCGCGGGACCGTCCTTCCGTACGAACGACCCGGTCAACGCGGTCGCCCGCTGCGGGGGCAGCGAGAAGCCGCGGAGCGCCGGACCCACCCGCGACTCGACCGGTCCCCGCAGCGTGAGCGCGTCGACCCAGATCGTTCCCCGGTCGTCGCTCACGTCGTGCGCGGCGGGTGGTGGCGGCGCGTCGGAGCGGTCGGTCAGCAGGAGCGCGGTGCCCTCCGCCGGGACCGCCGCCGCCGGCACCGTGAACCGGAACACCGCCCCGTCCTCGCCGTGCTCGACCGTCGCGGTGCCGAGGTCCTTCTCGCCCCAGCGGGCGGCGAGGGACGCGGGGCCTTCGAGCGTTCGCCAGGCACGCACCTCGAGCACCTGCGCCGCGCCGGCGAGCGCTCCCGCCGGATCGAGGTCGAGGGCGACGCTGCGTCCCGGGAGGATTCGCGCGAGATACCAGGTCGGCGCGCGGGGATGGTCGTACACGCGCGGGCTCGCGGCCGCGAGCGTCCCGTAGAGCACGTCCGTCGCGACGCGACGCGTCGAGGTCAGCGCGGGCGAAGGCGCGGCCACCTCCGCCGGCAGGTCGTCCTCCGCGACCGAGGGCCGCCTTACCGCGTCGGGGTGGAGGACGAGCTCGAACGTGGCGAACGCGCTGTCGGGCCGCGCCGTGTCCACCGCGAGGAAGACGAGGTCCTCCTTCGGGCCGGTCGTCGCGACCGGCACGGGCCACCCGCCGCGGGTGACCTCGACCCGCTCGGCGGAGGGGACCCCCACCCGGGCCAGGGCGGCCCGCGCGACCCGGACGAACCCGTCGCCCTTCACCGTGACCCGGGCGACCACGGGTGCCGTCGTCCCGGCGCGGGCGGCGGGGAGCCAGCCCGCCGCGGGGACGAGGGCGAGGGCCAGGAGCACAAACAGGAGGGGTAGGAACGGGAGGGGGCGGCGGCGGCGCATCGCGCCATGCTACGGAGGCGCCGGCGGGGCGGTCGGGGGTACCCTCTGGCGCCCGGAGGTAGGCGAGGAGCGCATGCGGAGCGTGGTCCAGTGGGTCCTGATCGGCGTCCTGCGGCTCGTGTTCCTCGGCTTCGGCGCCTGGGTCGGGCTCGTGCCGGACGCCCTCCCCGGCGCACACCCGCTCACCCGGATCGCCCTCGCGTCGGTCTTCCTGGTCTTCGCGGTCCTGCTCGGGGAGTTCCTGAGCCTGAAGACGCGCTTCGACATGCTGATCCGAGCCGTCAAGTCCGCCACGGCCCGGACGAAGCCGGACCCCACGAGCCGGGAGGAGGCGATCGGGATCCTGATCCGTACGCTCGACTCCAAGGACTCCGCCACGCGGGAGAAGGCCCACCGCCACCTGGTCCGTCTCACGGGTCAGGACCTCCCTCCGGATTCCGGGGCGTGGGAAGCCTGGCAGCGCGGCACGAAGGAACAAGATGAGTAGCCTCGACTCCAGTCCGTGGAGCCCCTTGGGGTTCGAAGGCCATTCGAGTGTTCCCGGCCGCCGTCGTGCTATACCGCCCGTCGCCATGCCCCTGCCCAACGCGCTCGGTCCCGCCACCAAGAGCCTTCCCGCGGTTCTCGAGCCGATCCGGGACGCCCTGGACCGCGTCGGCGCGTGCTACGAGGAGATCCTCGCCGACGTCTCGTGGCGCACGCGCGACATGACGAGCCAAGCCGCGCGGTTCTCGGGCAAACGGCTCCGGCCGGGCCTCACGTGCATCGCCTCGCGCATCGCCGGCGGGGGCGTCGGGGCCGACGTGGCGACGGTCGCGGCCATCGTGGAGCTGATCCACACCGCGACCCTCGTCCACGACGACGTGCTCGACGGTGCCGACGTGCGGCGCAAGGTCGCGACGGTGAACGCGCGCTGGGGCGACGGCATCGCCGTCCTCGTCGGCGACGTGCTCTTCTCGAAGGCGTACCTCGCGGCCGCCTGTCTGGGCGACCGGTTCGCGTCGCGTTACCTCTCGGAGGTCGTGGGCGAGATCCTCGAAGGCGAGATCCACCAGGACGTCGTCTCCCGCGATCCGAATCTCGCCGAAGACGAGTACCGCGCGATCATCCGCGGCAAGACCGCGGCGCTGTACGAAGCTGCGCTGGTGGTCGGTGCGCACTACGGCGGCGCCCCCGAGATGGGGGGGCCCCTCGGCCGCTACGGCCACCACCTCGGGATGGCCTTCCAGATCGTGGACGACCGCCTCGACCTGACCGGCGACGAGGCGACGATGGGGAAGACCCTCGGCCGAGACCTCGGCGAGGGGAAGACCACGCTGCCCGTGATCCTCTGGCTCCGCGAACGGCCCGACTCCGAGCGCCGCGCCGCCATCTCGATGGTCGAGACGGCATGGGACGACGCGGCCGCGGCGGACCGCCTGCGCCGGCGCCTGGCGCAGGAGGGCGCGCTTGCGGCCGCCGACGCCGCCGCGCGCGCGGAGGTCGAGCTCGCGCTTACGTCGCTCGAAGGCGTGCCCCCCGGCCCCGACCGCGATCTCCTCGAACGGATCGCGCGTTACGTGCTCGGACGACACCAGTAGCACACGCGCGTTCGCGAGGTCTTCTCGCGACCTTGTCGGCAAGTTTACGGAACGACGCCTCCGGCGCGCGAGCGAGAAACACGCGTTGGGAGCCCCCTCCCGTATGCTCCCGATGCGCGGTCCGGAGCCGGGCCCGCGACGAATCCGGGTGTGAGGACGGAAGCGTGGCCAAGGAACGCATCCTCGTCATCGAGGACGAGGACGACCTCCTCGAGGTCATGACCTACAACCTCAAGCGAGAGGGCTTCGAGATCCGCTCCACGGGCAGCGGTCTCGACGGGCTGCGCCGCGCGCGGCAGGACGGCGCGGACCTCGTGCTCCTCGACCTCATGCTCCCGGACGTGGACGGTCTCGAGATCTGTCGGCGTCTCCGTCGCGACCCCCTGACCGCGCGACTGCCCGTGATCATCGTGACGGCGAAGGGCGAAGAGAGCGACATCGTCCTCGGGCTGGGCGTGGGTGCGGACGACTACATCCCCAAGCCCTTCAGCCCGCGCGAGCTCGTCGCGCGCGTGAAGGCGGTGCTCCGTCGCGGGCCGCCGCGCGGCGAGGAGGGGCCTCCCGAGCGGGTGGTCCGCGGCCCGCTCACGATCGACGTCTCGCGGCACGAGGCCACGCTCTCGGGCGATCCGGTCAACCTCACGGCCACCGAGTTCAAGCTCCTGCACTTCCTCGCGGCCCACCCCGGCCGCGTCTTCACGCGGGACCAGCTCCTCCGGCGTGTGATGGGGGAGCACGTCGTGCTCGTGGACCGGAACATCGACGTCCACGTCCGGTCGATCCGCCAGAAGCTCGGGGAGGGGCGGACGCTCCTCGAGACCGTGCGCGGCGTGGGCTACCGCTTTCGGGACTCGTAGCCTACCCTCCGTCTCCACTCTCGACGCGACGAGGAGGCGGGGTGCGGCGCCCAGGGCTGTTCGGAAAGCTGTACGCGGGGTTCGCCCTGCTGATCGCGGTGACATCGCTCCTCTTCGGGCTGTTCGCCATTCCCGAGCTCGTCGATGGCGAGGAGCGTGAGACGAGGGACAACCTCCTCGCGACCACCGCGCTGTTGGCCTCCTGGGCGGAGCCGGTGCTGGCGGGTGAGAAGCCCGCGGACGATCTCCAGACCGGGTACGAGCCGCTCGAGCGCCGGGGTGCGCTGCGGCTCACGTTGATCCGGGAGGACGGCCGCGTGCTTGCCGACTCCCACCACGACCCGGCCACGATGGACGACCACTCCCGCCGGCCCGAGATCGTGGCCGCGCGGATCGGCGGCACGGGGATCGCGACACGCATGAGCCACACGCTCGACCAGCGCCTCGTGTACGCGGCCCGACGCGTGGACCGCGAGGGCGTGCCCCTCGGGTACGTGCGCCTCGCGCAGTCGCTCGAGGGCGTGGACCTGAGGAAGGCGCGGCTCCGCGGCGTGGCCGTGGTCTCGGCGTTCGCCGCGATGCTCATCGGACTCGTCGTGGCGCTCCTCGTGTCCCGCCGCCTCACACGGCCCCTCCGCTCCCTGATCGACGCGGCCGAGACCGTCGCGCACGGGGGTCCCGCCGAGCTCCTTCCCGTGACGACCCACGACGAGATGGGGCGGCTCACGGAGACGTTCAACCGGATGGCAGGCGAGCTGAACGCGCGGATCGACACGATCTCGCGCGACCGCACCGAGCTGCTCGCGATGCTGTCGGCGATGGCGGAGGGGGTCCTCGCCGTGGACGCGGAGGAGAAGGTGGTCCTCATCAACGACGCCGCGGGCCGGCTTCTCGGTCTCGACCTGCGACGCGCGGTGGGGCACCGCCTCGACGAGGTGACGAAGGTCGCCGAGGTGGGCGAGGTCGTGCACCGTGTGATGGTGGACGGCACGCGCGAAGAACGCGAGGTCTGCCTCCCGACGCCAGCGCGCGACCGCTTTCTGCAGCTCCTCGGCGCGCCTGTCCAGGCGCCCGGCGACCCGGGCCGTGGCGCCGTGCTCGTCGTGCACGACATCTCCGAGCTGAGGCACCTCGAGAAGGTGCGGCGCGACTTCGTCGCCAACGTCTCGCACGAGCTCAAGACGCCGCTCTCCGTGATTCGCGGCTTCGCGGAGACGATCCTCGAGGATCCCGACATGGACCCCGCGACGCGCGGGCGGTTCCTCGACAAGGTGCGCCAGCAGACGCTCCGGCTCTCCGACCTCGTCGAAGAGGTCCTCGTGCTCTCGCGGCTCGAGAGCCAGGAGAACCCGGTCGCCCAGGACCTCGTGGACATGGTGGCGCCCGTCCGCGAGGCCGTGCACGGGCTCCAGTCCCTGGCGACCGAGAAGGGCATCTCGCTCTCGCAACGCCTCCCGTTCCAGCCGGTGGTGGTGCGGGGCGAGGAAGAGGCGATCCTCCGCGTGGCGGGGAACCTACTCGACAACGCGCTCAAGTACACGCCGTCCGGCGGACGCGTGGAGGTGCGGGTCGCGATCACGCCCGCGGGCGCGCGCCTCGAGGTGGAGGACACGGGGATCGGGATCCCGCCCGACGCGCGCGAGCGCGTGTTCGAGCGCTTCTACCGGGTCGATCCCGGGCGTTCCCGGGAGGCGGGGGGCACGGGCCTCGGCTTGAGCATCGTGAAGCACCTCGTGCAGGGCATGGCCGGCCGTGTCTGGGTGGAGGGCGTCGAGCGGGGCGGGAGCCGGTTCTGCGTGGAGCTGCCCCTCGCGCGGCCCGGCGGCGCCGACGGCCGCGGCGGTCTGGCCGACGGCACGTGAGCGCCGGCGCTCAGCGCGGCTCGGGAGGAGGCCCGGTCTTGCCCTGGGACGGGGGGCCGTCGGTCTCTCCCTCGTCTCCTCCCACGTCCTTCGGGCCGGGGCGCTCCCCGGTCCGCAGCGCACGCAGGCGCCCGAACACCCACTTCCAGCCCTCCTCGTGGCCCGCGCGGTCCTTCGCCGCCTCCGGCGTGTCCGCGTACGGACCCTGGGTGAGCGTCACCACCGTGCCTCCCCCGGCGCGCGCGGCGAGGTCCAGGGTCACGACCTGATCGGGGCGCTTTGGGCCCTGGGACCACACCCAGGTGAACGAGAGGCGGCGGCCGCGGTCCGCTTCCTTCACGCGACCGTCCAGACGCCACCCCGGGCCGGGCCAGTCGAGCACGAAGCGGCCGCCCGGCTTCGCCTCCACGTCGGCCTTCTCGGGCCAGAACGTCACCAGCTTCTCGGCGGTCGTGAAGTGGTCGTAGACCTCCTCGGGGGTGAAGGCCTCCAGCTCGGAGCGCATCACGAGCT
The DNA here is from genome assembly GCA_963752285.1 of uncultured Planctomycetota bacterium. Classification (GTDB taxonomy): domain Bacteria; phylum Planctomycetota; class PLA2; order PLA2; family JAEUHO01; genus CAVVXN01. The sequence goes on from CAVVXN010000005.1 coordinate 615,973, forward strand.
CTGCCCCTTCCGAGACCACCGCGATCGCAGGCGCACGGGGACGGAAGAGGTCCTTCGTCGGGGTCGCGGAGAGCTGCATCGTGAGCCCTCCGCCCCAGTCGACCGAGAAGACGCGGCCGTCGGGCAGCACCTCCAGGGGCAGGGTCTTCCCGTTCGCCTTCGCGAGTCGCACCCTCCCCACGGTGACGGGGCGGGCGTCGAACGTGCGCGCGGCCGTGCCCTCCCACGTGAACACCGCCTCTCCGATCACGCGGAGCGCGTTCGCCTCGTCGAGCTCCGTCCTCGCGAGGCGCCCGCCGTCCTCGTGGGGCACGGCGGACGCGAGGACGAACCCGAGGCCCGTCATGGTGCCGGGCCCCGGCGCCTCCACGTCGTGCCCCTGGACCTCGCCCTTCTCGACCGCCTTCACGACGAACCCAGCCTCGGTCCGCTCGAGGCTCGCGACGAGGTTCCCGTACGTGCGGTATTCGCTCGACACCAGGCGTTCGCCGCCGTCGATCGCCATGGAGCGGGACTCCCGGTAGTCGCCGTCGTCGAAGGCGAGCGCGAGCTCCCACTGGACGGCGATCCCGTGGTCCTCGCGTCGCGCGACGTCGAGGCGCGCGAAGCCGACGGGTGCACCGTCGCCGCCGCGCATCGCGTACCAGTGGGTGCCGGTCGGGACGGTGTCGAGCACGCGCTTCTCCCCCGGGGCGTCCGCCCGTGACGGGCGCGGCAGGAGCAGGAGGGAGGCGAGGCCGACGAGCACCACGAGTCCGCGCGCGCGCATCGCACCGCCTCCTGGACCAGGGCCGGGATCGTACTCCGGGGCCGCGGTCTCGACCGGCCGATCGCGCGTCCCGTGCGTGGTAGCCTCCGCGCGTGGGCGTGTACGGCCGCGACTGGATGCGCGAAGGCGGCGTCTCCTCGACGAACGGGGGGACGTCGATGACCGTCCGCCTCGTGATCGCGAACGCGATCGCGTGGTTCGTGTACGCGGGGTCGCTCCGTTTCGGCGGCCGGTTCGGCGGGCTCTACGGGTTCATCACGGACGAGCTCACGCTGCACACCGACGCCGTCTTCGCGCACGGCCGGATCTGGCAGCCCCTCACGGCCATCTTCCTCCACGACCCCTCGCGTCTCGACCACGTCTTCTTCAACCTGCTCTTCCTCTGGATCTTCGGGCGCATCGTCGAGGGGATGATCTCGTCGCGTGCGCTCCTCGCGCTCTACCTCGCCGGCGGCGCGGTCTCCGCCCTGGCCCTCGTCCCCGTGGCGGCCTTCGAGGGGCACCCGGTGGTTGGCCTCGGCGCGTCGGGCGCCGTGTACGCGATCGGGGTGTTCGCGGCCCTCCGCCTGCCGTTCCTCCCGATGATCCTCCTCTTCATCCCGATGCCTCTGTGGGTCCTCGTCGGGGTGTTCATGGTCGGGCGCGAAGTCGCGAACCTCGTCCTCGTCGGGCACGCGCTCGGTCCCACCGTCGCGCACCTCTCGGGCGCCGCGTACGGCTATGCGTTCCACAGGCTCCGCTGGCGGATCGCCCCGGGCGCCGGCGCGAGCCGGCTGGCCCGCGCGCGGCGCGCCGTGGTGCGGAAGCAGGAGGAGCGCGCGGAGGAGGCCGAGGCCGAGGTCCGCAAGCGCGTGGACGACCTGCTCGCGAAGATCCACGCCGAGGGGATCTCGTCGCTCACGACGGCCGAGAAGGACTTCCTCGAGTCGGCGAGCCGCCGGTTCCGCACGACCCGATGAGGCGGTCGCGGACGGGCGCCGGGTCTCGGCGCGTCCACGGTGCTACGTTGCCGCCCCAAGGCGAGCGGGGCGTGCCGGGCGATGGCGACGCGTGCGGCGGCAATTTCGGTCCTCGCGGCGGGCGCCACGTTCGTCGCGTCGTGCGGCCGGGACGCCGTCCCCGTGAAGGAGGCCTGGGCGCTCGCGCGTCGCGCGATCCAGGACCTCGCCGCGCCCGACCCCGAAGTCCGCGCGCGGGCCGCAGGCGATCTCGTCACGGCCTACCCGGAGGGCGCGTGCGGCGTCCCGCTCCTCGAGCTCTCGCTCCGGGACGAGGACCCCGGCGTCCGCGCGGCGGCGGACCGAGCCCTCGTCGCGATGGGCGGGCGAGGTGCGGAGACGCTGGTCGCGTTCCTCGCGGACGCCGCGCGCCCCGGGGTCCGCGCGCTTCGGGACGCGATCGCCCGGATGGCGAAGCGGGGCGGGACGGTCACGCCCGCCGAGATCGACGCGGTGGCGGGGCGCGACGCGCGCGCCGTGCTGTGGCTCCTCCAGCCCCGCGGGTTCGACGCCGAGACGGATCGCCGCACGCGCACGATCACGCGCGAGCTCCTGGCGTCCGAGGCGGGCACCTTCGCCCGCGAGCACGAGGAGATCCCCCCGACGTCGGAGCGGGAGGTCGCGTGCGCGGCGCTCGCGGTGCTCGGGCTCGAGGCCGCCCCGGGGAGGCGGGGCGCAAAACGTCCCGAGGGCCTCGCGGCGCTCCGCTCGGGTGCCGGAGCCGACCTCCGCGCGGTCGTGGAGGACCTCGCAGGCGTGCTCGAACCACCCGCGCCTTCGCCCGGAGGTCGGTCGCTCGCGTCCCGTCCGGTGGAGGAGCTCGTCGCGGCGCTCCCCGACCCGGAGCGGATGGTCACCGGGAGCGACGTGTTCCTCGTGCGCCGCGAGATCGGCGAGCTCGCCGCGCGCGGGCCCGCCGCCCGCGCGGCCGTCCCGCGGCTCCAGGCGCTCCTCCACCGCCTGGGCGACCCCGACGTGGGGCGTCCCAGCGACCGGTACATGGTGGCGACCGCGCTCGGCCGCATCGGCGGTCCGACACACGACCTGGTCGCCCTCTTCGAGCAGGGCCTCCGGGGCGAGCCCGGTCGTCTCGACGAGGACGAGCTCCTCTCCTTCAGGGCGGCGCTCGGCCCCGCGGCGTCGGGCGCCGCGCCCGCCCTCGCGCGGCGCTACGTCGTGGCCGTGTCCGCGCTCGAGGAGGCGGGCGCGGCGCCTCGGTCGGGTCCCGAGGATTCCGGCACCCGGTCGCGCCGCTACGCCGCGCTGCTCCAGCGCCCGGAGGAGGTGCCGGAGCTGCTCGTGCGACCCCGGCGCCTGGCCGAGGTCTTGGCGGCGGTCGCGCCACGCCCCGCCGCCGTTCGAGGTCCGCTCGACCCGCTCGCGACGAGCGAGGACCCGGAGGTCCGCGCGGAGGTCGCCGCCCTCCTCCGGCGCGTGCGCCCGTAGCGCCGCGGCCCAGGACGGCGTGAGGGCGAGTGGAAAGGGTGACAGTCGTTCGCGGACGGGCCCTTCGCCCGCACGACCCACGAACCTTCGTGAATCACGCGGCCCTGCGCACGCCAGAACCCCGATGGCGGCGTTGTTCGTCGTCGGCGACCCCCAAATCACAATCATGGACGGGGGGAAGCCTCCTCCTCTCGCCTCGCCCTCGGGGCCCTGGCGCACGCAGGACACCCTGTCGGCGAAGCCGTGATCGCCCAGTGGTCGCAACTCGAGCTTCCACCGACGCTTCCGTCGAACACGTCGCGTGCTTCGTGGGTGGTCCGGGCTAGGCCGGCGACGGCTCCGCGAGGCTCACCCGCACGGCCTTCGTCGCGGCGAGCGAGCCGTTCACGATGAGGTGGAACTCGTACGTTCCCGCGCTCGGCAGACGTATGCCCCGGAGCTGTGCGGAGAGCTCGGTGACCTGAAGCGGGCCCGGGATGTCGATCGCGGGCGGCGTGCCCCGTCCGAGCACCTGCCCGCCGCCGACGTCCACGAGCGCGATCTCGAAGCTGTAGCGTCCGTGCGCGTCGGTCAGGTTCGCGTAGATCCAGAGCTCGGGGTGCACGGTCGGAAAGCGGCCGGCCTTGATCTCGTGGAAGACCCCGATCAACGACTTCTTGCCCGTTTGGGCGTCTTGGATCACCTGGTCGCAGACGAGGAAGGCCTTCACCACCGGGAGAGGAGGGGTCGTCATGGGCTCCGGGACGCGAAGGGGCGAAGGTGGTGGGCGCAAGAGGACTCGAACCTCTGACCTCGTGCGTGTGAAGCACGCGCTCTAACCAACTGAGCTATGCGCCCTGGGGGCCGACGGACCCGACGATGCGCCCTCCGACTGGGGGGCGGAGCCTAGCACCCACGCCCGCCGGCGCCAAGCCGGCCGCGCGGTCTGGCGCGGGTGGCGGGGTGGGCGGTTCGTGGCTACGCTGGCGGGTGCCGCGGCGGCCGGATCACCGCCGTCGGCGGCGTCTCGGAGGCCCGCATGGACCCGCGGCTCGAACAGGAGCTCCGCGAGCTCACGGAGATCGCCGCCCGCGTGATCGAGGCGGGGCGCGCGCCGAGTGCGGAGGAGCGCCGGCGCTTCCTCGACCTCAAGCAGCGGTTGGACGACCAGCCGCCCACGTGGCGCGACCGGCTGCGCGACGAGATCGACCGCTTCGCCGCCACGCTCGAGGGCATCGGCATCTGACGACGTCGCGGCCGCGCGCGGTCCGTCGCCCCGACCCCCGTGCGAGGATCCGCGCGTGGGCCGGCCCGAATGCGACCCGAGGGCGAAGGGACCGCGCGTGAACGTCGTCTACCAGCCGTACGGCGCCGCGCGGACGGTGACCGGGAGCCGGCACCTGATCCGCGTGGGGAAGCGATCGATCCTCCTCGACTGCGGGCTCTTCCAGGGCCCCCGCCGCGAGGCGGACGAGAAGAACCGCCACCTGCCGCTCCCGCCCGACGTGCGCTCGGTCGTCCTCTCGCACGCGCACATCGACCACAGCGGCGCGATCCCCGCGCTCGTGCGCGGCGGGTACCCCGGCGAGATCCACGCGACGCCGGCGACCCGCGACCTCGCGCGCGCGCTCCTGGAGGACGTGGCGCACCTGAACGTGGCCGACGCCGCGTACCTGAACCGCCACCTCGCGAAGGGCGAACACGAGGTCCGGCCCCTCTACGTGCCCGACGACGTCCACCGCGCCCTGAAGCGGTTCAAGGTGCACCCCCTCGGCCGGACGTTCTCGCCGATCCCCGGCGTCCGGGCCACCTTCCGGGAGGCGGGGCACATCCTGGGCTCCGCGGGCATCCTGCTGGAGGTCAAGGACGGGCCGCGCATCTACTTCACGGGCGACCTCGGCCGCCGTGCGTACCCCATCCTCGACGATCCGTCGCCGCTCCCGCGCGCCGACGTGATCCTCTCGGAGTGCACGTACGGGACGCGCGACCACCCGCCCATGGAGGACGCCGAGGGCACCATCCAGGCGGTGCTCCAACGCGCGGTAGAGACCGGCGGCAAGGTGTTCGTGCCGGCGTTCAGCGTGGGCCGCACGCAGAACCTCGTGTACGGGCTCGCGCGCCTGCGTGCCCGCGGCGCCGTGCCCGAGCTGCCCGTGTTCGTGGACTCGCCCCTCGCCGAGAAGGCCACGGCGGCGTTCGTCGCGCACCCGGAGCTCTGGGACGCCGACGTGCAGGCCTTCGTCGGCTCGGGTGGCGACGCCTTCCACCCCGTGGGCGTGCGCTACCTCGAGGGCGTCGAGGAGTCGAAGGCTCTGAACGACGCGCCCGGGCCCTTCGTCGTCATCGCCGGGTCCGGGATGTGCGAAGGAGGACGGATCGTCCACCATCTGCTCCACGGCCTCGAGGACCCCCGGAACGCGGTCGTGTTCGTCGGGTACGCCGCGCACGGCACGCTCGCCCGGCGCCTCGTCGAGGGCGACAAGCGCGTGCGCGTCCTGGGACAGTGGCGCGACGTCCGCGCGAAGGTGTCGCGCATCGACGCGTTCTCCGCGCACGCCGACCGGACGGACCTCCTTCACTTCCTCGCGCCTGCGCGCGCGTGGGGCTCGGAGATCTACCTGGTCCACGGCGACGAAGACGTGTGCCTCGAGTTCGCGGAACGCCTTCGCGCCGAGGGCCACGAGCGCGTCGTGGTCCCGGAGCCCTACGCCTCGTACCCGCTCGGCGCCGCGGTACCGGCCTGAAGGCCCGGCGCGCGCTCGCGGCCTGGCCCGCCGCGGTAGGATCTCCTTCGTGACCGCCATGCCCTCCGACGACGAGCAACGGCGGGCGCCTCGAGGCCGTCGGCGCGCCGCGCCGAAGACGCGTCCGGTCGTTCCCCTCCGTGGGATGATCCCGCTGCCGGGCGTTCCCATGCCCCTCGCGATCGGCCGTCCGTTCTCGCTCGCGGCCGTACGGGCCGCGGAGGCCGAGGGCGGCGAGGTCGTCCTCCTGATGCAGAAGGACCCGGACGACGACGAGCCGGCGACGGACGCGCTCTACCGGGTGGGGGTGACGGCGCGGCTCACGAAGTCCGTGCGTACGGGCGAGGCGTCCATCACGCTCGTCGCGCAGCCCATGGACCGCGCGCGCGTCACGCGGCTCGACCACGCGGGCGACATGTACGCCGCCGCCATCGAGATCGTCCCGCCGATGCACGCGGTCCCCGGTGTCGAGATCGACGCCCTCCTCCAGACGGTCCGACACCTGGTCCGCGAGATCGTCGCCGCACAGCCGGGCGGCAACGCCGAGCTCGCGGCGCTCGTGGACTCCATCGCCGACCCGGGGACCCTCGCCGACGTGGTGGCGAGCCAGCTCCAGTTCACGTCCGCCGAGCGCCAGCTCGTTCTCGAGACGTTCGACGTGAAGGAGCGCCTGGCGGAGATCGTGAAGCTGGCCGGGCGCGCGCTGGAGGTGGCCGAGCTCGGGCGCAAGATCCAGCAGGAGGTCTCGGGGCAGCTCGAGGAGGCCCGACGCCAGGTCTGGCTCCGCGAGCAGATGAAGGCGATCCGCAAGGAGATGGGCGACGAGGACGACCCCGACGTCGCCCGCCTCCGCGAGCAGGTCGCGTCCGGCGTCCTGGCGAAGGAAGCGCGCGAGGTGGCCGAGCGCGAGCTGAGGCGCCTCGAGACGATGCCCGCCGGCTCGCCGGAACGCGGCTGGATCGTCTCGTATCTCGACTGGCTCGTCGCGCTTCCGTGGCTGGCCGTGCGGCCGGAGCGAACCGACCTCGACGAGGCGGCCGCGATCCTCGACCGCGAGCACTACGGGATGGAGCAGGCGAAGGAGCGGATCCTCGAGACGCTCGCGGTGCGCCTCTGCAATCCCGAGGGGCGCGCGCCGATCCTCTGCTTCCTCGGCCCCCCGGGGACGGGCAAGACGAGCCTTGCGCAGGCCGTCGCCGACGCGACGGGCCGCGCGTTGGTTCGCATCTCGGTCGGTGGGGTGTCGGACGAGAGCGAGATCCGCGGGCACCGTAGGACGTACGTCGCCGCGATGCCGGGTCGCATCCTCGCCGCGATGCGCAAGGCGGGCTCGAAGAACCCCGTGTTCGTCGTGGACGAGATCGACAAGATGTCGGCGTCGTTCCACGGCGACCCGGCCGCCGCGCTCCTGGAGGTCCTCGACCCCGAGCAGAACGTCAGCTTCGTGGACCGGTACGTCGAGATCCCGTTCGACCTCTCCCAGGTCCTCTTCATCACGACCGCGAACTCGCTCGCGCCCCTGCCGCGTCCGCTGCTCGACCGCCTCGAGGTGATCGAGGTCCCGGGCTACACCGAGGAGGAGAAGATCGAGATCGCGCTGCGCCACCTCGTGCCACGCCAGCTCAAGGCCGTCGGGCTCGCGGCGCGCGTCGTGAAGATCTCGCGCCGGGTCGTTCGCGCCGTGGTCCGCGGCTGGACCCGCGAGGCCGGGGTGCGGAACCTCGAGCGGAGGCTCGGCACGATCTTCCGAAAGCTCGCGCTCCGCGCGGTCCGCGGCGAGAAGGGACCCTGGCGCGTGGCGGAAGCGGACCTCGGCACGTACCTCGGCCCGCAGCGGCACCAGCACGACGCGGTGGAGCGCGTCGCGGTCCCGGGCGTCGCGATGGGGCTCGCCTGGACGCCCGTGGGGGGCGAGATCCTCTTCCTCGAGGCCGCGAAAGCCCCGGGCGGCCGCGGCGAGCTGAAGCTCACGGGCAGCCTCGGCGACGTGATGAAGGAGTCGGCGATCGCCGCGCTGACGTACCTGAAGAGCCGCGGCGTGCTCGGTACGGGCGCGCCGGCCGATGACTACCACGTCCACGTCCCGGCGGGCGCGGTGCCGAAGGACGGCCCGAGCGCCGGGCTCGCGATGGTCGTGGCGCTGGCGAGCGTCGTGACGGGGCGTACCGCGAGGAACGACACGGCGATGACGGGCGAGATCACGCTCCGCGGACAGGTCCTTCCGGTGGGGGGCATTCGCGACAAGGTGCTCGGCGCCGCGCGCGCCGGCATCCGGCGCGTCATCCTGCCCCGGCGGAACGAGGTGGACCTGGACGAGGTGCCCGACGAGGTGCGCCGGCGGCTGGAGTTCCACCTCGTGGACCGCGTGGACGAGGCCATCGAGCTCGCCCTCGAGACGCGCGGGCGGCGACGGACGGCGGCGCCGAGCCGGGCGCGTCGCGGCCGCGCCGACCAGGGACGTCGCGCCGCGCGCGGGTCGTCCCCGGAGGCGTAGCGTCCATGGCTCCCCTCGGCTCCCTCCTCCGGGCTCTCGGTCTCCTGGTCCTCGCGCTCGCCGCGGGCGACGCCGTGCGCCTCGCGCTGCCCGATCGGGCGCCCGCCCCCGCGGCCGACGCGCGGACCCACGCGCGCGCGATCGTGATCGGGCTCGACGGCGTCGATCCCGTGTGGCTCGAGCGCTACGTGAAGGAAGACCTGAGGCGACCGGAGCCCGAACGACGGCTCCCCGCGTTCGAGCGCCTGATTCGGATCTCGGGGCTCCACCGCCTCCGTTCCGAGATCCCCCCCGAGTCGCCCGTCGCGTGGTCGAGCCTGATGACGGGGGTGGACCCGGGCCGTCATCGGATCACCGACTTCGTGCGGCCGTCGCGGAGCTACCGGCCGGAGAACGGCATGGTGGACGTGCGTCGGATGCGCCTCCTCGGCGGCAGGCTGGTCCTCCGTCCGCCGATCGCCGCGGCGCGTCTCGCGTACCCGACGTTCCTCGAACGCGTCGCTGCCGCGGGATATCCCGTGCTCGCGATCCGCCAGCCGGGGCTCTTCCCCGCGAAGGCCGTTCCGGGGGCGCACCTCCTCTCGGGCCTCGGGACCCCCGACCTCGCCGGCGGCCCGGGCTACTACGCCGTCTGGTCTTCGCGCGCGGGATTCCCGTCAGGCGACACGACCTTCGGCGGGACCCAGATCCCCCTCGACCCGGAGGAGACGCGGGCCTGGGACACGACGCTGCCGGGACCCGTGGACCCCTCGCTCCCGCGCGGGCGCGGCGGCACGCTCTCGCGCGCGACCGCGCCGCTGCACCTCGAGGTTGTGGAGGGCGATCCTCCGGCCGTCGCGATCCGACTCGCGGACCGGACGGAGGTGGTGCCCCTCGGCGGGCGGAGCTCGTTCTTCGTCGTTCCGTTCGAGCTCGACACGGTGCCCCACATCCACCTTCGCGGGCACGTGCGGTTCGAGGTGAAGCAGGTCGATCCGCTGATGGTGCTGGCCGACCCGGTCAACATCTACGCGCCCGACCCCGTGATGGCCCTCACCACCCCGAAGGCGTGGAGCGAGGAGCTGTGGGAGGAGTACGGCCCGTTCGAGACCGTGGGCTGGACCGAGCAGACCTTCGCGCTGAACGACGAGTACCAGGACGACGAGGGCTTCCTCCGCGACCTCCTGGCCGACATGGACCAGGGCGAGAAGATGCTCCTCGGCGAGCTCGAGCGCGGCGACGCGTGCGTGTTCCAGGTCTTCACGGCGACGGACCGCGCGCTCCACTGCTTCTACCGCTACTACGACCCGGAGCACCCCGCCTACGTGAAGGGGAAGGTCGAGGCGCTCGGCGACCCGATGCTCCGGGTCTACACGAGGGCCGACCGCGTGCTCGGCGACGTGATGGCGCGCCTCGGACCGAACGACCTCCTGATCGTCGCGTCCGACCACGGGTTCCAGACGTGGCGCTGGCAGGTCAACCTGAACCGCTGGCTCGTGGACGAAGGGTACATGGTGCTCAAACGGAGCACGGCCGAGCAGAACCTCGCCAAGTTCGGGCTCGAGGGCGACACCGGCGCCGACGCCGTGGACTGGCCGAGGACGCGCGCCTTCGCCATGGGGCTCGGGCAGATCTTCCTGAACGTCCGGGGCCGCGAGTCCGAGGGGATCGTGTCCTCCGGGGAGGCACCCGCGCTGGCGCGGGAGATCCGCGAGAAGCTCTTGCGGGTCCGCGACCCGCGGCACCCGGAGAACCGCCCGATCCGCGAGGTCTACCTGCTCCACGAGGTCTACCACGGGCCGTACGTGAACGAGGCGGCCGACCTCCAGGTCGGCTTCGACGTGGGCTACCGCGTGGCGTGGCAGACCGCGCTCCTCGGCGACATGTCGCAACCGCTCTTCGTGGACAACAAGAAGCCCTGGTCGGGCGACCACTGCAGCACCGACGTCAGCGTGGTACCGGGCATCCTGCTGCTCGACCGTCCGCTCGCGCCGGCGCCGCCCGATCGTCCGTACCGGGTGCACGACGTGGCCGCGACGGTGCTCGACTTCTTCGGGCTCGACACGAGCGACCTCGAAGGCCGTCCGCTCCCGCGTTGAGCTGCGACTAGTCGAGGTCGCGGAGCTTCTCGTAGAGCGCGCGCGCCTCGGGCGTCGGGTCCTTCGGCACCGTCACGACGACGCGCGCGAGGTGGTCGCCGCCGCGGATCCCCTGGCCGCGCAGGCGCAGCACCGTCCCGCTCGACGTGCCCGGCGGGACCGTTACCGTGCCGACCTTCCCCCCGAGCGTCCGAACTTCCACCTTCCCGCCCAGCACCGCGACGGGCGCGGAGACCGCGAGGTCCGCCTCGACGTCGTGGCCCGAGAGACGGAACGTGGGGTCGGGGTCCACGTGCACCCGGAGGAACAGGTCGCCCGGCGGGCCCCCGCCGGGACCGGGCTCGCCCTGGCCGCGGAGCCGGAGCGTCGCGCCCTCCACCGTGCCCTCCGGCACGCGGATCGAGAGCGTGCGCGTGCCCGTCGAACCGTGGAGCGTCACCTCGATCTTGTCACCGAGCGCGGCGGCGCGAAACGGAACGCGCACCGAGGCCTCCACGTCCTGGCCGCGGCCCCGACGCGCGACGCGCGGTCCACCGCGGCGGCCGAACGGCGAGAAGCCCTCGGCTCCGCCGTCCCCGCCGAAGAGGTCCCCGAAGAGGAAGCCGAATCGCCGCAGGATCTCGTCGGTGGAGATCGACTCGTACCCCGGAAAGCCCCCATCGCCCATGCCCTCGGGCGGGAATCCCGTGTGGAGCTGCTGGTCGTACTGCGCGCGCTGCCCGGGGTCGGAGAGCACGGCATAGGCCCGGCCGAGCTCCTTGAACTTCTCCTCCGCCTGCTGGTCGCCCGGGTTCTTGTCGGGGTGGTACTTGACGGCGAGCTTGCGGTACGCCGCCTGGATCTCCTCCTGGGTGGCGTTCTCCCCGACGCCGAGGACCTCGTAGAAGCTCTTGGATTGGGGCACGTTGCCGTTCCGATCGCCGGGCCCGACGCCGGGCGGAGCCGGTCAAGGTACCGGCCGAGCGCCCTTCGTCCACGGCCCGCGCCGCGGAGGCTACCTTGGGCCGGTGCCTTCTCCCCGTGACCCGGCCCCGTCGGCTCCTGGCGCGCCCGGCGCGGCGCCGAAGGTACGGGACGTGGGGGAGATGGCGCCGCCGGTCACCGTGATCGGCGACCTCCACCTCACGGCGGAGCACCCGGGGACACGCGACGACCTCTTCGACCTGCTGCGCGCGATCGCGCCGGCCGGGGGCACCCTCGTGATCCTCGGCGACCTCTTCGACTTCTGGGTCGGCCGGGGGCAGGCGAAGACGCCGTTCGCCCGCGGCGTCACGGAAAGGCTGGCGGCGGCCCAGGCGGAGGGGCTCCGTCTCGTGTTCCTCGCCGGAAACCGCGACTTCGCGTTCGACGGAGCGCCGGGTCTCGCGCTCGCGTGCTGGCCCGACGTCGTGCGCGCGCGCTGGGGAGACACGACCGTCGTGATGAGCCACGGCGACCTCCTCTGCACGGCCGACACCTCGTACCTCGCGATGCGCCGGGTGCTGAGGCTCCCGCCGGTCGTCTGGGGCCTGCGGCGCGGGCCGTATCGCGTGACCGTGACCCTCGCGCAGGCGCTCCGTGCGGTCTCCGAGCGCCACGGTCGCCGGAGCACGGGGGCGCTCCTCGGCATCGACTACGGGCGGGCGCGGGCGTGGCTCGACGGGCTCGACGCCGACCTCCTCGTGCTCGGCCACGTGCACACGGGCGTCCACCACCGTCTCGACGGCCCGCGCCCGCGCGACGTGATGGTGCTCCGCGACTGGGACCGCCGGCCGAGCGCGGTGGTCTACGACGGCGGGGTGCCGCGCCTCGTCGGACTGGACCGCGCGCCCCGCGGCGCGCTACGCGCCGCCGGCGCCCCGACGTAGGATCCGCGCGTGCGCTATCGCGAGCCCGTCTTCCGACCGCCTTCCGAGGCCGACTCGTACCTGCTCCACGTGACGTACGGGTGCAGCCACAACGAGTGCACGTACTGCGCGATGTACCGCACGAAGCGGTTCGAGGTGCGCCCCGAGAACGAGGTCTTCGAGGACATCGAGGCCGCCGCGCGCGTCCTCCCGGGGACGCGCCGGGTCTTCCTGCTCGACGGCGACGCCTTGACGCTCTCCACCCGCCGTCTCCTCCCGATCCTCGACGCGCTCCGCGCGGCCTTCCCCGAGCTGCAGCGGGTGGGGGCGTACGCGAACGCGATCTCGGTGGGCTCCAAGACCGACGACGAGCTCGCGGCGCTTCGCGCGCACGGCCTCGGGATCGCGTACCTCGGCCTCGAGACCGGGCACGACCTCGTGAACGAGCGGATCCGGAAGGGCGCGACCGTGGAGGCGCAGGTCGTGGCGGTCCGACGCGCCGAGGCCGCGGGCATCAAGATGAGCGTCATGGTGCTCCTCGGCGTCGCGGGACGGGAGCTCAGCCACGAGCACGCGGTCGCGACGGGTCGCGCGGTGACGCGCATGGACCCCCGTTTCGTCTCGTGCCTCTGCGTGACCCCGGTTCCGGGGACGCCGCTCTACGACGACGTCCAGGCCGGCCGGTTCGCGATGCTCGAGCCCGGCGAGACCCTCGACGAGCTGCGGACCCTGGTGGACCACCTCGACCTCTCCGGCGCGGTCTTCCGCAGCAACCACGCGAGCAACCACCTGCCGCTCGGCGGCCGGCTCCCCGCCGACAAGGCGCGCCTCCTCGAGGCCATCGACCGGGCCCGCGCGGGGCAGATCCCCCTACGGCCGTCCTGGGCCCGCGGTCTCTGAGCGGGCGGGGCGCGGACGCGCGGAGAGAGCGCCCTGCAGCCCGGACGGGCTTCGGCCGACCTCTACTAGGGACCGTCCGCCCCGTCCGTACGCTCGTGGGGTCCGCCCGATGCGCCGCCCGTCCTCCCCCTGCGCCCGCCGGGCGCCCGTCCGGTCCGCCTGGACCCTCCTCGCCCTGGCGCTCTTCGGCGCGCTCGCCCCCCTCGCGCCGGCCGAGGCCGCGAAGCGCGCGGCGCTCGCCGACCGGCTCGCCCAGGTCGTAGCGAAGGCGCACCTCCCCGCGGGGCGCTACGGGGTCGCGGTCGTGACCCGGGGCCTTCGGCCGCGGGTCGTGTACGCCGAGGGGCACAACGACCCGCTCCGGCCGGCCTCCGTCGCGAAGGTCCTGACCGCCGCGGCGGCGCTGGACCTGCTCGGTCCCGCGTACGACTTCGAGACCGCAGTCACCCTCCGGGGCGTCGTCCAGCCGGACGGCACGCTCGAGGGCGACGTGGTGGTCCACGGGACGGGCGACCCGAACCTCTCGGGCCGGTTCGAGGAGGGGGACCCGCTCCGGCTCCTCGACCGGTTCGCCGCCGCCGTGCGCAAGGCGGGCGTCCGGCGGGTGACCGGTGCGGTCGTCCTCGACGACGGCCGGTTCGACCGCGCGTACTTCCACCCGACCTGGAGCGCGGGCGACCGCGCGCGCTGGTACGGCGCGGGTGTCTCGGGCCTCGCGTTCAACGACGGGTGCGCGGACCTCGAGGTGACCGGCGCCCGGGTCGCGGGGCACCCCGCGAAGGTCGAGGCGGTCTCCACGCTCGGCGGATGGGACCTCGACGGGCGCGTGTCCACGATCGCCACCGGGCGGACCACGGTGGGGGCGACGTGGGTGTCGGGCCCGGCGCTCCGCGTCGCGGGCGAGATCCCCGCGGGGCGTACGTACACGTTCTCGCACCCGGTCCCCGACCCGCTGGCCTTCTTCGGCTCCGCCTTCCTCTCGCGCCTCGCGCACGCGGGCGTGGCCGTGCGCGGGGGGTCGCGTCCGGCGCGCGACGAGGCCGACCGTCGTCCCGGCGGGACCCTGGTCGTCCGCCACCGCTCGTCGATGGACGCGACGCTCGAGGTCATGAACCACCGCAGCCAGAACTTCTACGCGGCGATGCTATTCAAGGCCGCGGGCGCGGCGCTCGAGGGCCGCGGGACGTGGGAGAGCGGCGAGCGCGCGGTGCGCGAGGTCCTGCGGCGCCGCGGCCTCGACCCGGACGGGGCGACGCACATCGTGGACGGCGCGGGCCTCTCGCTCGACGACCGGACGACCGCCGCCACCGTCGCGCGCCTCCTGGTGTCGATGGACCACGACCTCCTGCGCGGCCCGGTCCTCGTCTCGTCGCTGGCCGTTCCCGGCGAGGACGGGACCCTCAGGAACCGGCTCCGCACGGGCGACCTGCCCCGCCGCCTCCACGCGAAGACGGGGACCTTGTCGCGGCACGGCGTCCACGCGCTCGCGGGCTATCTCGACGGGCGTCCGGGCGAGAACGGGTACGCGTTCGCGATCCTGATCGACACGCCGAAGGCGGGCCGCGCCCTGATCGACGAGCTGGTTCTGGAGATGGCGCGCCCATGAGCGTGCCCGCGGGCGACGCGCCGTCGGCACGGGCGCCGCTCGCCGACCGGCTGCGACCGCGGTCGCCGGACGAGGTCGAGGGCCAGGACCGCGTCCTCGGCCCCGGCACGCTCCTCGACACGGCGTTTCGCACCGGCGAGGTACCGAGCCTGGTCCTCTGGGGCCCGCCCGGCAGCGGGAAGACCACGCTCGCGCGGCTCCTCGCCGAGCACTCGGGCGCGGTCTTCGAGTCGCTCTCGGCCGTGACCTCGGGCGTGAAGGACGTCCGCGCGATCGTGGCCGAGGCGCGCGCGCGTCGCGAGGAGGGGAAGGGGACGCTCCTCTTCGTGGACGAGATCCACCGGTTCAATCGGGCGCAGCAGGACGCCTTCCTCCCGCACGTGGAGGACGGCACGATCCTCCTCGTCGGGGCCACGACGGAGAACCCCGGGTTCGCCCTGGTCGGCGCCCTGCTCTCGCGGCTCCGGGTCGTCCGGCTCGAGCCCCTCGACGACACGGCGCTCCACCGCGTGCTCGACCGCGCGCTCGAGGACCCCGGGCGCGGCCTCGGTGGCGCGGTCGAGATCACGGAGGCGGGCCGGCGGGCCCTCGTCGAGGTCGCGGGGGGAGACGCGCGCCGGCTCCTGAACGCGCTCGAGAGCGCGGTCGTGCTGGCGCGGGAGCGCGACGCCGTGGCGGTCGACGAGGACGTCGTGGTGGAGGCGGCGCAGGTCCGGCTCGTTCCCTACGACAAGTCGGGCGACGACCGTTACGACCTCCTCTCGGCGTTCCACAAGTCGCTCCGCGGGAGCGACGCCGACGCCTCGCTGTTCTGGATGGCCCGGATGCTCGAGGCCGGCGAGGACCCCCTCGTGATCGTGCGGCGCATGGTCGCGATGGCCTCCGAGGACGTCGGCCTCGCCGACCCCCTGGCGCTGCGCCTCGCGCTCGACGCGTGGCAGGCGGTCTCCGTCCTCGGCTTGCCCGAGGGGGCGCTCGCGATGACGCACGCGTGCTGCTACCTCGCCTCGGCGCCGAAGTCGAACACGGTCGTCCGGGCGCTCGGCGCGGCCCAGGAGGCCGCGCGCCGCCACCCGGACGTGCCGGTGCCCCTGCACATCCGCAACGCGCCGACGGGGTTCGCGCGGTCGCTCGGACACGGGAAGGGGTACCAGTACCCGCACGACTTCCCCCATGCGTCGGTGCCGCAGGCGTACCTCCCCGAGTCGCTCGAGGCGCTCCGGCTCTTCGACCCGCGCGAGGTGGGAGACGAGCGCGAGGTGGTGAAGCGTCACCAGTGGTGGGCGCGGCAGCGCGCCCGCGGCCGCGCGGGAGACGAGAAGCCCCCGGCGTCTGAGTAGCCTCGCAGGTCGCGCGGCGGGTCGGCCGTCGCGGGGAGGATGGCCGTGCTCGACGCCATGCGCGAGATCGCGGAGGAGGCGGGTCGTCTGCTCCTCGATCGCTTCGGTCGCCTCGCCCCCGGCGAGATCGAGCGAATCGGTCGGCGCGACGTGGTGACCCGCGCGGACCGGGAGAGCGAGGAGCTGATCCGGGCGCGGCTCGTCCGCGCGTTTCCCGGGGTCCCGATGCTCGGCGAGGAGGGCGCGAAGGGGAGCCGCTCCCGGGCGGTCGCCGGCGAGGGCCCCGTATTCGTGGTGGACCCCCTCGACGGGACCGTGAACTTCGTCCAGGGGCTGCCGATCTTCTCGGTCTCGATCGGCTACGTGGAGCAGGGCGTGCCGCTGGCCGGCGTCGTCCACCTCCCGGTGCTCTCCCAGACGTTCCTCGGCGCGCCCGGTAGCGGGGCCTTCGAGGGCGACCGGCCGATCTCGGTCAGCGTGACGCCCTTCGTGGAGGAGGCGATCCTCGCGACCGGCTTCTCGTACCTCCGGAACGAGAAGAGGGACGACAACTTCGAGCACGTGCGCCGTCTGGGCCTCCGGGCCCGGGGGCTCAGGCGGATGGGGTCGGCGGCGGTGGACCTCGCCTACGTCGCCTCGGGGCGCCTCGACGGCTACTGGGAGCTCCACCTGTCTCCCTGGGACGTCGCCGCCGGCGGCGCGATCGTGCGGGCGGCCGGTGGGTGCGTGACGGACCTCCAGGGCGGGGAGGACTGGCTCTTCGGGGGCCACCTGCTCGCCACGAACGGCCTCCTCCACGAGGCGATGCGGGAGGCGCTCCCGGTGGAGGCCGAGGACGAGGGACCGGCGCGCGGCGCCGCGCCGTAGGCGGTCGGTTCGACACGAGGGGGGGCGGAATGCTTGACCCCCCTCGGCCTCGGCCTACCTTCGACCGCTTGCCCCCGCGATTTCCGACCCCGGACCGAGGACCGGCCCCTGACCCCCTCGGTGGCCCCCGGGGGCGGCCGAGGGGCCTCGGCCCCCGATGACCTACGCGTCCGAACTGCCGCTCATCGTCCAGAGCGACCGCTCCGTCCTGCTGGAGGTCGGAGGCCCCCGATACGAGGAGGCCCGGGACGCGATCAGCCCGTTCTGCGAGCTCCTGAAGTCGCCGGAGCACGTCCACACCTACCGCATCACCCCGCTCTCGATCTGGAACGCGGCGGCGGCGGGCCTGACCGCGGTCGATATGGCGGGCGCGCTCGAGCGGCTGAGCCGCTTCCCGGTCCCTCAGAACGTACGCCGGGACGTCGAGGACCTCCACCGGCGGTACGGGCGGCTCCGGCTCGTCCCGCGGGAGGGCGTCGGTCCCTCCTACGCCCTGGAGGCCGAGGACGACGACCTGCTCCAGCTCGTACGGTCGAGCGCCCTTACGAAGGACATGGTGGGGGAGCCCGAGGACGGCCGGCTGCCCGTCGAGGCCCAGTACCGCGGGGAGGTGAAGAGGGCGCTCGTGAAGCTGGGATGGCCCGTCGAGGACGTCGGCGGCTACGTCGAAGGCGGCCCGCTCGCCGTGCACCTCCGGGAGGCGCTCCCCGACGGCCGGACGTTCCGGCTCCGCGACTACCAGCACGAGGCGGTGGACGTGTTCCACCGCGACGGCAGCGCGCTCGGCGGGAGCGGGGTGGTGGTCCTGCCCTGCGGCGCGGGCAAGACGATCGTCGGGCTCGGCGCCATGGCGCGGATCGGCCGGAAGACGCTGATCCTCACGACGAACCACACCGCGGTCGCCCAGTGGCGGTCCGAGCTCTTGTCGAAGACCGACCTCCGGCCCGAAGACGTCGGCGAGTACACGGGCCTCGTGAAGGAGGTCCGGCCGGTCACGATCACCACGTACCAGATCCTCACGTGGCGCCGTCGCAAGACCGACCCGTTCGTCCACTTCGAGCTCTTCCAGCAGAACGACTGGGGTCTCGTCGTGTACGACGAGGTGCACCTGCTCCCCGCGCCCGTGTTCCGCGTCACCGCCGACCTGCAGGCGACACGTCGCCTCGGCCTGACGGCCACCCTCGTCCGCGAGGACGGCTGCGAGGAGGAAGTGTTCACGCTCATCGGTCCCAAGCGCTACGACGTCCCGTGGAAGGTTCTCGAGCGGAAGGGCTGGATCGCCGAGGCGACGTGCCGCGAGGTACGGGTCAAGATGGACGCGGAGCTCAAGCGTCGCTACGCGGTCTCGGGCGCGCGGCAGCGGTTCCGGCTGGCCGCGGAGAACCCCGCGAAGACCGATCTGATCGACCGGATCCTCGGCCACCACGACGACGACAAGATCCTGGTCATCGGGCAGTACCTGGACCAGCTCGAGCGCGTCGCGCGCCACCTCGATGCCCCGATCATCACGGGGCGCACGCCCAAGGCCGACCGACTCGAGCTCTACGGCCGGTTCCGGGACGGCGACCTTCGCGTGCTCGTGGTGAGCAAGGTCGGCAACTTCGCGGTGGACCTTCCGGCCGCGAGCGTGATCGTTCAGATCTCGGGCACGTTCGGCTCCCGGCAGGAGGAGGCGCAGCGGCTCGGGCGCGTGCTCCGGCCCAAGGAGGACGGGCGTCGCGCGGTCTTCTACAGCCTCGTCAGCGACGAGACCGTCGAGCAGGACTTCGGCCAGCACCGCCAGCTCTTCCTGACGGAGCAGGGGTACGCGTACGAGATCCTCGACGGTCACGCGCTCGGGAACGGGAAGACGACCGCATGAGCGAGCGGGGGAACGGAGCGCGCCACAAGAACGGGGCGTCCACGACGCTGCACAAGCACCTCGACACGCTCCGGGTCGCGGACCTGAGGGACGTCTACGCGTTCTGGCGCCCCGACGACGCCGCGCAACAGCTCGGCAAGCGCGAGCTGGTCTCGGGTCTCGAGGAGACGATGTCCCAGGAGGGAACCGTCTACCGCCGCGTACGAACGCTCACCCGGAAGGTGCTCGAGGTCCTCTTGCTCCTGCTCCGGCGACCGAGCTTCGCGTCCGACCTGCCGGGGCTCTTCCAGAGGCTCCCGGGCGAGGGCCCGCTCGATCTCGAGTACCACGAGGCGGAAGCGGGCGTGAAGGCGCTCTGCCGCCGGGGGTTCCTGGCCGAGGTCAGCGACCGCCGCATGGCGACGAACGGCCGCGTTCTCTACGCGGTCCCCGACGAGCTCGGCCAGATGCTCACCTCGCTGTTCCGCGAGGAGACGCGAACGGTCTCGAGCGTGTTCACGCTCGGGGGTCACCTCGCGGCGATCACCGCGTCCGAACGCGAGGAACTCCGCGGGGCGTTCCCCGACCTCCCGCCCGCGCCGGCGTCCGGAGACGCGCGGACGCTCCTCGCCGGCGATGGCTCGGACCATCTCTTGCGGCGCCTCGACCCGAAGATGGCCGAGGTCGTCCGCTACGTCGCCTCGCGGCACGGAGGCTTCCTCACGCGCGCGATCTGGTCGGCGCGCCGGGCGCTCCGGGACGTGCGGTGGGACCGCGAACGCTGGTCGAAGGCGCTCGAGGGCGCGGCGGTCGGCACGGTCGCGAGGCTCTCGCTCCAGGGCTACGGCATCGCGTGTGAGGACGAGGCGGTCGTCGTGTTCCGCGAGGTGCTCGAGGACCTGATCCGCCGCGCGCCGGACGGCCTGCCCGACGGCGCCGAGGTGATCCGCTCGGGCGGCGATCTGGTCGCGGACCTCTGCGCCTTCCTCGAGCACGTGCGGCGCCAACCCGTGAAGGTGGGCCGCAAGGGCGAGGTCCACAAGGCGAGCCGGCGCAAGATCCAGGACGGGTTCGTGTGGCGTGAGACGTTCCTCGCGGGGCCCACCGAGGTCTGGGGCGAGATCGTGACGGCCGTCGAGTCGCTCGGCCTCGTGCGCACCGACGACGAGAGCTTCCTCGAGCTCACGCCCGCGTCGGAGCGCTTCCTCGGACTGCCGCTCGAGGAGAAGGCGCAGGAGCTCTACCGCGTCGCGCTCGAGCACACGAGCCCGGGCGGGGGGCGGAGCCTCCACCAGCACGAGGTCCGCGCGCAGGTCGGCGACGTGCTCCGCGACGAGCCCGAACGCTGGTGGACCGCGCGTTCGCTCGCCGCCGTGAGCCGGCACCGCTACCTGTCCACGCTCGACGAGCGTCGGATCCAGGACCGGCACCGTGACCGTCACTTCTCCGCGTACTTCTCGGGCAAGGAGACCCCGCGCGACCTCCTCTCCCTGACCGAGCACGGATGGCTGAAGCGCCTCCACGTGCTGGGGCTCCTCGACGTGGCGGCGCGGGACGAGCGCGCGCTCGCGTGGCGGCTGTCTCCGCTCGGCGCGCGCGTCCTCGGAGCGACCGCACCGGGGCTCGACACGGGACTGAGACCCCTCCTCGTGAACCCCGACTTCGAGATCGTCGTGCTGCCCGAGGGCGACGTCTCGGACGTCGTGCACACGCTCGACGGCTGGGCGCAGCGAGTGAAGAGCGGCGACGTCGTCCACTTCCGGCTGACGCGGGAGTCGGTCCAGGCCGCCGTGGGGGCCGGTCGGGCGCTCTCGGAGATCCAGGAGTTCCTGGATGCGCGCTCGCGGGGCCCGGTCCCCCAGAACGTCTCGTACACGATCGCCGACTGGGCGAACCGGGTCGCCTTCGCGTCGATGGAGCGGGGCGTCGTGCTGCGGGTGGAGAACGAGTCGGCCCTCGAGACGATCCTCCAGCTCCCCGACGTCGCCCGCCTGCTCCTGAGACGTCTCAGTCCCACGGAGGCCCTGCTCAAGGACGCGCCCCAGGACCGGCGCCTCCTCGCGGGCCTCCGCTCGCTCGGGATCTACTTGAAGGAGGGGTAGTCGGCGGCCCGCCGCGGGCTCGGCCCGGCCGGGGCCCCGGAACCGACTTGCGTCCCCTCGCTCCGCGGGGACAATCCGCCGTTCGCCCCCGGTCTCCGGACTCGGGGCGTGGACCCCCGACGGCGAGGCGCGAGCGAACGATGAGCGGAAGCGGCGGCCAGAAGCACCGACTGATCGAGCAGCGGCAGAAGCGGAACCAGCGCCGCAAGAAGGCCATCGCGTCGATTCGCCGCGCGCGCGGCCTCTTCGAGGCGAAGGGCCAGGCCTGGGACCCGCTCAACAATCCGCAGCAGATGGCCGCGTTGAACCACCAGGGCCGCCGGCACGTGAACCGTCCGGAGTCCGCGAAGCGGTAGCCTGCGTGCACGGGTCGGGCGTTCCCCGCCGACTTCCCGTCCGCTCGCTCTCGGTCCTGGTCCTGGCCGCCGGCCTCGCCGTCGTCGGCTGCGGGCCCGAGGATCCCGCCGGCTCCGCCGCCGACGGGACGGTCGCCCGCGCCGCCGCGATCGAGAAGGCGGCCGAGGGGCTGCGGGCGCCGACGGCCGCGCGGCGCCTCGCCTCCCTGAAGGAGATCGCGAAGGACCCCGGGCTCGCGAAGGCGCTCGTCCCGGGGGTCGCCGCGCTCCTCGCGGACGACAACCGCTGGGTCCGTCAGGCCGCGGCGGACGCGCTCTACCAGGCCGGCGACGCCGCGTTGCCGGCCGTGGACGCGCTGGCGCGGGCGCTCCTCGACACCGACTCGTTCGTGCGCTGGCGGTCCGCGAAGGTCCTCGCCCGGCTCGGTCCGGCCGCGAGCGCTGCGCTCCCCGCGCTCGAGGCGGAGGCGAGCGCGCCCGACGAGACCGCGCTCGGGCACTACTGGTCCACGGAGGCCGTCCGACGGATCCGCGGCGTGCCAGAGAAGGGCCAAGAGGACCTCCCGCGGTAGGCTCGGGCGCGTGGAGGGTACCGACATGCCGCACGCCGTGACGCCGGTTCCCACGCCCAACCCGAACGCGATCCGCTTCACCTTCGAGAAGGGCGTCCTCGGTCCCACGAGCCGGACGTTCAAGGACGCAGGGGCCGCCGAGGGGACCGCCTGGGCCGAAGCGCTGTTCGAGATCCCGGGCGTCGTGAGCCTGTTCGGAGTGAACGACTTCGTGACCGTGACGAAGGACAAGTCGACGTCGTGGGAGGCGATCATCCCCCAGATCGTGGACGTGCTCCGCTCCGCCACGATCTGACGCCGGACCCAGGCGCGCGCGGGACGCGGGGGCGTTCTTCGGCGCACGGGACGCGCGTACGGCTTTTGGCGCGCGGGGCGTGCGACGGTCAGACGGCCGCCGCCGGCTCCTTCGCGCCGAACGCCTTCTCGACGATGCCCTTGTAGCCCTGGACCGCGGTGCGCTGGAGGTAGAGCGCGAGGCCGCGGAGCCCGCCGAGCTCCTCGCCCCCGCCCGCGCGGCCGGGCCCGCCGTGGATCATCTGCGGCAGCACGGTGCCCGGCGGCACGCTCTGCTCGGCCATCTTCTCGCTGCCGATCCAGACGCGACCGTTCCACGGCGCGAGCTCGAGGACCGCCTGCTCCGCGAACGCCGGGTCGTCGGTGTACACGCTCGAGACGAGACAGCCCTCGCCGCGGCGGACGAGGTCGGCGGCCTCTGCCGCCGTGCCGTCGTACGCGAGCACGGTGGCGGCGGGGCCGAACACCTCGAGCTCGTGGAAGACGTCCGCGCGGGCGTCCTTCGCGACGAGCAGCGTGGGCGGAACGAAGAAGCCCGGCGTCCGAACGGGCTTCGAGCCACCCGTCGCGACCGCGGCGTGCTCGGCCAGGCGGTCGATGCCCGCGCGGACGTCGTCGAGCTGGGCGCGGCTCGCGAGGGGGCCCATGGTCGTCGCGGGGTCGGCGGGGTCGCCCGTGACGACGCGCGAGAGCTCGTCGAGGAGCGCGTCGCGCGCGGCCTCGGCCTTGTGGGCGGGGACGAGGATCCGCCGCACGGCGGTGCACTTCTGGCCCGTCTTCTGGCGCATGTCGAGCGCGACGTACTTCGCGAAGAGGCGCCACGTCTCGCTTCCCTCCTCGACGTCCGGTCCCAACACCGCGGCGTTCAGGGAATCGGCCTCGACGTTCACGTGGACGCCGTGCCGGAGGAGCCCCTCGTGCGAGCGGAGCTTCAGGCCGGTCGAGGCCGAGCCGGTGAAGGCGAGCGCGTCTTGCGGGCCCAGGTGGTCGAGCAAGTCCCCCGCGCTCCCCACGAGGATCTGGAGCGCGCCCTCCGGAAGGAGGCCGCTCTCGATCGCGACCTTCGCCATGCGCCACGAGAGCATCGCGGTGGGGGTGCCCGGCTTCTCGATGACCGGAACGCCGGCGAGCCACGCGCACGCCGCCTTCTCGAACAGGTTCCAGGCCGGGAAGTTGAACGCGTTCACGTGGACGCCCACCCCGAGGCGGGGCACGAGCACGTGCTGACCCCAGAAACGCGGCGTCCGTCCGAGCTGGATGCCGTCGCCGTCCGCCAGGACGCGTCGGTCGCCGAGCGACTCGCCCAGGGCGCCGTACCACGCGAGGGTTCCCGTGGCGCCGTCGATGTCGAACTTCGCGTCGCCCCGTGTCGTGCCGGCGTTCGCGATCGAGATCTCGATCAGCTCCTCGCGGGCCTCGTGGAGCGTCTTCGAGAGCGCCTTGAGGATCCGCCCCCGTTCGGCGAACGTCATCGCGCGGAGAGCAGGGCCGCCCACCTCGCGCGCGTGCCGGGCCACCGCGCCGAGGTCGATGCCGCCGGTCGAGCACTCCGCCATCGGCGCCTCGGTCGTGGCGTTCACGAGCGTCGCCGTGGGCCCGGTGCCCTTCGTGAAGGCGCCTCGGACGTAGCTCTCGAGCGTGACCATCGTGGCTCCTCTCGCACGGGCGCCCGCCGGCTCGCGGGGCGGGCGGCCCACTCTATCCGGTGCCGAAGCGGGCGCGGTATCGTGTCCGGGAACCCGGGAGAGATGGATGTCCGAGGACGCGCCGCTGGGCGACCTTCCCCACGAGGGCGGCGATTCGCGATCCCCGGAGGGGCGGGACGTCGAGCCTTTCGATCGCGCGACGCGCGGTCCACGTCCGGACGGGCCCTCGTACGACGACCTGGTGCCCCGGCCGCGGGCCAGCGCGTGGAACGAGCTCACGGCATGGGGCCGCCGGCACCGGCGCCTCGCGGTCGTGCTCGCGACGATCGAGGTGACCGCCTTCGCGGGGCTGGTGTGGTGGGCCCAGGACCAGGCGTCCGAGCGAGAGCGCGCGGTCCGCGCCTTCCAGCGGGCACAGGCCGCGGTCGTGCGCGCCGCGGCCGGCATCCGGCAGGCGGAGGGGTCCCGGCTCGCGGCGCTCGCGCGGCTCGAGCAAAGCGAGGACGAGACGCTCGCCCTCGACCTCGCACGGCGCGCCGTCGAGCTGGCGCCGGAGCCCGAGTCGTACGACGCGATCTACGCGGTCCTCGGCGCCCATCGCGAGCTCGCGCGCCTGCACGGTCTCGACGGCGGAGTGACGGCGCTCGCGCTCGACCCGCACGTCCCCGGGGGGCGCGTCGTCGCGGGCGACGACTCGGGGCTCGTCGTCGCGTGGGACGTGGACGGCGGGAAGGTCGCGTTCCGCGCGGTCGGGGGGACGCCGGACGCGATCCGAGCCCTCGCGGTGTCGCGCACCGGCGCGTGGGTCGCCGTGGCGGGACCCGACGAGTCGGCGCGTCTCCTCTCGGGGGCCGACGGGCGCCTGGCGTGGGCCCTTCCGGAGCCCGGCGGCGGTGTGAGCGCGCTCTCGTTCTCGCCGGACGGGAGCCGCCTCGCCGTGGCCACGCGTCGCGGCGCCGTCCAGGTCGTGGACGTCCCGACGGGCGACGTGGTCTTTGAGCGGCCGATCGGAGCGGACCGCGCGGAAGGGATCGCGTTCCGACCCGACGGCCTCGAGCTGGCGTCGGTCGGCTCGGACGACGTGGTGCGGTTCCTCGACGCGAGCTCCGGCGAGCGGACGGGCGACGTGACGGTCGCGCCGACCGGCAGGCGCTCGGCCCGGCGCGGGGGCGCGCGCGTCGTCTACGACCAGAACGGCCGGTTCGTGGTCGCGTCCTCGCCGGCCGGCCTCGTGCGCGCGTGGCGCGCCGCGGGGCACGAGCGCGTGCTCGCCGTGGGCGACGAGGCCCATCCGTGCGACGGGTTCGCGCTCGGCGGGTCGCGTGTGCTCGTTCGCATCCGTCCGAAGGACGGCGGCGGCGCCGTGGCGCTCGTCGTGGACCTCGAGTCGGGGAAGGGCGTCTCGCGGTTCCTCGGCCTGCCGACCTTGGAGCGGGACCTGCCGGTGGCGATCGACGAGGCGGGCGCGAGGGTGGCGCTGCCCGTCGGTGCGCTCGGGCGCTACGACGTGCGCGAGGTCTCGTCGGGCCGGAGGCTCGCCGAGATCCGCGGCCACGAGGGCGACGTGACCTCCGTCGCGTTCGCGGCCGGTGGAGCGGAGGTCGTGACGGCCTCCGCGGACCGGACCGTCCGCGTGTGGGAGGTCTTCCCGTCTCCGTGCGCCACGGGCTTCCTCGGAAGGGCGCCCGCCGAGGGACACGGCGAGGTCGCGCTGTTCCCGGACGGCGAGCGCGCGGCGGTGCTCCAGCGAGACGGGGACGGGAAGCCCGCGCGCGTGTTCACCGTGAACCTCGCGACGGGACGGGAGCTCCGGGACCTCACGATCGGCGGCGAGCCGGAGGCGCTCGTCACGGCGCGCGGCGCCGACCGCGTCGGCGTGCGGGACGCGGCCGGCACGTTGCACGTCTTCGACGGAGACGCCGAGACGGAGTCGTGGTCCGTCGCGCTCGGTCGAGAGGGGACGGTCCTCGCGCTCTTCGCAGAGGACCGCGGGCTCGCGATCGCGGGGCGCGGCGGTCGCGGCCGCGTAAAGATCGTGAGCGCGGGGCTTCCCGACGTCGGCCGCGAGGTGCCGGGTCGCGCGGCTCCGACCGCGGTGGCCCGGACGCCGGACGGGAAGGCGTTGGCCGTCGCGGGCGCCGACGGCGGCATCCGTCTGGTGGACCTCGCGTCGGGACGCGATCTCGGCTCGCGCGTCGGCCTGCCACAGGACGTGTCGGGGCTGGTCTTCGCGTACGGTGGCGCGGTGCTCGTCGCGTGGTCGTCGGAGGCGATCGACCTGATGGACGTACCGTCCCTCGCCGCGCGCGGGCGGATCGTGCCTCCGGAGGGCCGCGTCCTCGCGGTGGGGGCGAAGGGCGGAGAGCCGTGGATCGTCGTGGTCACGGAGGACGGGCTCGCGCGCGCGTGGCCGCTGCGCCCCGCGGAGGCGGCGAAGAACGCGCTGCCGTCGCCCCTCCCTCCGAAGGGGTGGCAGCATCTCCACCTGGCCACGTCGGACGAGATCCGCGCGGCGGGCGAGGCGTACGTGGACGCCGCCCCCTCCGCGAGGGACGAGTTCGCGCTGGGGCGCGCACTCGTCGAGGCCGGTGACCTCGACGCCGCGACGAAGCGCTTCGCAAAGGCGCAGCGGCTCCGACCTGACCTCGAGTACGGCGAGCTCGGACTCGCCTTCGTGGACGCGGGTCGCGCCAGGGCCGCCCTCCCGGGCTCGCAAGACGAGCGGAAGGCCGAGGCGTCGGCGCTCGAACACTTCCGGCGCGCCGTCGAGGGCCGGGACGCGTCGCGACGCGCGCTCGCGGCCCGAGACCCCCTGCTCGCGCCGCTCGATCACCTCGAAGCCTTCCGGGAGCTCGCGAACCCGAGATGAGAGGTTCTCGCCGGACGCGCGCGCGGCTCCTTCTCACCTGCGAGCACGCCGGGAACGCCGTCCCCCGGGAGTACGAGCGGCTGTTCATCGGTGCGCGGCGCGCGCTCGCGTCGCATCGCGGCTGGGACGCGGGTGCGCTGGACCTGGCCCGCGCGCTGGGGCGCCGCCTTCGCGTTCCCGTTCGGTGGGTTTGCTGGAGCCGGCTCCTCGTGGACCCCAACCGATCGCCGACGAACCCACGCATCTGGTCGCGCTGGACGGCTTCGCTCTCGCGTGCCGAGAAGGCGCGGATCCTCGATCGCTACTGGTGGCCCCATCGCCGGGCCGTGGAGACGGCGGTGCGCACGGCCGCCGCGAGTGGCGCGCGCGTGCTCCACGTTGCCGTCCATTCGTTCACGCCCGTGCTCGACGGTCGGACGCGGAACGCGGACATCGGCCTGCTCTACGACCCCGCGCGGGAGCTGGAGCGAGGGCTCTGTCGTGCGTGGAGAGCGGACCTGCGCACGTCGCTCCCAGACCACCGCGTGCGCCGAAACTACCCGTATCGCGGAGCGACCGACGGACTGGCGAGCTGGATGCGCCGGCGGTTCCCCGATCGGAGCTACGTGGGGATCGAGCTGGAGGTCAACCAGGCCCTCCGCGGTCGGACGGCGGACGACGACCTCGCGGACGTGCTCGCGGACTTTCTCGCGCGGCGTCGTCGATCGCGTGGCGCCGGGACGTGAGACCCTCGGCCCCCGGAACCGTGATCGAGCGACGCGAGGTCTCGACGGACCTCGGCCGGGCGTGGGGACCTGGGCTCGACGGGTAGAATCCCACCCTCTCGGGGAGGCCCCGCACGCAGGCGAGGAGACTCCGCCGACGCAACCGGAGGAAGACGGATGTGCACACGCGCGTGGGTGGTGGTGGTCGCGGCGATGGGCCTGGCCGGCTGGTTCGGTCGGGCGGCCTTCTCGGGCGACGAGCCGAAGTCCGAGGGCGCAGGGGGACAGGACACGAGCGAGCAAGCGAAGGCGCTCGCCGCGCCGGGCGAGATGCACGCCTGGTTGGCCAAGTACGACGGCACGTGGGACGTGCGCGGTGCGTTCATGGACGAGAAGGGGGCGCGCCTGCCTGCGGAGGGCACCGCGACGTTCCGCATGATCCTCGGCGGGCGCTACAGCGAACAAACGTTCTCGACCCTGGTCGGCGGGAAGCCTTTCGACGGCCACGGGATCGTGGGCTACGACAATCTGAAGAAGCAGTTCTTCAACTACTGGTTCGACAGCTGGTCCACCTACACGTTCCCCGCCTTCGGCCAGCGGAGCGAGGACGGTACGTCCGTGACGCTGAGTGGCACGTGGGAGTTCCCGGGCCTCCAGATGCCGTTCAAGCACGTCTACACGTGGGTGGATGACGATCACGTCACCTTCCGTCTCCTCGGAACGATCCAGGGCCAGGAGATGGAGATCGCCCTCCTCCACTACACACGGAAGTAGTACCGGCGGCTGCGCCGCCCGTCCTGCGCCCCAGCGCAACCGGTCGGGGCGCCGCGGCCCCGAGCTCGGGTACGTGCTTCCTCGAGTGCATCCGGCGGATCGCGCTGCGAAGGCTCCAGGGGTCCACCGCCAGCAACGCGAACGACGCGCCCAAGGGGCTCTTCGTACGTGGCGCCCGGTCACCGTGGCCTCGGCCCGCCCCGGGGCCGGATGACCAGGGAGCTGCTGACGGCTGGTGGGCGAGTGCGGCCTAGGACGCGTGCTCCGTGACCAGCCCTGCGCCGGCGCCCAGCCGAGCCACGAGGAGGGTCACGTCGTCTTCGCTGGGGCGCAGTCCCCCGAACCGCTTCACCTCCTGCAGGATGCGCCCGGCCACCGCGTCCGGTGCCGCGCTGCCGACCTTGGCGAACAGCGCCTTCAGGGAGCCTTCGCCCCACATCTCGCCTCGATCTCCGGCTTCTCGCGCCTCGAAGAGACCGTCGGTGAAGAGAAGGAGCGTGTCGCCGATCTCGTACGTCGTGTGCCCGACGGACCGCTTGGACCGCGGGCTCGTGAGCTGCATGCCGAGCAGACCGTCCTGGGTAGACAGCTCATCGACTCCGCCCGCCGCTCGGCGCAGGAGCTGTGGCGGGTGGCCCGCCGTGGCGTACTCGATGTTCCGCGCCGGCAGATCGATGCGGAAGATCGCGAACGTGATGAACAGCATCGTATGGGCAAGGAGTAGCCGAGCCGCACGGTCGAGCTCTTCCAAGATGGCAGCGGGCCCGGCCTCCTGGACGATCAGGCGCTGCACGAGCCCGTGGATTCGACTGACGACCAGGGCCGCCGCCACGCCGTGGCCTGCGACATCGCCTACGCAGAGATAGAGCAAATCGGAACGCGGCAGGACCGCTTGAACATAGTCCCCGCCGACGAACGCGTGGGGGACGTGCCGGATCGCCACGTCCACGGCGCCGCGTCGGAGGCTTGGAGAGATGAGGCTCTGATGGATGACCTCCGCGAGAGCCAGCTCCGCGTCCGCCACGCGCAGGAGCTGCTCCACCTTGTGGCGCTCGGTCCGTTCGGTCGTGGCTTCCGCTCGCAGATCGGCGTAGGTCTGGTCGCGAGTCCTCGCATCCGCGAGCGCCTCCAGCCTCATCCCCCGGACGATCTCGTCGCTGATGGTGCCCACCCGCCAGGCTGCGCCCACGGTCACGCCCCATCCGAAGGGCGCCAGGAGCGCCGCGAGGACGACGTAGGGGGAGGCGGACAGGCTGATCGCGAGGACCGGGATCGGGAGCGAAAGCACGAAGCCGAGCCACAGGCCCACGTTCCGGCGCACATCGTAGGTGGCGCGGGAGCGCAGCGTCCGGAGGAACGCGCCCAGGAGCGGACGGGGCGGCTCACGCACCGCGGGCGCCTACCACATCAACCATCGAGTCGGCCCGCCCGGTCGCGCTCATGGTCGGAGGCTACCACGCGCGAAGTGTATGGAGTCATGCTGGAGCTCGTACCTCGTACCGATCTTGCCGACGCGAGTCGGCGGGCCGGCTGTGCAAGTCGAAGCGCTCGGCACGCCCGCCGTCGCCCCCGCGGGCGGCGTGGACGTCAGGAGTAGCGGATGTCCTGCACCAAGACGATCGGAACGGCCTCGGCGTCCGCCCAGTCCAGCAGCCCAGAGACGATGACCTTCTGGCCCTTGCGCCAGCGTTCGAACTGCTCGCGATCCGAGCCCGCCGACAGTCTCGAGAGAAACGTCGCGTTCACGTCGTAGCGAACCTCCTCTCCGCCTTCCTCGTCGGTGACGGTGATGCGGATCCCAGGTTCGCCGGACTCGCTCTTCGTGACCTCGACCTGGCGCACGATGCCCACGGATCGCACGGCTCGGCCGTGGTACTCCGTGGCCAGGCGCTGAAGCTGGATGCGCGTGGGGCGGCGCGTTCGGAGATCGGCGCGCTCCCGTAGGATCGCCGACGTGTAGAACACATCATCCATGAGCATCCGTCTCTGTCTGCCGCAGCCCACCTGCGTCCGAACGGGACCGGGGTGCGTGGGCAGGTTCTCGTTCAGGCTACACCCGGGAGCGGGTGGGACGCGACCGCACTGCGACGGAAGCTCGGAACGACGCGTCTCGCAGCGCGGACGCGCCGCACGAACGACCCGTTGCGGAGTCGGCGGGCCGTTCGTGCGCCTTCGCGGCGTCGTTGCCCCCGGTCCGCCGGCGCGTTTCCCCCGCGCCGACTCGTCCTGTGGGAACGGCCCGTCGTTCGAGCCAACGTCGTGGCGGTGGGCCGGCGTCCAGGAACGAGAGGGTGGCGCCGCGTCCGGCTGTGGGGGGGGCCGGCGTCCGTCGCGACGTGCGCGAGGTGGTCTCCGTACGGTCCTGGGCGAGCGTGTCCCAGCGCCGTCCGGCTCGGCCGTGCGACCGTCCCGCCTCGCCGTCGCGATGCGTCTTGCGGACCCGCCGCACTGACCACGCGCAGAACGCAGTCACTCTCGACGCATGTCGATCACGACGCCCGTCCGATCGTGTCCGACGTCCTCGATCTCGAAGGAGCTTCGCCCGAATTCCGGTTTCCCGTCGGAGTCGAGTCCGAACACGGAAAGCGTCCAGTGACCGGGAATCACATCGAGCGTGAACGTCGCGTTCGAGGGATCGAACGCGGCCGTCGCCGTCGCCTGGTCTTCCGTGCGGGTTCCCTGGATCTGGGCGAAGAAAAGGTGTCCTTCCGCATCGGCCGGGCGCAAGCGTCCGCTGACCCGAACGGATCGCACCACCTCGATCCCGACGCGGTCGTGATCGTGCAAGATGGCGTGTCCCAGGAAGCGCCCCCCGTCCTGGCCGTACGCGCCGTGGACGTCGAGGGTCACGTCCTCGTCGGGAACTCCCGGGAAGCCGAACCGGCCGTACTCGTCGAGAGGGACCTCGATCTGGAAGTCGCGTCCCGTGAGACGCACCGTTCCCGACACGGTCCCGCTCCCGTCCGGGAGGTCCACGCCTCCGGTGAGAGGCGTCCCCGCCACGAGGTCGATCTCCACGACCCCGTGACCCGGGACGACCCCCGTTCGCCTTGCGTACCGACCGTCGTCGAGCGGACCGACGAGAACATCGACCGGATGGCCCGCCGCCAGGGGGTTGGACGTCCAAACGCCGGAGGGGTCCACGCCGTCCGAGCGGGCGACGACCTGCTGGGTGGCGGACGACGTGACGACGATCGGGTCCTTCTGACCCGGACGCAAACCGAGGACGCGGACGCGGAGCGGATGGTTGTCGCCGACGTTCAAGTCGACCGTCCTCCCTCCGACCGTCGCCCGGCTCCAAGGCGTCGCCTCGGCCTCCTTCCCCGTGCGGCCAAAGGCCCCAGGCCTCAGCTCCACCTCGACGCCCGTGGGGTACGGGCCGAGGTAGCAGAGCGCATCGCCATCGCTCGTGTCGCCTCCCCAGACGGCGCCCGCCGTCTCCTGCGTGAGAGGACGGTACTCGATCCGCTCGTTCGGGCGCGGCTGTCCGTGTTCGCCTACGGTGCGCACGATCAGGAGCTCGTGCGCATCCAGGACCAGATGGGCGAGCTCGGAGAGGTCGAGGGCGGAGGCGGACGACCGGGAGAATACCGTCACCCGTCCCAGACCTCCGGTCCCCCGCGTCTCCACGCGAACCGCCGTGGGTCGTCCCGGCGGAAGCGCGAGCACCGTACGACCGTCGGGCCCGGTCTGCGAGCCGGTCTCGGTGGACGCGGGTTCCTCCGTCGTGTGCGTCCCGGTCTCGATGGTCACGGTGACCGAGGCGTAGGGGACCGCCCGGCCACTTCGATCGACGATGAACACGTCCTGCGTTCGCGCACGCGCGCTCCCGCCACCACGGAGGTCGTCCGTGGCCGAGGAGGTGAGCGCCTCCGGCGCACGCGCGGTGCGTCCCGGGGGCGGGTTCCCGACGAGGACGGGGGACTCGAGATCCGTCGGCGCCGACAAACGTCCGAGGGCGCGAGCCGGAGTGCCGCGGACACCGCGGCCTCGCACCCACCAACCGAGAAGCGCGATCGCTGCGACGACCGCCGCGACGAACGCCGCGACTCCGATGACCCCTCGCCGGCCCCTACGCGCGAGCATCGCCCCATGCTACGAGGAACCGCGCGGGCGGGGCGTGGCGCACGTGGACCCGAGACGGGGCAGGCGCCCCGGACGTCCGGGCGACGTGAGGCACCAGGAGGTCCTCGCACGTCGTTTGCCGCTCGGGTCCCGTCGTTCGCCCCGCGGATCCACGAAATGACCAGGCCGTCGGGCGGGCCGGCGCTCGTCCGCATGCGCCGGGAGCCCCCGGTCGTCCGGCGGACGCACCGCAACGGGTCCACGCCACGCTGGGGCCCGCAGCGCGCCTGGGACCGGTTGTCGCTTCCAGCGCCCCGTTTCCACGCCTCGAGGGTCGAACCCGGGATCAACGCGGCGGAGGGTCCTGCGTTCTCGGTCTCGATGCACCAGGAGGTGCGCAACGGCGCGGTGTACGCGGCGTTCGGCGCGTTCACCTGGAGCTTCGTCCGCCGCTTGCTGCGGGCTCGACGGGCCGGGTACACCCTCGGCTGCCGTGTGCTCGCTGTCCGAACGACGCGTCGAGCCGCGGGCCGGCACGTGCACGACTTCCGGTGCCACCAGGTCGTGACGTCCCTGGGAGATCCGGGTTGAATACGCCGTCCCGAGCCCCGTGCCGAAGTGGCGGAACTGGCAGACGCAGGGGATTCAAAATCCCCCGCCCCTTACCGGGCTTGAGGGTTCGAGTCCCTCCTTCGGCACGCCCCTTCCTGGCCTCCGGCGGCCAGCTCCCGCCTCCGGGCGCAATCGTGACCCCCGGGGCGCCCACCTCTCCCCGACGCGCCACGGGCGGGCGCCAGTACGTCAAGCATCCCCCCAAACCGGCTTGCCTCCCGATGCGAGGCTGGCAACACCAACGAGAGCCGCACGCACGTCGAGGCCTGGGAGGCGCCGCGCCGGCTCAAGGCACCGTTCACGGCCTCGGTGCGGCGCTCCGTCACTCCGCGATTGGGCCGACGCCACATACGCCAGCGGTCGCGTGCGATCACGTGCCAGGACACAGCCCGCGGGAGCTCGCCACGGACTGCG
Source organism: uncultured Planctomycetota bacterium (assembly GCA_963752285.1). Classification (GTDB taxonomy): domain Bacteria; phylum Planctomycetota; class PLA2; order PLA2; family JAEUHO01; genus CAVVXN01. The sequence goes on from CAVVXN010000005.1 coordinate 649,268, forward strand.
AGGCGTGTTGAGTCACGGAGGGGAGACCTGGGCAAGCAGTCGCCATGTCGGATGTGGTTACGATGTCGTTCTGTGGGCTCTCGCGGGAGGCAATCTCAATGCGATCACTGTGGGTCGTGACGCTCGTCTCGGCGGCCGTGGGCGGCGCTACAGGCGCGGCCCTGGGATGGTGGCTCCAGGTGTCCGCGGGGGGAGAGGGAGCTACGACGCGCGCACCGGGGGCGGACAAGTTCGCGCGGATCGAGCGACGACTCGATCGGATCGAGGGGGGCATGGCCAGTGCGGCGCAGCCGGTGACAACGCCGCACGGGGCGCCCCAGAGAGCCGATGGAGCGCGCACGGGGACGAACGAGGCGGAGGAGAGGCGATGGAAGGGCTTTGCTGCCGACCTAGAAGTCCTCAAGGAACGTATCGCGGCGATCGCGGCTGCGCAGGATCTACTCGAGGAGACGGTGGGTGTTCCACCTCGGTGGCCCCGCGACCCGGCCGCGGTCGAGAAGATCCGCGACGCGTGGCAGTCGAAGCTCGAAGAGACAGAGACGGGGCTGTGGTCCGTGTACCCGCAGGGCCCCGATCCCCGCGGAGATTTTGTGGGCTGGTCGCGGTTCGAAGACCTCCGTCGGGCCAAGGCCGCGTTCGAGGCCGCCACCGACGCGGCATCGCTCCGCGCGCTCTCTGAGGGGGAGTTTTGTTACATCTTCACCGTTACCCGATGAGCCGCGCCTTCGCCGCCTTCGCGTGAATCGGCGCTGTGAACCGATGCTGTGTTTCCCATCGACGTGCCCGGTTGGGGGTCGGATGCTTGCACCCTCTACGCGCTGGTCCCATGGGCGGATTGGCTCGGCGGCTACGACTCCGGCGACGCGTCCGACCCGTTGCGAACCCGCCAGCCTCGCTCCTGCATGCCGGAACGCCGCGCGCGCCGATCCAGTTCGTGAACTCGTCGGAGCCGGAGCATGCCACCCACTCCATGGACGTCACGCAGTTGATCTCGACGGCAGTGCTGAGCCGCGGCTCGCGATACCACGGGCTCCTGCTCTCGCCGCGGCGCGACCCGTCGTCGGGCGCCGACTACCTCGCGTGGCGGCGCCTGTTGGGTGGGCTCCCCACGCACGGAACGTGCACGGGCCTGTTCCAAGACTTCGAACTGAAGATGACGATCGCCCACGTGGCGTAGGTACCTCCCCGGTCCCGGCGTTGACCGTCTGGCGGTCGTGGGATCCTGCCCATGCAAGGGGAAGCGTCGTGAACTTCACGGCTCGCTTGCGTGCCGAGGAAGCGGGTCACCGGACCTGTGCGCTGGAGTCCCCTCTCGGCACCGTCATCTGGCCCGGGGTGGCCAGCTCGCGCGCCCGGGCGCCGGCGCACCCGGCCGCCGCCCACGCCCGATCGACGTGGAGGGAAGCGCACGGTGCGGCAAGGAGGCGGCGCCGTACCTCAGACGGTTCCCCACACCGGCCCTTTGTCCGTGACACTCCGGGCGGAGACGCTCTCGATCCATGCCGCGGTGCGGTTCCGTATCTACCTCGACTGCAGGCACGGCCGGATGTGGGGGGGCCCGTCGTCGCCGGTAGCGCACATCGTCCGCCGCCCTTCCTTCGTGCGCACGCTCTCCGGGTCGAGCAGGCCTACGGCGGCCACGAGGTGCGCGACGCCACGAAGGGGCGGCTCACGATCGCTCACGACGACCTGCTGGGCGCGGTCATCGACCTCGGTGCGGTGCCCTCTGGACTCGAGGAACCGTCCGGCGCGTGTCGCACGGCCCGGTCTACTACGTGGAGAGACGACGGCGAGGCCTCGGCGCACTGCGACCGGGACCGCCCGTAGCGCCGCCGCCGCGTCGGCTCAGACGCTTCGGCCGTGGATCCAGCGGAACGACACGGGTCTCGCGGCGCGAGCGGTCTGAGACGCACCGACCTCGCGGAGCCGCGCCGGAAGGGCCATCAGCGCGTCGCGCGCGCGCTCGGCCTCTGGCGGGATGTCCCCCAGGGACGCGAGACCGAGCGACGCGGTCAGCTGCTCAAGGTTTGCCGTGTAGTCGAGCCAGGTGTACACGCCGAGCCGCTGGCCCACGTCCGCGAAGTGCGAGAAGAGGCGGCGATCGTGTCCGTCGGTCATCCGGCGGGCCGGCATCGTGATGCCGTGCCCGAGCGTGTCCTCGAGCGCCTCGAGGGCGCCCGCGGGATCCCGGCGGACCACTTCTCGGAGCAGCCCCGCGTAGACACGTTCGTGCCGCGCCTCGTCGGCCGCGATCGTCCCGCAGATCCGGTGGAGGCGCGACGCCCCCGCGCGACCGACGATCGCGCCGAGCTGGCTCCAGGAGGTCTTCGTCGCGTGCTCCTGGAACGCGGCGTACGAGAGGCCGCGGTACGGGTCGGTGTCGGCGCGCGTGTCGAAGCCCTCGCGGATCAGGTGCTGGACGGTCTGCTCGACGGACCGGACGTCCACGCGACCCGAGAGGAGCAGGTACCCGCGCGAGACGTCGCCGTGCCGCTTCTCTTCCGCGGTCCAGCCTCGGCTCCAGCGCGCCCATGCGTGCGTCTCGACCCCCGTGCGGTCCGTCATGCCGTCGAAGCGGTTGAGCGCGGTCTGATACGACGGCAGGGCCTCCTCCGTGACGACGTTCCCCACGAGCACCACGAGCATGTCGTCGCTGAGGGCGGCCGCCTCGGCGCGAAGGGACTCCACCTCCTCCCGCCAGCCCTCAGCCTGGAGGTCGGGCAGGAAGTCCGAGGGCTGCCAGCAGGACTCGACGCTGCGGAGCTGGGGAAGCAGGGACTCGACGGTCGGCGCGAGCTCGCGCATCAAGGACAGGCGTTCGGGGGTCACAGGCGCTCCCTTTGCGGCTGCGGGTACGGGGTCGCCACGGGCAATCACCTGCTGCGACAGGGCACCCGATCGACGGGGTGATCGTAGGGGAACAAGGCATTCCGGGCTTGCGGAAAGTCCGAACGAGGTCTCTCGAGTGGGGCCCGGTGGAGGGATCGGCAGGCGCCGAGCGGGGACGCGACGACCCTCGTCGATTGCCCGGAGGCGTCACCCCGCCGACCCGCGCGACCGAGGAATCCGCCTCGCAGGCCCCTCCATTGCGAATCCACGTGGGCGCACGTTCGAGGCGGCCCATGACGCGCACGCGGGTCCTACATGCCGAATCGCACATGGCCCCACGGTACGGAGGTACATTGTGCGCGTTGCCGCGTGCTCAACGTGGGTACGAAGCGACATGGCCGAGCGGGCCGCCCGACGGGCGTCCCAGGAGCCGAAACGTGAAGAACCCGAAGCGAACCAGCCGATCCGCCACCACCGACCCGTCCAATCCGAAGGGGTGGCCGCTCTGCGTTCGCGTCTACACCTCACGGCCCGGGAAGAAGCGCCTCGTCCGGCTGGCGGCGAAGAAGGGCGAGAAGGGCGGTTACACGGCCGCGCTGAACGCGTCCGGAGACCGGATCCAGGTGCACGTGGCCAACACCCCCGGCGCCGTCGGCAAGGCGGTCTTCGACCTCGTGAGCGGGGCGCACGGCATCCCCGTTCGCTAGGACGTGGGCTCCGGGTGGTCCCGGCGGCACCGCGACGCTAGCGGTGCGCGCGGCTACTTCCAGGTCTTCTCGAGGTTCCAGGTCTCCGTGAAGCCGGGGATCTTCACGGGAACGTTCGGGCCCGGCTCCGCGTCGCCCTGATCGTGCACCTGCTTCCACGTCAGGTGCAACGGGCGACCCTTGCCGAGGTCGAACGTCAGGGTTCCCTCGATCGTGGTGGTCGTCGGGGGTTGCTTGAAGAGGGGACCGTCGATTCCCTTGGCGGTGAGTTCGTCGGTGGACGCGTCGCCGACGAACACGACGGTGGCCGTGTGCCCCTTCACCGCCTCGACGTGTCCCTTCACGATCTTCCCGGCCGAGGCCGGGCTCCCTTCACCCAGGGTCTCCAGGAGGAGGGCGATGCTCTCCCGCGCGTCGCCCTTCGCGCCCGCGGCGCCGACGCAGATCAGGGCCTGGAAGCGCGTCAGGTCCTCGACGGAGATCTCCCACTCCTGCCCGACCGCGACGGGGTCCCTCGGCAGGAGGAGCTCGACCGGGTCGATCGGCCCGCGCTCGAGCAGCTTCACGGCGAGCTCGGGCGGCTTGCCCTTCTCTACCTCGACCGCGAGCCCCTCAGCGTTCGGGCGAAGTCGAATCGTCACGCCCTGGAGCGTCGTCGAGCCGGCGTGCGACTTCTGCGCCTTGATCTTCGAGATCGCGATCGCGCGCTTGACTTCCGTGGCCGCCCCGTCCGCCGCGTCGGCGCAGGTGTCCGTCCACTTCTCCACGAGCTCCACGTCGCCCTTGACGAGGCTCGCCGCGTGACCCATGCCGCCCGCGAACGTCGTGACGCCCTTGTTCTTGCTCGCAAGGTCGAGCGTCTGCTCGACCTTCCACGTGTCGCCCTTCGCGCGCACGACCGCCAACGTGCAGGTGGCTCCGGCGTCTTCCGCCCGCAGCGTCGCCGAAGCGGTCGCCGATGCGCCCACGACGACGAGCCCCGCCCAGATCTGAGTCCACCGCCTCGGTCGTCTCATCATCGTCGCTCCTCTCGATGCGGCAGCGCACGCGGGTCGCGCGGGATTTGGGGCCGATCCTCCCACGGGGGATGCCAGAGCGCGGCTCCACGCGGAGGGAAGCCTCCCCACCAGGACCACGGTCGATAGGACCGGAAAAGCGTTCCGGCCCCCCCCGGGGCGCGCCCTGGAAAGGGGCGCGCGTCCGCCGATCGAGGTCGCGTCGGCCACCTGGCCTCGAAGTGTCGGACGCGAGGGGTGTGCGACCACCGCCGTCGCTGGCGGTTCGCGCGCGCGGAGAGAGGCACTTCCCTGGGCGTGGTACGCTGTTCGGGCCCGCGACGGACGTACGTCCGGGCTCGCCGGGGACGGGCTCCTCTCGGGGGCTCGACCCGTTCTCCCCTCCGGGGAGAGAGGACGCACCATCTCGCCCACCGCTCTTCGGGTCGGGTACCTCGGGTGCGGCGCGTACGTGCCGTGTCGAGAGATGTCCAACGCCGACCTGGAGCGGTTCGTGGACACGAGCGACGAGTGGATCCGGCGACGGACCGGCGTCCGGTCGCGGCACGTCCTCGACGGCCAGGAGTCGATCCTGGACATGGCGGTCAAGGCGTCACAGATGGCCCTGGACCGCGCGGGGCTCGCCGCGACCGACATCGACGACATCCGCGTGGCGGTCAACACGTGGCTGCGCATCCCCAGTCTCGCGACCGCGCTCCAGCAGGCGATCGGGGCGCGACACGCCTCGGCGTCGGACGTGTCCGCGGGATGCGCGGGCTTCGTCTACGCCGTGGAGGAGGGCTGGCACAAGATCCACGCCGAGCGGAGCATGTACGGCCGGAAGACACGCGCTCTCGTGGTGGGCGTGGACGGGCTGTCGCACATCACCGACTGGACGGACCGGTCCACGTGCGTGCTCCTCGGGGACGGCGCGGGCGCCGTGGTGCTCGGGGAGGTCGAGGAGGGGGCCATCCTCGCGACGCACACGCACGCCGACGGCCGATACGGCCACCTGCTCTTCTCGGAGCCCCCGAACGGGTACGAGGCGCCGTCGGGGGGCGCGCCCTCGATCGGGGCGGGCGGGCCGCAGCAGCTCCTGCGAATGGACGGCCGTCGAGTGTTCGTCGCGGCCGTGGAGACGATGGTGTTCGACGCAACGCGCGTGCTCGAGAAGTACCGCCTCGCGTCGGGTCGCACGATCGGGGTGGGCGACCTCGACTACATCTACCCGCACCAGGCGAACCTGCGGATCATCGAGATGGTCGCGCAGCGCCTCGGCGTGCCCATCGAACGCGTCTACCGGGACGGGATCGCGCGGTACGGCAACACCTCCGCGGCGTCGATCCCGCTCGGCTACGAGGACGCGCGAGCCCGCGAAGACGACGGCGACGGGCCGTGGCTCGAGATGGACGTCGCGTTCGGGGCCGGGTTCGCGTCGGGCGCGATCCTCAGGGAACGCGCGGCGGCTCTCTGAGCCGGCTCGCGAGACGCGAAGGGCCCGCAAATGGAACGGGCCGGGAGCGTGGCTCCCGGCCCGTCCTGTTCACTCGCGGGGCGCTGTTACCAGCGGCCGCCGCGGCTCCCGCCGCCGCCGTAGCCGCCACGGCCGCCACCGCCGCCGCCACCGCCACGCGACTCCCGGGGCTTGGCGAGGTTCACCTTGAGGTTCCGTCCGCCGAGCGACTGGCCGTCCATGCCCTGCACGGCGGCCTGGGCCTCTGCGTCCCCACCCATCTCCACGAACGCGAAGCCACGCGGGCGTCCCGTCTCGCGGTCCATGATCACGTCGATCGACGTCACGGTTCCGAACGCCGAGAAGGCGTCCCGGATCTCGTCTTCCGACGTCTGGAACGACAGGTTTCCGACATAGAGCTTGTTCTGAGCCATACTTCCTTTGAATCCTTGAAATGCCCCTCGCGGCGCGAAATCCGCTCTCGGGGCCAGTACGTGTGCTGACCAAGCCACCAGAGCGAGCGCGGAGCGTGGGGGGGATCGAGATCCTGCCCAAGGGCCGAGAGCGACCGTAGGCCTGTCCCGTAGGACTCTACGGCCCCCGGAGGGTGCCCCGGCCGAAAAACGGGAGGGACCGCGCCTCCCGCGGGGGGCGGGAACCGGCGCCGGGGCCGCGCCCCGGGCCCATCTCAAGCGCCCCGGCAGGGTCCGCTCGGGGTCGGCCGGGGCCCCGGTCGGCCCGTCGGGCGTTCGCGTATCTTCCGGCGCCATGCCCGTCCCCCCGCCCCCGGTCGCGCCCCGCCCGCGACGACGCCGTCGGCCGGGACTCGGGTGCCACCGGGACTTCCTCCTGTTCTGGGGCGGGGAGACCGTCTCGATGTTCGGCTCTCAGGTGACCCGCCTCGCCCTCCCGCTCACGGCCGTCGGGGTCCTCGGAGCCCGCGAAGAGGAGATGGGGCTCCTCGGGGCCGCCGCGAACCTGCCCTTCTTCTTCTTCGGCCTGCTGGCCGGCGTGTGGGTGGACCGCGCCCGCCGGCGACCCCTCCTCGTCGGGGTCAACCTGGCGAGCGCGCTCCTCCTCTTCTCGATCCCCGTGGCTGCGGTCTGGGGTCACCTGGGCATGGTCCAGCTCTACGTGGTGACGTTCGGGATGGGCGTCGCGGGCGTCGTGGGCGGGGCGGGGTACCAGGCGTACATCCCGCGGCTCGTCGGGACGCGGCACCTGGTCGACGCGAACAGCCGGCTCGAGCTCTCGAGTTCCGCGGCGACGGTGGTCGGCCCCGGCCTCGGTGGTGTTCTGGTGCAGGCGCTGACGGCGCCGGTCGCGATCCTCGTGGACGCGGTCTCGTTCCTCGCGGCCGCGATGGGGCTCGCGGCCATCGGCCGGGCGGAGCCTCCGGTCGAGCCGCATCCCGGGACCTCGATCGCCCGACGCATTCGCGAAGGGCTGGGCGTCATCTGGAACGACCGCCGTCTTCGGCTCATCATGGCGTGCGGCGCCACGCACAACTTCTTCCTGAACGGCATGCTCTCCGCGATGTACGTGCTGTACGCCGTCCGAACGCTCGGGCTGGGCCCCGCGGAGCTCGGTCTCGTCTACGCCGCCTCGGGGCCCGGGGTCATGCTGGGTGCGCTCCTTGCCGGTCGGCTGCGCCGCCGGTGGGGGCTCGGCCGAACGATCGCCCGCGCCCAGGCGCTGACCGGTCTCTCCCGATTCGTCGTGGCGGGCGCGGTGCTCGTCGCCCCACCGCTGGTGGTCCCCGTGATGATGACGGCGGAGGGGATGCTCGGGGTCTCGCGTCCGATCTTCAACGTGAACCAGGTGAGCCTGCGGCAGACGATCACCCCCGACCGCCTGCTCGGGCGCATGAACGCGAGCATTCGATTCCTCATGTGGGCCGCGACGCCGATCGGCGCCGTGGCCGGCGGCATGATCGCGTCGCGCTTCGGCCTTCCCGCAGCCGTGCTCGTCGCGGCGACGGGCGGGCTCCTGGCGGCACTCTGGGTCCACCAGCCCGTGATCGCCGAGGTGCGCTAGGAGCCCGGCCGGGCCCGGGGCCTGGGCGGCGCCGATCGGCGGTCGCCCATCGCCGGCGTCCGGATTCGGGTCGAGTCCGCCATGTACCTCCTGACGGGCCGGTTCGACGACGCCGCCCGCGAGGAGGAGGACCGATGCGACGTGCGATGCCGAGGGTTGCGTGGAGGTGGGCCGTTTGGGTCGTGGGACTCGGGCTGGCGGGGATCGGAGGGGCGAGGGGAGCGTGGGCGGAGCCGATCTCCAGCTCGGACCTGTGGGAGGGGGTCACACCGACGAGCTCCACGGGCGGAGCGCTGGCGGGCTCCGACCTCAGGAACATCTTCGGCGGGAACTACGGCACCGTGGAAGCAGGCGCGGGGCGCGCGATCCTCCAGGACGGCCACGGGGTCGGCTACGTACACGATCTCCAGTGGACGACGTCCTCGCAGGTCACGCTGGAGGCGTTCTCCCTCCATCTCGCGAACGACGGGAGCCAGAATCGCTCGGTGAGCCGCTTCGTGCTCTACGGGTGGGATTACGACAGCTCGAGCTTCGACCTGCTGTTCGACATGGGCCTCGGCTACCCGTACGGGTCGACGTCGTTGACGGTGGCCAACACCCGGATCGACGAGGAGGTGTCCGCCTACAACTTCTTGAATCTCGTGGCCGACGTCGGCCCGATCACGACGGACCGGTTCCTGGCGTACTTCGTGCAGCTGGCCGGCACGGTGGACGGAGGCCCCCGAATCATCGAGCTCGACGGCTTCGACCACGCGCTCGTGAACCCCGTGCCGGAACCCGCGACCCTCGCCATGCTCGGGGTGGGGCTGCTGGCGCTGGCGTCGAGACGGCGATGGGTGCGCGCGGGGTAGCCGTGCGGCGCGAGGGCCGCCGTGCTTTCTTCCCGTGGCCCCGCGCAGCGCGACGGTTCGGTGGCGCCGAGGAACGTTCGGAACGGACACGCGGCGTAGGGAAGGACGAGCCCTTGGGTGCGAGGCTGGTCGGAGCACCGGTCATCGGGGAGACGGTGAGCACGATTCCGACGCGGTCCCCCACGGCGATCGCGGCCTGCGGGGCGTGCGGTCGCCTCGTTCGTCGCCGGGAGGAGGATCCAATCCACGCCGGACTCGAGCCCGTCCGTGTTCGGGACGCTCCCCGGGTCGAGGCCCAGTACGCCGGGTTGGATCGCTTGGGACTTCCCTCCAAAGCCGCGTGCGAAGAGCAGGGCCCCGACGTGCGCGCCGCGACGTCGCGCGCGGGTCAGTCGCGGTTCGCGGGCCGACGGGTGAGTCGCCGCTGGATCGACTGGGCGCGGAAGGCGTGGCGGTGGGCCGCCGCCTCCCGACCCGTCTTCTGGAGGGCCATCGCCAGCGCGAAGTGGGCGTGGACGAGGCCCCATCCGAACACGCGCGAGCCCGGAGAGCCCGCCGATGCGCGGCGGGCCTCGGCCACCGCTTCCCGGAGGAGCCCGACCGCCCCGTCCGGGTCGTCGCGCCGCGCTTCCACCTCGCCCGCGTGGCGTAGCGCGCCCGCGAGCTCGTGGTGGATCTCCGGCGAGGCGCCGTCCCGCTCGAGGACGAGGCGGTAGCGCTCCACGGCGCGCTCCAGGCATACCGCCGCCTCCGCGTGTCGGTCGAGCGCGGCGAGCAGGTCTCCGAGCGAGGTGTAGCCGGAGGCCAGGAACCGCTGCACCGCGAGGTCCGAGGGGAGCGCCTCGGGGTCCGAGGGGCGCTCGTCCGCGAGCCCCTCGAGAATCGCGACCAGCTCCATCAGGAGGGGGACGGCCTCCGACGTCCGGCGAAGCTCCCAGTAGGACCACGCGAGGCGCTGCAGGGAGGCTGCGACGTCGTGCCGGAGGCGCCGGTCCGAGGGTGCCGTCGCGAGCAGCCCGCGCGCGATCCGGAGACTGCGGAGCGCCGGCCCGGCGGCGGCCTCGTCGCGACCCAGGTCCCGGAGCGTGTCGCCGAGGGCGTCGCAGGCGAGGCTCAGGTCGCGCTGGATCTCCGGGTCGGACGGATGTCGGCGCGCCTCGCGCTCCGCGATGCGGAACGCCTCCTTCACGAGCGGCAGGGCCTCGCCCGCGCGGTCCATCCGCCGAAGGACCGAGCCGCATCGCAGGAGCGCGTGGACCACGTACGGCGCGGCGTCTGCGTCGGGCCGGGCCTGACGGTCCCACGCGCGGAGGGCCTCGAGCATGCGCTGGAAGCACCCGAGCGCCTCCGGAAGGCTGCCGAGGTCTTGGAGCGCGAGGCCCTCTCGCTCCAACGAGACCGCGCGGGAGAAGGGGTCGTCCATCGGTCGCACGCGAGCTCCACGCTCGAAGTGATCCTTCGCTCGACTCCGCAGTCGCACCGGAGCCGGCGCCAGCATACTGTCCGGGAGGCGGCACGGACCCGGCGCGCACCCCGCGCGACGGACTACGCTCTGCGGCCCGTGCAGTTTGGGCCGGCGGCCCGGGGCCCGGGAGGCGGCGCAAAGCGCGGTGATGTCGTTCGACGGCGTTCGGGTTCGGTCGCCCGGTCGGTGGCTCCGGTCGCGTACGCTCACCGACCGTCGCGTCGCCGAGGGGCTCCGCGGCGCGCGGGTCGGTGGCGCTTCCCTCCGCGACACGGTCGCGGGCGGGTGCACGCCGAAGGGGGGCCGGCACGCGATCCCGTCTTCGGGGGCTTCCGCGACGGAGGGCGAGGCGTGAGCCGCACGGTCGTCGCCACGATCGGGGTCGGGATGGTGGCGGGCACCTTGGAGCTCCTCTACCCGCCGTGGGACCTCTTCTTTCCGCCCGGGTCCGCGCGGGCCACGCCGGCCCCGGCGCTCGGGACGGTCGCGATGTTCCTCGTGACCGGAGCGTTCACCGGCGCGTTCGCGAAGCTCCTGCGAAGCGGGGGCTCGAAGCGACCGGCGGACCTGCTCGTCCTCCTGCCGATGGTCGCGATCGCCCTCGGCTTCGTCGTCCTGGCGGGCGTGCTCGTCTTCGTGTGGGTGGGAGCGCCGTAGCAAGACCCAGCCCGGACGACCCACGAAGCCCGCGACGTGTTCGACGGGCGTGTCGGCTACGGCTCGCCTCGCGACCGCTGGGCGATCCCGCCTTTCCCGACTGATGTCCTTCGTGCGCCAGGGCCCCGACGGCAAGGGGGGGAGGGGGCGACACCGCGCCCTGGTTCGTGATGGGGGGGCGCCGGCGACGAACGACGCCGTCATCGGGTCCTGGCGCGCGCCGGGCCGCGGGATGCAGGGAGGTTCATGGGCCCTGCGGGCCGGAGCCCGCAGGGCGCCGCCGGCGCCACGAGCACGAGGCCGGGCACGTCCGATCGCGATCCGGGGGTCTCGCGAAGCCAAGGCGCGCGAACCCGAGCCCTCCGGGCGGGGCGCACGTGACGAGAAGCGCAACGGTCGCGGCGTCGTCGCGTTCTCCCACCAGCGCATGCGAAGACCCCGTGCGAGCGGCCCCCCGAGGCCAGGTCGAGCGCGCGCGTGTCCGGGAGGAGGGCCCCTCTCTCGAAGCGGTCGATCGACGCGATGAATCGGGAAGAGCGGCGCGCCCACCGAGGCGCGCCGGACGCCGGGTGCGCGCTCGCGCCGGCTACGCGAAGCGGATCATGGCCGAGCGGGCGTGGAGGCGGTACCCGATTCGCTGGTAGATGGCGTTCGACGTCGGGTTCGCGAGGTCCGTGTAGAGGAAGCAGAATCGGTGGCCCCGCTCGAGGAGGGAACGGCTGACCGCGGCGACCAACGCGGTCCCGTAGCCCCGGCGGCGCTCGGCCGGCGGCGTGTAGACGGGACCGATGCGGACGCCGTGGGGCGTCGGGCTCCCGAACCCGACGAGACACGTCGGCGCCTCGGTCTCCCAGACCCCGTAGCCCCGGTCGCGGCTCGCCGAGAGCATCTGCGCGAGACGCCGCCGCGTGTCGTCCTCGTCGAAGGGGAGGTCGGGCATCGCCTCCTTCGCGAAGTCGCGCGTCCAGGCGAGGATCCACGCGAGGTCGTGGGGGACCGCGGCGCGCATCCTCCCCGCCGGGAGGGGGACGTCGTCCACCGCCTCCAGCCGGTAGATGCCCTGGTCCTGACGCGCCGCGACCACGAGACCCGTCCGCGGTCCGTGCACACGCACGAGCTCCTCGACCTCCGGCAGGCCGCCGACGACGCCAGGGAGGACTTCCGCGTCCGCCACGAGGCGGGCGGAGAGCGCGTCGAGCGCCTCGGGATCGCGAGGGGCCGCGAGCACCAACAGGTGCGGCGGTGTGCGGAGCGCGGCACCGACCACCCGGTCGCCGTCCTGGACCGACCAGAGCCGATAGGCCGGGTGAACAGCCGGTCGCTCGACCAGCGTGCCGAGCAGGCCGAGGAAGAGGTTGTGTCGCGTCTCGTCCTCGAGCACGAGGTCCGCGACGCGCTCTCGGAACGCGGCGGGGTCGAGGTGCCGTTCCACGTCCACGCGGCGAGTCTACCCGGGTTGGCGAACGCGCGACGCGCGCCGTGCGCGCGCGCCTCACGCGGCGTAGTGCCGTTCGGCGGGCGTCGTCTGCAACCGAACGACGCGGCCGTCCGGGTCGAGGAGGCGAAGCGTCTGTGCGCCGTCCGGCGCGACGTCGGCGCCCGGCGCGCCGAGCCCGCGCTGGGCCCGGACCGTGGCGATCCGCGAGACGTGGCCCCCGCGGACCGCGAGCGTGTCGACGCCGCCCGAAGAGAGCGTCACGCATGTCGAGCACAGCCGGCGTCCGGGCACGGGGACGTGGTCCCGGCGCGCCAGCACGACCCCCGCGTCGGGGCGCGCCACGTCCACCCGGAGCAACCCGAGCGGCTCGTAGAACGCCCCCGACGCCGCCACGTCCCGGTACGCGAGCGACCACGACAGGTTCCCGAGGTCCAGCCCGGTCTCGGCGCGGTCGCCCTCTAGAGGCCCGGATCGCCCGCCACCGGCCGGATAGCGCGCCGTCTCCTCGGCCGTCGCGTCGAAGTACACCGTCATGTCGAAGTACACCGTCGTGTCGAAGGACACGGAGCGCCCGTCGGGATCGAGGACCTCGAGGCTCCGCTTGGTCTCGTCCCGAACCACGAGTCCGCGCGCGACGAGGGCGGCCCGCACCTCTCGGAGGTCGCCGCCGCGGAAGTTCAAGAGGTCCTTCGGGATGTGTCCCTCGAAGAGGTGGATCTCGCGCGGGCCGTTCCGGAGCATCGCCCACCCGTTCCCGGGGTCACCGCCGTACCGGGCGAGGTCGAGGCGCGCGTGGAAGTCGAGGGCCGCCGAGAGCTCGTGGACCGCGAGGGAGGGAACCAGCCAGCCCAGCGGAGGCCGCTCGGACGGGTGGATCGTCGCCATCGTCACCCCCCGCGCGTATTCTCCGTGCGCGGGTGGGGGGCGTCCCCCGGGTAGATTCACGCGGATGACGGGCGCCGTCCTCGCGGTCTTCCTCGTCGTGTACCTGGGGATGTTCCTCGGCGGCTTCCCGGGCCTCGCCCTCGACCGGACCGGCGTGGCGCTCCTCGGGGCGATCGCGCTGGTCGTGATGGGGGCGGTCGGACCCGAGGAGGCCCGCGCCGCGATCGACGTTCCGACGATCTCCCTGCTCTTCTCACTGATGGTGGTGTCGGCGCAGCTCCGGCTCGGGGGCTTCTACGCGCGCGTGACGGAACGCCTCGCGACCGCGCGCCTCGGCGCGCCCGCGCTGCTGGCCCTGCTCTGCGCGGCGGTGGGCGTGCTGTCGGCGGTGCTCGCGAACGACGTCGTGTGCCTCGCGACGGCCCCCGTGCTCGTGGAGGGCACGGCGCGGCGAGCCCTCGACCCGGTGCCCTTCCTGCTCGGCCTGGCGGCGTCGGCGAACGTCGGTTCGGCGGCCACGCTGATCGGGAACCCGCAGAACATGCTCGTCGGCCAGACGCTCCGCCTCTCGTTCGGCGCCTACTTCCTCGACGCGCTGGTTCCGGCGGTCGCGGGGCTCGTGGTGGTCTGGGGGGTTCTCGTCTTCCTCTACCGCGGACGCTGGCGACGTCCGACGGAGGTCGCCACGGTCGAACGTCCGCCCTTCGACGCCTGGCAAACGGCGAAGGGCCTCTCCCTCGCCGTGACCCTCGTGGTCGTGTTCGTAACGCTTCCGTGGCCGCGCGAGATCCCGGCCCTCGCCGTCGCGGGTCTGCTGCTGCTCAGTCGCAAGATGGCCTCGCGGCGCGTCCTCGCCCTGGTGGACTGGCAGCTCCTCGTGCTCTTCGCGGGGCTGTTCGTGGTGAACCACGCGCTGTCCGCGACCGGCGTCGTGAAGGAGGCCCTCCACGCGACAGCGGCCGCGGGGGTACCCCTCGCGTCGCCTCCCGTCCTGTTCGGCGCGGTGGTCGTGCTCTCGAACCTCGTGTCGAACGTGCCGGCGGTCATGCTCCTCTTGCCCGCGGCCACGCACCCGGACGCCGGCGCGGTGCTCGCGCTCGCCTCGACGCTCGCCGGAAACCTCCTGCTCGTGGGGAGCATCGCGAACCTGATCGTCGCCGAGCAGGCGGCGCGTCTCGGCGTCCGCCTCGGTTGGCGGACGCACGCGCGGGCGGGCGTCCCGATCACCCTCCTCACGCTGGCGCTCGCGGCGCTCTGGCTCGCCCTCCGATGAGCCCGGCGCCGGCATCGGCCGCGTCGTGGGCCGCGCGGCAGAGGTCCGGGGGTCCGCCGGCGGTAGGGTGGTCGTCCCTCGTGAGGCCGTCCCCGAACCCCCGTCCGCCGATCCCGTCGCGCATCCCGGGCCCCGCGCCCGCGGGCCGCGCCGCCCCGGTCGCGATCGTGCCCGGCCGGGGAGGGCGACCGCCGGCGCCGGACGTCCGCGCGGCCCTCTCGGGACGGCCGCCGTCCTTCCGGTGAGGCCCATGCCGGCCCTTCGACGCCTGTCGGCCCTCGTCCGGTCGTGGCCCGTCGAGACGTTCGCCGTCGTCCTCGTCCCGGGCATGTTCGCCGTCGCCATCGTCGTGGCGACGCCCGGGGCGCTCGACGCGGCGCGCGCGGTCGGGGTCCACTTCGTCGCGCTCCAGTTCTTCTTCGCGGGCTCGTTCTTCGCGCTGTTCCTGATGGCCGTGTACGCGTACCTGGCCCTGCGCTTCGTCGTCGAGCTGATCCGCTTCGCGATCGCGCCCGACCGGACGGCCCGGAAGGCCGTCACGCGCTCGGCGGGGTCGCTCGCGGCGAGCGGGCTCTACCTCGTCTTCCTGCTCGGCGGCGGCGCGATCGTCTCGTTCCTCCTGCTCGGCCCCCTCTCCATGACGGATCCCGCCCGGATCCGGGCCGCGAGCGACCGGATGATGGCCTGGGACCACGCGCTCTTCGGCGTCTATCCGCCCCTCTGGCTGGCGCACCTCCGGGCCGGGTGGATCGCCTGGATCCTCGTACACGCGTACCACCTCCTCACGCGAATGACGTCGATGTGGATGTTCGTGCTCCTGTTCGCGAGCACGCGGCTCTTTCGGCGATTCGTGCTCTCGTTCTTCCTCGCCTCGACGCTCGCCGTGCCCCTCTGGTACCTGTTCCCCGGCGGGAGCCCGCAGGACGTGTACTGGGACGACGTGCTCGGGGGCGAAACGCCCGCCGAGATCCAGGCCTCGACGCCGGACCGCGCCGACGTCGCGCCCATCCTCGCGCGCTACCTCGAGAGCATGCGGGGGTACTGGAGCGACCCCGCGCGCGGGCGCTTCGGCGTCACGTCGTTCCCCAGCATGCACGCCGCGTGGGGCGCGATCATCGTCTACTTCGCGTTCCTGCTCTGGTGGCCGCTCGGGCTCGTCCTCGCGCCGTGGGGTCTCACGAACCTCGTCGCGACCGTGTACACGCAGCAGCACTACGCGGTGGACCCGATGGCGGGCCTGCTCCTCGCCGCCGTGGCGATCGCCCTCGCCCACGCCCTCGTCCGGTGGGACGAGCGGCGGCCGACCGCCGGACGACGGCTCTTCGCCGTGGCGGACACGGCCCAGGCGGACGTGCGGCGGCTCCTCGGTCGGCCAGGCCGGCCGGCTGCCGCGCCCGGGCCGACGCCTCCGTCGCCGCCCGGCGCGGCGCCGCGGGCGGGCCGGTTCGGCCCCTGAGCCACCGGGACTTGCCGGCGCCTCGCCATTTGATATTTCTAGAACGATGGAAACGAGAGCCGCGGTCGAGGCCCTGCGGGCGCTGGCGCACGGGTCGCGGCTGGCCGTGTTCCGACGCCTCGTCGCGGAGGGGCCCGCCGGGCTCCCCGCGGGCGCGATCGCCGAGGCCCTCGACCTACCGGGGCCGACTCTGTCGTTCCACCTGGCCCAGCTCGTACAGGGCGGGCTCGTCTGGTCGAGGCGGGAGGGACGTCAGGTGATCTACGGCGTGGACGTCGGCGGCGTCGGCGCGCTCGTCGGCTTCCTGACGAACGACTGCTGTGGGGGACGCGCCGAGCTCTGTGGGCTCGGACCGCGCACCGCCGCTCCGACGCCGAAGCCGCGTCGCGCGAGACGCACCCGGGCGCCGCGCTGACCGGCGCTCCGGGACCCGAAGGGAGATCGAGATGGCGAAGCAGAACGTGCTCTTCCTCTGCACCGGCAACTCGGCGAGGAGCCAGATGGCCGAGGCGCTCCTCCGGTCCCTCGGGGGCGACCGTTTCGAGGCGTACTCCGCGGGCGTCGAGCCGAAGGGCCTCCACCCGCTCGCGATCCAGGCCATGGACGAGGTCGGGATCGACATCCGCGGCCAGCGCTCGAAGGGTCTCGGCGCGTACCTGGGCCGCCTCTACGTGCACCAGCTGATCACCGTGTGCGACGACGCGGCGGCGCGGTGTCCCACGGCGTGGCCCAACTTGAACCACCGCGAGCACTGGAGCGTCGCGGACCCCGCCCGCGCGGAGGGCGCAGAGACCCCGCGCCTCGAGGCGTTTCGCGCCGCGCGGGACGAGCTCCGCGCGCGGATCGAGGCGTGGCTCGCGGCCCACCCGGCCGTGTCGAAGAGCGCCCCGACGCCCCGCGGCGCATGACGCGCGGGTCGCGGCGGCGGGCTTCCCGGCGACGTGGCGTCCCTCCGTGCGCGCACCGCGATCGGCCGCGTGTCGGGATCGACGAGCGGATCCTCGACGGACTCGGCTGGCATCCCCCGCGAAGGCGCGGGCCGGCGTGGAGGCGCGAGACGTCGATGAAGGGCTTCGCGTCGGGATGTCGCGGACTCGCGTGGCGCGGTCACGGCTCGGGCTCGGAGGGGTCGGGTAGGCTGGCGGCCCGCTCGGCCGCGCGGGGCCGGGGAACCCGAAGGGCATCCGATCCGTGGCGAAGCGCGTGGTCGTGGTCGCGTTCCTGGTCTACGCGGCCGTGGCCGTCGCGACGGGCCGCTATCTGAACGAGCGGGACAGCGAGCCGCGTCTCGGCGCCGCGCGTCTCGCGGCGGGAGGCGACCTCACCTGGCTGCTCCACCCGTGGCACAAGCCCGTGCTGACGACGCTCGCCGCGGGCGTGATCGCCCTCGGGGGCGGCGTCGTCGGCGTGAAGGTAGTCCAAGGCGCGCTCGCCGCGGCCGCGCTCGGCCTCGCCGCGGCGGCGGCCGCGCGGTGGGGGGCCCGACGCTCCTCCGTCCTCCTGGCGGTCGTCCTCGCGGGCCTCGGGCCGTTCTGGCTCCGCGGCGTCGTCTCGGCGCTCACCGAGACCTCGTGCGCGTTCTTCCTCGCCCTGGCCCTCTGGCTCTGGTCGGAGGACCGGCCCCTCCTCTCCGCGCTCGCGATCTCGTGTTCGTTCCTCGCGCGTTTCGACGGGCTCCTCTTCGCGATGGCATGGGCGCCCTTCCTCGTCCAGCGCCGGCGCTGGCTCGGCGTGCTCCTGCTCGGCGCCGCGCCGCTCGCGTGGAACCTGGCCGGCTGGGCCACGACGGGCGACCCGGGGTTCCTCCTCACGCACGAGCCGCACCCGGTGACGGGTTCGCCGTACGGCCACGGATCGTTCCTCGATGTCCCCGCGCTGCTGCCCGTCACGCTCGGCTTCGTCCTCCTGCCCGCGCTCCTCGGCGTGCGGCGCGCGCCGCGGATCGCGCTCGCGGCCGCGGGTGTCGCGATCCTCGGCCACACGATCCTGTGGGGGTTCGGGCTGATGGGCTCGCTCGGGATGCCTCGGTACCTCGTGACGATCGCGCCCGCGGCGCTCGTCGTGGCGGCGTTCGGCGTGGACCGCCTCGCGAGGTCGCTCCGCGTCGCGACCGTCGCGCTCGCCCTCCTCGCGGGCCTGGCGACGCTCGCCTACCGCGAGATCGAATGGCGCGGCGCCGTGCGCCTCGCGACCTGGCCCCAGGCGTTGACGGAGGACCCGCTCGTCGCGCGCTTGAACGGCGGCGGACCGCGACTCTCGACGTGGCGCGACGCGAAGCCCGGCGCGTACGTCCTGTGGGAGTCGGTGTGGACCGCGCCCGAGGTGTTCGAGGCGATCCCCGCGACGCGCCTCGAGCTCGTCGCGACCCTGGAGGAACCCGCGCGCTGGCCGTGGGAGAAGGACTGGACCGGCCGTGTCTACCGCCTGCGTTGAGCTCGGGCCCCGGTCACCTCCCGGCGCGGACGGGTCGGGCGTCGCGGCCGAGCGCCGCGCGGGTCACGGGAGCGCGCGGTCGCGACCGTGGAGCGCCACCGCCCCCACGGCCAGCGCGACGGCGGCGAGGACGAGATACGGCCCCCAGGCGCCCACCCCGACGAGCGCGGCGCCGGCGGCGAAGAGCGTGAGCGCCGGGAAGAGCACCCACGAGAGCGTGCGCGTGCGCATCATCCACACGCCCGCGAGCGGGGCGATCCCGAGCAGGCCCAGTCCCAGCCACTGCCGGATCCAGCGGACCGCCGTCTCGACCGACGCCTCGACCTGCTGAACTTCCTCGGGAGAGCGATACCGGCCCACGTCGGACGAGATCGCCGCCAGGGCGAACACCGCGGCGCCGAGCAGGACGAAGAACAGCCACACCGCACGACCCATCGGACCTCCCTTACGGCGTCTCTCTCGGCTCAACGGAGCGCGCGACCGTCGCGGTAGCGGGTCAGCTCGTCCCGGAGGGCGGCGCCGAGCCGGGGGTCCTTCGACCCCGCGCCCGCGAGGGCCCGCTCGGCGGTGCGGGCCGCGTCCAGGAAGTGCCCGGCGGACGCCTGCGCGGCCGCGAGCGCCCGAAGCGCGCCGACGTCGGCGTAGTGGGTGATCTCGCACGCCTTCCGGGCGTACTCCATGGCGCGGGCGGGGTCGCGGAGCGCCGCGTCGGGGCACGTCGCGAGCTCGTAGCCCAGGAGCGTCGGAGCGCGAGGGTCGTCCGGGTTGCGCCGCGCGATGTCGTCCAGCTGGCCGAACGCGTGCGCGAACTCCTGCCGGTCGAGGAAGAGGTGGACCAGGGCCCAGCCGACCTCGGGATCGGCCGGCACGAGCGTGCGCGCCTGCTCGAGGTGCACGAGCGCGTCGTCCGTCTTCGACTGCGCGAGCAGCGCCAGGCCGTAGTACTTCTGGGCGGTGAAGAGGCGCGGCGCCAGCTCGACGGCGCGCGCGAGGTGCACGAGCGCGTCGTCCTTGCGTCCGACCTTGTCGAGCGCCACCGCCATCTCGACGTGCACCATCGGGGCGCGCTCGCGGATCGAGAGCGCCTGTCGGAAGTGTGCGAGGGCGTCGGGGTAGCGGGCGAGCCGGAGCAGCGAGGCGCCGAGGCCGGCGTGCGCGCGCGACACGTTCGGGTCCTCCGTCAGCGCCTTCTCGAAGATCGGGACGGCGGCCGCCGCCTCGCCCTTCTCGAGGAGCGCCGACCCCTCCTGGATGTCCCGGAAGTTCCCGACCGCCGGGATCGTGATGTCCTCGATCGCGTCGGGGGCCGCGTTCAGGAACTCCGGCAGGTTCACCGCGCGGTTGCCGGCGGTCGAGTTGGGGACGAGCACCGCCGGGGTGTCGTTGCCCTCCTCGTCGAGGTGGGTGAGGAAGAGCTGGGTGAAGGGGGTGTTCGTCTTCGAGGTGAACGCGAGCCATCGTCCGTTCGGCGAGAAGGTGTGCCACGAGTTCATGACCTCGAGGTTGCATCGCATCTCGCGCGCCGTGCCGCCCTCGAAGGGGACGATCCAGAGGCGTCCGTCGGGACGGAGCAGCTGGCCGTTCTTGCACTTGGTGAAGACGATCCACCGCCCGTCGGGGGAAACCTTCGGGAAGGTGTTGCTCATGCCGTTTCGGGAGGCGCCCTCGATCGGGACGGCCTCGCCTCCCTTCCCGCCGGCGAAGGGGATGCGACAGAGGTCGTACTGGATCTGCGGCTCGCGCGGGTCGTTGGGGTACCGCGCCATCTCCTGTCCGGGGCGGTAGGGGTCGAAGGCGGCCGCGCGGGAGAACACGATCCACTTCCCGTCCGGGCTCCACACGCCGTTCGTGTGGACGAACGCCGGGTCGTCGGCGCCGGGCAGCGCCTCGATCCGCCCCGTGTCGCGTGCGTACCAGGCCAGGATGCCGCGCGTCGGGAAGAAGACCTGGACGAAGCGGTAGTCCTGGAAGTTCGCGACGTAGAGCGACTCGTTCACCGTGGAGACTACCGTCTGGCCGTCCGGCGAGACGCGGGAGAGGAAGCCCAGCGTCATCGTGCCCTTCGGCCGTCCCGGGAAGGAGTTCCACGAGAGGATGCGGTCGCGGTCCACGACCATGTGCGAGGCCACGGGGGCCAGCATGTATGCGCCCTTGTCGCCGTCGGGCCCGTCCACGTCCATGCCCATCGTCTTCCCGTCGCGGGAGAACGAGTGACAGTTCGCGCAGGTGGGCATCTCCCGTAGGACGACCCGGCTCTCCGGTTTCGACAGGTCTCGGAGGCGCCACCGGATGAGGGGGATCGCGTCGGGGGGAGGGGCTGGACCACGCCTTTCACGTCGGGCGCCGGCATCAGCGGGACGTCCCGGTAGAACACCGGCGCGCCGATCGGGTCCTTCGAGACGGAGAGGTGGACCACGCCGCGCGAACGCGCGGCGCCCGGCCGGTCCGCGGCGAACCCGACGAACGTGACGGTCGCGGTGACGCCCGCGCCGTGGCGCCTCACCTCGCTCCAGATCTCCTCGCTCGGCGTCCAGGAGCGCGCGGAGGCCTGGTACGGCGTGGGCGTGTACACCTGGGTGGTCAGCCCGATCGCCTCCTCGTCCACCGAGGGCGCGGGCGGGGGCGGGCCCGTCACGACGACGTCGAGGGCGTCGCCGTCGGGGAACGCGAGGTCCACGAGCCACGCGTCCGTGTCCTTCGTGTCGTCGTGCCAGAGGAAGGTGGGTGGCACGAGGTCGGGCGGGTAGACGGTCTCGTCCTTCGGGTAGTCGACGACGACCGTGCCCGCCGGCGGGGTTCCTCTCGCGTCGGACACCATCTTCCGAAGGGCCTGGTCCGCGGGGTCCGAGGAGGCGTCTGGCAGGCGGCGCTCCGGCGCGATCGCCCCGGCGCGCGCGGAGGCCGGCGACGTGTCGGCCTCGCGCCCGCAGGCGGAGAGCAGGACCAGGAGGGCCCCGGCGGGGGCGAGGAGAACGGCGGGGAGGCCCGCGAAGCGCATCGGCGTACGTGCTCTCGAGGAAGGGGAGGACCGAGGATACGACCGAATCCGCCACCGCGGGGGAGGGAGGACCGCGCCGGAAACGAAGGCGGCCCGGGCCGGCGAACCGGCCCGGGCCCTACAGGACGACCCGGAGAGGGGTCGCTATGGAGGGGGGGATCGGGTTGATGGCGTCGGCAGCCGTCTCACGAATCTCGCCAGCTCGGCCGCCGTGTCACCCCTTCCGTGTCGCCCAGGATCACATGCGTCGTTTCGATGGAGCCCCGCGGCTCACTTCCCGTAGTCGGAGCCCGAGCCCGAGGGGTGCTGCCCGGTGCCCGTGCCCGTGCCACCCGTGGGGTTCGACGGCGGGGACTCGGAGGGCATGCCGCTCTCGCTGCCGCCCTCGAGACCGATCGACTTCGCCAGGTCGGGCGCCTCACTGGACAGCTTCTGGCGGAGCGCCGGCAGGTCCTTCGCCTCGAACCGCTGCTCGTCCCACTGACCGTCCTTGTCCGACCAGGCGTGGAGCACGGCCTGGTCGTTCGTGACGCCCACGTCCACCTCGAGGACGCTCGAGCCGCCCATGGTGTCCGTGGGGTGCGTCCCGCTGGGCGGGTTCGTGCCGGCCGGGGGGGGCGTGCTCGTCGAGCGGCTCGCCGCCGGGGCGTGGATGTCGAACTCGTCGAGGTCCTTCGCCATCGACTGGAGCTCCGACATCCCGGTCATGTCCTTCAGGTCGGGGTTCTGCTGGATGATGTCGCCGAGGTCCTTGCCCAGGTACACGTACTCGCCCTTCGCGTTCTTGACGTAGAGGCGGGTGGTGTCGCTGTCACTCGTGCGCAGCAAGGAGAGCGACGGCGCGTTGATCCAGATCCGGTACCCCGGCTCGAGGGTGGTCACCTGGACCTTGTTGTCCAGGTCGGTCTTGACCCGCTGGCTCAGGGTGTCGAGCTCGGGGTTCTCCTTGAGCGTCGGGTTCGTCTCGACGATCTTGGCGTAGGTCGGTCCACGGAACACCTGCCAGGACCCGGTGTCCTGGCGGACGTACAGGATTCCCTGCTCCTGGTATCGCGGCTGCTCGAAGAGCGCCGCGTCGGTGCCGACGCGGAAGATCGGCGTGTGCAGGCTCAGGTTGATGCCGAATCCGGCGGGGCCGTCCCCCGCGCGGGCCGTCGTGACGAGCGCGAGCCCCGCGCAGAGCGCGATCGCGCCGAGCACCAAACTCATCTTCTTTGCATTCATCCGTAGGTTCCTCTCTCATTGCGGATAGGGGGCCATTCGGCCGCGGGAACCCAATCGCACGTCCTCTCGCGGCATCGGCCACGCGATCCCGGCCATCGCACGGAGCGTGCCGCGGGAGAGAAGCGCGACTACCGGCCCGGGGCGGGGGGCCCGTCGCCGGCGGCGGGTCGCGGGCCAGGGCTCGGGCCTCCGTCGGGCGCGGGGCATCGGACGTGCGTCTCTTGCACGGACGGAACGACGTGCCGGCGAAGTCCTGCACGCAGGGGGGCGGGGATCGGCACCTTTGACCCGCTCCGTCGGGGGGCGCGGCGGTCCGGGCGCGCTTCCCCCCGTCCGACGCTCGCGCGGCGGGGCCTCGGACGGCGGGTCGGACCGACTCGGACGGGGCCGCGGGGCCGAGGGCCAACTTCCCGGCACGCGGGGTGCTACGCCGACCGCGACATGGAGTGGCGGGGCCCCCCCCGCCGCCGGCTGTCCAGGGATGGTGTGGCGACCGGGCGCTCGAGGTCCGGTCGCGCCGTTCCCCGACGGCCGACACGAGCGACGGATCTCCGTCGGAGACTTCGATGCACGACAACGAGGGGTCGGGTCCGCGGCGGTCGCGGCTCGCGATCCCGGATCGGGCGCCGATGGTGAGACCGGGTCGAGAAGGCCGAGTCGGGAACGGACAAGGTCCGACGTCCCGGGATCTTGCGTATGCTCGACGCCCGATGGTGGAGGACGAGCACGCCCGAGACTCCGACCTCGGCCCCGAGGCCGCCGAGCACGTGCTCTCCGCGCTCGCCCACAAGCTCGGGTCGCCGCTCGGCGCCATCATCAACTACGGCTACCTGCTCTCCGAAGAGCTGGCCGGCCGGCTCTCCGCGACGGAGCGGGGCTGGATGGAGCGGGTCGTCGAGGCGGCCGGGCGCGCGAAGGGGCTCCTCGCGGAGTCGCGGCGCTTCGTCGAGGCGATGGCGCGTCCGATCCTGCCCGCGCGCCTCGGGCTCTCGCGGCACCTCGCGACGTCCATCGAGGAACGTCTGGTGGGGGCCCGCGTGGAGCTGGACGCGGGCGCGATCCCCGCCGGGCTCGAGGTCCGCGCCGACGCCGGTGCGCTCGCGGACGCGATCGAGGACCTCGTCGGCCTGCTGGTCGCCCTCTCGGGGGACGGGGTTCGCCCCGTGGTGCGCGTCGGCGCCCGCCGGGACGACGACCTTGCGCTCGTCACGATCGAGGGGCGTGGCATCCGGCTGGACGGGGACGGGTCTCTGGAGCGCACGCTCGAGCCGTTCGCCGTCGGGCCCCGGGTGGGCCGTGACGGCGTGGAGCTCGGGGTGCGGTACCAGGTCGCCCGCGTCCTCCTGGCCCGCCAGGGAGGCAGCGTCCAGGCGGTCCGCTCGCCCGACAACGCCCTGACGTGGGAGGTCCGCCTGCCGCTCGCCGCTCCCTGAGCGGATTGGCGGTCCCCGCGGGTAGCGCCGAGGCGGCCCCGGGTGCGTTCGCTACCCTGGTGCGTCTCTCGGGCCGACGGCCCTGGTGCCGGCGTCCCGGGGAGGGGCGAGAGATGGCGACGCTCGACGAGGCGAACATCCGGGTCGCGTCCGACGTGATCGACGCTTTGCCCCTCGCGCTCTTCGTGGTCGGCCCCGACGAACGCGTCCTCCAGGCGAACCGGGCGAGTGTGGCGCTGTGCATCCGCGGCCTCGACCAGATCCCGGGACGCACGCTCTCCGACCTCCTGCCCACGCGGCGGCCGGGCGTCTGGACCGGCGTGATCCGGCGCGTGTTCGAGGAGGAGGCCCGCCTCGGCGTGGAGGCCACGCTGGCGGCGGGCGGCGGTCGGCCGCTTCACCTCTCGGGCACGGCGGGGCCGTATGCCGCCGGGGACCGGGCCCGGCCTCGCGCGGTCCTCCTCCTCCGGGACGCGAGCGAGGACCGGCGCCGGCGCCTTCTCGACGACGCCGAGTGGATGTCGCTCTGCAACGCCGGGATCGTGGACACCGTGGACGACCGGCTGGCGCCGCTCTTGCGCCACCTGGAGAGCGTCGTCGAGCAGGGCTCCGCCGCGACGCTGCACCTCGTGAACGAAGACGCCAGCGAGCTGGGGCGCCTCGTGTCGGGGTCGATCGGAGAGCGGCTGCGCGATCGTCTCGCCCGCGGCCTCGTGGTCGCCGACCACGGTCACCCGGCGGCGCGCGCGGTCTACCGTCTGCGCCCGGTCGTCGTGGCGAGCATCCGCCGGAGCTCGTCGTGGGGACACGGGCGGGGGGCGGCGCTCGCCGAGGGCTTCAAGAGCTGCCTCGCCGTCCCGCTGGTGGGCCCGGGCAACCGGTGCCTCGGCGCGCTGAGCCTGTACCTGCGCCGCGAGGGCATGCCCGACGAGGACCTGCGGGCGTGCACGCGTCACATGGCGCGCACGCTCGCGCAGCTGGTCGAGCGCATGCGTCTCCAGCGCGAGCTCCGGCAGCGACGGCGCGTCCTCCAGTTCACACAGGAGTTCAACGCGAACCTCGGCCGCGAACACCTGCTCGCTCCGGTACTGAAGCGCATCGTCGAGGAGGCGCGCTCGCTCACCGGCGCCGAGCAGGTCGCGATCGTCCACCGGCTGGTGGACGCGGGCGCGGGTCGCGACGGCTCCGCGTACGCCGTGGCGAGCGACGATCCCCAGGCCTTCGCCTCGCTCGGGATGCCGGGCGACACCCCGCTCCAGCTGGCGACGCTCCGGGGCCATCAGACGATCCGCTCGGCGGACATCGGCCGGGAGACGCGGTTCCGCCGCGCGCTGGCCCTGGCACGGAACGGCGCCCGCCGGCAGGCGATCCACTCGTACCTCGCGACGCCGGTCGTGTCGCGGACCGGGGAGGTGCTCGGCGGACTCTTCCTCGGGCACCGGGAGCGCGGCGTCTTCTCGTCGCTCCACGAGGAGCTCGCGTCGGCGATCGCCGCCCAGGCCGGGATCGCCATCGACAACGCGCTGCACTTCGAGAGCGTGCGGCGGCGCAACAAGGAGCTGGCGGAAGAGGGGCGCCGCAAGAGCCGCGTGCTCGCGACGCTCGGTCACGAGCTGCGAAACCCGCTCGGTGCCCTGACCACGAGTCTCGCGCTGATGGAGGAGGCGAACCCGATGCACCCGGACGTGCGTCGGGCCATGTCGATCATGTGGCGACAGTGCCGACACATGAAGCGACTCGTGGACGACCTGCTCGACATGAGCCGGCTCGCGCGAGGCGCGATCGACCTGCACGAGGAGACGGTCTCGCTCCAGGACGTCGTCGCGGACGCCGTCACCGACGCGAGCTTCCTCACCTCGGCCCGCGAGCAGCGCGTCACGAAGGACTTCCCGGACGAACCGGTGTGGGTCGTCGGGGACGCCACGCGTCTCGAACAGGTCGTGGCGAACCTCGTGAGCAACGCGAGTCGCCACTCCCCCGACGGCGGCGAGATCCGGATCCGGGTGGCGACCTCGGGCGATCGCGCCGTGATCCGCGTGCGCGACTGGGGCCGGGGTATCGACCCCACGCGCCTGGAGGAGATCTTCGACCTCTTCGTGCAGGCCGAGGACAACACGACCGCGGCCGGCGGCGGCCTCGGCCTCGGCCTGACGCTCGTCCGAGAGCTCGTACGTCTGCACAGCGGAAGCGTGCGGGCGACGAGCCAGGGGATCGGGCACGGGAGCGAGTTCTTCGTAGACCTTCCGCGTGCTCCGGCATCGCCGTACGCGGCCCAGCCGTACGACGAGCCGACGCTGGCTGCCGAGTCGGACGGGCAGAACCGGCCGCTCGAACGGGGTCGCCGGGTCCTCCTCGTCGAGGACCAGGAAGACGCTCGCGACGCCATGCGGCTCCTGCTCCAGCGCTGGGGCTTCGCGGTCCACCTGGCCAAGGACGGTCCGGAGGCCATCGCGCGCGCCGTGCGGTGCCGGCCTCACGTCATCCTGCTGGACATCGGCCTCCCGACCATGAGCGGATGGGACGTCGCCAAGGAGCTCCGCCAGCGCGTGGACGCCAGCGTGCAGATCATCGCGCTCACCGGCCTCGGCCAGGCGGCGGACCGCGCGATGTCGGAGAGCGTCGGCTTCGACGACCACCTCGTGAAGCCGATCGACCCACTCGTGTTGCGAGCCCGGCTCGAAGAAGCGATCGAGACGGCCCTCGCCGGCTGAACCATCTGCGTGTTCGGGATCGGTTCGGGCCCCGACCCGGGACGGCGGTCGTCTTCCCCGAGTCCCGGCGCACCGCGCGCAGGATGTGCCGGGAAGTCGGAAAGTCGCGCACGCGAACCGGCAAGGTCGATACACCGGGCGGCCGCGAAACGGCCGGAGTCGAACCCAACCGGGAAGCGCTCCGTAAGGCGGGCGGGCCGGCGGGCGCGGCACGCGGTGTGCGATCCGAGACCCGGAAGGTTCCAGACGCCGCCAGGACGCAGTGCGACCGAACGGTCGCGCCGTCGACCAGGGCAGGGAGGACGGCGGCGGCGTCCCGGACGTTTCAGGGAGACGATCCATGCAGATCGACCGCCGGTTCCTGGCGCGACGTCTCGACGCCTGGACGGAGAGGATCGAGCGCTTGCGCCAGGACGCCCGACTCCTGAGGCCCGAGGTCCGGGACCACTCCCGGACCGTCCTCGCCGAGCTGGACGAACGTCTCGGTGACGCGCGTCAGGCCTTCCGTCGCGCCCTCGGCGCGGGCGCCGGGCACGACGACGGCCGGGACCGTACCCACTGGGACCTCGCGAGGACCTCGGCGCGCCGCCTGGAGAACCTGCTCCGGTGGTTCGCGATGGACGAACAGCCCGAACGGGTCCACCGGTCGCCTCGCCCGGTGCGGGCCCTGCAGCAGAGCTGACGCGTCCGACGGCGCCGACGTTCGGCAACCCGAACTCCGGTCTGGCGGTTGGAACCAGCCGCCCGATCGCGCGGAGGCTCTTGCATGGTCCGTCCGACCCTGCCGTCCGATCGCTTCGAGGCGCAGCTTCGCCGCTCGTTGGCGGTGTGGGTCCGTCAGGCCCGGGACCTGCTGGCCGCTCGGCAGAGCGCCGGCGGCTTGCCCTGGGACGGAACCGCCGAGGCGCTCACCCAGGCCCTTCGCCGCGCCCACGGGGCGCTCGTGGATCTCGAACGAGCCGCCGGACGCGAACGGCAAGCCCGCTCCCGGTCCTTGAAGCAAGAGCTCGCGACGCTCCACGATGCCTGGCTCCAAGCGGCCGCGCGCGGCGACGAGAACTAGCGGCGCCGTGACGACGCGGCGCGGGGGCCCGGGAGGGACCGCCCGGCGCGCGGGGCCCCTTGTGCGGGCCGGTTCGGCCGGCGAGCATGTGCCGACCGTGCACGGGAACAGCCCCTCGGACCGCCACCTCCCGTCCGCGTTGATCGTGGAGGACGACGCCAACTTCGGCGGGAGCCTCCAGGCTCTCGTCGAGAGCCGGGGCTTCGAGGTCGCGTGGGTCCAGTCCATCGCCGAGGCGCAGGCGCGGCTCGAGGAGGCCACGCCGGACATCGCGCTCGTGGACCTCGACCTGCCCGACGGGCACGGCATGGACCTGAGGCGCGACGGTCACATCTCGCCGGACGTGCCCATGGTGGTGATCACGGGTCACGCCACCGTCGAGAGCGCCGTCGCGGCGCTCCGCCAGGGCGTCGTGGACTACCTCACGAAGCCGCTGGACCCGACCGAGCTGCGGGCCGTGCTCCACGCGATCGAGCGGACGCGAGGTCTCCGTCGGCGGATCCAGCAGCTGGAGGGCGATCTCCGCGAGGCGGGACGCTTCGGTCGGCTCATCGGGCGCTCCAAGCCCATGCAGCGCGTGTACGACGTCGTGGCCCGGGTGGCGCCGACCGAGGCGTCGATCCTCCTGACGGGCGAGAGCGGCACGGGCAAGGAGGTGGTCGCCGCCACCGTCCATCAGATGAGCCCCCGCGCCGAGGGCCCGTTCGTGGCCATCAACTGCGGGGCGATCACCGATACGCTGATCGAGAGCGAGCTCTTCGGCCACGAGCGCGGCAGCTTCACCGGCGCCCACCAGCTTCGGAAGGGCGTGTTCGAGCAGGCGCACGAGGGCACGCTCCTCCTCGACGAGATCTCCGAGATGCCTCTCGAGATGCAGGTGCGCTTGCTGCGTGTGCTCGAGACCAGCGAGGTCCGCCGCGTCGGCGGAGGGCAGACGATCCGCGTCGACGTGCGGGTGGTCGCCGCGACGAACCGCGTGCCCGAGGACGCGATCCGGCGCGGCCAGCTCCGCGAGGACCTCTTCTACCGCCTCGCGGTGTTCCCGATCCGTCTCCCCCCGCTCCGGGAGCGCGGGGACGACGTGCTGCTCCTGGCCGAGCACTTCCTCCGCGAGCTGAACCAGGACGGGAGCGCGTCGAAGCGCTGGGCGGGGACCGCGCTGGACGCGCTCCGCTCGAGGACGTGGACCGGCAACGTCCGCGAGCTCAAGAACGCCGTTTCCCACGCGTGGATCCTCGCGGAGGAGGAGATCCGGGAGGAGCACCTGCCGGAGCCGACGGGCGGCACGGGGCCGGGCCCGGCCTACGACCCGAGCATCGCGACCGAGGCCGCGGGAGCCGGCCCGAGCGTGTCCGTGGAGGGGGGCGCGTCGCTCGTGCGGGTGCCGGTCGGCCAGCCCCTGGCCGAGGCGGAGCGCGCGCTGATCCTCGCGACGCTCGAACGCTGCGCGGGCAACAAGCGGCGGACCGCGGAGACGCTCGGGATCAGCGTGCGGACGCTCTACAACCGTCTGCACCGCTACGGCGAGATGGACGACACCGCGGAGGCGCTCGCCGACGCCGAGTAGTCGGCGCGATCCGGGGGACTCCTCCCGACGACGCGCGAGCGCTACGATCCGGGGCCCGTGAGAGGCCCGATGTGAAAACGCTCCCTTGGATCCTGCTCGGCGTGGTGTCGGCGGCCTGCGTGCTGGCCGTGGTGGTCGGGCGGCCGTCGGAGGAGAAGCTGACGCCTCGGGCCGAGCGGATCCTGCGCGACCTCTACGCCGGGAGGGCGGACCGGGTCTACGCCGCGGGCGCACGGGATCTTTGCGAGAGCCTGACGGAGGACGATCTCGAGAAGTACGTCGCGTCGCGGCGCTCGGCGCTGGGGGACTACCGCCGTGTGGCCTTCACGCGGGGCATCGACACGCCGCTGGGCGCGGACCCCGGCACGAGGCGCGAGGTGCACCTCGTCCTCGTCTGCGACCGCGGACAGGCGAGCTGCGACATAGAACTCGCGAACGAGGACGGCGACGGGAGGCTGTCGTGGATCCGCATCGAGCCGCTCCCCGAGGGAGGGGCGAGGTAGGGCCCGAGCCGACCCGCGCCGGCGTCGGCCCGCCGCGGCACCCGTCCCTGCGCCGCGCGCCGCCCGACGACCGGTGGCGGGGACGGACTCGATGCCCGGCCGGGCGTACCGTGGGGACGTGAGCGGACCCTCGGCCCGGGAACCGATCGTCGTCTACACCCTCGGGCACTCGACGCGCTCCATCGAAGACTTCCTCGCGATCGCGACGGGCGGCGCGGTCGAGCGCGTCGCGGACGTGCGCTCGTACCCCCGATCGCGCCGGTACCCGTGGTTCGACCGCGACGCGCTCTCGTCGAGCCTCGCCGCCGCGGGCATCGGCTACACGTGGCTCGGCGCCTCGCTGGGAGGGAGGCGCCGGGACGTCCCGCGCGCGGCGGCCCACAGCGCGTTTCGCGTCGCGGGCTTCCGCGCGTACGCGGCGCACATGGAAACGTCGGAGTTCGTGCGGGGGGTGCGAGCCCTCTTGGACCTCGCGTCGCACGAACGCGTCGCCGCGCTCTGCGCGGAGCGGCATCCGTCCCGGTGCCACCGCGGTCTGCTCGCCGACTACCTGACGCTCGTCGTGGGCGTCCGCGTGGTCCACCTCCTCGCGCCGGGGTGGCAGGAGCAGCACGTGCCGCGTCCCTTCGCCCGTGTGGAGGCGGGCCGGGTCGTGTACGACCGGGGGGAGGGCCCGCCACTCCGGCTCGGATGACGCGTCGGTCGTCCGCGGCGGACGGACCCGGGCTCAGAGGCCGTTTCCGTGCTCGTGGTGCCCTTCGGGGTGCTGGGCGTCCGCGGGCGCGAGCGTGGGGAGGATGGCCTCGAGCAGGACCGTACCTTCCGCATCCACGATCGAGAGCGTGTCCCCGGCCAGGTCGGCGAGCGTCGTCGCGCCGAAGGGGAGCGTCGTGTCGGCACCCACCTCGAACACGAAGCGCCCGCAGCCCTGCTCCGCCACCTCGATCCCTCCGAGCGTCTCCGTCGCGCCCTCCGCCGCCAGCTCCACGTCGTAGGACGCCGGCCCCGTGAGTCCCCGCACCTCGACCACGACCGCGCCCCGGTCGCCGCAGGTCAACACGACGACCTTGCCGGTCGCGTCGGGACTCGGCGCGCTGTCCGGGGGGACGAGGTCCGCGTCGCCCGCGAGCGCGGGGGACGGAGGCAGGTGGGGCGGCATCTCGATCTGCGGCACCTCGGCCTCGAGGACGACGGCGCCGTCCGGGTCCCTGAGCTCGAGCACCATGCCGATCAGGTCGGAGGGGTTCGAGATGGGGAGGTCGGCGGGAAGCGCGTTCTCGCCGCACGACGCGAGGACCAGGCGTCCCATGCCCAGGTCGTCGATCTCGATCGTGCCGAGGTCGATCTCGTCGCCCGTGGCCGGCACGAGCACCGCTTCGAGCGAAGCGGTCGTCGTGACGTGGCTCACCTCCAGGACGACGCGGACGCAGCCGTCGTCGATCCGCACGGAGACCGCGCCCACGGCGTCCGGATCCGGGCTCCCATCGGGCGGGGTCAGCACGAGGAGGGCGCGGGGGTGGTCGTGTTCGCGGTGGTCGGCCTCGGGTCCGGGCAGCATCCCCCGGAGCTGGATCGTGCCCTCCGAGTCCACGAGGACGACCTCGTAGCCCGCCAGGTCCTGGAGCGTGGTGGCGCCGAAGGGCAGCTCGTCGCCCGTGCAGTATCGGAGAGCGAGGCGCCCCTGCCCGTCGGCGGCCACGTCGAGGGAGGCCAGGTCCGCCGTGTCCCCGTCGGGGTTCCACAGCTGGACATCGTACGTGGCGGGTCCCTCGAGCCCGCGGACCTCGATCTCGAGACCGCAGCAGTCCTGCCCGCACGCGACCTCGGCCTCGCCGACGCGTCCCGGCGCGTCCGTGCCGTCGGGCGGAAGCAGACGGCTCTCGCCGTCGTGGTCGTCCGCGCCGTCGTGCTGGCGGTCCATCCAGCTCTCGGCGACGTTGCCGTTCTCCATCTCGACGTCCACGTGGCAGGTCTCGCCGTCGGAGAGCGGGCCCACCGAGACCACGTCGCCGTCGATGTCGGAGGCGTCAGGCGTCGGGTCGTCGCTCTCGTCCACGTCGTTGCCCGGGGTCCCCGCCTCCGCGGGATCCTCGAACCGGACCGCGAACGTCTGGCCGGCCGGGACGCGCAGCGCGAAACCTCCCTGGGGGTCCGTCGTCGTCGTCTCGCCGTTCGTGGTGAGCGTGACGCGGAGGCCGCCCAGCGCGTCCGTCGATCCGTTCTTCGTCTTGACCGCGCCGACGACCTCGGCGGTGGATCCAGAGACCGGCGTCGAGCCGCCGCCTCCGCACGCGGGGAAGAAGGCCACGAGGCCGAGCAACATCCAGAGCCACGCACGCATCGAACACCTCCGAAGACTGGGTTCCACCCCGACGGCCCCGCCCGTGCGGCGACCGAGCCCTCCCGAGCCCGGTCGAGCCTAGCGTCGCTCGCACGACCTCGCCGCCCGCCAGGGCGACGTCGCGAAGAGACCCTGAACACGTGAATGCGCCTCACCGCGCGGGGACGGGAGCCCCGGGCGCGAGCCGGACGGTCCGATCCACCGGGGGCGCCGGAGGAGGAGGCGGTGGGGGCGGCGTGCCCGTTCCGGTCCCTCGGTCCCGCGCCCCAGACGGAGCGGCGGGGACGACGGACACGGGAAGGGGGCCCCCAGGGGCGGGGCGCGCGACCGGCATGGACGGCCACGGCGGCGTGGTCCACGGGTCCGACGCGGGGCTCGCGGTCGGCGGGCCGGGAGGCGGCGCCGGGTGCGTGCCGGTCGTCGCCGGCCGCGCGACCGACGCGGGCACGGCGCGGATCCAGGTCGGAGGGGGTGGTGCGGGCGCGGGCCCGGGGGCGGTCGGGGTCGGGGGCGGCGCGGGGGTGGGCGGACGGGACGCGGTCTCGCCGTTCGAGACGAGCTCGTACTCGCCGTCTTCGTCCGCGCCGACCGCCTGCCAGTGGAAGCCGGGGGGCGCCGGCGGTCTCGCGCCCTGGCACCCACCGAGGATCGCGAGGAGGCCCACGACCCACGAGACACGAACGGACATCCTCGAGCTCCCCGTGCGCAGAACGCGCGGGGCGATTCTACCGAGTCGAGGCTCGACCGCGAGACGGGGCGTCCGGCGTCGTGCGCGCGCGTGGTAGAAGCGCAGGCGAAGACGGAGGCGGACATGGCGACTTCGGACGAGCGCGCCCCGGGACGATGGTGGCTGGCGCACGAGGCCGCAGGCCAGGGTGGACGCGGCCGGTGGACGTGGCTCCTGGAGGTGGACGGCGGCTGGCTCGTGCTCGTCCGCGTGACGGACGAGACGACCTGGGGCGGTCTCACGTTCGTCCCCGACGCCGCGCACGAGTGCCCGCCCGTGCCGCCGCGGAGCTGAGCGGGCGGGTCGGCCCGCACGCGCGGGACGGATGTTGCTACGCTCGGGCCCGGCGCCCGGTCCCGAGCGCATCGGATCGGTCCGTCGCGGGCGCCGGTGGAGGTGAGGCATGACCACGTCGGCTCGGCTCGGCATCGCGAGCGCGTTCTTCCTGTTCGTGCTCTCGTCCTCGGTCCCCGCGTCCGCGGGGACATCCGTCGTCGCACCGTCGCCGGCGGGCGCGTGCTGGGCGTACCACGTGCGTGTGGTGCGGGTGATCGACACCGACCTCGCCTCGGCGGAGACCGCACCCGTGCTGCCGGGGCTCACGGACGCTTCGCCCTTCACGACCGCCGTGTGGCCGGACGCGCTGGCGACGCTCAGGGCGCGTGGCGACACGCTCCTGCTGCTCGACCGGACCGCAACGGGACTCGTCGGCTCGCGTGTGAACCTGCGGGACGACCAGGCGCAGCCGGTGGACGTCTACGAGCGACGCGACGCGACGAACGAGTCCCACAAGTCGTCGATGCTCCACGCGGGAGCCGCCGTCCAGGTCCTGACGGGCGAGGGGCTCGACTACGACGTGGACGTGACGTGGATCCTCGGGGCGCGTCGCGCCGACGAGGGCGCGGGCTTCGTACAGGGCAGCGCGAGCTGGAAGGGATCGTGCCCGCCGCTCGACGGGAGGACGCTCGTCTTGTCCCATCGTCAGCAGGTGGAGCGCGTGCGGGGCGAAGCGGTGGCCGTCGAGATCTACGCGTTCGTCAGCGCGCAGCGCGTCGTCGCCTCCGGCGCGGCGTCCACCGGATCGTAGGCTCCCGCTCGGGCGCGCGACGCGCGGTCCACTCGCGACAGGAGTACGCCCACGACTCCCGCGCGGATACGATCCGCGACGACCGGGAGGAGCCGAACGCGATGGGACGATTCGAGCGGGTGGCGGTGCTGGGCGGGGCGGGTCTCGTCGGCTACCAGGTGTGTCGCCTTCTTCTCCGGGAGGGCGTCACGACGCGCCTCGCGGTCGTCTCGCTGGGGCGCGGCGAGGTGGAGGAGGCGGTCCGCCGGCTGCGCGCGGAGTTCCCGGCCGCCGAGGTACTCGGGCGGTACGGCAACGTGTTCTCGCGGTCCGCTCTCCTCGACGTGGACGCGCCCGCTCCGGACGCGAACGGCGGGCCGTCCGACGCCGAGCGCCGGCGGGGGCTCCTCGCGGACATCTACGAGTCGTTCGAGAACGCCCGCAAGGCGTCGGCGTTGTGCCGACTGGTCGAGGAGACGCGGCCGGCGGCGGTGATCGACTGCATCAACACGGCGACCGGGATCTCGTACCAGGACGTACCTACCGCGGCGCGCCAGCTCATGGCCGACCTGGGTCTCCGCGGGAGCGCGGACAAGCCCTCGGCGACGCAGCTCCAGGCGGACGTCGAGGCGCTCCTCGCCTCGATCGAGATCCCGCAGCTGATCCTCCACGTGCGGCTCCTGCACCAGGCGCTGGTCGAGGCGGGTACCGAGATCTACCTGAAGGTGGGCACGACGGGCACGGGCGGAATGGGTCTCAACATCCCGTACACGCACGGCGAGGACAAGCCGAGCCCGACGCTCATGGCGAAGACGGCGGTCGCCTTCGCGCACACGGGGCTCCTCTTCCTCGCGGCGCGCGCCGAGGGCGGTCCCGTGGTGAAGGAGCTGAAGCCAGCCGCGATGATCGGCTACAAGGCGGTCGAGGTCCGCGAGGTCCCGGGCTATGTGTGGGCCCGGAAGGGCGACCGCTTCGTCAAGCAGCGAGTGTCTTCGAGGCCGCTGTTCGAGGCGCGGGAGGCGTCGCTCGACGGCGCGTTCGACACGGCGCCCGACCGCGCCGCGTACCCGGTGCGGAAGGACGCACGCGGCGAGGAACGTTCGATCCGACTCGCGACCGTGAACACCGGCGAGAACGGCTGGTTCGCCCACGGCGAGTTCGAGGCGATCACCGCGCTCGACCAGATGGAGATCATCACACCCGAGGAGATCGCGCGCGTCGTGCTGCACGAGCTGACCGGGCGCTCGACCGGTCACGACGTCATCGCGGCGCTCGACGCGTCGATCCTCGGTCCGACCTTCAAGGGCGGTCTGGTCCGCCAGGTGGCGCTCGACCGCATCACGCAGCTCGAGTCCGACGGCGCGGTGCCGTCGGTGGCCCTCGGCGACCTCGGGCCTCCGCAGCTCTCGAAGTACCTCTTCGAGCTCTACCTGATGCGCGAGGAGTGGAAGACGCTCGAGGCCACCGTCGCGGGGCTCGGCGCCCCGGGTGCCCCGGACCGCCTGGCCGCGCGGCTCGGCTCGCTCCCCGACCTGAGGGACGTGACCGTCTCGGTGGGGGTGCCGGTCCTCCTGCCCGACGGGCGGCGCCTGCTCCGCGGGCCCGAGGTGAAGATCCCGGGATACGACCCGAGCCTCGCCCCGCGTGCGCTCTCGGCGGACGAGATCGACCGGTACGCGGCGAAGGGCTGGGTGGACCTGAGAGCCGCGAACCTCGAGCGCTGGGCGCGACGGCTCGAGCGCGTGCTCGCGTCCCGGCGGGGCGGGTCCGCGGGGGCGTCCGACGCGATGGCGCACGACACGTACGGCCGCGACGACTTCCGCCCGGGAGAGGTGGTCGCCTGGGT
This sequence comes from uncultured Planctomycetota bacterium, assembly GCA_963752285.1. Classification (GTDB taxonomy): domain Bacteria; phylum Planctomycetota; class PLA2; order PLA2; family JAEUHO01; genus CAVVXN01. Next base: position 685,226 of record CAVVXN010000005.1, read on the forward strand.
CTTCGCGAACGAACCCGAGTTCCGCGGGTTCCGGATCAAGTAGGCGAACCGCCGAACCGCGCCGGGACCCTGTCCGTCTGGCTGTCATGATGGCGATGCCGCGCCTCCGAGGACTCTGGCCCGTCGTGCTGTCGATCCTGGCGCACGGCGCCCTGCTCGCGGCCCTCCTGGCCGTCCTCGACCGCGCGCGGGTCTTCCGGGTGGGACCGGACGGCCCGCACCTCGCCGCCGTGGTCCCCACGCCGCTGGCGGAGGCCGACCCGAGCCCGAGCGAGCCTCTCGAGCGGGAGGTGTCGCCCCCGGATCCGGTCCCCGACCCGAGCCCGGCCGTCCCCACGGCGCGCGCGGAGCTCGCGCTCGAGCCGCTCGGCGACCTGGCGGAGGCGCGTGCGTCGGACACGCCGTGGCGCGTCGAGGACGTACCGCTCGAGGCCGCGCGGCGGAGCCTGCGCCGTCCCCGGAGCCAGGTGGCCCCGCCGCGCCCGCGTGCCACGCCCTCGACGCCGCGGCCCCCGTCCCCGGCGTCGGAGCCGGACCTCGTCCCGGTCTACACGCCGCAGTACTTCCCGCTCGAGGCCGACCGGCTGGGCCTGTCCGGTCGCGTTCGCGTGCGGGTGACGGTCCACACCTCGGGCGCCGTGATCGACGCGCGTGTCGTCGGCTCGAGCGGGTACCCGATCCTCGACGACGCGGCGCTCGCGAGCGCCCGACAGTGGCGGTTCGCGCCGATCGCGCGCGAGGTACGGGTCGAGATCCCGTTCCACTTCGTGCACGACGGGCGTTGACTCGGCGGGTCAGCGGACCGTTCGGCCGTCGTCCGTCCGCGTCTGGTCCTTTACGTCGAGCGCGGCGATCTTCCAGCCGTCGGGCTCGAGGGAGACCGTGAAGTCGGCGACGTACTCGATCACGCGCTGGTGCGTGTGGTAATGGTGGCTCACCTTCCCGACCACCTCCCACCGCGCGTTCACCTTGAAGTAGGGCGCGTCGGGATCGGGCTGCGAGAGGATCTTCTGGTCGAGGAGCCTCACGGACTCGATCTTGCAGACCGCGCCGCCCTGGTCCTGCATGATCAGGCTCCGGTGCACCTCGAGGTAGATCCGCTCGAGGAGACGACCGCTCACGCTCCGGCTCAGCGTGTCGTAGATCTCGTTCTCGGTGTCGAAGTCGAACGCGCGGTACACGTTCCGCAGCAGGCCCTCGAACACGTAGAGCGCCCGCGCGTCGGGCGGTCGCTCGTAGCGCCGGGCCCACGGGACGGGGATGTCCGCGCGCGCCACGCCGTGGAGGGCGACGGCGCCGACGAGGACGGCGGCGGCGCCGGCGAGGCGTGCGCCCCGGGCGACGCCCCGGCGGCGCGTCCAGAGCAGGGCCGCCGCGCCGAGGAGCACGAGGGCGAGCGAGACGAGCGGCACGGGGATCGTCGGCGGCGGCGCGGGCTTCGGGAGCTCGAGCGCGACCGGCGGCGGCGGTTCGAGGGGGCGGTGCCAGATGTACTCCGGCTCTTTCTCCTTGAAGGTCTGGTAGCTGGTCTTCTGTCCGGGCGCGTCGAGCTCGCTCTGGATGCCGTCGAAGAGGGCGCCGAAGGGCTGCTCGTATTGGGTCCAGGTGAAGGAGACCTCCTTCGCCGGCCCCTTCGTCTCGAAGGAGATCGCGACGTTGATGAACTTCCAGTCGAGTCCCTCGTGGCTGTAGACGTCCTTCAGGACGCTCTCCACCGTCCCCGACACGGGGACGCGGTCGATCTCGACGTGGAGCCACCGCGCCATGCCCAGGGCGACCTTCTCCCGTGTGTCGCCCGGCAGGTCCGCGGACGCCTCGGTCGGCATCGCGAGCGGATCGACCCCGAACCACTCGCGAAAGATCGGGAAGCTCGCGATGAGCCGGAAGGTCACCTTCCGGTCCGTGACCTTGATGGCGGCGTAGATCGGCGGGGGCATGTGCGCCTCGGCGCGCGACGCCGAGAGGAGGACGAGGGCGAGCGAGAGGGCGGCGGCGGCGGACGAACGCGCCCGCCGGACCCTCTGCGGCGGCCCTGCCCGCGGCGCGCTCGCGTGCTCGGTCCCCTGCCTCATCTGGGCTCGTGGACCTCGCGGTCGTGCTCCCACGTGTAGAGGACGCGGGCGTCCCGGTCCCGGAACTCGACCTGCAGGTGTCCCGGACGGACGCGGAGCAGGGCGAATCCGAAGGTCGCGGCGTGGAACGACGACCCGGGTCCGCCCTCGACCTCGTAGAGACGTTTCCCGCCCGTACCGACGACCGCGAGCGGGAGCCCGCCCACCTCGATCATCTCCATCACGTGCGCGTGGCCGGCGAGGTAGAGGTCCACGGTCGGATGGCGTTCCATGACGGGCCGGAACCAGCGCGCCATCTGGGGCTCGATGCGGTTCGGCTTCGTGCAGTAGCTGACGATCGGGTTGTGGCCGAAGGCCAGCACGATCTGGGGGGCGGTCTCGAGGGACGAGAGCTCCTTCTCGAGCCAGGCGCTCTCCTGCTCGAAGTGGGAGAACTTCTCGTTCGTGTCGAGCCCGAGGAGCGTCACGAGGGGGTGCGCGGGGTCCGGGAGGTCCACCCGGTAGTACTCGGACGGCAGGATCCAGCGCCCCTTCGACCGCGCGGTGTACGCGATCTGCGCCTTCGGGTTGCCGTCGTAGTCGTGGTTCCCGAGCACGGGGTACCACGGGAGGCGTCCCAGCCAGGGCGTGTCGTAGACCTGCTCGAACACCTGCTCGAAGAGCGGGTCGTTTACGCTCTGGACGCCCCGGTTGTAGAAGTTGTCGCCGAGGAAGATCCCGGCGTGCAGCCCCCCGAGCTCGCCCGCGGTGCGGTCGATCGCCCGGGCGACCTCGGCCTGCTCCCGGGTCGCCGCGCCCCAGTCCCCGAGCGCGGCGATCCGGACCTCCTCCCCGATCGGCGGGACCTCGTGGCGGACCCCGGGCGGGACGTACGTCGGGAGGCCTTGGGCGCGCCAGACGAGCCACCCGACCAGGGCCGCCCCGAGTGCCGCCGCGACGAGCAGGCCGAGGACGAGGCGGGAGGGGCGACGCATCGTCGTGCGAGGGTACCCCGTCTCGCTGCCCCGGCGGCTACTTCTTGCGGGCGCCCGAGGTTCGGTGCCCCGCGCCGCCGGCCCGCGCCGCCGGCACCTTCTTCTTCACGGCCGCCTTCTTCGGACCCCGGCCGGAGGCGCCGGCGGACTTGGCGGCCGGGCCGCGGCGTGCCGACGTCGCCTTGGCGGCGGGCCGCGGCGTGGTCGCACCCTTGCCCGTCGCCTTCTTCGAAGCCTTCTTCGGCGGCACCTTCGGCGGCACCTTCGGCGGCTTGGGGCGCGGGCGCGCGGGGGGAGAGGCCGTCTTCTTCTTCGCGACCGTGGGCCCCGCCTTCTTGGCGGGGGTCTTCGCGGCGGGCTTCGCCGTGGGGTTCGACCCGCGGGCCGGTCCCACCGCGGGCTTCGAGGCGGCCGCGCGCGCCGTCTTTCCGGCGGCCCGCCGGCGCTCGGCCCGCGCCTTCAGGCGCTTCAGCCGCCGCTCGCGTCGCCGGATCAGGTCGCGCTTCGCGTCCTCCTGGGCCTGGGCCTCGGCGAGGACCTCGGCCGAGGCCGCCGTGTGGGCCTCCTCCGGCATCGGGTGCCCGTCCCCGTGGTCGAGAGCGGTGCGGGCGCGCGTCAGCCGGCGGTCCCACTCGGCGTACTCGGGCTCGCGCCCGTGCACCCAGATCCGGTCACGGAGCTCCTCGGCGAGCAGCTGGATGACCTTGAGCTGGTGCCGCACGGTCATGCCCGGCGTGGTCGCCGCCGGCACGTCGGGCCAGGTGCCCGCGTGCCGGGCCGGGGGCACGTCCGGCGGGTACGGATCTCCGTGCCCGGCGACCGGCGGGAGGAAGAGCGCGCGGTACGCGTCGTGGATCCGCCGTCGCCAACGCTCGTGCTCGCCCGCGGCGTAGAAGCCCGGCCGGCGGAGCTCCTCGGAGATCCAAATCACGTAGTCGAGGACAGCCCGGACCGTGACCTCCGGCTGGTGGCTGGAGGGGATCTCCGGCCAGGGGAGCTTCACGAAAGACCTCCGGCTCACGGGACTCGAGTACGCGGGTTGGCGGGAGGATGGGGGCGGAGCACCGGAATTGCAAGTTCCGGTGTGCCGAGAGGCCGCCCACGGGGCGGGATCGGCCCCCAAGCCCCGATCTCCGGGAACCGGGACCCGCGGGCGGTCCCCCGGGGGGGCGCCGCGGCGGGGGGGGCGGGACGTTGGTCGGCCCCCCCGGAACGGGCGGGGCCCACCCCCTGCCGAGGGCGACAGCGCAGAGGACGCCGGTACATTGATCCCGCTCGAACGTGTTTCCCTTGTTCCTGGCGCTTCACGCCGGCTCCGGTGGTCCGAGCCGTGATCTCCCGCGCGGGAAGCGGAGTCATTGCATGTCCGACGTTCGTATCCGGCTGAAGACCGCTGGAATCTCGCTTCACTTCGAAGGATCCGAGGAGCTCTATGACCGGTTGCTCGCCTCCGTGCTCGCGCCGTTCGCGGGCCGGAGGGCCTCCGAGCGCCCCGCGGAGCGGGTGGTGGCGAGGCCGAGGCGAGTCCCCGCCTGGAGCCCGCCGTCGGACCGGTTCGGCACGTTCCGCCGCCAGATCGACCTCACGAAGGACGGCGAGGCCGACCGCGTCGCCGCGTTCGCCTTCTACCTGTGGAACTACGAGAAGAAGGAGACGTTCCGCGAGGAAGAGGTCGAGGGGTGCTTCCACGCGCAGGGCCTCGAGCCGCCCAAGGACACGGCGTCGGTCTACGGCGAGCTCCTGACGCGGCGGATGCTCTCGCCGGGCGCCGCGGAGCGTTCATGGCGTCTCACGGGCAAGGGCCGCGACTACGTGCGACACCACCTGCTCTCGGCGTGACACCGAGGGGGCACGGGCGCGGGTCGGATCCCGGGGCGGCTCAGCCGCGCGCGGGGCGCTTTCGTGCCTGGCGGACGTAGACCAGTCCGCGGTTCGGGCCGGGAATCGCCCCCTTCACGTAGAGGAGGTTCTTCTCCGGCTCGACGCGAAGGACGAGGAGGTTCTGGACCGTGACCGGCGAGCCACCGTACCGGCCGCCCATGCGCGTGCCGCGGAGGGTGTGCTGAGGCTTCCGGCTCCCGACGGAGCCCGCGTGGCGGACGAAGAAGTGGGCGCCGTGTGACTCCTTGAGCGTCGCGAAGCCGTGACGGCGGACGACGCCGGACGTGCCGCGGCCCTTCATCGTGCCGATCACGTCCACGTGCTGACCCGGCTCGAAGATGTCGCACGTGATCTTCGACCCGACGGCGGGGACCTCGTCGCCGGCGTCGAGTCGGATCTCGGCGAGGTGGCGCGTCGGCTCGACGCCTGCCTTCTTGAAGTGACCGCGGAGCGGCTTCGAGACGAGCTTCTCGCGACGGGGCAGGAAGCCGATCTGCACGGCCTGGTAGCCCTCGTTGCCCTCGTCCTTCTGCTGGACGACGGAGCAGGGCCCGGCCTCCACGAGCGTGCAGGCGACGGCGTCCCCGTTCTCGAGGAAGACGCGGGTCATGCCGACCTTGCGGCCGAGGATGCCTTTGTGACGCAGGATCGGCATGGGGTGGCTCCTGGCTCCCGAGGCGGGCTCGCGGGGGGATCGGCCGCCGGGGCCCGACGCCGCGCGAAGCCCCGGAGTGTAGGCCGTGCGCGGGGCCGGGCAAGGAATGCCGGGATCCGGTTCGAATCGGGAACCCGGGGCCCTCGAACGGCGTCCTCTACCTGATCATGTCCGTACCGCCCCCCCTGCCCCCCGACCTCGGCCCCGAGGAGCGCGGCCTCGCCTCGCTCCTGGCCCGGCTCCGTCCCACGCCCCCGGGGGCGCCCCCGGGCGAGGACGAGCTCGCGCGTGCCGTCGGCGCGGGAAGGCTGCCGTCGGCGTCGCACGTTCAAGTGCTCGCGATGCTCGCGATGGGCGGCCTCCTCGCGCTCGGCGTCGGCTGGTTCGACCGCTCCGCCGCGGGGGTCGAGCGGGGCGACGCCGCGGCCGCGCCCGTGATCGGTCCCGTGATCGGGCCGGATGTCGCGACCCCGTTCGAGGCGGAGCCCGTCCGCCCCGAGGCCGCCGGGCCGTCGGCGCCGGTGGATCCCGGTCCGAGCCACTGATCCGGAGCGGTTGGCGCCGCGTCCCGTCTTCCGCGGAGATCGTGCGCGACGGCCGTCCTCTCGCGGTCCCGGTCCACGTGGGGGCTTCCCCGGCGCCGGGCCTATCCTTCCTCGCTCCGGCAGCCGATCGACCTCCCGAGGATCGTTCGCTCGAAGGAGCCGATGTACCGTCTCTTCCTCTCCCAGCGGTACCTGAGGAGCCGTCTCGTCAACCTGATCGCGGTCGGCGGCGTCATGTTCGGCGTGGCCGTGCTGATCGTCGTGACGTCGGTGATGGACGGCTTTCGCTCGCGGGTGATGTCGGCGCTCCGGGGAAACCTCTCCGACATCGTCATGACGCCCCTCCTGCCGGAGGGCCAGGCGCTCCCGCCGTACGAGACGATGGACGCGGCGATCCGCAAGGACCCGCGGGTGGTCGCGACGTCCCCCCAGACCGAGCGGATCGTCTTCTACCTGTACCCGGCCACCGGTGCGCGCCAGCTCGTCGTGAACGGGCACGCGGTGCAGGAGCTGAGCGCCGTCGGCATCGACTTCGACCGCGAGAAGAAGGTCTCGGCGATCTCGCGCTACCTGGTCGCCGCCGAGGACCCGGAGCACCCCTTCCGGAGCCGGCGGGCCGACGAGGCGCGAGACCGCCTGGGCGGTACGGTGCTCGTGAGCCGGACGTTCGCGAAGAGCTTCCTCGGCCTCGAGCAGGGGTATCTCCTGCCGAAGGACCTGATCGGGACCGAGATCCAGATCACCTTCCTCGACCTGGGCGGGGCGCCGGGCTGGATGCCGCCGGCGCTTCACCCTCCTTCGGGCGCGTCGCCCGACGACCCGCAAGCGTCGGAGGACGGTGTCCCGCCCCCGCCCCCCCCTCCGGGACCCGGCCCGGGAGCGGGGGGCCCGCCGGGTCCTTCGAACGCGCCGCCGTCCCTGGACCCCGCCGACATCCGCGCCTCCTCGCGGGGCATCGGCTTCGTGATCTCGGGGGTGTACGACGGGGACGACACGTCGCTCGACGCGACCCGCCTCTACTTCGACCAGGCCACCCTCCGGAAGGTGGCGGGCATCCAGGACGAGTACCACGTCATCCGCGTGAAGCTGAGGGACCCCGACACGTCGCAGGCGGTCAAGTCGGACTTCCAGCAACGCTTCCCGTCCTTCGAAACGACGGTGTGGCAGGACCACCGCCGACAGTACCTCCGCGCGGTGAACAACGAGAAGGTCCTGCTGATGATCGTCCTCTCGTTCATCGTGCTGCTCGGCGGGTTCATCATCCTCGCGACGCTCACGCTGACGGTGGTCGAGAAGACGCGCGACATCGGGGTGCTCGCCGCGCTCGGCGCGAACCGGTCCGGCATCCTCTCGCTCTTCGTCGGGACCGCGCTCCTGATCGGCACGATCGGGGCCCTCTTCGGCGTCGGGCTCGGCTGGCTGTTCACCGACAACGTGAACACGATCAAGGACTTCCTCGCGAACCGGATGGGAATCCAGATCTTTCCCGCCGACATCTACCTGTTCCGCGAGATCCCGACGGTCTGGGACTGGAGCAGCGTGCTGTGGATCGCGGGCGGCAGCGTGCTGATGGCGGTCGCGGCCGGGGTCGTCCCGGCCCTTCGCGCGGCGCGCATGGACCCCGTGCGGGCGCTTCGCTATGAGTGACGTCTTGCGCTCCGGCCCCGACGGCCCGGCGCCGCGACCGCCTCTCCTCGAGGCGCGCGGGGTCGAGAAGAGCTACCGCGTCGCCGGCGGCCGTCTCGCCGTGCTCAAAGGCGTCGACCTCGAGGTCCGCGAGGGCGAGATCCTGGCCGTGCTCGGGAAGAGCGGGTGCGGCAAGAGCACCCTCCTCCACGTGATGGGCTGGCTCGACGGCGCGGACGTCGGCGAGGTGCTCTACGAGGGGAAGGACCGCACGGGCCTTCCCGCGACGGAGCGGGCGCGTCTGCGCAACCGCCTCATGGGGTTCGTCTTCCAGTTCTACCACCTGCTGCCCGAGCTGACGGCGCTGGAGAACGTACTCCTGCCGACGATGATCCAGCACCGCGTCAGCGCCTGGGGACGCCACAAGGCGGCCGCGCGCGAGCGGGCGCGCGCGCTCCTCGCGATCGTCGGGCTCGGCGCGCGCATGGAGCACCGGCCCGGCCAGCTCTCGGGCGGCGAGCGCCAGCGCGTGGCCATCGCGCGCGCGCTCCAGAACGAGCCGCGCTTCCTGCTCTGCGACGAGCCGACCGGCAACCTCGACGGCCGGACGGCGGAGGACGTGCGCCGTCTCCTGTGGGAGCTGAACGCCCGGTCGGGGCAGACCATGGTGGTCGTGACGCACGACGCGAAGCTTGCCGACGAGGCGCACCGCGCGGTCCGCCTCGTGGACGGACGCGTCGAAGCACGCGAGCCCACGGCGCCGGACCTGGTCGAAGAGATCGAACGCTGAGGGCGCGGGCCCGCGCCGGCGGGCTCAGCGCACCGCGTCGGCCGCGCCGCGGCGGTGCCGGTCGAAGGTCGGGCAGACGTGGAACCCGCGGACCGCGCGACACGGCCCGAGGATCTCGGACCAGAAGAAGCCCGCCCGGGCCGCCTCCCGGTCGGGTCGCCCCTCGCGCCCGCCCATGAGGCGCCGAAACGCGTCCCGTACGCGGCGGGCCTGCTGGGCGTTCGCGGACATCGTGTCGGGGAGCTGCCCGAGGGGGGCGCCGAGCTCGTGGATCGGGCGCCGGTCGATGTGTCCGAGGTCGGTGGACAGGCCCTCGTACGCGCCCGAGACGGTCGGCGCCTCGGACGACTCGCCGGCGCGCCACGCGGCGCGCCGGAGCGGCTGCGGGGCCTTCGGCGGCGCGAGCGCGCGACGAGTGCGCATCGCCTCGCGGAGCGACACGACGGGCGGGGGCGGCGCCAGGTCCGGGGGCGGCGGGGGCGCTGGCTCGGGCGGGCGCGGCGGGGGCGCCGGGGGCGGCCGGAACAGGTCGCCGATGCCGAAGAGGGGCGTGGGCGGGCCGTGGGGCGGCCCCCGGCGGGGCACTCCGCCCCCGCGCCGGTCCCGCTGCTTCGCCTCCGCGATCGACTTGATCACCCAACCGACGAAGAGGAGGGCGACGAAGATGATCTGGAAGAGGGAGTCGTCCACGGAGTCGCCCTCACGCCCCGGTCGGGGGCGTGGAGGCCCCGGGACGCTGCTCGGTGCCGCCGAGGCTCTCCCGCATGGCCGTGTCGGCCTGGATGTTCTTCAGGTTGTAGTAGTCGAGCACGCCGAGGTGTCCGTCCCGGAGCGACTGTGCGAGGGCCTTCGGCACGTCGGCCTCGGCGAGCACGACCTTCGCGCGGTTCTCGACGACGGCCGCCCGCATCTCCTGCTCGCGCGCGACCGCGAGCGCGCGGCGCTCCTCCGCCTTCGCCTGGGCCACGCGCTTGTCCGCCTCGGCCTGGTCGGCCTGGAGGCGTGCGCCGATGTTCTCGCCGATGTCCACGTCGGCGATGTCGATCGAGAGGATGGAGAACGCCGTACCGGCGTCGAGCGCCTTCGCGAGGACCGTCTTGGAGATGAGGTCGGGGTTCTCGAGCACCTTCTTGTGGCTCTCGGCCGAGCCGATCGTGCTGACGATGCCCTCGCCGACGCGCGCGATGATGGTCTCCTCGGTCGCGCCGCCGACGAGCTGCTTCAGGTTCGTCCTCACCGTGACGCGCGCGCGCGCGAGCACCTGGATGCCGTCCTTGGCGACGGCGGCGACGGCCGGCTTGTCCTTGCGAGGATCGGGGCAGTCGATGACCTTCGGGTTGACGCTCGTCTGGATCGCGTCGAGCACGTCGCGCCCCGCGAGGTCGATCGCGGCCGCCGTCGGGAAGTCGAGGTTGATGCGGGCACGGTCCGCGGCGATGAGCGCGCGGGCGGTGTTCGTCACGTTGCCGCCCGCCAGGTAGTGGGCCTCGAGGTCGCGGGTCTGGATGGGAAGGCCCGCCTGCACCATCGCGATCTTGGACCGGACGATCACGGCTGCGTTCACCTTCCGGAGCCACATGCCCACGAGCTCGAAGATCGAGATCTCGGCGCCGGCGAAGTACGCCTGGATCCAGAGCTTGAAGAACTTGAGGAAGACCAGGAGGGCGACGAAGACGACCAGGAGGCCGATCACGAGGAGGATCGTGCCCACCTCGACGTCGGCCAGAAGGGGCGAAGGGAAGCGGGAGAGGGGCATCGGACCTCCGGGGCTACGTGGGGGAGCCGTCCGCGGGCGTCGCGTTCGGGACGGGTCGTACCTTGACCTCGGTCCCGTCCACGGCGCGGACGAGGATCTCGGTTCCGGCGGGGAGCATCCCCGACTCGGAGAGCACGGTGAGGCGGGTCCCGTCGATGTCCGCCGTGCCGGACGGGCGCAGGTCGGAGAGGGCGACGCCGCGCCGCCCCGCGAAGTGGTCCAGCGAGGGGAGGCTGGCCGCAGGACGGGTCTGCGGCCCGGTGAGCAGCATGCGCCGCCCGAACGGGAGCTTCGGGAGCACGCGGAACGCGCCGCGCACGACGAACGGGATCCCGACGATCTCCGCCACGACGAGCGACCAGCCGTACAGGTCGCTCTGCTGGAACGCCAGGACGTCCGCCGTGAGGATCAGCGAGATCGCGCCGATGCTGAGGAGCCCCATGCTGACGAAGAACACCTCGGCGATCACGAACGCGAAGCCGAGGAGCATCAGGACGACGGGGAGGATCATGCGTCTCCCTCGTCCTCTCCTTCGCCGAGTCCTTCTTCGACCGCGCGCACCGTGACGGTGTTGCCCTCGACGGCCACCACCTCGACGGTACGCCCGGAGCGCACGAACCCGCCCTCGGTCACGACGTCTACGAGCCGGCCGTCCACCTGCATCGTGCCCGCGGGCCGGAGCGTGGAGACGGCCACGCCGCGCACCCCGGGGGCGGGCGGGGGGGACGACGGAGCCACCGACACCGGGGATCCGCCCGGCGCGGACAGGAGCAGCCGGCGCGCCGGCCCGATGCGGGGCGCGTACCGCGAGACGATCGCGAGCAGGACGAGGCCGACGAGGACCGTCGACACGAACTGGAGCCCGAACGAGACCGTGTCGCCCCAGCGGCCGGAGGGCGCGCCTCCGGAGCCCCGCCACTGCACGTCGAGCGCGAGCGCGAGGAACCCGAACCCGATCAGCGCGATCCCCGCGATCCCGACGAACCCGAAGCCGGGGATCACGAAGATCTCGACCGCGAGGAGCACGACCCCGACCCCGATCAAGAGGAGCGGCAGGCCGTTCAGCTGGTCGGCCGTCGCGTTGATCAGGAGGAGGAGCGCGAGCGCGCCGAGCCCCACGAACGTCGTCGTCCCGATGCCCTGGAAGAACGTGACCAGGACCGCCACCATCACGACGGCGGAGAGGATCCCCGCGAATCCGAGCAGGAGGCGGCACGCGTTCTCGGAGAACGACATCTCACGTTGCCCGACCCGGGCGCCCCGCGCGGAGAGAGCGCTGAGGAGCGCGCTCTCGGAGTCGGGGTAGAGGGCGCCGCCCTCGAACGTCCGGCGGAGGAACCCGAAGCGCGCGGCCTCGCGTGCGGTCATCGTGAGGAGCTCGCCTTCGCGAACGACCGGCGTCCCGACCTGGACGAGCTCGTCCTTCGTCCAGGCGCCGACGACCTTGGCGTCGGCGGCGGCGTCGCGGAAGTCCTGGCCCTCGACGTAGTGGAGGCCGCCCTCGGGGTCGCGCACCTGGAGCACCTCGAGCGACGCCGAGACCATCGCCTCGGCGAGTGCCGCGGGGTAGCCGTTCCGCTCGGCGTACGCGCGGAACTTCGCGCGGAGCGGGCTCTCGAACTTCTCGCCGACGGGCTTCGGCGCGCCGCCGGGCTCCATCGTGATCGGCTGCGCGTCGCCGAGGTGCGCATCGCGTCCCATGACGATCTCGTCGCAGGAGAGCGAGACCATGGCGGCGCCGCTGTAGGCCATCTGGGGCACCCACGCCACGACGTGGATGGACTCGGGGACCCCGAGCAGCAGGTCGCCCGTGTGCATGCTGTCGAAGACGGTGCCGCCCGGGCTGTCGATCCGAAGGACGAGGCAGTCTACGTGGTCCTCCTCCGCCGACTCGACCTGGCGCTTCGTGTAGGCCGCGAGCACCCCCTCGATCTCGCCGGGGAAGTCCACGACGCGGATGTCGTGGTACGTGCCGGTGAGCGGCTGCGGCGACGACGCCCCGTCCTCCTCCGCGTGGAGGAGCGACGCGCCGACGGCGAGGCACGAGAGCGCGACGGCCAGGACGAGACGAGCCGGGGACTTCACGAGAGGCGATCGTACCCCCCTCAGGGGCAGGGTCGATTCGCGAAGGGCGCGTTCGGCCGCCGGGCGCTCGGCGCCCGGCTCACGGACTCGAGAAGGTGCCCTCCAGCCAGAGCGCGCCGAGGCTCCCCGGACCCGAGCCGAGGAACGTGGTCGTGTCGATCGATCCGCTCACGTCCACGTACGCGTCGGGGCGACCGCCGCCGCTCCCGTCTACGGTCATGGCGCCGAGCGCGCGCCCGCTGACCGTCTCGAGGAGCGACCACCCGGGCACGAAGTTCGTTCCGAAGCCGGCGCCGCCGACCACGTCGTCGGGCAGCGCGACGAGGTAGAGGCGGCCGGGCGTCGGGGCCGGGTACGAGAAGAGGTCGCCGAACCCCGCGACGAGCAGCGCGCGTCCCGCGGCGACGAGACCGACGGACGTGACGTTCGCTCCGGGGCGTCCCGCGTCGTCGGCCGCGATCGGGATCCCGTTGTTCGCTCCCCGCAGCACCGCGAGACGCGTCGCGTCGATCGGGTCGGCGTACAGACCGTCGAGGCGGAGCAGGTAGACCTCGCCGGTGACGGCGGAGGGGAAGAACCCGACCTGATGCCCGGCACGATCGGACCCCAGCGCCGGCCGCGCGGCCGCGAGACCGACCATCCCCAGCTCGAACCGGCCGAGCCAGGCGTCGGTCGTGGCGTCGTACGCCTCCACGCTCGCGGGCGTCGTCGGGACGAGCGCGTACGACGCGTCGTACCCGGTCGCGCCCGCCACCGTGACGAGGAGCCGCGGCCCGGCCGGCGAGCCGATCCGCTGGAGGGCGACCGGGTCGTAGCCGTCGAGACGGATCGTCTCGGTCGCGAGCGCGCCCGCGGGGCGGGCGCGCACGGGCTGCGCGTCGAGCGCGTACACGTCGAACACCTCGATCGTGCCCGGCTCCTTCGTGGCGCCGTAGCTCGGCGCGCCGAAGACGACGTTCGCCATGGCGACGTAGAGATGTCCCCGCAGGGTCCCCGTCGGCACGTAGCAGACCGCCTCGGCCTGCGACTGGCGGTAGCCCGACGCCGGGAGCGTCCCGCCGTCCGAGTCGGCGCGGCCCTGGGACGGGACGACGGTCGCCAGGTCCACGACCTGGAGTACGACGCCGCGCGTCGGGTCGAACGCGACGAGGTCCGAGAGCGTCGGATCGGTGTCCGAGCCGCCCGCGTTCACGAGCGCGAACCCGAGGTGGTCGGAAGCGATCTCGAGGTCGTTCAGGTAACAGCCGAAGCCGATCGGCGCCGCGAGGGTCGGGGGGTGGCCGTGACTGTCCACGAGGCGGTCGAGCGTGATCGTCACGGGAAGGAAGCGCGTGGAGCGCGCGGGCACGACCCCGGCGACGTCCACCGCGACGATCGTGGCGCCGTCCGCCTCGATCTGGTCGGCGTCGTCCGTGAACACGACGCCTTCGTGGCGGACGACGTCCGACGGGAAGCTCCCGTACAGCGCGACGCGTTCGTGAGGGAACGCGTCCGCGTCGAAGTGGGGCGCGCGCCCCGGCGGAGCGGGGGGCGGCGCGGGGACCTCGCCGCCGTGCCCGACCGGCGCCCCCGGGAGCGACGCGACGAACGGGCCCGGCGAGGCCGTCGGGGCGGAGCCTCCGCCGCAGCCCGCGGCGAGAAGGGAGACGAGGGACGCGACGACGAGCGCGACGGGGCGCGCGCGAGGAGAGAGGCGGTACGACATCGGGACCTCCCCTCCGGCGACGGCCGCCCGACGGGCGGCGCGAGGACGATGCGCCGACCGCGGGAGGGTCGGTCGCGTCCGCACTCAGGGCCCGAGCACGCCTCCCGGCGCCGGCGCGGGGCCGGCCGGGTCTCGTGCTCCGACGCTCTACACCGGAGTGACCAGGGACACGACCCACGGTCCGGTCTTCTGGCTTCCGGATCGTCCTTCCTCCGCGCCTTCCCGCGCCCTTCGAGCGCAGTGGCGTGTCGGTCGGCGCTACGAACGCGTGGTTCGAACGCACGACCCGAGCGGAGGTCGTCCCCGGTCACAGCGGCGGGTCCGCGGGGGCATCGCACCCCTCTTCCGACCCCGTACGGGGGTCATGGACCGCGGGTCTCGAAGGGGAAGGGAAAAGAGCCGCCCGAGTGTAGTCGCCCGGTGCTCGGGGCGAAGCGTCTCTCCTGGGAGCGCGGGGCGGGCGGGGCCTTCGCCCGCCTTCGCGATTGACGAACCGGCCTCCACGGTGAGAATCTCTCCCCTCCCGACGCGACTGGGGCTGTAGCTCAGTTGGCAGAGCGCTTGAATGGCATTCAAGAGGTCAGGGGTTCGACTCCCCTCAGCTCCACCACCCCTCGCGTCCCCGAACGTCCCCGCGCCGCCGGCCCGCCGGGCGGGACCGAGGGGCCGAGGCGCCCCCCCAGGTCCGGGGGGGAGAGCGCCCATCGACCCCCAGGGGTAGGACCCGGGACGGGTTTCGCCCTTTCCCTCTGTCGGGGGGGCCCGTAGGATCCGCGATGGAACCCGAGGACGCAGCCGGGAGGGCCTCGCCGTGCTGGAACCCGCTCATGACCTGGACCCGGGGCGGTCCGAGCCGCGCGCCGTCCCCGAGACGGACTCCCTCCTCTCGCGCCTCTTCGGAGTGCGGCGCGGAGACGGCGTCGCCGTCGAGGGCGTGCGCGGCTCCGCCCCTCCCGCCGCCGCGGACCGCGGCCTCGGTCTGGAGCGCACGCGGCACGCCGAGGGGAGCGACGGGCTGCGCGAGGAGATCGGCGAGCGCGTGAGCAGCGGCTTCCGCGACCTCTCGCGCCTGCTCGTCGCGATCAAGGAGACGCTCCAGGACCGCGACGGCCAGGTGCGTCAGACGCTCGCCGCGCTGCCCGACTACCTCCAGCAGGTGCCGCGCATCCAGCGGGCGCAGATCGAGTGCATGGCCCAGATCTCGCGGCAGCTCGAGCACATGGGCACCGGCACGCGCGACGTCCTCGCGCGCCTCGACAGCGTGCCCGACCTCCTCCGCTCGCTCGCGCTCCACCAGTCCGAGCAGTCGCGCTTCCTCGACGACCTGCAGGCCCGCACCGCCGAGGCTCTCGGCGTGCAGTCGAAGGCCATCCGCGAGGGACTCGAGACGAGCCGGCGACAGGCGGACTCGCAGCTCCAGACGATCCGATCGATCGCGTCCACCCAGGAGGACGTCTTCGCGACGTTCCAGAGCACGCAGAACCGCGCGCTCAACGTCTTCCACCGCGCGCAGCAGCAGGCCACCGCCCAGCACCGCGAGACGCAGCGGGTGATGAGCCGTCAGATCGAGATGCTGGTCGAGAAGGTGCACTCCGCGCAGACGCGCGTGTTCTGGCTCTCGATCGGTTTCGCCGCGCTGCTCGCGGCGGGGCTGATCGCGGTGCTCGTGTTCGGCGGCTGAGCCGAGTCCGTCCCGACCGGGCTCACGGAGGCGTGATGCCCGCCACGAACGTCGCGGCCGTCGGGTCGGGCGCGACCACGGACAGGTCGGCGGCCTGCACGCCGGGCAGCGTCGCGTCGAGATCCTGTTGGTAGACGTCGTTCAGGTCCCAGAGCCACGTGGCGAGCGTGTCGTTGTCGAAGAGCGCGAGGAACCGTGGCCCCGTGCGATACGTCGCCAGCGCGACGAGCGCCGTCGGCGCGGGGTTCGCGCCGGCCGTCTCCGTCGAGACCTCGAGGGGCGTCGGGTCGAGCACGTAGTTCCTCGTCCGGCGTACCAGGGCGTGGCCCCCTGTGAACCCGGAGAGCCCCTCGAGGAGCCAGAGCCCGTCCGGCGTGACCAGCACGTCCTCCGGCCGGCCGGGGATCGTCGAGGGGCTCTCGCCGTAGATGAGACGCGTGGCGGCCTGCACCGCGGAGAGGCTGGCCGTCGGCGACGGGAGGTTCGCGACGAACGCCAGCGTGCTCCAGGTCGCGATCGCGCCCACCCCGTTCGGGACCGGCAGGCCGTCCACGCCGGGCCCGGGGCCGAGGTCGGTCTCGAGGAACGTGGGGATGTCGATCGCGCAGAAGAGGTCCTCCGTGGCCGTCGTGCAGGTCACGAAGAGCAGGTTGCCCGCGGACCCGAGGGCGATGCCCACCGGCGCGGTGGCGGGACCGGCCGGCGGCGAGAGGACGACCGAGCCGACCTCGACGCCCGTCGTCGTGTCCACGGCGGCGACGCGGACCTGCCCGAGCGCCTCGTCGCGGAACGCCGCGTACACGCGGTCGTGTTCCCGGCCCAGCGCGATCGTGGACCGCGCGGTGACCAGGTCGCCCCCGCCCGTCGTGAGCGCGATCGTCGTCATCGAGGCGTCGCCGGGGGCGAACCAGGCGAGAGCGTGGCCGTCGCCGCCGCCCGAGTCGAGCTCGGTCCACACGCGCACGGTGGAGCCGACCTCGGTGCCCTCGAGGCCGATCGGCGCCCGTCCGCCCGGCGTCGCGGTCACGCCGAGCTCGGTGAACGACGTCGGGTCGAGCTCGACCACCGCGCTCCGCGCGCGCGAGGCGACGAAGAGGTTCGAGCCCGAGCCGAACCCGTACGTGAACCAGTCGTCCTCGAGACGGTAGTGGCCCTCGGCGTTGGCCTCCAGGCCCGCGCCGACGCGCAGCTGGAAGGGTCCGGGCACGAGGTACACGCTGGGATCGCGGCGGACCCGGATCAGCGTCGGGTCGTCGGGGTCGAGCGAGGGAAGCATCGGGTAGGTGCCGCGCGCGTCCGCCCCGCTCACCGCGTACGGGTCGAGGATGCGCACCGGCGCGTCGTAGCGGAGGAGGAACTCGTCCACCACGTTGTCGAGCTGGGTGTCCGGCGGGGGGTAGACCGAGACGATCACCGGGCGGTGGTTGGCCGAGCCCGTCCCGCACGACGCGACGGGAAGGACGGCGAACCCGAACACGATGGCCAGGCCCACGGTGCGGACGATCGATCGCATGAGGCGGTGCGTTCCCTTGGTGCTCAGAAGCGCGTCACGGCGACGAGGAGGAGCGCGGCGACGACGAGACTTCCCCAGCGCGCGACCGGGAGAAGGGAGCCGCGCGCGTCGAGGAGGGGCGCGAGGAAGCGCGGCGCGCGGTCCACGCCCGGTCGTGCGTGCCGGGAGAGCCCCACCCACGCGTCGAGCAGCCCGACCGCGGCCACGAGCACGAGGCCGAGGAGGATCCGGTCGAGGAGGCAGGCGAGCGCGAGCACGCCGAGCCGGTCGGCGCGCAGCCACAGTCCGCGCGGCCCGGCGTCACCGCGCGCGCCGTCGAGGGTCGGGAGCCAGGCGACGAGCAGCAGGACGAGCAGAGCGAGCAGCGCGAGGGCGTCCGACGACGCGTTCGCGGCCCGTGCGACCAGCCCGCCCGCTACGAGGAGGTCCACGGCCGGTGCGAGCACGAACGCGAGGGCGGCGCCGGTCCCGGTCGCCTCCGGTCTCGCGAGAGAGAGCTCGGACAGGAGCAGGGCGGCGAGCGCAAACCCGCCGGCGAGCCGGGGGTGCCCGAGGAGCAGGAGCACGCCCGCCAGGCCGGCGACGGCGACCGCGGTGCTCGCGAGCGGGCCCGGGCCGAGGCCGCGCGCGGCGAGGAACGACGCCACCCGCCGTGCCCAGGCCGCCGCCGCCGGGTCCTTCGCGGCTCCCGCGCCGTCGGCCTCCGGGGCGGGCGGCCGGGCGCCGGCCGTCGGCGCGACCCCGGACGTGGCGCCGGGGGCGCCGCCGGAGGCGGGCCCGGGCACGGACTCCGGGACGTGGAGCTCCTCTCCCATGGCGGACAGCATAGCCGTGGCCCCCCGGCGCCGCCTGGAGGGTCTCGAGCCCCCGCGACCCGCGGGGGGACGGTAGGGGTTGGGTCGTGACGCCCAGGGAGGTGACGGCGATGCGCGTGGCGGCCCGGATCGAGCGAATGGGGACGGAGGCGGCGTTCCGGGTGTTCACCCGCGCCCGGGAGCTCGAGGCGGCGGGGATGGACGTCATCCACCTCGAGATGGGTCAGCCCGACTTCCCGACGCCCGCCCACGTCGTCGAGGCGGGCATCCAGGCGCTCCGCGAGGGGCGGACCGGGTACACCCCCGCGGCCGGACTTCCGGAGCTCCGCGAGGCGATCGCGAGGGACGCCTCCCGTCGGCGGGGCGTGTCGTTCGAGCCGGAACAGGTGGTCGTGTGCCCGGGTGGGAAGCCCGTCATCTTCTTCGCGTTCCTCGCGCTGGTCGAGGCCGGCGACGAGGTCGTCCTCCCCGACCCCGGTTTCCCGATCTTCGCGTCCATGGCCGACGCGGTCGGCGCCACGAAGCGGACGTACCCGGCGGGCACCGGCGCGCGCGGACGGCCGGGGCTCGACCGGCTCGCCGCGGCGGTGAACGAGAAGACGAGCCTCGTCGTACTGAACAGTCCGGGGAACCCCACGGGCGTCGTCCACAGGCCGGACGAGATCCGGCGCATCGCCGAGGTCTGCCGCCGAGGCGACGCGTGGGTGCTCAGCGACGAGATCTACTCGCGCATCCTCTTCGACGGTTCCCACGCGAGCGTCGTCGCGGAGGAGGGCATGGCGGAACGTACGATCGTCCTCGACGGGTTCTCGAAGACGTGGTCGATGACGGGATGGCGCCTCGGCTACGCGATCCTGCCCCCGCCGTTGGTACCGTGTTTCGAACGGCTCATGACCAACAGCGTGTCGTGCGCGGTCCACTTCGTGCAGCGCGCGGCGATCGCCGCGCTCGAAGGCCCCGACGACAGTGTGGTGGCCATGGTGAACGCGCTCCGCCGGCGGCGCGACGTGCTCGTCCAGGGCCTCGCGGACGTCCCCGGCGTCACCCTCGACGCTCCGGAGGGCACGTTCTTCGCCCTGGCGGACGTTTCCGGCACCGGACGCGAAGCGTCGGCGCTCGCCCGGGACCTGCTCGAACGGGCGGGCGTCGCGCTCGTGGAGGGCGCGTCCTTCGGCCCCTCGGCGCGACAGTCGATCCGTTTCTCGCTGACCGCCCCCGAGGTGCGGATCGCCGAAGCGGTGGATCGTCTGCGAAACCTGCTGCGTTCGTGACGGTACCACCGGGCAGTCCGGCCCTCCCGGGGCCGACTTTTCCCGCACCCCGGCTGCCGAGCGGGCACAATGCCGACTTGGAGGAAGATTCCGATGCGTACCCTTCGTCGCGTCCTCGCCGCCGTGGCCCTCGTCGCGTGCACGGGACTTCTCGTCGCGCGGGCGGAGCCGCCGGCAGCCTACCGGCTGGAAGCCCGCCTTCCCGCGAGCACGCTCGCGTTCGCCAGCGTGGAGAACGTCCACCGGTTCGGGGAGCGCGCGAGCAAGACGGCGCTCGCCCAGCTCATGTCCGACCCCGAGATGCAGGCGTTCCTGAAGCCCATCGTCGGCGCCGTGCACGAAGTCGCCGCGGGCAGCGTGTCCGAGATGCCGCCCGCCCTGAAGGACGGCCTCGCGCTGCTCGGGAAGATCCACGGGCAGGTGTCCCTCGCGCTCGTCTCCATGGACGTGCGGCAGGACAAGCCGACCCTGGCGCTGTCGATCGACTTCGGCGGCGCGTCGGACGAGTTCGTCGCCTTCCTGACGAAGCTCCAGCAGGAGATGGACCCGGGCGGAGACCTCGTGAAGTCGAGCATGCGGGACGGCCGCCAGGTCTGGGACGCGGACGTCGGCCCCGTCGCGATCCACGCGACGGTCAAGGACGGCGCGTTCGTGGTCGCGACCGACGAGGCGCTCCTCGCGCGCCTCGTCGGGGACGAGGCGCCGGACGGGCTCGGCCAGCAGGCCGACTTCCAGGCCGTTCGTTCGAAGTGCGGCGGCGACGACCTCGCGCTGTTCCTCTACGGCAACGTGCCGGCGATCGTGGACCTCGCGAAGGGCCAGATGCCCCGCGCGGAGCGCGGGATGGCCATCGCCAACGTCCTGGGCCTCGACACCCTGAAGGGCGCCGGCTACGGGATGTCGTTCGTCGGCGAGGGCTTCCGCGACACGGTGGCGATCCACGCTCCGGGTGCCGATCACGGGATCGTGCCGCTGCTCGGGATGAAGCCGCTCACCGCGCCGCGCACCCTCGACCTCGTCCCGGCGCAGGCGTTCTACTGGGCCGAGGGGAACCTGCCCCTCGACACGCTGCTCGGCCACGTGCGCGAGCTCGCCGGTCGGGCCGATCCCCGGGCCGTGTCGCAGCTCGACGGCGCGCTCGGTCAAGCGAACCGGATGCTGGGCGTGGATATCGAGACCGAGCTGCTCGCCGGTCTCGCGGGCACCAACGGCGCCTGGATGAGCTTCCCGCCGGCCGGCGGGCTCTACCCCGAGGTCGGTCTCGTGTTCCTCGTGAAGGACCCCGCGACCTACGAGGGCGTCTTCGAGCGCTTCGCGACGGGGCTCGCGGGCTCGGTCAACGAGGAAGGACACGTCATCGCGAGCACGCGCGTCCTGGACTACCAGGGCGTCAAGCTGCACCTCTTCGACATGCAGGCCGCGCACGGAGACGACGTCGTTCCGTTCACGCCCACGTGGGCGATCCTCAAGGACCGTCTCGTCCTGACGGTCGTCCCGTACACGATGAAGGAGATCGTGCTCCGTTCGAAGGGGACCGGGCAGGAGACCCTCGCGACGCAGCCCGACTTCCAGAGCCTGATGGGCGCGAAGCCCGCCTCCGCCGGCGCCATGGAGTACATCGACCTCAAGGCGGCGATGACGCTCCTCTACGACACGGCGGTCCCGGTCCTCCAGACGCTCGCGAAGCCGAACGTGCTCGGCCGCCACATCCCGGTCCCGCTGGACTGGGCGCAGCTTCCGCCGGCGAGCCGCATCGCCGGGCACTTCTCGAGCCTCGCCGAGTACGTGACCTGCAACGAGGACGGCATCCAGCTGTCGTGGCAGGGTCCGCTCCCCATGCTGCCGCTCCTGGCGGCGGTGGCCGGCGCGACGGGGTTCGCCACGATGGCGCGTAAGAGCGCGACGCACTCCGCGCGCGTACCGGGCCGTCACACGGCGCCGCCCTACGAGGAGCCGAAGGAGGCGCCGCCGCCGCGGGCTCCGAAGGAGGCGCCCGGCGGGTCGCCCTCCGACATGGAACGCGAGATGGACATCGAGCTGGCCCGCCTGCAGGCGGAGATCTACGCCGACGCCGTCGAGCGCTACCGGACGGACGAGGGGGACGTGCCGGACGACCTCGAGACGCTCGTGGACGACGGCTACGTCGCCAGCGTCACGAAGGACCCGTGGGGCGAGACCTACCGTGTCCAGCCGAAGGCGGGGGGCGGCTTCGTGGTCGTCTCCGCGGGCCCCGATCGCCGCGTCGGCACCGACGACGACATTCGCCTCGAGCGGGACTGACCCTACGAAGGACGGGCCGGCCGACTTCCGGAGCGACACCGTCACGCGGCCGTCGCCCGCCATGCGGCGGGCGATGGCCGAGGCGGAGGTCGGGGACGACGTCTACGGCGAGGACCCGACGGTGCGGCGCCTGGAGGAGGCCGTGGCGGCCCGCCTCGGGCGCGAGGCCGCGCTCTTCGTACCGAGCGGGAGCCAGGGCAACCAGATCGCGATCCGGCTCCAGACCTCGCCCGGAGAGGAGATCCTGGTCGGAGAGGCGAGCCACAGCCTCGACTGGGAGCTGGCCGGGTGTGCGGCCCTGTCGGGCGTGCAGGTGCGCCCGCTCCCGACGGACCGCGGCCGGATCGACGTGGGCGCGGCGACGCGGGAGCTCCGCAACGCCGGTGGGTTCCGACCCGCGTGTCGCCTCCTCGTCGTCGAGAACACGCACAACTTCCACGGCGGGGCGGTCGTGCCCCTCGCGCACCTCGAAGCGCTCCTCGCCGCCGCCCGTGCGCGGGGTGCCCGCGTCCACCTCGACGGGGCCCGGCTCTGGAACGCGTCCGTCGCGTCGAAGACCCCGCTCGACCGGTACGGACGCGTCGCGGACACGATCATGGTCTGCCTGTCCAAGGGACTCGGCGCGCCCGTGGGGAGCCTGCTCGTCGGAGACGCCGAGCTGGTCGCGCGGGCGCGGGACGTGCGAAAGCTCTTCGGCGGCGGGATGCGGCAGGTGGGCGTGCTCGCGGCGCCGGGACTCGTCGCGATCGAGGAGGGGCTCGCCGGCCTCGCCGAAGACCACCGCCGCGCGCGCGCGCTCGCCGAGGGGCTCCTCGGGCTCGAGGGGACTTCGCTCCCGCACGGCGAGGTCGAGACGAACATCGTGATCGTGGACGTCGGCACGCGGGACGCCCGCGCGCTCGCCACCGCCATGGCGGCGGAGGGCGTGCTCGCGAGCGCCCTCTCTCCCGAGCGCCTTCGCTTCGTGACCCACCGGGACGTGGACGACGACGACGTCGAGCGTGCGATCCTGGCGTTCGTCGCCGCCGCGAAGGACTGACCCGATGGGCGGCGGACGCGTGGTGCGCGTCGTGACGCGCCTGAACCGTGGCGGCCCCCTGCGCCAGCTCGAGGCGCTGGTGCCGGGCCTGCGGCAGCACGGGTGGGACGGCCCCGTCGTGGTGGGGCGGGTGGAGCCGCACGAGCCCGACGGCGCGTCCGAGCTCGAGACGCTCGGCGTCGAGGTGATCCGCCTCCCGACGCTCAAGCGTGCCGTGGCGCCGGTGGACGACGCGCGCTCCCTCTCCCGCCTGGCGCGCCTGCTCCAGGACCTCCAGCCCGACGTGGTGCACACCCACCTCGCGAAGGCGGGCGCGGTCGGGCGCCTGGCGGCGCAGGCCGTGGGCGTGCCCGCCGTCCACACCTTCCACGGCCACCACCTCCGGGCCGCGCCGCCGCTCGCCTGGTTCGCCCGGCGCTCGGAGCGCTGGCTCGCGCGGAGCACGGCGGCCGCGGTGGTCCTGACGCCGCGGCAGCGGCGCGACCTCGTGGACCTCTACCGCGTCGTGCCCGCCGCGAAGGCGACCCTCGTTCCCCCCGGCATCGACCTCGGCGCGGTGCGGGCCCGTGCCGAGGCGACGGACGCGCTCGCGCTCCGCCGACGTCTCGCGCCCGACGGCGCGTGCCTCTTCGTGTGGGCGGGTCGGTTCGTCCACGCGAAGGACCCGGCGTTGCTCGTCGAGGCGGCGCGGCGGCTCTCGTCGTCCGCGCGCATCGTGTTGCTGGGCGACGGACCGCTGCGCGACGCCGTGCGCGCGCGGGCCACCGCGGGCGGTCTCGCCGATCGGGTGCGCTTTCCGGGACCCGTGCCCGACGCCGCGCCGTGGATCGCCGCGTCCGACGCCGTGGTGCTGTCGTCGCGGAGCGAGGGCGCGCCGATCCTCCTGCTCGAGGCGAAGGCCCTCGCACGACCGGCGATCGCGACCTCCGTCGGCGGGGTCCCCGACGTCGTGGCGCACGGGGTGGACGGTCTCTGGGTGCCGCCCGGAGATCCCGCCGCCCTCGCGAACGCCATCGACCGGCTGGCGCGGGACCCCGCGCTCTGCCGGCGGCTCGGGGAGGCGGCGGGCGCGGGGGTGGAGGCCCGCTACGGCGCGCTCCGCCTCGCGAGGCGGACGGCCGCCCTGTACGAGCGGGTGAGGGCCCGCGCCGCCGGGGGCCGGGCCGCGGGCCGCCGGTAGGATCGCGCCGGTGTCCGCCGACCGTCCCGCCCCCGCGAGGCCGCACCCCCTCCACGACCCGGCGCTCAAGCCGCCCGGCGCGCCGCGCGAGCGGCTCGCCCCGTGGCTCAAGAAGCGGCTGCCGACGGGCGACGGGGTGGAGCGCGTGCGCGCGCTCGTCGCGGGCCAGAGCCTCCACACGGTCTGCCAGAGCGCGCGCTGCCCGAACCTGAACGAGTGCTGGTCGCGGCGTGCGGCGACGTTCATGATCCTCGGGGACCTCTGCACGCGCACGTGCCGCTTCTGCACCGTCTTGAAGGGGAAACCGCTCGCGCCCGACGAGGCCGAGCCCGCGCACGTCGCGGCCGCGGCCGCGGAGCTCGGCCTCCTCCACGTCGTGATCACGAGCGTGGACCGTGACGACCTGGAAGACCAGGGCGCGGGCCACTTCGCCGCCACGATCCGCGCCGTCCGCGAACGCCTGCCCACCGCGGCGATCGAGGTCCTGACGCCCGACTTTCGCGGCGACCTGGACCTCGTGGGCGTGGTCGTGGCCGCGCGACCCACGATCTACAACCACAACCTCGAGACGGTCCCGCGCCTCTACCCGCGGGTCCGCCCCGGCGCGGGGTACGAGCGGAGCCTCTCGGTCCTGCGGCACGCGAAGGCGCTCGACCCGAAGGGCATCACGAAGTCCGGCCTGATGCTCGGCCTGGGAGAGCGTGACGACGACCTCGACCAGACCCTGCGGGACCTCCGCACGATCGGCGTGGACGTCTTGACGCTCGGTCAGTACCTGCGGCCGTCGATGGCCCAGCTTCCGGTGGAGCGCTTCGTCCCGCCCGAGGAGTTCGAGGCCTGGGCGCGCCGCGGCAAGGAGCTCGGGTTCCTCTCCGTCGCGAGCGGGCCGTTCGTTCGCTCCTCCTACAACGCGGCCGAGGTGTACGCCGCGATCGGCACGGCTACGGGCGCGGGGAGCCCGTGACGCCGGCGCCGGTGCTGTCGCTCCTGACGGACTTCGGACCGGGGAGCGTGTACGTCGGCGAGGTGCACGCGGTCGTGCGCTCGCTGCTCCCCGACGCGGTGGTCGTAGACCTCGCGCACGACTGCCCGCCGGGCGACGTCGAGGCGGGCGCGTACCTGATCGGCCGGGCGTGGTCGCTCTGCCCGCCCGGAACGGCCCACGTCGTGGTGGTGGACCCCGGCGTGGGGACGGCCCGAAGGATCCTCGCGGCGCGCGCGCGCGGCCACCTCTTCGTCGGACCCGACAACGGCGTGCTCGCCCCGCTCGTCGAGGGGGGCGAGGTCCGAAGCGTCGAGAACGACGCGCTGTTCCGCCGTCCGACCTGCGCCACCTTTCACGGTCGCGACGTGATGGCGCCGGTCGCGGCGCGGCTCCTGTCGGGGACCCCGTTCGCGGAGGTGGGGCCGCCCGCATCGCCCCGCGCGCTCGAAGGCGGCGCCGTCACGAAGGAGGACGTCGTCGAGGGTCGCGTGCTCCTCCACGACCGGTTCGGGAACCTCGTCACCAACGTCCCCGCCTCGGCCGTCCTGGCGCTCGGCGGCGTGGGCCGCGCGCTGCGCGTCCGTGTCGGCGACGCGTGCGTCGAGGGCATCTCGCGGACCTTCGGCGACGTGGCCCAGGGTGCGCCCCTCGCGTACGTGGGCAGCGGAGGTCACCTCGAGATCGCGGTCAACGGCGGGCGCGCCTCCGACCTCTTCCCGTGGCCGCACGCCGCCGTGCGCGTCGAACGGATGGCGCCGTGACGACACACGCGTACTTCGACGCGCCGGCGGGGATCGCGGGCGACATGTGTCTCGGCGCGCTCGTGGACGCCGGGTGGCCGCTCGAGCGGCTTCGCGAGGTCGTGCGCGCGCTCGACCTCGCCGACGTCGAGGTCGAGGCGCGACGCACGCGGCGCGGCCCGCTCGCCGCCACGAAGGTGGACGTGCTCTGCCACGGCCACGTGGCCGACCAGAGCCCGCACCGCCACGACGACGCGGACCCCGTGACCCTCGCCCGCGTCACGGGGCGGATCGAGCGCGCGTCGACGCTGCCCGAGGCCGCGCGCGCCGGCGCCGTCCGCGCGTTCGCCGCGCTCGCCGAGGCCGAGGGCCGCGTCCACGGCGAGACGGCCGACCGCGTGCACTTCCACGAGGTCGGGGCCGCCGACGCGCTCGTGGACGTCGTGGGGACCTGCACCGCCCTCGTGGACCTCGGCGTCGCCGAGGTGCGCGTCTCGCCGCTGCCCTTCGGCGGCGGGAGCGTCACCACCGCGCACGGTGCCCTCGCGCTCCCCGCGCCGGCGACGGTTGAGCTCCTCGCCGGACATCCGCTCGCACCGAGCGACGAGCGCCACGAGCAGGTGACGCCGACCGGCGCCGCGATCGTCAAGGCGCTCGCGAAGGGCCACACGGTCTGGCCGGGCTTCACCGTCCGGAGCGTGGGCGTGGGCGCGGGGGCGTTCGAGGGGGGACGTCTCCCGAACGCGGTCCGACTGCTCCTCGGGGACCTCTCGTGCGACACCCCGCCGGGCGACGCCGTGCTCCTCGAGGCGAACCTCGACGACGCGACCGGCCAGGAGATCGCGCGCGCCCTCGAGCACGCGCTCGAGGCCGGTGCGCTCGACGCCTGGGCGACGCCGATCGTGATGAAGAAGGGTCGGCCGGGCACCGTCGTGTCGGTGCTCGCCCGACCGGAGGACGTCGCCCGCCTGGAGTCGCTGCTCTTCGTCGAGACGCCGACGCTCGGCGTCCGGCGCCGCGCCGTCGAGCGGACGGTTCTCGCCCGCCGCCACGAGATCGTCTCGACGCCCTACGGCGACGTCCGCATGAAGGTGCGCGAGACGCCCGCGGGGCCCGCGGCGACGCCCGAGTACGAAGACGCGCGCCGGCGGGCCGACGAGCGTCGGGTCCCGCTCCGGGACGTACTCGACGCCGCCCGCGTCGCGTGGCGGGCGCGCACGGGGCGCGACGCCTGAGGCTCAGGCGCCGGGGCCTGCCGCGCAGGCGTCGAGGGTGCGGCCGAGGCCCTCGAGGGCGCGGGTGAGGGGCTCGTCCTCGAGTAGGAACGAGATCCGGATCGCGTGCGGGAGCTGAAAGAAGCGGCCGGGGACCACGCGCACGCGTTCCTCGTCCCACGCGTGGCGCGCGACGACCTCGCCGTCGAGGGGCGAACCGGCGGCGCCCAGGCGGAGGAGCCCCGTGAACCCCGCGTCGGGGCGCCGCCACGCGACGTCCTCGCGTCCCGTCACCCACGCGTCCACGCGCGCGATCTGGCGCGCGGCGAGGTCCCGGACCTCGGCGAGCCGTCGGTCGGCGTGCGGGAGGAACGCGAGGGCCTCGGCGATCGGGGCCGGAGGGTGGGTGGGGCACACCACGTCGTCCCAGCGTTCGACCGCGGCCACGAGCGCGGGGTGGCCCGCGACCCACCCGCCGCGGAGGTCGTAGAGGCCGTACGACTTCGTGAGGCTGTTCGTCGAGAGGACCCGCGGATGCGCGCGGGCGGCGGTCGGCCGGTCGGTCGGGTCGAGCTCGAGGTAGACCTCGTCCACGAGGACGACCGCGTCGTGGGACTCCGCCACGGCGATCAGGAGCGCGAGGTCGTCCGGGTGGAGGCGGAGCCCGCTCGGGTTGTGGAGGTCCGTCACGACGAGGAGCCGCGCGCCGGGCAGGACCGCCCGCTCGAGGCTCGCCCGGTCGATCCGCGCACCCGACTCGATCGGCCGCTCGTACGTGGCGAGCGTCGCGCCGACCGCCCCGGCCACGCCGTGGAGCGGGTCGTAGCCGGGCGACTCGACCACGACCCGGCCCCCGCGCGCGAGCGCGAGGTACACGAGGAAGTTCGCGTGGGAGGTCCCGATCGTCGGGTAGACGCCCTCGGGCGGCAGCCCCAGTCGTCCCGCGAGCGCCTCCCGCCAGCGGGCGCGGAGATCGCCCGTCTCGGCGGGCCCGGGCCCGAGCCCGGGGTAGACCTCCCGGCTGGGGCGGCCGGCGCCCGAGAGCCCGAGGCTCAGGGGGTCCGTACGCGGCAGGAACGCCTTGGCCCAGCGGAGATAGGGCGACGGAGCGCCGTCGGCGGTCATGGGTACCCTCCGGGCAGATCGACGGACCCGGCGTACCCCACCGCGCCGCGAGGGTCAATCGGTCGGTCCGGAGGACAGCCATGGGCGCTCGCTCGGTCCTGGGTCTCGTCACCTTCCTCGCCCTCGCGTGCGGCGCCGTGCCCGCGCGGGGCGACGTGCCCGCCGAGCCCGCGCCCCGGGCGGCGCCGAAGGACACCCCCGCGGTCGTAGAGGAGGAGCCCGCGCTCGCCGAGGTCACGGGCGATCGCGTGAATCTCCGGGTGGGCCCGCGCCTGGACAGCCACCCGGTCGCCGCGCTCGAGCGCGGCACGGTCGTCGAAATCGTCGAGGAGGTGCCCGGCTGGGTGGGGGTCCGGGTGCCGCAGGGATTCCCCGTGGCCGTGTCCATGGACTACGTCGTGCCCGAGGGCGCGAACGGTCTCCGGGTGATGGCGAGACGACTCAACCTGAGGGTCTCGCCGCCCGAGCGGGGCGCGCCGCCGCCCGGCATCTTCCGCGACCATCCCGCGCTGGGAGAGGTCCTGACGCTCATCGACGTCGCCGACCCTCCGCCCCCGGAGGCGGACGAGGGGCCGGGGCCCCTTCCGGAGCCGCGCCCGTTCGGCGGGCGCTGGGCCTGGGTCGTGGCGCCGGAGGGCGTCCGCGCGTATCTGAGCGACGACCTCGTGCGCCGCCTCGAGAGGTCGCCCGACGCGCTCGCGCGCGTCGCGGCCGAACGCACCCGCCGCGGGGACGACGCGAAGCGCCTCGCCCAGGCGCGGGCGATGCTCGCCGCGAAGGACGCCGCGGCGCGGCTCATGGAGACCGTGGGCGAGATCCAGCAGGACCTCTACCACCTCCGTCAGGTGGGCGGGAACGACAAGGCGCCCATCGTCGATCTCGCGAACCGTCTCGACGCCGAGCTCCAGAAGGAGGGGGACGCGTCGAGCCCCGTCCTGCGCCTGGCCCTGGCGCTTCGCAGCGACCTCGAGCGCGAGATCGAGCTCCGCGTGGCACGGAACGACGCCGAGCTCGCGAAGGCGATGGGACGCGAGCCGAACGGCGTGCCCGCGCTCGAGAAGGTGATGGACCCCTTCGAGGCGGTCGGCCTCCTGCGCTACGAGCCGACGCCCGGGTGGAAGGAGGACGGCGTCTTCTTCCTCTGGTTGGAGGGGAAGCCGGCGTACGCCCTCCGGCTGACGGTGGGGGGGACCTGCCCCATCTGAAGCTCGAGGAGTTTGCGGACGGCGCCGAGCACCTGGTCGAGGGCGCGCTCCCCGGGGAACGCCTCTTCGGTCTCCCCGTGATCGACGTCCGGCACGTGAAGACGCCCCCGCCCTCCCCTCCCGAGCACGGCGCGTCCGCGGCGGCAAATTCGGTCCGACCGCTTGTGTCCGGGACCCCAGGGCGGTAGAAGACCTCGCTCGCGCGGCGGCCGACCGCCGCAGAAGGGACGGGGGTCATGAACGAAGAACGTGGCGTTTCTCGCCGCAGCAGGCCCGCGGCCGTGGTTTCGGTCGCGATTCTCCTCGTGGTCGCGTGCGGGGCCATCGGGTACCTGCTCCTTCCGGGCGCCCTGGCGGGGACGGGGACCGACCCCTGGGCGACGTACGCGCCCACGCCCACCGACAAGCCCGTCTACCAGCTCACCTCGGAGATCGTCGAGTCCGCGGCGAAGCGGCTCAAGACCCCCGGCGTCTTGCCGGACGAGGTCGAGGCGATCGGGAAGGTGCTCCACGAGCTGTCGGTGTGCCTCAACGCGCCCCACAAGAAGGTGGACACCCAGGACCCGACGAAGTCGAACCCGCAGCACGCGTACCCGCTCCTCGTGGCGACGTGCCAGAAGGCGGCCGTGGCCGACAACGCCCCGAAGTGGCTCGAACTTCTGAGCGCGGACTACCTGATGCACGGGCACGACTGACCGCGGAGGTCGGCCGAGATCAGTGCGCGGGGGAACGCGAGGGCCTAGGCCCCCCGGCGGTCAGCGACGTGCGGCCCGCCTCGAGGTGTGCGATCCACGGGGGCAGGTGCGCCTCGGTCGCGGACCCGTCGTCGGGCCGCGCCACCAGTCGGCGGGCGATCGCGCGGTGCTCGGGTTGTCGCTCCCCGAGGCGACCCGCCGCGAAGGGGCGCGCGACGCGCTCGAGGAGCTCGGGGGTGGGGCTCGACCCGAGGACGCTCCGGGCCGCCACGATGGCGTCGGCGATCTCCCGCGCGACCTCGCCGCCTTCCTCCAGTGTCCGGAGGAGATCCGAGACGCCCGTCAGGTCGAGGCAGTCGCAACCGAAGACGCGCGCCTCGAGCAACAGGAGCGCGAATCGGGTCGCGCGCAGCGGCGTCGGCGGGCGCTGGAGGACCGCCGGGACGGCCGCCTCGAGCAGCGCCGCCGCGTCGTCCGCGTGGCCGGAGACCGTCTCGTAGAGCGACAGCGCCGCCTGGGCCAGCGTCCTCTCGCTCGGGTCCGAGGCCCGCGCGGCGCGCATCTCGAACGCGGTCCGGCAACGCGCCGTCTTCGCCGCCTCGCCCGCGCTCGCGGCGAGGTGGAGACCCCACAGGTACGGACCCGCCGTCGCGTACGAGGCGGTCGCGCGGTCGAGCGTCGCGAGCGCGAGATCGCTCTCCTCCCGCGCGTCCTCGTGACGGCCGAGCGAGAGGAGCGCGCGCGAGCGGAAGGAGCGAACGCACGCGGCGAGCACGTGTGCGCCCGCCTCCTCCATCTCGCCGATCGAGCGGGCGTGGACCTCGGCCGCGGCGAGTGCGTCGCCTTGCGCGAGCGCCGTGACGCCGGCCATGGCGCGGCTCACGGCCGCGTTGATGGGCTGGAATGCCGCCTCGCAGAGGCGCGCCGCCTCCTCGTAGCGCGAACGCGCCTCGACGTGGTCGAGCCGCTCCGCCGCCAGCGCGCCGAGCTCGTGGACCACCGTGGGTCGGATGCGCGACGACCCGTTCTCGGTGTGGATGCGGAGCGCGGCCTCCAACGCTTCGGTCGCGTCCCGAAGTCGCCCTTCCCACTTCCAGTGTTCGGCCATGAGGTAGTGCGCGCGGGCCTGGGCGCGCCAGTCGTTCGTGCGCGGGAGGGCCTCCTTCAGGCACGCCGTGTCCACGGCCGACGGACCGACCTGGTAGGCCTCGAGGTCCTGGGCCCAGATCGCGTGCGTCGCAAAGAGCGTGTCGTCCCCGAGGGCCAGAGCGGCCGCACCGACACGGCCGAGCAGGGCGCGGGCCTCGTCCATCCGGTCCACGTCCTCGAGCGCGCCCGCGATTCGAAAGAGGAACGCGGAGGACGCATGGACGCGCTCCGGTCCGAGGTCCGCATCGAGGAGACCGGCGAGCTTCGCGAGCTCGATGGCGCGCAGGTGCTCCTGACGTCCGGTGGCGGCGAGCGCCGCCTTCTCGAGGTGCGCCGCCGCGCGGACCGGCTCCCCCGCCGCGACCCAGTGGCGGCCGAGGCGTTCGTGGTCCACGTCCGAGAGGTCGGCGCGGCCCTCGAGGCGCGTCGCGTACTGCGCGTGGTAGGCCGTGCGGAGCGCGGGGGCGACCCGGTCGTAGATCGCGTCCCGGAGCAGGGCGTGGTCGAAGCGGTACGCGTCGCGCTCGGGGCGGAGGAGCTCGCGATCGCGACACAGGCGTTGGAGCGAACGCAGGACCCGAAGCAGCGGCTGCTCGAGCACGTCGGCGACGTCCTCGCCGCGGAAGTCCAGCCCGGCCACGGCCGCCGCCTCGAGCAGGTCGTGATCGGTCTGCGGCAGGCCGGCCAGCCGGGCCGACACGAGCTCCTGGAGACGGAGGGGCAGACCCGACGTGGCGAGCGGCATCGCCAGGCGGAGCGTGGCGTCCTCGAGGCGGACGACGCCCTCGTCGCGGAGGTGGCGAACGTACTCGACCAGGAGGTACGGCACGCCCTCCGTGCGCGACCAGAGGGTCCGGCGGAGCTCCGGGGGGAGTCTCTCGGCGCCCAGGACGTGCGACGCGAGGTCCATGGCGCCGCGCTTCGAGAGCGGTCCGACGGGTACGTGCTCGACCTCCTCGGACGCGGCGAGACGGGCCAGCCCCGCGGGATCCGTAGATCCGCTCTCGGACGCGTCGAGGTCGTGGGTGCGGAGCGCGAGCACGACGAGCACGGGGAGCTTCTCGAGCCGAGGGAGGAGCCCACGGAGAAGCCGCACGCCGTCGGCGTCGCAGCACTGGAGGTCTTCGAGGGTGAAGATCGCGGGGCGCGACCGCGTGACGGCGCGGAGGAGCGTGTCGATCGCCCACGTGGTCTGCTGCGCGCCTCCCTCGGTCGTGCCGCCGAGGAAGCGGGACAGGGGCTCGGCCGCGGCGCCGAACGTAGCCTCGTCGATCGAGACGCGGGTCTCCGAGTACGCGCTCGCCGAGGGATCGGTCGCCTCCCGGACCGCCTCGACGAGTGCGTGCTGGAGCCCGCCGACCGGAGAGACCCGCGCCGCGAGGTGGAACGCACGACCGCGCCGCGCCTCGGCGACGACGTCTTCCAGGAGCAGGGACTTGCCGATGCCCTCCGGGCCCGAGAGGAGGAGGGCCTTCCCGTGGCCGCTCCGGGCCTCGCTCCAGCGGGCATGGAGTCGCTCCCGTTCGGCCTCGCGCCCGATCACCTCCACACGCGACTCGTCGGGCGCGGGGACGGGCCGGGGCGCCGGCTCGGCCGTGCGATGCGAGCGCGCACCGTCCAGGATCTCCAGGATCGCGCCGCACGACCCGAAGCGGGTCGCCGGGTCCTTCTTGAGGCATCCGCCCACGACGGAGGCGAGATCCGCGGGCGTCCCTTCCGGGAGGGGGGCCGGTAGCATCGCGGCGATCGCGTTGAAGAGCGCCGGGAGCGACTGGCCCTGGAACGGCAGCGAACCCGCGATCATCCAGTGAAGCAGGACGCCCACGCTCCAGATGTCGCTCTGGGGCCGGGCCTCCTGGCCGAACAGGATCTCGGGCGCCACGTAGTACGGCGTGCCCACGATGGTGCCCCGCGAGCTGTCGGCCAGGCTTCGTTCGCTGAGCTCGCGTCCGAAGCCGAAGTCGGTGAGCTTCGCGACCCCGTCCTCGCCGAGGAGGACGTTCTCCGGCTTGACGTCGCGGTGCACGACGAGGTGCCCGTGTGCGGCATCGAGCCCGGTCAGCACGCCGGTGAGGATCCGGCGCGTCTCCTCCGCCGAGAACGGGCCCTCTGCTCGGACGCGGTCCGCGAGGTTCCCCCCTTCGACCAGCTCCAGCTCGAGCATCCAGGTGCCGGCGTGGTCGGGGTGGACGCGGTACAGGGTCACGACGTGAGCGCTCTTGAGCACGCCGAGCACCCGGAGCTCGCGCTGCGCGCGGCGTCGGGAGTCTTCGTCCTTTCCCACGCCGGTCAGGACCTTCAGCGCGACGTTGCGGCCGATGACCTCGTCGTACGCGCGGAAGACGCGGCTGAACGCGCCCCGGCCGATCTCGGGACCCACCACGAGGTCGCCGACGCGCGAACCCTCGTGAAGCGTCTGGAGATCCCCGTCGTCCACGCCTGCCTCCCGGACCCGCGATCCGCCGATTCTACGGATTCGGCGGCGGACCGTGGGTTCCATATCGCCGACGGTCCGCGCCGGGATGGGGGAAGGATCTGCCCGGCAGAACACCTCGCGCGCCGCGTCGGGTCGCGGCGAGCACTCCGTCGGCGGTCGCGCCCGGCCGGCTTCGCACCGCGAGGCGGGTCAGGACCGTGGAGGCCATGGACGCGGAAGGCCTTCTCGCGCAAACCGAGGCCCCCCGATCCAGGGCGTGGGCGCCGGTCCGTGGTCGTGCTCGATCGGCGCCGGGAGCGGGCGCACCGTCTCCGGCTCGGGATCCGGGCCGGCCCGCCCGGACCCTCTACCGCGCGACGTGCTCGATGCGCGGCGCGAGGGACCCGCGCGTCGTGGCGGATCCAAGCTCACGATTGCCCCGCCCGGGGAACCTGGCGTGCCGAGGGCCGCGTGATGTACGGCGGTTCATGGGTTGTGCGCGCTAGATGGCGCGGTGGACGTCGCCGTCGCGGTAGCGGATCTGGTAGAGGTCCGTGCGACGGTCCTTCCAGTTCTGCACCGTGCCGGCGTACCGGTGGCGGCGCATCGACTCGAGGTCCACGTCGTGGAGGATCATCGTCTCGATGTTCGCCGTGCATTCCGCCGCGATGGCGTCGCGGTCGTAGGGGACGTCGGACGGCGTGTAGATGCCCGACTGCGCGTAGTGGATGTCGGCGTTCTCCACGAACGGGAGGTTTCCCACGCAGCCCGAGATGGCCACGTAGATCTCGTTTTCGATCGCGCGCGCCTGGGCGCAGGTCCGGACGCGGAGATACGCCGAGCGTTCGTCCGTGTTGAAGGGGACGAAGATCAGCTCCGCGCCGCGTCGGACCGCGATGCGCGCGAGCTCGGGGAACTCGATGTCGTAGCAGACCAGGATCGCTACGCGCCCCCGGTCGGTCTCGAAGATCTCGAGACGGTCGCCCGGCTCGACGCCCCACCACTTCCGCTCGCTGGGGGTCACGTGGAGCTTCGCCTGCCGCCCGAGGGTCCCGTCGCGACGGAACAGGTACGCGACGTTCAGGAGTCGGTCGCCCTCCAGCGCGAACTGGGAGCCGCCGACGATGTTCACGTTGAACTTGATCGAGAGCTCGCGGAACAGCTCGAGGTAACGGGGCGTGAGCTCCGCGAGCTTCCGGGCGGCGAGGCCGGGTCGCTCGGCGGGGAGGAACGAGAGGAGCTGCGTCGTGAAGAGCTCGGGGAACACGACGAAGTCGGCCTTGTAGTCGCCGGCCGTGTCCACGAAGAATTCGCACTGCGTGGCGAACTCGTCGAAGTCCTTGATGGCCCGGAGCTGGTACTGCACCACGGCGAGGCGCGCGAGGGACACCGTCCGGATGTGTCGGTGGGGACGGGGGACGTGGTCGAGGTTCACCCACTCGAGGAACGTCGCGTAGCCGCGCGAGCTCGTGTCCGAGGGCAGGTAGTTCGGGATGAGGCCCTTCAGCACGAAGCCGTTCGCGACCTGGGCGGTCAGCACCGGGTCGTGGATGGCCTTCCGCATGACCGCCTCTACGTACTCGCGCGGGCTCAGCCCGTCCGCGTGGGCCCCGTAGCCCGGGATCCGCCCGGCGATGATGATCCGGGCGAGGTTCCTCTCGCGTGCGATCCGCTTGCGCACGTCGTAGAGGCGGCGGGACAGGCGCAGGCCCCGGCACTCGGGGTGCACCATGATCTCGATGCCGTAGAGCGTGTCCCCGTCCGGCTCGTGGTTCCGGATGTAGCCGCCGTCTGCGATCTCCTTCCAGTCGTGCCACGCCGAGTACGCGTCGAAGTCCACGATCAGCGAGCTGGCGGACGCGACGACCTCGTCCTCGTACTCGACGCAGATCTGCCCCTCGGGGAAGTGCTCGATCTGGCTCTCGATCTGCTCACGGCTCCACGTGGCCATCCCGGGGAAGCAGAGCTGCTGCATCTCCACGAGGGCCTCGTAGTCGTCGATGCGGATGGGGCGGACCCGGATGTGGGTCTCGAAGTCCTCGAGGTTGATGCGCTTCATGTGTCTCGCATTATCGCATCCGGTCCTCGGCGCGGCGAACGCGCGCCGCCTGGGCGTCGCGGGCCTCTCGGCTCCCGAGGACCCCGTCCGGGTCGGCCGCCACGCGGGCGCGCCAGCGATCCTCTCCGGCCTGGTAGCGCGTGCAAAACGCGTTCGCGAAGGCCTCGAACGTGCCCGCCTCGACCGCGGCCCGGGCGCGCCGGACGAGATCCACGTAGAAGGTCACGTTGTGGAGCGTCCCGAGCGTCGTGGCGGTGTGCTCGCCGACGGCGAACAGGTGCCGGAGCCAGGCGCGCGAGCAGCGCCGGCACACCTCGCAGGGACACGCGTCATCGAGGGGCGCCTCGCTCTCCTGGTGGTCCGTCGCGGCGATCCGGACGACGCCGTCTCGCGTGAAGAGGTGCCCGCGCCGGCCGAGGCGCGTCGGGAGGACGCAGTCGAAGAGGTCGAGGCCCAGCGCGATGCCCTCGAGGATCTCCGGCGGCGTGCCGACGCCCATCAGGTAGCGCGGTCGGTCGGCGGGCAGCGCGGGGATCGTGGCGAGGAGCGTGTCGCGCCGCGCCGCCCGTCTCTCGCCGACCGCGAGCCCGCCGATGGCGTAGCCGGCGAGGTCGAGCGCCACGATCTCCCGGGCGCTCCGGGCGCGCACCTCGGGGTCGGTTCCGCCCTGCACGATCCCGAAGAGCGCCTGGTCGTCGCGCGTCTGCGCCGCGCGGCAGGCGCGCGCCCAGCGCGTGGTCCTCGCGGCCGCCGCCTCGAGGTCGTCCCGGGAGGCCGGCAGGGCGAGGCAGTGGTCGAAGGCCATGATCAAGTCCGCACCGAGGTCCTCCTGGATGCGGATCGACTCGGCGGGCCCGAGGAAGACCGGCTCCCCGTCGAGGTGGCTCCGGACGAGGACGCCGTCCTCCCGGACGCGGACGAGCGCGCCGAGGGAGAAGACCTGGTAGCCGCCGCTGTCGGTGATCCACGGGCGGTCGAACGGAGTGAACCCGGCGAGACCCCCGAGGCGGCGCACCCGGTCCCCGCCGGGGCGGAGGTGGAGGTGGTACGCGTTGGCGAGGACCACCTCGGGGTCGATCGTGTCCACGTGGCCGGGCGCGAGGCCCTTCAGGGAGCCCCGCGTGGCGACCGGCATGAAGGCGGGGGTCCGGACCTCGCCGTGGGGCGTCGCGAAAACGCCCGCGCGGGCCGGGCCGTCGGTGGCGAGGACGCGGAAGCGGAGGTCGAGTCCGGGCGGCACCGAGCCCTTGTATCCGGCCCCGGGCGGCGCCGACCTCAAGCCGCCCGGGCGTCCCGGTCGACGGGGAGGGCGTGGTCGGACCGGATCCTGGCGGCTGGAAGCCCGTCCCGCTCGGATCGCGGGCGTTTTCGAACCCCGTGACGGCGCCGCTCCGCCGGCTGCCGCCCGACATCCGATCCGAGCTCCACGGACGGCGGCAGGCGCTGCTCGACCAGACGGCCCCGCTCGGGCCCCGGATGCGGCGTCGCCTCCGGTTCTACGTGGTGGGCGCGACCATCGGGATGCCGATCGTGCTCCTCCTGCTGGCGCCGGTCTCGGGTCTCGGCCTGGTCCTCCTCCTACCCCTCGCGGCGCTCTACGGCGCGCTGGTCGCGTGGTTCCGGCCGGGCGCGTTCCAGAGCGCGATCCTCACCTGGGCGTGCTACGTCGCGATCCTCGTGGCGAGCGGGTCGCCGATCGTCCCGACGGGCTTCCACCTCTTCCGGCACGCGTTCGTGCTGTTCCTCGGCGCGGCGATTGGCACGGCGGAGGAGGCGAGGGCCGGCGACGGGCTGTGAGGGCGGACCGCGCGGGCGCGAGGCGGAGGCGGCGAAGTTGGACCGCGCGCCACCCGGGGGCGGCGCGCGGCCCGTTCCGCCCGGCCTACACCGCGGCGAGCGGTGGGGCGAGCACCACCTGAATCTTCCTCAGCAGCGCCTCCGGAGAGAAGGGCTTGGGCAGGAACGCCGTCAACTCCCCTTCGAGCGCGTGCGTCAGACGTTCGGCGTCGCTACATCCGCTCATCAGGAGCACGCGCAAGCCGGGACGGCTGGTCTGCAGGCGGCGCGCCAGGGCGTCGCCGCCGATGCCTGGGAGCACCACGTCACTGATCAGGAGGTCGAATCCGCGCGCGTCGCGCTCGGCGAAGGCCAGGGCGTCGGTGGCGGTGTTCGCGTCTACGACCTCCACGTGCTGCATCTCGAGGACCTCGTGGACGAGCTCGCGCACGACGACGTCGTCCTCGACGAGCAGGGCGCGGATGGGCCGGTCCAGCTCCAGGTGCAGGGCCTCGCCGCCGTTCGCCGGCCCCGTTTCCACGGCGGCGGGCACGGCGACGCTGGGGAGATGCACGTGGAAGGTCGTGCCCGTACCGCGCCGGCTCTCGACCCGAACGAATCCGCCCTGCGCGCGAACCAGTCGCTCCACGGTGGAGAGGCCGAGGCCCAAGGCGCCGGACTTCGTCGTGAAGAAGGGAAGGAAGATCTGCGGGAGAATGCGTTCGTCCATGCCGGTGCCCGTGTCGCGGACCGAGATCACCCCGTAGTCGCCGGCGTGCTCGGCCCCGAGGAGCGGGGCCAGGTCGGGGTCGATCCGGACCTGCTGGGTCCGCACCGAGAGGTGGCCGCCGTCGTCCATGGCCTCGCGAGCGTTCGCGACGAGGTCCGAGATCACCTGCTCGAGGAGCGCGGGATCGGCCTGGACGCGGACGCCGTCCGCGCCGGGGTGCGCGTCCACGTCGATGTGGTCTCCGACGAGGCAGCGCAGCGTCGTCAGGTGCCGCGCCAGCCAGTGGTCGAGGTCGAGGACGACGGGTGTCGGGACCTCCCGTTCGCCGTGGGCCAGGAGGCGACCCGTGAGGAGCGTGGCGCGAGCGCCCGCCTGTTGAATCTCCGCGACCACGTGATGCACGGGGTCGGAGCGGTCGAGGCGGGATCGTGCGAGCTCGCAGTAGCCCTGGATCGCCGTGAGGACGTCGTTCATGGGACCGGCGAGACCGCGCGCAAGCGTCCCGATGGCCTGCATCCGCAGGCCGTTGCGGGCGGCCTCGTCCCGACGCCTCGCGTCGGGGATCGGCGTGATCGAGCACGCGACCTCGAGGACGCGGCCCTCCGGGTCGAGCACGGCCTCGCTCGCGAAGAGGGCCGGCGTGGGCGTGCCGGTCGGGCGGCGGACGATGAGCTCGACCTCCCGCCGCGGCTTGCGGTCCACGAGCGTGGACCACGGAGGGAGGTCCTCCCTCGAGGCGGGGGTGCCGTCGGGACGGACGATCCGGGCGTGCTCGACCCAGCGGGCGAGCGGGGTGCTCGCCAGGTCGCCGAGCACCTCGCGGCCCGCGCGGTTCACGAGGCGCGGTACGCCCTCCGGGTCGAGAAGCACCACACCGACGGGAATCGTGTCGAGGACGCCCCGCAGGGCCCCCGAGAGAGCCGGACCGATGGGACCCGATTCACGGACCATGTCGTCTCCCAAGTCGCACGTCGCGCGGGGATAGTGTGTCCGATCCAGCACCGTGTGGCGCTAGGCCCCCAACGAGCCCTGAAGCCCGGATTCAGGCTTCTTTCTGCATCCCCGCCGGCGCACGGTCCTCCGCGCGCTCGCGTGAAGGGGATCTTCACGTCGGCGCGTCCGTACGCCCACGGTGGCGAGCGATCGACTCCGACACGCTGGCCGCCGCCTCGGCAGGCGTCGTAGCGGCGGAGGTCCCGGCGATCCTGGGTTGCCAGGGCGTACACCGAGGCCGTTCCCGATCGGGGGCGGTGGCGGAACGAGAGCCCGCCGGACGGCCGGCCGCTCCCCAGCGCCCGGCTTGCTACGGGCGCGGGGGATCCTTGCTCACGCTCTCAGTAGACGCGCGTGAACGCGGCGCCCGGGTAGTACCAGGAGAGGATCTCGGACTCCGAGAACCCGCGACGCGCCATCTCCATCGCGCCCCACTGGCACATGCCGACGCCGTGTCCCCATCCGTGGCCCCGGACTTCCCACCCGTTGCCGACGCGGCGGATCGCCTCGATGTCGTGGGAGTCGAGCTTCAGCGCGGAGCGGAACTCGGTCCCCGGGAGCACGCGCGTCTTCCGCTGCGGACCGTACGTGACGGTCACCTCGGCGGCCCATCCGCCCGCGCCCTTCCGCGTCACCTCGATGCCGAGGACCGGGGGGACGATCGGTCGCTTCCGCGCCTCGAGGCCCTTCACGACGTCCCGGTCGGAGACGGTCTTGGTCCACGAGAAACGCGGGCTCGACTTGCAGAAATCGCAGCGCACGCCGCGCAGCGGCTCGGTGGCGCCTCCGGGGTCGAGGAGCGAGGTCTTCGCGTCGGTGGTGTGGCCGCCGCACGTGGACGAGTAGTACGCGGGGAAGGGCTGGCTCTGCCACGTCAGGATGACGCCGGCCGTGGCCTCCGCCGCGCGGAGCATGTCCGGGTACGAAGCGTCGTAGCGGGGTTGGCGGCCGCTGTAGACCTGGCTCGCCTGGTCGTCGTACACGTCGAACGCGCGGTCCTGTCGCGTCGGGTCGTGGATGCGGATCCACGCGTACGTGCGCGCGGCGACGGCTTGCGCGCGGTACGCGGCCGGCGGCGCGCCCGGCACCATCTCGTTCCCGATCACCCCCGCGACGTACGTCTCGAGGTCCACGACGTTCACGAAGCGGAGGCGTCCGTCCTGCAGGTGCGCGACGAGCTCGCCGGGATAGCGCGTGCCATCGAGGACGAAGTCGTCGCCGGACTGCACGTGGAGCACGGTAGCGCGCGTCTGTTCCCGTCCGACGACGATGCCCTCGCGCCCCGGCGTGAGGCGGACCTCGAGCGCCTCGTGTCCGCGCCGGACCCACGGACGGCCCGCGCCGGACACGACCTGCCAGGCGCGGTCGGGGAGGCGCACCGTCGCGCCGTCCGTGCCGCGGTCCACGAGGATGCGGATCGTGGGGGGGCGCGAGGCGGCGAGGACGGGCGTCTCGTAGGCGTCGCCGCAGCCCCCGACGGAGAGCACGACGACGGCCAGGGCGCCGAGGGGGAGCGCGGCGCCCCTCAAAGCGGGAGCGCCCCCTCCCGGTCCACGCCGACCTCGGGCCCGAGAAGTGCGTGCCCCCGGGGCGTCAGCCGACGGCCCTGCGGGGTCTTCACGAGCAGGCCCTCCCGAAGCAGGTGCGGCTCGTAGACGTCCTCGAGCGTGCGTTCCTCCTCGCCGACCGAGGCGGCGAGCGTCTTCAGTCCCATCGGGATGCCGCCCGCGCGCCCGATGCTCGACAGGATCAGGCGGTCCACGCGGGTGAGGCCGTTCACGTCCACGCCCATCCGGCCCAGGCCCTCCTCGGCCAGGGCGAGCGTGACGCGGCCCTCGCCCTCGACCTCCGCCAGGTCACGCACCCGCCGCAGGAAGCGGTTCACGATGCGCGGCGTGCCGCGGGCGCGCGAGGCGAGGAGACGACCCGCGTCGGCATCGAGCCGAATGTCGAGAAGCCGCGCGGACCGCACGACGATCCGCGCGAGGTCGTCGTTCGCGTACGGCTCGAGTCGCTCGTGGATGCCGAACCGCGCGCGGAAGGGCGCTGAGAGGAGGCCCTCGCGCGTCGTCGCGCCGACGAGCGTGAAGCGGGGGAGGGGCACGGGGACGCTCTTCGCGGCGTTGCCCTGGCCGATGAGGATGTCGAGGACGAAGTCCTCCATCGCCCCGTACATGTATTCTTCGACGCCGCCCGGAAGTCGATGGATCTCGTCGATGAAGAGGACGTCGCCGCGCTCGAGGCGCGTCAGGAGGCCGGCGATGTCGGCCGCCCGCTGCAGCGCCGGCGCCGGGGCCTCGAAGAGGACCCC
This sequence comes from uncultured Planctomycetota bacterium, assembly GCA_963752285.1. Lineage (GTDB taxonomy): Bacteria > Planctomycetota > PLA2 > PLA2 > JAEUHO01 > CAVVXN01. The sequence continues at coordinate 726,492 of CAVVXN010000005.1, forward strand.
GCCGCTCTCGCTCGCGATCAGGTGGGCGAGGGTCGTCTTGCCGAGGCCCGGGAGCCCCGAGAGGAGGACGTGGTCCACGGGCTCCCGACGGCCCGTGGCGGCGCGGATCGCGAGCCTCAGGTTCGCGACGACGCCCGGTTGCCCGACGAACTCGTCGAGCGTCCGGGGACGAAGCGACCCCTCGAAGGCGCGGTCCTCCCCGAGCGCGTCGCCGTAGGCCGGCGGCGCGACCACCTCCCGCACCCGAGGACGCTCGCTGCCCATGGGAGGAGGGTAGCCCGACCTCCCGACGGACGCAACGGGATGGGGGAGAACCGAGGTTCGTCCCCCAGGGGACGAGGTCCGTGGACCGCGCGACGCACGTCCGGACCCCGACGCCCCGCCGGGGTCCGGAATCGCCTCGGTGCGATGCCCGCGCCCGGCCGGCCCCGCGTACCCTCCCGAGCGGTGACCGAGCGCGTCCTCCCCCCGCCCCGCCGCTTCGCGGACGAGCGCCGGCGGAAGGCCCCGACGCGGATCGCGCGGATGTTCGACGCGATCGCCCCGACGTACGACCTCCTGAACCACGTGCTCTCGGCCAACGTGGACGCGCGCTGGCGGCGCCGCGTGGTCGCCCTTCTCGAGCTCCGCGGGACGGAGCGCGCGCTCGACGTCTGTACCGGAACCGGGGACCTGGCGCTCGCGCTCCTCGAAGGCGGCGCGCGCGAGGTCGAAGGCTGCGATCTCGCCGAGGCGATGCTCGATCGGGCGGAGGAGAAGGCGAAGGGCCGCGTCCGCTTCCGCGTGGGCGACGCGGAGCGCCTTCCGTACCCCGACGCCGCGTTCGACGTCGTCACGATCGGGTTCGGCGCGCGGAACCTCCAGCACCTGGACACGGGGCTTCGCGAGATGTGCCGGGTCCTCGCGCCGGGCGGACGGCTCGCGATCCTCGAGTTCTCGCGGCCGCCGAACCTGCTCGTGCGCTCCGTCTACGAGACCTACTCGACGATCGTGCTGCCGCTCGTCGGGAACCTGGTGAGCGGCGGCTCCGACAACGCGTACACGTACCTGCCGCGCTCGGTCCAGGCGTTCCCGACGACGGGCGAGCTCGCGAACCGCCTCTGCGCCGCCGGCTTCGCCCAGGTGGGCGTGACGCTGCTGACGCTGGGCATCGCCGCGATCCACCTCGCGTCGAAGGCCGCCGGCTCCGACGCCGAGCGCGCCTGAGGCGTCACGGCCGGACGAACGCCCGGCCGAGCCCGGCGACGAGCACGTGGTCCGCCCCGGGGATGGCGACGAGGGCGATCCCCAAGACGCGATCGCTCCGTCGCGCACGCAGGACCCCCAGGGCGCGAATGGGCCCCGACGAGGTCCAAGATGGCGCAGGTCGAGGACGGGGTCGGGCGAAACGCTCGACGACCGTGCCCGGGAACATCATCGCCGCTCCTCCGCGTGGGATCGGGCGTGCCAGACCGTCGCGAGGCGTCGCGCGGTCTCGGCCTCGTCGAGGCCCAGCGCGCGGGCCTGGCGCACGACCGCGCCGAGCCGCGCGTCGAGGTCGGCGGTGGCCTCCTCGTTCGGCGCCGCGCGCGTGGCCACGAAGGTGCCGCGGCCGCGCCGCGTGCGGATCCAGCCCTCGCGGTCGAGCACGTCGTACGCGCGCTTCACGGTGAGCGGCGCGACGTGGAGGTCGCGCGCCAGCTCGCGATGCGACGGGAGGCGATCGTCCGGTCCGAGGACCCCCGCGGCGAGCGCGCCCTTCACCTGCTCGACCAGCTGGCGGTAGATCGGGAGCGGGTCGCCGGGAGCGACCGAGAACAGAGTGCGAGCCGCCATAGAGATATACATATATATATCACAGGAGTTGGCGGTGCGGGGGGGCGCGGTCTCCCGCCGACCGGGGCGCGCCGCCCCGGCCCGTGCGGGGTCGGCGCCGGCTGAAGGGCGGGACCCGGCGTGCCGACTCCTCAGCGCAGATGGCACGTCGCAAGCGGCCGCCGCCGGTGGACTACCTCTCGCGCACCCGCGAGCTGCCCGTGAACGTGCTCTTCCTGATGCCCTGGCTCGTCGTCTACGAGCTCAGCCTGCTCGCCACGAACAGCCCCGTCGAGAACGCCGCCGGGGCGTGGTTCCGTACGCTCGCCGGGACGCTCGGGCGGGAGGGGCTCGCCGCGGTCGGGATCCTCGTCTCCGCGCTCCTGCTCGCGCTCGTGACGCTGCGCGCCCACCAGGCGCCGCGCGACCGGGGGGTGTACGGCGGGATGCTGCTCGAGGGACTCGCGTACGGCGGTTCGCTCGGTCTCGTCGCCGGCGTGCTCGCGGCGCACCTGCCCCTCGGCCGGATGGTGCCGCTCTCCGGGTTCTCGACCGCCGGCCTCGGTCCCACCGTCGAGAGGCTCGGCCTCGCCGCCGGCGCCGGGGTCTTCGAGGAGATCCTCTTCCGCGGCCTCGTGCTCGCGGGTTCGTTCGCGCTCCTCCGCCACGTCTTCGGCGCCGACCGTTGGACCGCGGGCCTCGTCGCGATCGTGGGGTCCGCCTGGCTCTTCTCGGCGTGGCACCACTGGGGGCCGGGCGCGGAGCCGTGGTCCGAGCCCGTCTTCCGGTTCCGCTTCGCCGCCGGCGCGGTGCTCGGCACGATCTTCCTGACGCGCGGCCTGGGGATCGCCGCGTTCGCGCATGGGTTCTACGACGCGATCGTCATGCTGTCCCGGTAGCGGAGCCGAAGAGGGGCCCGGGGTCGAGCTCGAACCCGCCGAGCGCCGTCGAGCGAAGGGACGAGTCGTTTCTCGCGCGTGCGACGGATCCCCGACGGCGGACCTCGATCGTGCGCGCCTCCGGGTCCAGGAGCCAGACCTCGGCCCCGCCGGCCTCGAGGTGGTGTCGCGTCTCGACGTGGCGGTCGCGCGCGGCCGTCGGGGGGGAGAGAACCTCGACGACGAGGAGGGGGATGCCGACCTCCGGGGCGTCGAGGGGGAGCGGACGCGCGAGGACGACGATGTCGGACTGGAGGACGTTGAGCTCGTCGAGAGCCACGTCGTGGGCCGCGGCATCGCCCTCCCGCTCGCGTCCTCGGACGACGTCCCACCGGGCCAGCGGGTGGAGGTGCTCGGGTACCCGGCCGTCGGGTTCGACGACGCGACGATGCGTCCGGAGGCGGCGTACCGCGTGCGCGCAAAGGACCGGCAGGTCGCGGGCCAGAGGCCGATGCGCGGCGACGGGGCCGCGATCGAGATGACCGCCGACATCCACCACGGCGACAGCGGCGGTCCGGTCCTCCACGACCCGCGGTACGTGATCGGCCTGAACGTCGCGGGCCCGGAGGGCGCGGCGAGCGCCGCCCTGGCGGTCCCCCTGCGCCTCGCCCGCGCCCGGCTCGAGCAGCTGGGCGTTCGTCCGGACCCGGGTCCGCGCACGGAGCCGTGGATCGAGGCCCTCGCCGACTACCACGCGGGGCGGTACGCCGAGGCGGAGCGTCGCGTCGATGGGATCGGCCAGATCCAGGTCGGTGCGCGCGGGACCGACGGCAGGGCGCCGATCGTCGGCTCCGTCGCGTGGGCGTTCGCGAGCCACGTGAGCCCGTACGTGCGCGACCTCTCGGGTCTGGTCTACGCGAGTACGCACCCGCAGCGCTGAACGCCTCGGCGGGACCTCAGCGGAGGAGCACCGCCGCGATGCCGGCGCCGCTCAGCACGACGGACACCACCCCGTTCAGCGTGAAGAAGGCCGTGTTGACGCGCGTGAGGTCGTCGGGACGCACGAGCGCGTGTTCGACCGCGAGCAGGAGCGCCACGACCGCGACCGCCGCGCCGTAGACCCAGCCGAGACCGGCGAGGAACGCGAGGCCCACGAACGCCGCGAGACAGACGGCGTGCAGCGCCGCGGCGACGCGGAGCGCGGCATGGGTCCCGAGGCGCGCCGGGAGCGAGCGGAGCCCGAGGCGGCGGTCCACGACCTCGTCCTGCGCGGCGTAGATCACGTCGAAGCCCGCCACCCACGCGAGCACGCCGAGAGAGAGGACCAGCGGGACGGCGAGGTCCCGGTCGAGGCGGCCGGTCGCGGCGATCCACGCGCCGAGCGGGGAGAGGCCGAGCGCGAGGCCCACGCCCAGGTGCGCGAGGGACGTGAAGCGTTTGAGGAACGAATAGCCGAAGAGCACGAGCAGGACGAGCGGGGAGAGCGCGAGGGGCAGGGGGCCGAGCGCGAAGGCCGCGAGGAGGAAGACCGCGGTCGAGGCGACCGTGAAGACCCATGCGAAGCGGACCGAGATCGAGCCGACCACGAGGTGGCGGCGCGCGGTGCGCGGGTTCTCGGCGTCGAACCTTCGATCGGCGATGCGGTTCACCGTCATCGCCGCGCTGCGTGCCGCGACCATCGCGACCACGACCCATGCGAGCACGCGCGGCGCGGGCCAGCCGCCCGAGGCGAGGAAGAGCGCGAAGAGCGCGAACGGCAGCGCGAAGACGCTGTGGTGGAACCGGATCATCTGCAGCGTGCGGCGGAGCGAGGAGGCGATGCCGGAGGTGCTCACGGAGCGCTCTCCGCGCCGGCCTCGGGCGTTCCCCAGCGGCGGATCAGGTCGGCGTCTACGCCGATCCGGTCGAGGACCTTCTGCACGACGAAGTCCACGAGGTCGTCGATCGTCTTCGGGCGGTGGTACCAGGCGGGCGCCGCGGGGAGGATCGTGGCGCCCGCGCGCGAGAGGCGGAGCATCGCTTCGAGGACGATGGGGGAGAGCGGGGTCTCCCGGGGCACGAGCACGAGGGGCCGGGCCTCCTTCAGGGCGACCTCGCACATCCGCTCGAGGAGGTTCGTGGACGCGCCGGAGGCGACCCGGCCGAGGAGTCCCGTGCTCGCCGGGCAGACGACGTACGCGTCCACGCGAAACGAGCCCGAGGCGACGTCGGCGGCGACGTCGTCCGGACGGCGGTATGCGAGGGACGAGGCGACGTCCGCGCCGAAGAACGCGGAGAGGTCGGGTGCGAAGGGGTCGCAGGCGATCCCCAGCTCGGCCGGCGCGAGCTTCGCGAGGGTCGGGCTCATCGTGACGAGCGTCTCGCAACCGGCCTCGACGAGGCGCCGGACGAGGCGCTGCCCGTAGACGGTGCCGGAGGCGCCGGAGATGCCGACGGCGACGCGCAAGGGGAACCCCTGGAAAGGAGGGGCAGGATACGGGACCGCTCGGGATCCTCCCCCCGCCCGCGGGACCCGCGGTGGCGCGGTCCCTCGGGCCCGTAGACTCGCGCGCCATGGCCGACGCCGCGCCCCTGGACCTGCCGGACTTCCTCGACCGGCTCCGGAGGCGGGGCCTCCTCGCCGAGATCGACGCCGAGGTCGATCCCCGGCTCGAGGCCCCCGAGGTCCACCGGCGCGTGATCCGGGAGGGGGGACCCGCCCTCCTCTTCCGGCGGCCGAAGGGCGGGGCGTTCCCGCTCGTGATGAACCTCTTCGGCACCGAGGAGCGCGTGCACCTCGCCTTCGGCGACCGGCCGAAACGCTTCGTCGAGCGCGCGGTCGAGGCGCTCCACGTCCTCGAGCAGCCGTCCCTCGGCTCGCTCTGGCGGCTCCGGGGCCTCGCGCGCGACGCGCTGCGCATGGGGACGCGCGGCCGCCGCCGCGGTCCGGTGTCGGAGGTCGAGGAGGCGCCCGACCTGGCGAAGATCCCGGCCACGACGTCGTGGGCGACCGACGGCGGACCGTTCCTCACGCTGCCGCTCGTCGCGACGCGGCACCCCGAGACGGGGCGTCCGAACCTCGGCGTGTACCGCATGCAGGTGTTCGACGCCGAGACCACGGGCATGCACTTCCAGATCCACAAGGGCGGAGGTTTCCACCTCCATGAGGCCGAGCGACGCGGCGAGGACCTCCCCGCCACCGTCTTCCTCGGCGGGCCGCCCGCGCTGATCCTCGCGGCCATCGCGCCGCTGCCGGAGGACGTGCCCGAGATCCTCCTCGCGAGCGTGCTCCTCGGCGCGCGCGTACCCGTCGTCGGACGTCGGACCTCGCACCCGCTCGTCGCGACGGCCGAGATCGCGCTCGTCGGTCGGGTCCTCGCGAGGGAGCGCAGGCCCGAGGGCCCGTTCGGCGACCACTACGGCTACAACAGCCTCCGCCACGACTACCCGGTGTTCCGCGTGGACCGCGTGTTCCGCCGGCGCCGTCCCGTCGTCCCGGCGACGGTCGTCGGACCGCCCCGCCAGGAGGACTTCTTCCTCGGCGACTACGTGCAGGACCTCCTCTCACCGCTCTTCCCCCTCGCGATGCCGAGCGTGCGGGGCCTCTGGTCGTACGGCGACACCGGGTTCCACAGCCTCGCGGCCGCGCGGGTGGCCGACCGCTACCCGCGCGAGGCGCTCGTCTCGGGCCTCCGGATCCTCGGCGAAGGGCAGCTCAGCCTCACGAAGTGCCTGTTCCTCACGGACCAGGCGGTGGACCTCCACGACTTTCGCGCGGTGCTCCGATCGTGGCTCGAACGCGCGGACTTCGCGACGGACGTGGTCGTGCTCGGCGAGACCGCGATGGACACGCTCGACTACACGGGACCGCGCGTGAACCGCGGGAGCAAGGCGCTGTTCCTCGGGCTGGGCGCGCCGCGGCGGCGGCTCCCCACGGAGGTGCCGTCCGAGCTCCCGGCCGGCGTGAGGGGCGCACGCGCGTTCACGCCGGGCTGCCTCGTGCTCGGCGGTCGTCCGTACGCCGAAGCCGAGGGCCAGGCCGAGAGCGTGGCGCGACACCCCGCGTTCGCCGACTGGCCGCTCCTCGTCCTCGTGGACGACGTCGCCGCGGCGACGGCCTCGACGCCCGCGTTCCTCTGGACCGTGTTCACCCGCTTCGAGCCCGCGGGCGACCTCGCGGCGCGCGCCCGCCACCTCGACCGGTTCCACGTGGCGCTCGAGCCGCCCCTCGTCTTCGACGCGCGGATGCGGCCTTCGTACCCGGACGTGCTCGAGGTCGATCCCGAGACGAGCGCGCTCGTGGACCGCCGCTTCGACGAGTACGGGATCGGTCGGCGGGGGGGACGCTGACGTTGGCGCGGACACCGGCCCGGGACCGCGCCGTGCCCGCACCCGAGCTGGAGGCCCGGCTCGAGGGCGGGGTCCCGCCGGTCGTGGTCCTCGCGGGCGCCGAGCGGTGGTTCCGCGAGCAGGGCCTCCGGTCGATCGTAGGGCGCGTGCTGCCCGAGGGCGACCCCGGCGGGGCGTTCGTGCGCGTGGACGCGCGCCTGACCCCGGACCAGGTGGCGGGCGCCGTCGACGAGTTGCGCACGGGGTCGCTCTTCGGCGACGGCAAGGTGGTCCTCGTCGAGAACCCGGAGTGCGCCGAGCTCGGGGGAGGCACGAGCAAGGAGAGCCCGATCGCGCGCCTCGCGGCGGCCGCGCTCGCGCCGCCGCCGCCCGCTGGCGTGCTCGTGCTCTCGACGTCGAAGGGAGTGAAGGGCCGGGACGCCGTCCCGACCGCGACCGTCTCGGACGCGGGGGCGCTCGTCGTGGACTGCCGCACGCTCTACGACGCGCCGGGTCCGTGGCAGCGCGGCGCGGCGCCCCACGACCACGAGCTCGCGCGGTTTCTCTCCGGCCGGATGTCCCGCGTGCACGGGAAGCGGCTTCCCCTCCCGGAGGCGCACGCGCTGACCCGGCTCGTCGGGAGCGACCTCGGCGAGCTCGACGGCGCGCTCAACGCGCTCGCCCTCTACCTCGGCCCGCGCGCGGCCGTCGCGCTCGACGACGTGGCCGCGGCCGTGGGGGCGACGCGCACCGATCCCGCGTGGCACCTGGTGGACGCCGTCTTCGAGGGGGACGTCCGGCGCGCCCTCGACCTCCTCCTTCACGCGCGGACGCACGGGCTCGCCGACGCGCGCGGCGGTTCGATCCGCGGCGACGACGCGCTCCTCGGATACCTCGGCGCCTCGCTCCACGGTCGCTTCCGCCGCACGCTGGCCGCGGCGGAGGGGCTGGCCCGGGGCGACCCCGCGGACCAGGTCGCACGACGGCTCGGCGTGCCGGGATTCCGGCAGCAGGCGGAGCTCCAGCGCTGCCACGTCGATCCCGCGCGCCTCCTCGCCGCGCATGAGGCCTTCCTGGAGGCCGAGGCGGGCACGAAGAGCGGGCGGGTGCCGGCCAATGTCGCGCTCGACCGCCTCGTCGTGTCGCTGGTCACCGAGCTGCCCGTCGGGGGCCGCGCGTAGGCTGGCCCCCATGGGCCGGATCCGCCTCCTCGATCCCCATGTCGTGAACCAGATCGCCGCGGGCGAGGTGATCGAACGCCCGGCGTCCGTCGTCAAGGAGCTGGTCGAGAACGCGCTCGACGCGGGCGCGCGCCGGGTGGACGTGCGGGTCGAGGAGGGCGGCCGCGCGCTCGTCGAGGTCTCGGACGACGGGTGCGGCATGGGCCCCGACGACCTCGCCTCGGCGTTCCTCTCGCACGCGACGAGCAAGGTGGCGAGCGTGGAGGACCTCCTCCACGTGTCGAGCCTCGGCTTCCGGGGCGAGGCGCTCGCGAGCGTCGGCAGCGTCGCGCGCGTGACGATCGTCTCGCGAACCGGCGACGAGGAGACGGGCTGGTCCGTGGAGGACCGCGAGGGAGAGGTCGGTCCCGTCGAGCCGGCCGCGGGCGCGCCCGGGACCGTCGTGCGCGTGGAGGGCCTCTTCCAGCGCGTGCCGGCGCGGCGGAAGTTCCTGAAGAGCCCCGCGTCCGAGCTGGGCCACGTCGTGGCACACGTCGGGCGCTTCGCCCTGGCGTTCCCCGAGGTCGGCTTCTCGCTCCGACAGGGCGGACGCGTGCTCTTGGACGCGCCGCCGGGGGAGGACCGGCGCCATCGCGTCGCGCGGGTGCACGGCGAGGAGATCGCGCGGGCGTTGCTGCCGGTCGAGGCCGAGGACACGGGCATCCACCTCGAAGGCTTCGTCTCGCCCCCCTCCGTCCACCGGCGGGACGCCCGGTGGCAGCACGTGTTCGTGAACGGTCGCGCGGTGCGCGACAAGACCGTCCTGCACGCGCTGAGGGTCGCGTACGACGGGCTCCTCCCACCCGGCGGCCACCATCCCGTCGTGCTGGCCTTCCTCTCCTGCGCGCCCGACGGTGTGGACGTGAACGTGCACCCCGCGAAGGCCGAGGTCCGCTGGCGGACGACGGAGCCCGTCCACCGCCTCGTGCGGACGGCGGTCCGCCACGCGCTCCACGAGGCGGAGCCGGGCGTGGAGATCGCACCCGACGAGGGGGGCGCGGGAGCGCCGCTCCCCGTCGGCTGGGGCGTGCCCCCGCACCTCCACGAGTCGGTCGAGCTCGCGTTCACGCACCCGCCGCGCACGCGCACGTTCGTTCCGCCGCCCCGCGGAGCGGACGCGCCGCCGCCCGCGGCCGCGGCCGCGACCGCGGCCGCCGCGGTCGCCGCGCGGCCCGCGTCGCGCCTCCGCCCGATCGGCCAGGCCCTCGGCACGTACCTCGTCCTCGAGGACGACGATGCGATCGTGCTCGTCGATCAGCACGCGCTCCACGAGCGCGTGCTCTACGAGCAGATTTCCGCGCGGCTCGGGAGCGCGGGCCAGCTCGAGGTGCAGCGACTCCTCGTCCCGGCGGTCGTGCACCTCGGCGGCGCCGAGGCGGCGGCGCTCCTGGAGGCGCAGGACCTCCTCCGGTCGCTCGGATGGATCGTCGAGGGCTTCGGCGCGGGGACCGTCGCCGTCCACGGGATGCCGGCCGTCCTCCGGCGACCCGACCCCGAGGCCGCGCTGCTCGACGTGCTGCAGGTGGTCGAGCAGGGCGAGCGCGCGGGGCTCGACCGGGCCCAGCTGCTGGGCGACGCCGTGGACCGCCTCGCGTGCCGCGCCGCGGTGATGGCGGGCGACCGGCTGCACGACGAGGAGGTGCTCGCGCTGCTCGCGGAGGCCGAGTCGCTCGAACACGCCCACTCGTGTCCGCACGGACGCCCGACGCGGCTCACGATGTCGAGGGCCCACCTCGAGCGGTGGTTCCACCGCACGGTCTGACGGGGTCGGCGATCAGTTGGGGGCGGCGAACCGGCTCGCGTCCACCCCGATGTTGATCTTGATGTCCTGCACGGTGGCCGAGAGGAAGGGCGTCGGCGACGGACGGCCGTCCGGGCCGGTCAGCAGCGCGTAGCCGTAGATCGTGCGCGGGTAGCGGAACTCGCGGTTCTGCTGCGATCGCGCGTCGTCCCAGTCCTTGAGGATGTAGTCCTCGGTCGGGTCGCCCTTCGTGCGGTCGCCCTCGACGCGGACGATGCCCGGCCAGGTCGCGACGTCCTCGCCCGTCTTCGGGTCCGTCTCGTACGCGATCCAGAACGTGATGTTGCTCCGACCCGCCACCTTCCGCACGACCTTGAGCCAGTTGCCGGCGTACACCGTGTTCGGCGTGCCCGTCGTCTTCTTCTCGAACACGAACGTGGTGCCGGGGCCCTTCAACGTCTGGGGGGCGAGGAACGTGGCGATGTCGCCCAGGCGGTCGCGGTCGTCCTGGAGCTGCGTGATGGAGCGGCGACCCTCCGCCGAGAGCACGAGGTTCTGCACCCGGCCGTCCGGCAGCCGGATCCACGCCGTCGTCCCGTTCAGGATCTTCGTCGTGGTCGCGTTGTTCGTGGTGAGCTCCATCCGGTAGTTGCCGGGCTCCTGGAGCCAGAGACGCATCTCGCCGGTCGCCTGGTTCGCGTCGAGCTTCAGCCACGCGTCGAGCTTCGTGTAGAAGTCTCGGATGGAGGGGATGCCCTGCTGGCCGCGGGCGACGTACCGGACCATCTGGTCGAAGTACCGGGTTCCGAGGACGACCGACTGGTCGGCGGGCTGAGGAGCGGCCGGCGGGGCCACGACGGGGCCGCCTTCCGCACGGGCGGGGGCCCGGCCCGTCAGGAGGAGGGCGAGGCCGAACAGCGGGACGATCAGGCGCGTACGCATCTTCCGTGTGCTCCCTGGGCCGCGCGGGCCCGAACCGCCGATCATAGGGGCGGAGCCGCGGGGCGGGGTCCAGGAGGGCCCCCGGGTGGGGGCCTCCGGGTTGGACGGGCCGGGCGCGGGGTGGGATGCTCCCCGCCCGACCGAGGGGGGACCCTGCCCGGTCGGGGGAGGCGAGCGCCCCGTGCACCCGGTCGATCGGCCCCTCACCCGCGGCCTCGCGCCCGGCGTGACGCTCCACGTGCTGCCGACGCGGCGGTTCACGACCGCGTGGTGCCGGGTGGCGCTGCCCCGACGCCCGGGCCGGGACGTCAGCGGGACCTCGCTCCTCGCGAGTGTGCTCGAGGCGGCGACGGAACGCCACCCGACCCGCGAGGCGCTCGCGTGGGCGCTCGCCGACCTCGGCGGGGCGACGCTCGGCGTCTCCGTCGGCCGGCTCGGGGACGCCCACGTCCTCTCCGCCTCGCTCGAGTGGCCCCTCGCGGGCCTCGGCCGGAGGGAGGACCTCCTCGGGAAGGGCCTCCGACTCCTCGGCGACGTCCTCGCCCGCCCGAAGCGGGAGCGGCCCGGCCGGGACGACCTCGACGAAGGGATCGTCTCGACCGAGCGCCAGAACCTCGCGCAGAGCCTCGCCGCGGTCCGCGACGACAAGGCGCGCTACGCGCTCCGGCGACTCCTGGAGACCGCCTGCGAGGGCGAGCCGTACGCGACCGACGCGCTCGGGCGGACCGAGGACCTCCCGGGGATCGACCCGCGGGGACTCTCGCGCCTGCACGCGAGGCTACTCGCGAGGAGCCCGGTCGTCGTGTTCCTCGCGGGCGACGTCGATCCGGCCGCCGCCGTGCGTTCCGTGCGGCGTCACCTCCTCTGGCCCCGCCGCGCGGCGGGCGTGCGCCGCTTCCCACGCGCCGCCGCCGTACGCCGCGCCCGCGCGGTCCCGCGCCGCGTGGTCGAGCGCGACACCGTCCAGCAGACGCGCCTCGCGCTCGCCTGGCGGGCGCCGGTCGGTCCGCGCTCGCCGCTGCTCCCCGCGGCGGTCGTGCTGGCCGGCGTGCTCGGCGGCGGGTCGTTCTCGCGTCTCTTCAAGGTCGTGCGCGAGACGGACGGCCTGTGCTACGACGCGTCGGCGGCCTGGCACGCGGCGAAGGGGCTCCTCACGGTCGAAGCGGGCGTGGACGAGGCGGAGAGGGCCCGCGCGGTCCGGCGGGTGCGGTCCCTCGTCGCCGAGGTCGCCGCGGGACGGCTCGACGCGCGGTCCCTCCACGGGTTCGCGGAGGCGGTGCGGAGCCGGTTCGAGGCGCTCGGAGACGACCGGGCCTCGATCGCCGCCTGGTCGCTCGACGCGCTCCTGCTGGGGATCGATCCGGACCCGGAGGCCTATCGCCGGCGTCTCGCCGCCGTGGACGCTCGTGCGGTCCGGGCCGTGGGCCGGCGCCTCGGCGCCGAGGCGAGCTACGCGCTCGCGCCCCGGCCGGGGAGGCGGCCGTGAGCCGCCCCCTCGCCGAGCGCCCGGTGGTCGAGGTCGCGCCGGTCACGGGACACGAGGTGGTCCGGGCGCGGACGCGCTCCGGGGCGGAGGTCGTCGTCGTCGTCATGCCCGGCTTCTCCTCCGCCTTCGCGGTGCTCGCGACGCGGTTCGGATCGATCGACGACCGGCTGCCCGACGGGCGGAGGCTGCCGGCCGGCACCGCGCACTTCCTCGAGCACGTGATGTTCCAGAAGGAGACGGGCGACCTCTTCGACGTGTTCGAGGCGCGCGGCGCGGCGTCGAACGCCTACACGACGTTCCACCACACGGCCTACCTCTTCGCGTGTACGCACGACCTCGACGAGAACCTCGCGACCCTCCTCGAGTCGGTGGCGCGGCTCGAGGTCGATGCGCCGCGGATCGAACGCGAGCGCGCGATCATCGGACAGGAGATCGCGCTCTACGCGGACGACGCCGCGTGGCGCGCGGCGTTCGGCCTCTACCGGGCGCTCTACCGGGCCCACCCCGTGCGGGACGACATCGTCGGGGACCGCGCGTCGGTCGCGCGGATCCGAAGGCCCCTCCTCCAAGCCGCACACGCGGCGTACTACGCGCCCGGGAACCTGGTGCTCGCCGTCGCGGGCGACGTGGACCCGGGCCGCGTGATCGTGGCGGCCGAGAGACGCCTCGGCCCGGCCCGCGGGCGCGCGCGGCGCGCGCCCCGGCGCGCGGCCGAGCCGGCCGCGGTCGCCCGCGCCGAGGTCCGCGCCCGGCTTCCCGTGGGGCGTACGCACGTCGTCCTGGGACTCAAGGACCGGCCGCGTGCGAACGGCCCGGCCCGGATCCGCCGGCATGTGGAGACCGCGCTCGTCCTCGACCTGCTCTTCGGCGACGGTGGGCGGGTCGAGGCTCCGCTCTACCGCGAGGGCGTGGTGGACGACAGCCTCTCCGCGATCTACGAGGACGAGATCGACTTCGCGCACGTGGTCGTGAGCGCGGAGGTGGACGACGAAGCGCGTTACCGGGCCCGGCTCCTCCGTGCGCTCGACGAGGCGGGCGCCCGGCCGTTCGGGCGGGACGAGCTCGACCGGGTCCGCCGCCGCGCCCGCGGGCGGTTCCTGCGGACCTTCAACGCGCCCGAGAGCGCCGCCTACTGGGCACTCGGCCACGCGCTCGACCGGGCGCCCCTCGGCGCACGCGTCGGCGCGCTCGACCGCGCCGCTCCCGCGGCGCTCGACCGTCGGCTCGCGACCCTGCTCCGGCTGCCGCGGGCGTGGTCGATCGTGACCCCCCCCGTTGAGGCGACCGGTCGCCGACGTAGAATCCCGGTCCGATGACCACCATCGCGCGCGATCGCATCCGTCGCTGCCTCGCCATGATCCCGTTGATCCGTGCGCGGCCCGGGATCCGCATCCCCGACCTGGCGTCGATCTTCGGGGTCCGCGAGGAGGAGGTCTGGGAGGACATCACGGAGGTCCTGACGCTCTGCGGCGTTCCCCCGTACCTCCCGCACAACTACCTGGTCTTCTCCATCCACGGCGATCGGGTGCGCATCCACTTCGCGGAGCACCTCTCCCGACCGGTGCACCTCACCCTGCAGGAGGCGCTGGCGATCGACCTGGCCCTGCGCAGCGTCTCGGGCGGACGTCCGCCGGCGTTCGGCGACGCCGCGCCGCGCCTGCGGGCGAAGCTGGCCCAGCTCCTGGGCGGGCGGGAGCGGGCCGCGCTCGAGCGGTTCGACCGGTCGCTCGCGGGCGCGCCGCCCTCCGACCTGGTCACGGACACGATCGGGGTGCTGAAGGAGGCGATGGCCCGGAACGTCTCGGTGGAGATCGAGTACTACACGGCCTCCCGGGACCGGGAGTCCACCCGGACGATCGACCCGTACGGCCTCGTGGACCACCGAGGGAACTGGTACGTCGTGGCCCGGGACCACCTGCGCGCGCGGGAGCTGCCCTTCCGCGTGGATCGGATCCGCGCGGCACGGATCCTGCCCGGCGCGGGGTACGAGGTCCCCGACACCTTCACCACGGAGGACTTCCGCCGGGACGAGATGTGGCGGGAGGGGCCCGAGGACATCGTGGTCAAGGTGCGGTTCGCCGCGCCCGTGGCCGCCCGGGTGCGGGAGGAGGCGGCACGCCGCGACGTGAAGGACGGCCCCGAGGGGAGCGTGATCCGGTCGTTCCGGATCCAGCGCGGACGGCCGCGCTGGCTCTTCACCCACGTGGCGCGCTACGGGCCCGCGGCGGAGGTCCTGGAGCCGCCCGAGGTCCGGCGGGGCATGGCGACCTTCCTGGACGCGGTGCGTCGGTCGTCCGGCGAGGCGCGCGAGGAGGCGGGATCCGTGGAGCCGCGGATCCGCCCGACGGCGACCGCGGCGGCGCGGAGCCGACCGAGCCGACCGAGAACCCGCCGGAAGCCGCGCTCCTCCTGATCGCGTCCGATCACTGGCCGATGGCGAGCGGATGGGGGCCCCGGTATCATCCGGACCAGCGGCCCCGGCGGCTACGGCTCCGGCGGGTGGCCGGGGGCGCGGGGTCTCTGCGACTGGGACGCGGAGGAGGTTGCGCCATGGGCACGGGCGGGCTCCGACGGCTTCGGGCCGTGGGGCGGGGATCGGTCCTCGCCCTTTTCCTCCTCTCGACCGCTCGGACGGGGGTCGGCGCCGACGATGCGGCGTCGAAGGGTCCCGTCTGGACGCCGTACCACGCGGGACTCGAGTCCACCGGGATCTCCTCGCTCCGCATCCAGGGCCGGAACGCGGACGAGATGTTCGCCTTCGTGCACGGGCTCGGGATCGCGAGGTCCAAGGACGAGGGTCAGACCTGGGAGGTGATCCAGGAGGGGATCGACCCGAAGCACGTCCCGGGACCGCGCGACCCCGTCGAGATCACGCTCGACTCCAAGGAAGACAAGCTCGTCTGGGTGGTGACGAAGGGCAACGTGTACTTCTCGGAGGACGGCGGGGAGCACTGGCAGAACCGGTCGAGCGGCGCGCTCGTCTCCCGGTCCTGGGACCGGCGAGAGAGCGAGATGCTGATCCGCGGGGTCGCCGTGGACCCGAAGAAGAGCCTGCACGTCCTCGCGGGCACGCGCACCGGCGGGCGGATGCGCGGCGGTCTCTTCGAGACGAGCGACGGCGGCAAGACGTGGGAGCAGATCGCGGGCGACGACGTGCAGAAGAGCGAGCTCGGATGCGACGCGTGGCCGATCGTGCTCGATCCGCGGACGGACAAGAACGTCGGCGTGGGGGGGGAGCGGGGCTTCTGGTTCAGCGACGACCGCGGTCGTCACTTCAAGCCGGCCGACATCGGCGACGTCGGCATCCATGTGGTCCACTCCGTGACCGAGCTCACGTCCCGGAGCAAGGAGCTCGTCCTGTGCGATGCGCGCGGCCTGTGGAAGTCGCGCGACGGTGGCAAGCACTGGGACAAGAAGCCCGTGCTCGAGGGGGATTGCCAGTTCGCCGCGCAGTCGCCGTGGAGCCGCAGCCTCGTGTTCGCCGTCCTCCGCGGCCGGGGCCTCGTGTCGAGCGAGGACGGGCGAAACGCGAAGTGGGACTCGCGCGGCAACGAGGAGCTCGAGATTCGCGAGATCCTCTTCGACCCGCGCGACAAGGACCGGATCTTCTTCGCCAGCCCCTCGACCGGACTCTACGTGTCGAAGGACGACGGCGTGTCGATCGCACCCGTGAAGGGGAACGCGCCCGTCGTCGTCCCGGCTGTCGTCGCGGTCGCGCACCACCCGACGGACGTGGACCACCTCCTCGCGGCGACGGACCAGGGTGTGCTGTTCGTCTCGGGCGACCGGGGCGAGTCGTGGAAGCGCGCCGGGCGCCTCGGGATGGTGCCCACGCGGCTCCTCGGCCTCCCGGCGTCCGACTCGACGTGGCTCGCGGCGGGCCGCCGGCTGCTCCGGAGCCCCGACCACGGGGCCACGTGGGAGAAGCTGTACGAGCCGGAGGACCCCGAGGAGCGCGTCGTGGACGTCGCCCGCGTCGGCGACGGGGGCCTCGCGATCCTGCTCGAGCGGTCTCGTACGGTCCTCGCGAGCAAGGACGGCGGGCGCACGTGGGAGACCTCGAAGCCGCCGACGAAGACGGCCGACGCGTGGGCGAGCTCCCTCGCGGTGGACGGCACGAATCCCGCGCACCTGCTGATGGCCACGCGAACCCTGGCGGACTCCTGGACGGGCAAGGACCACGAGGGCGGCCCGTTCGAGTCGTGGGACGGCGGCAAGACCTGGAAGCCGATCGCGGAGGGGCTCCTGTCCGTGAAGGAGCCGAAGCGGGACTGGAACCGCGGGCGCCTCGCGCTGATCGACCGCACGGCGGGGGTGATGCTCTACGCAGCCGACGGCCTGGGGCTCTTCGCACGGTCCATCGTCCCGCCCGACGACAAGTCGGCCGAGGCGGCGGGCTGGGTGGACGTGAGTCCGTCCCTGCCGCACTCCGTCGTGGACGCGTGGACGGTGCTCGCCCCCGAGCAGGCCGGAGGGCCGGGCGAGCTGGTCCTCCAGGTGGACGGCGAGAACGAGACACGGCTCATCGCGCGCGCGAGCCTCGCGCGACTGGCGGCGCGGGCGAGCGGACAGGAGGCGGCCGCGACGCCCGGGGCCCCGGCGCTCTGGACGTCGATGCCCGACCCCGGGACGCGGCTGGCCTGCCTCGACGCGGACCCGCACCTCCACGGGCGCCTCGTCGGGGCCGACGCCGTCGGAACGGCGGGCGTGCTCGTGTTCGGGGTTCCGGGGCAGCGTCCCGCGGAGGAGGAGAAGCCGAGCGGCGCCGCGACGCCGGTCCCCGGCCCGTCCCAACCCGCGCACAAGCCCCCGCCGAGCGGCCTCCTCGCCTTCACGGCGGGGAGCGACGGTCAGGTCCGTGTGTGGAACCTGGCCGAGGGCAAGGTCTTGAAGAGCCTCAACGGGCACACCGACGAGGTGTACGCCGTGGCGCTCGCGCCCGACGAGAGCGTGGTCGCGACGGGCGGGGCCGACAAGTCGGTGCGCGTCTGGGACGCGGCGGACGGTAAGGAGCGGCAGACCCTCGATCCCAAGGAGTACGACGCGAAGGTGAACGCCCTCGCGTTCGCACCCGACTCGAAGACGCTCTACGTGGCGATGGAGGAGAGCTGGGCGATCGTCCAGTGGAACCTCGAGACGCAGGAGCGCCACGCGCTCGAGGGGCACACGGCCGGCGTGCTCGCGTTGGCCCTCACGCCCGACGGGTCGCGCCTCGTCTCGGCGGGGCGTGACCGGACGATCCGGGTCTGGGACCCGGCGGATCCCGCGTCGTCGCGGCGGATCGACGCGGGCATCGAGGTGCTGTGCCTCGCCGTCTCGCCGGACGGGAAGCGCGTCTACGCCGGAGGGCGCGGTGCCTCGGTGCGCGTTTTCGACCTGGCGGAGGCCAAGCAGGTGGGCGCCGCCGAGGTCATGGGCGAGTACGTGAGCGACCTCGCGCTCGACCCGGAGGGCAAGCGGCTCTACGTCGCGGGCGACAAGGGCCTCGCGGCGGTAGACGCCGCGACCCTCGCGCCGGTGGAGGGGCCGGCCGCGGGACGGTACGAGGGTCCGTCGAAGGCGGTCTTCTCCGTGGCCGTCACGCAGGACGGGGGCTGGGTGGTCGCGGGGGACAGCGAGAGCGGCCTCTGGCTCTGGGCCACGGACGAGGCGAAGCCGTACTGGTCGTCCACGACGGCCCACGCCGGGTCGATCCACGACGTGGTGCTCACGCCGGACGTGGCGCAGGCGAAGCCCGGCGAGGGCGGCGCCCCCGCCCCGGCGCCGCCGGACGGCGACCCGCCCGTGCCGCCTTCCGACGTCCCGTCGCCCGGCGGAAGCTAGGGCCCCAACGCTCCGTTCCCACCCCCGCGCCGGACGCGCTAGCGCGCCACGAGCACGACGAGGCGTCCCGGAACCACCATCTCCTTCTCGACGGTCAGCCCCTCGAGGTGATGGGCCACCTTCGGGAGCGACTTCGCGCGGCGGAGCACCTCGGCCTCGGGCTCGTCGGCCGGTACGCGGAGGCGGTCCCGGACCTTGCCGTTCACCTGGACGGCGAGCTCGACGGAGGACCCCACGAGGTGGGCCTCGTCGAACGTCGGCCAGGGACGCCGGCAGAGGAGGTCCTGGCCCCCGAGACGCGCGGCGATCTCCTCGGCGACGTGCGGCGCGAACGGCTCGAGCATGCGAAGGAAGGCGTCGGCCATCTCGCGCGGCACCGGGCGATCCGAGGCCCGCTCGACCATGCCGTTCAGAAGCACCATCAGCTTCGAGATGGCGACGTTGTACGCGAGCGACTCCATGTCGGCGGTGACGCCGGCGATGGTCCGGTGCAGCAGGACGAGGTCGTCCCCCTGCGGCGGGTCGTCGGAGAGCGGAGCGGGCTCGGCGCGGTCGTCGCCGACGTGCAATCGCCACGCGCGCGACAGGAAACGGGAGACGCCGGAGATGTCGCTGCGGCTCCAGGTCTTGTCGGCCTCGGGCGGGCCCATGAACAGGATGTAGAGGCGCAGCGTGTCGGCGCCGTGCTCCTGAACGAGCTCGTCGGGGTTGACGACGTTCTTCTTCGACTTGCTCATCTTCTCCACGACGACGTGCGCGGGGCGCCCCGTCGCGCGGACCACCATCGTCCCGTCGCGCGCCTCGACGTCGTCGGCCGCCAGGTACGGACCGCTCTCGTCCGCCCGGAAGGAGGGGGAGCGGATCATCCCCTGGTTCACGAGGCGCTGGAACGGCTCCTTCGTGTGGACCAGGCCGAGGTCGAAGAGCACCTTGTGCCAGAAGCGCGCGTACAGGAGGTGGAGCACGGCGTGCTCGGCACCGCCCACGTACACGTCCACCGGCAGCCAGTAGCGCTCCGCCTCCGGCGAGACGAAGGCCTGGTCGTCGTGCGGGTCGGCGAAGCGCAGGTAGTACCAGCACGAACCCGCCCACTGGGGCATCGTGTTCGTCTCGCGCCGCGCGGGCGCGCCAGTGCGGGGGTCGGTGGTCTCGACGAAGGACGGGATCGCGGCCAGCGGGCTCTCGCCCGTTCCGGTGGGGCGGTAGCTCTCGACCTCGGGCAGGCGAACCGGCAGCGACGACGCCGGCAGGGGCACGACCTGCCCGGACTCCGTGCGGACGAGGGGGAACGGCTCGCCCCAGTACCGCTGGCGCGAGAAGAGCCAGTCGCGCAGGCGGTACTGCACCTGCGGGCGCCCGAAGCCCTCCTCGGCGAGCCAGGCGACGATTCGGGACTTCGCCTCGGCGACCGGGAGGCCGTCGAGGAACGACGAGCGGACCAGCGTCCCGTCGCCCTCCCAGGCGGACGTCTCGAGGTCGCCCCCGGTGACCACCTCGCGGACCTCCAGACCGAACGTGCGCGCGAACTCCCAGTCCCGCTGGTCGTGTCCCGGAACCGCCATCACCGCGCCCGTCCCGTAGCTCGGGAGCACGTAGTCGGCGATCCAGATCGGGATCTCGCGACCGTCCACGGGGTTCACGGCCATCGCGCCGGTGAAAACGCCGGTCCGCGCCGTCTCGGCGACGCGGTCGCGCTCGGAGCGTCGCGCGGTCCGGTCCACGTAGGCCGCCACGTCCTCTCGCTGGGTGTCGGTCGTGACCTTCCCCACGAGCGGGTGCTCGGGAGCGAGCACGCAGAACGTCGCGCCGAAGAGGGTGTCCGGACGCGTGGTGAAGACGGTGAACGAACCGCCGCCCTTCACGCGGAACACGACCTCGGCGCCCTCGGACCGGCCGATCCACTCCCGCTGCATCTGCTTGATGTGCTCGGGCCAGTCCACGCCCTCGAGATCCGCCAGGAGGCGGTCGGCGTAGGCGGTGATCCGCAGGAGCCACTGGCGCATCGGCCGCCGCTCCACCGGATGGCCGCCCCGCTCGCTCTTGCCGTCGATGACCTCCTCGTTTGCCAGCACCGTCCCGAGGGCGGGGCACCAGTTCACGGGGATCTCGGCCTCGTACGCGAGCCCGCGCTCGAGGAGGCGCAGGAAGATCCACTGCGTCCACCGGTAGTAGGAGGGGTCGGTGGTGTCGATCTCGCGGGACCAGTCGAACGACCAGCCGAGGCGCCGCGCCTGGCCCTTGAAGGTCGCGATGTTCTTCTCGACCGCGACCCGCGGGTGGACCTGGTTGTCGATCGCATACTGCTCCGCGGGGAGACCGAACGCGTCCCAGCCCATGGGGTGGAGGACGTTCGACCCCCGCGCACGCTCGTACCTCGCCACCACGTCCGTGATCGTGTAGTTCTCTACGTGGCCGAGGTGCAACCCCTCCCCGGAGGGGTACGGGAACATCCCGAGCACGTATTTCTTGGGTCGCGGGTCGTGGTCCCGGGCCCGGAAGACGCCCTCCGCCTCCCACCGCGCCTGCCAGCGGGGCTCGATGCTCCTGGGGTCGTACGCCGTGCGTTCCACGAGGGCCTCCGGGGCCGAACGGAAGCGACGAGGGTAACCGCCGGCCCGGCTCGCGACGTGGCCCCGCCGGACCGCGCGCGGGTCGCGCGGGTCACACCCACCCGGGGGTCGGTCACTCGTGGCGGAGGGCCTCGACGGGGTCGAGCGCCGCGGCGCGGGCGGCCGGGTAGATGCCGAAGACCACCCCGATCGCGGCGGAGATCCCGAACGCGATCACCAGCGACCACGGCGTCACCACGGTCGGCATGCCGAAGAAGTGGGAGAGGAGGGGCGGCCCGCCGACGCCCAGCAGGAGCCCGATCGCGCCGCCCGCCGCCGAGAGGAGGACCGTCTCGGCGAGGAACTGGGTGACGATGTGGGAGCGGCGCGCGCCCACGGCGCGGCGGATCCCGATCTCCCGCGTCCGCTCCATGACGCTCGCGAGCATGATGTTCATGATCCCGATGCCGCCCACCACGAGGGAGATGGCGGCGATGATGCTCCCGACGATCGTCCAGATCCGCTTCGTCTCCTGCGCCTCGCGCAGGAGCTCGAGGGGAACCGTGAGGCGTACGTCGCCTTTCGGGTACCAGCGCTCGACCATCGCGCGGAGGGCCACGGCGATCTCCGGCACGGCCTCGAGGCTCTGCGCCTCGACGACCACGCGGTGGAGCTCGACGCGCTGCAGGGAGAAGCTCCCCGTCGTCCGGTTGGAGATGACCGAGCCGTAGCGCTCGTTCATCGTCGTGAGGGGCAGGAAGAGGGCCGCGTCCACGTCTACGAGCGCTCCGCCGGGGGAGTCGCCCCGGCCCGCGAGCACGCCGACGACCTTGTAGGCGAGCGGGCCCGCCCACACGAGCCGCCCCAGCGGGTCCGAGCTGAGGAACAGCCGGGTCGCCAGCTCGCTCCCGAGCACGCAGACCGCGCGCTGCTCACGCACGTCCGCGTTCACGATGAACCGGCCCCGCTCGAGCCGGAGCGCGCTCACGTCCGCGTACTCGGGAACGGTGCTGGCGATCGTAGCGGGGAACTTGCGCGGCCCGAACCGCACCTCTTCGGGGATGTCGCGGCGCGGCACCACGCGCAGCACGCCGGGGACGGTCTGTCGGATCCGCTCCACGTCCACGCGCTTGAGGCCGTACTCGAGGACGTGCTGTCGCCCCTTCGTCGCGTCCTCGCTCGTGGTGGGCTGCACGCTCGTGAGGAGGATGTTCCGCGACCCGAGACGACGGATCCGGGCCTGGGCGTCCTGGCTCGCCCCTTCGACGACCGCCAGCGTCGTGACGACCGATCCCACGCCGAGGAGGATCCCGACGACGGTCAGGAGAGAGCGGAGACGGTGGAGCCAGAGCGTCTTCCACGCCACCTGGACGACGCGGACGGCCCTCACGAGCGGGCCTCGATGCGGTCGATCCGCCCGTCGAGCATGTGCAGCGTGCGGTGCGCGCGCTGCGCGATCTTCGGGTCGTGCGTGACGACGACGATCGTCGCGCCCTCCCGGTTGAGGTCGTCCAGGAGGTCGAGGATCTCGAGCCCCGTGGCCGAGTCGAGGTTCCCGGTCGGCTCGTCGGCGAGGATCAGACGAGGTCGGTTCGCGAGCGCGCGGGCGATCGCCACGCGCTGCTGCTGGCCGCCGGAGAGCTCCGTGGGGCGGTGGTCGAGGCGTCCCGCGAGGCCCATCCGCCGGGCGAGCTCCAGGGCGCGTTCGTGCGCGTCGCGACCGCCCATGCCGGCGTACTCGAGCGGCACCTCGACGTTCTCGAGCACGGTGAGGTGCGCGATCAGGTTGTACGACTGGAAGACGAAGCCGAGGTGCGTGTTCCGGACGCGCGAGAGCTCGTCGTCGTCCAGGTCCTCGACGTCGCGTCCTCCGAGGCGGTAGCGGCCGTGGCTTGGGCGGTCGAGGCAGCCCAGCACGTTCAGCAGCGTGGACTTTCCCGAGCCCGAGGGGCCCATCACCGCGAGGTACTCGCCGGCCCCGATCACGAGGTCCACCTCGTCGAGCGCGCGGACGTCCGTGTCGCCCATGCGGTAGACGCGGGAGACACGCTCCAGGACGGCGACCGGACCGTCCGCAGCCGTCATCGTCTCCCGCCCCGGCTCCGGCCCCCGGCGTGGCCCGTCGATCCCGCCGGGGTCGCGGCGTCGGGTTTCGCGCCGGCATCGGGCGCGGCGGGCGCGGCGGACGCGTCGGACGCGGGCGCGGCGCCGCCCGAAGGCCCGCCCGGGTGCGCGGCGCCCCCGTGGGCGTCGGCCGGGGGCGCGGTCTCTGCGGCTCCGCCCGCCGCCGGGGCGCCCGGGGCGCCGCGCCGCGTCCTCGCGCCCGACGGCGCCCGGCCGTGGGTCCCGGACGACATGCGGCCCGCGTGGGGCGGTGCGAGGAGCACGTGCTCGCCGGGCTCCACGCCGTCGAGGATCTGGACCACGAGATCGTTCGAGAGCCCGAGCCTCACGGGCCGGGGCGTGGGCTCGCCCGGACCTTCGGACACGTAGACGACGGGACGATCCGCCGTGCCGGCGACCGCCTGGACCGGAACGCTCACGGCGTCCTCGATGTCGGCCACGAGGATCTCGACCTTCGCGCTCATGCCGGGCCTGAGCGTCGGCGGGACCGCGTCGAGCTGGATCTCGGTCGAGTACACCTTGAGGTCCGGGTTCAGCCAGCTGTCCGGCGGATCGGGGAGACGCGCGACGGTCTTCACGACGCCCGGGATGGGGCGGTCGGGGAAGGCGTCCACGAGCACCGTGGCCGGCTGGCCCTCTTGCACGCGCTCCACCACGGACTCGTGGATGCTCACCTTCACGCCGAGGCTCGCGAGGTCGGGGATCTCGATCAGGGGCTGGCGCTCCTGCACGAGCACCCCCTCGCGGATCGGGTTGTCGTTGCCCCACCGGCTGTGCCGCTGGCTCGACGCGTAGACGACGAGCCCCGGCTCGGTCGCTCGGATCGTGGCCGCGGCCACCTGGCGCTGGAGACGCTGGAACCGCTCCGACTGGAGCTGTTCCTGCTCGGTGCGCGAACGGACCTCGGCCAGCTCGCGTTCCTCGGAGGAGCGCGCGCTCTTGAGGGTCCGCGCGAGCTGCGCCTCGGCCTCCACCAGGTTCGAGAGGAGGCGCTCCGTCTCCTTGCGGAAGTCGTACGTCACGTACTGGTCCCGCGCCGTGCGGGCGCGGTCCAGGTCGATGCGCCAGCGCTCGAGGGCGATGCGGTCGGCCTCCTCGTCCTCGCGGCTGACGTATCCCTTCTCCAAGAGCCGACCGGTCCAGTCGAGCTTGACCTGCGCGCGACGGAACTCCTCGTCCGCGATCGAGATGTCGCTGTCGAGCTTGCGAATCGTCTGGAGGGCCTCGCCCTCGAGGCGGGGGTCGTCGAGCAGCCGCGCGATCCGCCCCTCGAGCGGGTCGGGCTGCTCCGCCGCCGCCATCGCGGCTGCGGTGGGGGGGACGGTCGGAGCCGCCGCCGGCGGGGACGCGTCGTCTCCGTCCGACCCGCCCGCCGAGACGGGGCCGCCGTCGCCGGCGCCGGCCGGGGCGGGCGCCGTGGGCTCGTGCCGCGCGGTCGGAGCCTGTGCGGGGGCGGTCGGGGGGACCGACACCCCCGCTTCGGGGGCGTCGTCCGGCGGCAGGTCCACCGGGAGGGCCGCCGCGCTGAGCAGGTCGCCCGAGAGGTCCTTGCCGACGTACCGCTCGAGGTCGAGGCGCGCGAAGCGCACCTCGAGCTGGGCCTTCCGGATCTCGCTCGCGTTCTGCTGCTGCGTGATGTCGAGGCTCGCTTCCGCGTTCTTCCGCGCGGCGGTGGCCTGGGCGAGGTCGATCTTCTGACGGTTCAGCTGGTCCACGGTGTTGGCCGCGTCGAGCTGAACGAGCAACCGGTGCTCGGCGACGTCCTGGTCGGTCAGGATCGTCCCTTCCGGGACGATGAACAGGATCGCGGCGTTCCCCTCGACCCTGCTCGTGATGGTCTGCGACTTGAGCGCCTCGACGCTGCCGCTCTCGAGGACCGTGACGCGGAGCCGCCCGCGCTCGACCTCCGCCACGGGCGGGCCCGAGGCGCCCGTGTCGGCCCGCCCGGCGAGCCACCACCAGATCCCGCCGCCCAGGAGGAGGACGACCAGCAGGAGGACCCACGGTCCTCGTCGGGCGCGCCGGGCGGACATCGGGCCGAGGGTACCAGCGTGGCGCCGGTCCGGCCCCTTCGCGCGCCCCTCGAGCGCGCGCCTCGTCCGCTATCTCTCCCCGGGCGCGGACGCGGGCGGGAACGCGGGCGCCGCGGGGGACGGCGTCGCGGGCGGGGCCAGCGCGGTCGGCGCCGGCGGCGACTCCGCGGTCGGCGAGCCCGACGGCGCCTCGGGCTCGACCCAGCGTCCGTCGGACCCGACCTGGAGGATCCCGACGTCGCGGAGCAGGACGAGACGGGCGATCGCGTGGTCCACGAGTGCGCGCGTCAGTGCGTTCCGCGCGATGACGAGGGCGTCCTCGGCGTCGAGCCGGTCGCGCGTGGTCGCCCGGCTCGCCTCGAGCAGGAGGTCCGTGCTCTCCACCCGCCGTTCCGCCAGGTGCACGCCCTCGGCCTCGATCCGGTAGCTGTCGCGCGCGCGTTCGAGCTGGCGCAGGGCCTCCCGCACCTGGAGGCGGACCTGGTCCTCGAGCGCCTCCCGGTCGCGACGCGCGCGCATCGCGTCGATCGTCGCGTGTCGGAACGCGTTCCGCTCGGCCGTGCGTTCGAGCGGGAGGTCGATCGTCGGGCCCGCGAACGCCTCGATGTCCGCGTTCGAGAGCGACTGACGCGAACCAGGTTCTCGCTGGAGGAAGGCCTGGACCTCCAGGTTCGCCCCGGGGCCCAGCTGGTTCGCGGCGACGAGGACCCTGCGCATGGCGTCCTCCTCGCGGCCGTTCGCGTTCTCGAGGTCGAGCCGCCGCGCCAGCGCCGTCTCGACGGCGGTGGCGCGCTCCACCGGCACGGCACGCGGGCCCTCGGAGCGGAGCCTCTCGAGGGCGTCCTCCGGGATCTCGACGTCGGCGTCCACCTGGATGCCGAGGGTCTCCTTCATCTCGTCGAGCGCGGTCTCGTACGCCGTGCGCGCCGCGAGCCGGCGGTTCTCCGCGACGAGAAGGTCCTGCCTCGTCTGGTCCACCTCGAAGTCGGCGAGGCGGCCCGCGCCCGTCGCGCCGTACGCCTCCTGCCGGGCGAGGAGGCGGCGCAGGCTCTCGTACGTCAGGTCTTCGTTCTTCCACGTGTCGCGCGCCTCGAGGAGGCGGTAGTACGACGACACCACGTCTACCGTGAACGACTGCTGGAACCGCGCGTACGAGCGGAGGGCGTAGAGCACGTCCCGCTCGGCCTGCGTCAACGGCTCGCGCGCGTACCAGCCGGCGCCGCGCGCCATGGGGAGCAGGAGGTCGAGGCTCAGGAGCGTGCGCGCGGGCTCGAACGGATCGCCGCTCGCGAGACTCGCGAGGAATCCCGACGCGAGGTCCACGATCAGGCGACCGCCGGTGCTGAAGTTGCGCGTCGCGGTGAGGTCGACCGTTCCCTGCGGCGTGGTGTCGTTTCGGTTGATCCGGGTGCCCGCCCCGAGCGAGAGGCCGGCGAGGGGGTTCGTGAGGTCGTTCCGGACGCCCGTCAGGTCGAGCGCGACGAGGTACACGTCCTCGCGTTGACGGAGGTAGTCGCGCGAGGCGGCCGCGGCGAGCGCGAGGGCGTCCTCCAGGGTGAGCCGAAAGGTGCGGGACTCCCGCCGCGCGCAGGCGAGGCGGTCCGCGGCGTCCACGTCGAGGCGTCCCGCGACCTCGGGCACGCGGGCGCGCGTCGAGGCGAGCGCCGCGTAGACCTCGCGGTCGGCGCCCTCCTTCGTGAACCGCGCGCAGGCGCCCCCGCCGACGGCGAGCCACCCGACGAGGAGGAGGAGGGAGCGCGCCAGGGCCCGTGCCGGGCGGCGGCCCGCGCCCTCGGCCGGCTTCGCCGGGGTCATCCGACGAGCCCGCGGTGGACGAGCAGGGCGGGGCGGGACGCGGACTCCGGGCGGACGAAGAAGTGGCGGCCCGTGAGCCGGCGGCCCTCGCCCTCCGGCACGACGATGCCCTCGCCGTCGGGTGCCTTCTCGTCGGGGCCGGTGGCGAACCGGACGCCGCCCTCGATCGCCCGCACGACGACCGAGGGCTCCTTCCGCGCGTCGGGCCGGCCGCCGAGATACGTCCAGCCGTCCGTCTTCCTGAGCCTCAGCGCCATCTGCTCCACGGCGTAACCTCCGCGCGGCGCGACTCTACCCGCCTCGCGCCGCCGGGAGCATCAAGCGTCGATCGGCTGTGACGGAGTCGTGACGAACGGGCGGCGACGCGGGACGCTATGGGACCTTGGCGGCGCGTATCCGGCGTGTTCCGGGCCTCGGGATGCAACCCACGTGCGCTCGACGGGAGTACGCTCTGGGGGTCCGCGAGAGGTTCGGCGAGGAGGTCAGAGAGAGTCGGCTCGCCGAACGTCCACGGGAGATTGTTTGCCAAGGGCGATGCCCTGCCCTACATCTGGGCGTTTGGGGGGCACCCCAATCAGGAGGTAGGTCTGCCATGTCGAAGCATTCGTTCGTGGAGAGCGGGGGCATCCTCTTCGCCGTCGCGCTGGGTGTGCTCCTCTCCGGTTGCTGCAGCCCGTGCGGCGATCCCTGCGCGCCGGCGCCGTGCGCCGCGCCCTGCGCTACGCCTTGCGCGACGCCCTGCGCCACCCCGTGCGCGGGCGTGGTGCCGACCGACATCCCGCCCGAGGCCAAGCCCGGTGAGGCGTGGTGCCGGGTGTGGGTCCCGCCGACGTACGACAACGTCGAAGAGCAGGTCTGCGTGTGCCCGGCCTCGTGCGACCGCAAGTGGGTCGAGCCCGTGTACGAGGAGAGGACGAAGACCGTCTGCGTGAAGCCCGAGCAGAAGATCTGCGTACCCGAGCCTGCGGTCTACGAGACCCAGCAGGAGCAGGTCTGCGTGTGCCCGGAGCAGGTGGTCAAGCACCCCGTTCCGGCCGTCTACGAGACCGTGCAGGAGCAGGTGATGACGTGCCCCGCGCGCACCGAGTGGCGCCGCGTGGACTGCACGCCCGAGCAGCTCGCCGCGGGCGAGAAGCAGGGCGACTGCTGGATGCTCGTCGAGGTCCCGCCCGTGTACGAGAACCGCTGCAAGCAGGTCTGCACGCAGCCGGCGACGTGCACCGAGGAGACGATCCCGGCGAAGTACGAGACCCGTTGCAAGCAGGTCTGCACGAAGCCCGCCGCCACCCACCAGGAGACCGTCCCCGCGCAGTACGAGGAGGTCACCGAGCGCGTCTGCACGCAGCCTGGTTACTGGCAGGAGCTGCCGGTCGCCGCGAAGTACGAGACGCGCACGAAGCCCGTGTGCAAGGCCCCCGGCCACTGGGAGTGGCGCCGCAACCAGGCGTGTGAGGTCCCGCAGGGCCAGCCCGCCGCGGGGATGGCGCCCGCGCCGGCGACGCCGGAGGCCGCTCTGTCCGACACGGGTCCCGAGCCCGAGGCGGCTCCGGCGCCCGAGGCCGGTTCCGAGGAGCCCGCGGTGCCCGAGGACATGATGGGTGGGGACGCCCACTAGCCCGACGCCCTGCCTCGTGGGCGGGCTCGTCCCGCCCACGAGGTGAAGCGCTGCCGACGGCCCCCTCGCGGGGCCGTCGGTCGTTTCGGGGGGCCGTCGCGGTAGGGTGGGGGCGTGTCGCGCGCGCTCCTCGTCGGGACCCTGCTCCTCCTTCTCGGGGCGGCGCTCCGCGCCGGCGACGAGCCGCCGCGGGTCGAGGAAGCGCTCCAGAAGCGCATCAACGAGGCGATCGAGCGCGGCACCGGGTGGCTCGTCTCGAAGCAGCGCAAGCGCGACGGGTCGTACCCGGGACTCGCGGAGCCGATGCCGCCGGGGCACTTCGACGCGATGGACGTGGGGCTCGACGCCCTGGTCGTCCTGACCCTCGCGCACTCCGGCGTGGATCCCCACGACGACGCCATCCGGAAGTGCCTCGACTTCTGCCGCTTCGAGTACTCGGGCGGCAAGGGATCGTGGAACCTCAAGTCCAGCGGCAACCTGATGGTCTACGTCGCGTCCACGCTCGTTCTCGCGCTCCTGGCCGTCCACGCGCCCGAGGCGCAGAACGTCGTCGCGAAGCGGGATCGGTACGGGGTGCCCGTGCCGCCCAAGCCCGTGCACTGCAAGCTCCCCTCCGCCGACCGGCACTGGATCGAGGAGCTGGTCGAGTTCCTGGTGAAGGCGCAGGTGAAGCCCGCCGGGGGGTGGCGGTACCCCGGCAACCCGGTGGACTCGGTCCCGGCCGACACCGACCTCTCCAACACGCAGTACGCGCTGCTCGCGCTCGAGGCGGCGGCTCGCTGCGGGATCGACGCGCCGGACGAGACCTGGAAGCTCGCCGCGGAGTACCTCCTCCGCGAGCAGGACGAGGACGGCCTCGAGGTCGAGCTCCTGGTGCCGAGCCCGACCTGGACGACGGGCAGCCCCGAGGCGGAGCGCTTCGTCGGCGGGGGGACGTGGAAGACGCGCGGGTGGTGCTACCTGCCCGGGCACCCCGCGCTCGCGACGGGCTCGATGACCTGCGCCGGCGTCACGGGCCTGGCGATGGTGAAGGAGCGGCTGTGGGCCCGTGGGCACCTGGACCCGGAGCTGTCCAAGCGGATCGACCGCGGCCTGCTCGACGGCCTCGCGTGGCTGCAGGAGCACTTCACCGTCGAGGACAACCCGGACCCGCCGAACCAGTGGCACTACTACTACCTCTACGGCCTGGAGCGCACGGGGGCCAAGACGGGCGTGGTCTGGATGGGGAGGCACGACTGGTACCGCGAGGGCGCGCTCCACCTCCTCGCGGCGCAGACGAAGGAAGGCGGGTGGCGGTCCGCGGTGGGGCAGGACCAGCCCGCGGACTCGAGCGAGTCGGAGATCACGCAGACCTGCTTCGCGCTCCTGTTCCTCGAGCGCGCGACGCAGCGTCCCCCGATCCCCCTCGTCCCGCCGGTGGTCACGGGCGGGGGAGAGGCGCCCGCGGAGGGGCGATAGCCCGGGAGCGCGGGGCGATCGGACAAAACGGGCCCCGCATCCTCCGGTGAGGTGGGTGCGCTCCGTAGAATTCGCGTCGCAAGGGTCCGCCCACCTGGAGACCGAGCCCATGTCGGATCGCCCCGAGCCCGAGAGCCCCGCTTCGAGATCCGCGGGCGACGACCTCGCCACCCGCTCGATCAACACGGTCCGGACGCTGGCGATGGACGCCGTCGAGCAGGCGAAGTCGGGGCACCCCGGCACGCCGATGGCCCTCGCGCCGCTCGCGTACGCGTTGTTCGCCAAGGTGCTCGCGTACGACCCCGGGCGGCCCGACTGGCCCGATCGCGACCGCTTCGTCCTCTCGTGCGGGCACGCGAGCCTCCTGCTCTACTCGATGCTCTACCTCACGGGGTACGGGCTCGAGCTCGAGGAGATCGAGTCGTTTCGACAGTGGGGCTCGCGGACGCCGGGCCACCCCGAGCACGGCATCGCGCCGGGCATCGAGACGACGACGGGTCCGCTCGGGCAGGGTTTCGCGAACGCGGTGGGGATGGCGCTCGCCGAGCGGATGCTCGCGGCGCGCTACAACCGTCCGGACCACGAGGTGATCGACCACCGTACGTGGGCCATCGCGAGCGACGGCGACCTGATGGAGGGGATCAGCCAGGAGGCGGCGAGCCTGGCCGGGCACCTCGGTCTCGCGAAGCTCTGCGTGTTCTACGACGACAACCACATCACGATCGACGGCTCGACGGACCTCGCGTTCACGGAAGACGTCGAGACGCGATTCCTCGGGTACGGGTGGCGCGTGATCCGTCTCGGCGACACCGCCACGCCCGCCGACTACGTCGCCGCGGCGGAGCGCGCCCGGGCCGAAGCGGCGTGCCCGACGCTGGTGATCTGCCGCACGCACATCGGGTACGGCGCGCCCAACAAGCACGACACGGCCGCCGCGCACGGCTCGCCGCTCGGAGCCGACGAGGTCCGCGCGGCGAAGAAGAACCTCGGCTGGCCCGAGGACGCGAAGTTTTTTGTCCCGCCCGACGTGCTCGAGCACATGCGCGAGCTCGGGCGTCGCGGCGCGAAGACCCGGGCGGCGTGGGAAGCACGGCGCGCCGCGCACCGCGACGCGCACCCCGAGCTGGCGGCGCAGCTCGACCGGGTGCTGGCGGGGCGCCTCCCCGTGTCCCTCGACGACGCCTGGCCGAGCTTCGAGGCGGGGCGGGCGGTGGCCACGCGAAAGCGATCGCACGCGGTGCTGAACGCGATCAAGGACGCGCTGCCCGAACTCGTCGGGGGGTCGGCGGACCTGACGGTCTCGAACGGTACGGAGCTCGCCGACGCGGGGGCGGTCAGCGCGGACTCGTACGAGGGACGGAACCTCCACTTCGGCGTGCGCGAGCACGCGATGGGCGGGATCCTGAACGGGATGGCGCTCCACGGCGGTCTCCGGCCGTACGGCGGGACGTTCCTCGTGTTCAGCGACTACATGCGGCCTTCGATCCGGCTCGCGGCGCTGATGGGTGTGAACGTCACGTACGTGTTCACGCACGACTCCATCGGGCTCGGTGAGGACGGCCCGACGCACCAGCCGATCGAGCAGCTCGCGGCCCTCCGCGCGATCCCCGACCTTCGCGTGATCCGACCGGCCGACGGCGCGGAGACGACCGAGGCGTGGCGCGTGGCCGTCGAACGAGGCGGACCCACGGCGCTCGTACTCACGCGACAGAAGGTCCCCGAGCTCGCGCGGGGCGACGGCGCGCTCGCGTCGGCGTCGGGTCTCGCACGCGGCGCGTACGTCCTCAACCCGGAGGTCGAAGACCCCGAGGTCTCGTTCCTGGCGACCGGTTCCGAGGTGCAGCACGCGCTCGCCGCGGCGCGAATCCTGTCGGACGAGGGCGTCCGCGCGCGGGTCGTCTCGTTCCCGTGCTGGTCGCTCTTCGAGGAGCGGCCCCGTGAGGAGCAGGAGCGCGTTCTCGGCCCGGACGCCGTGCGCGTGGCCGTCGAGGCGGCCGCGTCGTTCGGGTGGCACCGATGGGTCGGGTCGCGCGGCGCGCTCGTTACGATCGACCGGTTCGGGGCGTCCGCGCCGGGCGATCGCATGATGCGGGAGATGGGGTTCACGGCGGAGAACGTGGCCCGCGTCGCGCGCGAGGCGCTCGCCGCCGCCCGCGCGCCGTCCTGAGCGCGGCGCCCGACCGCGCGCGGGGGCGGGCCCCCCTCGTACGTAGAATCGCCCGCTTCATCGTGGGGAGTCGCCATGTCGTCCACTCGTTCGTCGGTAGCGAGGATGCTCGCCCTGAAGGCGTCCGTCGTGTTCGCGCTCGCCCTCTTCGCCGCGGCGCCCTCGGCGCGGGCGTCGGGCTACGACCTGAACGGCCGTCTCGCGCCGGAGCTCACGTTTCCCGACGGGATGAACGGGATCTCCCGGAGCACGTCGCTCTCGTCGTACCGCGGGCGGGTCGTCTACCTGAAGTTCGTGCTCCGGGACTGCCCGATCTGTCGCGGCGAGCTCCCGCGCGTCCAGGACCTCTACGAGCGGTGGGGCGGCAGCGGGTTGGCGGTCGTGGTCGTCGTCCACCAGTACCGCCCCGCCGAGATCCAGCCGTTCCTCGATCAGTTCGGCTACTCGTTCCCCATCGGGTGCGACCTCGACGGCTCCCTGGCGCAGCGGTACGGCGTGGGACACCGTCCGGCCGACTACCTGATCGGCGTGGACGGCCGCGTGAAGGCGAGCAACGCGGTCTCGGACGCGGAGATCCGGACCGAGCTCGCGCACTACCGCATGGCCCGGATCGGGGAGGTGCCGCCCGAGCTCGACGCCTTGAAGGACGCCGTGTGGCGCTGGGACTACGGGACCGCGCTCCGGGCCGGGGAGCCCGTGGCCGAGCGGCCGGAGGCGTCCGCGTCGGTGAAACAGGTGGTCGAGCGGACGCGGGCGCTCGCGAAGGAGGAGCTCGACGCGAGGGTTGCGTACGCCGACGTGCTCGTCCGACGCGGCCGGACCGAGGTCGCGAGGACCTTCTACGAGCGGGTGGTGGACTACTACAAGGGAACCAGCCTGGAGACCCCCGCCGCGGACGCGAGAGCGCGCTTCCTCGCGTCGCTGGGGACGCGATGACGGAGCGGTGACCCGACGCTCCCGGCCGAGAGGGCAGTACGCCCCGAACGCCCCTTTCGAGGCCATCTTCCCTGCCCTCTCGTGAACCGGTCGCGAGGCCGATCGGGAGGGGGACGGTATGCTCACGCACGAGGAGCCGGCGAGGGCCGGGCGTCGTCGCCCGACCGGCTCCGACCAGGGAGGAGGTCCATGGTGACCAGGACCACGCTCGAGACATCGTCGATCGACCGCGTCGCGGGCCGGAGCCGGCGCGCGTGGCCGCTCGCGCTCGTCGTGCTCGCGCTCGTCGCGACGGGCTGCGCCACGGGCCACGCGATGGCGCCGGCGCCGATGGCCGCTCCCGCGACGGCCGCGCTGCCCCCGCCCACGGACCGACCGCCGGAGGCCAAGCCGGGCGAGGCGTGGTGTCGCGTGTGGGTGCCCGGCGAGATGGGCGTGATCCAGGAGACCGTGTGCGTGAAGCCGCCGTGCAAGCACACGGTGACGATCCCGGCCAAGTACGGCAGGCGCCCGAAGCTCGTCTGCGTCGCCGAGGCGCAGCTCGGCGAGCGCGATACGCCCGCCCGGTGGGCGACGAAGAAGCGTCCCGTGATGGTCTGCCCGCCGCGGGAAGAGCTCCGCCGCGTGGACTGCCCCCCCGCCGACCTCGCGCCGGGCGAGGTGCAGTGCGAGTGCTGGACGAAGGTCCAGCACCCGGCCGTCTGGGGTGAGGAGGACTGCCCCGTCTGCGTGTCGCCGGAGCGGACCTGCCTCGAGTACAAGCCCGCCGAGTACAAGGTCGTCCAAGAGCGCTTCCTGCTCGAGCCGGCGCACACCGAGGAGGTGTGCGAGCCGGCGGTGTTCACGACGCGGTGCCGCCAGGCCCCGAGGTGCGGGGGCCACTGGGAGTGGCGCCGAAACGTCGCGTGCGAGGTCCCGACCGAGACGGCGACCGCCCCTCCGATGCCCGCTCCCGCGCCGGTACGGCTCAAGGCGTTGCAGGTGGAGATGCAGGACCGCGCGGAGTCCGGCGCGGAGGCCGGGCAGTTCTCCGTGGGCGACATCGTGCGCTACGACCTCGTCGTCGCGAACGACGAGGGCTCGGAGGGACTGGACGGCCTGAAGGTCGACTTCGCGTTGCCGCCCGAGCTCGAGTTCGTGAAGGGCGGCGGCTACGGCGTGACCGTCAGCGGCTCGGGTCAGCAGGCGACCTCCGCGAGCTTCGACGTTCCCGTCGGCCAGTCCGTGACGATCTCCGTGGAGTGCCGCGTCCTGTCGGCGCCGCCTTCCAGCCTCGTCCAGACGAAGGCGACCGTGCGCGACGCCACGGGCACCGAGCTGGCCGAGGAGACGGAGAGCACGACCCTCAAGCCGAAGCAGTGAGCGGCGCCGGCGGGGGGGCGCGTCGTCGCGCGGTCCTCGTCGCGTCGGTCCTCCTCGCGGGCGCGGGGTCCGCGTGCGTACCGCTTCGGACGGGCCCGCGCGGGGGTGCCGCCAGGCGCGTTCTCCCCGCGGCCGTGATCCTGCCCGTGCGCGGGCACGCGCAGCGTCACGCCCTCTCCTGCGAGTCCCGGTCGGCGGTGGACCTCCTCGCCGCGTACGGGATCGAGGTCGAGGAGGACAGCTTCCTCGAAGGGCTGCCTCGTTCGGAGAACCCGGAGCGCGGCTTCGTCGGCGACGTGGACGGCCCGGCCGGTCGCCTCCCGCCCGACGGCTACGGGGTGTACGAGGGACCGATCGCGCAACGGATCCGGTACTTCGGTCTCGAGGCGGAGGCGGTGCGTGGCCGCGACCTCGACTGGCTCCGCGGCCGGCTGGCGGAGGGCCGTCCGTCGATCGTCTGGGCGACGGCCGGGCTCGAGCCCGCGACGCCGAGGCGCCTCCAGACCTCGTACGGCGAGACGTTCACGGCGGTCTTGTACGAGCACACCTACCTGCTCGTCGGGTACCGGCGCGGCTCGGTCCTGCTCGTGGACGCGGGCACCGGCGAGCGGACCGAGGAGGACGAGGCAAGGTTCGAAGGGGCGTGGGCCGCTCTGGGCCGTCGCGCCGTCGTGCCGCGCGACCCGCTCGGGACGCCGCGTTCGGTGGGCTCCGAACGTCGATCCCGGAGGACGCCTTGTGCATTGGATCGACATGCGGCACCATGCGCGACATGTTCGGGCGGTCGGGAGGATGCCCAAAACCCCTGATGCGCGGGGTTCGGGCGGACCCGCCTCCCCGGGGCCGGGCCGTGGCACCCGTCGTGCGACCGCCCCTGGCGAAGGCGAGCCACGCCGAGATCGTCGGCAGGCCGCCCTGGACGCGGAGGGATCCATGCTGAAGCCGACCACCTGGCTCCTGGCGGCGCTGCTGCTGCCCTTGTTCTGGGCCGGCTCCGGCGCC
Source organism: uncultured Planctomycetota bacterium (assembly GCA_963752285.1). Classification (GTDB taxonomy): domain Bacteria; phylum Planctomycetota; class PLA2; order PLA2; family JAEUHO01; genus CAVVXN01. The sequence continues at coordinate 761,745 of CAVVXN010000005.1, forward strand.
CCGGCGGGCGCAGAGGGGACCGTCGTTCCGACCGCCGAGGGGGGGTGGCGTGGCGTGCCGGACCTGGCCGAGGACAGCGGCCAGTTCCTCCTCGTCTCCGGCGTCGAGAACGCCGGCATCCCGGGCACGGGCCCCGGGGAGGACCCGGGCCAGCTCGTGCTCGCCTCGATCTTCGACGAGAACCCGTCGGGCCCCGACGTCGAGCTCGCGATCTTCGACGGCGACACGTCCGGCATCTGGGACCAGCGTGACGACCGGCCGCCGGTGTCCCCCGAGCTCGGCGTCCGCAAGCCCTTCGACTCGGTCTACCGGGTCTACCCCGACCCGACCGGCGGCGTGGCGCGCGCTCTCGCGCGTGGCAGCCGTGCGACCACGGACCCGGTTACCCCGGTGGACCGCGACGGCATACCCGAGGTGGACGACGGCGGCATGCCGCTCCCGGCGGTGTACCCGGTCCTCACCACGAACGCCCTGGGCTCGACGTTCAGCGGCACGAACGCGGCGTGGATCGAGCTGATGAACCAAGAGGGCGACGAGTCCGCCCGCATCGCGGGGAGCTCGACGTTCGTCTACACGCTTCGCGTGACGCTCGAGGACGGACCGAACGGAGCGCTGAACGGCTTCGAGGTGAACGGCTTCAAGGTCGCCATGACCGGCCGGCCCCGGCTTCCGAACGGGACGCTCCTGGGCTTCGTCGGCGGCGTGGTGGACATCCGGACGATCCAGGGTTTCGCGCAGTCCGAGGACCCGCTCCCCGGCTCGACGTATCGTCCGCCCTCGCGCAACGACACGCTCACGAACCACTACGGGGGCGAGTTCGACTTTTCCTTCGACGTGGGCACGGTCTGCGAGGACGTCGGCTTCGCGGAGGGCGACGCCGATTGGAACGCTCCGATCTCTCCGGACTCGATGTTCGGCGACCAGAACCCGACCGGCATCCCGCCGGACGACGGCGGTCGGTACGTGTTCGGGACCCAGGTCATCGACAACACGAGCCTGAAGATCCCGCTGCCCGCCGCCGACGAAGCGCTCGGCCGCCACGGGCTCCTCTGGGAGATCGTGGACCCGAGTGGCTCGGTCCGGCTCTCGTCCGACGACTCGCCGCTCGGCCATCCGTCGTACTCCGGCGCGATCCAGTCGCCCGTGGCGCCCGTGGGCGACCCCTTCCAGACGACGACGCTGTCCAAGGACGTGCTGAACAGCCTGAGCGGCACGTGGACGTGGCGCTGGCGCGGCGTGGACAGCCGCAACGCGATCTGGGTGAAGGCCCGGGGCGGCTTCGGGCCGAGCCTGGGTGGACCCGTCGTCTCGGGCCGCGTCTGGTGCGACGACGGCAACGGCATCTTCGACGAGGGCGAGACGCCGCTCGCCGGGGCGACCCTCGTGTTCGAGCCGGTCCCCGCCAGCGACTTCGAGGTGCCGATCATGACCGGCGCCGACGGGACCTGGCAGACCCACTCGCTCGGAGCGGGCACGTGGCGTCTGCTCTCGGTGACGCCGGCTCCCGGGTCGTCCAGCGCGTTCGACCCCGCGACGCCGCTCCCGCGGACGTTCGAGGTGGACTCCTGCGAGGGCGCGACCTTGGACGTCCCCGGCATGTGCGGCTCGGCGCAGGGCCGCATCGCGGGCCGCGTCTGGTGCGACGAGCTCGAGAACGGCGTCTTCGACGAGGGTGTGGACATACCGCACGCCGGCGTGACGGTGACGATCACGCCCTCGGGGTCGGCCACGCCGATCGCCACGCTGACGACCTCGGCCGACGGCACGTACCAGTCCGGACTGCTCGACGCGGGCGACTACACCGTGAGCGTCGATCCGGCCGACCCGGCGCTGGGCGGTCCCACGCCGCTTTCCCCGACATCGGTGACCGCCACGGTGGTGGCCGAGCAGACGACGAACGTGGACTTCTGGTTCCGCTGCCGGTCCGAGGTGTCCGGTCACGTGATTCGCGAGCACCTGACATGCGACGGGGCGTGGGAGAAGGACGTGGAGTCGGGCATCCCGGGCGTGGAGGTCGTGCTGACGCTCCTCGACGACCAGGGCCAGCCGACCCCGACCTCCCGCACCGCGACGACGGACGCGACGGGGTACTACGAGTTCACGGACGTCGTGCCCGGCACGTACCGGCTGACGGTGGACGGCGACCAGGCGAACGTGGTGCGTCTCGCCGCGAACTCCGGGACGACGATCGGGCCGCTCGAGGTGGTCTCGTTGATGAGCTACCCCGACAACGACTTCTTCTTCTGCCCGGGGAAGATCCAGGTCAAGGTCGTCAAGAAGGCCCACGGCGAGGCCTGCCAAAACGTGATCGACGTGGGTGACACCCCGATCGCCGGGGTGACCGTGCACCTGTCCGGAGCGAGCGCCACGACGACGCCCGGTCCGTTCACGGCCACGACCGACGCCACGGGCGTCGCAACCTTCACCGACCTCGACGCCGACATGTACTCCATGTCGATCGCGGGGTCCCAGACGGTCCTCGTATCGCTGCAGCCCGCCGACGGCGCGACGGCGGCCACCGTGACGCTGCCTGCGGGCGGTCTCGTGGTGATCCCGAGCGTCTGGTGCGAGGAGACGTGCTCGATCACGGGCACGGTGTTCCGCGAGGCGGAGTGCGTGCCGTGGTGGACGTACGCCGGCCAGGGCATCGGCGGGGTGACGGTCGAGCTCCGACGGGCCGCCGACGACCCGAGCGGCGCCGCGTACGCGACGACGACGACCGACGCCACGGGCTACTACGCCTTCCTCGACATCCCGACCGGCGCGTACGTGGTCAGCGTTCCGGACGGACAGGCGGCCCTGGCCGACCTCACGGCCACCACCGACACGTCGGTGGCGGTCCGGCAGTGCGGCTCCGGGGTGGACTTCCGGTACGGGACCGCGGGCCTCCGGGTCCACGTCGTGCTGGACGTGTCCTGCTGCGGGTGCGCCGACGGCGGCCTCGTCGCGACGGTCAAGCTGGAGAAGCTCGACGCCCCGGGCCAGGGCCGGAGCCTCGAGCTCATGACGGGTCCCGACGGGGTCCTGACCTTCCCGAGGCCCGACCAGCCCGCGCTCTTGCCCGGCCGCTACCGCGTGTCGGTGTCGGCGACCGGGCCGGTAGTCGCGCACGGAGACCTCGTGAAGGAGGTCACCCTCGGCGTCTGCCGCCCGGTGGACGTGACCTTCGAGTTCTGCGGCACGGCGAGCCTCGTCGGCCGCGTCATCCGCGAGACGGTCGACTGCAACGGCATCGTGGAAGCCGGCGAAGCCGGCATCCCCGGCGTCGCGGTGCGGCTCGTCCCCGTGTCGCCGGCCGGGGCGGCCCGCGTCGCGACGACGGACGACACGGGCGCCTATTCCTTCCTGAACCTGCCGCGCGGCTCCTACGTGGTGCAGGTGGACGGCGGGCAGGCGACGCTCGTGGACCTGAACCCGAGCTCGCTCACACAGGTCCCCGTGACCCTCGTCCCGCCGGACGAAGGACAGGTGGACTTCACGTTCTGCGCGCCGGGGCGCGTCTGCGGGACGGTCTACCGCGAGCCGCTCGGCGACTGCGACGGCACGCTCGGTGACGGCGACGAGCCGCTCAGCGGCGTGGTGGTGTCGCTGATCCCGGTCGACCCGAGCGGGCCCACGCTCCAGCGTGTCACCGACGAGCGGGGCGGCTACTGCTTCACGAAGCTCGATCCGGGTCGCTACGAGGTCTACGTGGACGGCTCGCAGCCGATCCTCGTGAGCCTCTCCGGGACCACGGCGGGCCGCGTGGCCGTCGATCTCGGGCCGAGCGGGGACGAGACGGTGAACTTCGGCTACGCGCCGCAGTCCATCACCGGCTACGTCTTCCGCGAGCCGCAGGGGCAGTGCGACGGCGTCTACGAGGAGGACGTGGACAGCCCGATCCCGGGCGTCTCCGTCACCCTGATCAAGCTCGACACGCCGTACCGCGGTCTCTCCCGGGTCGCGGTGACGAACGCGAACGGGCTCTACCGGTTCCTCGACATCCCCTCCGGCCGCTACGAGGTGGCGGTCACCGGCGGGGTTCCGGCGGACCTCACGCCGAGCACCCCCGAGGTCGTCACGCAGCCGCTGCCGGTCTGCCGCCACCGTCGGGTGGACTTCGGCTACTGTCCGCCCGAGCTCACCGAGATCTGCGGCACGGTGTTCCGCCAGCCGTGGAACCACTGTGACGAGGTCTTCGACGACGGCGACACGGGCGTGCCCGGCGTCACCGTTCGTCTGGAGAAGACGGACGGGGCCGACGCCGGCTGGATCCGCGAAGAGGCGACCGACGAGAACGGGCACTACTGCTTCGAGAACCTCCCGGCGGGGACCTACCTGGTCCGCGTGCCGGGGGGACAGCCCCAGCTCGTGAACCTCACGCCGAGCACGCCGGAGCAGATCCAGGTGGTGACGCAGGTGGGCGAGGACCACGACGGCGTGGACTTCGGCTACTGCCCGCCCTGCCCGCGGGTGCCCTGCTGTGACGGCGACCTGCACGAGGTGGTGGTCGAGACGCGCTTCTGGCTGGACCCGTGCGAGAGCTGGTACGACGTGTACGCGTACCTGAAGGACGGGTGCGGCGACTGCGCGACGGAGATCGACTACGCCGGCATCTACTTCCACGGGGGCTTCCCCGGGGCCGTGACCGGCTACAACGACGTCCTCACGCTCGAGAACGTCTGGCGCGAGGGCGGATGGGTGTACGTCCGGCTCCGCCTGACGGCGCAGGGAGCGGCGTTCCCGCGCGGGTTCTTCGGGAAGGGGACCCGGTCGGTGATCGTGACCCTGGGCGACCAGAAGCGCCAGGGCTGCGTGGAGCTCCGGTGCGAGAAGGTGCGACCGGGCTCCTGGTTCACGTCGTCCGACGCGTGCTACCTGCCCGACTGCCCGCCGGCGAGAGACGCCTGCGTGCTCGCGTCGGGTAGCTGGGACGACCGGTCGCCGTGCTGCAGCGCCGACTACCGCGTGCTCGACACGTACTCCTGGGAGAACTGGCAGACGTGCGACGGGAAGCCGGAGTGCAAGCAGCAGAGCGAGTCGTGCAAGGCCGGCTACAACACGGTCGAGATCGAGATCGACTACTGGGTCAAGAACCACGGCGACCACCACGTGTTCGACGCGGGGTTCTGGTCGTGGGGCAAGACCGAGATCGACCACGTGGGGCTGTCGTTCGACGGGACGTCGTGGGAGGGCTCCAAGAAGAGCGACCACGGCCTCGCGACCCTGCTCTACGTGCGTCGGATCGACACCGGGGACGCCGCCGACCTGTGGCGGGCCCGGTTCCTCGTCCGCTCGTGCGACCGCGCCGACGGGAATCCCGGCGTGCTGCCCGAGCAGCTCGAGATCCGGTCCAAGGTGGACGAGGGCGAGCACGACTACTGGCTCGACCTGAACTACGCGAGCAACGCGTGCCTCGAGACGGGGCCGATCCTGTGGAACGGCGAGTTCACCGGGGTCAACCTGATCCGCTGGGTGAGCGTCCTCGACGCGGCATGGTGCCCGCCCGTCCCGTGCGACGGGTCGTGCGACACGCCCTGCTCGACCTGCCCGCCCGAGACGCCGCCCCCGTCGAACGGCAAGCCCGCGCCCAAGACGCCGCCGCAGCCCGTGTGCAAGCCCACGCCGAAGAAGGGCCACGGCCGCCGCTGACCGCGCCCGGCGCGCTCCCGAATCCCGCGAGGCGGCCCGTTCCGGGCCGCCTCGCTTCACTTCCGGGTTGGCTCGACCGCGGCGAAGCGGCCCGCGAGAAAGCGCCCGGACGCCTCGGCGATCCCGGGGAGGAGGACGAAGGAGGTCTTGTGCCCGAAGGGCAGCGTGACCCGGCGGGGCCGGCCGAGCGCCTCCCAGAGCCGGAGCTGATAGCCGGTCGGGATCGAGGTGTCCCGCATCGCGACGAACATCAGGACCTCGTCGCGCGGGACGCGCGGGGCGAGGAGGACGGGATCGGTCACGATGCGGCGCCGGAGACGCTCGCGGAGGTCCGCGTCGGAGAGGCGGAGCGCCTCGCGGACCGCGGCGCGGTAGCGCACGAACCGGTCCTCCTTGGACTCCGCGAGGACGTCGGCGAGGGGCCCTCCCGCCAGCACGAAGACGTGCGCGACGGGCCGCGGGTCCACCCCGGCGAGCGTCGCGCTGATCGTGGCGCCCGCGCTGACCCCGAACGTCGCGATTCGCCGGGGATCGACCTCGGGCCGCGTGACCAGGTAGTCGAGGGCCTGGCGGCTCTGCACGACGTACGCGCGAAGCTCCCCCTCCGCCTGGTCCAGAGCCGTGTTCGGGTCGAAGTCGAACTCCTTGCGCATCACGACGGCCGCGACCCAACCCCGGCGGGTGAACGACGAGGCGAACTCGTTCATGAGGAGGGTGCTGTTCGCCAGGACGGGCGACATGAGCACCAGCGGTCGCGGCGCCGCGCCGAGCGGGCGCGGGAGCCAGAGGAGGATCTCGGTCGGGTCGCTCGCGTGCGAGAGGCCGCGGAGGGCCGGCGGCATCCGCTCCTGGATCTCGAGGCGGTGGATCTCCTGGTACTTCTCGACGTGCCAGACCGCCTCGCGGAGCAGGGCCGGGGGCGGGCCGGGGACCTCGTACCGACGGGGCGACGGCGCGTCGGGCCCCGGCGCGGGACGGGCCGTGGTGGCCGCGCCTCGGACCGCGCACGCGGCGAGCCCGAGCAGCGCCAGGCAGGCAGTCGTCGTCCGCATGGCCCGGTAGCCTACCCCCCGCATCCCAGGACCGGAGACCACGAATGACGGGGCGATTCCGCCGTCACTCGACCGCGGAACTCGTGGGTCTCCGCCCCGATGCGGATCGGCGCGAGCGGAGCCGCCTCGACGTGGTGGTGGTGCTCGACGACGTGCGCTCGGCCGACAACGTGGGACTGGTCTTCAGGCTCTGCGACTGCGTCAACGTGAAGGCGCTCTGGCTCACCGGCATCACACCGTGGCCGGGCGTGAGCGAGCACGCGACACGCCGCATCGCCAAGACGGGCGTCGGCGGGAGCCTCGACGTGCTCCCGTGGCAGCGCTTCGACGATCCGGTGCCGCCCGTCCGGCGTCTCCAGTCCGAGGGTTGGCGCGTCGTCGTGCTCGAGCAGGGCGACGGGAGCGTCTCGTGGCGCCGCGCGACGCTCGCGCCGCCGCTGGTCCTCGTGCTCGGGCACGAGCGGACGGGCGTCCGCGACGACCTGATCGCCTGCGCCGACGAGGTCGCGGAGCTTCCCGTCCGCGGGATCACGAACAGCTTGAACGTCGCCCTCGCGGCGAGTGCGGCGCTCTACGAGGTGCTGCGCCGCCGTCAGGAGGACGAGTCGTCGCCCGATCCGGCGCCGTCTCCGCCCCCGTCGCCCTGACCGCCGCTGTGGTGCCGCCGGCCGCCGTGGCGCGACGAGGCATCGGCCTTCTTCTCGCGCGCCTCGGCGCGGCGGGCGGCCGCGGCCTGGAAGTCGAAGCGATCCTTGGCGCCGCGCCACCACGCGCGCCACGCGTCCGGGTCCGAGCCGATCTTCGTCTCGCCCGTGGCGTACTCGAGGGCGGCGCGGACCGCCGCGCGGTGGCCGTCCCCGGCGCGACGCCGGGCGCCGTACGCGATGAGGGCCTCGATCGCCTCGGCGGCGGGGACGTTCCCCACCGCCATCAGACGGGCGCGGATCTGGGCGATCGGCGCCTCGCCGTGCACGTCCAGGAGCGCCTGGATCGAGACCTTCTCGGCCAGGTCGTGGAGCGCGGGGACGAGGAGCGCCTCCCGCGCCAGGTCCTCGTCCGACGGCTCGCGCGGGAGCGGACGCAGGAGCGCGGCGAGTCCCCGGGCCGCGGCCTTCTTCTCCTTGGGGGCCGTACGCTTCGCGAGGGCGTCCACGGCGGCCTGCCGCACCTCGAGGGCGTCGTCCTTCGCCGCCCGGAGGAGCGGCGCGGTCAGGAGCGCGTCCTGCATGCCCTTCGCCACGTTCGCGGCCGCGAGGCGCACGCCCGTCTCCGGGCTCTCGAGGCCCTTCTGGACCGCTTCGGGCGTGCCGAGGTCCACCCCCTCGTCGGCCCGCGACGCGGCGAGCGGGAGGGACGCGAAGAGCGCCGCGGCGAGCGCCGCGACGAATCGAGACGGGGACGGACCGCTCACGGCAATGCCTCCCATCGACCGGATCCTGAAACCCGCACCCGACCGCCGGGGTTTCGGGCGCCTTGGCCGCGGGCGCCCGCCGGGCCGGGGCGACGCGCGCGTAGGATCGTCGGCGTGCTGATCCTCGTACCCACCGAGGCGGAGGCCCGCCTCCTCTGGCCCGACGCGCCGTGCCCCTCGGACGAGCGGCCGATCGCCACCCGGCTCGGCCCGCACGAGATCGAGGCGGCGCTCGTCGGGTTCGGCCCCGCCGCGGCCGGGGCGCTCGCGGCCCTCGCGCTCGCGCGCAGCGCGGCCCGGCCGGTGGTGCTCGTCGGGGCGGCCGGGACGTACCGGCCCGACGTGCTGCCCGTCGGCGCGGCCCTCCTCGCCCGTCGCGTCCTCTTCGCGGACCTCGGCCGGGGAGAGGGAGCGGACTTCGTGCCGGCCGACCGGCTCGGATTCGACCAGGCGCCCCCCGGCGCCGGCGTGCCGCGGGTCTCTGGCGCGCTCGAGACGGAACTGCTTCCCGGGGCCGGGGTGGGGGCGGGCCTCGTGCTCACCGTGGCCCGCGCCTCGGGCACGCCGGACGCGGCGCGGGCCCGGGCGGATGCGCACGCCGGCGCGCTCGCCGAGGACATGGAGTCGTTCGCCGTGGCCCTCGCCGCCGCTCGGCTGGGGATCCGGGTCGCCGTGCTCCGCGGCATCTCGAACCGGGCGGGCGAAGCGGGTCCCGGACGCCTCGACCTCGGGGAGGCGCTCCGCGCGGTCCGCGACGCGCTCATCCGGCACCTCGGGGGCGGGGGGCGTCCGCCTCGCGGCGACGACCCGGAAGGAAGGACGGCCCCGACCGGCCGGAGCCGATCGGGGCCGTGAGGTCCATCCCGAGGAAGCGCATGGGGAGGAGGATCGCGCCGGAGCCACAGGCCCCGGCATTGCAGGAGGATCGCAGGACTCGGGCGAACCCGCCGGGCCGAACCCGGCCCCGACATATCGACGATATGCACCCCACATCTGAAGCCCTTCTTCAGAGCGCCGCGTCGCCTGGCCCGCGACCGAGGTCCCGGTCCATCGGGTGGCGGGTCCCGCTGGCCCTCGCCGGCGCCCTCCTCGTCCTCGCCGCGTGCGGGAAGGACGGCGCGTCGGGGGACCGCGGCGGCGCGTTCGTGAACCCGACCTTCCCGGACGGCCCCCTCCAGGGGCAGGTCTACGGCCAGGAGATCTGGCTCACGTACTTCGATCCGCCCCACGCCCGCTACGGCCGCCGCGTGAACCGGACGAAGGAGGCGGCGCTCGCCCTCGCCCGCGATCTTCGCGAGCGGGTGAAGCGAGGCGAGGACATCGGCACGCTCGCGCGGAGCTTCAGCAACGCGCAGGGCGGGGTGGCGGACGGATGGACGGGGGTGCTCCCCCTGGATCCCGGGCACCCGACGATCCGCGAGCGCGCCCTCGCCTCCGTACGACCCGGCGAGGTCACGCCGATCGTGGACTGGCTCGGGGGCTTCTGGTTCGGGAAGCGCGCCGACGAGACGACCGGGAAGCGGCTCGAGGCGGAGTTCCACCGACTCGCGCGCCTGCGCGTCTCCTTCCGGGCGATCGTGATGGTCTACCGAGGATCGTGGATGCCCGACACCGCCCTTCGCGAACAGGTCACCCGCTCGAAGGAGGACGCCCTGCGCCTCGCACGAGCGCTCATCGTGCGCCTCCAGTCCGGCGAGCGCTTCGAGGACCTTGCGAAGCAGTACTCGAACGACGGTGCGAGCGCGGCGAACGGCGGGCTGGTCACGGTCCAACCGCCCGGCGGGGGCGGGCCGCCGACGCCCTGGATCCCCATGAACCACCCGAGCATCCCCGAGAGCGTGATGAAGGTCGTGCTCGAGGACGATCCCGGGACCCTGCACCCCGAGCCGATCGTGAGCGAGCGAGGCGTGTTCGTGATCCGGACCGAGGGCCGGAAGGAGGTGGACGAGCCGGCGCCCGCCGCGAGCGCCCCTCAATAGCGGCGCGCGTCCGGCCGGCGCGCCCAGCGGAGGAGCACCTCCTCCGCGCCGGGCCGAGGGAGGTGGACCTGGGGCGTCTGGCGCGCGTCGGGCGCGCGCAGGAACTCGGCGTAGAAGCGGGCGTCGTCGAACCCGGCCCGCGCCGCGCCCGCACGGTCCACGGCGTAGACGATCCGATCCACGCGTGCCCACCAGGCGGCGCCGAGGCACATCGGGCAGGGCTCCGACGACGCGTACAGGACGGCGCCGCAGAGCAGCGGGGTGCCGAGGCGCGCCGCGGCCTCGCGGAGCGCGAGGATCTCGGCGTGGGCCGTTGGGTCGGAGAGCCCGAGGACGCGGTTTCGGCCCCGGCCGACGACGCGGCCCTCCATCGCCACGACGGCGCCGAAGGGTCCCCCCTCGTCGGACGCGAGGGCTTCCCGCGCCAGGTCGATCGCCTCGTCGAGCAGCGCCTCGTCGGTGGACACGGGACGAGGCGTACCCGGCCCGACGGGAACGCGCAAGGCCGCGGTACGATCCGCCGCGACCGATCGGAGGGGTCGCGATGTCATCGCCCTACGCGCCCACGGCCGCCGAGCAGGAGGAGTGCCTCGCGACGCGTCGCGACGTGCACCGTCACCCGGAGCTCAAGTACGAGGAGCACCGGACCGCGGCGCTCGTGGCCGAGCGACTGCGGAGCCTCGGCTACGAGCCCCGCACCGGGGTGGGGGGGACCGGCGTCACGGCGGTGACCGAAGGCCGGGCGCCGGGGCCGACGGTCCTCCTTCGCGCCGACATGGACGCGTTGCCGATCGAAGAGCAGAACGAGGTCCCGTACCGCTCCGAGGCGTCCGGTCGGATGCACGCCTGCGGTCACGACTGTCACGTCGCCGTCGCCCTCGCCGCCGCGCGGGTGCTCCGGCGGCTGCCGCCGGCGCGCGGACGCGTGAAGCTCTGCTTCCAGCCCGCCGAGGAGGGCGGGAACGGCGCCAAGGCGATGATCGACGACGGCGTGCTCGACGACCCCGCGGTGGACGCGGTGTTCGGGCTCCACGTGTGGAACCACCTCCCCGTCGGGAAGGTGGCCGTCACGCCCGGGCCCTTCATGGGGGCGATCGACCGCTTCCGCGTGCGCGTGGTGGGGCAGGGGGGGCACGGTGCGGTCCCGAACGAGTCGCGCGACCCGGTCCTGGCCGCCGCCCACGTGATCACGGCGCTGCAGCAGATCGTCTCGCGGAACGTGGACCCGCTCGAGGGCGCCGTCGTGACGGTGGGGCGCGTGCGGGGCGGCGATGCCTTCAACGTGATTCCCGACGCCGTCGAGCTCGAGGGCACGATGCGGTCGTTCTCGAGCTCGGTGTGGGCCGCGCTTCCCGGGCACCTCGAGCGGGCCGCGACGCGGACGGCCGAGGCGTACGGCTGTCGCGCGGAGGTCGAGGTGGACCGCCTGATGCGGGCGACGGTGAACGCGCCCGAGATGGCCGACCTGGTTCGGGAGGTCGCCGCGGGCGTGGTGGGGGGCGACAACGTCGTCTCGCTGCGCACGTTCACGAGCGAGGACTTCTCGGAGTTCCTGGAGCGGCGACCCGGGTGCTTCTTCTTCGTCGGGTCGAGGAACGAGTCCCTGGGAAGGGTGCATCCGCACCACTCGCCCCGCTTCGACGTGGACGAGAGCGTCCTGCCCCTCGCGACCGAGCTCCTGGTCGGCGTGGCGCGCCGGTACCTCGAGGCATGACGCTCGGGCCGCGCGACACCGATCCGGCGGTCGTGTGTCCCGCCTCGGCCGAGGCGCTGGAGGAGATCCAGCTCCTCGTGAAGGCGCGCCAGCCCCTGCTGGTGGTCGAGACGTGGGAGGAGGATCGGCTCGAGGAGACGCTCAAGGAGGCGGCCGAGAAGCTGCACGTCCCGTATCACGTCTGGTCGATCACGGGCGGCCTTCGGATCGAGGGTGGCGCGCACGAGCTCTACGACACGAAGGCGCCCCTCCGCGCGCTCGACAACCTGCCGTCGATGGGGGACGAGGGCATTTGGCTCTTCAAGGACCTCCAGCACTTCCTGAGCCGGGCGGACGTCGTGCGACGGTTGCTGGACCTGTGTCGCCTGCGCCCCGAGCAGCACCGTACGCTCGTGCTCTCCGGTCCGGTGATCGACCTTCCCGCGGAGCTCGCGAAGGTGGGGATGCCGGTCCGCCTGTCGCCGCCGACGGACGCCGAGCTCCGCATGCTCGTGGCGCGGGTCGTGCGCGACCTCGCCCGCCGTCAGCGCGTCCGCGTGGACCTGAGCGACGACGATACGCGACGCCTGGTCTCGGGCCTGAAGGGCCTCACGTACGACGAGGCCGCCCGCGCGGTCGCGCGCGTGGTGCTCGACGACGGCGCCCTGACGGGCGCGGACGTCGCGACGGTCCAGGCCATCAAGCGTTCGAGCCTCGAGGCCGGCGGCGTCGTGAGCTACGTGCCGCCCGACCCGAGGGGCGTCGAGGTCGGCGGGTTCGACGCGTTCAAGCGCTGGCTGTCGAAGCGGGTGAAGGCGTTCTCGCCCGAGGCCGAGGCGTTCGGTCTGACGCCTCCGAAGGGGGTCGTGCTCCTCGGGGTGCAGGGCTGCGGCAAGACGCTCGCCGCGCGGCTCGTCGCCGCGACCTGGGGCCTGCCGCTCCTGAAGCTCGAGCCCGGCCGGCTCTACGACAAGTTCATCGGCGAGTCCGAGAAGCGGCTCGACGGCGCGCTCGACACGTCCGAGACGCTCGCTCCCTGCGTGCTCCTCATCGACGAGGTGGAGAAGGGCTTCGCCGCCACGGGAGGTTCCGACGTGGACGGGGGGCTCTCGCGTCGCATCTTCGGCCGACTCCTCGGCTGGTTGCAGGAACGCCGCTCCGCCGTCTTCGTCGTGGCGACGTCGAACGACGTGGCGGCCCTCCCGCCGGAGCTCCTCCGCAAGGGTCGTTTCGACGAGGTCTTCTTCGTGGACCTGCCGGACGAGGAGGAGCGGCGCGAGATCTTCTCGCTCCACCTCCGGCGCCGCGACCGTGACCCGGCCGCGTTCGACCTCCCGCGCCTCGCGAAGGTCGCCCAGGGGTTCAGCGGCGCCGAGATCGAGCAAGCCATCGTGAGCGCGCTCTACACGGTCTTCGCCGCCGGCCAGCGGCTCGACACGGACGCGATCGCGGCCGAGATCTCGGCGACGCGTCCTCTCTCCGTCCTCCGCGCCGAGGACGTGGCGCGCCTCCGCGCGTGGGCCGCCGGCCGCGCGGTCCCGGCGCGCTGACCCGGCGCCCGCCCGCGCCCCGGCCCGCCGCGCCTTTGCCCGCAGCGCCTCCACCCGCCGCGCCCCGGCCCGTCGTGCCCGCGCCAGCGCGACGCCGGCTCGCGCCGAGGAACCGACGCCCGCCCCCCGGGCCGGATCGCCTCCGTCCGGCACGCCCCGAATCGTGCGAGGCGCCCCCTCCGGACGCCCGGCGACCCCGCGGGCCGTCGAGACGACGCGGAGGGCGAGGACGCGCCCGACCGACGACGGGACCCGGCGGCCGTCTTCGACGGCGGGCGCCCGGGATACGCAGGTTCCGGGCTGGGGCGGTCCCCGGGACCGAACACCCTCCGGGCCACGGACCCACCGGAGAGGCCCCCCCCACAGGTTCCCGAGCCCGGAGCCGGGGCCCCCGGACCCGGTCCCGCCGGGTGGTGGCGAGGGGGCGGACGTGGTACGGTCCCGGGCTCGCCCGGGCGGGGGGCGGATCGAGGGAGGGCGCGGGATGGCGGTGATGCGGGTCGTGGATCTCGCCGCGTCTTCGCGGCGCGGGTTCGACGAAGCGGTCCGAAACGCGCTCGACGAGGCTCGGCTCGCGGAGGCCGCGGCGCCGGGCGGCCGCGAGCAGGTGCGGAGAGCCTGGCTGAACGAGCTCTCGGTGCGCGTCAAGGACGGCCGGATCGACGAGTACTCGGTCCAGGTGAAGGTCACGCTCGCGCCCGGCGTCGTCTGAGGGCCTGTCCGGGGCGATTCTTTGCGCGGCGGAGACGCCGTTGGCCATGCCGACCGATCCCGACCTTCCCGCCGCGCCTTCCTCGAAGATCGCGGCCGACCTCCGGGACGCCCTCCGACGCGTGCGTTCCGTGGGCGTCATCACGGGTGCCGGCATCTCGGCGGAGTCGGGCATCCCCACGTACCGCGGGGTGGGGGGGATCTACGCCGATCCCGCCGAGGGCGACCGGACGGTGGAGGCGTTGTCGGGCCCGACGCTCGCGCGCGACCCGGACCGCACGTGGCGCGCGGTGGCCGACCTCGCGCGCCGCGCCCTCAACGCACGACCGAACGCCGCGCACCAAGCCCTCGTCGCGATCGAGGACGCGGTCCCGACGTTCACGTTGTTGACGCAGAACGTGGACGGCCTCCATCGGATCGCGGGCAGTCGTAACGTGATCGAGATCCACGGGGACGTGCTCGACACGCGGTGCACGGCGTGCGAGGCACGCGGCCGCCTCGAACGCGAGACGCTCGCCGCGCTCGAGGGTACGCCGCGGTGCCCGCGCTGCGGCGGGGGCCTGCGCCCCGACGCCGTTCTCTTCGACGAGATGCTCCCCATCGCGAAGGTCGTGGCGCTGAGAGAAGCCTTCTACGTGAACGTGCCCGACCTCGTGCTCGTGGTCGGGACCACCGCGCTCTTTCCCTACATCTCCGAGCCCGTGCACCTCGCCGCGCGGGCCGGCCGCCTGACGGTCGAGGTGAACGTCGGGCCGACCCCCCTCACGACGAGCGTCCGGCACCACCTGCGCGGCCCCGCGAGCGTCTGGGTCCCGAGGATCGCCGCGGCGCTCGGGCCCTGAGCGCGCGCGATTCGCGCAGAAGTCGGGGTGGCGACGGCGGGTCCGTAGAGTAGGTGGACCTCGGAGGATGCCATGCCCGCGACCGCTCTCGACTCCTTCTCCGCGCGCTCGACCCTCGCCGTCGGCGGGCGTCGGTATTCGTTCCTGAGCCTGAGGGCGCTCGAGAACGCGGGGCTCCCCGTCGCGCGTCTCCCGTACGCGATGAAGATCCTCCTCGAGAACGTGCTGCGCCGCGAAGACGGGCACGTGGTGACCGCGGCCGACGTCGAGGCCGTGGCGCGCTGGGACCCCCGCGCGGTTCCGGACCGCGAGATCGCGTACGGTCCGGCGCGCGTGCTCCTCCAGGACTTCACGGGCGTGCCCGCCGTCGTGGACCTCGCGGCGATGCGAGAGGCCTTCGCGAACCTCGGCGGCGACCCCGCGGAGATCGAGCCGCTCCAGCCCGCCGAGCTGGTGATCGACCACTCGATCCAGGTGGACGTGTTCGGCCGGCCGGGCGCGGCGCAAGAGAACGCGACTCTCGAGTACCAGCGGAACCGAGAGCGGTACGTCCTGCTCCGCTGGGCGCAAAACGCCTTCGACGGGTTCCGTGTCGTGCCGCCCTCCACGGGCATCGTGCACCAGGTCAACATCGAGCACCTCGCGCGCGTCGTCTTCGCGACCGAGCGCGACGGGGGCTGGCACGCCTATCCCGACACCGTGATCGGCACCGACAGCCACACGACCATGGTGAACGGCCTCGGCGTGCTGGGGTGGGGCGTCGGTGGCATCGAAGCCGAGGCGGCGATGCTCGGGCAGCCCGTGAGCCTCCTCGTGCCGCAGGTCGTCGGCGTCCGACTCGACGGGGAGCCGGGACCGGGCACCACGGCCACCGACGTCGTGCTGACCGTCACGGAGATGCTCCGCAAGAAGGGCGTCGTCGGGAAGTTCGTCGAGTTCTTCGGGCCGGGCCTGCGTTCGCTGACGCTCGCGGACCGCGCGACGCTCGCGAACATGGCGCCCGAGTACGGGGCCACGTGCGGCATCTTCCCGATCGACGAGCAGACGCTGGAGTACCTCCGGTTCACCGGCCGGGCGCCCGAGCACGTGGCGCTCGTCGAGGCCTACGCGAAGGCGCAGGGGCTCTTCCACGAGCCCGACGCGCCCGAGGCGACGTACTCCGAAATCGTCAGGTTGGACCTCGCGTCCGTCGTCCCGAGCCTGGCCGGCCCGAAGCGGCCCCAGGACCGCGTGCCCCTCGCGGAGGCGAAGTCCGCGTGGGAACGGTCGCTCGTGAGCCTCGTCCCGGACGCCGCCGGCCGGACGGACGGCGTGGACCACCTCGACCACGGCAGCGTCGTGATCGCGGCCATCACGTCGTGCACGAACACGTCGAACCCCTTCGTCATGTTGGGCGCCGGACTGCTCGCGAAGAAGGCCGTGGCGCGCGGGCTTCGCGCGAAGCCGTGGGTCAAGACGAGCCTCGCCCCGGGGTCGAAGGTCGTGATGCGCTACCTCGAGGCGGCGGGTCTCGTCGCGCCGCTCGCGACGCTCGGGTTCGACCTCGTCGGGTATGGGTGCACGACGTGCATCGGCAACAGCGGGCCCCTCCCCGACGAGGTCCGCTGCGAGATCGAGTCGCGGAAGCTCGTGGCCGTGTCCGTGCTCTCGGGCAACCGGAACTTCGAGGGTCGGATCCACCCGAACGTCCGCGCGAACTACCTCGCGAGCCCGCCGCTCGTCGTGGCGTACGCCCTCGCCGGGAGCATGGACGTGGACCTCGATACCGAGCCGCTCGGCGAGGACGAGCAGCACCGCCCCGTCTACCTCCGCGACGTCTGGCCGAGCGCGGAGGAGATCCGCGAGGCGGTCCGGTCGTCGGTGGACCGGTCCATGTTCGTCGAGGAGTACGCCGCGGTCTTCGAGGGCGACGAGCGCTGGAAGACGATCCCGGTTCCCGAGGGCAGCCTGTTCCAGTGGGCGCCCGACTCGACGTACGTGCAAAAGCCGCCGTTCTTCGACGGGATCGGTCCCGAGCCGCCGCCGCTCCAGGACGTCGAGGGGGCGCGGGCGCTCGCGCTCCTCGGCGACTCCGTGACCACCGACCACATCAGCCCGGCCGGCTCGATCGCGAAGGACTCTCCGGCCGGTCGCTACCTCATGGAGCACGGCGTCGAGCCGCGGGACTTCAACTCCTACGGCGCGCGCCGTGGGAACCACGAGGTCATGATGCGCGGCACGTTCGCGAACATCCGGCTGCGCAACAAGCTCGCCCCCGGAACGGAGGGCGGGTGGACGCGGCACCAGCCCTCCGGCGACCTGATGACCATCTACGACGCCGCGATGCGCTACGCGGAGCGGGGCGTCCCGCTCGTCGTGGTGGCCGGCAAAGAGTACGGAACGGGCTCGAGCCGCGACTGGGCGGCGAAGGGCACGCTCCTGCTGGGCGTACGCGCGGTGCTGGCGGAGTCGTTCGAACGGATCCACCGCTCGAACCTCGTCGGCATGGGCGTCCTGCCGCTCGAGCTCCCGCGGCCCGCCGCCGAGCTCGGCCTCGACGGGACCGAGGCGTACGACGTGCGCGGGGTGACCGGCCTCGGCCCCCGCGGGACCGTGTCCGTGACGGCGACCCGGGCCGACGGGACGACGGTGCGGTTCGACGCGCGCGCCCGCATCGACACGAAGGCCGAGCTCGACGCGTACCGGCACGAGGGCATCCTGCGCTACGTGCTCCGGCAGAGGGTGGGGGCGCGGACCGAATGAGGGACGGGGCCCGCCGCGGTCCGGGGAAGCCTCAGCGGGCCCGGAACAGGCCGTACTTCGCGAGGCAGACGATCGCGCGGACGCCGTCGCGCCAGCCGATCTTCTTGCCCTCCCGGTAGGTCCGACCGTGATACGAGATGCCGACCTCGTAGATCCGCACGCCCTCGACGCGCGCCATCTTCGCGGTGACCTCCGGCTCGAATCCGAATCGGTCCTCTCGGAGCGAGAGCCCCTTCAGCACGGGCGCGCGGAACATCTTGTAGCAGGTCTCGAGATCGGTCAGGTTCAGGTTCGTCACGGCGTTCGCGAGGAAGGTGAGGAGACGGTTTCCGATCGAGTGCCAGAAGAAGAGGATCCGGTGCGGACGTCCGCCCATGAACCGCGATCCGTACACGACGTCCGCGCGATCCTCGAGGAGCGGCCGCAGGAGGAGGTTCAGCTCGCGCGGGTCGTACTCGAGGTCCGCGTCCTGGACGACGAGGAAGTCCCCCGTGGCCCGCGCGATCGCCGTCCGGATCGCGGCGCCCTTCCCGCGGTTCCGGTCGTGACGCACGGCGACGACCGGCGCCCCGGGCCGCGCGGAGAGCACGCCCTGGAGGCGCTCCCACGTGGCGTCGGAGGACCCGTCGTCCACCACGACGATCTCGCGCTCGACGCCGGCCTCGAGCGCGACCGTGAGCAGGGTCTCGAGCACGCGCGGGAGAGTGTCCTCCTCGTCGTAGACCGGCACGAGCACCGAGAGCGTGGGCACCGTCGTCCTCCTGTCCCGGGGCGATTCCATACCACGCGGGGCGTCCCGTGCCCCGTGGGAGCGCCGTGAGCGTCGTCCGGCCGGCCGTCGGGGGGCGTCGGGTCGCGACCGTCGTGGTCCTGCTCGCGATCCTCGGCCTCGCGGGCGTCCTGCGGATCGGACGGCCGGGCCTCGTCGAGTTCCGGCGCGACGAGGCGAACCTCTCCCGCCTCGCCCTCGACATGGCGCGGGGGCACGGGGTCGCGCTGCTCGGCATCGGGTCGTCGATCGGGGTACCGAACCCGCCCGCGAGCGTGTGGGTGATGGTCCCGCCGTTCCTCCTCGGGAACGACCCCGTCCTCGCGACGTCCTGGGTCGGGTTCGTGAACGTGCTCGGCGTGCTGCTCCTCTTCCTCTTCGCGCGGCGCTACGCGGGAACGCCGGCCGCGCTCGTGGCGGCGGCCCTCTTCGCGGCCGGACCGTGGCCCGTCCTGTTCTCACGCAAGATCTGGGCGCAGGACATGCTGCCGCCGCTCGCGATCCTCGTCGTGTGGACGGGGATCCGCGGCTTCCTGGAGGACCGGCCGCTCTCGCGGTTCCTCCACCTGCCCCTCCTCGCCTTGGCGGGACAGGTCCACTACGCCGCGATCGTGCTCGTGCCCGTGTCCGCGTACCTGGTCTTCGCGCGGCGCCGCCTCGACCGACCGCTCGTGCTCGGCACGGCCGCGGCGGTGCTCTCGTTCGCGCCGTTCGCGTACGGCGGTCTCCGGGCGCTCGCCGCCGTCCCCTGGCTCGCAGGCGAGGTCCTGCGGCACCCGGTCGCGGGCCACGCCCTCGGTCTCTCCGCCGAGTCGTTCGCGCTGTTCGCGCGCGCCGTCGGCGGCGCGGGGGCGACGGCGTTGGTGCTGGGCGAAGAGGCCGCACGGGCGCCCGTGCTCCTCGACCTCGCCGAGCCGGTCTTCGTCGCGCTCGGCCTCCTTGCGGTCGTCGCGGCCGGTTGGCTCGTCGTCCGCGCGGCGCGGCGCGGCGGAGCGGATCGGCGCGTGGACCGCGCGCTCGCCGTCTGGCTCCTGGCCGCGCCGCTCGCGTTCGTCGTCACGTGGGTGCCCGCGCAGACCCACTACCTGATCCCGGTGCTCCCGGTGGCGTACCTCGCCGTCGCGATCCTCGGTCGGGACCTCCTCCGCGCCTTCGCCCGACGCCGGGGCGGCGCGGCGTGGACCGCCGCGGCCGCGGCGACCGCGACCGCCGGCGTCGTGCTCCTCGCCGCCGCGGCCTCCTGGACGCTCCTGGACACCGTCTCCGCGCGGGCGACCCCGGGCGGGTTCGGCGTGCCGCTCGGCGCGCGGATCGAGGTGCGCGACCGCGTCCTCGCGGCGCGGCCCGCGCACCTGCTCGTGCGCGCGGGCGGACAGGACGTGTGGATGGACGAGGAGACCTCGGTGTGGGACGCGGTCTTCTCGGGTCTCGCGGACGTGCGGTTCGTCCCGCCGGGGGTCGAGGTGCGCCCGGCCGAGGCAACACTCCTCCTCGCCGAGGGATGCGACGGCCCCGGGGAGCGGATCCCCCTCGGCCCGCCGGGCGCCGGGGGCGTTCCCCGCGCGTGCGTACGCCTCCTCCGCGTGGGGCCGCGCGGTGCGGACCGCCCCGCGGACCTCGCGGCCGACGTCACGCCCCTCGACCTCCCCTCGTTCGCCGTCGGGGCCCGACTCGTCGGCGTCCGTCGCGACGCGTCGCGCGGCCGCCTGGACCTCGTCTGGCGGCTCCCCGGCGCGCGGACGGGGCCTTTGCGGGACGACTTCTCGGTCGGGCTCGACCTCCGGGACGCCGCGGGGCACTCCGTCGCGACCGTCGATCGCGACTTCTGGTGGGGGCGCTGGTGGCGCCCAGAGGACGTGGTGACCCTCCACGTGGACCTCGGCGACGCCCGACCGGACGGGGCTGCGACGGCCCCGTCCCTCCTGGCCGCCGCGCGGACCGTCGCGGTCCGACTCCGGACGACCGAGCCCGCGCCGGGAGGGCCGCGCGTGCACGAGGTGGGCGGGATCGGGTCGGACGGCAGGCCGACGGGACCCTCGCTCGTCGTCGAGCTTCCGGGGCGGTGAGGCGGGGGCGGGGCGCCGCGGGCCGTCCCCCCCGGGGACTACCCTCTTCGCCCCGATGTCGATCGACCGCCCTCCCGTGGGGATGGGTGCTCCGGGCGTCCGCCCCGCGCCGCGCGGGCGCGGCGTCGCGGAGAACCCGCCGAACCGCTTCACCGAGATCCACGTCGAGCTCGACGACGACGCGCCCGTGGACGAGCGGCCTCGGACCGTCTACCTCGAGGACCACGCGCGTTCCATCCTCGTCGCGAACGACAGCCCGGACGTGGGCTTTCGCGTGGGCTTGAACCCGTACCGCGGCTGCGAGCACGGCTGCTCGTACTGCTACGCGCGGCCGTACCACGAGTACCTCGGCTTCTCCGCGGGCCTCGACTTCGAGACGAAGATCCTCGTCAAGACCGACGCGCCCGTCCTCCTCGAAGCGGCGCTGGGGAACCCGCGATGGGCGCCCGAGCCGATCGGCCTCTCGGGCGTCACCGACTGCTACCAGCCGGTGGAACGGAGGCTCGGCCTCACGCGCGCGTGCCTCGAGGTCCTGGCCCGGTTCCGGAACCCGGTCGGCGTCATCACGAAGAGCGCGCTCGTGACCCGCGACCTCGACGTGCTCGGCGTGCTGGCCCGGGACGACGCCGCGAGCGTCTGCCTCACGGTGACGACGCTCGAGCCCGACCTCGCGGCGCGTCTGGAGCCACGGGCGGCCCGCCCCGCGGCGCGACTCGAGGCCGTCGCCCGCCTCCGGGAGGCGGGGGTCCCCGTGGGCGTCGCGGTGGCGCCGGTGATCCCGGGGCTCACCGACCACGAGATCCCGAGGATCCTCGCCGCCGCCGCCGAGGCGGGGGCGCGCGCGGCGTTCTACACGGTGCTGCGCCTGCCCCACGCGGTGAAGGAGCTGTTTCCCGCGTGGCTCGAACGGCACGAGCCCCTCCGTCGAAGCCGCGTGCTCGCGCGCCTCGCGTCGCTGCGCCACGGCGCGTACGACGACGGTCGCTTCGGGATTCGGATGCGCGGCGAGGGGCCGTACGCGGAGCAGATCCGGGGACTGTTCGAAGCGGGCTGCCGGCGCGCGGGACTCGCGACCGGGCTCCCGCGGCTCTCGACGCGCGCCTTCCGTCGCCCGGAGGGAGAGCGGCAGGGGCGCCTCTTCGCGTGTTGAGGCGAACGCGCCGGCTCGGTCAGCGGCCCGTGGCGAGGTGCCACGCGACGTCGAAGAGCCCTGCCGTACGCACGCCCGTGTCGCCCCGGTCGAAGACCTCGGGCCCGAAGAGGACGTAGTCGGGGAACCCCACGCCCGACGAGAGGTACGCGCAGGGGATCGTGGCTCGCTCGCCCTTCTCGCCCGTCCACGCCACGGCGCCCGCGAGCGCGCCCTCGTCTCCGAGGCGCGGGTAGAGGAAGAGCGCCGCGAGGTCGTCGCCCTCGTAGGTACGCGCGCCGACGACGGCCCGCCCGCGGTCCACGCGGAGGGGGCACGACGGGGGGAGGACGTGATCCCACGCCGCGTTCGTGCTCGCGTTCCCGTACAGCACGACGTTGCGACCCACGTAGCGCGGCGCGTGCGCGAGCAGCTCGGCGTCGGAGATCGTCTCGGCCGCGCCGTTGCCGCGGTACCACCAGCGCTCGGCGTCGTACCGGGCCCGCTCGAGCGCCTGACGGTCCTCGGAGGCGTCGCCCGCCGTCCCGTAGACGAGGACGAAGCGCCGGTCGAAGAGCCGCCAGAAGGGTCCGCTCCGCCCGGGCGACCGCTCGCCCGCCGGGATCCGGTCGGCGACCACGCGCCACGTGCCGCCCGAGCGCGCGAGCGCGAGGCGCGGCGTCTCCGCGGGCCACAAGACGTCGGTTCCGTCCACGTGGACCGCGCCGACCTTCCACGCCGCGGGCGGCGCGAGCGAGAGCCGGCGGACGTTCTTCGTCGCGACCGTCAGCGCGCCGCCCGCGAACGACGCGTCCACGTGGAGCAGCTCGCCCACCTGGATCGGCTGCTCGAGCCGCACCCAGAAGTCGGCGCTGTCCTCGGCCGGGTCGGCGGTCGTGACGTGGAGGGCCGCCGGCGCCTCCGGGATCTCGTGCGCACGGAAGGCGTCGAAGAAGGCGGGCCAGTCCACGCAGTCCGCGCCCGGCGAGGCGTCGCCGTCCCACCAGTGGCCCATCTTCGGGATCACCTGGAGCGCGTAGTCCATCCCGGGGAGCGCGTTGAGGCGCGCCTCCATCGTCCGGGCTTCCGAGACCGGGACGCAGTCGTCCGCCTCGCCGTGGAGCTGGCGCACGGGGACCGCGGCGAGGTTGTCGGCGAGCGCCAGCGTGTCGGACGGGGCGTCCGCCGCGTCCCAGAGCCGGGCGAGCGGGCCGTCGCGCGGACCGCCCGCGTACGTCGCGAACGAGACCCACGCCGCCGACGGCGCGACGACGGCGAAGCCGTCCGGGTCGTTGACGGCGAGGTGCCACGTGCCGTGTCCGCCCATCGAGTGTCCCGAGAGCGACACGCGACGACGGTCCACCCCGGTGTCCGAGAGCGCGTCGGCGAGGACCTCGTACGCGTCCAGGCGTCCCCACTGCTGCCAGTCGAACCCGAAGGGGCGGCGGTTCGTGGGCGCGACGATCACGAAGTCGGGCTTCGGGGCGTAGGCCTTCACCTGTCCGAGCGCCTGGACGCCCGCGCCGTGGAGCGTGAGGAGCATGCGCCGGGGCGCGCCCTTCGCGTCGCCGACCGGCGGGAGGAGGGCGTACGTCTGGACGCCTCCGTCGATCGCCGAGACGAACGTGCGGCGGCGTGGCGCGTCGGCCGAGACCACCGGGAGCGGGAACGACCAGTGCCCGATCACGCGGTCGCAGTTCGCGAGCTCGACGTCGAGGCGGGCCTCCTCCGCGGCGTCGGGGACCTCGATGGGCCGGAGGACGAGCGGCACCTTCGTGACACCGAGCGGAGGGATCGAGACGAGGCGGACGCCGCCCGAGACCCGGCGGTCGCCCACGTGGACCGTACCTTCGACGTCCACGCCGATCGCGAGCGTCGTGCTCGCGTTCACCACGACGACCGCCGCGTCGGGCGCACGGGACTCGCCCCGGACGAGGTCGGGGAGGGTCGGGTCCTCGGTCGCCACGAAGAGGGGCGCCTCCGGCCGCTCGAAGCGCACGCGAAACGGTCCGCGCGGCGCCAGGACGAAGAGCGCGTTCGCGCCTGCCCGGAGCTCGACGGGCACGCGGACGATCCCGTGACCGTACGCGTCGCCGACGAACGGGGTCCCGTTCACGAAGAGCGCGCCGGCGCGCTCGACGGACGCGAGCCACACGCCGTCGGCGGACGCCGTGACGGTTCCCGCGGCGTACGACGCCTCGTCCGGGTCCACGAAGCCGCGTTCGTCCGGCACGGCCGGTCGCCACGCCGCGTGGCTCCCGTCCGCGGCCTCGACGACGACCCCGGCCTCGGGCGCCTCCGCCGACGGCGCGAGGAGGTAGCGCCGGAAGGCCGCCGACGGACGAAACGGCTCGCGCGGCCCGCCCGCGTCGAGGTCGAGGAGGAGCCAGCGCTCCACGACGGGCGTCGCGGCGGCGGCGGGCTCGTCGGCCCGCGCCGGGGCGACGAGCCGCCCGGTCCCGAGGACCGTCCCGAGCCCCAGCGCGGCCGCCAGGACCGCCCGGGTCGCCCATCGGCTGCCGCCCGCGCGGTCCCCACGGAGCTTCCCGCGCGAGACACGAAGGCCCGCTCGTCCGTGTTCCATCTGCACCTCCCGGGTGAGGAAGCGGTCAGGCCCCGGTCGGGCCGAGGCGCTCGGCGAGGAAGGCGGCCGTCATCCGTCGCGCGCGGCGCGCCGCGTCGGGATGGTACACGACGCCGCGCTCGGGATCGCGCGCCTCGGGGTTCGTGAAGCCGTGGCGCGCGCCACCGTGGACGACGAAGGTGAAGTCCACGCCCGCGGCCTCCATGGCGGCGAGGAAGGCGTCCACCCGGTCCGGCGGCACGAGCGGGTCCGCGTGCCCGTGGTGCACCTGGAGGCTCGCTCGGACCCGGGCCGCGTCGGCCTCGGCGACCTCGGGCAGGATCCCGTGCAGGGTCGCTACGGCGCGGA
The DNA here is from genome assembly GCA_963752285.1 of uncultured Planctomycetota bacterium. Taxonomy (GTDB): domain Bacteria; phylum Planctomycetota; class PLA2; order PLA2; family JAEUHO01; genus CAVVXN01. The sequence continues at coordinate 786,252 of CAVVXN010000005.1, forward strand.
GCGCGGCGCCGTCGAGCGCCAGCTCGAGCGCGGCCGCGCCGCCGAAGCAGTAGCCCACCGCCCCGACGCGCGACGCCTCGACGTCGGGGCGGCGGGCCAGGGCGTCGAACGCCGCCCGTCCGCGACGGCAAAGGGCGGCGCGGTCCCTCTGGAGCGGCTCCATCCACGCGCGGGCCTCGGCGCGGGAGGACGCGAGCCGGCCCTCGCCGTAGAGGTCCACGGCGAGCGCCGCGTACCCCGCGCCCGCGAGCCAGCGGACCTCGTCGCGCGCGAACGGGCCGAGGCCGACGAAGGTGGGGAACACGAGCACGCCGGGCACCGGGACGGTCGGGTCGGCGGGCCGCGCGAGGAGACCGCGGCAGCGAAGCCCGCGGTCCTCGTAGTCGAGCGTCTCGAGGAGAAGCCCTGGATCGTGCGCCATCGCGCCTCCGTGTCCCGTGCGGCGCGTAGGATGCCCCCACCCGAAGGGAAGCGACCCGATGCCGAAGACCCCCCGCGCCCGACGGCCGCGCCGACGCGCGCGGCGTCCCGCGTGGGTCTCCTGGCCCGACGAGCGCCTCCTCGACCTGCGCCTGAAGGACCTCGGGCTGGAGGTGGAGGGCACCGTGCTCGAGGAGCGGGTGGCGAGGCTCCACGAGGAGCTCCAGGCGCGCGGCCTGGGCCTCAAGCCGCACGCCTGGCTCTCGACGGAGTGGTTCTCGCCCGACGGCATCCCGGGCATCGCGGTCCCCTTCTACCTCGCGCACCCGCGCCTGATGGCGCTCGAGCGCCGGATGATGCTGGAGGTCGAGGGGAGCTCCGAGCGGGAGTGCATGAAGATCCTTCGGCACGAGGCCGGGCACGCGTTCGACACGGCCTACCGGCTCCACTTCCGGCGCTCGTTCCAGGAGGCGTTCGGCCGCGCGCGGCCCTACCCGACGACGTACCGCCCGAAGCCCGTCAGCCGGAGCTTCGTGCTCCACCTGGACGCGTGGTACGCCCAGAGCCACCCCGCCGAGGACTTCGCCGAGACCTTCGCGGTGTGGCTGTCGCCGGGGAACCGCTGGCGTCAGACGTACGCCGGCTGGCCGGCCCTGAGGAAGCTCGAGTACGTGGACGGGCTGATGCAGGAGGTCGCGGGTCGCGCTGCGCGGGTGCGCTCGCGCGCGCGACCCGAAAGGCTCTCCACACTGACGCAGACCCTCGGCGCGTACTACGCGTGGAAGCGGGGCTACTACGGGACCCAGCACCCCGAGGTGTGGGACCGGGACCTGCGCCGCCTCTTCTCCGACCAGCCCGAGCACAAGGAGCGGGAGACGGCGTACGCGTTCCTCCGGCGCGTTCGGGCCGAGGTCCGCGAGCGCGTGGCGCACTGGACGGGCCTCTCGCAGTACACGATCGACCAGGTGCTGAAGGACATGATCGTTCGCTGCAAGGACCTGCGGCTCCGCGTGCGCGCGTCGGACCGTCAGACCAAGCTCGACACGACCGTGATGCTCACGGTGCTCACCATGAACTACCTCCACAGCGGGCGGCATCGGGTGGCCCTGTGAGACGGCGCACGGACGTCGAGCCGGGGGGCGAGGTGCTCGCGTGAAACGACTGCGGGTGCTCGTGCTCCTGCACCGCGACCTGATCCCCCCCGAGTCGATCGAGGGGCTCTCCGACGAGGAGCTCTTCCGCGCGCCGTGGAAGACGGAGTACGACGTCGTCGCGACCCTCCGGGAGGCGGGGCACGACGTCCGGGTGCTCGGCGTCGTGGGCGACCTCATGGCGATCCGCGAGGCGGTCGAGCAAGGGGAGCCTCACGTCGCCTTCAACCTGCTCGAGGAGTTCGACGGCGTCGCGGTGTACGACCAGCACGTCGTGGGCTACCTCGAGCTGCTCCGGCAGTCGTACACCGGGTGCAACCCGCGGGGCCTGATGCTCGCCCGCGACAAGGCGCTCAGCAAACAGCTCCTCGCCTACCACCGGATCCGGGTACCGGCCTTCGCCGTCTTCCCGCGGGGGCGGAAGGTCAGCCGGCCCCGGCGCCTCGCGTTCCCGCTCTTCGTGAAGTCGGTGACCGAGGAGGGCTCCCGCGGCATCGCCCAGGCCTCGCTCGTCCAGGACGACGAGCACCTCGTGGAGCGCGTGGGCTTCGTGCACGAGCACGTCGGGACCGACGCGATCGCCGAGGAGTACATCGAGGGTCGCGAGCTCTACGTCGGCCTGCTCGGAAACCAGCGTGTCCGCGTCCTCCCGATCTGGGAGATGCACTTCACCAAGATGCCGCCCGACGTCCCCCGGTTCGCGACGGGGCGGGTCAAGTGGGACGTCGCCTACCAGCGCCGGTGGGGCATCGAGACGAGCGCCGCGCGGGACCTTCCCGAGGGCGCCGAGAAGCGGATCGTCCAGATCTGCCGGCGGGCCTGGAGGATCCTCTCGCTCTCGGGCTACGCCCGGATGGACCTGCGCATGCGGCCGGACGGGGAGGTGTTCGTGATCGAGGCGAACCCGAACCCCCAGATCGGCTATGGTGAGGACTTCGCCGAGTCGGCAGAGACCGTCGGTCTGCCCTACGACGCCCTCCTCGAGCGGATCATGAGCCTGGGGCTCCGGTACCGGGCGGAGTGGAAGGGCTGAGCGCGGCGACGGCCTCCGGCTCGGCCGGGACCCCGGACGTTCGCCGCCCCCGGGCGTCCGTTGGCTCGTGGACGCCGGGTGGGGCAGAATCGTGCGACCCAGGGGGGCCGATGGCTACGGGATCGAACGGGCAGGACCACGACGGCGGGAGCCGACGCGCGGCGCACGAGAGCCTGCTCTACGGCTCGCTCTCGCGCGTCTACGACGCCGTGTTCGCGCGCGTCTTCCTCCCGCGCGTCGCGTTCGTGATCCGCGCCCTGGACCTCCAGGCCGGCACACGCGTGCTCGAGATCGGCGCCGGCACCGGCGGCTCGCTCCCCGCCTACCCCCCGGACTGCGACGTCACCGCGCTCGACCTGTCCGCACAGATGCTCCGGCGCGCGCAGCACAAGATCGAGCGCATGGGGTGGAAGCACATCCGCCTCGTCGAGGGCAACGCGACGCGCCTGCCGTTCCCCGACGACGCCTTCGACGTGGTGGGCGCGTTCCACATGGTGACGGTGGTGGACGACCCCGACCGGATGATGCGCGAGGTCGTGCGGGTCTGCCGGCCGCACGGGCGGGTCGCGATCGTGAACAGGTTCCGGAGCGAGGTGCCTGCCCTCGACCGACTGGAACAGAGCCTCGAGCCGATGACACGGGGCTGGGGATGGGGCACGCTTCGGCGGGAGGAGGTCCTGGAAGGCCAGCCGCTCCGCGTCCTCGACGCACGGCACGGGGGACCGCTCGGCCTCTTCACGGCCGTGGTCGCGGAGAACACGAAGCCCGGGCGTGCGGCGGCCAGCGCGCGGGGTCAGGACGAGGCGGACGCGTAGGCCCGGAGGCCCAGCCGCCACAGCGCGCCCATCGCCAGGAGCGCGGCGACCGTGACGCCCACGACGTGGAGCACCAGGGGCCAGGAGAAACCCTGGAAGAGCGCGCGGGTGGGAAACGAGACGATCACCGCAAAGGGGAGGATCGACGTCAGGAGCCGGCCGACGAAGCCGGTGAAGATCCCGTCCGGCCGATCGGCGAGCTGGTCGAGCGAGAAGTAGATCTCGCGGAGCCCGTGGACGGTGTGCAGCCAGAAGACGGGGATCAGCAGGGTCATCTGGAGCGCGTACCGGAGGATCACGCCCACGAGCAGGAGTCCGACGTAGAGCACGACCGAAGGGAGCGGGAGGGGGCCGGGGTACCGGGCGACCACCACGGCGAGGACCGCGAACGCCAGCAGGAGGTTCAGGAACGAGTTCGCGGCGAAGTCCCTCAGGCTCAACATGAAGAGCGCGGAGACCGGGCGGACCAGGTGGTAGTCGAGATCGCCCCGGTTCACGTAGATCGGGAACCACCACATGTTGTTCGAGAAGATCGTCATGTGGAGCGCGTCGGACACGAAGACGCCCCCGGCGAACACGAGTACCTGGTCCCACGTCCAGCCACCGAGCGCGCGGGTGTGCGCGAAGAGGATCCCGAAGAAGCCCAGGTTCACCGCGTAGAAGACGACGTCCATGAACACGCGGAAGAAGAAGTCGAGCCGGAACTGCAGCGCCTTCGAGAACGAGAAGCGGAGGAAGGAGGCATAGAGGCGGAGGTAGCGCACGCGGGGGCTCACATTCCGATGCCGCTGTACTGGAGGCTCCCGCGCCGCCACACGGCGCGCGCGGGCAGGGCGAAGACGAGCGTCCAGCCGAGGGTGAGGACGAGACCCGTGGCCCACGCCGAGACCGAGGTCCGTCCGAGGAGCGCGCCGACGGGCGCGTCGTAGAGGTAGCGGAAGGGGAGGACGTCCACGACCGCGCGGAGCCCCGAGGGGAACACGGCCAGGGGGAGCAGGGCGCCGCCGAGGAGCGCGCACGTGAAGCGGAGGCACACCGCGAGGCTCCACACGTTGTCCGCCCAGAACGCGACGCACTGGATCGGAAAGCCCATCGTGAAGTAGAGGAGGTTCGCGGCGGCGAGCGACAGGAGGGCCATCGCGGCCGAGAGCGGCGAAAGGGCGACGCCCGCGCCCTCGCGCGCGAGGACGGGGAAGAGGGCGGCCAGGAGGACGAGCTGGATCAGGGCGGGAACGAGGCTCCCGAGCGACTGCGCGTACTTGAAGGCGAAGTACGAGGTCGGGAAGACGAGGTAGCGGTTGAGACCGCCCTCGTAGATGTCGTTCGAGACCCGCCCGGTGAGCTCCGGGCCCCTCACGATGCGCCCGAAGAGGATGACCGCGAGGTAGTAGACGAGCATGCCGTGGAGGTCGTAGCCGGCGATCGTGCCGTGGCCCGACTCTCGGAACATCGCGCTCCAGAGGAACCACGCGAGGCCGATCTCGACCGCGAAGGTGGCGAACGCGTTGATCCAGAAGTCGACGCGGTACGACATGCGGCTCCGCGCCTCGATCAGGACGACCTGGACGAAGAGCCGCGGGCTCACGGCGCGCCCCCGGTCCCACTGCGGTCGGTGAGGATCCGCTCGATGATCGTCCCGACGTCCGGCTCCTCGATCGTGAGGTCCACGACCGGGAGCCGCGCGAGCACCTCGGAAGCCGCACGCGCGACCCGCGACCGCGGGACGCGAAGACGCAGCACGTTCTCGTCGAGGTGCACGACGGTTCCGAGGTCGGCCAGGTCCGAGGGCGTGGGGCGCGGACGCGGTGGGGACCCGCGCGGTCCGTCCACCCCGTCCCGTCCGAGGTGCGCGATGACCACTTTGTGGTCCGCGTAGCGGTGGACGACCTCCTGGAGGCTACCGTCGTACACGAGCTCGCCGTCGCGGAGGATCAGGATGCGCTCGCAGAGGCGCTGGATGTCCTCCATGTAGTGGCTCGTGAGGAGCATGGCGGGCCGCCGGGCCTGCCGGTACGTGAGGACGAAGTCGCGGACCGCGCGCTGCGCGGTCAGGTCGAGGCCGATGGTGGGCTCGTCCAGGTACACGACGCGCGGTCCGTGCAGGAGGGCGGCGATCAGCTCCATCTTCATGCGTTCGCCGAGCGAGAGGCGGCGGACCTGGATCTCGAGCTCCTTCGTCACGCCGAGCATCGAGGCGAGGTCGTCGAGGTTCTTCCGGTACTCCGCGGCGGGAATCCGGTAGATCTCCTTCAGGAGGAGGAAGGCGTCCGCGGCCGGGAGGTCCCACCAGAGCTGCGCCTTCTGCCCCATGATGAGCGCGATCTGGCGGCGGAAGCGGTCGTCACGCTCCCACGGGCGGAACCCGAGCACGTCCGCGTCGCCCGACGTGGGGTGGATGATCCCCGCGAGCATCTTCGTGAGGGTGGTCTTGCCGGCGCCGTTCGCGCCGAGGAGCCCTACGATCTCGCCCTCCTGGACCTCGAACGAGACGTCACGGACCGCTCGCTTCTCGACCGTCTCGCGACGGACGAGTGCGCGGAGCGAGGCGACGAGGCCGGGCGCCTTCTTCGGCACCCGGAAGGTCTTCGAGAGGCGGTCGGCGCGGATCACGGGCCGCCCAGACGAACCGCAGGGCGGGCGCGGCGCAAGGTCCGGCCGCCGTGCCGGCTCGCCCCGGAGGAGGCGGGGCGGTGGCGCCGTGGAGCGCGCGATCCCGGGCGCGGGCGGATCGCGCGGCGCTATCCTGGGTCGTCCGACCTCGCGGAGGGCCCATCCCTGGCACGTCCCGTGCCCGATGTCCGGCGGCGCCGCCGCTCCGACCCGCGCGCGCGTCCGGGGACGCGTCCGGGCGACGGACGGATCTACACGCTGGTCGTGACGGCGGCGTTGGCGCTCTTCAACGCGTGCGCGCCGGACGACCCGTCGGCAGGCCCGACCCCAGACGCCCTCGTTCCCTTCGCCACGGCCCCCCTGGCGCCGCCGGCCGACCGGGACGAGGCGGTGGCCCGCCAGCTGCCGTTGGGGCTCGTCCCCGAGCCGCGTCGTGCGCTGGTCTCTCCGCGGCCGATCGAGCCGGACGCGCTCCGAGGCGGTCCCTACGACGTGATCGTGGAGGACGCCTCGCAGGACTCGGCGGAGGGCGCGCTCGGCGCCGCCACGAGGGCGGGGCTGACCGGGCGGCGCGCCGCGCTCACGGCCCACGGCGTGTACGTCCTCTGGCTCCCGGCGCGCGCGACCGAGGAGGAGGGGCTGCGGACCCAGGCTCGGCGCATGGGCGCGGTCTTCGCACGGGTCACGCTGTGGCGGGACGACTTCGCCGCGCACCCGACACGGGTCGGCCTCGCGGGGCACGCGGACGAGACGCCCCTCGACCCGGGCGCGCTCGTGGCCGCGGCGCGCGCGCTGCCCGCGGAAGACCCCTCTGGCCTCGGCACGTATCCCACCGCGCTGCCCTTCTTCTTCTACGCGGGCGACCTCGGCGCCGCCGAGGGCCGACTCGGCGCGGCCACGGCGGGCGTCCTCGCGGAGGACGCGCTCCTCGGTCTCGAGCGCCGGCTGGCCACGGCGGTCCCGCCCGCGAGCGACCCCTACCTCGCCCGACTCGACGCGGCCGAGCGACGCCGCGCGGGCGCCGGCCTGGCTCTCCGCACCCTCTCGGTCGCCCTGACGCTCGACCGGCCCCGGGAGCACCGTCGCGCGCTCCTCGAGTACGTGCGAGCCGTCCCCGGCGCGGACCGTCCCCCGCTCGATCCCTGGGTGCGCTGAGGTCCGCCCCTCACCGTGGCGACCCACGGGGCGGGCGCGACGTCCGCCGGTATGCTCCCCTCGTTCCCCGGCCGGACCGGTCGCGGGGGAGGGATCGGATGACGCCTCGCGGAACGGTGCTCGCCATCGCGGTCCGCACGGAGCGGGACGGGCCGATGCGCACCGTCGAGACCGCGCGGGTCGAGCCCGACGGCTGGCTCGAGGGCGACCACGGCGCAAGCCCGCGCCGCGGCGTCACCTTCCTCGCGAAGGAGTCGTGGGACGCCGCGATGCGGGACCTCGGGGCCGACCTCCCCTGGTGGACGCGCCGGGCGAACGTCCTCGTCGAGGGCGTGGACCTCCTCCGACGCGTGGGGGGACGGCTGCGGGTCGGCGAGGTGCTCGTGTCGGTCGAGGGCGAGACGAAGCCCTGCGAGGTCATGGACCGCGCGCAGCCGGGCCTGAGGCGCGCCCTCGAGCCCGAGGGACGCGGCGGCGTGTATGGACGCGTGATCGAGGGCGGCACCATCGCGCCGGGGGACGCGGTCCTCGCCCTCGGCGGCGAGAACGAGGGTAGGGAGCGGTGATGCGGTGTTTCCTCCACTCCGGCGGCTACTTCCGAGACGCCCGGACCGAGATGCTCGACTACCTCGGCTCCGTCCGACGGCTCGTCTTCGTCCCGTTCGCCCTCCAGGACGTGGACATGTACACGGGCCGGGTGCGCGAGGTGGCGGGCGCCTGGGGCATCGAGATCACGGGCATCCACGAGCAGGGAGATCCCCGCGCGACGCTCGCGCGGGCCGACGCGGTCTTCGTGGGCGGCGGAAACACCTTCCGCTTGCTCTCGCGCCTCTACGAGGCGGACCTCCTCGAGCCGCTCCGGCAGGCGGTCCGGGACGGTCTTCCCTACCTCGGGAGCAGCGCGGGGAGCAACCTCGCATGCCCGACGATCATGACGACGAACGACATGCCGATCGTGTATCCCCCGTCGTTCGACGCGCTGGACATCGTGCCCTTCCAGATCAACCCGCACTACCTCGACCCCGACCCCGACTCCACACACCAGGGCGAGACGCGGGAGGTGAGGATCCGCGAGTACCACGAGATGAACGCGAACGCCGTGGTCGGGCTCCGCGAGGGGTCGCTGCTGCGTCGCGAGGGCGAAACGCTCGAGCTCCGGGGCTCGGTGGGGGCCCGGCTCTTCCGTCGCGGCCTGGAGCCGACCGAGCACGTGCCGGGCGACCGGCTCGACTTCCTCCTCGGCGTAGAGGCCTGACCCTTGGCGCGTCTTCCCGTCCGGCGGGACGACGTTCTCGCGGCGGCCGAACGCATCCACCCCTACGTCCACCGGACGCCGGTGTTCCGGTCGCGTCAGCTCGACGAGGCGACCGGCGCGCACGTCTTCTTGAAGTGCGAGAACCTCCAGCGCGTCGGTGCCTTCAAGATGCGCGGCGCGACGAACGCGATCGCGCGCCTCGACCCGCTCGTCCGGACGCGGGGCGTCGTCACGCACTCGAGCGGAAACCACGCCCAGGCGGTGGCCCTCGCGGCGCGCCTCTTCCACGTGGCCGCGACGATCGTGATGCCCGAGGGCGCCCCCGCCGTGAAGCGCGAGGCGACGGAGGGCTACGGCGCCCGGATCGTCCCCTGCCGCCCGACGCAGGCCGACCGCGAGTCGACGGCGGCCCGCGTGGTGGACGAGACCGGGGCCGCGCTGATCCCGCCGTACGACCACGCCGACGTGATCGCGGGCCAGGGCACGGCGGCGTGGGAGCTCCTGGAGGACGTTCCCGACCTCGAGGCGGTCCTCGCGCCCGTGGGCGGAGGCGGCCTCCTCTCGGGCACGGCGGTCACGGCCTCGACATCTCCGGGCGTGCGCGTGATCGGCTGCGAGCCGGAGGGCGCCGACGACGCACGCCGCTCCCTCGGGTCGGGCGTCCGCGTGACCGAGCAGACGCCGGACACCATCTGCGACGGGCTCCGGACCGTGCTCGGCGAGATCCCCTTCGCGATCCTCTCCGCGCTGGGCGTCCGCGTCGTGACGGTCACGGACGACGAGGTGCGCCTCGCGATGCGGTTCCTCCTCGAACGCACGAAGCTCGTGGTCGAGCCGTCGGGCGCGGTCCCGGTGGCGGCGCTCCTGGCCGGCAAGGTCGAGGACGTCCACGGCCGCCGCGTCGGCGCGATCCTCTCGGGCGGCAACGTGGACCTCCGCGCCTGGGCCGACGCCTACGGCCGCGCGAAGCCGTAGCCTCACGGCAGGGAGGGAACGCTCGTTCTCGTCTCGGCCGCTCGGGCCCTGGGCCTCGTTTCGGGAACGACGGTCGGCCGCCCGAGCGCGACGATCGAGGACGGTCGGATCGGGCGGCTTCGGCTCTCCGGTGCGCGGCGGTCAGGGCGCGAGGTAGATCTCGCCGCCCCCTTCGCGGAACGCGTCGCTCTGCTCTCGTAGGCCCGCGGCCAGGGCCTCCTCGTCGCCCAAGCCCCGCTCGCGCGCGAAGTCACGGACCTGCTGCGTGATCTCCATCGAGCAGAACTTCGGGCCGCACATGGAGCAGAAGTGGGCGACCTTCGCGGCCTCGGCCGGGAGCGTCGCGTCGTGGTACTGGCGCGCGCGCTCGGGGTCGAGGGCCAGATTGAACTGATCGTCCCAGCGGAACTCGAAGCGGGCCTTCGAGAGCGCGTCGTCGCGGAGGTGCGCCGACGGGTGCCCCTTCGCGAGGTCCGCCGCGTGGGCGGCGATCTTGTACGCGATCACGCCCTCGCGGACGTCCTCGCGGTCCGGGAGGCCCAGGTGCTCCTTCGGCGTGACGTAGCAGAGGAGCGCCGTCCCGAACCACCCGATCAGCGCGGCGCCGATCCCCGACGTGATGTGGTCGTACCCCGGCGCGATGTCGGTCGTGAGGGGGCCCAGCGTGTAGAAGGGCGCCTCGTGGCACCACGCGAGCTGCTTCTCCATGTTCTCTCGGATCTGGTGCATGGGCACGTGGCCGGGGCCCTCGTTCATGACCTGCACGTCCTGGTCCCACGCCCGGCGCGTCAGGTCGCCCTGGACCTCGAGCTCGGCGAGCTGCGGGCGGTCGTTCGCGTCCGCGATCGAGCCGGGGCGGAGGCCGTCGCCGATCGAGAAGGAGACGTCGTACGCGGCCATGATCTCGCAGATCTCGTCCCAGTGCGTGTAGAGGAAGTTCTCGCGGTGGTGGGCGAGGCACCACTTCGCGAGGATCGACCCGCCGCGGGACACGATCCCGGTCGTGCGCCGCGCGGTCCACGGGATGAAGCGGAGCAGCACGCCCGCGTGGATCGTGAAGTAGTCGACCCCCTGCTCGGCCTGCTCGATCAGGGTCTCGCGGAAGAGCTCCCACGTGAGCTCCTCGGGGCGCCCACCCACCTTCTCGAGGGCCTCGTAGATCGGCACGGTCCCGACGGGGACCGGGCTGTTCCTCAGAATCCACTCGCGCGTCGCGTGGATGTTGCGGCCCGTCGAGAGGTCCATGACGGTGTCCGCGCCCCAGCGCGCGGCCCAGACCATCTTCTCCACCTCCTCCTCGATCGAGGAGGTGACGGCGGAATTCCCGATGTTCGCGTTGATCTTCACGAGGAACGCCCGGCCGACGACCATCGGCTCGCTCTCGGGGTGGTTCACGTTCGCGGGGAGGATCGCGCGGCCGCGCGCGATCTCGTCGCGGACGAGCTCCGGTGTTACCTCGCGGGGCATCGTGAAGGGCAGGGGCGTCTCGCCGGACGGGACCGCGCGGAGGTGCTCCGCCACGGCCTCGCGTCGCATGGACTCTCGGATCGCCACGTACTCCATCTCGGGCGTCACGATCCCGCGGCGCGCGTAGTGCATCTGCGTGACGCGGTGTCCCGCGCGCGCGCACAGGCGCGGGCGCGGCGTCGGGAACGCGAGGGTGGGATCGTCCGTCCCGTTCGGCCGCGCGCGGTCCACGACCTCGACGTCGCCGCGCGCGCGGATCCAGTCGGCGCGGAGGGGTTCGAGGCCCCGCGCGACGTCGATGGGCCGGTCCACGTCCGTGTACGGGCCCGACGTGTCGTAGAGGAGGACCGGCGCGTTGGGCGTCGGCGCGTCGCCGGGCGCGACCGCGGGCGATTCGGCGAGCCGGACCTCCCGCATGGAGACCCGGACCCCGGGGTGGAGGCGACCCTCCACGTACACCTTGCGGGACGCGGGGAACGGCTCCCGCGTGATGCGCCCGGTGTCGGGGACGCGGTCTGCCGGTCGCCGCGCTTCGCTCGCCATGGGGCCTCCTTCGGGCGGCGGGCGGCGACGGCGACGCGAAGCGTCCCCCTTCGCTTCCCTCCGCCGGTGCGAACCGGATCAGGTGCCAGGGGTTTGATCTCAGCCTCGGCGAGGCACCCCCAGCGAAGGTCGCCCGCCATTTCACGGCGCGCCGAGGGGCGCGCGGAACGATTCCCGGGACACGAGCCCGCGGCGTGGACCGGGCGGGCGGCGGCCGGGCGCGAGGAGAACGGGGAGGAGCCCGCGGCGCGCGGCGCGGGGATGGTGCCGAAGGCGGGACTCGAACCCGCAAGACCGGTAAAGGTCACCAGGTCCTGAACCTGGCGCGTCTGCCAATTCCGCCACTTCGGCCAAAGCAGGGGGGGATCGTAGTCCCCGTGACCGCAGGGTCAAGGGCCGCGCCCTCGGGCGCCGCGCGGCGGGTCCCGTGGAGCGCCGGTCTACGGAGCGCCGGTCTACGGAGCGCCCTTCGGCGTGAGGCACGAGCGACAGGTGCCGCACCAGTCCTGGGGGAGCGAGAGGACCTCTCCTGCGTCCGCCGGGACGACGACCGGCTTCGACATCAGGAAGGCGCCGGCCGGCGCGGCGACGGTCGGGTGGCCGCGGATCACGCCGCCCTGGCCGTCCGTGATCGACGAGCCGCCGACCGCCTGCCAGTGCATGAGGTACCCGCCGCCCGCCGTGGTGCACACGCTGTCGGTCCCCGAGGCCGGGCAGTTCAGGGTGTCGTCGACGAAGTCGTGCGTACCGTCCTGTTCGACCGTGTGGTAGAGGCCGAGGTAGTGGCCCAGCTCGTGCGCGGCGATGAGCCCGATGGTGCTCGTTCCGTAGCCGTCGTAGATGCTCATCACGCCGGAGACACCGGTCCCGTTCAGCTTGGGCCCGCCGATGGTCGCGGACACGCCGACGACGCCACCCCCGAACGCCACCTGGACGAAGTAGAGGTTCAGCCGGGTCCGTGTCGCGGCGGACGACAGGCGGAGCATGTTCGCGAACTCGGTGTTCGAGGTGACCTGGTCGAAGGAAGAGTCGGTGACGTCGTAGTAGTCGATGCTCCCGATCCGGACGCCCTGCTGGGAGAGGATCGAGTCGATGCGCGTCAGGATGGCCTGGAGGCGGTTGTCGGTCGCGGCCGTCGAGGCCTTCGGGGTGATGCCGTTCGCGAGCCACACGTTCAGGTCGAGCGTGCCGCCCGACGCGCCGCCGGCCGTACGTCGCTCGACGATCGCGCGCACGATCATGTTCGCGCCGGTCCCCTGCAGGCGACGCAGCGAGAAGTGGTACGTGCCGCCGCCGGGGACGAGCTGGACGTTCGCGCGGTCCGTGTTCGGGACCGTCGCGTCGAAGACCTCCTGCTCCGGGTACCAGACGTAGGCGCCGGTGCCGGAGGAGTTCTCGTAGACCTTCCCGCCGGGGCCGGTCCACGTGTCGAGGCCGATCACCGGGGTCGTGAACACGCCGTTCGGAATCGCGCCCTCGACGGTCACGGAGATCGCGTCGGCGGGGACGCTCACGGCGAGGACGGAGGTGCGTCCGCCCGAGTCGAGGGGGAGCGACCCGTAGTCGGTGACCTCCTCGTTCCCCGAGCCGACGGTCTCGGCCAAGACGGAGATGTCCACCCCGCCGCCGGGGTCCGCGGGACCGAGGACCAGGGTGCCGTCGTGGATGCCGGCCTGGGTGGGCGCGTACCGGATCGTCACGCTCGCGGTGGCGCCCGGGTCCACGGTCATGGGGAAGGGGCTCCCCACGACCGAGAAGAACGCGCCGGGCAGTGTGACGCCCGTGAACGTGACGGGGCTCAGCGTGCTCAGGTTGATCGCCTGGGCCGTGAGGTCCTTCGTCTGGGCCGCGTCGACGGCGCCGAAGTCGAGGCTCGGGGTCACCAGCCCCCAGGTCACCCTCTCCCCGGTCGCTCGCACGATCCAGGTGCGGTCCTCCGGGCCGCCGGGCCCCTCGAAACGAAGCGTCACGTCGCCCGACGCCACGCCCTCCCCGAGGGCGGCATGGACGAGGTGGAGCGTCGCGGACCCGCCGGCCGGCGCGGGCGCCGGGAGGTCGGTCTGGTCCACCGTGAAGGGGCCCGTCGCCAGCGCCTCGGTGACGGTCGCGTCGCCGGCGAGCGGATTCGGGAAGGCGACCTCCGTGCGGTCCGGGACGGTCGAGGCGACGGTCCCGATGTCGAGCAGGCTCGGGGTCGGCTGCGAGGTCGTGCCGGACCCGCCTCCACCACCGCACGCGCCGGCGAGGAGCAGGAGCGTGGCGAGCAGGGCGGAGCGTCGCGGCACGAGTCTGGGCATGGCGGGGACTCCGCGAGGTGGGACCACATCCCTACTTCGTCCCAAAGCCGCGCCCAATGTAGGTCTCGGTAGGGGTGGGTACAACGGTCCGGGGCGGGTGGGCACACCGTCCCTGAACGGGCTCCCCCCTTGGTACCCTCGCCCGGTCGCGTCCCGGGGGCGCGTCGCGGGAGGGCGCCGGGCGCATGTCGAGGACGACGACCGAGAGGTGCTCGTCGTTCGGACGATCCGCGACCGCCCGACCGTCGGGCCGGGACGCGCGAACGCTCGCCCTGGCGGGGTTGCTCGGCGGCATCCTGGTGGCCCTGCCGGCGTGCTCGAGCAGCTACAAGAAGCTCCACGAGGGCGGCTCGGCCACCGAGGTCTTCTTCTACGACATCCTCGGCCAGGACCGAAGTCCCTCTCACTACTACCAGCTGATCCGCGACAGCCACCGCGAGAAGGACTTCTGCTACGAGTGCACGGCCAGCGACCCGTACCTGGTGGACAAGAACATCGACGCGATCGAGCGGCTCGGCCACGCGCAGTTCGGTCGCCTGGAGGGCATGGGCGAGGTCGTCGAGCTGATGAGCGAGGTGATCGTCGAGGACCGCGCGGCGCTCGCGCGGAGCCAGGCGGCGACCACGCTCACGCTGATCGCGGTGAAGCTGCCGACCGTGGCCTCGCGGGGCGTCCCCGACGACGGTCGCCGGCTGCTCCAGCTGATGAAGGACGTGGACGCGTGGTACGCCGCGGGCGCCCGCGGCGCCCGGGCGCCGAAGTCGTACGTGGTCGACAAGATCCGCGCGATCGGCGACCTCGAGTTCAAGGCGATCGACTTCCGCTTCTATCGCGAGTCCGTACGGTTCTTCTACGGACGTCCGTTCCTCGTGGACGAGCGAGACCCCGAGATCCGGGGCGCGATCGACCCTGCGCTCACGCGGCGGATCGCGAAGCTCGCGCGTGTCTCGCTGCAAGCCGCCGTGGACGACCCGTCGCCGCAGGTCCGTCAGGACGCGATCCGCGGGCTGAAGACGCTCGGCGACGCGACCGCGATCCCCGTGGTCACGGAGCGCCTCGGGTTCGAGACCGACTGGCGCGTGCGCATGGAGGCGCTCGAGTACCTCGGCCGCGTCGGCACGCGGCCCGCGGTCCAGGCGCTGGTCCCGCGCCTGGAGGACCCCGACGCGAACGTCCGGCACAAGGCGCGGGAGTCGCTGATGCGGATCGCTGGCGCGGACTTCGGCGCCCGTCGCGACGCCTGGGAGTTCTGGGCCCGGCAGAGGGACCCGACGATCACGTTCCCGGGCCCGCAGCCCGACGCCGACGCGTCGGGCGTCGGGGCCGGCGCACCCGTCGCCGGTCCGTAGGGACCGAGGCGCGGTCGTGGGCGCGGCAGGGGGCGGACGGCCGAGGTGGATCCTTCGCGGGCTCGGGCTCGCCCTCGTGGTCGGCGTGCTCGTCACGCAGGTCCACGTCCACGACCGCCTGGAGGCGAAGCCGGCGGGCGGGGAGGGACCGAGCCACACGTACGTCGGCCGCGTGACCGAGACGGCGGACGGCTGGGACGTGGCCGACGCGGACACGGGCGCCGTCCGGCACGTGACCCGGGACGAGGTGGTCTCGAGGGGGCACGGCGAGACCCGCGTGCCCGCGGTCACGTGGGGGATGGCGTCGCTCGGCTCACGTCTCGGCGCGCGGCCCCTCGTCGCGCTCGAGGTGCTGCTGCTGCTCTTCGTGACGTACCTCGTGACGGCGTGGCGGTGGCGCGAGCTCCTGGGGGCCGTGGACGTGGCACTCGGGCTCGGCGAGGCGGTGCGGCTGAACCTCGTCGGCGCGTTCTTCAACATGGCCGTTCCGGGATCGACGGGCGGCGACGTCGTGAAGGCCTGGTACGCCGCGCGGGCGACGCGGCGCGGCGTGCGCGCGGTGCTCTCCGTGTTCGCGGACCGGATCGTCGGGCTGCTCGGCCTCGCGCTCTTCGCCGCGGGCGCGCTCGTCGTCCTGGCCGGATCGCCCGGGCTCGAGGCGGCGCGCACGATCACCCTGGTGGCGCTCGTGATGCTCGGCGCGGGCTCGTGGGTCGTGCTGTCGCCGCGGCTCCGCCGGTGGCTCGGCCTCGGGCGGCTCGCCAGCCGGCTCCCGTTTCACACCGTCCTGAGCGAGGTGGCCGCGGCCCTACGCCTCTACCGCGAACGTCCTCGCGCGCTCCTGCTCGCGCTCCTCGTGTCGATGGGGAACCACGCGCTCGCGAGCGTCGCCGTCTACCTCCTCGCCGGCGGCCTCGGGATCCAGGGCTTGACGTTCGGGCGGGCGCTGGCCCTCGTGCCGGTCGCGAACCTCTTCGGCGCGATCCCGCTGCTCCCGGGCGGCTGGGGCGTCGGCGAGGCCGCGTTCGCCTACCTCTTCTCGCGCGTGGGGATCCCCCCGACGGAGGCCGTCACGCTCTCGGTCGTGTACCGGCTCGGCATGCTCGTGACGAGCCTCCCCGGCGGGGCGCTCTGGCTCCTCTGGCGGGGCCGTCCCTCGCGGGACGAGGTCGTCCGGACCGTGGACGCCGCCGGGCACGTCGTCGAGGCCCTGGAGGCGGAGGCGGAGCGCGCGGAGGAGGGGGAGCCCGAGCCCTCGTAGCCGGGTGACGTCCCCCGAACTGCGCCGGAGCGACGCCCCCGCTCCGGGACGCGGGCGTGGGCCGCGCGGCCCCCGCTGGTGGGGGACCCCGGGTGGATGATCGGGCCGTGGGTGCGATCCTCAGGACCTTCGTGGCGATCCCGTGCGGGGCGGACGTGTCGCGCCGGCTCCGCCGCGAGGCGGAGCGCTTCGCGGAGCTCGACCGCGCGTTCCGCGCGCCCTCGGCGCCGGGGTTCCACCTGACCGTCCAGTTCATCGGCGACACGGACGAGGACGAGGTCCCGGGCGTCTCGGCCGCGATCGAGGAGGTCGCCCGGTCCGCGCGGCCGGTCGAGGTCGCGTACGTGGGCCTCGGGGCCTTCCCGAACCCGGGGCGGGCGCGCGTCGTGTGGGCCGCGGTCCGGGAGGTCGGAGAGACGGGCGTGCTCGAGGCGATCGCGCGGGACCTGGGACGTGTCCTGGCACGGCTGGGCCACCCGCCCGAGACGCGCGACTGGCGGGCGCACGTGACGCTCGGGCGGCTCCGCGGGCGCCCCGGCCCGGCGCTCGTCGAGGCGGTCGGCGCCGCGGCCTCGCTCGACCTGGGCCGCGAGAGGGTGTCGGACCTCGCATTTATCGTTTCCGAGCCGGCGGCCGGCGGGTATCGTTACAGAAACCTAACAGTGACTCGTCTCGGGGGCGCGGCTCCGTTGTGATCCCGGGACGTGTGACCGGCCGTGGCCCTCGCGCGGTCTCGGAGAACGGTCTCCGGGGGCGCGGCCGAGGAACGGGTCGAAGGACGCCGGACGCGGACGGGAGAAGCCGACATCGAGACACCGCCCGCCCGCGGGGGCGAAGCCTCGGAGAGGAACGCACGATGGTGATGCAGTCGAAGGGACAGGCGAAGGACGCGGGGACGGACACGAAGGAGGACCGCGCGAAGCGGCAGGCGCTCGGCGCCGCGCTGGGCCAGATCGAGAAGACGTTCGGCAAGGGGGCCATCATGACCCTCGGCAACGCCGAGCCGCCGCGTGTCGCGGGCATCTCGACCGGGAGCGTGTCACTCGACCTCGCGCTCGGCGGCGTGGGGCTCCCGCGCGGTCGCATCACCGAGGTCTACGGCCCCGAGTCGTCCGGCAAGACGACGCTGTGCTGCCACGTGATCGCGAACGCGCAGAACGCCGGCGGCGTCGCGGCGTTCATCGACGCGGAGCACGCGTTCGACGCGGTCTACGCGAAGAGCCTCGGCGTGAACCTGGACGACCTGCTCGTCGCGCAGCCCGACACCGGCGAGCAGGCGCTCGAGATCGCCGAGACCCTGATCCGCAGCAACGCGATCGACGTCGTGGTGATCGACTCCGTCGCGGCGCTCGTCCCGAAGGCCGAGATCCAGGGCGAGATGGGGGACTCTCACGTCGGTCTCCACGCCCGGCTGATGAGCCAGGCCCTGCGCAAGCTCTCGGGCGCGATCCGCACGTCGAACGCCGTGATGATCTTCACGAACCAGATCCGGATGAAGATCGGGGTGATGTTCGGGAACCCCGAGACGACCACGGGCGGGAACGCGCTGAAGTTCTACGCGTCGGTGCGACTCGACATGCGCCGGATCGGCTCGATCAAGGGCGCGGCGGACGTCGTGCTCGGCAACCGGACGCGGGCGAAGGTCGTGAAGAACAAGATCGCGCCTCCGTTCCGCACGGCGGAGTTCGACGTGCTCTTCGGGAAGGGCATCTCGTACGTCGGCGACCTGCTGGACCTCGCCGCGAGCTCGGGCGTGGTGGAGAAGAGCGGCGCGTGGTACTCGATGGGCGAGACGCGCCTCGGCCAGGGGCGCGAGAAGACGGTCGAGTTCCTGGAGGCGAACGCGGACCTGCTCGCGCGCGTGGACCAGGAGACGCGCCGCGCGGTCGGGATCCTGCCGGTGGGCGTGGCCTCGGCCTCGGGCGACGACGCGGCCCCCGCAGTCGAGGCGCCGCCGGCGGCGGACACGCCGGTCGCCGCGTCCCAGAAGAACGGCGACGAGGAGAAGAGTCGCGGCGGCGGACGGCGCGCGGCGACGACGCGCAGGTAGGTCCTCCGCGGCGGTACGCACGGGCGGCCCGCGCCGCGCGCGCGGCTCCGGGACGGGTGCGTCGCGTGCGCCCGCGGGGCGCGCGCACGTGCTACCGTGCCCGGTTCCAAGGAGCCCGCCCGTGTCCACGCCGACGTCCGACCAGCTCCGTGCCCTCTGGCTCCGCTTCTTCGCGGACCGCGGACACGCCCTGCCCCCGGCCGCGCCGCTGGTGCCCGAGAACGACCCGACGCTCCTCTTCACCGGCGCCGGGATGAACCAGTTCAAGGAGTACTTCCTCGGCCGGGTCGCGCCCCCGTACCGACGGGCGGCCACCGTCCAGCCGTGCTTCCGGCAGGGCGACCTCGAGAACGTCGGAAGGACGCCGCGGCACCTCACGTTCTTCGAGATGCTCGGCCACTTCTCGTTCGGGGACTACTTCAAGAAGGAGGCGGTGGCCTGGGCGTGGGAGCTCCTCACGAAGGAGCTGGGCGTCCCCGGCGACCGGCTCTTGATCTCGATCTACGAGGACGACGACGAGGCCTTCGAGGCCTGGCGGGCCGTCGGCGTGGGGCGGGACCGGATCGCGCGCTTCGACGCGAAGGAGAACTTCTGGCCCGCGAACGCGCCGGCCGAGGGGCCCGACGGCGTTTGCGGGCCGTGTTCGGAGGTCTTCTTCGACTACGGCGAGGGCCGCGCGAAGGGCGACGGCGGACCGAAGGCGTACGACTCGGGGCGCTACATCGAGATCTGGAACAGCGTCTTCACGCAGTTCGACCGTCGGGGGAAGGACCAGCTCGTGCCGCTCCCGCAGAAGAACATCGACTGCGGCGTCGGCTTCGACCGCCTGCTCTCGGTGCTCGAGGGGCAGGTCTCCCCCTTCGGCACGTCGCTGTTCCGTCCTCTCCTCTCAGCCCTCTCGGAGATCGCGGGGCGGGCGTACGCGTTCCCCTCGAACGGCGACCTCCCCGCCGGCGAGGACGCGCGGCGCATGCGTCGCATCGCCGAGCACGCGCGCGCGTCGTGCTTCCTCGTCGCGGCGGGGGTACGGCCGGCGAACGAGGGGCGGGGCTACGTGCTGCGCCGCGTGCTCCGGCTCGCGATCCGGGACGGCATCCAGATCGGCATCGAGGAGCCCTTCCTCGCGAGGCTCGTCCCGTCCGTCGTCAGCGTGATGGGCGGGGCCTACCCGACCCTCGCCGAGGGCGAGGACGTGATCCGCGCGGTGGTGTCCGGCGAGGAGGAACGGTTCCGCGCGACGTACGAGCAGGGCATGCGTTTCCTGGAGGAGGCGGTCGCCCCGCTCGGGAAGGGCTCCGTGCTCGACGGCGCCGCGGCGTTCCGGCTTCACGACACGTACGGGTTCCCGGTGGACCTCGCGGAGCGCATCCTCGAGGAGCGCGGGATCGGCGTGGACCTGGCGGGCTTCGACCGTGAGATGGCGCTCCAACGCGAGCGCGCGCGCAAGGGGAGCAAGATCCAGGACTCCATCTTCGTCGAGGGGCCGCTCCAGGATTTGAAGGCGAAGGGTGTTCGCCCGACGGCGTTCTGCGGGTACGACCGCCCCGGAGAGGGGGTGGACCCGGCCGCGGCGCGCGGCGTGTACGGCGAGGGGAAGGTCGTCGGGCTGATCGCGGACGGCCGGCTCGTGTCCGAGGCGCGGGAGGGCGAGCGCGTGTCGGTCGTGCTCGACGAGACGCCCTTCTACGCGGAGTCGGGCGGCCAGGTCGGCGACCGAGGTCGTCTCGAGACGGCCGAGGGTGGGCTCGTGGACGTCGACGACACGATCGGCATGGAGGGGTTCGTGCTCCACGAGGGCCGCGTCCGCGCCGGCGTCGTCCGCGTCGGTGCGACGGCGAAGGCGGGGGTCGAGGAGTCGCTCCGGGACGCGACGCGCCGGAACCACACCGCGACGCACCTCCTCCATGCGGCGCTCAAGCGTGTGCTCGGCGAGCACGTCCGTCAGGAGGGCTCGCTCGTCGCGCCCGACCGGCTCCGGTTCGACTTCCGGCACCCGAAGGCGATGACTTCCGACGAGGTGCACACCGTCGAGGCGATCGTGAACGAGTGGATCCTCGCGAACGACGCGCTCGAGACCCAGGTGCTGCCCCTCGCCGAGGCGAAGGCGTCGGGCGCCGTATCGCTCTTCGGCGAGAAGTACGGGGACGTCGTCCGCGTCGTGGGGGTCGCGAGCGGCTCGCGAGAGCTCTGCGGCGGGACGCACGTCCGTCGGACCGGCGACATCGGCTCCTTCCGCATCGTCGTAGAGACGAGCATCGCCGCCGGTGTCCGCCGCATCGAGGCGGTGACCGGGCAGGGCGCGGTGGACCAGGCCGCGCGGGACCGCGAGGTGGTTCGGGACCTGTCCCAGCTCCTCAAGTCCGGCAGCGCCGACGAGATCCGGACGCGCGTCGAGGCGCTCGTGGAGGAGGTCAAGTCGCTCAGGAAGGCCGCCGAGAAGGCGCGGCGCGACGCGGGGCTCGAGGCCGTCTCCCGGCTCGCGACCGAGGCGGAGGACGCCGGCGGGCTCCGCCTCCAGGCCGCGTCGCTCCCCGGGGTGGACGCGAAGTCGCTCCGCGCGGTCTGGGACGAGGCCCAAAAGCAGGGCGTGGACGTCCTCCTCGCCGTCGGGGAGGCCGACGGCAAGGCGCCGCTCCTGGTCGGGGTCGGGCCGCGCGGGCGCGAGCGCGGGCTCGACGCGCGGGAGCTCCTCGCCGAGGCGACCGGCCGGCTGGGCGGGGGGGGCGGGGGGCGACCCGACCTCGCACAGGGACAGGGCCGGGACCGCGCACGGATCGACGAGGCGCTCGGGGGCTTCCGCGAGGCCGTCCGTCGGGCCGGCGCCGCCGCGTCCGACTCGTAGCGCCCGCGGAGGCCCGCCCGTACGACCGGCGATGCGCGCGTCGTGTCCCAGCCGGGCGCGACGCGCGACCTCGTTCCCTCCGACGGGGCGCCCGCTACGCGCGCGGGCCGTGACGCCACCGGGAGCGGCCGAGGCCCCGCCTTCCGCTCGAAGCCGCGGAGGCGACGACCATGTCGACCCATGGCGCGGAGCCCCCGCGTCTCGGGGACCGCGCGATTCGCGCCGACTCCCGGGTCGTCCGGTCGGGGACGGGGTAGGGAGGGCCGTGCGTTCTTGACCCTCCGGGGGGGGGCCAGTACGCTCCCGGGCTCCCCGGTGGCCGCCACGTGAAACGCGGCGGAAGTCCAGAGCGCCCGTCCGTCCCCGTCACGAGGGGGGCCCGGGCGGGTACCAACGTCTCGGGGATCCGGAGCACGACCATGGCCGTCCCCATGAAGAAGACGAGCAAGCGGCGCTCGCGGACCCGGGCGTCGCACCACGGCCTCCGGGCTCCGAGCCTGTCGCCCTGTGGCCGCTGCAACCACCCCAAGCCGCCGCACCGTGTGTGCCCGAACTGCGGGTACTACGCAGAGCGCGAGGTCGTCCAGAAGGAACAGTAGTAGGCGCGGGGGGTGATGTCCGTGCGGATCGCGCTGGACGCCATGGGGGGGGATCGGGCCCCGGCCGCTCCGGTCGAGGGGGCGGTGCGCGCGCTCCGCACGTACGACGACGTGGAGGTCGTGCTCGTCGGCGCGGTCGACGCGATCGAGGTCGAGGTGGAACGGCTCGCGGTGACCCCCGAGGAGGACGGCCGGCTCTACCGCGTCCTCGCGAGCCACGTGGCCACGATGGGCGAGGACCCCGTCCGCGCGGTCCGTACGAACCCCGGCAACTCCGCGCGCGTCTGCGCCGAGCTGCTCCGGGCCGGCGACGTCCGAGGCGTCGTGAACATGGGGTCCACCGGAGCGGCCGTCGCCGCGGCGCAGCTCTACTGCGGGCGGCTCGACGGCGTGCGCCGGCCCGGCATCGCCGTG
Source organism: uncultured Planctomycetota bacterium (assembly GCA_963752285.1). Classification (GTDB taxonomy): domain Bacteria; phylum Planctomycetota; class PLA2; order PLA2; family JAEUHO01; genus CAVVXN01. The sequence continues at coordinate 808,488 of CAVVXN010000005.1, forward strand.
CCCTTTCCCCGCCCCGGCGGCGTGACGCTGCTGATCGACTGCGGCGCCAACTCCGAGGGCCGCGCCGAGGACCTCCACCAGTTCGCGATCATGGCCTCTCTCTACGCGCGCGGCGCGCTCGGCATCGACCGTCCGCGCGTCGGGATCCTCTCGATCGGGGAGGAGGAGCACAAGGGGAACGAGCTCGTGCACGAGACCTGGGCGCTGTTCCGCGCGCGCGGCGTGCCCAACCTCGTCGGGAACGTGGAGCCCCGCGAGCTCTTCCAGGACCGCGCGGACGTGGTGGTGTGCGACGGCTTCTCCGGGAACCTCGTGCTGAAGGCCGTAGAGGGGATGGCGGAGTTCCTGCTCGGCTCGCTCGCCGGGGCCGTGGACGACCCCCCGGAGCGCGCACGTCTCATCGGGCACCTGGCCGGCGACGTGGACTACGCGGAGTACGGCGGCGCCCCGCTCCTCGGCATCCGGGGCGCGTACGTCATCGGGCACGGGCGGAGCGACGCGCGCGCGTTCCTGAACGGGATCCGCGTCGCGCGCGCCTTCATCTCGAACCACGTGGGCGACCAGGTGATCGAGGAGCTCCACCGGGCGGGAGCGGGCGCGGCGGGCGGGGGAGGCGCGTGATGGCGGACCTCGCGCTGCTCTGTCCCGGCCAGGGCGCCCAGAAGGTGGGCATGGGCGTGGACGTCGCCGACCGGTGGCCCGCGGCTCGCGCGGTCTTCGACCAGGCGTCCGAGGTCCTGGGACTCGACCTCCTCGACCTCTGTCGGAACGGGCCGGCCGAGGCTCTCGTGCGCACCGACGTGCAGCAGCCCGCGATCCTGGCCGTCGGCGCGGCGATCCACGCGGCGCTCGTAGCGGCGGACCGGGCCCCCGCGACGGGCGTCTGCGCCGGCTTCGGCCTCTCGCTCGGCGAGTTCACGGCCCTGACCCTCCTCGGCGCGCTCTCGCTCGAGGACGCGCTCTTCCTGGTGCGGGAGCGCGGTCTCGGCATGCAGGAGGCGAGCGAGGCCCGTCCCTCCGGCCTCACCGCTCTCCGCTGCGACCTGGCCACGGCGGAGGCCGTCTGCGACGCCGCCCGCGGTCGGACGGGCGGGGTGATCGGCGTCGCGAACGTGAACGCGCCGGACCAGATGGTGATCTCGGGCGACCTCCCCTCGCTCGACGCGGCCGAGGAGGAGGCGAAGGCGCGCGGCGTCCGCCGCCCCGCTCGCCTGCCCGTGGCCGGGGCCTTCCACAGCCCGCTCATGGAGCCCGGTGCGCGGCGCCTCGAGCGGGCGCTCGACCGGGTCGAGGTACGGCGGCCCGTCGCGCCGGTCGTCTGCAACGTGACGGGCCGGGAGACGTCGGACCCGGCGGCGATCCGGGAGAACCTGATCCGCCAGGTGACGAGCCCCGTCCGGTTCGTGGACTGCGTCGCGACGGCCCGGCGGCTCGGCGCCCGGGCGACGCTGGAGGTGGGCCCCGGCCGGGTCCTCTCGGGCCTCGTCCGCCGGATCGACGGGGACCTCGTGACCCACGGCGTGGACGCGGCGGCCGACCTGGACGCGCTCGAGCTCGACCTTCCCGTGAACGGAGGCGAACGATGAACGGCGAGGCCCGCGAACCGTCCGCCCTCGTAACGGGGGCCGCGCGTGGCATCGGCCGCGCGATCGTGCTGCGCCTCGCCGCCGAGGGGTACCGCGTGACCCTGGTGGACCTCCTCCTCGAGGCCGCGGAGAAGACGGCCGCGGAGGCCGGCGCCGACCGCTGCCGGTGCGTCCAGGCGGACGTCTCCTCGGGCGACGGGGCCACGGCGGCCGTCCAGGCCGCCGTGGAGCACGGCGGCGGGCTCGACGTCCTCGTGAACAACGCGGGCATCACGCGCGACGGCCTCCTGATGCGCATGTCCGACGAGGACTGGGACCGCGTGATCGCCGTCAACCTCACGGGCACGTTCCGGATGACCCGGGCCGCGACGCGGCCCCTCATGAAGAGCGGTCGCGGGCGCGTCGTGAACATCGCGTCGGTCGTCGGCCTGGTGGGCAACGCCGGGCAAGCGAACTACGCGGCGAGCAAGGGCGGCGTCATCGCCTTCACGAAGGCCGTCGCCAAGGAGCTGGCGGGCCGGGGCGTCACGGCGAACGCCGTGGCCCCCGGCTTCATCCAGACGGACATGACCGCGGCCCTCACGGAGAAGGCCGCGGGCGAGCTGACCCGCCGGATTCCCTTGGGACGGCTCGGCGAGGCGACCGACGTCGCCGACGTCGTGGCGTTCCTGGCCTCCGAGGCCGCGGGATACGTCACTGGGCAGGTGATTCCGGTGGACGGCGGCATGGTCATGTAGGACAACGTGTCCCGGTCGGGCCGCCCGGCCTGGGCACCCTTCACGTCGACAGGAGGCAACGTGGGAACCAGCAACGTCAGGGACCGCGTGATCGAGATCGTCTGTGAGCAGATGGGGCAGAGCAAGGAGAAGGTGAACGAGGAGACCTCGTTCATCAACGATCTGGGCGCGGACAGCCTCGACACCGTCGAGCTGGTGATGGAGCTCGAGGACGAGTTCGACCTCTCCATCCCGGACGAGGAAGCCGAGAAGATCAAGACAGTCGGCGACGCGATCAAGTACATCGAGGAAGCTCTCCAGAAGAAGGACTGATCACTTCATGACCCGTCGTGTGGTCATCACCGGACTGGGCACCGTCAACGCCTGCGGCAACGACGTCGAGACCTCCTGGCAGGCGGTCATCGCGGGGCGGAGCGGCGTGCGCCGCATCACCCGCTTCGACCCCGAGATCCTCGACATGCCGTGCCGCATCGCGGCGGAGCTCAAGGACTTCGACCCCCTCAAGTGGTTCGACAAGCGCGACCTGAAGAAGGTCGACTTGATGACGCAGTACGGCATCGCCGCCGCGCAGCAAGCGTGGGACGACGCCGGGCTCGCCGACGCGAACGGGTTCGATCCCGAGATGAGCGGGGCCGTGATCGGCACCGGCATCGGAGGCCTCGACTCGATCGAGAACACCCACACGACGATCATGGAGAAGGGGCCGCAGCGTGTGAGCCCCTACTTCGTGCCCCGCATGATGGCGAACGCCATCGCGGGCAACCTGAGCATCCGCTTCAACCTGCAGGGGCCGTCCTACATCACGGCGTCGGCGTGCGCGTCGAGCAACCACGCGATGGCGACGGCCTTCCGCAGCATCCGGTACGGCGAGAGCGACCTGGTCCTGACGGGCGGTGCGGAGGCCACGATCACGTCGATGGGCATGGCGGGCTTCAACTCGATGCGCGCGATGTCCACGCGGAACGACGAGCCGGAGCGCGCGAGCCGCCCGTTCGACAAGAACCGCGACGGATTCGTGATGGGGGAGGGGGCCGGGATCCTGGTGTTCGAGGAGCTCGACCACGCCCGGCGTCGCGACGCCCGGATCTACGCGGAGGTGATGGGCGCCGGCATGTCGGCGGACGCGTATCACATCACCGCGCCGGCACCGGGCGGGCGCGGGCCCGCGCGGGCCATGCACCTCGCGCTCGCCGATGCGAAGTGGAACCCCGAACAGGTGGACTACATCAACGCGCACGGGACGAGCACCCAGCTCAACGACATCGCCGAGACCGAGGCGATCAAGAAGGTCTTCGGGGAGCGTGCCTACGAGGTCGCGATCTCCTCGTCGAAGTCCATGGTCGGCCACCTCCTCGGCGGGGCCGGCGGCGTCGAGGGCGTGTTCACGACGCTCAGCATCGTGAACGGGATCGTGCATCCGACGATCAACCAGGAGGAGCCCGACCCGGAGTGCGACCTCGACTACGTGCCAAACGTCGCGCGAGAGATCCCGGTGGAACGCGCGCTGTCCAACGCGCTCGGATTCGGGGGCCACAACGTCACGATCGCCCTCGCGAGGTTCGACGGCTGAGCGGCCTCCTGCGCTCCGGCGGAGGGGCGATGAGCGACCCGAGCGTCGAGGAAGCGGCCCGGCGGCTCGAGGTCGTCGGTCAGGGGCACCTGGTCCTGCACGCGGGATCCCTGCCGCCCGCGGACCGGAGCCGCTTCCTGATCGACGCCGCGGGCGCCCCGTGGGAGGCGCTCCGCCAGGCCCTCGAGCGGCCGGGGCCGGGCGCCTCGCCCACGCTTCGCCCTCCGCAGGGCCTGACCGTCAAGCGCCAGATGTCCGAGGGCGGCCTCCGGCCGCGCATGAAGGACATCGGGCGCCGCATGCTGCGGGGCGGGCGCGTGGCGACGCTGCTGCTCGCCGGGGGGCAGGGCACGCGGCTCGGCCTCTGTGGCCCGAAGGGCGAGCTCGTGCTCGGGCCGGAGGCCGACCGGTCGCTGTTCGCGATCCAGGCGGAGCGCGTGGCCGCGGCCGGCCGTGAGGTGGGCCGCAAGGTGCCGTTGATCGTCCTCGTGAGCGAGGCGACGGAGGCCGCCACGCGCGAGGCGTTCGACCGTGGCGCCGCGGCGTGGGGGCTCGACCCCGCCCAGGTCGAGATCGTCCGGCAGGGCATGCTGCCCGCGCTCGACGACGGCGGTCGGGCGCTCCTCGAGGCCCCGGGACGCCTCGCGCTCGCGCCGGACGGTCACGGCGGCCTCCTCGACGCGATCGCCCGGGCGGGCGTCCTCGACCGGCTCGGCGAGGCGGGCGTGGACGTCCTCACGACGTTCCAGATCGACAACCCGCTGGCGCTCCCGCTCGACCCGGTGATGCTCGGCTGGATGGTGGAGCGGCGGGCGCAGGCGGTGGGCAAGGCCGTCCGGCGCCTGCCGGGCGAGAGGGTGGGCGTCTTCGCGCGCGACGTGCAGGGCCGTCACATGGTCGTCGAGTACTCGGAGCTCCCGCCCGACGACTCCGCGGACGAGCTCAAGATGGGCTCGATCGCTCTCCACGCCTTCTCCGTGGAGTGGTTGCGGCGCCTCGTGCGCAGCCGGGTCTCGCTCCCCCTGCACCGCGCGCACAAGCGCGTGCCCCATCTGGACGAGAACGGCCGGCTCGTCACGCCGGACGACCCGAACGCGTGGAAGTTCGAGCGCTTCGTGTTCGACACGTTCCCCCACGCCGAACGCGTCGAGGTGCACGAGGTGCTCCGCGAGCGCGAGTTCGCGCCGGTGAAGAACGCCGAGGGGGTGGACAGCCCCGAGACCGCGCGCGCGCTCGTCGCGGCGGAGGTGCGGCGCACCTACGAGGAGCGCGGCCTGGCGGCTCCGGAGCCGCCCTCCCTCCGCCCCCTCGACCTGATCGAGGTCGTGCGCCTCCCCTGACGGCCCGGCTCGATGGACGGCACCGATGGGGGTCGTTCGCGGGCAGTCCCCCCGTATACTGCGATTTCGTCCGGAGGGGCCTCCATGCAGCCGAGATCGAGGCGGGGGGGCGAGCGTCTGCGTCTCGCCGTCTTGATGGGGGGACCGTCGAGCGAGCACGAGGTGTCGCTCGACGGCGGGCAGAACGTGGTCGAGGCGCTCGACCTCGGGCGCTTCGAGGTCCGACCCGTGGTGATCGCGCGCGACGGGCGCTGGTGGATCCGGTCGCGGGCGCTTCGGCCGGAGGGACCGCGGCGCCGCGCGGCCTTCGACCCGCGGCACGTCGAGGGATGGCGGCCGTACCGCGGCCCGATCCCGGCGATCCAGGAGCTCGCGACCTGGCCCGCGGACGTCGTGCTCCCCGTGTTGCACGGTCCCTTCGGGGAGGACGGCACGGTGCAGGCCTGCCTCGCGGCGGCGGGGCTCCCCTTCGTGGGGAGCGGGAGCCTCGCGAGCGGGATCGCGAACGACAAGGTCCGGACGAAGGAGATCCTCTCGTTCCACGGCGTCCCGACGCCGCGCTTCGAGGTCCTCGGCGCCAGCGAGCTCGCGCGCGGTCGCTCGGACACGGCCGAGCGCCTGGTTGCCGCGTTCGGAGCGCCCCTCGTGCTGAAGGACCCGACGGGGGGCAGCAGCCTGGAGGTCCGGATCGCGGACGACGCCGGCGCCGTGGCCGCCGCGCTCGACGAGCTCTCGCCGCCGGCGACGCGTGTGCTCGTCGAGGCGTACGTGCGGGGCCGGGAGCTCACCGCGGGCGTCCTCGACGACCGCGAGCGGGGCGAGCCCGTCGCGCTGCCCATCGTCGAGATCCGGCCCCGGTCGAGCCGCACGTTCGACTACCGCGAGAAGTACGCGCCCGACGGGGCCGAGGAGCTCTGCCCGGCCCCGATCCCGCCCGAGGTGGAGGCGGAGGCCCGCCGGCTGGGGCTCCTCGTCCACACACTCCTGGGCCTCAAGGGCCTGTCGCGAACCGACCTCATCTGGGAGGCGGACCGGGGGCTCGAGGTCCTCGAGGTGAACACGATCCCGGGGCTCACCCCGCGGAGCCTCGTGCCCCGCGCGGCGCGCGCCCTCGGGATCGAGTTCTCCGCGCTGGTCGAGAACCTGATCCGGACGGCCTCGCCGGGGTAGCCCGAGCCCCGGGGGCGCATCGGGGCGGACCGGGCGCCCGGGGTTTACGAGGCCCGGGGGGGCGGGGAGCATCCGCGCCATGGACGAGACCGCACCCGCGAACGACGGCGCGATCGAGCGCCACGAGAAGCTATGGGGCGAGGAGCACTGGATCGTCAACCGCGACTACTGCGGCAAGAAGCTCGTCCTGCGCCGCGGCTGGCGATGCTCGCTCCACTACCACGAGCGGAAGGACGAGGTCTTCTACCTGATCGCGGGTCGCGTCCTCCTCGAGCACGCCGGAGGGTGGCGCGTCATGGTGCCGGGCCACGCGCAGCGGATCCCGCCGGGCACCGTGCACCGGTTCTGGGGCCTCGACGACAGCGAGATCATCGAGTTCTCGACCCACCACGAGGACGACGACTCGTATCGACTGGAGCCCTCGGGCTCGTTCGAGGGCTCGCACCTCGCCCCGTTCGGGCTCGCCGAGGGCCATGCCGACGCCTGACGCGTTCCCGCCGCAGACGGCGGGTCGCCCGCTTCCGACCCGCTCCCGACGGCCCTACCATGGGGCCGGGGCGCGGTCGGGGGGGCGTCGAACCGAGATCGCCTCATGAACCGACTCGTCCAGGTGTCGAGCCTCGCCGCGCTGGTCCTCGCCGCGGCCGTCGTCGTGTGGCTCGTCGCGACCCAGGGTCGCGCGCCCGGTCCGCAGGAGATCCCGACGGCGCTCGACCACCCGGACGCGCCCGCCGCGCCCTTGCCGCGCGAGCTGAACGTCCCCCACGGAGGCGTCTTCGCGGGCGTGGTCGTCGATCACGACGGAAAGCCCGTCCCCGACGCGACGGTGCTGCTCGTCGCGTACGACAACGGGACGACCGGCCGGCCGCGAGGGCTCCCACAGCCCGCGCCGTCCGCGGGAGACGCTCCGGTCTTCGACCCCTCCTCCGTCTCGGTCGTCGGCTTCCGAACCGCGGCGGAGAGCCGCACGGACCTCGGGGGTCGCTTCCGCGTCGCGGCGGATGCGGCGAGCAGCGTGCACCTCGTCTGCGCGTATCACCCGGGGTTCGTGCCGAACCTGCTGCCGGTGGACCGGCCGAGCGAGGACCTCCGCGTCGAGCTCCTTCCCGCGGGGCGGCTGGTGGGCCACGTGGTGGACGACACGACGGGCCGCGCGGTGGCCGGAGCGAAGGTGGCGATCTACCTGCAGCAGCGCACCGCGCTCCCCCCGGCGCAGAACGGCACGACGCCGAGGCCCGCCGCGGACCGTCCGGCGCTCAGTCCCTACGCCGTGGCCCAGCAGTGGGTCGCGACGGAGCTCGGCCAGCGCGTGTGGGGGCTCGACGCGAACGAGGACAGCTCCCTCGTCCTCGTGACGGACGCGCACGGGGACTTCTCGTTCGGTCCCATCGGAGACCAGGTCCAGCTCGAGGTCGTGATCACGCACCCCGACTACGCCTGGCAGGAGTTCGACCAGGTCGGCGAAGAGTACGTGAAGCGCATCGTCGTCGAGCCCGGGCAGACGGTGGAGCGCACGTACCGCCTCGACCCCGGCAAGTCCATCTCGGGCCGGGTGATCGACGCCGCGACGCAGAAGGGCGTGCCCGACGTGGAGGTGCTCGTCGATCACGTGGCGCAGTACCACCAGCACTGGTGGTATCGCGTGAAGTCGCGACGGGCGAGGACCGGCCACGACGGCGCCTTCAAGGTGGGGGGGCTCTCGTGGGGCCCGTACACGGCGCGACTCCGCCACTCCGGGTTCGGAGAGGAGTTCATCCCGAAGATCCCCGAGGGCGCGACCAACCTCGTGTGGGAGGTGAGCCACCTCGGCGGCATCGACGGCACGATCGAGGGCTTCGAGGACACGGGGGGTGCCGCGATCGACCTCGTCCTCGAGTCCGTCGAGGAGAACCCGGAGCACGGCCGCCGGGCCGAGTTCCGGCCGCCCGTGGACAAGGGCGGCCACTTCGAGGTCCAGGGCGTCCAGCCGGGCCGCTACCGGGCCTGGCTCCAGGGCGAGTCGAAGAGCAGCGAGCCGCAAGTGATCGAGGTGTCCGGACTCGACATGACCCCGGTGACGTTCGAGCTCGGCGGGGGGGGGCGGGTCGAGCTCTCCGTCTACGACGCGGGGGGGAGGCCCCTGGACCCGGCCGAGGTCGAGCTGGTGAAGATCGCGGAGCAGGAGGGGCAGGAGGACGTCACGCTGGGGCGGTACGTGACACGGAAGGGCCACCTGGTCGCGAACGGCGTGGCGCCGGGCCGGTACCGCGCCCTCGTCTCCTCCGGCGGCTACCTCCAGGCCGAGACCGAGCCCTTCACGGTCGTGACGGACCGCACGACGATGGTCGGCGACGTGTCGCTCCGCCAACGGAGCTGGCTCCGGATCAAGAGCGTGGTCGGTCCGGACGGGCGGACGCCGACGAGTCCGGTGCGCATCGAGATCCAGACGGGTGGCCAGGGGGAGTTCCAGCCCCTCCAGCACCTCGGCGGGGGCCCCGTGGCGATCGAGCCGGGCACCCTGACCCTCCGGGCCCGGACCGACGACGGCGCGACCTTCGAGCAGCAGATCGAGGTCGAGGACGGCCAGACCGTTCCGGTGGACATTCGTCTCGTCCGCCCCCGGTGAGGGCCCCGGCCAGGGCCCCCGGGGAACGGCGGGACTGGGGCGCCGGGTTGAGGCGGGGCCCACCGCCCCGTACCCTTCGGCGCGTGAACGAGCCGGCCGAGAGCCCCCCCTCCGACGACACGCCCGACGGGCCGCCCGCCGAGCGCCGGTCCCCGGGCGAGCGCCGCACGGGAGACCGACGCCAGCGGGACCTGCCGGTGGCGCACGACCGCCGGTCCGGAACCGACCGCCGGAGGGGCGAGCGGCGGCGGGGCGCGGGACCGATCATGCTGGACGCGGACGAGCAGGACTTCGTGAACGCCTTCCAGCGGTGGCGCGAGAGGCACGGCGGGAGGTTCCCGTCCGCGAAGGACTTGCTCGCCATGCTGGGCGACCTGGGCTGGGAGCGAACCGGCCGGGAGGAACGGGCCTGATGGAGTTTGCGGTACGCACCACCGCGCTCGCCGGGCACGCGGACCAGGCGCTCGTGCTGCTGGTCCCGGAAGGCGAGGACCCCCACCACGTGCTCGAGTCCGTCGGTCGGGGGCCCGCGGCGGCCTACACCGCGCTCCGCGACCGACAGGCCTTCGCGGGGAAGGCCGGGCGGGTCCGCGTGCTCCAGGGCTCGCCTCGGGACCGATATCCGACCGTGGTCCTCGCCCGCGTCGACTCGGGGTCCGGCGCGCGCGGTCTGGCGGAGGCCGCCGCCACGGGGGCGCGACACGCCCGGGATCACGGCGCGCGGTCCCTGACCGTTCCGATCTCGGCCGATCTCGGGCCCGCCCCCCGCCCCACGCGGGCCGCCTCGGCGATCGCCGAGGGGGTCTGGGTCGGGCTCTACCGCTTCCAGGCGCACAAGACCGAGAAGGCGAAGGTCGAGGTCGAGCGCGTCACGTTCCTCGCGCCGCGCGGTCGGGGCGACCGCGTGAAGAAGGCGGTCGAGCACGGGCGCATCGTGGGCGAGGCCGTCCTCTTCGCGCGGGACCTCGGGAACGAGCCCGCGAACCACGCGACTCCGACGTACCTCGCGGAGACGGCCCTCGAGATCGCGGGCGAGCACGGCCTCGTCGTCCGGATCCTCGACGAGGACGAGATGCGCGCGCTCGGCATGGGCGCCCTCCTCGGCGTGAGCAGCGGGAGCGCGGAGCCCGCGAAGCTGATCGTACTCACCTACGAACCGCCGCGCCGTGCGAGGGACACCGTCGCGATCGTCGGGAAGGGCGTCACGTTCGACTCGGGTGGCATCAGCATCAAGCCCGCCGCGAAGATGGACGAGATGAAGTTCGACATGTGCGGGGGCGCCGCGATCCTCGCCACCATGCAGGCGCTCCCCCGCCTCGGCGCGACCACGCGCGTCGTCGGGCTCGTCCCCGCGTCCGAGAACCTCTCGGGCTCCGCAGCGTACAAGCCGGGCGACATCCTGAAGGCGATGAACGGCACGACGATCGAGGTCAAGAACACCGACGCCGAGGGCCGCCTGATCCTCGCCGACGCGCTCGCGTACGCGACCTCCCGCCTGCGGCCGAAGCCCAAGGCGATCGTGGACCTCGCCACGCTGACCGGCTCGTGCGTCGTGGCGCTCGGCGACCAGTACGCGGGCCTCGTCAGCAACGACGACCGACTCGCCGCGCGCGTGATCGCGGCGGGGGAGACGTCCGGCGACCTCGTTTGGCGGCTTCCCCTGAACGAAGGGTACCGAAGCCAGCTCGAGAGCGCGTATGCCGACGTTTCGAACCTCGGGAGCCCCGGCGCAGGGACGATCACCGCCGCCGCGTTCCTCGAGAAGTTCGTCGGCCGGACGCCCTGGGTGCACCTCGACATCGCGGGCACCGCCTGGACGGACAAGGGAAGCGGGTTCCTCACCCGCGGCGCCACGGGATTCGGGGTGCGCCTGCTCCTCGAGCTCCTGCCGCGGTGGTCTCGCGGGGGGGCATAGCTCGACATGCCGGATGCCGTGCCGGAGACCGCCGCGCCGATCCACGCGCGGTCCGCGTCTCGGTGGCTACGCGACCTGATCGACTGCGCGCGCGGAAAGCGCCGCGCGATCGTGCACCTGCAGCACAATCCCGACCCGGACGCGCTCGCGAGCGGCGTCGCCGTGCAGTTCCTGTTCAAGCGGCTCCTCGACATCGAGACGGTGCTCACGCACACGGGCCAGGTCGGCCGCGCTGAGAACCGCGCGATGCTCCGCTGGCTGGAGATCCGCATCATCCCGGCGTTCAAGATCGACTACTCCGAATACGACCTCCTCGTCGTGGTGGACACGCACCCCGGCTCCGGGACCTGCCGCCTTCCCGAGGGTGTCGTGCCCGACGTCGTGGTGGACCACCACCCGACGGCGCAGGTGCCCGACGGCGTGCGCGTGCCGTTCATCGACCCGTCGTTCGGCGCGACGTCCACGATGATCGGTTGGTTGCTCGTCGAGAACGGCATCCGGCCGGACGCCCGGGTGGCCACGGCGCTCGCGTACGGCATCAAGACCGACACGTTGGACCTCGCGCGGTCCATCGGGCCGCACGACGAGGTCGTGTACCGCGAGATCTACGCCCTCGCGGACAAGCGCGTCCTCGGTCGGATCCAGCGGGCGCGCCTCTCGCAGGAGTACTTCCAGGTCCTGGAGCGCGGTCTCCGCCGCGCACGCGTGACCGACTTCGCCGTGACGACGTACCTCGGGCAGGTGGACCACCCGGACGCCGTGGCGGAGATCGCCGACATCCTGTTCCGGCTCGAGAGCATGAAGTGGGCCATGGTGGCCGGCATGAACGGGCCGATGCTCTACCTCTCGCTCCGCGCGGTCCAGGCGGAGGGCGTGAACGCCGGCCGGATCGCGGAGCAGGTCAGCCAGGGCTTTGGTGGGGGGCACGAGACGTTCGCCGGCGCCCAGATCCCCCTCCCGACCGACGGGACGACCCCGGAGGCGTTCTTCGAGGTCGTCTGGGAGCGGTTCCTCCAGGCCATCCGTGCCAAGAAGAGCCTGACGCGGCCGCTGACGATCCCCCCGACGTCCCGCACCTCGGAGGACCGTCGCCACGAGCGGTCCCGGGACGACGACGAGGGGTAGCGACGTGAGCGCCCGAAGACGGGGGTCCCCGGCGGGCGCGAGGCCGGCCCCGCGCGGGTTCGGTACCCTGGCTTCCCCGACGGAAGGAACGCAATCGATGGCTTCGAGACGGCCCCGGATCGCGCGGGCGGCGCCGCACCTCCTCGTGCTCGGGCTCCTGCTCCTCGGCACCCGCGCGCCGGCGGCCGCCGGCGCCGAGAACGGCGGACCGGCGCCCCGCGCCTACGAGGAGGTCGAGAAGGACTTCCTGAAACAGGTGGAGGCCGAGGACCCGGAGACGCGCGCGCGCGCGTTCGACCTTCTCCAGGGCCAGAGCGACCCACGCGCGGTCGTGCTGGTCCTGCGCGGAACGCGCTCCGTGCACGCACGCGAGGACCGGATCAAGGACGAGCAGGCGAAGATCGAGAAGTCCTACGAGACCGAGCTCGACCACAAGCTCCGGGCCGACCGTTGGTTCGAGAACTCGCAGCGGTCCCAGAAGGACCTCGACCGCTACAACGCGGGCGTCAAGAAGATCACCAAGAAGCTGGACGAGCTGCTCCTGAAGCGGAAGAGCCTCGAGAACGACTACGCGCGCTGCCGCGCGATGCTCGACGCCGCCAGCCGCGAGATGGGGGAGCTCCTCGGCCGCATACCGGACGAGGCCCTCCCGGGGTCGCTCGACCAGGTGGGTCTGGCGTGGCTCCAGGGGAAGAGCGAGGAGGACCGTCTCCGCTGGGTCGAGTCCCTCGCGGTGGTGAAGCGCCCCACCGTCGCGGAGCGGATCCGCACCGTCCTGAACGACGAAACGGCGGACCTCAAGGTCCGGGCGCTCGCGCTGGAGGCGCTGGCCGGACGGAACGACCCCGAGGTCCTTTTGTTCGCCGCGAAGACCCTCGCCGCCACCGACGCCCCGTGGGACCTGATGACGGCGTCGATCGCGGCGCTGGCGCGTCTCCACGTCCGCGGGGCCATCGAGCCGCTCATCGCCTTCCTCGGCCGCGAGGACATCGCGCGTCTCAGGACCGACGCGCGCGACGCGCTCGTCTCGCTGACGGGCCAGACCCACGGTCCGTACCGCGATCCGTGGGCGCGCTGGTGGGAGGACGCGAAAGGCTCCTTCGTGATGCCCGCAGAGCCGCAGAAGGACCCGAACGCGGACCAGCCGAAGAAGGGCGTCACGTTCTTCGGGATCCACACCTTCAGCGACCGGATCCTCTACATCCTCGACGTCTCCGGCTCGATGGACCAGGCGCCCACGCGGAAGAACGAGCGGGGCGAGTCCGTGCCGACGGGCGACCCGCCGAAGATCGAGCTCGCGCGCAAGGAGCTCGCGGGCGCGATCAACCTGATGAACCCGACCGACCACTTCAACGTGATCCTGTTCGATCACCAGGTCGTCGTCTGGCAGACGAAGATGGTGGACGCGAGCGACGCGAACAAGCGGCGGGCGATCGCGTGGGCCCAGGACCAGCCGCCGGTGGGCGGCACGAACATCTACGACGCGCTCGAGGCGGGGTTCCGCATCGCGCTGGCCGCGACGAACGACCGCACCGTGGACACGATCTACTTCCTGACGGACGGGAAGCCGACCGCCGGCAAGGTGGAGGACCCCGACCGGATCCTGTCGGACGTCGCCGACTGGGAGAAGTCGGCGAACGTGACGATCCACACGGTCGGCCTGGGCGACTGTGATGAGGCGTTTCTTCGGCGCTTGGCCCAAATGACCCACGGAACCTTCGTTTCCAGGTAGCCGGCGGGCTGAGAGGCCAGTTCGCGGCCCTTCCTCCTCCTTGCGTGCATTCGCACGCGGCGTCGTCGTCATGGCCACTCCTTTGGCCTCTCAGCCCGCCGGTCGGGTCTGGGCGTTCGGGCGTGCGGGGCTCGCGGCGCCGCCTCCGGCGCCCCCCTCGGTGTCGCGGGGCGTGGCGTGGGCTCGCGGGGCGCCGCCTTGGGCGGCGCCGCATCGCGGGGCGTGGCGTGGGCTCGCGGGGCCGCCTTCGGCGGCGCCGCATCGCGGGGCGTGGCGTGCGCTTGCGGGGCCGCCTTTGGCGGCGCCGCATCGCGGGGCGTGGCGTGCGCTTGCGGGGCCGCCTTTGGCGGCGCCGCATCGCGGGGCGTGGCGTGCGCTTGCGGGGCCGCCTTTGGCGGCGCCGCATCGCGGGGCGTGGCGTGGGCTCGCGGGGCCGCCTTTGGCGGCGCCGCATCGCGGGGCGTGGCGTGGGCTCGCGGGGCCGCCTTGGGCGGCGCCGCATCGCGGGGCGTGGCGTGGCGTGGCTCGCGGGGCCGCCTTGGGCGGCGCCGCATCGCGGGGCGTGGCCTGGGCTTGCGGGGCCGCCTTCGGCGGCGCCGCATCGCGGGGGGTGGCGGGGGCTTGCGGGGCCTGGTTGGAACGTCTGATAAGGTCCGTTATGTTGTTTTGTGTGGATGGGGGCCCGGAGGGGCGGGCTGTTGCGGGCGCCTCCGGCTCGGGGTCAGGCGTGCGGTGCCTGCGTGCAGCGTCCGAGGATCCAGGCTCCGATCCCCGCCGCCGCGACGAGCGCCACGAGGCCCAGCGCCGCGATCCACACCGCCGTCGCGCGGGCCGACGCGGCCTCTCTGTCGAGCCGCCTCTCGTCCGTCCGCTCCTCGTCGGTCAGGAGCGCGGGGTCGTCTCCGTGGAGCGCGCGACGCACGCTCGTCTCGAGGAAGGTCCGGCGGTACTCGGGGAACCAGTCGCGCCAGGCGTCCCGCACCGGACCGGTCACGAGCGGCGAGCCCTCCGGGAGCCCCTGACGGCCGGAGGTCTCGCGGTGCTGTCGGTCGAGCACGAGGGCCGTGAGCTCGGGCCAGGGATCCGTGCCCTCGGCCGGGACCGGGAACGGCTCCACCCCCCCACCGAGGAGCCAGCGGTAGGGGCCCTCCAAGCCCGGCGACGCGAGGGGCGCCAGCCGCCGCACGAGGGCGAGGGTCTCGGTCGCGCTCGTCGGCCGCCACCAGAGGTCGCGGAGCGCGAGCGGCCACAGCCGGTCGGCCAGGAGGGCGCCCGCCTCGCGAACCCCGGGCGAGGACCCGAAGAGCGCGTCCCGTCGGGCTGCCAGGTCCCGGACCGAGTCCCCGAGACTCGGCTCCAGGAGGTCCGGACGGCCCAGGACGAACACGCGTTCGGCGTCCTGGCGCGCGGTCCCGGACAGGGCCGCGAGGTCCGGATCCCCCCGCGCGGGCGCGGAGGGGAACGCGAAGACGAGGGCGGTTGCGAGGGCGAACCCGAATCGCCTCACGGGAGCGGACCCTCGTCGCCCAGTCGGTCGGCGTCGCTCTTGTCGTCGGTCATGACGTGCCCGCCGTCCCGGTCGGGGTCGTGTCGGACGAGGAGGCGCTCGAGCGCCAGCGCGGGCGTCCGGAGCGGCGCGGGCAGCGGAACGTCGCCCCGGACCCGGGGCGCGCCCGAACCGTCGTGCGCGCACCAGAGGGCGAGACTCCCCGGGTAGAGCGGGTCGGGCGAGATCCAGACGTCGCCGAGGCCCTTGGCCGCGGCCATCGTGGTCGCCATGGACCGCGCGAGCCGACCGTCGAGGCCCCCCTCGGCGTGGAGGTTCAGGCCGATCCACCCGTGCGGGGCCAGGTGCCGCGCCATGGCCGAGAACGCCTCCACGGACGCGAGCTGGAAGGGCACGTACGCGGTGCGCGCGTACGCGTCCACGAGCACCAGGTCGAACACCTCGTCGTCCGGGAGCGCGTTCAGCACCGTGCGACCGTCCACGTCCACGTAGAGACGGAGGTGCTCGCTCTCGAGGTCGCCGAGCGCGAGGTATCGACGCGCCGCCTGGACGACCCCGGGGTCGATCTCCACGCCGAGAACGTCGAGCGTCGTCCCGGGCGGCTTGGACGCCTCGAGCACGCGGTGCACGGATCCGCCCGCGTAACCGATGACGAGCACGCGCAGGTGGTCCTTCGGCTGCCCCGCGAACCAGGCGCCGAGGGCGAGGTGGTCGTAGTACCGACCGCCGGTCAGGTAGCGCTGCGTCTCGCTCGGCGGCCAGAGCACGACGCTCTGGTACGCTTCGACGTCCTCATCGTGGCGGAGGAAGCGCGTCGGCACCTGGCGAAGCTCGCCGTAGTACGGCCAGTCGCCCTCCACGAGGAGCGGCCCGTCGGCCTCCACCACGCGGATCGTCTGGTACGCCGTCTCGACCTCGACGAGCTGCCCCGCGTCGTGGCGGAGGAGCGGACGCTCGAAGACCGCGAGCGAGAGCGCCGCCGCGAGAACGACCGCGGCGACCGCCGCGCCCGCCTTCGTCCTCGCACCCCCGAAGAGAAGGCCCAGTACGCCCAACGCCGCCAGGGCCGCCGCGCAGGAGAGGATCGTCGCCCGGCTCCCGATCGCCTGGAGCAGCCAGAGCGGCGCCAGGTAGCAGCCGGCGAGGCTCCCTAGGGTCCCGATCGCGAACACGCGGCCCGCCGTCCGGCCCGTGAAGCCCGGACGGTCGTCCAGACGTACGAGGAACGGGCTCGTCATGCCGAGCACGAGGACCGGCGGCGCGAAGAGGACCACGGTCGCGGCGAGGCTCCCCGTGAAGGCGAGCGGCAGGAGACGGGCGTTTCCGACCTCGGTCGGCACGAGCGCGGCGCAGAGGTCGCGGCCGACGACCGCGACGAGCACCGCCCACAGAGCCGCGAGCACGTACGCGAGGTAGAGGGGCCGGGCGGTCCGGCTGCGGTCCGCGACGCGGCCGCCGAGCGCGTATCCCAGCGCCAGCGCCAGCAGGATCATCCCGACCACGTTCGACCAGACGTAGTTCGACTGGCCGAACGAGGGCGCCATGAACCGGACCGCGCCGAACTCGAGGACGGTGACCACGAGTCCCGCCACCCCGGCGACGGCGAGATGTGCCGCGCGCTGGGTGCTCGGCCGGGTCATGCCCCTCCGCTCGTCTGCGGGCTAGTTGGGCTTCGGCGCCTCGGAGCCCGGGTCGGAGCCCTTATCGGATCCCTTCGACGAGGCGAGCTTCTCCTCGGCCTTCGCACGGAAGGAGGTCTGCCCGATGTTCCGGATGAGCTCCCAGAGCTGCTTCGCCTTGTCCAGGTCGCCCCCGGCCTCGGCCTCCTCGGCCTTCTGCCACCAGATGCTCGCCTTCTGCTCGTCGGCCGGGGTGCCCTTCACCGCCTCGGCGGGCGCGGTGGCGGGACCGGTCGTCGGCTTCGCGGCCGCGGGGATGTCCACCGCGCCCACGTACACGGGGTAGAGCCAGCCGAAGTACATGTTCTCTCGAACCTTCGGCTCGCGCTCGAAGAGCCGCATGAACTCGCGCGGCAGCTTTCCGAGCTTTCGCTCCTCCCCGTTCACGAGCAGCCGCACGTCGCGGTCGAGGTCGAGGATCTCGTCGTTGAGGAAGATCTCGATCTCCTCGACGCCCTTCGCGTCGATCTTGATCGTGTTGGGGTCCTCCTTCGTGTCGAGGACCGTCACGTCGAGGCTGCGCTCGGACGGCCCCTCGAAGATCGCGCGTACGACGTTGATCCAGTTGGCGTAGATGTGGTCGCCGGACGCGATGTTCCAGTGGAACGACCGGGGGATCTTCCGCTGGCGCTTCTGTAGCCAGTCCCACAGGCCCTTCGCGTCGCCGACGGTCACGTCCGGATGACCCGCCTCGTCGAGGGTCTTCTTGAGGGCGGGGTCCCCCACCACGTAGATCGGCACGCTCGCGTAGTTGCGCACGAGCGCGGGGTCCGCGGTCCCGCCGCGGAGCACGATGCCGGCCAGGAGGTGCGGGAAGATGGAGGCGAACTGGAGCGCCTCCGTCTTCCCGTCCACCACGAAGCGGTCGAAGTCCACGTGGTACCGACGCCAGAACTCCCGGAGGATCATCGTCGAGAAGCGGTGCTGGAGCTGCCCGTCCTGCACGAAGAGGGCGCGCGGGGCGACGGGCGCCAGGGTGAACCACTGGTCGTAGAGGTCCCCGAACGACTCCTTCGGGTAGAGGCGCGTCAGGGCGGCCTCCCCCGGGTACGGCTCGGCGTCGTTCTTCTTGTCGATCGTGTCCGCCGCGTCGTGGAACACCAGGAGCAGGGGAAGCGGGGGGTCCCGCGGGATCTCGCGCTCGAGCTTGGTCTCCTTCGGGTAGCCGCGGGGCTCCGTGTACGTGAACCAGTAGCTCTCCGACTTGACGTTGCGGTAGAGCGCCTTCGAGGTCTTGTACTCGGTGACGTCGTTGCTCTTCTGCCAGCCCTTGTCCGAGAAGCGCTCCCCGAAGTCCCGGCCCTGGTAGACGATCTGCTTCAGGACGGACGCGTCCTTGAGGGCGTCCATCCCCTTTTCCTGCAGCTTCTCGAGCTGCGCCTTGAAGTTCTTGCGCGGGGTGTAGACCGTCTCGGCCTCCAGGTCGAAGTAGGACCGGGCGGCGTCGATCAGGTCCTTTCGGCTGCGGGCGTCCAGGTCGAGGATGCTGGGCGCGGCGGCCGCGGCCGCTCCGACCGCCAGCACCGCCACGAGCGCGAAGACGGCGGGTCGAAGTCTGCGTACGGTCATCGCGTGCTCCCTGGGCCGAGGGACGGCCATTCTACGAGGCCGCCTCGGCACGGACATGCGGTACCGGGCGGCCCGCGGCCCCGCCGGATCCGGACGGGTCGCTTGCCGGCCGGCATCCCGTCCCGGAGCGGCCCGCACGCGTCATCGCCAGGCCGGATGGTCGTGGGTGCGCCACACCCGGTCGAGCAGGAACCGATACCGGTCCGCGCCGGAGCCCACCGCGCGGGTGGACCGGAGCGCCTCCGAGAGCCACCGGGTGGCGCCCGCGTCGTCGCCGGCGAGCCAGCACAGCCGGGCCGCGTTCTGGCGCGGCGAGTCGAACGCGGGGTCGTACTCGGCCGACGCCGTGAACGCCGCCAGGGCGTCGTCGCGCCGACCGAGGGCCGCCAGGGTCAGACCCCGGTCGCTCACGATCGCGGGGTCGTCGGGCTCGAGCTCGACGGCGCGGTCGTAGACGGAGAGCGCATCGTCGAGCCGGCCCGCGATGCGCAGCGTGTTGCCGTAGTTCGACCAGGCGAGGCCATCGTCCTTCTTCGCCTCGGCGATCGCGCGCTGCGCCTTCAGGCTCCGCGCGAGCGAGGCCGGCGAGGACCAGGCGGAGGCGTAGTCCCGCCCGGCGAGGTCCCACAGGAGCGAGGTCGCCTCGGGGTCGGCCGGGTCGATCTCGAGCGCGTGGACCCAGGCCTCCACGGCCGCGTCCGCCCCCTCGCCGTGCTTGCCCGTGGGAAGGAGGACGCGGCCGAGCTCGATCCACGGCGCCGTGGAGGTCGGATCGTCCTTCGCGGCCTCGTGGAGAAGGGCGACCGCCTCGTCGGTCCGCGCGACGTCGGCCAGGAGGCGCGCGCGCGCCACCCCGAGCGCCGCCTGCTCCTCCGGCGTAGCGGCCTCGATCCCCGCGAGCGCCTGGAGCAGGGGACCCTGGGCGCTCGCGTAGCGGGCGCCGCGCACGGCATCCTGCAGCAGCGCCGGGTCGATCCTCTTCTGATCCGCCAGCAGGCGGCCGTACGCGGCGGCCGTCTCCTTCGGGTCCTTCGCGGCCGCCCAGGCACTGGCCTCGCCGCGGGTGTTCCCCGCCGCCGCGAACGCGCGCGCGGCGTCGGGGAAGCGACCCAGCGCGTAGAGGGCCTGCGCGCGGATCTCGGCCGCCCGGGTCGTCCGGGGAGCGTCGAGCGCGCCCTGCGGGATCCCGTCGAGCGACTTCACGGCGGCGTCGCTCTCGCCCCGCCACCAGTGGACCTCGCCCTCGACCAGCCGCCGTCGCCCGAGGAGGGCTCCCTCGCCCTCGATCTTCGCGGCTTCCGCGGCCGCGTCGAGGAGATAGGGGGTCACCTCGAGGCCGCCGGTCCGTCCGGCGGCCAGATGCGCCCTGGCCACCTCGAGCAGGGTCTCGGCGAGCCGCGCGTGGTCCTCGGGGTCACCCCGCTCCGACGCGACCCGCTCGTAGTACTGGAGCGCCGCGTACGGCTCCCCGGCGGCCACCCAGGCCGCGCCGAGGCGGGTCGAGACCTCGATATCCTTCGCTGGGTCGTCCCCGGCCTTCTCGACCTGCTCGAGCGCCGCCTCGAGCAGCGAGACCGCCTCGCGCGGCGCCCCCGCGTCGAATCGCGCCTTGGCCTTCTCGAGGAGCGCGGCCGTGTCGTCGCCCTCGCCGCGAACGACCCGCAGGCCCCCCCACGCGAGGACGAGGAGCAGGGCGGTCGTGAGGACCCGCCGGACCCGCCGGATCACGTCGTCAGCCATCGCGTTGGCCTCCCGGAGGACCGGACGGGGTGCCGCTCCCGCCGCCCGGCGCCGTGGTGTCGCCGCCCGCCGCCCGTTCCTCCGCGCGCCACCACCGCTCGATCGCGTCGGCGTCCTGCGCGATCTCCGCGGGGGTCCCGTCCTCGCGGGGGCGTCGTCCCTCGCCGGCGACCGCGGTCAGGGCCTCCGCCGCCTCGCGCCGCTCGGCCGGCGTCCGGGCGGCGCGGTAGCGCGCCAGGAGCGCCGGTACCGCGCGGCGGTCGCCGGAGAGGGCGAGCGCCACGGCGACGGCCGCCGCGCCCTCCCCGCCGGCCTCCAGCCGCCTGAGGAGCGCGTCGGAGTGGGTTCGCGCGAGCTCGAGGAGTCTCCCCTCCCCCTTCCACGCGAACACGCGGTCGGGGAGGGAGGACTTCCACGCGAGATAGCGGACCTCGGTGTCGGGGTCGAGGGCCGGAAGCTGGTGGTTCTCGTCGAGCACGAGGAGCCACCGCGGGTCCCGCTCGTCGGGGATCGTCCGCGCGTACGCCTGCAGCGCCTCGCGACCCGCCTCGTCGAGCGTCGTGAGACGCGCGAGCGCCGCGCTCGAGGCCTCGGCGTCGGGGGAGAGCAGCCGCCCGACGTCGGCCGCGACGAGGTCCGCGGGGAGGGGACGCCGCGCGGGCTCGACGGCGAGGGGCACGCCGCGCCCCGAGGACGCGCACGCCGCGAGGAGAGAGAGCAGGAGCGCGGCGGGGAGAGCTCTCATTCGCCGTAGGTGAACTCCACCCGCGTGACGACGCGGGCGCGGTAGTCCTCGTACTGCTCGGGCTTCGTGAGGCTCTCGGGGACCAGCATGTCCTGGGGCGTCAGTCGGTACACGAGCCACGCCTCGCCGTGCCCCTTCTTCGCCTCGGGCACGTCCACGTAGCCCTTCTCGTCCTCGATGCCCGAGATGCGCGCGAGCGGCGGGATCTGCGTGTCGCGCCGACCCGAGTTCCGGTAGAACTTCCGGTACGTCGCCGCGTGAGAGCGCGCCTGCTGCTCGAAGTCCACCTCTCCGGGCCGCGTCTCCGCGATCGGATCGAGGATCACGCGGCCGTTCTCGTCCCAGAGCTTGACGTACGTGTCGAACGAGCGGTGGCGCGCATCCGTCGGGATGTTGTGACCCGCGCCCTTGTTCGTGACCCACACCCGGAAGCGGAAGCCCCCGCCGTCGAGGGGCTCCACGGTCACGTCGAGGTCGGCCGCCTTCTGCACGTGCGTGAGCTCGTGGCCGCCGGGCCAGGTGTGGTGCCGGCCCCTGCGGACGGGCCCGCCCTTCACGATGGGCCTCTCGACCTCGGGCATGTGGCAGTCGAGGCAGCTGGTCTCGGGACGCTTGCGCGGCTCGGTCGCGTGCGGTCCGTACGGGCCGTTCAGCCACTCGGTTCCGGTGTCGTGCTGGTTGTGGCAGCCGAAGCACATCTTCACGGGGCTCGTCTGCGCGGGGTCGTGCGTGGGGTTGCACGGGCCCGAGACGCCCTCGGTCGGGGCCGCGACGCCATCGCCCATCTGGTGACAGCTGAGGCACGAGATCGCGTCCTCGCGACGGTCGAGTCGCGCGATCGGGGTGTCGAAGTCCACCTCGCGGAGCGGGACCGGAGCGTGGCAGCGGATGCACTCCTCCTTGTTCTCGGGCGCGAGCTCGAGGAAGAGGTAGTCGCGCATCGCCTGGCCGTGGAGGCTCTGCTTCCACTCCTCGTAGATGGCGTCGTGGCACGCCCCGCACTGCGCGGCGGTCCGGAACGCGTTGGCGGTCGCCGGAGCGGCGCCGCCCGCCGGCGCCGCGCCCGCGTGCGCCGCGTCGGCGGCGTTCGGGAGCGTCGGGTTCGCGGTCGGCGGGTTCTGGGGGGCCTCGCCCGTGGGGCTCGAGGCGGCCCCTCCCTTCTCCTCGCCGCCGCAGGCCGCGAGGAGGAGGGCCGGACCGAGGAGGACGGCGAGGCGGAGCAGGTTCGTCCGGGTCTTCATCACGGCTCCTCCGCTTCGAGCGTCCACGCCGGACCGCGCACGGCGAGGTGGACGGACGCGCCCGGCTCGACGCGCGACGACGCGTGGCCCTCCACGACCTCGCCGTCCACGCGCGCGCGCACGCGCCAGGCGGCGCCGACCGGATGGGCGTCCACGACCTCGGCCGGCACGCCCTCCGGGCCGACCTCGACCTCCTCGGGCCGAAGGACGGCGACGCACCGGGGCGTCGCGACCACGCGACCGGTCTCGAGCTCGCCGAGCGAGGTCCGGACGCGGCCGGCCGTCACCTCGCCGGGGAGTGCGGTCACGGGGCCGAGCGCCCGCGCGCCCGCGAGCGTCGCGGGTCGGAGGTACAGGTCCTGGGGCGCGCCACGCTCGACGATCCGCCCGTGGTGGAGAACCGCGACGTCGTCCCCCATCGCCATCGCCTCGTCGGCGTCGTGGGTCACGTAGACGACGGTCGCCTCGTCCTCCGAGGCGAGCGCGCGGATCAGGCGGCGGAGGTCGCCGCGCCGGTCGGGATCGAGGTTCGCGAGCGGCTCGTCGTACAGGACGACCGGCGGCCGTGGGGCGAGGGTCCGGGCGATCGCGACGCGCTGTCGCTCGCCGCCCGAGAGCGTCGCAGGGGCCCGTCCGAGGAGGTCCGCGATTCCCACGCGGCCGGCGAGGGACGCGACGACCGGGTGGCGGCGGGCGGCACGTCCCCGCGGGCGGCCGGGCAGGCCGAACGCGATGTTTTCCGCGACGGTCATGTGCGGCCAGAGCTCGAGGTGCTGGAAGACGAGGCCGACGCCGCGCCGTTCGGGGTCTACGACGGAGGCGGGATCGGCCACGAGCCGTCCCGAGACCCACACGCGGCCGGCGTCGGCCGTCTCGAGCCCCGCGACGATGCGCAGCAGCGTGGTCTTGCCCGCGCCGCTGTGGCCGAGCAGCACGAGGACGCGCCCCGCGTGGACCTCCAGGTCCACCTCGGCGAGCGCGGACTCCTCGGTCCCCGGGTGGCGTTTCCCGAGGCCCTCGACGCGGAGCGCGGCGTCGGTCACGGCGCCCTCCGGGCCGCGAGGGTCGCGAGGACGCGCTTCTCGTCGATGGGCTCCCACGCCCGCGTCGAGGGGTCGATCAGCGCGGCGTAGAAGGAGTGCGGCAGGCTCAGCGCCCGCCGGAGGAGGTCCCACCACGCGAGGCGCAGATAGCGTTGCGGGCTCTCGAGCCCGGCCTTCACCTGGGGCCACGCGTCCTTCGGACCGAGCTGCACGAGCTCGTTCACCGTGTAGGCCATCGAGTACTCGCGGTCGTCCGCGCCGAACCGCGCGCGGAACGCGGCGAGGTCGTGGGCCTGGACGGCCCGGCGCACGCGGTCCGAGACCGGCGCCGCGACGAGCGCCTGCATCGCGGCGATCGCGACCGCCGACTCGGGGTCGTCGAGACCCGCGAGGAGCGCGTCCAGGATGCGACCGGGTTCCGTGCCGGCCGCGGGGTCGAGGTACGCGCCGAGCGACTCCGCCGCCCGGGACCGCAGGAACGGCGACGCGTCCGAGAAGAGCTCCAGGAGCCGGTCGATGGCGCGCGGGTCGTCCACGAAGCCCAGCGCCCGCAGGATCTCCGCCCTGAGCACGGTGCTCTCGGCGACGTCGAGCGTCTGGAGCAGCACCGGGGTGGCCGCCGGCCCGAGGAGCTCGCACGTCTCCTGCGCCATCTGCTGTTCGCCGGCCTGCCGCCCGCGGAGCTGCTCGACCATGCTCCGCGCGGCCGCGCGGAGCTCGGGGTTCGTCTCGTCGAGCGCGCGCCCCACCGGCCAGCGCTCGTGACGGTGCCGGTCCCACCACCTCGTCAGCGCCTCGAACTCCTCCTGACGCTGGGGCAGGCCCGCGTCCGTGTTGTACCTCGGCGCGTCCTCGGGCAGGACGCGCCGGAGCGCGTCCCAGGCGTCCTGGAGCACCCGGATCCGGAAGTTCGACTTCTTGGGGTCCAGCTTGTTGCGGATGAGCCACCCGATCGCGTTTCGCACGCCGAGGCGCAGGAGCGAGTCCGCCGCGGCGCAGTCCACCACGAAGTAGTCGATGGTCGGCCACTGGTCGCCTGGGATCGTCGTCTCGCCTTCGCCGGGCCAGACCCACTGGTCGCGCGGCCGGAGGACGTCGCCGCGGTACGTGATCTTGCGGCACAGCGGGATGACCGCGGCGGGATCGCCGAGGTCTCCGAGCGCGGTGGCGGCGGCCACCTGCAGCCACCCGTCGGGGGCATCGAGCGCGTCCAGGAGCGCGGGAGTCGCGCGATGGTCTCCGATGACGCCGAGCGCCACGGCGGCGCGACAGGCGCGGGGCCAGCGTCCGGGCGGGCCGTCGGGCCCGGTGGCACGGGACACCTCGACCGCGAGCGGTTCGACGGCCGCCGCGCCGAGCTTCACCAGACGGTCGAGGCCGTCCCGGGATCGGGTGACGTCGTCGCGCTCGGCCTCGTCGAGGGCCGCGGCCACCCCGCGCTGACCCTCGACGGCGCGGTGCAGGGCGGCCTGGTCGAGCGTCGCGATCGAGGCCCGCGTCGCCGCGTCCACCAGCAGGTCTCGCTCGAGCGTCGCGCGCACGGCCGGGGAAGGCGGCCACGCGGCGGTCACCTCGTCGGCGACGTTCGGGGACCGACGGCCGACCAGGAGGCCCGCCGCGGCGTACGCCGAGGTCGCCGCGGGGTCCGACGTGCTCTCGAGCAGGGCGTCCACGCGCTCCACGGCGTCCTGCACCCGCTCGTCCGGAAGGAAGCCGGCGTCGCGGGCCCGCACGAGGAGCCAGAGCCCGGTCTCGGGGTCCACGGGAAGGAGGGAGAGGCCGGCCTCGAGGCCGGTCTCGGGGTCGCCGGAGGCCTTCCCCGCGAGCGCGCGCTGCGCCGCCGCGAGGCGCTCCGCGCGCGGGAGCGAGGACCGCAGGACCTCGCGCAGCGCGGAGTCGACGGACTCGGCGTCCGCCGTGTCTCCCTCGGCGCGGACGCCTGGGGGGAGCCCGGTAGCGAGGATTACCGCCGCCACACACCACGTCGTCCAGGAGATACGCTTCCAGTCCATTCACGCCTCGGGGGAATCGACGGGGAACTCGGCTCGCACGCGTCGTACCGCGTCCTCCAGGGTCGTGACCTCGCCCTCGAGCTGGAGGTCGCGCACCCACGAGAGGATCCGGCCGATCCGCGGTCCGGGCCGGTGACCCATCTCGATCAGGTGACGGCCCGTCAAGACCGGCGGAGGCAGGATCGGCTCGGCCGCGTACCGGCGCCTCTCCTCCTCGACCCAGGCCACGAGCGAGGTGTCGCCGTGGCTCGCGCCGCAGTCCGCGGCGTGGAGCCTCAGGTGCAGGTCGATCTCCGGGACGGCGAGGAGGCGGCGCCGCTTCGCGGGTCGCATGTCGGGCAGGCTCGCGAGGCGCATGTGCGTCTTCACGAGCTCGGCGACGCGCTCGACCCGCTTGCGCGGCATGCGGAGCCGTTCGAGCACGGCCGTCGCCATCTCGGCTCCGAGCGCGTCGTGTCCCGAGAAGCGGATGCGCCCGTCGGGGTCCCGCGTGAGCGTCGGTGGCTTCGCGACGTCGTGCAGGAGCGCGGCGAGGAGCAGGTCGCCCCGCTCGTCCGGGTCGGAGAACCCCGACACGTCCGTGCCGTCGAGGACGAGGCACGTGTGCACGAAGACGTCGCCTTCCGGGTGGAACTGCGGGGGTTGCGGCACGCCGCGCATCGCGTCGATCTCGGGGAGCACGATCGAAAGGAGCCCCGCGTCGCGGAGCAGCCGGAGCGCCCGTCCCCGGCCCGGATCGAGCATCTTGAGGATCTCGTCGCGCACGCGTTCGTGGCTCACGGTCCCGACGAGCGGCGCGAGGCGCCGGATCGCCTCGCGGGTCCCGGGCTCGATCGCGAACCCGAGCTCTGCGGCGAAGCGCACCGCGCGCAGCATGCGCAGGTGGTCCTCCCGGAAGCGGGCCTCGGGATCGCCGATCGCGCGGACGAGCCGCGCCGCGAGGTCGGCGCGGCCCCCGACGTAGTCGAGGACCTCGCCCGTCTCGGGCTCCTCGAAGAGCCCATTGACGGTGAAGTCGCGACGCCGTGCGTCCCGCTCGGGGTCGGAGTAGCGAACCGTCGCCGGCCGACGGCCGTCCACGTACAGACCGTCGTCGCGGAACGTGGCCACCTCGACGTCGTGACGCTCGTGCGGCACGACGACGACGCCGAACCGCGCGCCGACCATCACGCCGCGGGGGAAGAGCCGCTTCACCTCTTCCGGGGGCGCCGACGTCGCCACGTCGTAGTCGCCGGGCCGACGGCCGAGCAGGCGGTCGCGCACCGCGCCCCCGCAGAAGAGGGCGCGGTGTCCAGCGGCGGCCAGGGTTCGCGCCACGGCGAGGGCGACCGCCCGGGCCTCGTCCTCGGGAGACGTCGGGCGGGGCATCGGGGGCGGATTCTACGTCCGCTCGGCGCGGCGCTTCCGCCGCTTCGCCACGACGTCCCGAAGCCGCTCCAGGTGGGCCCAGGCCGCCTGGGTCGACCCGGCGTCGAGCGCACGGCTCGCGTAGCGGACGAGCTCGTGGGCCTTCGTGACCTCCAGGAGGTCCGGCCGGGCCTCCGGGGCCCACGTCGTCACCTCGGTCAGGAACTCGCGCGGGGTGACCGCGCGGCGCCGGACGAGCCCGGCCGACGCGAGGGCCCGGAGGGCCTCGCGATACGGCTCGCGCGGCGCGTGGGCCCCCGCCGGGGCGTGCCGCGCGACGTAGGACCGCCGCGCGCGGCTTCCGAGACCGAGGAGGAACAGGAGGATCACCGCGGCGAACACCGGGCGTGGGCCGCTCAGCAGGAAGCTCACCGGCGCCGCGATCCACGACGACACCGACGCCACGACGCGCCGGACCACCTCGCGGGGGTCGAAGCCGAGGAGCCTGCGGAGCCAGTCGCCCTCGGGCGCCCTCTCCGGCCCCTCGGGGTTCTCGGCAGCCTGCGTCCGCGTCGCGTCCGCGGCGTTCATGTCGGCCGGCGTCGGGTCGAGCGGGATCCAGCCGGGTCCCTCCAGGTACATCTCGGTCCACGCGTGGTAGTTGCTGCCACGGACGACCCACGTGTCGCGCGCCATCTCCTGCTGGTCGCCGCCCCGGAATCCGCGTACGACGCGCGACGGGTGTCCGAGCGCGCGGAGCATCAGGGTCAGGGCGGCGGCGAAGTACTCGCAGTGGCCGCGGCGCGCGGAGAGCACGAAGTCCACGACGGGCGTCCGCGAGTCCACGCGCGGCATCTCGAGCGTGTACGTGAAGTCCGGGCCCTGGAGCCAGCTCGAGAGGAGCACCGCCCGGCGCCACGGGTTCGTCTCGCTCCCCACCACGCGCCGCGCGACCTGGACCAGCGGCCGGCACGACGCCGGGAGCGCCAGGTAGGACGGGCGCGGCGCCACGCCCGCGTCCGAACGCGCGCGAACGAGGGCCGCGGGGTCCGTCACCGGCGGGACGACGCGGAGGTCGATGCGATCGTCCACGCGAAGCATCGACGTGGAGTCCACCTGTTCGTTGTCGAGCCGCCGGAGCGTCGTCGCGAGCGGCACGCCGTCGCGGAGGACGCGGAGCCGGACCACGTCGCGTTGGAGGTAGAGGCGGTGGATGTCGCCCCGCACGAGGAGGATCCGTGCGTCGTACCCACGGAGCGTGTCGTCGGGCTTCCCGAGGTCGAACCAACCGCCGCCGGCGGAGGCGATGCGCTCGGGCGCGCGCACACCCGCGCCGGTCGCGCTGGTCCACGTGCCGTCCCGGTACACGTCGTACGTGTTCTCCCGCAGGAACGGCGTGCGGCCCGGGGGGAGGCGCATGAGGAAGTAGGGGTTCAGGTCGAGCTTGATGCGCCCGACGTCCCCGAGTCGGATGCCCTTCGATCCCTCATCCGGCCCCGTGCGGTCCCCCGCACCCCGGTCCGGGCCGGGATCGCCTCCGTCGTCGCCGGCGGCGCCGGCGCGCGCGCCGCCGGCGAAGGGCAGGTGCCGCGGGGTCACGACCCACAGCAGCCCGCCGACGACGAACCCGAAGAGCGAGAGCCCGACGAGCGCCCGTACGTACGCCCCCACCGGGACGGCCGCCGGGTCGCCGGCGCGTACGTGGCGCCAGCCAGGGCCCGCCGGACGCATGTCCTCGACCGACATGCGGCGTTCGAAGAGGAGCGCCGCCGCGAGGAGCGCGAAGAGCGCGAGGACCGTCAGGCCGAGACCGGCCGCGTCGTCGGCGACGAAGGCCGCGCCCGTGACCTGCGTCGTCGAGAGGAGCAGGGTCAGGAACGTCGCGAAGGGCGATTGCGCCTCCGCGAGGAGCACCGCTTCGCCGATCGCGAGGAGCACGAGCAGGCCCGCGAGCGGCGGGAGAAGGGTGCGCGTCATCGCGGCGAGCACGAGGAAGCCCGCGAGAGCCGCCAGGGCGCGGAGGGCGACGCGGACGCGCCACGGGGCGAGCGCCTGGCCGCCGGCCCCCCGCAGGGTGCGCCACGCCCCGACGAGCACGAGCGCCGCGCCGACCTGCCACGGGAACCCGGGCACGCGCAGCGTCGGGAGCACGCTCACGAGCGCGAGCACGCCCAACATGGCGTGCACGCTCGGCGCCCGCCGGCGGGTTCGGGCCCTGGTCACGGGAGGCCCCGCACGTAGCGGCGGACCACCGGCTGGTCGGCACGGAGGAAGAGGCCCGTCCCCTCCCGGCCGGCCGCCTCGTCGAGACGACGCTCCACGCCGGGCTCGGGCCCGGTCGCCACGTACACCACGACGCGGTGGCCGGACCGGCGTCCGAGCAGACGCAGCGCGGCGCGCGGGCGACGGCCCCCCTGGGGGCGGACCTCGGCGAGCGCGTCGAGGTCGGCGCCGAGCATGGCGCGGCTGCGTGTGTCCACGCGGTCGCCGGTCCGCCCGAGGTACAGGCGCGCGCGCAGGCCGTGCTGGGCGGCGGCCCTCAACACGGTCGCCGAGACGCTCACCGCGCGTTCGAAGTCGCCGGCGGCGCTCGGCCCCACGCCCGCGCCGCGCCCCAGGATCACGACGACCTCGCGTCCCTCCTCGCGATGCCACTCGGCCACGGCCAGGGACCCGAGCCGCGCGGTCGTCCGCCAGTGGATGCGCCGCGGGTCGTCCCCCTCGCGATACTCGCGAACGCCGTGGAACACGTCGTCCCCGACGAGCCGCGCACTCGGCCGATGGTCGGCGTGGAGGCGTCCCCGGAGCAGGTCCCGCAGGCGTGGCGTCGGGCGCCCCTCGCGCGGGCGGACGAGGATCTCGCCGCCCTCCAAAGCGCGGTGCTCGGCGCGGTACAGTCCGAGCGGCCAGCGGCTGTGGACGAGCGGCGGCGTCACGTGGACGCGCCCGCGGCGCGTCGGCTCGACGGGGACGGTTCCCACGACCCGGCCGCCGGGCGGGAGCGGGGCCACCGAGACACGGAGGCCCTGGGGGCGGGCCCCGGGGGGCATCCGGTCCTCTACCGTCAGGCCGATCGCCGTGGTCCGCCCCGCGTTCCGGATCTCGTACTCGAGCCGCGCCGCGACACCGACGCGCCCCCGGGCGGGCACGACCCGCGTCACCTCGACGCCCCGCAGGTTCCTACGGGCGAGGCGACGGGTGCCGAAGATCGTCGCGAGCGAGACCGCGCCCACCAGGAACACGAGGTCCTCGCCGAGGAGGAGGGCGGCGACCGAGAAGGCGAGGACGAAGAGTCCCAGGACCCGCCCCTCGAAGGAGAGCCCCAGCGCGTGCTCCCCGGGCGGCAGCGCGCGTCCCGCGGTGCGCGACGGGGTGAGCGCGGTTCTCACGGTGGGAGTATACGGAGGCCGTGCCGCCCGCGCCCGAAGCCCCCCCCGCCCCGACGCCCGTCCCCCCCGCGGGCGCGCGCGCGGCGCGACGGGCGCTCGGGAAGCGGCGCGAGCGGGCCTGGCCCTACCTCGTGGTCGTCGCGGCTGCGGCCGCCGCGATCGTCTGGCCGCTGGTGCGGGAGTCGCGGCGGGCCCACGCGATGATCGAGCGCGAGCACGAGGCGCTCGCGGCGCTCGACCGGGTGGCGGCCGCGGAGGAATCACTGCGCGAGGCCACGGGGCGCTACGGCTGGGTCGAGGACCTCGAGCGGTCGGGGCGCCTCGGCGGCCTCCGGGTTGCCGGACCGGATGCGGGGCGGTACGTGGCGAGCCCGGGCTACCGGGTGGACGTGCTCCTCCCGTGGGGGCGTCTCGGAGGGCGCGGCATCGGACTCGTGCCGAGGGGCGGCGCGCACCCGCCGGACGACGACCTCTCGACGTCGCACTTCGCGGTCGTCGCCCGTCCGCTCGAGCCGGGCACGTCGGGATGGCGCGCCTTCTACATGGACGAGGAAGCGGTGCTCTTCCTGAACGAGGGCGTGACCGACGCCGACAGCGCGGCGCTGAACCCGCTCCCCGAGACGAAGGTGCACGCGTCCCAGCCGATGCAGAGCGGCCGCGCGCTGCTCTGGCAGCGGGCCGACGAGGCCGTCCCCTCCGACGACTGACCGCGGACGACGCCCTCAGTCCGCGAAGCGCACGCCCTCGCCCGCCTCGATCCGACCCGCGATCCAGGCCTCCTCACCGGCGTCCCGGAGCGCGCCGACCGCCCGCTCGGCCTCCTCCGCTGGGACGACGACGAACAGGCCGAGGCCCATGTTGAACACCCGCCACGCCTCTTCGCGGTCGATCGGTCCGGCCCCGAGGAGCCACGTGAACACGGGGTTCGGGGTCCAGGCGCTCCGATCCACCACCGCGCCGAGGCCCGGCGGGAGCACGCGCGGGAGGTTCTCGCGGATCCCTCCGCCCGTCACGTGCGCGATCGCGTGGACGGGGACCGAGTCCCGGAGCCGGAGCACGGGCCGCAGGTACGAGCGGTGCGGCCGGAGGAGCGCGCTCGCCAGGCTCTCGCCGAGGAGCTCCGGGCTCCCGTCGAGGTCGGGGCCGTCGCGATCGAGGATCGCGTTCGCGAGCGAGTAGCCGTTGGTGTGGAGGCCGTCGGACCGGACGCCGACGAGCGCGTCGCCCGCGGCGACACCCTTCGGCCAGAGCCGCGCGCGGTCCACGACCCCCACCAGGAAGCCCACGATGTCCACCTCGCCCGCGGCGTAGGTGCCCGGCATCTCGGCCGTCTCGCCGCCGAGCAGCGCGGCGCCCGCCGCGCGGCAGGCCTCGACGATGCCGGCGAGCAGCTCCTCCAGGACCGCCGACTCCAGGCGGCTCGCCGCGAAGTAGTCGAGGAAGAAGAGCGGCTCCGCTCCCTGCACGAGGACGTCGTTCACGCAGTGGTTCACGATGTCGTGCCCGAGCCCGCGTACCCGGCCGGCCCGAAGCGCGAGCCGGACCTTCGTGCCGACGCCGTCGTTCGTGGCGACGAGGACGGGATCCTCGAAGCCGTCGAACCGCGCGGCGAAGAGGCCGCCGAACGCGCCCGGCTCGTGCAGGACGCGCGGCGTGAAGGTGCTCTTCACCAGGCCGGCGACGCGGCGGAGGCTCCCCTGCTTCCGATCGATGTCCACGCCCGCGTCGCCGTACGTGATCTCGCCCATCGTGCGCTCCCATCGGCCGCGGGGGCGTCGGCCCGCCGGACGCGGCTCGGCGCGGATCGACCCCGGAAGGGTCGGCATCGTACCGCCCCGGGGCCCGCGCCCGGGGGAACGGGTATGGTGAGCGCCAAGGTCGCCCGGCGGCGCCCGCAGTCCTTCGTTCCGGGCGGACGCCCGCCTCCGAGGGCCCCTCATGGCAGCACTCTTCCCCCCCGTCCTCGCCTCGGTGGGATCCGTGTCCCTCTCGATCGTCGGCGTGGGGTTCCTGATCTTCGTCCACGAGCTCGGCCACTACCTCGCGTGCCGCGCGACGCGCACCCGGGTCGAGACCTTCTCGATCGGGTTCGGGACGCGCCTCTTCGGCTGGGAGAACCTGCCGGGGCAGCCGCGCCGGTTCACGGTGGGACGCCGCCGTCTCGACCCCGCGGACCACGCGATGGACTTCCGCGTGGCGCTGATCCCGCTCGGGGGCTACGTCAAGATGGCGGGCGAGAACCCCGGCGAGGCGCGGTCGGGCGCGCCCGACGAGTTCCCGAGCAAGCCCGCGCTCGCGCGCGTGTTCATCGCCTCGGCCGGCGTGATCATGAACGTGATCACCGCGGCGGTCCTCTACTTCGTCGCCTTCTCGGCCCACGTCCCGCAGCAGCCCGCCGTCGTCGGCGCGACGGTGAAGGGCGGCCCCGCCTGGCAGGCCGGCATCGAGCCCGGCGACCGGGTCCTCGCGCTCGGCGGCGCCCGCCTCGACTCCTTCCTCGACCTGCGGATGGAGACCGTCTTCCTGGATCGCGACCGGTCCGCCCCGGTGGAGATCGACCGCCAGGGCGTCCGCAAGACGCTCCAGGTCGTGCCGCGGTACGACGAGGAAGCCGGCGCCGTCCAGCTCCAGGTCGCGCCCGCGGTGGAGCTGCATCTCACGTCCGGGTCGAAGACGCTCGAGATCGGCGGGACGGAGGCCGCCCAGGTGGCCGGGATTCCCGTCCACGGCGGACGCGAGGCCATGTCCGTGATGATCGACGCCTGGTCGGCGAGGCCCGGCCAGCCCATCCCGATCGAGAAGTCGGACGGGTCGTCGATCGAGTTCGCCTTCGCGCCCGCGGACCCCGGGCCCAAGGAGGACGCGTCGTACAAGCTCGGCATCGAGGCGTACGGCTCGCCCGTCGTGGAACAGGTCCGGGCCGCGGCCGCGAAGGCCGGGATCGAGCCGGGGGACGAGATCCGCGCGGTCGTCACCGCCGCGGGCCGGCATCCGGTGGACCGCTCCGGCGCCCTCGCCGAGCTCCCTTTCGGCGCGCCGATCCGCGGCGTGGTCGTCGCGCGCAAGGACCCGGCGCGGGAGATCGTGCTCCCGGTGGACCTCGCGACGCCGGCCGCGGCGCGCGCGTTCTTCGAGGACGTCGCGGTGGTCCCGCTCGACGGGACGGCGGTCGCGCCGGTCCCCCCGGGTCTCGTGACGCCGTACGTCGCCTCGGGTTCGCTCGCGCGCTATCCGTCGTCGCCCGCGACCGAGGCCGGCATCCGGAGCGGTGAACGGATCGTCGCCATCGCGGGCGCGCCGGTCGGCTCCTGGAAGGACATCCTGGCCAAGCTCGGGACGCTCCGGTCCGCGGCGCCGATCTCCGTCGAGGTCGAGAGCGTGGACGGCGTGAAGCGGACCCTCGACGTGACCCCCGTCGCCATCGAGCCGATCGCGCCCGGGACCTTCACGTCCACCATGCTTCAGGTGCCGTTCGAGGCGCACGGCGCGGTGCACGCCGGCGTCCTCGCGATCGGCCGCGCCGGTCGGGAGATCGCGAGCATCTTCCGCATGATCGGCGCGTTCTTCACGGGCAACGTCTCGTTCCGGCGCAACGTGGCGGGCCCCGGGACGATCGTGAACGTGAGCGCCGGCTACGCCGAGAGCAGCCTCCTCACGTGGTTCCTCTTCCTCGCGTACATCAGCATCACGCTGGCCGTCCTGAACGTCCTCCCCGTCCCGCCCCTCGACGGGGGTCTCCTCCTCTTCATCGCGATCGAGAAGATCAAGGGCTCGCCGCTCAAGGAGGAGGTGATGGGCCGGCTCCAGTTCGTGGGCCTGATGCTGCTCCTGGTGCTGATGTTCTTCGCCTTCAAGAACGACTTCACGAACCTGACGTCGCACTGAGACATCGGCATGCTCGGAGAGCGGGGCCGGCGGCTCGATGGATCGTCCGCGGCGCTCCCCGCGTGGCTCGCGCTCGTCCGCGCGCCGCTCGCGCCCACCGCCGCGCTCGACGCCGCCGCGTGCCTGGGCCTCGCCCTCTCGGGCGCCGGGCGTGCGCCGGGCTCGGTCGGGTTCGTCGGGTGGGCGCTCCTCGTCCTGACGGCCGTGCTCGTCTACGCCTTCGGCATGGCGCTGAACGACCTCGTGGACCGCGACCGCGACCGCGTGCTCGCCCCCGACCGACCGCTGCCGTCCGGCCGGATCCACCCGGGTCGGGCGACCGCCCTGGTCGTGGCCCTCGCGGTCGCGGCCCTCGCGATCGGCGGAGGACCGGCGGGATCGCGGCTCGCCGTGGCGGTTGCGCTGGCCGCCGCCGCGCTCTACGACCTCGTGCCCCGGAACGCCCTCGGCCTCGGCGCGGCGGCGCTGGGACTGGCGCGCTTCGCGAACGCCGCGGTCGCCGTGACGCCCCTCGTCCTGGACGGACGGGCTCCCCTCCTCGTCGGGATCGGGCCGCTCGCGGTCGGCCTCTACGCGGCGGCCGTCACGGTCTGGAGCACGACCGAGGACGTGGACCGCCCGGCGCGCCGGCTCACGAGCCGCGCCCTGGCGCTCGCCGCGTTCGTCCTGGCGGGGCTCGGGCCGTGGCTCGTGGTCGGCCACCCGACCCTCGGCCTCGTCGTCGCCGCGGGGGCCGTCTCGAGCCTCGCCTTCGCGCGAACGCCCCGCGCGGGCCCGCCGAAGCGCCAGGTGCTCGAGATGCTCCTGGGCCTCTACTTCCTCGGCGGCTCGATCGCCTCGGGCACCGACGGCGGCTCGCTCGTCGCCGGCGCGGCGTCGATCGCGCTGGCGTTCGCCCTCATCTTCCTGAGCCAGGTGTCGATCCGGGCGCTCGCGCGCGCTCGTCGGGCGGTGTGATCTCCTCGAGCACGCGCGCCCGGAGCTCTTTGAAGCGCGACGTGTCCCGAATGGGGTCGAGGTCGCGGTCCTCGTCGAGCCAGCCGAGGTCGCTCCACCGCGCGTCCACCGCCTTCTCGAGGTGCCACAGCGAGCGCGCCCGGTACTGCATCTTCGTCGCGTCGCTCTTCTGGACCTCGCCCCACTGGGCGTACGCGCACGCGAGGTTGTAGTGCGTCATCGCCCCGCTCCCGTCGGGGTCGGGCCACTGGAGCAGGTCCTCGTAGAGGCCGATCGCCTCCCGGTACCGGCCCACCCGCAGGAGGACCGCGGGGTACAGCGTCTCCGACGCCTGCGTCTTCCAGCTGTGCCCGAGGCGGTACAGGAAGTCCTCGAGCCGGTCGTCGTAGTCGTCCGGCCAGATGCGGTACGCCGCGACGATCAGGTCGGCGTAGCGCCCCACGCCGTACGTGAACTCGATCCAGTCCCGGTCGGACTGGGTGCTGATGGACCGGTAGAGGCTGTGCTCGGTCTCGTCGTGGACGCGACGCAGCAACGCGTCGAGCTCGGCCTTCGCCTCGAGGTCGTCGGGACGCGCGACCTCGATGAGGGCGTTCGCCGCCATGTCCTGGATCTCGCCGATGTCCCAGGTGAAGCGCGGCGGACGGACGAACTCGAACGGGCCCGCGCGGACCACGCCCGGCTCGGCGCGCGCGCGGTCCACGAGCATGTCGAGCACCATCTCGAGCGCGGCCTCGCGGTACGGGAGCAGGATCGCGAACTGGCCCCGATACGTCCCCGTGCTGCCGGTGCTCGACTTGCGCGAGAGGAAGAGCCGTTCGACCTCCGCGCGGTCCAGCATGGCGAGGAGGCGTCGCTCGCGGGCCGTCGGCTCGCGTGCGGACTCCGCGGCCGCGCGAAGCGTCTCGCGCGCGATCCGCGAGGCCGTCTCGTCGCGAACGACGCTCCGCGCGATCGAGAGCGCGAGCTCGTCGCTCGCCGCGTCCAGGTGCGCGAGGAGCGCCTGCACCGCCTCGGGTGAGCCGTCCTCGGCGAGCACGCGGGCGATCTCGGCCTGCACCTCGGGCGCCGCGTTCGTCAGGCCTTCGACGAGCCGTGCGCGCGCGTCCGGGAGGAGTGCCAGCAGCCGCGCGCGGGCGGCCGCGCGCTCGCGCTCCGCCGGCGAGGACAGCGCCTCGATCGACGATCCGACCTCGTCGGCGGCGCGGGCCCGCGCCGCCGGCCCCGCCAGGAGCAGGAGCACGACCGGGACGAGGAGCGCGGCCGGGAGGACGGGACGGCGAGGCACGAGGGGATGCTACCCGTCCCGGGATGGGCCGCGCCGCCCCCGGGCCGCGCTCCGCCCCGCCGCCCCGGGGCCGGACGGAGCGCCTCCGCGCGGCGGGGTTCATGTCGCCGGCCGATCCGGTCGAAGCAGGAGGTGGAAGGTTCCCTGCCCGAACCGGCCGTGGTCCCGGTCCCCGGAGGCTCCCCGATCGGTCCCCCCGCTTCCCTCGACGCGCGACTGGAAGCCGAGCTGAGACGCGGCGCGGTGCAGCTCGTCACGATGGTCTTCCTCTCGACCCCGCGGTACGGCTACGACCTCGTACGCCAGCTCTCGACCTCCGGGTTCGACGTCGAGGAGGGGACCCTCTACCCGATCCTCAGGCGTCTCGAGCAGCAGGGCCTGCTCGACGCGACCTGGAACACCGACGGCGCGCGCCCGCGCAAGTACTACCAGCTGTCCGATGAGGGGCGCCGGCGGCTGGCCGACATGATCGAGACCTGGCGCCGCGTACGGGACGCCACCGACGCCGCCGTGGAGGGTGCGGGATGACGACCAAGGCCCCGCGCAAGTCGGAGTACCTCGAACGCCTCCGGGATCTGCTCCCCTACCGGGACGGCTCGCGAATCGTCGAGGAGGTGGACGGTCTCATCGAGGACCGCATCGAGGCCGAACGCGAGGGCGGCGCGACGTCGGAAGACGACGCCGAACGCCGCGCCCTCGACGCCCTCGGGCCGGCCGAGCACCTCGCCGCCGAGCTCGTCACGCCGCCGATCACCGTGGACCTCGCGACGCGGCGCACCTTCACGCGCCTGCTCGCGATCACGTTCGCCGTCCACCTCCTGCTCTCGATCGTGCTGACGGTGGCGGGCACGGGCGGCGCGGCGATCCCGGGCCTCCTCGGACCGCTGCCGCGCGAGCCCTTCGCCGCGCTCGTGACGAGTGCGCTCTCGATCTTCCTCGTGGACACGGGCGGCCTGTTCCTCGTCTTCGCGCTGCTCGGCCGCGGCAAGGCGCCCCGTCACCTCCCCGTGCCGCGCCTGCGCGTCGCAACGAGCCGCCGGGACGCGGTCACGGCCCTCGTGCTCCTCGGCCTCGTCGTGCTGATCCTCCACCCGTTCCGGGACCACGTGTTCGCGGTGCGGGACGGCGAGCGCATGGTGCCGATCCTCGCCCCGGACCTCGTCTCCCTGATGCCGTTCGTGGACGTGGCCCTCGGCCTGCTGGCCGCCCGCCAGCTGGCGATCCTCCTCGCCGGGGCCGAGCGTGTCACGGGCGTGCTGGCCGACGCGCTGGCGTCGATCGCCCTCGCCGCCGTGCTGCTGCTCGCTGCGACACGGGGCGAGCTCGTTCGGTTCCCCGAGGTCTCCCTGGGGCACCGCGGCGCGCTCCTCCTCTCCGACCTCACGACGCGCGTGCTGCTCTTGGTGTTCGTGGGCGCCGCGCTCTTCCTCACGGTGCGCTTCGTGAAGCGCTGCCTGCGACTACGCCAGATCCTCGCGTCCGCCTGAGCGCCGTCGCCGGCCGATCGCGTCGGGTCGGACATTCCTCCGCTGGGCGCACGAGGCGCGCCTCGTCGGCCCGGCCACGATCGGGCGCCTGCTCGCGCGCCGACCGGCGGGCCCGGTCACGCTGCGCCAGAGCGTCCCTCTTCCGGGCCCCACGCGCGGTCCGGTCGCTCCGTGCCGGGAGGCGGTCCCCTCCCGCCCGCGGGATTCCGTTCTACGAACCCGGGTGGATGGTGCGATTCTGGTGGACGAAGGGCAGTCCCAGGCACGAGGGGTCGTGGTATGCGGCAGAGAGGCACCTCTGGCGTCGCGGTTCTGGGCATCGCCTTCGTGATCGCAGTTCTCGCGGCCGCGGCTTGGATGGTGTACCGCCCCCGCTGGGAGTACCGGGTCGTGACGTTCAGCGACAGCGCCTGGGGGTCCGGCAACGGACGCCAGGGGAGCCCGGACGAGCTCGGGCGCGAAGGCTGGGAGATCGTCTCTGCCCGTCGCGCGCGTGGCGACTTCGACTTGATGGGCTACGAGTGCATCCTTCGGCGACGGGTGTTCCCGTAGCCCGCCGCAAAGATCGAGGACTGCTGCGGGCGGGTCCGCGACACGGCGAGCGCCGAGCCGCCGCGCGCGTGGACGGGCGTTCGTTCCCGCTGGACCCGATCCCCTGGGAGCCACCGGCGCGATTCCTCCGGGATCCCGACGTCGAGATCCTCGAGGAAGACCGCCCGCCGAGCGCGGAGTGACCCGCCGCTCGTGCGATCTCGTTCGTGCGGCGCTGGCGGACGGCTACTCCCAGGGACCGTACCGGAACGGTCGGTGCCACGCACGCCGCCGCGCCAAGCGCCTCGACAGGCCGGATTCGTGCGGCCTGAACGTGGATCAGAAACAGCCCGTCACGCGGGCTTGCGCTTGACGCGTCACCCCACCGGCTTCGTGTCGTTCGCGTTCGTCGGGAGGTTCTTCCCGGACCGCACGGCCTGGATCGCGTCGCGCAGGTAGTCCTTGCGCTCCGCGCCCTTGAGCTCGTCCTGCGGGTCGTTGTCCACGGCGCCGCGGTAGCGGAGGTGGTGGTCGGCGTCCAGGAGGAAGAGGTGCGGCGTGTTCGTGGCGCCGAAGAGATCGGAGACCTTCTGGTCGGGGTCCATCACGACCTTCCAGCGGTAGCCCGTGAGGTCCTCGTAGTCCGTGACGTGTCCGGGCTTGT
The DNA here is from genome assembly GCA_963752285.1 of uncultured Planctomycetota bacterium. Taxonomy (GTDB): domain Bacteria; phylum Planctomycetota; class PLA2; order PLA2; family JAEUHO01; genus CAVVXN01. The sequence continues at coordinate 847,352 of CAVVXN010000005.1, forward strand.
CCGGGTAGTCGCCGGCCACGGCGAGCAGGCGCACGCCGGTGTCGCCGAGGATCGACTGGACGCGCTCGTCGTACACGCCCTTGCACATCGGGCAGCGGGGCGACCAGACCATCACGAGGATCGGCGCCTTCGCCGCGCCTTCGATCCACGTGGCGAGGTCGCGGAGCGTCTTCGCCCCGTCGCGTGTCTCGTCACCGGGCACCAGACCGAAGCCCTGGCCGACGCGGGCGACGAAGTCGGCTCGGAGGTCCGAATCGAGCTCCCCGTCCGACTGCAGGCCCGGGAGGGCGTCGATCGCGGTGTCGAGCGTCACCGGCTTCCCGTCCGCCTTCGCGCGGGCCGCCTCGAGCACCCAGGACTCGGCCTTCGGAGCGGTGATCTCGAGGTCGGAGAGCGAGACGTTCCTCCCGTCCACGCCAGGACCCGAGAAGCCCTGGACCAGGTCCCCGATCGCGTAGGGCCCACTCGCCTCGGCGGCGCCGCCGGATCGGGCGGCGAGGGCCAGGGCGAACGCGGCGGCGGGCACCAGGAGCCAGGCGAGACGGAGCGGGGCAGCGCGCATACGGGTCCTCCTCAGGCGACGACCCCCGATGGTACGGGCCGCGGAGAGGGGCTCACTTCGAAGTCCAAAGCCCCGTGTTCATACCGCCGGAGCGACCCGGGTCAGGCGTCGGCCTGGAGGAGGAGGCCGGAGAGGTAGCGGCCCTCCGGGGCCGCCAGGAGCACGGGGTGGTCGGGTCCGGCGGACAGCTCCCGGAGCACGCGGAGGGGGCGGCGACACTCGCGCGCCGCGGAGGCGACCATCTCCGCGAGCCGAGACGCACCCAATGCGTGGGTGCACGAGAAGGTCGCCAGCAGGCCGTGCGGAGCGAGCCGGGTGAGCGCCTGCACGGTCAGGTCGCGCCACATCTTCGTCCCGGCCGCCGTGCGGGTCCGTCGCGGCAGGAGGTTCGGCGGGTCGAGCACGATCACGTCGAACACGCGATCCTCGTCCTTCAGCGCGCGGAGCGCCACGCGCACGTCCTCCACGCGGGTGGCCATCCGCGCGTCCACGCCGTTTCGCGCGGCGTTGTGGAGCGCGGTCTCGGCCTGGCGGGCCGACGACTCGACGAGGAGCGCCGATCGCGCGCCGGACCGGAGCGCCTGGAGCGAGAACCCGCCCGTACCCGCGAAGAGGTCCAGCACGTCGCGGCCCTTCGCGAGCGCGGCGACGACCCGTCGGTTCTCCCGCTGGTCGGCGTAGTGCCCGGTCTTCTGACCGTGGCGTGGGTCGATCTCGAGCTCCATGCCCTCCTCGCGTGCGATGACGCGCTCCGGCGCGGGCTCGCCCGCCTCGAAGGAGACGTCGGTCTCGAGGATCCCTTCCTCCGCCTCGAAGCCCCCCGCGCGCGCCACGAGCGAGCGCGCGCCCGACGACGAGAGGAGCAGGTCGGACAGCGCTCCGCGGCGCCGGTGCATCGCGGCCGTCGCGAACACCGCGACCAGGACGTCGCCCGCGCGGTCCACCACGAGCCCCGGCAGCCCGTCTCCCTCGGCGTGCACCAGACGGTAGGCGTTCGTCTCTGCGGGATCGGGAAACAGGGCGCGGCGCAGCGCGACGGCCCGCTCGACCCGATCTCGGAGCACGTCGAGCACGGGCGCGGCGCCCAGCGTCCGGTCGAAGAGGCGCACGCGGATCGCCGAGCCGCCCGAGAAGAAGCCGCGCCCGATCTCGCGGCCCTCGGCGTCGGCGACACGCACCACGTCCGGCTCGTCCGCGAGGGGGACGCCGTGGACCTCGGCGACGGACGACGCGTGGACCCAGGGGTGACCCGCCCACAGCGGACGAGCCCGGCCCTTCTGGACGACCACGGTGCGCATCGGGCCCAGCATGACACCGGCGGCGTCCGAAGGCTCCCCGCGCGTCAGCGCATCGCGTCGCGCATGCGGCGCCGGTCGTCCTTCTCGCGCTCGCGCGCCCGGTGGTCGGCTTTGCGGCGGCCCTGGGCGAGCGCGAGCTCCACCTTCACCCGGACGCCCTTGAAGTAGAGCGACAGCGGGATCATCGTCGTGCCTGCCGCCTCGAGGCCCTCCTCGATCGTCCTCAGCTCGCGGCGGTGGACCAGGCACTTGCGGGGGCGGTCGGGCTCGTGGCCGAAGCTCGCGGCCTGCGAGAGCGGAGGGATGTGCACCCCGTGGAGCCAGAGCTCGTCGTCGCGCAGGCGCGCATAGCCCTCGCGGATCGTGGCCCCGTTCTGTCGGAGCGAGCGCACCTCGCTGCCCTGGAGCACGAGGCCGGCCTCGACCTTGCCGAGCAGCAGGTAGTCGTGCCGCGCCCGGCGGTTCGTCGCCAGGACGCGACGACCGCCCTTCTCGTCGGACGCGGGGCTCGACTTCGTCATCGGCGTATCCTACGGGGCCCGACATGACCGCCCCCCGCCCGACGTCGATCGCTTCCGGGCCCCACCGACGCGCGGCGGTCCGGGGGGGAGCCGGCGACCCGCGGTGGGCACCGCCCGTCCGCGCGCCCCGGCGTCCGTCCTCGACGGCGGGCTTGGGCACGGCGCTCGTGGCCCTCGCGCTGGCCGCCTGCCAGGGCGCCGGAGGCGGCGCGGCGGACGCGGCGCCGGCGCCGTGGCGTCCCGCGCCCCGCCTCGTGGGCGCACGACTTTTGGACTTCGCGGGCGTGTCGCCCGAGGCGCGCGGCTGGTCCCAGGTGGACGGCCTCTTCTGGGTACCGCGCGAGGAGGCCGGCTCCTGGGGACGCGGACTCGTCCTCGTGAACGACGCGTGGACGCCGGCCGGCGAGGCACCGGCCCTCGCCACGTCGGCCGCGGACGGCTACCTGGTCCGCACGGACCACGTGAGCCTCCGCACGAACGCGCGCTGGCGGACGGGCGCCTCCCTCGCGCGCGCCGCCGAAGACCACGTGCGGCGCGTCTTCGCCGCCTGGGGCGACGCGCTCGACCTCCGGTTCCCGGACGGGCCGCTGCCTGTCGTCGTCCACGCGCGCCGCGCCGAGCTCGTTCGGGCTCTCGCGGGCGCCCTGCCGGAAGGTCCCGCGTACGGGGCGTTCTACGACGCACGCACCGGCGTGGTCCACGTGTGCGTCGAACCCGCGCCCGAGGGCGCGTTGCCCGTCGTGGCCGACCTCCGGCACGAGCTGACGCATCAGATCCTCGATCTCTCGAGCCGGAGGTCGGGACTCGCCACGCCGCCCCCCCATCACCTCTGGCTCTGGGAGGGGTTCGCCGTGGCGAGCGAGACGCTCGGCGACACGGCCGGCGAGGACGCGGGCGGGCTCCGCCGGGCGCGGCTGTCGCTTCGCGCCCGCCGCGGCGAGCTCGAGCCCCTCTCGCGGCTCTTCCGCCTCGCTCCCGCCGAGTTCGAAGGCCGTCACTACGACGAGGCCGGCGCGCTCGTCTCCTTCCTCCTCGCGGACGGCGTGCCGGGCGGTCGGCGCGCGGTGCTCGACACGCTCGCCGACCTGCTCGCGGGACACGCGACCGCCGGCGACTTCGTGGGCCGCCTGGGCACCGCCCCCGCCGAGCTCGAGCGCCGCTGGCGCGCGAGCGGGACGACGGGCGCGCCACTCGCCACGGGTTCGCCCGCGGGGGGTGCGGAGGGGCGCGGCTGACAGGCTCCGGCGCTGCGCGGGGATCGCGGGGAGGGCGGGCGCGGGCGTGGGGGGCGGGCTCCCCCGCTGCGCGGGGATCGCGGGGGCGCGGCGGGCGGGCTCCCCCGCTGCGCGGGGATCGCGCGGGCGCCGCGGGCGGGCTCCCCCGCTGCGCGGGGATCGCGGGGGCGCCGCGGGCGGGCTCCCCCGCTGCGCGGGGACGGGGGGACGCGGAGCGTAGTGGAGGCGGGGGAGGCTCCCCCGCGGGGTGGGGCGCGCGGGCGAATGGGGCGACGGCGTACGGAGGCGGGGGGTGGGCGTTTGGCCCTTGGGCGCGGGGGAGCATTACTTCTCTCCCCCCGCCTCCTGGATCGGGGCTCGCGGTCGAGCGGGGCTTGGCGTACGTCCGGACCTTGTGATCGACGGTGGGTGGTGGGGATGGAGGCGGGGGAGGCTCCCCCGCGGGGTGGGGCGCGCGGGCGAATGGGGCGACGGCGTACGGAGGCGGGGCGTGGGCGTTTGGCCCTTGGGCGCGGGGGAGCATTACTTCTCTCCCCCCGCCTCTTGCATCGGGGCTCGCGGCCGAGCGGGGCTTGGCGTACGTCCGGACCTTGTGATCGACGGTGGGTGGTGGAGATGGAGGCGGGGGAGGCTCCCCCGCGGGGTGGGGCGCGCGGGCGAATGGGGCGACGGCGTACGGAGGCGGGGCGTGGGCGTTTGGCCCTTGGGCGCGGGGGAGCATTACTTCTCTCCCCCCGCCTCTTGCATCGGGGCTCGCGGTCGAGCGGGGCTTGGCGTACGGACGGGCCTTGTGATCGACGGTGGGTGGTGGAGATGGAGGCGGGGGAGGCTCCCCCGCGGGGTGGGGCGCGCGGGCGAATGGGGCGACGGCGTACGGAGGCGGGGGGTGGGCGTTTGGCCCTTGGGCGCGGGGGAGCATTACTTCTCTCCCCCCGCCTCCTGGATCGGGGCTCGCGGTCGAGCGGGGCTTGGCGTACGGACGGGCCTTGAGATCGACGGTGGGTGGTGGAGGCGGGGGGAATTGCACCCCCGTCCCGAGATGGGTGAGCGGGCGTCACTACGCGCGTAGTCCGAGGTTTGAGGTCTCGCTCTCGGGGACGCCCTCGGACGGGCTTCCCTTCGGGCCAGCGGGTGAAGTCTCGCTGCCCCTTCGACCCGCGGCGAAGGGGCGGCCAGCCTGCGTTATGGCGGCCGTACGTCCCCCGCAGACAGAGGGACGGGGCCGCGCCACCTGACTAGGCGGCGAGAGCGTAGTTGCTGTTGGCAACTGAGGTTCCAGGGGAGGTTGTTGACGAGGTCCGACCCTGGGTACCCCGGCGCGCGACGCAAACCCACCGACATCCGGTCGATTCTGTTCGCCCCCACGCGGAGCGTTCGTCCGGTGCCGGGGCCGCGGCTCGCGGTCCCGACTGCCAAAGAGCGACCTACATCCTACCCCGCGACGGGTGGTCGCGGCTCGCGGGCTCTGCGACGAGGGCCACCTGGAGGGCGTCGGCCGCCGCCGCGTCGTACGCCACCAAAAGCACGCGCCGGGGATGATCGTGCTCGTCGAGGAACGCGCGGACCGCGCCGACCGCGACGCGCGCGGCGTCGGACGCCGGGTACCCGAACACGCCCGTCGAGATCGCGGGGAACGCGATCGTCTCCAGGGTCTTCGCCCGGGCGAGCTCGAGCGACCGCCGGTAGCACGAGGCCAGAAGCTCCGCCTCGCCGCGGGCTCCGCCCTGCCACACCGGCCCGACCGCGTGGATCACCCACCGCGCCCGGAGCGCGAACCCGGGCGTCATCCGCGCATCCCCCACCGGGCACGGCGCGGCCCGCGCGCACGCCGCCCTGAGGTCCCGTCCCGCCGCGCGGTGGATCGCCCCGCACACGCCACCGCCCGGCGCGAGCGCCTCGTTCGCCGCGTTGACGATCGCGTCCACGTCGAGCCGCGTGATGTCACCGATCACGACCTCGACGCGCTCGTCGTTCACGTCTCGGACTCCTTCTTGTGCTCGAGCCTCGTGGGCGCCGCCGCCCCCGAGGGGGGCGCGGCGAGCGCCTCCTCGCAGCGTAGCGCGAGGGTGCGGGCCGCTTCGTCGCCGGGCAGCGTGCGTGCGACCTCGAGCGCCTCGGCCGGGCGTCCCGCCTGGAGCAGGTCCAAGGCCCGCTCGAACGTCCGCGCCGCGTCGAGGGTCGCCGCGTCCACCGCCCCCACGCGGCCGAGCAGCTCGTGCACGTGGACCGCACCGTGCCGCCCCTTCACGGCGACGTGGTCGATCCGCCGCCAGAGGAAGTCCGGGCCGGCCGCCTCGACGGTGGCCGTCGGGGCGAGGACCGTCGTCCCGAAGTGGCCGTTCGCCCCCTCGAGCCGGCTCGCGAGGTTCATCGTGTCGCCGAGCGCCGTGTAGTGCAGTCGCGACGGCGAGCCGACGTTCCCGACGACCACCGGCCCGGTCGCGAGGCCGAACCGCGTGGGGAGCGGCGGACGACCTGCGGCCTCGAAGTCCGCGTTCAGCCGGTCGAGCCGCGCGCGGCAGGCAAGGACCGCGGACGTCGCGCGCGCGGCGTGGGCCGGCTCGGGACGGGGCGCGCCCCAGAACGCCACGATCGCGTCGCCGACGAGCTTGTCGATCGTCGCGCCCTCGTCACGGAGGGTGTCGATCATCGCGCCGAAGTACTCGCTCATGTGCGAGACGAGGTCGGCGGGCGTCATCTGCTCTGCGATCCCGGTGAAGCCGCGTACGTCGGTGAAGAGCACCGTGGCCTCGACCGTGCGACCTCCGATGCGCGCGGCCTCGCCGCGGTCGAGCAGGTCGCGCACGACGTCCGTGGGCACGTACCGGGCGAACGAGTCGAGGGCCTGGCGCATGCGCTCCTGGGCGTCGTAGAGCCCTTGGACCTCGCGGATCCGGCTCGGCGGATGCGGGTGGGGCGCCGTGTCGAGACGTCGGATCCGGTCGCTCTGCTCCGCGAGATCCTCGAGGGGCCGACCGTACCGACGTGCGAGCGCGAGGGCGAGCCCCGCCGCGAAGCCCAGCGCGAGGACGCCGAGCCCGAGGACCACGAGGCGGTTCTTGCGCGCCGGGCCCAGGAAGTCCTCGAGCGGCGCGGCGATCCCGACGTCGAAGCGCGTGTCCTCGTCGAGGGCCAACGCGCGGCACTCGCCCCACCACGTCGCGCCCTCGCTCTCGAACGCGAACGGCGCGCCGCCGCGGCCGACGCCGTCGCGGAGGAGCCGCGCCGCGGTCGGGAGGCGCAGGTCCTCGAGCGGGGTCAGGATCGCCGCCTCGCGCGCACCGGGGTCGGCGAAGCGATCGGCCCGCGGCAGCCCCACCACGCGGTGCTCGGGCTCCGTGGCGACGATCGCGAACCCGCCCGCGCTCACGTCCAGGGTGGTCGTGAACGTCGAGAGGTCGCCGAGGAGCACGTCGAACGCCACCACGAACGTCGCGCCGTCCGGCCCGTTCACCGTGAGGGACGCCGTGAGCCCGGGCCGCTTCGACGTGAAGAAGACGTACGGCTCCGTCCAGCGCACCCGCGCCGCACCCGCGGTCCGGTACCACGGCCGCGTGCGGGGGTCGAAGTCCGAGTCCTCGAACCAGGGCTCGGCGGCCGCGCCCGCGCCGAGACGGTGGAACCGCGCCCGACGTCCCCACGTCGTGGGATCGACCTCGCGCACGAGCCACCCCTCGCCCTCGCGCAGGAACGACACGCCGCCGCCCTCGGCGTCGCCGGTCAAGAACCCCGCGACCTGGGGCAGACCTTCGAGCACCGGGACCACGACGGGCTCGAGGCACGTGGCGCCGCGGCACCGGATCGTCCCGTTCTTCGCCCAGCGGCCGACCACGGCGAGCTGGTCCGTGATCGGGTCGAAGAGGCGATGCAGGCGGGTTTCCGTGCGGTCGGCCAGCGTGCGCGTGAAGCCGCGCACCACCTCCTGGACCGTGTCGCGCGCCCCCACCCCCATCACGAAGAGGATCGCGCCCGAGAGGAGCAAGATCAGCACCAGGAGCGAGCGGAGGAGGCTCCGCCGCATCGGGACGGTGCCGCGGCGAAGGAACGCCAGGGGTGACGGCATGCGTCCTTCGGGCTCCTCGGACCGGGAGAGACGGCGCGGCGCCCGCCGAGTCTACGCGTGGAGCCCGACCCCGGGTCACGCCGCGCGATCGGGCTTGCGCACGCCCCGCGCGGCCGGAGGATCACGGCGTGTCGTCCCCCCGTGCCCCGCTCCGTGTCGCCGTCGTCGGCGCCCGACGCGTGCGCCAGGGCACCGGGCCGTTCCTCGCACGTTTCCTCCACGAGGCCGGCGCGAAGGTCGTCCTCGTCGTCGGGACGAGCGAAGGCTCGCTCGCGACCGCGCGAGACGACCTCGCCGCGGCCGGGATCGCCGCCGCCGGCCGTCTGGTCGAGGACGGGCTCCGCCCCGAGGACGAGCTCGATCTCGTCGTGATCGCCTCGCCTCCGGCGACGCACGCGCACTGGCTCGATCGCGCGTTCTCGCTCCGCGCGCACGCGCTCTGCGAGAAGCCGCTCCTCGAGGGACCCGGCGCGGGGACCGCCGCGTGGGATCGCGCGCGCGCCTTCCAGCGCGCCGGGCTCCACCTGGTCGTCGCGGCGCAGTGGCCGCGCACGCTCCCGACGTTCGACGCGCTCCACCCGGGGGTCCTCGCCCGCCCACCGCGTCGCTTCTCGATGCACCTGGCACCGACCGTCTCCGGTCCGGCGATGGTCCCCGACTCCCTTCCCCACCCGCTGAGCCTCCTCTACGCGGCCGTCCCCGACCCCGAGCCGCGACTCGAAGACGTGGAGGTCCGGCCGGGCGACGCCGAGGGGCGGAGCGCCACGATCCGCTTCACGTACGGCGCCGCGGGACACCGCGTCGAGGTCGAGGTGCGCCTCGCCTCGAGCGACCGCGTCCCCCGGCCCGCGGGCTACGCCTTCGACGGCCGGGCGGTCGAGCGCGAGATCGAGATGGCGGGCTATCGGCTCCGTCTCGCGGCCGACGGACGGCGCCTCCCCCTGCCCGACCCGCTTCGCGACTTGGCGTTCGACGTCGTCCGTCGCGTATCCTCCGCGGACCCGCCCCGCGTGGACCCCTCGGCCTGCCCCGGCATGCGGCACGTCCTCGAGGTCCTCGCCGCCTGGCCCGCCGGGGCGCCCGGAGATCGATGACCGGCCCCGTGCCCCGACCCGTCACGCCCCCGGCTCCGCTCCAAGCGGTCCACGACTTCGCCGGGAAGCTCCGGCAGGAGGCGTTCCTGCCGCGGTTGCGCGCGTACGTGCGCTGGCGCCGGGCCGTGCTCGACGCGCGCGCCGCGGGACGCCCCGACCCCGAGCCGCCCCCCTGGGCCCCGCTCTCGGTCAACCTCGACCTGACGACCGCGTGCAACTACGCGTGCGACCACTGCATCGACTGGGACGCCCTGAACCAACGCGTGTCCCACGACCACGCACGGCTCGAGTCGTCCCTCGCGACCCTCGCCGCGCGCGGGACGAGGTCGGTGATCCTGATCGGAGGCGGCGAGCCCACCGTGTACCCCGGCTTCGGCCGGATCGTCCGGCACGCGAAGGACCTCGGCCTCGACGTCGCGGTGGTCTCGAACGGCAGCCGCAACGAGAAGATCCTGGAGGTCGCGGACCGCCTCGGCCCGAACGACTGGGTCCGTCTGAGCCTCGACGCCGGCACCGACGCGACGTTCCAGCGCATGCACCGTCCGAAGCGACGCGTCACGCTCGAGGCGATCTGCGCCGGCGTCCCGCCGATCCGAGCGCGGAACCCGGCGCCGCGCGTGGGCTTCTCGTTCGTCATCACGTGGGAGGGCGCCACGGGCGGGTCGAAGGCGCCGCTCGTCGAGAACGTGGACGAGATCCCGCTCGCGGCGCGCCTCGCGCGCGACCACGGGTTCGACTACCTCTCGCTGAAGCCCGTGCTGGTCCGCACGGACGGGGGCGCGGAGGTGATGGACCCCGCCTCCGCGCACGCCCGCCAGGACGCGCTGGTGGCGCGGATCCGCGCGCGGGTCGAGGAGGCGCGGGCGCTCGAGACGGACGCGTTCCGCGTGGTCGAGAGCACGAACCTCGTCCTCCTCGAGAGCGGCGGGTGGCGGACGTGGACGCGGCAGCCGAAGACCTGTCACTTCCAGGCCTTCCGGCAGGTCCTGTCGCCGCTCGGGACCTGGAACTGCCCCGCGCACCGCGGCGTCGAGAAGGCGCGCGTCGGCGCGAAGGACGCCTGGGCCGGCGACGCCGAGGCGGACGGCGCGGTCCGGGCCACCTCCGCGCTCCTCGACGGCTTCGACGCGTCCGTGGAGTGCCGCGAGGTGACGTGCCTCTACCACGACGCGAACTGGTGGATCGACGGGCTCGTCGAGCGTCCCGAGGGCCTCGACGGGCTCACGCCCGCGCCGGGCGAGGACCACTTCCTGTGAGCGCGGCCGGGGGTGGGAAGGCGCTGCTCAGAATCGAGGTCGTGGAGGACCGGACCCGGACGTCGCGCCCGGACGAGGGCTTCCTCCGCCTGCGCCGCCTCCTCCTCCGAAACCACTACGACGACGGCTCGGTCTCGCGGCCGTACCCCTGCGACGTGGCGTCGCGGCGCGACGTGGACGCCGTAACCGTCGTGATCCACGGTCCGGTGGTGGACGGCGCGGTCGAGGTGCTCCTCCGCGCCGGCGTCCGCGCCCCGGTCTGGCTCCGCCGGGAGAAGGACATCGCGCACGGCGGCGGCCCCGTCACGACGATCGTGGAGACGATCGCGGGCGTCGTCGAGCCCGACGACGCGGGGCCCGGCGGCGTCGAGCGCCGCGCCGCCAAGGAGGTCGAGGAGGAGGGCGGGCTCCACGTCGCCGCCGGCGCGGTTCGCGCCCTCGGCGGGGCGCTCTTCCCGAGCCCCGGCGTCACGGACGAGCGTGTGCACTTCCGCCGCGTCGAGGCCGACCTCGTCCCACGGACGCAGGCCCGCGGCGACGGATCGGTCATGGAAGAGGTCGGCGAGGCCGTGGTGCTGCCGCTCCGCGAGGCCATCCGGCGGTGCCGGTCGGGAGAGATCCCCGACATGAAGACCGAGGTCGCGCTGCTCCGCCTCGCGGACGCCCTCGGCTACGTCCCCGCGCTCGACCGCTTCGTGGACGAGCTTCCCGCCGACCTCGCGGCCCGCGCCCGCGAGCTTCCCCCGCTCGTCTAGCCCCGCGCGTCGGGACGCCGGCGGCGCGCGCCCTTGCGCCCCGGACGATAGCCCGTGCTCGGCGCGGTGCCCGCGTCCTTCGCGTGGACGTACGTCGCGTCCGTCGCGGTACGGCGCCGCGCCTCGACGGCCTCCGGCGGGGGGTTCGCCGGGATCAGCGCCCCCTCGTGGTCGCCGACCAGGTCGCCCCGGCCGGCCTCGAGCAGGGCGCGCCGCACCACGAACCAGTTCCTCGGCTCGAAGTACTGGAGGAGCGCGCGCTGCGCGGACCTCTCGGCGAGCCGCCTCGCGGAGGGGACCGGACGATGGGTGAAGGGATCGAGCCCCGTGTAGAACATCGACGTCGCCACGTCCATCGGCGCCGGGATGAAGTCCTGCACCTGGCGCGGGCGGTAGCCGTTCGTCTTCAGGAACACGGCGAGCTCGATCATCTCGTCTACCGTCGACCCGGGGTGGCTCGCGATGAAGTACGGGACGAGGTACTGCTCCTTGCCGGCCCGACCGCTCGCCGCCGCGAAGTCGTCGGCGAAGCGCTCGAAGGACGCGCGCGGGGGCTTCTTCATCACCGAGAGCACACGGTCGCTCACGTGCTCGGGCGCGACCTTCAGGTGCCCGCCGACGTGGTGTCTGGCGAGCTCCTCGACGTAGGCGGGATCGAGGTTCGCGAGGTCCATCCGGATGCCGGACGAGACGCGCACGCGCTTGACGCCCGGCGTGGCCCGCGCGTCGCGGAGCAGGTCGAGGGTCGGACCGTGGTCGGTGCCGAGCAGCCGGCAGACGGTCGGGTGGATGCACGAAAGGCGGCGGCAGCGGGCCTCGACCTCGGGCTTCGTGCACCGCATCCGGTACATGTTGGCCGTGGGGCCCCCGACGTCGGTGATCGTCCCGCGGAAGTCCGGATCGCGGGCCACCTTCTCGACCTCCGCCTGTACGGACCGCGCGCTGCGACTCTGGATGATGCGCCCCTGGTGCATCGTGATGCTGCAGAACGTGCAGCCGCCGAAACACCCCCGCATGATCGTGATCGAGTCCTTGATCATCTCGAACGCGGGGATCGGCGCCGTGTAGCGCGGATGCGGGCGGCGCGCGTAGGGCAGGTCGTACGCGTGATCCAGCTCGGCCTCCGCGAGGGGCAGCGTCGGAGGGTTCTGGACGAGGAGGCGGTCGCCGTGCCGCTGCACGACGCGCCGCGCGTTGAGCGGGTTGGTCTCGTGGTGGTGGAGCGCGGTCATGCGCGAGAAGAGCCGGACGTCGTGCGCGACGTCCTCGAACGAGGGGATCTCGATCGTCCGGTCGTCCCCGTGCGCGTCGGTCCAATGGTGGTCGGGCAGGTCCTCGCTCCGTCCGAGGAGGTACGCGACGCCCCGCATGTCGCGGAGCGCCTTCACGTCCTCGCCGGCGTCCAGCCGCCGGGCGACCTCGAGGATCGGACGCTCCCCCATCCCGTACACGACCAGGTCCGCCTTGCTCGAAACGAGCATGGACGGGCGCACCGAGTCGCTCCAGTAGTCGTAGTGCGCGATCCGCCGCAAGGACGCCTCGACGCCGCCCGCCACCACGGGCACGCCCGGGAACGCCTCCCGACATCGCTGCGCATACACCGCGGTGGGACGGTCGGGCCTCAGCCCGATCGCGCCGCCGGGGGAGTACGCGTCGTCGTTCCTCCGCTTCCGGTTGGCGGTGTAGTGGTTGATCATCGAGTCCATGTTGCCGGCGGACACCGCGTAGAAGAGCCGCGGCGGTCCGAGCGCACGCCACGCCTCGGCGTCGCGCCAGTCGGGCTGAGGCAGGATCGCCACGCGGTAGCCCGCCGCCTCGAGGACGCGCGAGAGGATCGCCGCCGCGAACGAGGGATGGTCCACGTAGGCGTCGCCCGACACGAAGACGACGTCCGCGGCGTCCCAGTCGAGCTCGTTCATCTCTTCGCGGGTCGTGGGGAGGAAGCGCGCGGCCATCCCCGCGAGGGTATCCGTCAGAAGAGCGAAGGCTGGCCGTCGAGCCGGGTCGCCTCGACGAGGCGTGGGAAGGCGCGGCGCACGGTCTCGGGGGCGAGGGGCGGGGTCCCCGCAAGCCGCCCCTTCAGCTCGAGGGCGTTCGCCACCGCCTTCCCGCCGTAGTGGTTGTTCGTGACGAGGTACGTGCGCCGGCCACCGGCGGCCGCCTCCCGGACGCGGGCCGCGATCCGATCGAGGTCGTCCGGCGCGTAGAGCCAGTCGTATCGCTCGTCCCGCCCCGCGCGGCGGTCGAACCACGCGGCGGCGTTCCGGCCGTGGAGGCGCACGTATCCCACCGGTCCCACGCGCGGCACGTCGGGCGGCGGGTGGTCCGCCGCCGCCGGCAGGTCGATCCACGCGACGCTCAACCCGAGCGCCCCGACGCGGTCGAGCGCCCCGGCCTCGAACCACGACCGATGCCGGAGCTCCACGACGAGCGGGACCCGGTCGAGGTGCTCGGCCAGGTCCGCGAGACGGCCGAGGTTCGCGGCGTCGTGACGGAAGGAGACGGGGAACTGCGCGAGGAGGGCCGACAGCCGGCCCGCCTCCTCGAGCGGGCGGACGCCCTCCAGGAACGCGCGGACGGTCGTCGGGGAGAGCCGGTTCCCCGGCTCGTGCGTGAGCTCACGATGGACCTTCGCGAGGAACGAGAAGCCCGGGCGATCGGCGACGCGCCGCACCCAGCGCCGGGCCACGTCCGCGCGGGGGAGCGCGTAGAAGGACGCGTTCACCTCCACGAGGTCGAGGTAGCGCGCGAGGAACGCGAGGGGATCGAAGCCCCGGGGGTGGGGACGCGGATAGACCGGTCCTTCCCAGTCGGGGTACGACCAGCCGGCGCTCCCCACGCGCACGTCCTGCGGGGCCGAGGCGACCATCGCCCCAGGCTACCGTCCGGGACCCGCGTTCGCGGTCGAGGGACCCCGCCGACGGAGGGGGCCGGCCCCTACGTAGGATGGGTGCATGCCGCCCCAGTCTCCGGTCCTCGCCCCGAAGCCGTCGATCGAGGAGGAGACGGACCTGATCCCGCCGTACCAGGTCGTCCTCCTGAACGACGACGTCACGACGTTCGACTTCGTGATCTGGCTCCTGATGACGCTATTCGCCAAGCCCGCCGTCGAGGCCGGCCGGCTCACGTGGGAGATCCACAACACCGGGGCGGCGGCGGTCTGCACCACGACGAAGGAGCGGGCCGAGCTCTACGTCGAGCAGGTGAGGGCCCTCGCCCGGCCCCGGGGCTTTCCCCTCGAGGCCGTGATCGAGCCCGCCTGACCGGGCCCCGGGCGCCGCCGGCGGGCGTGAACGGTTCGGCCCACAGGTCCTCCCCGCGGGCGGTCCTGCCGGCGTATGCTCCAGAGGGAGCCCCGTCCGGCCGATTGCCAGGGCGGGAGGCAGGAGGGCCGTCGTGACCGGGACCGGGCTGTCGATCGTGCGACGCCTCGCCATGCTCGTGGGCGTCGCGCTCCTGGCGGGATGTTGCCGTCTTCCCTGCCTGACGTGCCCCCAGGACGCGTGCTGGCCGGGGCCGCGTCTGGGGCCGGTCTCCCCGTGCCTCTGCCGAGAGCCGAGGCTCGAGCCGCCCTGCCCCGAGCCCGTCTGCCCGCCCCCGGCCACCCGGTCCTCGCCGTGCGCCCCGTCCCGCGCCGGGACGGGAGCGACGACACCGATCGGGGCGCCCGGGTGGGTGCCGTGACAGGACGGCGACCGAAGTCGGGCACCATGCTCGACCGAGGAACGGCGCGGGATCCGATGTCGGACCCGGTGAAGCCACCGGACTAGGAGAGGACCGACCCATGAAGAAGTGCCTGGTGCTCGCCGCCCTGGCGGGCTCGTTGCTGCTCGCGGCGTGCAGCGGCCACGGGCCGACCCGCTGTGATCAGTGGGGCTGGTACCGTCCCTGCCGCCTCGTGGACTGCTGGAATGGCGACCAGCCGTGCAGCCAGCCGTGCAACCAGCCGTGCAAGCGGCGCGGCCCCTGCGCGCGCCCCGGTCCCTGCGGTCCGTGCGGATTGAGGCCGGGGCAGGTCGTTTCGCAGCAGTGGGCCGTCCCCGCGCAGCCGATGCCCGCCCCCGCGGCCCCCGAGACGGCTCCGGCCCCCGAGACCGGCACGGCCCCGGCGGCTCCCGCGGAAGGCCCCGCACCCGAGGCGGCTCCGGCCCCCGAGGCGGCGCCCGAGGCCGCACCCGAAGAGGCGCCGGACTCCGACGGCGAGTCCGCGCCCACCGGCGGCTAGCCCGACCCCGAGCGATTCCCGCGCCGACGGGCGTCGGGGGCGCCGGCCGACTCGACACGAGCCGCGGTCCGCGGTGCGCGACGACGTCGCCGCCGTGGACCGCGCGTTTTCGTTCGGGCCCCCGTCGTCGGTCGTTCGCCGCACGCCTGCCGTTGCTGAGCGGCCCGCGCGACGGGTGGTAGGTTGCCCCGCGCATCGAGTCGGGAGGGCACATGCGCACGACGCCGCTCACCGGGGCCCACGTCGAGACCGGCGCCCGGATGGTGGACTTCCACGGCTGGAACATGCCGGTCCAGTACGAGGGGATCCTCGACGAGGCGCGGCGCGTCCGGACCTCCGGCGGTCTCTTCGACCTGTGCCACATGGGCCGGCTCGAGATCACCGGGCCCGGGCGGGAGGCGCTGATCGACCGGGTCTTCTCGGGCAAGACGCGAAAGCTCGCCGTGGGCCGTGCGAAGTACGGGTTCCTGCTGAACGAGCAGGGATACCCGATCGACGACGTCCTCGTGTACCGCGACCACGACACCATGCACGTCGTGATCAACGCGACGGGTCGTGCGTCGGACCCCGCCTGGGTCCGCCGCGTGGCCGAGGACGAGGGCTTCGACGTCCGGATCGACGACCGCTCCGACGCGCAGGCCATGATCGCGATCCAGGGGAAGGTCTCCGAGATGACCCTGCAGCCGCTCTGCGGCGCAGACCTCTCCGGCGTCCGCTACTACGGGTTCGTGCACGCGCCGGTGGACGAGGCGCCGGCCCTCGTGGCCCGGACGGGCTACACGGGAGAGGACGGGTTCGAGATCTTCCTCCCGCAGGCCGACGCGCGGCGCGTCTGGGACGCGCTTCTCGGGTCGGGCCGGAAGCTCGAGGTGCGGCCGATCGGGCTCGGCGCGCGCGACATCCTGCGGCTCGAGGCCGGAATGCCGCTCTACGGCCAGGAGGTCAACCTCGAGATCGACCCGCTGGAGGCCGACCTCGGGTTCGGCGTCGATCTCGAGAAGCCCGGCGCGATCGGCGTCCCCGCGCTCGCCGCGCGCGCTGGCGCGGGCACCCGCCGAGAGGCCCTGTCCCTCTCCGCCTCGGGCGGTCCCGTCCCGCGCACGGGGTGCCGGGTCCTCGCGGGCGGGAAGCAGGTCGGCATCGTGACGAGCGGCGGGCACAGCCCCACGCTCGACCGTCGCATCGCCCGCGCGCTCGTGGAGAAGGGCAGCGCCCGCGAGGGCGGATCTCTCGACGTCGAGATCCGCGGCCGCGCGTTCCCCTACCAGGTGGTGCCCTCCCCGTTCTACCGGCGTCCGCGCTGAGGCGGTTGGACCCGGGCCAGGAAGGAGCCAGGCATGTCGGATCGTCCGAAGGACGTGAAGTACTCGAAGACGCACGAGTGGATCCGCAGGGAAGGCGACATGGCCACGGTCGGCATCACCGACTTCGCCATCGAGCACCTCGGCGACCTCGTCTTCGTGGGTCTGCCCGACGTGGGGCGCGCGCTCTCGGCCAAGGAGGTCGCCGCCGAGGTCGAGTCCGTGAAGGCGGTCGGCGAGGTCTATGCGCCGCTCGCCGGCGAGGTCGTGGAGGTCAACGCCGCGGTCTCCGAGAACCCCGCCTCGATCGCCGACGACCCCTACGGCACGGGCTGGCTGTTCAAGCTCTCTCTCTCGGGTGACGAACCCGGCGACCTGATGGACCTGGACGCGTACGAGGCGCAGCTCGCCTCGGACGCGACCGAGGCCTGAGCCCCTCGCGCCCGTGAAGCCGATCCTCGTCGATCGCGTCCCCGTGCTCGGCGTGCCGATCCACGCGTTCGGCACCCTGATCGTGATCGCGTTCCTCGTGAGCGCGCTCTACGTGCGGCGGCGCGCGGCCGTGAAGCTCGGCCTCGACCGCGAGCGGGTGTTCAACGTCTGCTTCGCGTTGCTGTTCATCGGGATCGCCGGGGCCCGGGTCCTCTACGCGTTCGTCCACCACGACGAGTTCGCGAAGGCCCCGCTCACCTTCCTCGCGATCTGGCAGGGCGGCTTCGTGTTCTACGGCGGCCTCCTCGCGTGCCTCGCCTGGCTCGCCTGGTACCTGCCGCGCCACGAGGACGTCCCGGGCTTCGCGTTCACCGACGTCCTCGCCCTCGGCGCCTGCCTCGCGGTCTTCGTCGGGCGTTGGGCCTCGTTCCTCTCGGGCGAGAACTACGGCAGGGAGGCCCCGAACCTCCCCTGGGGCGTGGTCTTCCCGCCGGGGAGCCACGCCCCCGTCGGGGTGAAGCTCCACCCGACGCAGCTGTACCACTCGCTCCACGGGCTCCTCCTCTTCGGCCTCCTCTGGCTCTGGTCGCGGCGGGACCCCCATCCAGGCCGCGTCTTCGCGCTCTTCCTCATGCTGTACGCGGTGGGCCGGTTCGTGATCGAGTTCTGGCGCGGCGACGACGTCGCCCGGGGCATGGTCATCGAGGGGACCATCTCGACGAGCCAGCTGATCTCGATCCCCGTCTTCTTCGCCGGGCTCGCGATCTACCTGATCCGCCGCCCCCCATCCCACGCGGGAGCGCGGTAGCGGAATGACGGACGGGCGTCGCCAGGAAGACGATCGGCGCCAACGGCCGACGCCGATGGTCTCGAGGTACTTCCTCCTGGGCCGACGACGCGGAGGCCGCCGGGAGGGCGAGACGGACCGCATCTACGTCGATCGACCCGGGGGCCTCGTGCTGACGGGCTTCTTCGTGCTCGTCGGCCTTTCGATGCTCGACGCGGCCTTCACGCTCTGGCTGCTCGAGCGTGGCGCGACGGAGGCGAACCCCGTCATGCGCGCCGCGCTCCACCTCGGCGACCACGCGTTCGTGCTCGTGAAGACCGCCGTGACGATCGTGGCCGCCGCTTTTCTCTGCCTCCATCGCACCTGGCCGCTCGGTCGCGTGTGCCTCGGGCTCGCGATCTTCGGGTACGCGGCGCTCACCGCGTACCACCTCTACGCCCAGGGCGTGGTCCGCGCGCTCCTCTGACGGCTATCGCCGCGGCGACGGGGAGGCGGACGGGGTGCGGCCCGGCGCGCGGTGACGAACCGACTCGAGGATGTCGTCCACCTCCGACCTCGCGGAGGGGTCCACGCGGTCGCGGGCCGCGGCGAGGGCGGGCGCGGCCTCCGCGGGCGCGCTGCGGTACGCGGCGATCCACGCCGCGCGGCGGTCCGGCGCGGGCGTCTCCGCGTCCACGCCGTCGAGCAGCGCCTCCGCCACGTCGAGCGGCACCAGGCCCGACGTCCCGAGGAGCGTCTGGAGGTAGATCGCGCGCCGCGGGCTCGCGAGCCCGAGCGCGAACGCGTGCGCGCCCGCGGGCCCGAGGTCGAGGAGCGCCGAGGCGAGCGTCGCGGCCCAGGCGTCGGGCGCGTCGTCGAGCCAGCGCTCGAGCTCCCGCACCAGCGCCGCGCGCTGGCCCTGGGTCACGTCGGGCGCGCGGCTCGCCACCCACACGAGGAGGAGGCGGATCGCGTGGTCGTCGAGCGCCGTCCCGGGCCGCGCGAGTGCGTTCTCGAGCGGCGCGATCGAGGCCGCGCGCGGCTCCTTGCGCACCACGATCGCCGCGGCCTCCGCGGCGCCGGCGTCGTCCCCGCAGAGCGCCGCGTCGAGCCACCCGTCCGCCGCCGCCGGGTCGGCGGCGCGGAGGCGCTCGTACGCGAGGTGGACCAGGCCCGAGAACGAGCCCGCGGGCCGAACGCCGTCGAGGACCTTTCGTGCGAGGTCCCGCCAGCCGTCCGCGTCGGCCTTCGCCAGCTCGTCGAGCGCCCGGGCCGCGGGGGGGCCCTCGGCCGGGTTCGGCACGGGGACGTCGAGGAACGCCTCGAGCGTCGCGCGCGCCTCCTCGAGCTGGTTCGCGCTCTCCCCCTCCACGGGGCTGCACTCACGGGCGAGCACGTCCAGCAACGGATCGGGGCCGCCGAGGTCCGCGCGCACGGCGCGCACGTACGTCTCGTGCCCCGCGCGCGCCAGCGCGCAGCGGGCGCGCGCCGCCGGGACGAGGCCCGACTCGAGCCACGGCCGCGTCGCGGACACGCTGCTCTCCCCCGGAAGCGTCGGCGCGTACGCGAGTCCCTCCATGACGGTCGTGGGGGCGAGGACCCCGCCCTTGGCGAGCGCCGCGAGGAGCTCCTTCGGGTCGCTCGGCCACACCGCGTCGTCCACGCGGACGCGCGCGGCCCTCCAGACGGGCGCGACGAAGCGGCCGACCGAGCGACCGGGTCTCGGGCCCGCCGTCTCCGCGCAAAGGGCCCACCAGACCAGCGCGTCCGCGGCGTCGGGCACCGCATCGAGCCAGCCTCCGACGCGCGACCACTCGAGCGGCGTCGAGCCCGCGAGTACGACGCCGAGCGCCGCTTCACGCCAGGGCGTCCCCCGTCCGAACAGGGCCGGCGCGGCCACGGACGCCACGACGGGGTCCGCCGGGAGCCCGCGCAGCGCCGCGAGCAGCGCTTTCGAGCCGCGCGGGTCGTCCCCGCGCGCGAGCACCGCCACCGCGCTCCGCGTGAGCGTGGCCTCCTGCCGGTCGACCGCCGGCACGGCCCACGCGAGCGCGAGGTCGGCCGGCAGGTCGTCCAGGTCGCGGAGGACGTCGAGGATCGAGAACCAGGAGTTGGGGATCTGGTACGGGTTCGACGTCAGACGGCGGAGGAGCCCGGGGTCGGCGAGCAGCCGCTTCGTCGGGTCCTGGAGCGCGTGGAGGTCGGCCTCCGCGTGGGCGAGGTTCAGCGCGTCGAGGTCCGGGATCTCGAACGTGCCCGTGCGCGGGAGGGGGCCCTCCACGAGCCGCGCCAGCGCGAATTTCGCGCGCGCGGCGTCGTCGAGCGGTGGCATCGCGACACGGCTCCGCGACGCCCGCGGCCGCGGTCCGGGCGCGGGCTTCCCGCAGCCCAGGACGAGGAGGGCGGCGAGCAGGAGGGGCAGGAGGCCGCGTCGGGTCCGAGTCGTCATCCGGTCCTTCGTCGCTTCTCCGCGCGCCCGCCGCATCCTACCGGGCGGGACGCGGGACGGCGGGCCCGCGAGCCCGACGCAGCGGCGCCCACCCCGGTCCCGCGCGATCTCCGACGGCTAGTGGGGGCCGACGCCGAGGTTTTCGCCGAGGAGGCCGACGGACCGCCAGAACCTCGCCTCCGCCTTCCGGACTTCGGTCGCGGCGGTCGATCGCCGCAGGCGCGCGTTCGTCAGCGCCTCCTCCTTCTGGAGGGTGTTGAACGGCGTGGACTTGCCCTGCGCGAGGAGCTGCTGCTCGCCGCGCAGGTCCTCTTCGGCCGCGTCCACCTGCGCGTCGGCGCTCTCGAGCACCGCGCGCGCGGTCACGAGCTGGCGCACGCCGTCCCGGACCTGCTGGACCACCTGGTTCTGCTGTTCCTGGAAGCGGAGCACCGCCTGCCGCCGGGCCCACTGGCTCGCGCGGAGCCGACTTCTGGCCGCGCGCTGCCCGATGAACATCGAGAAGCGGATCCCGAGGTTCGCGGACAGGGCCTGGCCCTTGAACATCTCCCCCACCGAGTCGGCGAAGCCCGACTTGAGGCTCGAGCTCCCGACCCCGCCGACGAGGTCGAGCTGGGGACGGACAGAGTCCGCGGCGACGGTCACGTCGATGCTGCGGTTCGCGAGCTCGGCGTGGGTGGCCTTGAGCTCGGGCCGGTTCTGCATCGCGACCGCCACGTAGCGGTCGATCGCGTCCACCTCCGGGGTGTTCGTCGTCGCGACGTTCACGTCGTCGGCCGCGACGAAGCGGATGCCCTTCGCGTCCGTCGGCGTGAAGGGCTCGACGAGCGCCCGAAGCACGTCCTGCTGGTGCGCGAGGAGCCCCTCCGTCGTGATTCGGGTGCCGCGCCGGTCCTCGAGGCCCGCGCGCGCCTCGGCGACCTGGAGCGGCGTGCCGACCTTCGCATCGAGGCGCGCGTTCGCGTCGCGGAGGAGCTTCGCCGCGGTCTCCTCGGACTTGAACCGCGAGCCGAGGTCGTCCTGGAGACGCGCGAGCTCCCAGTACGCCTGCACCACCTGGAGGATCGTGTCCTCGCGCAACGCGCGCACGCCTTCGCGCGCGCGGATCACGTCGTTGTGCGCGGTCCGGGCCTTCGAGAGCACCACGTCGCCGGCGCCGCGCAGGAGCGGCTGGGTCGTCTCGAACCCGACCTCGTGCGTCCAGGCCGGGTTGACCGTCACGAACAGGCTGTCGCTCTGGTCTCGGTCCGCGCGGTACATGAACGAGACCGTCCCCCCCGAGGGGAGGAGCTGCGTCACGCCCGCGGTCCCGTTCACGTCGTTCTCGGTGACGACGGAACGTCCGAAGAACGCCGAGACCGAGGGCGTCTCCGAGTGCGCATAGCCGAACTCGGCCGAGAGAAGGGGGTCGAAGAGCGCGCGCTCGGCCTGGTAGCCGGCGTCCGCGATCGCCGGGTCGATCCGGCCCGCGCGGAGCGACAAGTTCGCCTGGAGCGCGAGGCGCACGACGTCGAGCAGCGAGACGCGCCGGACCTCGCCCGCGTTCAGCACGCCCGCGGGGGCGGTGCGGTCGTCGGCGCCCTTCTCGGGTTGCGCCGTCGGCCCGGCCGGGGCCGTGGCCGTGGCTGTTGCCGGGACGTGCGCCGTCGGCTCGTCGTCCGCACGCGCGCGGAGCGCGAGGACCGAGAGCGACGCGGCGACGACGAAGACGATCGTGCGGCGCATCGAGGCCTCCCACCTCCCGGTCCGGCGCCCGCCCCGCCCGGGCCGTCACCGACCCGGGAACGCGGCGGTACCGCGATCCACCGCCTCGAAGGCGGGGCTCAGCAGATAGTCCACCAAGGCGGTCACGTCCGTGTCTCCCGACGCCTCGACCTGGGTCCGGACCCGGAACCGCCGGAGCGCCTCGAGCGCCTCCGGCGTCCGGATTCGGGCGAGCGAGAAGAGGGCCTCCCGTCGGACCGAGAGGCTCTCGAGCCGCGCCACCAGCCACGGCACCTCGGGCGGGCCCCCGAGCCGACCGACCGCGCGCACGATCGCGGCGAGGACCTCGGTCTCGTCCTCCTGTGCGTACGCGTCGCGAACGAGGGGCAGGGCCTCCCGCCAGCCCCCCTCGGCGAGGAGGTCGAACACGCGGCGCCGGACGGCGGGGCGCGTCTCGGGGAGGGCGTGGAAGATCGCGGGGAGCGCCCGCCGTCCCCCGGACTCCAGCGCGCGCTCGAGCACCGCTACCCGCGCGTCGTCGTCGGGTGCGGCCGTAACGGCGCGGGCGAGGGCGTCGGGCGGCGTCGCCGTCGCGTCGCGATCGACCCGGGTCGGCGCGCGGCCCTTCGTGACGATCCCGAGGAGGCGCATCAGCCACGTCTTCTCCGCCGGGGTGCGCACCCGGTCTGCGACGGACTCGAGCCGGGCGGTGACGGCCGCGTCGAACACGTCCGGCCGGACGCCCGCGAGGTACACGAGCTCGCGGGCGGCGTGGACCCGCGTCCAGACGCCGCCGCCGAGGAGCCGCGAGACGAGCTCGTCCCGCGTGGCCCGGGCCCGCTCGTCGGGCGAGACGATGGCGGCGAGCTCGACGTGGCGCCGGAGCATCTCGAGCTTCTCCTGGCCCACGTCGCCGGCGACGTCGAAGAGGGTGAGGAGCCGCCACGCCACCCCGTCCCCCGAACGGCCGAGGAAGAGCGCCACCCGACGACTCGACCTGGTGTCGAAGTACGGCGCGGAGGGGTGCTGCTCGTCGTTCGTCGGGTGCGGGCCGCCCACGAGGACCATCACGCGGTCGAGCTTCGGCCCGCGTACGACCTCCTCGACCTGGATCTCGGCGACCTGCGGGCTCCGCTCGCCGTGGAGTCGCGCGAGGTGACCCACCACGACCAGGTCGCTCGGCCGAAGGGCCCCCGCGTCGAGCGCCGTCATCGGCGGCCCGAGGACGTCGGCCCCGGGCGTCCCGTCCGACCGGGCGAGACCGGCCGGGAGCCCGGCCAGGAGGAGGAAGAAGATCGATCCCGCGCCGCGCCGTACCACGCGGGCAGGCTACCCGGCGGAGCACGCCTCCGGGCGGAGACGCGGACGCGCTACCCCGCGCGCGGGGCCGTCATCCGGCGCACCCGCGGGCGGAACGCCGGAGGCCGTACGGGCAGGCGGTCGTGCTCTCGCTCCTCACGCACCTTGCGGTGGTGGAGCTCCGCGAACCGCGCGCACTCCTCGATCGACCCCACGAAGATCTCGAGACCCTGTCGTCGAACGCTGTACAGGCGCTTCCCCTCCGACAGGCACCGGAAGACCACCTCCATCGAACGCCCCTTCCGCGTCCCAGCCCCGGAAGAGGTGGGCCGTCCCCGGGATCGGCTCCGTCGTCCGGCCGGACGCTCGCAATCGTGACATATAGCCCACGCCCGCGTCGCCGGTCGCCCGAACGTGAAGGCCCGGTTGGCCCCCGCGGACGTGTCGCGCAACCCTTGGATCGACCATTTGGACGCCGCTCCGCACCGATCGTCTCGCACGATCTGGGAGAATCCTCAGTACGTGCGGTACGCCGCCTGGAGCGCGAGCAGGACGAGCGCCGTGTCCCCCACCGGATCGCCGTCGCGCACGACCCCCACCGACGTCAGCCGGCGGGCGAGACGACGGTCGAGGTCCCGGCTCCAGGCGCGGAACGCGGCGGGCGCCTCGCGCACGAGGCCCGCGCCCGTGGTCGCCAGGACGAAGGGCTCCGCGTCGATCGAGACGCCGGTCTCGGCGACGCGCGCGGCACGGCTCCGGACCGCGGCGCGGACGCGCTCGCCGAGCTGTCGCGTGAGGAGGAGGCTCGCGGCGTCGTCCATCGGGGTGGCGCGATCCGTGCGCTCGAACCAGGCCGCGAACCGTTCCGCCACGGACGCCGGCGGGAGCACGGCCCCCGTTCGCGCCGCGGCCTCGAGTCCCCACATCGGCCAGATCGCGCGGCGCAGGTCGTTCTCCGCGCCGGCGAAGCTCCCGTCGTCGCGTTGGCTCCCGACGACGCGGCCGGTCAGCGCCGCGATCTCGGTCGCGCGCGTGCTCGCCTCATGCGGGGTGAGCCGGCCGTACGAGAGCATGTAGTCCTCGGACAGCGCCTTCAGGGCGATGCCGAGCTCGAACGCCGGCGCCTTCGCGAGCTCGCCCTCGCCCGCCGCGAGACGCGCGCGGATCCACGCGACGCCCGTCGCGACGACCGCCTGGTCGGCGCCCGTTCGCGACCCGTTCCCGTCACCGAGGAAGGGCAGGAGCGCGAGCGCGGTCTCGCCCAGGTCGGTCCGGTCGCCCGCGCCGGCGAAGGCGCCGCCGGGCCGCTGCCGCAGGCGCAGGGCGGCGAGGCCGCGGTGGACGGTTTCGAGCGTGTGGTCCGCGTCGAGCCCGAGGCCCTCCAGGCGGACGCGCTTCCGCGCGGTCTCGATCCGGTCGAGCATCGGTCCCACGACCCCGCGCGGGTGGTCGTACTGGTGCTCCTCGAGCGGAGACAGGCTCTCGGGCGACCGCTCCGCGGGACCCGTCGGCGCCGGCTTCGGCGCGAGCGGTTCGGGGAAGCCCTCGCCCGGCTGCGGGAGCCAGGGCGATCCGACGGGCTCGCCCAGGGGCTCGTCGGCCGCGGGACCGAGCCCCTCGACCGGCGGGGGCGCCCAGGCGACGACCCGTCCCGACGAGGTGCCGACCGGACGCTTCGTGATCGCGAAGACGACGAGCGCGAGGACCACGAGGTGTGCGAGGGCCGAGAGGGCGATGACGCGCGCCCACACGAGCCGCCGCCGGGAGGCGGCTTCGCGGGCGCCGCGGGCCTCGCGCGCCTCCTCCCGCCCCACCTCGGCGCGGACGAAGGCGGAGAGGCGCCGGGCGACCTCGGGATCGGGCCGGGCCGCGTGCGCCTCGCGCAGGCGGTCGAGGAGGCGGGTCGTCCGCCCCGACTCGGCCTGCAGGTCCCGGCCCTCGGCGCGGGCCCAGGCCGCCAGCCGCGCGAGCCCCGTGGCGTCGATCTCGCCACGGGCGCGGTCCACGAGGAGCCCCTCGATCTCGGGGTCCGGGACGGCGTCGGGGCGGGGGGTCGGGGCGGGCTTCACGGGGCCTTCTCCCGAGGCGGCTCGGGCGGGTGGACGGCGGGCGGGGTCGGGGTCCTCCAAGGGGAAACGGGCGGGGCGGCTCACGGTTCGAACCCCGCGCGCTGGAGAGCCTCCCTCAGGAGTCGTACGGCCGCGTGGACCCGGGACTTCACCGTGCCCACGGGGATGCCCAGGATGCCCGCGATGTCCTGGTAGCGCAGTCCCTCGACCTGGGTCAGGACGAAGACCTCGCGCTGCTCGTCCGAGAGGACGGCCATCGCCCGGTCGAGCGCCTCGCGGAGCTCGCCGAGGTCGAGACCCCGTTCGGGCGGGTCCGGTCCCGCTTCGAGGTCGGGGGCGCGCCCCGCCTCGGATCCCGCGACCGGCGCGTCGGCCGAGACCGTGGGCGGACCGGCCCGACGGTGGCGGACCACGTCGATCCAGTGGTTTCGCGCCACGTGGAAGAGGTACGTGACGAAGCGCGCCTCGGCGCGGTAGCGCTCGCGTACGCGATAGATGCGCAGCAGGACGTCCTGCGCGCAGTCCTCGGCCGTGGCGGGGTCGGCTCCGAGCCGGCGGAAGAACCCGAGGAGCCGGGGCAGCACGCGCTCGACGAGCGGCGTGAAGGCCGCGACGTCGCCCTGGGCGACACGCGACATCAGCTCGGTCTCCTCGTCGATCAAGGCCCGCTCCCCACCGTTCGCGATGCGGAGGATACGGTGCCGGCTCTCGAACCCAGTCGCTCTGCGGCGCGCCTGGGTCAGCGACCCGCGGTCGGCGAGAGCGTCGCCTGGACGTCGGTCGTGCGGCCGCCCTCGATCACGACCTCCGCCTCGAGCGGCGCGTACGAGGGGCCGGCGTCCACGCGCACGAGGTAGGCGCCCGGCGCGAGGTCGTCCACGACGAGCGCGCCGGTGGACGGGAGCCGTCCCCCGAAGGCGGAGAGGCGGACCGGCTCGAGCCGCGCCCGACGCTCCACCGGCTCCCCGCTCACGGCGCGGACGACGTCCACGCGCGCACGTGGCAGGGGATCCCGCCCCGTCCCGCGCACGACGAGTCGGAGCGCGCCCGCCATGGGCAGGCGGATCTGGGCGGTGGTGGTCTGCCCCTCGACCACGCGGACGAGCGCGGGCGGAGGACGACCGAAGCCCGCGGCCTCGACGCGCAGGCGGTGCGGACCCGTCGGCACGCCTCGGATCTCCAGCCGGCCCGTCGGGGGCGTGGCGTAGGCCACCGCGTTCAGCGCCCGACCCACCTCGTCCTCGATCCACACGCGCGCGCCACCGACGGGGCGTCCGTCCGTGTCGGTCACCAACGCCACGAGGACGCCGCCGGCGCCCAGCACGATCTCGACGTCCTGCTCGGCGCCCGCCTCCCGCGCGACGGCGGCCACGACGGGGCCGGGGCCGAGGCCGGGCGCGTACGCCGTGAGCTCGTACGGGCCGACCGGCAGGCCGGGGATCAGGAACGCGCCCTCGGGGTCCGTGACCCCGCGCGCGCCCGCCACCTCGCCGGTCCCGCCGCGAGGCGACGCGACGACGGTCGCTCCCGACACGCCGCGGCCCGAGGGCAGCACCACGCGCCCTCGCACCCGCCCGCCCCACACCTCGAGGTCGAGCGAGAGCCGGTCCATTTCCCGCACGAAGACCGGGTGGCGGCGGCGGACGACCCCGTCGAGCACCTCCACCTCGTAGGCGCCCTCGGGCAGCTCGTCGAACGCGAACGCGCCGCTGCCGTCCGTCGCGACCTCGAGCTGGAACGGCGTCTCGTCCGCGTGGGCGGGGACCGACACGAGCCCGACGCGCGCGTCGGGCACCGCGCGGCCGTCCCTCGTCACGTGACCTCCCACCTCGCCGCGCCCGTCCGGCTGCAGGTCGAGGTGGACCGTTCCCTCGGCCGGCACGTCCACGAGCGCCGTCACGTCGCGTACGACGTCGAATCCCTCGAGCGTCGCGCGCCACGGTCCCGCGGACACGTGCTCGATCGTGAACCGTCCCTCCGCGTCGGTGGTCGCCTCGCGCGCGTCCGGTCCCTCGTCCACGGGCTCGAGCACGACGCGCGCGCCGTCGAGCCCGGCGCCGGTCTTCGCCACGACGCGGCCGTCCAGCGTCGCGCCGCCACCGAGGACGACGTCGGGCACGACGATCGTCTCGCCCTCGCCCACGCGCACGAACGACGTCCAGGTCGCACGGTCCCGGGCCCGTACCTCGACCCGCCAGCCTCCTGGCGCGATCTCGTCGAACGCGAACCCGCCCTCCGCGCCCGTCGTCACCTCCACCTCGCCGTCGGGCCCGCCCGCCGCGTCCCCCTTCGCCCGCAGCCGGACGAGGCGGACGCCGGCGCCGAGGTACGGCGCGCCGGTCGGGTAGAGCACCGTCCCCACGACGCGCCCGCCCGCCGCGGGCAGCGTGAGGACCAGCCCGTCCACGTCGCTCTCGTCCACCCGCGCGGGCACGGGGCCGGAGTCCACGAGACCGCGGACGAGGCGCACGGCGTACGGTCCCGGAGGGAGGTCGTCGAACGCGAACGAGGGGTTCGGCTCGCTCGTGGGGAGCGGACGGTCGTCCACCACCTCCCAGTGCCACGACCCGTCCTCGGGGTCGGGGAGCGCGGCCTCGAGCGTCACGTGCGCAGCGGGCAGGCCGAGCGCGAGATCCTCCGCCCGACCGTGCACGTGGCGCCGCGGCGGGACCACGATCGAGAGCGCTTCGGTCTCGCCCGGCACCGCGCCCGCGTACGCGGGCGACGGCACGGGCGTGCGCGCGCCGGGGTCCCAGAGCGAGAGGTCGGTCGGCACCGCGGGCAGGCCCACGAGCCGGAACGCGCCGGCGTCGTCGGTCCGTGCGGTCGCCTGGCCCTTCGCGCCGCGCGCGTGCGCCTCGACCACCCAGCCCCGCGCGGGCTTCCCTCCCTCGAACACGACGGTGCCGTCGAGCGTCGGCGCCGGCCGCATCTCGGGCCGCCACACCGTCCCCGAGCCCGAGCGGGGCCACACGACCAGGTCCTCGACGGACGCCCAGTCGCCGCCGCCCGCGACGACCTTCACGTCGAAGGGCGGCAGGTCCACGAGGGAGAGCCGGCCCTCCGCGTCCGTGACGCCCTTCGGCGCCCGGCCGAGCACGCGGTCCGACGGGCGCGACACGGGGATCGCGGTCACCTGGACGCCGCGCGCCGGCTTCCCGCTCGAGACGTGCGCCTCTACCTCGAGCGTCCATCCGCGAGCGAGCTGGATCGGGGGCACGTCAGTCGCATGCCCGCGCAACACGTCGAACGGGGGCGTGACCGCCGAGGCGTAGCCGTCGGCTTTCACCTCGACGCGCCACGCGAGGTCGGGCCGCACGGGCGCGAGCGTGAAGCGGCCCTCGGCGTCCGTCTTGCCGACCGGCTCGGGCGGCGCGCCGTCCGGCGGGAGCGGCTGCGACGCGGCGACGAGGGCGCGCACGCGCGCCCCCGCGACCGGGCGCTCGTCGGGCCCCATCACCCTCCCCGAGACGCTCGTCGTCCGGATGCCGTACCAGGCGTGGAGCTCCACGTCCCGGCCCGCCTCGACCTCGAAGCGCTCGGGCGCAGGGTCGAAGAACCAGTCGGGTTCCGCCGGCCGCGCCTCCCAGACGCCGGCCGGAAGGTCGTCCGCCTCGAGGAAGCCCCGGTCGTCGGTCGTCCGCGTGGGTCCCTCTCCCGGAGGCGCGCTGCCGCCGGGGAGCAGGGACAGGGTCACGCGTCGTCCGGGCCACCCGGGTCCGCCGCTCGCGGCGGCGTCCAGGAGCTGGACCTGGACGTGCCCGCCGGACCCGAGCGTGGCGGAGACGTCGCCGCCCGTTGTGAAGGTGCCGAGCCCCTGCCAGCGCCCGTCGCCCCGCAGGAGCCAGACGCGCCAGGAGCCCGGCGCGACGGACGGGATCGAGAACCGGCCGTCGGCGTCGGTCTCGGCCCGGTGCGCCACGCCACCGCGGAGGACGGGGCTCGCCACGACGTCTCGCTTCGCCGCGGGTGCGCCCGTGGCGTACCGGACGCGACCCGAGAGCTCGGCGGCCGCGGGCAGACGGAGGCCCACGACGGACGGCTCCGACGGCCACGCGCTCGCGCCGAGGTCGGGGCGCCAGAGGATCACGTCCGCCGTCCCGTCGGCGGCCTCCTCCGGGGGCGCGAGGAGACCCCGATCGAGCGCGACCTCGCGACCCACGGACTCCGGCGCGAGGAGCGGCCGGCCCTCGAAACGCTCCTCGGCGCGCGTGACGAGCACCCGGTCGAGGGGGCGCCCCGCGGGACCGAGGACGAGGAGCGTTCCCGCCCCGTCGTCTGCACGCGCGGCGACCGCGAGGAGCCAGGCCAGCACGAGGACGGGGATCGCCCTCGGGATCCTCACGCCGCGCGCTCCCCGTCGTACGCGTCGCGCCACGCGGCGAGCGCCTCGCGCGACCGGGGGCCGCGGGCGCGCACGGCGAGGCGCCGCGGGAACGGCGGGACGTCCCCCGGCTCGCCGCCTTCCGGCGTCGGGCAGGTCGTGTCCGCCTCGACCTCGATCACCACGTCGATGCGGTCCTCCGGCAAGGCGTCCTCCACGCGTCCCCCCCATTCGACGCACGCGAGGCGCCCCTTCCCGCAGCAATCCTCGAACCCCGCGTTCTCGAGGTCGTCGGCTCCGTCCAACCGGTACGCGTCCACGTGGTTCAGGGTGTACGACCTGCCGGGAGCGTCGTACGACCGCACGATCGTGAACGTGGGGCTCACGACCGGGACCTCGGGCGGGACCCCGAGCCCTTCGGCGACGCCCTTCACGAGCACGGTCTTGCCAGCGCCGAGCTCGCCCTCGAGCGACACCACGAGGCCCTCGGCCGCCACGCGCGGGGCAACCCGACCGAGCGCGCGGCCGAGGGCCCGGGTCGCCTCGGGGGTTTGCGCGACGAGCGACCACGCCCGATCGTCCCGCCGCCCCGCGGGCCGGGCGAAGTGGTCGTAGCCCTCGGCCACGAGCGGCAGCGCGGCCGATCCCATCACGAGGCGGATGCCCGAGGCCGCCGGGACGACCTCGCCGACGTCGAAGAGGCGTACGCCGTCCGCGGCGAGCGCCGCGCGCGTCGCCTGGTCGAGCGGCGCGTGCGCGAGCAGCAGCTCGAAGTCCTCGCCGTCGTGGAGCGCGTGCTCGAGGGGCGAGCGGCCCCCGCCGGCGCGACGGGCGTCCTTGTGGACGGGCACGCGCGCCGCCATCACGCGAGCGCCGACGCCCGACGCTCGGCACAGGCGCGGCAGGTCGCGGGAGAGGCCGTCCGAGAGGTCCATCATCGCGTGGGGCACGCCGAGCCGCGCGAGCGCGCGCGCCGCGTCCAGTCGGGGAAACGGCGCGAGGTGACGTCCGAGGAGCGAGCCGCCCAGGGGCCCGGTGACACTCAGCCGGTCGCCGGCGCGCGCGCCCGCGCGCGTGACGACGCCCGTCGGCGCCGCGCGGCCGAACGCGGTGACCGCCAAGACGAGCGGCCCCTCGCCGACGTTCGTGTCGCCGCCCGCGAGTGGGCAGTCCCAGGCCCGCGCGGCCTCGGTGAACCCGTCCGCGAGGGCCTCGAGGATGCGCGGGTCCTCGTGTCGCGGCAGCACGACGCCGACCTCGAACGCGAGGGGCGACGCGGCGGCGGCGGCGAGGTCGCTCAGATTGACGAGCAGCGCCTTTCGCGCGGCGGCCGCCGCGCCGTCGCGCGCGAGGTCGAAGTGGACGCCGTCCACGAGCACGTCCGTCGTGACGACGACGAGCGCGCCGTCCACGAAAAACGCCGCGCAGTCGTGACCCGGCCCCACCGCGAGCCGCCCCGGCACGTCCGCCCCGCGCGTGCGTTCGAGCACGCGAAGGACCCAGTGGTCCTCGTCCTCGGCCGGTCGAAGCGTCATCGCCGGGGGATTATCGTCGAGCCCGACTCCCCGCGTCGCGTGAAGAGGCCGAGCCGGCCGACGAGGCGTTCCACGTCCGCGCGGGGCATGCCCGGCCAGTAGCCGGGATCCCAGCCCGTGTGGCGGCGGACGAGGCCGAAGAGGCGGGCGAACGCCGCGGCGCGGGGCTGGGCACGCCGGAGCTCTCCCTCGAGCGCCCGCCGCGCGGCGGGCAGCGCGTCTTCTGCGTCGAGGCCCGCGAGCGCCCGCTCCGCCGCGGCGCCGACGCTCGGGTCGGGATCGTCGAGCGCGGCCACCAGCACGTCCGCGAGCTCCGCGCGTCCCGCGACGAGCGGACCGAGCGTCTCGACGGCGGTCCGGCGGACCGCCGGCTCCGGGTCGGACCGGACGAACGGCACGATCAGGTCGGCGGCGTACATGCCGTGCGCCACCGGCGTGGCGGCGACCGCGGCCTGCCGGACCGCCCAGGCCGGGTCCTGGAGCGCCACGGAGAGGACCGCGCGGTACCCGAGGCGCCCCGCGGCCGAGGCCGCGGACCGCCGGAGAAGCAACGCCGGGTCCTCGAGCGCGTGTGCGACGAGCTCGGGCGTGGCCTGTCCCGCCTCGACCACCTCGGCGAACGCGGCGCGCCGCGTGGCGTACGTCTCGCTCCGGAGTCGCAACAGCAGGTCGCCCCGGTCGTCGAGCCACGCGGCGTCCAGGCCGAAGCGGAGGCTCGTCCACAGCGTCTCGCCGCCCGCCCGCGCGGTCGCCGCGTCCGCGAGCCCCTTCGTCCAGAGGCGCAGCACCGCGTAGGAGATCTCTCCGAGGAGCGCGTCGAGGTCGGGCGCGACGCGGTCCGCGTCGTCGTTCCACGCGGGCGCGAGGAGCGCGACCACGCGCCCCGGCTCGGCCGTGCGGGCGAGGAGGCGGAGCGCCTCCGGCCGCGAGGGCACGCGGCCCTCCGCGAGCGCCCCGGCGAGCGAGCGCGCCGCGGCGGTGCCGCCGTCCTCGACGTCCCTGGCGGTCGCCGGACCGGGCGCGGCGACCCAGGCGCCGACGCGGTGCTCGTTGACCTCGAGCGCGCGGGCGTCCGGCGTCTCCTCCGCCTCCGCCACGCGCCGCGCCACGTTCTCGAGCTCCGGCGCAGAGGCCCGCTCGCCGAGCGCGTGGAGGAGCCGGCGCGCCGCGCCCGCGCGGCCGTCGTTCAGGAGCGCCGCGAGGCGCCGGCGGGCCTCCATCACGTCCAGGCCCTCGGCGACCGGCCCGGCGGTCGGACGGAGCGCCGCCGCGGCGCGCGGATAGTCCCGCTCGAAGCGTTCCTCGAGCGTCGCTGCCCGCGCCACGTCGCCGCCGGGGCGGTCCTCCTCGCGAATCGAGAGCGCCAGCGCGGCCGCGGGGTCGTCGAGGCGCGCCGCGGCCCCCTCGGCGAGCTCCGACAGGAGGCGGCGCGCCCGCTCGTGGTCGCCCGCGTCCGAGGCGGCGCGCGCGCGGAGCACGCGGACCTCGTCGGCGATCTCGCCGGGGACCGGATCGGGCAGCGCCGACTCGAGCCCCGCGCCCCCCGCCTCGGACGCCGCCCGCCGCGCCTCAGCGAGCGCGCGCCACGGCGCGAGGTCGATGGCGGACAGGCGCCGCGCGAGCGCCGCGCGGCCCGCCTCGATCCACGAGCCACCGGGCTCGTGGAGCCGTCGGGCGAGGAGCGCGTCGGGGTCGTCGCCCTCGCTCGCGAACGCGAAGAAGGTGCGCATCGCGACGGGGTCGCCCTCGTCCACCAGTGCCAGCACGGCGGCCAGGCCCGTCGCCGCGGCGGCCTCGGGCTTGGCCTCGTCCACGAGCGCCGCGTCGTCTCCCTCCCCCACGGTTCGACGGGCGAGCGCGAGGACCTCCTGGTCCACGGAGCCCGCGGCCGCGAGGCGCGCCGCCCGGACGAGCCACGGGGGTGTGGGCGCCTCGACCGGGCCGCGCGGCTCGAAGACGGCCGCCGCGAGCGCTTCGAGGAGCGTTCGGTCCGCGTCGCGGCGCCCCGACGCGATCCCCTCGAGGTTCACGGTCACCTTCGCGACGCGGCGTCCGCCCTCGATCGCGACGTCCACCAGGAACGGACGCGCCTCGTCGCCGAGCGAGCCGAGCACCACGCGGGGCGCCGAGCCCTCTCGGAACCGGAGGCCCGTGACCAGCGCCAGCCGGTCCGTCGCGCGCGACACGTGATCGGGCCACGTCGAGACGAGGTCCGCGACGCGCTCGTCGCCGGCGTACGGGCCCGGCACGACCTCCGCCCGCGCGACGGCCACGGGCTCCGCCGGCGCGGCCGCGTCGGGCACCGGGGCGCCGGCGGCCCTCGCGTCCGACGCCCGGGGCGCCAGCGGACCGCGACACGCGGCGACCAGGAGCGCCGCCCCGAGCACGTGGAGACCGCGGGGAGATCGGCTGCGCTCGGGGTCCGGGGTGGGCCGCACGGAGGGGCGATCTTCGCCCGGGGGGTTCATCGTCCCGTCACCGGCCCCCCCCCGGCCGCGGCCCGGCCGCCCGAGAGGGCCCGCGCCGTTCGCGACGGATGGGCCGCGTCCCGGAGCGCCCGGACCACCGCGACCCCGTCGGCCCCCGCCTCGAGGACCCGCCCGAGACCGGCGGACGTGATCCCGCCGAGCGCCACGACGGGGAGCCCCACGCTCCGCCGGAGCGCCGCGAAGGCGTCGAGGCCGAGCGCGCGGCCCTTCCCCGGGACGTCGTAGACCGGCGAGAGCACGGCCCAGTCCGCGCCCGCGGCCTCGGCGCGCCGGAGGTCCTCGGCCTCGTGGCAGGACAGCCCGATCCACCCGGGGAACCAACCGCGGACGGCCTCGATCGGCGGCGCGCGGTGCCCGAGCTGGACCCCGTCCGCCGCGAGCGAGAGCGCGACGTCGGGACGGTCGCCGATCACCAGGGCCGCGGTGCGGCGCCGGCAGGCCGGGAGGAGGCTTCCGCCCAGGTCGTAGAGCGCGCGCCCGGTCGCCCCGGGCGCCCGGAGCCACACGGCGGTCACGCCGGCCGCGAGGACGGCCTCGAGACGCCGGAGGTTCGACGCCGCCTCCTCGTCCACGACGTAGACGAGCCGGATCGCCGCGCGCGGGTCCGGGCGTCCGGCGGCCGCCACGGGCGACGGCTCAGCCCGGCTTCCCGGCCGGGCCGGGCGCCGCGCGCGGCAGGTCGAGGAGCGCGTCGAGTCCGCGGAGGAGCCCCACGCGGCCGGGCATCCGGCGCACGGCGAGGACGACGCCGGGGAGGAAGCACTCGCGTCCTTCGACGTCGTGCTCCAGGCGGAGGCGTTCGCCGAGCCCGCCGAAGAAGACCTCCTGCCGAGCGACCACGCCCGGGAGACGGAGGCTGTGCACGCGGACGCCGTCCACGTCGAGGCCGCGCGACGCCTCGCTCGCGCCGGAGAGGCTCCTCCCGCCCACGCGCGCCAGGCGACGCGCCGTGGCGATCGCGGTGCCCGACGGCGCGTCCCGCTTCCCGGGATGGTGCGTCTCGACGATCTCGACGTCCGGGAAGCGCTCCGCCGCGAGCTCCGCGAACCGCTGCAGCAGCACCATCCCGATCGAGAAGTTGGGCGCGACGAGGAGGCCCCGCTTGGCCGCGTGCGCCTCCTCGTCCAGCGCGTCGAGGTCGGCGTCCTCGAACCCCGTGGTGCCGATCACGCCCTGCGCGCCGGCGGCGAGGATCGCGCGCGCGTTCGGGACGGCCGCCGACGGCTCGGTGAAGTCGATGACGACGTCCGCCCGCATGGCGCGCGCGACGCCGGTGAGGTCGTCGCCCTTCTCGACCTCGCCCACGAGGGAGAGACCGGGCGTGGTGGCCAACCGCGGCACGAGCACGCGGCCCATCCGTCCGCGCGCGCCGGAGAACACGACGCGCAGCGGGGCCCGAGGGGCGGGCTCCTTCACGAAGC
The DNA here is from genome assembly GCA_963752285.1 of uncultured Planctomycetota bacterium. Taxonomy (GTDB): domain Bacteria; phylum Planctomycetota; class PLA2; order PLA2; family JAEUHO01; genus CAVVXN01. The sequence goes on from CAVVXN010000005.1 coordinate 882,150, forward strand.
CCCTGACGCCTTCAGGAACTCCCGCGCGACGCGTTCGACGAGGCGCTGCTGCGTGGAGGTCTCGATCGAGCCGGGGCGCGCGGTCCGAACCGTCGCGATGGCCTGGGGCGCGGGCGTCCCCCCCGCGGCGAGATACGCGGCGAGGACCATCCCCGTGCGCCCCAGCCCCGCGCGGCAGTGGACGACCACGGGCTTCCCCGAGGAGATCTGTCGCTGGATCCAGTGCACGGCCTCGCGGAGCGCGTCCACGTCCGGGACGCCGAAGTCCTCGATCGGGAGGTGCCGCCAGGCCAGCCCCGCCGCGCGGGGGTCGCCGGGCGGGGGCGCCTCGGTCAGGCTCAGGACGGCCTGGACCCCCTCCGACTTGAGGGTCTCCCAGGCCTCCCGGTCCGGCCACGCCATCCCGGCCAGCTTTCCCTCCTCGAGCCAGGAGAAGTTCGCGAGCCCGCCGTCGTCCCTCGCCATGCCCCTTTCGTACCGCCGAGCGCGGGGGAGGGGAAGTCCCCCTCCCTCGGGGCTTCGTTGCGGCGGGGGGAAGGGGTTCGTACCGTCTCCTCGCGTGAACGATCCGCAGGCGAAGACCCTCGTCGCGTTGGGCATCGTGTTCCTGGGCGCCGTTCTCCCCGGGGTCGGCCTCGACCTGGTGGCGATCCTGGCCGTCACGTTCCTCGTGGTCGGAGGCGTGCTCACCGCGGACGACGCGGCCGCCGGGTTCGGCAGCACGACGATGCTCACCGTCGCGTGCATGTTCGTCCTGGCGGAGGCCCTGCAGCAGACGGGCGCGGCCGACCGCGTCACGCACTTCGCGCGACAGGCGGGCCGGGTCGGCGTGCGCCGGCTCTTCATTCTCCTCCTGCCGATGGTGATGCTCCTCTCGGCGTTCATGAACAACACGGGCGTCGTCGTGCTCCTCCTCCCGGCGTTCGTCGCGATCGCCGACGAGCACGGCCTGCCGCCGAGCCGGCTCCTGATCCCGCTCTCCTACGCGGCGATCCTCGGCGGGACCATGACGCTCGTCGGCACGACGACGAACCTCCTCGTGGACGGCATGGTCCGCCAGGCCGGCATGGAGGGGATCCGTCTCCTCGACTTCCTGCCGGTCGGCGGCGCGTTCGCCGCCGTGGGTCTCGTCTACCTGATCGTGGTGGGACCGCGCCTCGTCCCGGACCGCATGGGTCTCTCGACGCTCGGACCGAAGTCGCAACGCTCGGACTACCTGACCGAGGTGGTCCTGGGACGCGGCTCCCGCCTCGTCGGCCGCACGCTGGACGAGGTCGTCGCGACGACGGCGGGCGTGCGCTTCCTCGAGATCGTGCGCGGCGAGGAGACGCTCTGGCCACCGTACACGGGGATCCACCTGCAGGAGGGCGACCTGCTCCTCGTGAAGGGGCCGCCCCAGGCCATCGTCGCGCTGCTCCAGGAGCGCGGCCTCTCGGGTCCGCCCGACGGAGAGGGCCGCGTGATGGACGTCACCCTCGAGCTCGCCGAGGTGATGATCGCGCCGGGCTCGCGCATCGAGCGCACGACGGTGAGCGCGGCGGGCCTGCGGCGGCGCTTCGGCGTGGTGATCCTCGCGGTGCTGCGCCGCGGCGAGCACCTGCGCCAGCACCTCGGCTCGGTCGCGTTGCAGGTCGGCGACCTCCTGCTCGTGCAGGGCGAGGAGCGCGACCTCGCCCGACTCGGCTCGTCCCCCGACCTGATCCTCCTCGGCGGGCCCCGACCGCGCGCGCCGAGGCGACACAAGGCGGTGCTCGCGGTGACCGTCGTGGCCGTCGCGCTCGCCGCGGCCGCGGCCGGCTGGCTCGCCCTCCCGGTCGCCGCGCTCGTCGCGAGCGTCGGCCTCGTGGCCGGCCGGTGCATCTCGAGCGGGCAGGCGTACCGCGCGATCAACCTGCGACTGGTGGTGATCCTGGGCTGCATGCTCGGGGTCGGCCTCGCGGTCCACAAGACGGGCCTCGCGCACGCGGTCGCGGAGTCGATCGTGTCGCTCGGCCGACCCTGGGGGCCCGTCGGGATGCTCGCGGCCATCTACCTCGCGACCTCGCTCCTGACGGAGGTGGTGACGAACGCGGGCACGGCGAGCATCATGGTGCCCGTCGCGCTCGAGACCGCGCAGCTCGCGTCCGTGTCGCACCGCCCGTTCGTGATGGCGGTCGCGCTCGCGGCCTCCTGCAGCATGCTGACGCCCATCGGCTACCAGACGAACCTGCTGGTGTACGCGCCGGGCGGGTACCGGTTCCTCGACTACCTCCGCGTCGGGCTGCCGCTGGAGCTCCTCCTCTGGGGGATCGCGACCCTCCTCCTTCCCGTCGTGTTCCCGTTCTGACGCGGCGCCGGCTCGGTCTGTGAAGGAAGGGGCCGAAGCCCCGGTCTCGATTCCTTCACAGGCGCTCAGTCGGAGGGAGCGCGCGCGAGCGCGCGGACGACGTCCCCTACGTGGACGGCGAGGAGCGACAGGCCGACGAGCGCCGCGACGACCGCGCCCGCGAGATCGGCGCCGCGCGTCGCGAGGAGCAGGCACGAGAGGGAGAGCGCGGCGTACCGGACCGCGACCACGACCGCGGGCGTTCCGGCGGCGACGAGCCGCTGGTACGGGTGCCAGCGGTGCGGCGCGGTCCACCCGAAGCCGTGGCGCCGCTTCAGCACCACGCCCCACGCGACGTCCAGCGCAGCCGGAAGGAGCACGGCGGCGACCGCCACGAGCGGGAGGCCGGCCCCCGCGGCGGGCCCGTCGAGCGCGAGCGTGGCGGCGAGGAACCCGAGCGCGTGCGTCGTCGCGTCGCCGGGGAACACCCGCGCGGGCGTGCGGTTCCAGGCCGCGAGCGCGAGGAGACCGCCGAGCGCCGCCGCGTACACCGCGCCGGCGTCGCCGCCCGCCCCCGCCCCCGCGCCGAGGAGCACCGCGCCCGTCGCGCACGTGATGGCGTCGATGCCGTCGAGGAAGTTCACGACGTTCGTCACGACGAGGACGAAGGCGGCGACGAGCGCGACGTTTGCGGGATCGGGAAGCGAGACCGTGTCGGGGAGGCTGGCGCCCGAGAGCGCCGCGTAGCCGACCGCGGCCGCGACCTGGAGGCACAGCTTGGACGGGCCCGCGATCCGGCCCAGGTCGTCGAGCGCGCCGACCGCAAAGAACGCGAGCGCGCCGAGCGAGACCGGGAGCCCGAGGCGCGCGGGCGCGAGGAGGGCGAGCGCGAGGGCCCCCGCCAGGAGCGCGCCCACCCCGCCGGTCCGGGGGACGGGCCGCGCGTGGACGCGGCGCGCATCGGGGCGGTCCAGGAGGCCGATCCGGCGGCCGATCCGCGCCGCCGCCCCGACGCCGGCGAGCCCGAGGAGGAAGGCGAGGGCGGCGGCGGTCTCGGGCACCCCGTCCTTGTAGCCCCTCGTCCGCCCGCCCGAAACCTCGGCGACCCGCAGGGGTACGGCCTGTCGAGAGCACGGTCGCCCCGCCCCCGCGGGCGCTCGGCGACCCGGAGGTGCCCGCCGTGCCCACCCGCCTCGCGTCGAAGGCCGCGCTCGCGCACCTGGCCCGGCGCGCGGGCTTTGGTCCGGACCTCGCCACGTGGGGGGAACGCGCCGGCGACGATCCCGACGCGGCCCTCCGGGCGGTCCTCGCGTCGCTGGGGACGCCGGCGGCCGGGGCGCCCGCAGCTTCGACCTCCGAGGAAGCGGACTTCGATCCCTACGCGCCGGCGGCGATCCAGACGCGCGCGCTCTCGTCGATGCTTTGGAGCCCCGCGCCGCTTCGCGAGCGGCTCGCGCTCGTCTGGCACGACCACTTCGCGACGAGCGACGCGAAGGTCCGCGACCCCGGCGCGATGTGGCGGCAGTGGCGCCTCCTTCACGCGCGCGGATCCGGGCGGCTCGAGGCGCTCGTCGTTGGGCTGCTCGAGGACGTCGCGATGCTCCGCTGGCTCGACGGCGACGCGAACCGGAAGGGTCAGCCCAACGAGAACCTCGCACGCGAGCTGCTGGAGCTCTTCCTCCTCGGGCGCGGGCGCTACGACGAGCACGACGTGCGCGAGGTGGCCCGCGCCCTCACGGGCGCGACGACGAGGGGCGGCGCGTACGCGTTCGACCCCGCGCTCCACGACGACGGCGAGAAGACCGTACTCGGTGCGCGCGGACGCCTGGACGCCGCGGGCGTCGTGCGCCTCCTCGTCCACTCGGACGCCTGTCGCCGCCACGTCGCGCGGCGGCTCCTCGCGTCGTTCGTCACGCCAGCGCCGGACGAGGCCGACGTCGTTCGCGTCGCGCGCCGCCTCGCACAGAGCGACGGCGACGTCGGAGCGGGGCTCGCCGCGGTGTTCGAGCCGGACCATTTCTTCCGGCGCGAGCACGCACACACGCTCGTGCGGGGCCCGGTCGAGACCCTGGTGGCCGCACTCCGCGCGGCGGGCGCGCGCGAGGTGCCCTCCTGGGCGCACGCCGTTCTCGCCCGCGCCGGGCAGACGCTCTTCCGACCGCCCTCGGTCAAAGGCTGGCCTGCGGGCGCACGCTGGCTCACGACGGCCACCACGGTCGCGCGGGTGGACCTCGCGTCGCGCGTCGCGGACGGCGTGGCGGACGGCGACGCCGACCAGGTCGTCGAGACCGCGTACGCGGGCGACGTCCCCTCGTCGGTCGCGCGGGTGCTTCGCGGCGTGCGCGGCCGCCGCCGCGTCGCGATCGCGCTCGCCGCGCCGGAGTTCCAGGTCGCATGACGCCGTCCCGCCCCCCCACCCGACGTGACGTACTCCAGGGCCTCGCGGCGGCTGGCCTCGTCGCGGCGCTCCCCGCGTCGCTCCTCGCCGCGCCGAGGACGCGCCGGCGCCGGACCGTGATCTGGCTCCACCTGCGGGGAGGGAACGACGCGCTCGCCACCGTCGCCCCCATGCGCGACGCGCGCTACCGGCGTCTCCGTCCGACGCTCGCGCCCGACCCGGATGCGGTCCTGGACCTCGCGGACGGTCGCACCCTGGCGCCCGCGCTCCAGGGCCTTCACGGACTCTGGAAGCGCGACCGCCTCGCGATCGTGGAGGGCGTCTCGTGGCCGCGGCCCGACCTCAGCCACTTCCGTTCCACCGCGCTCTGGCACGCGGGCCGCGAGCGCACGATCGACGGCTGGGCGGGCCGCGCGCTCGCGAACGAGTCGCACGGCCTTCGCGCGGTCGCGCTCGCGGACGAGCCGCCGTTGCTCCTGGAGGGCGCGGGTCCGACGACCGCGGTGTTCCGCGAGCCCTCGGCGCTCGCCGAACCCGCGGACGCCGACGCCGTGCGCCTCCTCTATCGCGCCGGCGCGATCTCGCCCCGCGCCGTGGGCGAGGTCGCGCGCGTCGGCGCCGAGGCGCTCGACGTCGCGTCGCGGCTCGCACGACTCGCCCCCGTGCCCCTCACGCACGGCGGCGCGGGCGGGCCCGGGCCCTCGCGACTCGCCACCGACCTCGGCCTGGCCCTCGCGCTCGTCGCGTCCGAGCCCGACCTCGCCGTGGTCTCGCTCGCACACGACGGCTACGACACGCACGCGAACCAGGCCGCCACGCACGCCGCCCTCCTCGGGGACCTCGGCCGCTCCCTCGCGAGCTTCCAGGGCGAGGTGGAACGTCGCGGACTCGGGGACCGGGTCGCGGTGTTCGTCTGGAGCGAGTTCGGACGCCGTGCGGCGGAGAACGCGTCGGCCGGCACCGACCACGGCACCGCCGGCGTGGTGTTCGTCGTGGCCGAGGGCCTCCAGCCCGGCCTCTACGGCGCGCCCCCGGCCCTCGACGACCTCCGGGACGGAAACCTCGTGCCCACCACCGACCTGAGGCGCGTGGAGGCCGAGGCGCTCGCCTACGCGCTCGACGTCGATCCCGTTCCGGTCCTCGGTCCGCACGCGCCCCTGGAGATCCTCTCGTGAAGCGTCCCGCCGCCGCGTTCGTCGCCGCCCTCTCGGCCTTCTTCGCCCTGGCGACCCTCCTCCCCCCCGCGCGCGCGGACGGCCCGGCTCGCGCGTCGTTCGATCCCGCCGGCCTCGACGTGCTTCCCGTGCACGACGTGGAGTGGGCCCTCCTCGCCCGCGACCATCCGGACGACGTCGCCGAGCTCCTCGTCCTCGGACAGCGCGCGAAGAAGATCGGCGAGCACCTCGCCGCCCGTCCGGACCCGAACGACGCGGGCGGACGCATCCTCCGGGCGGAGTCGCAGCGCGTCGTCGAGCAGATCGCCGAGCGCATCGACGCGCTCCGGCCCGCGCTCGCCGCGCTCGGGATCGACGACGACGTCCTCTCCGTGACGCGCGACGTGCCCGCGGGGCCGCGCCGTCCGGTGCGCCAGGCGGTCCGGCTCGTGGGGATGGCGCCCGGCGTCGCGGCGCGCGCGAAGGCGCTCCTCGAGGTCCTCGTCCCCCGCGTGGACGGCGCGCTCCTCGCGCTCGACGCCGCCGTGCAACGCGAACGGGCCGCCGGCGCGACGTCGGCCGACGCGCTCGCGACCGAGGCCGCCGCCCTCGAGCGTCGGTTCTGGCGTGTGGTGGACGCCGCGCTCGACGACGCGGCGCGCGCGTGGCTGCGCCGGCGCCTGCCGAACGACGTCGCGAAGTCGAGCGACCTGCTCGAGCACGTCTTCCTCCTCCCGGACCTCACCCCCTCGCAGCTCGCGCGCATCCAGGCGCTCGTGGTCGGCGTGGACGCCGCCAGCGCGGGTGATCGCGCGGCGCTCGCGAAGATCCCGGGCGGTCCCCTCGCGCCGGCCGGGCGCGAGCCGGCGCTCCGCCTGGCGGGCGTCGTGGCCGACGCGTGGGCGCGCGGCCTCGCGATCCTGACGCCCGCGCAACGCCTCGCGCTGGCCGCCCTCCCGCCGCGGCTGACCGCGAAGGAGCGGGGGGGCGATCTGAAGGAGGTGCTCGCGGCCGTGGACCTCGACCCCGCGGAGCAGGAGGCCGCGCGTCGCCTCGCCGTCGCGTACGGCCCGACGAAGGGCCGGCTCGCCGAGCGCCTCGTCGCGCTCGCGCTCCGGGCGCGGGCCGAGCCGGCGGAGAGCCCGCGGGCGGCGGGCCTCCAGGCGGAGTCCCTCGCGGCCTACGCCTCGGCGCTCCTCGACGCGCGGCGCGCGGCGACGGCGGTGTTCGTGGACCTCCTCCGGCCCGACCAGGTCACGCAGTGGGTGCTCGGAAACGGCGCCGGCGCGGCCGCGCGCGGCCCGTCATCGCCCCCCGCCGCCAAGGGTCAGGGATAGAGTTGGGCCCCGATCCGCCGGCCGGGCCGCTCGGACCGGCGTCGGGAGAGGTGCGGGGCGTTGAAGATCCACGAGGTCGTCGTCGTCGGCGCCGGGCTGGCCGGGGCGTCCACCGCGTGGCACCTCGCGCAAAGGGGCATAGACGACGTCCTGCTGTTCGAGCGCGAGGCGACGCCGGGGGTCCACTCCTCGGGGCGCAACGCCAGCATGGTCCGCGAGCGGGTGCGCGACGCGACGTGGCAGCCCCTGGCCACCGAGGGGGCGGCGTTCCTCCGCGAAGGGAGGTTCGCCGAGTTCAAGCGGACGGGCAGCCTGCTCCTCGGGCTCGGCGACGAGAACGCGGCCGCGCACGTGCCGATCGCGCGCGGAAGCGGGCTCTGGTGCCCCGACGACGGTCTCGTGGACGTCGCCGCGCTCCTCGCCGGCTACCTCTACGGTCGCGACGTGCGCTACGGGACGAGCGTCCGCGGCTGGTCCCGCGCGGGCGATCATCTCGTGGTGCAGACGTCGGCCGGAGAGATCGGCGCCCGGACGCTCGTGAACGCGGCGGGACCGTGGGCCGGCGAGGTGGGCGGGATCCCGATGACCCCGCTGAACCGCCACGTCTTCGTGACCGAGCCGATGCCGGACGTGGACCCCGCCTGGCCGTTCGTCTGGGACGTGGACGCCGGCTTCTACTTTCGCCCCGAGTCGGGAGGACTCCTGCTCTCGCCGTGCGACGAGACGTCGGCACCTCCCGGCGCGTACGTCCAGGACGAGGCGCAGCTCGAACGGCTCGCGTGGCTGGTGGAGACGCGCCAGCCCGCGCTCGGGGACCTCAAGATCGCGTACCGCTGGGTGGGCCAGCGCACGTTCGCCGCCGACCGCGCGCCCGTGATCGGACGAGACCCCGCGGAAGCCCGTCTCGTGCACGTGGCCGGCCTGGGGGGCCACGGGGTGACGGGCTCCTTCGCGGTGGGCCGGGTCGCCGCGGACGCGGTGCTGGGCGAGGCCGTTCCCGAGTCGGTGGACCCCGCGCGCCTCGCGAGGTAGCACGCCGCCCCGCCCCTCACCGGTGCGCGTTCCGCTGCGCTCTCAGCTGGGCGAGGTGCGGCGGCACGTTCCGGTTCAGCGGATCCAGGGCGACCTGACGGGCGAACGCGTCGATCGCACCGTCCAGGTCGCCGGCGATCTCGCGCGCGGACCCGAGGCGGAACCAGCGCAGGTCGTCGTCGGGGACGTCCGCCGCGTCGCGTTCGAGCTCCGGGAGGGCCTGGTCCAGCAGGCGGCGGTTCTCCCGGACGCGGTCCCACCCCTCCAGGGCCGCCCGCGCCGCGCGTCGCCGGACCGGGAGCGACGGGTCCTTCAGCGCGTCGAGGAGGGTCGCGTCCACGTCGGTGCCCCGGATCCCGGCGAGCGCGCCGACGGCCTCGCGGCGGACGAGCGAGTCGTCGTCCGTCGCGTAGAGGAGCAGCGCCTCCCGGGCCGCGTCGCCGTGCGGCGCGAGGAGGCGGGCCGCGGTGGCGCGGTAGAAGCGCGGCGCGTCGCGGTCGCCGAGGAGGGTCGTGAGCGCCACGAGCGTCGCGGGGCTCGCGTCGCGGTCTTGGCGGGCCGCCGCGAGGATGCGTTCGTACCGTTTCATCGGCCGCGCGTCGGGCCACCATCCCCGCCGGGCCCCCACGACCTTCTCGTGGTCCAAGGCGGGCGCGCCCGGCGGCGCGCCCCGGGCGCCCGTGTGGCACCACGTGCAGGCGTCCAACGCCAGGCGGTCGCTCGTCGCCTCGGGGCGCGGGATCGAGATCGTGTGGTCCACCACCACGCCCCGTCCCCGCTCGATGCGCAGGAACGGCATGTGGCAGTCCACGCACCGGCCCCCCGGCGCGTGCGCGGGATGGTGCGAGTGCGGCTCGGGGTCCGACGTCAGGTTCTCGTGGCAGTCGCTGCACATCGAGTCGTCGCCGAGCGGCACGTAGAGCGACACGTCGCGCTCGGTCCCGTGCGGGTCGTGACAGGTGACGCACGTCATCTTGCCCTCGGCCGCGCAGCGGCTCACGAGGAACGGGAGGCCCGCGTAGACGAGACGCACGGGCCGGCCGAACGCGTCCACACGCTCGGGGTCGTCGAGCAGGGAGGGGTCCACGTGCTCGAAGACGTCGTCGCCCGGCCGCCACCGGTGGTCGAGACGTTCGCCCTCCATGTGGCATCGGATGCAGATCCCGACGGCCTGGTCCCGCGAGAGCCCCTGGATCGGGAAGATCGGGTCGGTGCCCGACCCCGCCTCCCCCGCGGGCACGCCGTGGCGGGCGGGCGCGTAGTAGCGCGCGTGGTCGGCGCCCGGACCGTGGCACGCTTCGCACTCGATGCCCGCGCGCTGCCACCTCGCGTGTCCCGGGTTGCCGTCCGGCGTCGGCGGGACCACGGAGCGGCCCGTGACGTGGCACTCCGAGCACCGGGCGCCGAACGCGCGTACGGGGCCGGTCCAGAACGTCGGGTCCCCCGGCTCGACCTGCGGCACCTCGTCGTACGCGCCGGCGGCCGTGGCGGTCCCCATCGCGCCGTAGATGAGCACCGTGTAGTCGAACCACTGGTCCTCGGGCAGGTCGAGCATGCCGGGCAGGATCTGGAGCCGGCCGTCGGGGAGCGTCGTCAGGTACATCTGGACGCGGCGGCGGCCGAGGACGTACGTGAGCGGGTACGTCACGTCCTTCCCCTCGGGTCCCATCGTGGTGGCGTAGGCGCGCCAGTCGTCGCCCTGGCCCTCCGCGATGAAGCTCGTGCGGCCGGGCGGGTGCTCGACGGTCCGGCCCTCGCGGATCGCCGCCGGCACGTCGTCGGGCCGCGCCCGCTCGAGCGTGTGCGCGTGCGTGCTCGGCGCCCACGCGAGGTATTCGACGCCGTGGCAGGCCTGGCAGCCCTGGGCGCCGAGGAGCGCGCCTCCCGACTCGTCCGGACGCGCGTTCGGCGCGAGGAGCACGCCGACCCCTGCGAGGAGGACGACCGACAAGACGGTCAGTGCGGCGCGGAAGGTGGCGCGTCGGGCGGACATCAGAGGGAGGATACCGCGGCGTCGCCCGTCGCCGGCCCGCCGGGTCGGAGGCGTCGTCCGCGGGCGTCGGGTAGGGGCCTGGATCCACGGCGGGCGGGGCCCGGGCCCGAGCACGTGCACGCTCTCGGGCAACGCGGGCGCGACCGCCCGTCGCGCCCGTGCTCGATCTCGTGCCCCGCGAAGCCGCGGGACGGACGGGGCCCCGCCCTACCCCAGCATCCCCAGCCCCTCGTACGCGCCGTCGAGGACGCGCTTCGCGTCCACGCCGAGCCAGCGGTCGAGGATCGTCGCGTACACGCGCCGAAAGTCGGTCGTGAAGACCAGGTCGCCGTTGTGATCGAGGTGGTCGAGGCTCGGCTGCGTCCCGTAGAGTCCGCCCTTGAGCGGACGGCCCACGAGGAAGAGCGGCGCCGCGGTCCCGTGGTCGGTGCCGCCGGAGGCGTTCTCGGCCACCCGGCGTCCGAACTCGGAGAAGGCCATCACGACGACCCGGTCCGCGACCCCCTGCGCCTCGAGGTCGGCCAGGAAGGCCCCGAGGGCGTCGCCGAGATCGTGCATCAGCGTGTCGTGGCGGGTCTGCTGCTGCGTGTGGGTGTCGAAGCCGCCCGTCTCGACCGAGATCACGCGCGCCCGGATCCCGCCGACGATCAGCGCGGCGGCGAGGGAGAGGTCGCGGCCGAGCGAGCCGCGCGTCGGGTACTCGGACTTCGGCCGGTACTTGGAGACCGTCCGTCGAACCCGCGCCGACGACGCGAGGGCCTCGGCGGCCTCGCGGTGGAGCCACGCGGGGTCGTCGTCGCCCCGCCGGGCCGCGTTCAGGGCCTCGAACGCCTGCTGCTCGCGCGAGCGGCCGAACCAACGGTAGGCCTCGGCGTAGCGGATGGCGATCGCGTCGTGCGACACGGACTCGAGCGCGTAGGGAACGCGCTCGCCGACGTGGATCGAGGCCTCCGCGCCCGCGTCGCCCGCCGCGCCGGCGTCGAGCGCGCGGCCGAGCCAACCCGTGGGCACCTGGCGGCCACGCGGGCTCGCCGTCTGCCAGATGTCCATGCTCTCGAAGTGGCTCCGGTTCGGGTTCGGGTACCCGGCGCCGAGCACGACGGCGAGGCGACCGGCGTCCCACGCCGGGCGGAGCCCGGAGAGGCCGGGATGGAGCCCGATGCCGTCCCCGAGGCGGATCACCTCCTTCGCGGCGACGGCGGTCGTTCGCCGGACGCGGTAGAGCGTCTCCTCTCCGAACGGCACCACGGTCGAGAGGCCGTCGTTGCCTCCGCTCATCTGCACGACCACGAACACGCGGTCGTTCGTGGGCGCCCCCAAGGCCGGGAAGGCGCCGCGGCCGAGCGCGGCGAGGGCGAGGCCGGCGCCCGCGCTCTGGCGGAAGAGGTCGCGACGGTTGATCGGCATGGAAGGGGCTCCCGAAGGGAAGGTCAGCGGAGCTGGAACTCGGGGGACGAGACGAGGAGTCGGAGCACGGCGTGGACGCGGGCGTCCACGGGTCCCACGTCCGGGTCCTGGAGGAGGCCGAGGAGCGCGGCGTGCGCAGGCAAAGCGAGGGGGCGGGCGAGGAGACGCGACTCGTAGTGGTCGAGGATGTCCGCGGGTCGCTTCAGGCCGCGCGCCGCGAGATCCCTCTCGGCGTCGTAGAGGTCGGGCCCGCCCCGTCCGCGCGCACCGCGTCGCGCGGCGCGTCGCGCGTCGTTCGGACGCATCGTGTCGCCGCCGCCCGCCGGCGCGCCCTTCTTCGGAGCGCCGCCCTTCGTGGCCCCGGCCTTCCCCCCGCCGGCGTTCGGCCGGGCGAGGGCGGCGAGGCCCGCGCGGTCCTCGGGCTCCCCCACCACGGCGAGCGCGACGTTGTAGCGTGCGAGGAGCTGCCCGGTGGTGATCCACGCGCGACCGCCATCCCAGCCCTTCACGTTCGGCGGGTCGAAGAGGTCCTGGCCCAGGAACGCCGTCAGGCGCCCGAGCGGGAGCCGCGGCGGCGGCACGACGCCGAGGGTGCGGAAGAGCCCGGCCACGAGGTCCACCGGGCTCTTGATCTTCGTGCCGACGGCGGCGTCGTCGTAGAAGGCGCGCGACGCGAAGATCTTCTCGAGGACCGGGGCGATCTCGTAGTCGGACCGGCGGATCTCGCCCGACACCGCCTCGACCAGGGCATCCGGAGGCGACGCCTCCACGAAGCACGCGAGGAGTCGCTGCGCGAGATGCCTCGGCGCCGCGTCCTGGGCGAGAAGGATCTCGAGCACGTCCTGCCCGTCGAGGCGACCCGTCTTCCCGAGCACGGTCTTCTCGCCGTCGTCGTGCTGCGCGCGGTTCATCGCGAACTGGCCGTCGTTCACGGTCCAGCCGGTGAACGCACGCGCGGCCTCCTTCACGTCGGACTCGGTGTAGTGGCCGATGCCGAGCGTGAACAGCTCCATCACCTCGCGGGCGAAGTTCTCGTTCGGATGACCCTTCACGTTCCGGTCGCCGTCGAGGTAGCGGAGCATCGCGGCGTCGCGGGCCATCTCCTGGAGGAGACGCCGGAAGGAGCCCGTGGCGAGGCCGCGCATCGTCGTGTTCTGCTCGTAGAGGTGGTACGAGGAGCGAACCGAGCGCCACGCCGACGTGAAGAGCCCGTGCCAGACGAGCGTCATACGCTCCTCGAGCGGTCGCGGCGTGGTGATCATCCGGCGGATCCACCAGTCCTTCAGCTCGCGCGCCTGCGCGGCGTCCTCGCGCTGCCACGTCTGGCGGACCTCGCGACGCTCCTCCTCCGTCTTCCCGAGGAGCGCCTCGCGACCGGGCCGCTCGCGGACGGTGACCTCGAACCGCGGCGCGTCCCGCCACGCGACGTCCTGGTACCGGACGAGGCGGTGGACCGCGCCCTCGAGGCCGAGGTCGAAGAGCGCCTTCACCTCCTCGGGCGTGCCGCCGAAGCCCGCACGGTCGAGCAGGTGACGCGCGTCGGCGAGGGTGAACCGTTCCGCCGGGAGCGGGGCGAGCGGGTCGTCCGCGGCCGCGGACGCGGGCCGCGTCGCGACGCCGACGAGCACGAGCGCCGCCAGGAGGGCGGCGCGAACGAGGTGGGTCCCGAGGCGGCGTCTCATCCGGCTCTCCGAGGGGCTCGAGGCGCGCCACCACGCGCGACCTCCACCGGGGCCCTGAACCCCGCGCGCCCGCGAGGGTAGCGAGCGGGGAGCCCGGGTCGGGACCATCCTCCCGGCCGCGGGGCCCGTCCCCGCGTCCTCGCGCCGACCGGTCCCGGGCGGGGGCCGCCCGGATCCCCTCAGGGGCGTTCGAGGCGGCAGACGACCCAGCGGCCGTGCCGCCCGACGACCGTCTGCCGGAAGATGCCCCGTCCGGAGAGGGTCGAGACGGGCCCGAGGTCCTCCGTCGCGGTCACGAGCCCGATCGGGCCTTCGAGGCGACCCGCGTCGGCGGGGTCGAGGAGGTCCACGGTGGGACGGCCGCCCGCGAGGTCGGCGAGTCGGCGCCGCGCGACCGGGTCCACCCCGGGCAGCTCGAGCGCCACCGTGCCCGCGGCGCCCGCGGCGTCGGCGGCCGAGCGCACGGCGTCGCCGAGGTCGAGGAGGCGACCCGCGAGCCCGGGCGCGCGCGGGGCGAGCTCGGCCCGAACCGCGCCCGAGCCCACGAGGAGCGCGCCCGCCGAGGCGAGCGCGACGGCGGCGACGCGGAGCGGCCGCCGCCACCGGGTCCCCAGGCGTTCCAGGCCGAGCGCCCCCGCGAGGAGCACGAAGGGAACGACGGCCGCACCCGGGGCGAGGCCCGCCTCGGTCGCGTGAAGCGCGCCGCGCGACCACGGGAGCGCCGCGCGGAGCACCGTCTCGAGGCCGAGGCCCGCGAGCAGGAGGACCACCACCGCGCCCTGGCCGAGGAGTCGCGGCGCGCCGACGACGAGGGCGGGGAGCAGGACGAGCACCGCAGCGGCCGCGAGGAGCAGGAGCAGCGCCGGGACGCCGCCGGCCTCGCCCTGGAGCGGGGGGAGCGTCACGAAGACCACCGCGAGCACCGCGAGGAGCGCCATGGCCGCGCGCGCGACGGGCGCGCGCTCGCGGAGAACGGCGAACGCGACGAGGCCCGGCACCTGCACCGCGGCCAGCGGGTCCGCGAGGGGGAGCAGGATCGCGGCGAGGGCGCCCCCGCGGCGCATGCGGGGACCGGACGCGAGGAGGAGCGGGGGCGCGACGAGGAGGAGCACGCCCTCGAGCGCCGCGGCGCCCGTCGCGGGCCCGCCGGCGCCGAGCACGGCGACCGGGTCGAGGGCCGCGAGGAGCGCCGCCCACGCGGCGGCGGCGCGGAGCCCCGGCAAGCGGCGCCCCCAGGCGAGGAGGAGCGGGACCCAGAGCACGCCCAGCGCGAGGCCGGTCGCCCGGAGCGCCCGCGTGGGCGTCATCCCCACGGCGATCCCGGGAAGACAGAGCGCGGGGAGCAGCGGCCCCGTGCCCTCCGAGCCCGGGGGCATGGCGAGACGGCCGTGCGCGATCGCGTCCGCGCGCGTCGCGACCGCCGCCGCCTCGGGACCGAGCGGGAGGTCGAGGGACGAGAGCCTCAGGACGAGCGCGGCGAACACGACGAGCAGCACGCGCAGGATGCGGCGCGGACCCGGCTCGACGGCGGGCGGCGGCCCGGTCCCGGTCGCGCTCACGCCGAGGACGACGTGCTCCGGGGGAGCTTCACGCTCTTCCCCAGTGAGCGCCGATACCAGAGCATCGTCTTGACGAGGCCCTCGTGGAGGCCGACGCGCGGCCGGAAGCCGAGCACCTCCTGGGCCTTGATCGTCTCGGCGAGGCTGTGGCGGACGTCGGCCGGGCGCGCGTCCTTGTAGTCCGGCTGCACCTCGATCTCGAGCAGCTGGTTGAACACGGCGAGGAGACCCGAAACGCTGACGCGGCTGCCGGACGCGATGTTGAAGACCTCGCCCTCCGCCTTCGGCGCGGTGCACGCGAGGCGGAACGCCTCGACGACGTCCGACACGTGGACGAAGTCGCGCGATTGCTTGCCGTCGCCGTAGATCAGCGGCTGCTTGCCGCGGAGGAGCGACGAGATGAACTTCGCCACCACGCCGCTGTCGGCGTCGTCGGGCGTCTCCTGCGGACCGTACACGTTGAAGAGGCGGAGGCAGACCGTCTCCACGCGGTACGTGGCGTAGAAGACCCGCATCAGGTCCTCGGCGACGAGACACGCGGCGCCGTACGGGCTGTACGGCGTCGGGAGCATCGCCTCCTCCTTCGGGAGGACGGGGCTCTCGCCGTAGACCGCGCACGACGAGGGCAGGATCACGCGTTTCACCTTGAGGTCGCGCGCGGCGATCAGCGCGTTGAGGGTCCCCTTCGCCGCGACGTCCACCGTCTCCTCGGGGTCCCGGACCGAGCGCTCGACACCGGACACGCCGGCCAGGTGGAGCAGGTAGTCGCAGCCCTTCGCGGCCTTCTTGAGCTCCTTGCCGTCCCGGACGTCGCCCTCCACGAGGCGGACCTCGGTCTGCTTGTAGTCCTGGACGCGCCGCTTCTGGCCCCGGCGGAGGTCGTCGTACACGACGACCTTGTCGCCCCCGGCGACGAGCGCCTCGACGAGGTTCGAACCGATGAACCCGGCGCCCCCGGTGACCAGGTACTTCGCCATCTCGGGATCCCCTGGGAGGTGCGGCCCTCGGTCGGTTCGGGCCCCGACGCGGACGAATGGGCCCCCGGCGGACCGGACCGAGGGCGAGACAGTATGCGGGCCGGGCCCACCGCCCCAAGGAAATGCGGCCTTGCGCCGGGTCGTGGCGGCCAGGCGGACGCGCGGGCGGGACCGGGCGGGGGTCAGCGCGCGACGGGGTGCCTCTCCCTGTACCACGCGACCGTGCGGGCGAGGCCCTCGCGGAGCGGGACCTTCGGGGTCCACCCGAGCGCGCGGGCCCGCGTGAGGTCCGGCTCGCGACGCTTCGGGTCGTCCACCATCCCCTCCCGGTGCTCGACGGGGGCGTCGCTCCCCGTGACCTCCTTCATGAGCTCGGCGAAGTCGAGGATCGAGAGCTCCCCCACCTGCCCGATGTTCACCGGGAACCCGTCGCCTCTCTCGAGCACCGTCAGGATGCCGGCCACGGTGTCGGACACGTACGAGAAGGAGCGCGTCTGCTCGCCCGAGCCGTGCACGGGCAACGGACGGTTCTGCTCGGCGGCGTCCAGGAACGCCGGGAGCACGCGACCGTCGTCGAGCCGCATGCGCGGTCCGTACGTGTTGAAGATGCGCACGATCTGCGTGCCGAGGTGGTGGACCTGGCGGTAGGCCATCGTCATCGCCTCGGCGAACCGCTTCGCCTCGTCGTACACGCCGCGGGGCCCGACCGGGTTCACGTGTCCCCAGTACGACTCCGGCTGCGGGTGCACCTCGGGGTCGCCGTAGACCTCGCTCGTGCTCGCGAGGAGGAACTTCGCGTTCTTGGCCCTCGCGAGGCCGAGCGCGTTGTGCGTTCCGAGCCCGCCGGCCTTGAGCGTCTGGATCGGCATCTCGAGGTAGTCGCGGGGCGAGGCCGGGCTCGCGAAGTGGAGGACGGCGTCCACGTGGCCGGTGACGCCGATGCCGTCGCAGACGTCGCGGCGCACCACCTCGAGCGCCTCTTCGCCGCGGTGGTGCGCCAGGTTGTCGGCCGACCCGGTCGAGAAGTTGTCCACCACGACGACCCGGTCGCCGCGTTCGAGGAAGGCGTCCACGAGGTGGGACCCGAGGAACCCCGCTCCGCCCGTGATCACGACTCTGGCCACGTCGTCCTCCCGGCGCCGGCCCGCCCCGGCGGGGCGCGAGGATACCCGGCGCCGCGGCGCGCGGACCGCGCCGCCGGACCGACCCTCGCCCTCCGCCCGCCCCGCGCTACGCGCTCAGGGCCTCGTCGAGGAACCGCGTCGAGTAGTCGCCGCGGACGAAGTACGCGTCGCGAAGGACGCGGCGGAGGAGGGGGATGGTGGTCTTGACGCCCTCGATCTCGTACTCGTCGAGCGCGCGCTGCATGCGGAGGATGGCCTCGTCGCGCGTGTCCGCGTGCACGAGGAGCTTGCCGATCATGCTGTCGTAGTTCGGCGGGATGCGGTACCCGGCCTCCACGTGGCTGTCGATCCGCACGCCCGGCCCGCCGGGCACGCGGTAGCGGGTGATCGTCCCGGGGGAGGGCGCGAACTTCCGGTCGGGATCCTCGGCGTTCACCCGGCACTCGATCGCGTGGCCGCGCGGCTTCACGTCGTCCTGCCGGATCGAGAGTCCCTCCCCCGCGGCCACGCGGATCTGCTCCTTCACGAGGTCGATGCCGGTCACGAGCTCGGTGACCGGGTGCTCGACCTGGATGCGCGCGTTCACCTCGATGAAGAAGAAGGAGCGATCCTGGACCAGGAACTCGACGGTGCCCGCACCGTGGTAGCCGACCGACTTCGCGAGCTTCACGGCGGCGCGGCCCATCTTGCGACGGAGGTCGTTCGCGATGCCGGGGCTCGGGCTCTCCTCGATCACCTTTTGATGCCGGCGCTGGACCGAGCAGTCCCGGTCGCCGAGGTGGATCACGTTTCCCTGGCGGTCCGCGAGGATCTGGAACTCGACGTGCCGCGGCTCGGGCAGGTACTTCTCGATGTAGATGGACGAATCGCCGAATGCGGTCTCGGCCTCGGACCGCGCCGAGGAGAGGTTGTGCACGAGCGAGATGTCGTTGTTGGCCACGCGCATGCCGCGCCCGCCGCCGCCGGACACGGCCTTGATGAGCACGGGGTAGCCCACCTGGCGGGCGACCTTCAGCGCCTCCTCGTCGTTCCGTACCGGGCCGTCGCTTCCCTCGACCAGCGGGATCCCGACGCTGGCCGCGGCGCGCCGGGCCTCGGCCTTGTCGCCGACGCGGCGGATCGTCTCGACGTCGGGCCCGATGAACTCGATGTTGTTCGCTCGACACACCTCGGCGAAGTGCGCGTTCTCGGAGAGGAAGCCGTAGCCCGGGTGCACGGCGTCCACGTTCGCGATCTCGGCGGCCGAGATGATGCTGGGGATCGACAGGTACGACTGCGCGCTCGACGGCGGGCCGATGCAGATCGACTCGTCGGCCTGCTCGAGGTACGAGGCCGACGCGTCGGCCGTCGAGTAGACCACGACGCTCTCGATGCCCATCTCGCGACACGCCCGGATCACCCGGAGGGCGATCTCGCCGCGGTTCGCGATCAGGATGCGCTCGAACATCGAGCCGCCCGCGCTACGCGACCTTCACGCGGAACAGCGGCTCGTCGAACTCCACCGGCTGCCCGTCGTCCACGAGGATCTCGACGATCTCGCCGGCCATCTCCGCCTTGATCTCGTTGTTGACCTTCATCGCCTCGACGATGCACACGACGGTCTCGGGCTCGACAACGTCGCCCACCTCGACGTAGGGCTCCGACTCGGGGCTCGGCCGCCGGTAGAAGGTCCCGACCATCGGGGACGGGATGACCCGGGTGCCCGGCACCTCCGCGGGAGCGCCCGGCGCGGGCGCCTCGCCGGCGGCGGGCCCTGGGGCGAGGGGCATCGCCACCGACGCCGGCAGGGGGAACGCCGCCTGCGGCGCGGCGGTGAACACGGGGGGGCCCGGCTTTCGCAGCGAGACGCGGAACCCCTCCTGTTCGAGCTCGAGCTCGATCAGCCCGTTGTCGTTCATGAGCTGAACGAGCTTCTTGAGCTCCCGATGATCCATGCGCCCGATGCTCCCGCCGATCGCCGCCCGGCTCCGCCGAACCCGGGACTCTACGGGTCGCTCGCGAACCCTGTCAAGGAACGCGCTCTCCGGTCGCAAGACCGGGCCGGGGCGCGGCACCCAGGCCGAGCACGTCCTCGGCGATCTGGACGGCGTTCAGGGCCGCGCCCTTCCGGAGCTGGTCGCCCGTCAGCCACAGGTCGATCGCCCCTCGCCGCCCGGGGTCCCGGCGGATGCGGCCCACGAGCACGGGGTCCCCCCCCTCGGCGTCGCGCGGCGTGGGGAACACAAGCGACGCCGGGTCGTCCACCACGCGCACGCCCGGGGCCTCTTCGAGCCACGCGCGCACGTCGTCCGGCGACACGTCCGACTCGAACTCGACGTTCACCGCCTCGCTGTGGGCCCGTCGGACCGGCACGCGGACGCAGGTCGCGCTCACGGCGAGGTCGGGCCGTCCGAGGATGCGCCGCGTCTCGTGCACCATCTTCCACTCTTCCGTGGTGAGGCCCGCGTCGCCGAAGGCCTGCACGAAGGGCAGGACGTTCCCGTGGATCGGTTTCGGGTAGACCTCTTTCGTGAGCGGCCGGCCCCGCAGCTCGTCGTCCATCTGGGACCGTAGCTCGTGGAGCCCCCGCGCGCCGCTCCCCGACACGGCCTGGTAGGTCGAGCACACCACGCGCCGGACTCGGCACCGCCGGTCGAGCGGCGCGAGGACCACGACCAGGAGGATCGTCGAGCAGTTGGGGTTCGCGACGATGCCCCGGTGCCCACGCGCCTCGGCGCCGTTCACCTCGGGCACGACGAGCGGCACGTCCGGGTCCATCCGGAACGCCGACGAGTTGTCCACCACGAGCGCGCCCGCCGCGGCCGCGCGGGGCGCGTGCTCGCGACTCCGGTCGCCGCCCGCCGAGAAGAACGCCACGTCCACGCCCGCGAACGACTCGGTCCCGAGCGGGGTCACCGGCACGGGGTCGCCGCGGAACGAGACGGCCGTGCCCGCGGACCGCGCGGACGCGAGGCAGCGCAGTCGCCCCACGGGGAAGCTCCGCTGCTCGAGCACCTGGAGGAGCTCGCGACCGACGGCGCCCGTGGCGCCCGCGATCGCGACGTCGAACCCGCGGGTCATGTCCCTGCCTCCGACCGGGTCCAGCGGCCCGAACGTCCACCGTCCTTCTCGAGGAGGCGCACGCGCTCGATGGTCGCGGCGCGGTCCACGCCCTTGACCATGTCGTAGAGCGCGAGGGCCGCGGCCGACGCGGCCACCAACGCCTCCATCTCGACGCCGGTCCGGTCGAACGCCACGACGCGGGTCTCGACCCGGACGCTCGTCGGCCCGCCTGGCGCGACGTCCACTTCCACGGCGTCGAGGCGCAGCGGATGACAGAGCGGGACCCAGTCCGAGGTCCGCTTCGCCGCCTGGATCCCGGCGAGGCGCGCCACCGCCGCCGCGTCGCCCTTGGCGAGGCGCCCGGACCGGAACGCCTCGACCGTCTCCGGGCGAAGCACGACGAAGGCCTCGGCGCGCGCGAACCGGCGCGTGGACGGCTTGGCCGACACGTCCACCATCCGCGCGCGGCCCTGCTCGTCGAGGTGGCCGGGGGCGTCGCGCGGGGCTCTCACGTCGGAACCGTCCTCCGGCATGGCCGGCATCGTACGGCAGCGGCTCGGCCTCCCGCCGCGACGGGGGCGCCCGGACCCGCAACGCCGCGGTCGCCGCCGCCCCCACCCCCAGGGGCCGCGGCCGGCGGCCGTCGGCACCCGACCGGTCAGTCTCCGCGGAGCGCGATCGCCTCCCGGACGTGGGGCACGTCCACCTCGGCCGACCCCTCGAGGTCGGCGATCGTGCGCGCGACGCGGAGGACACGATGGATGCCGCGCCCGGTGAGCGAGAGGCCCCGGGCGCGCTCGACCAGGAGGCGCTCGGCGGCCCCGGTCGCGTCCACCGCGGCGGGGAGCGCGCGCGCCGGGAGCCGCGCGTTCCACGGCCGCGGAAACCGGTTCCGCCGGGCGCGGTCCACCTGCGCCGCGCACGCGCGGTCGAGCGCGGCGGTGGCCTGGGGGTCGGGCGGCGGCGCCGGACCGACCAGCTCCGCCGCGTCCACGCCCTCCACCTGGACCTGGAGGTCGAACCGGTCGCGGAGGGGGCCGGAGATCCGCGACCGGTACTTGCGGACGTCCTTCTCGGAGCACTTGCAGCGCGCGCCCGGGGCGCCCGCCCAGCCGCAGGGGCACGGGTTCATCGCCGCGACGAGCACGACCTCCGCGGGGAGCCGCGCGCGGCCGGTCGCCCGGCCCAGCACGAGGTAGCCGTCCTCGAGCGGCTGGCGCAGGGACTCCAGGTGCGCGCGCGGGAACTCGGGCAGCTCGTCGAGGAAGAGGACGCCCAAGTGCGCCAGGCTCACCTCGCCCGGACGGAGCACCGTGCCGCCGCCTACCAGGCCCGCCAGACTCGTCGTGTGGTGGGGCGCGCGGAAGGGCCGTTCGGTGAGGAGCCCGCCTTCGAGGAGGCCCGCGATGCTGTGCACGCGGCTCGCCTCGACGGACTCCTCCCAGGTGAGGTCGGGAAGGAGTCCTTGCACCGCGCGTGCGAGGAGCGTCTTTCCCGCGCCCGGCGGTCCACAGAGGAGGAGGTTGTGCGCGCCGGCGGCGGCGATCCGGGCGGCCCGGAGCCCGAACCGCTGTCCGCGCACGGCGGGCGCGGCGGCGCGCCGCGTCCGGGGCGTCCACGGGCGGGGCGTGACGACCGGCAGCGGCCGCTCGCCGGTCATGTGCCCCACCGCGTCCACGAGGGACCGAACCGCCACGACCTCGACGCCCGGCACCGCCGCGGCCTCGGCGGCGTTCGCGCTCGGGACGAGTACGCGCGTCACACGCTGGCGGCGTGCGGCCTCGGTCGCTGCCAGGACGCCTCGGACGCCCCGCACGCGCCCGTCCAACGCGAGCTCGCCGAGGCAGAGCCAGCCCGCGAGCCCGTCGGGCGCCCGGAGCACGCCGCCGGCGGCTAAGACGCCGAGCGCGATCGGGAGGTCGAGGGCCGAGCCCTCCTTCCGCGCCGCCGCCGGCGCGAGGTTCACCATGACGCGGAGCCAGGGCCATCCCCATCCGCCGTGCACGACCGCCGCGCGCACCCGTTCGCGACCCTCCCGGAGCGCGCTGTCCGGAAGCCCGACGACCCGGAAGTAGCCCTCGCCGTCCTCGTCGGGGCCCGAGACCGCCACCTGGACGTCCACGAGGCGCGCCTCGGCCCCGAAGACCGTCGCCCCCGTCAGCCGGACGAAGTACCGCATCGACGTACATCGCGCGGCACGCACGACCGGTCACGGCGCGCGACCGGATCGGACGCCCTCCACGCCCCCGGCCTGCTCGCGCAGGCGCTGATCGAGCGCGAGATCCGGGCCGGCATGCGGCGAGAGGGAATCGGATCGCTCGAGATCTGCCCCGAAGAGCGACCGAGCGCCTGCCCCACGGCCCCGCAGATCCTCCGCCTCTTCGCCTGCGCCGAGCGGCATGGGCTACGGGCCGAGGGGCGCCGCGTCCGGTCCCTCCCCCCGCCGTTTCCCCCGATCCAGACGGAGGTCCTGCATTTGCTCGGCGTACCCCGAGCTGCTTTCCACCGCTCCGCGGGAACCCGAATCGGAGGGCTCCGAAAACCGCGGGAAACCGCGACCGGAATGTGCGGAATGTGAGGCGCGCCGGATGCGGATGGCGGGCTTGGCAAGCGTCCGCCCACGGAAGCGGCCGACCGTGCGATGGCCGAGAGCTATCCGGCGCGCCCAGACGCCCGGGGCCTAGCCCCCCGCAACCCCGCTGAGATTGCGCCCATCTCTCTTGACGAAGCCGGATCACGAAGCACACATGTCTGCACTTGCATCACAGATACGGTGCAACGCGCTGAAAAGTATCTGTGTCGTCGAGCGCCTTGCGCGCATCACTGGCGAGATCTGCCAGAGTGCGCGCCAGATGGGCAGTGCGGCTTCTGTTGAGAGAGCGCAACTCTTCGGACGACCTGGCATCGCTGACAGCTGGCAAGTATGTAGACCGGGCCCACTCTCGGAACTCGAGCCAGCGCGTCACGAATATCCTCCGCACGGCAGCGGCTTCGCCCGAAGTTAGCGACGGCCCGTTCTTTTGAATCAAAGCCTGCCGATTGGCCCACACCGCTCGCAGATACTCGTTGACGTCATTGTCATGGAGACTAACGACAAGCGTCTGGAAGCGATCAGCGCTTTGGAAACTACGTGATGCCTCATCGAAGAGCTCTGAGCTCGAGAACTGCGGAGCCGCATAGTGAGCCACTATAGCCTGTCTTGTATCCTCAACATCTCCAAGAGGGACATCATTGTGTTTCTCACTGAGGTCACGAACACGCTCCTGCAAATCCCTGATAGTACCTTCTCGAGCTGCCAGCTCCTGCCGCAGTGTTTGCACTTCACTGTCCGCTATAGCACAACTTAGGTGCGGCTCGGACGGTGCTCGTACGTTCGGATGGTCGAGCGCCGGCACGCCCGGACGCGGTGCTGCACCACCGATCCAGAGCGCCCCTGCGCCGAGACCCAACAGGAAGCTCACAGCGGATGCGAGGAGTACCCTGCCCATGGTTGCTCCCGATCATGGATTGGACGAGACGGACGTCACGGCCCTACCCACCCTGAATTCCACCGCGACAGCAATGGGGTACGAGCACTCCCCAATCGTGAAAGAGTACGTGACCGTTCCCGTGGAGGTTGCGTTTCCTGTGCCACCTGCCATGCGTTGCGCAACCATGCAAAGTATCGCGGGATTCGCGCGGCGGAGCAACATTTCTTCTGTAAATCCGAATTGACGTGATCAGTCCTCGTGCCTCGGCAGGTACCTTCGTCCGGTCTCCCACTCCTCGCTGATCTCCATGAGCACCGCGCTCACGAGCCGGAGGAGGGATGCTTCGTTGGGGAAGAGCCGCGCCACTCGGGTGCGCCTCTTGATCTGCTGGTTCAGGTTCTCGACGCCGTTCGTCGTGCGCAGGCGCTTTCGCTGCGCCTCGGTGAGGCCGAGATCGAAGACGGTGAAGCCGTCCGGCACGCTCTCCTCGGCCCACGTTGCGAGGCGGGGGGCCGTGTCGCGCCAGGTGGCCACTGCGGCCGCGAGCTTCTCCGTCGCCTCGCGGCGCGTACTGGCGTTGAACACGCCGCGCAGCAGGGCGGCGGCCTTGGCGCGGTCGGCGACATGGGGCACGTAGGCCTGGGCGTTCTGCTGCAGGTGGAACTGGCAGCGCTGCCAGGCCACGCCGGCGAAGCGCGCCGCGAGAGCCGCGCGAAGGCCCTCGTGGTCGTCGCTGGTGATCAGCTGGACCCCGTGCAGGCCGCGGGCCTGCAGCGACTCGAGGAACGTCCGCCAGTGAACCTCGGCTTCCGAGAGGCTCACGCTCACGCCCAGGATCTGCCGGTGCCCGTCCTGGGCCACACCGACCGCGATCAGGACCGCGCAGTCCCGCACCGAACCGCTGTGGCGCACCTTCTCGTAGCGGGCGTCGAGGACCAGGTAGTCGAAGCGGTCCAGGGGGCGACAGCGCCACGTCTCCAGCTCGGCGTCGATCTCCGCCGCCGCCCGCGACACCGCCGTCGAGCTGATCTCGAGCGTCCCGCACAGCTCCTGGGTGATGGAGGCCACGCGGCGGGTGGACACGCCCTGGACGTACATCTCGGCGACCGCCAGGCGCAGCGCCCGCTCCGAGCGCTGGCCGCGTTCGAGGCACTGCGGGTAGAACGGCTCGCCGTCCGGGACGCCGCGGACCTGGGGGACGTCCAGCGTGATTTTCCCCACCCGGGTGGCCACGGTCTTGGGCTTGAACCCGTTCGCGTGGCCGCGCCGGGACGTGGACCGCTCGTACGGGGCGGCCCCCATGAAGGCGGCACGCTCGATCTTCATGACCTCGTTGAGCAGCACGCGGATCGCCTCGCCCATGCCGCTGAAGCCCTCTTCAGCGACCACTTCCAGAATCCGATCAATGGACGTAGCCTGCGGGTGGTGGGTCACGCCGGTTCCTCCTGCTTGGTTGGCACCTGCAGTTGGATCGGCGCTGATCCGCCACCTCTTTCCCCCCGGCGCGCTCGCGCCGGGGCCCTCTCGCTTCCGCTCGCTACGCTCGCTGCAGCGAGAGGGCCCCGGCTCTTCCGGTCGGGGAGTCTTTTACAGAACGAACGTTACACCCCCATTCGCGCTGGCTCCGGTGGATGTCACCGTGAAGCTCGTTGATCCGTTTGGGAACGTGGAAATCACCTTGTCCTTCCCTCGGACGTGCGCCACGGCGGCCCCGGTCACGGTCGCGCCAGGCGCTGCGGCCTGATGCTGACTTGACGTCGACTGCGAGATCGAGTCGTACATGATCTGCGCATTTGCACTCGGGCAGTCGCGACCGACTTCGGGCACCGAGATGGCGGCCGTGTACACCCCGCGGCTCGTCTCAGGGATCGGCGTAGCGTTGGCTTCGCTGACCAGAATCACGATCAGCAGAGCGGCTCCGAACCGCAACAGGCGAAGCACCTCGTAGGCCCGATGCATACGATTCTCACCTGGAGGCGGCCGGCCAAATCCGACCACGACATACTACCCCGCACCCGGCCCCCCTCGAGCCGCCTCACCTTCCCCGTGGCCAGCACCACCCGCGTCGCGTAGCGCGCCAGCCGCTCGGCCCGCTCCCGTTCGCCGGCCGCCACCCGGTGCGTCGCGTCCACCGAGAACCCCGACCTCGACCAGGCGAGGAACCGCGCCCGCGTCTCTCCTCCCGCCAGGGGTCCAGCCGGCAGGGCCGCCGAACCGTCGGGCGCCGGACCGGGATCTCCTCCCGTACAAGCGCCCGCCGCACGGTCTTCACGTTCAACCCGAACTTCCGGGCCAGCTCCTTCTTCGGGACTCCCTCCACGAAATGCTGGTGACGGATCTCGGCCCACTGCGACATTCTGATCACCTCCGGGGTCCTTCCGGTTGGGGTTCGCGACGGCTGTGTCCAACCGGCTCGATACCCCTCCGGGAGGACCCCTCTCTCGCCCCCCGCGGGGGTCCCTTTTCAGGGGGCCGCGGGGTCCCTTTTCAGAATGCCGCCTCCAATCAGGCCCCAGCGGCTGCCTTGGGGGCGCGCACTGACGCCTACGGGTCCAATCGCACGTACAGTAGCGTGGACGCTGTATCTTGGCGCCCATCATTCCTACCGTCGCACCCATCGCAGGTGGAGAACGCATGAAGCTGACGAGCACAATTCCCATCGGTCTCTCGGTCCTGATGCTCGGGCTCGCACTGGCGGAGCTCGCACAGGCTGGGTGGTACCCCCTTCCGAATCCGAACACGCCCCCGAAACAGATCACCGCGGGAACGGATCCGGATGCGCTCAACGGGCGGTTCAAGTTCAAGCAGGACAAGACCACAGCGACGACGAACTTCAGAGCACGCTGCAACCCGTGCCCGATTTGCGATTACAATCCCTACGTTGCCGCAGAGATCACGGCCGTAGCCAAAGACTCCGGCGGCGTCGTCATCACGACCGCAACGCAGACTTCCGCCGAGTGCCTGTGCCCCCTGTCGGTTACCCCGGTGGATATTGAGAATGCGGGAGGCGCCACACAACTTGTTGTGTCGGCGAAGGTGAAGTGTGGATGCTGCGGCGAGATGGGACTGCCTGAGGACGCCGTCGACCTTACCGACATCGACCCAATCACTCTCCCCACTCTCACCTTGTAGTCCAGATGAGGGTCGCGACCGCTTTGCCTTGGGGGGGTGACACGGCACGGGCACAGCACCCCCGCCAGGCGCCTAGGGCTTATACGTGAGCCATCGCCGATTCCATTGGCTTGATCGATCGGACCCGCCGAAACAAGAGGGGGCGATGCACGCAACGAGCAAGAAGCTACTGGCCTTTGTGGTCATCAGCCTCATCCTACTCGTGCTTGGACTCCTGCCCCTGGTGGTCGAGGCCCCCGGCCCCGGCGGTCCCTCTTTGCACGGGGCGACGAGCGAGGGTGGGAACGAGCCTCCACGCCTCCGGGGCCAGCCAGCCGATATCCATGTCGGCGCAGAGGAGCACGCTGAGAACCCAGCTGCTGGCGGGCTCCAATCATGTCGCATCCAAGCGGTAGCTCCCGACGGCACCGCGGTACCTGGGGCCTCCGTAGATGTCCTGCCCGCAGGATCTCCGGATGCCGCTCGCCACTGCACCACCTCGTCGGATGGCACCTGCAGCGTCGCGTGTAGAGAGGGGCTATATCGTGTTGCCGTAAGACACCTGGGATACGCAGGCTGTAACGTGCCGTGGCGGTGTCCCAGCGAACTCACTGTCCAACTTGCTCGCGGAGTTCGCGTGCTTGTCAGTACCGAGGGCTGGCCTGACGAACTCGTCGCATGTGCAGCTTTCAGCTTCCGTGATGCTGCTGGACAGGTAAGTGCCGCCTCAATGGGATCTGACAGAGCTTCGCTGCTTGACGTGGGGCTTGCGAACCCGGGACTCGGCCAGTTGCGCCTTGACCAGCCCGTTCGGTCAGCGTGGGATTTCGTAATCCCGGAGGTTGGACCAGTCACCCTAGATCCGCCCGTGCCTGCTCTCGGCACGGTTCGGGTGGTCGTGGACCCGCGAGACCGCTCCCTACCGGGGCCGTGGCGCCTGAGGCTGCTTCCGCTTGAGTGGGTATCTCGAGTCGGCGGCGCCGGTACCCAGTCAGATCCGAACTTTCATGTACTGAAGGACATCGCCGTACGCGACACATCTACGATCTCAGGCCTGATCTCCGGCTCCTATCTACTGCGGCTGGATGGACCAGAGGCCGCGCCGTCGTTCTCTGTCGTTGATGTCCCTGCTGATGCTGGGGGTCCGCAGACCACTATGACTGTGCAGATGCGACCGGCGCGTGGGGTGGCGCTACACTGGGTGGGAATCTCCGAGCTCACTTCCTGCCGCGTTTGGTTTGTCGGATCCGACAATCTCACGCACGAGATACCCGGGGCACACGTCGATTTGTCTCGCTTCGCGTGGTCGGCGATCCGAGCGGACCGGCACCCCATCCTGGAGCTCGATGCAACGGCCAACGGGCGTAGCGAGGTCGCTGCGGCGGCCCCGCCCGATGCGCGAGTCCGGCTCGAGGGGCGGGACGACAGCTTCACGTATGTTTCCAACGTAACTGTTTCCAGCTACACCGGTAACCCTATTCAACCGTCGCGCTGGGAAACAGTAGGTTTGACGATTCACCGCGGTGACGGACAACCGTTGGGGCAAGGCAACATCAGGATATCGGCAGAACTTCCGGACATGCGGGTTGTGACGGTCGCGGCCAGGCCAATCAGCGGGTCCCCTTTCCTGAGCATCGAGGACCTCAGACCGGACCGGGAGTACCAGGTTGAGCTCGACACCGCCGCTGGCACCTGGGCGGGAGCGGTGGCTACGAGGGGACCCGCAGAATACAGGGTTGACCTCTCCCGGACGGTGCCGCGGGGGACCACCAGTCATGTGTACGTCGAGGACGAGAGAAACGTTGGGATTGAGGGTGTTAGCGTTGGTGTACTGACTGGTCCCACCCGTGGCCAGTGGACTGCGACAGACTCCAGTGGAGTAGCTACGATCCTGGTGAACCCGGGGCCGGCAGTGTTGATTACTGCGTGGGCTGTCGGTCGCGTATCAAAGGAGGCCTGGGTCACGTCGGGTGGGAAGGCCACCGTGGCTCTTGTTCCAAGTACGCTGCAGAGAGTGAGTCTGAGCGCGGAGGACGCCGGCTCACGTGGCGAACTCGTTGTTTCTGATGGTGCGGTGGAACTGCGCCGGATTCAGATCGCGAGGTGGTTTGGGGGTCGTCTGGACCTCACGGGTCTGCCGGGAAAGGAACTGACGTTTTCCTTTCGCCCTTCGGAGTCTGCCGGGACATTGACTGGTACGTCACAGCTATCGGCACCAGGCACATACGAAGTGCACCTGCGGTAGGAGCGAGAGATGTCGGGGCACGCTGCGCAGGTTCTCAGGGGGTCCCTCGGCCTGATCCTAATCGGGGCCGCCGTCCTGAAGTTGCAGAGCGTCGCCAACCCCGAAGTCTTGCAGACCTTTGCCGCGGAGGTTCCGCGTGGCGAGCCTTGGCTGATGCGAACGGTGTACGTGATCGAAGGCATACTCGGCGTTGCCCTGGTCTGTGGTGTGATGCCTCGGACGGCAGCGCTTGCTGGGTTGCTCGCCACGGCAGTGGCATCGTACGAGTACTACGTCAGGTCAGGAGGTGCGAGCGGAGGTGTCGCGAAGCGTTGTGGGTGCTTCGGGAGCACAGGTACGCACGCGTCGTCGGGAGTCGTTCCGCTCTGGGTCCATTTCGCTCTGTACGGGGCTGGATTCACGCTCGTGGTGCTATCTGGTCGAAGGACAAGGGTGGTCGCGCGTGATGGGCCCATTGGGTGAATCACGTGCTTCATACGATTCCCCAACGCCCTGTGGGACTACGCATAGGACATTGAATCCTCGTCGTGGGCGGCGTCGCGTGGTCGCGCAAGGGTTGTGTCGACCGCTTCGCACCTCCTCGCGCTCGGGATCTGCGCCGTACGTATGAACCGCGGTCTGGGAAGTCATCACTTTCCGCGGTGTTGTGGTGCTCAGTCTCCTTCCTCCCCCGCTCATTGAACGGACCGTCTCCTTCGGCCGTCTCCTTCTCCGGCGCGAGCTGAAGGCGCCGGGGATGCTCGAGGCGCCCGGTCTCCTTCGCGGTCTCCTTCCGGCGCGCCGGAGGAGGCCCGCTAATGGCCGCCCGCGCCTGTCCCCTGCCGGTGGCAACCTGTGCGCCGTGAACAGCGTTCGCTCCATGACCCCGGCTCACCCCGCCCTGGGGGAAGGCTGGCAGTCCGCCATGGACCGCTCGCGCCCGCCTGCTAGTGGCCAGCGCGCGCCCGCCCGCGACCTGCGGGAACCGGCCGCCATGGAACTCCACGCACGGGCGCACGAGGCACGGGCGTCGCCGATGCGCGACGCCGCGGTCGCGCTGGACGTGTCGCCCCCCCGCCACGCGGCGGTGCGCCTCAACATCGGGGGGTAGCTCTCGAGTCCCCCTCAGCCACCCGCGCAGCAGCTCGGAAGGCCCTCGGTCCGGCTCTGCTACCAGGAGGATGCGGCCTCCAGCCTGATGCCGCTGAAGCAGCCGAGGCTGTGCAGGGGGGGAGTTCCGCTCGCCACTCGACCGTGCGCACCACCAGACCGCGGAAGGCGATGACATTTCACACCGCCGCTCGCACCGTACGGGCCCATGCCCGGATTCTCGGCACTCTGGGTCCCTCTCGCAAGGCCCGGGGCGGCCAACGGGGACGTACCGCTCCCGCCCGCCTCCACACGACGGGGGACCTGGAGATCCACCACACCGACCCGGGTCTTGACCTTCTTGGGCTTGTAGCCATTGGCATGGCCCCGTCGTTCCGAGCTGCGCTCGTGGGGGGAGGCGCCGAGGAAGGCGCTCCGCTCGAGCTTCATCGCCTCGTTCATGAGCACAGCGATTGCCTCGGCCATGCCGTCGAATCCCTCTTCAGCCAGCGTGCTGAACACCCGATCGATCGGCGTACGATCTCCGCGGTCGGTCACGTCGAGCTCCTCTGCTTGGTGTGGTTACCTGCAGTTGAGTCGGCGCTGACCGGCCGCTACTTGTCCCCCGGGGCGGGCGCCGGGGGGCGGGCGCCTCCTTGCTTCCGCTCGCTACGCTCGCTTTAGCAAGAAGGCGCCCGCCCCCCGTCCATCCTCGAAGGTGAGTTACAGAAAGAACGGTACACCCTCTGCATTGACGGTGAGGTATGCTGCTGGGTGCGAGGGGATCGCCCCTCGCACCCAGCAGCAGGAGATCACCATGCATATGCGCTGGCATTGGACCCTGCTTGTCGTTGTGGTCGCGATGGTTGGCGTCGGCCTCTGGCTCCTTCTCAGCGCGCCCCACCACGGGGCTACCGACCGCGACTCATCCCGCGACCGTTGGCCGCAGCGTCCGCCGTCCCTGGGCTCTCCAGGCCTCCTCCCCCACCGAGCCCCGACCCCTGCCAGGGCCCCCGGCGAAGGGGACGAATCGGCGACCCCCGCGGCCCAGCCCGATGTGAGAACAGGCTCGGCTCGCACGATCTCATTCCGCGTGATCGACGCGGGAAGTGGTAGCGTGGTCAAGTCCGCGCATGTCGACCTTGCGGGGGTTTGGCCGACTCCATGGAGACTGGTCAGTCCGTCAGTCGAGCATGCAGTCACATACGTGGTACCGATGGAGGTTACGCTCAAGTCGGACGCGTACGTGTCGTGGTTCGCGCCGGGTTACCTTGGTGGGCGACGTGCGCTCGCCGAGCTGCTTGCTGAGACATCCTCCCCGACGATCGTGAGTCTCCCGGCAACGGCTGCCGATAGGGACGTGATCCGCATCCGGTTCGTAGCGTCGGACTCCAAGGCACCGCTGGATGCAGTTGGGCTCTACTCGCTCTCGGCCTTTCGCGCGCACACGCCTCTCGCGCTCTCCGCCCGGGATGGTGTACTTGAGGCCCCACTCTCCCAGCTTGGAGGCAGCGGTCGCAGGTACGCTTTCCTCGACGGCTACCTCCCGCGTGAAGTCTCCATCGGTCCTCATGCACAGGACTTGGGGACGCAGTTGCTTCTAAAGGACACCCTCCTGGGGAGCCTCTCCATAGAGCTCGTTCCGAATCCTCGCTTCGGAAACAAATGGGGAGGTCGCATCGTGGTGCGGTATGTCGCCCCCGAGCAGAACGTGGACGCTGCATCCCACAAACAGAGTATGGATCTGACGACCGCAGAGAAGCTTGCAGCGGCGATATATTCCAACGCTGGGCCGGAGTGGCGAACGACGGCGTGTTCGTGGAGTCGAACGATGCTCCTCCCCGGTCATTACTACATCATGGCCAGCCACCCGTCACTCGGCTGGGCGGGGGCCGACCTTGAACTCCTGGGAACAAACGAAACGTTGGCGCTTCAATTGAAGCCTGGATCAACGGTTCGCTTTGATAGACCCATGCAAGACGGAGAGTACTGCCAACTCCAACCCTTGGACCCCGGCAGACTTGACTACGCCTGTCGGCATGGAGACCGAATCGAGAACGTACCACCCGGCAGGTATGATGTGACTGTTACTTCTACGAGGGGCAGTCTGGCACGTGGCGAAGCCATTGACGTTCGCGAGGGCGAGTTGCTCGTCGACGCCCGGGTGCCATACGAGACGGGCCAATGCAGTATCACGGGTCGGATCATGCTCCGCTCGAGCCGTGGAGACACACCACTCTCTGGAGCGAACGTGCAGGTTGTTGGAGCGACTTCGTGGACTTCGACGGACGCGGGGGGCCGGTTTGAAATTCCTGATCTTGCGCCGGGTGATTATGTTCTGCGTATCAAAGGATACACGCCACTCAGTATCTCTGGCTGGCGTGTGTCCATCCCCGCCCCCATGACGGCGGCGGAGCGGCAAGATGCCGGAGACTTGGTAGTCAGGTAAGCCGCCACGTCTGCCGGGAGTGCCCTGACTTTCGTGAAGGATCGGTCGCTGGTGGTCCTGACTGTTCTGGCGGCTGTGGACCCTGCTGGTGATCAACACGCTCCTCCGCTTGTAGCGCTGGACGACGGAGGTGACCTGGGATAGCCCCGGTTTGGTGGAGGTTCGAGCGCTGGGGTAGGAGATACCCCCGATGCCCAAGACCCGTCCCCTCTACCCCCCTGAGTTTCGCCGCCGGCTCCTGGACCTCGTCCGGGCCGGTCGCACTGCCGAGCGATCACCTCGCACTCGAGCGTCGAGAAGAACCAGAACCCTTCCTGGGGCTGTGACAGTCGATCCGAGTGGTTCCGATAGCGCAGTCGCGCGGGCCGGCGAGACGACTGGATGTCACACCTGGCACCGTGGCAACCCAGTATCCTCCCCTCCCGTCTACGCGCTGCGTTTGGTCGGCTTTCCCCTTCGTCCCGTCAGCGGATTCAACTACCGTGACCTTGAGCGGCGAGTGGTCCGCGGGCACCGGATACCGGGTAAGAGGAGGAGATCCCCGGCGCTGCATCGAAGCTCTTCAGTCTCATGAAAGGAGCCTCAGATGGAGTCGAACGCCCGTAGGCGTCTCATCCTAGGGCTCGCGCTCGGAATCGCGGGCCTGGTCTTTGTCGGGTCTGGAACCGTCTTGGCGGCGGGTGGGCCTGGGGACCAGTGCTCAGGCGAGTGCGTCATGAAGTGGGTGCCCGACGAGAACAATCCCGACGGCGGAACATGGCAGTTCAAGGACTTCTACTTCCTTGGGACGTGCAACCCCGGCACCTGTATGAAACACATGTTGGTTTCGCCACCCGCTCCCGCTCACAAGAAGCAGTGCTCCTGCAATGTGGGGGGGCCGAACTGGGACTGGACGACGGTCGGCGGTATCTTCCACGAGATGCCGGGGAACTACCCCGCGTATGCGTCGACCTACTGCGACGTCGAGGCGACCACCGATGACTATGGGAACCTCGTCAGTGCCACGTGCATCGGTGAGTGCGAATCGGAAGGCCCGAATTGCACCTCCTTCATTTTCTGGGACAACGTAGACACGAAGACCGGCGAGCGCACCCGCGGGTACCAGTGCAACTGCATCCACTAGACACGGCGAGACCCCATGACGATCAGAACCCGACACCAGAGAGCGCTGCGCCTCGCGGCGCTCTCTCTTGCTATCCTAGTTGGCGCGCTGCTCGCCTACCTAGAGTGGGCTGGCGCGAGTCTGCCCACGGCGTCACAGATTCGCAGACTTGAGCCCTCGCGGCCTGGGGCCTCTCGCGAAGTCTCCCTTGCTGGCAAGGGACAGCCAACCTCCTCCAATCATCAGCTGGTTAACGGTGTGCGGGAGAGCGTACAGCCGCCCGCCGCCAGTACGGTGTCCGTTCTGGTGTGCGAACACACCGCTCAGGCGGCTCCGGTGGCGGGGGCTCATGTCACCCTCCTCGTAGGTGTGCGCTCCGTGCGGCAGCCCGGTGTCTGGATACGGCCAATCACGACTCTCGACATCGGCAACACCGACTCGCGCGGCCGTATCTCCGGGCCGCTACTACGGATGGACGGAGCCGGAGACCTCGCGGTGGAGGTGTCCGCTCCGGGATACGCGCTCGCTGAACACCTGCTGGGCGCGAAGGATCTCTCATCTGAGGTTCGGGTGCAGCTAGACCCGGCATTCAGGCTGGCAGGCAAGGTCCAGCTTCCCTCTGGGAGCCCAGTCTCTGGAGCCCGAGTGTCCGCCCGGGCCGAAGGGTATCCCGTTCTTTCGCACGCAGGCGAGACTGTCTCCACTCCTATGCAGCAGTTCGCGACTACGGACGCCAACGGCATTTTCGCGTTTGAAGGGCTTACTGCCCGTACGCATGACGTGCGCGTTCTGGACCCAGCATACGTGACGTACAAGCCTCCCGCACAACCAGGAGAGCCGATTGAGGAGGTACCCACGGTCTTCTCGCCTGGTGCGTCCGACGTAGTGCTAACGGTGGAGAGGCTCCTCTTCTACCGTGTCCGATTCGTCGACTCACGAACCGGAACTGGCATACCTTGTGCGCAGGAGCTGTTCGTGAGCAGCGTCACTCCGACTGGGCTAGAGTTCCGCAATGTAGAGCAACTAGAGGTCGATGGGAGAGGACTGCAGCTCGGGCGGCAATCCACCGACCCGTCATTCGTTCTCGGCTGCGTCGCAACTGAGGGGGAAGCCCAGACTCCTGTCGGCGCGGACCTCAATTTCACAGTCCCTGGATACACATACGCCCATACGAACGCACGGCTATTCACGGCTGCCAACTTGGGTAGCAACGTCGATATCGTCGAACTTGAACCGCTGGATCCAGCTGGCACGTACGGCAGCGTAGACGTGTCAGCCGAACTGCCCGAGGGTCTCGCGTTGCCTGACTACTGCCCCATGCTTGCCGTATACCTGAAGAGCGGGCTGTTCATTACCGTGGGTGGAACCCTCGGAGAGGACAAGCTGTTTCACTTCCATGGCGTTCCTACGTCGGCGCACGAGGTCGCTCTGGCCCCATATTTCAGTATGCGTAGTGGGGTATCAGTCGCTGCGAGCAGTACGGAGAGAGTCACATTCAATTACGCCACCATCTCAGGATTCTCGCTTCGTGTCGAGGGTCCCGGGGACACCCGGCTCTTCGGTGCAGAGGCTTGGGTGAAGGATGCGAAGACAGGCTACGAGTTTCGGGTCCCATCATGGGTCAACAGGCTGTGGCCCCGGCCTGGAGGTTCCCTGGGTTCATGCGCCTATTCTCTGAAGCCAGGAGACTATCATGTCAAGGTCCTGGTGCCAGGCTTGAAGGTGGGGCATGCTGACTTCTCTGTCGTTGAGGGGACGGTGCGGAAGGTGTCCGTACAGCTCGCCGCTGCGGAGTGACTTCCGTGAGCATCGCATTTGCTTCCCTCGCTGCGGCTGCCAGGTACTCCTCTCATCCTCGTTGCACACGGCCATCCCGGAAGCCCCCATGCGGAAGACTCCGGGGGGTCCGGGGGCGCAGGCCCCCCGCCTGGGACCCACACGATTTCCCGATGACCCAGGAAAACGCCCTAGCTCTCGCACTCTCATTGGCAGAATCCAAGTCCGGGTTCCATCACGGCCCCCCAAGTCATCGCGCCTCCAGAAGTTGAAAGTCCAGGACTTTCAGGCCCGCGTCAGCCGAGAGCGTTACATCCTTCCAGGCCCTCTGATAGCCGTCTTTCACGATGTAGACCCCGTACTGCCCCGGGGGGACGAAGAGGTCGCCAAGGTACGGTCCGGTTGGGGTCAGTCGCCTGCCATCCTGATACTGCGGAAGCAACAGCCACTCTACTCGCGAGAGCATGAGCAGCGGCCTCAGCGGACTACCTGTAGGCCGTCCGTCGGCCGCCGGCAGATAGTAGACATTCGCTCTGTACTCGAACACAGGCTGCGACTCAGCATCCGTCACTGAGATCCGTAGCCGGGGCAACTGCGGCGATATCGTCAATGTCGCCGCGCCGCCCGGAGCGATGTGCACCGCGCCGAGACGTAGGGGCGGCAACCAGTACCCAATGGCCAGTGAGGCGGCCGCCTGGTAGTCACCCGCTGGAATGGAAATCGTACCTCTTCCGACCTGTGGATTGTCCGGGTCGGGCTCCAGATGAATCGCAGTGGGGCTAGCGCTCTCGGTCGCGCTGTCACCTGGCCTCCCCTCCAGAATAAGCGAGACTTCGCGTGGAGGCACCGCCATACCAGGCACCGATACCTTCACATCCAGCCCCCCCCACTCGGCATCCACGTTCGATCGAGTTAGTTCGAGGACCAAAGGTGGGGTCGCTCGTGAATCGATGGGGCCTCCCGCCGGGACGAGAGTCTCCACCTTCGCCTCTGCTCGCCGGTAACCCATAGCTCTCGCGATGACGGTCGGCATCTTGCTTAGGTCTGACTCCGGACCCGCGATGGTAAAATACTGACGGTAGATACCACCCGATCTCCAGCCCGATCCCGCGCGCTCATCACCACCCTCTGACGCCCCTGGCTGTAGCAATGGACCGTCTGCCGTGTCAGACTGCTCCGGCCAGCATCTGAAATCCCAGCGCACGAACTCTACCGGTTTCCCCGTCTCGGCGTCCTTTGCCGTGAAATCCCGATACGCAAGTCGAGAGACCCGAATTTCGATGTACTCACCGCTGTTGTGTACGATCGGGCGCTCGCCACCATACCCATGAATGGCAAACGGATGGCTGGCGTAGACTTCGACTGGAAACTCCGGGACTCCTCGGATCTCGAACGTCCCATCCTCTGCGGATATCCCCTCCTGCCTGGCCCCCACCAAGACCCTGCCAGGAAGAAGGCTGGGAGGCTCCGCGAGGAGTTCGTCACCCCTCCCGGAGAGGGCGCTAACGACGGCACCCGGGACTGGGTCGCCGAGTTGGTCCAGGACCACGCCCCGGAACCACCCTCCTTGGCGAAGCAGGAGCCTGACTGGGCTGCCATCGTTCTGCTTCAGCTGCTCAACGAGGGCGCCGCGATCCATCTCCAAGGGGATGTAATTCGCGGCAGTGGCAAGGAGGATGGTGCGTTCTGACTCTGGCTGATCTAGACTTCCCTCCCCCTCCTCATTTGTTGTCACAACTGCGCTGGTATTTCCGTCAGTCAGCCTTTCCCCGGGTGCTACGAAGTAGAGGCGGGCACCCTTCAAGGCGGCTCCCGCGTTGTCGGCAACGAGAACCGGGATCGGCCAGGGCGCCGCCTCAGCGTCCGGCTGCGTGGCTGCACCCGAACCGTGCAGCACAACTTGACGATCCGCCTGACCTGCCCCCAGCGCCCTCGGGCCGCTGTTGGCCAATTGACCTCCGCTGTTCGTGCCCCGCGCAAACCAGAGCACGAGTCCCAAGGCTGCCAGGACTCCGAAGAGCAGACCAAGAGTCAGCGGA
Organism: uncultured Planctomycetota bacterium; assembly: GCA_963752285.1. GTDB lineage: Bacteria > Planctomycetota > PLA2 > PLA2 > JAEUHO01 > CAVVXN01. The sequence goes on from CAVVXN010000005.1 coordinate 919,420, forward strand.
ACTCGACGGGCCCAAACGCGGGAAGTCGGATGCTTCTCAGACAACTGGTTACCTCCCCGCGGCCCGACCTGGAGCAGAGGATGGTCCCCAGATCAGGCGCAGCATAGTCTCTCGTAATACGGGTTCTCGCGCCACAATACAGCTCAACGTCCCGGGCAGCCTCCGCCGGCACCCCCGATGACAGAGCATAGCAGCGAAGCACCGAGAGCGACACTGGCCCGCCGCGACGGGTCTAGGTCGACAGAGGCGCGCACGCGCGAACCGGCCCTAGCGGCCACCGCCTTCCCCCCGGCGCGGTCGCGCGGCTCTCCCCCAACGAAGCACCCCTCCTCCGTCTCGTCAGCGCAGTGCTCTTGGGGACCCACCGCCCGCGGGCCGCGCACTGAGCACGGACACCCCATGCTGTGGTTGGGAGACGTCCAGATTTACGAGCCTCCGTTGACCGACACGGGTGCCGGCGATCCTCCGGGGGGTACCCGGAGGGCTCGTCATGGCCCGCCTGAGCAAGGAGGACGTCGTGACGATCGAAGCGTTGAGGAAGCGAGGGCAGTCGGCCCCGGCCGTCGCCCGGGTGCTGGGCGTGACGGAGGGCACGGTTCGCTACCACGACCGCCGAGCCGCCGCCGGGGCGGCGGACGGTCGCTCGCGGCAGGTCCATGTAGCCGCCGCGTTCGTGCGGGAGGCCCGCTCTAGAACCACGGAGACCACCTCCGGAGGGAGGAGTCTCCAGGGATGCGGCCGAGCGCAGCGGAGTCTGGTAGCACCACGCGCTTCATGCTCTCTCTACTCCTTCTTCTTGCTGCCAGGTACCCGGAGCGCTGCGGCCACCTCGCTGTACTTTGCGTAGCGGTCCAGCAGCGCTTCGTACTTCCGAAATGTGGGCCCCGCGAAGGTCTCCGAGAGTTTCGAGCGCTGCTCGCTCTTGAGGCGCGCAAACTCCAGCGCCCACTCTTTCCCCGCGGCGTTCAGAGCCTCCTGCCGCTCCTCCGCATCGGCGATGGGTGTGGCCCGCTCGATCTTCGCGAGCCAGTCCTGGTGCGCCAAGAACTTCCTGTACGCCCAGTCCTCGTAGAAGCGGTGAAGCTCCTCGCGCGCATCATCACCGAGATCCGATCCAAGCAGCCTCTCCAGTGCGCGAAGGCGCTCATCAACCTGAAGTTGGACGTACTCCTGATACCCATGGCTCGTTAACTGTTGAACCTGCTCTGGAGTTGGGAGGATCGCCTCAGCGAAGGCAGCGAACGGCTCGTCCTCTTTGCTCTGGACGACGACTGGGTGCGTGCCGCTCGGTGGCGCAGATCCTCCAGCGGCGGCGGACGCCTCTGTGACGGCGGGGACCGCTCGCCCGGACTCGACGCTCTCCGCGGCGTTGTCGCTCTTCGCACCGAACGCGCCCCGCAATTCCGGAGCGCCGATGTGCCCCACGATTGTGCGCTTTGGTATGGACTTCCACCCGATCTGCGCCTGCCGCTCGCCCCCGAAGTACACCTCGACCCTGGTCTCGTGCACGCGCACCGCGACCTTCTCGCCCACCAGCCGCGAGGGCACCGAGTACGGGTGACCCATCACGCGGACCGTGCTCCCCTGGCCCACGCGTACCTCGAGTTCGCGGTACGAGGGCAGGCGCACGCTGGGTAGCGGCCGACCACGACGTCCCGCAGCGACGAGCACGCCGCGGCGCCGGACCTCGTGAACCGGGACTTCTCGGCGAACGCGCCGAACAAGCTCTGGGTCGCCGACATCACGTACGTGCCGACTTGGGAGGGATTCCTCTACCTGGCGGTCGTGCTCGACGTCTGGAGCCGGAAGATCGTCGGCTGGGCGATGAGCACGAGCCTGGAGACCGAGCTCGTGCTCGCGGCGCTGGAGATGGCGGTGCGCCAGAGACAACCCTCCGGCGTCGTGCATCACTCCGACAAGGGCTGCCAGTACACATCGATCGCGTTCGGCCACCCCGCCCCGCGGCGTGGGCCGAGGAGAGCGTGCCGGACGGGTTCACCGTCTTCGACCCCGGACTCACCGAGGCCCAGCGAAAGCGCCTGCGAACCTCCAACGGCGTCGAGAGCCTGAACCAGCAGATCAAGCGGCGCACCGGCGCGGTCGCGCGGCCCATCTCCAACGAAGCCCCCCTCCTCCGGCTCGTCAGCGCAGTGCTCTTGGGGACCCGCGAGGAGCGGGAGACCGAACGACAGCACCCGCCGAGGAAGGAGGACTGATCACGTCAAACGGAATTCATAGGACAAGAGGCGCTCCGCCCTGCGGCTGCTCCCGCGGCGAGCGCGACAACCAGACCCTGGAGCACCATGCTATGGTATCGATTGAGGGCGACAGCTCTCCCGAGGCAACCACACAGCGACCGCCCATAGTCAGGGTTCATGAGAGCAAGCGCTGCAGTCATACAGCCCGCACCAAGGAATCCCCACTTGACAACGTACAGCGCGCGCAAACAGACAACCCGAGAAGTGAATGTCATGGCCACAACCACCGCCTCGAAACCGGCTATTAGCAACCACGGATCGGTCGGAGACTTCGCCGCGAACACCTTCAGAACAAACGCAGCCGTCAGAACAGCGCTCAGCCCCCAGAGCGACGCGATGCTCATTTCCCAGGTTATTCCTTTCTCTGGAGACTGACATCAACGTCCACTATATCGCCTGGTGGGATCGTGAAGTCGACGTTGCCCGGCTCATATCCTGCATGAACCACGGAAACCCGGTAGGCGCCGCCCGCAGGGACTGCGTGTATGATCTCCTCCCGCCCGACAACATCCTCCAACTCGGAATAGGGAACGGAGACCCTGCTGTTCCTGTCCACTTCCTCACCGCCAACACTCGTCAACTTCGTGTAGACTACAGATTCAGGCTGGATGTCACGAAATCCCCAGTCGGTCGCGATGTGCAGGCGGAAGCCCGTCACAGGTGGGAACCGCACAAGGACGCTTTCCGGTTGCTGGCTCTGAAGATCGACGGGAAACTCGTCGGACGATCCCCAAGTTCCAGCATGCACCCTACCGGTGAGCAACCCTCGGGGCAACGGGCCATAGTGCCAGTGACCGTCTGTCTGGACACCCCAAGCCAGTAGGTCGTCGCGCCGTCCAGCGCTGTCATGCAGTACCAAGTAGCGGGCGCAACTCCTAGCGGGGGGTATGTCGCGCGAGGCCCACAGTTCAGTAACACTCAGGCCGGAACACCAGTCGTCCGGGCGGTGCAGGGTGAGCGGCACCTCGTCAGCGGTTGGATCGCGGACGTACTCGTCAGGCTTCCTGAGACGAAGTGTCGCTATGACGGGCAGGTAGACCTCATCCGTGCTTGTCCAATGAATGAGAGCCTGCATGTGCGTGGGCGGCGCGGCGTCGTCGAAAAGGATGGCTTGGAGGATGGAAGGTACGCCCGGCCTGTAATAGGCGTTCAACATGCCAGTACTGCTGAAGATCACACGTCCGGTCAACAGGTCCGAGCGCGTCGACATGCCAGGTTCAGTGCCCCAAAACTCAATCCCAATCCCGTTGAGGGTTACAGGAAGCCGCGAGCGCGCGTCTACAGGCTCGAAACAGACGAGCCGCACGGGCTGGGCCACAACATCGACCTCGTCCGCATTCTCTCCACGTGATTGCGCCCGAAGCGTGCTCCACCCGTCCGCATCTACTCGGATAAGGTACGGACCGGGCCCGACCCCCTCCGCTGTAAAGTCCCCCCGTTTGTCGGTGAGCGCCTTGGACCACCAGCCGTTCCCGAGCGGTAGAAGGCCGACGTCCGGCGCGTCGCGCCGTTGTGCGCGCGCGATGACGACCACGTGAATGTCCGGGACCGGACCCCCCGAGGGAAGCCGAACCGTTCCGCGCACTTGCCTCCCGCGGCGCAGTTTGATAACGACAGGACCTACGGGTACTGCGTTTGTGGTCGCGACGTGGACTTCGCCCATGAGGTAGCCGCTGGCGGCCGCGAGGACGCGAACCGGTCTGTCTTGCGGAGCACCGACCGTAGCGGAGCCGTGCGGGTCCGTGACTGCGCGCTGGATCACATCACGGTCCGTCATTCCCTGCCTTGGGGGGCTTGCCTCGAGCGCGACCTCTACGCTCGCGCCGGCTAGGGGGAGAGAGTGGGTGTCCTCGACACGCACGGTCAACAAGAGCATCCCTTGGACCCTTGGTTCGGAGGCGGGCGTCGACGCTCTCGGTTCTGGTACCCCGCCGGTACCATACAGGCGCGGCGGGGTACCGGGAATTACAGTAGGGCTCACACGCTGCACGGCGATGGGGCCGAATGTCCTGCGCGAGAGTGGCTTTTCAGAGAACGCCAGGTAGGCGCCCAAGGCGCCCAGAGCAGCGACGAGCGCAGCGACCCACACCCTCCTCTTGTTAGCTCCTCTGGCCATTCATCCTCCGCGCACGAAGGGTGCAGTCGGCGTGCAGAAGCTGACTGAACCGAAAACCTGCCCCAACGACCGAGTGCAGGGCCACAACGCTACGGACAGTCGCAGTGTAGTTCGCCTCGCGCTCGAAGCGCTCGGTGACCGCGGGGTCGAGGGAGCGCTCGCAGTCTTCGGTGAGCCCGTACGCGTCCCGCTGCCACTCCAAGCTCCAGTGCCCAGCCTCGTGCAACATGAGCCACGGACGGCGCCGAGGGGGCTCGTCACGACCGACGAGGATGAGCCGCTTCGCGAAGTGAAGGAGGGCGCGGACCTTCTCCAAGGCCTGCTTGAACGGCGCGCTGAGACCGCGACGGATCTTCGCCAGAAAGCCGGGCTCAAGATTCTCCTCTTCGACTGTGAGTTTCGTGTGCTCGACGATGGCATCGACCGGGGTCGGGAACACGCCGGCGGCTCCCGACTCGCGCAGGAGGCGGGCCGCGCGTTCGCGGACCCGCCGCGCGTCCTCTGGTGTCATCTGGTCCTCCAGTGCGGCCATGTCACTTGCGAGCCGGTCCCTGACCGGTATCTGACTTCCGCATCTCTGTACGGTCAAGGGGAATCCCACGGTCCCCTGTACGTGGTCGTGTCAAGTGCCCCCCCAATGGTCGTCGAACCTGCCCCCCTTGGAGCCTGCCGATCCACGCGCTCTTCCGAGCGCTCTCGCCTCCTTTCCTGCGGGTCTTTAGATGGGGGTGTAGCGTTCTGTCTCCAAAAGACTCCCCGACCGGAGGAGCCGGGGCCCTCTCGCTGCAGCGAGCGTAGCGGGCGAAAGCGAGAGGGCCCCGGCGCGACCGCGCCGGGGGGAAAGCGGTGGCGGATCAGCGCCGATCCAACTGCAGGTGACCAAACCAAGCAGGAGGAACCGGCGTGACCCACCACCCGCAGGCTACGTCCATCGATCGGATCCTGGCCGGGCCGACCGAGTGGCCGGGGTCCGGTCAGGACTCGAGCTGGAAGAAGCGGCGGATCAGGAAGATCAGCTTCTGCGTCCGGTCCTCCACGCGCTCGCGCGTGGCCGAGTCGAGCATCGTGCGGGCCTCCTGGAGGCCCTCGCGGCGCAGCGCGGCGGCCTCGGCGAGGCGCGTGGCGAGCTCGGGCGATCCCTGGAGCGCCTCGCGGATCGAGTCCGCGCCCATGCGGATCAGACGCGCGTCGGCCATCGTGCGGACGGTCGCGCTGCGCGGCTCTCCCGTGAGGAGGCTCATCTCCCCGAAGATGTCGCCCGCCCGGAGCGTGGCGACGCGCTTCTCGCTCTCGCCGTCCTCGATGAACACCTCGGCGATGCCCGTGTCGATCAGGTAGCACGAGTCCCCGACGTCGCCCTGCACGACGACCCGCTCGTGCGTCCCGTACGTCTCGAGCGTCGCACCGTGCGAGAGCCCGTCGAGGAGAGGTTCGGGTAGGGAGCGGAAGAAGGGCACCGACTGCAACCTCTCGCGCACGACGCGCACCTGCTGCTCGCTGCTCGGCGTCTCGGGGGCGGCGAGCTGGCGCACCTCGCGGACGGGATACGGGAACGAGATCCCGGCGCGCGCGAATTGGTACCAGACGGATACGTTCACCTCGGAGCGGATGTCGGGGACCCGGTAGGGGTCGGTCACCCAGATCTTCACCTCGTAGTCGATCGACGACTCGCCGTACTGCCAGAGGCGGACCAGCGGCGTGGGTGTCGGCGCCACGTCCCGCACGTCGCGGAGCGCCGCGCGAAGGACCCGTCGCACGCGGTTCGGGGGCACGTCGTAGGGCGCCGAGACGTGAAGCAGCTCGGCGTGCTCGCGCGTCGGGCGCGAGAGGTTGCGGATGCGCGCCTGGCTGATCGTGCGGTTCGGGACGATGACCAAGTCGCCGGGGCGCGACCGGAGCTTCGTCGTGCGCCGGGTGATCTCCACCACCTCTCCCTCGTCCCCCTCGACCTGGATCCAGTCGCCGATCGCGTACATCCCCTCGGTGACGATCGAGATGCCCGCGAAGAAGTTCTGGAGGGTCTCCTGCAGGGCGAGACCGATGATCACGGTCCCGACGGCCGAGGCCGTGAGCAGGCCCGTGAAGGCGCCCGCCTGCGCCCAGACCACCCCCACCACGACGAACAGCGCCAGGACCCACACCACCCAGCGGCCGGCGTCGAGCAGCAGGACGGGGATCCGGAGCCCGAGCTCCTCCGTCGCGACCTGCGACGAGAGGAACGCGCGCACGAGCGCGTACGCCGCCGTCGCGCCGACGAAGAAGAGGATGCTCCACCCGACGTTCGCGGGGATGTACGAGCCCATCGCTCCGCTCGGCTCGACGCCGAACGCGAAGGGACCGCCCGAGAAGCCCGATCCGAGGATCAGCCCGACCGCGGGACCGAAGAGGAGCAACGGCGCCGCGACCGCGCGCCACCACCGCGCACGACGGCGCACGAGGGCCCGCAGGAACAGGACGCCGAGGACGGCGCCGGCGACCCCGAACAACGCGCCGACGAGCCAACCGAGGTTCATGTTCCGGACTCCGCTCCCGAGACGTGAGCCCCGGACCGGGGAGGGTACCGCCCGCGGACCCGGGGGTGAGGTTCGAGCGAGAGGACCGCGCGGTCCGGGTCGGAGGCGGCGCGCCGCCGACCGGAGGGCGCGCCGGGCGCGCACGGGCCGAGGCCCTCGCTTCGGGCGCGCGGCGGCGGGTCCCGGTGCGCGGCGCAATCCCCGCCCGGGCCACCCGGAAGGCGTACGATCGGGCCTTCGAACTCCTCCCCCGTCCCGAGAACCTCGATGCCCAAGCGCACCTTCGTCTTCCTCGCGGCCGCCCTCGTGCTCGCCCTCCTCCCGGCCGCCCCGTCCCGGGGCGACGACATCGACGAGGCCTCCGCGGGTCACGCCGTCACCACGCTCCTCGACAAGGCGACGGCGACCGACCCCCGCGACGTCTGGACCCTCGGCGAGGCCCTCGCCGAGAACGGGAAGCCCGCGATCCGGCCCCTCAAGGACGCCGCCAAGGACGCGGCACCGGCCCCGCGCCTCGCGATCGCCCGGGCGCTGATCCTCCTGAAGGACGTGACCGCCGGACTCGAGATGGCGAAGGGCGTCGTGGCCGACGACGCGGCGTCCGCGGACCTCAAGGTCGCGGCCCTCGGCCTGATCGGCCAGGAGGGCGAGCTCGAAGAGTCCGAGTGGCTCCTCGACACGATCGACACGACGCTCGAGCCCCACGTCAAGATGGCCATGGCGAAGGCGCTCTGGACGCTCAACGCCGGCACCGAGGCGAAGGAGAAGGGGAAGCAGGTCCTCCTCGCCTACCTCAAGAGCACCGACGCCGACCTGAGAGCCGACGGGGCCCTGGCCCTCGGCGAGATCGGCGCCGCCGCGGAGGCCCGCCCGACGCTCATCGAGCTGAGGGAAGAGCCCACCGAGCGGGGCCGGAGCGCGGCCTTCCTGCTCCGGGTCCTCGCGCTGCAGGAGGCCCGGGACCACGACCTCTCGACGCCGCCCCCCGCCACCGAGCCGCCCGATCCCGACCTCGCGCCCGGTGCGCCGCGGCGCTGGCCGCTGCTCGACGAGATCTACGACGCGCTCAACCAGGCGTACGTGGACGCGGACAAGGTCGAGCGGAAGAAGATCGAAGACGCGATGGCCGCCGGCATCACGGCCGCGCTGGACCCCTTCACGAGCTACCTCCCGCCGAGCGAGAACGCGAAGCTCGTCGAGGGCCTCGACCCCACGTACGGCGGCGTCGGCGCGTACGTCTACAACGACCCCAAGAACCAGGAGCGCTTCACGATCAGCCGCCCGATCTTCGGGGGCCCGATCTACCGCGCGGGGCTACGCACGGGCGACGTCGTCATGACGATCTCCGGCCAGACGACGGAGGCCATGTCCGTCGAGGACGCGGTCCGACTCCTCAAGGGCCCGCCCGGAACGGACGTCACGATCACCGTGTACCGCCGTGGCTGGGACGAGCCCCAGCCGTACACGCTGAAGCGCGCGCGGATCACGATTCCGACGACGGCCTGGGACGTGCTGCCGGGCCAGATCGGGTTCCTCCAGATCCTCGCCTTCTCGCAGGACACGGGCCGCGAGGTCGCCAAGATCATGGACCGCTTCCAGCAGGAGGACGTGAAGGGGATCGTGCTCGACCTCCGCTACAACGGCGGCGGGCTGCTCCAGACGGCGGTGGAGATCGCGAGCCAGTTCCTGCCCCGCGGCGCCCTCATCGTGAGCGAGAAGGGGCGGCCCGGCGTGTACCGCGAGCAGAAGCAGTTCTCCACCGGCGCCGGAGACGACCGCCCCCAGCTCCCGATGGTCGTGCTCGTGAACGAGGGGACGGCCAGCGCGGCCGAGATCCTCTCCGGCGCGCTCAAGGTGCACGGCCGCGCGCGGCTCGTCGGACACATGACCTACGGGAAGGGCTCGGTGCAGCACCCCCTCGACCTGGCCCAGCGTCCGGGCGAGAAATACGAGGACCAGCCCCGTGACCGCCCCGTCAGCTACACGGACCTCAACCACAACGGGCAGCTCGACCCCGGCGAACCGGTGCGGACCGAGCTCGGCGGACCGAACGGGCGCTACGACCCGCCCGAGAAGTTCGAGGACCTGAACGGGAACGCGCGGTACGACCCCGGCGAGCCGTTCACCGACGAGAACCTGAACGGCAAGTGGGACGACGGCGAGCCGTTCCAGGACGACAACCACAACGGCATCCGCGATCCCGGCGCCAGCCTGAAGCTCACCGTCGCCGCCTGGTACCTGCCCGACGGGCAGCGTCTCCAACGCAAGACCGAGGTGAAGGACGGGAAGCCGGTCGTCACGGGCGGCATCGAGCCGAACGTCGATGCGGCGCCGGACAAGGTCGATCTCTGGGAGCTGCAGGCGCAGCGCGAGATCGAGTCGGGCACGAAGGTAGACGACTACGTGAGCCGGCTCTACAAGGAGCACCGCGACCTCGCGGAACGTTTCGCCCGCTCGGACGAGCGGGACCCGAGCCTCTACCCCGGGTTCGACGAGCTCATGAAGAGCCTCGACACCCACCTCGACCGGGACGCCGTGCGCTATCTGGTCCGCTGGGACCTCAGGCGGCGGATCGGCGACGAGGAGGGCCGCGAGCTGGTCGGCGACGTCGTGGACGACGCCGAGCTCCAGGCCGGCCTGCGCGACCTCCTCAAGACGATGGGTCGGGACCTCGCGTCCGTCGAGGGCCTCGCGTTCCTCGCGAAGGAGAAGCCCCCGGAGGCGAAGGACGACGGAAAGAAGATCGCCGCCGGCGACGGCGACGCGCCGCATCGTGAGGGCCCCGGGCCCACCCCGAAGAACGACGGGACCTCGGACGGGCCGGTGCCCACGCGCTAGCGGAGGCGACACCCGACCCCCAGGCCCCGCGTGCCGACGCGCCCCGTCCCGACGCTCCGGTTTCCCCACCTCGGGGCGGTGCCGGGGCTCCGGCACGCGCTCACCACCCGCGAGGGCGGCGCGAGCCGAGGCCCCTACCGGTCGCTGAACGTCGGGCTCGGGAGCGGGGACGACCCCGAGCACGTGCGGGAGAACCGGCGCCGCGTGGCGCGCGCGCTGGGGCTCCCCGTCCCGGTTTTCGCGAACCAGGTGCACGGCGCGGAGGTGCGCGAGGTCGTCCGCGCCGGCGACGATCCCGGTTCGTGCGACGTGCTCCTCCTCGGCGCGCGAGGCGTCCTCGCGGGGGTTCTCGCCGCGGACTGTCCGCTCGTCCTCCTCGTCGATCCGGTGAACCGCGGGCTCGCCCTCGTGCACTCGGGCTGGCGCGGCACCGCGAAGGGCGCGGTCCACGCGGCCGTGGACGCGCTCCGGTGGCGATTCGGCTCGCGACCCGGAGCGCTCCTAGCGGGCGTCGGTCCCTCGATCGGGGCCGCGCGCTACGAGGTCGGTCCGGAGGTGACCGACGCGCTCGCCGCCGCGCTCCCGCCGGACGCGAACGCGGTCTCGATCGACGCTTCGGGCCGGCGAACGGTGGACCTCCGTCGTGCGGTGCTCGCGCAGCTCGCCGAGGCCGGCGTGCCCGCGGCGGCGCGGGAGGTCCTCGGCACCTCGACCTGGGACGAGCCGGACCTCTGGTTCAGCCACCGCCGCGACGGGCCACGGACGGGACGACACGCGCTCGTCGCGGGTTGGGCGTGAGGGACCGCGCCACGTGACGCGGGCACCGCTTCAGATCGGCGTGCTCTGCAGCGCGTCGGCGAAGGCCAGGTCGAAGACCTCTTCGAAGTCGTAGAGGTTCCAGAAGTCCTCGCGCCGGTCGTTCGCCGTCTTCTGCAGCAGGTCGGCGGTGATCAGGTTGAACACGATCTCGCCGAAGTCGTCCGTTCGGTGGACGCCCCAGTGGGCCAGCACGCTCCGCGCGAGGTAGCCGAACTGCGAGAGCGCGAGCTCGCGGACGCTGTCCATGATCTCGCCGCCGGTGACGTGACGCGCGCCGCCCCCGCGCCGGCGGAGCGTGTGGTCGAGCGCCTCGAAGACGAAGTCGTACGCCTCGGCGCGAAACCTGGGGTCGCGCTCGACGATTCCGACGATGACCCGATCTTTGTCCATGCGATCACCCCGACCGGCCCGACAACGTTACCCGCCCTGGACCGCGACGGGAAAACTCATTTCCGGGGGAGCGCGGCAGGGCGATTGTCCTCGGACACGCCCCCTATCGACCAACGGCGGCCTTCCCAGGAACCCACGTCCCGCGGCCCGCGCGCTCGACATGCGAACGGTCGCCTGACACCCGGGGTCGAGAACGGGCCGGAACGCGCCGCCGGGGCGTGCGTCTCGGAGGGGCCGCCTCCGCATCGGCCCGGAGGGCCCGCACGGCGGGCCGTTTCGTTCGTTTCGTGTTTCGAGGCGCGGAGGGCCCGCCCGCGCCCCTCAGGCCGACGCGGCGTGCCGCACCCGGCGAATCGTCTCGATCACGACCACGGCGGGCGTCACGTTCTGCGCGACGGCCGCGTCGAGCCGACCGAGGTCCACGAGGAGCCGCGTCGCGTCCTCGGCGTAGACGCCCGGCGGGAGCGCGCTCGGTCGGCCGGCCGCGCGGTCGCGCGCCTCGATCGCCAGGGCGTGGAGCAGGTCCTGGAGACCGGCACGGATCTCCTGTCGGCGTTGCGTCGTTGCGGGCGCGTCCGTCCGCCGTTCGGCCGCGGACCCCGCGACCGCCGCGAGCACCTGGTCGGCGACGTCGGCCACGCCGGCCTCGCCCCGCGCGGCGCACAGGACGCGGTCCACGATCTCGGTCGCGCCGGCGTCGGCGAGACGGCGCGCACGCGCGAGGCTGCCCCCGCCCCACCGAGCGAGCCGCCGCGCCGCCTCCTCGTCCCGGCCCTCCGCGACCAGGCGTTTTGCGATCGACTGCTCGGGAAGCGGTGGAAGCGAGATGCGACGCACGCGCGACAGCACGGTCGCGGGAAGTCGATCGGGGCGCGTGGACACGAGGAGGAACACCGTGCCGGCGGGCGGCTCCTCGAGGATCTTCAGGTACCGCGCGATGCCTTCGGGCTCCATCGCCTCGGCCGGGTCGATCACGAACACCTGGTAGCGGCCCTCGACGGGGGTCCGGTACGCCTCCTCGAGCGTCGCCGAGAGGGCTTCCACCGAGATCACCGTCGCCTTGTCCTTCTCGAGGACGTGGAGATCGCCGTGCGCGCCGGCCGCGACCCGGCGCGCGACGCGCGCGGCGTGCTCTTCGTCGCGACCGAGCGCGAGCAGCGCGCTCGCGAAGCGGAGCGCCGCGTCGCGGGCGTCCGCTCCGTCCACGCCCTCGACGAGGTACGACGGCGAGATGCGCCCGGCGTCGAGCGCGCGCCTGAGGCGCACGCCGACCTCGCCGAGGGACGCGAGGTCGCCGGCCCGGGGCAGGGGCCCGCCCGAGGGGTCAGAAGAGGTCACGGACGGCGTCCCACACGCGGCGCTCGACCTCGGACGGATCCGCGTCCGCCTCGACTACGCGCAGCCGGTCGGGGTCGTCCGCGAAGATCGCGCGGTACGCCTGGGCCACGCGCGCGCGGTAGCGGTCGCCGCGCAGCTCGATCCGGTCGAGCGCCCGCCCGAGGCGCGCCGCCGCGCGCTCGTCCGGGAGGTCGAGGAGCACGGCGCGGTCCGGCTCGAGCCCCTGGACGGCGACCGCGGACGTCGCCCGGACGATCTCGAGCCCGGCGCCGCCGGCCACGCCCTGGTAGGCCGACGTCGCGTAGTGCCACCGCTCGAGGACCACGTCGAGGCCTTGGTCCAGGGCCGGGCGCAGGACCTCGGCCACGAGCTCCGCGCGGGCGGCCTGGTACAGCAAGACCTCCGTCACGGGCGCGATCTCGCCGAGCGTCGGGTCGAGGAGGATCTCCCGGACCCGCTCGCCGACGCGGGTGCTGCCCGGCTCGCGCAGGTGGCGCACCTTCCGCCCGAGCGTCTCGAGGCGCTGGACGAGCCGCCGCGCCTGCGTGCTCTTCCCGGAGCCGTCCACGCCTTCGAGGACGAGGAACCGCGGGCGTCCGGCCACGGCGGCTCCGGTCACATCCGGGCGAGGAGCGCGTCGATCACCTGCTCCAGCGACGGATCGCGCTCGCGCTCGGCGCGGATCTCGCGGATCGCCCGACTCGCGCTGCTGTGGCTCTTCAACCCGAACGCGAGACCCAGCTCCTTCAGCGGCAGGGCCGCGGCCCGGTACACGAGGTACATCGCGACGCGACGGGGCAACGCCGCGCTCCGCGCCTTCGTCGGCGCGTCGAGGACGCGCGGCGCGACGCCGTAGTGCCCGGCGACGGCGGCCTTCGCCCTCCGGACCACCTCCTCGCGCGCGGTCTGCGCGACGGCCGGGCCGATCTCGCCCAGCCACTCGGCCTCGAGAGGGCGACCGAGCTCGGCCGACGCCGCGCCCCACCGGTCCACGAGGGCCACCGCGCCGTGCACGGATCCCGTGCGCTGGAGGACCTGGTCTACGACGTCCTCGGCGGGAGCGCCCTGCCCGTACGCCCGTCCGCGGGCGGCGAGGATCGCGACGAGGCGCGCCCGGTCGGGCACCGCGAGGCGCAGGACGACGCCGCTCGACAGCCACGAGACGAGCGTCGAGGAGAAGCCCTCGAGGTCCCGCGGGTGGCGGGGTCCGGCGAGCACGATGCGGGTGCGCGTGCCGACCGCGCGCTCCCGGAGACGGACGAGCGCGGCCTGCGTCGCCGCCCGGCTCGCGAGGCGGCCCACGTCGTCCACGAGGATCACGCGCCGGTGCGAGAGGTCGATCTCGAAGGCCCGTACGGCGCCGAGCTCGTGCGAGCGGACCGCGGCGGCGTAGCGCGACGTGAAGCGCCGCGCCGTCAGGTAGGCCGCGGCGCCTGGCGACTTGGCCTCGATCGCGTCCGTGACGGCCGTGAGCAGGTGGGTCTTGCCCGTTCCGGGCGCGCCGTACAGGTAGATCGCGGGCGGGTCCACGGCCCCGTGTCCGTGGACGAGCTGGGCGAGGAGGAGGGGCGCGAAGCGGTCTCCGCCGTCGGCTACGAAGGAGGAGAGGGTCGGCTTCGGGCGCCGCGACTCGAGGAGACGCTCCCACTCGACGCCGCGCGTCGGGAGGCTCTCCCTCAGCGCGCGGACCCGGCCCTGCGCCGCGCACACCACGAGCTCGACGGCTGCGCCGTCGCCGAGCACGTGCGCCGCCGCGCGACGGAGCAGGTCGCCGTAGGTGTACTGGAGCCACGTGCGGTGCACCTCGGACGGAACGGCGAGCGTCACGCCTCGCTCGCCGACGCCCTGGACCGCGGCGTCGCGGAACCACAACCGGTACCGCCCGCGTCCGACCTCCCGCAGGATCTCCTCCCGGAGTCCCTCCTCGATCGCCTCGAGTGCCGCGCTCACCGGTAACCTGCCGCCTCCTCCGCCTCGCCCTTGAGGATACGCGCGCCCGCGTCGTCTGGCGAGAGCCGGAGCGCCGCGGAGGCCTGGCTCAGGGCGTCGAGCGGCCGGTCGGCCGCGATGTAGGCCCGCCCGAGACGGATGTGGTCGTCCACCGCCCCCGCCTGGACGCGCTCGTCCTCGGGGAGGAGGGAGACCACCGCGACCTGCACCTCACGCTCGCGGAGCGCCTCCTTCGGTCGGCCGAGCGCGTCGAGCGCGTCGGCGTACTCACGGTGCAGCTCGACGTCGGGCGTTTGCTCCTTGCCGGCCCCGAACGGGTTGATGTCGATCATCTCCGCCGAGAGCTCGGCCACCTTTGCCACGTCGTGCTTGCCCTGGTAGTAGTCCTTGATCTTCTTGCGGACCTCGTAGTCGTCGCCCGCGATCGCCGCGTAGCCCTCGAGCTCCCGGATGGCGGCCTCCACCTTCCCCTCGCCCTCGTAGAGCTTCGCGAGCTGGAGGAACGGGCTGACCTTCCCCTGGAGGGTCGGGAAGCACGTCTTGGCCGCCTCGAGGTGGCGCACGGCCGCCGCGGAGTCCCCGCCGGGACCGAGGGCCTGGTGGGCGAGGAACAGACGGACGCGGACGTCGTCCTGGCCGAGGTCCAGGTACCGCTGGTACGCCTTCGACGCCAGGTCCATCCGTCCGCTCGCCTCCGCGAGGCCGCCCTCGAGGAGCACGACGGAGGGGTCGTCGGGCTGGAGCGCCTTCGCGTCCCCGAGCGACGCCCCCGCGTCGATCAGGTTTCCACGCTGCAGATAGGCCCAGCCGAGGTCCACCCGGGCCTCGAGGTCCTTGGCGTCCTTCTTGGCCCGCGCCCGGAAGGCGTCGAGGCTCTCCTGGTCCCAGTGCGGGACCATGCGGTACCCGCCGACCTTCGCGTCGATGAACTTCTCGAACTCCGCGTCGTAGTCGTCGAGCTCGATCGAGAGCACGTCGTGGAAGACCTGCTCGGTCGTGCGGTCCTGCGCGAACTCGCGGAGCATCTTCGGGATCACGTCGAAGCTCCGCGTCTTCACCAGGTGCTCGACGATCAGCGCTCCCTGGTAATACGCGAACATGATGTCGGGCCCGCGGAAGGCACGGTTGATCAGGCTCATCTTGAGCAGGCGGTGGTTCTTCAGACGGTCGAAGAGCTGCCCCTCCATGCCCCGCCCCCACGACGCGCGGTGCTGGGCCTCCTCGTAGACCGAGAGGCCCTCGGTCAGCCAGCGGGGGACCTGGCCCTTGCTCTCGCCGAGTGTGATCACGTGGGCGAACTCGTGCCAGGCGGTCTGCGCCCACGAGAAGGCGCCGACCGGCTCGGACGTCGGGCCGAGCAGGGTGATCACGTTCCCGAAGCAGACGCCGAGGGCGGGGAGACCCGGCACGCCGACGCTCCGTACCGAGAAGTCGGTCGCGATGTGGAACGAGTCCACCCGCACGGGGGGCGTCGGAACGTAGCCGTACTTCGCGGAGAGGGTCTTCCACGCCTCCTCGAGGAGGGGCGGGAGGTAGTGCCGCATCACCTCGTCCTCCGAGGGGTGCTGGCGGATCACGAATCGTTCCGTCTTCTCGGTGTCGAACCCGTCGATGACGCTCAGGACCTCGAGCCAGTTGTCCCGCGTCACGTCCTCGTGGCGCTTGGACTTGTCCACCGCGGTCCGGAACGCCGTGCGCGCATCGTCCGTCCGGCCGAGGTTCATCAGGTCCTCGCCGTAGGTGACGTACGCGAGCGCGTCGTCCGGGTCGGTGGCGATCGCCTTCTCGGCGAGCTTCGCGGCCACGTCGTAGCGGCGCTGGCGCTCACCAACGAGGTCGGCCAGCGTCACGAAGAACCGGCCGTCCTTCGGGTCGGCCGCGAGCGCCTCCTTCTCGAGGGCCTGGTACCCCGACTCGTCGCCGGTGATCCAGGCCCGTGCGGCGCGGACCGCGCGGGCGTACGCGTCGCGCGGGTTGACCTTCTCGGCGCGGCGGAGCATCTCGTCGGCCTTGTCGTAGTCGCCGTTCCCCACGTGGATCGCGGCGAAGAGCGAGAGCGCCGGCACGAGGTTCGGGTTCGTCTGGAGCGCGCGCTCGAGCTCGTGGATCGCGTCGTCCTGCTGGTAGAAGACGAGGTCCACCCGCGCGCGGCCGACCCGGGCCTCGGCGAGCTCGGGGTTCTTGTCGAGCAGGCGCTTGTACCGGCTCGCGGCCTTCGCCTGCGAGTTCGCGCCGCGATCCGCTTGGAAGAGGTTCGCCTCCTCGAGGAGCGCGTCCTGGTCGTCGGGATGCGCGCGGATCCAGCGCTCGAGGAGGGTCAGCGCGGGCTGCAGCAGGTCGTCGGAGGGCTTCGGCGACGCCCACGTCATGTGGATGGCCGCCCGCGCGACCCAGGGCACGTCCTCGGGCGCCGACTTCGAGGCGTTGTGGGCCTGGATCGCCGCGTCGTACGCCCGGACGGCGTCGTCGCGCCGACCGAGGGCTTCGAGCGCGAGGCCGCGGGCGGTCGCGGCGGCCGCGTCGTCGGGCGTCTTCTCCAGCACCGCGGACGCGAGGCGCTCGACGTCCTCGTAGCGCCCGACGTCGAGCAGGAGGTCGAACCGGAGCGCGCGGGCGCCGCGGTGGTCGGGGTGCTTCTCGAGGTCGCGGTCGAGGAGCTCGAGGCCCTTCTGGTAGTCGCCGACCCGGTCGGCCACGAGCGCGCGGAGGTAGGGCGCGTCGGCGTTGTCGGGCTGGTACCGCTCCACGCGACGCATGCGCGCGAGCACCTCGTCGTGGTTTCCCTCTCGGAGCGCCGCCCACGCGCGCTCGAGGTGGTGCTCGACCGCCTCGCGGCGCTCGTCCGCGTCCGGTCCCGGCGGCAGGTCGTCCGCGCGGGCCGTCGGGAGGCCGAGGGGGGCGGCGGGCCCGGGGAGCCCCGCGAACCCGAGCGACGCGACGAAGACCGGAACGAGGAGCCGGAGCGCAGGAGGGCGGCGGGGGGACGAGGGCATCGTGGCCTTTCTCGAGGGCACGGCGGGCGATGGATTCTACCGGTCGGCGCCGGGACGAGACGGTGTCCCGACCTCCGCCCATACTCGCGGCATGCACACCCTCACCGTCCGCCCCAGCCGCCGTGTCGCGTCGCTCCCCGGCTACGCCTTCGACGAGGTCGGAAAGCGCGTGGACGCGCTGAGGAGCCGCGGGATCGAGCCCATCGACTTCGGCGTCGGCGACCCGACCGTCCCGACGCCCGCGCTCGTGCGGGATCGACTCAAGACGGCCGTGGACGAGCGCGCGACCTCCGGCTACCCCGCCTACCAGGGCGACCCGGCCTACCGCGCCGCCGCCGCCGGGTGGATGGAGCGTCGCTTCGGCGTCGCGCTCGACCCCGACCGCGAGGTGTGCGCGACGATCGGCAGCAAGGAGGCCGTCTTCCACGTCCACGAGGGGCTGCTCGACCCCGGCGACACGATCCTCGTCCCCTCGCCCGGGTACCCCCCCTACAAGCGCGGCGCTCGCTTCGCCGAGGCGGAGCCGTGGTTCTACCCGCTCCGTCGCGAGAACGGCTTCCTCCCCGACCTCGACGCCATCCCGGACGACGTCGCGGCGCGCGCGCGCGCGATCTGGGTGTGCTACCCGAACTCGCCGAGCGGCGCGGTCGCGGACCGCGCGTTCTACGACGGCCTGCGGGAACGCGCCCGGCGCCACGGGTGGATCGTGCTCTCGGACGAGGCGTACTCCGAGATCTACTTCACGGACGATCCCCCGCCCTCCGCGCTCGAGTCCGGGAAGGACGGCGTACTCGCCTTCTTCTCGCTCTCGAAGCGGAGTGCGATGACCGGCTGGCGCATCGGCTGGGTCGCCGGCGACCCGGAGCTCGTCTCCATCTTCCGCAAGGTCAAGACGAACGTCGACTCGGGCACCCCCACCTTCATCCAGGATGCCGCGGTCGCGGCCCTCTCGGACGAGACGCACGTCGCGTCGTTCCGCGCGGAGTACCGCGAGAAGCGGGACGTGCTCGTCCAGGCGCTCGTGGCGGCCGGCCTCCCCGACGCCACGCCCGACGCCACGCTCTACGTCTGGCAGCCCGCGCCCGAGGGCACGAGCGGCGTGGACCTCGCGACGCGCCTCCTGGAGCCCGACGTGGCCGCGGTGACGACGCCGGGCGAGTGGATCTCGGACCCGCTCGCCGACGGCACGAACCCCGGTGCGGGTCACGTCCGCTTCGCGCTCGTGCCGAGCCTCGACGACACGCGCCGCGCCGCCGACCGCATCGCGCGCCTCCGGTTCTGACGACGGTCCGGCTCAGGTCGGCCGGCCGGGGACCTCGAGCTCGACCACCAGCGGCAGGTGGTCGCTCGTGACGCGCGTCGCGCGGTTGAGCACGCACGCCACGTGGTGGCAGCGGATCGGGTCGCGGTAGAGGATCTTGTCGAGTCCCACGATCGGGCGGCGCGAGGGCCACGTGCGCTCGCCGTGCGGCCGGCCGTCGGTTCTCGCGAGGTGGAACCCCCAGTCCTGGATCGCCTTCCGGACGAGGCCGCGCCCCCACTCGTTCCAGTCTCCGGCGATCACGAGGTGCGGGTTCCTCCCCGCGGCGTCGAAGAGGTGTCCGATCAGGCGGCGCATCTGGACGCGGCGCTCCACGTGGAAGAGCCCGAGGTGCACGTTCGCGACCGTCCAGCCTCCGTCGGGACCCGAGCCCACGGTCGCGACGAGCGCGCTGCGTCGCTTCTTCGGCGGGATGGTGAGGTCCACGTTGTGGACGTGACGGAGCGGCGCCTTCGACAGGGTGAGGTTGCCGTACGCACCGCCCTTCACCCGGACGTTCAGGCCGAGCGCCGAGTGCCGGTAGCCGAGCTCCTTGGCGAGCCGCTGCCCCTGCCGCTCGAGCTTGGAGCGGGGCACGCCCTCGTCCACCTCCTGGAGACACACGACGTCCGCGTCGAGCTCGGCCAGGACGTCCACGACGCGGTCGAGCCGGTACAGACGGTCGGTCCCGATGCCCTTGTGGATGTTCCAGGTGACGATGCGGAGGCGCGAGGACATCCGCGGCGAGTATCCACCCGCCCCGAGCCCGGGAGGAGGACGGCGCGGTACGCTGGGACCGTCGTGCCGCCCCGCCCCGCCCGTCTCCCGCTCCTCGCGCTCGGGATCGGGGTCCTCGTCGCCTCCGGCGGCGTGGGCCGGGCGGCCGAGCCCCCGCCCTCGCCCGCGGCGATCGACGAGGCGATCGACCGGGGCGTCGCCTGGCTCGTGGGCGAGCAGGAGCCCACCGGCGCGTTCGACACGGGGAGCCGCGCGCTCGGTCACACGGCGCTCGCCGTCTACGCCCTGCTGCACGCGGGGCTCGAGGAGAGGACGAGCCGACCGCTTGGCCGCGCGCTCGCGTACCTCGACCGGACGGGACCCGGACGGACCCGACGGCCCGATCGGGAGGCCCGGACCTACGAGACGGCGCTCCTCGTCCTCGTCCTCTGCGACCGCGGTCGGCAGGAGGACCGGGAGCGGACCGGGCGCCTCGTGCGCGTCCTCGAGCGGATGCAGGCGTCGAACGGCCAGTGGTCGTACGAGCTCGGGCACGAGAGACCGACGGCCGGCGACAACAGCAACGCCCAGTTCGCCGTCCTGGCCCTGGGCGCCGCGGTCGGCGACGGTGTTCCCGTGGACCCGGAGGCGCTGCACCGCGCCTGGGGCTGGTGGCGGACCTCCTCTGGCCGCGACGGGGGGTTCGGCTACGCGTCGGGCGGCGCCCCCGACTCGCAGAGCACCGGGTCGATGACGGCGGCGGGCATCGCGTCGCTCGCGATCCTCGAGGCCGCGTTCGCGGGCGCGTCCACCGTCGTCGGCGAGAAGGACCGCGCGGTCGCGAGCCGCGCGCTCTCCCGGGCCGTGGACCGGCTCGCCGAGGGCTTCTCCGTCGAGACGAACTTCGGGCCCGCGCAGGGCGGCGCCGGTCAGCGACAGCGAAACGCCGGGCGCGGGTGGCTGCACTACTACCTCTGGAGCGTCGAACGGGCGATGGTCCTCGCCGGTCGAGAGACGATCGGGGGGCGCGACTGGTACGCGGAGGGCGCGCGGCGCCTCCTCGCGACGCAGGCGAAGGACGGCTCGTGGCGCGGCGAGCTCCCGCTCTACGCCACCTCGTTCGCGCTGCTCTTCCTCACGCGCGCCGCGGACCCGCCGCGCGCGTTCACGCCGCGGGAGGACGCGCCCGGCCGGGCGGTGACGCCCGGTCCCGAGCCGCCCCCCGCGACGCCCCTCGCGCCGGCGCCGCCCGGGGCGCCGCTCGAGGCGCTCCTCGCGGCGAACGTCACGCCGGACGTCCTCCTCTCGCGCGCCCTCGACGAGGGACCCCCGTGCCTCGACCTCCTCGTCCGCGCGCTCGAGGACCCCGACGGCGGCGTCCGTCGCCGAGCGAACGAGCTCCTCCGCCTGCTCCTCGGCGACGAGCGCGTCGGCCTCGCGGACCGACATCCGCTCGCGCGCGGCCGTCTCGCGCTCTGGGTCCGCCGGAACCGTCGCTTCCTCGTCGCGAGGGACGGCCGCTTCGTCCTCACGGGTCTCGCGCCCCCGCCCGCGGGGGGGAACGCGACGCCCGGGGGATCGACGCCGCCCCCGCGGTGACCGCCGAGGCGCGCGGCCGGCGCGCGGGCCCAGGCCGGGCGCGCGGTCCCCCGGGGCCGGCGCCCCCGATTTGCACGCGTTTTGCGCGGCGCCGACACGCGTCGCGGTAGCGTTCGTGCGGAGGTGTCCCGTGCAGAAGTCCGCGCTCGCGCTCCTCGCTCCCGTCCTCGTCCTCCTCCTCGGCGCCGGCGGCTCGGTCGTTCCCGTGCGGGCCGACGACGAAGCGCCCCAAACCGCGGAAGGCCTTCGCGTCCGGGCCCGCGTCGATCCGTCCTCGCTCGGCGCGGGCGACCGCGTGACGTTCACCGCGACCTTCGAGAACGTCGGCGACACGCCGCGCTCGTTCTTCGTCCCGCTCCATCCCGACCTCGACGGGTTCCCGCGCTGGGAGCTCGTGGGCGCCTCGGGGACGGTCCTCGTGCCGGGCGCCGCGACCTACCAGAGCATGTGGAAGGAAGGCCTGCAGGGCGAGATCGTCGAGCTCGAGCCCGGCGCCTCGCGGAGCTGGTCCTTCTCCCGCTCCGCGTTCCTCGTGACCGGGGGACCGCACGACGCCGTCGAGGCGCCGCTCGCCCCCGGGCGCTACCTGGTCCGGGCCACGTACGTCCAGGCCGACGACACGGTGCCGTTCTCCGAGACGGCCTTTCGGACCACGCGGCGGCACGAGCCCGGCCTCTGGTCGGGACGGCTCCGCTCCGCGCCCGCGGTTCTCGAAGTCCTGCCCTCGGGCCGCCCGGACCTCGCGGTCGAGTCCCCGGCGCGCGTCGAGGCCGGGGCGCCGCTCCCGGTGAGGGTGGTCCTCCGAAATCCGGGCCCGGAGGCGTTCCGGGCCACCGGGTTCTTCGAGGTGGCCGTCCACTCGAAGCCGTGGGGAAGCGCGGCCCTCCGCGCGCTCCCGCGGGGTCGGGCGCTCGAAGCGGCCCCGCCCGGCGCCACGGGCGAGGTGCGGATCGCGCCCGGCGAGCGCCTCGTCCTCGAGACCGATCTCGCGGCGCAGACCTTCCACGGGCGCCGGGGCGGCGTCGAGTGCGCCGAGGGCCTCTACGACGTCGTCCGCTCGGACGGGTTCGCGCTGTCCGTCGCGCTCGTCGTGGGCGGGGAGCGACGCCTGGTGGCGACGCGCACCGTCACCGTCGCGGAGCGCGACCCCGCGGCGCTCGGGGGCCTCTCGCTTCGCGTCGAGCCCTCGCCCGCCGCGGCCGTTTCCTCGCCGACCGTGGTTGTGATCCTCGAGAACACGGGCCCCGGTCCCGTGAGCGTCCCCGCCTCGCTCTCCTACCCGCGTCACGTGTTCCTGTCGATCCGCCCGGTCGGCGGCGGGGCGACGAGCTACGCCGTGACGATGGCCGCACCCTCGACGGCGGACGGCCTCGTGTTGCCCGAGGAGCCCGGCATGCGCGCCCAGGTGCCCGAGGGACTGGCGTGGGACGCCGCGGCGTTCGAGGACGCCGGCTCCCTCGATCGCGCGACCACCGTGGTCCTCGCGCCCGGCGCGTCGCTCCGGCGCCGGTTGGTGCTCTCCGACCTCCTCTCGGGCGGCGACCTGGGGACGGCGGGGACGCTCGAGGTCCGGGCCTACTGGCGAAATCTCGAGAACGGATCCCGCTTGGGCCTGCCCACCCCGCTCGCGGTCGGGCTGATCGGAAGCGATCCCGTCGCCGTTCCGGGCTCCACGCGATGAGCCCCGGAACCGCTCAGCCCGTGAAGGACGGGGCCGAGGGCCCGAGGCCGAGCGAGGGGGCGCGAGGAGGAGGCGACTCCGCCGTGGGTCGCGGACGACCAGCAATACCGCGTCGCGGCGCCGCCGCCGGCCGAAGCCCAGGACTCGATTCCTTCCCAGGCTCTCAGGCCAGCGCGAGGGCTCGCGTCGCCTGGCACATCTCGTCGTGGATCGCGCGGACCCGTTCCACGCGCGCGTCGGGCACCCCGTCGCCGACCGTCCCGACGAGGCGGCACGACGCGAAGCCGCGCGCGACGCGCTCGTAGCGACGGACCCAGTTCGAACGCACGCGGAGCTTCCCGGGGTCCTCCACGGGCCACGTACCCCCGGCGCGGAAGGGCTCCGCGATCCCGGCCCGCCACGGTTTCGGGCTCACGCGGGCGCGAAAGCACTTCTGGAGCCGACACATGCGGTCGTAGAGCGGGTCCGCATCCACGAAGCGCATGAACTCGAACGTCTCGTCCCGGGCCGCGTCGAACGACGCGTGGACGGGAAGGAGCCGCGCGCCCGCGGGCGTCTCGTAGACGACGACGCGCCACCCGGGGTGGGTCCGGCACCAGTCCCGGGTGCGGTCGGTCGCCCAGGCGACGACGTCCCGTCGCCGCGGGTCGCGTCTGTCGCGAAGCCGGCCGCTCAGCGCGAACACCGCGCCGAGCACGACGGCCCCGCCCACGGTCCCGTGGAGCCAGCCGACCGGGGGGAGCACGCTGGCCACGACGGCCCCGAGCGTGGCGCCGAGGAGCGCGCCGACGACGAATCGTCCGGAGGCGTGCGACGCGACGTCGTCTACGTCCACGAACATGGCGTCCCTCGTGTTGAGGCAGAGCGCGCCGTAGCCGTTTCGCGTCACGACGACGTCGGCCTCCGGCCGCTCCTCCACGATCTCCTCGCGAATCGGCAGTCCGTCGGAGCCGGCGTAGGCGACCGCGCGTTCCCGCCGCGTGAAGCCGTGCAGCGCGTCGGGCCCGCCGGCGCGCAATACGGCGACGGCCTCCTCGACGCGCTGCCGGGCGTGGGTCGCGGCGTCCGCCGCGCTCGTCGAGGACCACCCGAAGCGGCGAACCGTGACCTGTCGCCCTTCGGGAAGCGACTCCCGGTGGGACGCCTCGGACCAGTACCGCGGGACGAACACGGAACGAGACCCTACCGCGAGGGGACGTCGGCCCGTGCCGCGCCGCGTGCGCGCGTCACGCACCTCCGTCCGGGCTCCGGGGGTCGGGGACCCAGGCGGCGACGGCGAGACCGGGAGCGGCGGGGCGCGAACGCCTGCGATTGACCCCCCCGGACCTCCGTGGCAGATTTCCGCCGCTCCGAGGGTCCTTCGAAGAGACGGCCGAGCGGACGGAGGCGGCCGTCTCCGACGCCACGTGGAGGAACCTCCGACTCGACCGGCCCGGGTGCGCGGAACCGGCACCACGGAAGTGGATCACGTAGCTCCCCCTGGGATTGGCCTCCCGAGAGCCGCGCCTCGCGGATCGTGTCTTCGAGTCCCCTCGGGTCGGTTCCCGTCGTGGACCGGGACCGATGCGCGGCCGCGAACGACGCGCGAGGAGAGCCGGACGGGTCCGCGGGGTCGGACGTGACCGGGCGCCGAGCCCGGGCTGCCGTCCCCCTCCCGCCTCGAGGCGCCGCACGGGACGGAGAGAGGATCACCATGAGACAGCAGGTGAACGTTCGCACGTCGGGTCGGCCGGAGCCGGCGACGCCCCCTCCGGTCATCCTGGCGCTCGACGGCGACCCGGAGGGCCTGAGCCGGCTCGAAGCGACGCTGTGCGCGCGCTACGGCCAGGACTACCGGGTCGAGTGCATGCGATCGCCGCGCGAGGCGCTCTCCCGCCTGGAAGGGCTGGCCGCGGTCCACGAGGACGTCGCCTTGGTGCTCGCCGGCGCCGCGCTGGACGGAAGGACGGGCAGCGACTTCCTCGAGCGCGTCCGCCGCCTCCATCCGAACGCCCGACGCGTGCTCGTGATCGCCTGGGGCGCGTGGGGCGTTCCGGCCACGGGGAAGGTCATCTACGACTCGATCTCCCAGGGCCGGATCGAGCACTACGTGGTCCGCCCGACCGAGCCTCCCGACGAGCTCTTCCACCACGAGATCTCGGGGTGGCTCCTCGACTGGGCCGAGTCGCAGCGCGCCTCGCCCTACACCGTCAACATCGTCGGCGCGTCCTGGTCCGGCCGGGCCTACGAGCTCCGAGAGATCCTGGGGGGCTGCGCCGTCCCGCACGCCTTCACCCTCGCGGACTCCCCCGCCGGCCAGGAGCTCTTGCGCCGGACGGGTGCCGCGGGCGGCCTGCCGCTCGTCATCTTCCCGGACGGCACCGTGCTCTACGACCCGACCAACGCCGAGATCGTGGAGGCCACGGGCGCGCCGGTCATCCCCGCCGGCGCCGAGTTCGACCTCGTGATCGTGGGCGCGGGACCGGCCGGCCTGTCCGCCGCGGTCTACGGCGCCTCCGAGGGCTTCGACGTCCTCGTCGTGGACCAGGGCGGCATCGGCGGCCAGGCGACGTCGAGCGCGTTGATCCGGAACTACCTCGGCTTCGCTCGTGGGGTGAGCGGTCGCCGGCTCGCCCGCGACGCGTACGAGCAGGCGTGGGTGTTCGGGGCGCGCTTCGCCTTCATGCAGACCGTGAAGGAGCTCTGCCGAGACGACACCGGGCTCGCGATCACGCTCTCGGACAGCGGACGCATCCGCGCGAGCGCGGTTCTCCTCGCGACGGGTGCCGCCTATCAGCGGATCGGGATCCCGGCGCTGGAGGCGCTGAACGGGGCCGGCGTGTTCTACGGAGGCACGGCGTCCGAGGCGCCCGCGATGGCCGGGCGCGACGTGTACGTGATCGGAGGCGCGAACTCGGCCGGACAGGCCGCGCTCCATCTCGCGCGGTACGCGGCGCGCGTCACGTTGGTCGTCCGAGCCGACGCGCTCGACACGGGGATGTCGCAGTACCTGGTCCGGCAGGTGGAAGCGACGCCGACGATCGAGGTCCGACTCCAGACCGAGGTGGTGGACGGTGGCGGTGCCGGACGTCTCGAGCGCCTCGTGCTCCGGGACCTCGGGACCGGAGCCGAGCAGACCGTCGCGGCCGACGGCCTGTTCTTGATGATCGGAGCGCGGCCGCGCACGGGCTGGCTGCCACCCGACGTCGTGCGAGACGACGGAGGCTTCATCGTCACCGGCCCGGGTCTCGCGGGTCGCGGCCCCTGGCCCCTCGATCGTCCGCCCTTCTCGCTCGAGACGAGCGTACCGGGGGTGTTCGCGGCGGGGGACGCGCGCAGCGGCTCGGTGAAGCGCGTGGCCTCGGCGGTGGGCGAGGGCTCGGTCGCGGTCCAGCAGCTCCACCAGTTCTTCGAGGCGCACGGGCTCCGCCCCCGCGGCCTTCCGGGCGGCGCCCTCGAGACCGGGGAACCGATCGGGTCCCGCGTTCCCTGACGCCCACCGCCCCACGTCCCTCGCGTCGTCCGCCGGCGCCGGCCCGGGGGCTCCCGGGTTCTCACGGCCGCGGACGGAGACGGACGTCCACGGCGCGCTCGAGCGGGGAAGGATCGAGCTCGACCGAGAGCACGGTCGCCTCGTACCCGTCCGCCTCCACGCGCAGCCGCCGCGCACCGGAGGGAGCGGGCAGCCGGTAGCGACCGTCGGCGCGCGCGCCCTCGAACGTGGCGAGCGCCGTGTCGCCCGTGGCGTCGGCCACCTCGATCCGGACCTTCCCGACGGGCCTCCCGTCCCGAGACGAGAGCACGCGCACGTCGAGCGCGATCGTCACCGGGTCGGGCGCCTGACGCACCAGGGGCACCTCCAGGCGCATCGGATCCGGGGCCTCGACGAGATCGAGGACGCGTTCGAACCCCCCGTGCGTGAGCGTCTGCACCGTGAGGGTGGCCCGTCCCGGCGGGCCGCTCGCGAACCAGACGCCTCGGCGGGCGTCGTACACGAACACGGCCGGGCGCTCCGCTCCCTCCGGACGCACGAGGACCTCGGCGATCCGGATCGGTTCGCCCGAATCGCGGTCCGTGAGGGCCAGCTCGACCCGCGCGAGCGCGCCCGGAAGGACCACCTTCACCCGCTCGTCTCGAACGCCGTCGGGCAGCTCGAGGACCCCGGTCCGGTACCGCGGCTCGCCGCTCACCTGCACGCGGACCGGGCTCGTCTCGAGACGGTCCGGCAGGTCCAGGAGCTCGAAGCTCCCGTTCTCGTCCGTCGCGGCGTGACGGAGCGTCCCGCCGCGGGCGACGTCGATCAGGTACACGTCGCCGCTCGCTACGGGCGTGCCGTCGGCGAGCTCCGCCGAGCCCTGGATCCGGAGCCGGCCTCGTTCGGCGAAGGCGAGGTGCACGGTGACGTCCGCCGCCCCGCCCCGCGGCACGTCCACGACGACGCGGCTCCCCGCCCGTCCCACCGCCCCGACGGACACGTTCGTCGGCCCGGCGGGGAGTCCCTCGAGCGTGAAGCGCCCCCCGGCGTCCGACCAGACGCGCCGGAACGACGTCGTGACCGCGGCCGAGGCGATCGGCCGATCCTGCTCGTCCCACACGACGCCGCGCACGGCGCCGAGGGCGTTCCCGTCCACCGGGAGCCGGACCACCACGCGCGCTTCCTCCCCTTCCGAGAGCAGCACGGGGACCGAAGGGGTCCCATCGAGCCCCCGGGGTCCGTTTCCCAGGTCGTGGTGGTTGGCCAGGACCGCGGCGGCGCCCGCCGGCAGGTCCGCGACGGCGAGGACGCCGTCCGGTCCCGTGGCGCCGAGCGTCCTCAGGTCGCCGAACGAGACCGCCTTCGCGCCGACGGCGCCGGGAGGGCCGAGGAACACCTCGGTCCCGGAGAGGGGACGCCCGTTCTCGTCCAGGACACGTACGGAGAGTCGCGCAGGACCGCGCGGCGGCGGGAGGGAGAAACGGGTCCAGTGCCCCGTGGGACCCATGCCGCCGCCGCCCTTTCCGAGTGCCGTCCCCCCGGGCGGCGGGCCGAAGGGGCTCGCGACCACCGCGGGACGCGCGCTCTCGAAGGCGGCGCGGTCGAAGGGCGTGGGGACGAAGCCCGCCTCCCGGCCATCGACGCCCCGTGCCGATCCCGGCGTGCCGATCGCCGCGGGGAGCGCGGCCCCGTCGATCGGCGTCGGCGACGACGGGGCCGTACCCGCCCCCGCCGCGAGCGTCGCCGGCGGCGGCGCCGCGCGCGCGGGCGCCGTGCCCTCGAGGAGGCCCGGTGGGGCCGGCGGCTCCGGACGGGAGAGCGCCCGCCCGACGACGTAGCCCCCGCCGCCGAGCAGCAGCAGCACGGCGAGCGCCCCCGAGATTCGCAGCACGAGCTTCGACGTCATGACACCTCCCAGAACGGCACGTACCGCAGGTCCGCGACCGTGGCGTCGAACCACGGGCCCGAGCGCGCCGAGCCAGCGCATGCGGCTTCCCTCGGATCCCGCGTCGAGCCGGCGCCGGAGCGTAGAGAGCCCGCGCTTCAATCGGGACTTCACCGTCTCGAGGGGAAGACCGAGCCGGGTCGCGATCGCCCGCGGCCACAGGCCTTCGAGGTAGCGGAGCACGAGGACCGTCCGGTACGGCTCCTCGAGCGCGCGCACCTCGTCGAGGATGCGGCGGTGGAGGTCCACCCGCGCCACGGCGTCCAGCACCGACGACGTCGCGTCGGGACGGGCGGCTCGCCGCTCGTGCTCCTTCTGCCGGGCCGCGGCGCGGGCGCGGTGCCGGACGAGGTTCCGGATCACACCGCCCCAGAACGCGGCGGGCGCGCGCCCGCTGCCGACGCGGCCTTCCAGCGCCAGGAGAGCCGACTGCTGAAGCACGTCATCGGCCTCCCCGGGGTCGCGGACGAGGCCGCGCGCGAGCCGGAGCAGCGCCGACGCACGGCGTACGATCTCCGCGTCCGCGGCCTCCGGGTCCGGCGGCGTCCGGCGCGGCTCGTTTCGGGTCGTTCCCGTGGGCATGGCGTCTCCACACTCTCGTGCCCGCCCGCGCTCGATCGGGGGCACGCCCGCGCGGGCGGCCGGATCATCCCTCCCGCGGGAACCGGCACGGCTCGAGCAGCATCAGCGCCGCCAGCGCCGTGACGAAGGGACGGCCTCCGGCCTCCGAGTACGGGCCGAGGGGCGCCCAGGACCCGTTCGCGTGCCCCGCCGCCGCCTGACCGTCGAGCAGCGCCTTCACGAGCGCGCGACGCCACCCCCGCTCGAGGCCCCGCCGCTCGAACGCGAACGCCGCCTCGTACCAGAGCAGCGGGTAGAGACTCCCCACCTGCGCGTGGACCGTCCGGCCGTCCGGGGTCTTCACGTCCTTCGTCTCGATCTTCCATGCCGGGTTCGGCGACGACGCGGCCGCGAGCTGACGCGCGAGGGACGTCGTCCCTCCGAGGCGGCCGACCGCCGCGCGCGCGGCGAGCGCGCCGGCGGCGTTCGCTCGCGTCGGCGTGTAGCCGCTCAGCTCCGCGCCCTCGTGGTACTCGCTCCGCCCCGTCTTCGAGTCCACGCGCGCGTCGAGGAACGCGAGCGCGCGGTCCACGACCTCCTCCGGGACGCCCACGCCGCACTGGAGCGCGATCCCGATCGCCGAGAGCACCACGCTGGTGGTCGGGACGTCGCCGACGTCGTAGATGTACGACCAGCCGCCGTCGGGACGCTGGAGGCGGAGCAGGTCGCCGACGCCCCGTTCCACGACGTCGAGCAGCGCCGGGTCGCGCGCCGCCGCGGCCACGTCCGCGAGGGCCTCCACGGCGAACGCGTGGTTCCAGATCTGGTCGAACCCGCCGGGACCGCGCTCGACGAGCTGGACGAGCCACGGCACCGCCCGCGCGAGGTTCTCGGCGTACGGTCCCGCGGTCGGCGTGCTGCCGCCCGCCGACCACGCGAGGGCGGCGACCGCCGTGACGGCCCCGTCGAAGCCGCACGGGACGCGTTCGCCGTGGTGTCCCCCGCCGAGGCCTCCGCAGGGGTCCGACGACGGGCAGTGCCGCTCGAACCCGTCGGCGTCGATCTTGCCGTCCTCGTCCTGGTGCCGGGCGAGCCAGTCGAGTGCGCGCCGGGCGGCCGCCTCCGCGTCGGGGCCGACGCCCGCCGCGCGAAGGGCCCGCTGCCGCGCCGCGCCCCAGCGGGGACCGGTCGTGCCGATCGGCGGCCACGGCGCGGCGGCGCCCGCCACCCACGTCCCGTTCCGCGCCACGCGCCCGAGGAGGAGTCCCGCGTCCCCGGCCTCCGGCGACGCCGAGAGCGCGCGGTCGAGGAGTCGCCGCGCGTCGTCGTCGAGGTGCCGGCTCCACGCGAAGCGCGCGAGCGCCTGGAGGCCCGCCGCGTCGTCGGGCGGGAGCGTCGCCTCGCGCCGGCGGACCTCGTCCACGGGGGGTTCGCCGGGGAGGATCGCGGCCACCTCCGTGCGCGCGAGGTGGCGCACGCCCGCCGGCGTAGCCACGTCGAGACGGCCGTCCCGCGGCGTCGTGACCGACCCGAACAGGACCTCGCCGTCGAAGAGGCGCACCTCGTCGGCCGCCGCGCGCCGGGTCCCCACCGCCCCCGTCCCGGCGAGGGCGAGCGCGGCGGTTGCGACGAACGCACGGAGGCGACGGCTCACGGCTCCCCCTCGACGCCGAGCGTGGTCGCCAGCTTCTTCTGATGCCCGGGGACCCAGGTCGCGTCGGCCCACGCGAGCCCCGCCCCCTCGGCGACGTTCATGATCGACGTCGGCGACTCGGTGTCGTGCTGACAGCCGCAGATGTGTCCGAACTCGTGCGACAGCGTGAGGCCGATCGCGCTCGCGAACCCGTCGAGCAGGCAACGGATCTCGTCCGCGCGGCGGCGCGCGCCGGGATCGTCGGTCCAGCGCCAGGTGCCGTCGAGGTACGCGCGGTCCTCGCGCCCGAGGGGCGGGTCGAGCGCGTGCGCGGCGTACATCGTGCGCACGAGGAACGTCGAGTAGATCGCGGCCTTGCCGCTGCCGATCACCCGGCCGCCCGCGCTCGGGTCGTCGCCGGCGACGATCCCCCACCAGACGTGGGCGCTCGACACGTCGTCCCCGGGCGGCTTCGTGGTGAACGTGATGCCCCACGACCAGCCCGGGATCGGGGTGCCGTCCGCCTCGCGTCGGAACAGCCGGTGCGCGACGCGGATCGCGCGTCCGAGGATCTCGTCCTCCACGGCCTTCCGTGTCGGCGCGTCCGTGTCGGGCCCGAGGAGGCCGATCGCGTGGAGGTCCTGCTCGATGGTGCGCGGGGTGGCGTCGTCCTCCCACACGAGGACGCCGATGCGGCCCCGCTTCTCGTTCACGGCGGCCGGCGGCGGCTGGCCGAATCCCAGCGGCGGACCGCAGGCGGCGGTCGGCGCCGCGGCGAGCGAGGTCAGGACGAGCCCCTTCGCGTGGAGGAGCCAGAGACGAAGCGTGGGGAACCGCGCCGCGCCGTGGGGCTCGAGCACGAGCGGGCCGAGCGCGCCGACGCCCAGGTCGCCGGCCTCGAGGGCCGCCGCGACCTTCCGGGCGTGGGTCGAGCCGGCGCGCTCGATCGCCGCCGCGACGCGTCGCACCGCCTCGTGCGCGCGGGCGGCGACGTCGTCGGCGTACCGACCGTCCTTCTCGAGCGCCTCGACGAGCGCCGACCCCACCCGTCCCTCGAGCTCGGGATCGGGACCGCCGAGCGCGTAGCTCCCTTCGAGCGCGGTGGGCGCGAGCGCCGCGAGCTCCTCACGTCGGTTCGTGTCGGCGAAGAGGCATGGACGACGCTCACCGGCCTTCTCGAGCGCCCTCGCGAACGCGTCGGCGCGCGCGCCCGACAGCGCCACGTACACCCAGTCCGCTTCCAGGCCGCGCACGGCGCGGACCGCGCGCGCGGCCATCACGTCGAGGTCGCCCTCCTCGAACGCGACCACGCCGGCCATCGTGATCCACGGAGAGAGGTTTCGGGCGACGCCCGCTGCGACCGCGCGGCCCCACGGCGACGCCTCGTGGAGGATCCCCACGCGCCGCGCGCCGATCGGCGCGTCCAGCGTGTCGGCTGCGACGACGGCCTCCGCCGCGGGCGACGGTCCGAGCAGCCAGACGCGCCCGGGGTTCAGGATCGCGTCGGGCGCGACGTAGGCGAGCCAGAACCAGGGCACGCGCGACTTCTGCGCCGCGGCGACGAACGCCTCGGCCTGCGACGCCGGGGGAAGGGCGACGACGGCGAGAGGGTGCCGCGCCCTCGTACGCGTGATCGCGGCGGCGAGGCTCTCGGCGGTCGTTCCCGTGTCGATCGCCTCCACGACGAGCGCCGGCCGCGCCGCGGCGGCGGCGACGCGCGCGCCGGCGGCGGCCGACTCGAGTCCCGCCCCCGCGGGCGCGAGCACCACGACCACCTCGGGGGTGGGCCCCGCCCGGGCTCCCGTCGAGAGCAGGAGTCCCAGCAGGCCGAGGACCACGGTGGCGCGAGGCCGACCCCTCGTCGGGCGCATGGCGCGACCATCGACGCGCGGGGCGGGGGCGTCAAGCACGCGTCATCTCCCGCTCCGACCCGTAGGATTCGGGCTCGGAGGCGGCGGACGGGTACCCGGTCCGGACCGACCGGAGCTTCGGCCGGACGGCGGGCCCCAGACGAAAGGGAGGAGCCATGCTTCGCACCATCTCGATTCTCGCCGGGGTTCTCGCGTTCGGCTGGGTCGGCGCGACGCCGCCCGCGAACGCGGACGGCGAGGGCTGCCAGCGGGTGGACATGGAGGTCCAGTGCTCCGTCACCCAGCAGCGGATCCTCGTCGGGGACCCCTTCGAGGCCGTCGCGCGCGTCACGAACACGGGGGACGTCGCCCTCGAGAAGGTGACCTTGGCGCTCCAGGGACGCGCGGGGACGCGGCAGGTCGGCGACGCGCCGCTCAGCACGGTCTTCGAGAAGATCGCGCCCGGAGAGACCCAAGAGCTCAAGGGACGATTCGTCGCCGAGGCCGTCGGCCAGGCCCGCTTCGACGCGTCGGCGCGGGACCAGTTCGGCTGGGCCGCCGCCGGCTGCCACTGTGCGGCGACGGTGGAGGGCCTCCCCGCCCTCCAGCTCGAGATGATCGACCTCGACATCGACCGGAACCCGCAGGGCATCTTCGAGAAGGGCCAGAGCTTCCTCTACGTGCTCGACGTCGAGAACGACATGGGCACGGCCGTCACGCCGGAGCTCAAGGTCACGTGGCTCCTGCCGCCGTCCCTGGCGTTCGTCTCGGGCGTCGGAAACCGGGGCGTGACGGTGACGGGGAGCGGCATCAACGCCGAGTCCTCGCCGTTCGTGCTCGCCCCGAACGAGAAGCAGAGCTTCGAGATCGTCGTGAAGGTCGTGGACGTGCCGCCGGAGCAGTGGGTCCAGTCGCGGGCGTCGGTCGTCACGTCCGGGGGCATCGAGCTCGCGACCGAGACCGAGTCCACGACGCTCCGGCCCGCCAGCGAGAAGTAGCGGGGCCCAACGGGGGCCCCGCGAGAACGGGGTTCCCCGGTTCGCTCAGCCCTCGAGATCGGCGAGGTCGAAGCCGTAGCGGACGTTCGGGAAGCGCGCGCGGAGCGCGTGCACGTCCGCGCGGACGTCCACCCGGTCCACGATCGCCCCTCGCACGAGGCGGGCGACCTCCTCCATCTCGGCCGAACCCATGCCGTAGCGGGTCATCTCCTGCACGCCGAGGCGGATGCCGCGCGGGTCGGTCGCGTTCCTCCCGGGCTCGCCGGGGAGCATGTTCATGTTGCAGATCACGTCGTTCGAGGCGAGGCGCCGGCTCACCTCGCGGCCGCCGCCCTGCGCGGCGACGTCCACCGCCACCTGGTGCGAGCGCGTGTACCCGAGGTCGGGCGCCGCCACGTCGAGGCCTTCCTTGTGGAGGGCGCCGGCCAGCGCCCGCGCGTTCTCGACGGTGGCCCGCGCGTAGTCCTCGCCGAACGTCTCCACCTCCAGCGCCGAGACGAGCAGGGCCGGAAGGCTGAAGAGGTGGTGGTTGGAGGACGACCCCGGGAAGACGCCCTTGTCGAGCGTGCGCTGGAAGTCCTCCTCGGACCGGTCGGTCAGCACGACGCCGCGCTGCGGGCCGAAGAACGTCTTGTGCGTGCTGCCGGCGAGCACGTCGGCGCCCTCGCGGAGCGGGTCCTGGAACTGTCCGCCCGCGATCAGCCCGAGGACGTGGGCCCCGTCGTAGAAGATGCGCGCGCCCACCTCGTCGCACACCTCGCGGATCTCGGCGACCGGCTCCGGGAACAGGAAGAGGCTCCGCCCGAACACCACGAGCGGGGGGCGCTCCTTGCGGATCAGGTCCCTCGCCGCGGCCGAATCGACGCGCCATCCGTCGGGGAGCATGGGCCACCCGAGGATGTTCCGCGTGCGCTTACCGAGGCTCCCGATGCGGGCGTGCGAGATGTGGCCGCCGGTCGCCACGCCGTGGGCGATCGCGGGCGCGCCCTGCGGCACGAGGCGGCTGAACACGGCCTCGTTCGCGACGGTGCCCGCGATCGGGCGCACGTCCGCGAACGCGGCGCGAAAGATGCGGCGCATCGCGTCCGTGGTGAGCGTCTCGATCTCGTCCACGTAGCGCGTGCCCTCGTAGTAGCGAAGACCCGGATGCCCCTCCGCGTAGCGGTGGAGCAGGTCCGAGTCGAGGACGCTGCGCGCCGCCGGAGAGAGGACGTTCTCCGACGCGATCAGGTTGATCGTGGTGGCGCGCCACGCGTCGTGCTCGCGGAGGATGCTCCGGACACGGGCGAGGAGGACCAACGGCTTCGAGGCGGATTCGACGGACATGGGAGGCGAGTGTAGCGCCGCCCCGCCCGCCCACGGAGCGAAGGGAAGCCCGCCGTGGCTACCTCGGCTTCGCCCCCTCGGCGTAGCCCGCGCGCGCCGCCGCGAGCGCCTCCGGCTCGGCGGAGAGCGTCGCCACGAGGAGGTCCATCAGCGTGGCCTCGGCGCCGAGTCGCGCGTACGCCCGGGCGACCGCCCGCGCCAGGTCGGCACGCGCCGACAAGACGTCCGAGGGGTCCGCCCCGGGAACGGTCCCGACCCCAGGCTCCTTCAGGATCGGGACCACGACGTCCCTCTCGATCGCGGCGGCGACGTCGGTCCCCCCGCCGGCCCGGCCGAGCGCGTCCACCAGGGCGACCAGGGTCCGCGACGCGTCCCCGAACCGCCACGCGCGGAGCGCCGGGTCGTCGCCCGGCCGGCCAAGCGCGCGGGCCGCCTCGTCGAGGGCCTCCAGAAGGTCGGACCGCGCGCCTGCCGCCCCGAGCCGCGCCAGCGCCCGTGCCGCCTCGCGCCGGAGCGGGGCGTCGGCGGCGGCGCGCACGAGGTCTGCGAGCGGTCCGACGTCGTCCTCGTTCCCGCGGCGCCCGAGCCAGAACGCGGCCCACCGCCGCGCCGTCGCGGGCGCGTCGCGGTCCGTGAGCACCCCGCGCACGCGCGGTCCCGCGGACGGGTCGTCGAGGAGACGGCGGGCGGCCGCCTCCGCGTCGGGCCCGCCCGCCGCGAGCACGGCCACGAGCCCGCCCGTGTCGAGGTCGGGGGCCAGCATGTCGCCCCACGCCGCGCGCGGGTCGCCGAGCCGCTGGACCTCGGGGTCGTCCACCGGCCGCCCGAACGACGCGTCGGGCCAGGCCGAGGCGGCGTTCGAGCGCCGCCGCTGGCCGGCGAGGAAGTGGTACGCGTCCCGCTCCGCGGCCGCGGGCAGCCCGCGCCCCGCCGAGGAGAGCTCGGCGTACACGAAGTCCCCCTCCCGCCGGACGAGCCGGTCGGCGACCTCCCGGGCGCGCACGAGACCGGCCCGCTCGTCGGCCGCGCCCTCGTAGAGCCAGACGCCGAGGCCCGAGGTCACGAGCGCGCCGACGGGTCGCGGGTCGCCGGGCCCGGCGGCCGCGACGCCGGCGAGGGAACGGCCGAGCGTCCGGGCCGCGTCGAGCGCCGCGTCGGCGCCGTCGCCTTCGCCGACGAGGTACACGCGGTCGAGGTCCACGTCGAACCGCAGGCGCACGTCCTCGATCACGGCCGCCACGAGACCGCGCGCGTCGCGCCAGCCGTCCGGCGGCGCCTGGACGGCCGCGAGCAGCCAGCCGCGGGCCGCGGCGCCCCCGTGGAACAGCTCCCACGCGTCTTGTGCCGTGCCGGTCACCGGCCCCGTCGCGGGCGCCCCGCCGTGGAGCGCGACGACGAGCGGGACGGGGTGCAGCGGGTCGTAGGCCGCGGGGACGTCGAGGACGTACCCGACGCCGCCCGCCCGCCCCTTCTCGGGGGCCCGCTCGGCGTCGCGGCGCCCGACCGCCTCCGTGAGACTTCGTGCCGCCCGTTCGAGGAACGCCCGCCGGTCCGCGACCCCGAGGGCGCGCGCCGCGTCGGCCCGTTCGACGGCGCTCTCCATCCGGACCAGCCGGTGGAGCGCGCGCTCGAGCGCCGGGTCGAGCGAGGGGATCTCGCCTCGGAGCGCCAGGAACGCCTCGCGCCCCCCCACGACCGCCAGCGCGTCGGGGTCGTCGGGCGCGACGCGAAGGATCTCCGCGGCGAGCCGGCGCGCCTCGGGTCGCGCGTGCCGGCGGACGGCGGGGGCGAGGAGGTCCTTCCGCGCCGCCACGTCGTTCGGGTCGAGCTCCAGGAAGGCGCGCGCGAGCGCCGAGGGCCCGCGGTCGGGTCGGACCTCGGCCACCTCGGCCGCCGGCACCTCGACGACGCCGTACGTCATCTCGTCGAGCGTCGAGCCGTAGGGGTTCACGAGGACCACGGCGTCCGCCTTCCGGACGGTGCCCTCCAGGGTCTTGCCGTGGCGGCGAACGACCTCGTCCGCCCGCGCCGCCGAGGCGGCGAGCAGGGCGGCGGCGATCCCGACGCGAACGCGGAGCTCGAGCCGCCGCCGGGTCACGCCGCCGACCGTCTCCGCTGGCGCGCGGCCTTCAAGCCGCACGCGACGAACGTCGCCACGCCCGCCAGGATCATGACGGAGGACAGCACCTGCCCCTGCGTGAACGTGCCGAGGAACACGTAGCCCATGTCCGCGTCGGGTCGGCGGAGGAACTCCAGGACGAAGCGGATGATCCCATAGCCCACGAGGAAGCTCGCGGCCACACGGCCCCCGCCCAGGCCCTTCCTGAG
Organism: uncultured Planctomycetota bacterium; assembly: GCA_963752285.1. Taxonomy (GTDB): domain Bacteria; phylum Planctomycetota; class PLA2; order PLA2; family JAEUHO01; genus CAVVXN01. The sequence continues at coordinate 956,027 of CAVVXN010000005.1, forward strand.
CATCAGCCAGCGGAGAACGAAGAACAGCAGCACGCCCTCGCCGAGCGCCTCGTAGAGCTGGCTCGGGTGGACGAGCTGCGTGAAGAGCCTCGGATCGTGCGGATTCTGCGCGTACACGGCGCGCCACGCCTCGGGACCGCTGAAGCCGTTCTCGGTGTACTCGGGGAAACGCATGGCCCAGGGCCCGTTCCACGGACGGCCCGGGAGCTCCGCGTTGATGAAGTTCGCGAGGCGGACGCAGAGGATGCCGAGAGGCGTGGCGAGCGTCAGCCCGTCGAAGAACGACCCGCGCGGGAGCCTCCGAACGCCCGTGTAGATCCAGTACGCGACGATGACGCCGATCAGGCCGCCGTGGAACGACATCCCGCCCTTCCAGACGGTCACCGCGTCCCAGAACGTCTGCACGCTCCCGCCGGGGATCCCGTAGAAGAGGACCCAACCGATCCGCCCTCCGAAGAACACGCCGAGGATGCCCCAGAACAGCACGTCGGCCACCCGCTCCGGGGCGACGGGCCACCGTCCGCGCCGCGCGAGGTTCCGGAGGACCAGGTACGCGAGCACGAACGCGAGGATGTAGGAGACTCCGTACCAGCGGACCGTGACCGGTCCGAGCTTCACGATGTCGGGGTCGATGCGCGGATAGGGGATCTCGGCGAGCGTCACCGGTTGCCTCCGGGCTCGGGGAGGGAGGAGAGTACGAGACGGGCGTGGCGTCGGCGCCCCACGCGGAGGATCTCGCCACCGCGGAGCTCGAGGCGACCCTGCCAGTCCGCGAGCGCGGTCTCGTCCACGCGTACGCCGCCCTGCTCCACCAGGCGCCGCGCCTCGCCCGTGCTCGCGACGAACCCGCAGCGCTTCAGGAGGTCCACGACCCACCAGCGGCCGTCGTCTCCCGGCGGCCCCGCGGCGACGTCGGGGATGTCGGTCGGGAGGTCGTGGCGGCTGAACACGCGGAGGAACTCCTCGCGCTCCCGCGCCGCGGCGTCCGGCCCGTGATAGCGACGGACGAGCGCCCCGGCCATCTCGAGCTTGGCGTCGCGCGGGTTCGGGAGGGAGAGGAGGCGTTCGACCTCGGGGTCCGGGAGGTCGGTCGCGAGCCGGAGGTACTTTCCGAGCAGCGCGTCGGAGACGCGCATGGCCATGCCGAACTGATCCTTCGGCGCGTCGAGCACGCCGATCGAGTTGCCGAGGCTCTTCGACATCTTGGCCTGACCGTCCGTGCCCTCGAGGAGAGGTGTCAGGAGGTTCACCTGCGGCCGCAGGCCCTCCTGCACCATGAAGCGGCGCGCCACCATGAGGTTGAAGGTCTGGTCCTGGCCCCCCAGCTCGACGTCCGCGCGGACCGCCACCGAGTCCCACGCCTGCATCAGACAGTAGAGGAACTCCCGCACCGAGATGGGTTCGCTCGCCCTCCATCGGTCCTGGAACGAGTCCCGCTCCATCATCTGCTGGACCGTCATGCGGTCGGCCAGGCCGAGGACGTCGAGGAACGACATCTTCGAGAACCACTCGCTGTTGCGACGGATCTCGACGCCGTCGAGGTCGAGGATCCTCCCGATCTGGTCGCGGTAGGTCGCGAGGTTCGCCTCGATCTGCTCGGGCCCGAGCATCGGTCGCGTCTTGTCCTTGCCCGACGGGTCCCCGACCGTCGCCGTGTAGTCGCCGAGGATCAGGACCGGTTGGTGGCCGCGTTCCTGGAACCGGCGGAGGATCCAGAGCTGGATGGCGTTCCCGACGTGCACCGTCGGGGACGTGGGGTCGATGCCCAGCTTCAGCCGGAGCGGACGCCCGGAGAGGAGGCGCTCCACGAGGTCCGCCTCGGGCACGACGGTCTCGACGGTCCGCGCCTGGACGCCGAGCGCTTCGACCAGCCGCGGATCGAGCGTCATCGCCCCTCCGCCACGCGCGCCGGCACCGTCCGGCCCTCGGACTCGGCGCGTTGCCACCAGTCGCGCCACAGACGCGCGTCGGGCATGACCCGCGTGTCCGCGATGCGCGCGAGCGCGTCCATCAGCGCGTCCGACCGATCGGGGTGGAGGTCGAGCGCGGCCAGGAACGGGTCCGCGAGGGGCGCCGCGGGACGTCCCGCTGCGCGCTCGAGGAGGAGGTCGAGCGCGCCGAGCGCCGCCGTGCGCAGCACCGGGTCGCCCTCGGCGAGGGCGCGGGCCACCACGCGGCACGCGTCGGCGACGCGATTCGGTCCCACGAACTCCGCCGCCACGAGGATGTGCGTCGGCGCCACCGCCGTGACCGCGGTCTCCATCGACGCCAGCGGGTCCCGCGTGAGCGGCTCGTAGCCGTCCGGAACCACGACGACCCGTGCCGGACGGAGGGGGAGCGCGAGCGGCGTCGGCGGGCCGTCGCCCACGCGGACGGAGCCCCGAAGCGTTCCCGAGAGGTCGAGCACGCGCACGCCCTGGATCGCCGCTCCGACGTCCGCCGCCGGCACCCGAACGGTCTCGTGGAACACGCCGCCGGCCGGGAGCCGGACCGGCGCGCGCTCGTCCTTCTGCAGGCCGACCGTCTGGGTCCAGCTCCGCCCGAGCCGCGCCGCGTAGATGTCGTGGTCCTGCCGCGCGACCTGGAGGGCGAGCGCCGGCGGGCTCTCGCCCGCCTCCGTGCTCATCGTGACCGGTCGTCCCGACACGTTGCGCACCTCGATCTCGAACTCGACATCGGACCCGAAGGTCACGTAGTCGAGGCGCCCCCGCGCGTCCGCGCGGAGCAGAGTCGCCTGGAGCCGTCGCACCGCGAGCGTCCGACGGAGATCCTGGAACACCGAGACCCAGTGCTCGGGCAGCGGCGGCTTCATCGCGAGCGTCTGGCGGATCACCTCGAGGGCCTCGTCGTCGAACCCCCCCGCCGCGTAGCCCTCCGCGAGCCTCCGCTTCTCTTCCAGGCCCCGGTCGGCCTCGTCCACGGGGCTCGGGTCCTTGACGCTCCCGCCCGTCGCGCCCGGCTTCGCGCCGGCCCGGGGGAACACGATCGGCGCGAAGGACGGCGCGACCGGGCCCTTCGGGTCCGGCGCGTCCGCCGTCTGCGGGGGCCGCGCGCAAGCCGAGGCGCCCGCGACGGCGGTCAGGACGAGGAGGACCGCGGGCCAGGGATCGAGGGAGGTCCGGCGCATCCCGAAAGCCTCCCTCGTCCCGATCACCGGGCCGTCTCGCGCCTCGGCTACGCCCCCTCGCCCTCGGACGCCGGCGCCTCGGCCGGCGCCTCGTCCGGGGCCTCCTCGGACGCCGTCCCGGCATCCTCGTCCGCGGCGACCTCCACGGCGGCGGCCTCGTCCGGGGCGGCCTCCGCCTCGACGGGCTCCCCCTCGGCGGTTGCGGGCTCGTCGTCGATCCGCCGACTCGCGTCCAGCTCCTCCGCAGTCAGCTCCGGCGGCTCCTCACTCGACGCCAGGAGCGTCTCGGCCTCCTCGCCGCGGAGCAGCGTCAGACCGATCTTCCGCTCCTCCGTGTCGAGCCGGAGCACGCGAACGGCCACCCGGTCGCCGGGCTGGAGCTGGTCCGCGGGCGTCAGCTCGGAGATGTGGATCAGACCCTCGAGGCCCTCTTCGAGACGGATGAAGATCCCGAAATTCGTCACCTTCGTGACGCGCCCGGCGTGCTCGGTCTGGGGCGCGTAGCGCTCCATGATCTCCTTCTGCCACGGATCGAGCTCGAGCTGCTTCAGTCCGAGCGCGATGCGCTTCTTGTCGGGGTGGACCGAGAGCACGACCGCCTCGATCCGCTGTCCCTTCTCGAGCACCTCGGAGGGGTTCTGGATCTTCCGCGTCCACGACATGTCCGACACGTGGAGCAGGCCGTCGATCCCGTCGTCGATCTCGACGAACGCGCCGTACGACGTGAGGTTGCGGACGGTGCCCTGGAGCACGGTCCCCGGCGGGAAGCGGGCCTCGACGTTGTCCCACGGATCGCCGTCGGCCTGCTTCATGCCGAGGGAGATCTCCTGCTTCTCGCGGTTGATGTCGAGGACGACGACCTCGACCTCGTCGCCGACCTTCACCACCTCTTCGGGGTGGTTGATCCGCTTCGACCACGACATCTCCGAGATGTGCACGAGGCCCTCGATGCCGTCCTCGAGCTTCACGAAGGCGCCGTAGGGCATGACGTTCACGACGGTGCCCTTCACGCGGCTCCCGACGGGGTACTTCAGCTCGACGGTCTCCCAGGGGCTCGGGAACTTCTGCTTGAGGCCCAGCGCGATGCGCTCGCGGTCGAGATCGACCCGGAGGACCATCACCTCGACCTCGTCGTCGATCTTGAGCATGTCGGACGGGTGCGTGAGCCGGCTCCACGACATGTCGGTGATGTGGAGCAGGCCGTCGATGCCGCCGAGGTCCACGAACGCGCCGAAGTCGGCGATGTTCTTGACCACGCCCGCGCGGATCTGCCCGGGCTTGATCTCCTTGAGCAGGGTCTTCTTGGCCTCCTCGCGCTGCTCCTCGATCAGGCGGCGCCGCGAGATGACGATGTTCATGCGCTCCTGGTCGATCTTGATGATGCGCGCCTCGATGTCGCGGCCGATGAACTCGCTGATGTCGTTCGTCCGGCGGATCGACACCTGGCTGGCGGGCAGGAACACCGGGACGCCGATGTCCACGAGCAGTCCGCCCTTGATCTTCTTCAGCACGCGCCCGCGGACCGTCGCGCCCTCGCCGTACTGCGAGACCACGCGCTCCCAGCCGCGGATCCGGTCGGCCTTGCGCTTCGAGAGCACCACGCCGCCGCCGCCCTCGTCGACGCTCTCGAGGAGGACCTCGATCTCGTCGCCCACGTCGTACTCGCCGATGTCCTGGAACTCGTTCGCGGGGATCACGCCCTCGGACTTGTAGCCGATGTCCACCACGACCTCGTCGTTGCGAAGGTCCACGATGCGGCCCTTCACCACCTTGTTGGCCGTGAACTCCTCCGCGCCGGCGAGGTACCTCTCGCCGAGGTCTCCGGCGCCTTGGAACACGTTCTGGACCTGCTCATCGAGCTCCTGGTTGCCGAGGTCGTACCGGCGGATCTTGTCGCGTGCGCGCATGGGTCTCCGAGACGGGGGTCGCCGCGACCGCCCCGTGGCGGCGGCGAAGGCCTGGGGGTAGGAGGTCTTCTCGCCCGGGAGGGGTCCGTCCCCCCACCGGGCGCGTCGGCACCACCCCGTGTCCTCAGGCCGGCGGACTCGGGGGCGGCGCGACAGGAATCCTCGATCGTACATGGGCGAGGACCGCCGCGAGAACCTCGTCGGGGGTCATCCCGGTCGTGTCGAGACGGAAGGCGCCCTCCGCCGGGACCAGCGGCGCGACCGGCCGCTCCCGGTCCCGGCGGTCCCGGGCCTCGAGCGCGTCTCCGACGTCCCGAACGGCCGCGGGTTCCTCCGGGGCACCGGGCCGTTCCTGCGCCAGCCGCCGTCTCGCCCGGACGGGGAGCCCCGCGTCGAGGAACACCTTCGCCACGGCGTCGGGGAAGACGACGGTCCCGATGTCGCGGCCCTCGACCACGGCCCGGCCGGCCCCGAGGGCCACCGCGCGCTGGATGCGCCCCACGATCGCGCGGACCGCCGGCGCGGCGGCCACCTCGGCGACCCGGCTCGTGACGTCGCCCTCTCGGATCCGGCGCGTCACGTCCCGGCCGTCCAGGGTGACCACGCCCTCGTCGGACAGCTCGACGCGGATCGCCGAGGCGAGGCGCCCGAGGGCCGCCTCGTCCGCGGACGGGACCCCGCGCTCGAGGGCCGCGAGGGCCACGGCGCGGTAGAGGGCGCCCGAGTCCACGAAGCGCGCGCCGAGCGCCTCGGCGAGGCGACGGGCCAGGGTGGTCTTGCCGACGCCCGCCGGTCCGTCGATGGCCACCACCCAGCCCAACTCAGCCCGCCCGTGCGCGTTTCGCGAAGGCCCAGGCGTCCGCCACGATGCGGTCGAGGTCGCTCGCGACCGGCGTCCACCCGAGCTCGGCCCTGGCGCGGCGCGGCTCGGCGACGAGCGACGGGGGGTCGCCCTGGCGCCGCGCGCCGCGCACGTGGGGCACCTCGCGGCCGGTCACGACCCGGACCGCGGCGAGGACCTCCGCGACGGACGCGCCACGGCCGGTCCCGAGGTTCCACGCGCCGCCGCTCCCCCCCGACTCGAGTCGGTCGAGCGCGAGCACGTGGGCGGTCGCCAGGTCCGAGACGTGGACGTAGTCGCGCACGCACGTGCCGTCCGGCGTTTCGTAGTCGTAGCCGAACACGGTGAGCGGGCCCTCGCCGAGCGCCGCCGAGAGCGCGAGCGGGATCAGGTGCGTCTCCGGGTCGTGACGCTCGCCCAGCCCGTGTTCGGGCTCCGCGCCCGCGGCGTTGAAGTACCGCAGGGCCGCCGTCGGGACACCCGTCGCGAAGAGCGCGTCCTCGCACGCGACCTTCGACCGGCCGTACGGGTTGATCGGACGGCGCGGGTGGTCCTCCGGGATCGGGACGCGCGCGGGGGTCCCGTACACGGCGCAGGTGGACGAGAACACGAACGCCCGCACGCCCTCCGCGGCCGCCACGCTCGCGAGCACCTCGGTCTTGCCGCGGTTCCAGCGGTCGTAGAGGTCCGGATCGCGCATCGACTCGCCGACCAGCGCCTTCGCCGCGAAGTGCACGACCGCCCCCACGTCGTGGTCCCGGACGACCGAGCGGACCGTCTCCGCGTCCCCCACGTCTCCCGGAACGAACCGGCCCCACTGAAGGTGCTCCCGGTGCCCCGTGGACAGGTCGTCGAGCACGACCACGTCCCGGCCTTCCTCGACGAGCCGGCGCACGACCGGCGGCCCGACGTATCCGGCCCCGCCCGTGACGAGCACCCCGCGTCGGGACGAGCTCCGCGTGTCGCCGGGGCTCATCCGCCTCCGCCGGTCCGGGCGTCCCGAAGCGCCTTCACCCAGGCGTCCCACCACGTCTTCACGGCGCCGCGCATCCGGGGCAGGGTGTCGTCCTTCGCCAGATCGTCGTCCGCGATGCGCGGGAACTTCGCCCAGATCGACGTGGCGGGCGCCTCGGGCCCCTCGCGCTCCGCCCGGTGACGCATCACGCGGTACGCCGCGCGCGCGATGTCGGGCGAGGTGTCCATCGCGTCCTCGATGAGGTAGATCTCGGGGTACTCCTCGCCCTGGGTGTCGAGGTCGAGGATGCCCTTCAGCCGCTGGTGGATCCCGTCCGGGGCGGCGAGCCAGACCTGCCACGCCGCGCGCATGGCGGCGACGTCGGGCGCGGCGACCCAGACGTCGGGCCCGCCGCGCTCGTCGAGGCGGCCCGTGATCCCGATGAGCGCGGCGCGGGCCGCGTTCATCTCCTTCGTCTGCCCGGCGTCGGGCGGGTCGCCGAGCTTCGGCCCGAGGAAGTATCCGAGCAGGTAGATCACGCCGGAGGGCGTCTTGATCTCGCCGAGGGTCTCCGCCGCGAGCACGCGCACGTCCACGTCCGGATCGAGGAGGCCGCGGGCCACGATCTGCGCGAGGGCCGGGTTCTCGAGCCGACCCATGATCCGGAGCAGCCACTTGCGGCACGTCGGGTCGGGCTCGATCTCGGGGATCACGCGGCGCACGAGCGCGGCCGGGACCATCGGGATCTTCGCGTCGTAGTACTCCTGGAGCGCCGCGCGACGCCGGGACGCGTCGGAGGCGTCCTGGCAGCGCTCGACGAGCTCCGCGAACGGGTCGCGCTGCCAGGTCTCGTCGTCCGGCGTCGCGGGCGCCGGCTCGCCGGGACGCTCGCCGGCCTGGAGGCGCCTCAGGAAGTCCTCCCACGCCGCGCGGCGCGGGTCGTCCTTGGGGAGCAGCGGCAGCGCCCGATCGAGGGCGCTCTGGAGCCCCTTCCAGTCGTGGAGCGCGTAGTAGGCCGCGACGAGGTGCTCGGCCGGCCCGAGGTCCTTCGGCTGCAGGCGCGCGAGGCTCTCGAACTCGTGGACGGCCTCCTTCAGGTCGCCGGTCAGCTGCGCCGCGCAGGCGTACAGCCAGCGCACGCGGGGATCGTCCGGCTGCCGGCCGCGGAGGAGGCGGAGCTCGCTGAGCGCGCCCGTCCAGTCCTGCTTCTGCATCCGGAGGACCGCGATGTGGTACCGGATCTCGAGGTCGCCGGGGTTCGCCGCGAGCAGGCCCTCGAGCGCGCGGAGGGCGCCGTCCCAGTCCTTGGCCTTCGACTTCACGTCGGCGAGGAGCTTCAACGCCTCGGGCTCCCGCGGGCTGGCGGCGAGGACCGCGGCGAGGTCCTCCTCCGCGGCCGGGCCCTGGCCGCGTTCGTTCTCCAGGATCGCGAGTCGGAGCCGCGCGAACCAGAAGCGGGGCTCGAGGCGGAGGGCCTCCCTCAGGTGACGCTCGGCCTCTTTCGGGTCGCCGTCGTAGTAGAGGGCGCGACCGAGGAGGAAGTGGTTCAACGCGCTCGGCTGGCGGTCGAGGCGGCTCGCGTACGTGCCGACCACCTGTCGCGTCGTGCCCCGGCGGCGCGCGGTGTCGAGAAGCCGCGTCTCCTCCTCGATCTCCTGCCGCGCCTGGGTCTCCCAGGGCTCCTCGGCCCGCGCGGCGCGCGCGGGCCACGCGGCGAGGAGGAGACCGAGCAGGAGGACCGGCTGGAGACGACGGATCACGCGCATGGTCCCACCCTCGCGTCGAGCCTCACGGCCTCTGGCCGAGCCACGCGTCGAGGGCCGGCTTCGCGGCGAGGATCGCGTCCGCCTTGGCCCCGTGGGCGGGCGGGGCGGGACACGCGGCGAGCCACGTCCGGCGTGCGGCGCCGAGCAGCGCGTGGCCGCCGGGCTCTCCGCGCTGCGCGTCGTCCTGCTGGACGAGCCGCTTCGCCATCTCCGACATCGCGGTCCACGCCGCCCCGACGACGAACGCGTCGGTGTCCGCGAGGTACGGGAGGAGCACGCTCTCGGGGTCGAGGTCGCCGATCTCGGGGAACCGCTCGAGCGCCTGCACCTTCGCCTCGGCGCCGCCCGATCCGCTCCACCACGCCCGGAACGCCGCGCGCCGCGCGCCCTCGTCCGCGTCGTCGGGAACGGGCCACTGCGCCTTCGTCAGCTCCTGGATGCCGGCGCGCGCGGCGGAGGCGAGCCCCGCGTCGTCCCCGTCGGCGACGAGGCCCAGCGCGAGCACCGCGGCGCCGTGCGCGGCGGGACGCGTGCGCGCGAGGTCCACGAGCACGTCGGCCGCGATCGGGCGCACCTCCGGCGAGGGGTCGCGGAGCGAGTGGCGCACGAGGCCCACGAGCCCGAAGCCCCCGAACCGCCCGAGGATGCGGAGCGCGTACATGCGCGCCTCCGGGACGGGCTCCGTCTTCGGGGCCAGGCGGGCGATCACGGCCGTGAGGAGGTCCACTTCGGGTGCGTCGTCCCGCGCGTAGACGTACCGCAGCACCTGGAGGCGCCTGTCGGTCTCGAGGTTCGGCAGGATGACCGCCATCTGCGCGTCGGTCGGCGGCCCGTCCGTCTCGGCGCCGGAGGCCGAGATCGCCTGCTGCTTCCGGACCTCCTCGAGCGCGGCGGCGATCTGTTTCTTGCGTGCCGGGTCGCGCTCGAGGCGCGAGAGGCCCTCGAGCGCCCAGATGTAGCCCTCGAAGTCCACGACGTGCTGCTTCTCGCGCTGCTCGTCGAGACACCGGAGGAAGCCCGCGAGGTACGAGGCCTGGGCCGGGTCGGCCAGCGAGAGGCGGCGGTACGCTTCGCGCGCGTCGTCGTAGCGGCCGCGGCGCGTCCACACCTCCGCCCGGAGCGACTGGAAGGCCGGGTTGTTCGGCTCGCCCTGGAGGAGGGTGGCGACCTCCTTCTCCGCCTCGTCCAGGTGGTCCGTCTGGAGCAGCGCCTGGACCAGGTAGAAGCGCGCCTGGAGGTCCGAGGGGTCGCCGCCCACGATGCGCTCGAGGTACGAGAGCGCCTCCGCCGGCTTGTCTTCACGCAGCATGAGCATCGCGAGCTTTCGCTGCGCGGTGAGATAGCCCGGGTTCATCTGGATCGCTTGCCTCAGGTTGCGCTCCGCGGCCGCGGTGTCGGCCGGTTCCTGCTGCAGGTCGAGCATCGCGAGGTCTTGCGGCGCGAAGTAGCAGCGCGGCGCGAGGCGGAGGACCTCCGCGTACGTCCGACGCGCGGAGGCCACGTCGCCGGCGATCGCGTACGCGCGGGCCAGCAGGTACGTGCGCACGACCTTCTGGGCGCCGTCGGAGGGCCGGCCGGCGAGGAGCTTCGCGTCGCGCAGGATCGAGTCGGGCTGCCGCTGCTTCCGCTCGCGCTCCTGGCGCTCGATGCCCTGCTGGATGCCCTCTTCCCACGCCTCGCCGAGACCCGTGTCGGCCCGCGCCGGCACGACCGGCGCGAGCAGCGCGATCAGGACGAGGACGGCGAGGGCGGCGTGAGACCTGTGGCGCGAACGACGCATGCCCGGCGATCCCTCCGGCGACGCGAAGGCGGGACATGCTACTAATGGGCGGAGCGCCCCGGGTTCGAAACCCGGCCGGTCCGCACCGCTACGCCGAATCGGCGAGCGCCCGCCAGAATCCGGGGAGGGACTTGCCCACCGCGTCCGCGCCGCGGACCACCACCCCGCCGACGACCGCGCCGAGCGCGCCGAACGCGAGCGCGATGCGGTGGTCGCCGGCCGCGTCCACGACGCCGGACGAGAGGGGACCGCCCCGGACGACGAGGCCGTCCTCGGTCGGCTCCGCGGTCCCGCCGAGCGCGGTGATGGCCGCGGCCGTCGTGCGGCGGCGGTCCGACTCCTTGTGTCGCGCGTGCGCCACGCCGACGACGCGCGTCGTGCCCCGCGCCGTGGCCGCGAGCGCGCCCACGATCGGGAGCAGGTCGGGACGGTCGCCGAGGTCGATCGTGCCCGGCGCGTCGAGCGCGCCCGTGCCGGTCACCTCGATCTCGCCGCCGGCCGTCGTCTCGACGCGCGCGCCCATGCGGACGAGGAGCTCAGCCAGCGCGACGTCGGCCTGACGCGAGTCCGCGGGCAGACCCTCCACGACCACCGAGCCTCCCGTCCACGCGGCGAGCGCCCACCACACGACGGCGGACGACGCGTCGGCCTCGATCGCGATCCGCGCGGCGCGCGGCGCCTGCGACCCCACTTCGACGACGCCGCCCGAGCCGTCGAGACCCGACGCCTCGACCTCGACGCCGAAGCGCCGAAGGAGTTCGATCGTCAGCTCGAGGTACGGCCGCGAGACCGGCCGGTCGAGGAGACGGAGAGAGACGCCGCCGATGCGGGGCGCCACGAGGAGGAGCGCCGAGACGAACTGGCTCGAGACGTCGGCGCAAAGGTCGAGCGCGCCGCCGCGAACGCCGCCCGCGACCACCCGCATCGCGCCGCTCCACCTCCGCACCACGTGCGCACCGAGCTTCGTGAGCGCGCGGCGGAGCGGTCGGTGCGGCCGGCGCAGCAGCGCCGGACGGCCCGTGACCAGCGTTCGCGCGCCGGGAGGCCGGAGGGTCGCGAGCGCCGTCGTGAAGCGGAACCCGGTCGCGCCGAGTCCGAGGTCGAGACGCATCCGCTCGCGCGAGCGACCGAGCGCGCCGTCCTGCCACGACCCGATCGTCCCGAGCGCGCGCGCGAGCCGGAGGACGTCCTCGCCGACGGGCTCCGGTCCCGCGTCCACGACGACCGGGTCGTCGGCGAGTGCCGAGAGCGCGAGCGCCCGCTGATGGAGCGACTTCGACGCCGGTACGCGTCTTCGGCCCCCCACCGGGCCCCGCGCGCGCTCGACCGTCACCTCCACGAACGTGCCCCCGTCTCCCCCGCCGCCCGCCGCGTCACGCGGCGCCACGCCGCCCCCGGGACGCGTGACTGCACGGCCGGGGACGGAGGCGGTATCATCCGCGCCTTCCCCGGGAGGAGCCGCACATGCCGCAGACCATCCTGGCCACCGAGCTCGCGGGGTTGAAGCTGCTCCACCGGGGGAAGGTACGCGACCTCTACGAGGTGGGCGAGCACCTCCTCATCGTCGCCACGGACCGGGTCAGCGCCTACGACGTGGTCCTCTCGCCCGGCATCCCCGACAAGGGCCGCGTCCTGACCAGTCTCTCCCGCTTCTGGTTCGAGACCTTGGAGGACGTCGTCCCCCACCACCTGGTCACCACGGACGTCCCCGAGATGCCCGCCTCCACCCATCCGCACGCGTCCGTCCTCGCCGGACGGAGCATGCTCGTCCGCCGGCTTCGGATGTTCCCGGTCGAGTGCGTCGTGCGCGGCTACCTCACGGGGAGCGGCTGGCGGGACTACAAGCGCACGGGCGCCGTGTGCGGGCACCTCCTCCCCGCGTCCCTTCCCGAGAGCGCGCGGCTCGACCCGCCGCTCTTCACGCCCGCCACGAAGGCGACGACGGGCCACGACGAGAACATCGACGAGAATCGCATGGCCTCGATCGTCGGGCGCGAGACCACGGACCGGCTCCGCGAGCTCTCGATCTCGATCTACGAGAAGGCGCGCGACCTCGCCGCGGCGCGGGGCATCCTGATCGCCGACACGAAGATGGAGTTCGGCGTGGACGCGCAGGGCCGCATCGTGCTGGGCGACGAGGTGCTCACCCCGGACTCCTCGCGCTTCTGGGACGCGACGCTCTACCAGGAGGGGCGCTCGCAGAAGCCCCTCGACAAGCAGCTCGTCCGCGACTGGCTCGACCGCCAGGGGTGGGACCACACCCCGCCCGCGCCGGCGCTTCCGGGTGACGTCGTCGCACGCACCTCGGCCACGTACCGTGAGATCCACGAACGCCTCACCGGTCGTTCTCTGGGAGCCTGACATGTCGCGTCGCAGCGGTCACCGCCACCGGCCGCATCCGCCGGAGACGCGCGTCCCCGCCCCCACGGAGCCGACGGGCGACGTCGAGGTGGATCTGCGTCGGCCCCTCGTGGGCGTCGTGATGGGCTCGGAGACGGATCTGCCCGTCGTGCAGGTGTGTCTCGAGACGCTCGAGGACTTCGACATCCCGTACGAGGTGCGCATCCTCTCCGCGCACCGGACGCCCGAGCAGGCGCACAGCTACGCGAGCACCGCCCGTCTGAACGGCCTGAAGGTCGTCATCGCCGCGTCGGGCGGCGCCGCGCACCTCGCCGGCGTGATGGCGAGCCTCACGACGATCCCCGTGATCGGCATCCCCGTGCCCACCTCCTCGCTCGGCGGCGCGGACTCGCTCTACTCGACCGTCCAGATGCCGGCGGGCGTGCCCGTCGCGACCGTCTCGATCGGCGCCGACGGCGCCAAGAACGCCGCCCTCCTCGCCGCCGAGATCCTCGCGCTCTCCGACGAGGTGCTCCACGACCGGCTCCAGGGATTCCGCGCCGCCCTGCGCCGCTCGGTCGCGCAGACGAACGACGCGCTCCGCGAGCGGCTCGCGGGTCCGCGTTGACGGAAGGGACGGGCGACCTCCCGGAGCCCCCCGTCCGCGCGCTCGCGTGGATGGGCGACGACGCCTCCGGACACCTGCGGCTCCTCGACCAGACCCGTCTGCCCGCCGAGGAAGTCTGGCTCGACCGCGACGACGACGAGGCGGTCGTGGACGACATCCGCCGCCTCGCGGTACGCGGCGCGCCCGCCATCGGGGTCGCGGGCGCCTACGCGCTCGTCCTGGCCGCGCGACGCGGCCTCCGGGACGACTCCGACGCCCCGCGCTTCCGCGCACGCCTCCTCGAGCGCGCGGGACGCGTGGCCAGCGCGCGTCCGACGGCCGTCAACCTCTCCCGCGCGGTGGACGAGGTCCTCGCCGAAGCGCGGGCGCTGGAGCGGCCGCCCACGGAGGTGCCGGAGGCCGTGCTCGCCGCCGCCCGACGCCTGGAGCGCGGCGAGGCGGAGGCGTCGGCCGCGATCGCGCGCCACGGCGCCCGGTGGCTCGCGGGGCGTAGCCGCGTCCTCACGCACTGCAACGCCGGGGCGCTCGTGACGCCCGGCCTCGGCACGGCGCTCGCTCCGCTCTACCTGCTCCACGCGCGGGGCGAACGCGTGTTCGTGTGGGTGGACGAGACGCGCCCGCTGCTCCAGGGGCTCCGACTCACGGCCTGGGAGCTTCGCCGCGCGGGCATCGACCACCGGGTGCTCGTGGACGGCGCCGCCGCGACGCTGCTCGGCCGCGGCGAGGTGGACGCGGTGCTCGTGGGCGCGGACCGTGTTTGTCGAAACGGCGATGTCGTGAACAAGGTCGGCACGTACCCGCTGGCCCTGGCCGCGCGGCGTCACGGGGTCCCGTTCGGGGTCGCCGCGCCGATCTCCACCCTCGACCCCCTTACGGCGTCGGGCGCCGACGTCGAGATCGAGGAGCGGCCCGGGGACGAGGCCGTGTATCTCGGCTCCGGGACCGCGCCCGCGGGGGTCCGATCCTTCGCGCCGGCCTTCGACGTGACGCCGGCCGACCTCGTGTCGGCGCTCGTGACCGACCGGGGCGTCCTCGAGGCGCCCTCCGGACCCGCCCTCGGCGCCTGGATGGAGGCGGCCCGCCACCTTCAGTCCCCGCCCCGGGGAGGCCGATAGGGCCCCCAAAAGAGCCGGAAGGGTCCGGCCGTCTCCACGGGTGGAAGCTCCATGTCCCTCCAGGGCAGTCTCCGTCAGCTCGGCCTCGCCGACGTACTCCAGACCGCCCTGCAGGGTCGTCAGGGCAACCTGATCCTGCGGCGCGGGGCGACGCGCGCGGTCCTCCACGTCGCCACGGACCAGCTCCACCTCGTGGAGCCGGACCCCGTGGACCCCGACATCCTGCTCGAGGGCTTCGTACACCGCGGTCTCCTGCCGCGGCCGACCCTCGACGCGGAACGCGCGCGGGAACCGAACCCCGTCCTCCTCCTCGACGCGCTCCTCGAGCGCGGGCTCGTCCCGTGGCACGACGTGGACGCCGTGCTCCGGGGCGCCGCGGAGGACGCCATCCTCGACCTGCTGACCTGGCAGGACGGCGAGTTCCGGTTCGAGGAGGGCGAGCCGCCTCCGGAACGCGCTGGGCTCGTGAGCCGGGTCGGCGTGGACATCGGGGGGATGCTGCTCCGCGCGGCGCAGCGTCTCGACGAGCACAACGCGATCGCCGAGGAGCTCGGCCTCGAGGCCCTGCTCTTCATCCCTCTCGACGCGCCGCCGCCCGTGGACTACGACGGCGACCCCACGCCGACCGTGCACACGCTGCTCGACGGCCGGCGCGTCATCGACGAGGTCGCGATGCTCTGCGGCCTCACGCGGTTCGCCGTCCTACGCTCGGTGTTCGCGTGCGTGCGCGCCGGCGCCGCGCGCACCCCGACCCCGACGGAGCTCGCGCAGCAGGCGGAGTCGCGCGTCGAGGCCGGCCAGCTCAAGGTCGCGCGTGGCCTGCTGCTCCAGTGGGCCTCGCTCGCGCCGACGGACGAACAGCCCCTCCTCCGGCTCGCGGACCTCGCGAAGCGCCGCAAGAGCCCCGAGGAGCAGGCGGACGCCCTCCAGGCGTTGGGTCACCTCGTGTTGCGCGAGGGTCGCGCGTCCGAGGCGCAGAAGGTGTTCCGCGACCTCCTCCAGCTCCGCCCCGGCGACGAGACCGCGCTGGCCTCGCTGCGCGCGGCGGCCGACAGCGCCGGCGACACGCAGCAGTACCGCCGCAGCACCCTCGAGCTCGCGCGCGCCGCGCTCGACGCCGACGAGGCCGAGAAGGCGACCGAGCTCCTCGAGCCGCTCCTCCAGACGAGCGACGCGCCCGTGGCGGCCCGCGTGCTCCGGGCGCGCGCCTACGTCCGGCTGAAGGACCGCGACGCGGTCGTCCGGGAGGCGGAGGCCGCCGCCGACGCCCTGGGCACCCGCGCCCGCCGCAAGGAGGACAAGGAGGCTGCACGGTTCTTCCGCGACGCGATCGCGACCCTCGCGCCCGAACGGAGCGACCTGCTCCGCCGGTTCCGCAGCCTGACGGAGCGCGACCGCCAGCGCATGAAGCGCGTGGTCCTGCTCGGCTCCCTCCTCGCGATCGCCGCCACGGCGGGCATCGTGTTCCGCCCCGAGAGCGCCCCGCGCATGCTCAGCCGCATCGAGGCCGCGTGGGCCCAGGGACGCGCCGACGACGCCCAGCGGATCACCGCGCTGCTGGCCGACCGACACCCCGACTCGCCGGAGGCGGACCGCGCCTTCGAGCTCCAGCGGAAGTTCGTCGTCCACAAGACGCCCCAGATCGAGGACGTGCTCCCGCCCGGTGAGCGCGACGAGCTCGAGGGCTCCGTCCTCGCCGTTCAGAAGGCCATGCCCGACTTTCCCGACCTCACCTCGCGCCTCCGGCTCGGCACGCTCCACCAGATCCTGGAGCGCGCGGACGCCGCGGTGGTGCAGGACCGCACGCTGGACCGGCTGCAGACCGATCTGCTCCGGGCTCTCGACCGCGTCGAGCGCAACGTCCGGGCGCGCCGGGACGTCATCGCCCGCTCCTCCCTGCTGGCCACGAGCAGCGCGGTGGACGTCGAGATCCTCCGCACCTGGCTGCCGAAGGCCGAAGGGTTCATGAAGGACGGCTACTCGGACGACGTGGATGCCGGCCTCGAGATCCTGGCGAAGCTCGCGGCGATGCACGCCTCCGACCCGATCCAGTCCGCGCTGCGCGACCTCAGGAACTCGAACAAGCTGCTCGCCCAGTCCCTCGAGCAGTACGCGTCGGACATCCAGGCGTGCCGGCGCATGCTCACGCTGCGCGAGATCGAGGCGTCGTACGAGTATTGCCGCACGGACGCCGTCCGCCTGCTCACCAACGGGCAGCTCGACGACGCCGCGACCTGCTACGCCAGCCTCGAGGCGCTGCTCGCCAGGCTCGAGACCGACGAGGTCCTCCGGCCGCTCGTCACCGAGGTGACGAAGCGCCGGATCCCGCAGTTCCTGAAGGAGCGGCAGTCCGTCCTCGCCGAGATCCAGCGCGGCCTCGCCGGCGCGAAGGCGGCCGAGGATGCCGGCGACCTCCAGCGCGCGGTCGAGGCGTACAACGCCCTGGCCGAGAAGTTCTGGTTCGTGCGGTTCGAGAACGTCATCCGGCTCCCCGTCCAGATCCAGAGCGTGCCGACCGCCGCCCACGTGTACCTGAACGGACGCGAGCAGGGCTCGACGCCCCTCGTCATGCGCTACCCCTGGGGCACCCAGAACACCGTGACGGTCGAGAAGCCCGGCTTCCGGCCCGAGACGCGCCTGCTCGGCACGAAGAAGGTGGACCCGTTCCCGATCCTCCTCGTGTCGATGCAGCCCATGCGGCGCTGGACCGTGCCCATCTCTCCCACGGTCGGGACCTCCCCGGTCCCGCTCGGCGACGGTCTGGTCGTCTGCGAGAGGAGCGGCCGGCTGTCGATGCTCGACGGGCGCGACGGCCACACGCTGTGGGCGCGCCAGGTGCGCAGCCTCGAGGGGACGCGGTACCGACCGGTCGTCACCCGGGACGAGATCCTCCTCCCGCTGCTCGACGGCACGCTGTACTTCCTCGAGTCGAAGGAAGGCCGCGTCGTCAGCCAGATCCAAACGGGCCGGCCGGCCGGGGACCCGACCGAGCTCGAAGACGTGGTGCTCCTGCCGACCCTCGACGGGCGCCTCCTCGGGTTCCGGGGCGAGCGCAAGGCGTTCGAGGTGCCGTTCGGCGGTCGCCCCACGGCGGGGCTCGTGACCGCGCACGGCCGCGCGTGGGCCGGCCTCTCCGACGGAGCCGTGCTCCGCATCGACCGCCTCGGCGCCGCCGAGCGGATCCAGCTGCCGGGCCGCGACGCGGACGTCGTCGGCATCAGCGCGTACGACAAGGGGTTGCTCGTCGCGAAGGGCGACGGCGTCCTGGTCGCCCTCGACACGCAGGGCAAGGTCCTGTGGCACGCCGACAACCTCGGCGACCTCGCCGGTCAGCCGGCGCACGCCGGCGACGTGGCCGCCGTCGTGGACACCCGCGGTCGCGTCCTGCTCTTCTCGATCGACGCCGGGTCCGCGCGCGGCCAGGTCGATGCCGGCGGTCCCACGCAGGGCGGCCTGCTCGGGAGCGACGGGCTCCTCGTGACGCAGACGCAGGACGGCCGCCTGTGGATGTACGACGTCCAGCGCGGGGTCGAGCGGGTGAACGTGCCGCTCAAGGGCGACACGCACTTCCCGCCGGTCCTGCTCTCGCCCCGCCTCCTCGCGGCGTCGGTCGAGGGCGAGCAGATCACGATCCTCGAGCTGCCCCCGGCGCCCCAGGACTGAGAGGACCCGTCGGCCCCACCTCGGTCGCCGACGGGCCGGGGTCGCGCCGGCGCGATCTCGCTCGACCCGCGTGCGGCGGCTACCCTGCGCCGCCATGGGAACGAACGTACTTCCGGCGACCCGGACGCCCCTCCGCTTCGAGACGGAGCCCGACGCGTACCGGCACTGGCACCTCTCGTTCGACGGTCCGGTCGCGCGCCTCGCGATGGACGTCCAGGAGAACCTGCCCCAGCGCCCGGGGTACGAGCTGAAGCTCAACTCGTACGACATCGGGGTCGACATCGAGCTCGCGGACGCGATCCGGCGCATCCGATTCGAGCACCCCGAGGTGCGCGCCCTGGTCGTCGAGTCGGCGAAGGACCGCGTCTTCTGCTCCGGCGCGAACATCTTCATGCTCGGAACGTCCACGCACACGTTCAAGGTGAACTTCTGCAAGTTCACGAACGAGACGCGCCTCGCCCTCGAGGACCTCTCCCGGGAGTGCGGCGTGCACACGATCGCCGCGCTGAACGGCGCGTGCGCCGGCGGCGGGTACGAGCTCGCGCTCGCCTGCGACGAGATCCTCCTCCTCGACGACGGCAACAGCACGGTGAGCCTCCCCGAGACCCCGCTCCTCGGCGTGCTGCCCGGCACGGGCGGGCTCACGCGCGTGGTGGACAAGCGGAAGGTGCGGCGCGACCTCGCCGACGTGTACTGCACGGTCGCCGAGGGGGTGAAGGGTCGCCGCGCCAAGGAGTGGAACCTGGTGGACGAGGTCGTGCCCGCCAGCCGCTTCGCGGCCTTCGTCGAGGAGCGCGCCCGCGCGGTGTCCGCGGCCGACGGCCCGCGGGGACGCGGCCCCGGCGTGCCCGGCGTCGTGCTCCCGGCGCTCGGCGGGACGTACGAGGCCGACGAAGTGTCCCACCGCTACGTCCGCGCGCACCAGGACGGCCGGCTCCTCCGCGTGGTCGTGCGCGGTCCCGACGCGCCGCCGCCCTCGCTCGAGCGGGTCCACGCCGAGCCCGACCTCTTCTGGCCCCTCCGCGTGGCACGCGAGATCGACGACGTCTGGCTGGACCTCCGCTTCAACCGTCCCGAGGTGGGCCTGGTGGTCGTGACGACGGAGGGCGACCCCGAGGCGGTCCTCGCCCACGACCGCTTCCTCGACGGGCACCGCGAGGACTGGCTCGTCTTCGAGACCATCCAGCTCTGGAAGCGCACGCTCAAGCGCATCGACCTGACCGCGCGCTCCTGCTTCGCGCTCGTCGCGCCCGGGGCCTGCTTCGCCGGGACGCTCTTCGAGCTGGCGCTCGCGGCCGACCGCACGTACATGCTCGACGACCCGGACCGGGAGCACCGCGTGTACCTCTCCCGGTCCAACGCCGGCGACTACCCGATGTCGAACGGGCTCACGCGGCTCGAGACCCGGTTCCTCGGCGAGCCCGGCCAGGTCGAGGCCGCGCTCTCCCGCGAGGGCGGCTTCGCCCCCCCGGCGGCCCTCGAGGCCGGCCTGGTGACCCTCGCGCCCGACGACATCGACTGGGACGACGAGGTCCGCATCGCGATCGAGGAACGGCTGAGCCTCTCGCCCGACGCCCTCACGGGCATGGAGGCGAATCTCAGGTTCGCGGGACCCGAGACGCTCGAGACGAAGATCTTCGGTCGGCTGAGCGCCTGGCAGAACTGGATCTTCCAGCGACCGAACGCCGTCGGAGCGCACGGCGCGCTGAGCCTCTACGGCCGGCCGGAACGACCGGAGTTCGACTGGACCCGGACGTAGCGGCTCCGCGACGGACGCGCGCGGACGGCGACGGCGAGCGTCCGACCTGTCCATCCGTGGCAATCTGGGGGAACATACGACCCTCGCCGCCACGGAGACCCCGCATGACCCAGGTGGACCTCGGCGCCCGCATCCCCAACAACGTGGGCTTGAAGGACGACCGCCGACTCCAGCGCGCGCTGGAGGCCTGGCAGCCGGGCTTCCTCTCGTGGTGGAAGGAGATGGGCCCCGAGGGGTTCCAGGCCGACCAGGTCTACCTCCGCACGGCGATCGACGTGGGCCGCGACGGCTGGGCCCACTTCGGGTACGTGAAGATGCCCGAGTACCGCTGGGGCATCTTCCTCGCCGACGCCGTGGAGGACCGGCGGATCCCGTGCGGCGACCTCTCCGGCCAGCCGGCGTGGCAGCAGGTGCCCGGCGAGCACCGGAACGCGCTCCGCCGGATCATCGTCACACAGGGCGACACGGAGCCCGCCAGCGTGGAGCAGCAGCGGCTGCTCGGCCGGACCGCGCCCAGCCTGTACGACCTGCGGAACCTGTTCCAGGTGAACGTCGAGGAAGGGCGCCACCTGTGGGCCATGGTCTACCTCCTCCACACGTACTTCGGCCGCGACGGACGCGAGGAGGCGGAGGACATGCTGCGCCGTCGCTCGGGCGACGCCGACTCGCCGCGCATCCTCGGGACGTTCAACGAGCCGATCGAGGACTGGCTCTCCTTCTTCATGTTCACGACGTTCACCGACCGCGACGGCAAGTGGCAGCTCCTCGCGCTGGCCGAGTCGGGGTTCGACGCCCTCTCCCGGACGACGCGCTTCATGCTCACGGAGGAGGCGCACCACATGTTCGTCGGCGAGACCGGCGTCGGGCGCGTGCTCCAGCGCACGGTAGACGTCATGAACGAGCTCGGAACGGACGAGCCGGACCGCGTCCGCGCGCACGGCGCCGTGGACCTCCCGACGATCCAGCGGTACCTGAACCGCTGGTTCTCGTCGTCCGTGGACCTCTTCGGCGGCGAGCGCTCGTCGAACGCGGCGTCGTACTTCGCCGCGGGGCTGAAGGGGCGCTGGAAGGAGGAGACGCGCTTCGAGGACCACCGGGCACTCGAGGGCGCGTACGCGTTGCCGGTGCTCGCGAGCGGCCGGATCACCAACGAGGAGGTCCCGCTCCGAAACGCCATGAACGAGATCCTGCGGGACGACTACGTGGACGACTGCGGCTTCGTCGTCGGTCGCTGGAACAAGGTCCTCGAGCGGGCGGGCCGGAGCGAGCGACTGACGCTCCCGAGCCGGCGCTTCCACCGGCTGGTGGGCATCTACGCCGGCGAGACGTTCGATCCCGAAGGGAACCCGGTCACGCCCGAGGCCTTCGCGGCGGGCCGGGACCGATGGCTCCCGAGCGACGCGGACCGCGCGTTCGTGCGCGGGCTCATGACGCCGGTCCTCGAGGCGGGGCACATCGCCTCCTGGATCGCCCCACCGCCGAAGGGCATCGACGGCCACCCGTTCGAGTGGGCGTACGTGCGGTTCGACCGGTCGAGCGCCGGCGTCGCGCTCGGGGCCACCCCTTCGCCGACCTCCTGACGCACGCGCGCCCGCGCCGCGGGATGCCGTCCCTCGATCAGGACGTCGGCCGTCCGGTCGCGTCCACGCCGGGCCTCGTCGAGGGGCAGTGCCCGCGCAGCCACTCGAAGGTGTAGATGCCCGTCGCGTGGCCGTCCGAGAGCTCGAACCGGAGCGCGTACGCCCCCACCGCGCTCGCGCCGCGGACCTGGACGCCCTCCACCTGCGACCACGCCGGCGGCTCCACCTCGCCCGGGGCGTGGCCGCGGCATCCCGCGCACGGGCAGACGAGCCTCAGGTACGCGCCGTCGTAGCGGCTCACGTGCCCGTCCTGCCACCGGATCTCGAGGAGGCTCCGCGCCGGGTCGAGCCGGATCGCGGTGGGCTGGCTCGCGGCCGCGTCGCGCTTCGGCTCGCTCGCATCCATGCTCGGCTCCGGACGGGGCGGGCGATCAGAGTACCTTCCTCCGGTGGCGCCCCCTCCCATCGTCCCCGTGCCGCTGCCCGAGGCGCGCTGGCCGTCCCGGGACGAGGCGCGCGCGTCGCGCCTGTACTCGCCGGTGCGGCTGGGCCCTCTGCCCGTCGCGACGCGCACGTGGGTTCCCGCGATGGTCCCGTGGCGCGCAACGGAAGAGGGGTACGTCACCGAGCGAAACCTCGCGTGGTACGAACGGTTCGCCGCGGGCCGCCCCGGCGTGTTGGTCGCGGAGGCCACCGGCATCCGCGACGTCGCGAGCGGTCCCCTGCTCCGGGTGAGCCACGATCGCTTCCTCCCGGGCCTCCGCGACCTGGTCGGGGTCGTGCGCCGGGCGAGCGCCGGCGAGACACGGTTCCTGCTCCAGGTCATCGACTTCCTCCAGGTCCGCCGGCGGCCCCCGCCGGAGCGGTTCTTCGGGCGGTACCTGCGGGTGACCGACGCCCACCGGGGACGGATCGCGGAGCGGACCGCCGACGAGGCCTGGCGCGACGCCCCCGAGGACGCGGTCCGCGCCTGGCTGCTCGCCGCGGCGGACCCGGAGCGCGATGCGGTCCTCACGCCCCGCGAGCGGGAGTCGCTCCGCTTCGGGTACCGCGAGCGCGTGACCGACGTGGACCTCGCCCACGTCCGCGATCTCCCCCGTACGCTCCCGGGACGCTTCGCGGACGCCGCGGAGCGCGCGCTCTCGGCCGGCTTCGACGGCGTCGAGCTCCACTTCGCACACGCGTACACCATGGCCTCGTTCCTGAGCCGCACGAACACGAGGCGCGACGGGTACGGAACCGACCGCGCGGGGCGCGTCCGACTGGCGCTCGAGGTGATCGCCGCGGTCCGCGCGCGCGTGGGACCGGGCGCGTGCGTGGGGACGCGATTCCTCGGCGACGACGTGGTCGAGGGCGGATCGCGCATCGACGACGCGTGCGCGTTCGCCGTGCGCTTCGCCGACGCGGGCCTCGACTTCCTCTCCGTCTCGAAGGGCGGGCGCTTCGAGGACGCCAAGCAGCCGCGCGTCGGCGAGGCGGTCTACCCGTACACGGGCCCGAGCGGCGCGGAGTGCATGCCCACCGTCCGCATCGACGCGCGCGGTCCCTTCGGACGAAACGTGCACCTCGCGTCGCGCATCCGCGAGGCCGTGCGCCAGGCCGGGTTCTCGACGCCCGTCGTCGCGGCGGGCGGCGTCGCGACCTTCCGGCAGGCGGAGGCGATCCTCCGCGACGGCCACGCGGACCTCGTCGCGGCCGCGCGGCAGTCGCTCGCCGACCCCGACTGGTGGCTGAAGGTGCGCGAGGGGCGGGGCGACGAGGTCCGCCGGTGCGTGTTCACGAACTACTGCGAGGGCCTCGACCAACGGCACCGCGAGGTGACCTGCAAGCTCTGGGACAAGGTCTTCCTCCCCGGCGAGGAGGAGGTCCCGCGCGCCGCGGACGGTCGCCGACGGCTGCTCCCGCCGCCCTGGCCGCGTCAGCGCGGCCAGATGTAGACGGGCGCGGCCGTGAGCGGGAGGGAGAGGATCCCGTCCGGCGCCTCGCGGGGGGTCACGACGGGCGCTTCCGCGCTCGTCTGGACCGGCTCGGTCGCGTACGTGCCCGGCGGGACGTGGACGACGACGTCCACCGGCGGGAGCGCGCGGACCGGGTCGCCCGCCCACGTCGCGCGGTCCGGGTCGAGGAACACGAGCCCGACCCACGCGGGGTGGTCGGGGCCGCCGGGCGTGACGCGGACGGCCTCGGCGTCGCCCGACGCCTCGAGGCGCGCGGGGTCGCCCGCCACCCCGAGCCGCGCCCGCGCCTGCGCGAGCGCGTAGAAGGGCGCGCGCGGCGTCCCGTCCCCGTGCACGAACACGGCGAGCGTCTCCGTGTCGTCCCGACCGCCCTCGACGGCCGCGCCGAGCACGACGCGGTCGGCGCCGGCGAGGCGCGCCGTCACGAGCGCGCGGGCCACGTCGTAGGCCCGCCCGCGCCCGAGCCAACGGCGCGCGGCGTCGTGGTCGGCGTGCCCCGCCTGGCGGGCGGTCGCGAGCCAGCGCGCGCGGCGGCGGGTCTCGTCGGGACCGGGGCCGGAGAGGACGGAGCCCGGCGGAGGTCCCTCCACCAGCGCAGCGGGGGTCGGCGCGAGCCAGAGCTCGGTCTCTTCCCGGCCACCGAGGTCGAGGAACGAGCGCACGGCCGCGAGGTCCAGGGCGAGCTCCGCGAGACGGCGCGGGGCGCGGACCTGGACGACGTCGTACACGTGCGACAGGACGAGGCTCTCGAGCGAGAACGAGAGGCGGCGCGCCGCGAGGAACCGCGTCGGCGCGGGCTGGTCGGCGACGCTTTGGCGCGCCTCCGCGAGGAACGCGTCCACCTCGCGCGCGGGGATCCGGCCCAGGCCGCCGAGGTCCACCCCGCCGTGCACGACCCGGGCGCCCGTCCACGCGCGGCGTGCGCCGATCTCCGCGTGGTGGAGCAGCCGTACGTAGTCGGCCATCTCTCCGGTGAAGCGCGCGGGCGACGTCGGTCCGTCGAGGACGGCGTACCAGCGGACGGGGCCCGCGAGCCCCTCCAGGTCGTCCTGGCCGTCGTCGTCGTAGCGCTCGACGACCGCCGCGACGAAGTCCTCCCACGCCTGCCAGAGCCCGGGCGAGGGGGGGCGGGGTCCCGAGCCGTCGGACACCGCGGGCCCGGCGTCCGACGCGCCGAGGGCGTCCACGGCCGCGTGCGCGAACGGCGAGAGCGGGTCGTCGGGGGGGTCCCACGGCCGCGCGCAGTCGAGGACGAGGACGAGCTCGAGCCCCGCCCGCTGGGCCCGAAGGACCGCCGAATCCAGGTCCGACCAGTCGTGCAGCTGGGTGCCGTTCGCGAACGGCCGTCGGGGCACGAGGCGTCCCCACGAGACCGGGCGGGTCCGCGCGAGGAGCGGCCCGACCCCTCGGAAGGGGGCGAGGCGCGTCTCCAGGTCGGGCGCGTCCACCTGGACGTCGTCCACGCCGAACCAGGGCCCGCCCTCGACCCGGCCGGGACGCGGCGGCCGCTCCTCCCCGCCCGCCCGGCTCGTCCCCGGAGCCGCGACGCCGAGGAGCAGGACCGCGAAGAGGACGCCGGCGCCCCGGGGCGCCCCCCCACGCCCGACGCGGGGGGCGGACGGGCGGGAAGGGGCGGCGCGCCGAGGCATGGTCTCGGATCGTACCCGCCCGCGACCCGCCTTCGCGTATGCTCGCCGCCGTGACGGGAAGCCGGCGACGAGGGTTCCGCGGCGTCCTCGGGTCGGAATCCCTCCGGATCTACGGGGACAACGCGCTTCGCCTCGCGGCGCTCCTCCTGCTCGTGGGGCCACGGCACACCGAGGCGGCCCAGCAGCAGGCGACGACCGGCGCGACGCTCGCGTACGCGGTGCCCTGGATCCTGCTCTCGGTCTTCGCGGGTCTCCTCGCCGACCGCTGGAGCAAGGGCGACGTGTTGCGGGGCCTCAAGCTCGCGGAGGCGGGCGTCATGGTCCTGGCCGCCGTGGCGCTCCAGTTCGCGGAGCCCGTCGCCCTGTACGCGGTGGTGACCCTGGTGGGGACGACCAGCGCGCTCGCGAGCCCCGCCAAGTTCGGCGCGCTCCCCGAGCTCCTGCCGCCCGAGGCGCTCGCGCGCGGGAACGGGGTCCTCCTCCTCTTCACCTACGTCGCGATGATCCTCGGAACGGCGTCGGGCGGGGTCTTCCTCGACGTCTTCGAGGGCCGACGCTGGGTGATCGGCGCGCTCCTCGCGCTGCTCGCCCTGGTCGGCTGGCGCTTCGCGCGGAGCATCCCGCTCGTTCCCGCGGCCGGCGTGGAGGGCGGCTTCGGCGAGACCGTGCGCGCCGGCCTCGGCGCGATCCGGCACAACGCGCGGCTCCGTCTCGGGCTCCTCGGGAACGTCTGGTACTGGGCGCTCGCGACGCTCGTCCTCCAGGACCTGATCGTGTACGCGAAGAGCGCGCTGGACCTCGGCTCGAACGGCGTCACGAGCGGGCTCGTCGCCGTCCTCGCGCTGGGCGTGGGCGCGGGCGGTCTCCTCGCGGGTCTCGCGAGCCGGGGACGGACGCGCCTCGGCCAGATCCCGCTGGGCGGGCTCGTCATGACGGCGGCCTCGCTCGGCCTCGGTCTGGTCCACCCGGCGCTCGGGTCCTCCCTCCTCCTCCTCGTGGTCCTCGGCCTCGGCGCCGGCGTCTTCTCGGTCCCGATCGCCGCCCTGATCCAGGCCGAAGCCCCCGCCGCCGCGCGCGGCGCGGTGCTCGCCATGATGAACCTGATCATCTTCGCCGGCATCGGCCTCGGGAGCGTCGCCGCCTGGGGCCTCGCCGAGTCGGGGCTCGCGAGCACCGACATCTTCCTCGTGACGGCGGCCGTGACCGGCCTCGGCTCGGCGTTCGCGGCGCTGCGCGGTCCCCGGCTCCTCCGGCGGGTCCTCTGATGCCCCCGGGTGGCGCGGACCGTCCCCCCGGTCGGAGAAGATCGAGGCATGACCCGCGACCCGCGCGCCTTCCTGGTCCTCCCCGTCGCGCATCCGAAGGGCTGCCGGTCCTACGTGGTGATCGACCCTCCGAGTCGCGAGGCGGCGGTCGTGGACCCGCTGCTCGACCGCGTGTCCGAGGTGCAGCGCCTGCTCTCGGAGCACGGCGCGACGCTCCGGTGGATCGTGGACACGCACAGCCACGCGGACCACCTCTCCGGCGCCGCGGCCCTCGCCGAACGAACCGGCGCCGAGATCGTGATGCACCCCGACGCGCCCTCCGAGATCGCGACCGTCCGGCCGGTGGACGGCGCGAGCCTCCCGTTGGGCGAGCGAGCCCTCCTCGTGCACCACGCGCCCGGGAACACGCCGGACGGCCTCGTGGTGGAGGCGCCGGGCGCGTTCTTCACGGGCGATGTCCTCCTGATCGGAACGGTCGGCCTGCGCGACGCCCCCGGCGCGGACGCGGAGGCGTGGTTCGCTACGCTCGGCCGCCTCTTCCGCGGCCGGGACGAGACCACGGTGATCCACCCCGGCCACGACGACATGGGCCGCACGCAGAGCACGCTCAAGCACGAGCGCACGGGCAACGCGTGGCTCCGCGCCGACGACATGGACGCGTTCCGCGAGCGGTACCGCGCGGACGACCGCCCCCCGCACCCGGAGGCCGCCGAGCGCCTCGAGGCGAACCGACGCGGGCTCACGAAGCTCCCCCGCGACCTCGACGCGGCGGCCGGATTCGTGGACCCGGCGCACGCCACCGAGGCGGCGCTGAGGCGGGCGGCCCCGTGGGCGCCGCCCGCGCCCCGGCCCGCCCGCGCGTCGGGCGTGGCCGAGGGCGTCTACCTCGTCGCCGGAGGCGTCGTCGTCTCCGCGACGCTCCTCGGCTGGCTCGTCCACCCGCTCTTCCACGGGCTCTCCGCCGCGGCGGGCATCGCGCTCGTGGCCCTCGCGCTCGCCCGTCCGTCGGGACGCCGCCGCCGGGGCGACGATCCCGGGCTCTACTACGAGGGTCCGGCCAAGAAGACCCTCGGGTAGCCGTCTCGAACGCCGTGCTCGCCGCGCTTGCCCCACGTCGCGGGGGGCCTCGGCGGGGGTACGCTCGACGGACCACCGGAGTGCCCTCCATGTCCGAAGCGAAGGACCGCCCCCTCGACGACGACCTCGAACGCGAGATCGAGGAGGCGCTCGGCGAGACCTCGCTGCTGGGCGTGGACCGGGCCCGGCGTCCGGCCCCGCCCCCGGCGCGGCCCCCGGGCGCCGACGCGAGCCGCGAGCCCGCGCCGCACGCCTTCGCCGACGCCACGGTCGCGGGCGTCGGGGCGGAGGACGTGTTCGTCGAGTTCGGACCGCGCGCCCAGGGCGTGGTGCCCGCCGAGCACTTCGCGACGCCCCCGACGACCGGGGAGACGGTCCGCGTCTGGGTCGAGCGCTTCGACCCGAAGGAAGGCCTCTGGCTCTGCACGCTCAAGCGCGCGCTCCACGCCGCGGCCGGCTGGGACACCGTCGAGGTCGGCTCCGTGGTGAACGCGATCCCGCGCGCGGTGAACAAGGGCGGCCTCGACGTCCAGGTCGGCCACCTCACCGGATTCCTGCCCGCGTCGCACGCCGCCCTCGAGCGGATCGAGGACCTCTCGGTCCTCATCGGACAGTCGATGCCCGTCGAGGTGATCGAGTCCGACCCGGAGCGGCGGCGGCTCGTGGTCTCGCGCCGCGCGGTCCTCGCGCGCCAGCGCGACGAGCGCCGCGCCGAGGCGGTGGAGCTGTTGAGCGAGGGCCAGGTCGTCCACGGCCACGTGACGCGCGTCGAGAGATACGGCGCGTTCGTGGACGTCGGTGGCGTCGAGGGCCTCGTCCACGTGAGCCAGATGTCGTGGGTGCGCGTGGAGGACCCCACGACGGTCGTGAAGCCCGGCGACGAGGTGGACGTGCAGGTGCTCGGCGTCGAGGAGGAGGGGAAACGCATCCGCCTCGGCATGAAGCAGCTCCTCGAGGACCCGTGGATGCGCTTCACGGCCGAGCACCCGCCCGGCTCGGTCGTACCGGGCACCGTGACGCGCCTCCAGAGCTACGGCGCCTTCGTGCGCGTCGCCGAGGGCATCGAGGGCCTCGCGCACGTGAGTCAGCTCTCGCCCTCGCCCGTGGGGTCGCCCCGCGAGGTGGTGCGCATCGGTCAGGAGGTCTCCGTGCGCGTGGTGGACGTGGACGTCGAGCGGCGACGCATCGGGCTCTCCCTGCTGACGGAGCGCGGCGACCGCCTGACGGACGACGTCGCCGACACGGCCACGATCCGCGAGGTGCTCGACCGCGCGCGCTCGTCCGAGCCCGAGCCGACGCTCGGCGACATCCTGAAGAAGGCGCTGGGCGGTCGTGGCGGATCGTGACGGCGCGGCGCCGTCCGGCGGCGCGCGGATCCTCGCGGGCGGCGACTTCCACCTCGGACCGCTGTGCCACGCGTTCGAGCGGTGCCTCGCAGGCGACGTGCTCCCGATCTTCCTCGGCGACCTCGTGAACCGCCCGCGCGAGGACGCGGGCGCCTTCCACGCGCTCGTCGCGCGGTGGGCCGAGGCGAACCCGGACCTCGTCGTGGTGCCGGGAAACCACGATCCCGCCGACGCCGGCCCGTGGGAGGGCGTGCGGGTCCACGAGCGTCGCGGGCTCACGATTCTGGCCCTGCCGGTGATCCCGATCCTCTACAAGATCCCCTCGTGGACCCACGAGCACTCCGAGGCGACGATCGCGCGGATGGTCGAGCCGTTCCGCGGGGGGACGTTCGACGTGGTCGCGTCGCACGCCCCGCCGTGGGGCGTCCTCGACCGCGTGCTCGGCGGGCGCCACGTGGGGAGCCGCGCGCTCCTCGACCTCGCCCACGAGATCGACTTCGGGATCTGGCTCTGCGGCCACGCGCACGAGGGGTCGGGCCGCGAGAGCCGGATCGACGGACGCCCCGTGGTGAACGCGGCCCGCACGATCGTCGAGCGCACGGCGCCCGTGGTCGTCCGCCGACCCCGGGCGGAGCGGGCGAGCGCCCGCCCGCGGGAGTGAGCCGCCACGGCCGGGTCAGCGCCGCGGGTCGGCGAGACGGTGCTGGTGCGCGCCCGGCGCGCGGGGACGGCGCGGCGGGTGGAGCTCGAACGCGTGCCCCGCGCGGCGCGGCGCCGGGCCGAGCGCGCGCCAGTCGCGCACCGGGTCCTCCTCGAAGAAGTGGCGCTCCCGACCGAAGGCGGGGACCAGGTCGTCGAGCCAGGTCGCGTCGGCGTCGTAGCGGGCGAAGAACGGCCGACCCGCCCAGGAGGGGTTCCGCGCCTGGAGGAAGCGGAGGCAGAACACCTTCTCGCCGTGGACCTGCGAGACGCCGTCCACGACGACCTTCCCGGGCTCGGCCGACATGGCGGGCCCGCGCGCCGTCCGACCGAGGCCCGACACGGCGTTCCTCGCCCCGCGATAGATCTCGTGCGCGCGCGCGAGGGGCAGGTGGTAGTAGCGCTTCGCGCCGGTGTCGCGCTCCACGAACATGTAGTAGGGCACGCAGCCGAGCCGGACCTGCTCCCGCCAGAGCCGCGCCCAGACCTGGGGGTCGTCGTTCACGTGGCGGATCACGGGCGCCTGCGTGCGCACGACGGCGCCGGCGTCGCGAAGCCGGCGGATCGCCCGCCGCGCGATCTCGGGCTCGAGCTCCCGCGGATGAGAACCGTGCGCCATGATCGCGACATGACGGCCGTTCTCGACCACGCGCTCGATCAGTCGAAGGAGGTCGTCCGCGTCGCGGTCCGTCACGAAGCGGTGCGGCCAGTACGCGAGCGCCTTCGTCCCGATGCGGACGTTTTGGACGTGCGCGAGCTCGTCCGAGAGCAGCGGCTCGATCCACCGGGCGAGGACCCGCGTGGAGAGGATCATCGGGTCGCCGCCCGTCAGCAGGACGTCCGTCGCCTCCGGGTGCCGGGCCAGGTACGCGGCCAGGAGCGCGGGATCGCGACACGCCTGCTTCAGATCCTCGATCCCGACGAACTGCGCCCAGCGGAAGCAGTATCCGCAGTACGCGTGACACGTCTGCGCGGCCGCCGGGAACACGAGCACCGTCTCGCGGTACTTGTGCTGCAGCCCCGCGAGCGGCTGGCCGTCGAGCGTGGGGACGTTCCGCTCGAGCTGCGCCCCCGGATGCGGGTTCAGCGCCCGGCGCACGCCGTCCGCCGCCTCGCGGACCTCCCCCGGCGGGGCGCCCCGATCGACGAGCGTCGCGATCCGGTCGTACGCGTCGGGCTCCAGCATGTCGCGGTGCGGGAAGACGAGCCGGTACATCGGGTCGTCGGGCGCGCGCGACCAGTCGATCAGGTGCTCGAGGACGTAGTCGTTCACGCGGAACGGCAGGACGCTCGCCACGACCCGGATGTCCCGTCTCACCTCCTCGCCGAGACGCTCCACGACCGGCAGGTCGGCGAGGCGCGGGCCCGTGTGCACCACGGGCCGGGGGAACGACGAGCGAGGTCCGAGAGCGTGGGTCGGCGGCATCGAGACTCCGGTCGGGGCGAGGGATCCAGCGGGGAAGACCCCGTGCGGGGCCGGGTCGCGCCGATCGCGGAGGACCGCGCCGACGCGGGCGACGCACGCGTCGAGGGGCCGACGAGGTCGCGAGACCGATCCCCGCCCGCGTCCCGTCGTCGTTTGGCCACCGCGCCGCCGGGAAGGCGACGCGCGACCGTCTCGACGCGCGCTCGCGGATGCTACCCGCAGACGCGGCTGCGCACAACCCACCGGCCGCCCGTCAGCACTCGGGAAGACTCACGGCGAGCCCTCCCTCGGCGGTCTCCTTGTACTCGCGGCGCATGTCGTCGCCCGTGCGCTTCATCACGCGGATCACGCGGTCGAGCGAGATGAGCGGCTGCACGGACGCGTGCAGCGCGAGCTCCGCCGCGCTCCACACCTTGGCCACGCCCATCGCGTTCCGCTCGATGCACGGCGCCTGAACGAGTCCCTTCAGCGGATCGCACGTGAGCCCGAGGTTGTGCTCGATCGCGATCTCCGCGGCGACCTCGCACTGGATCGGGCCGCCGCCGAGGATCTCGCAGAGCGCGGCCGACGCCATGGCGGTCGCGCTGCCGACCTCGCCCTGACAGCCGATCTCCGCACCGGAGAGGCTCGCGTGCGTCTTGATGATGAGCCCGATCACCCCCGCGGTCGCGAGCGCGCGCCGGATGCGCGGCGGGTCGAGTCCGAGCCGGTCGGCCGCCTCGACGAGCACGGCGGGCACGATTCCGGCGGCGCCGTTCGTCGGCGCCGTGACCACGCGGCCGCCCGCGGCGTTCTCCTCGTTCACGGCGAGGGCGTAGGCCTGGGCGCGCGCGATGTGCGCGTACCCCGTGTCCACACGCCCCTCACGGACGCGTTCGTACAGGTCCGCGGCGCGACGCTTCATACCGATCCCACCGGGCAGCTCGCCCCGCCGGCCGAGACCCCGGCGAATCGAGGCGCGCATCGCACCCCACACGAGGTCGAGGCCTTCGGCCGTCTCGCCGGGCACGACGTCCCATCGCGACTCGTTCTCGAGCACGAGGTCGCCGAAGCCGAGGCCCGTCTCCCGCGCCCTCGCGAGGAGCGAGCGGCCGTCGTAGAACTCGTGCACCGGAGGGACCGGGGCGTCGCCCGCGAAATCGCCGCGGGTACCCGTCCCGTCCCGGACGAATCCGCCCCCGGTGGAGCACCAGGTCTCCTCGAGGAGGAGTCGTCCCTCCGCGTCGAGCGCGCGGACCACGAGCGTGTTCGGATGCGGGAGGACCTCGTCCCTCGTCTCGGAGAACGAGAGGAACCGGACGTCGTCCGGGTGCACGCGGACCTCGCCGGCGCCCCACGGCACGCGGGGGTCGGCCGCGAGCGTCTCGGAGAGCGCGAGCAGCGCGTCCACGTCGCAGGTGTCGGGCGCCCAGCCGAGCAGCCCGGCGAGCACGGCCCGGTCCGTGCCGTGCCCGCGCCCCGTGGCCGCGAGCGAGCCCTTGAGCGCCACGTCGAGGCGTGCGGGGACGATGCCCTCGGCGATCGCGCGCTCGCGGAACATCGCCGCGGCCCGCATCGGACCGACGGTGTGACTGGACGAGGGCCCGGGTCCGATGCGGTACAGCTCGAGGAGGCGCGTCGTGATCGGCGGCGGCATCCCCTCATGATCCCTCGGCCGAGGGGGAGACCCCGCCGAGGAGGCAGAGCGCGATGGCCGCCGCGGCGGCGACGTTCAGCGAGTCCACCGAGGGGTCGATCGGGATCCGCGCGCAGCGTGGCGCCCGCGCCAGCGCCTCGCGAGAGAGCCCGAGGCCCTCCGAGCCGAGGAGCAGCGCCCGCCGCGCGCCCAGGCCGGCCTGGACGTCCGCGATCGGGCGCGCGTCGGGCGCCGGGGTCAGGGCGACCACGTCGTAGCCGGCGTCCCGAAGGCGGTCGAGCGCGTCCGGCCACGGGACGGCGTCGGCGTACGGCAGCCGGAGCGCCGTCCCGAGCGAGGTCCTCAGCGCCTTCCGGTAGAGCGGGTGGGCGCAGCCCGGCGCGAGGAGCACGCACGTCGCGCCGAACGCCAGCGCGCTCCGGAAGATCGCCCCCACGTTGTCCGGGTCGGTGACGCCCTCGAGGACGACGACGAGCCGCGGCCCCGGCGCGAGCGCCCGCGGCCACGCGTCGGTCGTGGTCGGCAGGCGGGCGAGGCCTACGCAGCCCTGGTGGAAGCGGACGCCCGCGATCCCCGCGATCGTGGACGGCGCGTCCACGACCAGCACGTCGGCCCCCGCGGGGACCCTCGCGAGGGTCTCGCCGAGCCACGCGCGCGCCGGGGGTGTCAGCAGCAGGGCGACGAGCGCCTCCGGCCGCTCGCGAAGCAGCCGCGCGACCGTGCGCCGCCCCTCCGCCACGAAGAGGCCCTGGCGCCGGACGAGCGCCGGATCCGTCACGGTCCGGAACGGGTCCAGCCGCGGGTCGTCCGGGTCGAGGATCGGCGTCTCGACCATGCCGGCCGCGCGGCGCTCGCGCCTCAGACCGACGCGCCGGCCCACGTCTCCACGGGCGGACAGGTGCAGACGAGGTTCTTGTCGCCGTAGACCCCGTCGATGCGTGCGACGGGCGGCCAGAACTTCTGGTCGCGCATCCACGGGACCGGGAACGCCGCCTGCTCGCGCGAGTACGGGTGCGACCACGCGTCCGCCGTGACCCGCCGCGACGTGTGCGGCGCGTTCTTGAGCGGGTTGTCGTCCCTGTCCATCTCGCCCCGTTCGATGGCGTCGATCTCGCCGCGAATCGCGATGAGCGCGTCGCAGAGCCGGTCGAGCTCGGCCTTCGGCTCGCTCTCGGTCGGCTCGACCATGAGCGTCTCGTGGACCGGGAACGAGACGGTCGGCGCGTGGAACCCGTAGTCCATGAGCCGCTTCGCCACGTCCTCCACCGTGACGCCCGCGTCGTGCTTCAGGTGCCGCATGTCGAGGATGAACTCGTGCGCGACCATTCCACGCGCGCCGCGGTACAGGATCGGGAAGTACGACGAGAGGCGCTTCGCCATGTAGTTGGCGTTCAGGATGGCGACCTCCGTCGCGCGCCGGAGCCCGTCGGCCCCCATCAGCCGCACGTAGACCCACGGGATCGGCAGGATCCCCGGGCTTCCCCACGGCGCCGCCGCCACCGGGCCGATCGCCTCCCGCCCGCCCGTCGGGACGACGGGGTGGCCGGGGAGGAACGGCGCGAGGTGTTCGGCGACCCCGATGGGGCCCATGCCCGGCCCGCCGCCGCCGTGCGGGATGCAGAACGTCTTGTGCAGGTTCAGGTGGCACACGTCCGCGCCGTAGTCGGCGGGCCGACAGATGCCGACCTGGGCGTTCATGTTGGCGCCGTCGAGGTATACCTGCCCGCCCGCGTCGTGGACGATCCTCGTGATCTCGCGGATGTCCTCCTCGAACACGCCGTGGGTGGACGGGTAGGTCACCATGATCGCGGAGAGGCGCTCCCGGTGCTCGGCCGCCTTCTTCGCGAGGTCCGCGACGTCCACGTTCCCGTGCGCGTCGCACGCGACGACCACGACCTTCATGCCGGCCATCACCGCGCTCGCCGGGTTCGTGCCGTGCGCGGACTGCGGGATGAGGCACACGTCGCGGTGGCCCTCGCCCTGGTGCGCCTGGTAGGCGCGGATCACCAGCATCCCCGTGTACTCGCCCTGCGCGCCCGCGTTGGGCTGGAGCGAGACGGCGGTGAACCCGGTGATCTCGGCGAGCCAGCGCTCGAGGTCCTCCCGGATCCGCCGGTAGCCCTGGGCCTGTTCCACGGGCGCGAACGGGTGGATCGAGGCGAACGCCGGCCATGTGATCGGGAGCATCTCGGCCGTCGCGTTGAGCTTCATCGTGCACGAGCCGAGCGGGATCATGGACGTGGTGAGCGACAGGTCGCGTCCCTGGAGGCGGTGCACGTAGCGCAGGAACTCGTGCTCCGACCGGCAGACGGCGAAGCACCCGTGGCGGAGCGGCGGCGAGGTGCGCGCGAACGGCGCGGGCCACGCCGGCTCGGCCTCGTCGGCGAGGTCGTCGAGCGTCGGGGACGCGCCGGAGCCCACGGCGAAGACCGCGATCAGGTCCTCGAGGTCGGGAGCGAGCACCGTCTCGTCGAGCGACACGCCGACGGCGCCGTCGTCGTAGCGCCGGAGGTTGATCTTGCGCGCGCGGGCCTCGGCCAGCACGGCCTCGCGACGCGCGGCGTCCATCTCGACCTTCAGCGTGTCGAAGAACGGCTCGTCGCCGATCGCGTAGCCGAGGCGGGTCAGCGCCGCGGCGAGGAGACCCGTGACGCGGCGGACGCGCGCGGCGATCCGGACGAGGCCGTCGGGGCCGTGGTAGACCGCGTACATCGCCGCCATGATCGCGAGCAGGACCTGCGCGGTGCAGATGTTGCTCGTCGCCTTGTCGCGGCGGATGTGCTGCTCCCGGGTCTGTAGCGCGAGCCGGAGCGCGGCGCCACCGTCCTGGTCGATCGACACGCCGACGAGGCGACCCGGCATCTGACGCTTGTACGCGTCCCGCGTGGCGAGGAACGCCGCGTGGGGCCCGCCGTACCCCATCGGGACCCCGAAGCGCTGGGTGCTCCCCACCGCGACGTCCGCGCCCCACGCGCCGGGGGGCTCGAGCAGGACGAGCGCGAGCGGGTCGGTGACGCACACGACGAGCGCGCCCACCGCGTGCGCCTTCTCGACGAGCGACCGGTGGTCGCGGATGCGGCCGTCGGTGTCGGGGTACGCGACGAGGACCCCGACCGTGTCCGAGGACGGCTCCCACGACCGGGGGTCCCCCACCCGGACGTCGATCCCGACCGCCTTCGCGCGCGTCTCGACCACGGCGATGGTCTGCGGGTGGCAGCCGCGGTCCACGAGGAACTCGTGCCCGGTCGCGCGCCGGTTCACCGCGAAGCAGAGGTGCATGGCCTCGGCCGCCGCCGTTCCCTCGTCGAGCAGGCTCGCGTTCGCGACGGGGAGGTCGGTGAGCTCGCTCACCATCGTCTGGAACGCGAGCAGGGCCTCGAGCCGGCCCTGGGAGATCTCCGCCTGGTAGGGCGTGTACTGCGTGTACCAACCGGGGTTCTCGAGGATGTTCCGCTGGACGACCGGCGGCGTGATCGTGCCGTGGTAGCCGAGCCCGATGTACGACCGCCAGACCTCGTTCTGGTCCGCGATGCCCCGGATCTCGCAGAGGACCTCCCACTCCGACGCGGCGGGCGGGAGGTCGAGGGGTCGCTCCAGCCGGATC
Source organism: uncultured Planctomycetota bacterium (assembly GCA_963752285.1). Taxonomy (GTDB): domain Bacteria; phylum Planctomycetota; class PLA2; order PLA2; family JAEUHO01; genus CAVVXN01. The sequence continues at coordinate 992,148 of CAVVXN010000005.1, forward strand.
GAACGCGGCACGGTGCGGTCCACGAGCTCGTCGAGGGAGGCGAGCCCGAGGAGGTCCAACATCTGTCGGACCTCGTCGGCTCCGGGGCCGACGTGGCGTCGAAGGAAGCGGTCTGTCGGGGCGAGGGAGGCGTCGAGACGCGAGGCGGTGGTCGTCGTCATGGCGGGGTTTGGGGACCTCGGCGAGGCCGCGCGGATCGACTCGCGCGCGGCCCTCGGTTGGGTGTCGGAGCGTCATTCTGCCCGCGCTCGCCCAGGCGCCCCCAGATTCGCGCGGGCGCCGCGCGACGGGCCTTTGGGCCGGCGGTCGGTCCCGCGCGGCGCGTGACCGCGGGGCGCGGTACCCTCGGCCGCGTCCCGTCGGGCAGGGATCCCGCGGGCCGGCCGGGCGAGGCGAGGACGAGCGATGAGCGGACGGGCCGAGACCGAGACCGGAGCCGGCGAGCGGAGCCTCCAGGAGCGATTCGCGCCCGAGAACCGCTGCTTCGGCTGCGGCCCGGCGAACGAGAGGGGCCTCCGGATCCGGAGCTTCGAGGAGGGCGACGAGCTCGTGGCGACGTGGCGCGCGTCCCCGCACCACGAGGCCTGGGACGGGACCGTGAACGGCGGCATCGTGAGCACGCTCCTCGACTGCCACGGCAACTGGACCGCGGCCTGGCACCTCAAGCAGCGCCGCGGAACCGATGTGCTGCCCTCGACCGTGACGGCGGAGCTTCACGTGAAGCTCCTGAGGCCCACGCCGTCCCGGGAGCCGTTGACGCTCCGGGCGAAGGTCGTCGAGTCCACGGACGACCGCGCGGTGGTCGAGGCGCGGATCGAGGCGGGGGGCAAGGTGACCGCGACGTGCCGGGGCGTGTTCGCGTCGGTGGAGCCGGGACACCCTGCGTACCACCGCTGGTGAGAGGTCGGGGCTCCGACGCGGCCCCCGACCACGAGCACGGGCCCGAGAGCGAGCACGCGCCCACGTCCCGGTGCCCGTGACCCCGTCCTGCGACGCGGGTAGTCTGTATCGCCCTCGAGGGAGTCCCGACGTGCGGATCGCGTGCATCGGCGGCGGACCGGCCGCGCTCTACTTCGCGCTCCTGATGAAGAAGGCCCGGTCCGACGTGGACGTGACCGTCTTCGAGCGCAACCGCGCGGACGACACCTTCGGGTGGGGCGTCGTGTTCTCCGAAGAGACGCTCGGGAACATCCAGGCGGCGGACCCCATCTCGTACGCGGCGATCGCCGACCGCTTCGTGACCTGGGACGACATCGACACGTACTTCCGGGGCGAGAAGGTCACCAGCACCGGGCACGGGTTCTGCGGGCTGGCGCGCGTCACGATGCTCCAGATCCTCCAGGCGCGCTGTCGGGAGCTGGGCGTAGACCTCGTCTTCGAACACGAGGTCGGGGACCTCGAGCCCCTGCTCGGGCACGACCTCGTCCTGGCCGCGGACGGGGTGAACAGCCGCGTCCGCGACCACGTCGCGGAGCACGTCCGCCCGCGCATCGAGTGGGGCGCGTGCCGGTTCGCGTGGCTCGGGACGACCCGTCCCCTCGACGCTTTTACGTTCGTGTTCCGCGAGAACGAGCACGGTCTCTTCGTCGTCCACGCGTACCCCTTCGAGCCCGGGCGGAGCACCTTCATCGTGGAGTGCCACGAGACGACGTGGCGCCGCGCCGGCCTCGATCGCGCGACCGAGGACGAGACCGTCCGCTACATGGCGGCCCTCTTCGAGGACCACCTGGACGGGCATCCCCTGCTCACGAACCGCTCGATCTGGCGCTCCTTCCCCACGGTGACGAACGAGCGCTGGCACCACGGGAACGTCGTCCTCGTCGGCGACGCGGCGCACACCGCCCACTTCTCGATCGGGTCCGGAACGAAGCTGGCGATGGAGGACTCCATCGCGCTCGTGGACGCGCTCCTCCGGCACGACCTCCGCGTGCCGGCGGCCCTCGCCGCGTACGAGGAGGCTCGTCACGTGGACGTCCTCAAGCTGCAAAAGGCGGCCCGTACGAGCCAGGCGTGGTTCGAGAACGCCAGCCGCTACCAAGGACAGAACCCGCTCGCCTTCGCGTTCAACCTCATGACGCGCTCCCAGCGCATCACGTACGAGAACCTCGCGGCGCGGGACCCGGACCTCGTCGAGCGCGTGACCGAGTGGTTCGGCGCCACGCACGGCGGACCGCGCCGCGCGGACGGTCGCGCCGCGCCCCCGATGTTCGCCCCCTTCGAGGCGCGGGGCGTACGCCTCGAGAACCGGGTGGTCGTGTCTCCCATGTGCCAGTACCGGGCCGTGGACGGCCGGGTGGGAGACTGGCACCTCGTCCACCTCGGCTCGTTCGCCCGCGGCGGCCCCGGGCTCGTCTTCACCGAGATGACGGACGTCTCGCCCGAGGCGAGGATCTCCCTCGGATGCGCCGGCATCTGGTCGGACGAGCACGTCGCCGCGTGGCGGCGCGTGGTCGAGTTCGTGCACGCCGAGAGCCCGTCGAAGATCGGGCTCCAGCTGGGCCACGCCGGTCGGAAGGGGTCGTGCCGCCTGCCCTGGGAGGGCGGCGACCCGCTCTCGAACGGGAGCGCGTGGACGACGCTCGGTCCCTCCGCGCTCCCCTACGACGACGACGGGCCCGCGCCGCGGCCGATGACGCGCGACGACATGGACCGCACGATCGGTCTCTACGAGGCGGCGACGCGCCGGGCCGTCGCGGCGGGCTTCGACGTGATCGAGGTCCACATGGCGCACGGATACCTCCTCTCGTCGTTCCTCTCGCCCGCGGCGAACCACCGCACGGACGCGTACGGCGGGACCCTCGAGAACCGCCTCCGGTTCCCGCTCGAGGTCCTGGCCGCCGTGCGTGCGTGCTGGCCGTCCGACCGGCCGCTCTTCGTCCGCATCTCGGCGACCGACTGGCTCGAGGACGAGCCGGGTACGACGCCAGCGGACGCGGTCGGGATCGCCCGCGCGCTCTACGCGAACGGCGCGGACGTCGTGGACGTCTCGAGCGGGGGCAACTCGCCGCGCTCGGCGCCGCGCTACGGTCGCATGTACCAGGTGCCTTTCGCGGAGCGGATCCGGTACGAGGCGCCGGGTCCCGTCATGGCCGTCGGCGGCATCCAGGGGTGGGACCACGTGAACACGGTCCTCGCGGCCGAACGCGCCGACCTCTGCGCCCTGGCCCGCCCCCACCTCGTCGATCCGCACCTGACGCTCCGAGCCGCCGTCCACTACGGCGTGGACGCGCACCCGTGGCCGCGCTCCTACCTCCCCGCCCGTCCGGCGCCGCGCGCGGACGTGCCCTCCTCGTGAGCGAACGCGGCGAGGAGATGGTCCGCCGCCAGCTCGAGGCCCACGGCATCGTCTCCGCGGCCGTGCTCGACGCCATGCGCCGCGTCCCCCGCGAGGCGTTCGTCCCCGCCGCCCTCCGGGCGAGCGCCTACGAGGACCGCGCGCTCCCGATCTCGTACGGGCAGTCGATCTCGCAGCCGTTCGTCGTCGCCCGCATGGTGGAGGCGCTCGACCTCGCGCCTTCTGCCCGCGTGCTCGAGATCGGGACGGGCTCGGGATACGCCGCGGCGGTGCTCGCCGAGATCGCGGCCGAAGTGGTGACCGTCGAGCGCCTGGAGCCTCTCGCCACGGAGGCCCGCGAACGCCTCGCCGCCCTCGGCTACCGCAACGTGGAGGTCGTGGTGGGCGACGGTTCCGGCGGATGGCCCGCGCGGGCGCCCTACGACGGCATCCTCGTGTCGGCCGGCGCGCCGGCGCTGCCGACGAGCCTCGTCGGGGAGCTGGCCCCCGGCGGACGTCTGGTGATCCCCGTAGGAGCCCGGCCGGGCGAGCAGCGCCTGCTCGGCCTCGTGAAGGAGGAGGACGGGACCCTCCGGGAGGAGCGCCTGGGCGCCGTCCGGTTCGTGCCCCTGGTGGGCGACGAAGGTTGGCCGGACGACGCGGGCGCCGAGAGGTGAGGACGCGGCCTCCGCCACGAGGACGGGTACGCGCCGGGTTCACGATCGGACGACGTCGGGACCTCGGGGGAGACGCGCGAGGCTCGGGCCACCCATCCGGCCCACGAGCGCGCGCTCGTGCTCGGGGGCCTGGCCCGCGTTCCCGCGGCGCACGGCGGTCGCGCGCTCACCGGCCCGGTCCCCGTCTCCTCCGCGCGAAGCGCAGCGCCGACCACGTCGCGTCCACGGACGCGATCTTGAAGTCCACGAGACCCGCGGCGAGGCCCATCTCGCGGACCACCGCCCCACCGAGGTCGGTCTCGACCCCCGACGCCTTCTTCGGCCACGCGAACCACACCCCGCCGAGCTCCGTGCGTCTCGCGAGCACCGCGAGGCGACGCGCCAGGTCCGCGCGGGATCGGACGAAGCAGACCACCAGGTCGGTCTTCGCCGTGAGCCGCGCCGTCATCGCCGCGCCGTGACCGTCGAGCCGGTCCGCGAAGCCGGACGGCGCCGCCAGGAGCGCGACCCGAAGGCCGTCCCTGAGCCCGAGCTTGGCGGCGAGGGGCCGCCCCGCGTACGCGTCCAGGACCGGAGCCGGCACCACCGGGTCGCTCGGCGGCCGGGCGATCGCCTTCTGGATCGCGCCCTTCGCGCCGCGCCAGGAGGCGTAGGTCGCGTCCGGGAGCCGGGCCCGAACGCCCCCGACCTTCTCGGCGTCGCCGCCCAAGAACACGAGCGGAAGCTCGCGGGTGGCGGCCGAGCGTCGTATCGAGAGTCCCATCTCGCGCCCGTGGGACGGGAGGCGGTCGAGGTCGATCACGACGGCGTCGGGCCGGGCCGCGCGCACCTCCCGGAGCGCCGGGCTGCCGCGCGACCGCGCGGTGCGCACCTCGAAGCCGAGGCGTTCCAGCGCCGCGCGCGCGCGCGCCTCTTCGCGACCGTGGTGGATCAGCCATGCGACGGGCACGAGCACATCGTACGCGCTCTTGCCTCCCAGACGGCCCGACGGTCGCTCCCGCCCGACGCCGCCGGCGGGGCCGGCCCGCCGCGCGTCCCGCGGCCCGCAGCGGGCGTGTCCGACCCCGCGGGCATAAGGGGCCGGTGCCGCGCTTCCTCGCCCGCCGCTATCTCGGCCGACGCATGCTCGTGCTCGCGGGCCTCGGCTTCGCCTCCGGTCTGCCGTCGAAGTACAAGACCCTCGGGGCGACGCTCCAGGCGTGGCTGTCCGACGCGAAGGTGGACATCGAGACGATCGGGCTCTTCGGGCTCGTCGGCCTTCCCTTCGCACTCAAGTTCCTCTGGGCGCCCCTCCTCGACCGCTACGTGCCGCCCTTCCTCGGTCGGCGGCGCGGGTGGCTGGTGGTCTTCCAGGGCGGGCTCGTGATCGCGCTCGCCCTGCTGGCGGTCTCGGGCCCCACCCGACCGGGCGCGGCGCTCGGGCCGCTGGCGGTCTCTGCCGTCGTGGTCGCGTTCCTCGCCGCGAGCCAGGACGTCGTGGCGGACGCGTATCGCACGGACCTCCTCGAGCGGGACGAACGCGCGGCCGGCGCGGCCATGTTCGTGAACGGATACCGGCTGGCGATGCTCGCGAGCGGCGGGGGCGCGTTGCTCCTCTCCACGGTGCTGCCCTGGCGCGTCGTCTACCTCCTCCTCGCGGTCTCGCTCGGGCTCGGGGTCGTCGCCGCGCTGGCCGCCCCCGAACCGCCCGGCGGCGACGAGCGACCGGCGACGCTGGGCGAGTCCCTCGTGATGCCGGGCGTGGACTTCGCGCGGCGTTACGGCCGGGGCGCGGTCTGGATCCTGCTCTTCGTCTTCCTGTTCAAGATCCCCGACGCCATGGCGGGCGCCATGACGACGCCGCTCCTGCTCGGCCCCGGCGGGCTCGGCTTCGACAAGGTCGAGGTCGCGTGGATCCGCGAGTGGCTCGGGCTCGGATTCGCCCTCGGCGGCGCCTGGCTGGGAGGACCCCTCGTGGCGCGCCTCGGGCTCGTTCGCTCGCTCTGGGTGCTCGGGTTCCTGCAGGCCGTCAGCAACCTCGGCTTCGCCCTGCTCTGCGGCGTCGGACGGAGCGCCCCCGCGCTGGCGGCGGTGGTCTCGGTCGAGAGCCTCTGCCAGGGGCTGACCGCGGCCGGCTTCGTGGCCTTCCTGATGGCCCTCTGCAACCGCCGCTACTCCGCCACGCAGTACGCGCTCCTCTCCGGGCTGATGGCGCTGACCGACGTCCTGGTCGGTTCCGAGACGGGCTACCTCGTGGCGGGACTCGGATTTTCGGCCTTCTTCGTGGTGAGCGCCCTCGCCGGGCTGCCCGGGATGCTCCTCCTCCTCTGGATCCCGCGGCCCGACGCCCCCGCATCCGACGCCCCCGCACCCGACAGCCCCGCAACCGATGCCCCTTGAGCGGCCGGCTCTCCTCGTCCTCCTCGTCCTCCTCGTGCTCGTCACGGGCGTCTGGCTCGGCCTCCGCCTCGCGCGCCGCGTCCTCCGCGCACGCGTCGCGCGCACGCGACGGCTCGGCCGCGCAGGCGAGGAGCGCGCGCTTCGGCTGCTCGCGCGCGCCGGCTACGAGATCCTCGGGCGCGAGGTCACGGCCGAGGGCCGGCTCCACGTGGACGGTCGCGAGCGCGCGTTCCTCGTCCGCGCCGACGCGATCGTCCGCCGCCGCCGCCGGACGTACGTCGCCGAGATGAAGGGCGGTCCCCGCGTCTCGCGCGTGACGCATCGAGAGACCCGCCGTCAGATGCTCGAGTACGCGCTCGTCTTCGACGTGGACGGCGTGCTCCTGGTCGATGCCGAGGGGGGCCAGGTCCACGAGATCTCGTTCCCCGACCTCCGCCCGGGACGCTGACGAGGTTCCTACTCGACGACGCGCGGGTCCAAGTCCACGCCCACGGGGCAGTGGTCGGAGCCGGCGACCTCGGGATGGATGTGCGCCGCCGTCACGTATCTCGCGGCCGCGCGGCTCGCGAGCACGTAGTCGATCCGCCAGCCGACATTCCTCGCCCGGGCTCCCTGTCGCTGGCTCCACCACGTGTAGTGCCCGCCCTCAGGCGTGGTGCGGCGAAACGTGTCGATCCATCCCGAAGCGATCCAGCGGTCCAGCTCGGCGCGCTCCGCGGGCAAAAACCCGCTCGTCCCGACGTTCGCCCGCGGCCGCGCGAGGTCGTTCTCGCGATGCGCCGTGTTGAAGTCGCCGATCACCAGGACGCGCCGACCCCCACGACGAAGCGTGTCGAGCCGTTCGTGAAGCGCCCGGTAGAAGTCGAGCTTGAACGGCACCCGGTCGTTCGAGCGGTCCTTCCCGCTGCCGTTCGGGAAGTAGACGTTCGCCACGACGAGCCGTCCGAACCGGGCGAGCTGGAGCCGGCCCTCCCGGTCGAACCGCCCGCCGTCGAGCGCGAGGTCCACGGCGTCGGGCGCGCGCCGCGAAAAGAGCGCCACCCCGCTGTACCCGGCGCGCTCCGCCGGCGCGAAGCAAGCGTGCCAGCCCGGGGGCTCCCGCAGGTGCCCCGGCAGGTCCTCCGGGCGCGCCCGGACCTCCTGCAGACCCACGACCGTGGCGGCCGACGCCTCGAGCCACCGCGAGAAGCCCCGCGCCTCGCAGGCGCGGATTCCGTTCACGTTCCACGAGAGGACGCGCAGCGCGGGAGCTCGTGCCATGCCCGAACGGACTACCCGGCGTGGAGGATCGCGCCGGAGGGTCAGTGCCTCAGGTCTACGACGAGACGTCCCGACCCGAAGAGGCGGTCCCACTCCGCGGGCGAGATCGAGAGCGGCACCGGGAACGAGGCGTCGCCCGGGTGCGCGATGCCGGTCTTCGCGGCCTCGAGGGTCGCGAATCGCTTGTACGCGTTGTTCCGCTTGGCGGCGTTCGAGATCCGCCGTCCGCCCGCCGAGAGGCGCCAGTACGTGGTCTTCTCGACCGGAGCGGGGGTCGTAGACGACCCACCGCCCCCGCCGCACCCCACCAGCGCGCCCAGCGTGAGCGCGCCCGCGCCCACGAGGAATCCACGGCGGGAGAGGTCCGACACGTCCACGCGCACTCCAGGAGAGAAATGAATGGCGGAGGGAGGCTCCGGCCCTCCCCGCCGGTTCAACGTCACCGTCAGCCCGACTTTGCGATGCGGCCTTACGCCGGAAGCAGACGTGCCTATCCCGGTCCGCCCGGGGCCTTATGTGGGAGCTTCGGTATGAAGGCTCGCTCACGCGACCTACCCGCCCCACCTTTTCATTCGCCTGCCTTGTGGTGCTCCTTTCCGCATCCTTTCCGCGGCCACATGAGAATCGATTTCAGAGTCGAAGTCAACGGGACTTCGGGCCCAAAACGAAGAGGCGGGGCCGGCCCTCAGCCGACCCCGCCTCTTTCACGCGCTCCGGCGAGGGATCGCGCTCGAGCCGCGCGCTACGGGGGCCCCAGGAGCTCGGTCGAGTAGCCGCCGTTCCCGTTGGGGCGGAAGACCATGGAGTTCCCGAACAGGTTCGTCCCGCTGCTCCACTGCTGCCACGCGGCCTGTCCCGAAGACCACGAAGGTTCCGACGACCAGTTCACGCCCACCTGGCTGTACGGGCTGCCCGGCGAGACGCCGACGGCGAGCGAGCTGTACCACGTGCTCGAGATCCAGAACATCGCGAACTCGCCACTCGGCTTGATCTGCAACTGGGCGGTGACGGCCCCCCCGAGGTAGTACCAGTAGCAGTTCGAGAAGGTGAAGGTGAAGCGCGGCGGGTTCGCCGTCACCTTGTAGTAGGCGCCGGTGTAGTACGGCATCAGGTCCCATCCGACCAGCATGATGCAGGGGTAGGTCGAGAAGGTTCCGGAGTAGGAGGTGTGGATGCCGCCGAAGTCGATGTAGCCGTTGGCGTCGAGGTAGCCCTGCGACCAGTTGGTCCCGTAGAACGGGAAGTCGAACCCGAAGGACACGAGGCTCGAGTCGTCGTCGTAGAAGCTCGAGAGCAGGGTGCCGAAGCTCGTGTCGTACGTGGGCTTCCAGTGGTACGTGAAAGCGGCCAGCAGCGTGACGGTCCCGTGGGTGTTCGTGAGCGCCACGTCCACCGTCCCCTCGGACTGGCTCGGCGCATTGCAGGTGACCTGCGTGTCGTTCACGACGACGACGTTCGTGGCCTCGATGCTGCCGAACAAGATCGTCGGCGTGCCCGCGCCCACGTCCTGGAAGCCGCTCCCCGTCAGGGTGACCGGCGTCTCGACGTTCTCGAGGCCCTGGTTGGGGCTGATCGAGCTGAGGACGGGCGGCGGGAAGAACGTGAACGCGTCGGGGAGCGTGCTCTGGCCGTTCGTGTTCGACACGGCCACGGCCACGAGGCCCAGCGTCCCGCTCGGCGAGGTGACGCAGGTCAGGTGCTGGTCGTCGATGCGCGTGACGCTCGACGCCTGCTGCCCTCCGAACGTGACGCGGAGCACGCCTCCGGGGATCGTGAAGTAGTCGCCGGTGACCGTCACGAGCGTGCCGCCGTTGGCGCCGCCCGCGTTGGGGCTCACCGAGTAGACCTGCGGGATGGGCCCACGGTACGTGAACGCGTCCGCGAGGCCCGCGGCCCCGTTGTGGTTCGTGACGATCACGTCCACGGGCTGCTCGAAGTAGACCTTCGGCGTGATGCACGTGAGGGTCGTGTCGTCCACGACCTGGAGGCCGGTCCCGGGGATGCCGCCGAACGTCGCGACGTTCTGGATGGGGTTGTTGTTGAGGAACCCCGTGCCGGTGAGGGTGACCAGGAGGCCTCCGTCGCGGCTCCCCTCCGTGGGGGTCAGGCTCGCGAGCGTCGGAGGCGGGTTGTACGTGAAACCGGACGCGAGCGACCCGCTGCCGGCGTTCTTCGTGACGCTCACCTCGACGGCTCCGGCCGCGTGGGGCGGCGTGGTGCACGTGATCGTCGTGTCGCTCTGCACGACGACCTGCGTCGCGGACTCGCCTCCGATCTGGACGTCGGTGACGCCCAGGTCGTAGTTCACGAAGCCCGTCCCCTGGACGGTGATCTTGGTGCCACCACCGATCCCGCCCGTCGGCGGGTTCACGGCGGTCACGACCGGCGGCGCCTGCTGCTGTGTGCTGGAGCTCCCTCCGCCGCAGGCGGAGAGGCTGAGGGCGAGGAGGGCGACCGGGACAATGACCCAGGAACCACGCATGCGTCCGTCTCCTAGCTCGGGCCGACCGGACCCCTCCCGGGGAACCGGCCCAGGGCGTGCTGCACACCGCGTACCCGCGGGGCGCACCCTACCGCGGGCCCCCCCCGGGGCGCAATATCCACGGGCAGCCCGCCGGACCGCGCGCGCCCCGCAGGGGCCGCGTTCCCCCCTAGCATGGACCCTCTCTCGGAACCGGTCATGCGGCCCTCCACGGTGCTCCTCCTCCTCGCGGCGAACGTCGGGCTCGTCGCCCTCGGCCTGATCGCCTACGACGGCCTCCGGAGCGATCGAGCGAACCCGCTCGGCTCCCCGGCCGCCGCCACGCCCTCCGGCCCCCTGCGCCGCCTCGCCGACGGCCCCGAGCTCGAACCGGCGCCGGGCGCCCTCCCCGACGCCGTTAGGGCCCTGGAAACTCGGGTCGAGAGGCTCGAGGAGGGACTTGCCGCGCTCCGTCTGGCCGCGGACGAGGCCCGCCGAGGCGGCCCGCCCGGCGCCCCGGCTCCGGCTCCCGCCCCCGGCGGGTCCGTCCCCGCCGGCACCTCGTCGGATTCGGGGGTCGGCCCGGGCGACCCCGGCGCGCCGACCGAGTTCTCTCCCGAGGAGGTCCGTAAGTTCCGGGCGCTCGAGCAGCACGTCCACGACCTCGAGGATCAGGAACGAAAGGCCCATATCGCGGAGGACTGGTACGCGAAGACGGGCGCCGACCTCGACCCGGACACGCGACACGAGGTGATCTCCGCCATCATGGAGTTCCGCCAGCGGACGATCGCTGCGATGGTCCAGACGAGCGAAACCGCACGCACCGAGGAGGAGCGCGCCCGCGCGATCGAGGACGCCCGGAAGGCGTACTGGGACCGGATCCGGCGGGCCGCTCCCTCCGAGCAGGCCGAGAAGATCCTCTCGGCGATCGGCCACTTTCCGGGCCTCGAGCGGTACGACGCCGGCTACCGGCGCTGAGGAGGCGCGAATGACCCCCGAGTGATGCCGGGATGAGGCGCCCGTGACCCCGCTTCGCGTATCGAAGGGGGCATCGGGAGGAGCCTCATGCGAGACGCGCTCTTCGTCGTGGTCGTGTCGTCGTTCCTGCTCGTCGCCGCGCGCCGTGCGTCGAGCGCCGACGACGCCGGCCGGGTCGCGCCGGTCACGTTGCACGTGCTCGCGGTGCCGCGACGTCGCGTCGCCTCGGTCCGCCGGGCGCCCGGGTTCGCCCTCGACCGCGAGCAGGTGCTCGCCCTGCTCCAGGACGCGCGGCGCGATCCCGCCATCGAGGTGCTGGCGCTGCGGCGCGTCACGGCGCACCTCGGCGAGAGCGTGCGGATCGCGCTCGTGCGCCCGATCTCGTACATCGCGCGCTACGGCGTGGAGGAGCAGGGCGACGAGGTGATCGCCGACCCGATCGTCTCGACGGTCGAGGAGGGCGTCACGGGCGAGGCGACGCTCCGAGAGGACGCGGGCCTGCTCTCGTTTCACGGCCGGCTCGACATCACGTCGGTCGCGCGCCCGATCCGAGAGCGCACGGTCCGGCCCGTGCCGCACGGCGCGCCCATGACGATCCAGGAGCCCCAGACGAGCACGGAGGTGATGAGTTTCGCCTTGGAAGTCTCGTCGAACGGCTGGCTGCTCGTCGGCGGCGCCGGCGGCTTCGCGCCCGGTGCCGCACCGACCGACGACCGGGGCGACGAGCGAGAGGTCGTGCTCCTGGTCCACGTCGGCGAGGTCGGCCCCGCCGGGTCGGGCGGGGGCGAGGACGTCGCCGACGCCGTCGAGATCGAGACGCGCTTCCTCGACGTGCCCTCCGACGTCGCAGCCCACGCGCTCGGTCCCGTCCGCGCGGGCGGTTCGGCCGCGCTCGCCCCGCTCGACCGCGCCACCCGCGCGCTCCTCCTCGAGGCTCCGGGCGCACGCGTCCTCGCCGCGCCGCGCGTGACGGCGCTCGCGGGCCGTCCCGCCGAGGTGAGCGTGATCGCCGAGACCGCGTACGTCCGCGACTACGAGGTCCACGAAGGGAAGGACGGTGTGCGCGTCGTCTCGCCGGTGGTGGCCACGCTCCAAGACGGCTTCCGGCTCGTCGTCTCCGCCCGGCCGAAGGCCGGCGGCTCCGTGCTCGTCCACGCACACGCCACCTTCGCGTGGCTGCACCGGCCGATCCCCGAGAAGGAGGTCGAGGTGGCGGGCCGCGCCGTGCGGGTCCAGTGCCCCGAGCTCGAGATCCGCGGGGTCGAGGCGGACGGGACCGTGACGGACGGGGCCTGGGTCGTGCTCGGCGGCCTCGGCGCGACGGAACACGGCGAGGCCCTCGTCCTGGTCCGGGTCCGGCGGGTCGAGCTCTCGAGCGCCGGCGGGGCGCCGGCGCCCGGGCGGGGCGTCAGGCCCCGCTGACCGACGCCTTCTCGATCACGACGCGCTCCGTCGGGCGGCCGCTCGGGCTCCCGCGCTTCTCCATCTGGGAGAGGACGTCCAAGCCCTCGACGACCTCGCCGAACACGGTGTGCTTGCCGTCGAGCCAGGCCGTCGGCGCGAACGTGAGGAAGAACTGGCTGCCGTCGGTCCCCGGCCCGGCGTTCGCCATGCTGAGCCGGCCCGGCTGGTCGTGCTGCGCGGCCGGTGAGAACTCGCCCTCGTACTTGTAGCCGGGCCCGCCCGTGCCGGTCCCCTCCGGGCACCCGCCCTGCGCCATGAAGCCCGGGATCACACGGTGGAAGGTGAGCCCGTCGTAGAACCCGAGCCGGGTCAGGTAGATGGTGCTGGACACGTGCATGGGTGCGGCCTCGGGGAGGAGGCGGACCTTGATCGTCCCGAGGTTCGTCTCGAGGGTCCACGTCCAGGTCTTCCCCGACTCGAAGTCGGCCTTCGGCGGCTTGGGAAGGCGCGTGCGCCACCTCGCCTTCGAGGTGTCGATGCCCTGCTTCTCGATGAACGCGTCGATCGCTTGGAGCGTCATGGGGAATCTTCCTTTCGGGGGAGGCGGGTTCGGCGGGTCAGGCGTCGTCCTGGCCGGGCTCCCAGCGGGCGAACCGCCAGCCGAGGAGCCGGACGAGCGCCGTCACCACGAGGAGGTGCACGCCGACCCCCACGAGCCCGGAGATCCAGATGCTCGACGTGATCCCGTACGCCACGGCGGCGACCGCGACGGCCGGCACGAGCGTCAAGAGGATCGCGAGCATCTGGAGCATCGACCAGAGAAAGCTCGCCTGCCGCGGGTCGCGGCCCAGGGTGAACGTCTCGATCAGCGCGAACACGCCGACGTCGAGGATCGGGAACGACGCGAGCGCGCCGAGGGTCGTGAGGGGGTCGAGGCGCTCCAATGCGGTGTACACGACGAGGACCGCGGCCTGGGCCGCGTAGACGAGCGTCGCCGGCACGGCCACCTGCGCGAGCGCCAACCGCACGGGGGAGAGCGGCAGGGTCTTCATCGACTCGAGGTGGTCGCGGAAGCCCCGGAAGCCGAGGGGGAGGTTCGCGACCAGCGGGAGGAATGCGAGGACCACGAGGATCGTCGTCGCGGAGCTGCCCCGGCGGCCCGACGCGAGGAGCACGACGAGCAGCACCACGACGAGGCCCACCACCATGCGCAGCCGGCGGCGCAGGAGCAGCGTGTTCAGCCACGCGACCGCCGCGGCGCCGGGGATCCCGCCCGCCGCCCGCCCGGGGCGTCCGGACGGCGCCTTGGCCGCCGCGAGCTGCCTCCGGCGGTCCGCGGCCGTGACGACCGTCGTCTCGACCACGTTGACCGGGAACGCGAGCACGAGCAAGAACGACACGGCGACCGAGACGCCGAGTCCGATGAGGGAGGGCAGCGCCGTGGCGAGGTCCGGCGCGACGGCCACGTGCCCCGCGGCGACGGCCGGGTAGAAGAGCACGGCCGCGGGCTTCGACGTGATCACCTGCGAGAGCAGGGCGGTGACGTCGTCCGAGCCCGCGAGGCCGATGATCGCGATCGTCGCCGCGACGAGGAGGACCCCGATCACGACGATCCGCGACAGGCGACGGAGCCGGCCGAAGAGGTGGTCCCCGATGCGCCCCGCGAGGAGCGTCGTGGCCGCTTGCAGGTGGGCCGCGACGGCGAGGCAGAGCACGGTGCCGAGGTAGGCCTGCCCGGGCCGGGGCAGACGGGCGGCGCCGAGGAACACGATGTAGAGCAGTCCGAGGACCAGGATCTGGCCGTACTGCCGCCCCAGGTGGTACGCGAGGATCTGTCGGCGACGGAAGGGGCCCGGCAGGACGTAGTCCATGTCGGCCGGGAGGAACCCGAGCCCGGGCTCCCCGATCCCCCCGAGCACGGCGAGGAGGAGGTAGAGGAGGAGCACCGCGACCAGGATGCCTTCCGCGCCCCCCGCACTCGCGCCCGGGGCCGCCATGCGGCCGCCGTACGCCATCGAGCCGAAGACCAAGATCAGCAGGGCGATCCCCGCGAGGCGGGTGGGCTTCCGGAAGACCCGCAGGATCGAGTTCTTCAGGCGGACGGCGAGCAGGTAGGCGAGCGCGCGGTCCATCAGCCGGTCGCGTCGCCCGCGTTCTCCGCCTCCTGCTGGGCGTCCGCACCCTCCGTGATCGCGAAGAAGGCCTCCTCGAACGACCCCTCCGTGCCCGGCGCCGCCGCCGCGCGGAGGTCGCCCACCGAGGCGAGCGCGACGCGCCGGCCCCCGTGGAGCACGAGCACCCGGTCGCAGAGCCGCTCGACGAGGTCGAGCAGGTGCGACGAGACCACCACGGACGCCCCTTCGTTGGCGCGGCGGCGGATCGCGTCGCGGATCTGCCGGATGGCCTTCGGGTCGAGGCCCGTCAACGGCTCGTCCAGCACCAGCACCCGCGGTTCGCGCAGGAAGGCGCAGGCGAACGCGAGCTTCTGTCGCATGCCGCGCGAGAGCGTGCTTCCGAGCGCGTCGCGCTTCTCGGTGAGGTCGAGCTCCCGGAGCAGGTCCTCGGCGCGCGCGGCCCAGTCGGCCACGCGCCACGCGAGCGCGGTGAACCGGAGGTGCTCGAGCACGGTCACGTTGTCGAAGGGGTTCGGCGTGTCCGGCACGAACGCGAGCGCGCGCTTGGCGCGGATCGGGTCTCGAACCACGTCGTGACCGGCGACGAGGATCCGCCCGCCGCTCGGCCGGAGGATCCCCGCGAGCGCGCGGAGCGTCGTGGTCTTGCCCGCCCCGTTCGGCCCGACCAGGCCGAGGATCTCCCCCGCCGTGACGGAGAACGTGAGGTCGCGGACGGCGACCAGCTCGCCGTAGCGCTTCGAGAGGCCCTGGACGTCCAGGAGCACCGCCCGGGCCGCCTCGTCCGGCGCCCGGTCGTCCCCCGCGTCCGGTCCGCTCCCGGCCTCCGGTCCGGCGCTCCTCGGGTCCACGCGGCGATGCTCCTTCTTGCCTGCCGCCGGCCGGGGGAGCCGCGGCGGAGGAGGGGACACGCTACGGCCGCGCCCCGCCCCCCACCACCCCGTGCGCGACCTTCGAATCCACGAACGGAGACCGGTCGCGGCTCCGGGAATGGGGCGGGCTCAGACCTCGAGGCCGATCGCCCGCATGAGCGCGATCGCGTTGCTGCGCTCGACCACGCCGGGTCGCATGCGGTAGTCGAACGTGACCCGGTCGCCCTCGAGCCGGTCCTCGAAGTGCACGTTCGCCATCCGGCCGTCCTCCTTCGCGATCGCGGCCAGCGCCAGGTCGTGGGTGGTGACGAGGCCGATCGCGCCGCGGTCGAGGAGCGTGTGGAGCACGGCGGCGGCGCCGAGGCGCCGATCGTGCGAGTTCGTGCCCCCGAGCATCTCGTCGAGGAGGAAGAGCACGGGGACCGACCCGCCCGCCGCGTCCACGACCTGCTTCAGGCGCGCGATCTCGGCGTAGAACCGCGACGCGCCCTCGGAGAGCGAGTCCTCGACGCGTATGGCGGCGCCCACCGCGAGCGCCGTCACGCAAAGGGACGTCGCCCGCACGGGCGCGCCCGCGAGCGCGAGTACCACGTTCGTCCCCACGGTGCGGAGCAGCGTGCTCTTGCCCGACATGTTCGACCCGCTCACGAGGAGTCCCTGGGGCGCGTCCTCCCCCGGCGGCGCCGCGAGGCGCACGTCGTTGCGGATGTTCGTGGCGGCGGGGAGGAGGGGATGACCGATCCCGCGCGCCTCGAGACGCGGGCCCCCTGTGGCCTGTGACTCCTCCAGGACGGGGTAGGGGTCTTCGGGGTGCTCGTACGCGTACGCCGAGAGGGAGACGAGCGCCTCGAGCTCGCCGAGCGTGCGGATCCATTCGACGAGCGCGCCCCCGTTCGCGCGGCGCCAGGCCTCGATCCGCCACGCGAGGAGGGTTCCGATCGAGAACAGCCACGAGATGGGCAGGAAGATCTGGTTGCGCCTCGCGTCCACGTAGTCCATGAGGCGGACGAGACGCCGGACCTCCGCGGACGGAGAACGCCCCTCCCGTCCGAGCGCGGCGTAGAGGGCCTCCAGACGGCCGCCCGGGCCCGTGCCCTCCTCCAGGCCCTCCGACTCGAAGCGTTCGAGGAGGCGCATGGACAACGCGAGATCCTGCGCGGGCCGGTCGGCGGACTGGAGCACCGCGTCCACGCGCGCCCGGAAGGGGATCGCCACGGTCCCCTGGACGAGCGCGGCGACCAGGAAGGGGACCATCGGGCCCCCTGCGAACGCCCACCAGGAGAACGCCGCCGCCGTGATCGGCCCCAGGACGGCGAGCGCGCGGGGCACCGCGCGCCCCGCGAGCGCGAAGGGCGCCTCCGCCCACGCGCCGGCCGTCGCGCGGTCGAGCGCCGACGCGACCTCCTCCCCCGCGAGCGCGAGGTCCTCACGCAGGTCGAGCCGCGGCGCGAGACGCCGCACCGCCTCCTGGCGTGCGCGCGCGGCCGCGACGCCGTCCGGGGCGAGGAGCCATCCGGCGAGCGTCGTCTCGCCCGCGCGGGTCCGACAGGTGGAGAGGAGCTGAAACAGCGACGCCGTCCCGAAGAGGTCGAGATCGTCGGCGTACGGGTGATGTGGGGGGCGGAGTCCCTCGCCCGTCGCGCCGCCGCCCGCCCACCGGTCCTCGACGCGGTCGAGCCCGCGCTCGTAGAACCGCGCCGCCCGTTGCGCCTCGGCGTGCCGGGCCCGGAGCGAGCCGTGGACGAAGACGAGCGCCACGAACACGACGAGCGCGACCGCCGAGAAGAGGAGGGAGAGCACGTCCGCCGCCGCGAGGATCGCGAGACCGAGGGCGACGGCGAACACCACGAGACGCGCCGTCCCGACGCGGGCGGCGGTCGCCGCCTCCGCGACCGAACGCGTCCGATGATGCGCCAGGCGGGAACGATAGACGTCGGCCGGGCCTGACTCCGCCACGCGATCCTCCGGGTGTCCGATGAACGGCGCTCGGCCGCCCCTCCGAGGGGGCGCCTATACTCCCCCGGTCGGCCGACCCACGGGGGTTCGGCCCGGGAGGCCCCCCCGATGCATGTCCGCCCGTGTGCGTGCCGAGTCCCCGGACTCGCGGCCCTCCTCCTCCTGGCCGCGTGTGGCGGCGGCGGAGGCGGGTCGTCGGCGGCCCCGGTCCAGCTCATCACCTCGAACGTGGTCCAGGCCATGCCCGCGGGCTACCGCGCGGTCTTCGACGCCTCCGCGCGCGTCAGCGTCAGCACCGCGCCGGTGCCGATCGACCTGACCGGCACGTACACGCTCTCGAACGAGGGCACGACCGTCGTCTACCCGCTCGACACGAGCCGCTCGGGCACGAAGGTCAAGAGCGAGATCGAGCTCGTGGTCCCGCAGATCGTGCGGAACCAGTACCCCAGCCTCCCGGCGACGGTGCTCTTGACGCTGCGGGAGTACGTCGAGTTCGCGAACGACGGTACGTGGTACGCGCTCGGCGGCGACGCCGAAGACCCCACCGCCGTGCCGCCGGTCACGCACGTCTCGTGGGCCGCCACGCCGACGGTGGACTTCGAGCCGACGATCTTCCCCGGCCAGACGGTCGACGTACCCGAGACCGACGTCCTGGCCGACGACCTCGTGACGGTCCTCGCGTCGCGCAAGAGCACGCGGACGGTGGCCCTCGCCACCGAGGTGCTCGACACACCTCTCGGACGCCTGGAGTGCTACCGCTCGGACGTGATCGAGACGGTCCAGCCGAACGCCCCCGGCGCGCTCCCCGTCGAGGTCACGTACCGCCGCTGGGAGCGACCCGACCTCGGTCTGATCCAGCTCCACCTCGAGAACTACCAGGTGACGGTGACCTACCAGATGCAGCCGGTGACGATCACGGTCCAGCGGATGGACGCCTACCTGCGCTCCCTCGCGCCCTGACGAGGGTCGCGCCGGTCACGACTCGCTGGGCACGCCGAAGCGCGCGTGGTACCGGGCCGAGAGCCCCTCGACCTCGTCCTCCGCGAGCCCGAAGTCGGACAGGGCGTAGCGGTGCACGCCGTGGCGGTGTCGCGGGTTCTCGGCGAGCCACCGCTCCATCCGGACCCGCATCGCGGCCGAGACGTCTCGTCCCGCCGCGGCCTGGACGCGCTCGACCACCTCGATGGGCCTCGCCACCAGGTCGGCGTAGAGCACCTCCACGACCCGCTGGCGGTCCCGCGCCTCGATCGGCTTCTCCATCGCGTCCAGGACGCGCCGGCCGAGGCGCAGGGCCTGGCGGCCGAGCTCGAGGTCGTCCACCCGCGCCCCGACGAGGTGGCGCAGGAGCCGTACGAGGCTGCACGTGGAGGGGAGCACCTTCCGTGTGTCGCGGTGCGTGCGGACCACGATCGCGTCCGGATAGGCCTCGAGGAGCGCGGGGACCGACTGGAGGTGCGCCGGTGACTTGAGCAGCCAGCGCCCGCCGGGGCGGCTCCACTGCAGCACGCGGAGCTGGTCGGCGTGGAAGCGGTACGCATCCACGAACCGCGACGGCGGCTGGCCGTCGAGCCACTGCCGGTACGAGGGCACGTACGCGTAGAGGTGCCAAGCGGGCGACACGAACGTCCGCAGGAGCAGCGGGAGGCACTCCTCCGGCCCGGCGGCGGTGACCGCGTGGACCGACGGGAGCTCGGGCACGACGTCGAGGAGCATACGCACGTCGCGCGCGTGCTTCCGGGGTCTCGGGTCGCCGAAGAGACCGCGCCGGGGCAACGGGTGGTACGCCTCCCAGCCGAGCAGAGGTCGCGCCTCCGGGTCCGCGGCGAGGAGGTTCTGGAGCAGCGTGGTGCCCGTGCGGGGGAAGCCCGCCACGAAGAGCGGCCGGTCGATCCGCTCCGCGGCGATCTCGGGGTTCGCGAGGACGAGGTCGCGGATCCGGAGACGGTTCTCGAGCGCGCGCGTCACCATGCCGCCCGCGACGAGGCGACCCAGCGGCGTCAGCCGCGCCTCCGCTTCGAGCGCGCGCGCGAGCACGGGGAGGGCCTCCACGACGGGCGCCTCGGCGAGGTCGTCGGCGGCGGCGTCCTGCACGCGCGCGCGGCGCCTCGCGCGGCGGAGCAGGCGGTCGGGGTCGAGCGCCGACCGGCCGAGCCCGACCCAGGCGCCCGCCCGGGCGGCGCGGCCCGCGAGACGGACGCCGGCGCGCGTGAGCGCGCCCCGTCGGGCGCTCACGGCGCCCTCCTCACGAGGCCCGCCCGGCCACGGCGGTCTCCGCGAGGGCCACGGCGAGGACGTGGCCCCTCGTCACCGAGGTCCGGACGCGGAGGTCCGCTCCGCCCTCGTGGCGCACGTCGAACGCGCCGTCCGGGCAGATCCGGACGGCCTCGTACGCCTTCGGCCGCCCGCGAAGGCCGGTGCCCCGGGCCTTCGCCGCGGCCTCCTTCGCGCACCAGAGTCGCGTCGCCCACGTCGGGTCGTCCGGGTGCCCTGCTTCGGCGAGGCGGCGCACCTCGTCCTCCGTCGCGAACGAAGCGACGTCGAGGTCCCGCGCGGCGTCCGCGCGCTCGAGGTCCACCCCCACCGGGCCGGACGCGGCCACCGCGACGGCCGCGTCCTCGGTGTGGGACAGCGACAGGTAGGGCGCCGGACCTCCCCCCGCCTCGCGGACGCGCGGCGCGCCCGCCTCGTCCGTTCCGATGGAGACGGCCGCCGGATGGAGCATGTCGTCCCGGCCCGCGCGCCGCGCCAGGAAGGCGCGGAGCGCGTCCTTGAGCGCCGCGCGCCCGAGGAGCCAGGCGCGACGCCGACGCGGCGTCGCGTCGAGCGCGCGCCATGCCGCCTCCTCGTCGGCGTGGAGGACGTTTCGCGCGAGCCAGTCGGGCGGCAGGTCGCGCACCGCGTCGGCGTCGAGCCACACCACGACGTCGCCGGGATCGAGGCCGAGCGCGGTCGGGTCGCCCTCGACCGGCTCGGCCAGCAGGTGACGCCGCGGCGCGCGGTGGTTCTCGAGCAGACGTCGCGGCCAGCGGAACGCGGCGTCGCGCCACCCCCGCAGGCGGAACCACACGTGGCCCTCGCCGTCCTCCACCTCGACGTCCGCGACGGTGCGCCGACGCTCCCAGTCGACCTCCCTGAGCTCCGCGCGCGCGGGGCACCGCGTGCCCGGCGCGGGGCTCGCGCGGTACAGCTCGACCCGGTCCACGGCCACCGGGAGCACGTAGCCCTCCTCTCCGTGGAACCACGACCCCACGAGCTGTCCCGCGCCGTCGAGCGTAACGGGGTCGAGCAGGAGGTGCGGGTCGGGCTCGCCGCGGAACAGCTCGTCCCGGCGCAGCACCTCGAGCGTCCCGGCGACGCCGCGCCCGCGGCGCTCCGTGAGCTCCGCGAGGCAGCGGAACCGTGGGCCGTGGAACAGCTCCCCGTCCTCGTAGAGGCGACGTGCCGTCGTGCCGAACGGCCGGTCGTCCGGGAAGCGCGTGAACGCGAACCGGACCGTCTCGCGGTAGCGCGTACCCAGGTGGACGTCGGCGCGCGCGACCCGATCGTCCCCCACGGACGCCTCCACGCGCACGACGGCCGCCTCGGCCGAGCGCCGCCGGACCTCGGCCCGGACCGCCACGCGCACCCGGTCCACGCCCTCGAACGCGATCCAGCGCCGGGCCCGCACGTCCTCGAGCGCCACGAGGCCGAGACCCGGCGCGAGGTGGACCGCGTGTTCCGACAGCATCTCCATGGTCATCGTGAGCGGGACGACGGGGAGACACAGCGCGAGCGGCTTCTCGCCCCGCGCGTTCGAGAACACGTGGTCGGCGAGCCAGGGGTGCTCGGCGAGCGCGAGGTCCACGACGGTCTCGAGCCGCACGCCCGGCTCGTGCGCCGTGACCCGTCCCACGAACGGCATCCGCCCGCGCGGCGCGCGCAGCTCCCTCGCGGCCGACGCGCGCGGGGCCTGCGGCGGGACGGGGGGCGCCGGCGACGCGGCCAAGACCGGGGCCACCGCCTCCGCCTCGGTCTCCGGCGGTGCATCCGGCGCCTCGTGCATCGGAGGCCAGTAGAAGCTGAGGGGGACCGCGGCGCGCGGGGGCGACGCGGGGTCGCGCGGTCGGTCGAGGTCGATCGGCGCCGGGCGCCGCGCGGGGAAGAGCCCCGTCCGGTCGATCGCGAAGCCGTGCGCGAAGAGCTGGCCCGCGAGCGCCTGGATCTGCGTCAACGGCTCGCGGTGCGCCACGTCCATCGCCACGCAGACCACGTCGTCCCGGTCGAGCACGGAGCGGCTGTTCGCCGCCATCGTCCCCGACCCGATCTGCACGATGAAGCGCGCGCCCTCGTCGGCCATGCGTCGCATCGTCTGCCAAAAGCGGATGGGGCGCGACACGTTGGTGCGGAGCACGCGATCGACGTCGTCCGGGTCGCCACGGATCGGCGCTCCGAGCACCGCCGACCAGATCTCGATCCGCGCCGGACGAAGGCGCTCCAGCTTGCCGAGCGCCTTCGCGAACTCCGCCTCCACGTCGGCGAGGTGCGGCGTGTGGATGGGCGGGAACGGCAACGGCTGCGCGAGGATCCGCGCGCCACGGAGGGCTTCGGCGAGCGCGCGCACCGCCGTCTCGGGCCCTCCCACCACCTGGGTCGTCGGCGAGAGGTGGAGGCCGATCGACACGCCCGGATGCGCGGCCAGGAAGGGGAGGAGCTCCTCCTCCGACGCCCCCACCATCGCGATGATGCCGGTGCCCTGGACGGGGAGCTGGATGTCGAACGCCTTCCAGAAGCCCGGCACGTGCTCCTCGAAGTCGGTCATCCCGGCGGCGAGCACCGCGGAGACGTCGCCGAGGCTCTGCCCGCACACCATGTCGGCCCGCACACCGAGCGAGCAGAGGATCCGCCAGGCCGCCTCGTTGTTCGCGAGCATCCCCATGTGGGAGAGGCTCCGCGCGTCGGGGCGCGCGGGCGCCTCGGCCTCCGACGCCGACACGCGGGGCGGCGGCGCGAACCGCGCGAGGAGCGCCGCGCGCGTCTCGGCCGGCAGGTGCGGCGGCGGCACGAGGAGGAGGCTCGTCGGGACGGGGTCCCCGGGGTTCCCGTCGCGCCGCTCCACGTGGTCGAAGACCTCGCGGGCCGCCGGGAAGTGGAGGCAGGTCTCGAGCAGGTGGCGCGGGAACTCGCCGACGAGGCCCGGGAACGCGAGGCCCGGGAACACGGCCGCGATCCGACCGCGCGGCCCGTCCACTCCCGTCGCCGGGTCCGAGACGTAGAGGAGATCGGCCTCCCGGGTCTCGAGCGCGCCGGACTCGATCGCGGCGACGAGCGCGTCGAGCCGCGGCTCGAGCGGCTCGGACGCGTCGTGCACGAACGCGAGCCGCGCGGCGTCCTGTGCGCGCGCCTCGCCCAGGGCGGCCCACGCGAGGTCCTCGAGCGTCGCCGCGCGCCGGTCGGCGCGCACGAACGCGAGGAGGCGCCGGAGCCGCGCCGCGACCGCCACGCGGTCGCGGCCCGAGAACAGGAGGACCTCCGTCGCGCGGCGGACGCGACTCTCGGGCGCGCGCGCGACGAGCACGGGTCCGCCGAGGGCCTCCTCCGACTCCGTGCGCCCGGCGCCGGGGACAACCACCCGCGTCGCGCGCGCGGGCACGGGCCGCGCCTCCTCCAGCACGACGTGCGCGTCGATGCCCCCGAAGCCGAAGGCGTCCACGCCCGCGCGGCGGGGCGCGGCCGGCGACTCGAGCCAGGGACGCGCGGCGCCGGGGACCCAGAACGACGTGTCGGCGAGCGCGGGGTGGGGCTGCTCGCAGTGGAGGCTCGGGTAGACCACCTTGTTCGAGAGCGAGAGCGCGGTCTTGATCAGCGCGGCCACGCCCGCGGCGGGCATCAGGTGGCCGATCATCGACTTCACGGAGCCCAGCGGGCGCGCCGGCACGCCGCCGCGCGGCGGACCGAACACACGGCGCAGCGTCTCCAGCTCGACGTCGTCGCCCTCGCGCGTCCCCGTGCCGTGCGCCTCGACGAGCCCGATCGTCTCGGGATCGACGCCGGCGTCGTGGTACGCCCGCTCGAGCGCCCGCACCTGTCCCCCCGCCGCGGGGGCGAGGACGCCGCGCTGGCGTCCGTCGCTCGCACTGCCGGCGCCCTTGACGATCGCCCACACCGGGTGGCGGCGGGCGATCGCGTCGTCCAGGCGCTCGAGCACGACGGCGCCCGCGCCCTCGCCGATGAGCATGCCGTCCGCGCGCCGGTCGAACGGCCGGATGCGTTCGGAGGGCGAGATCGCGAGGATCCGGTCGAAGAGCCACCAGAACGCCGGCACCTGCGTGAGGTTGACGCCCGCCGCGACGGCGATCTCCGCGCGCCCGTCGCGGAGCCGGAGCACGGCGGTCTCGAGGGCGAGGAGCGACGAAGCGCACGCGCCGTCCACCGTGAAGGCCGAGCCGCCGAGGTCCAGGCGGTTCGCCGCGCGGGACGGGACGAGATTGGGGATGCTCGAGGCGAGCCCGTCCACGTCGTACGGAGGAAGCGTGCGGCGCAGGGCGGCGTCGATCCCGTCGAGGAGCTCCGGGCCGAGGCCCGGCGCGCGCGACGAGAGGAAGCGCGAGAAGCGGTCGATGCCCTCCGACCGCAGGAACACCTCCATCATCTTGTTGCTGGTGTAGCCGCCGCGCCCGACGATCAGGTCGGTCGCGGCGCGCCGCGGGTCGTCGCGACCGACGCCGGCGTCTTCGAGCGCCCGCGCGACCACGTCGAGCAGCAGGAACTGGTCGGGATCGCCGTCCCGCGCGATCCTCGGCATGATGCCGTACCGCGCGCCGTCGAACCAGTGCGGCGTGTCGAGGAACCCGCCGCGGCGGAAGCGGATGTGCGCCTCGTGGTCCGAAGGGACCTCGTGGTTCTGCGCGCCGGGCCAGCGCTCCCGGGGGAGATCCCGGAGCGCGTCCACGCCGCGAGCCAGGTTGCTCGCGAACGTCGCGAGGTCCGGCGCGCCGGGGAACACGCACGCCATCCCGACGATCGCGACGTCCCTCTCGCTCATCGTCGCCCCGGGGTCGTGCCTCCGCGGGCGAGCGCGGGCGCGCCGACCGCCCACACCACCTCCGGTGACCGCTCCGTCGTTCGCCGGATCTCGTCGAGGAACGCCTCGCTCCCGTCCGCGGGGTCGATCAGCCCGATCCCCCGCTCCCGGTAGACGCGGCGGAGCCCGTCCGAGAGCATCCCGCCGTCCCACGGGCCCCAGTTGATCGCGACGACGCGCGCCGGCCAGCGCCGGTCGAGGTCGGCCGCGAGCTTGTTCAGGACCTCGTTGGCGGCGCTGTAGTCCGCCTGGCCCGCGTTCCCGAACCGGCCGGACACCGACGAGAAGAACGCGAGGAAGCGGAGCCGCTCGGGGTCGAGCCGCCGCGCGAGCACGAGCGCGGGCCGCACCTTCGTGTCGAACACCCGCGCGCAGGACGCGGCGGTCTTGTCCTCGATGCGCCGATCCTCGACCACGCCGGCGGCGTGGATCACGCCGTCGATCCGTCCGTGCCGCGCGTACACGTCGTCGATCAGGTTCCCGAACGCCTCGTCGTCGCGGACGTCGAGGGCGTGGTACTCGACCGCGGCGCCCGTGGCCTCGAGGGCCGCGAGGTTCGCGCGGACCTCGCGCTCCACCAGGACCCGTCGCGCCTCCGTCTCGATCGCCTCCGGCCGCGGCGGCGCGCCCGACGCGGCGGCACGGCGCGCCAGCGCCGCGCGAAGGGCGGCGCCGTCCCGCGCGCCGGCGAGGTCGGCCGGCTCGGCCGCCGGCCCCGGTCGGGGCGAGCGCCCGACGATCACGAGCAGCGCCCCGGACGCCGCGGCGAGACGCTTCAGCACCTCGGCGGTGATCCCGCGCGCGCCGCCCGTCACGAGCACGACCGACTCCGCGTCGAGGGGCAGCGCGGCGAGCGCGCCGGCGTCGCCGCCGGGGTGGCCGTCGCCATCCCCGTGGCCGTTGCCGTTCCCCGTGCCGTTCCCGGCCCCCGAGCCGTTCCCGTGCCCGCCGGCGGCGGCGAGGTCGAGACGCCAGCGGCCGGCGCGGTCGAGGCCCACCTCGACCAGGTCGTCCGTCGCGCCCGCCTCGGCGGCGAGCCGCGTCAGCACGATCTCGGCGTCGGCGTCGGGGTCGACGTCGATCGACTTCACCCGGACGCCGGGCCACTCCTTCGCCAGCGCCTTGAAGAAGCCGACGCTCGCCGCCTGCGCCACCGCGAGCGGGCGCCGGCCCCCGAGGCCGAAGCGACCGTCGAGCGCGGTGACGTTCAACAGCAGGGCGCCTCCGGCCTCCGCCGACGCCCGGAGGTCGGGGCCGAACGCCTGCCCCACGGTCAGCAGCTGCCGGAGGATCCGCGCCCCCGCGCCGGCCTCGTCCGTCGCGTCCCGCACCCTGGGATCGAGGCCCAGGAGGTTCACGAGGGCGCCGACGCGCCGTCCGCCGTCCGCGAGGACCGCGCGGAGGCGGTCCACCGCCGCGCGGTCCTCGAGGTCCACGGCGAAGCGACGCTCGTCGAGGCGTTCGAACCCGCGACCCGGCAGCACCTGCCACGCGGGGACCCCGGCGCTCCGGAGCCCGCTCCCGATCGCGCCGTACGCCTCGGGCCCGTCTCCGAGCACGAGCACGCCCGCGTCCGGCGCGAGCCCGAGTGTCGTCGGCTCGAGATCCGCCGGAGGAAGCGCGGCCTCGACGCTCTCGAGCACCCACCGCTCGACGGGACGGGCCGGCGGCGAAGCGACGGTCGCCGCCGACGGGGTGTCGGTGGTCGCCGTCGCGCTCCCGGACGGCGCGGCCCCGGACGGCGGGGCCGCGGGGGCGACGGACGCGCGGGCCGCGCGGGCGTTCGTGCCGTCGTCGGCCGGCGACGGCGGCACGTCGGCGCCGACCACCTCGCGCTGGTGCGCGTAGCGCTCGACGATCGCGCCTATCGTCTTGAGCCGCGTGAACTCGGCCAGCACCTCCTCCTCGTCCTGGTCGGGGTCGGCGAAGTAGCGGTGGTAGCGCTTCAAGGCCGAGAAGATCTCCATCAGCTTGATGGAGTCGATTCCGAGGCCCGCCTCGAGCGGCACGTCCGGGAGGAGCAGATCCTCCGGGTAGCCCGTGCGCCGGCTCACCTCGCGGAGCAGCTCCTGGTGGAACGTCTCGACCGAGGGCGCCTCGCCGGCCGCGGCCTCGCCCGTCACCGCGCGCGCGCCCCCGGCCGTGTCGCTCGCGGCGGGCGTGTCGGACGACACGTCGTTCCCTCGCGCCGCCCCCGGCCCGGGCGCGGACGGATCGGCGCCCCCGCCCCCGACCTCGGGCGACCCCGGCGACGCGAGCGGCTCGAGCGGCGCGAGGACCGGCGTCGGCACGACGCCGAGGAAGGCGGGCTCGGCGCCGGAGGCCCCCGCCTCCGCGGGCGGGCGGACCGGGGGGACCGAGCCCGACGGGGTCCCGTCGAGGAGCCGCGTCTGGAGCTCGATCAGCCGCTCGAATACGCGCTGCTGCTCGCGCTGGAGGCCGATCCAGTCGCGGATCGTCCGCTGGACCTCGAGCGGGAGGGTCGCATCGCCCCGCGCGCCGCGGACCTCCGGTCCGAGCGGCCGTTCGATGGGCGCGGGCGTCGGGGACGGCGGCGGAGCGGGGGACGGATCGGGCTCGGGCATCGGCGGAGGGTCGCCGCTCTCGCCGTCCCGTCCACCCGCGCGCGGGGTGCGGGCGGGCGCGGGCACGACGGCACGCGCCTTGGGCGCGGACGCGGGCCCGTCCGCGGGCGACGCGCCCGGGGCCGCGGATCGCGCGGCCTCTCCGGCCCGGGGGGCGACGGGCGAGACGCCGCCCGGCTCCACGAGCACGTCGGTCGGCCGGACCCTCTCGGCCTCGCGGATCTCGCGCGTCACCTCCGAGAGCCCCCGCGACCCGAAGCCTCGGCGCGTGAAGAGCGGCGCGAGGTCCACCTCGAGCCCGATCGCGAACGCGCGCGCGAGGAGCCTCGCGAGGACGAGCCCTCCGGGCTCGCCGGGAAGGTCGAGCGGGAGGGTCACGTGCGGCCGCCCCTCGAGGATCCGGCGCACGAACCCGGAGAGGATCCCGCCGGGACCCGCCTCGACGAACACCCGCGCGCCCGCGTCGTGCATCGCGCGGACCTGCTCTACGAACCGCACGGGATGCGAGAGGTGACGCCCCAGCAGCTCCTTCATCGCCACGACGTCGCGCGGGTACGGCTTGGCGGTCACGTTGCTGTGCACCGGGACCGCCGGCGGCCGCATCGCGACCTTCTCGAGCTCCGGCAGGATCGCCTTCGAGGCCTCCGTGACGAGCGCGGTGTGGAACGCGGCCGACACCGGGACACGCCGGGCCGCGAGCCCACGGGCCGCGAGACGGGTGAGGCCCTCGTCCACCGCCGCGCGCGGGCCGGCCACGATCGTCTGGCGGGGCGCGTTCAGGTTCGCGATCTCGAGACCCAGATGCTCCTCGGCGAGGGCCGCCCGGACCTCGTCCTCGCCGGCCGCGACGGCGATCATCCCGCCCTCGCCCTCGGCGGCGACGTCGTGGACCGCGGCGCCGCGGAGCGCAGAGACGACGAGCAGGTCGCGTCGCCCGTACGCGCCGGCGGCGTGGAGCGCGACGTACTCGCCGTACGAATGCCCGGCGGTGAAGGCGGGCCGGAGGCCGAACGTCGCGAGCACGTCGAGCGCGAAGAGCTCGACCGCGCCGAGCGCGGGCTGGGCGACGCGCGTGTCCTCGAGCTCCTCCCGCCGGCGGCGACGGTCGGCCTTCGTCCACGCCGGCTGCGGGAACACGTAGGCGGACAGCGGCACCGGCAGCAGGTCGCGCAGGAGGTGGTCGGCCTCCTCGAACACGCTCGTGTCGAACCCGGCGGTCGTGACGAGGTCGCCGAGCATGCCGATGCGCTGCGCGCCCTGGCCCGGGAACAGGAAGGCGACCTCCTTCGCGCGCGCCGGGGGCGCGTCCGAGAGCCAGGTCCCGCGCGCCTCGTCGAGGCCCGCCCCCGCGGCGAGCGCCTCACGCGCCCTCGCGAGCGCCGATCGGAGGTCCGAGAGCGAGGACGCCACGACGCCGAGCCGCGCCGCGTCGGGCCCGTCACGGTCGCGTGCGCGCTCGTCGGCGTGGACCGCGGCGGCCACGCGCGCGAGGGCGCCCTCGGGCAGGCCGGCCGTCTCGCCCTCGATCCTCGCGACCGCCTCCGCGAGGGCCTCGCGCGTCGGGCGCCCGATCGACACCACCTCGGCGTCGCGCGGCGCGAGGTCCCGCGTCGCGTCCGGGCAAAACGCGTCCTCGTACGCCTCCAGGACCACGTGGAAGTTCGTCCCCCCGAACCCGAACGCGCTGACGCCCGCGCGGCGCGCCGGGTGGCGCACGTCGCGGATCCAGGGCCGCCGCTCGGTGTTCGCGTACACGCGGGAGCCCGCTTCGAGGAGACGCGGGTTCGGGCGCTCCACGTGGAGCGTGGGCGGCAGCGTGCGGTGCGAGAGCGCCAGCGCCGTCTTCACGAGGCCGGCGAGGCCCGCCGCGGTCTTCGCGTGGCCGATCTGCGACTTCACGGAGCCGATCGCACACGTCGGACGCCCGGGACCGAGCACGGCCTGGAGCGACTCGATCTCGGCCGCGTCCCCCACCGCCGTGCCGGTCGCGTGGGCCTCGATCAGCTCGACGGTCGCCGGGTCCACACCGGCGTCCTCGTACGCACGACGCAGCGCGAGGACCTGCCCCGCGGGATGCGGCGCCGTCAGGCTCCGGTTCCGCCCGTCGCTCGAGGTCCCGATGCCCCGGATCACCGCGTACACGTCGTCGCCGTCGCGCTCCGCGTCCTCGAGGCGCTTCAGCACGACGGCCCCGACGCCCTCGCCGAGCACGATCCCGTCCGCGCCGGCGTCGAAGGGGCGCGGCACGTCCCCCGGCGTGAGTGCCTGGGTCTTCGCGAAGCCCATGAACGTGAACGCGTTGTTCGAGCCGTCGGCCGCGCCGACCACGACCACGTCGGCGACGCGTGACCGGAGCTGTCCCACGGCGGCGTGGAGCGCCGCCAGCGACGACGAGCACGCGGCGTCCACCACGTAGTTCGCACCCATGAGGTCGAGCCGGTTCGCGATGCGACCGGCGATCAGGTTGGGGAGCACGCCGGGGAACACGTCCTCGGTCCACGGGGGCAGGGCGGCCCGCACCGATTCGACCGCCCGCCGCCGCGCGTCGTCGCCGAGCGACGATGTGCGGAGGAGGAGCTGCTCGACCATCGTGCGGAACACGTACGAGATGCCCAGGTCGTGGATCCCGCTCGACCCGAAGATCACGCTCGTCCGCTCGCGCGGGAAGGGATGGCGGTCGAAGCCCGCGTCCTCGAGCGCGCGCCGCGCGGTCTCGAGCGCCAGGAGCTGCACGGGCTCGAGGTGCGTCACGGTCGCCGGCGGGATGCCGTAGCGCAGCGGGTCGAAGCGGATCGGCTCCAGGAACGCGCCCCGGCGCGCGTAGAGCCGGTCGGGCGCGCGACGGTCGGGGTCGTAGAAGAGGCTCGGGCTCCATCGCGACTCGGGCACGTCCCGGACCGCGTCCGCGCCCCGGAGCACGCACGCCCAGAACGAGGCGAGGTCGGGCGCGCCCGGGAAGCAGCACGCCATGCCCACGATCGCGATGCGCTCCCCGCCGCTGCGCCGGCGCGCGCCGACCGCGAGCGGCACGGCGTGCCGGTGCGTCCACTCGACCGCGCCGCGGGAGACCGCGTCGTGGAGCGCCGCCATCGACTGCCGGCCGTCGCGGAGCGTCGCGACGTCGCCGAGCATGAACATGCCCTCTCGCCGCTGTTCGGACGAGTCCACGCGCTCGAGCTCGCCCTCGAGGCGTTCGGCGCGGGACGCGAGGTCGTCGGCCTCCGCGTCGGCTCGCCCGCGGCGTCGGAGTCCCTTCGAGGCGACGCGGAGCCGCCCCACGTTCAGGATCTCCAGGTCCACCCGCACGTCCTCGGCCGAGCGGCCGGCCGCGAGGAGCGAGCGCCGGCGACTCCTGAACTCCTCCGCGAACGCCGTGTCGGCGCACCGGGAGGCGTGGCCGAGCCCCGAGCGAAGGAGCGTCGTCCTCCGGCAGGCGATCGCCTCTTCCTGGAACGCGGGTGAGATCGCGCCCGTCGCCACGGCCTCGGGGGTGAAGAGGTAGGCGGTCCCCAGGAGGACGCCGATCGCGACGCCCCGCTCCACGAGGCCCGCGGCGAGCGTCTGCACCATGCCCGCGGAGGCCGCGTCGTGGATGCCGCCCGCGAAGAGCACCCGGACGGTCGCGAGGTCCACGCCCGCGTCGCAGAGACGGTCGATCGCGCTCTGCCACAGCACGAAGCTCGACCGCGGCCCGACGTGGCCGCCGCACTCGCGCCCCTCGAGGACGAAGCGGCGCGCGCCCTCCACGAGGAACGCCTCGAGCAGGCCGGGCGACGGGACGTGCAGGTACGTCTCGATGCCCTCGGCCTCGAGCGCCGCGGCCTGCGCGGGCCGCCCGCCGGCGACGATCGCGAAGCGTGGTCGGATCTCGCGCACGACCCGGAGCTGCTCCTCACGGAGCTGCGGCGGGACGAAGCCCAGGATCCCGACGCCCCACGGCGACGCGCCGAGCTGGGAACGGGCGCCCTCGAGCATTCGCCGTACGGCGTCCTCGCGCAGGAGGGCGAGCGCGAAGAACGGGAGCGCGCCGTGCTCGGCGACCGCGCGCGCGAAGGCGGGCACGTCGCTGACGCGCGTCATGGGCCCCTGGACGACCGGGTACCGGGTCCCGTGGACGCGGGCGAGCGTCGCGTCGGGCGCCAAGGCGCGCTGGGCGGGCGCGCGGTCCAGATGGTGCCGCACCTCGGCGCGGTACCGCTCGAGGATCCGCCCGAGCGTGCCCGCGGTCTTCGCGAGGCGCGCCGCGAAGGCGACGCCCTGTCCCATCGGGACGGGCCCGCCGGACTCCGGCGGTCGCTCGCGCCAGCGGGCGAGGACGGCGCGCACCGCCTCGAGCCCGCCGGGCTCCGCGACCTCGAGCGCGGCGACCGCGTCGCGGTCCTCGTGCCGGAACAGCCGGACCGCGGCCCCCTCTTCCGCGAGCAGGACCGTCTCGGTCCCGTCGAGGGCCTCGAGGCGCCGGCGCTCCCGCGCGTCGAACGGCGCCTCCCGCGCGAGCCAGGTCTCCTCCGAGAGGACCACGCCCTCCGCGCCCCCGAGCCGGAGCGCGGCCGCGACGTCGGGGCCCGTGGCGCCGCGGACGAGGTAGGGCAGGCCCAGCCGCTCTCCCACGGCCTGCACGAAGAGGAACGTCGAGAGCGCGCCCGCCCGCCCCCCGGCCTCCTGGCCGACCAGGACGACGGTGTCGGGACGGGCGTCCCGGGCCGCACGCGCCTGATCGGGGTCGTACGCCTCGACGTACACGCGATCGGCGAGACGCCGGGCCTGCCGCACCGCCTCCGCCACACGCGCGGGGTCGCCGGAGAGACCGGCCAGGAGGAGGACCGGGACCTTTCCGTCCGCGAGCCCCTGGAGCGCCTCGGGCATCCGCCCCGGCGCGTCCCAGACGTTCCACCGGACGCCCCACGCCCCGCCTTCCCTCGCGTGCCGCCGCAGGCGGTCGAGCTCGGCGCGCCGTCGATCGAGGGGGGCCGAGAGCCCGAGGTCGAGCAACCCGACCGCGCCCGCCCGGGCCGCCGCGATCGCGAGTCCCGCGTCGAGGCGATGCTCCGGCGTCAGGACGACCCAGGTCGTGGACATCGGCGGTCCGCTAGACGCTCCCAAGTGCCTCCCTCGCCTGCCGGCCCCGGCGACCGAGTGTACCCGCCCCCCCGACCGGCCCGGGTTCAGGCGATGTCGGGGCGGCCTTCCCTTCGGGCCCGGCGGGCGCGGCGCGATCATCCCCGGCTCGGGAGACCTCGATGGACACGCGCGTAAGGCAGCGGAAGACCGACCGGATCGAGCAGGTCGTGGCCCAGCTCTCGGAGCGCTGGGACGCAGCCGAGCGGGACCAGGTCGAGGCGTTCGTGCGCGCCTTCTACCGCGGCGTCCCGCCCGCCGACGTGGCCGACGCCTCGGCGGAGACCCTCTACGGGGCGGCGATCGCCGTCTGGCGCTTCTCGGAGCTGAGGGAGCCCGGCCACGCCAAGGTCCGGGTCTACACCCCCACCAGCGACGAGCACGGATGGGACTCGCCCCACACGGTCGTCGAGATCGTGAACGCCGACATGCCCTTCCTCGTGGACTCCGTTACCGCCGAGCTCCAGCACCTCGACGCGGAGGTGGCGCTCGTGATCCACCCCCTCCTCGACGTGGCCCGCGACGCCGAGGGCCACCGGGTCGCGATCGGCGAGGCGGCGATGGGCCACCCCGGCGTCCGCCGCGAGTCCTGGATGCAGATCCAGGTCCGGGCCCAGCCCCATTCCCAGCACGCGGAGATGGCCCGCGCCGTCGAGTCGGCCCTCGCGGACGTCCGCGCGGCGGTCGAGGACTGGGCGGAGATGCTCGAGCGGACCCACGCGCTGGCCGCGGAGCTCCGGTCGAAGGCCGGCGGCGACGGCGAGGCCGAGGACGCCGCGTTCCTCGAGTGGCTGACCGAGGACTTCTTCACCTTCCTCGGCTACCGGGAGTACGCCTTCACGCCCCAGGACGGAACGTGGCTCGGCACGGTCCTCGAGCCGACCGGGCTCGGCCTCCTGCGCGCGAGCGAGGCCCGCGTGTTCGACGGCCTGCTCGGGGGTGGGCTCGTCCCGCCCGACGTCGTCGCCTTCCTCGGCGAACCGGATCGCGTCAGGGTCACGAAGGCGAACCGGCGCTCCACGGTCCACCGTCCCGTGCTCCTCGACACGATCTCCGTGAAGCGACTCGACGACGAGGGGCGGGTGGTCGGGTGTCACGTGCTCGTGGGCCTCTTCGCCTCGCGCGCGTACGCGGCGAGCCCGTGGAACGTGCCGATCCTCCGGCAGAAGGTCGGACGGGTCCTCGCGCGGGCCAACGTCCCGCCCGACACGCACGACGGGCGCGCGCTGCTCCACATCCTCACGTCGTTCCCGCGCGACGAGCTGTTCCAGATCACGGAGTCCGAGCTCGAGGCGGCGGCGTTCGGGATCCTCGACCTGCAGGAGCGTCCGCGCATCGCGCTCTTCGCGCGCGCAGACCCGTTCGAACGGTTCGTCTCGTGCCTCGTCTTCGCGCCGCGCGAGCGGTACGACACGGCGCTCCGGCTGCGCTTCCAGGACGTCCTCACGACCGCGTGGCGCGGGCACATCGCCTCGTACCACACCCAGCTCGACGACTCGCCCCTGGTCCGCCTGCACTTCACGATCGAGACCACGCCGGGCCAGGTCCCCGTCACCGACGTCACCGAGGTGGAGGACCTCCTCGTCGAGGCGGGGCGCTCGTGGGGCGACCGCCTCCAGTCCGCGCTCGTCGAGGTGCGCGGCGAGGAGCAGGGCATCCGCTGGTTCCGGCGCTACGGCCAGGCCTTCCCGGCGGCGTACCGCGAGACGTTTCACGCGCACGAGGCGGTGGCCGACGTCGCACACGTGGAGGCCGCGCTCGCGAACGGCGGGCTCGCGCTGAACCTCTACCGCCCGCTCGAGGCGCCGGAGCACCTGCTCCACTTCAAGATCTACGCGCTCGGCGCGCCGCTGCCGCTCTCCAACGTGCTGCCCATGCTCGAGAACATGGGGTTCCTCGTGCTGGGCGAGGAGCCGTACCGCCTCCGCCCGACCGACCTCGACCGGCCCTTCTGGATTCGCGACCTCGTGCTCGAGACGGCGGCTCCGGGGTCGGTGGACCTCGACCGCGTGCGCGGTCCCTTCCACGAGGCGTTCGCGCAGCTCTGGAAGGGCGAGCTCGAGAACGACGGCTTCAACCGCCTGGTCCTCCTGGCGGGTCTCTCCGCGCGCGAGGTGACGGTGCTCCGCGCGTACTGCAAGTACCTCCGCCAGGCGCGAATGCCCTTCAGCCAGGCGTACGTGGAGCAGACCCTCTCCAGCGAGCCCGAGATCGCGAAGCGGCTCGTGGACCTGTTCTACGCGCGACTCGACCCGGAACGACGGGACGGCGGCGCGACCGAGGAGGGCGAGATCGTCGAGGAGGTACGCCGCCTCCTCGACCGCGTCTCGAACCTCGACATGGACCGCATCATCCGGCGCTATCTCGAGACGATCGGCGCCACCCTGCGGACGAACTACTTCCAGCCCGACGCGAGCGGGGCGCCGAAGGCCTACCTTTCGTTCAAGCTCGACTCCCGCCGCATCACGAGTCTCCCGCAGCCGCGCCCGTACCGCGAGATCTTCGTGTACAGCCCGCGCGTGGAGGCCGTCCACCTGCGGGGCGGCAAGGTGGCGCGCGGCGGGATCCGATGGAGCGACCGTCCCGAGGACTTCCGCACGGAGGTGCTCGGCCTCATGAAGGCGCAGATGGTGAAGAACGCCGTCATCGTCCCGGTCGGGTCGAAGGGCGGGTTCTTCGTCAAGCGCCCGCCGGCTCCCGACGCGGGACGCGAGGCGCTCACCGAGGAGGTGGTCGCCTGCTACCGCACGCTGATGCGCGGCCTCCTCGACCTGACCGACAACCTCGAGGGCGCGGCCGTACGACCGCCCCTCCACGTCGTCCGGCACGACGAGGACGACCCGTACCTCGTCGTGGCCGCCGACAAGGGGACGGCGACGTTCAGCGACATCGCGAACGGGATCTCGTCGGACTACGGGTTCTGGCTCGACGACGCGTTCGCTTCGGGCGGGTCGGCCGGCTACGACCACAAGAAGATGGGCATCACGGCGCGGGGCGCCTGGGAGTGCGTGCGGCGGCACTTCCGCGAGATGGGCAAGGACATCCAGTCCGAGGACTTCACGGTCGTCGGCGTGGGCGACATGTCGGGCGACGTGTTCGGCAACGGGATGCTCCTCTCCGAGCACATCCGGTTGCTCGGCGCGTTCGACCACCGACACGTCTTCGTGGACCCCGATCCCGACCCGGCGGCCTCCCTCGCCGAACGGCGCCGCCTCTTCGACCTCCCCCGCTCCTCGTGGGAGGACTACGACCGGTCCCGGATCTCGCGCGGCGGCGGGGTGTTCGAGCGGTCCGCGAAGTCGGTCCCCGTGTCTGCCGAGATGCGCGCGTGCTTCGACATCCAGGCCGACACGGTGACGCCGGCCGAGCTGATGCACGCCCTCCTCGGGGCCGACGTCGAGCTCCTCTGGCTCGGCGGCATCGGCACCTACGTGAAGTCCACCTCCGAGAGCCACGCCGACGCCGGCGACCGCGCGAACGACGCGATCCGCATCGACGCGACGGAGCTCCGCGTCAAGGTCGTCGGCGAGGGCGCGAACCTCGGCCTCACCCAGCGGGGCCGGATCCAGGCGGCGCTCGGAGGGGTCCGGCTGAACACGGACGCGCTCGACAACTCGGCCGGCGTGGACTGCTCGGACCACGAGGTGAACATCAAGATCCTGCTGGGCGAGGTCGAGCGGGCCGGCGAGATCACGCGCACGCAGCGCGACCACCTGCTCCACGAGATGACCGACGAGGTCGGCGAGCTGGTGCTGCGCGACAACGACCTCCAGTCCCAGGCCCTGAGCGTGGCCCAGCAGAAGGGCGTCGCCGGGCTCGACCCCGTGGGTCGGTTCATGCGCGCGCTCGAGAAGGAGGGCCGCCTCGACCGGGCGCTCGAGTTCCTGCCGAGCGACGAGACGCTCGCGGAGCGCCTGAAGAACCGCGTGGGCCTGACGAGACCCGAGCTCGCCGTGCTCCTCGCCTACGCGAAGATCGTGCTCTACGACGAGCTCCTCGCCTCGTCCCTGCCCGACGACCCGTGGATGGCCGAGGAGCTCGCGCACTACTTCCCACGGCCGCTCCGGGAGGCGCACGGCGCCGCGATCCCGCGACACCGTCTCCGCCGCGAGATCGTGGCGACGGTGGTGACGAACGCGATGCTCAACCGCGTGGACCTGACGTTCGTCCACGACGCGAAGGAGAAGACGGGTCTCCCGGCCGCGGACGTGGCACGCGCGTGGCTCGCGGCCCGGGACGTCTTCGACCTGCCCGCCGTCTGGCGCCAGATCGAGGACCCCGAGATGGCGATCCCCGCCGCGGTCCAGGCCGAGATGCTCGCCGAGACCTCCCGCCTCCTCGAGCACGCGGTGCTCTGGATGGCCCAAAACCTCCCCCGCCCGCTCGACGTGCCGGCCACCGTGGCCTCGTACGGCGCGGGCGTGCGCGAGCTCTCGGACCACCTGGACGCGCTCCTTCCGGAGTCGCACCGGCACGACCGCGACCTCCGCGCGATCCGGTACGTCGAGCGCGGCGCGCCGCGGGGCCTCGCCGAGCGCGTCGCCGGCCTCGAGGCCCTCGAGCCCGCGTGCGACGTCGTGCGCATCGCCGCGGCCGCCGAGGTCAGCGTCCAGCGCGCGGCCGAGGTCTACTACGCGGTCGGCGAGGCGTTCGGCTTCGACTGGCTTCACCGGGTCGCCGCCCGCCTGCCCGCGGACTCCTCGTGGGAGAAGCTCGCGGTCCTCGCGCTCGGCGACGACCTCTACGCGCACCAGGGCGCGCTGACCACGAGCGTGCTGCTCGTGCCCCCCGACGACCTGCCCCCCGCCGAGGCCATCCGGCGCTGGACGGAGGGCCGGGAGGCGATCGTCGAGCGCACGAGGCGGCTCCTGCAGGAGCTCGAGACCGCGGCGCGGCCCGACCTCGCGATGGTCGCGGTCGCCGCGCGTCACCTCAAGGGGATGGCGGGCTGACGCCGCGCGCCGCCGGTTTCCTCCGGCGGCGCGCGCGGAGCCCGTGGAGCACGACGAGAGCGACGCCGACGGGGACCCAGATCCCCGCCAGCTCCGTCCCGAACACGTGCATCCCCCGGGCCGTGAAGAACCCGGACACCGAGAGCGGCGCGACCGGGATCGGCCGCCACGCGAAGAAGGAGCGGGCGCGCGAGAAGGGCGCGAGGAACGCGATCCCGCTCCCGCCGTCGGTCATCGCGTCGAGCGCGCCGTGGGTCGCGATCGCCAGGACGAGTGCCAGGGCCGCGCGGGCCCGCGACGGCCGGGGGCGGGGTCGGAGGAGGAGCGCCGTCGCGACGCCGACGACGACGGCGAACGCGATCGAGTGCGTGAGCCCGCGGTGCGAGAGGAGGTCGCCGCGGCGCGCGTGGAGCGCGCGCATCAGGAGCACGTCCGCGTCGGGCAGCGCCGCCCACGCGGCGCCGAGGAGGAGGAGCCGGGGCGCGGCCCGCCGGCCCGCGACGACGTCCACGGTCGCGAGGCCCACCAGCGCGTGCGTCGGGATGGTGGCCACGTGCGGAGGCTACGCACGCGTCCGGGGCAGGGCGCGCGCCGATCCCCCGCCACGCGGGGCTCCCCCCGGTCGCCGCGCGGGCCCGCGCGCTCCGGCGCTACTGCTCGCCCTTGCAGGGCGGCGGCGCGAGGCCGTTCGCGCGGGGCGCCGCCGCGCCGTACGGCGTCGTGTAGACCTCGCCCTCCTCGTTCGACGCGTCGTGCCAGATCCGGTCGCGGAGCGCCTGCATCGCGGCGCAGAGGCAGGGGTCGAAGACCTGGTCCGGGGGGATCCGTCCGGTCCCCTTGCCGAGGTCCTCCTTCTCGCCCGGGTCGAACCAGAGGTCGTACGCCTCCTCGCGGACCTGACCCGTCGCGAGGTCGAACGTGGCGATGTACTTCCAGCGGGCCGTCCGGGCGGAGAGACGGACCGCGTCCACGTCCTCGCCGGTGTTCACCTGCGTGAGGCGCTCCTCCGAGATCACGGGGCGGCACCACGTGCTGCCGTCGAGCACGGACATCGCGGAGCGTCCCTGGATGCCCTCGAGCGGCGCGAGCCCCGCCCACGCGAAGTACGTCGGGAGGACGTCCACGAGCCCCACCTCGGCCCGGACCACGTGGCCGCCCTGGAACGGCGGCGGCCCGACCATGACGAGCGGCACGCGCACCACCTCGTCGTACAGGAACAGTCCGTGCGCCAGGTTTCCATGCTCGCCGAACGCCTCGCCGTGGTCGGCCGTGACCACGACGAGCGTGTTCTCGAGCAGGCCCTGCTTCTCGAGCGACTCGTACGCGCGCTCGAGCTGGCCGTCCACCCAGGTGACGCCGTCGAAGTACGCGGTCCGGAGCTCCGTGGCGAGCTCCGGCTTGGGGTCCTTGCCGTAGCCGCTGTACTTGTAGCGCTGGAGGACCTCGCCGAGCGCGGGTCCCCCGCGCGCCAGGGTGAGCGCATAGCTCTCCTCGGCGTCGAGGGAGCAGGCGCGGAAGAGGTCGGCCGGCGACGCGTCGTCCCGGAACAGCTCCGGGTGCCGCTCGACGGGGTGGATCGACCCGTTCGGCCAGGGGTGGTTCTTCTCCCCGTACGGATCGTGCGCCTCGTACGTGTGGAGCAGGAGGAAGAACGGCTTCGACCGGTCCCGCGTCCGGCTCCACCGCGCCACGGCGCCTGCGGTGTCGGGGAACGAGAAGGTCGTCCGCTTGTGCCGGAACCCCTGGAGCAGGCTGTCGCCGCTGCGCTGGAACCACGTCCCGTTGACGAACGCCGCGGTGTCGTATCCGTAGCCGTTCGAGAGGATCTCCGCGAACGTCGTGATCGCCTCGGGGAGGTTCCAGTCGGCGAGCACCTGGTACTGTCCGTGCTCGCTCGGGAGGAGCCCCGTGAGGAGGCTGGTCATCGACGGGAGGGTCCACGGCGCCGCGGCGGTCGCGCTCGTGAACCGGACCCCCCGCTCCGCCAGGGACGCGAGGAACGGCATGTGGCCCTCGCCGCCCGCCGTCTCCTCCACCGCGGGGAGCGCGTCGGCCCGGAGCGCGTCGATCACGATCACGATCAGGTTCGGCGGGTGCTTCGGCGCGGTCACCCCCTCGACGCGCCGGCCCTCCTGGTCGTAGGCGTGCCCCCCGGGGGCGGGCGTCCGGCGGCCACAGCCGAACGTGAGCGCCACCAGGAGGAGCGCGGCGCGCGCGGTCCGGGTCCCGATCGTGAACCGTGCGGTCCGGTCCGGCACGTGGCGTGACCTCCACCCGGGAGCGTACCGCTCCCGTCGGGACCCTGGCCGCAAACCCGGGACCGGACCGACCCGGCCGGGGCGGGCCTGGCCCCTCGCGCCCCGGTCCCGACCGGTGGTGGCGACGGGCTGGAAACCGGGTACCCACCGGCTGCCCAGGCGGTTCGACCCGGTCAGAGGTCCTCGAGGAAGCGGATCAGCGCGTCCCGCTCGGCCGGGGAGAGCGCGGTGTAGGCGTTCCGGACGGCGAGCGCCTCGCCGTCGTGGAGCGCGATGGCCTCCGCGAGCGTCTCGGCCCGCCCGTCGTGCAGGTACGGCGCCGTGGACGCGACGCCCCAGAGGGGCGGCGTGCGGTACACCCCCGCCTCGGCGCCGGGCTCGGCCATCCCCCGGAAGCCCGCCCCCATCACGCGGTGGAGGAGGAGGTCCGAGTAGAGCCGCACGGGTACGCCCTGGTCGTCGAGGAGCGACGGGACGTGGCACTTCGCGCAGCCGACGCTCGTGAAGAGCGCCTCGCCCTGGGCCACGGCGGGATCCTGCGAGCCCGTCCTCGGCGGCGGCGCGAGGTTGCGGAGGAAGAAGCCGAGGTCTCCGACTCGCGTCTCGTCGATCTCCGGGTCGGGGGCGAGGTCGGCGTCCGTCCGGAGCCCGAATCCACGCCCGACGTCCGCCGTCGTGATGCCGCACTCCGTCCCGAGGGCGTCGCGCACGAAGTCGTCGATGCGGGGGATCTGCGCCTTCCAGCCGTAGCGCCCGATCTCCTCCTGCCCGGCCACCATGACCCGGCGGGCGCGGCCCGCGACGCCGTCTCCGTCGAGGTCGGAGGGGTCCTCGTTCGCGAGGATCTCGGCGTCCGGGATGTGGGCGATCCGCCCGAGCCCGAAGAGCGGCGGAGGCTGGCGCTGCTCGAACACGTCGGCCGTGCCGACGGGGTACTCCTCGCGCGTGCCGAGCGGCGGCGGCCGGAGCTTCTGGAGCACCTGGCCGCCGGGCAGGTCCTCGAACGGGCCGGCGCCGCCGTGGTCGAGCCCGAAGCGCGAGACGTTCAGCTCGAGGCCGCCCGAGCCGCCGAGGACGGGGTCGCGGTGGCAGGCGCGGCAGGAGTCCGCGTTGAAGTCCGGCGCGCCGAGGCCGTCGGCGTTCGAGAAGTCGCGGTCGAACTCCGCACGACCCTGGAGCCACCGGTCCCGGTCGGCCGACGAGAGCCCGGGGACCGGCCCGCCGGTCTGACCCGCCGGGGGCGGAGGCGGCGGCGCCGGTCCCGCCTCGACCACGAGCGCGGCGCCCAGGACGAGGAGACCGGCGAGGGCCACCCGGCCGCCTCCCATCACAGCTCCTCCAGGAAAGCCAGGAGGTCGTCCTGGTCCGCGGCCGCGAGGGCCAGGAACGCGTTCCTCGACGCCAGGGCCTCCCCGCCGTGGAGGACGACCGCCTCGCGCAGGGTGTCGGCCCGCCCGTCGTGCAGGTAGGGCGCGTGCATCGACACGCCCCACAGCGGCTGCGTCCTGAACTCGGACCCCGTGGTCGAGCCGTCGTTCGCCGAGGTCTGGGGCACGCCGAAGCTGATGCCGTCCGCGAGGTCCGGTCCCATGTCGTGCAGAAGGAGGTCGGTGTACGGCTGGATCGCCCCGCGCGGCGTTGGGAGCGACGGCACGTGGCACGCGACGCAGCCGGCCTCCTGGAAGCGCGCGGACCCGCGCGTGCCCCGCGCGTCGAGCACGGGCGTCGGCGGCGGAGCGAGGAACCGCCCGAACAGGACGAGGTCCGAGAGGTCCTGGGCGCCGAGCTCGGGGTCC
The DNA here is from genome assembly GCA_963752285.1 of uncultured Planctomycetota bacterium. GTDB lineage: Bacteria > Planctomycetota > PLA2 > PLA2 > JAEUHO01 > CAVVXN01. The sequence continues at coordinate 1,033,310 of CAVVXN010000005.1, forward strand.
TGAACGCCATCCTGGTCGATGGTCGGGTCGTTGGGGTTCGCCGAGACCTGACCGGTGCCGGGCGGAGGGATCGGCTTCGGCGAGGCGACCAACGGGTTCGTCGTGATCCCCATCTGGTTCTGGAGCGGGCCGCGCGTGAACCGCTCGATCGTCGAGGACTGGCACTTGACGCCGAGGCGGCCGAGGTCGCCGGCGTCCGTGTTGTAGCGGCCGCTGATCCCGTCTCGGTCCAGGTCGTCGGGGTCCGCGCGCGACACGATGTCGCTCTCGGGGACCATCTCGAACAGGCCGACCCCGAACACGGGGAGCGCGTTTCGCTGCGCGGACACCACGGGGAACCCGAGGTACGTGTCGGGGAGCGGCGTCCGCCCGCCGGTCAGGCTGAAGGTCGATGTCGGATGCGTGGCGCCGGTCCCGTACGCGGGGATCACGGGTCCGAGGAACGGCGGCAGGGGCTGGAGCGAGCCGGAGAAGCCGTACTTCGCGAGATAGAAGTTCCGGTACCGCTTCGAGGATCCGCCCGGCATCGGCGTGCTGTGGCAGGAGGCGCAGGCGGTGGCGTTGTAGAACGGCCCGAGTCCCTCGCTCGGCCGGAACCGACGGACGAACACGGCCCGGCCGCGCTCGAACGCCTGCTGCTCGGCGGCGGTGAGTCCCGGGATGGGGTCCCCGAGCTTCTGGGCCGGCGTGGGCGGGACCGTGGGGACGGCTCCACCGCCGCCCCCGCCGCAGCCCCCGAACACGGCCGCTGCCAGGACTGCCGCCCCGAGCGCGAGTCGCCGTGCGTACGTCGCTGTCGAACAGGTGCCGGGCAAGGGCGACTCTCCTGAACACCGGGAGTATCCCCGGCGGGGCCCCCGGTGGCAATCGGGAGACCGCCGAACCGTCACGTCGGGGGGGGCTCCCGAGGCCCGCGTCGGTATCCTCGCCCGCATCCGCATGGGCTGGCGATGGCGATTCCTGAGACCCCGCCTTCCCGGACCCGTGGTCCGGGCGATCTACCGTGCGTACGAGCGGGGGCTTCTCGAGGAAATCCGCCGCCTCCCCGTCCCCGGTCACGTCGGCTTCATCATGGACGGGAACCGCCGACACGCCCTCGCCCAGGGGCGCCTCCCCTGGGAGGGCCACCGTCTGGGCTCGGACACGGTCGAGGCCCTGGTCGAGTGGGGGCGCGAGATCGGGGTCCGCACGATGACCCTCTACGCCTTCTCGACCGAGAACTTCCAGCGTCCGGACGAGGAGGTGAGCACCTTGATGGCGCTCTTCGCGCACCGCCTCGCGGATCTCGCCGTGGACCCGCGCATCCTCGACCACCACGTGCAGGTCCGGGTCCTCGGGCGCACGGAGATGCTCCCCCCCGAGGTCCTGGAGGCGATCCACACCGTCGAGACGGCGACCGAGTCGTTCGACGCATACCGGCTGAACTTCTGCATCGCGTACGGCGGGCGACAGGAGATCCTCGACGCCGTCCACCACATCCTCGAGAAGATCGAGCGGGGCGAGCTCGACCGGGGCAACGTGGACGAGCACGTGTTCGGCCAGCACCTGTACACGGGCGGCGACGACCCCGACCTGATCATCCGCACGGGGGGGAGTCGCGGCTCAGCAACTTCCTCCTCTACCAGGCCGCGTACTCCGAGCTCTACTTCACGGACGTCTACTTCCCCTCCTTTCGTCGCATCGACTTCCTTCGCGTCATCCGGGACTACCAGCGTCGCCGGCGCCGCTACGGCCGCTGAGCCCAGGCCCGACCCGGGGCCTCCGACCCATTGCCGGCGCGCGCGGCGAGGCGCAGGCTCTCGCCCACGCGAGACGCCGGCCCGCGTGACGAGAGGCCAGGTCGGCGCGGAGGAAGACCCCGATGAACCGTCAGCAGGTGTACGACGAGATCCAGGCGACCTTGGGCGTGCTGCCCGGCTTCCTGAAGCAGCTCCCCGACACGACCCTGGAGCTCGAGTGGAAGCTCCTCGTCCGCAGCCAGATGGACCCCGGGCCGATCCCGAACAAGTACCGCGAGCTGATCGGGCTCGGGATCGCCGCCACGACGAAGTGCCGCTACTGCGTCTACTTCCACACGGAAATGGCGAAGCTGAACGGCGCGAGCGACGCCGAGATCGAGGACGCCATCCACTACGCGAAGTCCTCCGCGGGCTGGAGCGCCTACCTGAACGGGAGCCAGATCGAGTACGACGAGTTCACGCGCGAGATCGACCAGGCCGTGGCGTACGTTCGCGAGCAGATGTCGGCGACCGCCTGAGCCGTTCGGACCCACCGCACGCGCCACGCGCGGCGGCAGCACGATCTGGTAGCCGGCGATCCACCCGCGGGGGCCGCCGTCCGGAACGACGGAAGCGGTCCTTCGCCCGCGCGAGGCGCCGAATGGGACGCGCCGGGCGACGGCCCCCGTCGGCGTGGCGTCGGGCCTGGGATTTGCCTCCGACCCTGGGATCCGAGGAGGATCCCCCATTCGCCCCCGACGCCTCCTGTTCGGGACGGTACTGGCACTCCTGCTCGGCTGCGGCGGCCGCGACGCCCCGCGCGGTGGGCGCGCGTACGACCCGGACGGCCGCCTCCTCGTCGAGCGCCCCCGCCCGGCGCACCTGCCGAACCTCCTCGTCATCGTGCTCGACGCCGTGCGGGCGGACGCCCTGCCGCCCTTGAACGAGACGAGCGAGTCGCCCACGCGCATGCCGTTCTACGCCTCGCTCGCCGACCGCGGCGTGCGCTTCACGAACGCCTCCTCGGCGGCGAGCTGGACGCTGCCGTCGATGATGAGCCTCCTGACCGGGCTCCTCCCGAGCGACCACGGCCAGGTGGACCTCGTGGCCGACTGGAGCATGCCGGCCGCCGTCACCACGTTCGCCGAGGTGCTGAGCGCGGGCTACGGATACGAGACCGCCGCCTTCGTGAACGGGAACTGGTTCAAGCGCTCGGGGGACAGCCTGCTCCAGGGGTTCGCGACGCGCTCGCCGATGTTCGCGCTCCGGGACGTGTCGGGACGCGTCCGCCGTTGGAACCGCGACCGCGACAAGGCACGCCCGTTCTTCCTGGTCCTCCACACGTACGAGGCGCACGATCCCTACGGCGAGCGGAACCACCCCTGGCCGCCGGTGCCCATCGAGCACCGGACGATCGACCCCGCGCTCCTCGCCGAGGGCGCGGATCCCGCGGAGGTCTTCCGGCGCTGCTACCTCGACGCGGACACCTCCATGGAGCTCGGCCTCACCTGGGGCCCACGCCTCGGGAGCCTGCTCCAGCGCTACAAGTTCAGGGGCTACGCCGAACATCCGCGCCCCGACATCGCCGCCGAGCTCGAGGCGGCGTACTGGAACGGTGTCTCGTGGGTGGACGGGCTCCTCGAGCGGGCCTGGACGGAGCTCGAGCACGACGGGCTCCTCGACGACACGCTGGTGGTGGTGACGGCGGACCACGGCGAGGCGTTCGGCACGCACGGGAACCTTGCGCACGGGCTCTACCTCTACGACGAGCTCGTCCACGTCCCCTTGGTGATGATCGGTCCGCCCCCGTTCTCGGGCGGGCGGCTCGTCACGGAGGAGGTCGGGCTCGTGGACGTGCTCCCGACGTTCCTCGACTGGGCCGGCCTGGCGCCCCTCGAGCCCTCCAATGGTCGTTCCGCCCGTTCGCTCGTCGAAGGGGGGAGCTGGTGCCGTCCCGTGGTCAGCGAGGAGCGGCTCACGAGCACGAGCACGGGAACGCCGGTGGACGCGTGGCGGATCTCGGCGCGCACGGAGAGGTGGAAGTACATCGCCACGTTCCACCTGGACACCGGACACGTGGCCGAGGAGGCCTATGACCTCTGGTTCGACCCGGACGAGAGGGACGACCTCGCCAAGGGAACGGGTCTCCTGCCCTCGGAGCAGGTGTTCGACCCGTGCCTCTGCGCCGCGATGGAGGCCGTCCGTGGCCGCATCTGGCACACGGTGGCCGGGGACGACGCGGCGCCCCTGCCGGACGTCGCGGCCCCCGGCGGCGCGGGCCCGCGTCCTACGCCCTGTCGCTCGACCCCCTGACCCGGCCCGACCAGGGCTTCTAGCGCTCGCGTCCCACGGCGCGCTCGAGCTGCTCGAGCTCGTTTCGGAGCGCCTCGAGCTCTGCGCGGAGGACGCGGAGCTGCTGGCGGACCTCGGTGTCGGACCGCGCGCCCGCCTCGCGCGCCCGCGGTCCGGGGTGTGCGCCGTCGGCGTGCGCCTCGTGCCCGTCGGCGTCGCGCTCGTGCTCGCGGCTCTCGTGCTCCTCGCCCTGCTCCTCCTGGCCCTCGTGCTCCTCGCCCTCCTCGGCTTCCGTGGCCTCGTCCGACTCGCCCGCGCTCCGGCGCTCGTAGAACCGCGCGAGGTCCAGGCAGTACGCACGGTGCGCGCCGCCGCTCTCCTCGTGGAGGAGGCTCCCCGCGACGCGAAGGAGCTGGATCACGCGCTCCATCGAGAGGCCCTCGGCCGCTTGGCCGAGCGCCTCGGCGGACGCGCCGGCGAGCTGGAGCTCGCCGAGCTTCACGAACCGCCCCATCCACTCCGCCTCGTCCCCGTGGCCGGCCTCGGCCAGCGCCTGCTCCGCGACCTTCAACACCTCGAGGCGCTTCGCGCGGTCGTCGAGGTAGGTCAGGTCGCCGTGGCCCTCGCGCTCGCGCGCGTGCGCCTCCTCGCCGCCCTCGTTCGCGGGGTGCTGATACCAGTCGGCCAGCGCGCGTGCGAGCGCCGCGCGGCGCTCGTTCCCCCGCTCGTCCTGCAGCTTGGCGGAGGCGCGCAGCAGCTCGACCACGGCGTTCACCGAGATGCCCTGGGCGTCCTCGGGGCGCGCCGTGCCCGCCTGCTGGCGCTCGCCGGCGTTGATCACGCGGGCGAGGTACTTCGCGAAGTCCTCCTTCTTCGCGTCCCGGAACACGTCCTGGGCCTGCCCCAGGATCTCGAGACGGTGGCGGAGGGCGTCCATGTGCGCGTGCGGGTCGAATCCCGCCGGCGCGGCGTCGCCCCGGCCCTTCCGCGCCGCGGCGCGGCGCTCGCGCACGTGGTTCGCGATGCGCTGGAGCCGCTCGAGCGCGTCCTGCTCGTGGAGCTCCTTCAGCGCGGTCATGCCCACCTCGAGCCGGTGGATCAGGCTCGCGTACGCCGGGTCGTCGAGCGGCGGGGACGCGTCGTCCCCGGGACCCGCGAGCGCGGACCCGGCGAGGAGACCGGCGAGCAGCACCGCGACGCTCGCGCCCGCGACGAGACGAAACCTGTGGATCGACGGCATGGATGTCCTCCCGAGACGGCGAAGGACTACCCATGCTACGACGCCGACGTGGAACCCCGTCGGCGGGCCGGATGGCTCAGAACCGCCACTCCGCGCCGGTCGGCAGGAGGACGAGCAGGACGAGGAGCACGCCGAGCGAGCCCCACCGCCAGGCCGGCCGGAACGCGCCGTCGGGTCGGAGGACCTGCCGCGCGAGCCGGGGCTCGATCTCGGACACGAACCCCGGCGGCTGCCCGAGCCGTTCGACCCGGAGCCAGGCGTCGAAGGCGCCCACCAGCGCGAGGGCCGCGAGCGCGGGGACGAGCCGGCCGAGCGCGGCGCCCGCGAGGAGCACGCCCATCCGTTCCCCGCGGAGCCAGAGGCCGGTGTCGGCGGCCATGCGCGTCGGACCGGACAGGGCGCGGAGGAGGGGCAGCCACGCGCCGATCACGAGCACCAGCATCCCGAGCACGAACCCCACCTGCGAGAGGTGGCTGGCGAGACCGACGACGAGCCCCGCGGTCATCAGGAGGTCCACGAGCGGGTTCAACGCGCGCGCCAGCCCGGACGCGTCGCGGATCTCCGGACCCGCCGGCGCCAGCGAGACCTCGCCCGCGAGGAGGGCGAGGGCGCCGAGCACGGCGGCGATCCCGGGGTGATCCAGCACGAAGAGGAACGTCGCGGTGGCCGCGAAGGCGACCGAGAAGGACATCAGCGTGTCGGGACCGACGCCGCGCGCACGGAGCGCGTCGGCGATGCGGTCCCGCACCGAGGCGGCCGAGTCACAGGGCGCGACGGGCGCGGCTCCGGGGGCCGGCGGGACCGTCCAGACAGGACCGGCGGCGCGGGCCCGCGCGAAGCGCGGGGTCGTGGCGCGGGGGGCGGAGAGCGGGGGCGTGGACATCGCGCGTGCTACCTCCGGGAGGCCTGGAAGGACCCCGGAGGGAGCATAGCGTTCGCCCGGTTCAGGTTCGGTTCGAACGGGGCGGCGGACCGCGCGGGCGCCTCACCTCGGCTTCGCGAGACGCAGGTCCGTTCGATAGAGCAGGTGCGCGTCCGCGCGCGCCGCGGTCAGGACCTCGCGAACGAGCCCCAGCCCGGGCACCACCAGGCGCTCGATCGACGTCGCGCCGGACGTTCCCGCGAGGACGACGAGCACGGCCGTACCGGAGCGGGTCCCGTCGGGCGTCTCGACGTCCACCGACCGCCACGCGCGTCCCACCTGTCGAGGGCCGCCGTCGTCGGGCCTCCACGTCCAGTCGAACGTCGCGCCGGGGAACTGCGGCCAGATCGGCTGCGGCGGGTCGAGGTCCTCGACCTGATCACCCTGCTTCCGCCGCGTCACGAAGAGTCCGTAGTCGGTCGAAGTCCACCACTCCTCGAGGACGGTGGCCTCGTTTCGCTGGATCAGAACGTGCGCCCCACGCTCGTCGTGGCCGGCCACGACGTATCGCCCGCGCGCGCGGAGCACGCCGTCCGATCCCGGCTCGACGCCCGGCAGCGAGAGCTTCACGCCCTCTCCCGGCGTCATCGTGAAGTCGTAGCTCCACGCCGTGCCGTCCGTGAGGGGGAGCCGCGCGTCGGATCCGGACGCGGGCAGGGGTTTCGGCCCGGCGACCACGCGGATCCCGGTCGAGGCCCACGGCGCGCCGTCGAGGAGGGTGTCGAGACGGTACGCGCCCGCGGGCATGTCCCGCGGCAGCGTGTACGAGACCGTCCCGCGCCGGGCCGTCCCGAGCGTGAGGTCCTTCCGCGCGAGCTCCGTGTTCGGCGCGGCGGCGTCGCCGACCGAGACCGCCGTCCACACGCTCGTCAGGACCTTGGGGTTCGCGCCTTCGGCGAGGTGGAAGGCCACGCAGATCGCGCGAAAGCCCGCGGGCACCTCCGTGAGCGGCACGACGGGCGACCCGTCCGCGGCGCCCGCGAGACAGACCACCAGGGGCGGGTCGGTCGTGTGCGGGCGCCCGGCGGGCGGCTCCGCCTCGACGGGCGGGGCGAGGTGGATCAGCGCGGCCAACACCACGCCGAGGGCCACACCCCGCATGGCCGCCTCCTTCCGGGACGTCCCGGCCTACATGACCCCTGCGACGCGTGCCGGGCGCCGACCCATCTCGCGCAGCCAGCGCAGATGGGAGCGGAGCGCACGATAGCACGAGCGGTTCACGCGGTACCGCACACCATGGTCCCGGCACGTCTGGGCCACGATCGTCGCGAGCGCGGGATAGTGGACGTGGCTCACGTGCGGAAACAGGTGGTGCACGGCCTGGTAGTTGAGGCCGCCGAGGTACCAGGTCGTGACGGGGCTTCCCGGCGCGAAGTCCACCGACGTGTTGAGCTGATGGACGGCCCACTCGGTGGACGAGCCGGCGGGCGTCGGGACCTCGGGAAAGTCGGCCTCTTCCACACAGTGGGCCAGCTGGAAGACGACCGTGAGGGTGAGACCGGTCGCGACCTGCATCGTGAGGTGGAACAGGAGACCGATCGCCCAGCCGTGCGCGATCACCGGCAGGACGAAGGACCACGTGAAGACGAAGGCCTTGCCCCCCAGGAAGTACAACCACTCCCGACCGCGCGGCCGCGGGAGCCTGTGCGCTCCGATCTTTCCGGTCGCGATGTTGTAGAAGTCGTCGAACCAGACCCACTTCACCCCGAAGAGGGCGTAGAGCAGCCACACGTACACGTGCTGGAACCGGTGGAAGAACAGCCAGCGCTGGCCCGGCGCCAACCGAAGGAGCGCCCCCGCCTCGATGTCCTGGTCGATCCCGACCAGGTTGGGGTACGTGTGGTGGACCACGTTGTGCTTGAGCCGCCAGATGTGCGAGCTCCCTCCGATGAGGTCGAGCACGCGCGCCAGCATGCGGTTCACGCCGGGCCGTGACGAGTAGGCGCCGTGGCTCGCGTCGTGCATCACGCAGAACCCGAGGCCCGCGAGGCCGAACGAGGAGACGAGCGCGCAGGCGACCGTGACGAGGACTCCTCCCGGGCCGAACATGAAGAACGCCCAGGCCCCCGCCATCACGAGGCCGATCACGATGGACTTCGCCCACAAACGGGGTCCGCCGAAGGGCGAGCGGCCCGATTCGTCGAAGTACCGCGCCACACGCGCACGCAGGTCTCGATAGAGCGGGGCACCGGCCTGGAACTGAACACGAGCGTCGTGCAACTCGGTACTCCGGGGACCGTCGCCCGCGGATCCCCCCTCGGGGACCGGACGGCGATGGACCGGGGAAGAGCGTAGCAGCCGGGGAGGAGGTCCCGGGTCTTTGAAATCGGCGTCGAGGGCCGACCCGATTCCGGACGCGCGTCCCCCACCGGGGCAGCGGCGTGTCGCCGCGCCGGTTCTCGGGCTCCGCCCGGCCCCTACTTGCGCTTCGTCTTGCGCTTCGGCTTGAGGCCGCGACCGGCGAGCATCTTGCGCACCCGCGCGCGGTGCTGGGCGGGCGTGAGCGACGCCCAGTAGCTGCGCTGACCCGCGCTCAGGCTCGCGGGAGTTGCCCGGCCCGCGCCGCGTCCCTTGCCCGACTTCGCGGCGCTCGACTTGGCGTTCGCGATCGCCTTCGAGCTCTCTTCGACGAGGTCGTTCACCGCTTCGAGTAGCTGATGCACCGCGTTCTCGATTCGCTTCGCGTGGTTCTTGCGTCGGGCCATGGGATCTCTCTCTCCGAGTAGGTCTGGGGCGGATCCTACCAGCGGTTCGGGTGATGGGGCGCATCAAACGAGGGTCGAGCATCCTCGGAACGTCGAATCACGCTCCGTCAAAGAGGGTCTCGCGAGGCGAATCAGGGAATCCGATTGCCTCCCGGCAGCCCGGTGAAGGGTATTGTCAGCCAGTCAATCCGGGGTCGCCCGGTCCGGCCCGGCCCGGCGCCCGGAACGACGCGCCCGGTCCCGAAGCCCCTCGGCGACGGCCCGGGCCGGGACCGCGAGCACGACGAGCGCGCCCGCCCCCACGACCACCCCCGCCACAGCGGCCGTGGCGTACGGCAGGTCGAGCCCGGCGCCGAGCGTCGCCCCGAGGAGAGACCCCACCAGGGCCACCGCCACGGACGTCAGGACCACCACGGTGGGACGCGCGGCGACCCGCTCGGCGGCGGCCGGCGGCAAGGTGAGGCAGGCGAAGAGGAAGGGCGCACCGACCCGCGGCGCCGCCAGGGCCACCAGGCCGCCGAAGAGGACTGCGAACGCCGCCTCCAGGCGCACGACGGGGTAGCCCACGGCCCGCGCGTGGTCGCGGTCGAACGCGATCGCCGCGAGCGGTCGCGCCAGCGCCACCGTCACGAGCGCGATGGCGGGCATCGTCCCGGCGAGGACGCGCACGTCGCCCCAATCGAGGAACAACAGCGTCTTCCCCTCGGACAGCGCCCGCATCTCCTCGGTGCCGTGCGGGTCCTGCGAGAGCAGCAGCACGGAGAGGGCGGCGGCGGAGAGGAAACACGCGGCGGCGGCTCGCTCCTGCCCCCGACGCGCCGCGCGCCCGATCGGGACGAGAAGCAGCGCGGCGATCGCCGTCGCCAGGATCACCAGCAGCGAACGGTCGTGGAAGACGTCCGGCAGGACCGCGGTGATCCCCAGCTGCGGGAGGAGCGTGACGTGGCCCAGCGCGAACGCCGTCCCCACGGTGGCCGTCTCCGGCACGGCGAGGCCGGCCCAGATGAGCCGCCGCCAGCGAAGCACGACACCAACCGCCCCTGCGCAGCCGGCGATGAAGAGACCCCCCGCCATCGCCTGGGGCGCGAGGTCGTAGGCCTGCCGCACGGACTCGAAGCCCGGAATCCACTCGAGCCACGATCCCATCATCCTCCCTCGCCGAGTCGAATCACGCAGTCGGCATCGGCCTCGACGTCGTGCAACCCGTGGCACACCCACAGCACACCCACGTTGCGCTCGCGGACCTCGCGCTCGACGATCTGGATCACCTCGCGCTCGCCCGCGACGTCCACGCCCGCCGTGGGCTCGTCGAGTACGAGGAGCGAAGGTCTCGTCACCAGCGCGCGTGCCAACAGGACGCGCCGCCGCTCTCCGCCGGACAGCCGGTCGTAGCGCCGTGTGGGCGGTGCGCGAAAACCGACCTCGTCGAGCGCGGCCCGCACGGCCCGGGCCGCGAAGGTACGCGCGGGCCACGGGATCCCCTGGCTCACGACGCTCACGGCTGGGAAGGGGATGCCCGAGTCGCTGGGATCGAGCTGCGGGACGAAGCCCAGGGCGAGGCCCCGGGCCCGCACGACCCGACCCCGGTCCGGACGGAGCAGCCCGAGGAGGATTCTCAAGAGGGTGCTCTTGCCGGCGCCGTTCGGCCCCGTGAGCGCGACGACGCCCCCCGGGACGATGTCCAGGGAGAGCCCTTGGAACAGGGTGCGCCCCCCCACCCGCGCCGAGAGGTCCTCGGCACGGAGGAGGGGCGGCTCGGTCGTGTGGCTCCCGGCGGTCATCGCGCCGGGGGTCCGAGGGCGCGCAACAGCACGTCCGCGTTCCTCCGGTACATCGAGATCAGGTCCGGTGCGTCCGGCGTCGCGCCCGGCATGTGCGCCATCAGGACGGCTCTCGCCCCGGTCTGTTGCGCGAACGACTGGACGGGTCCCTCCGGCTGGAACACCTCGTAGAGGATCGCCTTGACCTTCCCGCTCTTGCTCTGCACGGCGAGGTCCCGGACGTGGGAGGCCGTCGGCGGCACCCCGGGCTTGGGCTCCAGCGTGCCGAGCACGTTCAGCCCGAGCCGCTGGGCCAGGTACAGCATGTCGCTGTGGTACGACACGACCGACTCGCCCCGGTACGGCTTGAAGCTCTCGAGCATGCCGCCGGTTCGCGGTCCCGACTCCGCGCCACCCGAGTGCTTCCCGAGCAGCAGGTCGCTCACCTCCTCACGGAGGCGCTTCGCGTTCTCCTGGAAGTCGCGTGCGCCGTCGGGTCGGAGCACGGAGAGCGCCGCCGCCACCTCGTCGCCGACGATCACGGCGTTCGCGGGGTCCAGCAGGTAGTGCGGGTTTCCGAAGGGGTGCACGTCGCCGAGCGCGCGGCTCACCTGCCCGCCCTCCGGGACCTCGAGCTTCTTGATGCGGGCGCTCGCGTCGAGGTACCCGGTGCTGCCCGGACGGATCTTCGGGTTGGCGCCGTCGCGGAGGATCAACGGCAGGTACCCGACCTCGAGGTCCATGCCCATCACCACGAGCAGCTCAGCTTGGTTGCCCATGCGAATGAAGGAGGGACGCGCGTCCAGGAAGTGCGGGTCCTCGCCACCGCGGCAGAGGCTTTGGACGCTCACGTGCGCACCCCCGACGCGGCGCACGATGTCCGCGAGATCGGTCGTCGTCGTGAGCACGGACACCGAGCCGGAGGCCGCACGCGCGCGGGGTCCGGAGAGAGAGAGGAGCGGAAGCGCGAGCGCGACCGACGCAACGAGTCGAAGCGGACGATGGGTCATGGGAGGATCCCTTCTAGAACTTGTGGGCGCCGTGCTTGCCGAGCGAGAAGTCGAAGTTGAGCCACACGCTCCAGTTGCCGTCCACGTTTCTGGGGAACGCGCTCGAGAGACCGGTCACGTCGTCGTAGCTCACCTGGAGTCGGATGCGGCTGAACTCGCTGGGGTAGTAGGTGAGCGCGCCGCTCACGCGCGTGTGGTCGCCGGCGTAGGCGCCGTTGCTCCACGCCTGATCGACCCGAAGCCCGACGCTCCAGGGCCGATGGAAGCCGTAGACGAGCTCGGAGTAGAAGCCCTTGTCGATGTAGTCGAACGCGTCTACGTGGACGGGCATGGTGCCGCCGAGGCCGTCGTCGACCAGGCGGTCTTGGTCGGCGGCACGGAAGTCGCGCAGCAGGAACTCCGTTTGCCACTGGGCCCAGGGCCAGCCCGCGTCCGATTTGTCGGCCCTCCACTTGAGGAACAGGTCCCCGCCGTAGACCCGCGTACGGCCCCCCTCCCCGGTGCCGTTCGGGCCGATGGCGAAGGAAGCTCCACCGAGCACGGAGAGCGTCCCGCAGTGGACGCCGCGGAAGTCCTTGCTCGCCTCGGCCCGGAAGTGGTACGCGAGGTCATCGAGGGCCTTCACGTCGTGATGCTGATATTCGTGCAGCCCGATCTCCTCGCCGTCGGCGCCGAAGAACGGGACCTGCGTCTCACCGCGCGCGTTCTGCACGCCGGCGAGCAGCGTCACGGGGAAGCACGTGTGCGGGACGATCCACGAGAGGCGTGCGCCCTGTCCGCGCAGTCCGTCCGCACCGAACGCGCGGCCGAGGATCACCGGGAAGTTGACGAACTGCCACGTGTGCGGATGCGACGGGTTCAGCCGGCCGAACTCCGTGAAGAACTGGCCGATCTTGAGCTGCAGGCTGCAGGGGAGGGAGGTCGTGAGGGCGTACGCCTCTTCCAGCTCGAACTCGCTCTCCCCCTCCTCCGAGAGCTTGTAGACCACGTCGAAGAACCCGTAGAAGTACGGATCGACGTCGGCACTCGCCACGACCTCTTCGTTTCGCGCGTTGAACCCTCTCACGTGCGGATCGTGGTCGCCGAGCGCGATGGCTCCCGAGAGCGCGTCGTCCGTCGCCGTCGAGGTCCCGACCGTCGCGTCGAGGACCACCGACAGGTCGAGCAGCGTCCCCGCGCTCGGGATCACCGCGTTCTCGGGCACGCCCTGGAAGAGGTCCCGCTCCGTGAGGTAGTCCTCGACGACTCCAGTGACCTCTTCCCGCGTGAGGCCGTGCTCCGGCGCCGCGGCACCGCCCGAGGAGGGGGTGCCCTCGGGGGGCGCGCCTCCCTCCGGGCCCTCGGGTGCCGGTCCGGGCTCCGTGTCGCCCGATGGCGCCGGACCGGGGGACGCGCCCCCGGTCGGCGCGGCGGCGGCACCGGCCCCTCCGCCGTGCTCGAGCGCCTCGAGGCGCCGCTCGAATGCCGCCCGGTCCGCCTCACGGGCGTTCTTCTCCGCCTCGAGCTCCTTGCGGAGGCGCTGGACCTCCGCGCTCGTGTCCCCGTCCGCCCGGGCGGGGCACACGTCGGCGAACGCGACGACCGCGATCGCGCAAGAGATGACGAGGAGACGGCGCACCGTCTCTCCCGAACCGACCACGTTCCACGTCCTCGTGCTCACGAATCCTCCTCCGGTTCGCGCGAAGCGGACGAGGGGAGGCGCCGCTCGGGCGGCGACGAGCCGCCGGCACGCGCTCCGGAACGCGAATGCGCCCCTCCGCTACGCGGTGTTCACGCGACCGGAGAAGCGGGTGGACCGCGGGGACTCGCGGAGGTGAGGTCGGGAGCGCGCGGCGGGACGGAACGGACCGCGAGGACCGGCCGCGCGCCGTGGAAGCCGCGCGGTGGCAGCGACGCCGGTGCGACGGTCGTAGAGCCGCGCGCCGCGTGTATGGCCTGGCAGAGGGCGCACGAGGCCGGGTCGTGTACCGGGCCGCCGCTCCCGTCGCGGACGCTCGGCGCCGAAGACGCGTCCCGCGCGATCGCGCGCGCGTGGCCCGCCGTGGCGCCCTCGCCGTGGATCGCCGGGAGGATGATCTGCGCCCAGGGAAGGAGCGAGACCGCCACGGCGGCGAAGAACCGCGGGCCGAGGATGCGCCTCTTCACGACCGCGGGAGTATGGCCCCCTTCCATGCGCCTGGCAAGGCCCCGCCGGTGGCCGGTGGAGCCACCGTCTCGCCGGTCTCCCTGACGTCTTCCCGGGCAGGGCAGGTCGCACCGCCCGTCGAGGCGCCCCCGCAAACACGCCGCACCATCGTCGGCGTCGAGATCGGAACGCACGAGTCTCGCTTGCGACTCCGCCCCGGGGAGCCCGAGGCGCGCTCAGGACCGTTGGCGAAGCGCCTCCAGGACGTGGCGCGGGTGCTCGCCCGCGTCGCTCACGCGCTTCCAGTGCTTCACGACCTTCCCGTCGGGCCCGATCCAGACCGTCGAGCGGATGACGCCGGTGGTCTTCTTGCCGTAGAGCGTCTTCTCGCCCCACGCGCCGTACGCCTGCATCACCTCATGCGTCGGATCGGAGAGCAGCGGGAAGGGGAGCTCGTGCTTCTCGGCGAACCGCTGGTGCGAGTCGGCGCCGTCCGGCGACACGCCGAGCACCACGGCCCCCGCCGCCTCGATGTCCTTCGTGAGGTCGCGGAAGCACTGCGCCTCCTTCGTGCAGCCGGGCGTGTCGTCCTTGGGGTAGAAGTAGACGATCACGTCCTTCCCCGCGTAGTCCTTCACCGCGTGCTTCACGCCCTCCGCGTCGGGGAGCGAGAACGCAGGCGCCTTCCGGCCTTCCTCGATGGGCATCGCGGGCTCCTCCGATGAGTCGCGGCGGGATGCTACCAGCGCCGTCCGGACGCCGTGCCACCGGACCCTCCGGCTCCCACCTCGTCTCGGGCCAGACGACACGACGCGGTCGGCCGACGGGGCCGCCGCTCGCGGAGCCGTGGACCGCGCGCCGCATGTTCGGGCCCGCCCGGCCGGAGCCGACCCCCGGTCGGCCATGCCGGACGTGGGGCGCACCGCGGTCGAGACGCGCGCGAACCGGACCCTCCGGCGGTCGAGCGCCTCCGCCTCGGCCCCGACCGGCCCGGCGTCCAGCGGAGCACGATCGGGCGCACGAGATCGCGATCGTCGATCACGATGTCCGCCCGCGGCGCCGGGTCGAACGCCTCCAGGTAGAGAGCCTGACCCTCCTCGTAGCGCCGGAACCGTCCCGCGAGCGGGTCCACGGGACCGAGCGCCCGTCGCGCGCGAGGGTGCCCGGCACGCGACTCGGGAGTCTCCACTCGGCAGCGTCCTACGACCACGCCCGCGCCCAGGACCCCCTCGTCGCGCCCGGGGTAGGGTACAGCGTTCGGACGCCCTCGGACGCCCTCGGACGCCGCTCGTGCCCGCTCGCGGCTTCGCGCTCCGCGACCGCCGCGCCCCGAACACGGCTACGCTACGCCGCGCCGTCCGCCGGAGGCCGATGGGGCCAGCCATGGGAAGAAACGCACGTCGAGTCCTCCTCGTGGCCACCCTCGTCGTCCTGGCGGGCATGATCACGACGTTGTTCCTCGCCTCGGCCGAGCACTGGGGACGAACGCCCGAGCGGCCGACGCCGCGCCTCGACGCGCCGCCGAAGTAGGGCTCCCCCGAAGTAGGGCGCGGCAGAAATGGGGCGCCGCCGGCCACGCGGCCTGCGTCCGCCCGCCGCGCTACCCTCCGCGCATGCGCCGCGCCCCCGCCCTCCTCGTCGCGCTCCTCGGCCTCTCGGCCCTCTGCGTGCCCGCATGCGGGTCGGCATCTTCGGGCTCCACCCCGGCGCCCGACCTCTTCGTGCACGCGTCCGCGGTCGTCAACACCGACGACCTGCGCCTGTCTTACGACCTCTGGCCCTCGAGGACGCCCGCCGCGCCCCGGACGCCCGTCGTGCTGATCGGGGGCTTCCCCACGGACGTGAAGGAGGACTGGGCGGACGTCGCCCGCGCGCTCTCGACGGATCGGGACGTGTTGACGTACGACCCGCGCGGCGTCGGGGAGACCGGGATCGGGCCGACGCCAGGCAGCTACACGCAGAACCAGATGGACGTCGATCTCGAGGAGCTGATCCAGCAGGTGTTCCCGACCGCGAAGCCCTGCCTCGTCGGATGCTCGGTGCGCGGGCGGATCGCGCTCCAGCGCGCGTTCGACTCGTTCAACGACTCGAGCCTGGTGCTCGCCGGCGCCGCGGGCTCGACGCCCACCTTGGGGCCCGACCACGCGGCGTTCGTGGACGTCTTCGGGAACGCGTCGTGGGGAACGAATCCCGACCTCTCGACGCGGCTGGACCTCGCGAAGATCGTCCTCGACGCGCCGGCCGACCGGGTCGCGCTCGTCGCCGCGCTCGGCCAGGGGAACCGCCCCGGCGGGGGGGCGATGCGATGGAGCGGCTTCCTCACCGGGGCCACCCCGGGAATCCAGTTCATCTCGCTCCCGACCCTGGTGCTCGCGGGAAGCGCGGATCGCGTGTACGCCCCGGACACGGGCCAGGCGCTCGCGACGGAGATCGGAGGTTCGGCGAGCTTCTACGAGGTCCCGGGCGGTGCGCACGCGTTCTGGTTCGACGATCCCCTGGGCTTCGCGGCCGAGATCCGAGCGTTCGTGGACTCGCTCTGATCGCCGTACGAGGGCGGGCTGGGCACCCTGGCCGTGTGGAGAACGCCGTGGCCCCGCGCCGTGCTCGGAGACGGCGAGGGTCGGCCGTGCTTACGCTCGCCCTGGTGCTCGCAACCGTCCTGACGTCCGGCGTCGGCGCGACGGCCGGCGCCCGCGTGGCCGATCTCCGCCTCCAGCTCCTCACGGCCGACGGCGGGCGGTCCGAGATCGAGATCGACCGCGCCGTTTGCCGGGACGCCGAGGCGCGCGCGGCCGACGGGGGAGAGCCGCGTCTGCGTCTCGCGCTTCGGCCGGGTGACGCGCTGGTCCTTCACACCGCCGACGCGAGGGCCATCGCCGCGAACGTGCGCGTGCACGTCCCCGACCCGGTTCCACCCGTGCTGACGGGCGTCGTGCCGGCCCGCGACCACCCGGCGCTCTCGAACCTCGTGCTCCAGGTCGTGGACGAGGACGGCCCGCTCCCCGGAGCCGCTCTCGACTGGGGCGAAACGGACGACCCCTCGCCCACGACGCGCGCCGACGCGGAGGGGCGGATCGTCGTCGCGGCGCGGCCCGCGATGAAGGGCACGCCGACGGAGCCGCCGCTGCGCCGCTATCTCGCTACGGAGTGGTGCGTGCACGCGCCGGGTCACACGGCCTCGACACGGCGCCCCCTCGCCCTCCCGGTCTACGACGACGTGGCCGGCGCGGCCTGGCTTGCGACGGGGCGCTACCCGGTCCTCCTCGCCCGCCGAACGGGCCCGCAAGCCGGGAACGAGCGCGCGATCCACGTCGTGGACGCACGCTGGCATCCGGTGCCCTTCGCACGCGTGGACGTCGTGTTCCCCGCCTTGCCCGAGGTCGTGACGCTCGGCGCGTACGATGCCGTGCGCGACGGCTTCCGGCGCACGGACGAACACGGTGTGGCGGAGGTACCGGTCCCCCTTTCGGTGGGGCTCCAGGTGCGCGTCGGCGGTGCGCCGGTCGCCACGTTCGGCCTCGCGGACGCGGCGTGGCCCCCGAGGGCGCTCGGCCCGCGCGACCTTCGCCTGCCGGAGCTCGCGGACGCGACGCTCGTGATCGACGACGTTCCGGCGGACGCGACCGCGCAGCTCTGCGCCGGAGCGGGGACGGGCGACCGGACCGCGGTCGCCCCCGCCTCCACGACGCTCGACGCCGAGGCGCGGGACCTCCTCGGCGAGAACGGCTGCGTATTCCCCTTCTGGCTCTGCGGCCCGAGGCCCATCCTCGCGTCGCCCCGGACGACGCTTCAAGTGAACCTCGCCGTGGGCCGGCCCACGTCGCTGCTCCTCGACGCCAGGACGGGGCGCCGGCGGTGGACCGTGGCGCCCGATCACGGCGGCCCGTGGCGCGCCACGGCGCGCTGGTCGGACCTGCCGCAGCGCGACGGAGCGCCGAACACCCGTTAGCGATCGGGCGACTGCGGGACGCTGGCGGCCGGACGGACCGGTCCGGATGCGCGTTCAAGGGACGTGCGCGAGCGTCTCGTCCACCGAGGGTCGGTCCACGATTCGGTCGCCGACGACGCGCCAGAGGACGCGCCGTTCGCCGTCGAGGACGAACGTCGCCGGCAGCGCGGAGTCCTTGCCCTCCTGGCGCACACCGTAGGCCGCGGCGAGGCGGAGGTCGGTGTCGCTGACCAGGGGAAAGGCGAGACCGAGCTTCTTCGCGAGGTCGGCCGCCTGCTCGGGCGTGTCGGCGCTGACCGCCACGAGCCGGGCGCCCGCGGCCTCGATCCGTCCCCGCTGGTCCTGCAGCCCGCCGAGCTGCTTGCGGCACCAGGGTCACCAGTGCCCGCGATAGAAGACGACGATGGTGGGCGTTCCCGGCTTCATGCCCTCGACGTCCGGTGCGAGGTCCCCCACCGCCAGCGGCTCGTCGCGCGCCGCGAGGACCCGCTTCCCGACCTCGGCCTCGACCGCCGGGTCGATGCGCTCGCGGTACGGCGGTGACGAGGGCGCGACCGCCGGCGAGGCGCCCTCGCCCGTCCCCTTGCCGCAGCCGACGAGCGACAGCCCGAACGCCACGAGCGCCACGAACGCAGCGGGGAAGGGAACGAGCCGGGTCGTCAAGGCGCCCACCGGGTCGAAGCGTAGCCGGGGTGTCGGGGCGAGGGGCTGCTGCCGGGCACGACACGCGAGGTCCCCGCGTGTCCACGACGCCGGGACCGTCGGACCGTGGGGAGGAAGGAGGATCGGACGCCCGGAGGCGTCCGCTCGCCTCCGTGGCGCGTACGCCCTCGACGCGGTCGCACTTCGCGAGCCCCTCTCCCGCGCTCGTCCCGCTCGCGAGCGTCGCCATCCTGCTGGCGCTCTACCTCCACCCGGTCTCCGCATACCTCCACCTCCTCTGATTCCCGATCGAGGCCAAAGCGACGACCGAGCCCGCGCTCGACTCGGCGCTGCTCCGCGGGCGCGGCCCCCGCGTGCCTCCCCCGCGGAATCGAGGCCGGAACGGCCCCCGAGGGGCGTTACGCGACCTGTGGACCTGAATATCCTCAATACGAACCGACCCCTTAGTCGATCGGGAATATGTGAAGACCTCGCGGACTCCGTCCCGCTCCCGCGGGGGGCGAGTCCCCGGGCGGGACACCCGACCTGGGGCCGCCCCGGTGGCCGGTTCCGCGAGCCTCACACGAACTCTCTACGAACCGCGGTCACGTGCGGCTCCGCCTCTCGATCCGGCGCTGCCGCGGTCCCCGGCCCGCCGCCTGACCGCGGGCTTCACCCTGCTCGAGCTGCTCGTCGTGACCGGGATCATCTCGATCCTGGCGTCGATGGCGATCCCCTCGTTCCAGCAGGCGCTCGGGATCGCCCGACAGACGCGTGCGGTCCAGGAGCTCCGGGCGCTCTCCCGCGACATCGACGCGTACCTGATCCGGAACGGTGCGCTCCCGGACGCTCTCGCCGACGTGGGCCGCGCGTCGCTTCGTGACCCGTGGGGCCACCCCTACGCGTACCTGCGCATCGACGGCGGCAAGAAGGGGAACGGCCAGGTACGCAAGGACCACAATCTCGTCCCGCTCAACACCGACTACGACCTCTACAGCATGGGCCCCGACGGGAAGAGCGTCTCGCCCTTGACGGCCGCGCAGAGCCGGGACGACGTCGTGCGCGCCCAGAACGGCGAGTTCTACGGGCCGGCGTCCGGGTACTGAGCGCTCCGATGTCGCTGCAAGAACGCGCCCGCGGTCCGATCGGCCGCAGGATCGTGTGGATCTTCCTCCTCTCGGCGCTGGTTCCCCTGCTCGCGTTCGCGTGGATCTCGCGCGCCCGCGTGGCGCATCAGATCGAGTGGGATACGGAGACCCGACTCGCGCAGGACCTGAAGGCGGCGGGCGTCACACTCGTCGAGCGACTACGCGTCGCCGCAGAGGAGCTCGAACGCCTCGCCGCGACGGCACCGCGTGGATCCGGCGTCGTCTCGCTGGCCCCCGCCCGGCGGTTCGCAGAGCTCCGCGTCGAGGCGCCCACGGGGGCGGCCCGACCGCAGGCCGCCGCGCGGCGGGGCGCGACCTCCACGCCGGTTCGCCTCGATCCGCGGCCGGGCGCGACCGGCTCCGCCGATCTCTGGCTCGTGACGCCGATCCCCGCTCGGGAGGACTTCCTCGCCGCGCGCATCGACCCCGCGTTTCTCTTCGAGGACGCCGGCCTCGAGTGCCCGCCCGCGCGACTCTCGGTGCACCTCGAGAACGGCGAGCTGGTCCGCCGGATCGGCGAGGGATCGCCTCCGCCCTCCGTGCTGCGCTCGCAGGGTCTCGGGGAGCGGGTCACGGGAGCCCTCGCGTGGGACGACGGCGAAGGGGCCCGACGGGGCCGGTTCTGGGAGGTGTTCCTGCTCCCGCGCTTCGGGCAAAACCTCGTCGTGACGGTGCACCGCGCCGAGGCCGACGTGACGGCGCCCGTGCATGCGTTCGACCGCGACTTCCTCCGCATCGTCCTCCTCACCCTGGCCGCGGTTGGACTCCTCAGTCTCGTTCAGATCCGCCGCGTCCTGACGCCCGTGAAGGGGCTCGTCCAGGCCAGCGAACGGATCGCCGCGCAGCGCTTCGACGCCCGTGTACCGGTGCGGGGCTCGGACGAGTTCGCCGTGCTCGGCCGCGCCTTCAACGCGATGGCGGCCGACCTCGAGCGGCGGACCACCGTGATGCACACCGTCAACGCCTTCGGCGCGAGCCTGTCGGTGGAGACCGACATGCAGGCGCTCGTCGGAAAGCTCATCCACGGCGCCGTATCGCTCTTCCACGTGGACGGGGTCCTCGTCCACCTCGTGGACGACGACGGACGGCTCCGGGTGAGCCACCTCTGCATCGGCACCCGGGACCTGGAGACGACCGTCGAGCCCGGGTCGGACCTGGCTGTGTCGCTCGGGCTGGACGGCGCGACGCGCGGGACGGGCGCTCCCCGGAGGAGCGCTGCGTTCCCCAGCGTCGAGGAGACGACGATCGAGGTGGACGCGACGCTCCGAGCGCTCGCCCATCGCCTCAAGTACACGCTGAAGGACTGGCTCGTGCTGCCGATGCGCGATCGCGACGGCGAGGTGGCCGGCGCCCTCACCCTCTTCAACCCCCGACGCGGGGGGGAGCGTCCCGGACGTTTCGACACGGACACCATGGACGTGGCGAGGTCGCTCGTGGCCCAGGCGACCGTCGCCATCAGCAACGCACGCCTTCGCGACGAGTTCAAGGGGCTGTTCGACGCGCTGATCCAGACGATCGCCGTGGCCGTGGACGAGCAGTCGCCCTACACGGGAGGACACTCCCGCCGCGTGCCGGAGATCGCGATGCAGCTCCTCGAGAAGGTCCATTCGAGCGACCTCCGCCCCTTCGCAGAGGTTTCCTTCTCCGAGAACCAGGTCTACGAGATGCGGGTCGCCGCGATGCTCCACGACTGCGGCAAGGTCGTCACGCCGGTCCACGTCATCGACAAGTCCACGAAGCTCCAGACGATCTGCGACCGGATCCGCCTCTTGGAGCAACGCTTCGAGACCGCGGTGCGCGAGGCCGAGGCGCGCCGACTGCGTCGGGCCGCGGAGACGGCGGGCGTGGACCTCGCGCAGGCCGATCGGGAACTCGCCACGGACGTCCGGCGCATGCGGCAGGACCTGGCCTTCCTCCACGGCGTCAATCGCGGCGCCGAGCACATGAGCGACGCGGACGTCCTGCGCGTACTTTCCATCTCGAGCCGGTGGACCTGGCGGGGCCTCGACGGGGAGCTCCGCAGGTTCCTCGAGCCGAACGAGGAGGCGAACCTCTGCATACGGCGGGGGACGCTGACGGACGAGGAGCGCGCGATCGTCAATCGCCACGTCGAGTCCACGATCCGGATGCTCCAGCAGCTCCCGTTCCCCGCTCGCCTCCGCGACGTCCCGAAGATCGCCGGGAGCCACCACGAGCGCGTGGACGGGCGTGGCTTCCCGTGCGGGCTTCGCGGCGACGAGATCCCGCTCCAGGGACGAATCCTCGCCGTGGCCGACGTGTTCGAGGCCCTGACGGCCCGCGACCGACCCTATCGGCCCGCGAAGCGTCTCTCGGAAGCCCTCGAGATCATGACCCAGATGGCCCGGACAGGACACCTCGACGCGAACGTCTTCCGGGTGTTCCTCGACTCCGACATCTGGCGCCGCTACGCCGACGAGACGATCGACCCGGAGCAACGCGACGACGTGGACGTGGACGCGCTCCGGGCCGCGCTCGACACACAGGACGCCGGGACCCCGCTCGCCCGAACGCCCGCCCCCGCCGAGCGTCGCGGGCCCCCGTAGGCCCTCGGGCGCGCGACGGGTTCGAGGGTGGGGGTACGGGTGCGCGCGTCGTGAACGACGGGCGATCGGGCTCCCCCCGGCCAGGTCCGTCGCGCGCGTGCGCCGGGCCACCTGACGGGACGTCGTCACGTCTCCTCGGCCCCGGGGTCCACGAGCCGGGCAGGCCGTACCGTTCCCGGACCATGGCATGATGGGGCTCGGGGCTCTCGTGGGGTTCGGGCTCCCGCGCGGAGCCTCCGCGTGGGGACCCGGAGCGTCCTCACCACCGCTCCCGGGAGCCGAAGTGGCGCTCGTCGCGTACGTGCTCGTTCTGCTCGCCCTCGCCGCGGGGACCGTCTGGCTTGGACGACGCGCCCGGTCGTCGGGGCAGGCGGAGCGAGCCCCCGTTCGCACGAGCTCGGCGGCCGGGGCCGCCATGGTCCTGGCCCTGGCCGGGGCGGTGGGCTGTGCCGCCGAGGTCGTGTCGGACGTGATGCGGGACTCCTCCCAGTCCGCCGACGGGTCGTGGGGCGTGCTCCCGGGATACGAGCCCGTGGTCGTCATCGCGGCGGGCGCCACCGCGCTCGGGCTGTTCACCTTCGGTCGGCTCTCCCTCGACCCGCGTTCGGCGCGCGGACGCTGGCTGGCGCTCGCGGCCGCGGCGATCGGCGCCGCGTCCCTCTTCCTCGTGTGGCGCGCCTAGCGCCCCGGTGTCCGAGGACACCGGTCACGCCGGCCACGTGGGGGTGCGGCGGGCGTCCGGACGGACGTCCCGCGACCGCGAGACGGGTCCGTTGACGGGGGACGTCACGCGCCCGGCGGCGGGCCAGGGGACTCTTCGACGGCCGTTCGCGCCCGAGCGGCGTCGGCGGCGGCACCCTCGCCGGCCCGTTCCGCGCGGCGCTCGCGCCACGAACCCATCGTCCGCCAGAGGCGCTGCCACCGGCCGAGGAGGCCGGGCATCGTGCGGCGCGTGAACATCACGAAGCCCACCGCACCGACCAACAGGCACATCGACACGACGAGGACCCCGTCCACGGCCTCGCGCGGGACGCCGTGCGCCTCGAGCACGTTCCCGAGGACGCCCAGCAGGACACAGGCCAGGACGACCGGCACCGCGAACGCACAGGCGTGGCCGTATCGCCGCTTGAGGAACGAGGAGAAGCGCTCCATCGGGGAGCCCTTGTAGCCCCGCCCCGCGAACCGGGCCAGGCCGAGCCGCGGGCGCGCGTCCCCTCGGCTGGGGCGCGCCGGCAGGGCGGTGCAGCAGCCCCTGGTTCCGAGGCGCGACTCCTGTCGCCCCGGTCGCACGACCTGCGAGCCCCGTCTCGGGGACGTCGCTCCCACGCGCCCCGCTTCTCGCGCGGCCGCCGCGCCGGTCGCCACGTGGCCCGTGCGCAGCTCCGCCCGACCCTCCTCGGGCTCGGCCTCGTCCACGCCGGGCTCGACCGTGCGCGACGCGACCGGTGGTGTCGCCGCTCGGCGCGGTGACCGAGGTCCGAGTGCGGGACCCGGACTCCCGCCCGCCGTCAGCCCAGCGCCTTCCGCACGCGGTCGAGGAGCGCGCGGGAGGTGAACGGCTTCTGGAGCAGGAGGATCTTCGCGGCGAGGACGCCCTTGTGCGAGATGACGTCGTCCGTGTAGCCCGACATGTAGAGCACGGAGAGCCCGGGGCGCTCCGCGGTGAGCGTCGTAGCCAGGTCCCGGCCGTTCATGCCGGGCATCACGACGTCCGTGACGAGGAGGTCGATGCGCTCGGGACGACCGCGGCTGATCTGGAGCGCGTCCTGGGGTCCCGACGCGGAGAGCACCTCGTAGCCCTGGTCCACGAGGATCTCCCGTGCGAGCTCCCGAAGCGACGCCTCGTCTTCGACGAGCAGGATCACCTCGGATCCGCGCCCGGCCGGCGACGTGGGGGGCGCCGCGGCGGGCTCGGCGATCTCGTCCACCCGCGGGAGGTACACCTTGAACGTCGTGCCCTGCCCGACCTCGCTGTAGACCCAGACGAAGCCGCCCGCCTGTTTCACGATGCCGTAGACGATCGCGAGACCGAGCCCGGTGCCCCGACCGGGCTCCTTCGTGGTGAAGAAGGGCTCGAAGATGCGCGCCATCGTCTCGTCGTCGATGCCCGAGCCCGTGTCGCTCACGGCCATCATCACGTACCGGCCGGGCTCCATCGGGGTGTGTTGCGCGGCGGCGTGCTCGTCGATCTCCGCGTTCGCGGTCTCGATGCGCAAGAGGCCGCCGCCCGGCATGGCGTCCCGGGCGTTGACGCAGAGGTTCATCACGACCTGTTGGACCTGGCCCGGGTCCGCCTTGACCTGGCCCAGGTCGCTTCCGGGGACCAGCCCGAGATCGACGTCCTCGCCGAGCAGACGCCGGAGCATCTCCTCCACGTCCTGGAGCACCAGGTTCAGGTCCAGCACCTTCGGCTCGATGGCCTGCTTCCGGCTCACGGCGAGGAGCTGGCGCGTGAGGTTCGCCCCGCGCTGCGCGGCCCGGTGGACCTGCTCGAGCTTGCGGCGGTCTCCCGCGCTCGACTCGCGCATGAGGATCTCGGTGTAGCCGAGGATCACGCCGAGCAGGTTGTTGAAGTCGTGCGCGACCCCTCCGGCGAGGCGGCCGACGGCCTCCAGCTTCTGCGACTGGAACAGCCGCTCCTCGAGGCGCGTCTCGTGGGTGACGTCGCGCTTCACCGCCACGTAGTTCACCACGCGCCCGGCCGCGTCGCGAACGGGCGAGATCGTCGCGACCTCCTCGACGAGCGCGCCGTCCTTCCTCCGATTCGTGATGCGCCCCCGCCAGACCTCGCCGCGAGCGAGGGCGGCCCACATCCGCCCGTAGAAGGCGGGATCCTGGCGCCCGCTCTTCAGGATGCGCGGGTTCTGCCCCAGCGCCTCCTCGCGGCTGTACCCGGTCGAGCTCTCGAACGCCGGGTTCACGTAGACGATCGTGCCCTCGGCGTCGGTGATGACGATCGCCTCGGCCGACTGCTCGACGGCCGTGGACAGCCGGGCCAGCGACGCCTGCGCGCCCTTCCGGGCGCTGACGTCACGGATGTTGAACTGGACGACGCGCCCCTGACTCGACTCGTACACGTTGCTGACGAGCTCGACGTCCACGGTGCGGCCGTCGGTCGCACGGAGGGCCAGCTCCGCGTGCCGCAGATCCGGGCGGTCCCGGATCTCCGCGAACCGGGCCTCGTCGCCCAGGAGCGCGTCCAGGAACCCGAGCGTCCAGATCGGCCTTCCCTGGAGCGCGTCGAGCGTGGTCCCGACGAGCTCGAGCAGGGACGGGTTCGCGTCCAGGACGCGCCCGGTGTCGGCGTCGAGGAGGAGGACGCCGTCCTTCGCCGACTCGAAGAGGCGACGGTAGCGGGCCTCGGACTCCAGGCGCCTCGCCTCGGCACGCGAGCGCTCGCTGATGTCCATGTACGCGCCGAGAATTCCCGTGACGCGGCCCTCGGCGTCGTGGAGCGGCACCTTGCTCGTGAGGAGCGTGATCGTGGTTCCGTCCGGGGTCGTCTGGAGCTCCTCGATCAGGAGCTTGGCGCGGTCTTCCTCCATGACCTCCCGGTCGTCGGCCCGGTACAGCTCCGCCTGGTCCCGCCACGCCAATTGGAAGTCGTCGCTCCCCACCACGTCCCTCGCAGCGGGGAGCCCGGCGTCGTGCGCGAAGAGGGCGTTGCACCCGAGGTAGCGAAGGTCCAGGTCCTTCCAGAAGATCCGGACGGGCACGGCGTCGAGGATCCCCTCGAGAACCTGCTCGGAGGTGCGGTGCCGCCGCCCCGCGGCGACGTCCGGGGGCAGCACGTCCCGCCCGTCGCCGGTGCGCGTCAAGAGGAGGGCCGCGAGCAGGAAGACCACGAGCCGCCCCACCGCCTCGAGCGAGCTCGCGTGCGGCCCGCCCGCGAGGTACGACGAGACCGCCGCGAGCCCGGCGATGGGCGCGGCGACTCGGACGCCCGCCTGCCGGGCCGCGAGGGAGACAGGGACCAGGTAGAGCAGCGCGAAGAGGCCGGGGGCGGCGATCAGACGGTCGCCGGTCCCGACGAGGGCCAGCAGCCCGAGCGCGACGGCGAGCGCCGATCCCGACGACCACCGGCCGGAATCGTCCGTCGAGGTGCCGGGACGCGCCCCCACTCCCGGCTCCGTCCCACGCGACCGCACGCCGATGCCCATCGGACTCGACTCTCCCAGGCCCCGCCGGAGCGTCCGCGACCGCTCGTCCGGCTGCACCTTCGGCGTCCGTATGGCCCCCCCACTGTCGGTATTCGGGGCGCTTCGACGTGAGGGCCAAGATGGAACCGCCCCGGAACGGCGCGAGGGGCGCCTCGCGACCCGGACGCGCGGCGCGCGGTCCGCGCCGAGGCCCGAGTCCCGCCCCCGTCGCGGGCTGGCGGGGCGGGCTTCCTCAGCGCTGGAGGAGGCCGGCCACGCCGGTCGCGTCGAGCAGCGCGTAGATCAGGCCGCCGACGACGGCCGTGCACGGGATCGTCAGGACCCACGCCCAGACGATCCGGGTCGCGACGCCCCACCGTACGGCCTTCACGCGCTTCACGGCGCCGACGCCCATGATGGCCCCCGTGATCGAGTGCGTCGTGCTGACGGGGATGCCCGCGAGCGTCGTGCCGAGGAGCACCAACGCCCCGGAGCTCTCGGCGCAGAAGCCCTGCACCGGTCTCAGCTTCGTCAGCTTCACGCCGATCGTCCGGATCACGCGGCGCCCGCCGCTGAGCGTCCCCAGCGCGATCGCGGCGCAGGACGCCAGGATCACCCACGTCTTCACGTGGTCGTCGTACTGGTAGGCAGGGAACACCGCCGCCAGCGTCATCGTGATGATGGCCATGGTCTTCTGGGCGTCGTTCCCCCCGTGGCCGAGACTGAACCCGGCCGACGAGAGGAGCTGTCCCCAGCGAAAGACGCGGTCCACGCGTCCGGGCGTCCAGCGGCGGAACACCCAGTACGTGGCGATCATGAACAGCCCGCCGACCGCCATGCCGATCAGCGGCGCCACGAAGATGAAGATCACGATGCTCCGGATCTTCGTGGCGTTCAGCACGGAGACGTCGAATCCGGTCTTGGCGAGGGCCGCGCCGATCATCGCGCCGATGAGCGCGTGGGAGACGCTGATCGGGAGCCCCCACCTCGTGCAGTGGTGCGTCCAGAGGATCGCCCCCAGGAGCAGCGACACGACCAGGGCTTCCGAGTTCACGTCCTTCGCGACCACGCCGAAGATGGTCTTGGCGACGGCGGTCCCGAGCACGAAGGCGGCGACGAAGTTCCAGAACGCCGCCCAGGCGACCGCCTGCCGGAGCGTGAGGACGCGCGTGGACACGATCGTGGCGATCGAGTTCGCGGCGTCGTTCATGCCGTTGTAGAAGTCGAAGACCAGCGCGAGGGCGATGATCCCGACGGCGACGATGAGCATCGAGCGCCCGCCCTACGCGTACTCGAGGATCACGTTCTCGAACAGGTCGGCGAGGTCTTCGCAGCGGTCGGTCGCGTCCTCCAGGGCCTCGACGATCTCCTTCCACTTGAGGACGTCCTTCGCATCGTCCACCTCGCGAAACAGCGCGCCCATCGACCGCCTGAGGATGCCGTCGGCCTCGTTCTCGAGCGTCTGGATCCGGACGAGGATCGCCCGGAGCTCGTCGGCTCGCCGCATGTCCGAGAGCAGGCCGACGGCGGCGCGCACCTCGGCCACCTGGCGCTCGAGGACGGCGGTCATGGCGAGGATGTCCGGCCGTGGCTCGGGCAGCGCGTACACCGAGTAGCGCTGGGCGGCCGCGTCCACCAGGTCCACGACGTCGTCCATCCGCTTGAAGATCCGGTTGATCTCGTTGCGGTCGAGGGGGGTCACGAACGACTGGTGGAGGAGTGAGATGGTCTCGTGCGCGATCCGGTCGGCCTGACTCTCGATCTCGGAGACCCGCGCGGCGTGCGCCTCGGCGTGCTCGACGTCGCCCAGGAGCACCCGGAACGCCGCCACGATCTCGACGGCCTTGTCGGCCGCCTCCGCCATGCGCTCGAAGAACACGTTCTTGCGGGGAAGCAGGCGCCGGAACACTCGGACCTCCCGAGGACGCGGGCAGCCCGCGGACGCCCGGCGCCTCGCGACCCTCCCGACCCGGGCCGCATACCTAGTCGATCCGGGCGTCCCGGGCCAGCAATGGCCGGCGTCGGTCGGCCGCCAGGGCGGATCGAGGGGACGGCCGCGGCCCGAGAAGGTCCCGCCCGGGCCGCGAGCGGTCACGGGACGGTCTCCGGCGCGGGGCGCGCGGCCCCTCGTGCCGGTACGCTGCGCCCCGACCCGGCCGGGTACCTCCGCCCGCGGGCGCGACCGACCCGCCGGGGGGCAAGAGCCAACGGGGGAACCCTGCGCCTCCTCTTCGTCCCCGCGGCTGCGTTCCTCCTCTCCGCATGCGGGAGCGGCCAGGGATCGGGGTGCCCGGAGCGCCTGCGGACGACCGTCGAGACCCGGGACTCGGGGAACGACGGCAGCGCCGACGCCCGGTGGACGACGACCTGGCGCTACGACGCGGACGGCCGTCTCGTCGGGGACGACGAGACGCGGGAGGACGCGTCGGGGCCGGGCGCGTTCGTCCCCGCCGGCTCGACGAAGACGACCTGGATGTACGACGACGCGGGCCGCGCCGCGTCGGCCGAGGTCGAGTACGACGACGCCCAGGGACCCGCGCGCCGCGTCACCCGGACGTACGCGTACGACGCGCTCGGTCGGCTGGCGCGGGTCACGGAGGAGGCGGACCTCGCGCCCTTCGACGGGAAGCCGGACCTCCGGGGAGCGGCGAGCTGCCAGTACGACCTCCTCGGCCGTCTCGAGACCGTGGTCTTCGAGGTGGACACCGATCTCGACGGCGCGACCGACGGCACCCGCACCGATCGCTACGAGTACGAGGGCGCGTCGCGCCTCCACCTCAGACGGGCGGTCACCGCAGACGACTACGAGCCGCTCGTTCCCGACGCCCTGCCCGCCGTGTACCGCGCGACGGCCACGCCCCACTACGCGCCGGACGGCGTGCGAATCGGCCAGACCACCGAGATCGACGTGGACGGGGACGGCCGGACCGACATCGCCCTCGAGGCGGTGGATGTCTACGCGCCGGTCTGTCCGTAGCCCGATTGCGGGGTCGGCTCGGACGTTTTCCAGACGCGCGACGCGCGGTCCACGGCCGCCTCGACCACGGCCACCACCTCGTCGGGGCGTTCGAGGGGCACGTAGTGGCCCGCGCCCGCGACCCGGTGGAAGGTCGCGTGCGGAAACGGCGCGGCGACCGACGTCCGGTCGTGCTCGCCGCTCACGACGAACACGGGCAGGTCGAGGTCGCGTGCGAGGTCGGTCCGGTCGGGTCGGCCGTGGAACACACGGACCCCGCGCACGATCGGCTCGACGCCGAGCGCGCGCGCCAGGTGCCGCGCGCGCGCCACCACGGCGGGGTCCGCACTCGGCGCGAAGAGCGGCGCCCAATAGCGCGCCCACGCGGCGTCGATCCCCTCCGACTCGAGCACCCGCACGGCCTCGTCGCGGAACCGCGGCTCGGGTCGGTGACCGGGCTTCGTGCCGATCAGGACCATCGACGCGACGCGGTCGGGCGCGAGACGCGCGACCTCGAGCGCGGTGGAGCCCCCGACGGAACATCCCACGACGACGAGCGATCCGTCGCCCGCGCAAGCGAGCGCGCCCCGGGCCCACGCTTCGATCGATCCGCCGAAGCCGTAGAGGGTTGGCGCGACCACGGCGCGGCCGGGCCTCCAGAGCGCCCGAGGCCACACGCTCGCGTCGAGCGGCAGCGGGTGCAGCAAGAGGAGGGTCGGCGGGCGGTGGCCCCGGGCGTTCACGCCGCCGGGGCCCCGCGCTCGAGCTGCAGGGCCACCGCGCCGGCGGACAAGAGCACCTGGAAGGCCTCGCTCACGGGAAGCGGCGTCGCCACGACGCTCTCCGGCGCCGCCAGGACGAGCCGGCCCAGGGTCGGGTTCGGCGCGCCGGGAACGAAGACGACGAGGCGAGCGGGACGGTTCGCCTCGGCGACCTCGCCCGTCACGAGCCCGAGCTCGTGGCCCCCCGCGAGCGTGGGCAGGAGCACGACGCGCTTGAAGATCGCGTCTTCGCCCTCGCCGTAGCCCAGGATCTGCTTGAGCGTCCGATAGAGCCGCCCCAGGGCGGGGAGGTTGTCGAGCAGCCGATCGACGCGCTTCCAGAACCACCGGCCCACGAACGTCGTGACGACGAGGCCGAGGAGGTAGACGCCGACGGCCGCCGCCAGGATCCCGAGGCCGGGGAAGTACCACGCCTGGCGCGCGAGCCACGACTCGGAGAGGGTCCGCTCGGCGAGGACGAGGCCGAGCACGAGCCCCCCCACCGGCAGCACGGCCACGATCCCCGCGACCAGGCAGCGAACGACGTGCGCGGTGACGTATTTCATCGCTCCTCCCGGCGGGAGCCGGGCGACCGGCTCCGCGCCTGCCCGTACCATCCGGTTCGGGGTACGGACCGACGCGTTCGGCGCTCCCTCGCGAGAACGCCGCGCGGGGACCCGGGAGGCCGCGGCGGCGAGGGACACGGGCGGGCCGGCGGGGTTCGGTCCGCGAGGTACGGGAGCCGCGCGCGGGCGGCATGGACGCATCCGCCTCCTTCGACGCGGCGAACCGGCAGAGGCGCGCGTCCTCGCGCGTTCGAGCGCTCGGCGATCCACCGCGCCGCCCCCTCCCCGCCGAGGTCGGAGAGCGGGGCGAGCCCGTCGCCGTCCGGGCGGCGCCCTTCCCGGGTCTACGGAACGGACACGCCGAGGGTCACGGCGATCTCGCCCGCGTGCGTTCGGACCGAGACGGTCCGGGTGACCGGCGGCCCGCCCGTCCCGGCGGCGTGGAAGGCCTCGGCGTCTGCGAGTACCGCGGGCAGGGCAAAGGCGATGGCCTCCGCCGTCCAGAGCTCGGAGGCCGTGGGCGCGCGCGCGACCAGGTCCTCGTCCATCGCGGTCAACCACGGGTACGCGGCCTCGCCCGCGACCTCCCAACCGTGCTCTCCGACCTCCCTCAGGATCGCTTCGGGAACCGTGTCCCTCGGCTCGAAGTTCAGACCGAGGTGGACCGGCAGGCGCGGCTCCTCCCCTCGATCCAGCGCCGCCGCCGCGCCCAGGAAATCTTCGAAGTCGCTCGCGCTCGAAAAGAGGAGGACGCCGCGGCTCTCTCCGAGCTGGCCGATGACCGCGGCGACCGCACCCCGGATGCCCAACGTCTCGATGTCTACCGAGAGCACGCACGGGTCCCCGGGCACCTTGTTCCAGGGTTCGCACCGGAACAGCGCCGCCGCGGCGCGGAAGAACGAAGCGCACGCGTCGGGCTCGATGTGCGGCAGGTAGTACGACGCGTCCTCGTCGTCGGAGCTCAGCAGCGCCTCGCCCAAGCGCTCGAAGACGCCGTCCATCTCCGGCAGCGGCCGACAGACGACCTCGAGTCCCGGATGGCCGGCGCGGAGCGCGTCGGCCAGCGCGTCCGAGGACACGAAGACCCGCTCCGGGACGTGCGGCGCGCCACACAGAGGCTGCTCCATCGCGCTCCGAAGGCTCTCGGAGGCCATGCCGAGCGTCTCGCCCGGTCGCGCGAGGGTGGAGCCGAGGATCTTCCCGTCGGCGCCCACCCACAGCAACAGCTCCGGGCGATACGGCTTCCCGTCGTCGAACGTGTAGGCCGGAAGTGTGGCCATGCCCCCGCGCCAATCGACCCGCTCGGTCCCCCGGGCCCCGCGACGGACTCCAGGTCCGCGCTTCTTCGTCATGGGTTGGACCTCCTCACGGCCGCCGGGGTGGCGTGCCTCCCGGTCACGTGGGCTCGAAGTCTTCCACGGGGAGCCCCCGCTCCGCCGCCAGGGATGCTCCCGGGAGGCCAGCGCCCCGCCCCGCGCCGGTCTCGGCGCAGGGCGCACGGACCGCGGGGGAGCGCGTCACGGCGCCTGCGGCTTCAGCGCGTCCCGGGCGACGTACGCCGTGACCCCGTCCTGGGTCTCGACGCGGAGGTAGGAGCCGGCGTCCTCCACCACGCGCACGAGGGTTCCCGCGGCGAGGCGTCCGTCCGGCGGCCGAGCCTGCTGAGGACCGGTGACGTAGTACGCGGTCTCGACCGTCACCGAATGCGTCGGCTGGAAGGTCGTGGGCCCGGGCCGCGCGCCGCTTTCGTCACGGTCGCCGCAGCCCACCGCGGCCAGGGCGAGTGCGATCGCGAGGACGACCCGAGGAAGCGAGGCGTCGGTGGGCATCGTTCGGTCCTCCCGGATGCGAGGGGCCCCGGTGAGCGTAGCACCCTCGACCGGCGCCCGGCCCGTGCTCGACCGGCGTCGCGGGCGCGGCGACGTGACCGGCCGCGGCCGCCCTCCGGGCCCCCGCGCCCGGTGCGGTCGCGGGCGTAGGCCCTCAGAAGAGGCCCGGGACGAGCCGGGAGGTATGCGATCGGTACGCCTCGTAGGCCGCGCCGAACTGGTCCACCATGAGTCGTTCCTCGGCGCGAAGCCGGTACACGACGAGCAGGGCGAAGGTGACCAGGAACGCGGGTCCGGCCACCGCGTTCGGCCCCACCAGGGCCTGGCCCACCCCGAAGAGGAGGAGCGCGGCGTACATGGGGTGCCGAACGCGCCGGTAGATCCCCTCGGTCACGAGGGCGTGCTGCTCCCGGACCTGGAGCGTGTTCGACCAGTTCGGGCCGAGATCGACGTGGGAGCGCCAGAGCAGCCACAGACCGAGGAGGTGTACCAGGATGCCCGCGCCGAACGCGGCCGGGCACAGCGGGTAGTCGAACGCGCGGAGGAACGGCGTGGACACCCAGAGCACCGGGAGGCCGAGGAGACCGACACCGACGAGCCCCACCAGCGTCGGGTCCGTCCATCCCCCGGCCACCCGGACGACCCGCACGCGCGCGGCGCGCCGGACGTGCGGCGCGCGGAGCACGAACATCACCACCACGAACGCGAGGAGCGCGACCTTGCCGTAGACGGGGTCCATCCACAGACCATACGCCGGCGCCGGGCGGCCGTGCGGGACCGCTGGGCACGCGGCCGCGGTCCCGTCCCCACGGACGAGCGGGTCGTTCGAGCCCACGCGACGGCGCTCAGCGTGCGGTCCGGTTCGCGCGGACCTCGACGTCTCCCGACGCCGCACGCTGCTCGCCCCAGAGCACGACGATGCGGTCTCCGAAGACGCACGGCTGGGGTTCGAACGAGAGCGACGCGTTCTGGGCGTCCGTGTCGGCCCGCGCCCCCTCGAACGATCGCCCTCCGTCGGTCGAGACGGCGAGGAGGATGTCCGGCTGGTCGGGCGGCATGGGTTGGGTCTCCCAGGCGACCGCGACCGTCGCGCCCTCGCACGCCAGGCGGACCTGGTGGGCTCCGGGCTCCACGGGCACCGAGGGCAGCCCCACGTCCTCGGCGAGGAACGTCCCGCCGGCGTCTTCGCTGCGGCGGTACCGAACGGAGGACGTCGGGGAGCGTTGGTCGGACCAGGCCACGTGGACGACGCTTCCCACGAGGCACGCAACGGGATCGAACGAGGCCGTGGCGCCCGGCGCGTCCGTATCGAGCCGGGTGTCGATGGGCTGGAAGGTGAGGCCTCCGTCCAGGGAGCGGTTGAAGAACACGTCTCCGAGGCCGTTTCGTTCGTCGGACCACACGACATCCACGGTGCTTCCCGCGCACACGACGTCGGGGCCCGTGAGCCCGATCGTGGGTGTCGCGGCGTGGGTCACCGAGACGTCGTCGGGCAGGAACGTCGCACCTCCGTCCAAGGAGCTGCTCAGCCGGACCGCACCCTGGTCAAGACCGTCGCGAAGGTCGATCCACGCGACGTAGACGTGCAGGCCGTCGCAACACATGTGCACCGTGTGGGAGTCCGCTCCGCCGGGGACGTCCGTCTCGATCGGGAGGTCCGGGTCGGGAAACGAGGCGCCCCCGTCGGTGGACCGGTTGTAGAAGACGTCCCGCGCTCCGTTCCGGCCGTCCGCCCACGCCACGTGGACCGTGTCGCCCTCGCAGCAGAGCGCCGGCGTGTCGGGCAGGACGCCCGGGCCCAGGACGTCGCTCACCCGGACGCTGGTGGGCAGGAACGTCGTCCCGGCGTCGATCGAGCGGTCGAGGCGGATCTCGGAGCTGTTCCCCAGGGACGACCGGTACGCGATGAAGACGCGGTCCCCGTCGCAGGCGATCGCGACCCGGCCCGCCTCGCGGAGGGGATCGCCCACGCGGATGGGGTCGGCCAGCCAGGTGGCGCCGCCGTCGAGGGACCGGTTGAACCTCACGGCGTCGGGCGCGCTGTTCGACCGCTCGGCCCAGACGACGTAGACCTTCGCGCCCGCGTGGCAGGCGAGCACCTCGTTGGACGTGGTGCCCGGCGACATCGGGCTCACGAGCAGGTCCTCGGCCCGCAGGGGCAGGGGTGAGACGTCGTGTCCCCCCCCGCCACCGCCTCCGCAGGCGACGAGCCCCGCCATCGCGAGGACCCAGAGCACGAACGATGCGGGCACGGTCTTGACCATCGGAGGTCCTCCGGGCTCACGGCACGGCGGCCGGCGACGCCGCGGGCGCCTTGGGCCTGGCTGCGCCGAGCTCGCGACGCCGATGGGGAGTGGCCGCGCGCGGCGCGGGATTACCCGCGCTTCCGGGGCGCCCGCGAGGAGCCGCCGGGGCGGGGCCGCGGTCCCGGAGCGGCGTGGCGACGGAGGAGCGCACTGGCCAGGGCGCGCCCCGGGGAGGTGGAATCCCCATCCGTCCGCCGAGGCCCTGGGCCGCGCCGCCCTCGGTCGGATCGGAGGCCCGGATGGCAGAAGTCACGTCCCCGGTCGTGCAAAGCCGGCTCTCGAGGCTCGAGCAGGCCTTTCCCTCGCTCACGCCCGCGCAGCTCGCGCGTGTCCGGGCGCACGGGGTCGAGCAGACCGTCCGCGCCGGCGAGGTGTTGGTCGAGGCGGGCGACCGCGACGTGCCGCTCTTCGTCGTCACGTCGGGACGGATCGAGGCCGTCCGACCGTGCGAGAGCGAGCGGACCCCGGTGGCCCTCGTCGGCCCGGGACAGTTCACCGGGGAAGTCGGGATCCTCTCGAGCCGTCCCGCGATGTTTCGTCTCCGGGCGAAGGAGGCGGGCCGGGTGATCCGCGTGGAGCACGGCCCGCTCCTCCAGCTCGTGCAGAACGGCGACGAGGTGGGCGAGGTCTTGATGCGCGCCTTCATCCTCCGCCGGGTGGAGCTCGTGGCGCAGGGGCTCGGTGACGTCGTGGTGGTCGGCTCGGTCTACTGCGCCGCGACGCTCCGGGTGCGGGAGTTCCTGACGCGGAACGCGCACCCGTACGCCTATGTGGACCTCGAGCGGGAGGACGACGTCCAGAGCCTGCTCGACCGGTTCCACGTGGGACTCGACGACGTGCCGGTCGTCATCTGTCGCGGTCACCTGGTCCTTCGGAATCCCACCAACCAGCAGATCGCCGACTGTCTCGGCCTGAACGCGGAGATCGACACGGAGCGGGCCCGCGACCTCGTGGTGGTCGGGGCCGGTCCGGCCGGCCTGGCCGCCGCGGTGTACGCCGCGTCGGAGGGCCTCGACGTACTCGTGCTCGAGTCGGAGTCGCCCGGCGGGCAGGCCGGGTCGAGCTCGAAGATCGAGAACTACCTCGGCTTTCCGACCGGAGTCTCCGGACAGGAGCTCGCCAGTCGCGCCTACTCCCAGGCCCAGAAGTTCGGAGCCGAGCTGATGGTCGCGAGCGGGGCCCACCACCTCGACTGCGACGCGCGGCCCTTCGCGCTCGTCCTCGAAGACGGTCGGCGCATCCCGGCGCGGTGCGTGATCATCGCGTCCGGGGCTCGGTACCGAAGGCTGCCCGTGCCCAACCTCTCGCGCTTCGAGGGCGCGGGCGTCTACTACGCGGCGAGCTTCATGGAGGCGCAGCTCTGCACGGGCGAGGAGGTGGTGGTGGTCGGCGCCGGAAACTCCGCCGGTCAGGCGGCGGTGTTCCTCGCCCAGACGACCGCGCGCGTCCACCTCCTCGTTCGCGGGAGCGGCCTCGCGGCGTCGATGTCGCGTTACCTCGTCCAGCGCATCGAAGACAACCCGGCGATCGTCGTCCGGACGCGGACCCAGGTCGTGGCGCTCGACGGGAATCACCACCTGGAGCGCGTTCGCTGGCGCGACGACGCGAGCGGGGAGACCGAGGAGCACCCGGTCCGCCACGTGTTCCTGATGACCGGCGCGGTGCCCAGCACGGACTGGCTCGACGCGTGCGTCGCGCTCGACGGGAGAGGGTTCATCAAGACCGGGCCGGCGCTGACGGGCGAAGACCTCGCCGCGGCGGGCTGGCCCCTTCCTCGACGTCCGCATCTCCTCGAGACCAGCCGGCCCGGCGTGTTCGCCGTGGGCGACGTCCGAGGCGGCAACGTGAAGCGCGTGGCGGCGGCGGTCGGAGAGGGATCGATCGCCATCTCGTTCGTGCACGAGGTGCTCCGGGGGTAGTCCCCGTCGCGCGGGCGGGAGACGGCGTCCGCTCGCCGGGGCGAACCGAGGCGCTACGCGAAGCGCTCGACGAAGCGCGCGATCCAACGGTCGCGCTGCTCGGGGCGCCAGCCTTCCTCGCAGGCCTCGACCTGCCGGAGCGTGCAGCAGAGGCCGTCGAACCGGACGCGCCGGTAGAGCTCCGGGTCGCCGGGCCCGCCGTACGCCTCGAGCGCGGCGTCGAGGCACGCGTCTCCGAGCTCGACCCACAGGCCGACGAAGTCGGCCGCCGGATCGCCCGGTCCCGTGTCGGCCCAGTCGATCAGTCCGGTCAGCTCGTGGGTGGTCGCGTGGACGAGCACGTGCTCCGGCCCGAGGTCCCGGTGCAGGACGACCCGATGCGTCCCGGGCGGCGGCGGCTCGGCGAGGGCCTTCCGCGCGGACCGCGCGGCCTTCGGGCCCAGGCGGTCGGCGAGGGTCGCGAGCACCCCTTGCGCTTCGGCGACGACGACGTCTCTCTCGTCCCGTGGGCTCGGCGCCGGCGGGAGGACGTCGAGCGGCACGGCGTGAACGACGCGGAGCGCACGGCCCACGCGCCGTCCGAGCCGCGCGGCCGCGCCCGCGCCCACGGCGTCGAGGGCCAGGGCGTCGAGGGGCACGCCCGGAAGCCGCCGGTACCCGACGAACGGGAGCGGGAACGCCGCGGAGGCCTCGCCGTAGAAGCGATCGCGCGGGATCGGCGCGTCGCAGGTCTCGTCGATCGCGTCGAGGACGCTCCGCTCCCGGGCGAGCCAGGGCCGAACGCCCTCGCGCTTCGGGAACCGCAGGAGCCAGGCGTCCCCCACCGCGAACACGGTGAAGTCCCATCCCTCGTCGAAGTACCGGACCGGCAGGCCCGCGAGCGCCGGCACCTGGGCCCGCACGACCTGCGCGACCGTCTCGGCGTTCGGCCGGTGCTGGGCCTCCCAAGGTCGCGGACTCGACATGGCGCGGGGTGTACCACGCGCGCGGGATCCCTCCGTCCGTCGCCCTCCCTCCCCCCCCCTCGCACCGTGGACCGCGCGAGGCGTGTCCGCCTGGGCGCCCGCCAGGGCGCGCGTCCCCCGTGCGAGGTGCCGCCGTCCCCGGGCCCGACGTCTTGGAGCCCCTGCCACGCGGTGCGGGGGGGCCCTGCCCGGGGGTGCGGGAAGGGCTTGCCGATTACTTGGGATCCCATATTTTTGCCCGGCGTGCAAGACACCGTGCTCAGGACGATGGACGCGCTGCGGCAGCTGGTCCGTGCGCTTCGACTCTCGGCGGCCCGCGCCCAGAAGGCCTACGGCGTCTCCTCGGCCCAGCTCTTCGTGCTCGAACAGCTCGCGCTGCACCCGGCGCTCTCCCTCGGGGAGCTCGCCGAGGCGACGGCCACGGACCCGAGCTCCGTCTCGGTGGTGGTGGCGCGTCTCTCGAAGCGCGGGCTGGTCGCGCGCGGCGTGTCCGAGGGCGACGGGCGGAAGGCCGAGCTCCGCCTGTCTTCCCGGGGCCGCCGCCTGCTGCGGAAGATGCCTGCGACCCCGCAGTCCCGCCTCGTGGAGGCGCTGCGGCGCCTGCCGCGCCGACAGCTCACGGCCCTCCTGGCGGGCATGAACGCGCTCGTCCACGCAATCGGCGGGGCGGGCGACGAGCCCGAGATGTTCTTCGAGCGCGAAGGTCGCCGTGAGCGACCATGAGGCGCTCGGCGCCTCGACCACGGACGGCCTTCCCGTCGCGCCCTCGCTCGGACCGGGCCTCGCCGCCGAGCACGTCCGGCCGCGCGCCACCGGCATCGACCGCCGGGTCGTGCGGCTGGCGGGCCTGGCCCTGCTCGTCGGCCTCGGCTCCGCGCTGATGGCGCAGGGTCTCACCGCGCTGATCGGCCTCGTCACGAATCTCTCGTTCTACGGAAGATGGTCGCCGGCCTTCGTGTCGCCGGCCGGAAACCGCCTCGGCTGGTTCGTGGCCCTGGTGCCGGCGGCTGGCGGTCTCGTCGTGGGTCTCATCGCGCGGTACGGGTCGGAGGCCATCCGCGGCCACGGCATCCCCGAGGCGATGGAGCAGGTGCTCCGCAACGAGAGCCGGATCCCCGGCCGCCTGACGTTCCTCAAGCCTCTCTCCGCCGCGGTGGCCATCGGCACCGGAGGCCCCTTCGGCGCGGAGGGCCCCATCATCGCGGGC
This sequence comes from uncultured Planctomycetota bacterium, assembly GCA_963752285.1. Taxonomy (GTDB): domain Bacteria; phylum Planctomycetota; class PLA2; order PLA2; family JAEUHO01; genus CAVVXN01. Next base: position 1,072,033 of record CAVVXN010000005.1, read on the forward strand.
GGCGGCGCGCTCGGCTCGCTGGTCGGACAGCTCCGCATCTGCACAGCGCACGAGCGAAAGACGCTGCTCGCCGCGGGGGCCGCGGCCGGGATGGCAGCCACCTTCGGCACGCCGGTCTCCGCGGTGCTCCTCGCCGTCGAGCTGCTCCTCTTCGAGTACCGCGCGCGCTCTCTCATCCCCGTGGCGCTCGCCGCGGTCGTCGCCACCGCGATGCGGACGGTATTCGTCGGACCGATCTCGGCCTTCGCCATGCCTGTCGTGGGGCCGACGCCGTCCCTCGCGTTGATCGCGTACGCCGCGCTGGGCGCCGTCCTCGGTGCCGCGGCCACCCTCGTCACGCGCCTCGTCTACCGGATCGAGGACGCGTTCTGCTCGCTGCCTCTCCACTGGATGTGGTGGCCCGCCCTCGGCGCGATACCCGTAGGCGTCATCGGCTTCTTTGCGCCGAGGACCCTCGGCGTGGGCTACGAGAACATACGGGGGCTGCTCGCCGGAGACCTCGCGACCACCACGGCCGCGGCGCTCTGCGTGCTGAAGCTGGCGTCCTGGTCGATCGCTCTCGGCAGCGGCACGTCGGGCGGAACCCTGGCTCCGCTCTTCACCATCGGCGGAGCGCTGGGATCGCTCTTCGGCGCGGCGGCGGGTCTGGACCCTCGGGTGGCCGCGCTCGTGGGCATGGCGGCGCTCTTCGCGGGGGCCTCGCGCGCCCTCCTGGCCTCCGTCGTCTTCGCCGTCGAGACGACGGGTCGGATGGAAGGGGTCCTCCCGGTCCTCCTCGGGTGCGCCGCCGCGTATCTGGTGTCTGCGTTGACGATGCGAAGCTCGATCATGACCGAGAGGCTCGCGCGCCGAGGGCACGCCCCGCCCGACTGGGCCTGAGACCGAAGACCGAGGACCGAGGACCCAGGATCGCGCTCCGGTGCCGCGCGCGCGGCGGGATCCACCGTCGAGCGAGGTCGTCAGGGCGGGAGGCGGAGGGCGACGCCGAGGCCGGACAGGAGGAGCGCCCCAGGAGGAGCCAGAGGACGTAGTCCTGGACGTGTCCGTCGTGGACGGCCCGGAGCTGGAACGGCGCGATGTCGAAAATCCGTGCCGGGAGTCGGATCGTGCTAGGCGAGGTCGGCGCGGACGGCCCGCTCCTTCTCGGCCGGGAGCCCCGCCCGGGGGGGCCGGTCGAGGCTCTTCGCCCAGGCGAGGGTGTCCGTCGCCGTCTCGGCGAGCGGACGGAGTCGAAGACCGCGCGCCGTGGCCCGCGAGAGGTCGAGCGAGAGCATGCCCGTCGCTTCCGGGGGCACCCAGAGCGGCAGGTCCGTCCACGGCGCGACCTCGTGGCGCGCGAGGACTTCGGTGGGCGCCGGGAGGAGCCGCGCGCCTCCACCCACGGCGTCGCGGATCTCGCGGAGCAGCGCCCCCAGGGTGAGCGGGGTCGCGGGACCGGACGCGTTGAACGTCCCCCTGACTCTCTCCTCCGAGCACGTCACCATCCACGCGGCGAGGTCACGGGCGTCGATCAGCTGCACGGGCTGGTCGTCGTCGGGCGGAACGACCACGTCGCCGCCCTCGGCGAGCCGGCGCGGCCAGTACGTGAACCGGTCGGACGGGTCGTGCGGGCCGACGATCAGGCCCGCGCGTACGATCGTCGCGCGTCCCGGGAAACGCTCGCGTACGGCCGACTCCGAGAGCGCCTTCAGCGGACCGTACGTCGCGCCGTCGATGGTCTCGACCGTCGGGTCGTCGAGCGTGGCGACGGGATGCGACTCGGGGAGCGGCGTGGGAAAGGGCTCCCGGTAGACCGACGCCGTGGAGACGAACACGTAGTGCGCCGCGGCGCCCGCGAGGAGTCGCGCGGACGCCCCGACGACGCGCGGAACGTACCCGCTCGTGTCGATCACGGCGTCGAAGCGCCGTCCCGTGAGCGGCGCGAGGCCCCCGTCGCGGTCGCCCAGGACGTGCTCCGCCTCCGGGAAGAGGTCCGCGCCGGTCCGCCCCCGGTGGAAGAGCGTGACCTCGTGACCGCGCAGGAGAGCCTCGGCCGCCGCATGCCGGCCGAGGAAGAGAGTCCCGCCCAGGAAGAGCAACTTCATCGTCGAATCCTCGCAGGCCCCCGTCCCTCGCCGTCGGGCAGGCGCGGCTCGGTTCCTTCGCTCACCGCGGGTGTCGCGCGCGCGAGGAAGAGGAGCGCGGACGAGGTGAACCGTACCCGGCCGTTCAGCGCGTGGGGCGAGAGCGCCTCGCACGACCCGTTGGCGAGCTTGGATCGAGGCGAGGTGGGGCACCCCCTCCACGTGTTGGCGACTGCCGTTCCGGCGGTCGATGGAGAGGGGCCGCGCGCGACGCGCGAGGGCCCACGTCTCCGACGCGCCGGCGAGCGTCCCGGGCCCGACGCCGGACGGAGGCGAGGCGGCTACGAAGAACCGTTCGACCCTGCGACCGCGGGTGTGGACGACCACGGCGCGTCCTTCCCGTCGGGACCCACCCGAGCGAGACGGGCCGTGGGTCGTGAGGGTGTGGGCCGCCGGTGGGCCGGCGGAAGGCCCCTCCCGCGGCGGCGACGGGGAAGTCGCGGGCGTGCTCGCGCACGGGCCGCACCCGCCCGGCATCGACCCAGGGGCTTCGAGGAACGCCGTCGGCTCACCGAGCCGGGTCTCCTCCGTCCGCGCGACCGACGTGACGGTCCAACGCCGCTCGGAGCGCGGGATGCCCGCGGTAGGTCTCGCAGAGCAGGGCGGCCCAACCCGCCACCGCCGGCGCCGGATCGCACGCGACGACGGCCCCGACGAGCTCGGCGGCGGCGTCGTAGTGGCGGCGCCGCTTGTGCCCCGTGACCGCGGCCAGCCGCCGTTCGGCCGCCCCTTGCATCGAGGCGAGGAGCACCGCCCGGTCCGCGGTGCCCGGCTCGCCCCCGACGCCCGCCAGCAACACCAGATCTCGGAGCGCAGACGCCTCCACGTGCGCCTGGGGGTTCGCTCGGTCTTGCCCGTAGCTCTCGACGAACCCGTGCAGGTCGTCGGGCGCCGCTTCACGGTCCCGTCCATCTCCCCGAGGCCCGCGCTTCGGGCCGGACCGTCCCTCGCCCGCGAGGATGGCCCGGAACAGGGGAACGAGCAGCGGGCCGGGATGCTGCTCGGCCGACCAGCCGAGCCCGGGCGCCGTGGCCAGGAGGTTCGCGGCGGCCGCGAGGTCGCCCGCGAGGACGTGGAGCAACGCGCGTTGACGCTCCTCGTTTGCCGGAGTGGACTCGAGCGCGGCGCGTACGCGCCCCGAGAGCGGCGTGCTTCCCCCGTCCGAGCCGAGCCAACGGAGGAGCCGGGCCATGGTGGGGTAGCAGCGCCACGCCCGCTCGAGGCGCGCGGACACGTCCGGGCGACCGAGCTGCTCCGCCATGCGCGCGGCGCCGTCGAGGAAGTCGGCCCGATCGATCTCGGAGTCGCGCGCGCTCGCGGCCGCCTCCTCGTAGGCGGCCAGCGCGCCGCTCGTGTCTCCGTCCGCCACGAGGCGCGCACACCAGGCGAGGTAGTCCTGGCGGGCCCCGGACGCGCGCGCGACCTCCAGGAGTCCCTCGGCTCCGTCGGTCCGTTCGGCGACCTCGCGGAGCCATGCGCCGGGGCCCGCCCAGCCACCCCGCTCTTCGGCGGCAGCCGCCTTCTCGGCGACGACCCGCCAGCTCCTGAGGAACGTCTCCAGCTCCGGGAGGGGTTCGATCGCCGCCCGCTCCATGTGCCGAAGCGGAGCATGCCGAAACCAGGTCGCCTCGGTGATCTCCGTCGTCTCGAGCACGGCGCGGGCCCGGTCCTTTGGGGCACTCAGCATGTAGGCGGAGACGGCGTACTGGGCCGCGCAGCCGTCCAGGTCGGAGCTCAGCACGTCCTCGACCCGCTCCTCCTGCCCCAGGTCGATCTGGGCCTCGCAGAGCGCCTCCAGCACCGCCCGGAAGATGCGATGCGCCGCGGCGTAGTTCCGCCGCAGGAATGCGCGCGAAGCCCGGTCGAGGAGTGCGTCCACCTCGGCGGGCGCCGCGTAGCCCACGCGAACGGCCGCCTCGACGAACGCGAGCGCGTCGGACACGTCCTGGTCGGAGACGGTGGGCGGCGTCCAGCCCGACCCCGCACGTGCCGCGCGCTCGACCAAGCCGCGGACCACCCGCGTACGAGCCCCCACCTCGAGCTCCGGCAGCAGCTCGCGAACGAGCGCCCGAAGCGCAGGGGCATCGAGGGCGTCGAGCGCACCCTCGATGTCCTCGGCGGTCGGCGTCGGTCCCATCGGTCGGTGACTCCCGGCGCGCATGACGAGGGCTCCTCTCCCCCCCCCGAGGCCGGGGGCGACCCAGGCCGGGGCGAGGGAGGCAGGTTCCCTCCGGGGACCCCCAGCGAGGCGCGCGCCCGAGCGCATCCCAGGTCGTGACCGTCACGTCCGGGTTCAGCGCGCGTACCCCGCGGACGGACACAGCCGCGTTCTCTCCGTCGCCGCCGGCTCGCGCACGGCCTCGGCGTCGCGACGGTCGATCCTCGACGCCAACGGCGTCGGCGCAAAGCGGCCCGAGGCGCGACCGGCACATCGCGGCGGACGGTAGGATCGTCCGGGTGGGCGACCGCTCCTCCCCCCGGATCACGCCGGCCGCACGGCGGATCGACGCCAGCAGGGTCCCGTTCCTGGTCGCCCGACTCTTCTCCGCCACCCGCAAGGTTCCCGCGGTCGCGGTCACGACGTCGGCCACCACCGGCGAGCCGCATCTCGATCCCGACGCGCTCGCCGCCGACGTGGGCGAGGCGGCGGAGGTCTACCTGATCCCGACCGGCGAGGCGACGTGGGCGCTCTCCGCCGCGCTCCCGGAGAAGCTCGACGTCTACGGCGGCGCGGTGCGCATCTGGTGGCCGGGCCTCACGCGCGAGACGAGTCCCTACGACCACCCCCTCCTCTTCGCGCGTTCGCGGGAGGACGGTGAGCAGGGGCGTCGGCGCGTCCTGGCGGCGATCCGCCCGACGCCGCCCCCCGCACCCGCCCCCTGGAAGCGGGTCGCCGAGGCGTACCAGGTGGGCGACGTCGTGTGGGGTGTCGTGGAGAACCTGAAGCCTTTCGGGGCGTTCGTCGAGCTCCTGCCGGGCGTCGTGGGTCTGGTCCACAAGAGCGAGCTCGACTGGACCTTCGTGGACGACCCGGCCGACTTCGTGAGCGCGGGCGAGCAGGTGCGGGTCCAGATCCTGCGCCTGGACCCCGTGGAGAAGCAGGCGGACCTCTCGGTGAAGCGCGCCTGGAACCGCGAGCCGCGCGCTCCCCTCCCGGCCGAGCCCGGCGGACGCCCGCTGCTCTCCGACGCGCCCCCGCCGCGCCCCGTCCCCGTGCCCAGCGTCGCGACGGCGGCCCTCGACGAACTTCAGGCCGAGCTCGAGTCGGTTCGGGAGGACCGTTTGAACCTCCTTCGGCGCATGCGCGAGCTCCAGAAGGAGCTTCGGAGCGCCGGGGACCGCGTCGCGTACCTGGAGCGGACGGCAAACGTCGATGCGACGGCCTCCGAGACTGCGTTCCTCGTGGGCGTACGCATCGCCTATGCGCGGCAGTTCGGCGAGGACGAGCGCCGGCGGTACCCCCTCGCGCGCATGCGCGTGGGAGCCGCGTTCCTCGACCGCCTCCGGAACCTCGCGGGCATCGGCACCGAGAAGGTGCTCGAGGTGTGCGCCCAGGTGGCCGCCGGCCGCGCCCACGAGATTCCGGCGCGCGAGGTCCACCGGCTCCGGCAGGGCGAGGGCGGTACGGGCTACGCGAACCGCAAGCGCGACGGCGCCGCCGCGTGGCGATGCTCGCTCCAGGACGCGACCCCGGGGGCGCGACGGCTCCACTGGTGGAACGTCCCCGGACCCGACGGCGCGACGATCGAGTTCGCGAGCGTGGGAGTCCACGACGACTACGGGATCCCCGATTGAGGATCGTCGTGCGCCGCGGGTCGGTCCCTCGACCCACGCCGCCGTCGCGGAACCGCAGCGGCATCCTGCGCATCGACAAGACGCTCGTGCCCCGCCGTCTCGTTGTGCTCCCCCCTCCCCATTGATTTCGCACTGTCGAGCACTCTCTCCTCTCGACCGGCCCTCGGCTTGCAGTCATCTGCAAGCATGTTCGCGCACGTGCATGCAGAGAGTCCCCGTTCGATTCACACTGTCCCCATTCGCAACTCACAGTCGAACACTCTCTAGTCTCGGCTGACGTGGCCGTGGGCGATTCGACGGCAGGCGCAAGCGTCACGGACGGGGCGGTTGCCGCACGGCTCAGGACGCCGGCGGCGTGGAGGCGCTTGGCGTAGCGGTCGAAGACCTTCTCCGCGACGTCCGAGAGCCACGCGGGGGCCTCGGGCAGCGCGACCTCGGGCTGCGGCTCGGCGGGGTTGCGCTTCGCGCGCCACGATCCGCGCAGGCGCAGAACCTGCGTCGGCGTCGGGCGGGGGCCGGGCTTGGCCATGGCTCGTTCCTCTCGCCGCCCACGCGGCGGGTGCTGGAGGAGCCCGGCGGGGGTGACGCCCCCTTTCTACCCGTGCCCAGGGACGTCCGGACGGCCGGAAGGCGCCCGGCGAACCCGTGGCGGGGCCGGCCTCCGGGGACGACGTCGGGGGCCGCGGTCGCCAGGTCGTGGACGTCCGCTGCGGCGGCCTGGCCCCGCTCCGCGAGGGGGTCGGCGGCGGCGCGGAGGAGATCGAGGACGCCCACGGGGACCACGGCGGCGACGGCCTCGCCCCGGCGCGTGACGACGACGTAGGTGCCGTCATCCCGCACGCGGCCGAGGACCGACGCCAGGTCGGCTCTGAGGCGATGGACGGGGAGTCTGAGAGGGGGCAGAGCGGGGGTCATGAGAGCGAGTTGTACAACTCAGAGCCGACAGAATGGGCCTCCGGGGCCATTTCGCGTTTGCCCCCCGATCCCGTGAAAAAAGAGGCACGCCCACGCGCCCGCTCGGGGGCGCCTCGAGCTCCTAGAGATGGAGGGCCCCCCCTTCCCTGCCTTCAGCCGAGCGCGCTCGGCCGCTCTCTTCCGGCCGTGGCAGACCGTGCACGTGGGGGCGAGGTTCGACCGCACGAACGCGAGCTCGCGGGCAACCGCGAGGGGGACGACCTGGTCCACCTGCGTGGCGGGCTCGGTCAGCCCGAGGGCGGCGCACTCGCGGCAGACGGGCTCGTCACGCAGGCACCCGGGCCCGGACGGCCTGCCAGCGTGCGGAGCCGCGGATGCGGGCCACGGCCGGGTCGCGGCGGGTGCGGTTGTACACCGCGTCCGCGTGGCGGCGGCTGCGTAGTATCCCAGCGAGCGTGCGCGGCTTCGTCGGCATGACGCCTCGGGCTCGCGCCCGCTGGGTTCAGCGCTCCCCAAGGCTACCACGCCCCCTGCGTCGTCGCTACGCTGACCAGCGGTAGCGACAGGGGGGCGAGAGCAATGCATGCGTGCCGGAGGCTGCTTAGCCTAGTTGCGCTCGGATTGATGTTCGGCTGCGGCGGCGGGGGGACGAAGCCACCGGTGGATCCCGGCCCCATGCCCGGGCCCTCCATTTCACTGCTGCAGACAAGCGCCGCGCCATTTGACCTGGTGACGGTGGGTTCCGCCGGGGCGTCGTCCGGGCTAGATGGGACGATTCGACTCTGGGACTCCAGCGGCTACGACACTACGTTGCCGCTCCTTGAGACGGAGCCCGTGCAGTTTGTCTGCCCCGTGTACGTTAGCCAGCCTTCCGGAGGCATGCCCTCGGGCGACGTGAGCGCCGAAGTCACGATTGGCGGGCAAGACTACAGTGTAGTGGGGACACTCCACATCGCGGCCCTGCCGACGTCCTCGGCACCCGCGGGGAGTATCGTCAAGGCAGCACTGGAGTCGATGCTGCAGCAGGGGGTGGCTACTGGGCGCGAGGATCTGGCGGCACTGCTTGCCCACCTTCCGGGCGCGTCAGTACTCAATGCACCGGACATTCTCGATGCCTACGGGCAGCAGGCCGACTTCATCCTGTCCAGCTACGCAGCAGTGTCTGCCTTGACCGATGGGGCTGAGATCAGCCAACACCTGGGAAGATATTCTCGAGGCACGACGATGGTCGATGTGACACTGGACGCTACGGCCCTTCACTACCTGGACGCACTTCTGCTTGCATTTGTGCGGTCCCAGCAGCCCGCGCTGGGCGAACTTCGAAGCGCCTCGCTTCCTGACGGCGCAGCCCACGATGAAGTGGACGACGTCGCAACGGGCCTAGACTACGCACATAGAATTGAGGATGGGCTTCGCAGCATCGAGACTGCACCCCTAAAGTGGCTGCTGCGCCGGTCTACGCGGGGTCTGGAGAACTGTTTCTATGCGATACGCAGCAGAGATCCGGCTCACGCCCTGTATCTCCCGGTGAACGAGGTGCTCGCTCTCGGATGGCTCCAACTATTCAATGTCGCCTCCGAGTATTGGACTGTAGGAGACCGGATCAAGACCTGGGCGACAAACGATCCCGATACCCTGGCCGAGGTCCAAGGCAACATCGACCGGATTCGCAAACTCGCGCAAGACAACAAGGCAGCGCAAGCGGGAGTTGACGAGCTTAGGGAGGCGTTCGACCCCGACCTGCCTCCACCCGGTCCCCCTGAGCCCATTCCTTCGAGCTCTGCGTTCCTGCCGTCCTATCTCGACGGGTTGCCCGCACCGGACGGGAGTCCCGCGATCGATGAGTGGCAGGATGCCGCAGCCGGCGGCCAGATCCAGCCGTATCCTTGGGCCAAGGGCTCGGGTACGTACACTTGGACGGGGTTTCGCAGCCAGGGGACTGTCGTCGATCCTGGTACTGGCTGCGCCTACCAGTCGGGGTTTTCCGACGAGGTAGTTGAAGTGGCATTCGGGCCGGACGGTAGCGCCACGTGGAGCTATACTGGCACTTGGGAGAACCGCCCCCTTGGGAGTTGTTCCGATCCCGACTTTGTGGTCCCCCCCCCATCTGGCGTCCCTACTATTCGAACGGGCGACAGCGTTTCATTCTACGAGAACGCGGGCGTCAGCTGGGCCTGGTACGCCAATATGCAGTCGATCACGATCTACCCCCCCGGCCCTTCGGGGTCGTCCACGCAATGGCGCCTCTCGTATCACTATGGCGCCACCGGCGGGAACGAATTATGGAAGTGAACTGCAGTGCACCATGTCGGCTACCCCACCTCCCCCTCGAACAGCACCCGCCCGCCCCGGTCGTGCAGCGTAACCCGCACGACCTCCCCCTCCGGGAGCCGCCGGTCTATCCGGATCTGCCGCGCGACCTTCCAGACGCTATGCGAGCCTCCGTATAGTGTGTGCTATGCAGAGATCCGGACTATGCGGAGCAGCTTCTGCGGACCAGCGGCACTCCGGCCCCGGATGCTCGGCCTTTCGACAGGGCATGTGTCCTTCACTCCGCATAGTCGGCAAGCTCCTGGAGAGGCCTTTCGGGCCGGAAAGGAGCACCTCATGCCCACCCACGGAGTCTGGACTGTCGAGACGCTCTTCCAGCACTCTGCAGGAGTACCAGCGAAGAACGCGCGGACTGAAGTCCAGAACTGTCTTGTTGTACTGGCACTTCATACGCCTGCTTCTGCTGCACGTCTTCGGAGAGGATCCGATCGACATCCCGAGACTCTCCGCAAGGGCCGTCCGGGAGCTCGTTGGTATCCGTCCGGTCAACCCAGGTAGCAGAACGTTGGCCCGCGCCGGCCGTCAGCCCGTATCGGGTGCAGCCCGATCGCGGGCCTCCCGCCATCCCCGCGGGGTAAGCTCGTGCATGCGGTCCGCGGGTGCTGGGCGACCCGGCTGAGGACGTCCGTCAGCCACGCCTTCGGGTCGATCTTCTGCAGTCGGCAGGTGCCGAGCGACCCGTAGAACGTGGCCGCCCACGCACCGCCACTCTCGCTCCCGCAGAACGTCCAGTTCGACCGGCCCACGGCCACGGCTCGCAATGCGCGCTCCGCCCGGTTGTTGTCGAGCTCGATCGCGCCGTCGTCGAGGAAGCGCGCGAGCTCGGTCCATTGGTCAGCGCGTAGCCGGTGGCCTTCCCGACCGGGCTCTTGGGAAGGACCTCGGTCTCCATCGCTCCAGGTGCGCGTGCAGGGTCTTCATGATCGCGACGCTGCGATCCTGGCGGAGCACGTAGCGGAGCGCCACGAGCTCCTCCCGGCTCTCCGTCGCGCTCCAGGCGTCCTCCTCTACGTCGTAGAGCTGGCGCACGAGCGCGAGCACCAGGAGGCAACGCGCGGGGTCCAGGCCCCGGGCTGTCAAGGGACACCCAGTCTTCCGAACTAGGGAGACGTCCAGTCTTACGAGGTCCTCCTTCTGGGTTTGGGTCTCCGTCTCTTGATCTGGGGTGGGTTGAGGGAGGGGCTTGGCCCCTCCCTCATCCGCTCCGGTTCTTTTCTGCCTCTTCGCCCCCCCGAGGGGGGGCGCGAGGCGGCACTCGGTTTGCGGCGTCCCTCACTGCAGCTGCCGCTCGAGATCGCGCAGCCGGTACGAGCTGCCCCGCACGCTGAACACGTGGGCGCGGTGCAGCAACCGATCCAGCATGGCCGTCGCCATCACCTCGTCGCCGGCCAGGATCTCGGGCCAGTCCTTCACCGCCTTGTTCGTGGTCAGGATCATGCTCCCACGGCCGTAGCGGTAGCCGATCAGGCGGAAGAACAGGCTCGCCTCCTGACGCGTCATCGGCTGGAAGCCGATCTCGTCGATGATCAGCAGGGCCACGGAGTTGTACTTCTTCCCCCGCAGCCGCGTCGGCGGAACGTCCGCGTCGCGCCGGAGCATGTGGAGCAGGTCGTCGAGCCGGTGAAAGGCCACCGAGAACCCGCACTCGACGGCCTTCACGCCCAGGGCCACCGCCAGGTGCGTCTTGCCGATCCCGGGCGGGCCCTGGATCAGGACGCTCTCGTGCTCGCGGATGTAGCCGCACGTCGCCAGCGTCTCCAGGCGCCGCTGGTCGAAGCCCGGCTGGAAGCCCCAGTCGAAGCTCGACAGCGTCTGGCCCGGCGGGAGCCCCGACTGGGGTGGCCCCGGTTTGGTGGAGGGTCGGGCGCTGGGGTAGGAGATATCCCCGATGCCCAAGACCCGTCCCCCCTACCCCCCTGAGTTTCGCCGCCGGCTCCTGGACCTCGTCCGGGCCGGTCGCACTCCCGAGAGCCTCTCGAAGGAGTTCAAGGTCTCCGCGCAGTCGATCCGGACCTGGGCCCGCCAAGCGGACCTGGACGCCGGCCGCCGAACGGACGGCCTCACGACCGAGGAGCGCCAGGAGCTGAACCGTCTCCGCCGACAGGTCCGCGTGCTCGAGGAGGAGCGCGAGATTCTGAAAAAAGCGGCGGCCTGGTTCGCCAAGGAGACCACGTCCGGCCCCAGGAAGGGTTCCGGTTCGTGAGGGCGCACCAGGCCAACCACGCGGTCGAGACCCAATGCCGGGTGCTCGGTGTCTCCGTGAGCGGGTACTACGCCTCCCGGACGAGGCCGCCGTCGGCCCGTTCGATCGAGGACGCACGGCTCCTCGGGAAGATCCGGGCATTCCATGCCGCCTCCCGCGGCACGTACGGAGCTCGGCGCATCCACGCCGACCTGGAGGCCGAAGGCGTCTTCGTGGGCCGCAAGCGAGTGGCGCGCCTGATGCGCCTGGCGGGCTTGGAAGGCGTCAGCCCGCGGAAGTGGACGACCACGACGTCCCGCAGCGACGAGCACGCCGCGGCGCCGGACCTCGTGAACCGGGACTTTTCGGCGAACGCGCCGAACAAGCTCTGGGTCGCCGACATCACGTACGTGCCGACTTGGGAGGGATTCCTCTACCTGGCGGTCGTGCTCGACGTCTGGAGCCGAAAGATCGTCGGCTGGGCGATGAGCACGAGCCTGGCGACCGAGCTCGTGCTCACGGCGCTGGAGATGGCCGTGCGCCAGAGACAACCCTCGGGCGTCGTGCATCACTCCGACAAGGGCTGCCAGCACACATCGATCGCGTTCGGGCACCGCTGCATCGAGGCGGGCGTGAAGCCGTCCACGGGATCGGTGGGCGACGCATACGACAACGCGATGGCCGAGAGTTTCTTCTCGACGCTCGAGTGCGAGGTGATCGCTCGGCAGTCGCTCAAGACCAAGGACCACGCCCGGAGCGAGGTGTTCTCGTTCATCGAGGGCTGGTACAACCCCCGCCGACGGCACTCCGCCATCGGCTACAAGTCACCCAACCAGTTCGAGGAGGCCGCCGTCCAGGCGGCCATGGCCCCCAGCGCCTGACCCTCCACCAAACCGGGGCCACCCCAGATCAGCAGCGTGCCTGGGGCGCCGGGCCCGTGGGCATCCACCTCCCGTAGGCCCGGTCGGTATCCTCCTTCCGTGGTGGAGGGTATGGGATGGGTACGAGCAGGGAGTTCCGGGAGTTGCTGGCCGCCGACGCGGCGCTCATGTTGGGCGTAGCCGAAGCGCACGACGTGGCCGCGGCCCTGCAGCGGTACTGGGCCAAACGCGAGGGGACGGACGCATCGCTCCTCGCTGAGCTGGCACACATCGCGCGACTGGCGCCCGATGCCTTGGAGCGTGTACGGGCCGAGGTCGAGCGCCTGCTCGGCGAAGCAGGCGGCGACGCGAAGGCCGCGCTCACCCGCCACGGAGGCCTGGACCGCTCGATCCATGTCGCGCTCGGGAATGATGGCGGAAACCTGACGCGGGCGCTCTCCGTCCTCGGGGTCCCGATCCGCGCCCCGCTGCGCTCCCTGTCTGATGACCGCTACGTCGGCTTCGAGGCCGCCGGCATCGGGGGGATGGGGGTCGTCTACGCGGCCATCGACACCGAGATGAACCGGCGCGTGGCCTTCAAGATGGTTCGGCCCCACGCCGAGCGGGGGCGGGAGGAGGAGACCCCCTCCCACCCGCTGGAGGCGACCAAGCCCGAGAAGGACGCCCGAGTCGGAGGTGTTCGAGCAGCTCAAGGCCCGGCTGGTGCAGGAGGCGTGGGTCACGGGGGGTCTCGAGCACCCGGGCATCGTGCCGGTCTACGAAATTGGCCAGACCCCGACCGGTATCCCCTACTACACGATGCGCTACGTCCGCGGGGAGCGGACGCTTGCGGACGCTATCCGCGAGAAGCGTGGTGAGACCTTCGAGCAACGCCTTGATCTGCTGGAGGCCTTCCTCAAGGTCTGCGACACGCTGCGCTACGCCCACGACAAGGGGGTGGTTCACCGCGACTTGAAGCCCGCCAACGTGGCGCTGGGGAACTACGGCGAAGTGGTGCTGCTCGACTGGGGCCTCGCGCGGCTGGGGGGAAATGAGGACGTGGCCTCCTCGGCGTGGCAGCAGCAGGTCGAGGTGATGCGTCACGATGCAGGCTTCCACACCATGGAGGGAGGCGTAATCGGCACGGCGGGCTACATGGCGCCCGAGGCTGCCCTGGGCAGGCTGGCGGAGGTGGACGAGCGCAGCGACGTGTTCAGCCTTGGGGTCATGCTCTTCGAAATCCTGACTGGCCGGCTCCCCTTTCACTTCCACTCGTACGCAGAGTACGCGTCTCAGTTGCAGCAGGAGACGCCGCCCGCAGCCACTGAGGTAGAGTCCTCCGTTCCTCGCGCCCTATCAGAGCTGTGTGCCCGGGCCCTCTCTCGTGCCAAGAGCCGGCGACCAAATTCCGCCGACGCCGTGGCGCGGGCAGTGCGGGCTGGGCAAACGGAACGAGCCATGGATCAGGAAGCCCGGGCCCTCGTTGAGCGTCTCTCGACCGCGCTGGGCTCGGCACATCGACTGTCGGGAGACCACCTGGTCGAGCCGTTGGACATTGCAGGTGCAGCACTTCAGCGTTTGAAGGAGATCGGAAGGGTAGATTCTGCGGTCGACGACCTCGAAACTCGGCTCCTGGAGGAGCGTGCGCGGCGGGCGCGCGAGATCGAGCACCACGCACGCCGCCGAACGGCACGGCGACTGGTGAGCTGGGCCACATTCCTTCTCGCATTGGGCGCGGTGATCGCGGCCGTCCTGGTCGGGCGAGAGCGGAATGCAGCGACTGAGGCCGCTGCCGAGGCGCAGCGCCAACAAGGGATTGCAGAGTGCGCCTCCATGCGCGCACAAGCGCAACTGCTTGCCAAGGAAGCAGGCGCTGCACTGGTCGATAGTCCGCAACGCGGCACGCTGCTGGCGGCGGAGGCAGCGCGTGCGACGAGGGAACGGTACGGATTCGTGACCCCGGCAGCCTACGAGCAACTCCACATGGCGCTGGCCTCATACGGCGGTCTGAACCTCCTCCCCGGACAAGGTGATGTCACGGCGATCGCGCTCGCTTCGGATGGAGATACGGCGGCGCTGGGACTGTACTCCGGGCGCGTGGTGATCCTGCGGATGAAGGATGTACTCGCCGGCTTCGAGCCAACGTTCGTCGGGGCCCTCCCGTTCCCAGTACGCGCACTGCGCTTCGGCCCGCCCCGATCTCCTCTGGGCCGAGGATGCCAAGGGCACGGGCGTGCTGTGGCGCAGACCCAAGATGCGGCATGGAGCGCCTGTTGGCACCCCAACAAGCCCGTGCGCGGCCTCGGCCTGTATGCGGATGGCGGTGGAGCGCTGCTTGCAGAGCAGGAGGGTGAACTCGTAGTCGTCCGTGCCCTACGTCGCGGTGAACCACATGTGTGCGACTCCTAGGCCGTACGTCCTCACTCCAACTCGCGGCGCTGATTTCCGCGGACCCCAACTGGGTCGTCGGACGCGGCAAGGACGGCAGCCTGACATTCTGGCGTGTGGACGATAGCGCCGCCGATACCGCTGCGCCGACTCTCGAGCTCGCGGCTTCTGGGCGACTGCTGGAGCCCGTCGCAGACGGAACGATGCTAGTCGCCGAGACGAGCCCGACAACACTCCAGGTGTTCGAACTATCAGGATCCTCGCCCAGAGCAGTCGACACGGTGGATATCAGCGCGGCGGGCAAACACGCCGTGACCGGTACAGTCGATGGCTTCTGGCTGATGACCCACACTGGGAAGGAGATTCGACGCAAGCTGTATCGGCTTGCCCGAGGGGGCTGGATCCCTCTCGATGTATCCGCTGTCGATGTGGGTTCCGGCAACGCGATCATGGAGCCCGCCTCCGGTGCGTATGTGGTGATTGGTGAGCGTGGAGCGCTCCTGTGCGGCCATGTGGATGCAAACCGGCGGCAACCTACGGTGCTTGCGCCGCGGCCCCTCCTCCCGCGGTCCATTCGCTTCGCCAGGGAGCACCACCTGTTCCTGGCTGCACTCACAGATGGACCACTTGGGGCGTGGGATCTCGAGGCGCCACCGACGGCAGCCGAGCCCTTGCCTGGCGCCAGGGAGGTCTTCCTATGGCGAGGTCACGAGGACTACATCATGGACCTGGCGTTCGATGAGGGGACCGGCTGGGTACTGACGCTCAGCCGAGACGGTTCTGCTCGCGCCTCGCGCCTGCCCGCGCCGAGACGGCAGGTCGGACTTGAGGCGTGGTCAACCGCGGACGGCGAGGGGAACTATGTGTACTGCAGCCCCAGCGGTCAGTGGCTCATCAACGGGGGCTATCGTTCGTACACGCTGTGGCGTGTGAGTCGCGAACGCCCTCGGCTCACTCACGTGCTTCATAGAGAGAGAAGGGCACGAGCTGACATCCCCCAGTTCAGTCCTGACGAGCGATGGCTGCTGGAGTGCCCTTGGAGCGGGCCTGCCGCCCTCCTCAGACTCGGCGACACATCGGCGGAAGGTACTACGGAAACGGAGATTGAGGGCGATGTCTCCCTCCTCCAGCGACTCGGGAGTGCAGACGAGGTGGCATTCGCCGGCTTCAGTCCGGATGGGCACTGGCTGGCAATCCCCAACAACGGCGGCGTCGATCTATGGAGTCTCGCGGCGGGCGGGAATCCCACGCGGCGAACCCGCGTGCCGGGCAGCGGTCAATCTGTCTTGGGCATCTTCTGGCCTGCAGCAAGCGAGTTCGTGGTGATTGGAGAGCACGAACTCGTCACAGTCGAGATCAGCCCGCAGGAGACTGCCCGTGTCGCGCGGCGGGTGCCCGCCCCCACCGACTGGCGCCTGCTTGGGGCCACGCCCTCGGGCATCGGGGCGGGCCTTCTGGTCGGCGCGATGACCGAGCAGGGAATGGCGGTATTGAGATACAGCCACGGGAAGGAGCCGAGCAGGGCGTGGGAGGAGCCGTGGATGCAGTCTGCTTCTGGTAGCGTTGGCGGAACCCTCTCTACGCGCGGGTGGCTGCTTGCCCAGGTCCCGGAAGGCATGCGCCTGTACAGGGAGCCTCTTCTTTCCTCGAAGGACGACTCACTTGCGCTTCCAGGGGAGGGCCCCGGGTATGGGCCACCTATGTTCGAGTGGGAGGGTCGCTGGCTGGCGACCTACAGGGTGTCAACGGGCTCGCAAGTCGCTCGCATCTGTTTCCGGTGGCTACCCACGCAAGGCCTTCCCGGTGAACCCGTCGAGTTGCTCGAAGCCTCACCGCTCGCGGTCGTTCGTGGAAGCGCCGTGGCGGGCAGCATCGCCGTAGTGCGCGCCGCGAGTGAACTTCACGCGTGGAACCTACTCCTCGATGCGCGTGATCGGAGACCAGCGGTCATCGCTATCGACCTGCAAGACGTCGGATCGGATACCGTCGCCAATGGATCGGATCTCGCTTTCACGCTCTCACGCGATGGCCTGCTCCGATGCCATCCTCTGGCCATTGACGATCTCCTTTCGGACTGTCGAGAGCTCTGCGGTCGCAACCTCAACGAAGTGGAGTGGGGATTGGCGTTTGGCAGCACATCCTATCGGGCGACCTTCCCTATGTTGTCGAGCGCGCCACCGAACGCGCGTGGTCCCGCCGGACCCCGGACGCTCATCTCGCAACGCTGGAACTCAAATGAGGCAGCTATCGTCGCTACCCTGCGGAACCTGTTGTCTGCGCAGGCGCAGCTGGCTTCTTCGGCACTTTGCGATGTGGACGGAGACGGTGTCGGCGAGTACGGCGGCTTCCTTGAGCTCTCAGGTGGCACGGCAGGACGGCTGGCGCATCCCCTAAACCCGCCCGTTCTCTCCGGTGCATTTCAGCACCTAGAGGCTCCCGGTGTGATTCTGAGAAACGGATACTGTTTCCAACTCTTCCTGCCTGGCAGGGATGGCCACGGAGTGGCCGAACCTGAGGGCGGCTTCTCGCGGGTATCGGCACTCGATGCGGACCTCTGCGAGACGACATGGTGCGCGTACGCATGGCCAGAGAATTACGGCTTCACGGGGACGCGCGCATTCTTCGTGAATCAGTCGGGAGACATCCTCTCCACTGACGACGGTCAATACAGCGGCCGTGACGCGCCACCGCCTGCCGACGCCGCCTTTGGCCAAGCCGGGGCCGGCCGGATCACGGGGATTCACGCGGCCGGATCCTATGGTTGCGACGGGAACTACTGGCGCCCGGAGAGGTGAGCCATGTGTGCGGCACTGGGCGCTTCACATGCGGGCCCTCGCGTTCCTTGCGGGGGGCTGGCTAGCTTGCCTCTGAAGGTCCCCCCGTGTCCTGCAGTTGCGACGGCCTCTGCTCATTGTCCCCGGCCCACCGAAGGATCGCGTCCGGGAGGTGATTCGGGCCCCCATTCGCGACTGGCTGTTTACCAACAGGGCCCTCTCCCCGGGACCGAGAGTTCGAGAGGGTGGCGTAGAGTCCGTGCGTTCAACGCCGGGGCGGGCCGTCGTCGCGCCACGACGCGCACATCCCGTGAGCCCCGAAGTTCTGGCCCCTGCGGGCGCCGCTCCGGCGCGGCCCCCTCGCGATGCTCTCCGGCCTCTCGCCGGCCATACGGCGAAGGTGGCTCCCCGAGCAGGGCTCGAACCTGCGACCTACGGAGTTAACAGTCCGCAGGGAAACCGCAATTTCCTAGCCTTCCCGTCGGGCGGGATTTGCCCCCCGGCGTGACTTTTTTCGCACGAATTCGTGCTCGTCGCGCCAGCCCGCGGAAGAAGCGGCCTCACGAGTCCCCCAGGCGAGGGCGAGCAAGCCCCAGCCCGCCCGCGGATCCGCGGTTCGAACGAAACGGCCACCACTGGCCAGCGAGGCCACTGGGCAAGCGGACCGGCCTGTCGCTCCGCGCCGATCCCATAGATTCGCAGCCAAGCCGACCATACCCAAGGGAGCCAGCCGGCCGCCCACAGCGCAAGCACGGATAGCCCCGCGAGGGACGCCCCGCGACGCCCGCAACGATGTTTGGTCCCCGCTCGACCATCTTGCTGTCCTCGCGCTCGACCCTCGCTAGACCCACGCTAGGCTGGGCTCCGGAAGGATGCCAGCCTCCCCACCCGGCGGGTCCCCTGCTCGTCCCGGGGCGCGGGAGCAGGCCATGAACGCCCCTTCCGGGGCTCGACGCGCCCGGAGGACCCGAGAGTCGTCCCGCCCCTCGAAAGCCCCTGGACGGCCTACCCCTGCACGCGCACGGAGGCGCCGGGCAGCGGCGGTCGATGGGACTCCGACGGTGGAGCGGTCCATGCACCCCCGGGCCGCACGCCGCGGTAGGCACTTCTATTGGCTGGACCACGGCGACGGTTGCCGCCATCTTGAACCATGTCAACTTCAAGAGGCCGGGTGGTAAGTCAGAGGCGGTCGAGCATCAGGGGCTTCCTGTTCGGGGCGTCTTCTGCGGCGTCATGGCCTGCCTTCCCGCTGTCCTGAGTGCCCTCGTCCTCGAAAGCATCGACTCGATTCCGGTCCAAGGATACAGGGGGTACATCGTCGGCTTCATCGCTGGCGCATCCCTCTGGGGGGGCTGTACAAGGCATGGCAAGCTCGGACCGGGGGCGAGTCCACCACGTAGTCCTCCCACCACCCGGCGTCCGCCGGAGTCGGAATGGGGCCCACGACGCATCGTTGGCGGCGGACAGGCTTCCCCGTGTCGGGCACGCCGGTTCCGCGGCGTGGACGGCTCGGCACCCTCGGAGGGCCCTGTACCCCACCCTCCCGTCTCCGGGCAGCGAGGAGGCCCGCCCACGCACGAAGCCCCGGGCCGACAGCACTCGGGGCGTCGAAGCGCGCGACGGCTCCGTCCTTCCATGGGGCCTTCCCGGGACTTCCGGCGCGATCGGGCAAGCGGTCGGGGACCTCCCCCAGCGGGCATCACACATCGGGTCCGCCCTACTACTTCTCACGCCGCGGCGCACGACTCTTTGCCGCCGGCTTGCCAGGACGAACGACGAGCGCCGGGATGGCGTACGGTGGATACCCCATACGCCCTGACACGCTCCAGACCAACTCGCGCAGAAAGGGCCATGCCGTGTACAGGCCATTCAGGAGTAGGAACTCCCTCACGTCCGTCTCGGGTATCTCGACCTCGGTCGGTCGGGTGTACGAGACCCTGAACTGCGCTCGGACAGTAAACAAGCGTCGGTCGGGGCTACCCCCGCCTGCCGACACGGCGAGTGTCACAAGGGCGGACGCGGATCCGGTCCTCCATATCTCCGGCACGACGCGGTCTCGCGTGGTGATGCGGAAGTCATCGCCCTGGGCCTCGCCGGGGCGTCGGAATTGGCGACATCCGAGGCTGACGAGTTCGATTTCGCTGAGTCGTCATCGCGGGGGCCACGCGACCGGCCGCCGCAAGTCTCTTGGGAGGTACGAGTCGGAGCATTGGTCTAGTCACGGGCTACAAGTTCGTATTCCAGACGGGGGGTGGGAGGTACGGCCCCCCGGACAGGGCCGTACTCCTCGGTGACCACCGCCCCGCACATCGTCTCCTCCCCCGGCCGGACCGGAGTCGCTGGAGAACGCGTACGGCTGAGCCGTGGTCATGATGGCCTGCGGCTGGAGCGCCCAGCGGAAGCCGCAACCGAGACCGAAGAAGCGCGATCGTCTTCAGCGTCATGTTCGCCGAGCCGTGGAGAATCTGGCTCACACGAGCCTCGCTGAGTCCGACACGACGCGCAGAGAGGCCTGCGTGACCTCGTTCGCATCCATGGCCGTGAAGACCCACCCGGCCGCCGTGGCGGCCAAGCGCTCCCTCTCGGCGAGGACATCGTACGGGTCGACGCGCTGAGTCATGCGTTGAGTCTCCTTCCTGAGTTTAGTGTCGTCGCCCTTCTTCTCATGAACGGTGGAGGGTACTTACGTACTCTTGGGCAACCTCGCGCGCCTGGGCCTTGTCCCTTCCAGGCGTTTCGTCCTGAGGCGGCTTGTCGAAGGCGTGCGCGAGCAGCATCGTATTCTGACTGGAAGAGTCGTCGCCGACTCGGGTAGGGATGCGACAGCGGAAGCCGAGCACCCGTCGGCCCATGTTTGCGCCCACCCGGTACTCGCACATTCCGTCGATCGCGTCGTTGCCCTTGAAGGGCTTGAACTGCTCGCGGGTAAGTGTCCCTTCGCCGTCAACGGCGGTCTTTACCAGCAGACCGAGGAGCCTCCGTTGCTCTCGGATGGGCCAAGTCTTGATGGTCTGAAGGGCGGGCATGGTTCCGTCGCGGAGCTTGGCGAAAACGACACGTCGGCCTCGGGGCCCTTGCCCCTCGAAGGCTACGGGAGTTCGGGCCCAGAGGTTCACGTAAACCTTAACCTACCCGGGAAGCCTCGCTACCCAAAGCGCTCAGCCTCCACCTGCCCAAGCCTAACTTCAGCCCCCCCGGCCCCATGGTCCCAGCCTCCTGGGCCGGGCCCGTCTGTGGCGCCCCTAGGGCCGCAGGTGCCCCCCTACCGGAGTCCTCACGGGCGCCCCCCCGTGGACCTCGTCCCCTGGGGGTAGGCTCCCTCGCCCGTTCCCGGCCTCGCTGGCGTCGGGGTTGGTCGAGGGCCCAGGACGAAGCGGTCGATGCCAGGGCGGGCGACTCGGACGTGGAAGGCGCGCCGTACGATGCCCCGCATGGGCACGATCCCTGAGGCAGCGCCGTGGAATAGTCGGGGCGTGGCACGCCACGGCCCGGAGGAGGCGATCCGGCGCGTGATCGAGGGGATCACCAACGGCCAATCCCTGCGAACCATCTGCCAAGATCGGAGGATGCCATCCGCATCGACCATCTTCGAGTGGTTGGCATCGGACGAACGCCTGTCGGATCAGTACGCGCGCGCGAGGGAGTCGTCGGGTCTGCTCGTGGGCGAGGAGATCGAGGAGATAGCCCGGCAGGTGCTCCGCGGAGAGATCGACGCGAATGCCGCCCGGGTCGCCCTCGACGCCCTCAAGTGGACGGCCGCAAGGAAGGCGCCGCGGGTCTACGGGGAGAGCCTGAAGCTCACGGGTCAGGTCGAGGTCGGCGCCCTCGTGGCCTTCGTGGACATGAACCGCGCCGACGACGAGGACGCCGCGACGGGCACGCTCACGACCCCTCACACCCTCCCGCCCGAGGGGTCGCCGGCCGCCGAGGCGTTGCCCGAGACCGCGTAGCTCCGGGGCCGTCCGTGAGCGCTCGCTCACGCGCGGGCGCTCCGGGTCGTACGGGCTCGGTCCTCGGTGTCGAGGCGGACGAGAACGTCGTCCTCGAGCCACGCGGGCCGGCGGGTGAGGAGGCGCCGGGACGTGCGCGGGCCGAACCTGGCTTCGAGCGCGGCGAGCCGGCCTCCGGGTTCGTCCCGCACCTCACGTCCCTGACAAGCTCGGCCGTCTCGAACCGCATGACGTAGATCGGACAGTCCGTCGTGGTCCGGGAGAGGAGTGTGTCCACGCGGAGGAGCGTACCCCGGGGCCCGTACGATCGGGACCCGACGGGCCCCCGCTCGGGACTGATCCCCCGGGCGCGAGCCGACCCCGCACCGTCCACGGCCGGGGCCCGCCACCTTTCGTCGCGTGGCGGTGCGGAGAGGACGGTGCGACATGGCGACGACGAAGGACAAGCGCGAGCGCGCGCGCGAGACGAAGGACGACTCGCCGCCGTCGGGATGGCCCGCGGCGTGGTGCGAGCGGGCGCCCGCTTCGCCCTCGTCGGCCGAGTGGGAGGCCGCCTGCGCCGCTTGGGCCAAGCGCGCCGGGCTTCCGCCCGACGAGCCCGCGGGGGGCGTGGAGTGGGCTCGGACGAACCTCCGCCGGCTTATCGACCTGGAGAGGACCGCGACTCGGATGCGCTCCGAGGCGATACGTCGGGGGCGCTTCTCCGAGCTGAGCGACGCCGCGCACCCCTGGCGCGACGTCATGCGCGAGGCGGCGATGCAACGTCACGTCCTCGCGGATGCCGCGGCCGAGCTGGCGGAGGAGCTGGACGACCAAGACCGCGCTCCGATCCGCCTCCTCGGCCAATGTCTGAGCGAATTCCCCTACGTAGGCGACGGGTCGGTCGCCGACGTGCTTCCCCCGACTTCGACGCGCGCCTCGCCGCCGTGCGGGACCGGCTGGCTCCTCCGCCCGATGCCGCCGCGGGTCCGCCCGAGCCGGACGCGACTCGCCGCCTCGGGCCGAAGTCGCGCCTGGCGCTGACGACGAGAGAGGCCGAGGTGCTGGACCACGTATGTCGGTGGATGGCCGAACACAACGACGTGCCGCCGACCTACGACAACCCCCCCGACAACATGGCCCGGAAGACCTACTCGACCGCGCTGAAGGGATTGGAGAACAAGCGGCGCATCCGACGCAGAAGCGGGGCTCAGGGCGGGTGATCGTCGAGGTAGCGCCGCTCGGGGACTGACTCGTGGACTGACTCGTGGACTGACTCGCTACTGCGGTGGAGGCCGGCGCGCGCGATCCTCGCGTGCATGAGCACTCCCACCCTCCTCTCGACCCGCGAGGCTCGGCGAGTCCTCGGGCTGCCGCGCGACTCGGACGCGCTCGCGATCCTCCGCGCCCACGGGATCCCGCACGTCACGGCCCGCGGCGCCCACCTGTGGGACCGCGCCGCCGTCGAGGCGCTCGCCCGTGACCTCGCCGACCGCCGCGCCGATGCGGAGACGCGGCCGTGAGTCGCCCCCGCTTCCGCGAGCCGCTCTCCCCTGCCGCTCAAGAGCGCCTCGACAAGTTCTCCTCGTTCGTCGCGCGGCTCCGCGACCTTGCCTCGAAGGGGCCCGGTGTCGCCGCGGCCGACGAAGCTCGCGCGCTCCTCGCGGCGCTCGCCGCTGTCGTAGACGTTGCCTGCCGCGACGCCCGCGACGCTCGCCGGCTGAACGTCGCGACGCGGCCCGACCGCGAGGGGCGGCCGTGAGCGCGCCGGCCGAGATCGAACGGGTCCCGCCGAGCGATACCGAAGCTGAGATGATGTTGCTCGGCGCCCTGCTCCTCGAGCCCGACCGCGGGGGCGAGCTGATCGACGCGGTGACACGCGCCGGGCTCCAAGCCGCAGACTTCTACCGGCGTGCCCACATCCTCGTCTTCGCTGCGCTGCTCCGGCTCCGCGATGCCGGCCTGCCGTTCGACACGATCCTCCTCCGCGGCGAGCTGGCGCGGTCTGGGGCCCTGGACGACGCGGGCGGAGCGGCGTACCTCTGCGAGATCGCGCGGAGCGTCTACACGCCGGCCCTGGCAGTCGACCACGCGCGCCTCGTCGTCGAGAAGGCGCGGAAACGGCGGATGCTCGATGCGGCCCGGCTCGCGGCCGAGGGCCTGTGGGATGGGCAGGACGTCGATACGGTGCGGGTGCGGCTTATGGAGGCGCTGGAGCGCGACGGCAAGACCGCGTCGTCCTACTCGGACCTGTTCGTCTCCGTCGCGGAGCTGATCGACCCGAACGCGCCGACCGTCGTCCCGTTCGTCCCCGACTTCAGTTGGCCCGGCAAGATCACGTTGACGATCGGACGTGAGAAGGCCGGGAAGTCGACCTTCCTCTACGCCAAGATCGGCGCGATGGAGCGGGGTGGGGTATTCCTCGGCCGCGCGTGCCGGCAGACGCGAGCCGTCATCTTGAGCGAGGAGCCCCGCGCGATCATCGACGAGAGGTGCCGACGATTCGGGGTCCGCGAGGCGGTCGTTCTGCCCCGGGACCGTGTCCACAAGATCCCGACGTGGGGGGAGAAGGTGCGGGCGGCCGTGGAGGCGGCGGAGAAGCACGGATGCCGCTACGTGCTCGTAGACCCTGTGTCGAAGCTCGCGGGCCTCGGCCCGAAGGACGAGAACGACAGCGGCACCGTGAGCGCCCTGTACGCGGTGGTCGAGGCCGAGATGGGCGACCTCTCGTTCGAGCTGAACCACCATGCCGCGCGAGACGGCGGGCGGAGCGGGATCGACTCGTCTCGCGGCACGACCGCGTGGACGCAGAACCCCGACACGATCGTCACGCTTTCCAAGCCCAAGGCCCGCTCGAACGTCCGACGGATCGAGTGGGACGGCCGGGAGATGCAGTACCCAGACCCGGCGGCTGTCGAGCTGCTCCGCGACCATGCGACGGGGCTCGACGCCTATCGGCTCGTGAGCCGCCCCGACGACTCCGCGAGCGAGGACCTCCGCCGGGTTTCGACCCTCCATGATTCGGTTGTCGCGGAGATCGAGGCAGAGTGGTCGGAGCTGCCCGGCCCCGAGGCGGAGAAGGTGTGGATCCCAACGGGCCGGATCGTCCACCGAGTCGGGACCGCCGCAGGGCCCATCCGCGGGGCCCTTCCGGTCCTCGGTCCGGCTCGGCCGACTCCGCCGGAAGCCGGCCGGCGTGGGGTACGTCTACGCCCCCGCCATAGCGCCCGGGGCGCGCGAACCTGCCCCGACCTGTCGCGGACCTGTCGTGGGCGACCTGTCGGACCTGTCGGACCTGTCGGAGCCCTGTCGTTCGCCTGTCGCGGACTCCAGCCCGACACCTGTCGCGTCTGTCGGGGGGGACCGTAGGGTCCCCCGACGACAGGAAGTCGGGGCCCCCGCGGCGACAGGATCGGGCGGCAGCCTACCTGCTGCACTCCGGGCCACCGGCGGGACGCTCCTCGACCTCCACGCGATCAAGCCCGAAGCGCCTACCCCCGACGATCCCCGCGACCGCCCCGAGGACTGCCTTCGTCCCGACGGGTCGCAGCGTGACCCGCGGAAGGGGGCGTCGTGACCCGGCGCCGCCCTTCCCCCGCGCCTGGCTGGCGACCCCCGTCGCGGCGGTCGTGAGCAATCAAGGGAGATTCAAGATGGCGAACGGACACGGCGGTAGGCGCCAGGGCGCGGGCCGGCGTCTCGGCTCGAAGGACCGCGCGACACGGGAGGCGAAGGCGACTCTCTCGGAGCTGGCGCGCGAGCATTCCGACGAGGCGATTCGGACCCTTCACGACGTCATGGTCAAGGGCGAGAGCGAGTCGGCCCGGATTGCCGCGGCCGGGGCCCTCCTCGACCGCGGGTACGGCCGTCCTTCGCAGGCCGTGGAGCACGCGGCCGGCGACGCCGCGCTCCCGATCATCCTCAACTTCCGGCATCTCGTGAATCTCCCGAACGACGAGCCCGACGACGACGAGGAGGCTGTCGGCGCGTGACCCCTGGCGCCCGTCTCCCTTCCGAGCGTCGCACGCTTCGCGTCCGCGAGGTTGCGAAGTCCCTCGGCGTGTCGGAGAAGGCGGTACGGACGTGGTGCGCGACCGGCGACCTCCAGGCCGTGCGGGTTGGGCCCCGCCTGCTCCTGATCGAACCGAAGGCGCTGGAGCGATTCCTCGATCGTCACCGGGGCGCCGGTCCGGTAGGGGTTGACACATGGAATACTCCCGTCATACACTCCCACCATGCAGCCCCGAAACCCCGACCTGACCATGCTGGCGACCCGGCTTCCCGCGACCCTCGTCCGTGCGATCCAAGCGCGGGCGAAGCGGGAGAAGCGGACCGTGACGGACGTGGTGCGGACGGCCATCGCCGCGGGGCTTCCCGAGGCCCGGTCCGTCGAGGCCGAGGTCCGGGCGCTCCGCCGCGAGGTCGAGGCGCTCCGCCGCGCGATCGAAGGGAGGAAGCCGTGAAGGCTGTACCGCCGAGGCCGGAAAGGCCCGTTTCAGGCGCAATCGTTCTTCGTGGGCGGGATCCGCTACCGCCTTTCGACCGGATGCACGTCCCGGGACGCCGCACGCCGCAAGGTCGAAGGCATGATCCGCGAGGCCGAGGCCGCGCACGCGGCGGGCGTCGTCTGGAATCGGCCGAAGGCGAAGGAAACCGCGTCCCTCCTCGACGAGTACGGGGTCGCAAGTCCTTCAGCCAGCACGGACGCACGACCGCGCACGTCGAGCAAACCCTCCACCGGCTCGGCCGCGGACTGGAGGGCGCTCCACGCCTCGGCGCCGTCAACGCCGACTTCCTCTCCCGCGCGCTCGCCCGGATCGCGGATACCCCGGTCGCGCGGCTCGGACGCGAGCCGGCGGTCCCTTCTCCCTCGGACCGTGGACGCGTACTGGGTCGCGATCGTCGGGTTCTGCCGTTGGCTCCAGCGGCGCGGCATCCGGGCCGACAACCCCGCGACGCGACTGGAGAAGGCCGGACGCACGGAGAAGGTCCTCCGTCGTCGCGCCCTCGCGGACGACGAGCTACGCCGACTGTTCGCGGTCGCGCGCTCCCGTCCGTTCGACCTCGCCCGGGAGGCGCGCGTCCACGCGGGCGTCACACCCGAGGAGGAAGCTTCGGCTCCTCGACGGTGGGCCGCCGCCACGCGCTGGCGTACGTCCTCGCGGGACGGATGGGCCTTCGGCGGAACGAGGTCGCCTCGCTCCGGTGGGCGGACGTGAACCTCGACGCGCGCACGCTCACGGTCCGGGCGAAGGTCGCGAAGAACCGACGCGAGTCCGTCCTCCCATTCTCGACGGCGGACGCCTTCGACGCGTTGCACGAGGCCGGTGGAGACGTTCTCCCGACCGCGAGCGTGGTCGGATCCCTCCCGACCGTGCGAACGCTCCAAGCGGACCTAGGCCGGGATCGAGGTCGAGACCGAGGAGGGGCGGGTGGACTTCCACGCTCTCCGGCACACCTGCGCGACGATCCTCGCGCGGGCCGGCGTGCCCCTCAACTCCTCGGCGACTTCATGCGCCATGCGTCCTACGCGACCACCCGCGCGTACTACCAGCACCTTCGTCTCGCGGACCTCCGCGGGGTGGCCGAGGCGGCTGGTGGACAGGCACCCGCAAGCGCCTCTGGGAATGCGCGCTCGGTGGGCACGGGCGTCTAGGTTTGGCGTTGACAAGGCGGGCCGACGCGGGGAAACCCTATGGCCTCAAGGGAGGCGGCGAATGCGGTACGTCCTGCTCGTGGTCGGGGGATTGGCGCTTGCGTGTGGCGCCGCAACGAGAGCCTCGGGGTCGGACGAGCAGGGGGCGGCACTCGCCGATCGAGTCGCGTCCCTGGAATCACGGCTGGCGATCGAGAAGCTTCCGTTGCGACTACTTGGACGCCGAATGCGCGGCGATCGAGGCAACGGTCTACGCGCCACGAAACGTCTCTCCTCCGCTACACCTACTTCATCGACTGGTTCACCAAGCCCACGGAAACCGTGCGAAGCGCTTGGGAGCGGGTGTCGAGGACCATCCCTTCCGCGAAGGCGTCAAGGACGAGGCGGCGGCGGCGGCGGCACGTCGAAAGGCGTACGAGGCCAAGGCCACCTGGGAGAAGGCATCGAAGGCTCCCGGACGGTGAGGCGTGGTCCGGCCCACGCCGCAGGCGGGGCCTCGGGGACTGTGCCCCCTGGTGTGCCCAAAGTTGCACCAAACGAGGGCACACCTGGGGTCCAAAGGGCACTCGGGGGCGCGCAGAGTCTCGCGCGGCTATCGCCGGCAAGCCCCCATTTCTCGCGGGTTTCCGGGCGTCTGAGAGTGGCTCCCCGAGCAGGGCTCGAACCTGCGACCTACGGATTAACAGTCCGCCGCTCTACCAGCTGAGCTATCGGGGAGTGCCGTTCGGCTTCGGGCGGAAGATACCACCTGGGGTCGTCCGCGCTTCTTCGCGAGGGGGAGGATGGTAGCTCCGGTTCGGCGTGCCGCAAGCACCTGCCCCGAGCGGGGTTACGCCGGTCGCGGGGACCCTCCGGACGCCGCGCACGCCGTCCCGGCGGGTCTCGGCGGCCGACCGGTGGTCGCGGGTGGCCGCCGACTTCGTGCCGGGGCCGGGGGCGCGAGGTCGCCGGAGCGCGCCTCCCGGGAGCGTCGGCGGGGCGTGCGATCGTCGGGGATCCTCTGGGAGTTGCTGGTGCGGGCTGGACACATCGAGGTCTTCGTTCGCGACGTGACCGTGGCGCGCGCGTTCTACGCGTCGGTGCTCGGCTTCGAGGTGTTCGACGTCCAGGGCGACGGCGCCTTCGTCTGGCTCCGCCTCGGCGAGCGCGAGATCCTGCTCCGTCCAGGCGCGCCCCCACCGCCCGCCGCGCGCTACCGTGACGCTGCCGTCGGCTTCGTCCTGTTCACCGACGACCTCACGAAGACCTGCCGCGAGCTCGAAGGGCGCGGCCTCGTCTTTTGCGGAGACGACGGACCCGACTGCCCGACGTTCACCGATCCCGACGGCCACTGGTTCCAGCTCGTCGATCCGCGGCAGCACGGGGGCGGCTGACGGCAACCCACTTCGTGCAGCTCGGTGCGCGCGCCGGCCCACCCCTGCGCGCCGGCAACGCCCAGAACGCGCGGCGCGCGGTCCCCTCTCACCCTCTTGCGCGGCAACGTCTCCACGAACCCTTCACGTCGGGCTCACCGGAAGACGACGGGACGAACGACGCGGGTGCGCGGGCGCCCGCGGAGGGGTGGGGTCGGGGGCTGCTAGCATCGCTACGTCTCCTGCCGAGTGCCTCTCGTGGTGATGCGCCCCCCGCCCCCGCCGCCCAAGGCCGACGAGGCTCCCGGGCTCGCGCCGCCGGACGTCGCCACGTACCTCGCGGCCGTGGACCTCGGCTCGAACTCGTTCCACATGGCCGTCGCGCGCGTCGTGAACGGCGTCCCCGTCATCGTGGACCGCCTCCGCGAGCCCGTGCATCTCGCCGCCGGTCTCGGCCCCCGCGGCACGATCCGCGAGGACGCCCAGGCCCGCGCCCTCGCATGCCTCGAACGCTTCGGCCAGCGCCTCCGCCACATGCCCGTCTCGCACGTCCGTGCTGTCGGCACGAACACGCTCCGCCGCGCGAAACACCCCCGGCGCTTCCTCCGCGCCGCGGAAGCGGCGCTCGGGCACCCCATCGAGGTCATCTCCGGCACCGAGGAGGCACGGCTGGTGTACCTCGGCGTCGCCCAGGACCTCGCCGACGACACCGGACCGCGCCTCGTGGTGGACATCGGCGGCGGCAGCACGGAGCTCGTCCTCGGCGAGCGCTTCGAGCCCCTCGAGGCCCACAGCCTCCACATGGGGTGTATCGACTTCACCGACCGGTTCTTCGCCGACGGCTCGATCCGACGCCGCGCCCTCGACGACGCCGTCCTCGCCGCCCGCGCCGAGATCCAGACCATCGAGCGCCGCTTCCGAGAACTCGGCTGGGATCGCGCCATCGGATCGTCCGGTACGATCCGCGCCGCCCAGGACGTCCTCCAGCAGAACGGCTGGAGCGATCAGGGCATCACCTCCGCCGGGCTCCGCAAGCTCCGCAAGGCCCTCCTCGAGGCCGGTCACGTGAAGCGACTCGACCTCCCGGGGCTGAAGCCCGACCGGACGCCCGTCTTCCCCGGCGGCTTCGCGATCCTCGTCGCCGTCGTCGAGGCCCTCGCGATCGACCGCATGGAGGCCGCGACCGGAGCCCTCCGCGAGGGCGTCCTCTACGACCTCCTGGGTCGCATCCGCCACGAGGACGTCCGCGAGCGCACGATCCGCATCTTCCAGGAGCGCTACCACGTGGACCTCCGGCAGGCCGGCCGCGTCGAGCGAAGCGCCCTCGCCTACCTCGAGCAGGTCGCCGACGCCTGGCACCTCGACCGCGACACCTCCGCGCTCTTCCTCTCCTGGGCCGCGCGCCTCCACGAGATCGGGCTCGCCCTCTCGTACGGCCACCACAACCTCCACGGCGCCTACCTGCTCCAGAACAGCGACCTCCCCGGCTTCTCCCGCGACGACCAGGTCCTGCTCGCCGCGCTCGTCGGCGCGCACCGCCGCAAGGTCAGGAAGCGCACGTTCCGCGGCCTCCCCCCCACGCGCCGTGAGCTCGCCCGACGCCTCGCCCTCCTCCTCCGACTCGCCGTCCTCTCCAATCGCGACCGCAGCCCCGAGCCGCCCCCGCCCCTCGAGCTCGCCGCGCGGCCCAGCGGCGTCCGGGTCCGCTATCCCCGTACCTGGAACGACGGCCAGCCCCTCACCCGCCTCGACTTCGAACGCGAGGCCCAGTACCTCCACGCGATCGACCTCGCGCTCACCGCCGAGCCGATCGACGGCGATCCCCCGCCCGGCGAAGCGTGAGGCGCACGCCGCGCGAAGGGACCGCGCGCGGCCCGACGGATTCGCACGTGGCCGTGGACCGCGCGTCGCACGTTCGACGTGCGATGCGGATGGACCGCGCGTCGCACGTTCGACGTGCGGTGCGGATGGACCGCGCCTCACGCGTTCGAGGTGCACGGCCGTGCCGCGGTGCCGCGGCGCCGCGGCGCCTCGAGGCTACGCCTCGAGCGTCCGGCGAAGGTCGGCGAAGCGTGCGCGCGCGGCCTCGTCCACCTCGGGGTAGGAGAGCTTCATGTGCTTCAGGGTGTCGCGGACGATCTCGGCCACGGCGAGGCGCATGTAGGACTTGTGGTCGGCGGGGATCGCGAACCAGGGCGCCCAGGGACGCGAGGTCTCGTTCAGCGCGTCCTCGTACGCCTTCATGTACTCGTCGAAGAACTCGCGCTCGCGCACGTCACCCGCCGAGAACTTCCAGTTCTTGTCGGGCTCGTCGAGGCGGGCGAGGAAGCGCTTGCGCTGCTCTTCCTTCGAGACGTTCAGCCAGAACTTGAGGATCACGGTCCCGTTCCGGGCCAGGTGTTGCTCATGCTCCCGGATGGACTCGTAGCGGTGCTTCCAGAGGTCCTCGAGCGCGTGCTTGCCGGGGAGACGCTCGGCCTCCAGGTACTCGGGGTGCACGCGCACCACGAGCACCTCCTCGTAGTACGAGCGGTTGAACACGCCGATGCACCCGCGCTCGGGCAGGCACCGCGCGGTCCTCCAGAGGAAGTCGTGGTCGAGCTCCTCCGCCGTCGGCTGCTTGAACGAGTAGACCTCGCAGCCGGCCGGGTTCACGCCCGTCAAGACCGCACGGATCGTCCCGTCCTTCCCCGCGGCGTCGAGCGCCTGGAAGACCAGCAGGAGCGCGCGGCGGTCATTCGCCCAGAGGATTCGCTGGAGGTCCGCGATGTCCTTCACCACGGCGTCGAGCTCGTCGCGCGCCTGGTCCTTCTTGGGCACGCCGTGCGGGGGCTCGGTCGAGACCTTTCCGACGCGGAACGACCCGTCGTACGGGACCAGATGGACGTGGGGGAAGGCCTCGTGCATCGGGCTCAGGACCGCTTCCCGCTCTTCCCGGGCTTCCCCCCGCCCGAGGGCGACGCCCCGGCGGGCTCCCGCTCGCCCTTCGGCGGCGACGCCGTCGCGTCGTCCGGCGGGCCCCCCTCGGAGCCCGGGCCCTCCTCTTCGTCGCGCGGGAGGAGGTAGTCGAGGATCCGCCCGATCTCGTCCTTCAGGTCCTGGCGCTTCACGATGCGGTCGATGTAGCCGTGCTCGAGGAGGAACTCGGCCCGCTGGAAGCCCTCCGGAAGCGTCTTCTTGATCGTGCCTTCGATCACGCGGGGGCCCGCGAAGCCGATCAGCGCCCCCGGCTCGGCCAGCGTCACGTCGCCCTGCGCGGCGAACGAGGCGGACACGCCTCCCGTACAGGGATCGGCGAGCACCGAGACGTACGGGAGGCGCGCCTGGCGGAGCCGCGCGATGGCGGCACTCGTCTTCGCCATCTGCATCAGCGAGAGCGCGCCCTCGTGCATCCGCGCGCCGCCCGACGTGGCCACGATGATCAGCGGGACCCTCCGCTCGCGCGCGTCGTCGGCCGCGAGCGCGATCCGCTCGCCCACCACCACGCCCATCGACCCGCCCATGAAGGTGAAGTCGAGCGCGCAGATCGTGACCCGACGGCCGCCGAGCCTACCGCGGCCGGCAAGCGCCGCCTCGGAGTGCCCCGATTTGGCCTGCGTCTTCTTGAGCTTCTCCTCGTACGGCTCCTTGTCCACGAACCGGAGCAGGTCCCTCGGCTTCACGTCCTCGCCGAACCCCTCGAACGTGCCGGCGTCGATGAGCTGCTCGATCCGCGTCTGGGCGGAGATCTTGAGGTGGTGACCGCACTCCGGGCAGACGTTCATGTTCTGCTCGACGGTCTTGGTGAAGACCATCTTCCCGCACTCGGGGCACTTCATCCAGAGACCGAGCGGGATCTCCTTCTTCTTGCGGAAGAACGCCATCGTCGCCTCCCGGGCTCTCAGGCCCCCTCGCCCCGACCCGCGCCGACCTGCCCGCGGAGCGCGCGAATGGCCTCCGCGCGGTCACGCTGCTTGAAGATGGACGTCCCCGCCACGAGCACGTCCACGCCCGCCTGGATCGCCCGGGGGGCGGTCTCGGCGTCGATGCCGCCGTCGATCTCGATGTCGCCCTCGTAGCCGTGGTCCCGGAGCGCCTTCACCTTGTCGAGCACCTCCGGGATGAACGACTGCCCGCCGAAGCCCGGGAACACCGACATGATCAGCACGTACCCGACCTCCGAGAGCCACGGCCGGGCCCGGCTCGCAGGCGTGTCGGGGTTCAGGACCACGCCGGCCCGCGCGCCCTTCTCGCGGATCGTGGCGATCGCCTTGTCGAGGTCGTCGGGCGCCTCCACGTGAACGCTCACCCAGTCGGCGCCCGCGTCCACGAACGCGCCGACGTAGCGCGTCGGCTGCTCGATCATCAGGTGGCAGTCGAGCACGGCGTCCGTCACCTTGCGGACGCTCTTCACGAGCGGCGGACCGAACGTGATGTTCGGGACGAAGTGGCCGTCCATCACGTCGAGGTGAAGCAGGTCCGCGCCGCCCTCCAGCACGTCCCGGATCTCGCTCGCGAGCCGTGTGAAGTCGGCGGAGAGCAGCGACGGCGCGATCCGGACGGCGGACGAGATCACCGGGAGATCGTACCCGCACGTCCGGAGGCGGGGCGGAATCCGCCTCCCTTCGCGCGCTCGGCGGCGGACGCACGAGAACGCGAGGAGGCGGGGGTCGGGCCCCGCGCCTCGTCGCGCGTCCGCGCCCGGTCCTCAGCGTGTAGCGGCCGCGGGCACGCCGACCGCGAGGCGCTCGAGGAGGTCCGCGCACCGCGAGGAGTAGCCCCACTCGTTGTCGTACCACGCGCAGACCTTGGCGAAGGTCCCCATCGAGAGGGTGAGGCCCGCGTCGAAGATCGACGAATGCGGGTCGTGCTGGATGTCGGTCGAGACGAGCGGGTCCTCGGTGTACCGGAGGATTCCGCGGAGCGGCCCCTCGGCCGCCTTCTTCATCGCGCCGTTCAGCTGCTCGATCGTCGCCTCCCGCTCGAGCTCCACGGTCAGGTCCACGATGCTCCCCGTCGCCACGGGCACCCGGACGGCGAACCCGTCCAGCTTGCCGTGGAGCGCGGGGATCACCTTCCCCACCGCGCGGGCCGCGCCCGTCGTGGTCGGGATGATGTTGATCGCCGCGCTCCGCGCCCGGCGGAGGTCCTTGTGGGGCAGGTCGAGGATCCGCTGGTCGTTCGTGTACGCGTGGATCGTGTTCATGAGGCCGCGCACGATTCCGAACGACTCGTGGACGACCTTCGCCACCGGGGCGAGGCAGTTCGTCGTGCAGGAGGCGTTGCTCACGAGCCGGTGCTCGGGCCGGAGCGTGTCGCCGTTCACGCCGAGCACGACGAGCGCGTCGAGCTCGTCCTTCGGCGGGACCGTCAGCAGCACCTTGGAGGCGCCGGCCCGGAGGTGCGCCTCGAGCTGCGCCCGCTTCCGGAACACGCCCGTGGACTCGAGCACCAGGGGCTGATCGTGGTCCTTCCACGGGAGGCGCCCGGGGTCCGTCTCGGTCCACATCGGGATCCGCCAGTCCCCCACCACGAGGTCCGACCCGTCCGTCGAGACGTCGGCGTCGAAGATGCGCTGCGTGCTGTCGTACTTGAGGAGGTGCGCCATGGTCTTCGCGTCGCCGAGGTCGTTGACGCCGACCACCTGGAACCTGTCGCGGCGCTCGTAGAGGATGCGGAAGACCATCCGGCCGATGCGGCCGAACCCGTTGATGCCGACGGGAATCGTCATGGTGCGTGCCTCCGCCGGCCCCCGACCGGGGTCGGCCCTGTCGTACGATCGTAGGGAGAGGATACCGGCGCTCCGCCGGCCCCCGGAGAGGACCCCGGGCCGATGGCTTTTGACCCCCTCGTCGGCGAGGTCGTGCGCCGGGCGCTCGACGAAGGCGTCGCCCGGCCGGGCGACCGCGTCGTCGTCGCCGTGTCGGGCGGCGCCGACTCGACGGCGCTCGCGGTCCTGCTCGACGAGGCGCGGTACGCGGGACTCCCGCTCGACCTGGTCCTCGCGCACGTCGATCACGGATGGCGCGGCGCCGCCGCCGCGTGCGCGGACCTCGAGGTCGTTCGCACGCTGGCGTCGAGACTCGCCGTCCCGCTCGAGGTGCGGCGGCTCGATCCGCTTCCGCCGGGCGCGCGCGGGAACGAGGCCGCGGCCCGCCGCGGTCGCTACCACGCGCTCGCCGACGTCGCGCTCGCGCGGCGCGCCTCGCACGTGGCCACCGCGCACCACCGGCGCGACCAGGCCGAGACGGTCCTCGTCCGCCTCGGCCGTCGGAGCGGGATCCTCGGCCGGCGGGGGATCCTCCCCGCGCGTCCCCTCGCCCCCGCGCGGGACCCCGAGGCCTGCGGGACCCTCGCGCGGTCCACGCCGACGCTGGTCCGTCCTCTGCTCGGCGTGGACCCGCGACGCCTCCGCGCGTACCTCTCGGCGCGGGGCCTCTCCTGGCGCGAGGACCCGTCGAACGACGATCCCCGCTACGAGCGCGTGCGCGCACGACGCGTGATCCTCGCGCGCGGCGACGCCTACGAGGCGCGCCTCGTAGACGTCGCCCTCCGTGCGCGGGCGCGCTTCGACGAGACGGTGGCGCGGATCGGGCGCGTGGTCGGCCGGCCCGAGCCCGCGCCCGAGACCGGGCCCGACTTGGCCTTGCGCGCGGTCCGCGTCCCGATCGACAGGCTCCTCTCCCTTCCGCCCCGCGACCTCCCCGTGGCCCTCGCGCTGCTCGGCCGGCCGCTGGCCGCCGACCGGGACGGCCCGTGGCTCACGCGCCGCCACGTGGCCCTCGCGCGGCGCGTCCTCGGGGAGGGTGGCGCGATCGACCTCCCCCGCGGGCTCCGGATCCGCGCTGCGGCGGGATGGTTCGTCCTCTCGCGTCGCGACGGGCCCGCGCGGTCCACGCCGCCCCCGGCCGCCGCGCCGCCGGACCCCGCCGTGCCGGCGCTTCGCCGCGTGGACCTCGACCGCGGCCGTCTCGACCTCGCGGCCCTACGTCGCGCGAGCGACCCGCGGCGCGCGGCACTCGACCGGGACGTGATCGGCGACACGCCCGAGGTGCGCTCCGTCCTACCCACGGACCGCTTCCGCCCCCTCGGTGGGCCCCAACGGGAGCCGGTGCGGGTCCTCGTCTGGCTGAAGAAGCAGGGGATCCCTCGCTCGGCGCGCGCGGCGTCGGCGGTGCTCGTCGGCGTACGTGGGGTCGCGTGGGTGGTCGGCCGGCGGGTGGACCGGGACCACGCGGTCGGGGCCGTGACACGGCGCGTGTCGATCTACGAGGTCGCCCGGTGTGGGGCCTCGGACGCCGTCCGGGTGTCGGGCGAACCTTCGGCGGTGTGAGGCGGGCGCACGTGGGGGGCGCGACCCGGTGGGACGCGCGACGCCTGGCGACGCGCGGCCTGCCGTGAGCCGTCGCCGGGCGGGGAGACGCCGGGCGTTGAGGACCGACGTGGGGCGCTACGCGTCGGAGGACTGGGTCTCGTCCGACGCCGCGGCGGCCTTCTTCTTCTTGGCCGGCGGGCGCGGGGTCTCGTCGTCATCGTCGTCGTCGTCCGCGAGCTCGGCCGCGCCCTCGTTCAGGCCCTTCTTGAACTGGGAGATGCCCTGACCGAGGCTCCGGGCGACCTTGGGAATCCGGCTCCCGAAGAGGAGCAGGATCACGAGGAGGATGACCCAGATCTCCCAGGAACCGGGGATGCCCGCGAGGATCGGAGGAAGGAGTCGAGCCATGGCTCGGAGTCTACCTCCCGAGGGGCGGACCACCCCGGTCCGGACCCGGTCGCGCAGGGGCGTTCGGGCAACGGTTGCTCGCTCGCTCCGTCCGGGCGCGGCCGGGCTCCGGGGCCCGGGCCCCCACCCTAGGGCGCAGGAACGGCCGCGACGACGCCGCCGTCGTGGGTGACACCGAAGATCCCGCCGTCCTTCGGATTCGTCGGGATCAGGTCGAACATCTGGAGGCCGAGCCGGCCCTTCGCCTGGTAGCCGTCCTGGCTGTCCCAGAAGGTCGCGGTGCGGGACGCGTCGAGCGTCACGACCCACCGGCCCGACCAGCAGAGCGGGCGCAGGCCCGCCGGGTCGTTGAAGAGGGGCGTGCCCTTCTCCAGGTCGAACGCGAAGAGGCCGCGGCGGTTGTGGGCGAACGCGATGCCGCCGTACACCTCGACCTCGATCTCGGGGGCACCTTCCACGCCGGAGGAGCGCTTCACCTTCTGCTTGCGGCCGAAGACCCACGGGTTCGTACGGATCGGGTCGTCGAGGCCCTGGAGCCACTTCACCTGTCCGCTGCCGAGGTCGATGCAGCGGAGGATCCCGTCCTGGCTGCCCACCACGACGTGCGCGGGCGTGACGGCGGGCGTCGCGTCGATGGCGCCCGTGAGGTGTACCGACCAGTTCGGTTCGCTCGGCTCGGTGACGCCCGTCGAGAGCGAGGTGACCGTGCCGTCCTCGCCCGCGATGATGAGGCTCTGGCCGTCCGGCGAGACGACCGGCGTCGCCCAGAGGAGCCCGTGCGTGCGCCAGCCCCAGCCGCGGCGGCCGTCGGCGAGGCTCACGCTCTCGACGGTGCGGTTGTTCCGCGGGCTGCCGAGGGAACCGACGTACACGCGCGAGCCGTCGGAGTCCACGCCCGACGACGCCGCGAAGGAAAGACGCACGGGGAAGCGGTCCGACTTCGCGCCGGAGCGTTTCGAGAGCGCCTCGATCCAGTACGCGCCGTCCGGCGCCTTCACGAGGAACACGTAGTGCGCGGGACCCTCACCCGGGACCGCGGCGAGCGCCGACTGGAGCGCGGTGACCCAACGCGGGGTCAGGTCGCGTCGCGCCATCGGGTAGACGAGACCCGTCTGCGCGATGACGAGCAGATCCTGGTCCATCAGGTAGCAACCCGACACCGCGACGGGGCGGTCGCGGGAGAGGTTCGCCTGGACGATCTGGGTGTCCCACGGCAGGCGCTCGAGCGCGGCCGCGCCGAGGTCGGCGAGCGTCGCACCCTGCGCCGGAACGGGACGGCTCGGCCGCAAGCAGTCGCCCGCACCCGCGGACGCGCTCACGACGAGCAGGCCCACCGAGACGGCGCCCACCAGGAGGATGGGGCTACGAACGAGTCGGGAGAACCCTCGCATCATCGTTGATCTCGCTGGGGTATGGGGCGTCCGGAGAACCGAGGCTCCGACACGCGAAGCCCGGGGATCGAAACGCTCGAACCGCACGGAGGGAGGCAGAGGCAGCGTCGAGCATCGCCTCCCGGACCTCCTTCCGCGGTCGAACTTATAGGGTTCGCGCCTCCGAGTGTCAAGGAAGAGTGAAACGACGACGGCTCCCAAAGTCCGCTGGGATCCGGGGGTTAGGGCCGTCTCCGGGGTACCCCCTCCGGGAGGATTCCCCGCCGGGCGCGGGGGGGCGGACGCTACGATCTCCCCCCGCCGCCCCGGTCCGCGCCGTGTCCGACCAGGATCCTCTCCTCCGAAACCTCGCGCGCCTCCGTTCCGAGATCGAGGCGGCCCGAGCCCGGTCCCCGCGGGCGGCGGAGGCCGTGGACCTGCTGGTGGTCACGAAGTCGGCACCCCCTTCCGTGTACCCTCGTCTCCTCGCCGCCGGGGTCAGGGACGTCGGCGAGAACAGGGTCCAGGCCGCGCTCGAACGCCGCCGTGGCGCGCCCGGGGGCCTCGTCTGGCACGGGATCGGCCACCTCCAGCGGAACAAGGCGGCCCGAGGGGTCGAGGTCTTCGACGTGTTCCACGCGCTCGACTCCGCAGCCCTCGCCCGTCGCCTGGACTCGGTCCTCGCGAGGACGAGCCGTCGTTGGCCCGTATATATCGAGGTCAACGCCGCGAACGACCCCGCGAAGGGCGGGGTGCGTGCCCCGGAGACGCTGGAGCTCGTGCGCACGGTCCTCTCCCACCCCCACCTCGAGCCGCGTGGGTTCATGACCATGGCGCGGTTCGACGCGGGCGAGGCCGACGCGCGGGCCACCTTCCGCGCGCTGAGGGAGATCCGAGACGAGGCCGTCCGGCGGGGCCTCGGGGACCCGCCGCCGCGCGGCCTCTCCATGGGGATGACGGACGACTTCGCGTGGGCGGTCGAGGAGGGCGCGACGATCGTGAGGATCGGACGGGCGGTCTTCGAAGGCGCCCTGGAAGAGTCGTCGCCGCCGCGGCGCGGCCCGGAGGCCGGCTCGTGAGCATGCGCGTACGCATCGAGCACGGGCAGGACGCGGGGAAGACCTGGCGGCTTCCGAAGGCCGGGACGTACGTGATCGGCCGCGTGCCGCCGAGCGGGATCCGCGTCCTCGACATGAAGGTGTCCAAGGAGCACGCCCGCGTGGTGCTCCAGGGGGAGGACGGGGTCCTCCTCGAGGACCTCGGCTCCCGGCACGGCACGCTCCTGAACGGCCAGCCCGTCCAGGGTGTTCGCCCGGTCAAGGCCGGGGACGAGATCCGCCTCGGGCTCTCGATCCTCCGCGTCCTCTCGGACGGGCCGGCCGACGAGACGCTCGAGCCGACGGGCGCCGAGCCCCCGCTGCCCGCGAGCGAACACGACCGCGCGGCCGGCACGCCTCCGCGGCCGAAGAAGGTCTTCCCGCCCGACGCGCTCGTGGACACGGAGATCGGCGGCTACAAGGTGCTGCGCAAGATCGGCCAGGGCGGCATGGGCTCGGTCTACGTCGCCGAGCAGCTCTCCCTCCACCGCGAGGTGGCGCTGAAGGTCCTGTCCGAGAAGTTCACCGACGACCGCGCGTTCGTGGACCAGTTCGTGAACGAGGCGCGGTCGGCCGCCGCCCTGAACCACCCGAACGTCGTCCAGGTCTACGACGTCGGCCGCGAGAACGGACGCTACTACTTCTCGATGGAGTACGTCCCCGGCGGGTCGCTCGAAGAGCGGCTGGCCGAGAACGGCCCTCCGCCGTGGACCGACGCGCTGAACTGGATGATCGACGCGTCGAACGCGCTCATCTTCGCGGCAAAGCGCGAGATCCTCCACCGGGACGTGAAGCCCGACAACCTGATGCTCGCCGAAGACGGCAGCGCGAAGCTCTGCGACCTGGGCCTCGCGAAGAAGGCGGCGAACGCCGACCTGCTCGCCGCCGGGATCATCGGCACGCCGGCGTTCATCAGCCCGGAGGCGATCCGCCGCAAGAAGGAAATCGACGCGCGGAGCGACCTCTACAGCCTCGGGTGCACGTTCTACCGCGTCCTGACCGGCGGGAACCCCTACCCCGGGTCCACCGTGAAGGACATCCTCCTCGGCCACCTGCGCAACCCCGTACCGCGCGTCTCTGCGAAGAACCACGACGTCCCCAAGGAGCTCGACGACGTCGTCTACCGGCTGATGCAGAAGGAGCCGGACGAGCGCTTCGCCTCGCCGGACGACCTGCTCCAGTCGCTCGACCGGATCCGCGTCCAGCACGGCCTCGAGGCCCACGGCCTGAGGCCGCCGAGCCGAAAGCCGCTGATGATCGCGCTGGCCGTGCTCGTGGTCGGGCTCGGCGTCGCGCTCTACCTCGTCCTCACGAGCGCGACGGCCCCGACCGGGCCCACGCCGCAGGAGATCGAACAGCAGAAGCGGGCCGAGGAGGAACGGCTTCGGGTCGAGAAGGAGTACGGCCGCTTCCAGGTCCAGGCCGTGCAGGACCGGAACGAGATCGAGAAGCGGCGGATCGAGGGTCATCTCACGCTCGACAACGCCACGGACCCGCGCTGGGGCAAGCTCTCGAACGACTTCAAGGACCTCGCCGGCCGACTCGAGGGGAACGCCGACTACGGCGACCGCAAGGAGATCAAGGACCTCGTCCGGGTCCTTCGGGTGGACGCGGAGAACCTGCAGAAGGACGTGCAGGACCGCATCGAGCTCGGCGAGCAGCTCAAGAGCGCGAAGGAGGAGACCGCGAAGGCCCTGGACGCCGACCTCGGGGCGCTCCGGAAGGCGTACGACGACGCCATGGCCGCGGCCGAGAAGGTTGGGCCCGAGCAGGCGATCGCGCTCTACGCGAAGGCGTACCTCGCGGTGGACCCGGAGCGGCTCGCCGACATCCGCCAGCGATACGAGAAGAAGCTCGCGAAGGACGCCCTCCCCGACTCGGTGCCCGCCGAGCTCAGACAGCGCCTGGGCGACGAGCCCCTCCTCGGGACGAAGGAACAGATCGACCCCCGCGTCACGAAGCTCTTCCCCGGCGACCCGGCCGGTGCGGAGCTCCGGGACGCGGCGGCGAAGGCCGCGAAGGCGGCCTACGACGCGGCCGCGAAGCAGGTCACGGACGCCTTCGTCGAGCCGACGCACGAGAAGTACCGGACCGCCGCCGACCTCGCCGAGGCGTTGACCGAGCTCCTGCCCGACGCGGCCGACCCGAAGCTCGGCCCCCTCGGAACGGAGATGGCCTCGTGGCGGCAGGAGGCCGAGGAGCTCTCCCGCCGCGTGGACGACGCCGAGCAGGCTCTCCGCGCCAAGGAGCTGTCGGCCGACCACGACGCGTACGAGACGCTCCTGCGGTCGCTCCGCAAGCCCTCGGTCGGCCTCCTCTACAAGCTCGACCTCGACGCCGCGGAGAAGCAGGCGAAGGACGCGGCCGCGGCGATGCACGATCCCACGTACCGCGCGCTCGCGCTCTCGCTCGCGGGCGACGCCGCGGCGATCCGCGCGCTCTACCAGCACATCCAGGCGTCGTTCCCGGACGGATGGTCCTCGGACAAGGTCTCGGTGCCCGACGACCGCGGCGAGACGACGACCGCGAAGGTGCGCGAGGTCGGCGCGAAGTCGATCCGGCTCGGGCAGGACGAGCGCACCTGGCTCGCCCTCGGTCCCCAGTTCGTGGTGGGCCCGCTCCTCTTCCCCGGCCTCCCCGACGACCCGACGGCGCGCATCCAGCCGACGGGCGACGACCGTCGCGCGATCGCGGTCCTCGCCGAGATGGCCGTCCGGTTCGACGTCGCGAACCTCGAGTGGCAGGCCTACCTCGCCGAGGCGCCCGCCGAGAACCAGGAGGAGCTCTCGGCGCTCCGCCTGCGGTACGCGCGCGAGCCCCTCGAGCAGAAGGCGGGCGAGCTGTGGGCGAAGGCCCGCGGCGTGCTGGTCCACCTCCGCGCGTTCTTCAAGACCCACGACCCCAACCAGATCGGCACGGACGCGTTCTGGAGCCAGCAGGACGTCCGGGACGCCGTCAAGCAGCAGGAGCACGAGCTGAACCTCGAGCTCCAGCAGGCGCACGACGCCCTCGACGCGCTCGCCGACCCGGGCCTCGCCGTGACGGCCTGGGCGACCGCCGTGCGCACGGGGTCGAGCCCCCAGGCCCTCTACGCGAACGAGCCGCCGCCGCCCGCGGCCCCCCCGTCCGGGAAGGGCGAGAAGGGCAACGGGAAGCCGGCCTCGAACGGCGGCGGGGCGAACCCGCCCGGCGGCGCCGCGCCGGCTCCGGGCGACGGACGTCGGCTCCCCCCCGACGGCGACGCGGACGGCGGGAAGGCGCCCGGCGAGAAGGGCCCCGGCGAGAAGGCTCCGGGCGAGAAGGCCCCGGGCGAGAAGGCCCCGGGCGAGAAGGCCCCGGGCGAGAAGGCCCCGGGCGAGACCGGCCCGGGCGCGAAGGGCGCCGGCGCCGGAGACCCTCCGGCGGGCGCGGGAAAGCCCGAGGGCGGGACCGACGCGCCCGAGGGCGGGGCTCCCCCCGGGTCGCCCGGCCGAGGCCCCGGCCCGGCCGGCCCGCCGGGCCCGGCCCCCACCCGGTGACGGGGCCCGCGTACGCACGGCCCGCGCCGGGCGGAACGCGGCTCGACCTCAAGGTGGTGCCGGGGGGCGCCCGGGACCAGATCGTCGGCCCCCACGGAGAGCGTCTCCGGGTCAAGGTCTCGCGGCCCGCCGCGGGCGGGCAGGCGAACCGCGCCCTCCTCGCGCTCCTCGCGGGGGCGCTCGGCGTGCCGGCGCGGGACCTCGAGATCACCGCCGGCCACGCCTCGACCGAGAAGCGCGTCCTCGTCTCGGGGCTCGCGCCGGCCGAGGCGGTCCGCCTCCTCGCGGAGGCGTCGTCGGGGCCGGGTGGCGCCCGACCCCGACGGCGTTGAACGTGGCCCGTCGCCCGCCCCGCGGACGGGGCGGGCGGGCCGGGCCACCTACTTCACGTCGAAGTCGGCGTCGATCACGTCGTCGCCCGACTTCTTGGCGCCAGCTCCGGCGTGCGGAGGCGGCTCGGACGCCGGGGGGACGGCCGCCTGCGCCTTCGCGACCTCCTCGTACATCGCCTTCGCGATCTCCTGGCTCGCGGTCATGAGCTCCTCGATGCCGCGCTCGATCGCCGCCGCGTCGTCCTTGTCCTTCAGCGCCTCGAGGGCCTTCCGCTTCGTCTCGATGCCCTCCTTGACCGAGGCGGGCACCTTCTCGCCGTGCTCCTTCAGGTGCTTCTCGACCTGGTAGATCGCGTGCTCGGCCTTGTTCCTCGCCTCGGCGAGCGCGGCGCGCTTCTCGTCCTCGGCCGCGTTCGACTCGGCGTCCTTGCGCATGTTCTCGACCTCGTCCTTCGTGAGGCCCGAGGACGACTCGATGCGCACCTTCTGCTCCTTGCCCGTGCCCTTGTCCTTCGCCGACACGCTCAGGATGCCGTTCGCGTCGATGTCGAAGGAGACCTCGATCTGCGGGATGCCGCGCGGCGCCGGCGGGATGCCGTCGAGGATGAAGCGCCCGAGCGTGCGGTTGCCGCTCGCCATCTTCCTCTCGCCCTGCATCACGTGCACCTCGACCTGCGGCTGGTTGTCCGACGCGGTCGAGAAGGTCTCCGACTTCCGGGTGGGGATCGTCGTGTTGCGGGGGATCAGGACGTGCATCAGGCTCCCCTGCACCTCCACGCCGAGCGAGAGCGGTGTGACGTCCAGGAGCAGGAGGTCCTGGAGCGTCTCGTCGCCCGAGAGGATGCCGGCCTGGACCGCGGCGCCGAGGGCCACGGCCTCGTCGGGGTTCACGCCCTTGTTGCCCTCGCGGCCGAAGATCTCCTTCACCAGGGCCTGGACCAGGGGGATGCGCGTGGAGCCTCCCACCAGCAGCACGTCGGCGAGGTCCGAGGGCGTGATCCGCGCGTCGCGGAGCGCCTGCTCGGAGGGCGGCCGGAGCCGCTCGATGATGGGCTCGACGAGCTGCTCGAAACGGGCCCGGGAGATCGTCCGCGTGAGGTGCTTCGGACCCGCCGCGTCGGCCGTGATGAACGGCAGGTTGATCTCCGCCTGCATGCCCTGGGAGAGGTCGATCTTCGCGCGCTCGCACGCCTCGCGGAGGCGGTGGAGCGCCATCGTGTCCTGCCGGACGTCGATGCCCGTCTCCTGCTTGAACTCGCCGGCCACCCAGTCCACCACGGCCTTGTCGAGGTCGTCGCCGCCGAGGTGCGTGTCGCCGCTCGTGG
This sequence comes from uncultured Planctomycetota bacterium, assembly GCA_963752285.1. Lineage (GTDB taxonomy): Bacteria > Planctomycetota > PLA2 > PLA2 > JAEUHO01 > CAVVXN01. Next base: position 1,115,682 of record CAVVXN010000005.1, read on the forward strand.
ACTTCACCTCGAAGACCCCGTCCGAGAGCTCGAGGATCGAGATGTCGAACGTGCCGCCGCCGAAATCGAACACGGCGACCTTGCCGGACTTCTTCCGCTCGAGGCCGAACGACAGCGCCGCCGCGGTCGGCTCGTTGATGATCCGCTTCACGACGAGGCCCGCGATGACGCCCGCGTCCTTCGTGGCCTGACGTTGCGCGTCGTTGAAGTACGCCGGGACGGTGATGACCGCTTCCTTCACGGGCTGACCGAGGTAGTCCTCGGCGGCCTTGCGCAGGTACTGGAGGATCACCGCCGAGATCTCGGGCGGGGTGTACGTCTTGCTCCGGATCTCGACCTTCACCGGCTCCTCGGGGGCGCCGACGATCTTGTAGGCGACCTGCTTCTCCTCGTCCTGCACCTCGGCGTGCCGGCGGCCCATGAATCGCTTGATGCTGTAGACGGTGTTGCGCGGGTTCGTCACGGCCTGGCGCCGCGCGGCCTGCCCGACGAGCCGCTCGCCCCCCTCGGTGAACGCCACGACGCTCGGCGTGAGCCGGTGCCCGTCCGGGTTCACGATGACGCGGGGCTCGCCGCCTTCCATGACGGCCACCACGCTGTTCGTGGTCCCGAGGTCGATGCCGATGATCTTCTCCGCCATGGGGATCGGTCCTTCCCTGCGGACCTCCGCCTCCCGGCACCGGGCCTGCCGATCCGGCAAGCCCGCCAACGCTACCGTGTCGAATCGACAGCGGCGTCCGCGCCGTCCGGGGGAGAGGTCCTGTATTCCTTGATCTTCCGGTAGAGGGTTCGCGTGCTGAGGCCGAGCAACTGCGAAGCGCGTTCCCGATTGCCGCCGACGTCGCGGAGCGTGTTCTCGATGAGCGCCCGCTCGACCTGCGGCCAGGGAATGCCCGAGAGCCGGGCGAGGAAGTCGGGACCCTCCTCGTCGGGACGGACCCACGCCGGCACGACCTCGAGCGGGATCGTCTCCGACCTCGACATGAGCACCATCGACTCGATCGCGTTCTTGAGCTCGCGGACGTTGCCCGGCCAGCCGTAGCGGGTCAGGACGTCGAGCGCCTCCGGCGACAGCGCCCGCGCGGGCCGCCCGTGGCGCCGCGCGGCCTCGGCCAGGAAGTGCTCCGCGAGGTGCGGCAGGTCGGCGAGGCGCTCCCGGAGGGGCGGCAGCTCGACCTGCACGACGCGGAGCCGGAACTCGAGGTCCCCGCGGAAGGTGCCCTCGCGGACCATCGCGTCGAGGTCGCGGTTCGTCGCGGCGATCAGGCGGACGTCCACGCGGATCGGCTCGTTCGCCCCCACCCGGACGATCTCGCCGAGCTCCAGGGCGCGGAGCAGGTGGCCCTGCGTCGCGAGGGGCATGTCCCCGATCTCGTCCAGGAAGAGCGTGCCCTTGTCGGCCGCCTCGAAGCGACCCTTGCGGCGCGCCGTCGCGCCCGTGAACGCGCCCCGCTCGTGGCCGAAGAGCTCGCTCTCGAGCACGCCCTCCGCGAGCGCCGCGCAGTTGAGGGGCAGGAAAGGCCCTTCGCGGCGCGGCCCCGCGCGGTGGAGCGCGTGGGCGACGAGCTCCTTGCCCGTGCCGCTCTCGCCGCGGATCAGGACCGTCGCGTCGGTGTCCGCGACCTGGTTCAGGACGTCGAAGACGCGCTGCATCGAGCGCGTCTCGCCGAGGATGCCCGGGAACGCGTACGCCTTGTCGATCGTGGTCCGTAGCTCCCGGTAGTGGCGCTCGAGCGCGATGCGCTCGGCGGCCGACCGGATCGTCTCGCGGAGGATCCCGAGGTCCACGGGCTTCTGGAGGAAGTGGAGCGCGCCCGCCTGCATGGCGTGGACCGCGCCCTCCACGGTCCCGTAGCCCGTCACGACCACGCACTGCGGGACCGCTCCGTGCTCGCCGCGAAGCGCCTTCGCGCGCTCCACGAGCTCGAGTCCGTCCCGGTCGGGGAGTCGGAGGTCGGTCAGGACGAGGTCGTGCTCGACCTTCTCGAGGCGCCGGATGCCCTCGTCGCCCGAGGCGGCGATCTCGACCGTGTGGCCCTGCGTCTCGAGCACCTCCGCGATCACCTCGGCGTGCCCGCGGTCGTCCTCGACGAGGAGGATCGAGAGCGGCGCGGTGCGGCCGGCGGGCGCCGGGGCGCCGTGCGACGAGGCCGCGGGAGCGCTGGGCGGGAGCGGCAGGGAGCTCGTCATGAGGCTGACAGGATGTCACGGGCCGGGCGACAGGGTGGCAGAAGACCGGGAGCCCGGGTCGGCCCACCCACCCCGGCCCCTTCCCGGTAGGCCCTTCCCGGTAGGCCCGCCCCGGCGCGCGGGCGGGCACGACGGGCGCCCGGCGCAACCCCCGTCGGCCCGCCTGCGCCCGTCCACGCGGCGATCGTCCACGCGGCGACCGTCCACGCCGCGGCCCGTCCGCACGGCGGCCCGTCAGCGCGGCGGCCCGGAGAGCGGAAGGCGCAGCACGAAGTCGGTCCCCTTCTCGGACGCGGTCTCGAAGTCGAGGCTCCCGCCGTGCTCCTCGGCGATGCGCCGCGCCGTCGGGAGGCCGAGGCCGCTCCCCGTGCGACGGCTCGAGTAGTACACGTCCCACACCCGCTCCCGGATCGCGGCGGGGATCCCGGGCCCGGTGTCGATCACGTCCACGCGCGCCTCCTCGCCGTCGAGGCGCGTCCGTACGATCAGCTCGCGGCGCTTGGGCGTACGCCCCTCGCCCTCGAGCGGCATCGTCTCCATCGCCTGGATCGCGTTCAGGACCAGGTTCAGCACGGCCTGTTTCAGGAGCCGCTCGTCGAGCACCACGATCGGGAGGTTGCGGTCGGGATAGAACGCGAGGTCCACGCGCGCGCGGACGCACTCGGGCGCGATGAACGCCGTCACCTCCTCGAGCACGCGGTTCAGGTCGGCCTTCGCGAGGTCGAGGCGCCGGATGCCGGCGTAGCGGAGGAAGTCGTCGAGGATTCCCTCGAGGCGCGAGACCTCGCGTCTCAGGCTCGCCACGCGCCGCGCGGTGCGCCGCTCCCGTTCGTCCCCTTCGTCCTCCTTCCAGTCTTCTTGCAGGAGCTGGAGGGTGACGTTCATCGTCGAGAGCGGGTTTCGGACCTCGTGCACGAGTCCGCCCGCGACCGCGCCGAGGAACGCGAGGCCCCTCGGCGTCGGCGCCTCCGGGGGCGAGCGGCGATCCTCCTCCTGCGCCATCGCCAAGAAGGTACCCGTCCCCGACCCCCGGGCCCGCGAATCGGCCGTCCCGGGCGGGCTCCGACCACAACCCGGCCATTGTCGCCGTCGCGGGTATGCTCCGGTCGATGCCTACCGAGGTCTTCCACCTGAGCGATCGCTCCGCACGCCACGACGAGCTCAGGCGCGCGGGCGAGATCCTCCGGAAAGGCGGCCTGGTCGCCTTCCCGACCGAGACGGTCTACGGCATCGCGGTCTCCGCCGACCTGCCCGAGGCCGTCGAGCGCCTCTACGAGCTGAAGGGCCGCCCGCGCACGAAGCCGATGACCCTGATGGTCGCGGAGATCGCGCCGGTGCTCGAGCGCACCGGCGACGTCGCGGGCACGGCGCGGAGCCTCATGCGTCGCTTCTGGCCCGGGCCGCTGACGCTCGTGCTTCCCGACAAGGAGGGACGCCTCACGGGCTTCCGGCTGCCGTCCCACCCGATGGCGCGCGGTCTCGTGCGCGAGGCCGGCGTGCCGCTCCTCGTCCCGAGCGCGAACCGCTCGGGCGAGCCGGCCGCGACGACGGCTGAGGAGGTGCTCCGGCAGTTCCCGAAGGAGCTCGACCTCGTGATCGACGGCGGGCCCGCCGACGGCGGCGTCGCCAGCACGGTGGTGCAGGTCGTGGACGACACCCTCACGGTGCTCCGCGAGGGCGCGATCCCCGAGAGCCGCCTGAGCGACCCGTACAAGGCGACGATCCTCTTCGTGTGCCGCGGCAACACCGACCGGAGCCCACTGGCGGCCGCGATCCTGCGCCGGCATCTCGCGCACCTCCTTGGCGTCTCCGACGACGAGGTCGAGTCCGAGGGCTACCGCATCATCAGCGCGGGGCTCGCCGCCCGTGAGGGCCAGCCCGCGTCGGTGTTCTCGCGCCGCGTCGCGCGCGCGTGGGAGGACGGTCCCCTCGCGCTCGACGGCCACCGCGCCCACACGCTCACGACCGAGATGGTCGAGTCGGCGACGCGGATCTTCTGCATGGAGAGGGAGCAGCGGGAACAGATCCTGGCGTTCTTCCCCCACCGGGACCGCGACGTCCTGCTCCTCGACCCCGAGGGTCAGGACGTGAAGGACCCCGCGGGCCGCTCGTTCGAGGCCTACCAGCGGCTGAAGCGCCGTCTCGACGCAGCGGCCACGCTGATCGCGACCGGCCTCGTCCGCGGCAACGTCTGAGGTCGCCCGTGGACGGACCGGGAGGCGGGGACGACGGCCGCGCCGGGCTGCGCCCCCTCTCGCTCGACGACGCCGAGGCGATCGAGGTCCGGTTCGTCTCGAGCGCGCGGCTCCACCTCGTCCGCCCGCGGACGCCGGCGGCGGGGCCCGCGCCGCTCCTCCTCCTCCTGCACGGCTACGCCCAGGACCCCGAGGTGCTGCTCCGCTTCGCCGAGGGGATCGTGCCGCCCGGGGTGGCCCTCGCGCTCCCCGAGGCGCCGAACGCGTTCGCGCGCCGCGGGGCCACCCCGCGCCACGGCGTCGTCCACGACTGGATCGTGAGACGCCCGCGCGGGCCGGAGGACCGGCGGAACACCGCCTATCTCCTCGCCGCCCTGGACGCCGTCCGCCACCGGACGCGGGTGGACCCCGCGCGCACCGTCGTGCTCGGCTACAGCCAGGGCGCGGGCGTCGCGTTCCACCTCGCGACCGAGCGCCCCGACGCGGTGTCCGCCGTCGTGAGCCTCGCGGGCGGGTTCGCGGCGGACTACCGGCCGCGCCTCTGCGCGCTCCGCGGGAAGGACGTGCTCTTCGTGGGCGGACACTCCGACGCGTCCTACCCGCCCGCGTACCAGGACGAGCTCTGCCGCGAGATCTCCGACGCGGGGGTCGCGCTCACGCGCGAGACGCTCGACGCCGGCCACGCGCTCCTCGAGCCCGCGGCGCCGCTCGTCGCGCGCTGGCTCGCGCCGCGCCTCGCCCCGTCGCCGTGATCGGGCCGGGACCGGGCCCCGGGACGACCCGGAGACGATGCGGCGCGGGGCCCGCGGGACGCTTCGGCGGACCCGCCCCGGGAACCGCCCCGAGGAGGCCCGCTACCGGAAGCGCTTCTGCAGCGCGTCCACCACCGCGCGGCGGTCGGCCTCGGACCCGTCCGGGTCGTAGCGGTCGAGGTCGTCCGGGTAGCGACGCCAGAGCGCGGAGGCCGCGGCCACCCGGACGTCGCGCGAGGGGTCGAGGAGGAGCGGCGCCGCGAGCGGGAAGAGACCGTCGTCGCCGTCGGCCGCGATCGCGTCGGCGGTCGCGAGCCGCAGCGTCTCGTCCCCCGAGGCCGCCAGGCTCCTGGCGGCGTCGGGGTGCGCGCGGAGGAGACGACGACGCCCGGCCTCGACGAGGGCCGCGTGCGCCTCGGCGGCGAGGTCCGACCCGAGGAGCGGGGCGAGCGCGTCCGCCCCGGGGTCGAGCGCGTCCCGGAGCGCCGCCAGGACCGCGCGCGCCTCGGGGCGCTGGGGCGACGGGAGGGCCCGGAGCCGCGTCGCGGCCTCCGAGGCGACGTGCGCCGCGCGCGCGTCCGCGAGCACGGCGTCCGCGCGGAGCCGGAGGGTGCGGAGGTCCCCGCCGTCCAGGGCCTCCGCGAGACGCGTGAGCGGCTCCGCGACGAGGGCGGCGCCCTCCGGGCCGCACGGGCGCGCGTCCCCGAGCGCCGGCGCGAGGTCCGCCTCGAACGGCCGACCGGCGCGGTGCGCCTCGACGGCCGCGAGCAACCGCCCGAGCGCCTCCCTCTCCGCGCTCGACTCCGCGGCGGCGTGGACCTCGGCGTCGAGACGCGCCCGGGCCTCGCCGCACCGGCCCATCGCGAGGAGCACCTCGGCCTCCAGCGCGACGGTCGCGCCCCGCTCCGCCGCCTCGCGGTCGCCGGGCGGCGGCGCGAGCGCCGCGTCGAGGAGCGCCTGCGCGCGCTGGAGGTACTCGTCGCCCGAGCGGCCGCTCGCGCGGTCCGCGCGCGCCTGGGCGCGGAGGAGACCGGCCTCGAGCCGGGCCGCGCGGCCGTGGGCCCGCGCCGCGCGCCAGACGAGGGTCTCGTCGTGCGCGTCGCCGCCGTGCGCGGCGTCGTAGAGGCCGGCTGCGCGCTTCCAGCCCTCGAGCTCGTCCACGACGAGCCCGGGGTCCATCGGCGCGGTGGCGCGGCGCTCGACCGAGAGCCAGGCGGCCCGCGCGTCCTCGCGGCGGGCGTCGAGCGCGTCCTTCGTGGCCTTCCGCAGACGGGCGTCGCCGCCGGGCACGGGCGCCTCCTCCGACGAGTCCACGAGCGTCGAGATCCAGGCGAGCGTGTCCGAGAGGTACGTGGTGTTCAAGTGCGCGCGCGGGAGCGGGTGGAACTCGGGCCACGGGTCGAGGTCGAGCACGGGCCGCACCTCGACCGACGACGGCGGGAGCGCGGCGGCCCGAACGGAGCGACCCGACGCGACGAACGCGGCCGCCACGGCCCTCTCGTCGTCCAGGCCGGCGTCCGCGAGGTCCCGCTTCGCGGCCGCGATGCGGCGGCGCAGCGCGTCGGGCCCGGGGGCCGCGGAGCCGCGGCGTCCCACGAGCGCCGTGGACTGCTCGAAGAACCAGAGCGAACCGTCGGGGAACACGTCGAAGAACGTGCGGAGGAACGCCGCGTAGAGCCCCGCCGGCATCGCGTGCACGGGGAGCCACTGGCACAGCACGCCGCCCTCCCTCAGCCGCGCGCGCGCGAGCTCGTAGAACTCCTTCGTGTAGAAGGGGTAGCCGGCCGGCGCGTACGGCATCAGCGGCTCGAGCGTGATCACGTCGAGGTCCGCGTCGTGGAGGAGGAGTACGTTTCGTCCGTCGTCGTGGATCACGCGGACCCGCGGGTCGTGGAGCACACCGCGGTTCGCCTCCGCGAACCGAGGCGCGAGGTCCAGCACCGCGCGGCTCACCTCGACGACCTCGATCCGCCTCACCTCGGGGTGCGCCGCGACGGCGCCCGCGGTGGTGCCGGTGCCGAACGCGATCACGAGCGCGTTCTCGGGCCGGTCCGCGAGGAGCACCGGCAGGTGGCCGAGGAGCCGCATGTAGCGATAGTGGCGCCCGGTCGCCGCGGCGAGGAAGTCGTCCGTGTAGAGACAACGCTCGCCGTCCTGGGTGTCTACGACGCTCGCGGTCGTGACGGGATCGGTTTCGACCTGGAGCAGCCGTCGCTCCCCGGGACCGCGGAGCACGTGGCTGAACCGGACGACGGTCGCGCCCGCCTCGGCGGGCCAAAGCGCGACGGCCCCCCCGACGATCGCGAGGAGCGTCACGAGCCCCGCCAGGGCGCCGCGGCGCGAACCGACCGCGCGCCGGCCGAGCGCGAGCGCGGCCGCCGCGAGCCCGAGCGCGAGGACGCCGAGCCACGTAAAGGCCCCCACGGGCCCGAGCGCGGGCACCAGGAAGAAACCCACGAGCGCCGGCGCCACGATCGTCCCGAGGCTGTTCGCGAGGTACACGCGCCCCACCGCTTCGCCCGGCGCGAGGCCCGAGAGCTCCGCGTAGCGGACGGCGAGCGGGAACGTCGCGCCGAGAAGGAACGCGGGGGGGAGGAGCGCGACCGCCGAGCCCACGAACGCCGTCCACCGAAGCCCGGCCGTCGGGCTGGTGGCCCCCGTGTACGCCCACCGCCGCACCGACTCGACCGTCGCGTCGAGGCCCGGGAGAACGAGCGCCCGCTCGAGGAGCAGGGCGGCGCCCGCGAGGACGAGCAGCGCCGCGAGGGCGCGGTCGGGGCGACGCGACCGCGCGAGCAGCGGCCCGAGGAGGAGGCTCCCGAGCCCCAGGCCCAGGACGAAAACGCCGACCATCGCGGCGAACGTCGCGGTGAAGCCCTCCACGAAGAACACGAGGAGCCGGAACGAGGCCATCTCGAGCCCGAGCCCGAGGAAGCCCGTCGCCGCGGCGAGGGCGAGCGCCCCCGACCGCGCGTGCGTCGGGGTCGGGCCGCGCTCGATCTCGCGGCGCAGCGGCTCGGGGAGCACGGGAAGGCGCCGGCCGACGGCCCAGGCGACCAGGCCGACCGACGCCGCGACTGCGGCGGCGAGGCGCACGGTACCCGTGACCCCGAACGCCTCCACGAGGACGAACCCGGTCGCGAGCGCGCCGAGGACCGCGCCGAGCGTGTTCGCGCCGTAGAGCCACGCGGTGCTCCGGCCCGCCTCGCCCGGGAGCCGCACCACGTGGCGCACGAGGAGAGGGAGGGTCGCGCCGAGGAAGAAGGAGCCGGGCAGCACGACGACGAGCGCGAGCAGGACCCGGAGCACGAGGCGCGGCGCGGGGCCGAGCGCCGCGCCGACGCCCGCGTACGGCGCCTGGAGCGCATGGGCCAGGGGCAGCGCGAGGACCGCCCAGAGCGCGGCCAGCAGCTCGAGGCGGCCGTAGAGGGCCAGGGGTCGATCGGCCCGCTCCGCGCGCGGGCCGGCCCAGCGTGCGCCGAGCCCGAGCCCCCCCACGAACGCGCCGAGCACGACGGCGGCGCTCGCGGCCGTCGAGCCGAGGACCAGGACGAGCCCGCGCGTCCAGGCGACCTCGTAGGAGAGCGCGGTCGCGCCGGTCAGCGTGACGGCGAGGAGGAGGAGGACGAGCCCGCCCCACCCGGGGCGCCCCCCGGCGCGGGAGGCCGGCGCGCCCAGCCGGTCCGGGACGAGGGGGCGCGGAAGCTCGCGCCCGAGGCTCACCCGCCCATGAGCTCCTGCGCCTTCTGGGCCAGCCGGATCGTCTTCAGGCGCTCGCGGGCCCGGCGGCGGCGGCGCTCGCTCGGCTTCTCGTAGTAGGCGTGCCGCTTCACCTCGCGGGTGATCCCCTCGTTGTTGCAGATCTTCCGAAGGCGCCGGAGCGTCTTCTCGAGGGGCTCGTTCGACTTGGCCTGGACGCGGACCGCCATACCTGCTCCACGAGACCTTTCGGGCCTCGACTCGATACGTGGGGATCGGGGCCCGGGGCGCGGCCCGAAGCAGCGGAGGGTAGAGGGCCCCCCCGGGCGGGTCAACATCGACGCGGACCGCGAGGGCGGCCCGTCGGGGCGAGATCGGGCGTCCCCCCGGTACCGACCGACGCGGGGTCTCTCGGTCCGACCGGGTCGCCCGACCCCTCGGCGCGCGCGCGACGCCACGGCGGACGTGCGGCGCGCGGTCCAGACCCCCCTTCCGATCACCGGACGGTCACCAAACGACGGACCTTCGGCCGTGAGGGTCGAGATTCATGCCCGAAGGACCGACCGAGCGGGGAAGAAGGCGTGACACGACTTCCGTCCAATGTGGCGACCGCCGGGTCCGTCGGAGGGCGACGGCGGGGGGAGGCGCATCCCATGCGAAGGCCCATCACCTGGCTCGGCACGCCGACCGGCCGCGCCGTCGGTGTGCTCGGGACCGCGCTCTTGGTGCTGGCGGCCCTGTTCCTCCTCGGTCCGCGGCCCACCCGCGCCGACCCCGAGGGGCCGAGCATCGTCCTGACCGAGGAGATGGACCTGCAGGCGTTCCTCCGCCTGATCGGGAACGTCACGCAGAAGCCGCTCTACTGGGACCCCCAGTCCCGCCAGATCCAGGGCAAGAAGATCATCGGCGCGTCCGACCTGAAGGCCCCCGACAAGAACTCGCTCTTCGACATCGCGCGCGCGCTCCTGACCTTCTACGACCTGGTCATCATCCCGGTCGGGCCGCCCCAGTACGAGGTGTACCTCGTCATGGACGCGCGACAGACGGCCGGCATCCTGAAGCTCAAGCCGCAGTACATCGAGCTGACCGACGACAACCTCTCCTACTACGAGAGCCAGGACGGTCTCTTCGTCGCGACCACGATCAAGGTCCAGAACATGACGAGCCTCCGTGAGGCGCGGACCGCCGTCTCGAAGATCGTCACGGGGACCAACATCGGGAGCGTCACGGAGGTGCCGGCGGCGCGCTCCTTCGTGGTCACGGACTTCGCCCCGAACGTCGTCGCGATCTACCGCCTCCTCCGCACGATGGACGTGAAGCCTCCCGGCAAGGAGATCCGCTCGGCCTTCATCGAGCTGAAGTACGCCCTCGCCGACGAGGTGGAGCCGATCCTGACCGACATCTTCACGGGCCGCGAGCGCATCAACGCCCCGTCGATCCGGCCGAACCAGGGCGACTCGGGCAACGACGTCGAGGAGTACCCGGAGCCGCGCATCATCAGCGACTACCGGACGAACAAGCTGATCATCTACGGCATCCAGGACGACATCGACGCGATCAGGGACGTCGTCGCCCAGCTCGACGTGATCATCTGGCAGCCGAAGTCGTGGGTGCACGTGATCCCCCTGAAGAACCTCGACGCGAAAGACACGGCCGAGACCCTCCAGACGCTCATCGAGCAGTCCACGTTCTTCGGCACCTCGTCCACGAGCGGTGGCCTCTCGAGCTCGCGGGGCCGGAGCAGCGGCGGGGGGGCCCGCACCACGCCGCCGCCCCGGACGGGCGGCCCGGAGAGCACGAACCCCTCCGACCAGGAGAAGCCGGCCGTCGTAGCGGACGTGGCCAGCAACAGCCTCTTGATCTCGGCCTCGGAGGAGCAGTACGCCCAGCTCAAGAAGATCATCGCCGAGATCGACATCAAGAAGCCGCAGGTCCTGATCGAGGCGGCGCTCCTCGAGCTGACGCTCGACGACTCCTACCGGATCGCCGTCGAGCTCGGCCTCGGCGACGACAACGGCCTCGTGAACAAGGGCACGGCGTCCGGCTTCGGCTTCACGACCTTCGGACTGTCCACCTTCGCCGACAAGAACGGCGACACGTACTTCACGGACCGCATCCCGAGCTTCGTGGACCAGGGCGGATCGGCCCCCACCGGGCTCGTCGGCGGCATCTTCGCCCTCGGCCAGATCCCGCTCATCTTCAACCTCCTGAACACGGTCAGCCAGAGCCGGATCCTCCAGCTCCCGAGCATCGTCACGGCCGACAACGAGGAGGCGGTGATCCAGGTCCTGGACCTGCAGGCCACGTCCCAGAGCACGACCACCTCGGGCGGCAACATCACGGGCGGCTTCGGCTCCTTCCAGGAGGCCGGGGTCACGCTCCAGATCTCGCCCCACATCGCCGACGCCTCGTACCTCCTCCTCAACATCCGGCTCAAGGTGAGCGCGTTCGTGGGCGAGCCCCGGGTCATCGGCGACGCCCTGCTCCCCGCCAACCAGATCAGCCGCGAGATCATCACGGCCGTGAGCTGCCCGGACCGCCACACGGTCGTCCTCGGCGGCCTCCTCGGCACGAACCAGACCTCGTCGGTGGACCGGACCCCGTTCCTCGCCGACATCCCCTACCTCGGCTACCTCTTCCAGGGCACGAGCGCCCGCGACCGGGAAACGAGCCTCTTCCTCTTCGTCACGCCGACGATCATGGCGGAGCCGGACGGCTTCGACGTCCTCGACCAGGAGTCGTGCAAGCGCAAGCTCAAGGCCGACCAGCTGATCGGCAAGACCGAGATCTTCAACTCGTACTTCCCGGCCTGCGACTACCAGGACCCGTGCACGGGCTGCATCCGCGGCTCCGGCAGCGCCTCGGACCGCCTGGACAAGCTCGGCGCGTTCGAGGAGACCCGCTTCTCGGGCGTCAGCGAGGAGCGGCTCCGCGCGGAGCGTGTGGCGCGCCTCCAGGCCCTCGGGGGCGGTTCGAACGCGGCGTCGAACCCGAACGTCCGGGTGCTCAAGGGCACGCCGGTCGGCAGCACGGGCCGCTGAGCGGGTCCTCGAATCTCGGGTCTCGGCGGCGTCCGCGCCAGGCGACGCCGGGACCCGGGAATGCGGCGGGCGCCGCGCGCGTCCGATACGGGGAAGTCGGCTCTTCCCCGCCCCGTCGTCCCCTCCGTCTCGTGCGAACCTGCGGGATGCTGCTCCCGTCGCCGCGAGCGAGACGGGCGGGGTGGGTCGGCGTAGGATCCCCGCGTGGAAAACCCTCTCCTCAGCACGCTCCGTGACCTCCAGCTCCTCGACGAGGAGGTCCTGAACCAGGCCCTGGAGACCCAGCGGGAAACCGGCTGGCCGCTCGACAAGGTCCTCCTCTCGAAGGGCGTCCTGACCGAGCACGACCTCCTCCGGGCCATGTCCCACAGCCTGGGCATGGAGTACGCCGAGACCCTGAACCACGCGGTCGTCCCGCCCGTGTTCGTGGAGCGGGTTCCGGTTCAGTTCGCCCGGAACTACTACCTCGTGGGCCTCGCCCAGACGAACGGGACCATGCGGGTCGCCACGGCGTCGCCGTTCGACGCGTACCCGATGGACGACCTGGCCGCGATGCTCGGCATGGAGCTCGAGCCGGTCCTCGCCCCGCGGACCGAGATCACGGGCCTCATCAACAAGGCCTACCGGAACAAGCAGGACATCGTCGAGGAGTCCCTCGGCGACCTCCGGGACGCGGAGCTCGAGAGCCTGGCGGCCGAGGTGGGCGACAGCGAGGACATCCTCGACATCGCCAACAAGGCCCCGATCATCAAGCTCGTCAACACGCTCTTCTTCCAGGCGCTCAAGATGCGCGCCTCGGACATCCACCTCCAGCCGTTCGAAGACCGCCTCCAGGTCCGGTACCGGATCGACGGGATCCTGTACGACATGGAGGCCATCCCGAAGAAGATCCAGGACGCGGTGACGAGCCGCATCAAGGTCCAGGGCAAGCTCGACATCGCGGAGCGGCGCCTCCCCCAGGACGGCCGGTCCAGCCTCCGCCTCGGCGACGCCGAGGTGGACGTCCGCATCTCGGTCGTGCCGACCAACTACGGCGAGCGCGTGGTGATGCGTCTGCTCGACAAGTCGGCGCGTCTGTACGAGCTCGAGGAGATCGGCCTCTTCGACCAGAACCTCGAGATGCTCGACCGGTTCATCCACTACACGCACGGGATCATCTTCGTCTCGGGCCCCACGGGCTCGGGCAAGACGACGACGCTCTACTCGTGCCTCTCGCGCATCAACAGCGTGCGCATGAACGTGATGACGATCGAGGACCCGATCGAGTACCACCTGCCGGGCATCAGCCAGATCCAGGTGAACGAGAAGAAGGGCCTGAACTTCGCGTCCGGGCTGCGGTCGCTCCTGCGCCAGGACCCCGACATCATGATGGTCGGCGAGGTGCGCGACGTCGAGACGGCGCGCATCGCGGTCCAGGCCGCCCAGACCGGTCACCTCGTGTTCAGCACGATCCACACGAACGACGCTCCCACGGTCATGACGCGCCTGCTCGACATCGGGATCGAGCCCTACCTGGTGGCGTCGTCCGTGATCGTCGCGATCGCCCAGAGGCTCGTGCGCCAGATCTGCCCGGACTGCCGGGAGTCCTACGATCCCGACGGCGACGACGTGCTCCGCCTGAAGGAGCTGAACATCGAGGTCCCCCAGCTCGCGGACGGCAAGCTCGTACGCGGCCGCGGCTGCGGGTCGTGCTTCGGCAGCGGCTATCAGAACCGGACGGGGATCTACGAGGTGCTGCCGGTGGACGACGAGATCCGCGAGCAGATCGTCGAGCGGTCGAGCGCGAGCAAGATGAAGCGGACGGCGTTCAAGCGCGGCTTCCGGACTCTGCGCATGGACGGCGCCGACAAGGTCGTCCGAGGCATCACCACGATGGACGAGGTACTCCGCGTGACGCAGCTGGACGTGGTGTAGAGCCGTCGGATGCCCGTCTACAACTACAAGGGCCTGACGCGCGCCGGCGAGGGGAAGACCGGCATCATCGACGCCGACTCGCCGCGTGAGGCGCGGCTCAAGCTGCGGAGCCAGAACCTCCTCGTCACCGACCTCTCCCCGCGGGCGCAGAGCGTGCGCCGCGACCGCCAGCGCGCGAAGCTCCTCGACTTCAAGCGCGCGCCGAAGGGCAAGGGCGAGGTGCCGATGTACACGCGGCAGCTCGCGACGCTCCTCAAGGCCGGTATCCCGCTGGCGCAGTCCATGGCGGCGCTGATCGAGCAGTGCTCCGTCGCCGACCTCGAGGCGGCGTTCCGCGACGTCCGCGAGAAGCTGACGCAGGGCCTCTCGTTCGCCGAGGCCCTCGCCTACCACCCCCACTACTTCACCGACCTCTACGTGAACATGGTCAAGGCGGGCGAGGCGAGCGGCAGCCTCGACCTCGTCCTCGACCGGCTGGCCGACTACCTGCAGCGCCAGGCCCAGATCAAGAACAAGATCGTCGCGGCCCTCGCCTACCCGATGGTCATGATCGGCGTCGGCGTGCTGATCGTGATCATCCTGATGACGTGGGTGGTCCCGAAGGTCATGCAGGTCGTGCAGCAGTCCGGGCAGCAGATCCCGGCCATGACGATGGCCCTGAAGGGCATGGCCGACTTCCTCGGCGCCTACTGGTACGTACTCGGGTTCGGTGTGGTGGCCATCATGCTGACCCACCGCCGCCTCAGCCGCCGCGCCGAGTACCGGTACCGGGTGGACCGCGCGAAGCTGGCCCTCCCCGTCCTCGGCGAGCTCTTCAAGAAGGCGGCCGTGAGCCGGTTCGCGGTCTCCATGAGCACGCTCCTGAAGAGCGGCGTGCCCGTGCTCGAGGCCCTGAAGATCGTGAAGGACATCGTCAACAACGCGGTCCTCGCCCGGGTCCTCGAGGAGGTCCACAAGCGGATCATCGAGGGCACGGACATCGCCACGCCCATCAAGCGATCCGGCGTGTTCCCGCCCGTGGTCGGCTACATGATCGCGGTCGGGGAACAGTCCGGTCAGCTGGAAGAGATGCTCGACCGCGTGGCCGAGGCGTACGACGAGGAGGTCGCCGTCCAGACCCAGAAGGTCACGAGCCTCCTCGAGCCGCTCCTGATCGTGGGGATGGCGATGGTGGTGGGCTTCATCGTCATCTCCGTCATGCTCCCCATTCTCAAGATCTCGGACATCCGGAACATCCGCCGCTGACCCGGGTACGCACGTCCGGCCGGGGGACGACCCGCCGCGCTCCCCGCCTGCCGCCGCCCGGGCGGCCTCCGCCCCCCCGACCCGGGGCCGGGGACTACCGGTAGGATGCAGGGTCGTCGTTCGATCCGGCGTCCAAAGGACGACGTCGGCCCCGCCGGAGGTTTGCCATGTCCCCGCGCCGCTCGCTACGTGGATCCCGTCCCCTCCGAGACTCCGCCGCTCGCGGCTTCACGCTGGTGGAGCTGATGGTCGTGATCGTGATCCTCGGAAGCCTGATCGCCATCGTCGGCCCCCGGGTCTTCCACGCCATCGCCGAGAGTGACAACAGCATCGCCGAGCAGCAGATGCACAACTTCGCGCAGTCGCTCGACATGTACTACATCAAGCACCGCAAGATGCCGAACACGCTCGACGCCCTGACCGAGGAGGATCCCCAGACCGGCGAGCCCCTCATCGAGAAGATCCCGAACGATCCCTGGGGGAACCCCTACCAGTACCACCTCGAGGGTGCGAAGAAGTACAAGATCGTCAGCATGGGCGAGGACGGCCAGGAAGGCACGCAAGACGACATCACCTGGCCGAAGATCGACGAGTAGCGGCACGACTCCGATGCGCGCCGGTCGCGGGTTCACCCTGATCGAGCTGATGGTCGTCGTGACCATCCTCGCGACGGCGCTCCTCCTGGTCCCGCCGAACCTGTACGCGTTCGGCGCGCGCTCCCGCCTCGAGAACGTGGGGAACACCCTCGTCGCCGTGATCGGCGCGGCCCGCGCGCAGGCCATCCTCGACGGGTACCCCGTCTATCTCGAGTTCGGGAGCTTCAAGGACGACGACGGGAAGGAGCAGCAGGGCTACCGCTGGATCATCACGAGCCAGCCCGCCCAGCGCTCGGACGAGCTCCTCGGCGCCGAGCGGGCGCGCGACCCCAAGACGGCCGACCAGGAAGACCCGCAGGACCGCAAGTCCAAGGAACGGGAGTGGCTCGCGACCGAGTGGAACCCCTTCACGCGCGGCGTGAAGCTCGTGGGATTCAGCGAGAAGGGCGACAACTGGCAGCGGGTCCGCGACGACCGCCCCTATCGCGTAGGCTTCTCTCCCGACGGCGCCGTCGAGAAGTGGTTCGCCATTCGCGTAATGAGCGAGGACCTCGACGTTCGCGAGGAGGACCGCAGCCTGACCGTGGTGGTGAACGGCCTGACCGGCGAGGCGGCCAGCTACGACGGCTACCGCGAAGTCCCCCCCCAACGCGACGAGCACGACTTTGTCCGGTAACGAACCCTTCTCCGCCCTCGCCACCGTCCGACGCGCGGAGCGGCCGGACGGCCTGGCCGTGACGACGACGACGGGTGCGAATGCACGCACAGAGGGGGACGGGCCGCGAGCGGGCCGCTTTGCGCGCCAGCAGGCCGGCTTCACGCTCCTCGAGGTGATGTGCGCCTTCGCGATCCTGGCCGCCGTGACCGGCTTCCTGACCAAGATCTTCGTGGAGAGCGTGGACCGCGCGTCCGACGCGCTCGCGCTCCGAGAGCTCCGCGAGGCGGCCGACACGATCTTCCGCAAGATCATCTACGAGAACCAGACGTACGACGACGGCACGACCCGCGGCCTCGACCAGGAGTACGGCGACTTCGCTCGGCTCCCCGGCTGGCAGAAGGACCGCTGGGCCATCTACACGATGACCCTCGAGAAGAAGGAGGAGACGGTCGTCGGGCGCACCGACGACGGCGAGCAGAGCGTGTTCGACGAGGAGAGCTCCTCCTACGCCGACGACGTTTCCGGACACTCGTCCTCGTCCCACGCCTCCTCCAGCTCCTCCTCGTCGAGCTCCTCCTCGTCGAGCTCCTCCTCTTCGAGCACCTCCGGCGGCGACGCCGGGACCACGGGCCGGAAGCTCACGCGCCTCACGCTCAAGATCTACCGTACGGGCGAGAGCCCGGACGACCCCCTCTTCGTGCTCACGACCCGGATCGACACGAAGAAGGGAGAGACGACCACCAAATGAGGCGTCTTCGGCGAGGCTTCACGCTGCTCGAGGTCATGGTGTCGCTCACCGTGATGGCCGTGGTAGTGATGTTCATCTACCAGGTTTTGCAGAACTCCGTTCGCGGCCAGGACATGGTCCGCGAGGGCCTGCGCACACCGAAGATCCAGAACGCCATCCTCGGACAGATCTTCCGCGACTTCCGGTACATCTACTGGGACGGGTTCACGGGCAACACGGGGTTCGTCGGTCGGAGCCGGGAGGCGGGCGGCAAGGAGGCCGACGCGGTGGACTTCGTCACGTGCCGTCCCAGCCGGACGGCGCACCTCGAGGACGAGACGGCCCGCGACAACATGCCGAGCCCCATCACGGAGGTCGGCTACGCGTGCCGGGTGAACGACGAGAACCCGGACTACCTCGAGCTCTGGCGGCGCGAGGACTGGTTCGTGGACGACGACCCGGTCCGGGGTGGGAAGTACACGCTGATCTACGACCGGATCCGCCGGTTCAGCCTGCTCTACTTCCCGATCCCCGAGGAGAACGTGGACGCGAAGGGGCTCGAGGAGTGGGACTCGCGCGCCAAGGGGAAGCTCCCCTACGCGATCGTGCTCGAGATCGAGTTCGACGTGGACGATCCGGCGGCCAAGTCCGCGAAGACCGACGACACGACGGAGCGGATCACGCGCATCATCATCCTGAAGAACGCGTACAACGTCGCGCCGGCCACGCCGCCCGGACAGGGGCAGGGGAACACGCCGCGGAGCAGCTGAGCGCCCGGCGCGGCCCGGCCGCGTCGCTCAGCCCCTCGGGCGGAGGACCTCCGTGCCGCCGAGATACGGGCGGAGCGCCTGGGGGACCCGCACGCTCCCGTCCTCCTGCTGGTGGACCTCGAGGAGCGGAATCAGGATCCGGGGCGTCGCCACGACGGTGTTGTTGAGCGTGTGGCAGTGGCGGACGCGTCCCTCGGCGTCGCGGTACCGGAGGTCGAGCCGCCGGGCCTGGTACTCGTAGAACCGGCTCGCGGTGTGGGTCTCGCCGTACGCGCCGCGCGACGGCATCCACGCCTCCAGGTCGTACTTGAACGCCGCGGCCCGCCCGATGTCGCCCGTGGCGGTCGCGGTGACCCGGTACGGCAGCTCGAGCGCCCGAAGCACCTCCTCGGCGTTCTGGACGATCGCCTCGTGGTGTGCGCGGCTCCTCTCCACGTCGGCCACGTCCACGATCACCTGCTCGACCTTGTTGAACTGGTGGACCCGGTAGACGCCCCGCGTGTCCTTCCCGTACGTCCCCGCCTCGCGGCGGAAGCACGGCGAGAACCCCGCGTAGCGCCGCGGAAGGGCCGCCTCCTCGAGGATCTCACCCGAGTGGAACGCGGTGACGCTCACCTCGCTGGTCCCCGCGAGCCACATCTCGTCGTCCTCGGAGGTGGGGTTCGCGATGCGGTACGTCTGCTCCTCGGCCCCGGGGAAGTACGCGGTGCCCCGGAGCGCCCACGCCTTCACGATCACGGGGACGGAGAGCGGCGTGAACCCCTTGGCCGAGATGGAGTCGAGCGCGAGGCGAAGGACGGCCTGCTCCAGGCGCATGACGTCGCCCATCAGCACGTAGGACCGGCTCCCCGCGAGGCGCCCCGCGCGCTCGATGTCCACACCGTCGAGCCCCTGGAGGAGCACCACGTGGTCCTTCGGCTCGAAGGAGAACGCGGGGGCCTCCCCCCACCGCCGGACCTCGACGCTGGCGGTCTCGTCGGGTCCGTCCGGCGCGTCGTCGTCGGGCGGGTTCGGGACCTCGAGGAGGAGGCGGTCGATCCGCTCCTGGATCGGCTTGAGCGCGGCGTCCCTCTCCTGGACGTCGGCCTTCAGCTGCTTCAGGCGCTCGAGCACGCGCTCCCGCGACGGGCCCGAGACGGTGCGGACCTGCTGGCCGAGCGCCTTCTGCTCGGCACGCGCGTCCTCGAGGAGCCGGATCCGCTGGCGCCGGTCGCGGTCGAGCTCGAGGAGCAGGTCCACGTCGAAGGGGATCCGCTTCCGCTCTGCGCCGCGGCGGACCTCGTCGGGGTGCTCCCGGATCCAGGCGAGGTCAAGCACGGGACACCCCGGTCGGGCGGAGGTCCTCGGCCTCGAGCGCGGCGGCGTAGCGGGCGAGCCCCGCCTCTTCGCGCGGGCCGATCGGGTACGTCACGTTCTCCCGGACGTAGCGCGCCGCCACCTCCGGGTCCTCGCCGCGTTCGGTGGCCCACGCGCGCGCGAGGGCCTCGCGGCGTGCGATCCCCGAGCGGGCCGCCGCGTCCAGGCGCGTGGCGAGCGCCTCGCGCTCGTCCGCGGCGAGCCCGGGGCGCGCGGTCCACCGCGCGTACACGAACGGGAGCCCCGTCCGCTCCCGCCAGGCGAGGCCGAGGTCCACGACCTCCCCCGGCCACGGGAGGTCGCGGTAGCGAAGGGCCGGGTCGCCGATCACGAGGACCGCGTCGGCGACCTCCGTCCGCGGGTCGGCGCCGGGCCGCGCGCCGGCGCGGAACCGTACGTCCGGCCCGGCCGCGCCGAGGACGACGTGCCGCGCGAGTCCGGCGCTGGTGCGGCTCGCAGGATCGAGCGCGACCGTCCGGACGCGCGCGAGGGGCACGCGCAGGAAGAGGAGGACGCTCGCGACGGGCCCGTCGCTCACGATGCCGTGGCGGCCGAGGTAGCAAAGCCCCCGGCCCCGGATCGCCTCGGCGACGGGCAGCAACGCCGCGTCGATCTCGCCCGCGACGAGCCGCGGCGCGAGACGGGAGGGCACGTCCACGAGGCGTTCCACGTCCGACGGGAGGTCCGCGACGAGCGGGAGCGCGTTCAAGTAGGGGACGATGCCGACCAGGACCATGGCGTCGCGGGACCGTATCCCCGGCGGGGGGCGGGGTCCACTCCCGGGCGAGGCGCGCCGGAGGTCCCGCCGGGCCGGGTCTCTACGACGCCGCCCGCCCTCCGCGCGGCGGGGGGCGGGCGGCGCGAGACCGGACCCGAGGCGCCCGGACGACGCCTCGGAGGATCCGCTCAGTATCCGACGACGCAGTCGCCGCGGTACGGATCGTGGATGTCGTAGTTGAAGAAGTACTCGTCGATGAACCGCTCGTTGCGCCGGGCGTCCGCGCCCCACTGGCGGAGCATCGCCTTCGTCTTCGTGTCGCACGCGCCCATGTGGCAGGAGTACGGACACCCGCCGACGTCCTCGAGGACCGGCGCCGCGAAACGGCAACCGCCGAGGAGCGGGCTCCCCAGCATCAGAGCGAACACCAGGGCCAGGCGCTTCTGCATGACCGAACCTCCCGCCCGCGGGCCTCGTCGGCCCGCCCTCGTCGCGCCACCTCGGGGGATGGCGACCGCTTGTCGCGCCATCCCTCCGATGGCGATGGCGCGTAGGTACCAATGCGGCCGCGTCGGGTCAAGAGACTCTTCGCGTCCCGGCGGCACGCAAGTGCCCATCCCCCACGCGGTTACGCATTCATGACACGCCACGGACGTGACCGCGACAAAGGGCCGTTCCGGACCGCGCTGCGTCAGCGCGCACCGTAGAGCCCGTGTGCGCGCACGTACGCGAGCACCGACGGCGAGACGAGGTCGCCGACGCTCTCGCCGTTCTGGATCGCGGCGCGGACCCGGCTCGACGACACGTCCACGGCCGGCGCCGGGAGTCGCTCGATCACCACGCTCCGACCCTCGAGCTCGGGCGGCGGGTCGAGGTCGAAGCCGGGGCGGTCGGCCACGAGGAGCGTGACCATCTCGAGGATCCGACCGCAATCGTGCCAGGTGGGGAAGTCCTGGAACATGTCCGCGCCGAGTACGAGGAGGAGGCGGGCGGACTCGGGCTGCGTACGCCGGACGACGTCGAGCGTGTCCACCGTGTAGGACGGGCCCGGGCGGCGTCCCTCGAGCGAGAGCACCTCCACGCGCCCCAGGCCCTCCACGCCGAGGCGGGCCATCTGCAGGCGGTGGTGGAAGGGCGTCGCCTCTTCCCTCCCGAGCTTGTGCGGGGGCTGGCCGGCGGGGACGACGAGCAGGCGGTCCGCGACCTTGAGGGCCGCCTCCGCGAGCACCCGGTGGCCCCGGTGGAAAGGGTCGAAGCTGCCCCCCAGGATCGCGACGCGCGGCCCTACCGGCTCCGGGGGGGCGCGCCGCGGGCGGGCGTGGAAGACCTCGAGGGCCAGCGCGAAGGCGAGCGCGAGGGAGAGGCCCGTCGCCGCCACGGGGAGGGGTCCGAAGCGGCAGAGGAGCGCGACGACGAGCGCCCCGGCCGAGGCGGCGAGGAGGACCGCGCGGGTCCCCACCGGAAGCGGCGGGAGCCTCACGAGGAACGCCGACGCGACGAGCAGCCAGGCCAGGGCGTCCAGGACCGTCGCGACGGCCCCCGGAACCGTCGCGAGGAGCAACGCGAGGACGCCGGCGGCGAACACGACCGTCTCGCCCTGGCCTCTTCGGAGGCGGATCGGGAGGCAGAGGAGCGCGCCCCCCGCGCCGACCACGAGCGCGAGCCCGCCGACGAGTCCCCGGCCGGCGCTCACGTTCCACCCGAGGAGGAGGAGGCCCGAGAGCGCGAGCAGGAGGGGAACCCAGAGGTCGCTCTTCTCGCTCAACGGCTCCTCCGGGGGCGGAGGGTATCACGCACGACCCCGCGCGGACCCGCGGTACGTTCGCGCCGTGCGAGCGCTTCGGCCGGTCCCCGTCCTCGTCGGTCCGACCGCCTCCGGGAAGACCGCGGTCGGGGTTCTCCTGGCCCGGCGAGTCGGCGCGGAGGTGATCGCGTGCGACGCGTACACCGTGTACCGCGGCCTCTCGATCTTGACGGCGGCACCCGACGCGGTACCCGACGTCCCGCACCACCTCGTCGGCGAGCGCGCCCCCGACCGGCCGTGGAACGCGGCCCTCTTCGTGGAGGCGGCCGACCGGCTCGTCGGGGAGATCGGGGCGCGCGGTCGGCGCCCGCTCGTGGTCGGCGGGACGGCGCTCTACCTGCGCGCGTTCCAGAAGGGCTTCGGCGCCGCGGTGCCGCGCGACGACCGGCTCCGCGCCGCGCTCCGGGAGATCGCCCAGCGCGAGGGCACGAAGGCGCTCCACGCCCGGCTCGCCCGCGCCGACCCAGCGCGCGCCCGCGAGGTCCACGAGAACGACGTGGTGCGCCTCGTCCGCGCCCTCGAGATCGTCGCGGCGACGGGCCGGCCGGCGAGCGCGCAACGCGGCGAGTGGTCGGGCCCCGACCGGCGGCGTCTCGCGATCGTCGGCCTGCGGCGCGAGCCCGCGGACCTCGAACGGCGGATCGAGGCGCGCACGCGCGCGATGTTCGACGCGGGGGTGCGGAACGAGGTGGCGGCCCTCCGCCTCCACGCGGTGAGCCGCGAGGCGTCGCTGACGATCGGGCTCTCGGAGGTGGGCCGGCTCCTCGACGGCGAGATCGACGAGGCCGCGGCGATTCGGCTCGTCGTCAGGGCGACGCGACGGCTCGCGCGGAAGCAACGGACCTTCTTCGCCTCGTTCGAGGACGTCACGTGGCTCGACGTCGGGCCCGACGAGAGCCCCGCGTCGGTCGCGGACCGCGCGGAAGCGGCGCTACGCCGACAGGGTGCGCTCGACGCGCCTGGCGAGCGCGCGGGACCCGACCCCGCCGCTCAGGCGGAGGGCGGGACGTCGGCGTAGAGCGCGCGCGTCTCGTCGATGCGCTCCTGCCAGGCGCGCGCGAGGCGCTCGGGCGAGACGATCCGCGCCCGCTGTCCGTACTCGGCGAGCCAGCGGAAGAGGCCCTCCTCGCTCCGGACGATCACCTCGAAGCGCCCGCGCCCGTCGTCGAGCCGCGTCAGGGTGCCCACGCCGTGGCGCCGCCGCTCCATCAGCCAGGTCGCCGTCGGGTCGAGCTCCAGCACGACCGCGACCTCGGGGCCCTCCGCGATCTCGAACTCCTCGGTCCCGATGTGGCGGCTGGCGTCGAATCCCTCGGGAACCTCGTACGCGCCGTCCTGGCGGTCCGCCATGGAGACGCGGCCGCGGATCCGATCGAGACGGAAGTTCCTCACGTCGTCGCGCGACTCGTCGTGGCCCACGAGGTACCAGTTGCCACCGCCCACGCCGAGGCCCCACGGCCGGACGACGCGCGCGCTCGCCGTCTCGGCGTCCGGCGGCTGGTAGCGGAACTGCACACGGCGCCGGCGCCCGAGGGCCTCGCCGAGCACGCCGAGGTGCACGCGCCCGGGGTCCCGGCCCGGCCGGCCGAGGGTGAGCAGGTGTTGCTCCCCCATCGACGCGCGGAGCGGTTCTGGCAGTCGCGAGTCGATCGTGAGCTTCGCGAGGGCGCTCTTGAGGTTTCTCCCGATCGGGTCGTCGACCACGCCCATCGTCTGCTGGAGCACCGCGAGGAGCATCGCGTCCTCGGGCTCGAGTGTCGTCTCGGGCAGGTAGTACCCCTGCGGGTCGATGACGTAGCCGGCCCGTCCGAAGGAGTCTCCGCTCACGTACTCGATGTCCACGCCGATCGAGCGCAGGTCGGCCTTGTCGCGGTCGAAGCGCTTCTCGACCGCGTCCGGGCTCGCCTGGTCGTCGTAGCCGACCACCCGCCCCCGGATCTCCGCGAAGGGGACCGGCGCGCGCGCGGAGAGCAGGTACGAAACCAGGTTGAGCTGGCGCTCGAGCTTCAGCACCTTCGGGTCGCCCGCCTTCACCGAACCTCCTTCGCGAGCCACCGGCCGTGGCGGAACCATAGCACGTAGGCCACCGCGACCGCGAGGTGCAGGAACACCGGAACGGCCCAGAAGGTCCGGAGGCCCAGCGTGTCGGCGTGCGCGGCCACCCAGCCGGCCAGGGGGTACCCGATCACCCCGTACGCGAGGGTCTCGATCACGAACGGGAACTTCGTGGCGCCGGCCCCGGCGAGCGCCTGCGACACCACGACGGCCACCGCGAGGAAGACGTACCCCGCCGACGAGACGTAGAGGTACGTCCGACCGAGCTGGCGCACGACCTCCGTGTTGACGGTGGGCCCCACGTCGAACCCCATCAGCCGGAGCAGCGGGTCGGCGAAGAGGACGTAGGCGCCCGCGAAGAGCAGCATCATCGTCATGTTCAGGCCCAGGCTGATCCACGTCGCCCGGACGGCGCGGTCCGGCAGGTGGCGGCCCAGGTTCTGGCCCACGAAGGTCGCCGCGGCGGCGCCCCAGCCGAAGCCGCCGAAGAGCGCGAGGCTGTCGAGGCGGAGCCCGACGCCGAACGCCGCCTGGACCTCGGTCGTGCCCAGGTGGGCGAGCGGGGCCGCGCGCGCGAGGAAGCGCAGGACGTACAAGTACGAGAGCATCCGCACGAGCCACTGCGCGCACGACGGGACGCCGATCCGGAGGATCGACCAGACCATCGACCCGCGCCAGGCGAAGCGACGGAGCATCAGGCCCGCGAAGCCCCGGTAGAGGACGGCCACCCCCACCGCCGCGAAGAGGCCGCGCGAGATGACGGTGGCCCACGCGGCCCCGGCCACGCCCATCGGGGGGAGCCCGAGTCCGCCGAAGACGAACCAGACGTCCAGCACGATGTTCAGGACGTTGGCGGCCACGATGAGCAGCATGGGGAGCATGCTGTTCCCCGCCGCCCGCATGGCCCCGGTGACGGTCAGGAGCACGAACATCGTGCCGGTGCCCGCGCTCATGATGGCGAGGTACGCGGTCGCGGGCGCGACGACGGCGCCCTGCGCGCCGAGGTGAGAGACGATGTCGCCCGCGTAGATCCACGGCGGCACCCCGAACACCACCGACAGGAGCAGGGTCACGAGCAGCCCCTGCTCGGCGGCGAGGCTCGCGCGGCGCCGGTTGCCGAGGCCGTGGTGCCGGGCCACCAGCGCGATGATCGCGTTCACGATCCCGTTGAAGATGATCATCGGGATCGAGTTGACGAGCGACGGGATCGTCACCGCCGCGACGGCGACCTCCGGGTGCGGCAGCCGCGCCACGATGACGAGGTCGACGAGGTTGAACAGGGCGGCCAGCATCATGGCCGCCACGAGGGGGAGCCCGAACGCGAAGATGCCCCTCAAGAGCGGTGCACGCGTGATCCCGGCACCGCTCTCGAGGGGCTCCACGTAGGTTCCGGTCTTCCGGTAGGGCTAGACGAGCGCTTCGGCCGGCTCGACGGCGAAGTCGAAGGCCTCGGCGACGCCCCGATGGGTGATCTTGCCCTTCCAGGCGTTCAGCGCGGACTTGAGGTGCTTGTCCTCGCGGACCGCCTTCTCGGCGCCGAGGCGCGCGAGCTTGCGGACCCAGGGCAGCGTCGCGTTCGTCAGGGCGAACGTGGACGTGCGCGGCACCGCGCCCGGCATGTTCGCGACGCCGTAGTGGACGACCCCGTCCACGACGTACGTCGGCTTGTCGTGCGTGGTGGCCTTGGTGGTCTCGCAGCAGCCGCCCTGGTCCACGGCGATGTCGACGATCGCCGAGCCGTCCTTCATGTAGCGGAGATACGTGCGCGGGACGAGGATCGGGGCCCGTGCGCCCTCGAGGAGCACCGCGCCCACGACGAGGTCGGCGTACTCGATGCGCGTCCGGATGTTCGCCGGGTTGGAGAACACGGTGGCCACGTTCTTCGGCATGACGTCGTCGAGGTAGCGCAGCCGCTCGAGGTCCACGTCCATGATCGTGACCGACGCGCCGAGGCCGGCGGCCATCTTGGCCGCGTTCGTGCCCACGACGCCACCGCCCAGGATCAGGACGTTCGCGGGCTCGACGCCGGGGACGCCGCCGAGGAGCACGCCGCGCCCGCCGTGTTCGCGCTCGAGGCACGACGCGCCGACCTGGATCGCCATCCGGCCCGCGACCTCGCTCATCGGCGTCAGGAGCGGCAGGCGGCCGTTCACCTCGAGCGTCTCGTAGGTGAAGCACGCGGACCCGGCCTTCAGCATCGCCTCGGTCAGCTCGCGCGCGGCCGCGAAGTGGAAGTACGTGAAGATCGTGAGGTCCGAGCGGGCCCAGCCGAACTCCGGCGGCAGCGGCTCCTTGACCTTGACGATCATCTGGGCCTTCGCCCAGACGTCCGCGGCCTTGTCGATCAGCGTGGCTCCCGCCTGGGTGTACTCCTCGTCGGAGATCCCGCTCCCGAGGCCCGCGCCGCGCTCGATCATGACCTCGTGACCGTCCTGGACGAGCGACTGGACGCCGCCCGGAACGATGGCGACTCGACCCTCGAGCGCCTTGATCTCCTTCGGAACGCCGATCCGCATGACTACCTCCAAGCGGCGCCTGGTCCGGCGGCGCCTTGTACGAAGTCCCGGGAGTATAGGGCGTTCGAGGTTTCCGGTCGCGCCCGGGAGGCGGTGCCCGACGGGACGCCGGGCCGGGTCCGACGCGGTCGCCACCCGGCTTCGGTCCCGGCCGGGGGCCCCGATCGTTCGGCTGCGAATGGACCGTTCACCGCGGGGGAAAGCCCATGCCCGGATAGCCCCCCAGCGTCTTCGCGATCTTCTCGGCATCGTCGGGGGTGACGCCCCGGATGCGGCTCACCGTGGCCTGGAAGTCGGCATGGCTCTGGACGAGCACGTCCCTCCGCCTCTCGGCGTCCCACTTCTCGCGCGCCGCCTGCATCATGACGTCCCGGTTCTTCTCCCGATACGTGCGCGTCGCGGCGACCACCGCGGCCCGCGGCTCGGCGTCGAGCATCACACCGGCGCGCTCGAGCACGTTCTCGATGCTCTTCCTCTCTCTCTCTTCGCGGTCGCGCCGCGACACCTCGTCCCGCAGCGCGCGGAACCACGCGATCTCCTCGGGGTCGAACTCGTCCTTCCCTCCGGCCTCCCTCGGCTCGACGCTCGCCGGCGTCTCGACGCCGGAGGTGCCCGCGTCGCCCGCGGACGCGTCCGGCTCCTTCGTCTCGCCGGCGCGCGACGACTCGATCTTCTCCAACCGCTCCTCGAGCCGGCGCATGCGAGCGAGGAGGGTCTCGTAGGCCTGCCCGTCGAGCGCGGCGGGCGGCCGCACGTCGGGCGAGGGCAGCGCGGGTGTCGCCGACGGTGGGGTGGTGACGGGGATCCGGGCGCCCTCCCCCAGGGCGGGCCCGGTGACGCGGTCGGACCGCAGGAAGAGGTCGTAGGTCAGGATCCCGGCGGCCACGAGCGCTGCGGTAACGAGAACCTGGACGAGGCGCATCGGAGACTCTCCCGGGACCACGGGCGATCCTATCGACGCCCGCCGGCCCCCGTGCGGCGCGCATTCGACGCCGGCGCCACCCCCTGGTATACCCGTCGCCGCATCGACCCCGGGGCGTTTAGCTCAGTTGGCTAGAGCACCAGCTCGACAAGCTGGGGGTCACTGGTTCGAGTCCAGTAACGCCCACCACTTCTTCGGTCGGAGCTCCCAGGTCGCGCGCTTCGTCGCCCGTCGATCGGTCTTCGTCGGACTCGAACCCGCGACCCCCACGGGGTCGATCATCCTGGGGGGCCGAGCCCCCCAGACCCCCACCGGTTCGAGTCCAGTAACGCCCACCACTTCTTCGGTCGGAGCTCCCAGGTCGCGCGCTTCGTCGCCCGTCGATCGGTCTTCGTCGGACTCGAACCCGCGACCCCCACGGGGTCGATCATCCTGGGGGGCCGAGCCCTTGAGACCCCCACCGGTTCGAGTCCAGGAACGCCCACCACTTCTTCGGTCGGAGCTCCCAGGTCGCGCGCTTCGTCGCTCGTCGATCGGTCTTCGTCGGACTCGAACCCGCGACCCCCACGGGGTCGATCATCCTGGGGGGCCGAGCCCTTGAGACCCCCACCGGTTCGAGTCCAGGAACGCCCACCACTTCTTCGGTCGGAGCTCCCAGGTCGCGCGCTTCGTCGCCCGTCGATCGGTCTTCGTCGGACTCGAACCCGCGACCCCCACGGGGTCGATCATCCTGGGGGGCCGAGCCCTCGAGACCCCCACCGGTTCGAGTCCAGGAACGCCCACCACTTCTTCGGTCGGAGCTCTCAGGTCGCGCGCTTCGTCGCCCGTCGATCGGTCTTCGTCGGACGCGAACCCGCGACCCCCAGGGGGTCGATCATCCTGGGGGGCCGAGCCCTTGAGACCCCCACCGGTTCGCGCTCCGTAGCGCGCGCCCTGTACTCGCTCGACCCGTCGCGGTCGCAGAGCGCGCGCTCTGTCGGTCGATCGCCTGCGGTTCCTTCTCTACCCGGGCGGGCGTGTTGCCATCGAAGGGTGCTCGTCTCCGTCTCCGCCCTCGGCTCGGCCGCGATCGCGTACGCGACGCACGTCCTCGCCGGTTGGCCGGCGTGCGCGGTGGCCGCGGTGTTCTGCGCCGGGATGTCGGCCTTGACCTTCGTGTACTTCGGCGTGGACAAGGCCCGGGCGCGTTCCGGCGGACGCCGCATCCGCGAGGCGGATCTCCTCGGGGCCGCGCTGCTCGGCGGCGCGTTCGGGGCGCTCCTCGGCATGCGTCGCTTCCGCCACAAGACGCGCCACCTCCGCTTCCGGATCTTCGTGCCGACGCTGCTCCTGCTGCAGGTGGCGCTCCTCGCCTACGCCGCGTCCCGGTAGTCGTCTCCGGAAGGCGGCGCCCCGCCCTCGACCGCGGTTCCGAGCGGGGCGCGGCCGATCGCGCCGGCGAACGTGCGCCTACTCTCGGAGGTCGAAGACGACGTCGGAAGCGCCGCTCTCGATCGACTTCACGACGGGCACCGTGACGCGGCCCCGGGCGAACCACGCCGCCACCCGGTACGCGCCCTCCGGCAGCTCGGAGACGACGAACGATCCGTCCGCCCCGATCTTCGCGCGTCCGACCGCGAAGTGCGGGTAGGCCTCGACCGAGACCTCGACCCGCGGGAGCGACTCCGCCGAGGCCACCAGGAGCCGGCCGCGGATCTGCCGACCCTCGGTCGCCAGAACGCGCTGCTCGTCCTCGCCCGTGCGAAGTCCGCCTCGACGAACGGGATGGCCCTCGTCGGCGACGGCCCACACCTCGAGATCGCGATCCGACGGAAGTCGAACGAAGCGCGTCCAGCCGTCGGCGCGGATCGGCGCGTAGCGGACCGGACGCCTTCCGTCGGGCTCCTGCCACACGAGACGCGCGTAGCGCGGCTCGCCCGGCGGCGCGACGTAGCCCTCGATTCGCAGGAAGAGCTCGGGACCCGGGTCGAGCACGACCCGGAGATCGGCGACGCCCGCCGTGGTCTCGACCCGAACGCCCGCGGCCGAGGTCAGGTTCGCTTCGCCGGGGATCACGCGCAGCGTGAGCTTTCCCTCCGGAACGCCGTCGATCCGAAACCGCCCGTCGGGACCCGAACGCCACCACGCCACGCCGCCCGTCCGGTTCCGGTAGCCCTCGCGCGTGATCCATACGCCCGGAATCGCCCGGCCCTTGGCGTCCTGGACGACGCCGACGACGGTCGTGGCGGGACCCGCCACGACGACGCGGAAGGCGAACACGGTCGCGCACGCACATCCGACGAGAGTGAGGAGATCCCGGGCTCGCACACGGCAGATCGTGACTTCTTCTGCGATCGCTGGCAAGGGGCTGGTCCCGCCGGGATGCGAAGACGCGGTTTCGTCGCCTCGAGCTCCTCTCAGCGGCCGTCTCGGGGGGTCGTGAGGCCTCGTCCGCGCTCCGGGAGAGGGTGCGGGTCCGCCGCCTCGGCGCCACGGACGCGATCGTGTTCGCCGCCGAGGTCCTCGCGAGCGTCGTTCCGGTCCGAGCCGGCCCACAGAGGGGCGGCCCTGCGTGTGCGGGCTCCGCCCGGCGGGCAGCGGTACATTCCCCGCCGGAGACTCGATGACCCGCGAGAACCTGCAGGAGATCCTGGCCGCGCTCGTCCCGTTCGGGAAACAGCAGATCGAGGACCGCGGCGCGTGTCCGCCCGTCGCCGCGAGCCTCGACGGCGGAGGCGACATCGACCTCCACCTCCCCCCCGTCGGCGAGGGTGGCGAGTCCGGGGCGCTCCTCGACCTCCTCAAGGAGACGCTCCGCCAGGGCGTTCGGGAGGGGCGCTACGAGGCGACGGGACTCCTGATGGAGGTGCGCGCGGAGCGGATGGGAGACCCCCACCCCGTGGACGCGCTCTGCATCCACCTGGAGGGCCCCGGCGAGGCGATCCAGTGCTTCGTCCCCTACGACCGGGACGACGACGGCGCGCCGGTGTGGGGCGAGACCTTCTTCGGCCCCGCCGACGCCGAGGTGTTCCCCGCGAACGGCGCGGCGTAGCGCCACGAGGCCGGGTCGCAGCCGACGGGCGGGGTGCGAGGGTCCGGGGGGCCCCGGCGCGGGTGGACCGCGCGATCGCCGAGCGCGCGTCCCCGCGTGACGGCACGGCGCGCGGGCCCGCGCGACCGCGTGGCGCGCGACACACCTACTCGACGTCGTAGTCCTTCATCTTCTCCCACAGGTTCTTGCGGGAGATCCCCAGCATGTGCGCCGCGTTCGCGCGGTGGCCGTTCGAGGCCTTGAGCGCGCGTCGGATCGCCTGCTTCTCGGACTCGCGCACGACCTCGCGCAGCGTCAGCACGGGGCCGCCGTCGGGCTCGTCGCCGGCGCGGCGCCGCCGGCGCGCGGCCTCCTCGAGCAGGTGGTCTCGCGTCAGCTCCTCGCGGGGACCCGCGAGGGCCACGGCGCGCTCCACGGCGTTCTCGAGCTCGCGCACGTTGCCCCGCCACGGGAAGGCGCAGAGCTCGGCCATCACCTCGGGCGGGATCGTGTGCGTGCGACCGCGGGCGTACTTCTCGAGGAAGTGCTCCACGAGCAACGGCACGTCGCCGTCCCGTTCGCGGAGCGGCGGGAGGTTCACCGGAACGACGTTCAGGCGGTAGTAGAGGTCCTCGCGGAACTCGCCGTCCTCGACCGCTTCTCCGAGATCCACCTTCGTCGCGGCGATGACGCGCACGTCCACGGGGACCGCGTGGCGCGAGCCGAGGGGCTCCACCACGCCCTCCTGCAGGACGCGAAGCAGCTTCACCTGCGTCTCGAGCGGCATGTCGTCGATGTCGTCGAGGAAGAGCGTGCCGCTGTTCGCGAGCTCGAACTTGCCGGGCTTTCGTTCCTTCGCGTCCGTGAACGCGCCGCGCTCGTGCCCGAAGATCTCGTCCTCGAGCAGCGGCGCGGGAATCGCGGCGCAGGCGAGCGGCACGAACGGCCCCTTCGCGCGAGGCGAGATGTCGTGGATGGCGCGGGCCACGCGCTCCTTGCCCGTTCCCGACTCGCCCAGGATGAGCACGCGGGCGTCGGTGTCGGCGACGGTCCGGATCCGCTCGATGACCCGCTGCATCGCGGGGCTGCGGCCGATGATCTGCGCCAGGCCCTGCTCGCGGTCCAGGGCCTGCCGCAGTCGCGCGTTCTCGTCCTTGAGGCGGCGGAACTCCTCGATCTTCCCCAGGGCGACCAGGATCTCGTCGTTGTCGAAGGGTTTCAGGATGTAGTCGAAGGCGCCCTTCTTGATCGCGTCCACGGCCGACTCGATCGTGCCGTAGCCCGTGATGATCACGACCTCCGTGTCCTTGCCGGACGACTTGACCTCCTCCAGGAGCTCGACCCCGTTCGCCTGCGGCATCCGGATGTCGGTGACCAGGACGTCGTACTCCGCGGTCCTCAGGGCCTGGCGGGCCTGGCCCCCGTCGGAGACCACCTTCACCTGGTGGCCGGCGCGCGCCAGGTCGTCGGCCAGGGTGATGGCGATCGCACGTTCGTCGTCGGCGAGTAGGATCCGCAAGGCACGCCCTTCGCTTGGGATTCGGGTCGGGGGGAGCCGGATTGTATGCTCGGGCGGCCGTCCGGCCCGACGAACCTAAGGAGGCCAGGGGGGGATCGTGGGGGCAGGCAGGACTCGCCGCACTCCTCGGGATCCCGATGGCGAGCAGATGTCCCGCGAGGACCAGCGGCCGCCCCCGGCGAGCCGGCCCACGGCCCTGATCGTGGCGCCCCGGGGCGCGTTTCGCACGCGCCTCGAGGGGCTCCTCGAGGGCCTCGGCTACGAGGCCATCTCGGCCGACGAGCCCTACGCCGCGACCGACCGGTTCGCCGAGGTCCAGGCCGAGCTGGTGGTCGCCTCCCTGGAGGTCTTCCACCCCCGCGACCGCGGCTTCTTCCAGGCCGTCCGGCGTCGATCTCCCGCAACGCGGGTGGTGGTGCTCGTTCGTGAAGGTGAACGCGCGCGCGCCCGCGTGGCGCTGAAGGCGGGCGCGTCCTTCTCGCTGCCCTACCCCGAGCAGGACGTCGAGTGGCTGGGCCTCGCCCGGGCGCTCCAGCCCCCCGGCGCGATCCCCGGCGCCGCGGGGCGCGCGATGCTCTCCCGGCTCGCCGAGGAGTGGAACCACGCCGTCCGGAACCCGCTCCAGGTCGTTCGGCTCCTCGCCGACGATCCGAACCTCCCCGACAAGACCCGCCCCTCCCTCGTGCGCGCGGTCGAAGACATCCAGGACGGCCTCGCGCGCCTGCGTCGCATCGCCACGATGCCGCCGCGGGAGGCCCGCCGGGTCCGCCTCGGGTCGTGCCTGGCCGCGGGCCTCGCGCCGCTCGTCGAGCAGGGGCGCGTGAAGGCGCCCGACCCGCCGCTCCGGCCCGGCCCGCTGATCACGGCGGACGAGGCGGCGCTCGCCCTCGCCTTCGAGGCGGCCGCCGACGCGCTCGCGGGTTCGCTCCCCGTCCAGGAGAAGGGGGGCGCGCCGGTCGTGGTCGAGGCCCGGATCGGTCGCCCGCGCCCCGATCCCCTCGGCCTCCTCTCGGACCGCGCCGCGCCGGCCGTCGTGGAGGCCAGGCTCCGGGTGCCCGGGCTCGACCTGACGCGCCGCGGCTTCGAGGAGCTCGCCGAGCACGTCCTCTGGCGCTCGGACGACCGGCGCGCGGTCCACTGGGGCCTCTGGCTCCCGCGGGAGCTCGTCCGCGCCGAGGGCGGCGTGCTGCTCCACCGCCGGCGGACCGGCGGGGGCGGCGTGGCGGTCGCGTTCCGACTCCGCTAGCCCTCGGCCCCGGCGTCCGGGGACGCGCGAAAGCCCCGCCCTCCCGCGACCGATCCAAGCGGGCATGCGGCCCTTCCCGGCCCCGGACGTGGACCGTCCGCACGTGCTCGTCGTGGACGACGAGGTCGAGATCCGCGACCTCCTCCAGCGGGTCCTCGAGCGGCAAGGTTACCGAGTCTCCGTCGAGAGCGACGGCCAACGCGCCCTCGACGGGCTCGCGGACGACGTCCGGCTCCTGATCACCGACCTCCGCATGCCGCGCATGGGCGGCCTGGACCTCGTCCGGTCGGCCCGGAGCATGCGGCCCGGCCTCGCGAGCATCGTGATCACCGCCTACGCCTCGACCGAGACCGCGGTGGAGGCGCTCCGCTTCGGGGTGGACGACTTCCTGACCAAGCCGTTCGGCGTGGACGACCTCACGCGTACCGTCGAGCGCGTCCTCAAGGCGCGCCGGCTCCAGGACCAGGAGCGCGACGCCCTCTACCTCGCGCAGGACGAGGCCGACCGGCTCCGCACCCGCGAGCAGGAGGCCCGTCGCGCGCTGGAGGACGCCGAGCGGGGCCTCGCCATCTCGCAGCGCGACCTCGAGCGGCGGGTCGAGGACCTGCACTTCGTGAGCGAGCTCCAGGCGCTCCTCGCGGGCGAGCAGGACCTGGAACGCCTCCTCGAACGCACGATCCGCGTGCTGGCCGCGCGCTTCCAGGCCGAGGGCGTGCGGGTGGACCTCGCGCTGTCCGACGGCGTCCACCGCGCCCGCCACGAGTCGGAGGATCTCCCCGACGGGGCGTTCGCCGTGGACTCGGACCTCCTCCGTCGCGCGCGCCTCGCGCCCGACGGCGTCGGCCGGGACGCGCTCCTCGTGCTCGGTCGTCCGTACGAGGTCCTCGCCGTGGCGGTGGACCTCGCGACGGGACCCGTCGGGTCCGTCGCGATCGCGCGGCCCCGTGCGGAGCGGGACGACCCGGCCGACCGCTTCCTCCTCTCGCTCGTGCCCCGTGCGCTGGCGGTGGGCATCGAGGCGGAGGCGAAGCGCCGCGACGCGGTGGACAAGGCGGTCCAGATCGCGACCTCGCTCCTCGACGCGCTGGAGGGCCGCGGGGTCCTGCCGCGCGGGCACGGCGAGCGGGTATCGAGCCTCGCGGGCGAGATGGCCCAGGCGCTCGGGCTCTCGCCGCGTCTCGAGGAGGTGGTCCGGACGGCCGGCCGGCTCCACGACGTGGGCGAGGTCGGGATCCCCGACCACGTGCTCTGCCGACCGGGCCGGCTCTCCGACCCCGAGCGCGAGCTCGTGCGCACGCACCCGGTGCTCGGCGCGCGGATCCTCGCGCCCTTCGGCGAGGCCGCGGCGTTCGTGCGCCACCACCACGAGCGTCCCGACGGTCGCGGCTGGCCCGACCGTCTCCGGGCGGAGGACATCCCCCTCGGCGCCGCCCTGATCGGGTGCGCCGAGGCCTACGACGCGATGACGCACCACCGCTCGTGGCGGCCCTCGCGGTCCCGCGACGCGGCCATCTCCGAGATCCAGCGGCTCAGCGGCCGGCAGTTCGTGCCCGAGGCCGTCGAGGCCCTCTGCCGCGTCGTCCGCAGGGAGACGTCCTCGTGGTGAGCCTCGACGACGCCCTCCGCCACGCGTCCCCCGAGGAGCCGTGGCTCGCGCTCGGACGACGCGCGGCCCGACTGCTCCGCTCGCGACTCGAGGCCGAGGGGCAGGTCGGCGTGGTGCGAAACGTGCACGAGGCGGTCGAGGCCCTCGGCGATCGCCCGTGGGCGGGGCTCGTCGCCTCCTCGGAACGGTTGAGCCCGCGCCGGCGCGAGGCGCTCCGGGTCCTCGTCCGCCGCCTCGGCGCCCGTCCGCTCGTCGAGGTCCGGGCCGGGCTCCCCGTCGCGATCGACGGAGCGCTCGCGCGCGGCCGCCCCGCGCCGCCCCGGCCGGAGCGCGAGCTCCCGCGCGCCGACGCGGTGACGGCCGCGACCACCGGGCTCGACCCCTTCGCGCGCGGCCTCCTCGAGCGACAGCAGGCCGAGGACCCGAGGCGCGCGGCCGAGCAGCTCGAGACGTACCTGCTCGAGACGCTCCGTCTGCGCCTCGGCGCCGCGCGCGCGAGCCTGCTTCGCGTCCTGCCCGACGGCCATCGGCTCGGGCTCGTGCGGGGCGTCGGCCTTCCCCCCGGACTCGTCGGCGTCGTGCACGGCGTCGTGGGGCGCGGCGTGGCGGGGACCGTCGCGGCGTCGGGCCGGCCGGCGACGGGACGCGCGACCTCCCTCCCGCACCGCGAATACGCCGGCCAGGGCTACGTGATCCTGCCGCTCGGCGCGGGACCCGACCTCCTCGGCGTCGTCTGCCTGACCGACCTGCCCCGCGACGACGTGCCCGACGAGCCGTCCCTCGCCCTCGCCAGCCAGATGGCGAGCGTCGGCGCCGAGGCGCTCCGCGTCGTCGAACGCATCGCGGCGGCCGAGAGCCTCGCGCGACGCGACGCGCTGACCGGCCTTCCCAACCGACGCGCGTTCGAGGAGGCGGTGGCCCGCGAAGAGGAGCGCGCCCGCCGCGGCGGAGGCGGGTTCGCCATCGCCGTGTACGACGTGGACCGCTTCAAGCAGGTGAACGACCGCTACGGCCACCACCCCGCGGGCGATGCCGTCCTCCGGGCCGTCGCGAGCCGCCTCGAGGACGCGTTCCGCCAGGCGGACCTGGTGGCGCGCTGGGGCGGCGAGGAGTTCGCTGCGCTGCTGACGGGGGTCTCGGCCGACGTGGCGAGCGAGGTCTTCCACGCCGCGGACCGGGCGAGGTCGCTCGTCCGGCGGCAGGAGATCGAGCTCGGCCCGGGCCTCCCCCGGGTCCGGGCGACCGTCTCGGCGGGGGTCGCGCTCTACCCGGTCCACGGGCGGACGGCGGCGTCCGTCTTCGAGGCCGCCGACCGCGCGCTCTACGCCGCGAAGTCCGGCGGCCGGGACCGCGTCGAGCTTCCGGGATCGCCCGGCGCGTAGGCTCCGCGACCCGTGCGGGGCAAGACGCCCCGTCGGTGTCCAGTCCCCGCGACGCGCGGGGCCCCGGCCCGCGATTTCCTCAAGCGGCGGCCGCCGACGGTCGAAAGGTCCCCGTCGGGATTTCTCGACTGATGGGATCCGTCCATGTCACGGCTCGAACCCGAGACCGGCTCCCCGCTCCCCCACCATGTCCTCGTCGTGGACGACAAGGCGGTCGTGCGGGACTTCCTCCGCGAGGTCCTGGAGCTCCAGGGCCACCGCGTCACCACGGTCGGCGACGGCCTGGCCGCGCTCGAGGTCTGTCGCCGCGACACCCCGCAGGTCGTGCTGACCGACCTCCAGATGAGCCCGATGCCCGGCCGCGAGCTGATCCTCGCGCTCGAGCAGGAGTGCCCCTCGGCGGTGGCCGTCGTGCTGACCGGGCACGGCACGGTCGAGCGCGCGGTGGACCTCATGCGCCTCGGCGCGTTCGACGTGCTGACGAAGCCCTGTCGCGCCGAGGAGATCTCGGCCACCGTCGAGAAGGCGCTCGAGCACCAGGAGGCGCTCCAGGCGAACCGCGACCTGCGCGAACGGCTCCGCGTGCAGGAGAAGCTCGCCATGATCGGCAAGCTCGCCGCGGGCGTGGCCCACGAGCTGAACAACCCGCTCGACGCCGTCCTCCGCTGCGTCCGCCTGACGCGGGAGCACGTGAACGGGAGCGACGAGGCCCGCGAGTTCCTGGACCTCGCCGAGTCGGGCCTGATCCGCATGGCGGACATCGTCCAGAGCCTGCTCACCTTCTCGCGCCACGCCGCCGTCGAGCAGACGCCGCAGGCGCTCGAGGAGGTCCTCGGCGGCGCGATCACGTCGGTCTCGCTCGCCCTCGGCGACGAGGCCCCACCCATGGGTCGCGAGGTGCGCCCCAACGTCTCGCGCCTGCCCGTGCCGCGCGGCCTGCACCAGGTGGTCGTGAACCTCCTCAAGAACGCGTGCGACGCGTCGGGGCCCCAAGCCCCCATCGTCGTCCGCGCGTGGCGGGAGGCCGACGAGCTCGTGGTGGAGGTGGAGGACCACGGGCCGGGCATCCCCGAGGAGGTCCGCGCGCGCGTCTTCGAGCCCTTCTTCACGACGAAGTCCCCCGGTCGGGGCACGGGCCTCGGCCTCCCCCTCTCCGCGCGCCTCGTGGAGAAGTTCGGAGGGCGTATCGGCCTCACGTGTCCGAACGGCGGCGGCACGACGGTCCGTGTCACCCTGCCCGTGACGCACGCCGCGCCCGCGGCCATGCAGGAGGCGCGGTAGCACATGGGCGCGCGCATCCTGATCGTAGACGACGACCCGCTCGTCCCGCGGACGCTCCGCATCTTGTTCGACAAGCACGGCTACGTGGCCGAGGCGATGTCGAGCGCGGAGCAGGCCCTCCAGCGACTCGAGTCGGATTCGTTCGACGTCGTCGTGAGCGACATCGCGATGCCCGGGCTCGACGGCATGGAGCTCCTGCGCCGGGTGAAGCGCCTGCATCCCCAGACCGAGGTCATCCTGGTCACGGGGTACGGGACGATCGAGAGCGCGGTCCGCGCGATGCGCGAGGGCGCCTTCGACTACGTGACGAAGCCCGTGCTCGACGACGAGATGCTCCTCGTCGTGGGCCGCGCCATCGAGGCCGCGCGCCTCCGGTCCGAGAACGCCGACCTCCGCGCCCGCCTCGCGAGCGCCGAGGAGGGACGGCGGCCGGTCGGGCGCGACCCCGCGCTCCTGAAGGCGCTCGAGACGATCGAGGCCGTGGCGCCCACGCGGGCCACGATCCTCATCACCGGCGAGAGCGGGACCGGCAAGACGCTCGTGGCGCGCCTGCTTCACGAGGCGAGCGGCCGGAACGAGGCGACATTCGTGGAGGTCAACTGCGGGGCGCTGCCCGAGGGCCTCCTCGAGAGCGAGCTCTTCGGGCACGCGAAGGGCGCGTTCACGGGGGCGGTGAGCACGCGCGGCGGCCGGTTCCTCGCAGCCGACCGCGGGACCCTCTTCCTGGACGAGATCTCGACCGCCACGCCGGCCCTCCAGGTGAAGCTCCTCCGCGTGATCCAGGACCGCTGCTTCGAGCCGGTCGGCAGCGAGGACACCGTCGAGGTGGACGTGCGCCTCGTCTTCGCCACGAACGAGGACCTCAGCCGCGCGGTGGACGAGAACCGGTTCCGGCGGGACCTCTTCTACCGGATCCGCGTCGTCGAGGTCCACCTGCCGCCGCTGCGCGAGCGCCGGGGCGACATCCCGCTCCTCGCGATGCACTTCGTGAAGCGTTTCGCGTCCGAGAACGAGCGCGACGTCCGCCACGTGGACGACAACGCGATGACGATCCTCCAGGCCCATGCCTGGCCGGGCAACATCCGCGAGCTCGAGAACGCGATCGAGCGCGGCGTGATCCTGTGCCGCGGCGACACGATCTCGCCGAAGGACCTCCCTCCCGAGCTGACGCGCGAGGTCTCGGCCCCCGAGCCGGGCCAGACGCTTCCTCTCCGCAAGGCCCTCGAGATCCCCGAGCGCGAGATCATCGAGCGCACGCTCCGCTCGCACAACGGGAACCGGCAGGAGACGGCGGCCGCGCTGATGATCAACCGTACGACGCTCTTCAACAAGATGCGGAAGTACGGACTCCTCGGTCGCCGCAACCGGAATCACGCGTAGCCCGCGCCCGTCGTTCGTCCGCCCGGAACGGGTACGATCGGACGGATGAACGAGACCCTCGCGCTCCTCCTCCGCCACCGCTCGATCCGCCGGTACACGGACGACCCGATCTCCGACGCGGACGTGCGCGCCGCGGTAAAGGCGGGGCAGCGCGCCAGCACGAGCAGCGCGGTCGAGGCGTACGCGCTCCTCCGCGTTCGCGACGAGGCGCGGCGAACGCGCCTGGCCGAGCTCGCCGGTTCCCAGGACAAGGTTCGTCTCGCGCCCGCGTTCTTCGTGGTCCTGGCGGACACGCGCCGACACCGCCTCGCGGCGCGGCGCCACGGCGTCCCGCACGTGGCGAACCTGGAGAGCTTCCTCGTCTCGACCGTGGACGCGACGCTCTTCGCCGAGAACGTGGTGGTGGCCTTCGAGTCGCTGGGCTACGGCGCCTGCTTCGTCGGCGGGCTCCGGAACGACCTCCCCGAGGTCGTGCGCGTGCTCGGTCTGCCGGAGGGCGTGTTCCCCCTCTACGGGCTCTGCGTCGGCCGTCCCGCCGAGGACCCGCGGCCGCGTCCGCGGCTCCCCGTGGACGCCGTGCTGCTCGAGGAGCGGTATCCCGACGACGAGCGCACGCTCGCCCTCCTCGACGCACACGACCTCGCGGTGGAGGCGTGGTGGCGGGAGCTACGCCGCCCGGGCCGCACGTGGACCGCCTCGATCGCGGAGAAGTTCCGCGCCGCGCGCCGCGGGACGATCGTCCAGGCGTACCGCGCGCTCGGCGCCGACCTCGGCCCCGGGCCCCCGCCCGACTGAGCGCGCGGCGGGCGTGCCCGGCGGGGTCCGACGCGGCCCGAGACCTTCGCTCCCCATCGCCCTCTGCGTCCGCCGTCGTATCGGCGTCTGGTACGCCGATCGCTGGTCGTGGACCGGCCCCGTCGCATCGTGAAGCGCGGGGCGAAGGAGATGTCCGATGTTGAGCTGGGCCCTGTTCTTCCTGGTGATCGCCCTGATCGCCGGCGCGCTCGGGTTTTGGGCGTTCGCCGGCCTCGCAGCGACGATCGCCAAGGTCTTGCTGGTGGTCTTCCTCGTCGTCTTCCTCATCGCGCTGGTGGGAGGCCGCCGAGTCGTCTGAGCCCGCAGGCGGCGCGGTCGGTCCGAGACACGACGGGCCGCGCCGCCGGGACGGGCAGATCTGCGACGCCGCGGAAGAGGGGTGGGCATTCCGTGCCGATCCACGGACGGGGCCCTGGCCCAACGGGGTCGTCCGACGTCGGGCCGACCGACTCGGCGACGGCGGGTTCGGCGACGGCCGGGTCCGCGACGCGGTCAGATCACGAGGAGGTCGGAGAAGGGCGAGCGAACGTCCACGGGACGGTCGAAAGCCACGCCCGCCTCGGGGCCCGACTCGGGGGTCCGGATCCAGACCACGCGGCCGCTCCCGTCGAGGACGAGTCGCTCGGGCTGTCCCGGCTCCTGGAGATGGATCTCGATCCGGACGCTACAGCCGGCGACCGGCGGGGACGCGGCGGCGAGGCGCAGTCCGCGGGCGCTCACGTCGAGGAGCGCGCCCTCGACGGCCCGGCCCTCGGCCGGCGAGATGCGGACACGGCCCCGCGGGGAGACCCGGGGGTCACGACGCCGTTCATCGGACTGTGAAGCCTTCCACCCCATGCGGACCTCGCGGCAACACATCGCGTGCCCGACGGCGAGGCGCCCGAGGAATCCGCCCTCCCGGGCGGGAGGGGCCCGCGAGCGTCCTCCCGTCTGGACGTCGGGTGGCGCGGCCGCGACGGTGGCGGCCGCGGGTCGCGCCGGACGGCGTGCGCTCGCGCGACGAGCCGTCCACCGGGCTGCCGTCCCCCCCCGCGCGTCGTGGCGCCCCCCCGGTGCGACCGCGGTCCCGGTCGCCGCCGTGCCCCCCTCGGCGGGCTCCGGGCGAGACCGGCCCGGGTCGGACCGGGGTCAGGACGCCAGGGCGGTCCGGACGGCGTGGATCACGGCGTCCTGCTCCTCCGGGAGGAGCCCCGGGAAGCACGGCAGCGAGAGCACCTGTTTCGCGAGGGACTCCGCGACCGGGCAGGCCGCCCCGAGGTACGGGGCGAAGCAGGACTGCTGGTGGAGCGGCATGGGGTAGTAGACCCCCGTCGCGACGCCGGCCGCCTCCAGCCGCTCGCGCACGAGGTCGCGACGCGGCACGCGGACCGTGTACAGGTGCGCGGCGCTCTTCGCGCCGGGCAGCACGCGCTGGGGCCGCGCGGGGCTGCCCTGGAACGCCAGGTCGTAGCGCGCGGCGATCGCGCGCCGCTCGCGCGTCCAGGCGTCGATCCGCGGGAGCTTCACGCGCAGCACCGCGGCCTGGATCTCGTCCATGCGGCTGTTCGTGCCGACGAGGCTGTGGTCGTAGAGCTTCTTCGTCTGCCCGTGGTCCCTCAGCGCCGCCACGGTGTCGGCGAGACGCTCGTCGTCGGTCGTGACCACGCCGCCGTCTCCCGCGGCCGCGAGGTTCTTGGAGGGGTAGAACGAGAAGGCCGCCGCGTCGCCGAGGCCGCCCACGCGCCGGCCGCCCACCTCCGCGTGGATGGCCTGGGCCGCGTCCTCCAGCACGAGCACGTCGGGGGCGACCGCCGCGCGAAGCGCCCCCATGTCGGCCGGGCTCCCGTAGAGGTGCACGGGCACGATCGCCGCGGTCCGCGGGCCGGCGAGCCGCCGGACCGCCTCCGGGTCGAGGTTCATCGTGTCCTCGAGCACGTCCGCGAACACGGGGCGGCCGCCGGCGTTCACGACGGCGCCGGCCGTGGCCACGAACGTGAACGTCGGGAGGATCACCTCCCGCCGGTCCGCGGGTCGGCCCTCGAGCACGGCGCGAAGCGTCAGCATGAGGGCGTCGGTGCACGAGTCCACCGCGACGGCCCGACGGACCCCGACGTACGCGGCCATCTCGGTCTCGAACCCCCGGACCTCCGGGCCCTTCACGTACGTGTGGTCCCGCAGGATCCGGACGACCGCGTCCTCCGCCCGGGGCCCCCACTCGTCGTACACCCGCCGGGGGTCCATGAGCGGGACCTCCATGGTGGCGGCGAGCTTTTCCTCGCGCTGGCTCGGGGCGGCGAAGGGCAGGGCGGGGTCGTTCACGCGGGGATTCTCGCGGCGGTCCCCGAGGGGCCCGCCGAAAAAAATGAAGACCCGGAAAAGGGCCGGGCTACCGCACCCGGAGGGGGATCTCGCGCCCGCCCTCGGCGAGGGACCGGCGCGCTGCCTCCAGCACGCGGGCGACGCGGACGCCGTCCTCGCCCGGGGTCGGGATCTCCGCCCCGCCCGCGACGCACCGGACGAACACCTGGAGCTCCGCCCGGAGCGCCGGCCGCCGCGGCACGGGGACCACCTCGCCGGGGAGGGCGTGACCGCAGAGGTGGAGCCGGAGGGGGGCCTCGGCGCTCACGTCGTCGAACACGGCCATGCCCCGCTCGGCGACCACGGCGACGCGGCGGACCTTCACCGCGTCGAGCCAGGAGAGGTGCACGTGCCCGAGCACCCCGCCGGGGAAACGGAGGCCGAGGAACACCAGGTCCTCGAGCTGGGGCTGCGCGTACACACCGCCCCGGGCCGACACGCCGACGGGCCACGCGCCGAGGAGGTGGGCCATGAGGCTCACGTCGTGGGGCGCGAGGCTCGAGAGGGCCCCCTCGTCGCTCCGAAGCCGCCCCAGGTTCGTGCGTTGCGCGATCAGGTACCGCGGCCGGCCGAGCCGACCGGACCGCATCACGCGCTCGAGCGCCGTGACCGCCGGGTGGTAGCGGAGCAGGTGGCCCACCGCCAGGATCCGACCCGCGCGCCTCGCCAGCGACACGAGCTGGCT
Organism: uncultured Planctomycetota bacterium; assembly: GCA_963752285.1. GTDB lineage: Bacteria > Planctomycetota > PLA2 > PLA2 > JAEUHO01 > CAVVXN01. The sequence goes on from CAVVXN010000005.1 coordinate 1,158,102, forward strand.
CGCCTCGCGCGCCGTCTCCGCGAGCGGCTTCTCGACGAGCACGTGCTTTCCCGCGCGCAGGGCGGCTCGCGCGAGCGGGACGTGCGTGGGCGTCGGGCTCGCGATGACCAGGGCGTCTACGCGCTCGTCCTCGAGCGCGGGCTCCAGCCGGTCGGAGAGACGCGCGCCCTTCGCGAGCCGGCCCGCGCCCTCGCGGCGAACCTCGTCGGGCTCCACGATCCAACGGAGCCGAACCCCCCGCATGGACGCGAGATCGCGTACGTGGTTGAGCCCCCACGCCCCCGCCCCCGCGATCGCGACGTGGATCAACCGCCCGACCCGCCGTCTCGGGACTGGAGCTTCTCCCGGGCCTTCCCGATGGCCTCGAGAACCGCGGGCGCCTCGTCCGGCGGGGCGCGCCGGTACACGTCCCACGCCGCACGGAACGCCGGCGCGTCGTCCGCGGCCATCATCTGGACCTCGGCGGCGCGGACCCACTCGGAGTCGTGCTCGAGCTTCGCCGTCCACGCGTCGAGCGAGGCCCGTCCCTCCTTCGAGAGCCCCCCGTACCGCTTGGCCAGCGCCTCGAACATGGACCGCGCGGCCCCGGACGAGCCGAACAGCCCGCCGACGCCGCCCGCGGTCCCGTCCGAGGCCGCCTCGACCGGCCGGCCCGCGGCGCCGATCGCGATCTCCTCGAGAAGGCTCCGGTCGAGGTCCGCCTCGGCCGCCTGGTTCCACGCGTCCACGAAGGCGCCCTTCGCCATCGCCTTCCTCGCCTGCGCCTCGACGTCGCCGCGCTCGCTCGGCTGGAGCGCCAGGGTCGGCTGGTCGAGGCCGCGGGGCGAGCTGCAGCCGACGGCGAGCAGCGCGACGACGCCGAGGAGCGATCGGAAGGCGACGGTGCCTGCGCGCATGGGCGGTGATGGTAGGTCCCGCCCGGGACGGGTGTCAAAGTCCGGGGACGTAGCGGGTCGCCGGAACGCCCTGCCCCTACCATGGAGGGTCGATGACGGAGACCCGCCCCCGCGAGCCGGACGACGACCTACCGGCACCTCCCTCCGACCCCGAGGACCCGCCTCGCACCCGCCGGGCCCACATCGAGCGCTCGTTGCTCGACGAGCACGCCCTGACGGTGGTGCGGCGGCTCCAGCGCCACGGCCACGAGGCCTACCTCGTGGGCGGCTGCGTCCGGGACCTCCTGGCGGGCCACGAGCCCAAGGACTTCGACGTCGCCACGGACGCGCGGCCCAACCGGATCAAGCGTGTCTTCCGCAACGCCCGGATCATCGGTCGGCGCTTCCGTCTGGCGCACATCCACTTCGGCGAAGGTCGCGTCATCGAGACCGCGACGTTCCGCGGCCCGCCGCCGGTCGGCGAGGACGCCGACGAGCAGGACGAGGGCTCCCCCGAGAACGTCTTCGGGACTGCCGCCGAGGACGCGCGACGGCGCGACTTCACGATCAACGCGCTCTTCTACGATCCCGTGCGCGACGAGATCCTCGACTGGGTGGGCGGCCTCGACGACGTGGAGGCCCGCGTCGTGCGCTCGATCGGCGACCCCGCGACGCGGATCTACGAGGATCCCGTGCGCATGATCCGCGCGGTCCACTTCGCCGTACGCCTCGACTTCCAGATCGAGCCCACGCTCGAGCGCGCCATCGCGGAGCACGCCGACCGGATCGTCGAGGCGAGCCAGGCCCGCCTCTACGTCGAGCTCCTGAAGATCCTCGGCCGCGGCGCCGCCTGGCGCACGCTGCATCGTCTCCACCGGCTCGGCGTCCTCGCCCACTGGGTCCCCGAGGTCGTGGCGTTCCTCGACGAGCCGCGGACGTGGGGCGACCTCGCCGGCCCGGCCTCCGAGCCCGAGGACCCCGAGGGTCTCCCTCCGAGCGGCGCGCACGCGACCTGGAACCTGCTCGGCGTCGCGGACCGCTGGGGTCTCGGCGCCGGGGGCGCCGAGGAGGCGATGCTCCTCGCGCCGCTCCTCGCGCCCTGGATCGTCTCGGCCTGGCTCGAGGACGACCACGGCGGGTACCTCGCGTGGTGCGACCGGTTCGACGAGACCGTGCGACCGCTCGCGCAGCGGACGAGCATGCCGCGCCGGACGCTGGGTCGCCTGAAGGAGGCCCTCTGGCTGTGGCTCACGATGCGCCACCCGCCGGACGGCCGCTGGGCGCACAAGGTCGTCCGACGCCAGGCGTTCCCACTCGCGCTCTCGTTCCTGCGCCTCGACCTCGAGGCGCGCAACCGGGTCGACGGGACGCTCGCGGCGTGGGAGGAGCTGGGGGCCCGGAGCCGCCCGGCCGCCCACGCGCACCGGCGCGACGAGGACGAGGAGCCCCGCCGGCGCCGCCGCGGCGGCCGGAGCGGGCGCGGGCGCCGCGGTCGCCGCGCCGGGCCGGGGTCCGCCGCCCACGGCGACGGCGAGGGCGGCGGCGCGCCCCGCGTCGGATCGGAGGCGGCCGCGTGGACGCCGGCTCCCCCGCCGCCGGAGCGCGGGCCCGACCCGCGGGACCGCGAGCAGCCGCCCCAGAGGGACGCCGCGGACGTCTAGCTTCGCGCGCGTCGGGCGACGCGCGCGTCGGACGTCGCGGCCGTCCGGCGTCGAGCGGGCGTGGCTTCGGTCAGGGCGTGACGACCCAGAGCGTGACGCGGCCGGCGAGACCGAGCGGGACGGCCGACACGGGGTACTGCGCCGCGATCCGGCCCGTGCCTGCGTACGGGTGCCCGGGCACGTGGATCTCGATCACCTCGACGCCCGTTCGCGTCCCGCCGAACATCTCCCGCGCCTTCGCGACCTCCGCTCCCACCGCCATCGGGAGCCAGACCGTCCGTTCCGCGGGCTTCGTCGGCATGCTCACGCGGACCCGGACGAGATCGCCGGGACGCAGCCCGCCGCCGGCGTCGGGTGCCGTGGCGAGCACCGTCCCCGCGGGGCGGTCGGACGCGCGCTCGACCTCGACGATCGGGAGCAGCCCCGCCTGGAGGATCTTCGGGATCGCCTCGCGCGCGTCCATTCCGGCCACCATGGGCACGCTCGCCGAGCGCGGCGCGTCCCGGGGCGGCAGCGCGACGGGCGGGACCGGCGCCGACGCGCGGGCCGACGTGCCGCCGGGCCCGATCGGACCCGTCCCCACCGCGGGCGGCCGTCCCGGCTCGCCCGTCGGTCCCGGCGTGGACGTCGGGCGCGGCGGCTCGAGACGCATCGGCGCACCCGTCGCCGTGCGACGTGGTCCCGTTCCCGCCGCCACGACGATCTCCACCCAGGAACGTCCGGGGACCTCGGTGTCGCCCCCAGGGGCCTGGTCCACGACCTTCCCCTGCTCCTCCGCCGTGCCGCCGCCCTGCGTGACGTTCACGAGGAGACCCTCGATCCTCAGCGCCCGCTCGGCATCCGCGCGGTCCATCCCGACGACGGACGGCACGCGCACGGCATCGCCCGCGACCGGAGGCGTCGCGGGGCCCGGCGCGGGGGTGGTGCCCGGGCTCGTCCCGGGGCTCGTCCCGGGGCTCGTCCCAGGAGTCGTCCCAGGAGTCGTCCCGGGACTCGCCGGTGTCGGGGGAACGCTCGGCGTCGGCGTGGTGCCCGTAGGCGGAGCGGCGACCTCGACCACGATCTCGCCGCCCCGCACGAGCGGCTCGCCCGGGGGCGGGTCCTGCGCCAGCACGGTGCCGGCGGCCGGATACGAGGTCTCACGCGTCACGATCCGCGCCGTGTAGCCGGCGGCCTCGATCGCCCGGACGGCGCGCGCGCGGTCCATCGCGACCACGTCCGGCACCGGCAGGGTCGTGGCAGGCGTCGCACCGGGCGTCGCACCGGGCGTCGCACCGGGCGTCGGGCCGGGCGTCGGCCCGGCGGAGGCGGGCGTCTCGCCCGTGTGCGCCCGGACCGACGCGGGAACGTCGGCGATCGTCAGGAAGATGGTGTCGCCCGCGCTCTCGTGCTCGCCGCCGCGCGGGCGGTGACGCAGCACACGTCCGTCCATCGCCGGGTCGTCGCTTCGAAGCGTCATCACCTGGGGCACCATGCCCGCCCGCCGGAGCGTCTCCTCGGCCACCTCACGCGTCCATCCCGTCATGTCGGGGACCACGACGCTCCCGTCCGCCCCCTTCGCGAGCGTGACGGGTTCGGACGGACCGCCCGGCGTGGGGCTGGGCGGCGTCGCCGGCGCCGTGCCGGGCGTACCAGGCGTGCCGCCGGGGCCGGGGCCCGGGGCGACGGGCGGCGGAGAGGTCGTCCATGGCTGCGGCGGCCCCTCGCCCGGCGTCGTCCCGCCCGGCTCGGTCGTCGTGCCCGGCTCGGTCGTCGTACCCGGGGTCTCGGTCGTCGTACCCGGGGTCTCGGTCGTCCCGGGCCCGGTCGGGGCCGTGCCTGGTTCGACCGTGGGCGTGTCGTCCGGCCCCTCGGGACCCGACGGCGAGGGACCGGGCGTCGTGCCCGGCGTCGCCGCGATCTCGCCGGGACCGCCGACCGCGCGGCCCACCGCGATCGTCACGGTGCCGCCGGCGGCGAGCGACTCGCCCGCGGCCGGTCGCTGGTCCACGACCTTGCCGTGCTCGCGCACCGCGACCGCCGACACCTCGGTCTCCGTCTCGAGGCCGACCGCGGCGAGCGCGCGCCGCGCCTCGTCTTCCGACTGTCCCACCACGTTCGGGACGGTGACCGCCTCGGGCGCGCGTCCGACGATGATCTCGACCTGTCGGCCCGCGTCGAGCGGCGTGTCGCCGGTGGGCGACTGGTTGAGCACCTTGCCCGCGCGACCGGCGTCGTCCTCGTACATCACCACGACCTGGTAGCCGAGGCCCTCGAGCGTCGCCTTCGCGTCGGCCTCGAGCTGGCCGACGACGGCCGGCACGTGCGGGATCCGCTGCTCCGCGCGCCCGACCACGATCTCGACGATCTTGTCGGCGGGCTCGTCCGACCCGCCTTCCGGGATCTGTCGGAGCACGACGCCCGACTGAGCGAGCTCCTGGGTGCTCTCCTCGGAGACACGGACCTCGTACCCCGCGTTCTCGAGCGTGCCCTCCGCCTCGGCCTGCGTGTGGCCGCGCACGTCCGGCACGCGCGCCGTGGCGGGCCGGGTGAACCACCACGCGGCGAGCCCCGCGAGGACCACCGCGGCCGCACCCAGGAGCCACCGGCGGCCCCCGCTCGCCGCCGCGCCGCCCGCCGGCGCCTCCAGGACGACCGCGCGGTCCTCGGACTGCCCCGCCTCCGGGCCCTCGGTGCAGAGCACGGTCACGTGGGCTTCGCCCGCGCCGTCTTCGACCACGCGCATGGGGACGTGGAGGCGCTCGAGACCGACGGGGATGCGGTACGCGCCGCCCCGCGAGCTCCCCGAGAGGTCCAGGGCCTCGATCGGCCCGGAGGTCTTGACCTCCACCCCGCGCTCGGACGAGGCGACGGGAAAGCCCACCTCGAGCACGAAGAGCGCGTCGCGCGCGCCCATGACCTTCTCGGGCAACGTCACCCTCATCGTCAGCTCCCGGCCCACGGGTACGCCGACGCCCGAGCGACAGACACGCCCCGGACGCCCGCGTCGCGATCCTACCGCAGAACGGCCCCGTCCGAGGTTCCGGCGACCCCCGCGGTCTCGTCGGCGTCGCCCGCGAGCCGGCGACCCCGGCGCGGTCCGACGACGACCTCGAAGAGCGCGAGAAGCGCCATCGTCCCGATCGCGGCGCCGAACGCGCCCCCGCCCACGAGGACCGCGGCCGGCCACGGGTCGCCGAACGCGCGCGTCGCGAACCACCCGCCGACGTCCAACACCGCGCCCCCGAACGCCGAGGCGACCAGCAACGCCTTGAGCGCGCCCGGCGCGCCCGTTCCGACCACGAGCAGCGAGAGGAGGAGCGCGAGGACGGAGAACGCGAACGCGTGGTTGTGCGCGGTCACGAGCAGGTTGCTCGTCGAGATGGCCGGCGCGGCCCGCGCCACGGCACGCACCTCCTCGTACGTCTCGAACGGGAGGTCGGCGCGCTGGCCGCCGGGGGCGTGGCACTGGAGGCACGACGCCTCCTGGTGCATCACCTGGCCGACCGCGGGCCACCCGCTCTCGGGCGCGCCCTCCTCCACCCACGACAGGATCACCTCGCGACGTTTCTGGATGCTCTCGGGATCCTGCAGCGGGTCGAGGTACACCCACATCGCGCGCGGGCTCGTCGGAGGACGGTCGGCGGAGAGCACCTCGTGGAGCGGCGAGGTCTCGGGCGTGCCGTGGTACTTGACGAGCACGTCGTGGTAGCCCGGCAGGCGGCCGCCGCCGTCCCGCACCCACAGCGTCGCCTGCGCGGCGAGGTAGAACCCGCCGAGGAGGAGGACGAAGAGCGCGATTGCGAGCCGGGCGGGGCCGGGGAGGTCGCGGAGCCGATACGCCATCGGGCGCATGGTAGCGGCCGTCGGGCCCCGCCCCGGTGCGGACGCTACTTCGCCTTCCGCGCGCGCGTCTTCGACCGGGCCGGCCGCGACTTCGCCCTCGCCTTCTTCGCGCCGCGTTTCGCCGGTCCCCGCTTCGCGGCCGCGCGACGCTTCGCCCCGGCGGACCGCGCGGACGCCCGGTCCCGCTTCGCCGGGGACCGCTTCGCGCCGCGGCCGCGCCCCCGGCGCTCGAGCAGCGCCGCCATGACGCGCCCCATGTCGGCCGGGCTCTCGGCCACGCGGATCCCCGCCGCGACGAGCGCGGCCTGCTTCTCGGCCGCGGTGCCCTTGCCGCCCGCGATGATCGCGCCCGCGTGCCCCATGCGCTTGCCCGAGGGCGCCGTGCGCCCGGCGACGAACGCGCCAACCGGCTTCGTCACGTGGGCCTTCACGAACGCGGCCGCGTCCTCCTCGGCCGTGCCGCCGATCTCGCCGATCATCAGGATCGCGTCGGTCTCGGGATCGGCCTCGAAGAGGGCCAGGACGTCCACGAAGCTCGTGCCGGGCACGGGGTCGCCGCCGATGCCGAGGCACGTGCTCTGGCCGAGGCCGAGGCTCGAGAGCTGCCACACGGCCTCGTACGTGAGCGTCCCGCTCCTCGAGACCACGCCCACGCCGCCGGGACGGTGGATGTAGCCCGGCATGATGCCCACCTTCGCCTTCTCGCCGGGCGAGAGGATGCCGGGGCCGTTGGGACCGATCAGCCGCGCGCCCGCGCGGGCCACTTCGCGCTTCACGCGCACCTCGTCGAGGGCCGGGAGGCCCTCGGTGATGCACACGACGACGGCGATCCCCGCGTCCACGGCCTCGAGGACGGCGTCGGCCGCGAACGCGGCGGGCACGAAAATCATGCTCGTGTTCGCGCCCGTCTTCTCGACGGCGTCGGCCACGGTGTCGAAGACGGGAATCTTCGACACACGCGTGCCGCCGCGACCGGGCGTCACGCCCGCCACGACGTTCGTGCCGTACTCGCGGCACGCGAGCGTGTGGAAGCGCCCCGCGTCCCCGGTGATGCCTTGGACCAAGAGCCGCGTGTTCCGATCGACGAGGATGCTCACGCCACCGCCTCCACGATCCGCCGCGCGGCGTCGTCCATGTCTTTCGCGGGCGTGATGTCGAGCCCGCTCTTCGCGAGGATGGCGCGACCCTTCTCGACGTTCGTGCCCTCGAGCCGGACGACGAGCGGGCGATCGAGCCCCACCGCCTTCGTGGCGGCGACCACGCCCTCCGCGATCACGTCGCAGCGCATGATCCCGCCGAAGATGTTCACGAGGATGCCCTGGACCGACGGGTCCTCGAGGATGATGCGGAACGCGGTCGTGACCTGCTCCGCGGTCGCGCCGCCGCCCACGTCGAGGAAGTTCGCCGGTTCGCCGCCGTGGAGCTTCACGATGTCCATGGTGGCCATCGCGAGGCCCGCGCCGTTCACGAGACACCCGATGTTGCCCTCGAGCTTCACGTACGAGAGGCCGGCGTCGCGCGCCCGAACCTCCGTCGGCTCCTCCTCGCTTCGGTCCCGCTCCGCCGCGAGCTCCTTCTGGCGGAACAGGGCGTTGTCGTCGATGCTCATCTTGCCGTCGAGGCACACGACCCTGCCGTCCTTCGTCGTGACGAGCGGGTTCACCTCGACGAGGCTCGCGTCGCTCTCGAGCCAGAGCCGCGCGAGGCGCTGGAGCGTGGTCGCCAGCGGCCGGACGAGCTCGGCGGGCACCTTGAGGCGATACGCGAGCCGCCGCGCCTTGAATCCGTCGAGGCCGCGGAGCGGGTCCACGACCTCGCGGAGGATGGCCTTCGGCCGGCGCGCCGCCACCTCCTCGATCTCGACGCCGCCCTCGGCGGACGCCATCACGACCGGAGACTCGAGGCGACGGTCGAGGACGACCGCGGCGTAGAGCTGCCGATCGAGGTCGAGGCCCTCCTCGACGAGCAGCGTGCGGACGACCGTTCCCTCCCGGCCCGTCTGCTTCGTGACGAGCGGGTGGCCGAGGAGCGTCTCCGCGACCTGCCGCGCCTCGTCGGCGGAGCGGACGAGCTTCACGCCGCCCGCCTTGCCGCGCCCGCCGGCGTGGATCTGCGCCTTCACGACGACGACCGGCGTGCCGAGGCTCGCGAACGCCTCGGCGGCCGCGGACGCCTCCTTCACGACGACGCCGCGCGGCACGGTGAGGCCCACCGCGCGGAAGCGTTCCTTCGCCTGGTACTCGTGGAGCTTCACGCGCGGCGCCTCCCTCGGGACGAGCCGGCATCCTACGCCTCGGCCCCTCGCCTCCCACTTCCGCGCGACCCGCCGTGTCGAGGGCCGTCCGTCCCCGTCGGCGCGGGCTCAGCGCGAGTCGGTCGGGCCGGCTTCGTCGCCGGGCGTCACGGGAGCGGGCGAGAGGTGGCTCGTCGCGCGCTTCAGGAACAGCAGCGCGAAACACGTGTCGAGGACGTCCTTGGGTTCGTGCGTGGAGCCGGTGTTCCAGAACACGACGTCCCGCTCCGGCGCGCGGCCGTCGAAGAGGTCCTTGACCTTCGCGTGTTGCTGCCGCTGCAGGATCTCGCGGGCTCCCTCGCGGTACCAGAGGTGCTTCCCGAGCAGGTTCTTCATCCGCAGGTCCTGCTCGCGCTCGATCGCGTACAGGTAGTAGACGTGATAGCCGTACTGGCTCGACGGGTTCATGAACGGCGACCAGTTCCGGTCGAGCCACGCGAGACCGTCCCACACCGCGGTCGTGACCTTGCGGTCGAGGCCGCGCTCGCTGAATTCCTTGCGCCCCTTCGGCGACTCCTCGAGCGCCCGGACCGCGATCAGGAGGTTCGTGATGCCGCACGCGGTCATCGACCCCGTGGCGACGCCCTCCGTGCCGTCCGGGCTCCCCTTGATGTACATGAAGCCCCGCGCGTGGTCCTTCTGCTGCGCGTACCCGCCGGCCGCCAAGGTGGGGTCGTACCGCTCCTGCTCGGGCCCGTCCTCCTCCTGGTGCGCCAGCGTGAAGTCCAGGATGTCGAACCACACGTCGTCCGGGATCTTCATGCCGAAGCGCCGCGCGGAGAAGAGCGCGAGCGTCGCGAGCTGCGTGCTCGAGAGGTCCTGGTTCGCGTTCGGCGGGACGTTGTTCCGACGCTGCCAGGAGCTCCGACCGGCCTTCGACGCCTCGAAGAGGTCGAGGTGCGGCACGTTGTACCGCCAGCCGAGGCGTTGCTCGTGCGGCGGGAGGTCGCCCTCCGGCTTGGGCGGGTCCTGCGCCTTCGACGGGTCCGACAGGCGCTCGATCATGCCCGCGTCGAGCGCCGTCGCGGTCTCGAGCGGTTGGCCGCGCCGCTCGAGGAGCGCGGTGACCAGCTGGTCGAGCCACACCCGGTCGTCCCGGTCCTTGATCCGGAGCTTGTGCCGGCGCTGGGCCTCGTCGGACTGCGCGCTCTTCTTGTACTGGTCGTACTTCGCCGTGAGCGCGAGGATCATCGCGGCGAGCTCGTAGGAGGACCCCGCGATCAGGTGGGTCCAGACCCGCGTCCGCCCCTGGGTCTCCTGCCCGTCCCACTCCGGCGTGATCGTGTGCACCGACGCGAGCCACGCGAAGCCGCGCTCGATGATCGGCTCCTTCGGCGAGACGCCGCATTTGAGGAGCGTGTAGAGCGCGAGCGCCGTGGGGCCCGCCGGATGGCGGTACTGCGGCCCGTCCCCGCCGCCATAGGCGCGATCCCCCTTCACGAGACCCCAGGACGCGCCGTCCGCCACCGGCCGGGTTCCGGGAATCGAGAAGAGCGACGCGCGGTTCCGCAGCCACTCGACGCCCTGCTCGATCGCCTGGTTCACCTGGGCCTCGAACGGGACGTTCTGGTCGCCGAGGTCCGGCCCCGCCCCGACGGGCGGGTCGTCGTCGCCGGGATCGCCGGCCACGGCGCCGGGGCCCGAGAGGCCCATCGCCACGAGGAGGAGCAACGCGAGCGGGGGAGCGAGGCGCCGGGCGAGCCTGGGCATGTCTTCTCCGGCCGGACGGACGGGGGCGTTCCCATCGTACGCCGCGGCCGGAGCAAGCGTCGGGCCACCGCGGCGACCGGGGTCGGACCGGGGGGCGGCGCGCGACGCCTCGACCGGCTCCGCCGGTCAGGCGAGGGCGGCCGCCAGGCGCGGCAGGCTCACCGCGTACCGATACGAGATCGAGCGGTGCGTGTCGTCGAACTCCTCGTACACGTGCGGCACGTCGTGCGCTCGCAGGCGGTTCGAGAGGATCCGCGCGCCGTGCTGGAGGTTGTACTCGTCGCGCGTGCCGCACTCGACCCAGAGGAGCGAGAGGGACCGGAGGTCCGCCGCGTGCTCCCCGACCAGGAAGACGGGGTCGCGCCGCGCCCATCGCGCGAGGACGTCCTCGCGCCGTGCGCCCGTCGCCTCGTCGAACGGGAGGTCCACGCCTGCGGGCGCGTCTGGGTTCGGCGAGTAGAAGTGGGCCATCGCGACGACGAGGAGCGCGGGGAAGAGGTGCGCAGGGAGCTTCGGCCAGCGCCGGCGACGGACGTCGGCGAGGAAGGGCAGCAGCCCGCCCGCCGCGCGGAGCCCGTCCGCTGCGCGCGGCAGGTCGGGCCCGTAGCAGTACTCGAAGTAGCAGTCGCCGGAGTGGCTCGCGACCGCCGAGAACACGTCGGCGTGCTCGAGGCCCATCATCAGGGCGCCGTACCCGCCGCTCGACTTCCCGAACACGCCGCGGTGCCGTCGGCCCTCCAGGACGCGGAAGGTCTGCTCCGCCCACGGGACGACCTCGCGCGTCACGTGCGTGGCCCAGGGTCCCGTCGCGGCCGAGTCCACGTACTGGTTCCCGCCGAGCGCGGTCATGCCGTCCACCATCACGACGACCACCGGCGGCATCGCCCCCGACGCGATCTCGCGGTCGAGGAGCTCGGGCAGCGAGGGCTGCCACCAGTCGTACGACAGGAAGGATAGACCCGTTCCGGTGAACCCGGCGAGCGCGAAGAGCACGGGGCAGCGGCGGGGACCGCGCGGGTCGTAGCCGGGCGGGAGGTAGACGGGGACGCGACGCGTGGTCGGGTCGCCGAGGGGGTTCCCGCGGAGAACCTCGCTCTCGAGCTCGTGGACGACGACGGTCCCGCGCGACGCCACCGCGGCTACCCGATCGGGAACCACGTCCACCGCCCGTTGTCGAGCCGGATCTCGCCGCCGAGGTCGAGCACGGGCTGGCGGTCGAGCACGTCGTCGTGCCGCCCGCGCGACGCGTTGCCCTGGGCGTGGACGCGCAGCCGGACGGGCGCGGTCTGGTCGCGCGTCTTCACGAGGTGGAGCGTCAGGCGCTTGCGCGCCGTCACGGTGAGGCCCGTGCCGATGAGGATGCGCGGGCTCGACGTCACCACGACCGCGCCGCCGGGGCGGAGGCTCACGAGGTCCACGGTCGTCTCGTCCGCGCGCGTCGTGTCCTGGCGGCTCACCTCCCCCACGGTCGCGTTCACGGTGAGCACCTGCGCGAAGTACTCGCGGCTCGCGGTGACCTCCACCTCGTCGCCGAGGATCCACTGCGCGTTCCTCGCCGAGATGAACGCGTCCACGGGCGCGAGGTCGCGGTCGGACAGGAACACGCGCCCGTTGCCCGACGGGGTCGACCCGGACACGGAGGACGGCTGGCCGGCGGTCGAGCCGTCCGTCGTGAAGACGTGCCGGCCCTGGCACCCCGCGAGCGGGACGACGAGCGCGAGGGCCACGGAGAGGAGGCGCGGCCGCGCCGCGGCGTCGGGTCGGGCGGGCGTCGATCGGTGGGCGTGCATGCGGCTCCTCCCGGGCGGGACCCGGTCCGCGGCCGCGCGGCGCGCGCGGGCCCGGGCCGGCGGGGGCGTCCTCACCCTTCCCTGGGATCGGTCCGGACGAGGATACGGCGGACGTGGTGCTCCACCCACCGTCCGAGCACGTCGGGCTCGACGTTCACGCGGTCCCCCGGAGCCAGACCGCCGAACCCCGTCACCCCGAGCGTGTGCGGGACCAGGTAGACCGAGAAGCGCCCCCCCCCGCCCCGGGGGGCGGCCGAGACCTCGCCGAGCGTCAGGCTCACCCCGTCCACCGCGACGCTGCCCTTCGGGATCAGGCCGCCGAAGAGGTCGGGGCCGACCTCGACCTCCAGCCGAACGTCCTCTCCGACCGTGGTCCGCGCGGCGACGACGCCCGTCCCCTCGACGTGCCCCTGGACGACGTGCCCCCCCATCTCGTCCCCGACGCGTAGCGAGCGCTCCAGGTTCGTGCGGTCGCCCGGACGTCGCAGCCCGATCGTGGAGCGACGGAGCGTCTCGGGGACGACGTCGAAGCCGAGCGTTCCGCCGTCGATCGACGCCACGGTGAGGCACACGCCGTCCACGGCGATCGAGTCGCCGAGGCGCACCGCGTCCAGGGGCGGCGCGGGGCTCAGGCGGAGCCGCCGGCCGCCGCCCGCGAGGTCCTCGGCGGCCTCGACGAGGCCCCGGTGCGTCACGATGCCGGTGAACATCGGCTCCCTCCCTCCCCGGCGAACAGGTCGGGCCGCCGCGCGCGCGTGCGCCGCTCGGCCTCGCCCCGTCGCCACGCGGCGATCTTCGCGTGGTCTCCCGAGAGCAGCACGTCCGGGACCTCGAGGCCGCGCCAGGTCTTCGGACGCGTGTACTGCGGGTGGTCGAGGAGGCCGTCCGCGAACGAGTCCTCGCGCGCGCTCGCGTCGTCGCCCAGCACGCCGGGCACGAGACGCAGCGTCGCGTCGAGCACCACCATCGCGGCGGCCTCCCCCCCGCCGAGGACGTAGTCGCCGATCGAGACCTCCTCCGGACGGAGCGCCTCGAACAAGCGCTCGTCGATGCCCTCGTAGCGCCCGCAGACGAGCACGAAGCCCGCCTCGTGGCGTGCGAGCTCGTGGGCGAGGTCCTGCGTGAAGGGACGCCCCTGGGGCGAGAGGACGAGGGTCCGGACCCCGGGCGCGTGCCCCGCGCGGGCGGCCTCCGTGGCGCGGGCCACGGGCTCCGCCATCAGGACCATGCCGGGGCCGCCCCCGAACGGGCGGTCGTCCACCTGCCGGTGGGGCCCCGCCCCGAAGGTCCTCAGGTCCAAGAGGTCGATCCGCACGAGACCCGAGCGGACCGCGCGGCCCGTGATCGAGGTGTCCCGGAAGGCGGCCAGGAGCCCCGGGAAGAGCGTCACGACCGTGGCGTGCATCGCCTGATCCTACGGCCGCGGTCGCGTGGGCTCCCCCCCTGTCAGGTCGGGGAATTGCATGGAGCCGCCTCGGACTCGGGTACCTTGTCCTGCTTCCCCGTGACCCCGGCGCCGATTCGCGCGATGTACCCGGAGGCCGTCATGGACCGCATCCGTCTGGCCGAGACCCCGTATCTCCGCTCGGACCTCCCGGAGCTCGAGGTCGGGGACACCGTGGACGTGGCGGTGAAGATCACCGAGGGCGACCGCGAGCGCGTGCAGACCTTCACCGGGACCGTCATCCGGATCCGCGGCGCCGGCCTCGGCCGCACGTTCACCGTCCGGCGCATCGTCCAGGGCGAGGGCGTCGAGCGCGTGTTCCCCGTGCACAGCCCCGTGATCGAGTCGATCCACGTCGTGCGCAAGGGCCGCGTGCGTCGCGCGAAACTCTACTACCTCCGCGACCGCGTCGGCAAGGCGACGCGCCTGAAGGAGGTGATCGGCGGGCGGAAGCAGAAGCGCCGCCGCGCGCGCATCGAGGTCGCCGGCGAGGACGAGACCGCTTCCGGCTCCGGCGCGAACGACACCCTCCCGGCGAACGAGCCCGTCGAGCACGCCGCGAAGGAGTAGGCGAGGGCCCCGGGGCGACCCGGAGCCCGGGTCCTTCCTCCCGCGCCGGCGCGCCCGAAGGGGCGGCGCCCGGACGGGGGGAGGACACGATGGAACCCGCCCGGCGCCAGGGGCTGCTCGCGAGGCGCCTGGGCCGGCGGGGCGAGCGGGCGGCGGCCCGGGCGCTCGCGCGCCTCGGCCTCCGCATCCTGGCGAGGAACGTCGTGACCCCCGAGGGCGAGGTGGACCTCCTGGCGCTGGAAGGACGCACCCTGGTCCTGGTGGAGGTGAAGACGACCCGCTGCGGCGCCGCGCTCGCGCGGCGCGTGGGCGCGGTCCAGAAGCGTCGGGTCCGGGCCGCCGGACGCTGGCTCGCCGCGAAGCGGGGCTTCGGACGGCGCCCCTGGCGCGCCGACCTGGTGGAGGTGAGGTTCGACGGATTCCGTCCTGTCGTTACGATCCGCCGCGGACGGATCGCGAGCTCGCGGTCGGTCTGATCCGGGAAGGAGAGCCTGAGGCAGTCCCATGGAGCGTCCGACGATCGACTTGAGGGACCACCTCGGTCCGGACCACGTGATCGACCTCCAGGCCCGGACGAAGGAGGAGGCGCTCATCGAGATGGTGGACACCGTCTCGGACTCCGAGGCGGTCGTCGACAAGCAGGCCCTGCTCGAGGCGGTGAAGGCGCGCGAGAAGATCCTCTCCACGGGGATCGGCCTCGGCATCGCGATCCCGCACGCGCGCATCGACGCCGTGAAGCACTTCGTCGTCGCGGTCGGACGTCACCCCTCCGGCATCGACTTCGAGTCGATCGACCAGAAGCCGGTGCAGATCGTCGTGTTGATCGCGGGCCCGAAGGACACGCAGAAGCCCTACCTCGAGCTCCTCGCCCAGCTCAGCAAACGACTGAAGCTCGCCGACGTGCGCGCGCGCATCGTGGGTGGCGCCCCCGCCGAGACCGTCGTGGACCTGCTCACCGGGGACGTGGGCGGACGAGCGGCACGGCACTGACGCCTTCGTCGGTCGGCAGGAGCAGCCGATCGCCCACGAACGCGGGCGGAGAGCGGCGGGGCTGGATCACGCCGCCGGGCCGCAGGGGGTCCCTCCACGTCTCGATCGAGCCGTCGGCGCCGATCCACGCCGTCTCCCGCGACGCGCCGTCGCCACCCGTCGTGCCGACGATCACCACGCCACCCTGCCGCGTGCGGGACGCCGTGAGGAACGGCCACGGGCCGAGCGCGCGGAACAGGTACGGCGCCGGCACCGGGACGGCGCGCAGCGCCATGCCGCGCGCGTCCACGCGGACCTCGAGGATCGCGACCGAGAGCTCCTGCCCGCGTCCGCCGCCGACGGCGATCGCCGCGTGACCCGCGACGAAGAGCCGCGCGTCGTCCGTGAGGAAGGGGCCCGCGTGCACCGGGTCCTCGCTCGGGGGCGTCGGGACCATCCACGTGCGCTCCGCCATCGGCGCGCCGGTGCGCGGGTCGGGGGCGACGACCTCGAGCCGGCGGTCGGCGAGGCCCAGCACCACGAACGAGCCCGCCGCGATCAGGGGATCGGCCACCCCGCCCGCGAGCGCCTTCTCCCAGACGCCCTCGCCCGTGCTCGTGTCGATCACGAGGAGCCGGTCGCCCGACGGCGCGATCGCGAAGAGCCGACCGGCGACCTCCGCCGAGACCGGCGCGTCGAGGATGGTGCGCTGGCGGTCGTCCGTCCTCCGCTCCAGCACGTCCACGCGGAAGCGCTCGCGACCGTCGAACGCGTCCACCAGGAGCACGCGCGCCGGCGACTCGACGGAGGCGACGACGGCCGACCCGCTCGCCGCGAGCCGCGTGAGGGTCCCCGGCAGGGCGCGGCGCCAGCGCTCCCGGCCCGACTCGGGGTCCACCGCGACGAGGAGGTCGCCCGTCCCGCGCCCGCGCACCGTCACGACGGCGAGGCCGAAGAGCACCCGCACGCCGTCCACGACGCCGGCCTCGTCCCACGACCAGAGCCGCGTCGCCTCGCCGCGGCCCACGTCGAGGAGGAGGAGCCCGTCGCGCGTGGGGACGAGCGCGCGCCCGTCGGCGCGCATCCACACATCGTCGCGATCGACGACGTTCGACTGCCCCAGCGGCCGACGTCCCGGCGTGAAGCGCCCGACGCGCCGGCGGCCCGCGCGGTACGAGACGACCTCGACGCTCTCGCCCGGCCGGGCACGCGCGGCGTCGGCCATGAAGTCGGCGGTCGCGCCGATACGCCGTCCGTCCCACGAGACGATCCAGTCACCCGCCCGGAACCCCTCCACGTCGGCGGGCTCGCGCGCGACGACGGACGTCACGATCACGCCCCCCTCGGGCAGCCACGGCGCGACGGCGTGGAGCGCGCCGCCGAACCAGCCCGCCCCCCCGCCGGGGACCTCGGCCGTCCGCACGCCCCGCCGGAGGTCCCACACCTCGGCGTCGAGGCCGCGGAACACCACGAGACGGTCCGTGACGCGGTCGCGCCCGGGACCGACGGGCTGGGGCACGACGAGGGCCGCGAGGTCGCCCGCGCCTTCCGGGGGCCCCACCGACGACCAGAGGTCGAGCAGGGGGTGCGCCCGCGCGCCCGCGGCCACGTCCGCGTCCTCGAGGACGGCCCGCGTGTCCGGGTCGTCCGGCGACCAGGCGGCGAGGTCGCCCGCGAGGCGCGCCGCGCGGCGTTCCTCTCCGGCGCCGAGGAGGAGCCGCGCCTCCTGGCGCTCCAGCGCGGCGAGCTCGACGAGCGACGCCGTGCGCGCGGCGCCGAGCCGGAGGTCTGCGAGCGCCGCGGCCGCGAGGCCCTCGTCGTGCGTCGCCAGGAGGCGCGCGACCAGCCGACGACGACCCGCGGACGCGGCGGGGGTGCCCACCGCGCTCCGGACCGCCTCGACGAGGGCGGGGAGCGGCCCCTCCGCCGCCGACGCGACGCGGCGCTCCGCCTCCGCGCCGAGTCGCTCCATCTCGGCGCGGGCCTCCGGCCGCGTCGCGAGCCACCGGAGTCGGGACGCCGCGTAGAGGTCGGCGCGGAGCGACGAGCCGGAGCCCACCTCGACGCGCTGGTCCGCGCCCGTCACCACCCAGCGCCCGAGTCGGCGCGCGAGCGGGCCCGCGAGGCGCGGCTCGTCCGCGAGGGACGTCGCGAGACGCTCGACGAGGGCGGCGATCCGCGTGGCGGCGCCCGGCGCCGGGAGGGCGAGGAGGAGGTCCAGGCGCGCGAGCGCCTCGTCCGTGCGCGATACCGGCCTCGCGTCGAGGAGGTCGAGGTCGAGCGGGAGGTCCGGGTCGTCGGGCACGCCGCCGTCCGTCGCGCGGGGGCACGACGACTCGCGGACGACCGCGGCGGACAGCGCCTCGAGCACGTCGTGCTCGTCGCCCCCGACGCGCGCGAGGAGCGCGGCCGCCGCCGCCCGCGCCGCGGGGTCGAGCGCGCGTGCGTCGTCGAGACGCGCGCGCGCCCACGCGACCGCGTCGGAACGCGCGCCGAGCACCGCGACGCGATCCGCTCCGACGACGACGTGGAGGCGGCCCGCGCGGAGGACGTCGCCGTCCTCCGGGAGGTCGGGCGCGCCGGGGCCGAGCGAGACACGGAGCACGGGTCCCGACCAGGGCAGACGGACGAGTCCTCCCTCGCTCCGCACGAGCGCCGCGCCGTCGTCGAGGGGGCGTCCCGTCGCGCGGGTCTCCGCGTCCGACGCGGGGAGTGCGCGGTCGTCGAGCGTCGCGGTCGCGACGCCGGGCACGAGTCGCGTGGGACGGTCGCCGACGAGATCGAGGACGACCTCCCCGGAGGGCGTCACGAACGGCCCGAGGAGGTGTCGCCACGGCGGCGTGCCCGGCGCGTCGTCGCGGGGCAACGTCGTCTCGACCGCCCCCGTCCACGCCTGGATCGCCACCAGGCGCGGCGCGTCCATCGGCGCGAGCCACCACGCGCCCGCGGCGAAGAGGGGTTCGTTCCTCGCGGAGAACCCGGCCTCTGCGGCCGGCAACGAGCCCGGGTAACGCGGCAGCGCGCGGACCCAGCGAACCTCACCCGTCTCCGCGACCACGCCCGCCGCGAAGCCCGCGTGCGGGAGCGCGAGCACCTCGCCCTCCGCCTCCGCCGGGCGGGCGCCCCAGGGCACGGCGTCCACGTACGCGCGCTCGAACCGCTCGTCGCCCTCGGCGACGCGGGGCTGGCGTCCGCTCTCGCCGGAGGCGAGCGGCGCCACGAACCGGGCCCGGCCCGTCTCGAGGTCGAGACACGCGAGCGCGATCTCGGCCGCGCCGCGGCGCCGCGCGACGAGCACGTACACGCGGTCCCCGCGTACGAGCGGAGGCGACGCGACGCCCGTGTCGGGGTCGGCGAGGAACGAGTCCGACGCGTCCGCGCGCCCCGTCGCCCAGACGAGCGCGCCCGTCGCCGCCTCGAGCGCGACGAGCCGGACGCGGCTCTCGCGAGGCAGGTCGTCGAGGCTCGCCAACCGTCCGTCGAGCCGGAAGGCCCCCTCCCCGCCCGGGGCGCCCAGGACGGCCAGCGCGAGGTGCCCGGCGACTCGGACGTCGTAGCAGGGACGGTCGTACGGGGCGTACCGCTCGTCGCCGTCCGGACCCTGCGCCTCGGGCTCGGTCGGGAACCGCCACAGGAGCCGTCCGGTCTCGGCCTCGTACGCCGCGACCGAACGACCGTCGTCCACCAGGAGGCGCCCGTCGTCCGCCGCGGCGCCCGCGCGGACGACCGCGCCCGTCTCACGACGGTCGTCGGACGGGGCCGCGGGCGCGTCGCCGAGGCGGCGGGACCAGAGCACGACCGCGTCTTCGGCCCGGGCGGCGCCGGCCGCGTGCGGCGCACGTTCCGGCGCGTCGTCGCCTTCGCCGGGCCCGGCGCGCCCGCCCGGCGGCGCGGACGCCGTCGCGACGCGCGGCTGGAGCAACGCGTCCCGCGCCACGGCGAGCCCGCGCCGCACCGCGGCCCGCCGCGCCTGCCGCTCGGGCGACACGTCGGCGGGCCCTTCGGGATGGAGCGCGAGCCATCGCTCGTACGCGGCCCGAGCGCGGGCCGGCCGCCCGCGCTCGAGGTCGCGCGCCGCGCGCGCGAGGAGCGCCGCCGACCCGTCGGGCGCCAGGGCGAACCGCGCGCAGAGTCGGTCGAGGGCCGCCTCGTCGCCTCGGAGGGCCTGGCGGACGAGGAACGCCGCCGCCGGCGCGAGGCGCTGGACGGCCCGCGCCACGAGCTCGGGGGGAAGCGCGGCGACGCGACGTTCGGCGACGAGCGCGGCGGGGACGTGCGCCCCGGGCTCCTCCCCCCGGACCAGCGGCGACGGCACGCGCTCGATCTCGCCGACGAGGAGGTCGAGCGCCTCGTCGCGTTGGCCCGCGTCGAGGAGGGCGCGCGCGTGCCCGAGACGCGCCTCGGCGTCCTCGCCCCCGCCCGGCCGGACCTCCGCCAGCGGCAGCCTCGGCGTCGGAGACGGGTCGTCCGCCCGGCACGACGAGCGTCCCGAGGCGGCGAGCGCGAGCAGCAGGAGCACGCTCGAGGCGGCCAGGCGACGCGCGACGGACATCGCGCGTGAGCGTAGCACCCACACCTCCCCCCCGGCCCGGAGGGGATCTCGACCGCGGCCGAGCCGCCCGAGCCGCTCAGGGCCGATCCGGGAGGCCGAGGGCCGCGCGCGCCGCCCGCCGGACCTCTTCGGGCCGGAGGCGGTCGAGCTGGGGCAGGACGCGGTACTGGCGGTCGATCTCCGGGTAGCGGTCGGGACGGAGCCACACCTCCGAGACGATTCCCGCCACGCCGAGGCGGTAGCCGCCCGCGTGGACCTCCGGGTCCCGCGTCCGGACCGGGAGCTCCGCGAGCATCTCGGCGAGGGCGAGGTCGGGGTCGGGCGACTCCGCGACGGCGGCGAGCTGCGCGCGTCGCTCGAGCTCCATCTCCACCTGCTTCGGGTCGAAGCCCTCGCGCGCGAGGAGGGCCAGCGTCGCGGGGAGGCGCGGCAGAATCGGCAGGTGGCGCCGGATCTCGACCACGTGGCCGAGCTCGTGCGCGGTCAGCGTCCCAAGCGACCCCCACCGCTCCGTGGGGCGCCTCGCGACGTACCGCGCGAGCACCCGTTCGGCGACCCCCTGCGGCGAGGAGAGGCCGAGCAGGCCGCCGGGCCCGTCGGGCGGGAGCCTCGTCTCGGCGTGCTCGACACGCCGGGTCCGCGACGGGTCGAGCGTCAGCGCGCGCCGGAGGTCGTGCTCGGCCTCCCGCGCCGCGTCCACGTCGATCCACACGCCGTCGGGCAGCGACGCGCCGGCGAGCCCGTCGCCCTTCGCGTCCTGCCACGAGGCGAGGCGCCGGTCGTAGCCGAACGCCACGTCCTGACGGTACGTCCCGCCTCGGGTGTGGACCTCGGCCGCGGGCGTCAGGGCCGCGACCGAGAGGAGGATCGCCTCCGGCGGGTCGTCGCCGCGCTGTCCGAGCACGAGGAACCGCCCGTACCGCCGGAAGTGGCGCACGATCGGCGACGCGCTCCGCGCGCCGTGGTCGAGCCAGGACCCGAGGAGCGGGATGCGTCTGAGCCCGACGTACGGCGGTTCGAACGCGCGCGCCTCGTCCGGCGGGAGGTGCGCCTCGGCGAGCGTCGTCATGACGTGCAGCAGCTGTTCGAGCGCGGGCGCCCGTTCCTTCCGGTGTCCCTTCACGAAGCCCTTCTCGATCGCCGCCTCCAGCGCATCCTCGAACGCGAGGTGCGCGCCGAGGTGCGCGTCGAGGGACCGCGCCGTTGGCGACGCCACGCCGAGGAGCACCGACCGGGCCTCGGGGAGCGCGCCGACGGCGACGAGGGAGCGCGCGAGGGCGATCCGCGCCGCGTCCGGCGCGCGCCGGTCGGGCGCGGACCGGACCGACGACTCGACCTCGTGCCACGCGTCCCGCACGAGGCTCCCCGGGGCCGTGCGGACCCACGGGGGGACGGCGTCCACCAGCAGGCGGACCGCGCCCGCGAAGTCGCCGCGCGCCGCGCGCCAACGCCGGAGGTCGCGCGAGAGGGCCACGGGCGACGCGCCCCGCGCGAGCGCGTCCTCGGCCTCTTGCGAGGCCGTGGCGAGGTCGCCCCGCCGCGCGGCGAGGAGGGCGCGGAGCGCCTCGTGCTCGGGCGTCGCCGGCCCGACGCCCGCGAGCGCGCGCTCGAGCCGCGCGGCGAGCGCCGGGTCGGGGAAGCGCCGGAGCAGCCGGGCCGCCGCGAGGGGCAGCCCCTCGTTCGTGGGCGCGAGGCGCATCGCGGCGGCCCACGCGTCCACGGCGCGCTCGATCTCGTCCGCGCGGCGCGCCACCTCCGCCTCGAGCACGAGCGGCCGGACGTCGGTCCCCTCGATCGCGTGCGCGGCGGCCGCCTCGCGACGCGCGGCGTCGAGGTCGCCCTCCGCGGCGAAGACGCGCGCGCGTACGAGCCGCGCCTCGACGTCCACGTACGCCCAGCCCCGACCGAGGGCCTCCGTCGCGCGCCGGGCCGCCCCGTCGTCGTCGCCGAGCTCCGCCGACAGCCACGCCGCCGCGAGGCGCGTCCAGGGGTCCGGCGGGTCGCCGAACGTCGCCTCGAGGTCTCGAAGCGCGCGCTCGGGCTCCTCCGAGAGGCTCGCGAGGAGCGCGGTGCGAAAGCGCCCCGGCGGGAGGGTCGCGGCGTAGCGCCGCGCCTCCACGTCGAGACCCACGGACGCGTACACGTAAGCCTCGAGCCAGGCCGCCTCGGAGGGCGCGGGCCCCGCGGGCGGCGGCGCCCCCCCGAGGAGGGCGAGGGCGCCCTCGAGGTCGTGGGCCCGGAGGCGTTGGCGGGCGAGGACGACGGCGGCGGGGACCGCGCGGCGCGGGCGTCCCCCGGGCCCGCCCGCGGCCTCGGTGGGGCCGCGCGCCGCCACGGGGACGGAGGTCCGACACGACGGCGCCGCCAGCGCGAGAAGGGCCGTGGCGAGGAGGGCCGACACGGCGGGTGAGCGCGACCACATCGGTCGCGAAAGGTATCCGCCGCCCGCGGCGGTCCGGGCCGGGTCCTTCGCCCTACTTCCGTCGCAACGCAGTGGACGGCCCTTGCGTTTGTCGCTCGTAAGGTTAGCATGTATTTCATCGTGACAAACGACGACGACGTTGCGAGAGACCCCGCGGACGCCGGGCGAATGCCGCCCGCCGCGTCCGTGCCGACCCGGCGGGTGCGCACCGGGCTGCAGCGGCGGCCGCGCCGTCGTCATCGACCCTTCGCGGCGGCGTTCGGACCCGGCTCGCGACCCTTCTCGCCGCCCGGCGCCGCCGCGTCTCTCCCCGCGCCCATGACCGCGCCCATGACCGCGCCCATGAGTGCACCCATGTCTGCGCCCGCAGCCGCGCCCCGGACCGCGCCTCGTCCCGCCGGCGCCTCCCACACGCCCGTCCACCACGACCGGAGGACATCCTCGTGTCTGCTCTCGTCCGCCGCCTGGCTCCCGACTCACCACGCTGCCCGCTCCGCCCACTCGGCCCACACCGCCCACTCGGCCCACTCGGCCCACTCTGGCGCCTCTCCCCTCGGTCCAGCCTCTCCCCCTGGTCCCGCCTCTCCCCCTCGTCCCGCCTCTCCCGCCTCGGTCGCGTCGCCGCCGGCGAGATGGGCTTCGTGGGGATCGTGGTGCTCGCGCTCCTGGTCGCCCTGCTCGCCTGAACCGCGCGCACGCCACGCCTCGCACGCCACCGGCACGCACCCGACCGGGCCGCTGCCCGCACCCGAAGGGCCCGCCCGTGAACGACGGTCACCCCTTCCACTCGCCTTCACGCCGTCTGCGGACCCGAGGATCCGACGACCCGAGGACCCGAGGACCCGAGGACGCGAGGACGCGAGGACCCGAGGACCCGACGATCGAACGACGTCACGAACGAACAATGCAAAGACACCTGCCCGGACGACCGATCCAGGGTTCCAGGAGGACCCTCGGGTCCCGATCGAGGAGCCGCCGGCTCGCGAGAGGGACCCGATCGGGAGGATCGGCGGTCGGGAGGAGGAACCCCGGATGAACTACACCCCGAAACAGCTCGAGATCATGCGCTTCATCCGCGAGTACCGGATGGAGCACGAGACCTCCCCGACGCTCGAGGAGATCGGACAGTCCCTCGGCGTGCATCGGGTGACCGTCCACCAGCACGTGGCCGCGCTCGTCAAGAAGGGCGCGATCCGCAAGCTCCCCCAGCGCTCCCGGTCGATCGAGATCCTCGACCGCGACTACCTCCCGCAGCCGACGGTCAAGCTCCTCGGGCGCATCGCCGCCGGCCGGCCGATCGAGGCCGTAGAGGAACCCGAGCCCTTCACCTTCGAGGAGCTCCTGCCGTTCGAGCCGGGCGACGACGTGTACATGCTTCGCGTGGTCGGCGACTCGATGGTCGAGGACCACATCACCGACGGCGACCTCGTGCTCGTCGAGCGCGGCGCGAACCCGCGCGACGGAGACATCGTCGTCGCCGTGGTCGACGGCGAGGCCACGTTGAAGCGTCTCCACCACGAGCCGGGCGGTGTGATCCGCCTCCAGCCGGCGAACCACACGCTCGAGCCGATCTACGTACGCCCGCCGGAGACGCTCGAGGTGCGCGGCATCGTCCGCGGGGTGCTGCGCCGCTACTGAGCCCGCGCTCAGCGGAGCGTGGCCTCCACCTCGAACGCCTGTCCGCCGCGCAGGAAGCGCACGCGAACCGCGGCGCCGCGCGCCCGCGACCAGACCACGCGTTGGAGGTCGCTCGCGCGCGGGGTCGGAACCCCGTCCACCGACACGACGACGTCGCCCGCCCGCAGGCCCGCGTCGCGGGCCGCCGACGTACGGTGGAACCGGGTCACCTCCAGACCGGCGACGGCGCCGCGCGTCGAGGCCTCGATCTCCCGGACCACGAGGCCGAGCGAGGGCCTGCTCGCGTCCCCGCTCTGGATACGCTCGACCGCGTCCACCACCACGTCGATCGGCGTCGCGAGGGCCACGCCCTCGCTCTTCCCCGTACGGGAGAGGATCGCCGTCATCACGCCGACGACCCGGCCGTCCGCGTCCACGAGCGGCCCCCCGGAGTTCCCGAGGTTCGTCGCGGCGTCGGTCTGAATGAAATCCTCGTAGCCCTTCGGGTTCACCCCGACGCCCGAGCGACCGAGCCCGCTCACGATCCCGGCCGACCACGAAAAGGCGAGACGGAACGGGCTCCCCCCGGCGAGGACCCACGCCCCCTTGCGGAGCGCCTGCGGGTCGCCGACGGGCATCGGGACGAGGTCGCGGGCCGCGACCCGGAGCAGGGCGACGTCGGTCACGTCGTCGGTCCCCACGATGCTCGCCGGGAGCGTGCCCCGCCCCGGCAGCGTCACGAACACCTCGTGCGCGCCGCTCACGACGTGCCGGCTCGTCACCACGAACCCGTCCGGACGCAGCACGAAGCCGGCCCCGATCCCGTCGTCGCGGGACGCCGGCTCCCGATCGCCCTCGCGCGTGCTCACGTACGCGAGCCCCGGGTCCAGCCGACGGACGACGTCCTCGAAATCGGGGCGGCCTTCGGCGCCGCGCGCGGGCGCGGCGTGGCCGCCGCCGCCCGCGAGCCAACCCGCCGTGAGCGCGGCGAGCATGGTGAAGACGGATCGCGCGCCCCGCGTCGTCATGTCCACTCCTCTCCCGGTCCGGCTACGTCCCGCCGGACTCCCCGTACTGCTCGAGCTTGCGGTAGAGCGTGCGGAGGCCGATGCCCAGGATCCGCGCCGCCGCGGTCTTGTTGCCGTCCGTGCGCCGGAGCGTGTCGAGGATGATGCGTCGCTCCGCCTCGGGAAGCGAGGTGCCCGCCGGGATCCGCAACGCGTCGTCCGCTTCCGGGAGGTCCTCCACGCGCGAGCGCCCGCCCACCTCGACGGGCAACGCCTCGGGCCCGATCTCGGTCCCGTCCGAGAGCACGAGCGCGGCCTCCACGACGTTCTCGAGCTCGCGAACGTTGCCGGGCCAGTCGTAGCCCACGAGGAGTTCCAGCGCGGCCTTCGAGAACCCCACCACCTGCGTCCGCTCGTGGCGCGCGCCGTAGAGGACGCGGAAGTGCTCCGCCAGCGCCGGGATGTCTTCGCGCCGCTCGCGCAGCGGCGGCATCCGGATCGTGATCACCTTCAGGCGGAAGTAGAAGTCCTCGCGGAACGTCCCCTTCCGGACCCGCTCTTCGAGGTCCGCGTTCGTGGCCGCCACCAGGCGGACGTCCACGGGTCGGGTCGTGGACTCGCCGACGCGTTCGATCTCCCGGTTCTGGAGGACGCGCAGCAGCTTCACCTGCGTGTGCAGCGGCACCTCGCCGACCTCGTCGAGGAACATCGTCCCCTCGTTCGCCGCCTCGAACCGGCCCGCGCGATCGGCGACCGCGCCCGTGAACGACCCCTTCACATGACCGAAGAGCTCGCTCTCGAGCACGCCCTCGGGGAGCGCCGCGCAGTTCACCTTCACGAACGGCCCCTTGGCCCGCGCACTCGCCCGGTGGATCGTCTCGGCCACGAGCTCCTTGCCCGTCCCGCTCTCGCCGAGGATCAGGATCGTGGCGTTCGTCGGCGCGGCCTTCGCCACGACGTGGAACAAGTCCCGGATGGCCGGCGCCTTGCCGACGAACCCCGCCGGCGCGCCCTCGCGCTCCAGCTCCGCGACGTAGGCGGCGCGCGCGGGGGCGAGCGCCCGGCTCTTCAGGGCCGACGCGACGACCGCCCGAAGCCGTCTGAGGTCCAGCGGCTTCTCGAGGAAGTCGTACGCGCCGTCGCGCATCGCGCGCACGGCCTTCTCGACGCTGCCGTACGCGGTCATCACGATGACGGGGGTCTCGGGCTGCCGCGCCTTCACCTGCTCGAGGAGGTCGAGGCCGTCGAGCTCGCCGGGCAGCACGACGTCCGTCAGCACGAGGTCCACCGGTCGTTCCTCGACGACCGTGAGCGCCGACTCGGCGTCCTCGGTCAGCTCGACGGCGTGCGCGGGCGAGAACACCTCTCCCAGGGCCTCGCGCGCGTGCTTCTCGTCCTCCACGATCAGGATCCGCGCCACGCTACCTCCCGAAGGGACCCGACTCGCCCGCCCCGCCGTCCGGCGGCAGGTGGATCACGAACCGCGACCCGCCCCCCGGACGGGCGAGGACCTCCAGCTCGCCTCCGTGCCGCTCGACGGCCCGGCGCGCGAGCGGCAGGCCGAGCCCGGTGCCGCCCCGCTTGCTGGTCCAGAACAGCTCGAACACGCGTTCCCGCGACTCCGCGGGGATCCCGGGCCCGTCGTCGTCCACGACCACGACGGTACTGTGCGGGTCGTCACGCGTGGCGATCCAGACGTTGCCGGCCTGGCCCGCGGCGTCGATCGCGTTCGAGACGATGTTCGTGAGCGCCCGGTCCATCCCCGTGTGGTCGAGGGGCACGCGGCGGCGGCTCGCGAGGTGCATGTGGATGCGCACGCCCCCCGTGTCGGCCATCTCGCGCAGGCGACCGACTGCCTCCTGGACGATCGCGTCCACGCTCTCCTCACGCGTCACGGTCGGCCCGCCCCGGCTCACCTCGAGGAGGTTCTGGACGAGCGTGTTCATCCGCTTCACCTCGGCGATCATCTGGTCGATGCGCGACGTGGGCGGCTCGGGGGACGGCTCCGGCCCGGAGAGGCTCTCGCGCAGGAGCTGCAGGTTCAGCGAGAGCGAGTTGAGGGGGTTTCGGATCTCGTGGGCGATCCCGGCGCCGAGCGCCGCGATCGCCATTCCGCGCACCTTGAGGCGCTTCCGCTCCTCCTCCTTCGCGCCGAGCGTGATGTCCTCGAAGCAGAGGACGCTGCCCAGCACCTCGTCCCGGCCCCCCCGCATCGGCGCGATCGTCGCCCGGACGACCCGCAGGCCGAGCGGATGCCGCGGGAAGGTCCGCGCCTCTCCGCCCGCGAGGACCGCGGCGATCAGGGTCGCCCAGTCCACGTTCGGGTCCTCCACGAGCCAGGGCACGGCGTCGAGCAGGGGCCGGCCGATGGCCTCGGATCGCGGACCGGCCACCTCGGCGAGCGCCGGGTTCCACACGATCACCCGTCCGGCGGCGTCGGTCGCGGCCACCTCGAGGGGGAGCGCGTCCGCGAGCGCCTCCAGGCGCAGCGCGTAGTCCTGCTCCGGCAGGATGCGGAGGAGGATCTCGCTGTAGTGGAGGAAACGCCCGCTGGCCACGGACGGATCCTACCCGTCCGATCCGCGGCCCCCGGCGCCCTCGTCGCCTATCCTTCGCCGCCGTCGTCGGCCTCGGCCCGCCGGTGGCCCTCGGAGCGCCACCACTGGCGCCACCGGTCGCGGGCCTCGGCGCGCGCCATGGCATCGCCCAGCGCGCGGTAGCCGAACTCGCGCATCGCGAGGCGCCTCAGCGCGCGGGACGCGGCGAGGCGCACCCCGACGTCGTCGTCGTCGAGACGCTCGATCAGGCTCGGCACGGCGCGGAGACGGCCCCGGTGGCCCAGGTCGTCCGCCGCCTCGCGGCGCACCGCCGCCCACGGCCCGGAGAGCCACGCGGTGACCCCCTTCGCCGGTAGCACGGCGAGGATCGAGCGAACGACGGGCGCGGTCGTGGACACGGGGGTGCCTCCCGGGCCGGACACGGTCTGGTCTCCCGCGCGCCCGAGCGCGTCCAGCGCCGGCGGGCCCGCCGCCACCAGACGTTCCGCGGCGTGCTGGCGCGCCACGAAGTCGGACGACGCGAGCCTCGCGACGTCGGCCGCGAGCGTCGCGTCTGCGGGGCGGTCCGCCGCGGGGCCATCCGAGGTCGCGACCCAGGTCGCCGCCACGGGAGGCCCGGAGGGGGCCGCCGCGCGGCCCCCGGCTGGGCCGAGCGGACGGCTCGCGCAGGCGGGGAGCAGACACGCGGCCGAGAGGGCCACGAGCCAGCTCGCGCGGGTCGGGATCGGGGTGGCCGCCATCGGGAAGCTCGAGACCCAGGCCGGAGCCCGCCACGCCGGGTCGGCGCACGGGCCCCGAGCGGGGCTCCGCCTTCTATCATCGGCCCATCCGTGCAGCGAGGCACCTCCCATCCCAAGTCCGCCCGCCTCCTCGACCGGAGGGACTTTCGTCACGTTCTCGACCACGGGGAGGTGCATCCGGGCCGGGAGGCGCTCGTCCGGAGAGTCGCCAACGGCCGCGGCCGGCCGCGTCTCGGCCTCTCCACGCCCCGTCGCTACGGGGGCGCCGTCGCCCGGAACCGCTTTCGGCGGCTCGTCCGGGAAGCGTTTCGTCAGGCCCAACACGATCTCGGCGCGTACGACTACCTCGTGTCCCCGCGACGTCACCTGGCGCGTCCGACGCTCCCGGGGATCGCGCGGGACCTCGCCGCGAGCGCCGACCCGACCCGGGCCTCGCACCGGCCGTCACGGTGATCCGCGCGCTCCTCCTCCTCCTCGTGCGCGCCTACCGGCTCTTCGTCTCGCCGTGGGTGCCCCCGGTCTGTCGGTTCACGCCCACGTGCGCCCGCTACGCCGAGGAGGCTCTACGGCGCCACGGCGCGCTCCGGGGGTCGTGGCTCGCGCTCCGGCGTCTGCTCCGGTGCCGACCCGGGGGGGGCGCGGGCTACGACCCGGTCCCGGAGCGCGAAGTCAGCGCCCCTCGGCCCTGAGGTCGATCGTGGTCTCGAGGTCCGACTTCATGCCGAGCCAGGACGAGTCCAGGTACAGGTGCGAGAGGTTCTCCCCCAATCGCGCCCGCATCACGTCCATCAGCTCGAGCGCGTACCGCGCGGGCGTCAGCGCCTGCGGCGGCGGGAACGCCTGGTCCTTCACGCGCACGAGGAACGCGGCGTCGGTGCCGTCCGCGCGGTCGTCCCGGAGCATGGTGCGCCCGAGCGTCCCGACCTCGATGCCGTCCTCGCCCTCGCTCTCTTCCTTCGCGGGGCGCACGACCTCGTAGCCCTGCTGGCGCACGTAGTCCTTGAGCTTCGCCGCGATCTGGGCCTCCTCGGACTCCCCCCCGGGCACGGGAGGGCTCTTCGGCGGGCTCGGTCCCACGAAGAGGCCCGTCGTGCCCTTCACGTACGGGATGTCCTTCTCCTTGCTCCAGCGCTCGAGCGTCTCGTCCCAGATCGCTTCCCGGTCCGGCGCCGCCGGCGCCGCCGCGGGCGCCGCGCCGCCCGCCGGCGGGTTCCCCCCGGGGGGCGGTGCGCCCGGCGCGGCCCCGGGCACCGCGCCCGGTGCCCCTCCCGGTGCCCCTCCCGGTGCGCCCCCCGGCGGAGGCGGGGTCTCGCTGCCGGAGGAGGTCGCCTTCGTGAACGCCGTCTCGTACTCCTTCTTCAGGCTCTCGAGCGCGTCCACGGCGAGGTCCCGCGCGCGCCGCACGAGGTAGCGCTCGAAGACCGCGTCCCGAACGTCGGCGAGCGGGGGCTCGCGCTCGCCCAGGAGCTCGATGTTCTGGAGGATCGCCTTCGTGTTGGCGTCGTGGAGGTTCGTCGGCACCGCGGCGAGCTCGCCGGGGTCGTCGAGACCCTGGAAGCCGCCTCCGGACGTCAGGTTCGGATCGCTTCCGAGATCGGGGAGCGCTTCCCACTGATCGCGCGTCAGGGGCTCCGCGGTCTCGTAGTAGCCGAGATAGCGCGCGTCGCCGGATCCGGGGAGGAACGGCCCGAGCGGGTCGTCGAGGAGCGACTTCATCGTGACGAGCGCCGGCTCCGCGCCGGGGTCCGGTCCGCCCTTCTCGGCCGCCTTCTTCGCCTTCTCCCAGTCGTCGTGCGCGGTCTTCGAACGACGCACGCGCTCGAGGAGGTCGTCGAAGACCTTCTCGAAGAACTGCTCGCGGAGCAGGATCTCGCGCCAGCCCTTCTCGAGGTAGGGCACGCGGTCGGGGCTGGTCTCGGGCACGAGGTCGGGGGGCGGCGGACCGAAGATGTCCTTGTCCGGAACGAGCACGGCCGGGTGGTCGGGCGCGATCCGCTTCGCGAGCTCGGCCCCGTGGCCGTGCTCCGGGTCCGCCGGGTCCGCCGCCTTGTAGTACGTGTCGGGGTGGTAGGTCCGCCAGCGCTGGAACGCCTCGGCCTCGTCCGGGTGGTCGTCGGGGAACGCCGCCCACATGCGCCGGAGCACGTCGTTCGGGACGAGCGGGAGGTGCGCGAAGAGCGCCCGGAACTTGCGCTGCACCGGCAGGCGGAAGTCGTCGCGTACGCCCGGGTCCTGATAGTACTTCTCGAGGTCGCCCTCGTTCCCGGACTGGAGATCGTCGTCCGTGTCGAGCGCCTCGTCGGGGCCCGCGCTCACGACGGCGAAGCCTCGCGTCAGGGGTTCGACGAGACGTACGCGCAGCGGGTGCTTCCAGGCGTCCTCGGGGATTTCGCCGAGGGCCGCAAGGACCCGCGGCCCCGGAGCGACCGACGCCTTCGGCCGGCTCGCCTCGGCGGAGAGGTCGTCACCGCCGCCGTTCGCGCCGTCCGGTCCGTCCGAGGTGACCACGGCCGTCTCGCCCTCCGCCGGCGGCGCGTACCGGAGCGGGTGGTCCCAGCCGTCGTTCGGTAGCGAGGTCAGCGGAGCGATCGTCCCGGCCTTGGGCGAGGTGAGCAGTCGCTCGAGCTTCTCGGGCCAGGCGTTCACCGCGTTGTGCCAGCGCGCGAGCGCGTCCTGGACGCTTCCGAGCGCGGCGAGGGTCTTGACCTCCGCCAGCGTCGACGCGTCCAGGTCGTCGGCGGTCCCGGCCTCGCCGTCCGCGCCCCGGCTCGAGAGTCTCTCGCCGTCCGAGACGTACTCGAGATCGTGCTTCCAGCCGTCCTGGACGGGCTTCGCGGCGGCGGCGGGCAGGTCCGAGAGCTTCGCCGGCGCCTTGCCGTCGTGCGCCTTCTTCCAGGCGTCGATCTCGACCTGGACGCGCTCGAACGCGCGGAGCGTGAAGTCGATCGCGGCCAGCCGGTCGCGCACCTGCTGGATGCGGGTCCGCGTGGTCTCGATCTGGCGGGCCTTCAGCTGGAAGTCCCGGCCACGAAGCGCGACGTACGCGAGGTCCACCTGCTCGTGCGCCTTCCGCCACGTCGCGTAGGCGTCGTCGAAGGTCAGGCCGTAGCGGGTCGTGTCCACGAGCGGACGGGCGAACTCGTCCTTCATGACTACGTCGCGCACCACGTCCTGGAACTGCGTGGCCGAGCCGCGGAAGTACTCCTGGAGGAACTTGTCGTAGAGCGCGTCGTTGAACTGGAGCCCGTGCATCGCGCCGGAAACGGCCTCGCGCACCCCGACGGGGAGCTGGAACTCCTCCCCGACGGCGTATCCGGCCTCCCGGGCGGAGCCGGCGAGCATCAGGTGGCTCCAGGTCGTCGGGATCCAAGGCTGGCGCGCGCGCAGGCCCTGGAAGTAGACGGAGTACCGGATGGACGGGGACCCGTAGTACTGCAGGAACGCCGTGTACGGCTGGCGGTGGTTCACGAAGTCGAGGTCGGAGATGGTGACCCGCTCGGTCGGCGTCGCCGCGAAGGAGCCCGAGTAGTCGCGGCCGCCGACCATCTGCTGCCCGCACTTCACGGCGCCCACCACCGAGAAGGACACGAGGAGCAGGATCACGAGCCCCAGGAGGATGTGGCGCTCGTACTTCTTCATTCGCTTCGAGAAGCGGCTCACGTCGGACTCCGTCGGAACGCGGTTCGAGTCGGACGAGGATACCGGCCGTCGGGCGGGATCCGGCGTACTGCTCGGGCTCGGCGGGGCGCAGGCGGTCGGCGCGGACTATCGGTGCCGCCGCCCCTCGTCCGGGGCCGCGTGCCCCGCGGGCCACGGTCCCGCGCGCGGCCCGGCGGACGCCAGGAGCCCGAATCCGGCGCCGATGCCCGTCGGTCGCCCCGCCCCGCGGCGCCCCGCGGAGTCGCGGCCCCGTCGCGCCGCGGACACGCCGTGTGCGAGCGCGCCACGGGAACGAGTCCGAGCGGCCGGCGTAAGCTCCCGAACGGCGGGATCTTGCATCCGACGCGTCGCGCGCTCCACGGCCTCGCGGGCCAGCGCCGCCCAACCTCGGTAGGCTTGGCGCGCCATGGAAGAGGAACGCGCCCCCGAGAGCCCGAGCCAAGCCGCGCCCGGCCGCGCCGCTCCGGTCGGGGGCGGACCGGATGCCGGGGAGGCGGCCCGACCGTCCGACGAGGCGGCGCCGCCCGAGGCGGCCCCCGCAGGCCCCCGTCCGACGGCGATGCGCGCGACCGAGGACGAGTCCGCGAAGGGCGGGGCGGGATCGGAGGACGACGC
Organism: uncultured Planctomycetota bacterium; assembly: GCA_963752285.1. Classification (GTDB taxonomy): domain Bacteria; phylum Planctomycetota; class PLA2; order PLA2; family JAEUHO01; genus CAVVXN01. The sequence continues at coordinate 1,190,410 of CAVVXN010000005.1, forward strand.
GGCCGAGGACGGGGACGGGGACGAGGACGGGAACGGGGCCGACGAGGCCGCCGCCGGCGCGCGTCCGGCCCGGAAGAAGACGAAGCGCGCGTTCTCGCCGGTACCGCCGGAACGGCTCGTCGGCGCGGTCGAGGCCATGCTCCTCGCCGCAGGGGACGTGCTGACCCCCGAGCGGCTCCGCGAGCTGCTGGCGCTCCCGTCCGTGATCCCCGTCCGGGAGGCGGTCGAGGAGGTCGAGCGCCGCTTTCGGGCGGCCGACCTCGCGGTCGAGATCCGCGAGCTCGCCGGCGGCTGGCGCGTCACGACGCGCCCCGAGTACGCGGAGTACGTCGCGCGCCTGCGGCGCCGGGGCGCGAGCGACCGCCTGAGCCCGAGCCTCCTCGAGACGCTCTCGATCGTGGCGTACCGCCAGCCCGTGCCGCGCGTGGAGGTCGAGCGGATCCGCGGCGTCGCCTCGGGCGACGCGCTCCGTGCGCTGCTCGACCGACGGCTCCTCAAGGTCGTCGGCCGGAGCGACCAGCCGGGGCGCCCGCTCCTCTACGGAACCACGCGCCGGTTCCTCGAGGTGTTCGGCCTGTCGAGCCTCTCCGACCTCCCGGCGAAGGGCGACCTCCGGGGCCTGTGAGCGACGGCGCGCGGGCGCCTCAGCGCGGCTCCGCGAGCAAACGCCCCTCGGGGTCGAACACCCGGACGGCGAAGTCGCGGCGCATGCGCTGGCGCCACCGCTCGAACTCCGGTCGCTCGAGCGGGTGCCGACGCAGGTCCTCCTCGAGGCGCGCGACGAGCTCGCCGCGGGTGCCGGTCCACGGCGCGGTCCGGCCGACGACCTCGTAGACGTGCCACGTCGTGCGGCCCTCTTCGTCCACCCGCAGCGGGCCCACGAGGTCTCCGTCCGCCGCGGCGAAGAGCCGAGCCTCGACGTCCGGCCACGCGAGATCCCCCCGCGCCACCGAAGGCAGGACGCCGCCGGACTTGCCGGTGGGGTCGATCGACTCCTGGAGCGCGGTCAACGCGAAGTCGGCGCCCTGACGCAGCCGCGCGAGCACACGGTCCGCGCGGTCCCGGTCGCCGAGCACGATCACGCGGACGTCCAGGCGCGGCCGACGGCGCGTGTCGAGTCGGACGATCCGCATCAGGAGGAGCTGCCTGCGAAGTCGGGGCGCGAGGACGTCCCGTTTCCAGCCCTCCACCGTCGTCTCGTACGCGCGCCGGATCTCGGACGCGAGGTCCACGTCCTCGCCGAACGTCCGGTGGAGCTCGGCCTCGCGCGAAGCCGCCTCCTTCTCCACGGCTTCCCGCACCGCGTCTCCGGGGACCCGGATCCCCAGCCGATCGGCCTCGCGGACGACGATCGTCTCGTCCACCAGGTCGTCCACCGCGCGGAGCCAGCTCTCACGCTGGCGGCGGAAGAGGAACGCGGCCAGCTCCGCCGGGGTGACGGGCTGCCCCCCGACGACCGCGACCGCGGACGAGGGCCCCTCCCCCTTGGCCGCGCCCGGCGTGCCCGCGAGCCCCACGACGGCGACCAACACACCGGCCGCGCAGAGGGCGCGGGCGGCGTTCACCGGCTGACCGCCTTGTTCCAGGCGGCCTTCGCCTTCTGGACGTCGCGGCTCGTGCAGTGCTCCGGGTTGAACATCCCGATGTCCGGGTCGTGTTCCGCGCCGCGGTACCACGTGTTCAGGATCTGGCTCACGAGGACGCGCGTCGTGACGTCGTCGTCTCCCAGGAGCTTGATCAGCTTGGTCTTGGCGAAGTACGCCCGCGGTTTGCGCCCGTTCGGCGCCTTCTCGGCGAGGTCGGGATCGGTGTTCCTCGCCCGGGACTCCATCAGCGCCTGCGCCGCCTTCTCCCGCAGGTCCTTCGGAGCGGTCTTGTCGGACACCATCTTGACGAGGTCCTCCGCCGTCACGCTGCCGCGCGCCTTGAACTCCTTCTCGCTGTACGACTTGTAGAGCTCGATCTCCCGGTATCGCTCGTCGCGGCGCGCGAGCTCGGCGACCTGGCCCAGCCGGAGGGCCGCCTCGTCGAGCGCCCGGGAGAGCGCATCCACGTCGGTCGGCTCGTCCGACGCCGACGGCCCACCGACGGCGGTCGTCGCCCCCACGAGGAAGACCAGGGCCAGGGGTAGCAGGAGGAGGCGGCGGGACATGGGAGGGACCTCCAGAGGCGTCCCATCCTATCGGCTCGGTCGCGCCCCGACGAGGCTCGCTGCGGTCGCAGGGCCCGCGGGCGGCGTCGGCGGGCGCGGTCGGCGCGGGCTCCCTCTCCTCAGCGGTACTTGACGATGACGTCCTGCTGCGCGCCCCCGCACCGGGTGCAGAGGTATTCGACGGTCTCGCCGGTCTGGAACGTCTTGCTGAGCAGGCCCTCGCCGTGGCAGGTCGAGCAGGGCCGGAACTCGCGCTCACCCAGCTCGAACAGGTCGGAGTGCTCGATGAAGTACGCGAGGACCCAGTTGGAGCGCTCGTTGGGCTTGCTGGCCGCCCACCATCCGTCCCGGGTCGGCGGCTTGGGGATGTCGATCGCGGGCGCGGCGCCCCCGCTCTTGCTCGAGGACTTGTGCGTGCCCCCGCCCCGGTTGCCCTTGCGCTGCGGCGGCTTGATCTTGGGCGGGTTCACGATGAACGTGCCCGCCCCGTAGCTCACGCGCGACCACGGCGCCTTGAAGCGCCCCTGGCGGCGCCCCTGCCAGAAGGTCTGGGCCTCGGCGGGCGTCACGTCCTCGTCGTAGCGCTTCATCTCGCGCTCGGCGAGACGGGCGAACGCGGCCTCCGGCAGCTTCTGGCGGGTCCACGAGGTGATGTCGTTGATCTGGACGTCCTTCTCGCGGACCTTGTCGTCGATCAGGTCGCCGACGATCTTCACGAAACGGCGTCCGGCGACGGTCTCGAAGTAGCTCGTCCGCTCCTGCTGGAGGTCCTTCTTCAGGTCCTCGAGCTTCTCCTTCACGGCGTCGCTGGCATCGGGGTGCTTCTCGCCGAAGCCGTCGAGGATCTCCTTCACGCGCTTGAAGAAGTGCATCTGCAGCTTCATCCGCGCGTCCTTCAGCGTTTCCAGCGCGGCCTGGTCCTGGAGCAGGCTCTCGATGCGGGCCAGGCGGTCCTTCGCGATGTCCTTGTTCAGGTACTCGTCGTCGGCCGCGCACGCCGCGTAGCTGTCGCGGGCCTCCTCCAGCGCGCCGGCCCACTCGGCGTACTGGGCGATGCGCCAGTGCTCGCGCGAGGTGAGGGCGCCCGGGTCGAGCCCCTTCTGCTCCATCTCCGACTTGAGCTGCTCCTTCATTCGCGTCATCAGCTGGTCGGGGCTCCAGATCTGGCGCGCGTCGAGCGGCTCTTCCTCGATGGTGAGGACCTTCCCCCGGGGGATCTCGACGATGTCGCCCCCGCGGCGGAGCTTGACCACCCGGTCGTCGCTCGACTCCACGAGCCCGAGCACCTCGTCGGTGTCGCCGCCGTCGAGCTGGATCGTGACCCGGTTCCCCGTCACGGGGCCCTGGTCGACGCTCTTGATCCCGATCTCCTCCTCGATCTTGTCGCGGTCTTCCGGATCGAGCGCATCCCACGCGAACGAGCGGTACGCGCCCGACACGTAGTCCTCCACCGTGACCTGCTTCTCGTCGGTCCGCTCCTGGATCACACGGCCCTTGATCGCCTCGCCGGTCCGCAGGCGGATGACGTCGGCGCGTGCGAGGAGGGTGAGCGGCGCGAGCAGGAGGAACGCGCCGAGGAGGGGCAGGAGTGCGCGGCGCCGGTTCGAGCTCGGAGTCATCGGGTCTTCCTTCCGGAGCGGGACGGGACGGGACGGGGCGCCGTCACGGCGACCCGCCCGACTGGGGATCGAACGTGGACCGGGTCAGCGGCAGCGGGACGAGCGCGCGCACGGCGGTGCCCTGGTACTTGATCGTCGCGAGCGCCACGATGCGGTCGCCACCGAACGGGCTCGGTACGAAGTCCGCGTCGAGGGTGAAGTCGGGTTGCGACAGGGGGAGGTCGCGGATCTTCGGAGGGACGCCGCCGGGCTTCAGCGCGTCGAACGCGTCCTGCAGCCGGACGTACGCCTCGCGGCGGACCTGCTGGAGCCGCGCCTCGACCTTGCGGTCCACGAGCTCCCGGGTCCCCATCGCGAAGAGCGACAGGATGGCGACCGCGCCCACGAGGAGCATGCCCAGCGCGAGCAGCACCTCGAGGAACGTGAAACCGGCCGTGGTCCGTCGCGCGAAGGTCATCGGCTCGCTCCGCGCGCGAAGCGGTCGTGGAAGAGCAGCTTGACCGTCGCGCTCGTCGAGAGACCCACGTACACCTGGCTCGCCGCGTCGTGGTCCATCGCGGGGGTGCCGCGCTGCCCGCGCTCCACCGGGATCTTCCCGAGCGCGAGGTCCACGCGAAGCGGCCGGTACCGCATCCACTCGCCGTCTACCTTCAGCCATCGCTCGTCCGGACCGGGCCCGACGAGCGGGAGGGCGTCCTCGACCGTGATCGCGGTCGCGTCGCGCGCGATGTCGTCCACCAGGGCCGTGTCGCCGCGTCCGAGGCCGAGCGCCGTGGGCGCCACGAGCGTCGTCTCGAGGCGCACCCAGGCGGGGAACACGTCGTCGCTCGGGTCGCCGAGGCTCTCGGGCCCCGCGAAGAGCGGGAACTGGCGGTCGAGTCCGCGCGTGCTGTCCCAGATCGGCCCGACGTACGCCTCGGTCTCGCGCACCGGCCCACTCGTCGGCTCCCAGCTCCGGGCGAACACCCGGCGCCACGTCGCGCCGAGGTAGAGGACGCCCGTCGCGACCGCCGAGCACCGCTCGTGGATCTGCTCGCGCGAGTCCAGGTTCTTCGGGTCGAGCAGCGACCTCGGCCCGCCTACCGGCGAGCGCCAGCCGCGGTACACCGTGAGGAGCCCGGGGAACCGCTCGTCCTCGGGGACGGCCACGTAGCAAATCTCGCGGAGCCCGCCGGTCGGCCGGAACGCGGTGTCGAGCGTCGCCTTGTCGAGCTCGGCCGGCTCCAGGTCCTTCAGGTCCGGCCCCGAACGCTCCCCCGCGCGGCGGATCCACGGGTCGCTGCGGTCCTCGCTGATGTCCGTGGTCCAGGCCATGTACCAGGCGGGAAGGCTCTTCAGCGGGCCCTCCGGGACGTCGCGGAGCGTGATCCAGCAAGCCCGAAGGCGGACGTCTTCGGGTGGGGGCGGCGGGCGGTCGTGCCCCTGGAGCTTCTCCTCCTCGGTCGGCGGCGGGGGCGGCGGGTCGAAGGACGCTGGGATCGCGAGCCCCTCGAAGTCGCGCACGATGCGCGGGAGCATCGTCTCGGTCCGGTCCTGCAGCGACGACTCCGTCGTGCCGGTCGCGAAGATGCCGAGCCCCTGCCGCATCATGTAGACGACGAACGTGCCGAGGATCGAGAACACGCTGATCGCGAGCAAGAGCTCCACCATCGTGAAGCCGCGCCGGGACGCGGCGCCCCGGGCGCTGGCGACGCGCAGCACGGGCCCGGTCACGGCGCACCTCCCGTCGGGGGTCCCTGGACCATGCGCTCCTCCACGGTCCCGTAGAGGCCGAGTCTCAGCTCGATCACCGACCCCTCCACCTTGCCGCCCATCTCCTGGAAGAGCAGCACGACGTCGCTCGCGTGCACGTCGGGGTCGAGCCGACCGTTCCGGTACGTGACGCGGACCGGCGCCTTCGGCCGGAGGAGCGCCACACCGTCCACGAGGCGCTCCATCTCGGCGGCACGGAACACGCCCGAGAGCACGAACTCGTCCATGCGTCCGTTGAAGGGCGTCGCTCCGTCCGAGATCGACAGCGGCGCGGCGCCCGACTCGGGGACCGTGATGCGCTTCACGGGCGCGCTGGCGAGCTCTTCGGTCCCCTGCGGCCGCTTCCGGGCCATCTGGTAGCGCTCGAGCCCGTCCACGCGCATCGACACCTCGCTGCCGTCGAAGGTGACCGCGAGGTGCGTCCACGTCGTCCCGTCCGCCCGGATCGGCGAGCCCTTCGTCGAGAACTCCTCCAGCACGCCGGGCGAGGGCCGATCCGAGACCGGTTCGAGCTGCATCTTGAGACGCACGTCGTATGCGGCGTCGTTTCCGTTGCGCACGAGATCGAGCGCCCAGGCGCCCTCGGCCTTCGCGATCGTCATGACCGGACCGCCCGCGTCCACGGCCAGCCAGACGGAGAGGCCGAGCCCCTCCGTCATCGCGAAGCTCGACTGCGGCTCGAAGAGGATGCTCGCGTTCCTCGTGAACCGCGCCGCCTGTCCGGTGTAGCCGTCCGGCACGATCTCCACGCCGGTGCTCGACCGGACGGGGTAGTCGCCGCTCGCGCCGTCGAGGCGCTCGAAGTTGTCGGTGAGGACGGGCGCGTTGACGGCCGCGCCGATCACGAGGCTCCCGTCGCGCGACCGCGTCCGGAGGTTCCAGATCGCACGCACGCCGCCGTTGCTGCTCTGGATGCAGGCGTACGCCGTCTCGCGGAGGATCGCCAGGGACTGCGCCGCGCGCGAGGCGTGGCCGGTGTTGGTCAGGAAGCCGACCCCGATCCCCATGATCATGCCCATGATCGCCATCACGAGCATCACCTCGAGGAGGGTGAACCCACGCGGGCGAGGCGAGCCCGCCGCGCGCCGACGACGGCGGGCGGCGCCGGGACCGGGGCCCCGGCGTGCGCGGGTCCGCACGACCGACGACGGCTCGGGGGTCGGGCGGGCTAGTCCCACGACTTGACGTCGTCCTGCGTGTTCGGGATGCCGTCCGGGCCCGCGCTGAAGATCTGGAAGCTATCGGGCTGCGCGAAGCCGGTCCGACCCTCCGCCTCGTACTTCCAGGGCTTCGGGGTCATCTCCTCGCCGCTCGCGGTCGTGTACGAGGGCGGGCTCTCGGTGGCGCGGGCGTACTCGGTGTGGGGGAAGTAGAAGAGCGGGTTGCCCCAGCCGTCCACGATCTCCCAGAGCTTCTTCCCCTGGCTCGTCACGGCCTCGGAGAGCTCGTCGTCGTCGGTGTTCACGAGGTCCTTGTCGCCCAGGTCCACCTTCACGCCCGCCGTCTCCCAGTAGAGCGCCTGGAAGAGGGACTCGATCCCCTCGTTGCTCGAGTTGGGGAGCGCCTTGATCGACTTCGTGCCCCCGGCGCCGCTCTGGATGCGTCGGGCGTCGATCGGCGGGTAGCGCCCGAACCGCTGGTAGTACGCGTTCGTGGCGACGGAGAGCTTCCGGATGCGCGTCTCCGTCTCGAGCTGGGGCCGCTTCCTCGACCAGAGGGAGAGACCGACGAACGCGAGCCCCGCGAGCACGGAGAGGATGCCCATCACCACGAGCACCTCGATGAACGTGAAGCCCCGCTCTCCTCGAGCCGGTCTCGTCGCTCGCATGTCGGACCTCCCGACTCCCGGGCGGGGAGTCACTTTCGTCTCACGATGCGGATCTCGCCCACCTCGATCTTGAACGCCTGGGCCTGCGTGGACCAGCCGAGGATCGCGAGGCGCGCCTTGCCACGACCGCGGCCCTTGAACACGCCGATGGTGTCCTCGGCGATCTTCATCCCCTCGAGCCCGTCGTCGAGGTTCGTGTCGAGGTACACGGCCAGCTTGCCGGCGTCCGCGTCCTCCCGGGTGATCCGGATCTCGACCCAGCCGTCGCTCGGCCACGCCGTCTCGGGCGAGACCCTGAGCATCTCGCCGCTCTTGTACGTGTCGTCGCGACCGCCCGCGATGCGCACGGCGAGCTTGCCCCGGTCGTAGAAGATCCCGATCCCGGGGGGGAGCCCGCCGGTGCGCGCGCCGCCGCCGCCGGCCCGGTCGATCTCCACGCCGAACGTCACCAGGTTCATGCTCGCGCCGCGATCGTCGCGGAGCGGGATCCGCACGCGGACCCGGACGTCCTCCATGGTGCCGACCGTCATCAGGTCGTCGGCGCCGAACACGGCGACCGTGGGGTCGTCGTAGGTCCCGTCGTCCTTGGCGACGCCCTCGATCTCGACCTTCTCGTCCTCGACCCGCGCCCTGACGCCATGGGACTCGGCCTGCTCCCACCCCGCGGGGAGGCTCGTTCCGTCGAACGTGACGACCTTCTCCTCGAGGCTCCGCCAGTGCTTGACGGCCTCCAGCGTGTCGGACGCGTAGTCCCGCCAGGGGCGCCACTCGCCCTCGTCGCCCTCGGGCACCTTGTCCTTCACGAGCTGGAAGTGCCGGATGCAGTCGTCGTACTCGCCGATCTGATAGTCGCAGTACGCCCGGAGGGCGAGGGCGCCCGGCTGCTCGGCGTCGATCTTCTGGAGGACGTGGTCCGCCACCGCGCCCGCGGCGGTGAACCGGTGGCGCGCCGGCTGCCGCGCGTCGTGGAGCTTGATCCAGCACTCGCGCAGCTCCGAGCGGAAGGCCTTCGGGTCGCGCTTCGCCTCGGTGCTCGAGGCGCGCTCCGCGAACGCCACGGCCGCGTCGAAGTCCTTCGAGGTCTCCTCGAGGGGGGTCCCGGCCGCGAGGGCCTGGATCGCCACGTCGAGCCGGCTGCGCGCGAGCCACCCGTCGAGCTCGGGATAGACCTGCGCCTCCCCCAGCGCCCGACCGAACGAACGCACCGCGACGGCGGTGTTGCCGTCGCGCTGGGCCACCCAGCCCGCCAGGTAGTCGTGGTACGCGACACCGGGGGCCTCCTCCTTCGCGCGCTGCAGAGAGGCCAGCAGCTCCCCCGCGTTGCCGGTGGCCAGCGCGATCAGCGCGAAGCCGAACGCCGGAGACACGCTCTCGTCGGCGAAGCGCCGCGGCGCCGCGCCGAAGCTCAGCGCGCGCTCCGCCGCCGTGAACGCGGCCCGCGCCGCGCCGCCCTGCCCCATCCGCCAACAGGCGAGGCCGAGGTCGTAGAGCGCCTGGGCGCGGTAGGTGAGCGCCTCCTCTCCGGTCGAAGTGGCGGCCCCGAGGAACGCGTCGCGGGCGGCCTGGAGGTCGCCCTTCGCGTACGAGATCGCGCCCTTCACGAGGAGTGCACGCGGCGAGGTCCCCGCGGAGGCCGCACCTTCGAACGCGGAGCCCGCGCCGGCCAGGTCGCCCAGCCGCAGCAGGGCCTCGGCGGTACGCACCTGGGCCCGCGGGTCGGGCGCGGCCTGCCGGTAGGCGGCGACCGCCTCGTCGTGCCGCCCGAGCGCCGCGAGCGCGTCCCCGAGCCCGATGCTCGCGTCCGCGTTCCGTCCGCGGTCGAGCGCCGCGCGGAAGTAGGGCACGGCCTCGGCGGGCAGCGACAGGCGATCGAGGTAGAGCTGCCCGAGCCAGAGCCACGGCTCGGGCCGGGTGGGAGACACCCGCGCGTACTCGGAGAGGGTGTGGAGCACCGCCTCCTCGTCCTGGAGCGCCGAGTACGCGTGCACGAGCTCCAGCAGGATGTCGGCGCGAAGCGCCGGGACGCCGCGCTCGCGGGCCACCGTGAGCGCGCGTTCGAGGAGGTCCACGGCCCGCCGCCAGCCGGCGCGGTCTTCCTTGCCCGTCTTCCCGGTCGCCGCCATCTCCTCGGCGGCCTGCCGGAGCGCGGAGATATCGGTGGACTGCGAGAGGTCGGCCGAGAGGCCGTGTCGCCTGAGGGCTTCGGCGTACAGGTTGTCCACCGTGGAGCGGAGCACCCACTCGTCGAAGCGCTTCGCCGACGACGTGGACACGTTCTCGCGGCGCTTCTTGATCACGTCGGTCGGAGTCAGCGCCTTCGACGCCGTCTCCTCGCCGCCGACGAGCGCCCACTCCACCTCGAGGTCCTCCCACCCGGGCGCGTGCCGCGCCAGCTCCCACTTGAGCGGCTGGAAGTGCGCGTCGTCCTCGCGATAGAGCGTGCCGCCGTCCTTGATGCCCTTGATGTAGACGTAGACCTTGCGCCCGCTGCTGTCGACGGCGATGTCGTACACGTCCGCGGCCACGGGCTGGTAGTCCTGGAAGTGCGGGTCCTGGATCTCGGGGATCGACGATCCGTCGTCCACCTTGAGCTCGGGGAGCGGACCGCGGAGCAGGTACCGCGCGCCGGGCGCCGGACCCGGGATCGTGGGTGGCAGCGAGAAGGAGAGCGGCAGCCACGGCGGGTCGTCCAGCGTCACCGGCGGCAGGCCGTGCGTGTCGGAGTGCTTCTGGAAGGGGTTCCGCGCGTCCGGCCCGAGCCCGAGCGACGGACGCGCCAGCGGGTCACCCGACGGGTCGAGGATCTGCGACGCGACGACGCGGTCGGTCGAGGCGGAAGCGTGTCCGCTCCCCACCTTCTCGGGCGTGCACTGCCAGAGCGTGAAGAGGAAGAGGACGCCCGAGAAGAGGAGGAGCGCCTTCTCCTTCCCGAGGCTCTTGTCGAGGACGACGGTCGCCGCGATCGCGAGGAGCCCCGCGAAGAGGAAGCCGACGAACGTCAGGAACGCACCGGCGAGCACGATCATGGATGGGATTCCTCCGCCGCCTGGAGGCCGAGGGAGACCTCGGGCCGGACGAGGGTCGAGGCGGCGGTCACGCTGAGCTGTACGACACCGTCGAGCGGCGAGCCTTTCGGAGGCTGCTTGATGTCCACGGCGCTGAGCGGGACCGGTCGCGTGGGGTCGGTGAGTCGCGCGAGGATCGGCGCGACGGAGGCCGCGTCGCCCTTGATCGACATCGTGAAGGGCCACGTCCGGAGGAACGTGTCGGTGGACTCGACGGCCGGACGCGGGTCGATGCGCACCTCCTCGATGGAGCGCGCGCCGGACCGGATCGCGAGGTCCGCGAGCTCGGAGACGAGCGCCAGGTTGAGGAGCCGCTGCGGGAGATTCGGCCGGGTCACCGAGCTCACGCTGGAGAAGCCGAGGTAGTCGGGCTTGATCTCCACGTCCGCGCGGTTCGCGCGGACCTTCATCTCCGACCACACGGCGCCGAGCAGCAGGGTGAACCCCACGTTCGGGTCGCCGGTGCGGAGCGAGGTGAGGAGATCGGCGCGCGCCTGCTCGTACCGGTGGACCGCCTGCGCGGCCGCCACGGCGTCGCCCTCGAACGCGGCCAGCACGGCCGGCGCACCCTCCCCGTCGGGCTTCGCGACCGCCTGGCGGATGGCGTCCGGAGACTGGCCCCTCAGGATCGCCGCGGTGAGGCAGGTCGTCACGGCCGAATCGAGCTCGTCCTGGCCGCCCGCCTGGTCGAGACGGCTCGCCCAGTCCGTCACGCGCTTGCGGAGGTCCTCCACGTTCTGCGGGACGTTGCGCTCTTCGTCGCGCGACGGCTCCACGAGGTCCTCCACGATCCGCTTGTTGCCGACGACGGCCTTCGCGAGCACGTCGGGGTCCTCCGTCATCACGTGGACCACGATCAGCCCGACCAGGAAGGCCCCGAGGCCCACCAGGATGGGGATCCAGAACGACCGATATCTCTGCCAGAGCTCGTCCACGGCTCAGCTCCCGAGGTCGAGAGGCCCCGCCGTCGGCCCGGAGCCGGCGGGGGTCCTCGGACCGCCCGAGGGGTTCACGGAACGTGCGCGCGAGGCGGGGGTCACCGGGAGCCTCCCGCGGCGTTCCCGGACGTTCCACCGGTCGCGCCGCCCGCGGGGTTCGCGCCCGCCGCACGCTCCTTCAGCTGCTTCTCGAGGTCCCGCCGCTGCCGGCGCTCGATCCTGTCGAGGAGGATCTTCGTGCGGACGCCGTCCGACCGCCGGCCGAAGACGGCCGTCGGCGACTCCGCGTCGTCCAGGGCGAGGTCCGCGAGCACGATCGAGCCCGCGTCGCCTCCGCGGGGGTCGGCGGACACGAGGTGGATCTCGACCCCGGGCCGGAACAGGAGCTCGAACGAGCCGTCCTGGTCGCGGCCTCCCTTGCGGAAGATCTTCTCGGTCTCGACCAGGAGCCCCTGCCCGTTCGACTGGCAACGCTGCACGAAGTCCTGGAACACCGCCTCCGCGCGCTGGCTCGCGGCGACACGGCCGGTGACGAGGATGCTCGGCTCGAGGGCGGGGTACTTCGTCTTCCGGCCCACGCTCTGGTACCCCGAACCGTTCTGGCTCCCCTTGGGCCGGTAGTACGTGATGTCCTGGGAGCTCTCCCCCACCTTGAGCTGGACCTCCTGCAGGTACACGTCCTTCGTGGACTCGAGGTTCTTCTGGAGCACCGCCAGCGTCTTCCCGAGGAGGGCGCCCGGCGCGGCGAGGTCGGCCAGCGCGGCGTGCTTGACCTCGAGGTCCTGCATGGTCTCGAGCGCGTGGCGGAAGCGTCCGTCCTTGTCCTTGGCCTCGTTCTTCGCCCGCTCCAGGTGGGTCAGCGTGGCGTGCGCGGTCTCCGCCGCGGAGGAGCGACCCACGTAGAGGACGCCGAGGATGCCGGCGGCCACCACGGCCGCGCCCGCGGCCCAGATGCCCTTCTCGACGAAGTCCCGACGAGTGCGGAGCGACTTCGGGAGCACGGCGATCGGGAACGCCTCGTCGGCCATGTACGCCTGCGCGAGGCCCACCGGGACCGCGAACTCGTGCGGCGCCCGCTCGAGCATCGTGCGTTCCTCGTCGGACAGCCCCGACAGGTCGCTGATCGCGAACGGGTTCATGCGCTCCACGGGCACGCCCATCGCCTGCTTCAGGTAGAGGTCCAGCCCCTTCAGCGACGCGCCGCCGCCGGCGAGGAGCACCCGGTCCACGCGCAGGTCGGGGAGCTTCGTCTGCGCCCGCGCGATCATCAGCGTGGACTGGATCAGCGAGGCGAGCTGCCCCGCCACCCCGAGGATCGCGTTCGCGACCTTCTCGGCGGTGGCGTCGGGGTACCGCGCCTGGCCGCGCGGCGTCACGTCGGCCTTCGCGATCTTCATCTGCTCGGCCTTCCCGAAGGAAGTCGCGAACGCCTGCTGGATGGCCTCCGTGAACACCTTCCCGCCGGGCGTCGCGTTCCGGGCGAACAGGAGCTGGCCGCCGCGCTGCAGCGCGAGGTCCAGGTCCTCCGCGCCCACGTTGACGAGGAGGGTCGTCTCGTCCTCGCGGTAGGTGGCGTTCACCGCGAACGCGTTGAAGAGCGCGATGCTGTTCGGGCACGCGCCGGCGGTGGGGACGCCGCCCGCCTGGAGCGCCTGGATCTGGCGGTCGAGGTACGTGTTCCGCGCGAGGGCGACCAGGATCGTCTCCTCGCCGCGCGTCCCCTCGGGGTCCGGGAGGTCGAGCTTGCGGTAGTCGGCGGAGACGTGTCCGCCCGACTGGCTCCCGACCTCGTCCACCTCGTACTTCATCAGGGTGCGCAGGCGCCACTCGGGGACCGGCGGTACCTGGCTGTACCGGATGATCACGTCGCGGCCCGTGAGGCCGACCGACGCGCCGGCGCCCTTGAAGCCGCGGGCGGCGAGCGCACGGCCCGCGACGGGACGCGTCTCGTCGTTCAGGCGGTCCACGAAGGCGCGCTGGACGACGTAGCCCTGGCCCTTCGCGCGCATCTTCACCGCGCGGAGCGAATGGCTGCCGATCGTGACGCCGAGGCCGACTCTCGCCATGGGCGCTCTCTCTCATCTCGGGGCGCCGCGGCTCGGAGCCGGGCGCCGGGTGGGTAGGGGGTTCGTTTCCTGGCTCGGGCGGACGTTCACGGTTTGGGGGGAAGCGCGGCCTGGACCTCGGGCGTCGCCTCGAGCTTGTCCAGCTTCTGCTTCACGTCGGCCAGGCGCTTCGCGAGGTCCGGCGAGGACGCCGCGAGGTCCTGGTACCGCGCGAGGAGGGCCCGCGCGTAGACCGCCGCGACGGGACGGTACGCCACCTCCTCGCCGAGCAGGTCCACGAGGCGCTCGAGCCGGTCGAGCACGGGCGTCGCCCGGTCGAGCTCCCACGCGGTCTCCGCCTGCCCGACCTGGTCGGTGAACTCCTGGACGCGCTTGACGAGCGGCCGGTCGGCGGGGTCCGGTCCCCCGAGGAAGCGCTCGGTGAAGCGCTTCGCGCGCGCCTTCACGTCGGCCAGGGAGTCGGCGGAGCCGTACACGCGGAACCGCGCGAGGGAGGCCTCGCCCTCGGTCAGCTCGTCGCGCACCTTGCCCTCGAGCTCGCCCGCGATCTGGATGGCCTGGTCGCGGACCTCGGGGTTGAACGGGTTGGCCTGGGCGATCCGGCGGAGCTGGTCGAGGGCCTCGGCCGGGCGCCGGTCCCGCAGGAGCTTCGCCGCCTCGAGCTCCTTCCTCGCGACGTCGCGCTGCGAGGAGAAGTCGGTGGTGAGCGACAGGTCGCCGGAGGCGCCCGGGAGCCACGTGCGGACGACGAGGAGGGCGTCTTGGCCGTCCGGCGCGAGGAGCTCGAGCGTGGCCGACGACTGGTCGTCGGTCGTGGCGATCTGGACCAGGGTCGAGGGCTTCCCCGGGCCCTCGTCCGCCTCCCCGATCAGCGACCGCTGCACCTTTTCGAGGTGCTGGCCGGCCTCCGCCGGGAAGCGCTGGGGGACGAAGTCGCCGAGCGCGCTCACCGCGCCGCCCGTGTACGCCTCGGGCATCATCGCGTCGAGCCCGACGGCCGAGGCGCCCTCCACCTCGACGTGGGCGACCAGGCCCTCCTTCGCACGCGTCCAGGTGAGCTTCGCCGGCGCGCCGTCCTTCTCGCTGGCGGTTCCGAGCGTGCCCTCGACGCGGATGGTGCCGCCGTCCAACGCCACCGCGCCGCTCGGGACGAAGCGGTCGAGGATCGTGCCGTCGGCGGTCTTCGCGATCGGCGCCACGCCGGTCAGGAGGACCCGGCGGCCGGCCTGCAGGTCCATCCGGCCGGCCGTGTCCACGAACGCCTTCTTGAACACCGGGACGTCCAGCGCGACCGCCTCGTGGCCCGCGGCGCGCTCGACGCGGACGTCGTCCACGCTGATGCGGGCGCCGGGCGCGAGGAGCACGCCGATCCGCGCGATCCGCGCCCACGCGGGCGGCGCGAGCGTCGCGTGGACGGGCGTCCAGGAGGTGCCCGGGGCGAGGATCGTGTCGGTCCGCGTGAGGGGGGTCACGAGGCCGGTCCGCTCGTCGGACGACGGGTTCGAGTCCCAGACCACGACCAGGCGCGCGTCGGCGTCGCCGCTCTTCCGGGCCTTCGCCTCGATCGAGAGGGGGAGCTCCGGCGTCGCGTCGATCGGGGTGTCGTACGCGACGAGCGACGGCCCCTGGACCTGGTCGCTCACGGAGACGACGAGCCCCGTGCTCTTGTGGTCGCCCGCGCCCGCGCGGGCCGCGACGTCCACGCGCTCGGGGTCGTCGGTGGACCACGCGAGACCGCCGCCCTCGAAGTCGCCGTTGTCGAGGAGGCCGCCCGCCCCCGCGACCTGCTCGGAGGTGCCGCCGCCCTCGCGCTGGCTCAGGAGATAGCCCCCGGCCCCGGCGGCGAGGAACAGGACCAGGACGAGCAGGGGTCCCGCGCGGGAGCCCGGGGCGCGGGCGAGGTCGATCTCGCCCATCATCCCCCACCCCTCGTCCTCCTCGAACTGCGCCAGCTCCACCTCGACGTCCTTCATCGAGGGGTCCTTGAACACGAACCGGCTGTTGCCCACCCGGAGACGGGTGCCGTGGGTCAGGAGGGCCTCGCTCACGAGCTCGCCGTTCACCAGCGTCCCGTTCGTCGAGCCGAGGTCCTTGACCGTGTAGCCGTTCATGTCCCGGTCGATCTCGCAGTGGTGGCCGGAGGCCATCCGGTCGTCGATCACCAGCACGTTGGTCTCGCGGCGGCCGATCGTGACGCGCCGCTCGGAGAGCATGACCTTCTCGCCGCGCCGGTCCTTGTTGGCCCACTCGAGGTAGCAGACCCCCTCCTTCTCCGCCTGGGCCGCGCGCCCGGCCTCGTCGGGGTCCTCGAACTTGAGGCGGGCGTGGCCGACCTCGACCACGTCGCCGTCCCCGAGCGCCCGGCGCGTGATCGGGGCGCCGGCGACCCGGGTCTTGTTCGTGGAGCCGAGGTCCACGACCTCCCAGCCCCCGCCCCCGCTGTCGCGAGGTCCGATGCGGCAGTGCCGCCGCGACGCCTGGTTGTCGTCCGGCAGGGGGACGCGGTTCGTCGGATCCCGCCCGACCGTTACGACCTGGCCGGGTTCGAGCTCCACGACCTCCTCGCCGTGCGGGGTGGTGACCACGAGTCGTGCCATGTGACGATCGCCCTCCGTCGCGCTTCACCCGCGGGTCATACGCCGAGCCATCGAGGACGCGACACCCTAACGGGGGCGTCTCGCACCCTGCAACGCGTATTCCAGCGCGGGCCGCCCGTGTCGCGACGGCGCGCCGACGGGGTTCTCGATCCGGGACGTCGCCCGGCGGCCCCGCGAAGTCGCGGCGGGCCGCCCGGCGACGCCGCCGGGACGAGGTGATGGGGCTTCGCAGGATGCGGTAACGAGGTTGCCAGTTGGCGACCTGCGGAGCCCCGCGCCGGGCCCCGTCCCGCGACCGCGGTGCTAACGCGGTTGCTCCGCGTCCAGGCCGTAGCGCTCCAGCTTCTTGCGGAGCCCCAGACGCGAGAGGCCGAGCTCGGCCGCGGCCCGGCTCTTGTTCCAGTCGTGGCGGAGGAGGGCGCCACGGAGGACGCGGCGCTCGAGGTCCTCCACGAGCCCCTTCAGGCCGTTCGTCGGCGCTCGGTCCGGGTCGGGCGCGTGCCAGCTCATGATGCGCCCGCTCACGTGCTCGGGACGGATCTCCCCGCCCACCCCGAGCGCGACCAGCCGCTGGATCTCGTTCCGCAGCTCACGCACGTTGCCGGGCCACCCGTAGGCCTGGAGGAGCTCCATCGCCGCCGGGTCCACCCGGAGGTCCTTGTCGTCGCCGCCGACCTCCTTGAGGAAGTGGGCGACCAGGGGCGGCACGTCCTCCTTCCGGTCGCGGAGCGGGGGGAGCTCGATCACGACGCCGGCGATCCGGTAGTAGAGGTCCTCCCGGAAGGCGCCCGAGCGGAGCAGGTCCGAGAGGTCCCGGTTCGTGGCGGTCACGAGGCGGACGTCCACCGGGATCGGGCGCTTGCCCCCGAGGCGGCGGACCTCCCCCTCCTCCAGAACGCGGAGGAACTTCTTCTGGAGCTCCGTCGTGAGCTCCCCCACCTCGTCGAGGAAGAGCGTGCCCTCGTGGGCCTGCTCGAAGAGGCCGGCGTGGTCGCGGGTGGCGCCCGTGAACGCGCCGCGCTCGTAGCCGAAGAACTCGCTCTCCATCAGGTTCGTCGGGATGGCGCCGCAGTTCTCCGTGATGAACCGCGCCCGGCGTCGCGGGCCGTTGAAGTGGATCGCCCGCGCGATCAGCTCCTTGCCGGTCCCGGACTCGCCCATCACGAGCACCGGGATCTTCAGGTCCGTCACGCGGTCCACGAGCCGGAGCACGCGCTGCATGCCCGCGCTCCGGCCCACGATCCGCGCGTAGTCGTACCTCAGGCCCAGCTCGTCGGCCTGCTTCGCCAGCTCCTCGCGCGCGCGGCGCAGGGCGTTCGTTCGGACCCGGAGCGCGCGGCGCAGCCTCTCGTTCAGGCGCTCGATCCGGCGCGACTGCCGGACCGCCTCGCGCCGCCGGAGCGCCATCTCCCGGCGCTGGCGGGCGTTGCGGATCGCGATCGCCGCGAGCGAGGCGAAGCCCTCGAGGATGCGCACGTCGAAGCCGTCGAACGTGCCGCTCTCGATCGAGTTGTCGAGGTAGATCGCGCCGAACACGCCCTCCTCGCCCCGCATCGGCACGCACACGAGAGAACGGAGCTGGAGGTTCGCGACGCTCGCCGCGCCCTCGAACCGCTCGTCCATCTGGGCGTTCTCGGCCAGGACGCTCTCGCTCTGCTCGATCACGCGTCGCGCGACGCTCACCGAGTACGACACGTCGGAGGTGGCGAGGTCGCGGCGCTCGGGCAGCCGCGCGCGGCGCACCGTGTAGTGGTCCTCCTGCTTCAGGAGGAGGAATCCGCGGCTCGCCCCGGTGAGCTCGATCGCGGCGTCGAGGATGCCGCCGAGCAGTCGATCCTCGTCGCGCAGGCCGCTGATCTTCTCGTTCAGCTCCATCAGGTGCGTCAGCGCGCGGATCTCGCGCCGGCGCTCGCTCGTGCCGCGGCGCGGCCGCGAGCGCGGCGTGGGCACGATCGTCTGCGAGCCCGGCTCGTTCTCGGGCACGTGGCACACGGCGATGTGCGTCTCGCCGAGCTCGACCTGGTCGCCGTCCTCGATGCGCTCGTCGAGCACGAGCGCGCCGTTCACGAACGTGCCGTTCCGCGACCCGAGGTCGGTGATGCGCCACCCGTCCGGGCCGAAGTACACGCGGCAGTGGCGACGGGAGAGGGTGCGGTCCTGGAGCGGCACCTCCGCGGCCGGGTCGCGCCCGATGACCACGCCCCCCTCCTGGAGGTCGTACACGCGCTCGGGGTGGCCGGGGCTCTTCACGAAGAGTCGGATCGGAGGCGCCGGCATGGCCTCTCGCATGCAAACCGCGCTCCGAGGCGGAGCGTGCTCCGGCGGGCACGAAACGGGCCTCGCCGTCACCGGATCGTCATGCTCACGACGCCGCGACGGCGAGCACCGCCGCGGCGGCGATCGCCGCGGTGTCCGTCCGGAGCGCGGTCGCTCCGAGGCGCGCCCGCCGGGCGCCCGCGGCCCGCGCGCCCTCCACCTCGGCGTCGCTGAACCCGCCCTCGGGCCCGACCAGCACGATCGGGAGCGGACCCGCGGGCGGGAGGAGCGCCGGGAGCGGCGGGAGCGCCGCGTCGGGGTCGAGGACGACCGCGTCGGACGCCCGCGCGCTAACGAGGTCCGGGAAGCGGCGGGGCTCCAGCACTTCGAGGAACCGGCTCCGGCCGTTCACCTTCGCGGCCTCGCGCACGAGCCGGTCGAAGCGCGGACCGCGCCGGCGGACGCCCTCGCCGCGCCCGGCGGGCGTCCGCTCGGCGAGCAGCCAGACCAGGCGCCGGGCACCGAGCTCCGCCAGCGCGAGGACCACGTCGTCGGCGCGCGTGCCGTCCGGGGGGGAGACGGCGAGGTCGAACGCGCGCGCGGGCTCCCGATCGGGCTGCGGTCCCTCCACGAGGACGCGCGCCTCCGCGGGGTCCGCGCGGACGAGACGTCCGAGCGCGCTCCCACCGCGGCCGTCGAAGAGAGCCACCGGCGCGCCCTCCCGGAGACGCCGCGAGCGGACGAGATGGGCCGACTCCGCGGGTGCGAGGACGGCCTCCGCCCCCGGCGGCGGGATCTCGGGGAGCCAGGCGCGCTCCGGCCCGGGTCCGCGGCCCGCGCCCGCCGTCGCCATCACGGCCCCCCGAGACCACGGAGGCGCTCCTCGACGAAGCGGAGGTTCGCGTCGTCCTCGCCGACGCCGGCGCCCCGGGCCGCGTCCAGGTAGCGGCGGTACGCCCGCTCCGCCGCCACGCGCATGGCCTCGCTCTTCGAGCGACCGAGCAGGAGCTCGTTCAGGAGGCCCCGGTAGCGGTGCCGGTCGTAGAGGCGGTCCGTGCGGTCGAGCTGGTCGAGGGCCTGGAGCGACGCGAAGGCGGCGTTGATCCAGTGCGACTCGTCGCGCTCCGCCTCGTCGCCCGTCCCCGCGCCGACGCGGAGCAGGTCGTAGGCCGTCGCGACGAGGAGGTAGTGGGCGCGCGCGTGGTCGGGCCAGAGGTCGATCGCCCGTTCGAAGTCGGCGAGCGCGAGCGCGGGCTGGTGGACCTGCCGCTCTTCCTCGCCCTTGTCCACCGCGGCCTCCGCGTCGAACCACGCCTTCCTCCGCGCGTCGGGGTCCTGGTCCTCCAGGTTCGCGAGGCGGCTCCGGACGTCGTCCGACTCCTTCACGTGCGGCGCGAGGCGGAGGGCCGCCTCGAGGTCGGCCTTCTCCTCCTTCAAGTACGCGTCCTTGCGCGCCTTCGCCAACCGCCGCTTCGCCTCCCACGCCTTCGTCGCCGCGCCGAGCTCGTCGGCGGACAGCGGCGTCCCGTCGGGTCCCGTCGTCGGCGGCGGCGGAGGCTCGCGCTCGGCCATCGCGAGCAGCCGGAAGCGGAGCGCGCGGTCCCGGTGGATCTTCGCGAGCCCCTCGCCCACCTCGACCGACGCCGGCTCGAGCTCCCGCGCCGTGCGCCACGCCGTGAACGCGTCGTCCACCCGGTTCAGGCGCTGGTACACGTCGCCGCGGAGCATCCACGGCTCGGCGCGGCCCGAGGCCGCGGCCTCCGCGCGGTCGGCCTGGGCGAGCGCCGTCTTCGTGTCGCCGCGCTCGAGCGCCTGCCGCCCGATCGCGACCTGGAGGTCGGAGAGGGTCCGCGCCGCCGTGCCGTCCGGGACCCACTCGTACGCCCGCGCGCGCTCGGCGTGACGGATCGCCGACGCGAGGTCCCCCGCGACGCGCGCCACGCCCGAGGCGTCGAGCCACGTGCGCGGGTCGCGCGGGTCGAGGAGCAGCGCCTTCGTGAGCGTTCGCACGGCCTCGTCGAGCGCCTCGCGGGCGCGCGTCGAGAAGTACTCCGCCACGTACACGGCGGCCTGGCCGCGGAGGACGGCGGGCTCGCGCGGGTGCCGCTCCCGCAGGTCGTTCAGGCGCCGGAGCGCCTCGACCCACCGCTGCTGCTGCATCTCGGTCTCGGCGGCGAGGAGGCCGGCCGCGACGAGGTCGGGATGGTCGTCCGCGTGCTGGGAGAGCGCCCGGGCCGCGGTCTCCGCGGCCCGCTGGGCCAGGCGGAGACCCTTCGGGTCGTCCACCTGGCCCTCCGCGATCGAGAGGCGCGCCTTCGCGGCCCGCAGGTCGGCGGCGAGGAGGCGGAGGCGCACCAGCGGGTCGTCGGGGCGACGGTCCATGAGCAGGCGGTAGTCGCGTCCCGCGTCGTCCTGCCGTCCCGCGCGGTCCCGGAGCAGGGCGCGGAGCAGGATGGCGGCGTCGAACACCGCCGGCGCCGGCGTCCCGGTGGCGAGACGCTCCAGCACGGCGCCGTCGAGCTCGACGGCGCCCGACTCGTCGCCCACGACCGCGAGCGCCGCGGCGCGGCACAGCGCGTCCACCTCGGGCGCGCGCCGGGCGGTGCCCTCGTCGATCGCGGCGCGGAACCAGTCGAGCTCCTCGGCCAGCGGAAGCAGGCCGAGGTCGAGCCGCCCGGTGGCCTCGTGGATCGCGAGGCGCGCGAGGCGCGCGGCTTCGCGGTGGTCGTCGTCGCTCTTCGCGCCGCGCTCGCGCCACGCGGCCTCGAGCAGCGCGGCGTCGGCCACGAGGCGCCGGACCCAGGGCGGGCCGTCGGACTCGTCGGCGGCGCGGGTGTACCGCGCGCGGGCCTCGTCGAACCGCGCGAGCTCGAGCAGCACGTCGCCGGCCCCGACCTCCGCCTCCCAACGGTGGGGCGTGACGGCGAGGGCCTGGTCGTAGCGGGCGAGCGCCTCGCGGAGCAGGGCCGTGTCGCGCCTCGCCTTGCCCCGCTCGTACGCCCCGTTCGCGTAGGCCATGTGGATGTCGGAGAGGAGCCGCCGGCCCTTCGGGTGGTTCGGCCACCACTCGGTGAGGCGTTTCAGGATCTCCTGGGCCTTCTCGGCGTTCTTGGGGCCTGCGAGGTACACCTGCGCCTCCGCGAAGAGCAGGTCCGGGCTCGGACCCGTGCGCGCCTCGGCGCGACGGAGCTCGTTCAGCGCGTCCGGCACGCGCCCCTCGAGCGCGAGCACGTGCGCGAGCTGGAGGCGCGCGTCGAGGAAGTCGGGGTCGCAACGGACGGCGACGCGCAGGTGTCCCTCGGCGAGCGGGAGCGCGTCCTCGGCGTGCGTCTCGAGGAGCAGGGTGGCGAGGTCGTGGCGCGCCACCGCGGACTCGCCCCACGAACGGACGGCCTGCGCGTACGCGTCGAGCGCCCCCGCGGGGTCGTGCTGGAGCTCGAGCACCTGGCCGAGACGCACGTACGCCTCCGACACCACCTCGCGCGCGTCCTGGCGCACGATCGGCAGCTCGCGCAACGAGCGCGCGAGCTCGATCGTGTCGCGCGCGTGGCGTTCGAGCGTGGCGCGCGTGGTCGCGTCGGGCGCGGTCCCCGACGCGCCCACGCCGCCGAGCATCGCGTCGAGCTCGAGGAGTCTCGACTTGACGAGGATCTCGGGTCGGGGCGCGAGCGCGATCGCGTTCTCTGCGTCGGTCGTCGCGGCGGCCCACCGGCCGAGCGACGCCTCGGCGTGTCCCGACTGGAACCACGCGAGCGCGCTCTGGGGCTCCTTCGACGTCGCGTCCCGCCACACGGTCGCCGCGTCCCGGAAGGTCGCGGTGCGGACGCTCGCCAGCACGCCGAGGACGACGACCAGCGCGCCGAGCACGACCGCGCGGGACCGGAGACGGAGGAGGAGCACGGCGGCGAGCACGTACACGCCGATCGCCGGCACGTAGAGGTAGCGGTCGGCCATCAGGATCGCCGTCCGCGGCCAGATCGCGTTCACCGGGAGCCAGCCGAGGATCCAGACGCCCGCGGCGACGGCGCCGGGCACGAAGCCGCGGCGGAGCGAGAGGACGAGGCCCACGACGGCGCCCGCCAGGGCGAGGAGGCCGAGCCACGGACCCGGCGAGAGCCACGTCCCGGCGGGCGAGACCCCGTAGTCGAGCGCGAGGCGCACCGGCACGAGCACGTTCTCGAGGTAGTGGAGGTGGACGCCCATCGCCGCGGCGGCGAGCGCGCCGAGGGAGACCCCGTGCTCGACCGCGCCCGGGCCGTACGTGACCGCCATGTGGAGGTCGAGACCGACGCCGAGCACCGCGACCACGCCGATCGGGAGCCACCGCACGATCGCGGCGCGCCACGCCGCGGGTCGTCCCGCCGCACGCTCCCGGGCGCGGTGGAGCGCCTCGTCGAGGAGCAGAACGCCGGCCCAGACCCACACGGTGCCCTTCGCGAGCCCGGCGAGGGCGAACAGGACCGCGGCGAGCAGGGCCACGCCTCCCCGCCGGCGCGTGCGGACGTACGCGAGGTGCGCGGCGAGGACGAGGACGAGCGAGAGGACGTCCTTCCGGCTCGCGATCCACGCGACGCTCTCCACGTGGACGGGGTGCGCGGCGAAGAGGAGGCCCGCCGCCGTGGCGAGCCACCGGGATCGGAGCCAGCCCTCCAGCACGAGCACGAGGAGGAGCGCGGCGAGCGCGTGGAGAAGGAGGTTCTGGACGTGGCCGACCGCGACCGCCGCGTCGCCGAAGAGCGCGTCCACCTTCAGCGAGAGGAAGTAGACGGGCTTGTACGCGTACCAGACCGGCCCGGTCAGCAGCTCGCTGACCGGCGTCGTCCGGGCGAGGGCGAGCACCTGCGGGTCGTCGTAGTTGAGCGGCTCGAACGACCACACGCCGCCCGCGCCGATCCCGAGGTGCGCGACGATCGCGACGAGCACCACGAGCGCGAGGCGGCGTCGGCGCGCGCGCGGCGCCTCGGGCCCGGAGGCGCGCTCCGCCCGGGCCGGTCGCCCCGGCGGCGTCGCCGCGACGGCGGTCGGCTCGGGCGAGGTCCGTTCGCGGGAGGTCATGCGGTCGGCTCGCTTCTCTCGAGGGGGAGGGGGGACGCCGCGCCGGACGCCCGGAGGGCGGGGCCGCCGTGCCGCTCGGGCCCGGCGTCGAGAAACGTGCGGGCCCAGAGCTCGAACAGCAGGAGGGCGTAGAGGGAGCGGTCGTAGAACGGTACCGGCGCGTCGAGCCGCCGTCGGACCGCCGCCACGTCCCACCAGCCCCGCTCGCGGAACGCGCGGTCCTCGAGCACCGCGCGGACGAGGCCACGGCCCGGCCCGGCCGCCGCGCGGGGAAACGGGGTGGGGAAGCCCCGCTTCCTCCGCGACGCCCGCACCGCCTCGGGCACGCGACCGGCGAGCGCGAGCCGGAGCGCGCGCTTCCCCTCGCCGTCGGGGCCGACGAGGCCCTCGGGCGGGACCCGCGCGGCCGCGCGCGGCACGTCGCCGAGGCAGAGCACCGGCCGGCCCTCGAGCCCGTTCGCCATCAGCACCCGGTCCTCGACGTGGAGCAGCGTGGGGAGCGTCCTCTCGACCTCGTCCTCGACGAGCCGCTCGAGCGCGTCGTCCGCGCCGGCGCCGGAGGACGGCGCGGGCGGGTCCGCCTCCGGCAGCGACGCGCGGAGCTCCGGCGCGAGGAGCGGGAAGAGGTCCTCTTCGCGGCCGTGCGCCGCGCGGCGGCGGGCGCCCGCGTCGAGGCCCGCGCGCTCGATCCGCCCCGCGAGCGCGTCGTAGCCCTCGGTCCAGACGCCGTGGCGGCCGAGCGCGAGCGCGGTCCGCGCGTAGCCGCCGAGGAGCTCGTCGCCGCCGGTGCCGGTGAGCACCACCTTCGTGACCGCCCGGGCGCGCCGCGCGAGGCGCCAGAGCGCGAGCGCCCCCGGGCCCGCGAGCGGCAGCTCGAGCGCCCCCACCACGGGAACGAGGTCCTCGACGAGGTCTCGGTCCTCGAGGTCCACGACCTCGTGCGCCCAGCCGCCGGCGTCGGCGGAGAGACGCGCGAGCCCGCTCTCGTCGAAGTCCCCGCCGGCCGGCGCGAAGCGCCCCGTGAACGCGGTGCCGCCGCGCCCCGCGAGGCACGCGACCGCGGCAGAGTCGAGCCCACCCGAGAGGAAGAGCGCGGGCACGGCGTCCGCGCGAGCCGCCTCCGCCGCCTCGCGCGCCGCGTCGGCGACGGCCTCTCCGAGCGCCCGGGTCGCGGTCGCGAGCGGCGCGCTCCGGTCGACGAGGTCGCGGACGCCCGTGCCGCCCGCCCAGCGCGTGACGCGCCCGCCACGGTCCACGCGCCACGCGCCGCCCGGCCGAACCGTCTCGATCCCGCGAAACGGCGTCGCCACGCCCGGTCGCTGCTCGCGAAGGAGCGTCGCCAGGCCGTCGGCGTCCACGCGCCGCGCGCCGGGCACGGCGCGGAGCAGCGGTCGGATCTCGGAGGCGACGAACACCGTCTCCTCCGTCTCCGCCACGTGGAGCGGCTTCACCCCGAGCCGGTCCCGGACGAGCCACGCCTCGTCCCGTTCCAGGTCCCACGCGACGAACGCACCCATCGCCCCTTCGAGCAGCGCCATCGCCGCGGGCCCGTCGAGCGAGCCGTGGCGCGCGAGGGCCGCGAGGGCCTCGGCGAGGAGCGGTCCGTCGCCCGCGCCTCCGTCCGGCGGCGTCCCGCCGGCCGCGCGCACGAGCCGCTCGAGCCGCGCGCGCGGCGACCCGAGCACCTCGCCGTTCCACGCGAGCACGATGCGTCCGTCCCGACTGCGAAGGGGCGGGTCCGCGCGCCCGTCGCCCTGCACGGAGAGCCGCGCCGCGTACACCGCGCCGCGCGCAGTCTCGTAGCGGCCCTCCGCGTCGGGACCGCGGTGGCGGACGTCCGAGAGCATCGCCTCGAGAAGGGTTCGCGCGGGCGCCGGCGCGCCCCGCCTCCCGAAGGCGGCGACGAAGCCGCACACTCACGCGCTCCGCTCGCGCCGGGGGGCGCGGGGACCGGGCCCACGCCCTCCCGCACCGCACCGTCGCGGCACGAGCACCGCGGCCCAGCCGAGCGCGACGGGATCGAACGCGATCCCCGAGACGCGGCCGTTCGACGTGAGGAGCCGCCGCACGCGCCGGCGCGTGAAGCGGTGCAGGTGCCCCGGCGCGGGCGCGAGCGAGAGCCCGCGCACGAGGCTGCCGAGCCGGGACACCGCGAGCACGCGCTTCAGGAAGAGGATGGGCCCGTCGGCCGGGAGGTAGACGACCACGCGCCCGCCGGGTGCGAGCACGCGCGCCGCGGCCTCGAGGGCCTCGGACGGCCGCGGCAGGTGCTCGAGGAGCGCCGACAGGACCACCACGTCGAAGCGCTCCGCACCCACGGCCTCGAGGAGGCCCTCCGCGTCCGCCGCGTCGGCGACGACCCGCGCGACGCGGGGCGGTCCGAGCCGCGCCGTCTGGAGCACGCGCGGGTCCACGTCGGCGAGGACGACGCGCTCCGCATGGCCGGCATACCCCTCCGCGACCCAGCCGTCCTCCGCGCCCAGGTCGAGCACCCGCGCGTGCCGTCCCCGGAGCACGCGACCGACGACCAGCGCGCGGCGTCGGGCCTCGATCGCGCGGACGATCCAACCGCCGCGCGCGCGCATCGCCGCCATCGCGTGCGTCTCGTTGAGCCGCCGGTTCCTCGCCGCGAGCGCGTCCCTCGCGGGGGAGGGCGCCGGCGCGGCGCGGGGAGCGAGAACGGACGTCACCCCGCGAGGGTCGAGCGGCGTGGTCATCCGGAGGTCACTCGGTCGGCCCGCCCGTCCCGCGCCGTCGCGACCCCGCGCGGGCCCGCGCGAAGGCCGTGAGGACCCGGAGGTGCCCCGAGAGCGCGCGAAGGACACGCATCTTGCTCTCCCCCTCGGTCCGCCGACCGAGCCGCGCCGGGACCTCGACGACGCGGGCGCCGAGGAGGAGCGCGCGTCCGAGCATCTCGGCCGCGGCGGGGAAGCCGTCCTCCCGGGGGAGCAGACGTCGCGCCCAGGCGCGCCGATAGGCCCGGGTCGCGCACGTGAACGTCCTCGTGCCGTGGGACCGGGGGCCGAGGACCGCACGGTACGCGGCCGCCGCCGCGCGCGAGAGCGCCGCCCGGAAGGGCGTGACGTCCCCGGCCTCGGCCCCGGGCGTCCACGGGCTCGCCGTCGCGAGGTCCGCGCCCGCCCGGACCGACGCCACGAGGAGGTCGATGGTCTCGGGCGGGTAGGTGCGGTCCGCGTCGTACACGACGACGACGTCGCCCGTCGCGAGCGCGAGCCCGGTCCGCGTCGCGGCGCCCACGCCGCGGTTCGCGCCGTGCGTCGCGATCCGCACGCGCGGGTCCGCCGCGGCGAGGGCCGCGAGGGCCCGCGGCGTCGCGTCCGTGGACCCGTCGTCCACGAACACCAGCTCGTCCGCGGCGAGGCGCGGGAGGAGGTCCCCCCAGGGACCGAGTGCGTCGGCCTCCTGGTAGCACGGGACCACCACCGAGATCGCCGGCATCCGCTGCTCCCTCGCCGGACCGGGCACTCCGGCCTCCCGACCGCCCCGTTCCCCACAGACCGTACCGCCGCGGCGGCTGTCATGATGGGCGCGTGGGGTACGCCGCCCGCACGAAGTACGACGAGCCCGGCCGCGCCCGGCGCTACCGGGACCGGAGCCCGGAGCGCGACGCGGAGGAGTGGCGGCTCCTCGAACGGGTGATCCGGGAGCTCCCCGGCCGGCCGCGGTCGGCGCTCGACGTGCCGTGCGGCACCGGCCGCATCGCGGAGCGCCTGATCCAGATGGGCATCCCGACGCGCGGCGCCGACCTCTCCGCCGCGATGCGCGCCGAGACGATGCTCCGCCTCGGCGGCCGGCCGGGCTTCGCGGGCGCGGTCCACCTCGACCTCGAGGTCCCGACGCCGGACCCGCGCCTCCGTTCGGACCTCGTGGTGTGCTTCCGCCTCCTCCACCACCTCCCGGACGTGAAGACGCGAGCGCGGGTCCTCTCGACCCTGGCCGAGCTGACGGGGAGCGACCTCCTCCTGTCGTTCCACCACCCGGTCAGCGCGCACGCGCTCAAGCGCCTCGCGAAACGGGTCCTCTGGGGACGGCGGAGCGACCGCCACACGATGACGCGCACACGGCTCCGGCGGGAGGCGGAAGCGGCCGGGCTCGACCTCGTGCGCTGCCGCGGGCTCGGGCCGTTCCGGCGCGAGCTCTGGGTGGCCTGGCTGCGGCCGCGACCGCCGGGCTAGGCGACGGCTCGACGCGGGCGGCGGCCTCAGCGGCCGGGGACCGGCTGTCCGAGCGCGCGCGCCACCTGCTTCAGGTCCTCCCAGGCCTCCCGCTTGGCCGAAGGGTTCCGGAGCAGGTACGCCGGGTGGTAGGTCGGCATCACACGCCAGCCCTCGGGCGTGGTCCTGAACCGGCCCCGGAGCCGCGTGATGCCGAGCTCCGTCCCGAGCAGGAGGCGCGCGGCGTGGCTCCCGAGCGCGAGGTACAGCGGGGCGGCGAGCGTCTCGAGCTGGGCCGAGAGCCAGGGACGGCAGGCGGCCGCCTCGTCGGGACGTGGCGAGCGGTTTCCCGGGGGCCGGCACTTGAGGACGTTCGCGATGAAGACCTCCTCGCGGGGGAGGCCGATCGCCTGGAGCATCCGCGTGAGGAGCTCGCCGGCGCGGCCCACGAAGGGGCGGCCCGTCCGGTCCTCCTCCTCCCCCGGCGCCTCTCCGACCACCACGAGCCGCGGCTCGGGGCTCCCCTCGCCGAACACGGTGCGCGCGCGCGTAGTCGCGAGCCGGCAGCGCGTACAGGCCTCGACCTCGAGGCGGAGGCGCGCGAGGGTCGCGAGCCGGGCCGCGTCGGGCCCGGGCGGCGGGGCCGGCCCGTCGGCGGGGCACCAGCGGCCCGCGGCGCCCCGCGCCCACGCGAGATGGAGACGGACCTCGTCGGCGAGCGTCGGCACCCTCGGATCGTACGCGTCCCCGCCGACGCTCGCGCGTCCGGGCGAGCGGTCGGCCGGGACCGGTCCGGCGCGTCGCGCCCCGACCGCTCGCACGTCGTTCTCGAAACGGCCGAAACGCGTTCGGAGACGCGTCCGTGACGGGCCGCGCGATGGTCGGCCCGGGGACGCGTCGGCGCCCCCGGGGAGGCGAGTTTCCGGCGCGTCCGCGTGACGGGCACGTGACAGCGCACCCGTAACAGAGGTCGCGTTCCGGGTCCGAGCGGGACTCGAGGGCCCGGCGCCCGCCGTCGGAGGGACGGCGCGCGTCGGGGAGTCGGCGGAGGGACGCAGCGGCGGTCGCCGCGCGTGGCCTCCTCGGCGTCCTGCCGCTCGAAGCCGGAACGGTGGAGTCCGGGATGAAGCGCAACGTCCTCGTCCTATTCGTCGTCACCCTCGGCCTCTCGATCGCGGCCTGTCGCGGACGACGGAGCCTCGTCGTGGAGGAGGCCCAGGCGCCCGAGGCGGCGCCGACCTCCGGCATGAAGAACCCGAAGGCCGGCGACGTCGAGGTGATCTCGCGCCGGCCGGTGCCCGCGCCGAACGCGCCGGCCGAGTCCGACGTCGTGGTGATCCCCGATCAGACCGCGCCGTCGTCGGGCGACGTCGCGATGGTGCCGGACGGCGGGCCGGCCGCCCAGCCGGCCGCCGCCGGCGACACGGACGAAAACGAGGCGGGCGAGAACGAAGCGGGCGAGCATGACGCGGGCGAGCCGGAAGCGGGCGAGGACGACGCCGGCGAGGCCCCGCCCGCCGGCGCAGCGCCCGCCGCGCCTTCCGGGGACGACGCCCAGCGTCTCCTCGACGAGGCGAAGAAGCGCGCGGCCGTGGAGGCGCAGAAGCGCGACGCGCTCGTGCAGAGCTTCCTGGTCAAGGCGAAGCAAGCCGAGGGCGACGGCGACCTCGACGCCGCCCGCGATCTCTACGGCAAGGCCTTCGACCTCGACCCGACGAACGTCCAGGCGCGCGAGGGCGTCGAGCGCCTGACCATGGAGCGCCCGAGCACCGTCGGCGAGTTCCTCGGCCGCACGCGCACCGCCGAGACCGTACGGCGCGAGCAGGCCGCCGCCGAGGTCCGCACGTACCTCGAGCAGGGCCGCACGATGGAGGCGCGCGAGGACTACGCGGGCGCCATCGACCAGTACCAGCGGGCCCTGGCGATCGTGTCCTGGTACACGGACCAGCGCGACTTCGGCGTCACGGCGGACAAGGTCCGGGACCTCATCGAGAACGCGAAGTACAAGCGCGACCTCGCCGCGCGCGTCTCCCGCCAAGACCAGATCAAGGCGGCCCAGGCGGAGCGCGAGCAGGAGCTCGTCTCGGAGCGCGAGCGCCGCATGGGCAAGATCCGCGCCTACTTCGAGGAGGCGCACCGCGCGTTCCAGCGCGGCGACTACGCGCTCGCTCGGGAGTACGCGAAGCAGATCCAGAAGCTCGACCCGCAGAACAACGACGCCGAGCGACTCGTGTGCATCTCGTACGACGCGCAGCACCTCGACGACAGCGAGCGCGCGCGCATGATGTTCGCCGACCAGTGGAAGGCGGTCATGGAGGACATGGACCGGTCCCTCCTCCCGCAGGTCGAGACGGTCCAGTTCCCGAGCGACTGGCTCGACACGATCGCGCAGCGCGGTCCGCCGGTCATCGGCGACGAGCAGGCCGAGCAGGACTCGAGCGTCGCCCAGATCCTGACCACCCTCGAGTCGAAGCGCGTGAAGGGGCTCAGCTGGGAGAACGCGAACCTCGACCAGGTCGTCTCCTACCTCCGCACGATCACGGGCCTCAACTTCTTCATCACCCCCACCGTCCGCGCCGAGAAGTTCGACGAGGTCTCGGTGACCTTGAGCCTCGACGACGTCTCCGTGAAGACGATCCTCGACCTCATCACGTCCCAGCACGAGCTGAAGTGGGAGCCGAAGGACGGCGTCGTGCGGATCGCCACGGGGGGCGAGGTCCGCGGGGACATGCTCCTCCGGTTCTTCGACGTGAAGGACTTGAACGTCCAGATCCGCAACTTCATCGGGCAGGAGATCAACCTCACGCCCTCGAACTTCACCCCGCCGGAGCCGCCCGAGCTGCCCGAGCCCACCGCCATCTACCCGGCGGACGGTCTCGTCGAGCTCATCCGCGAGACGATCGGCAGCGAGGGGACCTGGGACGAGCCCGCGTCGATCGACACGAGGAACGGCGTGATCATCGCGCGCAACACCACCCCCATCCTCGAGCAGGTTCAGAAGCTCCTCGACGAGCTGCGCCGCAACAGCGGCATGCTGGTCAACCTCGAGGTCCGCTTCCTGACGGCGGAGGACAACTTCCTCCGCGACGTCGGCGTAGACGTGCGCGGCCTGGGCGACAACTCGCAGGGCGTCGGTCAGCCGGGTCTCGGCACGCAGGTCGTCCAGGACGACATCTTCTTCGGCACGAGCGCACAGCCCTACGGCGTTCCGTTCGGCGTCTTCCCCGAGCCGTCCTCGGGCGGCACCTCGCACGACGCGGGCATCTTCTACAACGACGGCGCCGACGGCGCGTACAGCGGGCGCGTCGAGAACCTCTACGACCTGCTGCTCGGCAACCCCGACGTGCTGACCAGCACGGGCGGCCTGTCGTTCCAGAACACGTTCCTCGACGACACGCAGGTCGAGGTCATCCTCCGCGCGGTCGAGAAGAGCGAGCGCATCCAGCGCATCACCGCCTCGCGCATCACGGTGTACGACACGCAGCGCGCCACGATCTCGGTCCTGAACCAGGTCGCATACGTGGCCGACTACGAGGTCGAGATCGCGCAGGCGTCGAACATCGCGAACCCGGTGATCCAGACGATCCAGGACGGCATCGTCCTCGACGTCCGCCCCGTCGTGTCCTCGGACCGTCGGTTCATCCTCCTCGAGCTCCGCCCCACGGTGGCGCTCCTCACCCGCCCGATCGCGACGTTCAGCACGTCGCTGGCGTCCGGCCCCGGTCCGGTGTCCTCGTCCGCCCCGGTCATCATCCAGATCCCGGAGCTCCTCGTGAGCCGTGTCCGGACGACCGTGGCGATGCCCGACGGCGGCACGCTGCTCCTCGGCGGCCTCAAGTTCTACGAGCAGGTCCACGAGGACACGGGCATCCCGTTCCTCTCGGACATCCCCGTGGTGTCGCTCCTCTTCTCGCGGAAGGGGACGTACACGAACCGCCGCGACCTCCTGGTCCTCATCACCGCGCACATCGTCCCGCTCGAGGAGCTCGAGCCGAAGGACGACCTCGAGATCCCGGCGGCCCCCATCACGGAGTGGACACCCGTCCAACCGGTCGACGGCGCTCCCTCTGCGCCCCCCGCGCCCGCCCCGTGCGCCCCCTGCGCGGCGGGGAACGGGATGGGCGGCCCCGTCCTCATGCCGGCGACCGGCGCCCCCGCCGGCCCGCCGCCGGTCGTCCGCCGCTGAGCGACGACGACTCGTCGAACCGGCCGGTCGCGCGACGCGCGACCGGCCGGTTCCGTTTCGTCGGCGGAGCTCGGGGTCCATCCCGCCCGGCGCCGGCGCCGTTCGCATCCGCCCCTTGCGTGCGTTCCCCCGGGGGGCTACACTCCCGAGTGAGCCCATTCGTCCGACCCACGTGTGGCCTCGTCCCCCATCTGGCGCGCGTCCGGACCTCGAGGAGGGACCGGAGTTGCCGGTGCCGATGGCCGCCACGTACCGACGGGATGCATCCGCTCGACGCGTGTCCGATCGCGGCGGCGCCGAGTCGCAGGGCTTCCCGGTCGCGTTGACCACCGTGACGCCGGTCCCTAGAATCCAGCGCCCGCGGGCCCGGCATCCCTCGAAGGACCCGATCGGAACCGCGTCCTGGTCTCGCTACGCGCCCTGGGCGCGGAACCGGGGACCAGGTCGCACGACCCGATGCCGGACCCTCGGCCCAGTCCGGGTGCCCCGTCGGCGGAGGCCCGCCCTGGGGCGCCGTTCGCCCTCCGCCTCGGATTCCCCCCGCCGCCCCCGACCTCCCCTCGCACGCCTCCCCTCCTCTCGTACGCACCCGGTCCCAGGAACCCCTCCGGAGGACGTCTCGTCATGACCGACCCCCTCTCGACCGCCCCGCGCCGGGGACGCCGCCGGATCTCGCTCGCGCTGCTCCTCCTGCTCGCTGGCCTCCCGCTCCTGCCCGCCCGCGCGGGCCCGGACGACTTCGAGTTCGGCAAGGAGCTCGCGAAGGCACGCTACTTCGACTACGCGCGGGAGGTCTTCGACTCCATCCTGTCGAGCTCGAAGTCGAGCGACGAGTCGAAGGACGAGGCTCGGTACGGCATAGCGCTCCTGAAGCGCGAGGAGGCGATCGCGGCGACCGCGCGCCAGGACGCGAAGCAGGAGGAGATCCAGTCGCTCTTCGAGTCGGCCGCACAGGACATCGAGCAGTTCGTCAAGAAGAACCCGAGCAACAAGAACGCGGACGCGGCCCGCCTCGACGTCGGCCAGACCCGCCTCGCGTTCGTCCAGTGGGCGCGCGAGATGCTCGAGGACCCGGGCGAGATCGCCGATCGGGGGTACGACGCCGACAAGCTCCGGGCCGCGGCCGCGGACAGCGTCAAGAGGGCCATCGAGTACTTCGGGGGGCTGAAGCCCGCCGATACCGCGTCGAACCCGACCCCCCTCCAGGAGCTGGCGAACTACTACTACGTCATCTCCCAGTACTACGCCGCGCTGGTCGAGCCGCCCTGCTCGCCGAGCGCGGTGAGCAGCTTCACGAATGCCTCGGAGCTGCTCGACAACTACATCATGCTGCACGAAGGTCAGCTCCTCGCCGTGTACGCGATGGACATCCTCGGCCTCGTCTGGTGGGAGCGGGCCCGCTGCGAGCCCAACGACGAGGAGAAGACGAAGGACTACAACCAGGCCTACGAGTGGTTCGAGGCGTGCATCAACACGCCCGACGATGGCCCCGAGTACCTGCAGGTCATCGCGAGCGGCTACTACCACCTCGGGGAAGCCGGCCTCGACGCCGGCCCGCGGCCCCGCGGCCCCGGCGGCGGGAACTTCGCCCGCGATGCGCTGACCGAGCTCGAGAAGATGAACACGCAGCACCCGACGGTGTGGCGCACCGACAGCGGGCTCCGCGCGATGCTCGAGTGGGCGAAGCTCGAGTGCCAGCGCGGGAACGCCCGGAACGCCGTCGCCATTGCGAACGACGCCGGCGCGCGCGCGCGCCAGGCGAGCAAGCCCTTCATCGAGCGCACGGCGAACCGCCAGCTCACGGAGTTCGTCTCCGGCGGGTGCGGCGGCTCGGTGACCGGCCTCGACCCCGAGGTGCTCGGCCGCGTCGCGCAGGACTTCATGGCGCGGAGCAAGTACCCCGAGGCGATCCGCGCGTACCGCGGCGTCATCGCCTCCACGCCCAACACCCCGGAGGCGTTCGTCGCCTACCGCTGGGACGCCTGGCTGGAGATCGCGCGCGCGTACCTCAAGATGGACGACTCCCTCGGCTACGCCCTCGCGCTGGAGGCCATCCACGAGGCCTGGATCGACCGCCGGATCCCCCACGACCCCGAGAGCGGTCCCGCCTATCCGAACGAGGAGAAGGCCGCGGGCGCGCGCAAGCGGTCCGCGCAAGCGATGGATCAGATCGCCCAGGCGACGGGCAGCGTCACCTTCCAGAACGAGGCGAAGGCGATGCTCGAGTCGCTCGGCCCGAGCTATCCCCACTCCGGCATCGTGGACACGGTCAACTGGAACCTGGGACTCCAGAAGTTCACGGCCGCGCAGCAGATGAAGAACGGCGGGCAGACGGGGTGGGAGAAGCCCCTCGACGAGGCGCGCCAGCGCTTCCGCGCCGTCGCCGTGGACGACAAGTCCGAGCACCAGGACGAGGCGTGGGTGATGCTCGTCCGGGTCGAGAGCCTGGCCGACATGTACGAGGACGAGATCAAGATCGCTGAGGAGGCGGAGGCGTTCTGGGAGACGCCCGGGCACAAGGCGCAGGAGGACCGGTTCCCGACGATTCGTGCGCGGCGCGAGAAGGCCCGGTCGGAGGTCACCTACTTCCGGGGCGACGCGCTGAGCAAGCTGAAGCGGCCCGAGGAGGTCGTGAAGACCCTCGACGGATACCTGGAGAGGTACCCCACGGCGGCGCGGCCCTTCCCCTCCACGTACGTGCTCTCGACCCTGATCTCGGCCTACCTCGACCTGGGGAACGTCGAGAAGGCCGACACGCTGTACCGGACCCTTCTGCGTCGCGACCCGGACTTCCCGTACCTGAGCGGGGTCACCTTCAAGTTCGCCGACCGCTACAACGAGGCGCGGAAGAAGATCGAGACGGACCTGAGGGACGTGAAGGTCCAGTTGAACAAGCTCGGGCCGAAGCTCCGCGGCGAGGTGCAGACCGTCCAGACCCTGAGCCTCAACATCGCGGACGTGAGGAACCGGGTCACGAAGCTCGAGAACGCCCTCGCCCTCCACAAGCACAACAAGGAGCTCGAGAAGCGGGGCGAGCAGATCACGCAGGGCGTGAGCCCGGAGCTCCTCACCGCCGCGCTCGAGGAGGAGAAGACCCAGGCCCAGCACAAGGAGCTGGAGAGCCTCAAGGTGCAGGTCCAGAAGGCGACGGAGCAGCGCGACGCCGACCAGAAGAGCATCGACGAGCTCGGGACGCGTCGCCACGACCTCGAGCAGCAGATCTACGAGCCCCTCACGAAGGCCGCCGGCTACTACAAGGCGTGGGACGACACCCTGAAGACGCTCAAGGCCGACCGCGACCCCGACAACCTCGCGGTCTTCGGCTACATGTTCTACACGGCGGCGAAGCTGCGCCCCGCCGTCGCCGACAACTGGGTGAACGCGCGCGCGTTCTACGAGGACTACCTCGCGAGCCCGAAGATCAAGGCCAAGCCCGGGACGGACGACGACAAGCGCGCCGCCGAGGCCCGCCTCGGCGACATCCTGGTGAACCTCGCCGAGTCCGAGACGAACGCGACGAAGCGCCAGCAGGACGTCACGCGCGCCGTGGACCTCCTCCAGGGCTCGATCGCCAACGCGCCCGAGGACAACGACCTCGTGGTCAGCATGCTCGCCAACAAGGTGCTGGTCCTGGTGTTCAAGGACACCGCCGGCACCGAACAGAGGGTCTGGCGCTTTGCGATCCCGCTCCCCTCCGACGTCAAGGGCGTCCGGGACGCCGTCGCGAAGATCGACAACAAGCAGGCGAACCCCTACTACCCGAACTTCTCCGCGGGGCAGTCCCAGGAGGAGAGCCAGTGGAAGACCGCCGTGAGTCGCTTCAAGACCCGACTGACGGCGACGAACGACCGGGTGCTCGCCGGGTTCATCCCCCAGCCGGGGCAGACGCCGTTCGACCCCTCGCTCTATCGCTCTCTCGCCAACTCCGCTTCGGAGTTCCGCATGGCGCTCGCGTGGGCGCTCGCGAGGACGGGACGGAACGAGGACGTGCCGAAGGCCGTCAACCTCTTCAACACGTTCCTCAAGGCGCCCCTCGCGGCCGAGGAGGACAGCGAGGACTTCTGGCGCGCCAGCTACGGGTTGATGCGCGTCTACGTGGACTTTGCCGAGCGGGGCCTGGCGGCCGGCCAGCCGGGTCCGGAGGTCAAGGAAGCCCTGGACAGCGCCGGGAAACTGATCGTCCAGCGCCACGCCTTCTATCCGAGCTTCGGAGACTCGGTGCTGGACGACAGCTCCACCCGGTGGAAGGAGATGCTGACGCGTCTGAACGACCTTCGGCGCAAGGTCCGGCTCGACCCGGTCACCCTCGTGAAGGCGGCCGCCCTGGACACCGCCCCCCCCAGCGACGGAGGCGAGAAGCCGTCCGGCGCGTCCGCCCCCGAGCCGGGTGCGTCCTCGACCGGCGAGACGCCCAGCGACGGGAACAAGTGACGGACCCTTGGAGCAGCCTCAAATGACCCGCCTCGTCCTCTCGAGAGCCCTCCTCGGGGCCGGCCTCCTCGGCCTCTCGCTCGCGTCCGCCCGCCTCGCGCGCGCCGACGAGATCGTCTACCGGGACCCCGCGACCTGCGCCGAGAAGACGGCGAAGGGCGTGGAGGTCACGTCGGAGACGTGGACGGAGATCCGCTACAAGGAGAAGTCGCGCGGTCCGGAGCTGTCGGTGCCGACCTCGCTGGTCGTGGACATCCAGCACGCGGACACGTCGCCCCAGGTGCAGAGCCTCCTGTCGGCGATCGCCGACGTGGAGCGCGCGCCGACGATCGAGACGGTGAACACCCTTCACGCGCTGTCCGGAGGCGGCTTCGAGCAGGACCTGAGCACCGGCGCCATGGTCTACAAGCCGTTCGGGGAGTCGGAGGGTTCGAAGCACCGTCCGCCGTGGCCCACCGAGTACGCGCACTTCTACTACGCGAAGGCCCTGTACCTCGTCGGCACCAAGACGAAGGACCCCGAGCTCCTCAAGCAGGCCTACCTGGCCCTCGTGGACCAGAAGGTGAAGGGGGCGGGAGGCAAGGACGTCCAGACCGGCGGGTTCCTCACCCGCTTCGAGGGCGGGAACAGCCGGTGGTACGCGGAGGCGACGACGATCGCCGCCAAG
The DNA here is from genome assembly GCA_963752285.1 of uncultured Planctomycetota bacterium. GTDB lineage: Bacteria > Planctomycetota > PLA2 > PLA2 > JAEUHO01 > CAVVXN01. The sequence goes on from CAVVXN010000005.1 coordinate 1,227,197, forward strand.
TGTCTCATCGGCCTCCAGCGCTACGACGAGGCGACGGCCCTCTTCAAGCAGCTCGAGGACAAGACCCTCGCCCTCGACATCGGCCCGGAGTGGGCCTACGAGGCGAAGATCGGACCGGCCGAGATCGCCGAGGCGCAGGGGAACGCCCAGAGCGCCATCAACGCCGCCATCGCGGCGACCAACTTCATGCAGCTCATGCTCAAGAACGAGGTGCGCGAGTGCGTGCGGCGCGAGCTGGGTCGGTACTACAGCCGGGCGCGCATGCGCGCCGCGTCGGTCATGCTCCGCGAGGCGGAGCGCAACAAGAACCCCTCGCAGTTCGCCGACCTGAGGAACTTCATCCAGGAGAGCACGCCCGAGGCGCTGCGCAAGCAGTTCTCCACCTTCACCCCCGAACAGATCGACGCCATCGTCCAGGGCGCCATGGACCCCTACGTCCAGGCCGTGCTGAAGAACGGGCTCGGCTTCGCCTACCTCTCCGAGAAGCGGTACGACGACGCCGTCCTCGCGTTCCGGGCGGTGGCCGTGAAGTACTTCGAGGAGCCGGAGGAGCACGCCCGGGCGCTCCACTACCTGGCCCAGGCCGCCGACGAGGCCGCGAAGGCGGCCACCCGACCGGAGGCCAAGAAGCTCTACGAGGCGTGGCGGGACGCGGCGCGGGAGAGCCTCCGGAAGGAGCATCCCGGCTCCCCGTGGGTGAAATGAGGCCGATGCGCCGGCGCCCCACCCCCCACCGTCCCGAAGCCCCGGAACATGTGGCACCGGACTCCGTCCGGCGGTACCCTTCCCGACTCGAAAACCAGCCCGTCCGAGCCCAGTCGCGGGAGGCCGGCGGGTTCCTTCTCTAGGAGCGGTCGCGCATCATGACCAAGTCGCGCATCTTCACCCTCGCCTTGCTCGCGCTGGGGGGCGCCCTACTCCTCGCTTCACCGGCCCTGGCGCAGGAGGAGGAGAGCAGGAACGCCTTCTCTCACATCATCCAAGACGGCGGCCCCATCGGGATCGTCATCATCGTCCTCTCGGTCGCGACGCTCGCCCTGGTGATCGAGTACGGCGTCAACGTGCGCCGCGACAAGATCTGCCCCCCCGAGCTCGTGGACGAGCTCGAGGCGCTCCTCGAGGAGGAGGAGTACCAGGAGGCGCTCGAGCTCTGCGAGTCGGAGCCCAACTTCCTGACCAACTCCCTCGCCGCCGGCCTGCCCCGACTGAACGAGGGGTACGCCAAGATGAAGGAGGCCATGGAGGCGCAAGCCGGGATCGAGGCGGTGAAGCTCCAGCAGAAGGTGGGCTGGATGCTCTTCCTCTCGAACGTGGCCCCCATGCTCGGCCTCTTCGGGACCGTGACCGGTATGATCTCGGCGTTCGACAAGATCGTCTCCCTCGGCGCGAAGGTCACGCCGAAGGATCTCGCGGGCGGCATCTCGGCCGCGTTGATCACGACGTTCCTCGGTCTTCTCGTCGCGATCCCCGCCCTCTTTGCCTACCAGTACTTCCGCAACAAGGCGACCCGCATCTCGATCGACTTCGCGGGGATCCTGGAGGACATGACGGAACGATTCCGAAACCGCTAGCCGAACGCGGCCGCGGGTCCCGACCCCGATTCACGTGCGCTGCTCGTCCGACCCGATGACCGGAGCCCCCCCATGGCCTGGAAACGCCCGCGCGATGAGGACACCAAGCCCAACCTCACGCCGATGATCGACATGACCTTCCTCCTGGTCGTGTTCTTCATGATCGCGATCGACCTGTCCCAGAAGGAGTTCCAGCCGGTCGAGCTGCCCTACGCCAAGAACGCGATACCGGACAAGGAAGACCCCGACGTCAAGCGGCTCGTCATCAACCTGCTCGAGAGCGGCGACATCGTGTTCAAGAACTACGTCGGCAAGCTCGCCACGGGCTCGCCGGCGGAGCAGGCGGACGCGCTCGTCAATCTGAAGAAAGAGCTCGAGATCCTGACCGCCGACATCAAGCTGAAGGAGCCGGACGGCGCCAGCAAGGTCCCGGTGATGATCCACGGCGACCGCTCCGCGCGCTGGCAGTTCGTACAGTGGATCATGCAGGTGTGTGCCGATCCCCGCGTGCAGATCTACAAGATCCAGTTCGCGGTGAAGGGCCCGACGCCGAAGGAGAAGGCGGAGGGAGGGGGCTAGTGCGTCGCCCCCCCACCCCGCGCGGTGGTCTCGATTCCGGGCCGGGCTCCTCGCAGCCGGCCGTACGTGCCCGTCCGCGCCGCGCCGGCGGCGCCCCGTTCCGCTGGAGTCTCCGATGGCGATGAAGATCCCCGAGTCCGACGAGACGGAAATGAACATGACGCCGATGATCGACGTCGTGTTCCAGCTGATCGTGTTCTTCATGCTCGTGCTCAAGTTCAAGAGCGTGGACCTGAGGATCCAGAGCGAGCTCCCGAAGAACAAGGGCATCCAGGCCACGAACCAGTTCGTGGACGAGAAGCCGATGATCACGGTGAAGCTCTTCAACCACGACACCGAGACGGACCACGCGTACACGAAGATCCGCATCGGGAACAACTACGAGGTCAACCTGCCGAAGGGCAAGTGGTCGGGCATCGGCCAGGAAGACGAGAGACGCCTGGAGGAATACAAGCAGGCGAAGCAGCAGGTCGTTGCCGCGATCAAGGGGATGTGGACCCAGCTCGGTCAGAAGGACGAGACCCAGGGCGAGATCAAGACCCCGCCCCCCTTCGGACAGGGCGTGCCGAACGGCGACGTGATCATGGTGCTCGACGCGTTCCTCGAGGCCGGAGTGAAGAGCGTCGAGTTCGAGGGCGCGATGCCCCCGAACTTCCACGCCGGCCAGGGCGGCGTGATCGAGCGCAACTGAGCGGTCGGGCCGCCTGACGGCCCGCGGCGGGGGCGCGACGTGCGTGCGCCTTCGTCGTCGGCTCCGTCCTCCGGACGGGGCCTCCCGACGACCGGCGCGTCGCGCCGGTGGGATCCGACCCGGAGAGCGACCCGGCGCGCGTCGGGCCGGGAGGTCGGACCATGACCGCCTCACGCTTCGAGGAAGAGAACGCGAATCCCGGGGACTTCCTCACCCCGATGATCGACGTCGTCTTCCAGCTGATCGTCTTCTTCCTCTTCACGCTCCGGTTCCGCTCGCTCGACCGTCGCATCGAGAGCGAGCTGCCGCGCGACGGTCCGTGCCCGTCGCCGGTCTTCGTGAACGAGCCCCCGACGGTGAAGGTGGCCTGCTTCCGCGTGGACCCCGCCGGACCGCGACCCTTCACGCGCCTCCGCCTCGGCGCGCGGACCGTGGACCTGCCCCCCGTCCCCGAGTTCGATCGCGGCGCCCGGGCGGACGTCGTCCAGGCGGTTCGTGACCTGGAGGCGCGACTCGGCGATCCGCCGGCCGTGAAGGGCGAGATCCGGACCCCGCCGCCGTTCGGGCCGGCCGTGCCGCACGGCGACGTCGTCTTCGTGCTCGACGCGCTGCTCGAGGCCGGGATCGCGGACGTGACCTTCGAGGGATCCCCCTTGCCCCTGCCCGCTCCGCCGCCGCCCGCCCGGAGGTGAGCGCCCTCCTTGCCTCGGGCCCCTCCCGGGGCGAGGCTCGGGGCCTCGTGCGAACCCGCGTCCTACTCGTCCTGGCGGTCGCCGCCGCGGCGGCCTCCCTCGTCCTCTGGCGACCGTGGGCCCGATCGCGGGCCCCCGGCGTCCGGACCCTCGTGCTGGTCACGCTCGACACGACGCGCCGAGACCACGTGGGCACGTACGCCCCGACCGACCGGGCGACGGGCGTTCCGGACGCCTCGACGCCGAACCTCGACCGTCTCGCCGCCTCGGGCGTTCGCTTCGACGACGCGATGACGCCGGTCCCGCTGACCCTCCCCGCGCACACCGCGATGCTCTCGGGTCTGCCGCCCGCCGCGACCGGGGTCCGCGTGAACGCGTACGGCCGGATCCCCGACGCCTCGGTCCGCGGCTTCGCGCTCCTTCCCGAGTCGCTCGCGGCCGCGGGCTGGAAGACGGGCGCGTTCGTCTCGGCCAGCCCACTCGCCCGCCGCTACGGCCTCGACCACGGGTTCGGGACCTACGACGACGGCGATCTCGAGGACCCGCACGGCCTCGAGTGCGCGGAACGGGCGGGCGCCGTAACCGTGGACCGCGCGCTCGCCTGGCTCGCCCTGCGCACCGGGACGGAGCGCGTGTTCCTCTGGGTGCACCTCTTCGAGCCGCACGCGCCGTACGCGCCCGAGGCGCCGGCGGGCCTCCCCGCGGACACGCGCTACCGCCTCGACGTCGCCCGGGCGGACGCGGCGGTCGGCCGTCTCCTCGAGGGTCTCGCGGCGCGGGGACGCGGCGACGCCGCGGTGCTGGTGGTCGCCGACCACGGCGAGGCGCTCGACGAGCTCGGCGAGAAGACCCACGGCATCCTGCTCGGAGACGCCGTCCTCCGGGTGCCGATGCTCCTCCGCGCCCCGGGGCTCCTACCGGGCGTTCGGACCGACCCCGCCGACCTCGCGGACGTGGCCCCGACGCTCGCGCACCTCGCGAACCTCCCGTGGGACCCGCACGCCGAGGTCGTCGGTCACGGCCAGGACCTCCTCCGCGCGCCGGCACCCGCCGACCGGGTCCGCGTGGCGGAGTCGCTGTACGCAAACCAGCTCCACGGGTGGGCCCAGCTCCTCGCCGCGACGGGCCCGGACGGCGGGACGCTCGTGGACGCGGGCGCCGACCGCCTCCGGTGGCTCGTCCGCGCCCCCTTCGGCGACCCGCAGGCCGCGCCCGGTCCCCCGGGCCACCCCGAGGGCCTCGCGCGTCTCGGCGACGCCCTTCGCCGCTACCGGCAGGGCGAACGCGCGGACCGGATCCAGGCCGGCGACGTTCCCTCGGGGTACAGCGCGGCGGCGCGGGTCGCGCCCTTCCTGGACCCGGTCGAGAACGCGCGACGACCCGACCCCTACGCCTCGATCGACCGGCACTTCCTGCTCGACCGCGAGAAGGAGCGGCTCCTCGCGGGGGCGTCCCCCACGGACGTGGTGAACGCGCTCGAGCGGCTGGCCGGCCAGGACCCGCACGACATGGAGGTCCGGTTCTGGATCGGGAACGCCTGGGCCCGGGAGGCCGCCCGGCGCGACGGAAGCGGGGCCGGGCCGGCCGAGGTGCGCGAGGCCCTCGGGCAGGCGGAGGCGTCGTACGTCCGGGCGCTCGAGAACGGACGGCGCGACCCGACCACCCTCGTCCTCGCCGCGGGCACCAACGCCAGGGACCGCGAGGCGGAGATGCTCGACCGGCTCGACCGGTGGGCGCCGGAGGTCGAGCCGGACTACCGGGTCCCGGCGCTCCGCGCGCGCCTGCTCGAGAGCCTCGGCCGGACCGCCGACGCCGGGCGTGCCTGGGGGAAGGCGGAGACGCTCACCCGCTCCCCTTCCGAGCGACGCGCGCTCGAGCGACTCCGCCATCCCCGTTGACGCGGCGGTGACACTCCCGGCCCCGCGAACGCGCCGCGGAGCCTCGATTCGCCCGAAGTCGTTTTCAGGCCGGGACGTATGACCAAGCCATGACCGCTCTCGGGTGATCTACGCCGGTCCAGGGAGGAGGTTCTCGGCGTCGGCGAGTGGCGGGCGAGGGCCCGCGGTCGCGCCGTCGTCCGGTCCTCGCGACGAGGATCTCGTCCTCGCGCCAGGAGACCACCTCCCGCAGAGGCTTTGCAGAGCAGGAGATCGGCATGCACAGGGACGTGCGTAGCTCGCTCGGTTCCGCGCTCGTGGTCGCGACGCTCGCCTTCACCGCCTGTCACGGTCGCCGACAGATCGCGGTGTCGCCTGCGGCGCCGATGGCCGCCCAGCCCGCGGCGACGCCGTCTTCGGGCGGTCCGACGCCCGGAGAGCTCGCCGCGAAGGCCGGCGACGTCGTGATCGTCTCGCGCCGTCCGGTCCCGACCGCCGCCGAGCCCGGCGCGGCCGCGCCGCCCGCGAGCCCGATGCCCGCGCCCGCCGCGGCCCCGTCGGGCGAGCCCGCGGCGCCGGCCGGAGAGGCGGGCCCGGAGGCGGGACCCGGCGCCCTGCTCGGCGACGTCCGACTCCGCTCCGCCGTCGAGCGCGACAAGGTGCAGTTCGTCGTCCAGCAGAAGCTGCAGTCCGCCAAGGACGAGGAGCTCAACGGCAACTACGCCGCCGCCGAGCGTCTGCTCCTCGACGCCCAGGAGCTCGACCCGACGAACACCGACGTGCGCACCGAGCTCCGACTCGTGCAGGCGTACCTCGGCCGCCGCTCCGCCACCGCGGGCGACTTCCTCGAGACCGTGCGCCAGGTGCAGAAGGTGCGGATCGACGAGCAGCGCACCACCGCGAGCAAGCTGGTCAACCTCGCGCGTCAGAACCTCCAGGGTCGGCGGTACGACGACGCGATCGACAACTTCGAGCAGGCGCTCTTCATCATCACCTCTTCGCCGTACGACGTGGACTGGGGCGGCCTCAAGGAGCAGGCCGAGCAGGGGCTCCGCAACGCGAAGCAGATGAAGCAGGAGGCCCAGCGCGCCGAGCACCGCGCGTCGGTCGAGAGCTCCCTCGAGAACATGGCCCAGGCCGAGGAGCAGCGCCTGCTCGCCGAGCAGCAGCAGCTCGAGCGTCTCATGGGCTCCGCGATCGAGGCCTTCGACCGCGACGACTTCGAGCACGCCGAGTTCTACGCCGGCAAGGTGCTCGACGTGCAGCCCGACAACACGAAGGCCCGCGACCTCCAGCTCGCCGCGCGCCGCGCCCACCACGACCAGGTCGAGGGCGACTACCTCATCGAGGAGAAGCGCCACTTCCGCGAGTGGATGGACGACATCGAGGCCACGCGCATCCCGCAGGACAAGATCCTCAAGTGGCCCAGCCAGTCGTTCTGGGACCACATCTCCGAGGTCCGGCGCGCCACGCGTGCCAGCTTCGGCGCGGTCGAGGTGGACCCCGAGGCCGACGCACTCCGCGCGAAGCTCCGCACGACGACCGTGAACCTCCAGGTCCAGGACCAGCCCTTCGAGGACGTGGTGAAGCTCCTCTCGATCCAGACGGGCATCAACCTCACGATCGACGCGCGGATCAAGAGCGACATCGGGCAGAACCCCGTCGCGAGCCTCCAGGCCGAGGACCTCCCGCTCTCGACCGTGCTCGACCTCCTCAAGCAGTCCGCCGGCGAGGACGCCGTGTGGACCGTCAAGGGAAACGTCGTCCTCTTCACGAACAAGACCCTCTTGAAGCCGCCCCTCACCGTGCAGCTGCACGACGCGGCGGACCTCACCACGGGCCTGCCCGACTTCATCCCGCCCAACATCCAGATCGTGAACCCCGACATGGTGTCCGACGAGGAGCACCCCCTCTTCGGCGCCGAGGGCGAGGAGCCGCGGCTCCCCTACGGCACGATCGACGAGCTCATCGAGCTCATCAAGGGCGCGGTCGAGCCCAAGTTCTGGGACGAGACCGAGGGCGCGGAGATCCGGGCCCAGGGCGAGCACACGCTGGTCGTGAAGGCGACCGACCCGATCCAGGAGAAGGTCGAGAGCTTCCTGAACGACCTGAGGGCGTTCGCCGGGATCGTCGTGACGATCGAGACCCGGTTCCTCGAGGTCGGCGACTACTTCCTCCGCGACGTCGGCGTCGACTGGCGCGGGCTCGGCGGCCAGACGCCCGGTCCGCTCGTCAACCTCGACGACGTGACGAACGGGCTCGTGAACGGCGCGTCGGCCGGCTACGACAACGGCGGCGGCGGCCTCACCACGGGCGCCGCGCTGAACCCGTCTTCGGGCGTGTACTTCAGCGACGGCCACGAAGGTGACATCCGGGCCCGGACGGAGAACATCTTCAACAACAGCCTCGGGACGGTGCTCTCGTCCCTCGGCGGCGCGAGCTTCACGTTCTCGTACCTCGACGACACCGACATCTCGATGATCTTGAGGGCCACGCAGAAGTCCGCCCTCGCGAAGTCGCTGACCGCCCCGAAGATCACCGTCTTCAACACGCAGCGCGCGAACCTGACGGTGGTGAACCAGCTCTCCTACATCCAGGACTTCGACGTCGAGGTCGCGCAGACCTCCTTCATCGCGGACCCGATCGTCGGCATCATCCAGGACGGCCTTACGCTCGACGTCCGGCCGACCGTCTCGAACGACCGGCGGTACATCACGCTCGAGCTCCAGCCCACCGTCGCGAAGCTCTCCCAGCCCATCCCGACGTTCGCCACCACCCTGGCGTCGTCGTTCACCCCCGTCATCATCCAGCTGCCCGAGCTGAGGCTCCAGCAGGCCCGCGTGACCGTGCGGATCCCGGACCGCGGCTCGATCCTGATCGGCGGCCTCAAGAACATCACCACGGTGGACCGCCAGTCCTCGACGCCCTGGCTCGCGAACGTACCGATCCTCTCGTTCTTCTTCAGCCGCAAGGGCCGGAGCGACGAGGTCACGCACCTGATGATCATCGTTCGCGCCGAGATCACGGACCTGCACGAGCAGGAGCAGTCGGTCATGGGGACGACCGGCGGACCGGGCGAGCGCGTGGCGCTCCCCCCCACGCCCTTCCACATGGACGCGTTGCCGCCGAACCCCTGCGAGGTCACGACGCCTCCGCCGCCGGTGAAGTGACCGCGGCACACCCGAGAAGCTCCTCGAGGCCCGGCGAAAGCCGGGCCTCGTCGTAGACGGGCGCGTCGTCCCCCGTCGCACGGCCCGGGTCGCGGGGCTGGTACATTCGCGCCGTGGAGCCCGGCGGTCCCCTTCTCGACGTCGTCCTCTTCGACGTGGACGACACGCTCTACAGCACGACGGAGTTCGCGGAGAAGGCGCGCCGCTGGGCGGTGCGCGCGATGATCGAGAAGGGGCTCGACATCGGCGAGGACGAGGCCTACCAGGAGCTCACGGAGGTCGTCCAGGAGTTCTCGAGCAACTATGAGCACCACCTGGACCGGCTGCTCGACCGGCTCGGCCCGGCGCGCCTCTCGGGCCGGAACCCCGCGATCCTCGTCGCCGCGGGGGTCGTCGCGTACCACCGCACCAAGCAGGCCGAGATGGAGGCCCTCCCCGACGCACGGGCGCTGCTGGAGGCCCTCCGGCGGGCGGGCGTCGCCTGCGGAGTCGTCAGCGCGGGGCTCCAGGTGAAACAGGCTGAGAAGCTGATCCGGCTGCGGCTCCTTCCCCTGCTCGAGCCGCGCGCCATCTTCTTCTCGGATCAGATGGGCGTCTCGAAGCCGAACCCCAAGATCTACGCGAAGGCGTGCGCGGCGCTTGGCGTGGCGCCCGCGCGCGCGATGTACGTGGGCGACCGACCGAGCCACGACGTGGTCCCGGCCGCGCGCATCGGCATGCGGACGGTCCTCTACCGCGGCGCGGGCGGGAAGTACGCCCGCGAGACGCCCGAGGTCCCGCCGGACCACGACGTCACCGACCTGAGGGCCCTCATCCCGGTCCTGAGGACGCGCTACGCCCTCCGGGTCTGAGGCCGTGTCACGCGGCGACCCTACGCGAGCACGGCGATCGCGGCGATCTCGACGCGCACGTCGCGCGGGAGCTTCGACGCCTCGACCGTGACGCGCGCCGGCGCCGCCGCGGGGAAGTGCCGGGCGTACGCCTCGTTCATGCGGGCGAAGTCGCCGAGGTCCCGGAGGAAGACGTCGCAGCGGACCACGTGGGCGAGGTCGGTTCCCGCCGCCTCGAGGACCGCGGCGAGGTTCTGGAGGACCCGGTCCGTCTCGGTCGCGACGTCGCCCCCGCCGACGCGCTCGCCCGTCTGCGGGTCGAGCGCGATCTGACCGGAGGCGAAGACGAAGCCCCCGGCGACGACGGCCTGGCTGTAGGGCCCGATGGCCTGCGGCGCCTTCGTGGACTGGACGATCCGGCGCGTGCTCATGCGTTCTCCTCGGCGAGGTGACAGGCCGCGTCGTGCCCCGGGCGGTGCGGGAGGAGACGCGGCTCCTCCTCCCGGCAGCGCTTCGCCGCCAGCGGACAGCCCGGCGTGAAGGGACACGCGGGCGCGAGACCCGCCGCCGGCCTCAGCCCCGTCGGACGGGACGCGCGACGGCGGGCTTCCGCCTCGGGGTCCGGGATGGGCGCAGCGGCGAGCAACGCCCGCGTGTACGGATGCAGGGGACGCTCGTACACGTCGTCCCGCGGCCCGGACTCCACGATGCGGCCGCCGGCCATGACGGCGACCCGGTCCGAGACCCGGCGCACGACGGCCAGGTCGTGCGCGATGAAGAGGAGGGTCAGGTCGCGGCGACGGCGGAGATCGAGCAGCAGGTCGAGCGCGAGGGCCTGGACGGAGACGTCGAGGGCCGAGACCGGCTCGTCGAGGATCAGCACCTCGGGCTCGAGCACGAGGGCACGGGCGAGTCCCACGCGCTGGCGCTGCCCCCCCGAGAGCTCGTGCGGACGGCGGCGACACTCGGCGGGGTCGAGGCCGACCTCCGCGAGGGCCCGGTCCACGATCGGGGCCACCTCCGCCCGCCGCGCGAGGCCGTGCACGCGGATCGGCTCGGCCACGGCGTCGGCCACCGAGAGTCGGGGGTCGAGGCTCCCGTAGGGGTCCTGGAACACGAGCTGGAGGCGGCGGCAGAGTGCGCGCCGCGCCTTCGGCGGCAGCCCGACGACGGACCGGCCCGCGAGGCGGACGTCGCCCGAGAGCGGGCGGACGAGGCCCACGATCGTTCGCGCGAGCGTGGACTTCCCCGAGCCGGACTCGCCCACGAGCCCGAGCGCCTCGCCGCGACAGAGCGTCAGCGAGACCCCGTCCACGGCCGGGGCGGGCGCGTCGTCGCCGTAGCGGACGACGAGGTCCTCGACCTCGAGAAGGGGGTCGTCCGCGCGGTTCACGCCTCGTCCTCGACCAGGAAGCAGCGCGCGAGGCGTCCCCGACCCGCCGGGACGAGGCGCGGGGCCTCGGCGCGGCAGCGCTCGATCGCCGAGGAACAGCGCGGCCAGAAGGCGCACGTCCCCTCGGCGCCGCGATCGAGGAGGCTCCCCGGCGCGGGCGCGCGCGGGGCCTCGGGCGTCTTGCCGTCCACGCGCGGGACGCTTCGGAGCAGCGCCTGGGTGTAGGGGTGGCGGGGCGCCCCGAAGAGGGCGTGGACGCCCGCCTCCTCCACGACGCGCCCGGCGTACATCACGAGCACGCGGTCGGCGGCTCCGGCCACGACGCCCAGGTCGTGCGTCACGAGGAGCATCGCCATCCCCCGCGACTCCCGGTGCCGCCGGAGCAGGTCGAGCACCTCGGCCTGGACCGTCACGTCGAGCGCCGTCGTCGGCTCGTCCGCGAGGAGCAGGTCGGGGTCGCCGAGGAGTGCCATCGCGACGAGAACGCGTTGCCGCATCCCGCCCGAGAGCTGGTGAGGCCACCCGCGCGCGCGGCGGGCGGCGTCGGCGATCCCCACGTGCTCGAGGATCTCGACCGCGCGGCGCCGTGCCTCGCGCCGGGAGAGGCCCGCGTGGCGGGCGACCTCCTCGAGCTGCGTGCCGACCCGGAGGTACGGGTTCAGCGCCGACATCGGGTCCTGGAACACGACGGCGATGCGGCGGCCCCGGATCCGCCGGAGCACGCGCTCCGGACGGCCGACGAGGTCCTCCCCGTCGAAGACGATCCGCCCACTCGCCACGCGGCCCGCCGGACGGGGCAAGAGGCCCAGGAGGGCGAGGTTCGTGGCCGTCTTGCCGGAGCCCGACTCCCCCACCAAGCCCACGACCTCGCCGCGCGCGACCCGGAACGAGACGTGGTCCACCGCGCGTACCTCGCCCGCGTCGGTGCGGAAGACGACGGACAGGTCTTCCACCTCGAGGAGCGTCGGCTCCGCCCGGGTCATCGGTCCCCCGATCTCGGATCGAGCACGTCTCGGAGGCCGTCGCCGAGGAAGTTCAGCGAGAGGAGCGTCACGGCGAGGAACACGCTCGGCCAGACCAGCAGCCAGGCGTACGAGCGCACGGGGTTCACGACGTTCACCGCCTCGGACACGAGCTGGCCCCAGGAGAGCGACAGCCCCAGACCGAGGTACGAGAGGAACGACTCCAGCAGAATGACGGCCGGCACCGACAGGGTCGCGTAGACGAGGACCACGCCGAGGACGTTCGGAACCACGTGCCGGAGGAGGATCCGCGCGTCGCTCGCGCCGAGCACCCGCGCCGCCAGCACGAACTCGCGGTCCCGGAGCGAGAGGACGTGTCCCCGGACGATGCGCGCCATCGTCAGCCACTGGACGAGGCCGAGGGCCACGAACACGGGGACCGGGTTGCCACGCGCCGTGTCCTCGAACATCAGCATCACCAGGATCGCCAGGAAGACGAACGGGATGCCGTAGAGGAAGTCCACGAAGCGCATCATGACCTCGTCGAGGCGGCCGCCGTAGTAGCCCGCGACGGCACCGTACGCGGTGCCCACGACGACGGTCACGAACGTCGCGGCGAGACCGACGAGCAACGATGTCCGACCGCCCGCGAGCACGCGCACGAGGTACGAACGGCCGAGGTCGTCGCGTCCGAAGGGCTCGGACCAGCTCGGCGCCTCGAGGGCGAGGTCCACGTGCTGGGTCTCGGCGTCCTTGCCGACGAGGAGGTGGAGGAGCGGCGGACCGACGAACGCGAGGAGGAAGACAACGAGGAGCAGCACGGCGCCCGCGGCCGCCGCGCGGTTCGCGAACAGCCTCCGAAGCACGCGCCGGCCGGGCGGGAGGACGGCGCGGATCGGGGTCGGGTCGGCGGCGGGTCTCACGCCCCCTCCCGCACGCGGGGGTCGAGCCACGCGTACGCGAGATCCACGACCAGGTTGAAGACCGTCAGCATGGCGAAGTACACGATCGCCGTGCCGAGCACGACGGCGTAGTCGCGCCCCGTGGCGCTCCGGACGAACCACTGTCCGAGCCCGGGGATCCCGAAGAGCTGCTCGACCACGAACGACCCCGTGAGGATCCCGGCGGCGGCCGGGCCCAGGAACGAGACCACGGGGAGGACCGCGCCGCGGATCGCGTGCCGCCACACGACCTCGCGCTCGGAGAGGCCCTTCGCGCGTGCGGTGCGGATGAAGTCCTGCTGCATCACCTCGAGCGTGCCGGCGCGCGCGAGGCGGGCGACGTACGCGGCATACGGCAGCCCCAGCGTGAGCGCGGGGAGCACGAGGTGTCGCCAGGTCCCCCATCCCGCAACGGGGAACCACCCGAGCCGGAACGAGAAGAGCAGGATCAGGCCCGCGCCGATCACGAAGTTGGGGATCGAGATCCCGATCGTGGCGAGCGCCATGCCGCCGTGGTCGCTCGCGGACCCGGGCCGGAGCCCCGCTCGGACGCCGAGCGCGAGGCCCAGGCCGACTGCGAGGAGGAGGGCGAGGAGGCCCAGGCTCGCGCTGACCGGCAGCGCGGGCAGCAGGAGGTCGAGGACCGACCGACCCTGCACCTTGATCGAGGGCCCGAGCGAGCCGGTCGTGGCCAGGCGCCCCACGTATCCCGCGAAGAAACCGAGCGGCGTGTCGGCCACGCCGAACCGGGCGCGCTCGGCGGCCTCGACGGCGCGACTCGTGCCCCGCTCCGAGTCGAAGGGGCTGCCCGGCGCGAGGTAGAGGAGGACCGAGACCACGAACACCAGCAGCACCATCAGCGGCACCGCGAATGCGACCCGCCGACTCACGCGCCGCGGGAAGAGCCACCAGGTCGCGAGGCCGGTCGCGGTCGCGACGGCGGCGCCCCACGCGTCCCCGAGCCCGAGACGTGCCGCCCCGCCGGCGAGGAGGGCGAGGTAGACCGCGGCCAGCAGGCCGGTCGCGCGGCGGGGGAGCCAGGCCGTCCCCACCACCCAGAGGACGAGCCCCGAGAGGACGGCCGCCTCCGCGAACCCCACGCCCACGCCGACGCCGGCGAAGAGGAGGACCAGGACGAGGGCCGGCGCGACGAGCCGCCTCATCGCGCCGTCTCCCCGTCCCGTACGTACAGGTCGCGAAGCGGCACCACGTCGAGCAGGTCGGGCCGCGCGGCCGCCTCCGACCCGGCGGGCGGCATCGGGAAGCCGCCGACGCGGGGGCTCACGAGGCCGCTCCAGACGTACACGTAGAGCGGAAGCACCGGGAACGCCTCGCCGACGAGGATCGCCTCCGCCTCGGAGAGGAGGTCGAGGCGCAGCGCGGCCAGGGCCTCGATCCGCGCGCGGCCCGGCGGCGCCTCGCGGCAGCGGTCGAGGAGCCGGTGCGCCCTCGCGGGGTCCGAGAGCCCATCGATCCACGGTTCGGGCTGGGCGACGAACGACCCGACGTCGGCGGCGAATCGGATCAACCGGTCGTAGCGCGCGTCGGACCACCCGGTTCGGTTGTTGCCGCCGTTGGTGACGAAGCAGTCGAGGAAGGTCGAGGGATCGACGGTGTCCGCCACCCACGACGCGCGGGCGAGGTCGTAGTCGAGGTCCCGCACGCTCTGCTGGTACGTCTGCCACTCCTGGTTGTAGGCCTCCACGTCGAGGCCCAGGTTCTGCCGCAGCTGGTACGCCACGTTCTCGGCGATCTTCCGGTGCGCCTCGGACGAGTTGTAGAGCAGCCCGATCTTTTCCATGCCGCGTCCGCCCGGATGGCCGGCGGCCGCGAGCAGGTCGCGGGCGCGCGCCGGGTCGAACGCGATCGCCGTCGCGGGCGACCGGTAGCCGGGGATCCCCGGCGGCACGAACGTCCGCGCGGGCGCGTTCCCGAGGCGGATCAGGTGATCGACGATCCGCTGCCGGTTCACGGCCAGGCACAAGGCCTCGCGCACGCGCGCGTCGTCGAACGGAGGCCGCGTGCAGTTGAACCGGTAGAAGTACACGCCGAGCCCCGGGCACCGGTAGAAGTCGCTCCGCCGGGCGAGGTCGTCCACGAGGTCGTGCGGGTAGGAGCCCGAGATCCAGTCGAGCTCGCCCGTCAGGTAGAGGCCGAGCTGCGTGGCCGCGTTGTCGGTCGGGATCGCGTCCACGACCCCGAGGCGGATCCGGTCGCGGTCCCAGTACGTCTCGCTCCGCACCAGCCGGATCCGGTCGTTCACGCGCCACGACGCGAGGCGGAACGGGCCGTTCGACACGATCGTCTCGGGGAGGAACCAGTCCGTCGCGCGCCCGGGCGCCTCGACGACGCGTCTCGGCACCGGGTACGTGGAGCGAAACGACGTGAGCTCGAGGAACCCCGGCGTCACCGCCCGGAGCTCGACCACGAGGGTCCGGTCGTCTCGCGCGTACACCCCCGCGCTCACCCCGAAGACCCGCGCCGCCTCCCGCGCCGCCTCCCGCCGCCGGCGTCCCTCCGCACGGAGCGCCGGGACGAGGTCCTCGAGGCGGCGCGCCTCGAGCGTCCCGGCTCCCCACGCGAGGGCCTCGACCAGCCGCGGGTCGTCCGCCCCGGCGAGGGCCTCGGGCAGGCGCGCGTCTCGCACGAACTGCCGCCAGGCCGCGGCGGAGAGGCCCGCGGAGCTCGTGCGGGCCAGCGCCTCGAGCGCCCGAGCGGCGCCCCCCCCGCCTGCCGGGCCGCCGAGGAGCAGGTCCGCGCACGCGCCGTACGTGTGGAAGGCCTCCGCGTACCGGACCGGGTGGAGGAGGTACGCGTACCGGGAGGCGGTGTCGGGGTCGAGGAGGCGACGCCACGACCAGGCGAAGTCCCCGGCCGTGACGGGCCGGCCGTCGCTCCACCGCGCCTCGGGCCTCAGGTGAAACGTCCAGACGAGGCCGTCGTCCGAGACGTTCCAGGACGACGCCACGCCGGGCGCGGGCGCGAACGACCTCGGGTCCAGGTGGGTGAGGCCCTCGAAGAGCGCGTCCTCGATCCGCCCCTCGGGCTCGCCGGTCCCGAGCGCGGGGTCGAGCGTCTGCGGCTCCGCCGCGTTCGCGAACACGAAGTCGGCGCGCCGGCGCGCGGTCGGAGAGAACGTGAGGGCGACCAGGCCGAGTGCGAGGCCGAACGCGGCCAGGAGGCAGAGCAGCGGTCGGAGCATGCCTCCTCCCCGGCGCGCCGAGCCCGAGTGACGGCGCCGGACGGGCGGACCGGAACGGGGGATCTCTCAGTGCGTAGCGTTCGGGATCGAGCCCACGTAGCCCGGCTGCTTCCAGGCGGCGTCCGAGCCGAGGCCCTTCGCGCCCCCCACGAGGTACGCGCGCTGGGGGATCACCAGCGGCACGACGACCGCCTCGTCGAGGAGACGACGTTCGGCCGACTCGAGGAGCGCCAGGCGGAGCGACTCCCGCTCGGCTTCGTTCCCGTGCGAGGCGGTCTGCGCCATCGTCCTGAGCGTCGCCTCCTCCGGCAGGCCCTTCGAACGCGCCTCGGCGTCGGCGACGAACGCGTCCACGTCGAGCGCCGCCTCGACGAGGCGCTCGTACTGGTCGTCGTGCCATCCCAGGCCCGACTGCGGGTGCTTCGGCAGGAAGAGCCCCACGTACGCGGAGGGGTCGGGCACGAGGCCTTCGATCTCGCCGAGGGCGACCTGGAACGCCCCGGCGCGCCGCAGTCCGTCCATCTGCTCGGCGGTGTCGATGCGCAGGCCGAGGTCCAGGCCGAACGCCTTCTTCCAGCTCGCGAGGACCCGGTCGGCCACCTCATCCATGTACGGGCTCTCGAGGTAGTGGAGGTCCACCCACGGGAACTTCGTCGTGTCCACGCCCGCCGACTTCAAGGCCGCGATCGCCTGGGCCGCCGTCCCCGCCGGCGCGCAGGGCGGCGATCCCGTCGGCCGGACGAGCACCGGCGGGATCACGCGGGTCGCCGGGAGGGCCGTCGGCCAGAAGAGCTTCGCGATGCCGGCGCGGTCGATCGCCATCGCGAACGCACGGCGTACCTCGCGACGGTCGAAGGGAGGCCGGTCGCAACGGAACCGGAGGAGGATCACCCGGCCGGACGGAACGGCCTGGAACCCGTTCGCCTTCTCGGCCTGGGTCTTCAGCTCCTTCGGCGCGCTCGTCCATCCCTCGGCGAGGTCGGCGGCCCAGTCCGTCTGTCCCAGCGAGAGGCGCCGCAGGTGCTCCGCGGGCTTCTCGCCGGTGGTGCACTTGACCTCCTCCGACTGCCCGCGTCGGGGACCGTCGTACGTCTTGCTGCGCACGAGCTCGACGACCGTCAGGGGGTTCGGCGTGTCCCGTCCCTGCCGCACGACGCGCCCCGTGCGGACGTAGGGACCGTTCGTCGGGAGCGCGGCGGGGTCGAACGCGTCCTGACCGCCTTGGAGCGTCTTCGGGTGGAGCGGCACGAACGGCGCGCGCGCGAGGAGCGCGGGGAGCCACGGGGCGCGCCCCGTCAGGTGGATCTCGAGCGTCTGGTCGTCCTTCGGGATCACGCCCATCGTCGTCCCGAACGCGTCGAACGCGTCCCGCGCCTGCCTCTTGTACTTGTCGCGGACGCTCTTCAGCGCACGGAGCACGTTCTCGACCTTGTCCTTGGGGAACACGTCCGAACCCCAACGCAGGAAGCGCTTCACGTCGGGGTCGCTCTCGTCCTCGAGGTACGGTCGCACGCCCGTCTCCTCGAGAACCGTCTGCACTTCCTTGCCCTCGACCCCCTTGTCCGACACGTCGTCCTTGAGGCGCCGGGTGGTCTCGAAGAGGACGCTCACGGCGAGCTGTCCGTCCGCGATCGTCGCGGCACCCTCCATCGACCGGAACGCCCACGACCACGAAGAGGGGGCGTAGGGATCGAGCATGCGCCGCCACGCCGCGACGAAGTCGGAGGCCTTGACCGGGCTCCCGTCGCTCCACTTCGCGCCGGCCCGGAGCTGGAAGGTCCAGGTCTTGCCGTCGGGGGACACCTGCCAGGACCGCGCCGCCGCCGGCACGACCTCTCCCGTGGTGGGGTCGTACGCCGTGAGCGGGTCGAAGAGGGCGAGGATCAACCGTTCGTCGTTCGGGTGGACCGCGTCGTGCGGATCTACGACGCTGAAGAACGGCGCGGAGTAGGAGAAGGGCCGGGTCTCGTCCGCGGCGGGACCGATCGTCCCGATCGAGGCGAGCGCGACCTGGGCTACGGCCAGCGCGAACCAGCGGCGGAACCGGCGCATCGTCGTCCTCCCTTTCCGGTGCGGCCCCTCGCGCCGACCGGGGGACGCGCCGGGCCCGGCCAGAACGGCGGGCCACGGGCGCGGCCCGCGGGACGACGTCCTCGGGCACGCGGGGCTCTTGTCGGCGCCGGGGCTCAGGGCCGCCTCGACGCCCGTCTCGTGAGGGCCTCGAGCACGGAGGGCGGCACCCAGGCCGAGACGTCTCCGCCCAGGGACGCCACCTCGCGCACGAGCGTGGACGATACCATGGCCGTCTCGGGAGAGGGCGCCATGAGCAGCGTCTCCACGCCCGGCGCCAGTCGACCGTTCGCGACCGCCATCTCGAGCTCGTACTCGTAGTCGCGCACCGTGCGCACGCCGCGGAGGAGCACGGTCGCGCCGCGTCTCCTCGCGTGCTCGACCAGGAGTCCGTCGAACGGCTCCACCGTCACGGTCGCCAGGTCGGCCACGAGCGGACGGATCAGTGCCGCGCGCTCGTCCTGCGCGAGCCAGGTGCCCGGGCGCGACGAGCCCACGCACACGATCAGCGCGTCGAACAGCCGCGCGCCGCGCCGGACGAGGTCCAGGTGTCCGTACGTCACCGGGTCGAACGTGCCCGGGAGGAGGGCGGTGATCGGTCTCACGGGAAGACTCCCCAGGCCGCGGGGTCGGGCTCGTCGTTGAAGGTGCGCCGCGCCTCCAGCCCCCCGCCGCCGACGGTGGTGACCACGTTGAGCTGCACGCCGACGTCCTCGCCGCGCACGCTCGCGCCGAAGAGGATCGCGTGGTCCTTGCTGTAGCGTCCGAACACCACCCTCAGGTGGTTCTCGTCGGACCGGAAGTCGTACTGCTCGCGTACGCGCACCCCGTACTTCTCGCTCCAACGCCACGAGACGTCCACGATCGGCGCGACGGCCTCGTCGCGCACGTAGCGCAGGCCCGCGCCCACCGCCCACGCGTCGGAGCACGAGAACCCGCCGCCGAGGAAGGCCTCGTCGAACCCGCGGCGACCGAGGTCGATGTGTCCCTCGCCCGAGACGTACAGCCGCTCCCGCGGGCGCCCCCGGAGCCGGAGGTCGATCGCCCCCGGCGAGGTCTCGAGGTACGGCCCGCGGTCGTCCACGTAGCGGTGGTACGCCACGTCGAGGTCGAGCACGTCCCGCACGCCGCCCCGCGCGGCGCGCGTCTGGAGGCGGTTCTCCACCTGCACGAAGGCGTTGCTCCGGTCGCGCTCCAGGTCCCAGACGTCGAAGGCCGGCGACTCCAGCGGCTCGTCGCCTCCGAACCAGCGCCCCGAGAACCCGGCGTCCAGGTCGATGACGTGGCGCAGCCGGTCGAGCTGGAACCAGCCTCCCCGGACCTCCCACGTCCGGTGGAGCTGGAGGTGCGCGCGCGCGCCGGCGACCAGCGCCGCGCTCTCGAGACGCGAGGGCCGCCCGGTCCGCGCCAGGTCCTCCGTCGCGTCCGTTCCCGCGTAGGCCGAGATCCGCACGTCGCCCGCGTCGAACCCCAGCCCGAGCTCCGTCCGGGTCGCGAGCCGCGCGGTCTCGGGCTCGGGGAGCGTCAGCCCGTCGGCCACGCGCCGGCGGAGCCAGCCCGCGCGTGAGTGGGTCAGCAGGTCGATCGAGGGCGCCCCCTTCCGGCCCGGGACGACCAGCGGGACCGCGGAGCTCCAGAGGTCCACCTGGGGCAGCTCCTCGGTCTCCGTCACGAACGACCGCTGGTGCCACTTCGCGTCGAGCGTCGCCACCCAGAGCTGCTGCTCCCACCGCGTGCGGACGTACGACTCGCGGTCCTGCTCCGTCAACGCGTCGTTCTCGAAGTACTCGAGGTTCACGCCGGCGTCCGAGAAGTCGTTCACGAACGCGTCGAAGGTCGTGTGCGGGAGGACGTGGCTCCGGCTCTCCAGCTCCGCGAGCCACCGGAACGGATGCGGCGCGAAGAACCCCGACGCGTCGTCCCTCCGGCCGAACTCGTAGATGCCCCAGAGCTGGGCCGATCCCCGCGTCTGGTCGTGATCCCACTCGATGTCGGCCCCGGCCGCGGGACCGCGCTTCGAGTAGCCGCCGACGAGCACGCCCCAGTCGAACCAGGGCCGGCCGGCGGGACCCGCCCGGCCCCCCAGGGTGACGTTCGCGTAGCGGCCCTGGGACGAGCGGTTCCCGTACGTGACCCGGCGGACGCGGACCGGGAGGTTCGCCTCGAAAGGGTAGGAGAAGGTCGCAGACCCCCAGTAGGCGAGCGGGACGCGCTCGCCCCGGAGCTCGACGCCCTCGGCGTGGTAGCGCTGGTCCGGGACGCGTCGGAACCCGAGCAGTGTCGGCACGCGGCCGAGCTCGCCGTCCGCGGCCTCCCCCGGCGCGGGCTGCTCCTCTTCCACGACGAGACGGCCCACCTCGAGGGCCAGTCGGTCGTCCGCACGGCTCACGGACACTTCGGAGTCGTCGAACACGGCCACGCCTTTTCCGACGAGCCGGGCCCACCGTGCGCGAACGTAGAGCGGGAGACCCTCGAGGGGCGACGTCTTCGTCATGCCCTGCGCCCCCGCGCCGCGCAGCGCGTCCTCGTGCGCGGCGCCCGGTGAACGCGGCGGGGTGCCCTTCGCGGTGAAGCGGGGCTCGAGCAGGAGCGCCTTGTACGTGGGCGGCTCGAGATAGAGGCGCTCGGAACGAAACGCGAGGTCGCCGTAGGTCAGCTCGACCGCGCCCTCCGCGTAGAGCCCGAGGACGGCCTCCTGGAGGACGGACGCGTCGGTCCGGCTCCCAGGAGGCGACCGCCCGGGTGGCGCGGGCTCGGGAGTCGAGGTCTCGGGAGGCGCGGCCTCGGGAGGCGCCGTGCCGTCCGGGGAAGCGGCCTTGCGGTCCAGACCCTCGAGGCCCGAGAGCACGCCCGCGTCGCCGAGCCGCGTGCGGTCGATCCAGGCGACGACGGTGTTCGCCTTGACGTCCAGGTCTTCCACGCGCTGCCCGTCGGGCCGCCGGTGCGCGAACCCCCGGATCCGGGGGTTCCCCATCATCACGAGCGCGATCCGCCCGTCGCCGTCCGGGTACCACCGCATCGTTCCGCCCTGGGAGTCCACGGTGAAGTCGAGGTCCTCGGGTCGGGGCGCGATCCTGGCCGGCGGTCGCGGCGGCGGAGCGCTCGGCCCCACCGGCGCGGCGCCGGGTGAAGGCGGGCTCGGTGCGGCGCCCGACGGGCGGGCGACCGCGTTCCCGGGCGCGGCGACGGGCGCGCGCGCGACGCGCGGCTCCAACGCCGGCGGCGCGGTCCGCCCCGGGACGACGACGCGCACCACGGGCGGCGGGAGCGGGGCCCCGGGCGCCCGCCGGGTCGGCGGGGCGGCGGCGGGCGGCGCGACCGGCGGCGCGACCGGCGGCGCCCCCGCTCCGGGCGCCGGCACGGGCCGCCGTTCGGGAACGGCGGGCGCGACGACCGGCCCCGGGGGCCGCCGCGGGCGGACGGACGCGGGCGGCGCGTGCCGGATCACCTTCGGCGGCGGCAGCTCGTCGCCCCCGCCCCGGGCGGTCCGCGCGGCGACGACCACCAGGCACAGCAGGACGACGAGACCGAGCGCGTCGGGGCGACGAGACCCTCCCTGCATGCCGCCCCCCACCGGGCCGGTCGTCAGGATACGGCTCCCGGGCTCGGTGGCGGGGTCCGACGCCGGCGGAGGAGCCGCGTGACGCTCTGGACCTCCGCGACTCCAAGTGCCCGGAGGGACAGGAGATAGAGCGTTCCGAGCGCGAGCGTCACCCCGAGCGTCAGGAGCGCGCCCATCGCGCCCCCCGCCACCGGACGGTCACCACGAAGCCAGGTGGTGGCCACCAGGTGACCGAGCCCCCCCATCAGGGCCGCAGCGGCGCCGATCCGCAGGAGGAACCGCCACGGGACGGCGAGCGACCGACCCCCGAAGACCCGGCCGGCGAGCCGAAGGAGGAGGTAGTTCGTGGCGGAGCCCGCCGCGACCGAGAGCGCGAGCCCACGGTGCCCGAGCGTACCCACCGTCGAGAGGGCGAGCGCGATCGTCACGAGGATTCCGCCGAGGGAACACAGCATCGGCGTCCTCGTGTCGCCGCGCGCGAGGAAGCGCGGCACCGTCGCCTTGACGCCCGCGTAGAAGACGATGCCCAGCGCGTACGCGCGGAGCGCGCCCGCCACCGCGGCGGTGTCGCTCGCGCTGAACCGCCCGCGCTGGTAGAGCATCCGCAGGATCGGCTCGGCGAGGACGAAGAGCCCCACCGCCGCGGGGAGGGCCAGGAGCCAGGAGATCCGGAGGCCCCGGCGCACGAGGTCGTCGAGACCCTGCGCGTCGCCGCGGGCCGCGTGACGCGAGCCCGCGGCCAAGACGACCGTGCCCAGCGCCACGCCGATCAGCCCGATCGGCAGGTGAACGAGGCGGAAGGCGTAGCCGAGCCAGGCGGGCCACGCCGGCTCCCGCGAGGCGAGCGCCGTCACGATGACGAGCATCACGTTCGTCCCCGCGAGGGAGACGACGACCGGGGCCATCCGCTTCGCCACCGAGCGGAGGGCCGGGTCGGAGAAACGGAGGTCCAGGCGCGGCGCCCCGCGCCAGCCCACGCGATAGAGGAGCGGCACCTGGACGAGGAGCTGCGCGAGGCCGCCCGCCACCGCCAGCACCGACCACGCCGTGACGGCCTGCTCCACCCGCTCGGGCCGGTCCCAGTGGAGGGCGAGGAGCACCGCCCCCCCCGTGATCGCGACGAGGTTGAAGCACGCGGGCGCGAAGGCGGGCACGAAATAGCGGCGGTGGGTGTTCAAGACGCCCATCGACACGGCCGCCAGCGCGACGAGCGGCAGGAACGGGAACATGATCCGCGTGAGCGAGATCGTGAGCGAGCGCATGGCCGGCGCGACGTCCGGCGCCACGACGTCCACCACCGCGGGCGCGAAGACGATGCCCAGGAGCGCGATCGTGCCCGTCCAGAGCCCGAGCGTCCCCATCGTGCGCCGCGCGAGGAGGAACGCGCGCTCGTCGCCCTCCTCCGCGCGGACCTTCGCGAACGCCGGGACGAACGCGGACGAGAGCGCGCCCTCCGCGAAGAAGTCGCGGAGCAGGTTCGGGATCCGGAACGCGAGGACGAACGCGCTCGCTTCCCCGCTCGCGCCGACCAGCGCGGCGAAGACGGACTCGCGCGCGAGACCGGCGACGCGCGAGAGCGCCGTCGCCATCGAGACGCGCGACGCCGGCCGGCCGACGCTCTCCGACGCGCCGCGACGGTCGTTCACGGCCCCCCCGTCGTCGGACACGGTCCCTCCCGGTGGGGCCCGCCCGGCCCGGGGGGCGCCCGCCTCATGGATCGGTCCGTCCGGGGTCCGGGTCGAGGTCGGTCGCGTTCGACGCGTGCGCCGGCGTGTCGCCGGCGCACGCCCGGATCCCGCGGCGGTCGGTCACTGCGGGGAGGACATCGTCGCCTGCGGGTCCTCGGGGGCGCCGCCCCGGCCCATCCGCGCCTCGAACCGCCTCGTCCGGGCCTCGATCCCGACGCCGCCGTCGAAGGGGCCCCCGTACGTGCGGACCAGCGGCTCGAGCGCGGCGATGCGCGCATCGGCCGGCGGGTGCGTGGCCCAGGTGTCCTCGACGCGCCCCGGCGCCGCCGACATGTAGTCCTTGATCGCGGAGGCGTCGTAGCCGGTGTCGTAGAGGATCAGCGTCCCCTCGCGGTCGGCGTCGAGCTCGTAGGCCCGGCCGTAGCCGTCCCGGACGAGACGACCGGCGAGGTCGCCGACGGCGTCGCCGAAGAGCTTCGCCATGTTGCGCGCGAACGACGTCTGGTTCGCGCCCGCGCCCGCGGCGACGGTGCGGGCCACGACCGAGAACGACGCCTGCCACGTCGGCCCTTCGCGGAGGATCTTCTCGCCGTGGTGCAGGCTGACGTGCCCGAGCTCGTGGGCGAGGATCCCGGCCAGCTCCTCCTCGTTCCGGCAGCGGCGCACCGCGCCACGCGTGACGAAGACGAAGCCGCCCGGTCCCGAGATCCCGTTCTGGACGTCCGTGTCGAGGACGCCGAAGTGGTACCCCCCGTACGTCGCGGGGAGCCGCTCGCTCAGCGTGACGATGGCCGCGCCGACGAGGCGGACGTACGACTGGATCCCCTCGTCCGGGTCGAGGCCGTACGTGGCGATCGCGTTCGCCGCGACCGCGCGGCCGAGGTAGTACTCCTGCTCCGGGGAGAACTTCACGTTCATCTGGTCTACGGTCTCGGTCGCGTCCACGATCCCGCCCACCGCGGCGCGGGCGACGTCGCCGGTGCGACCCCCGACGAAGCCGCCCGCCACGTTCCCGGCGATGTCGCCGGTGCGGCACGCGCCGAGCGCGACGAGGGGTGCGAGCGCCGAGGCGATCAGGGCGAGGCGCCTCATCGCGTCCTCCCCGGGCGGCCGAGCCGTCCCTCGAGGACGAACGCGTCCACCTCGTCGGGGGAGGGCGCGGAGTGCTCCACCTCGTCCACGAGACCGAAGTAGGGCCGGAGGTCGGGGTGCGCCTCCCGGTAGGAGTTCTCGGTGGCCGGGTCGAACTGTCGGCCCGCGGCCTGGAGGTCGTTCTGCGTCGGCCCGCCCGACTGCTCGGCGATCGGACCCCGCTGGCCGCCTTCGGTCAGCGCGAAGGGCTCGACGGTCTGGGTGGCGCGGAGCCATCCCGTCTTCGCCATGGTGCCGGCGGTCGGGAGCGTCGCGACCTCGACCCACGCGCCGCGCCGCGACTGGATCCGCACCTTCGTGCCGTACGCGAGGACGTCCACGGGGTGGGAGAGCGGGGTCGGCCGCTCGCGGAGCGGGGTCCCGTCCTTCGCGAGGGTTGCCCGGATGTCGCCGACGGCGGCCTCCTCCGGTGCGGCCCCGAGATCGCCCCACAGGACGAGGAGGGCGAGGAAGGCGAAGACCACGCCCATCCCCACCGCCGAGAGCGAGATACGACGCCTTCGGGACACGCGACGCTCCTCCGCCATCGGGCCTTTCGGCCCTTTGGACTCCCTCCGAAACCCGGAGGAAGGGTACCCCCGTCTCGGTCACCGTCCGGTCGCGCCCGCACCGGCCAAACGCCCGGGCTCACTTCCCGGTCAGGGTGACCCGCCCCGACCACGCGACGCCCTCCCCGGCCGCCATGACCCCCCGCACGATCCCGCGCAGCCAGTCCGTGGCGCCGTCGCCGGGCTTGAACCGCTCCGCCTCGTCGAGCGCGGTCATCGCGAGGGCGAGGTCGCCCGCCCGCGCGGCGTCGTGGGCGCGGGTGAAGGCCGCCACGTGCGCGGCCAGGTCCGCGGGGGCGACCGACTCCATCGCCACCAGCTCGTAGACCGGCTCGGCGCCTTTGCGCCCGAAGACCACCAGGTCGCCGATCGGCTTGGCGAGGATGGCCGCGCCGGCCTCCGCGCGGGTCCGGCTCCCGATCAGGATGCCGCTCCGAAAGGCCTTGTTCGCGCCCTCGAGACGGCTCGCCAGGTTCACCGCGTCGCCCATGCACGTGTAGTCGAAGCGCTGTTCGCTCCCCATGTTGCCCACGACGGCCGTGCCTGTGTTGATGCCGATGCGGATCCCGAACTCCGTGAGCCCCATCGACTCCCAGATCGGCCGGAGCGACGGGAGGCGCTCGAACACCGCGAGCGCGGCCCGACAGGCTTGGAGCGCGTGGGTCGGCGTCGGCACCGGGTCGCCGAAGAACGCCATCACCGCGTCGCCCTCGAATTTGTCCACGACCCCGCCCTCCTCCATCACGGCCGCGGAGTGGGCGGTCAGGTAGCGGTTCAGGAGTGAGACGGTCTGGTCCGGCGAGAGGGACTCCGAGAGGCGCGTGAAGTTCGCCACGTCCGAGAACAAGATGGTGATGTCGCGCCGCTGCCCGCCGAGCACGAGGAGCTCGGGGTCTTGCTTGAGCGCCTCGATGATCGAGGGCGCCAGGTAGCGACCGAACGTGCCCTCGAGCCAGCGGTTGCGCCGGCCCTCGGTCAACACGCGCACGATCGACGTCGCGACCCACGTGAGCACGATGCCCATGAGAGGCGTGAACACGTCGATCGAGGTCCCGCGGCGGAAGAGGCTCCACGCGAGGACGAGGAGCAGGAGCGCGGCGAGCAGCGGCACCAGGTGCGGGAGGAGGCGCGAGCGGAGGACGCCGGCGAGCGTGCCGAGGAGCACCGTCAGCGCGAAGAGGATCAGCGCGTTCGCCGGGGCGCCCGCGCGCACCCGCCCGTCGCCGTGGAGGAGGTCGTCGAGGATCGTCGCCTGGTACTCGGGCCCGTGATACTTGCCCGAGAGGGGGGTCGTCACGATGTCCTCGATGCCCGCGATGTTCACGCCCCAGACGACGATCTTCCCCGCGAGCTCCTTCTTCGCCTCGGCGGGCATCTCGCCCGTCTCCGCGTAGAGCTGTGCCCAGCGCAGGATGTTCGCGGGCGGAACGGTGGGGTACGTGTAGAAGGGGTCGCCCCGGAAGTTCACCAGGAACGAACCGTCGTCCATGAGTCGCTCGTACGCGTCTTCGACCTCGACGCCGCCGGGGACGAAGCGGACCTGGCCCCCCGTCGCGAGCATCGCCGCGGCGAGCGCGAGCGAGGGCACGGGCCGGGCGCCCCAGCGTCCCGTCGCGGAGGCGGTCCGTACCACGCCGTCCACGTTCTCCACGACGTTCGCGAACCCGAGGTACGCCGCGCCGGCCGCGATGCGGCTCGCCGGGAGGTTCGCCCCCTCCCGCGCGATGCCCGCCGGGGCGTCGTGGAGGACGGCCTCGGCCGACTTCCCCTCCGCCGCGCGGACCCGGCTCGGTTGCTCGTACTTCGGCGTGTCGGAGAGCATGTACGCGAGCGCCACGCCGTGGCGCTTCTCGTACGCCCGCCGCTGGGGGTCCTCGGCGTCCGGGCCCTTCGGAGGCTCCTCCCCGGCGAACCGGAACGCCGCGAAGGCCTGGCCGAGCTCCGCGCCCTGCTCCTCCTCGTTGTCGAACAGCCGGCGGCTGACCGCGTCGGGCTCGCGCTTCAAGTCGAGGTCGTCGATCCCGACCCCGTGGTCGAAGTGGAACACGTCCACCACGACGGCTTCGACGCCCGCCTCCTTCATGAGCTGGAAGGCCTGGGTGTTGAGCTCGAGGGGCCAGGGCCACCGCTGGAACCACGCCTCCCACACGGCGCGGACGTCCGCCTCGGTGATCTCCGCGAGGACGATCCGGGGGTCCGGCGGGCGGGTGGCGAGGAAGTGGCGCGTCCTGACGTCGATGAAGCGGAGCTCGACGGACTCGAAGAGGTCGGTCGGCCGCAGGAGGAGCAGGAGCCCGCCGATCGCCACGCCGATCAGGGCGCCGAGGACGATCCTCGCGCCGGTCGGCATGTCGTGCAGGCGGGGGATCCGCTTCATGAGGCTCCCTGGTAGAGTGGCCCGGCGCCGGCGGGGCTCCCGCGACGCGCGCCGCTCGGGATGATACGCCTCGCCCTCCTCGTCCTCGCCAACGTGGCCGGCTCCGCATTCTGCTCGCTCACGGAGGCGGCGCTCCTGGCCTCCAGCGAGGCGCGGATCCTCGGCCGCGTCCAGCTCGGCCAGCGCGGGGCGGAGCGGCTGCTGCGCATACGCAGGGACCCCGGCCCGACGCTCTCTTCGATCGTCTTCCTGAACAACGTGTTCGCGGTGGCGGGCACGGCCTACATCACGAGCCTCGCGACCGAGATCGTCCCGACCGCGTGGGGCCTGGCGGCCTTCATCGGGCTCGAGACCGTCGTGATCATCGCGTTCGGGGAGATCGCGCCGAAGCTCCTCGGGGAGGCCCTGCCCGAGCCGATCGCCGGGTTCTGCGCGCCGGTCCTCGTGGTCGTCCGCCGCCTGATGGCGCCCTTGACGACGCTGGTCAAGCTGCTGACGTTCTGGGCCCGGCCGCGCTCCCGGGTCGAGTCCGGAGGCGAGAACGAGATCCGCCACCTCGCCAGGCTCGGCCAGGAGGGCGGCCACCTCGACCCCGGCGAGGCCGACCTGATCCACCGCGTCTTCCGGCTCGACGACATCACGGCCGAAGACGTGATGACCCCACGGAGGCTCGTCAACGGGTTCCCGGCGGACCGGACGCTCCTCGAGGCCCGTCCGCGGCTCCTCGAGTCGAACCACAGCCAGTTCCCGGTGTACGAGAACGACCTCGACGCCGTGGTCGGCGTGCTCTGGTTGAAGGAGGCGCTCGGCGCGCTCGTGCGCGGCGAGGGCGAACGCACGGTCCGCGAGGTGATGCGGCCGGCGAAGTTCGTCCCGCCCTCGCGCGCGGTGGACGACGTCTTCCAGGACCTCCAGAGCGGAGGGCGACGGATGCTCGTCGTGATCGACGAGTACGGCTCGACGATGGGCATCGTCACGATCGACGACCTCGTGGAGGAGCTCGTCGGCGAGGCGATCGACGAGACCGACGTCTCCGCGGGCCTCGTGAAGCGCGTCTCCCGCACGTCGGCGATCGTCCACGGCCTGACGCGCGTCCGCGACGTGGCGCGGTTCCTCAAGTGCACCCCGCCGGACCCGGACTCGGAGGAGGAGACGAGCACCGTCGCCGGTCTCCTCCAGGAACGGCTCGAGCGGATCCCGGTGAAGGGCGACCTCGTGGAGCTCCCGGGGGGCCTGCTCCTCGAGGTCCGCGAGGCGGACGGCCGGATGGCGACGCGCGTGCTCGCCCGCAACACCGCGCGGGTCCCGTCCGAGGGTTGACCGCGGGGCCCGCTCAGCGCGGCACGGGCGCGCGCACGACCCCGCCGGTGCGGCTCTCGAGCACGACCCGCGTCGGGGTCCCGTCGGGTCTCAGGAGGAGCGTCCTCGACGAGGTACCCGCGACGCCGTCCGGCAGGAGCACCCGGCCCCCTTCGACCGACAAGGCCGCGGTCGGCTCACCCGGCTGCACCTCCACCGCCGCGAGGACCCGGGCCCCGTCGAAGCGCACGCGGTCCGGGGGCAGCGTCGCGAAGCGGCGCGCCATCCCGTGGATCGTCGGGAGCACGCCGTCGTTCGCGACGACGACGCGGAGCCACCCGTCCGCCGTGCGCTCCCCCGCCCGGATCGAGAGGCGCGGCAGCATCGACGCGTGCTCGAGGGTGAAGAGCGTGTTCCGGACCGCCGTCTCGGGGAGGAAGTCCGGCGGGTCGGCGCGCAGCGTGAACCGGCGCCACCCGCCCACCTCCACGGTCCCGAGGTCGGGATGTGGGACCTCGTGCCAGCGGACGAAGCCCTCGCCGTGCAGCGCGACGTCGTTCCAGTGGAGCGCGGCGAGGTCCGGGTCCTCCTTCGCGCCGGGGCCCGCCCGCCCCACCTCGCCCCACAGCTCGTTCGTGAACGAGAACACGCCGAGGTCCACGTAGGTCCAGTCCACGAAGCCGCCGAACACGCGGTAGAGCCCCTCCCGGATCTGGAGGTACCGGTAGTCCGGCAGCACGAACAGGCCACGCCGCGCGATCTCGTCGTAGGCGCGCGCGTCCTCGCGCGGCATCCGGGCCTCCCGGTCCGTGAGCGCGGCGGGCGGCCGGAGCATCATCCGTCCCGCGTTGTGGTAGCTCTGCACGCCGGCCAGGTGAGGGACACGGAGGAGATACGTCGCCACGGCCCTCGTCTCGGGCTCCGAGAGCGGATACGGCCCCGCGCCGTACTGGACGCCCTCGGGGCGCCACGCCTCGGGCCAGTTGCGGTTCATGTCCACGCCGCCCTCGGGGTCCTCGTCGATCTCGCCGTCCCCGTCGTCGTCCTTGCCCTCGAGGCCGAGCAGGCGGTACTGGCCCCGCTCGCCCGGCCTCCGAAGGCGCATCAGACGGTCGTCCCGCTCGTCCACGACGAACGGGCCGTTCTCGTCGCGGATGCGCATCTCGAGGATCTGGCCATCGCCGTCGAGGTCGTCCGGGCCGTCCTCGTCCACGAGGCCGTCGCGGTCGTCGTCTACCGGCCGGACGCCGCCGCGCGGCCCGTGCTCGGTGCCGGGGACGTGGAAGAAGCGCTGACGCGCGTCGGGGTTCACGGTGGGCGCCACCAGGAACGTCACGCGCCGCAGCAGGTCGCGCACGAACGGGTCGTCCTTCACGAGGAGGTAGCGGATCGTGAACAGGCAGACCTCCGCCGCCTGCACCTCGTTTCCGTGGACGTTCCCGTCGATCCACATCGTGGGGCGCTCGTCGGGATCGCCGCCCTGCGGGTCGAAGACGGACATCACCCAGAGGTCGCGTCCCTCGCGGCTCTTCCCCATCGACTCGAGGCGCGTGCGCTCGGGCCAGGCCTCGTGCACCCGTTGGAGCGCGGCCGCGAGCTGGTCGGAGTCGTAGTAGTGGTCGAACGTCAGGAACGAGAGCGCCCGCGGGTCGTCGTCCGCGCGCCCGGCGCCGGCGGAGAGGCCGAGGGCGAGGACCCCGAGCGAGACGACCGCGAGGAACAGAAAGGCGCGCCTCATGGTGCGAGGACCTCGGCCCGCGCCTCGCGGGCGCGGGGGTGGATCACACGAACGCGCGCGAGCGGGCCGTCGGCGTGGCCCTCGAGCAGCCAGCGTGCGGAGGACGACACCGCGCCGGCCTCGATCCGGCCGACGCGGGCGGCGGGCCCGCCCGCGACCACGAGCACGCCCGACGCGGGCTCCAGGAGGACGCGGACCGGGTGGTGGACGCGACGCGCCTCCGCCTGCTCGGTGTCGGTCGGCGCCTCGCCGCGATTGGCGACGCGGACCGTCACGGAGTAGAGGCCCGCCCCCACCGACTCGACCTCGACGAGGGGCTCGAGCCGGGGGACGAACCGCGCGAGCGCGGCGAGTGCCTCGACGACGGGTGGGACCAGGTCGGCCAGCCGGTCCCGCGGGGGCTCGTAGCGCGTGAAGCGCCGCCAACCGCCGATCTCGACCGCGCCGAGGGTCGGGTGCCGGAACGCGTGCCACGGCACGAAGCCGCGACCGGAGAGGACGCGCTCGTCCCAGAGCGCCCAGTCCACGTCGTCGGCGACCTCGCGCGGCTCCGTGCGGCCCGGGTCCTTCTCGACCCACCAGAGCGGCAGGCGCGCCGCGGCCAGGCCGAGGTGGCAGACGGCCCAGTCGAGGTCGCTCCCCGGGCTCTTCTGCGGGAGGCCCGACGCGGGGGCGAGCGGCCGCCGGACCGCCTCGGCGAGTGCGCGGCCCACGCGCTCCTCGAAGCCCCGGTCCCCGCCCGGGAGCGGACCCGCCTCCGGACCGTAGAGGACGCGCGGCCCCGCGCTCTCGAGCCCGACGAACAGGACGAGGCCGGCCTCGTTCCACGTGAGGTCCATCAGCGCGCGCGCCTCGGGGGCGGATCCCGGGAACGGCCCGTCTCCGTCCCAGGGGCCCTGCCCCTCGAACCATCCCTCGATACCTCGCGTGAGGTCGAGTCCGGGGGGGTCCTCGTTCACGCGGCCGTCGCCGTCGTCGTCCCGGCCCTCGTCGAAGAGGTCGTACGAGCGGGCGCGCCGCGCGTCGGTGCCGGCGGGGACGACGTCCCTCCGCTCGGCGGCCAGGCCCGGAGGCGCCGCGGCGTCCGCGAACGCGCCCGCGACCGAGAGGCGGCGCATCTTCACGATCTCGCCGTCCTGGTCCAGGTCGCGCGGTCCGTCCTCGCCGCGACGCCCATCCCGGTCCCGGTCCACGTCGCCGCCGCCGGGGGGGTAGGCGCCGAGGAAGAAGCCGTCGAGCGCGTCCGGGTTCGGGGCGGGGACGAGGAGGAACGCCACGTCGTGCTCGGCCGGCCGCTCGACGAGCCGCTCCGCGAGAGCGAGAACCGCGACCGGCCCCGCGGCGTCCCGCCGTCCCAGGCCGCCGTGGACGAAGACGGTGGACGGCCCGCGTCCCAACGCGAGGCACACGAGCGGACGTCCGCCGGCGCTCGTGCCGTAGCGTCTCACCTCGGCGGCGAGCCCGCGCGCCGCGGCCCGGCGCTGGAGGCGGTCGAGGCGCGCGGCGACCTCGGACGACGAGAGGTAGCGCGGCGGAGCGCGGTCCACGGCGCTTGCCGCGGGCTCGTCTCCGCGCGCGCCGAACGCGCCCGCGACTCCGAGGAGCACGACGAGTGAGGCGAGCGAGACGGACGTACGCCGGACGATCACGGCGCGAGCCTACACGCCCGCCCGGCACGCCCGCCGGGCCGGCGCGACCGTCCGCGCGCGGTGGCTCAGATGAGCAGGGCGAGAGCGAGGCCGAGGGCCACCAGGCCCATCGTGCCCCACTCCGAGAGCAGTCGTTCTCGCGTCATCTCGGTGCCTTCCGGACGTCTCCCGGCCGCGGGCCGCGGGGGCGAGGAGGGCGCTGCCCTCACCGCCGCCCCCGAGCCTAGGCGAGGGGGGGGACAGTCCCCCGGGCCCCGGACGGCGCCCCCGCTTCCGGGACGGCGACCGACTCCCCCCGCCCCGCCGGCCCGACCCCCCGCCCCCGCCCCCGGCCTCGGGCGCGGGGGGCCCCCACGAGCGCGTCCGCCCGGACCGCCAGGCGCTCGAGCCGGGCCTCCACGTCCCGCCGGATCCGCTCGAGGCCCGCGCGGTCCACGTCCCGGGGCACGAAGATCGGTCCGTCCGCGAGAGAGACGGCCCGGGACCAGGGGCGCGGGACGAGGAAGCGGGCCCACGACCGCTCGAGCACGGCGACCGGGAGGTACGACGTGCGGACGAGCCAGAGCGGCCGGCCGCTCTCCCGGGCGAGGTGGAGCACCCCGGGCTTCAGGACGCGGGCCGGGGGCCGGGGGCCGTCCGAAACGACCGCGACCGAGGCCTGCTCGGAGGCGAGGAGGCGGTGCAGCGAGAGGAGGGCCGCCGCGCCCCGCCGGGCGGACGACCCCCGGATCGCGCGGCGGAAGCCGACGCCCTCGGCCGCCGCCGCCGCGAGGCCGCCGTCCCGGCTGGCGCTCGCGAGGACGTACGTCCGGCGCCGGACGTTCCAGCGCGACAGGTAGCCCATCGTGTAGAGGAAGTCCTGGTGCCAGCACGCGAAGATCGCCGGCTCGCGCGTCCGGAGCAGGGCGAGGAGCCGGGGGTCGTGCCGGAAGAGGAACCCCGAGAACATGAACGCCCGGTAGATCCGGAGGAGCAAGCCGGCGAGCGTCCGCGCCGTCGGGGTGTCGAGCATGCGCTTCACCGGCGCCGCCTCCTCCCCGCCGAACGCGAGGTCGCCCCGCGCCGCCCCCCGGGCCGGCCCGCCGGCCGGGACCGTCCCCCGGGCGTCAACGGTTCACGCGCTCCTGGAACTCGCCCGTCACGGTGCTCACGCGGATCGTGTCTCCCGTGTTGATGTGCGCGGGCACCTTGACCACGAAACCCGTCTCGAGCGTCGCGGGCTTCAGCACGTTGCTCACCGTGTTCCCCTTCGCCGCGGGCTCCGTGTCGGTGATCACGAGGTCCACGTTCGCGGGCAGCTCCAGGCCGATCGGAATCCCCTCGTGGAAGGTGACCTCGACCTCCGCGTTGGGCTTCACGAAGCTCATGGCGTCGCCGAGCACGTCCCTCGGCAGCGAGAACTGCTCGAACGTCTGCTGGTCCATGAAGACCGGGCCGGTGCTGGGGTCGTCGTAGAGGTACTCCACCTTCTTCTTGTCGAGCCAGGCCCGCTCGACGTTCGCGGTGGACTGGAACCGATCCGACATGTGGACCCCGGACTTCACGTTCCGGAGCTTCACCTGGACGAAGGCGCGCCAGTTCCCGGGCGTGCGGTGATCGACCTCGACGGCTTGCCACAGCTCGCCCTTGATGATCAGGATGCTCCCCTTGCGGATGTCGTTGGCCTGCATGTGCGGCTCCGGCGGCGATCGGGTCCGAACCGACAAGCGTACCGCGGGCCCGTCCGGGTGGCCCGGTTCCCCGAGCGCCGCGGGCGGGATCCGCGGCGGCGGCCAGGTGGGTGCCGACGGACCCGGCTCGAGCCGGCGGCGTCAGCGGCGCGGGGCCCGGGAGAGGTCGCTCGACCGGCTCGTGTACTCCACGGTGATCTCGCGGAGCCGCGGTGTCCGCTTCCAGGCGTTCTCGAAGATCAGGTCGCTCGGGTCCTCGCGCCCGGTCAGGAGGTCCTGCGGCCGGAAGGCCCCCGGTCGGTAGATGAAGTACACGCGAAGCTCCAGCGTGTCCGACTCCCGGGCCAACGGGTTCGCGGACTCCGGGTCGTCGAACACGTAGAGCGCGTTCGGGACCCCGGTCGAGCCGAGGCCCCCGACCGGCGCGGTGCGGACGCCCGAGCCCCGCAGGTCGATCAGCTGGTCGGAGTCCCAGGGGACCTGTGGGCTCAGGCGCGCCATCACGAGGAGGTCGAGCAGGCTGGCGGTGTCGCCGCCGCCACCGCGATGGCGCGAGGCCGGATCGTCGCCGGTCGCGGTGCTGGCCAGGTCCTCCTTCCACGTGACCCGGTGCCAGAAACACGATCGCACGCGCTCGCCGATCTCCAGGCGCGACCCCTCCGGATGATCGTGCACCCCCGAGAACGACTCCGCGTCCTGGGTCCGGCGACCCAGATACCGGTCCCAGTACCGGAACGGCTGGAAGAAGACGGGGTCGCCGTCGTCGTGGTCGATCACGTCGGTTCCGAACCGACCGCGCAGGAGGCCGCGGCCCCGGACCGCCTCGTCCTTGTCGAGCGCCTGCGGCAGGATCAGCGACTCGTCGCTGCGTCGCGTGTAGTGGATCAGCTCCTCGCTGCCACCGGACACGATCCGTACGAGCCCTTCGCGAGGCCACGACTCGTCGAGCTTCGCCGTGCCGATCGAGTTCGAGTCCCTCGTCACGTTCCCCTGCAGGTACGTCACGGGGACGTCGGTCACGAAGACCCCGTACCCGCCGTACGCGTGGGGACGAGGGAACGTGCCCATGACGCCGCGCTCGCAGTTCTCCAGCACCACGGTGTCGGGGTCTTCCTGTCGGACGCTCCGGTAGAGGATCTGCTCGCCGTCCAGGCTCACGAGGCCGCCCTCGGCGTGGTAGCCGGGGACCCCGTCGAGGCTCGCAGGCCTCGGGTAGACCCGGAGCTCGATGTCGCGCTCCGTCTCGTTCACGCCGTCCTTCTTCGCGACGAAGAGCCGCGGGGTCGCAAGGAGGCCGTGCCGGAACACGTGGAGCTCGTCGAGGAAGGCCGTCGCTACGCTGCTGTTCGCCACGGTGCTCTCGGCGAACTCCATCTGGGGCGCGAACTCGTCGGGCAGCTCGCCGCAGGGAAACCGGAGCAGGCGCGGGTGCCCGCGCGTCTCGAGCGCGAGCTGGTTCAGATCGAGGTCGGGTTGCGCCGCGACGCGGAACGGCGGGAAGTCGTCGAGGGCGACCCACCGCGACAGCGGGTCCGCCCAGCGGATGCGGCCGCGGTACAGGCGCGGCTCCTTCGCGGCCCCGTCGGTGAGCGTCACGTAGTCGTTGCGGCCGGGCGGATGGCCGCCCCGGTCGATCTGCGTCCGTCCGGGGAGCTGGTCCTCCGTGGGCTGCCCCACGTAGGCGGGCCCCTCGTCCACGCGGAAGCACGGCAGGATGCGGGCCTCCGGCTGCCCGACCGAGGGGCTCTCGTGGCGCCGGTCGTCGGTGCCGCGAACGCCGCGGAACAGCTGGTGGACCGCGCCGTGGACCGCGCCCCACGCGGGCCACGGGTAGTCGGAGTCGCTCGCGGCGCGCGCGCCGCTCTCGGCGGGCTCGTACGTCCCCGGGTGGTTGACGGGCAGGAGCGGCTCGAGCGGGTAGCCGCCGCCGTCTGGCGTCTCCGAGTCCCCGCCGCCGGAGCCGTCCGGCGCCGGGTCGTCGTCGGGAACGTCCGACTTCTCGCCCGGCGGGGGCACGTCCGAGTCGCCGCCCTTCGTGGTGGCGCTCTCCGAACCCGACTGGGCGTCCTGCTGCACGACGACCTGGACGACGCCGCTCGTCGTGCCCGTGAAGGCGCGCGGGAAGAAGATGCTGCCGATGGCGTACACGAGGTAGTCGGGGGCCACGAAGTAGATCTGGCCGACGGTGCTCGACTTGCGGTCCACCTCTCCGTAGCGGACCACCTCGACCGGGTCCGTGTCCGTCGGCAGACCGACCGCCACCAGCGCCTCGTCGCCGCCCTCGTCGGTCCCGAGCTCGAACTGTCCGTTCTCGTTCCAGTCCCGTCCGTAGCGGCCGAGGATGCCCAGCGCCGTGGCATCGGTGGGATCGAGATAGTCGTCCCCGCCCCCGCCGCCCTGGGCGGGCACGGAGATGGGAACGATGTACGCGTTCAGGTACAGCTCCGCCGCGGAGGGCGGTCCCCCGCCGTTTCCCTGCGTCGTGGCGCGCGCCCACGTGGTCAAGAAGTAGTTCTGCGTGGGCGCCCACGAGCCGCGCTCGAGGCTTCGGCGGGCGATGTGGATCGTGTCCGAGCTGCTCGCGTCGCGCGTGTAGTACACGAACTCCCAGCCGCCGATCGTGAAGCCGTCCGCGGACGTGATGTTCGGCCCCAGGATCGCCTCGCTGCCCATCAGGGCGATGCCGCTGGTCCCGAACGCGTCGCCCGCCTGCGTCGCGTCCTCGCCCCAGAGGGGCAGGACCTTGGCGTCGAAGGTGGTCTGGTTCGGGCTGACTCCCTCGAACTGGTAGCTCGTCTTCCCGGCGACGTAGGTGGTCGTGTCGTCCTGGTTCGAGACGCGGAGGGCGCTCCACCGCCCCAGCGTCACGGGCAGGCTCGCGCCGCCCTGCATGACGTCCGTCAGGAGCGCGGCGGAGTAGCCGAGCTGCCGCACCGCCGTCCCGGTCGGCCAGGCCCGCCCCGTCCCGCGCGCCTTCCCGACGTCGTTCGTGCCGCGCGCCCCGCGGTAGCAGTCGCGGAAGGCGTCGGAGGTGAGCGTGTTGTACTCGACGACCTCGTCGCCGATGACGATCGCGCCGTACGGCGCGAACCCGTCCGTGCTCTCGACCTGGATCTCGTCCTGGTCCTCCGTGACGCTGGCCGTCAGGTACGAGAAGGTCCGCCGCTGACCGACGGACACCCCGTCCACCCACATCTCCATCTGGGACGGGTCCTCGCCCCGCGCCTCGACCTGGATGTGGTACCAGTTGCCCGCCCGGTAGCCGAGACGCTCCAGCGGGACGAAGACCTCCGCGCCCCGGCCCTCCTGGGTGTCGGCGCATACGCGGAAGACGAGCTCCCGGCCCTTCTCGCCGTCCGTCACGAAGATCGCGTACCGGTCGCGGAACTTGTCCACCGCGCAGTCGAACGCCGTCCAGTCGGCGTCCGACCAGCACTGCCACCAGAAGGAAAGGCTGAACGGCTGGACGAAGCGATCCTCCTTGCCCGCGAAGATGCCGTTCGTGCCCTTCACGTACGCGCCGTAGTAGTCGGTGCGCCAGCCCTCGGTGAACAGGCTCGAGTCGAAGTTGTTGTCGTACGCTCGGATCGTGTTCCCCGGCATGCGGATCCGCGCGGGCTCGAGCCGCACGTCCCCGTACTCCTTTCCCTCGTCGCTCCGCTTGGACGACGGATACGCGCCGTACAGGATCGCCTGGTAGTCGCGCAGCGCGGGCTGGACGTTCGCCGTGGCCTCGTTGCGGAAGTTCACCCCCCGGGGGTACGACGCGACCCACTTCGCGCCGGATCCCTGCGTGAGCCGGCGCTCGAAGTCGTCCTGCGAATCGAGCGTCCAGGCGCTCTTGCCGTCCGAGCCGATCTCGACGACCTCGCGGATGGTCGCGCTCGCCTCGTGCTCGCCGCCCCGGTTGTTGACCGTCACGCGCGCCTCGAGGTGGTAGACGTCGAGGGTCTTGAAGCAGAACGGCGCGGTGCCGAAGGCGAGCCGGCTGCTGTGCGGGTTCACCGCGTTCGTGTAGATGGCCGCCCGGTGCGCCCGCTTGATCACCTCCTGGTCCTCGAGCCGCGAGAGCCAGGTCCCCAAGTCCTCCACGCCCCGGAAGGGGCCGCGGGTGCGTTCGTGCGTCGTCTCGTCGAGGACGACCTGGCCCTTGCGCTCCTCGACGATCCGTCCCGCGAGGTCCCACGCCAGCGGCGGCGTCACGATGTTGTCGGGCGTGTCGGCGTTCAAGTAGTGCAGGTTCGCCATGCACGCGTACAGGACCTCGCGCGACGCCGTGTTGATGTCGATCGGGTACGGCGCCCACGCCGAGATGACGGTCTCGCCGCCCGCGAGCTTCACGGGCGCCGCGCCGCCCGAGAGGGACGAGCCCCCCTCCTCGGTCCCGCGCGCCGACTCGACGCTGTTCGCGAGCATCAACGAGCGGTCGAGCTGGGCGCCCTCCGCGTCTCCCACCCGCTCGACGACCGAGTAGAGCGTGGTGAGCCCGTCCGAGAGCCGGACGATCGTGCCCGGGTTCAGGTAGGAGGTCGTGCCCGTCGGGTTCTGCTGGTCCTTCAGGTCCACCTGGTCGGGCTCGGTCGCCTGCGCGCCCGACGGGAGCTCGTTCGCCACGACCTGCGGCGCGAGCCAGCCCTCGCCCGTCTCCCGCCGGCTCCAGACGGTCAGGAAGCGCGAGACCTGGTCGAGCCGCGCGCGGTCCAGGGCGCCGCCCGCGCCCCAGCCGGCGATGGACCGCAGGTCCTCGAGGTTCTGGAACCACGTCAGATCCCCGGGCCGAGCGGCGATCAGGTGCGTCGCGAGCTTCCACGCCGAGTAGTCGATCACCGGCGTGTTCTGCTTGTGCGAGTCCGCCGACCCGTTGTCGCCGATGGGCGTCTGCTGCAGCGCCCCCCGTTCGCATCCCTTGAAGCTCGAGCCGTCGAACGAGGTGTAGCGGATGACCTCGCCGTCGATGCGGATCCAGCCGCCGTCGCGCGGGAACCCCACGAGCGAGGGCGCGACGTCGCTGACCACGTCCGTCACGGTGATGTCGGACGCCGAGCCGTCGATGTCCTCGGCGAGGAGCGCGCCGCCGAGCAGGTTGCCGAGGAGGTACGGCGACGCGCCGGTCACGTTCACGCGGGCGTTCGCGTCCTCGACCAGGCCCGTCCAGATGCTGCCGGTGTCGTCGTTCGTGGGCCCGAGCCCGCGCGCGTCGAGCGCCTGCACGTGCGAGAGCTCCTGCGTGTCGTACGAGAGCCCGCGTCGCCACAGCTCGTCGAAGCGGTGCCGGAAGTCCGGCCCGAGGGTGATCTCGTCCAGGGCGTCCACGGACGGGTCCGACTCCACGCCCCGTTCGCCGGCGTCCCACCGGATCTGCTCCTGGGAGGGATGCGTGGTCCCGAGCGCCTGCTTCATGGCCTCGAGGAGCACGTTCGCCTCGAAGTACGCGCGGTCCCGGGCGCCCTCGCTCGTCGTGCGCTTGTGCCCCTGGAGCATCGAGAGCGCGAAGGGGACCGCGACGAGGACCAGCGTCACGAGCACCGTGATCACCATGAGCATCGCGATGCCGCGCTCGTGCGCGCGAGAAGGGGTGCGGTGGCCGGCTCGCCGATCGATCATCTCACTTCTCCTCCCGCGGCCCGAAGGTCGCGATCGAGAACCCGACGCCACGGAGCGTCGCCGCCCCCCAAACGTCCTCCGGCCAGCGGAGCTCGAGCTCGAGTTCTGCACGGGGCCCGGACCCCGGCTCCGCGAGGTCCACGACGACCTCCCGTCCGCTCCCGTCTTCCACGCGCGCGCGACCCCGCACGCGTCCGTCCTGGCAAATCGCGAGCTCAAGACCGGGGGGACCCACGACCCCCACGCTCACGGCCGACGCGTCCACGACGAGACCCGCGGGACGCCATGCCACCCGCGCGGTCCGGGACGGCCCGGGCCCCGGCTCGAGACGCAGCGACGCGCCGTGGCGGTGCGCGCGTCCCTCGGTCACGCGCCAGCGACGCGCCGAGACCCAGGCGAGCTCGCCCGGGGGACCGCCGCCGAGCGTGACCCGCGAGAGCGGGGCGAGGCCCGGCGGCTCGGGGGTCTCCCCGCCCGCCGGCACGTCGCCGCCGATCGCGCGGTCGCCCGCGCCGGCCCACCGGACCTCCGGCCCGACGTCCGGCAGGAACGTCGCCTCGGCCCGCGCGGAGAGCCGGACCGCCGCCCGCCGCCCGTCCGGACCCGCGATCCCGACCCCCGCCTCGCCCCGCTCGAGGAGGAGGTCCCCCGCGCCGGCGACGCGAACCTCCAAGGGCACCGACCCCGCGGAGAGCCAGGCGTGCGGCCCCTCGAGCACGAGCCGGAGCGAGGAACCGCCGCGCTCGACCCGAAGGCCGTCGGACGGACCGAGGAGCACGGTCCCGCCTCCCT
The DNA here is from genome assembly GCA_963752285.1 of uncultured Planctomycetota bacterium. Lineage (GTDB taxonomy): Bacteria > Planctomycetota > PLA2 > PLA2 > JAEUHO01 > CAVVXN01. Next base: position 1,267,254 of record CAVVXN010000005.1, read on the forward strand.
CGAGGCGGAGCACCGTCTCGGTACCCGCCGCGCTCCGGACGCGCGTCCCGGCGGCGAGGCGCGCGTCGCGCGTGCTCTCGACCCGGCCTGCGCCCGCGTCGATCCGCTCGAGCGCGTCGAGGCGGAGCCCCGCGCGCGCCTCGGAGCCCGAGAGGAAGATCCACCCCGCCCCCAGCAGCAGGACGACGCTCGCGGCGAGCGCGAGCCGGCGCCGGGCCGGCGTGGACCGGACCGCGGCGGCCACCGGAGCCTCGCGCCGGTCGATTCGCGGAGCCGGGGGCTCGGGAACCGCCCGCGGCGGTGACCCGAGCGCCTCGTGCGCGCGCCACGCCGCGAGGGCGGCGGCGTGCACGGCGGGCGGGAGCGGGACCGGCTCGGCGTGCGCCTCGGCGTCGAGGACCTCGGCGAGCGCCCGGCGGAGCTCCGGGTCGTCGAGCGCCGTCGGATCGAGCAGCCGCTCCGGGCCACCCGAGACCGGGTCCGGGAGCGCCGGATCGGGCGACCGGGGATCCGGGTGGTGCCGAGGCTCGGGGGGGCGGCCGGGGAAGGGGGACATGGCTCCGTCTCCGTGTAGCCCGCGGGCGGCCCGTTTCTGGCAGGACGAAGGGCCCGGGAGGACGGGGGGGCCCGCGGCGCGTCCGCGACCCTTCAGGAGCCCTCGAGCAGCTCGGCCAGGTCCGGAGCCACCTCGGCGAGCCGCCGACGCGCCCGGGAGAGGAGCGAGGGGACGCTCTCGGGCGCCACGTCGAACGCCACCGCGAGCGACGCCGTGTCGAGGCCCTCGAGGTAGCGGAGCGAGAGCACGTGGCGGTCCCGGGGCTCGAGCCGGAGGAGCGCCGCCTCGATCGACGACCGGACCTCGGGGTCCGGCCCGGCACGCGTCGCGGGATCGTCCGGGTCGCCCGAAAGCCTCCGCTCGGGCCTCGCGCGGCGCAGCCGGCGCCCCACGGCGGTCCGGCAGATCACCCCGATCCAGGTGCCGAACCGCCACGCGGGGTCGTAGCGACGGAGCAGCCGGCGGTCGTCCCGGAGGAGCGAGAGGAAGACCTCGGCGACGACCTCGTCCACGTCGGCGGCGTCGCCGCGTCCGGTCCTCCGCTCGAGCATGCGGCGGACGAGTCCGTGGATCCACGGCCCGTGGCGATCGACGAAGCACGCCCACGCCTCGGCGTCGCCCGCCACGAGCCGCCGGACGAGGTCCGCGTCGGACGGTGTCCCTTCGTCAGTCACCTTCCGTCACGACGGGCGCCGGGAGCGGCGGCGCCGGCCGGGTGGCGCGCGCGAGGAAGAGCAGGGCCCAGGCCGTGTCCACGAGGTCGCTCGCCTCGTAGTCGGACTGTCCGAGCATGCCCGTGGACCAGTGCCCGTCGGCGGCCTGCTTCCCCACGAGGTGCGTCGCGCCCTCGACGTACCAGTCGTGCCGCCCGATCAGGTCGCGGCCGCCGAGCACGGCGGCGCGTTCGAGCCCGTAGAGGAAGTAGTAGTGCCAGTTCGCCGCGGACGCGCCGGGGTTGCGCTCGACCGTCCAGTTCTTGTCGAGCCACGCGAACCCGTCCTGGGCCGCGCGCTGCACGGCGTGCTCGATCTGCGTGGTGTAGCCGTCCCAGCGCTTGGGCCGGAGCAGCGCGTCGTTCGCGATCGCGAGGAGCCCGATCCCGGAGGTCGTCATGCTGCCCGACGGCACGTACGGCTCCATCAGGTAGGACCAGCCTCGTGCGCGGTCGCCCGAGTCGATCGCGTAGGGGCTCGCGCCCGGATCGGGGCTCGGGAGGATGCGCATCACCTTCGGGCCTTCCTTCTCCTGGCGTTCGAGCGCGGTCTGGATGCCTCGCAGGAAGACGGCAGCGGGCACGTGCGCCCCGCAGTCGCGCGCGGCGCGGAGACCGAGGTACGCGTACTGCGAGTTCGACATGTCGTCGCGGTACGCCGGGTATCCCCACGTGGACGTCTCGGGCTTCCGCAGCCGAACGAGCCAGTCCGCGAGCTCCTGCACCCAGGTCTGGACCTCGGGCGGCAGGTTGCACGGGTTGTGCGCCTTGTGACCGGGCCGCGTCGTGCCCGGCCCCGCGTGCTTGTCGTCCTCCTCCCCCTGCCAGTACCGGGTGATGAACATCAGGAGGACGCCGGTGTCGTACGTGGCGCGGCTCCCCGCCGGGCCGAGCAACGCGTCCCGCGTCTTCACGTACTCGTAGACCTTGTCCACGGACGCGTCGCCGCGCCGGTCGCCCGAGGCGAGCAGGGCGAGGCCCATCAGCGCCGTCACGCCCACCTCGTGCGTCATCTCGCCGCGCGCGTGGAGCCCGCCGAAGGCCCCGTTGTCCTTCTCGACCGACCGCAGCCACGCCGCCCCGCGCGAGATCGCCTCGTTGATCCGCTTCTGGAGCTCGGCGTCCGGCACGCCGGGACGGGCGACGGCGGGCTTCGCCTTCCCCTTCGGCTTCTCGTCCCCGGAGGCGCCCCCCGTGGCCACACCGACGACCACGAGACAGAGGACCCAGAACGGGAGGAGTCGGCGCATGGGGCTCCCGGACGAGACGGGACCGTGACGCCCGGGCGCGGGCCGCTCGGCCCCCGGGCTCGGACCGCCGGCGATCATACCCCGCTCGACTCGCGCCCCGGCCAACACCCGTCGCCCGGCGGGCGTACGCATCCAGGAGCCCGATCCTCTCCGCCGGCGGCTACAGTGGCCCCGGCATGACCGGTTCGCCCCCCACGTCTCCGAGGGACCGCATGGCGACGTCCGTCACGACCGGTGCGATGGTCACGCCCTGGAACGCCGCGGCCGTCCGTCGCGCCCGGCAGGCCCAGGACGACGCGCGCGCTCGCCGCCGCGCCGAGGACGCCGGCCTCGCCGAACGCGCGCGGGGCGGCGACCCCGAGGCCTTCCGCGAGCTCGTGGAGCGCTACCAGCGCAAGGTGTACTGGGTCGCGTACGACATCCTCCTCGACACCGAGGAGGCGCGGGACGTGACCCAGGAGACGTTCATCCGCGTGCACGCGGCGCTCGACTCGTTCGACACCCGGCGCGACTTCCTCAACTGGGTGTACCGCATCGCGAGGAACCTCGCGATCGACGCGTTCCGGCGCCGGCACCGCCGCGCGGCCCCCGTCGAAGACCTCGAGGCCGTGGCCGACGTGCGGGCGACGTCGGGCGTGGAGGACGCGGAGCTCCGCAAACGCGTCGCCGAGGCGCTCGAGGACCTTCCCGTCGAGTACCGCCTCGCCCTCACCCTGCGCGAGTTCCACGGGATGTCGCCCCGCGAGATCGCCGCCCTGACGGACTGCACCTACCCCACCGCGCGCTGGCGGCTCCATCGGGCTCGCGCCCTCTTCCGCAAGGCCTGGGAACGACGATTCGGCCCCATGGCCGGACAGGACTCCTGATGGAACCGAATCTGCCGATGCCCCTCGAATGCCGCGACGTGGACGCCCTCTTCACCCGTGCGCGGCGCGCCGGAGACGACGAAGCGCCGCGCGACCTCGTGCGGTCGCTCCACGACCACCTCGCCGCCTGCGCCCGTTGCGCCGCCGAGCACGGCGGCCGGCTCGCCGGCTTGGAGAGCACGCAGGCACTCCGCGAGCGATCCCTCCCGAACGGGGTCCTCGACGACCTCTGGGAGAACGTGAGCCGTCGGCTCCCCGAGGCGCCGGTCGGCGGCGCGATGTCCCTCGCCTTCCTGGACGCGCCGCGCGCGCTGGGCGTGTGGCGCGCGGTGGCCGTGGCCGCGACCACGTTGCTCGTCGTCGGGACCGGGCTGCTGGTGTCGGGCGTCCGGCCCGGCGAGGGCACGCCGACGGCCGAGCGCCTGCACGCGGTCCCCGAGAACCTGCTCCACGTCTGGGACGCGAGCCTGGGCGGCGGGCCCCGCGGTGAGGACCTCCGGATCTGGCCCGGCGCGTCCACCCGCGGCTACGGCCCGTTCTACCGAGTCCTGGGCCCCGACGGGGAGGTGCCGATCGGCGACCGTGCCCAGCCCGCGAGCGCGGACGTCATCGCCCCCTGGGAGTGACGCCGTGCGGCGGGGGTCCCGTGCAACGGCCGCGCTCGCGCTCGGCCTGCTCCTCGTTCCGTGGGGGTTCGTCGCCGGCGGCGAGCACACCGACGTGGACGCGCTGCTCACGATGGCGCGACGCGCGGCGCCCGGAATCGTGCGCGTGCAGTGGCGACCCTACCGGGGCGCCGACGCCCCCATCGAGCGCCACGCGGTGGTCGTGGACACGGACGGCTGGCTGCTCATGGCCGGGCCGCCGGTGTCCGAGCACGGGACGCTCGCGGCCTCGTTCTCCGACGGGCGCGCCGCGCGGGCGCGCGTGTGGGCGACCGACGCGGGCAGCGCGCTGACGCTCCTCCACGTCCCGCTCTCCGGGCTCGTGCCGATCCCGTTTCGCGGCGTCACCCAGGACGACGGCGAGGAGGTTCCCGACCGCTTCCCTCCGGGCGAGACGGTGTTCATGGTGACGGCGGAGGGCGCGCTCGCACGCGGCGCGCGCCGCGCGAACCACCGCGCCTTCCGCCTGCTCGACCCGCTCGACGGCGAGGGCCATGAGGTCACGGGCCTCGACGAGGCATCCCTCTCCGTCGTGACGACGGACCTCGGCGCGCCGTGGCTCGACGAGGAGGGCCGCCTGGTCGGGCTGCTCCTCGGCGCGGACGTCGAGGTTCCGGATGCGGCGCACCCGCCGGACGAGAACATCCGGCTGCGCCCCTCCGTCGTGGCGGCGTATGCCGTGCCGAGCGCGGTGGCGGCCATCGAATGGCCCCTCCTCCGCGACCAACGCGCGGTGGACCGCGCGGCGCTCGGCGTGCACACCCGCCCGCTCGACCTCGCGCTGACGCACCACGTCTGCCCGGACTGTCGCGGCTGGATCGTCGCGGAGGTGCTGCCGGACGGGCCGGCGGCGCGCGCCGGCATCGAGGCGAACGACATCCTCCGCGGGCTCGCCGGCCGGCCGCTCGCGCCCGGAGCCCGACTCGCCGACGCGCTCCTCCCCTACCGACCCGGCACGGAGATCCGCGTGGACGTCCTCCGGGGCGGCGAGACGAAGGTCGTCGAGGTCGTGCTCGGCTCGGTCCGCTGACGCGGCGCGCCACGCGCGCTCAGCGCGAGGCCACAGCCTGCGGGAAGCGCGCGCTCAGCGCGACGCCACAGCCTGCGGGAAGCGCGCGCTCAGCGCGCGACCGCGGTCTCGAGGCGCGCTTCGAGCGTCGCGCCGTCGATGCGCTGGAACTTCAGCAGGAGGGGCTTGCGGTCCGCGGCGAGCACCACCGTCGTGGGCACGGTGGCCATGTAGTACGTCTTCACGAGCCCACGCTCGGCGTCCGTCCACTGGTTCGACGCGGCGACGTCCACGGGCACGACGTCCACACGACCCTGGAACCGTTCGAGGACGGGGAGGAGCTCTGCGGCCTCGAGCGCCGAAGCGCGCGAGCCGTCGTCGTAGAAGAGGATCACGACGGGCTTCAGACCCGGCTCGAGCGCGACGTCGGCGCGGGCGGGGGGCACGAGCGAGGCGGGGTACTGGCGGACCGCCGCGTCGCCCGGTGAGGCGAGGAGCCGCCGGACGTGCGCCCCGATCGTCTTGTCCTCGGGGGTCCGGTCGAACGTCATCGGCGCATCGGAGGTCGCGGGCGCGAGGGGATCGCCGCCCACGGACGCGCCCGGCTCGCCGGCGTCGAAGGGCTCCGCCGAGGGCGGCGGGCCGACCAGAGGGGCCGGCGCGGGAGGCGCGGCAGCCACGGGAGGCGGGGGCTCCACGGCGGGCCCGGACGACGTCGGGAGCGCCGGCGGGCCCGCCGGCGGCAGCGCGGGGGCGGCTGCTGGCGGGAGCGCCGCGGCAGGCCCGGGCGCGGGCGCGACCGGCGGGACGGCCGCCGCGGGAGGCGGCGGCGCGACCACGACGGGCGGGGCGCCGTCGATCCAGCCCGAGGCGTCGTCGGGCCCCGACGCGCCGAGCGGGCGCACGGGCGCTTGGGCGGGCGGGCTGGCGGGCGGGCTCGCGGGCGGGCTGGCGGGCGGGCTCGCGGGCGGAAGCGGGCCCGGCGGCATCGCTGGCGGCCGGCGACGGCGCGCGCGGCGCCGGGACCGGCGCGGCGGCGACCTCGCGCGGGGGCGCGCCGGCAGTCCAGGGGTCCGCGGGCTCGCCGGCGATCGCCGGGGCGGCCGCAGGGCTCGGAACGGGCCCGGTCGCCACGGCGGGTGCCGTCGGCAGGGCCGGGGAAGCGGGCGTCACCCTGGCGGGCGTCGGCGAGGCAGGCTGCGCCGCCGTCGGCGAGGTCGGTCCGGGCGAAGCCGACGCGGTCGCGGGAGGACCCGCCGGGGGCAGCGGCTCGGGGCCAGTCCCCGCCGGCGCCATGGGAGCCCCCGGCGCGGACTCGGGCGGGGCGCCGGCGAGCCAGGGGTCGAGCGGCGTCGGCGCGGCGCCCGCCGGCGGCAGCACGCCCGAGCCCGCGAGCGGGGACGGCGCCGGCGCCGTCTCTTGGGCCGACGGAGGTGCGGGTACGGGCCGCGGCTCGCTCACCGGGGCCAGCGTCGGCCCCGAGGGCGGTTCCTCCGTCACGGGCGGCAGGGCGGCGAGCTCCGAGGGCTTGGGCTCGGGCGGGCCGGCCGGCGGCATGCCCTCCGGCATCTGCCCGACGTCCTCCCCGCCCTGGCGGACCACCCGGTCGTTCCGGGGGTCCCACGCGGGCGGCGGGGGTGGCGGCGGAGCCGAACCCACCGGGCCGGACGCGACGGCCGCTGGCTCCCCCACCTCCGCGTCCCCAGCCCACGGGCGTGCCGCCGCCGGCTCGTCGCCGAGGAGCGGGCCCTCCCGGGGCTCGAGAGGCGGGGCGGTTCGGTCGGCGAGCGGGTCGGTCACGGGCGCCGACCGGGACCCGTCGAGGCCGCCGGTGCGGCACGCGGAGATCGCGGCGGCCAGCGCGAAGAGGAGGGCGAGGGTCCGGCCCGGGCCCCGGGCGTACGGCGCGCGCCCGGCCGAGGTCTCGCTGGAGCGGATGGTGGGTTCCACGACGCCTCCTGGTTCCACGGTACGTCCGACGGCCGCGCTCGGGGATCGTCCCTCCACGCCGAGGGGCTTCGAGCCGTCCTCGGGACCGTACAGGGTGACCGCAGCGGATCACTCCCTCGTCACGAGGCCCGGTGCCTGCGCCCCCTCCTCGATACGAACGAGAGGGCCTCCTGTGGGCGTCGTCCTCCGCGGCGCGCCGGCGCGGCCGGCCGGCACCCCGGGCCCGGGCGCCGTCACTCGGGCGGGATCGTGGCCGAGCAGGGCACGCGGACCTCCGCGGCGCCGGGGTAGGTGGTCTTCACGACCATGGTGGCGCGGAGCTGTTCGTCGGGCGCGCGGTTCAACCCGTCGTACGACACGGTCACGGTCCACGTGCCGTGCTCGTCCTGGACCTTCTTCGCCTCGAATCCGAGGCCGCCCCGGGGCGTCTCCGTCCCGGAGGCCGCCTCGAACGTGACGTCCGTCACCGCGAAGGGGACGTTCTTGTTCGCCGGCACGAGACGGATCGGGAAGGGCCGCTTCAGGTCGTAGCCCAGCACCACGTTCTGCGGGTACGCGACGAGAGGCGGGACGACGACGAAGTGCGCGATCACCGTCACCTCCGGTCGGTCGGGGTGCGTGGTCCGGATCTTCACGTTGTCCTGGAAGGGCCCTTCCTGGTCCCGGCCGGGGTGGGTGATCACGACGTCGAGCGCGTGGTGGCCGGGCACCTCGATCGGGTCGATGCGCCACGTGTAGGGCACCGGCTTGTCGTTCACGAGCACGCTGCCCTCGACCCCGGTGATCTTCCAGTCGGCGTCGTCCGCCGCGCTCCGGAAGCGCACGCGGAACTGCATCGGCTCGCCCTTCGTGCCGCTCGGCACCGTCACGTGCGAGGGGGTGACGACGAGCCCCTGCGAGATCGACGCGTGCACGAGGAAGGTCTGCACGGGCGGGTCGAGGGCGTTGGTGTAGACGGAGATCCGCTTCGACTGCTCCCCGTCCTTGCCCTCGGTGGCGAGACGGATCGCGATCTTTCCGGACTCGTTCGGCTGGAGCTTCTTCACGTCGCCGACGAGCTTCGCGTGGATGCAGCCGCACGGGCTCTGGACGTCGCGGATGCAGAGCGGACCGCTCCCCTCGTTGTGGAAGACGACGTCCCGCTGGAGCTCCACGCCCTGCTTCACGGCGCCGAACTCGAGGCCCTCGGGCGGCAGATCGAACACGAGCTTGGGCGGATGCGCGGGATCGGGCTTGCAGTCCTCGTCCTCCCAGGGGACCTGACGGTAGGGGTCGCCCCACCGCGCCGTGCTCGTGTCGGCGGGCTCGTCCCCGCCCCGGGCGATCAGGCCGAGCGTGACGACGCCCCCCATCACCAGGACGGTCAGGAACGTGGTGAGGATGATCACGTTCCGCGAGCGCTTGTGCTCGCGCGCGCTCTCGCTGTCGCGGGCCGGGTCGGGGGGGGCCGTGTCGCTCATGCCGCAATCGTAGCGCCCGGAGGGGGACCTGGCCCCACGCCCGGGCCCCGGCGCCGCGGCCCGCGCGCTCCGGCGGGAGGCGCCCCCCGGCGCGTCTTGACAAGGCCGGTCACCGCGCGGGCGTCGTCCGGCGGTCGCTCGGCACCCGGTGGTGGTCCACCGCCGGTCGGTACTCGTCCTCGTAGTGCTCGGGGAACCGGTGACTGTTCTGGACGTCGTGACACGTCTCGCAACGGCGACGCCCGGGGTCGCGGCGCATCGGCCCCCCGCCCTGGAACACCGCCGGGTCCGTCGGGCGCGAGACGTGCCGGCGGCCCGGACCGTGGCACGACTCGCACCCGACGCCGCCGAGGTACGGCGTCCGCTCCGGGTCGAGGAATCCACTCGCCGCGCGGGCGAATCGTCCTCCCGGAAGGCGCTCGAACCCGACCACGTGGCAGCGCGCGCACTCGGGGTCCCACGCGTAGCCCTTCGCCTCGAGGTCCGCGAGCGCCCCGTGGTGGGCCGTGCCGGCCCACGAGTCGTAGATCGCGCGGTGGCACGCCGCGCAGCGCGCCGACCCGACGTATCCGTCTCCGGGCGCGTCGGGAACCGTGGGGAAGCGGTCGAGGAGGCCGCGCCGGCGGACCTCCTCGCGATACACGTCGAAGAGGCGGGAGATCTCCTCGCGCGCGGGACTCGGCACGTGCTCCCACCGCTCGGCCAGGGGCACGGTGTGCCACGAGACGAGCCAGCCCCCGCCGTCGGCGCGGTCGAGGTCGAGAAGGCCGACCTCGGGGCCGTACTCGGCGAGACGCACGACACACGGCGTCTCGTCGAGCGAGACGCGGTCGAGCCGCTCCGCTCCGGTGCCGCTCGCGAGGTCCACGACGACCGAGGGCCCGAGTCGTTCCATCGCCGCGCGGACGGAGTCCACGGCCTCGCCGGTCGCGTCGGTCCCGACGAGCCACAGCGTGTCGCGCCGTGGCGGCAGGCGGCCCAGCGCGCCGTCCGGCGGGTAGACGTTGATCGCGATCCCGCCGAGCGCCGAGAGGTGGGCGGGGTCGAGGAGGCTCATCGCGCGCACGGGGAGGTCGCCGAGCGCGAGGTCCACGAGCGGCGAGACCTCCGACGCCGCGGCGAGCGGGCCGTCGGGCGCGAGCGGCGCGTTGCCCGGCGGCGCGGGGCGGAGCAGAGGCCGTCCGCCCCGGAACGGACGGGCCATGGCGGGCTCGACGAGGTCCGGGGTCCCGAGCAGGGCCGCGTCGAAGCCCATCACCTCGAGCGCGCGACGGTACAGCGCCGTCTTGACGACGTCCTCCTCCTCGCCCCGCCCCGAGAGCGTCCACCCCACGGAGACGCCCAGGAACGCGTCCCTCGCGCGGCGCCGGGCGCTCTCGACCACGGCGGCCAGGCGCTCGAGCCCGCCGAGCTGCGGCTCGGTGCACCCGCACGGCCGAAGCGTGCCGCGCTGGTTCCCCACGACCAGGATCGTGGCGCTCGCCGGCCGCGCGAACCAGGCCGCGCCGGCGTCGCCGGCGGCGGCCCCGTCGTCGCCCGCGCGGGCCACGCCCCCGAGAACGAGCGCCGCGGCGCCGAGGAGCAGGAGGGTCGCCAGGACGGCCGGGCCCAGGGAGCGCGGACGCACCATGCCGGGAGGATACCGCGTGCCTCAGGTCGCCCGGACGACGAGGCAGGTGATGTCGTCCTCGAGCGTCCCGCCCTCGCCCCGGAAGCCGTCGAGGTCGGCGAGGAGGCCGTCCAGCACCTGCTTCGCGCCCGTCGCGCGCGCCGCGTGGCGCGCGAGTGAGTCGCGGAGCCGTTCCTCGCCGTACAGCTCGTCCTCCGCGTCGCGCGCCTCGAACAGGCCGTCGGTGTAGAGCACGAGCACGTCGCCCGCCGAGAGGGAGATCGGGTCGGAGACCCGGTACTCGCTCCCCTCCATCGCGGCGAGGAGGGGCCCCGTCCGCACGAGCTCCTCGACCCCGCCGCCGCCCGCGCGGCACAGGAGCGGCGGGTTGTGGCCCGCGCTCGCGTAGACGAGCGTTCGCGAGGGGGCGTCGAGGATCCCGACGAACATCGACATGAACTCACCGAGGACCATGTCGCGCTCCAGGAGCTCGTTCACGTCGCGGAGCGCGGTCGCGGGGTCGGGGTCTCGCCGGAGGAGGTGGTGGAGGAGCGCGCGCGTCTCGGCCGTGTAGAGCGCCTGCGCGACGCCGTGCCCGGCGACGTCCCCCACCACGAGCGCGATCTTCTCGTCCGCCAAGGGGATCGCGTCGTAGTAGTCGCCCGAGAGCGCCTCGCACACGCGTCCCTCTCCGGCGATGTCGAAGCCCGCGGGCGGGCGGATGTCCCTCGGCAGCAGGCGCTTCTGCACGTCGTTGGCGAGCGTGATCTGTCGCTCGAGCCGGTCGCGTTCGGCGCGGGCGTGCTCCAGGCGCGCGTTCTCGAGCGAGGCGGCCACGAGGCCTCCCAGGCCGAGGAACACCTCGAACTCCTGCTCGGTGAACTCCTTCGTGCGGTACGTCGCGTCCACGTAGAGGAGACCGAGGAGGCGGTCCTCGTACGAGAGGGGCGTCACCATGATCGAGTAGAGCCGGAGGTCCACGAACGACTGCCCGAGGTCCGCCTTCTCCTCGTCCGCCGGGCCGATCGTCTTGAACGGCGCGCGCGAGCTCGTGGCCCGCTCCACCGCGCTGCGGCTGTACTGGAGGTCGAGCGGCAGGTCCACGCCGTCCGTGTCGCGCGCCACGTGGGGCTGGTACCCGGTCGGACCCGGGAGCAGCAGGACGCCCCGTTCCGCGCCCATGACCTGGATCGCGCGGTCCACCGCGCGTCGCATGCGCTCGTCGCCGTCGAGCAGGGTGTACAGCTCCTCGACCGTCTCGAGGAGCAGCCGCAAGTTGCCCGACTCGCGCGCGAGCGGACTCTCGAGGAACGCCCACCGGTCGTCGCTCATCCCGCCTCCGCTCCGAGCCGCACCCGGACCCGGCACCCGCCTCCGACGTCCCGCGAGCGCTCGAACGTGGCGGAGAGCCTGTTCACGAGGAACAGCCCCCGGCCTCGCGACGCGTCGAGCGGGACCGGCGTGGTCACGTCGCGCTCCAGAAGGCCGAGCGGGTCCTTTCCGGTGCCGGGATCGCTCACCTCCAGCACGACGGCGTCCGACTCGAGGAGCAGCACCAGCTCGGCCGTCTCCGAGCCGTCGCCGCGGGACCCGTGCTCGATCGCGTTCTGGATCAGCTCCGTCGCGACGAGCGCCACCTCCTCGGTCGCGTCCTCGTCCCAGCCCTGGGCGAGCAGCAACCCCTCGATCATCTTGCGACCCGAGCGTACGAAGACGAGGTGGGTCGGCAGGAGGAGTCGGAGAGGAAGGGGCAGTCCTTCGGGCATCCGCGCTCGGGGGCCGGGAGCGTGCGTCTCGCCTCCCGCGCCGCGGCGAGTACGATACCGTCCCCTCGACCCGTGGGAAGGGCGGGCTTTTCGAACGAGAACGCCTTCGATGCCCGCCTTCGCCGTCAACACAGAGGGGCGCCCCCTCGGCCTTCGGTCCGGAACGGTGGCCGCCGTCCGTCCGCCGGGCGCGCGGTCCCTCGGCGCGTCGTCGCGCTCGGTGGCGCCCCGCACGCGGGACGTGGCGTGATCGTCCTCGGGCTCAACGCGTTCGGCCACGACGCGGCCGCGGTGCTCCTCGTGGACGGCGAGGTCCGCTTCGCCGCGTCGGAGGAACGCTACGATCGGCGCCGGCACAGCGCGGCGTTCCCGTCCCGGGCGGTGGCCGCCGCCCTCCGAAGCGCCGGCGTGGACCTCGGCGACGTCGACGTCGTCGCGTTCCCCTGGACGCGCGGCATGGCGCGCGCGCGGAAAGCGCTGTGGGTGCTCCGCGGCCTGCCGCGGTCCCTCACGTTCCTCTCCGAGCGGCCCGAGGAGGGCGTCCCGGGGCGTCGCGCGTACCTCGCCGCGATGCGAGGGCTCGCCGCGCGTCTCTCGGCGGAGGGGCTCCGGGCGCCGCTCGTCCGCGTCCCCCACCACCTCGCGCACGCGGTCTCGGCGACCCTGGACCTCGGGGGCCGTCGCGGCGCGGTCCTGACGGCGGACGGCATGGGCGAGTGGACGACCGCCGCGGCCTTCGGCGTGGACGGCGGGACGCCGCGCGCGCTCCGGCGCGCGACCTACCCGCACAGCGCGGGCAAGGCCTACGCCGCGGTCACGTCCTGGCTCGGCTTCCGACCCGAGGCGGACGAGGGAAAGACGATGGGCCTCGCCGCGTACGGCGACCCCGACCATCCGGCCGCGCGGTTCACCCGCGCGCTGCTCGCCCACGACCCGCGGACCCTCGTTCGCGTGGACACCGCCCGGTTCGACTACCCCCGGGGACGCGCCCGCCTCTACGGCGAGGCGTTCCTCCGTCGGCTCGGGCCGCCCCGCCCGCGCGACGAGGAGCCCACGGAGACGCATCGCGCGGCGGCGCGCGGCATCCAGGACGCGATCGAGGCCGCGTTCCTCGACGCCGCCCGGGACCTCGTTCTCGAGACGCGGGCCGAGGTGCTCGGCCTCGCGGGGGGCCTGTTCTTGAACTGCGCCCTGAACGGGCATCTCGCGCGCGCACTCGACGTCGAGGTCCGCCCCTTCCCCGTCGCGGGGGACGCCGGCGCGGCCTGGGGCGCGGCGGCCTTCGCGCACCGCGCGCGGACGGGCCGCGAGGCGGCGCCGCTCCGCACCCTCCGCCTCGGCGACGCGATCGACGACCAGCGCGCGCGGGATGCGCTCGGCGTCGCCGCCCCGCGACCCGCGGACCTCGCGCTCGAGGTGGCGCGACTCGTGGCCGCGGGCCGGCTCGTGGGCGTCGCACGGGGGCGGGCGGAGCTCGGGCCCCGCGCGCTCGGGGGCCGCAGCGTGCTCGCGTCCCCGACGACCACGGCGTCGCGCGACCGACTGAACGCGCACAAGGGCCGCGAGGCCTGGCGCCCGCTGGCGCCCGTCGTGGCGGCGACCGACCGCGCGCACTTCCGCGGCCTCACGGCGAGCCCGTGGATGATCCTGACGTTCCCGGCGACGGACGAGGGCCGCCGCGCCCTCCCGGGCGCCGTCCACGCGGACGGGACCGCGCGCGTGCAGACGGTGGACGACGCCACGGAACCGTTCCTGGCGGCGGTGCTCCGCCACCTCGCGACGCTCGGCCAGCCGCCCGTGGTGCTCAACACGAGCCTCAACCGCCGCGGCGAGCCGATCGTGAACGACGCGGCGGAGGCGCTCGCGGCGGCGCGCGCGATGCGGCTCGACGCGCTCGCGCTCGGCGACTACCTCGTCTCGGACCCCTGACGGCGGCGCCGGACGTCGCCCCGCCCGCGCACGAGGCTCCCGGGCGCGGAGGCGACGATCGTCGGGTACGCCTCGCACGGGCTCCAGCAGCCCGGGCAGCGGTCCCGCGCGACGTCGGCGCGCGTCGCCGCGGCCTCGGCGCTTTGCAGGATCTCGTCGAGCGGCCGCTCCAACGCGTTCCCGAGCCGTCGTCCCCACACCGTGCACGGGTACACGTCGCCGCCTGCCGCCACGAACACGCTGGCGCTGAGGCTCCGACACGGGATCGGGCTCCGGCCGCTCGCGAGGTACGCAGGTACGAGCCGGAGGTACGTGGCCTCGATCCGGTCCTCGGGGGAGGCGCCCGACGCGCGCGCACGGAGCGCACGCGCGAGCGCGCGCGACGCGCGCCGCGGAGGCCGTGCGTCGCTGTCGAGGTTCGCGTAGTAGTGCGGGCTCCGAACCCAGACGTTGAGGTGGAGGTCCTTCCATCCCAACGCGCGGGCGCCGGCGGGGAGTCGTTCCCCCACGGCCCGGAGGGTCGTCTCGGCGAGGTCTTCGTTCTCCTCCGTGAGCGTCATGCCGAGGTACGCCTCGACGCCGGGAACCTCGCGCACGGCGGCGAACGTGCGGACGGCACGATCGAACGCGCCCGCGCGACCGCGCACCCGGTCGTGGTGGTCGGGCGGCCCCTCGACGCTCACCGTGACGAGGACGCGCGGGATGCCGAGACGGGCCACGCGCCGGACGTCCTCGACGATGCGGTCCGTGCGCTGTCCCGTCGTGGGGAAGTCGAGGACCGCGAGCCGGGGCAGCGCGCGCGTCGCCGCCTCGGCAATCTCGGGCACGTCGTCGCGGAGGAAGAGCTCGCCGCCGGTCAGGTTGACCCAACGAAGGGACGGCACGCGCCCGAGCATCCCCTCCACCTCGTCCGGCGTCATCTCGCGCCCCTTCGGCTTCTCCCAGATGCGGCACCCGACGCAGCGGCAGTCGCAACGGTCCGTGAGCGCGAGCGTGATCTTGAAGGGCCACGGCGAGCCGAGGCGCGCGGCGAGGATGCGGCCGGCGAGCCCGGCGTAGGCGCGGGCCGAACGGGCGTTCACGGCGTCCGCCGGCCGTCCGCGCGCCGCCTCGCGTCCGCGCGCACGGACGCGGCCTCGGCGGTCCGACCGAGCGCGTCGAGGAGGAGCGCGAGGTTGCCGGCCTCGTTCGCGCCGGCCTCCGGCTCGGACGCGAGCGGGTGGTAGCGCTCGAGCAGGTTCTCCAGCGCTGGACGGTCGGCGCGACGAGGGTCGATCCCCACGGCGTCGAGCACGCGCGCGCGTTCAGTGACGCGCGCATCGTAGAGCGCCGGCGCGAGCGTCTTGGGGCTCGGCGCCGTGAGCGCCTGGAGCGCGAGGTTCAGCCGGACGACGCGGCGACGGAAGGGCGCGCGCGCGAGCACGTCCCGGGCGTCGGCGGGGTCGAACCCGTCGAGCCGTAGGAGCGCGTCGTTCGCGTCCTCCGCCTCGCCGAGGTCGCCGAGATCCACGGCGGCCTCGATGCGCCGCGCCTGCACCTTCCGGAGCAGCTCCGGCGAGCCGCGTCCGCGGACGAGGCCGACCCGGGCCCAGGTCGAGAGCGCGGCGCGGTACATCGAGAGCTCGGCCACCCGGGCCTGTCGTCGTCCCTCGCCTCCGATCGCCTCGGTCGCGCTGGGGTGTGCCATGCGGAGCGCCCGCGCGGACTCGCGGTAGACCTCCGCGAGGGCCACCATCGACTTCCCGTCGATCGGGTTGTCCTCGAGGTACGACCGGTACGCGATCTCCGCGTCGTGGACCCGGCCCCGCCTCAGGTACTCGTACCCGAGGCCCTCGTACGCGTGCATGTGACTCGGCCGCTCTCGGAGAACGGTCTCCCAGAGCGTCTGGTCGTTCGACCACGCCTCCGTGCGCGCCCACGTGACGGGCGCCAGGACCGCCACGAGCACGGCGACCGCGGCGACCGCGACGGGACGGACCCGATCCTTCGCGAAGCGCGCCGCGAGGGCACGGACCGCGGCCGCGACGCCGACCGCGAAGAACACGAGGACGGGGTAGAGGAAGCGCTCCGCCACGAGGGCCTTCAGCGGCACGATCACGTTGCTGACGGGCACGAGGCAGGCCAGCGAGCCGAGGCACACGAAGCCGAGGACGGACCGCCGTCGGAGTCCGAGGAGGCCGGCGAGGAGGAGCGTCACGAGGAACCCGCCGCCGAGCACCACGCTCGGGTCGGTCCACCGGCCGGGGACCGGCAGGTGGAGGTCGAACGGGAAGCCCACGGGCCGGACCAGGTCGTTCGCGTACCACGCGAGGCCCGAGAGCATGCCGCGGGCCGCCGCCGCGCGGCTGCCGCCGGGGAAGTCCGCGACCTGGGCGAGGCCCGGGATCAACGCGAGGCGCACCGCCAGGTACGCGCCGACGACGACGGCGAGGACGCCGACCCGGATCGCGGTCGTGCGCCCCGGGAGGCGCCGGTCCGGCGGCAGCGTGACGTCGCGCAGCAGCAGCAGCGCGGGGAGCACGAGCGCCGACTCCTTCGCGAGGAGCGCGAGCCCGCCGAGCAGGGCGCCCCCTACGGTCGCGCCGGGCCCCGGCCGTTCGAGGACGAGCAGCGCGCCGAGCATCAGCCCCACCGCCAGGAGGTCGCCGGAGCTGGTGATCCACGCGACGCACTCGACGGCCGCCGGGTGGACGGCGAAGACGGCGCCGGCCAGGCCCGCAAAGAGGACGTTCCCGTCGAAGAGGGCCCACGCGAGCCGCACGACGAGCCCGACCACGAGGAGGTGGATCAGGAGGTCCACCAGGTGGAACGGCCACGGACGGGAACGCCCGAAGGCGGCGGAGAGCAGCGCGTGGTCGAGCGTGCCGAGCGGGCGGTAGACGTCCGCTTGGATCCCCTCCCGCGCGGAGAACGTGCCCGGGTCGGTGAGGTACGCGATCGGCGTCACCGGGTCGAGAGACGGGTTCTGCTCGACGACGCGGTGGTCGTCGTACACGAAGCCGCCGAAGAGCCCCGGCGCGTGGGCGGCGGCCGCGACCAGCAGGGCGAGCCCCACGGCCCATCGGAACGGACGCTTCACGGGCGGGCCTCGGACCGGGCCGCGGGCTGGAGCAGCGCCCGGAGCGCCGCACACACCTCTCCCGTCGGGATGGAGGCCATGCAGGTGTGGATCCGGCACCGGCTCGAGCGGTAGTTGACCGCCGTGAGACACGGGCTGCACGGTAGCGCGCGGTAGAAGGACCGGGATCCCGGCGCGAGGGGGCCGTAGAGCGCCGGCGTGTTCGGGCCGTAGATCGCGAGCGTCGGGGTGCCCGCGGCCGACGCGAGGTGGACCGGCCCGGTGTCGTTCGAGACGAGGGCGCGGGCGCCCGCGACGACGGCGACGAGCTCGTCGAGCGAGAGGAGACCGGCGAGCGAGGCCGCGCCGCCGCCGACCGCCCGCGCGACGCGCTCCGCGAGGTCGCGCTCCGGCGCGCCGCCCGTCACGACCACGCCGAGGCCGAGCTCCAAGGCCGTCCGCCCCACCGCGGCGAACCCTGCCTCCGACCAGCGCCGCCCCGGGAAGTTGTCGCCGCTCCCCGGGTGGAGGACCACGTACGGGACCTCGGGGAGCCGGGTCCGCGCGCGCTCCCGCGCGCCGGCGTCCGGCCACAACGCGCCGGGGACGTACGGACCCGGCGGCACGCCGGCCGCCTCCGCCAGGTCGCGGAACGAGCGCGCGGCGTGCACACCGGGTCGGATGGGGACGAGGACGGTGTAGAGGCCGTCGCGTCCCGCGGCGCCCGACGCGAACCCGATGCGCTGTCGGGCGCCGCCGAGCCGCGCGAGGAGGGCCCCCGCGCGCGAGAACTGCTCGAAGTCGAGCGCGAGGTCGGGCGGACGGCGCCGGAGCGCGCGCACGGCCGCGAGCAGGTCCTCGGCGAGGACGACGAGACCCCGCGGCCGCACGAGGAGCACGTGGTCGGCGAGGTCCTCGACGAGCGGTCGGTTGGGCGCGAGCGTGGCCACCGTGAACGAGGCCCGGGGCCACCGTTCGCGAAGGTCGCGGAGCACCGGGCGGAGGAGCGACCAGTTGCCGAGCCCCCAGAACTTCACCACCAGCACCCGGCGTACCGCGGTCACGGGCTCCGGCGGCCGGAGCGCCTCTCCGAGGCGGTCGGCCGCGCCCACCACGCCGCCGACGAGGCTGCCCAAGCGGCGGTCCACGAGCTTGGCCAGCGAGAGGTTCACGCGGTCCGCGTCGCGCGGTGCGCGCCCTGGGGCAGGATGAGGTTCATCTCGGTGTGGCAGTTCCAGAGGCACGCGCGGCAGTCGTGGAGAGCGTCGCGCGCCCGCGCGTAGGCGGCGCTCCTCCAGAGCCGGGCGAGCGGGACCCGCCCGACGGGCTGGCGCGTCTCCATGCGCGGGAAACACGCGAAGACGTCGCCGTAGCAGTCCACGACCACGCTGGTGTAGGGCGCGTAGCAGTCGAGCGGGCTGGGTGTCCCCCGGAGCGCCGCCGGCACGAGGTCGAGGTACGACGGGCTGTTGTCGAGCGCGCCCGCCTCCCGGAGCCGGGCGAGGGTCGCGGAGAGCCGGGCGAGGTCCGCGGGCGCGACCGGCGCCTCGCCCTGGCCGAAGTCGTGCACGGGGATCACGCCCACCCGGTCGGCCCCGGCCGCGAGGGCCACCCGGGCGACGTCCTCGAGCGACGTGAGGTTCTTCGAGGTGAGGACCGTCACCGCGGTCAACCGAGGCCGCCGCGCCGCGCCGCGCGCGCGCGCGAGCACAGAGAGCGCGCGACACGCGTCGTCGAACGCTCCGGCGCGACCGCGCGCGGCGTCGTGCGTCGCGGCCGTCGCGCCGTCGAGGGAGACGTTCACCGACCGGACGCCCGTGCCGAGCAGCCCGCGCGCGCGGCGCTCCACGTCGAAGCCGTCCGTGTTCAGGTGCGCGTGCAGGCCGAGGCTCGTCGCGTAGGCGAGCAGGTCCTCGAGGTCGCGACGGAGCATCGGCTCGCCGCCCGTCACGCCGACCCCGGCGGTCCCGATCGCCTTCATGTCGCGCAGCACGGCACGAAGCGCTCGGGTGTCGAGCTCGCGGATCCCCCGCCGGCGGTTCTCGAGCGCGCGATAGGGCAGGTCACAGACCCGGCACCTCAGGTTGCACCGGTACGTCACGAGGAGCGTACCGAGCGTGGGCCCCACCAGGGGCCGGCGCGCGCGGCGCGCCAGCGCGGAGCCCACCCAGCGCACGCCGAGGTCGAGGAGCCCCGCCCAGTCGCCGCCGCGAACGCGGTCGAGGACCACGTCCTCGTACTGGCGCCGGGGGCGCATCACGCCGTGGCCCGCCGGCTGCGACCCGAGGGCACGTCCGGCGACGCCTCGGCGGGCGACGAGAATCGCGGGGCGGCGGCGTCGGTGGGGTACTCGGTGCAGCGCGCGCAGATCGGCGGGAGGTCGCCGGACACGTGCCTCTGCCGCAGCCGCCGCATCGCGGGGCCGTTCCAGATCTCACGGAGCGACGCCCGGCGGGCGTCCCCCACCGCCAGCTCGCCGTCGTGGTCCACGCAGCACGCGGTGACGCGTCCGTCCTGCAGCACGACGGGGCCGCCGCGCCACGGCTCACGGCACCGCGTCCGGCGCGTGCCGTGCGTGAGCACCGGGATGCGCTGTACGCGATCGACGACCCCGGTGAAGCGCGCCGCGAACCGGGAGGCCGCCGCTTCCGTCTCGGGCGCCACGACCATCGACACGTCCACGGCCGTCCGCGCGCCGCGGGCGTCTCGAGCGGCGAGCAAGCGTTCGATCCCCCGCTCGACGCGTTCGAGCGAGACGCCGCGGACGGCTTCGTGCGTGCGCGCGTCTCCGTCCACGGAGACCGTGACCCGGTCCACCCCCGCGTCCAACAGCTCCTTCACGCGACGGTCGTCGAGGAGCGTGCCGTTCGTCGTCACGAACGTCCGCGCGCCCGCGCGGCGCGCGCGGAGGGCGAGCTCGCCGAAGCGCGGATGGAGGAGGGGCTCGCCCCACTGGAAGAGCAGGACGAAGTCGAGCGGCCGAGCGAG
Organism: uncultured Planctomycetota bacterium; assembly: GCA_963752285.1. Lineage (GTDB taxonomy): Bacteria > Planctomycetota > PLA2 > PLA2 > JAEUHO01 > CAVVXN01. The sequence continues at coordinate 1,287,072 of CAVVXN010000005.1, forward strand.
GCGCAACACGCGGTCGAAGAGGCTCGGGTCCATGAGCCCCCGGGGGCGCGTCATCCGGCCGTTTCCCGTGGGACAGAACGTGCACTTCAGGTTGCAGCGGTTCGTCACCTCGAGGTTCGCCGACACGAGGAACGGCGCACGGGTCCGACCGAGCCGGTACGCGACCTCGTTGGCGACGCCCGCGACGACCGTCCGGAGGCTTCGGTAGCGGATCGCGATCACCACGGCGAGCTCGGGGCGCCTCAGATAGAGGCGCGCGACGATCTCGCCGAGCCAGCGCGAGGGCCCGCGCACGTCGGCCGCCCGGGACCTCGGCCCGCTCGGGCCCGCGCGTCTGCGGGGGTGGCCTCGATCGCTCACGGTGTGCCTCGGCGTCCCGCCCGCCCGGGATGGCGCCCGACGAGACGACGGGCGCCCCCCGGCCTTCCGCGGGGCGCCCGTCGGGGATCGGACGTCGCGCGCCGAGGCGGGCACGGCCCGGCTCCGGCGCGCGCGCGGTCCAGGCTCAGCGCACGAACTGGATCGTGAAGTCGGTGATCGCCGGGAGCGGCTCGGTGGCCTGGGGGTACCCCGACTTCACCTGCATGCGCCAGCGGTACCGGATGTACCTCGACCCGTCGACGTCGGAGATGTTCGAGCTCCACTGCGTCAGGCCGACGCCCGTCGCAGGGATCCCGCCCGATCCCGGGACCGGCGAGAGGGACGCCGCGCCCTGGAACTCCACCACCACCAGGTAGTCGGTCCCCAAGGTGACGCCGTCCGCCGTCAGATTGTCGAAGTCCGAGCTCCAGAACGGCGTGTCGAACACCGCGGTGTTCGTGAACATGTCGTACCACTGGCTGACGCCGGCCGAGTTCTCGTTGATGGTCGGCTTGTACTCGAGCTGCGACTCGGGCGGGCTGATGGACGCTCCCGCGTCCACGTTCACGTTGTTCGCCGCGCCCAGGTACGCCAGGACGACCTTCCCGGTCGAGCCGTTCCCGCCTACGAGGTCCGCGTCGCCTGCGTGGCCGCCGAGCCCGCCCTCTGCGGAGATCACGGCGGTGCTCATCACGGTCACGCCCTGGGCGCCGAACACGAATACGCCGCCGCCGGCGCCGCCGCCACCCGGTCCGCCCCGTCCCGAGGGAAGGGCGCCCGGAGTGACGCCGGTGATGCGGTCCGCGTTCTCGTCGGTCCCGCCGGGCGCCCCGTCGGCGCCGAGGTCCACGACCTGGTCCGCGACCGCGAACGTGCTGCCACCGTTACCGCCGTCGGCGACGATCGAGCCGCCGATCGACACCTGGCCCGCGGCCAGGATCCAGAGGCCGCCGCCGCCGCCGCCGCCACCGCCGCCGCCCGCGTCGCCGTTGTTGATGCTGGAGTCGGAATTGGTGTCCTCGCAGCCGCCGCCGCCGCCGCCCGGCCCGCCGGACACGTCGGTGTTCGGCGAGTACGTGCGGTCGGGCGCGAAACGAGACAGGTCACGGGAGAACGTCGCGTCCCCGATCAGGCTGCCGCCGTTCCCGACGCCGTTCCCGTTCGCGTCGGTACCCGCCGCCCCGGCCGCGGCGAAACCACCGCCGCCGCCGCCCGCCTGCCCGGGCGCCATCCCCTGGTCGCCGCCGGCGCCGCCGTTCACGCTGTCCGCGCCGAAGACCAGCTCGCGGGGCGCACCGGGGTTCCCGATGCCCTGCGAGTTCTGGACGCGAAGCGGGTCCCCGCCCGCGCCTCCGGCGCCGCCGCCCGCGCCCGGCATCCCACCCGTGCCAGCCGGGCTCGCGGCGCCCGGGACCGTGTAGCGCGTCGAGCCGTCGGTGTCGAGGCCGGGGGCGCCGTCGTGCCCGATCAGGTCGATCGTGCCGTCGAGGTGCACGTCGCCGCGACAGAGGATCAGGAGCGGGCGGCTGCCCGCCACGCCCAAGGAGTCGCCCGCGCGCAGGTTGAAGGACGTGAACTCGTAGATCCCGTCCCCGTTCACGGAGTTCCCCGGCACGGGGTCGGTCCCGAGGCTCAGGTTCGCGCCGCCGCCGCCGCTGTCGAACGCGCCGTCCGCGCCCGTTCCGGCCCACGGCTTGTAGACCGCCTTCAGACGCCCGGTCCCCGTGTCGACGTCGGTGTTGACGGAGAGGCTCGAGAGACCGAGGAACCGGAATCCGCCGTTCCAGTTCATCGTGGTGGACTGGCCCACGCCCGTCGCGTTGTAGAGGAGGGTGAACTCGGGCGCGGAGACGTTCGTGCCGGGGATCGGCTCGCGGAGGTCGCCGGTCCCGGGGTTCGTCTCCTCGAACACGCCGGGCTCGTTCGTCGAGCTCAGCGCGTCGCCCCACTCGTTCAGGTTCGTGTTGAACCCCTCGTTGAACGACTGCGCGGTGCCCGGCACCTTCAGCGTGACGAAGTAGTAGCGGTAGCCGGGCGGGACCGCGCCGGACTGGTTCACGTTCGCTTCGATCGCCTCGTACCCGCCGATCGAAGGGCTCGGCCGGTCGTCGATCCGGAGCGGGAAGCCGGGCAGGTCGGTGACGTCCGGGGTGATGTTCAGCATGTAGGTGCCCTGCGGCACGCCGCCGACCGGGATCCCGAACTCGTCCTCGTTCGCCGCCGACAGGATGATCGCCGCGTCGGTGAGCGACTGATTGACGACCGGCTTGTTCGTCCGAATCGGCTCCGGCGGGATCGGCACCCTCTCGGTGTCGCCGACGCGCCAGAGCTGGACGTTCAGGCCGAGCTTCGTCGTGGGCACCCAGGGCTCGACCGTGAGCGGGTCCAGCGGCTCGTTGAAGGCGAAGATGATCGCCGGGAGGTTGATCGCGCCGGGGGTCACGGCGGAGGGTACGCCCACGGCCTGCTGGTTGTGGGTGGGCGTGCACTGGTCGAGGATCACCTGCGGCGAACCCTGGTTCCTCAGGCAGAGGAGCTTCGCCCCGATGCCCGACCCGAATTGCACACTCCCGTCGAAGAGGGTGTTGTCGGGGTTCTGCAGGCAGCCCTCGTCGTCGCTACGCCCGCCCTGGCTCGGCGCCAGGCCGTGGTGGATCGGCCGGCGGGGCTCGACGAACGTCGGGAACGGCGTGGTGGTGAACTGGTAGCCCTGCGCGTCCGTCAGGGGCGACCCCGAGATCGACACGATGGTCGAGGGCGCGGGGAAGACGGCGAAGTCGATGCTGTACGTGACCCCCGGCCCGTACCCGGCGTCGCTGTAGCTCGAGACCGTCGGGTTGCGCGGGATCAGGCCGACGAGGTTCCCGTCCACGACCGGCGCCTCGAAGTAGGGCCCGACGGCGCCCGTGACGCGCAGCGTGTCGGGCGTGATGCTCGACTGGGAGACGAAGGACGAGAACGTGAACACGCACGGGTCGTCGAGGGCGATGCCGGCGACGTTCGGCTTGTTGAAGCCGAGGAGCACCAGGTTCCCGCCCGAGCCCCCGCTGCCGCTCCCGCCCCCACCGCAGGAGGTGGCGCCGAGGGAGACCGCGAGGACGGCGGCGACCAGAAAGACACAAGAACGTCGCATGGAGGCTCCTTCGCTACCTGACGGCCCCGTCCTCCGGGCCCGTCGTGGCGTCCCGGAGTGCGTGGAGGAGGTCGTCCTGCCGCATCGTCAGTCCGCGTTCACCACCGGCAGCGTCACGTCGTACAGGCGCGCCTTCGTCTGCGTGAGGAGGTTCGAGACCATCCGAATGCGCCAGCGGATGCACTTGTACCCGTCACAGTCGTTCACGTTCTGCGTCCAGCCCGTGTAGGCCTGCGAGGTGTTGATCGTGCGGCGGTCGGGCCCCACGGCCTGCGCTCCCTGGTACTCGACGACCACCTGTGCGCCGCCCGACTGCACGGAGGGCGTCAGCTGGATCGGCCGGTAGTCGGAGCTCGCCCCGAAGGTCGTCTGGACGGAGGGCGAGGTCGCGCCCGTGTCCGTGTAGAAGAGCGTCTGCGCGTTGCTGACCCGCTTCGTGATCGTGAAGACCGTGTCCGTTACGCTCGGCTCCGGGTTCTGGATGCTGAACCCGTTCGACGCCGGGTCGGGCGAGTCGGCTTCGTACGTGCTGTACATGCGCCGGTACGGGAACCCGGGGATCAGGAAGCCCGAGCACGGGTACGTCGCGCCGTACCAGCCGCGGATCTGCTGCCAGGTGTCCCCCTCCTTCGAGCTGACGTCGAAGATGAACACCTTGTCGCCCTGGATGATCGCGTCGCCGTCGTCCCACTCGAAGAACGAGTTGAAGGACGGCCAGTTCACGAAGCCCGTGTAGGCGAAGAGGGGGTCGTTCCAGTTGTTGGAGCAGACGAAGGGCCGGCCCGCGTAGGGGTTCGGGTACGGCGTGGGGTTCGTGACGGTGTTGCCCACGTTCGCCTTCTGGTTCACGCGGTACTCGCCCGTGTACAGGATGGTCGGGTTCCCCTCGTAGTTCCCGGAGAACTGTGGCGAGAGGCTGAGCGAGGCGTTCTTCTGGTACCCGCAGCGGATCGTGACCCCCGGGTAGATCGCCGCGAACGTCGCGTTGCTGTCGGGCCCCCACCCGGCCGAGGTGATCGCGCCGTCGGGCCCCATCTCGGTGTCGGTGAACGCCCACATCACGCGCCGCCCGTCGGAGGTCGGCGGGGTGATGCCCGAGACGTACTGGTTGAGGGCCGCGCCGATGAGCGGGGACGTGAACGCGGCGTACTGACCGAAGTCGTCCGAGGTCGCGCCGTCGCCCTGGAACGAGAACCCGAAGATCCGGGCGTCGCGGCTCGAGATCGGCTGGCCCTGCAGCACGCCGTCCTCGGTCGTCCCCCAGTCGGCCTCGTTGTTCACGAAGTCGATGTTCCCGGAGGAGGTGAAGTCCTCCTCGAGGACCACGCCCGTCTCGATGCCTGCGCCGTCGCAGGTGTACGGGCCGAACGTGCGCGGGTTGACCAGCAGGTTCCCGGCGAGGTCCTTCAAGCCCTGGAACACCTGGGACGCGAAGACGTACTTCTTGTCGCCGAACGAGAACGTGGGCGTGAAGAAGTACGTGACGTCCGCGGCGTCGTGCGTGAAGTACCCCGCCACCTTCTGCCCGACACCCGAACCGTTCACCAGGCCGTTGTCGATGTTGATCTGCTCGGACGAGAGGTAGCGCACGTCGATCGTGGTCAGCGAGTCGGGTCCGTTGGCCCCGCCGAGGATGAAGGACGACGGGTCCATCGGCTCGTTGAACTCGAACGCCATCACCGCGTTGCCCGGGAACTGGCCGGTCAGCGGGTTCACTGCGAAGCGGTCCGGGATCGAGTAGACACGGACCACCTGCGGGGGCACGAGTTCGCGGAGGTACCCGTCCGAGGTCACGAACGTGGTGAAGAAGCTGCTCTGGCACGGGTCGTCGTCGAGGTTCTTGATCACGTCCAGCGACTCGTCGATGCTCGGGATGTACACGCTGTACTGCGTGGCCGGCTCGAAGCCGAACGGGTTCGGCTGGCCCTGTGCGGTCACCGTCGGGTCGAAGAGGATGACGTTCCCGTCCACGGCGAACGAGCCCTTCGGGACCGACTGCCCACCCGAGCCGTAGCGGACCTGGAACGACTGCGTGTTCACCGAGGCGGCGTAGACCTTCTCCGCCATCACGGCCTTCAGCTCGATGTTCCGCGGCGCGTTCGTGGTCCCCGTGGGCGCGGTCGGGTTGAGTGCGCGGTCCACGAAGAGGAACTGCAGCAGGACCATGGGCTTCGCGGCGTATCCGCCGCCCCCGCCGCAGGACGTGGTGAGTGTGGCCAGCGAAAGCACGGCCGCGAACAGGATGAGAGCCCCCAGACGGGAGATCGCGTGGCGCAGCATGGGCTTCCTCTCGTTCCCCTGTCGGTCTCCAGGAGGCCGTGCTGGGGTCTGGGTCCAACCGGTTCCGACGTACGCGGGAGTCACATGCGGAGAGGACGCACCTCGCCCTTCCGTTCGCGGCTCGGCGCCGACCGTAAGGTGGCCGTACTCTACGGATGCCCACTCGACCGGTAAAGGCTTTTGGGGGACCGTCCGACGGGTACGGAGGTTCTTCCGGCGCACGGCAGACGGGGGCAAACGGCATTCCACAGCCTGACCGTCCGCCCGCGACACGTAACCGGATGGCAGGAGCCTTCTTACGTTCGTCGTTGATCGCGTCGGACACCCCGGTGGCACGTGCGCAGCCCCGCCCCGAGCGAATCCGCACGCGGACCCGGACGTAGGGCTGGCGGGCGCTGCACGGGAGCGGCGGACGCGTGCCGGGAGGTCAGAGGACGTCCCGCCCGTCCACCACGGCCTGGGCCGCCGCGGCGCCGAGGAGGCCGAGCCCGGGGTGGCGCCGGCTGGGGAGCGTGAGCCGGGGCGCCAGGTGGCCCGCGTCGCTCCCGGTCAGGAAGATCTGGGCGCCCGCGGGGGCGCCGGCTCCCACCAGCCGCTCCACGGCGCCGACCGCGCCCTCGAGGACCCCGGCGCGGATCGCGTCCTCGGTGTTCCGGGCCGGGAAGCCCGCCTCGCCGTCCAGGCTCACGACGGGAAGGCGCGCCGTCCCCGCGGCCAGGGCCCGGACCGAGAGCGAGAGGCCGGGGAGGATCGCGCCCCCGAGGAGCCGGCCCTCCGCGTCGGCGACGTCCACGGTGAGGGCGGTGCCGCACGATACGACCACCACGGGCGACCGGGCGAGCACCGCGGCGCCGAACACCTGCGTCCGCCGGTCGATCCCCACGCGCTCGGGACGCTCCACGAGGGCCGCAGGGAGGCCGGGGTGGTCGGGCCCGACGGTCGCGACGGACCCGAGCCGCAGCTTCTCGACCTCCCAGGCGAGGTCCTTCGCCTTCCCGGGGTCGCTGCCATAGACGACGAACGAGCCCGCGCCACCGGCGAGCAGCGCCGTGGCCTCGCCCCGCACGCCGCGGCCGCTCACGTCGGCGAGGCGCCGGGGCCCCGCGACGTCCTCGCCGCGGACGGCTCCGATCTTGGCGCCGGAGTTCCCGACGTCGATCACGACGTAGAGGTGGCCCTCCGCCATGGTCCTCCCTCGGCACACCCTGCGGACCGCCTCGGCGGCCGCGAGCGTCCGGGGGTCCATGCTACTCGGCGTCCCCCTGGAGGGGAGCCGTGCGTCGCGGGCCCGAGGCGCGGCGCCGACGCGGCTAGCCGCCGCCCCCCGTGTTCAGGTACCGCGCGTTCCGCCGGATCTTGGGATCCCGCGGGTCCACCACGTACGTGATGCGGGTGCCGTGACGGTCGATCACGACCGTCACGCTGGCGACGTCCGGCTTGGACTTGACCATGCCCTGGACGATGTTCACCGCGTCGCTCCGCGTGGCCACCGGCTGGCCGTCGATCGAGACGAGGACGTCGCCCCGGCGGATGTCGAACTTGGAGGCGGGGCTGTCGGGCGTCATGCCCGTGATCTGCAGCCCAACGACCCGGCCCTGCGGGTCCCGGTACGTCTGCGTGGTCACCGTGTTCGCGATCGAGTCGGCGTCGTGCTGCCGGAAGTAGTCGTACGAGCTGTCGTCGTCGAAGCTGACCCGCCTCTCGGTGCGGCTCGGCTCCTCGATCTTGAGCTTCACGTCCTCGAACTTCACCGGCGCGGACGGGTCGGCCGACGAGGGGGCCGGCTCGCCCACCGTGGACGCGACCGCCCCGCCGCCGTTCCCGGCCCCGGGGGTCGGCGCCGCGGCGGCCACCCGGACCTTGCCCTGGAGCTCGTCGGGGAGCGCGAGCGCCGGCTTGTGGTCGTAGGCGTATACGGCCTGCTTCTCGGGCGGCTTGTCCGGGTCGGGGTAGACGTCGTAGACGATCTCGTAGACGTCGTCTCCACGCGCCCGGATGTCCACGAGCTTGAGCGACCCCGGCTCGGTCTTCTTGGCCCGGATCCAGTCGCCCGGATGGAACTCGGCGATCGTCTCCTGGCCGCCGCCGGTGAACTTCCACTGCAGCACCGAGAGGCGGGCCACCTCGCCCTCCTTCTCGGGCGGGATGTACGCGATGCTGTTCACGGCGCCCAGCTTCTCGAGCGCGCTCACGACCGGCGCTTTCGTGGCCTCCGGCTTCGGCGCCTCGGGCGGCGCCGGGGGGAGGCCCCCGGAGTAGAGCCACCACCACCGCTCGTTCCCCCGGCGGAACTGCGGCTGGTCGATCTCGTCGAGCTCCTTCTGGGAGACCGGCGGCTTCAGGGCGTTCTGGTTGGCCGCGGGCTTCTGGGTGAACTGTTCGATCGCCTTCTGGGGGAAGGCCGGGGCCAGGAAGGAGGGGTCGCCGATCGCCTTCCGCACGTCCAGGAAGTACCAGGCGCCCACACCGAGCAGTCCGACGCCGAGCAGGAAGTCCAGAAACCAGAGCAGGCGTCGCTGGCCGTGCGCCCTCATGGGAGCTCCTCGCGGTGCGGATCGCTCCCCTTAGACTAGCGGCCGAAGCGGGTGATTCCCGGAATCTCGCGGCCGGAAGACGGCCTCGGCGCGGCCTCGGCGTACGTCGCCTCGATCGTGCTCACGCCCTTCGTGATGCCCCTCAGGGCGAGCTTCAGCTCGTCCGGGCTGTCGGCGGCCGCCATCGCGTCCTCGACATCGATGAGCCCGTCCCGGACCAATCCGACCAGCGACTGGTTGAAGGTCTGGGTCCCGTAGTACTCGTACCCCTCCTCGAGCGCCTCGGGCAGCTCGCGGGTCCGACCCTCGACGATCATCTCCTTCACCGTCGGCGTGCCGATCAGGACCTCGACGGCCGGTACGCGACCCGCGGTCGTGCGGCGCGTGATCAAGCGCTGGCTCACGACACCCTCGAGTACGAGGCCGAGCTGGAGGCGGACGGTCGCGTGCTGGTACGGGGGGAAGAAGGAGATGATCCGCTCCACGGTCTGGACGGCGTTCACCGTGTGCAGGGTGGCCAGCACCAGGTGTCCCGTCTCGGCGGCCATGAGTGCCGCGGAGACGGTCTCGAGGTCCCGCATCTCCCCCACCAGGATGACGTCGGGCGTCTGCCGGACCACGGCCTTCAGCGCCGTGTGGTAGTCCTCGGTGTCGATCCCGATCTCGCGCTGCGTGATCACGCTGCGCTCGTCCTTGAAGACGAACTCGATCGGGTCCTCGATGGTGACGACGTGCCGCTGCGTGCAGCGGTTCACGTGGGCGATCATGGCGGCGAGGCTCGTGCTCTTGCCCGAACCCGCGACGCCGGTCACCAAGACCAGCCCGCGCTGGAGCAGCGCGAGCCGTTGGAGCGGACCCGCGGGGAGGTGGAGGTCCTCCATGCTCGGCACGCTCTCTTTGACGTACCGGAACACGAAGGCCATCCGCCGGCGTTGCTGGAGCACGTTCGTGCGGAACCGGCCCACGCCCGGCACGACGATCGCCGTGTCCTTCTCGTGCACGTTCCTGAACGACTGGATGTCCTCGGGCTCGAGGATCGACTCGAGCAGGTTCTGGGCCTGCTCCTCGGTGAAGAGGTCGTCCGAGAGGAACCGCACCTTGCCCTCCACGCGGACCGCGGGGCGGTGCCCCGTGCGGAGGATCAGGTCGGAGGCCTGCTCCTTCACCATCTCGCGGAAGTAGGCGAGGACTTCGTCGTTCATGCTCCCGTCCGTTCCGCCCCCCTTTCCTCCTCCGGCGAGGCGGGCCCCAGCCGGCGCGGGGGCTCGGGCGGCGCGGGGGCGGACCCGAGCGTCCGCCCGATCGCCGCGAGGAGGGCCGGGAGGCCCTCCCCCGTGACGGCGGAGATGGGGTGCACCTCCCTATCGGCCGAGCGGGAGAGGCGGCTCAAGGCCGCCGCCCGGTCGCCCGGGGCGAGCGCGTCCACCTTCGTGCCGACCACGATCTCGGGCCGCTCGGCGAGCCCGTGCCCGTGGGCCCCGAGCTCGGCCCGGACCTGCCGCCACGCCCGCCCCGGGTCGTCCTCGCTCGGCGTGGCGAGGTCCACGAGATGCACCAGGACGCGGGTCCGCTCGACGTGCCGGAGGAACCGATGGCCGAGGCCGTGGCCCTCGTGGGCGCCCTCGATCAGGCCCGGCAGGTCGGCGAGCACCACGCGGCGGCCGTCGCCCAGGTCGAGGATCCCGAGGTGAGGCGAGAGCGTCGTGAAGGGCCACGCGCCGATCCTCGGCCGCGCGCGCGTGAGGCGCGAGAGCAGGGTGCTCTTGCCGGCGTTCGGGAGCCCGACGAGGCCGACGTCCGCGAGGAGCCGGAGCTCCAGGCGCAGGCGCCGCTCGCGCCCCTTCTCGCCGAGCTCCCGGCGCATCGGACGCTGCTCCGTCGCGGAGGCGAACCGGGCGTTGCCCCGCCCCCCGTTCCCGCCCCGGGCGGCGCGCCAGCGCCGGCCGGGCGTGGCGAGGTCCACCAGCCGGCGCCGGGTCGCGAGGTCGTAGACGGAGGTGCCCACGGGAACGCGGACCACCTTGTCGCGACCGCTCCGTCCCTGGCACTTGTCGGGCCCGCCCCGCTCGCCGTCCTCGGCGGCGGCGAGGTGGATCTCTTCCATGTCGCCGAACGTCGAGAGCTCGGGGTCCGCGACCAGGTACACGTCGCCGCCCCGGCCGCCGTCCCCGCCGGCGGGGCCACCCCGGGGGACACGGGCCTCGCGCCTCCAGGCGACGATGCCGTCGCCTCCCGCGCCCGACCGGACGAGCAGGTCGCGCTCGTCTGCGTATCGTTCGTCCGCCATGGCGGGGCGCGACGGGCGGGGTGGCCCGGCGCGTCCTTCGCCGTCACGCCCGGACGGCGGGACGGACGTGGACGGTGCGGTTCGGACGGTACTCCACCACGCCCTCGGTGAGCGCGAAGAGGGTGAAGTCCCGACCCATGCCGACGTTGTGTCCGGGACGAAGACGCGACCCCACCTGACGCACCAGGATGTTTCCCGCAGCGACCCGTTCACCGGCGAAGCGCTTCACGCCGCGGTACTGCGGGTTGCTGTCGCGGCCGTTGCGCGTCGAGCCCTGGCCCTTCTTGTGTGCCATGTCGCGCTCCCCTCTACCCGGCGATGCCGACGACGCGCACGTCCGTGTAGCGCTGGCGGTGACCCTGCTTCTTCCGATAGCCCTTGCGGCGCTTCTTCTTGAAGACGATCACCTTCTTGTCCTTGACCTCGCCGAGGACGGTGGCCTCGACCTTCACGCCCTCGACGACGGGCGCGCCGGCGCGAATCCCGTCGTCGCCCGACACGAGGAGGACGCGGTCGAACACGACGGTCTCCCCGGGGCGCTCGGGCCGGAGGTCGAGGCGGACCCGCACCCCCGGCGCTACGAAGTACTGCCTTCCGCGATCGCTGATGACGGCGTACATGGTTCGGTTCCCTGGGCGCCGGGCTCGTTTCGCGCCCACGCGGTCGAGCGAAGCAGGGTAGCGCCCCCCGCGGGGGCTCCCAAGCCCATTCCCGGCCCCGCGGGGCCCCGCGGGCCTCCCCTCAGTGCGTCTCCTCGCGCCCGGCGGGCGGGAGGCCCTTCATCGCCCAGCCGTCCGCCGCGAGGCGGTCGTCGATCTCCACCCGGACGGAGCCGGACGCGCTCGCCTCGATCTCCCTCAGGAGCGCCGCCCGGTGGCGGAGGATCCACTCGCGGACGGCCCTCGGCAGGCGCACCTCGAGCCCGCCGCGTCCCCGGGACCGCGCGATGCGCGCCTGCATCTCGCGCAGCACGCGCAGGCCGAGGCCGGCCGGGTGGCGGCGACGTCCCGTGCCCCCGCACTCCGGGCACTCCGCGTGGGTCACGCGCGAGAGCGCCTGACGGACGCGCTGGCGCGAGAGCATGATGCAGCCGAACGGCCCGATCCGGCCGAGGCGGATCCGCGCGCGGTCCCGGGCGAGCGCCTGCTGGAAGGCCTTCTCGACGCTCTTGACCGCCCGGTGGCTCCGCATGTCGATCAGGTCCACGACGACCAGGCCGCCGAGGTCCCGGAGCCGGAGCTGCCGCGCGACCTCGTCCACGGCCTCCAGGTTCGTGTGGAGCGCGGTCGCCTCCGGGTCGGTCTCCTCGGTGAACCGGCCCGAGTTCACGTCGATCGACACGAGCGCCTCGGTCGGGTCGATCACGATCGACCCGCCGCTCGGGAGCCGGAGCGAGCGGCGGAACGCCTCCTCGAGCTGCGACTCCACGTCGTACGCGTGGAAGAGGGGCATCGGGTCGTCGGGGACGGCGACCTCGGGCATCGCGCGGACGACGGACGCCGGCGGCTCGACGGGCTCCGCCGCCGCCGCCTCCGCGGGCTCCGCGGACTCCGCGGGGAGCGAGGTCTCCTCGCCGTAGAGACGCGGCCGGGGAATCGGCCCGTACCACGCGCCGAGCAGGCTCCGGATGCGCGCCGCGAGGTCCTCGCGGTCCACGACGATCCGCACCGCGTCGGTCGGCATGATGTCGCGGATGGCGCGTTCGGCGACGTCGCTCTCCGAGCGCAGCAACGACGGCGGCCCGCCCTGCGCCGCGAGCACCTCGAGGCGCCGCCACTCCTGCACGAGGTGGTCGAGGTCGCGCTTCAGGTCCTCGTACGTGCCCTCCTCGCCGGCCGTCCGGACGATGAGGCCCATGCCCTCGGGGACCTCGAGCTTCGCGAGGTTCTGTCGCACGCGGTCCCGCACCTCGCCGCGGCCGATCCGGCGCGACACGCCCGACCGCGGGCTCAACGGCATCAGGACCAGGTACCGGCCGGGCAGCGCGATCCGCGCCGTGAGCGCAGGCCCCTTCTTGCCGATGCTGTCCCGCGTGACTTGGACCAGCACCTCCTGCCCCGGCGAGAGGAGGTCGGTGATCGAGGAGCCGGGCTCTCGGTTCGGGAGGTCGGAGACGTGGAGGAACCCCGTGAGGCTCCGGCCGAGGTCCACGAACGCCGCGCCGATGCCCTGCTCGACGTTCTGGACGTGCCCCCGATACACGTTGCCGGTCGCGGAACGCTCGTCCGCGCCCTCGACGTAGAGCTCCTCGACCTTCCCGTTCTCGAGGAGCGCGATGCGGACCTCCTCGGGGTCCTTCGCGTTCACGAGCAGGACCTTCTCGACCGGCGTCTCCGGCTTCGGCGCCTTCGCCGCGCTCGACGCGGTGACCTCGACCGTCTCCTGGTCGCGCGACTCCCGGGTGCGGCGCCCGCGCCGGGCCGGCCGCTCCTCGCGGTCGCGCCGGGCCGGTCGCTCCTCGCGCTCGCGCCGGGCGCGGCGACGGCGCGGGCCGCCCTCCTTCTCCTCCTCGGCGCCCTTCGCCCGCCCCCCGTCTCCCCGCCCGACCTCGTCCGAACCCGCCTCGAGGGCGCCGCCCTCGGCGTCCGGCGACGCCGCGCTCTCTTCCGTCGCCGAACCGGCGCCCTTGCGCTTGCGGCGTCCGCGGCGCGAGGTGCGTCCGCGCTTCGTACGCCGGCGTGAGCGGCCCTCGCGCCCCGCGCCCGCGTCCTCCGCCGCGTTCACTGCGTCCGGCGCGTCCACCGCGTCCGCCGTGGCGGGGGCCCCGGCCGCGCCCGTCGCCTCGGCCGACGACGGCGACACCTCCTGCGCTTCGTCCGCCGCGCCCCCGCGCGCGGCGCGGCGCCGTCGGCGCGGGCGACGGCGGCGCTTCGAGGTCTCGTCGGCGGCCTCGTCCGGGGCGGCGTTCGCGCGCTCCCCGCCGCCGCCGGCCGTTCCCTCGTCGCCGCCTTCGCGCGACCGGCGGCGCGTGCGCCGCCGTCGCTTCGTGGATCCCTCCGCCCCGGCCGGCGCCTCGGCGGCGTCCGGCTCCGTGCCCTCGTCCGGCTGCATGGCGGCGGAGGCTACCACCCGCCCGCGGGAACGAAAGTCGCCCCGCGGGCAGATCCCGCGGGGCGACGGCACATCGGGGTTCGCCGGTCTCGGATCAGCGCGAGGGCGCCATCGGCATCGGCGGCGTCGGCGCAGGCGCCGGCGTCGGTGCCGCGGCCGGCCGGGGACCGCTCGGCGGAGCGCAGGGCGTGTAGCGCGGCTGACACGGCCCGAGGGGGAAGTCCCCGGCCGCGTGCCCGTACAGGTCGCTCCACTCGGTCGCGACCGTCGAGGCGCGCCCGGCGAGCTCGTCCGAGATCGTGCAGTTCGCCGCGTCGGAGCCCTTGAGGATCCTCGGCGTGATCGTGATCAGGAGGTGCTGCCGGTTCTTCGTGTGCGACTTGCCCTGGAAGAGCATCCCGAGCACCGGGATGTCGCCGAGGAGCGGCAGGTGGTCCACGGAGTCCCGCACCTGGTCCTCCAAGAGGCCGCCGATCACGGCCGTCTCGCCGTCCCTCAGGATCATCGCGGTCTTCATGGTGGACGTCTGGATGCGCGGAAGGTCGATCGTCTGACCGGAGACCGTGATGCGCTCGAACCCGATGATCGGGCTCGTGGTCCCGTTCAGCGCGCTGCGCTGCGGGATCACCGTCATCAGGATCTTGCCCTCGCCGCGGATCACGTTCGGGATGATCAGGAGCTGGAAGCCGACGTTCACGGGGCTGTTCGGGTCCTCCTCGACGGAGAACGCGAGGCCGCCGTTCTGGTTCGTCGCCGCCGTGGACCGCGCGTACGGCACGGAGTCGCCGATGAAGATCGTCGCCTCCTGGTTGTCGAGCGCGAGGAGCTTCGGCGCCTGGACGATCCGGGTGCTCGTGTCCCGCTGCAGGGCCTGGAAGAACACGTCGGTCTGGCTCGTCGTCAGCGCGCCGTAGTTGAACGCGCTGCCCGCCGGCGAGGGGAACGCCGTCCCCGTGATCGCCTCGGCGAGGTCGCCCGTGCCGCCGCCCGCGTTGAACGGGAGCATGTGGATGATGTCCGAGCCCTGGAAGCCGACGCGCACGCCGTTCTCGCCGGCGTTGAGCCCGAGGTTCAACGCGTCGTCGCACGACGTGATGATGAAGTTCATGTCGATGAAGATCTGCGGCGGCTCGACGTCGAGCTCGCGCAGCATGTCGCGCACGTGGTTCAGCTTCGGCCGCGTGCCGATGCAGACGAGCGCGTTCTGCGACGCGATGTAGCGGACGTCGCCGTTCTCCTCCGCGACCACCTGGCGGAGCGCCTGGATGATCGGGAAGTTCTGCTCGAGCTCCGTGGGGTTGTCCGAGGGGACGTACACGTTGCTCTGGATGATGTTCGCGCCGGAGCTGCCGCCGCCGCCGCCGCCGGAGGAGCCGCCCGACGAGCTGGAGCTGCTGCTCGACGAGCTCCCGCCGGAGTTCCCGGACGCCACCACGCCCTTGTACGGAGGCGGCGGCCGCATGTAGCGGAAGCGGTAGTAGGTGGTCTCGAGCTCGAGCGAGGTCTTCGCGACGACCCGGAGGATGCCATAGTCCTCCTCGACCAGGGCGTAGCCGGCGGTCCGGACCACCTGCTCGAGCGCGGCGCGCCACGGCACCTCGTTGAGGCTCAGGGTGATCGTGCCCGTCACGTCCTGCGCGACCATGACGCTGGCGGACGAGTAGTCCGCGATCGCCACGATGACCTTGCGGACGTCCTCGTCCGTGAACGAGAACGTGACCGGCTGCGGACGCTCGATGCGGAGCAGGTTCGTCGCCTGCCGGACCATCACGCCGCCGATCTTCTCGACCATCGCGTCGAGGGCCTGGACCCAGTGCAGGTCCACCACCCGCAGCGTGACGCGCTGCTCCGCCGCCTCGGGCGCCACGAAGATGTTGACCGTCGTGCGCGGCTGGATGCGCTCCGCGACGACCTGGCCGAACACCGCGTCCTGGACGTCGAGGGTGACCCGGCCGTCGCCCACGTCGTACGCCCGGTAGCTGTCCGGGTCGGCCGCGTCGCCCGCGTGGGCCACGGCTCCGGCGCCGAGGATCCACGCCAGGGCCAGCACTCCGGCGAGCCGCGCGCCCGCCCGACGAACATCACGTCCCATCGGTCTCCTCCCGTGCGAGGGGACGTCGGACCTGGGGGTCCGGTCTCCTCCCGCTTCTGTGTCGGTCGTCCTCCGCCGCAAGTAAAGCCCACGCCGGGGACGCGTCCAAGAGGCGAGACCGGGCCCTGAACGTCGGGCTCACCCAAAACGTCCCGCCGGCGGCCACCCGATGACCGGACGGAGACATTTGCCCCACCTCGGGCGACGCAACGGTGACATGGCGCGTCGGACGGCGTCTCGCGAAATGCACGGGGCCCGGACGCCTCGTGGCGCCCGGGCCCCGTCGCGACCCCCGACGTGTCGGGGGCCGTCAGTGGCTGGTGCTTCGCGCCGGCGCGCTCGCGCGGACCGGCTGCACGCGGCCCTTCGTGCCGTGCGGCTTCTCTTCCGCGCCCCCCTGCTTGCGCTTCACGGGGATCGACTCGCCCTGGTAGGCGAACACCACGTTCTCCGCGCCGATCTCCGAGAGGAGCACGTCTCCGTGCTCGTCGAGACGGTCGCCGATGTGCATGGGGCGCCCGTTCACGAGCGCGACGCTGCGCGACGGGTTCAAGGGGTTCACGATCGTGCCCGTCACGCGGAGCGGGATGCTGTGGAACTCGGAGAGGATCTTCGCGCGGGGCCGGAGCGCGGAGATCTGCTCCACGAGGTCGAGGGCGTCGGCCGAGACCTTGCGCCCCTCGAGGAACTGCTCCCACTGCCCCACCAGGTTCGCGACCTCCTGGTACTCGCCCTTCTCGAAGTGCTTCTGGACCTCGGACAGGGTGCTGGCCACGACGTCGCGGGGGATCGTCATCTCGCGCGGCGGACGGCGCCCGCGCAGCTCCTCGAGACGGTCCTTGACGGTCTGGACGCGCTGGGCGAGCTCCGGAATCGTGATGGCGCGGCGCTGGTCGAGCTGCGCGATCCGAGCCCTCAGCTCGTTGATCTGGTCGTCCACGTCACGCTGCAGGCGGTCGAGCCGGAACATGTCGCCCGTCTTGTCGAGGGCCTTCTCCTGCTCGACCTTCTCGTTGATGTCGTCGAGGAGGTGCTCGAGGTCGAGCACGATCGTCTCCTGGGCCCGCATCGCCTCCTGCAGGTCGCCCTCGTCGGCGGTCGGCCGGTGCCGGCGCGGGTCGATGAGCGGGTCCCGACGGCTCGCCGCCGGGCGGAGGACGTACGTCTCCGGACGCTCGGGCTGGAAGGCCGCGATCGCCTCCCGGATCTTCGGCTCCTGGAGCCGCGCCTCGGCGTTCGGGATGTGCACGCGGTCCGAGCCGTCGGACGACGGGTCGTAGAAGTACGTCTCGAGGGTCAGCTCGACGTCGTGCTGGATCGGCGCCGTGCTGTCGTTGTGCGCCTTCTCGCCCGCGTCGATCTTGAGCCCCTTCACGGAGATCAGGCGCGGGTCGTTCTCCATCATGTTGATGAACTTCAGGGTGGAGGACGCGTCCCCCTGGAACGAGATGGCGCTCCGGGTGACGTAGATGCCCTGCGCGAGACCGCTCTCCTGCGCCTGGCTCTCCGGCAGCTCCTGGAAGTGGAGGCCGGCCGTCGCCAGGAACGTGGAGAGGTTGCGGTGGAATCCCGCGATCTTCTGCCGGGTGGGCAGCACCGCGAGCTCCCGGTTCTCGACCGCGCGGTCCACGAGGACCACCTCCTCGCGCTCCCGGGTCCGGCGGATCTCGATGTCGGCCGCGCGGATGCGCTGGTCCAGGGAGGAGATCTCCTCCCGGACGCCGTCGATCTCCGTCCGGTCCTTCAGGATGAGCCCGAGGAGGCCCCCCGTGAGGAGGACGCTCGCACCGATCGTGACGAACAGTCGCTGACGTTCGCTGAGCCTGGACACGGCGTCCTCCTTGCTACCGGCGGGCGCGCCCCGGCGCGTGCTTCGCCGCGCTCGGAGCGGATGCGTTCTTGGGCTTCTCGGGCGGCTTCAACAGGAGCTCGTAGTGGAAGGCGCCGACCACCGGCGGGAGGAGGTCCTCGTCGCCACGCCCCCGATTCTCCACCACCGCGATGTTGGGATTGTTGATCTGCAGGAAGTCGTCGTAGAAGTCGGTCCGCTCCCCGGTCGCGTCCGGGTCGCCGGTCAGCGCGCGGAAGAAGGCGCTGCTCAGGGCCAGGGCGTCGGACGAGTTGTCCATCGCGAGGAAGCCCTTGAAGCGGAACATCCCGCCGTTGGCGACCTCGCCGCGACGGACCGTCTTGTGGCCCTTCGCCGTGGGCGCCACCTGGGGCGGGACCTCGATCGAGTCGAGCCAGATCTGGAAGGCGTCCTCGGAGTTCTGGCTCGTGACGATGTCGAAGAACTGGTCGAGCTTGCGGGACCAGAGCGTGCGGGAGCGGTTGATCGTCTGGATCGCCGACCGGCGCTTCTCGTAGCCGTCGATCTCCTTCTGGAGCGCCAGGGACCGGTCACGCTGCGACTCCTTGCCGCGCGCCTCCTCGGTCTTGACGTTCTTGAGCTCCTTGACGTTGGAGAGCTCGATGAAGTGGGTGTAGGCGTAGGCACCGGAGGCGCTGGCGACCATGGCCACGCCGACGAGGATCGCCACCAGGCGCGCGACGGGCGTTCCCGTACGCGGGCGGTACTCCGGGGGGAGCAGGTTGATCTGGATCATGGCTCAGACGTTCCTCCGCACGCGCGACGCGAGGCCGACGGCCACCGCGAGCTCGCTCACGTGCTCCTTCAGCGCGTCCACCTCGACGGTGCCGGCCGCGATGGGGAGGTCCCCCGTGGGGTCCCAGGTCATCGTCGGGCGGTCGAACGTCCGCGCGAGGTCGTCCTCGAGGCCGACGAGGCGCGCTCCGCCCCCGGAGAGCAGGACCTCGTCGATGCCGAGGTCGAACTGGTTCTCGAAGTACTCGAACGAGAGACGGATCTCGGCGGCGAGGTCGTCGACCGCGGGCGTGACCGCGGCGCGCACGCGCTCCACCTCCTGGCCGGGACGGAGCTTCAGGGCCTCGGCCTCGGCCTGCTTCAGGCCGAGACGGTTGCCGATCGCCGTCGTGAACGCGTCGCCGCCGGCGTGGATCTCGCGGGTGAAGAGCGAGGTCCCCGTGCGGACGAGGTTCACGCAGGTCTTCGAGGCGCCGACGTCCACCAGCGCCGAGACCCGGCTCCCTCCTTCCGGGCCCCGGCGCACGGAGGTCTCGAAGGCGTTGCCGAGCGCGAAGACGTCCACGTCCACGATCTCGGGGTGCAGACCCGCGGCGGCCAGGATGCGGAGCTGCTCGTCGATGATGGCCCGTTTGCAGGCCACGAGGAGCACGCGCATCTCGTTCGGCGCGAGGTCGCCGACGCCCTCGGACTCGAAGGGCTGGCAGTCGAGCACGACCTCGTCCACGTCGAACGGGATGTACTTGTCCGCCTCGAAGCGGATGGCGTTGCGGAGGTCGTCCGCCCCCATCCGGTACATCGTGAGGTACCGGACGATGACCGCCTTGCCCGACACCGACGTCACGACGCGGCGCGAGTGGAAGTCGTTCTCTCTCAGGACCCGCTGGATCGTCTCCGGTACGGCGTCGGGGCTGGGGAGCTCCGCGGTGCCGAAACCGGTGATGACCGGGCCGCCGTTCCAGGTGAGCTCGACGGCCTTGACGGCACGGGTGCCGACGTCCAGACCGATGAGACTCCGGATCTTCCGGAAGAGCATGGTCGCCTCCCAGGGGAAGCCCTCGATCGGGCCTCGCGCCGGGACCTCTTTCGACCCGCGCCGCCGCCGCTCTTGAGCCCGTTCGTCTCCCGTGTCGGCCTTTCTCGACGCCGCGCGGTGCTCCCGGTCCACGCGACCGCCCGGACCGGCCACGGGGCGGCCCCGACGGCCCCCGGGTGCGGTCCCCCTCGGACGGTCGGGCCCCCCGACCGGAGCCCCCGCCTCCGCCGGCGGCGGGCCGGGTCGCCGCCCCCCCGGTCCCTATCCGACCGGGCTCACCCGGGCGTGGAGGAGGTCCTCCACCTCCTGGGCCGTCCCGAGCCGGAGGCACTGGGCGGCGAGGGCCCGCGCCTGGCGGAGCGTCAGGCTCCGGACCAGGCGCCGCGCGCGGGGGATGTAGCCCGGCGTCAGGCTGAACTGCCGGATGCCCATGCCGAGGAGGAGCGCGGTGTAGACCGAGTGCCCCCCCATCTCGCCGCACATCGTGACGGGGATCCCGACCGCCGCCGCCGCCGAGATGGTGCGGTCGATCAGTCGCAGCACGCTCGGGTGGGACGGGCGGAAGAGCGCGGCCACGCGGGCGTTCGCGCGGTCCACGGCCAGGTCGTACTGGATCAGGTCGTTGGTTCCGATCGAGAAGAAGTCCACCTCGCGCGCGAGCACGTCCGGGATCACCGCGGCGGCCGGGATCTCGACCATGATCCCGACGGGCGGGTCGGGGCGGTGCGGGACGCCCTCGCTCTCGAGCTCCCGGGCGGCTTGCCGGATCATGGCGCGGGCGCGCCGGATCTCGCTGAGGCTCCCCACCATGGGGAGCATGATCCGCACGTCGCCCTCGGCGGCGACCCGGAGGAGCGCGCGCAGCTGGATCCGGAAGGGGTCCGGGTGGGCGAAGCACCACCGGAGCGACCGCAGACCCATCGCCGGGTTCGGCTCCCGGGGTCCCTCGCCGGGCGTGCCCTTGTCGGCCCCGAAGTCGAACGTGCGGATCGTGAGCCGGCCGTTCCCGATCCGGGCCAGCGTGGACCGGTACGCGGCGAGGTGGTCCTCCTCCCGCGGGAGTCCCGACGAGGGGTCGTACAGGAACTCCGTGCGGTAGAGGCCCACGCCCGACGCGCCGCGCGCCACGCCCGACATGACGTCCATGGGGTACTCGACGTTCGCGAGGAGCACGACCTCGTGCCCGTCGAGCGTCTCGGCGGGCAGGTCGCTCTCGCGGAGCAGATTCGCCTCGAGGCGCTCGTAGACCTCCGCCACGCCGCGCGCGCGCGCGACGGCCTCGGGGTCGGGGTGGATCACCACGAGCCCGTGGGTGCCGTCCACCCAGATCGAGTCGCCCGGCTGCACGCGGGCGCTCAGGCCCTCGACCCCGACCACGCAGGGGACGCCGAGCGACTTGGCGATGACCGCGGTGTGGCTCGTCGCGCCGCCCTGCTCGATCGCGATCGCGGCGACGTCCTCGCCCTCGAGCGCCGCGGCCTCCGACGGGGTGAGGTCGCGCGCGACGATCACGATCGGCGAGCCGCCCGACGTCGGCACGCCCTCCCGCTCGCCCCCGGCCAGCGCGCGGAGCAGACGCCGCTCGAGGTCCACGACGTCGCGCCGCCGTTGCGCGACCATCGGGTTGTCCGCGGCGGCGAACCGTTCCGCCACGCCGTGGAGGACGCGGGCCACGGCGTGCTCGGCGCTCAGCCCCTCGCGAATGGTCTCCTCGACGTTGGGACGTACCACGTCGAGCATGAGCGCGTGGGCCCGGAAGATCTCCCCGATCGAGGTGTCCCCGCCGAGCGACTCGCGCAGCCGGTCGAGGGCGGCGTGGGCGTCGTCGAGTGCGCGCCCGAGCCGGAGGACCTCCTCCTCGGGGGGGCCCATGGGCACGAGCGAGATGGCGAGGCCCGGCGCCTCGCCGTACGGGACGGCGCGGCCGACGCGGGACCCGCCCGCCACCGCGATCCCGTGGAGCTCGATCATGGGCGCGTCGGCCGCCATCGTCGCAAGATCGTACGGGCGGACGGCCTGCCGGTGGCGATCGGACCACCCGGGCCCCGTGGCCCCGGTCGGCCGGATGGACGGGCGGCCCGGCCCGAGCTACCGGATCCCGAACCGGTCCTGGAAGAGCAGTCGGATCGCCTCGACGGCGGCCTCGGCGTCCGGTCCCGACGCCTCGACGTCGAGCTTCGTCCCGCAGGGGGCGGCGAGGAACATCAGGTCCATGATGTTCTTCGCGTCGGCGCGGGTGCCGGGGGGGGTCGAGATCGTCACGGGGCTCTCCACGAGCACGAGGGCGATCTCGGACTGGTACTCGCGCGCCTTCTGGGCGACGAGAGAGGCGGGGCGGGCGTGGAGGCCCTTCTCGTGGATGACCTCGATCCGCGCGCGGACCACGTGGTTCGAGCCGGTCATCCCCGCGCCTCCCCGTCCCGACGGGGAGCCGACCCGGGCCGCCGGGGGGCGCCGCGCCACGCCGGGGGCCGTCGCGGCCTCACGGGGCCAGCTCCTCCCAGGCGTCCTGGAGCGCCTCGCGGATCGCGCCGGGGGTCCGGCTCTGGCGAAGCACGCGCCGCCACTTCTCCTCGCGGTTGCCCGCCTTGGCCAGCGCCGCGATGCGCTTCGCGACCTCCAGGTACTCGACGTTGTCCGGCGAAGCGACGAGGAACACCGTGTACACGGGCCCGTTGTCGAGCGCCCGGAAGTCCACGCCGGAGGGCGACAGCCCGACGGCGATGACGGCGTGGTCGAGGAAGGCCACGTCCGCCACGCTCTTCGGGTGCGGGAGGGCGATGCCGTTGCCGACGCCCGTCGTGGCCGCGGCCTCGCGCTCGAGAACGGTCTCGAGGAGCAGGTCGCGCTCCGCCTTCGTGATCGACCCCGAAGCCACGAGGAGCCCCGCCAGCTCGGCGATCGCCTCTTCCCGGACGTCCTGTTTCAGGACCGGGCGGCAGTGTTCCTCGCGCACGTAGTCGATGATCTTGGTGACGGGCATCGCGCTCCCTCGCGGCCGGTGGGTGGAATCCGGCGGGGTCACTCGCCCCGTCTCATTCGGTCGATCACGTCCTCGTACGTCTCGGCGTTGTCGGGGGCGCCGGCCGCCTCGCCCGGGCTCGCCGCCGGGGGCCGCTCGCCCCGGTGGTGGTCCGTCAGGCGCTGCTTGAACCGCCTCAGCTGGCCCGCCAGCTTCTGCTCTGCCAGGTCGCACGCGGCGAACATGTCCGGCGCCTCCGCCTTTCCGACCAGTCGGACGCCCCGAGGGACGTCGAACACGATCTCGACGCGGTGCGAGTCGTGCTCGACGTCCATCGTGACGCTCGCGGACGTGGCGCGATCGTAGTACCGGGAGAGCTTTTCGACCTTCTCTCGCGCGTAGGCCTTCATGGCCTCGGTCACGACGGAATCACGACCGGTGATGACGATCTTCAAGGGGGACCTCCGGACGGACCGCTGAGGGCCGATTCTACGGCCGCTCCGAAACGAGGGGGTAGTCGGCCCACGGCGTCCTCGCCGGCGACGCCCACCGCCATCAGCGTGAGCCCGCGCGCGGGCGCGGTCGGGCCCGCCGCGGCCCGGTCCCGCGCGGCGAGGATCCCGGCCATCGCCGCGCGCGCCGCGGCGGGGCCGCCACCGCCGCGCGCCGCCGCGACCATCGTGCCGACGAGCGTGCGGATCATCTTGTAGAGGAAGCCGTCCCCCACGACGTCGAGCCGCAGGTGTTCCTCGTCGCGCGTCCAGGACACGACCCAGAGGGTACGCACGGTCGAGCGCCGGGGGGATCCCGCGCTCGCGAAGGACCGGTAGTCGTGCGTCCCTACGAGGGCGGACGCCGCCGCGTCGAGCGTGTCCGGGTCGAGGGGGACGGGGACCCGCCAGGTCACACGGCGCTCGAGCGGGCGCCGACCCCGGGTGGTGAGGAGGACGTACCGGTACCACTTCCAGCGCGCGTCGCGCCGCGCGTGGAAGGACGGGGACGCGTCCGAGACGGACCGCACGCCGACGTCCGGCGGCAGCACGGCGTCGAGCGCACGCGCGATCCGGGCCGCCGGCAGGGCCGACGGGGTGCGGCACGAGGCCACCATGTGCCGCGCGTGGACGCCCGCGTCCGTCCGGCCCGCGCCGACCACGCGGTGCGGCGCGCCGAGGACGCGTTCGAGCGCGGCCTCGACCACCGCCTGGACCGTCCGCCCGCCCGCCTGCCGCTGCCACCCGAGGAGATCGGTCCCGTCGTACTCCAGGTCGATCCGGAGCCCCCGCGGGGCGTCCCCGGTCCCGACGTGCTCCCGCCGCGGGAGGGGATCCGAGCCCACCTCGGGGCGCCCGCGTCACGACCACACGCGGCGCTGGCGCGACGAGGGGATGCCGAGGGCCTTCCGGTACTTCGTCACCGTGCGGCGCGCGATGCTCAGGCCGAACCCCTTGTTCAACCGGTCCGCGACCTCGTCGTCCGACATCGGCGACGACTTGTCCTCGCCCTCGATGATCGTGCGGACGCGTTCCTTCACGCTCTGGCGCGACTCGACGCCGCCGTCCTCGCTCTCCGTCCCGCCCGTGAAGAAGAACTTGAGCGGTACGATGCCCTGCGGGGTCTGCGCGTACTTGTCGCTGATCGCGCGGCTCACGGTCGAGACGTGGATCCCGAGGGCGTCCGCGACCTCCTGCATCTTGAGCGGCCTGAGATGGCTCACGCCGAAGTCGAGGTAGTCGCGCTGGCGGGCGACGATCTCGCGCGCGACGCGGTCGAGAGTGCTCTTCCGCTGTGCGATCGCCTCGATCAGCCACTTCGCGGAGTCGATCTTCTTCTTCAGGTACTCGCGGACCTTCGGGTCGCCGCGGGACTCGCGGAGCATGGAGCGCACGCGCGGGCTGATCCCGACGCGCGGGAGGTGGTCGTTCACGAGGTCCACCACGTACACGCCGTCGTCCCAGTCGACGATCACGTCGGGCGTGATGTACCGGACCGGCACCGAGGTGTAGGCCAGGCCGGGCCGCGTGCTGAGGGTGGCCATGCTCCGCAGGAGGTCGTACACGTCGGGGACCTCGAGATCGAGCGCCTTCGCCACCTTCGGCAGCTTGTTCCGCGTGACGTCGTCCAGGTGGTCCCTCACGAGCGCGCGCTTGAGGTCGGCGTCGGGGTCGGTGGGCGAGATCTGGAGCAGGAGGCACTCCGCGACGTCGCGGGCCCCGACGCCGGCGGGGTCGAGCGTGTGGACGACCGCGAGCGCCTGCTCGGCCACCGCGAGGTCCACGGGCGCGTCCATGCCCTCGACGACCTCCGCCAGGGGGCACGGGAGGTACCCCGCCTCGTCCAGGTTGTAGACGACGGCCTCCGCGGCGCGCCGGACCTCGGGATCGAGGTCCAGCTCCTCGAGCTGGACGATCAGGTGCTCGGCGAGGCCCCCGCCGGCCGCGGGCGTGTTCTGCATCGCCTCGAGCTTGCGGTCGGCGGCCTCCTCCGCGGCCTGGCGGCTGCCGTAGCTCGAGGGCGCCCGCTGCGCGTCCGCCAACGCGTCGAGCCGGTCGAGGACCTTCTCCGCGTCGTCCTCGAACGACTCGTGCTCGCCGTTCAGGGCCGCCCCGGGGAGGTCCTCCGGTGCGGGCTCGACGATCTCGAGGGCCTCGTTCTCCTGCAGCTCGTTCTCGATCAGCTCGCGGAGGTCCATCGCGGGCAGCTGCAGGATCTCGATCGACTGGATGATCTGCGGCGCGAGTCGCAGCTGCTGGGACAGACGAAGGTTGAGACCTACTTCCAGTCGCATGAGGTGCTCATTCTACCGCGTCGGACACCGAAACGGCAACGTGCCGGGCCCTCCGTCACGTCCGGGCGCGCCGGACGTCGCCGGGTCGGTCGGGTCCCTTCTCGACGTCCTCGACGACCCGTCGCCCCTCGAACGCCTCGGCGAGCACGGCCGCGCTCTGGTACTCGATCTGTCCCCCCGTCGGAAGACCGCGCGCGAGACACGTGACCTTCACGCCCAGGGGGAGGAGCGTCCGCTCGAGAGCGCGCGCGGTGCCGTCTCCCTCCAGGTCGGGGTTCGTGGCGATGCAGACCTCCTCCACCCCGCCCGAGGACACGCGCGCCGCGAGCGCGTCGAGGTCGAGGTCCTCGGCCGACACGCCCTCCAGCGGAGACAGGCGGCCGCCCAGCACGAAGTAGAGGCCCGGGAACCCGCCCGCGTCCTCCATCGCCGTCTGGTCGCGCGCGGTCTCGACCACCATCAGCAGGCGGGCGTCGCGCGCGGGGTCGTCGCAGGTCGCGCACGGGTCGCGCTCCGACGGCGCGCGGCACCGCCCGCACGGTCGGATCTTCGAGCGCGCCGCGCGGATCGCGTCCGCGAGCTCGAGCGCGCGCGCCTCCGGGACGCGGATCAGGTGGTGCGCGAGGCGCTCCGCGCTCCGGCGGCCGATGCCCGGCAGCCGTTCGAGCTCCGCCACGAGACGCACGAGACTCGGCGGGGTCGTCACGAGTCGTCCTCGGCGTCGCCGCCGCCGGCGTCCACGTCGAGGAGCCGGCCGCCCGTCTTCTCCGTGACGCGTCGGATCGCCGGGTGCTCGTGGGGTCTCGGCGTCGGCTCCGCGGGCGCGGCCGCCGCGCGGCGGACCTCGGTCAGGACGTAGGGGAGCTCGCGCCCCCACGCCTCCCGCGCGAGGCCGCGGAAGGCGCGTACCGCCTCGCGCCGTCCGAGCGCGGAGCGGGCGAGGTGGTCGTCCGGGTCCACCTCGAGCACGACGCGCTCGTCGTCGAGCGCGGCGGGCACGGCCCGCGCGAGCGCCGCGGCGAGGCGTCCGTCGTCGCGGCCCGCGGCCTCGACGAGCCGGTCCCATCCCGCGCGCACCGCCCCGATCCCGAGCGGTACGGGGCCCGTCGGACGCGGACCGGACGGCGCGACGGGCTCGCCAGCGACCGGGGCGGACGCGACGGACGCGGGCGGCGGCGCCTGGGCGACCGGGTCCCGGTCCACAGCGCCGCGCGGCGCCTGACGGAGCGCCTCGAGCAGACCGTCGAGGTCGCGCGCGTCGGGCAGCCGCGCCAGCTCGACGGCGGCCACCTCGAGCACGAGCGGCCCGTCGGCGCCGGCGCGGAGGTGCGCCCGCTTCTCGAGCAGCACGTCGATCGCGCGCGCCGTCGCGGCGAGCGAGCCGCCCTCGCCGCGCGCCGCCCGCGCGAGCGTCGCGCGGAGGGCCTCCATCCACTGGTCGAGCAGCACGCCGGGCTTCGCGCCCGACGCGAGGCACCCGTCCACCGCGTCGAGCGCGCCCGCGGCGTCGCCACGTCCCACCGCCCCTTGGAGGGCCTCGAGGAGGCGGCCGGGCGCGCGGCCCGCCAGCGCGTCGAGGTCCGCGCGCGCGAGGCGCCCCGACGGCGAGGCCGAGATGAGCTGCTCGAGCAGCGACTCCGCGTCCCGCAGCCCACCGAGCGCCGCGGCGGCCACGTCGTCGAGGAGGCCCTCCTCGGCCTCCACCCCCTCGCGGGCGGCCAGGTCGGCGAGGCGGGCGGCCATCGCCGGCGCGTCGATGGGGCGGAACTCGACCCGTTGGCAGCGGCTCCGGAACGTGTCGGGGAGCTTGTGCTCCTCGGTCGTGCAGAACAGGAAGACCACGCCCTCCGGCGGTTCCTCGAGCGTCTTCAGGAACGCGTTGAACGCCGGGAGCGAGAGCATGTGGACCTCGTCCACGATCCAGATGCGGTGGCGCGACCGGACCGTCGCGTAGCCGACCTGCTCGCGCAGCCGCCGCACGTCCTCGACGTGGTTGTTCGACGCCGCGTCCATCTCGACCACGTCCAGGTCGTTGCCGCTGGCGATGTCGCGGCAGGAGGGGCACCGGCCGCACGGCTCCGGCGTCCCGTTCGCCGTCTCGGCCTCCGCGCAGTTCAGCGCCTTCGCGAAGATCCGCGCGCTCGTGGTCTTGCCGACGCCCCGCGGGCCCACGAAGAGGTACGCGTGGCCGACGCGGCCGGACGTGATCGCGTTCTCGAGGATGCGGGCGACGTGCTCCTGCCCGACGAGCTGCGAGAACGCCTGCGGCCGGTACTTGCGCGAGAGGACCTGATGGTGGGACACGGTCGGGATCCTACCCGGCCACTCCCCCCCCAGCGGGCGGCCGCCCTCGACGCGGGTAGGATCCGGCCGGTCCCCGCGGAGTCCCGGATCATGGCCGTCTGGAAGGTCGCTCGGCTCGGTCGCGCGTCGTCCCTCACGGGCGAACCGTTCGGGCCCGACACCGACGTGGTGACCGCCCTGTTCGGGACCGAGGAGGAGGTCGGGGAGGACCGCGTCCGCGGCACGGGCTTCGTGCGCCGCGACTACCTCGCTGCGGAGGCGACGCCGGAGGTGCTCGACGGCGCGTACTGCGTGTGGCGCACGCGGACGCCGCCGGCGTCGCCGGACGCCGAACGCCGCCTCGACCTCGACATGGCCCGCGAGTTCCTGGAGCGTCTCCTCGCCGACGCCGAGGAGGAACGCGCGCCGGTGGCCTTCGCCCTCGCGCTCATCCTCGTTCGGAAGCGCCGCCTCCGGCTGGTGTCCGAGGGCGAGGGCGCCCTGGAGGTCGCCTGGCCGCGCACGGACGCGACCTTCCACGTGCCCGCACCGGTCCTGACGGAGGCGGACACCGAGGCGCTGGAGCAGGAGCTCCGGCGGCTGTTCGCCCTCTGAGCGGCGGTCCGGCTCAGAACTCGATCTTCGTCTTCCCCTCCAGCGCCTCCTCGGCCTTCCGGCGGACGAAGGGGTCGGGGTCCTGCCGCGCGGCCTCGAGCGGCGCCCGGGCCGCCTCGTTCTTGTGGATCGCGAAGCCGAGGCCCTTCGCCGCGGCGCCGCGGTCCTGCCACGTGGCGCCTTCCCTCACCATGCGGCCGAGCGCGGCCACCGCGTCGTCGGTCGCGATCGCGCCGAGCGCGTACGCCGCGTACGTGCGCGCGCCGGGGACCGCGGACGAGAGGACGGCTCTCGAGGCGAGCGTGGGCACCGCGGGCGCGCCGATCGCCGCGAGGACCTGGGCGGCCTGCTGCCGGGCGATGTCGTCGATCTCGAAGTAGGTGAAGGTCTTGTGGAGCGGCTTGTTCGGGTTGTCGGGGTTGAAGACGTCTACGGTCAACGGCTCCTTCAACGGCCACCGCGCGGTGACGAGCGGCTCCGCGAAGTACGCGACCGCCGGCTCCCCCACGTGAGCCGCCTCGTACGCGACGCGCGTCACCTCCGCGCGCTTGCCGAGCCGCGAGGCGCTCCAGAAGTAGCGGAACAGGTTCTCCGAGAGCACGTACGGCGCCGCGCCGCCGTACGACAGCCACGCGTCGCGCTCGCTCGGCCACCGGGGGTCCTTCGTGAGGAAGAGGCTCCACGCCCGCCGGAACCGCGCCTCCTCCTCGGGCGTCATCTTCGACGCGCGGACCATGCGGTCGTCCGCGACGCTCGTGACGGAGGACGGCGCCCCGGCCGCCGCCGTCCCCGGCGGCGGCGCCGCGCGGGGTCCGGATGAGCACGCGAAGAGGGACGCGGTCCCCGCGAGGAGGAGGGCGACCCGGACGCGGAGGCGAAGCGCAGGACGTTGCATGGCCCGACGATCGCGTCCGGCCGTCACGACTCCGTCAGGGCACGCGCGCGAGGTACTCGGCCCCGGCCACCTCGGGCAGGTCGGCGAGGCGCGCCAGGAGCCCGTCGTCGGGGGCCACGGCCCAGGACGGGCCTGCCTTGACCCGGGCCACGGTCCCGGGCTCCGGAGGGAACTCGAGCACCAGCGGCAGCGCGCCGGGCGCCCCGCGCACCGTCTGGTGGAGGCGGTCGAGGACCGCCTCGTCCGCCTGCCGGAGCCGCACGAGCACGCCCTCCGCGAAGCGACGCGGCGCCTCCTCGACCGGGACGATCGCGTCCACCTGGATCGAGGGCGTCTCGCGGTTCTGGTCCACCTTGCCCTCGACGACCACGACCCGGTCGTCCTCGACGAGGTCCTGGAGCTCCGTGTACGCCCGCGAGAAGACGACGCACTCGACGGTGCCGCCGAGGGTCTCGAGCTGGAAGAACGCCATGCGACGCCCTTCGTTGCGCCCGCTCTTGACCACGGAGGTGCGCGTGCCGCGGAGCATGCCGCCGAGCCGGACGAGGGTCCGGTCCGGCAGGTCGCCGAGACCGAGGACCGTGGCCGTGGACAGTCGGCGCAGCCGCTCCGCGTTCGCCGCCAGCGGGTGATCGGTCGCGTAGAAGCCGATCACCTCCCGCTCCCACGCCATGCGTTGCGCGTCGGGCCAGGGCGGGACGTCGGGGTAGTCCGGGTCCTTGGCCAGGTCGAGCGCGGAGCCGCCGAAGAGCCCGAGCTGCCCCGCCGCGCGGTCCTCCGACCGCTCGTGCCCCAGGCGCTGCGCGCGGTCCAGCACGGCGAACACCTGCGCGCGCGTCGACCCGCCCGCGTCGAACGCGCCGGCCTTGACGAGGGCCTCGAGCGCCGCCCGGTTCACCGCGCGCGGATCGACCCGTTCGCAGAGGTCGAAGACGTGACGGTACGGGCCGTCCCCCCGCCCCGCGACGATGGCCTCCGCGGCAGCGTGTCCCACGCCCTTCACGGCGGAGAGACCGTAGCGGATCGCGTCGCCCTCGACCGTGAAGTCGCACTCGGAGCGCGACACGTCCGGCGGAAGGATCTCCATCCCCATCCGCCGCGCTTCGTCCACGTACTCCGTCACCTTGTCCATGTCCACCATCTCGCAGGTGAGGAGGGCGGCCATGAACTCGCGCGGGAAGTGACGCTTCAACCACGCCGTCTGGTACGTGACGACCGCGTAGGCCACGGTGTGGCTCTTGTTGAACCCGTAGCCGGCGAAGTGCTCGAGCTGGGCCCAGATCTCCTCGGCACGCCCGCGCTCGAGCCCGCGCGTGACGCACCCGTCCACGAACTTCTCGCGGAACTTCGCGAGGAGCTCGGGCTTCTTCTTGCCCATCGCCTTGCGCAGGTTGTCGGCCTCGGAGAGCTCGAAGCCGGCGAGCACGTTCGCGACGCGCATCACCTGCTCCTGGTACACGACGACACCGCGCGTCTCGGAGAGGATCGGCTCCAGGTCGGGATGGGGGTACGTGACGGCCTCGCGACCGTCCTTCCTGTCGATGTACATCTCCATCATCCCGGAGCCCATCGGCCCCGGCCGGTACAGCGCCACGATCGCCGTCAGGTCGTCGAAGCGCTCGGGTCGGATGCGGCGGAGGAGGTCGCGCATGCCGGACGACTCGAGCTGGAAGACGCCGAGCGCCTCGCCCGCCGAGAGCATCGCGAACGTCTCGGGGTCGTCGGCCGGGAGTCGGTCGAGGTCGGGCGGCTCGCGACCACCGCGGCGGATGTTCTCGAGCGCCTTCGCGATGATCGTGAGCGTGCGGAGCCCCAGGAAGTCCATCTTGAGCAGGCCGATCTGCTCGAGGACGTCCATGGAGAACTGCGTCGTCAGGTCCTTGCCCACCCGATAGAGCGGGACGTACTCCTCGAGGGGGGCGTCCGCGATCACCACGCCGGCGGCGTGCTTGCTCGCGTTCCGGTTGAGCCCCTCGAGGCGGAGCGCGATCTCGATCAGCTTCGCGTACGCGTCGTTCGACTCGACCTCCCGGCGCAGGTCCGGGTCCGACTCGAGTGCGTGCGCGAGGCTCGCCTTCGGACCGTTCGGCACCCGCTTGGCGAGCGCGTCCACGTCGCGAAGCGGAACGTCGAGCACGCGTCCGACGTCCCGGATCACGGCCCGCGCGGCCATGCGTCCGAACGTGATGATCTGGCTCACGCGGTCCGGCCCGCCGTACTTCTCCTGCACGTACCGGATGACCTGCTCCCGCCCGTCCTTGCAGAAGTCGATGTCGATGTCGGGCATCGAGATGCGCTCGGGGTTGAGGAACCGCTCGAACAGCAGGTCGTAGCGGAGCGGGTCGATCGACGTGATGCCCAGCGCGTAGGCCACGATGGAGCCGGCCGCGCTCCCGCGCCCCGGGCCCACCGGGATCCCCTCCCGCCGCGCGTACGACACGAAGTCCCACGTGATCAAGAAGTAGGGCACGAAGCCCATCTGCTCGATCACGCCCTGCTCCATCCGGAGCCGCTCCGCGACCCGGTCCGGCAGGGGGTCCCCGTAGCGCCGCACGGCGCCTTCCTGGCAGAGGCGGCGGAAGAAGAGGACGTTGTCCTCCCCGTTCGGCGCCTGGTACGCGGGCAGGTGGAGCGTGTCGAGGTCGAGCGCGAGGTCGCAGCGCGAGGCGATCTCCTCCGTGTTCCTCGCCGCGACCTCGAGGTCGTCGAAGATCGAGTACATCGGCTCCGACGCGCGGAAGCAGAGAAGGCTCTCCTGCTTCAGGCGCTTGGCGTCCTTCAGGGTCTTCCCCATGCCGATGCACATGTGGACCTCGTGCGCCGGCGCGTCGTCCTCCTGCACGTAGTGAACGTCGTTCGTGGCGACGACGGGGATCCCCAGCTCGCGTCCGAGCGCGAGGAGGACCTGGTTCACCTTCTCCTGGCCTTCGCAGCCGTTGCGCTGGAGCTCCAGGTAGTAGCGGTCGCCGAAGACGTCGCGCATCTCCCCCGCCGCCTTCCGGGCGCGCGCGACGTCGTCGTGCCGCGCCCAGTACGAGGGCTCGCCGGAGAGACACGCCGACTGCGCGATCAACCCCTCGCCGAGCTCGGAGAGGAGCTCCTTGTCGATGCGCGGCACATAGTAGAAGCCCTCGGTGAACGACCGGGTGCTCAGCTTGATGAGGTTGCGGTAGCCCGTCTGGTTCTGCGCGAGCAGGATCACGTGGAACGCCGCGACGGGGTTCCTCTCGCGGTCGAACCGGGAGTGGGGCGCGAGGTACGCCTCGATCCCGACGAGCGGCTTCACACCCTGCTGGCGGCACTCCCGGTAGAACTCGATCGCGCCGCAGAGGTTGCCGTGGTCGGTGAGCGCGAGCGCGGGCTGCGAGAAGCGCGCGGCGGCACCGACGAGGTCCGGGATCTTCGCGGCGCCGTCGAGCAGGCTGTAGTCGCTGTGGACGTGGGTGTGGACGAAGTCGCGCGGCCGAACCATGCCCTCTCCGAGCGCGCGCGGCCGGGCCGGCCGGCCCTCGGGGGCGACCCGGCCGGCGTCCCGCCGTCGTCCGGGGCGCACCGGCCCCGAGTCGGCTGCGGGTCCGCGCGAGCGGGCGGATCGTAGGCGCGGGGTGGGACAGGCCCGCCGGCACGGGCCCGCCGGGACGGGCCCGCCGGGACGGGTCCCGTCCTACCGGTTCATCTGGATCTGGCGCTCGAGGCGAACGTCCCCCACCACCAGCCACCCCTCGCGACCCGCGGTGATCAGGTCGTCGTCGGGCCGGAACTCGTCGCCGGGGCGCAGGAACGTCATGTCGTACACGCGGCGCTCGCGCACCTCCCAGTACTCGACCTTCGGAGCGGGGATCCCGCCGTCGCCCGCGGCCTTCTTCATCGCGGCCCGCATCTCTCGGTTGCGCTCGACGTACCCCACGTCCTGGATCACCACGCCGGTGTCGATCGCCTCGGTCTCCCCGCTCTCGGGGTTCGTGATCGTGTACGTGGCGCCCGAAGGCGTCTCGACCTTCACGTCGTACCGCTCGACCTTGTAGATCGCCACGGGGTCGGCGAGCCCGAGCACCTGCACGTGCACCTCGTCGTACAGCGGGTCCAAGGGACCGAAGATCGCCACCGCGTCGTACGTCTGGCCGGGGTCGATCTTCCCGGTCGTGGACGCGACGGAGACGAGCTGGTCGTCGTTCTCCTGCTCGCGGATCGCGTCCAGGGCCTCGTCGTGGCTCGTGGCGACGACCACCTTCTTCGTATCGGTGATCGCCTTCACGAGGGGAACCCAGTGCCGCGCGAAGGCGGTCGGGTTCGTGACCTTGAGCCGGATGTAGTGATACGTCGTCCGCGCGCCGGTCGGGCTCTCGACCGTCACGATCCGGAGCGGACCGTGGTCGAGCGTGAGCGTCCAGCGGAGCGACTTCTTCTGTCCGACGTCGTCCGCCCGGGCGACGCCCAGCGAGAGGAGGGTCAGCACGCCGACGAGGGTCCAGACCGGCTTCATGTAGGGAATCCTCCGGGAGGGGGACGCCGTCCCGCAGGGCGGAACATACCGTCCCCGCCGTCCGGGAGGCAAGAACTAGCCACCGACGGGGGCGGCCCCCGTCACTCGGACGACATGCACTTCAGGTCTTCGGACCGGGCGTCGTCGCCCAGGAAGGGCTCGACGTCCCCGTCCACCTCCTCCGGGCCCGCCTGCATCCCGAGGTCGGACCAGTCCTTGAACTGGGCGCTCCCGTCGGTGAACGCCATGATCAGGCCCTTGGGGTGGTGGAGGTTCCCGTCGTCGTCGTCGCAGACGAGCGGGACGACCATGCTCTCCTTGTCGGGGGTGATCCGACACTCGTCCCGGGTGTTCAGGCGGCCGGCGTAGGAGGTGAGGTCCTTGAAGTCCCCGGTGCCGCTCTTGAGCGACTGGAGCGTGATGTCCTTGTAGCGCTTGGCCCCGTCGATCTGGACCTTCTCCTGCCAGGTGTACTTCGTGTCGCCCGGCGAGAAGAAGACCTTGAGGTTGTCCGGACGCCGGGCGTCCACCTCGCCGGTCGCGACCAGGGAGAGCAGGAAGTTCTTCCCGTCGAACGGCGGCCAGGCCCGCTTCTGCTGGGACTGCCCGGAGAGGAGGAGGGCGAGGCCCCGGACGTTGCTGAGGCTCTCGGTCCGGCGCCCCTGCTCGCGGACGTACGGCACGCCGACCATCACCATCCCGGCCAGGACGACGATGATCGACATCACGACGAGGATCTCGATGAAGGTGAAACCGGACGGGCGGGCCTTCGTGCGCGCGGGCTCTGCACGTTCCATTCAGCGCTCCTCGGCGGGGATTTCTCGACGGTGGTGTGCGGGTCGGGCCGCGCGGAGCTCGTGTTCACGAGCGGTGCGAGGACCTGTCGAAACGGCATGATAAACAACCCGCGTGCCGATCTCCCGTCCAATCGGCCCGGTCGCCCCCAGACCCCGAACGTCTCGGCTCGGCGGCCCGTGGGGACGCCGGGGCGCGTCCGCGTCGCGCGATGCGCGGCCTCCGCTTTTCGGTCACACGGTTTCCACCGGCGCCGGCCGGGAGACGCCCGCGTGAGGTCCGGGGCTCTCGTTCAGCCGCGCGCGCTGGCCGACTCGACCTCCTGGCGGAGGGCGGCCGTCCGGTCGGTCCGCTCCCACGGGAACTCCGGTCGGCCGAAGTGCCCCCCGACGGCCGTTCGACGGTAGATGGGCCGGAGCAGGTCGAGGTCCTGGATGATCCCGTAGGGGGTCAGCCTGAACACCTCGCGGACGGCCCGCTCGAGGACCGGCTCCGGCGCGGGGGTCCGCCCGAAGCCGCGGGCGCGGACGCGGAGCGACACGGGATCCGCGACCCCGATCGCGTAGGCCAGCTGGACCTCCACCTCGTCGGCGAGGTCCGCGGCCACCACGTTCTTCGCGACGTACCGCGCCATGTAGCAGGCGCTCCGGTCCACCTTGCTCGGGTCCTTGCCGCTGAAAGCCCCCCCGCCGTGGGGCGCGGAGCCGCCGTACGTGTCCACGATGATCTTGCGCCCCGTGAGCCCGGTGTCGCCCTTCGGACCGCCGACCGTGAAGCTCCCGGTCGGGTTCACGTGGAGGACCGTACGGTCGTCGAGGAGCCCCTCGGGAAGGAGCGGCAGCAGGAGATCGTGCACGTCTTGCGCGATCCGGGCGTGGGACACGCCCGCGTCGTGCTGGGTCGAGACCACGACCGTGTGGACGCGCCGGGGCCGATCGTCCTCGCCGTACTCCACGGTCACCTGGCTCTTCCCGTCGGGACCGAGGTACGGGAGGGTGCCGTCCTCCCGGAGCCGGGTGAGGCCCCGGGTCAGCACGTGCGCGAGGTGGATGGGGAGGGGCATCAGCTCGTCCGTGTCGCGGCAGGCGTACCCGAACATCAGCCCCTGGTCGCCCGCGCCCTGGAGCTCCGGGTCGCCGCGGTCCACGCCCTGGGCGATCTCGGGGGACTGGTGGCCGAGCGCCACGAGCACGGAGACGTCGTCGGCCGGGAACCCGTACCGGGGGTCCCCGTAGCCGGCCGCGCGGATCGCCTCCCGGGCGACCTCCTGCACGTCCACGATGGCGCGGGAACGGACCTCGCCCCCCACGAGGCAGAGGCCGTTGGTCACGAACGTCTCGCAGGCGACGCGGGCGCCCGGGTCCGCCCCGAGGTGCGCGTCGAGGACGGCGTCGCTCACGGCGTCGGCGAGCTTGTCGGGGTGTCCCCCCGTGACGGATTCCGATGTGAAGAGATAGGACATGCGACGTGGCTCCCGTGGTCGCGGGGGATCCTAAATCCGGCCCGGGACGGCCACATGGACAAAGTGCGCCGTTCGGGTCCGCCGCTTGCGTAGGCCCTCCCGCCGAGCTCGCGCGGACCGTGGACCGCGGTCCCGTAAGCTCGGGGGACCGCGGGACCCGACGTCGGCGTGCCGGACGCGTCCGCCACGGTGGCGGTCGCGACGTCGGGCCGGGCCCGCGGACCCTCGTTTCCTCGTACGACCGCACGCGAACCCGCGACCGGGGGGCCGACCGACGTCCCGTCGGCACGGGCGCGCGTGCCCCCCCCGAAGGGAGGACCCCGAGATGACCGCGCCTCGCACCTTCCGGCGCGCCGCGCTCGCGCCGCTCGTCGCGCTCCTCGTCCTGGCGCCGATCGTCGCCGCCTGCGGCGGCGGCCACCACCACGACGTGTTCCTGTCGGGCAACGTGTTCGTGGACAACCTGACCGACACCACCGCGCCCGAGGACTGCGAGGGGTTCTTCCTCGCGCCGTCCGGGGGCACGTTCACCGGAAACCTCCTCTCGGGCCCGTTGCCCGCCGGCTCGACGGAGTTCGTGGGATCCTTCACGGAGGGCTTCTACGACGGCGAGGCGGACATGGAGTTCGGCGACGTGATCCAGTGGTTCGACGTCTTCGTGGCCGGGAACGACGACACGTACTTCGAGATCTACTGACCGCGGACGATGACCTCGCGCCGACGCGTCCTCCTCGCCCTCGCGACCGTGCTCGCCCTCGGCGGAGCCGCGTGGCTCGTCGGG
Source organism: uncultured Planctomycetota bacterium (assembly GCA_963752285.1). GTDB lineage: Bacteria > Planctomycetota > PLA2 > PLA2 > JAEUHO01 > CAVVXN01. The sequence goes on from CAVVXN010000005.1 coordinate 1,323,511, forward strand.
ACGCGAGACGCTGCGCCCCCCCGGCCGGAGGGCGCAGCGCTCGTCCGGCCCGGCGCGCCCTTTACGGGCGCGGCGCGCGCCGAGGCGGCCCCGGGCGAAGCGGGCGGTTCCCCGACGGCGGCCGACCGTTCCGGGGCGCCGGCCCGTTCGGACGGGCGCGCCCGGGTTCCACGCGTCACCGGGCGCGTCGAGGACGAGCGGGGCGTGCCGGTCGCGGGGGCCGAGGTCCGCGCGGAGGCGCTCGACCCGCGCGCGCTCCGCGGCGGCCTCGCGGAGCACGGCGACGCGCTCGGCCACGCCACGAGCGACGCGGACGGACGCTTCGAGGTCCCGGTGCGCGAGGCGGGCTGGTCGAGGATCCGCGCCGAGGCCGCGGGCCACGGGACCGCGGACGCGTGGGCCGCGGGCCCCGGCGCGTGGGTCCTCCTCACGCTCCCCGACCCCGGGACGCTCGACGTCCGCGCCGTGGACGGCGACGGCGCGCCCGTCGCGGACGCGCACGTCGACGCCTGGATCGGCAGGACGCGCCTCGCCGGCACGACCGACGGGGACGGGACGTGGCACGACGAGACCGTCCCACCCGGCAGCGCGAAGCTCCGCGCGACCGCGCCGGACGGACGGGAGGGCGAGGCCGGCCCCGTCGCGGTCTCGCCGGGCGCGAGCACGCACGTCCTCGTCGTCCTGGCCCCCGCCGTCGCGCTCGGCGGACGCGTGGTGGACGCGAGGAGCGGGCTCCCGGTCGAGGGGGCCGAGGTGGACGTCGCGCGGCCCGGCCGGGGCGTGTCCTTCGGCACGACCGGGCCCGACGGGACGTTCGGACCCGCCGTCGCGGGTCCCGCGGGCGCGCGCGTCCTCGTCGCCGCGCGCGCACCGGGCCGACGCCCCACGCTCCTCCCCGTCGTGCTCGCGGCGGGCGCGCCCGCGATGGAGGTCCGGGTCCCGCTCTCGGAGGCCTCGGACGTCGCGGGGCGCGTCGTGGACGACGAGGGCCGGCCGGTCGCGGGCGCGCGGGTGACGACGACCTCGGACGGCGTGCTCGACCGCGCGCCGCCGGGGGTCACGACCGACGAGCAGGGGCGATTCGCGCTCCCGCCGCCCGGTCCGCCCGCACCCGGCCGCCGCGTCTCGATCGTGGCCGAGGGGCCGGAGGGCCGGGCGGCGCTCTCGCTCCGCCCCGACGAGACGGTCTCGGACGTGGTGCTCGTCCTCGTGCCCGGCGCGACGGTCCAGGGACGGGTCGTCGACGGCGAGGGCCGTGCGCTCGCGGGCGTCGTGGCGCGCCTCGAACCCGTCTGGGGACGCCTCCCCGACCGCGGGCGCCCGGGCGCGCGGACGTCGCTGCTCCTCTCGATGAGCGGGTCCGACGCGGGGTTCCCCACCGCCTCGACGGACGCGGAGGGTCGCTTCGAGGTGCGCGCGGTGCCGCGCGGCCCGTACGACGTCCGCCTCGCGCGGGGCGCGCTCGAGGGCCGCGGCGGCTCGGGCCCGGTCGAGGTGGAGGGCGACCTGGATCTCGGCACCCTCGTCCTCGGCTCGGGCCGCGCCCTCGAGGGTCGCGTGCTCGACCTGCACGGCGCCGGGATCCCCGGCGCCCAGGTGGACCTCGCCCCGGCCGCCCGCCCCGACGCGGACCCCGCGCCGGACGACGGCGCCGGCGACGGGCGCCCGGCGGCCCGGGCGGCGGACCTCCCGCGCCACGCCACGACCGGCGCGGACGGGAGCTACCGCGTGCTGGGCGTCGGGCCCGGCACGTGGCGCGTCACGGCGCGCCGCGCGGGGCTCGCTCCGGACGCGACCGAGGTCGAGGTCTTGGCAACTGGCCCCTTCGCCGGGCCCGCCGACCTCGTGCTCGAGGACGAGGCGACGGTCGAGGGCGTGCTCTCGGAAGGCGACGCGCCGTTCCGCCGACCCTTCGAGGTGGTGCTCGAGGCGGAGGGGGGAGGCCGACGCCGCGTCGGTCCCGTCGCGTTCCGCTCGCCCGAGGGCCGCTTCGAGGTGGACGGGGTCCCGGCGGGGTCCTGGCGCGTGCTCGCCCGGACCTTCGACGGACGGATCGCGCGCCCGCCGGAGCCGCTGGACGTACGCGCGGGCGGACGGTGGCCCGTGCGCCTCGAGCTCGAGCGCGCCGCGTCGCTCACGGGCCGGCTCCGCGGGCCCGACGGCGCGCCCGTCGCGGCGGGCCGGGTCACGCTTCGCCGCGAGGCCGACGGGACGCGGCGGAGCGCGACCACCGACGCGGCCGGCCGGTTCGAGGTCGCGGACCTCGCGCCGGGGTCTTGGCGCGTCCGCGCGACCGGGCGCGGCGGCGCGCCCGTCGAGACGCTCGTCGTCCTCCCCTCGGGCCCCTCGCTGCCGGTGGACCTCGCCCTCGCGCGCGGTGGCGCGTTGGAGGTCTCGGTCACGGCCGCGGGCGGCGGTCCCGTGCCGGGTGCGTTGGTGCTCGTGCGGCCGCCCGAGGACGCGATGCTCGAATCCGCGAGCGGTGCGCGCACCGACGCGCGCGGCCGGCTCCAAATCGACGACCTGCCCCCCGGGGACCTCGAGGTGGTGGCGATCGCCGCCGACGGCCGCCGCGGCGGGTCCGCCTGTGTCGTCTCTGCGGGCGGGGTCGCGACGGTCGCGATCGAGGTGGCGCCGACGACCGGGCGCTGAGGGCGCGCGTCCGCACCGGGGCCGACGCCGCGGTCGGTGTCACCGGTCCCGGCGCACGATCGCCGCGAGCCACGGCCGGAGGACCTCCACGGTGCGCGTCGTGGCGCCCTTGCTCGCGCGGACGGCCTCCTTCGCGCGCCGTCCGACCTCCGCGGCGGCGGCGGGGCTCTCGAGCCACCCCTCCAGGGTCGCGGAGACGCCCGCCTCGTCGGGCGCCACGACGAGACCGCCGGCCTGTTCGAGCATCTCCACCTCGCCCCGGAAGTTCACGTACGAGGGCCCGATCACGGTGGGCTTCCCGAGGCTCGCGGGCTCCATCACGTTCTGGCCGCCGTGCCGGACGAGGGTTCCCCCGACGAACGCCGCGTGGGCCAGCGCGTACGCGCCTTCGAGCTCGCCGACCGTGTCGAGGAGCACCACGGCCGCGGGCGGGACCGACGCGCCCGCCTCCAGGCGGCTCCGCCGGACGACGTCGAGCCCCTCGCGACGCACGTCGGCCTCGACGGCGTCCGCGCGGGCCGGGTGCCGCGGCGCGAGGAGCAGGCGGAACGGGCGGCCGCGCTCCGCCAGGCGGCGCGCGATCCGCGCGAGCGCGCGCTCCTCTCCGGGGTGCGTGCTGCCCGCGACGACGAGCGGCCGGCCGTCGGCGAGGTCGAGCGCGCCGATCCGCGTCGGGAGCGCCGACTCCGCGCGGAACGGCACGTTGTCGAGCTTCATGTTGCCCGTCACGTGGATCCGCGCGGGATCGACGCCGACGGCGGCGAAGCGCTCCGCGTACGCGTCGATCTGCACGCACACGGCCGCGAGGCCCCCCAGGAGCTCCCGCGCGAGGGGCCGGACCCGGCAGAACCGCCGGCACGAGCGCTCGCTCATCCGCCCGTTCACGAGCACCACGGGGATCCGACGCGCGTACGCCGCCGAGAGGAAGTTCGGCCAGAGCTCGCTCTCGACGAGGAGGACGAGGTCGGGGCGCAGGCGGTCGAGAGCGTTTTGGACGATCCACGACAGGTCCGGAGGATAGAAGTCCACGCGCCGGTCGCCGTAGCGTTCGTGGGCGACGCGCCGCGCCGTGTCGGTGCTCACGGTGAGCACCGTCTCGAGGCCCGGGACCTCGCGCTCGAGGGCCTCGACGAGCCGCGCGGCCGCCTTCACCTCCCCCACCGACACGCCGTGGACCCAGATGCACGGGGCGTCCGACGCGCGGCGCCGGCGGCGCCGGAACCGCTCGGGGAGGTCCTTCGCGTACGCGCGCCACCGCGCGCGGGTCTTCTCCTGACGGAGGTAGCGACCGAGGGCGTACGGCGCGAGCAGCACGACGAGACCGCCGTACACCGCGTCGAGGATCCAGTGCCGCACGCGCGCGGGGACGCGGGCGAGCGCCGCGCCCGACCGCGCGGGGGGCACGGCGGACGGCTCCGGACGGCGCCGCGGCGGCGCCTGCGGCGCGGTCGAGAGGACGGGGTGCGCGGCGGCGCCTTCCCCCATCGTCACGCCGAGAGGCCGTGGCACTTCTTGTACTTCTTGCCCGACCCGCAGGGACACGGGTCGTTCCGGCCGATCTTCGGCTCGCTCCGCCGGATGGGGGCGACGGGCCCCTGGAAGCCGGGGGGCGGGCCCTCGCCGTCCGCGGCGGAGCCGCCGCCGAGCGCGTCGGACACGCCCGTCCCGCGCTCCTCGGGCGTCTGCGCCTCCGCGCCGCTCCAGCGGTCGTTCAGGAGGTCCTCGGCCTGCTTCGTGAGCCGGACCTTCAAGAAGCTCGAGGTGACCTGCTGGCGGACGGCGCGGAGCATCTCGCCGAACATCCGGTGGCCCTCGATCTTGTAGGCCACCTTCGGGTCGATCTGGCCGTAGCCCCTCAGCCCGATGCCGGTCTTGAGCCCGTCCATCGCGTGGAGGTGGTCCTTCCAGCGCGCGTCCATCGCGTCGAGGAGGAGGAAGCGCTCGATGAAGCGCATCGTGTCCTCGCCCTCCTCCGCCTCGCGACGGCGCCACGCCGACCGCACGTGCTCCACGACCCGGTGGATCGAGGCGTCGAGGTCCTGCGGATCGACCGCGTCCGCGGGTACGGGGACGCCGAAGTGCTTCGTGCACCACTCCGCGACGGACCCGGGGTCACGCGTCTCGGGCGGGGCCTGCTTGCCGAGCACGCTCACGACCTTCTCGTCGGTGACGCTCTCGATGAAACGCTCGAGCACCTCCTTCTGGTGCGCGACGTCGTTCTCGAGCAGGCTCTGCCTCAGGCCGTAGACCTCCTTCCGCTGGATGTCCATGACCTCGTCGTACTCGAGCAGGTTCTTGCGGATCTCGAAGTTGCGCGCCTCGACCTTCTTCTGCGCCTTCGTGATGGCGCGCGTCACGAGGGGCGCGGTGATCGCCTCGCCCTCCTTCATGCCCATCCGCGTGAGGAACCGCGCCACCCACTCGGGGGCGAAGATCCGCATCAGGTCGTCCTCGAGGCTCAGGAAGAACTGGCTCGAGCCCGGGTCGCCCTGGCGGCCGGCGCGGCCGCGGAGCTGGTTGTCCACGCGCCGCGACTCGTGCCGCTCGGTCCCGATGATGTGCAGGCCGCCCCGGTCGGCGACGCCGGGACCGAGCAGGATGTCCGTCCCGCGGCCGGCCATGTTCGTGGCGATCGTGACCCGGTCCATCTGGCCCGCGCCCGCGACGATGTGCGCCTCGCGTTCGTGGTGCTTCGCGTTCAGGACCTCGTGCTCGACGCCCCGCCGGCCGAGCATCCCCGAGAGGAGCTCGGACTTCGCGATGCTCGTCGTGCCGACGAGGATCGGGCGTCCCGTCCGGTGGACCTCCGCGACCTCGTCGACCACCGCGCCGTACTTCTCCTTCTCGGTGCGGTAGATCATGTCGTCCTGCTCGGCGCGGATGAGCGGACGGTTCGTGGGCATGTCGAGGACGTCGAGCTTGTAGATCTGCCAGAACTCGCCCGCCTCCGTCATGGCGGTACCGGTCATGCCGGAGAGCTTGTCGTAGAGACGGAAGAAGTTCTGGTACGTGATCGTGGCGAGGGTCTGGTTCTCCTCGCGCGGGTGGATCCCCTCCTTCGCCTCGACGGCCTGGTGCAGACCGTCCGACCAGCGACGACCCTCCATGAGACGACCCGTGAACTCGTCGACGATGATGATCTCGCCGTCCTTCGCCACGTAGTCGCGGTCGCGCGCATAGATGTGGTGCGCGCGCAGCGCCTGCTCGAGGAGGTGCGGCCAGTCGCTCTCGCCGGCCTCGTAGAACGAGACGCCCGCGATCCGCTCGGCCTTCTCCTGGCCCTCCTCCGTGAGCACGCACTGGTGCTCCTTCTCCTTGATCTCGAAGTCCTCGCCCGGGACGAGCCGCCGCGCGACCTGATCGGCCTCCTCGTACTGGGCCCGGTCGTCCTCGGACGGCCCGCTGATGATGAGCGGCGTCCGCGCCTCGTCGACCAGGATCGAGTCCACCTCGTCCACGATGGCGTAGTGAAGGCGGCGCTGGACCTGGGACTCCTTGCGGATCTTCATGTTGTCGCGGAGGTAGTCGAAGCCGAACTCGCTGTTCGTGCCATACGTGACGTCGGACCGGTACTGGGGGATGCGCTCCTCGTTCGACATGGGCGCCTGGATCGCCCCCACGGTCAGGCCGAGGGCCTCGTACACCGGGCGCATCCAGTCGGCGTCGCGACGGGCCAGGTAGTCGTTCACCGTGACGAGGTGGACGCCCTGGCCCGCGAGCGCGTTCAGGTAGACCGCGAGCGTCGCGACCAGGGTCTTGCCCTCGCCGGTCACCATCTCGGCGATCATGCCCTGGTGGAGGGCCCAGCCGCCGATCAGCTGCACGTCGTAGTGCCGCTGCCCGAGCGCGCGCTTGCTGGCCTCCCGGCAGGCCGCGAACGCCTCGGGGAGCAGCTCGTCCAGCGTCGCCCCGTCCCTCAGGCGGCCGCGGTACGTCTCGGTCAGGGCACGGAGGCCCGCGTCGTCCAGGCGCTGCATCTCGGGCTCGAGCGCGTTGATGCGCTCGACGATCGGGAGCACGCGCCGGATGACGCGGTCGCTGCGGCGCCCGAACAGGGCCTGGAGGAGCTTGTCGATCATGCGATCCCTGGGAGTCCGCGGGCGGGAGCCGCGGGAGAACGGACGAGCGTAGCAGTCCCCTGGGGCGACGCCAGCCCGGCGAGCGGGCCCCTCGCCGCCTCCTCAGGTCGCGTCGCGGGGATCCTCGAGCGTCCCGATCACGTCCCCGACGCGGGTCGCCCCGAGCGCGGCGACGCGCGGCGCGAGCCCCTCGAGGACCTCTACCGCGGCGCACGGGTTCACGTAGTTGGCGGTGCCGACCTGGACCGCGGTCGCCCCCGCGACGAGGAACTCCATCGCGTCGTCGGCCGTCGAGATGCCGCCGATCCCGATGATGGGCGCGCGGAGCGCGCGCCAGAGGTCGCGCACGATCCGGAGCGCGATCGGCTTGATGCACGGGCCGGAGAGCCCCCCGACGCCGCGGCCGAGCACCGTCTTCCGCCGGCGCCAGTCGATCGCCATCCCCACCACGGTGTTGATCGCGCTGATCGCGTCCGCGCCGGCCTCGAGGGCCGCCTCGGCGACGGGTCGTGGGTCGGTGACGTTCGGCGAGAGCTTCGCGAACAGCGGCCGGTCCGTGACGTCCCGCACGCGGCGCACGACGTCGCGCGCGGCGTCGGCGGTGGTGGAGAAGTCGAGGCCGCCCGCGACGTTCGGACACGACATGTTGAGCTCGAGGGCGGCGATGCCGTCTTCGCGCTCGAGCCGCGACGCGAGGTCCGCGAAGCCCTGGCGGTCCTCGCCCGCGATGTTGATGACGACGGGCGTCCCGAGGGTCCGGAGCAGCGGGAGCACCTCGGCGCAGTAGGCCTCGACGCCCGGGTTGGGGAGCCCGATCGAGTTGAGGAGCCCCCCGGGCGTCTCGGCGAGCCGCGGCGCGGGGTTCCCGGCGCGCGGCGCCTTGGTGATCGTCTTCACGACGACGAAGCCGAGGCGGCTCACGTCGTAGAACGACTGGAACTCGAGCCCCTTCCCGTACGTTCCCGAGGCCGTCCCCACCGGGTTGTCGATCCGGAGGGACCCGATCCGCACGCCGAGGTCGACGTCGTCCGGCGCGGACGGGAGGGGGCCCCGGGGGTCGCTCACCCGGGCCTCGCGACGTCGCCCGCCGCGCGGCGCGCCGCCCGGCGGCGTCCGAACGTCTCCTCCCAGAGGATCGTGGCGACGCCGACGACGATCAGGCTGTCCGCCAAGTTGAAGTTGGGCCACTCGAACCGGCCCACGTAGACGAGGAGGAAGTCGCGCACCTTCCCCCACTGGTGGCGGTCGTACAGGTTGCCGAGCGCGCCGGCGAGCACCATCCCGAGGCCGACGTGGAGCAGGACGCTCGTGCGTCGCGTGGCCAGCAGCCACACGAGGAGGGCCACGGTCGCGAGGATCGTGAACAGGAGGATCGGGTCGGTGTGCCCTCCAAAGAGCCCGAACGTCACGCCTTCGTTGTACGTCCCCTCGAGCGCGATGAAGTGCGGGACGATGTCGATTCGCCCGAACGGTCCCGCGCCGGGCGACGGGTTCATGTCGAGGAGGCGCGCCATCCACGCCTTCGTCACGAGGTCGCCGGCGACGCCCGCTACGAGGATCGCCAGGGCGAGGACCTTCAGTCGGAGGAGCCGCCTCCGCTCGGTCCCGGGCTCGCTCACGCCCCCCCCTGACGCTCCTCGAGCTCCTTTTGCACCACGCAGAGTCGCGCGTAGGGCACGGCGTCGAGACGGCCCTTCGCGATCCACGGGCACGTCGGGCAACGGTCGGGCGACCCCTCGACGGGCTGGGCGTCGGCGCACGCCTCGCAGAGGCCGTACGGGAGCTCGCCGCGGCCGTCGATCTTGTCCAGGGCGTCCATGATGTCGCGATAGAGCTCGGACTCGCCCTCGAGCAGGGCGAGCGAGAAGTCCTGGTCGAAGTTGTCGGTGCCGTGGTCGGCCATGTGATCGACCGAGTAGTCCTGCCCCGACGACTTGAGCGCCTCGTCGGCGAGCTTCTGGCTGCTCTGCAGGATGCGCGCCCGCAGGTGGAGGAGCGCGTCGCGGTACCGCCGGAGCTCCGCCTTCGTGGGACCGCCCTTGGGCCAGCGGCGACGCGCTCCGTTCGAAGAGGACGGGGCGCGGTCCGGGGTGGCTTCCGGATCGGACTTCTTCGGCGGCATCGCCCCTCCGTGGTGTCGGAGGCCGCGCCCGCGGCGAGACCGATGGACGTGGCTCCGGCGTAGAAGGCGCGGGAGCATACCCGTGCCCATTGGGACGGTCAATCCGCGCGATGGGCGCCTGGAAACCGGGTTCTGCGCCTCGGGTGGACGCGTCCCGAGGACCGCGCCGCGCCCCGGCGCTCAAGGTCCGTCGCCCCGCGACCGTTCTCCTCACTGGGGGCCCATGCGACGTCACCGCATCGACGATCTCGCGCGCGCGTGGCAGGACCACCTGGCCGTGGAGCGCGGGCTGTCCCCCCACACGCTCGCGGCCTACCGGCGGGACCTCGCCTCCGTCCTCGAGGGCGCGGGCCTGTCGGACCGTGTTCCCCCGGCGCGCCTCGACCGCGACGCGGTGCTCCGTTGGCTCTCCCGCGCGCGCCGGGCCCGCGCCGCGCCCGCGACGACCGCGCGACGCCTCGCGGCGCTCCGTTCGTTCGTGGCGTTCCTCAACAGCGAGGGGGCCCTCGAGCGGGACCCCACCGAGGGCGTGCTCCGTTCGCGCGCCCCCGCGCCCCTCCCCCGCGTGCTGTCCCCCGACGCGGTGCGCACGCTCCTCGCCTCGATCGACGGCGGTCGCGCGATCGACCTCCGGGACCGCGCCTTGCTCGAGGCTCTCTACGCGACCGGCGCGCGCGTGGAAGAGGCGTGCGGATGGCGAGACGACGACCTCCGGCTGGACCGCGGCGTCGTACGCTGCTTCGGCAAGGGAAGAAAGGAGAGGTGGGTGCCGCTCGGCGCCCCCGCCGCGCGCGCGGTCCAGCGGTGGCTGGCCCAGGGCCGACCGGCGTTCGACCGCGGCGCGTCGGCCCACGTGTTCCTGTCGCGAGGCGGACGGCCTCTCGACCGCCATCGCGTCTTTCGGATGCTCGGCGCGCGCGCCGCGCGGGCGGGGCTCGCGAGCCGCCCTTCGCCCCACGTCCTCCGCCACTCGTTCGCGACGCACCTCCTCGCCGGCGGCGCCGACCTCCGCGCGGTGCAGGAGCTCCTCGGCCACGCGAGCGTGAAGACGACGCAGGTCTACACGCACGTCGAGTCGGACCGGCTGAAGGCGGTCCACCACAAGCACCACCCCCGCGGCTGATCCGGCCGGAGGCGCCCCGGCCGGGGCGTACGATCGACCGGGATGAGCGCCGCCTCCGCCCGACTCGAGACGCTTCGGGCTCGCGCCCGGCGGCTCCCGACCGGTCCGGGCGTGTACGTGTTCGAGGACGAGGCGGGCCGCGTGCTCTACGTCGGCAAGGCGTCCAACCTCCGGACGCGGGTCGCCACCTACCTCCGCGGCGGCGACGAGCGCCCCCTCGTCCGGCTGCTCCTCCGCCGGGCCGCCGACGTGCGGGTCGTCAGCACGGGCACGGCGGAAGAGGCGCTGCTCTACGAGAACACCCTCATCAAGAAGGAGAAGCCGCCCTACAACCTCAGGCTGAAGGACGACAAGTCGTACCTGCTCGTCCGCGTGGACCGGAGCCACGCGTTCCCCCGACTCTCCCTCGTGCGCCGTGTCAAGAAGGACGGCGCGCTCTACCTCGGCCCCTTCGCGAGCGCAAAGGGGATCCGCCGCACGCTCCGCTTCCTCCGCACGATGTACCCGCTCCGCTCGTGCTCGGACCGAGAGCTCCAGCAGCGGACCCGTCCTTGCCTGTACCACCAGATCGGCCGCTGCGCGGCGCCGTGCGTCGGCCGGATCGACGAAGCGTCGTACGCCCGGCTCGTGGAGGAGGCCGTCGCGGTGCTGCGCGGGCGCGGGCGGGCGATCGCGAAGCGGCTCCAGGAGGACATGGCCGCGGCCTCGGCGGACCTCCTCTTCGAGCGCGCCGCGGTCCTCCGCGACCGGCTCGCCGCGCTCGATGCGTCGCTCGAGCGACAGGACACGGTCCACGTGGACGGGCAGGACCGCGACGTCGTGGCCCTCGCCGCGGCGGGCGGCGTCACGATGGTCGCCGTCTTCTACGTGCGGGACGGGCACGTCACGGCGACGCGCGCGCTCCCCCACCGGACGACCCTTCCGCGTCGCGAGGTCCTGACCACGTTCCTCTCGCTCTTCTACGCGAACGGCAAGATCGTCCCGCCCGAGATCCTCGTCGGCGAGGAGCCGGTGGACCCGGAGGGCCTCGCGGAGGCGCTCTCGGCGGTGCGCGGCGCGCCGGTCGTCGTCCGGACGCCGCAGCGGGGCGCGGCCCGCGCGCTGCTCGACCTCACCCGGCGCCACGCCGAGGAGGCGCTCGCCGAGCACTCGGCGCGCGCGAAGGAGGCGCACGCGGCGCTGGAGCGGCTGGCCGAGGTGCTCGACCTCGCGGGGCCCCCGGAGCGGATCGAGGGCTACGACCTCTCCCACTGGATGGGCGCGGAGCCGGTGGCCGCGATGTCGGTCCTGGTCGGGGGCGTCGCGGATCCGTCGCGATACCGTCACTTCGCCGTCCAGGGGGCCGCGGGCGGCGACGACTACGCGGGCATGCGGGAGGTCCTCGTACGGCGCTTCGCGCGGGGCGAGGCGCTCGGCGCGTGGCCCGACCTCGTGATGGTGGACGGCGGCCGCGGGCAGGTCGAGGCCGCACGTCGCGCGCTCTCGGACGTGGGCGCGCCGCCCGTCCCGGTGGTCGGGCTCGCGAAGGCGCGGCCCGAGAGGGGGATCCCCGACGAGCGGATCGTCCGGCCGGACCGCGCGGCGCCGGTGATCCTCCCGCCGACCGACCCCGCGCTCCGCCTGCTCGTGAAGGTCCGCGACGAAGCGCACCGCTTCGCTGGCCGCTACCAGAAGAAGCGCCGCCAGATGGCGATGGCGGAGGGCACGCTCGACCACCTCAAAGGGATCGGGCCCGCGCGCCGCCGCATGCTGCTCCAGCGGTTCGGCTCGATCGCGGGGCTCCGCGCGGCGTCGTTCGAGGACCTGGCCGCCCTGCCCGGCATCGGCGCCCACCGCGCCCGCCGGATCCGGGACCGTCTGGCGGAGGCGGGCCCGGCCTGACGCGTGCCTCCCTTCCGGGCCCCGGAGCCGGGTACGCTCGCCGCACCGGACGGGAGGGACCTCGTGACGCGTACGGACCCCGAGGCGACCGCGTGGCCCGCGCTCGACTACGCCGCCTCCGCCGACACCCTCGCCACGCTCCATCTCGTCACGCAGATCGCCGGGAAGGTGCGCCTCGTCCTCTCGCCGTGGACGAACCACGCCTGGCACGTCCCCCTCTACGTCACCGCGCGCGGGCTCACCACCTCGCCGATCGCGCACGGGACGCGCGTCTTCGAGATCGACCTGGACCTCCTCGACCACCGTCTCGAGATCCGCACGAACGACGGAGGCACGCAGGGCTTTGGGCTCGGGCCCCGGCCCGTGGCGGAGACGTACGCGGAGACGATGGAGGCGCTGAGGCGGCTCGGCCTGCCGGTCGCGATCCACACGCGGCCGTGCGAGATCCCCGACGCGATCCCGTTCGAGGAGGACCGCACGCACGCGGCGTACGACGCCGCCGCGGTCCGGCGCTTCCACGGCGCGCTCGTCCAGGCCGACCGGGTGCTCAAGCGCTTCCGCGCCGGCTTCACGGGCAAGGCCAGCCCCGTCCACTTCTTCTGGGGGAGCTTCGACCTCGCGGTCACGCGGTTCTCGGGGCGGCCGGCGCCCACGCACCCGGGCGGCGTCCCGAACCTGCCCGACTGGGTGGCGCGGGAGGCGTACTCCCACGAGGTGAGCAGCGCGGGCTTCTGGCCCGGGAACGCCGCGCACCCCGAGGCGGCCTTCTACGCGTACGCGTACCCCGAGCCCGACGGCTTTGCCGACACGGGGGTCGCGCCCCCGGGCGCCGGATACGACGCGACGCTCGGCGAGTTCCTCCTCCCCTACGAGGAGGTGCGGAGGGCCCCCGACCCGGACGCCGCCCTCCTCGCGTTCCTCGAGAGCACGTACGACGCCGCCTCACGCCTCGGCGCGTGGGACCGCGAGGCCTTCCGGCTCGGCGACCCCCGGGTCCGCTTCGCCGGGTCCGGCCCCGCCCCGGGATGACGGGCGCGCGGGGCACGGGACCCTCGTGCGGCCCGAGAATCCGCCCGTGGGCATCGGCGACCTGTCCTCCGGAGCGCTGTTCACCGCGCTCGTCGTGAGCTGCGTCGGGATGGGGATCTTCCTCTACGGGAAGCGCGAGCGCCGCTGGCCCCAGCTCGCCGCGGGCGTGGTCCTCATGGTGTTCCCGTACGCGGTCCCGAACGCCCTCCCGATGATCGGCATCGCGGTGGGCGTGATCGTCGTCCTCTGGTTCCTCGTCCGCGCGGGCTACTGAGGCGCGGGCTACCGAGGCGCGGGCGCGTCCGCGCCGGCCGGCGCCGGCCTCCGGGTGAGCGCGTGGTACGCGACCGGGATCACGACCAGGGTGAAGAGCGTCGAGGCCACGATCCCGAAGATCAGCGCCCACGCGAGGCCGCTGAAGATGGGGTCCAGGGTGATCGGCCACGCGCCGAGCATCGCCGCGACCGCGGTCAGGAGGATCGGCCGGAGGCGCTGACGGCCGCTCTCGAGCACGGCCTCGCGGATCGGCATCCCGTCGCGCGCCCGCGCGTGGATGAAGTCGATCAGGATGATGCCGTTCCGGATCACGATGCCGGCCAGGGCGATCATCCCGATCATGCCCGTCGCCGTGAACCAGACGGGGCTCTGGTATCCCCCGACCACGTGACCCGCCACGTGGTTGAGCAGCCAGAAGCCCGGCATGATCCCGATCAGCCCGAGCGGGATCGCCGCCATCACCACCAGGGGCATCACGAACGAGTGCGTCTCGAGGACGAGCAGCGCGTAGATGGCGACGACCGCCCCGAAGAACGCGAGGCCGAGGTCGCGGAAGACGTCCAGCGTGATCTTCCACTCGCCCTCGCCCGTCCAGCGCGCCTCGATGCCGTCGCCGAGGGGCCGGGCCGCGAGGTCGTCCTGGATCTTGAAGATCACGTCGGCGGGCGCGCGTCCCGCGACGTCGCCCAGGACGAACACCACCCGTTCCAGGTCCTTGTGGGTGATCGTGGCGTCGTCGGTCACCTCGACGAAGTGCCCGATCTCGGCGAGGGGGACGAGCACGCCGCGGCCCCCCTTCACCTGGAGTCGCGAGAGCTCCTCGGGGCCGCTCCGCTCCTTCCGGGAGAGGACGAGCCGCAGGCGGAGCGGCTGGCGCTCGCCGGGCTCGTGCACCGTGGCCGGGGCGTCGCCCGAGAGCGCGAGCCGAAGCGTCCGTACCACGTCCACCGTCGCCACGCCGTGGAGCGCGGCCTTCTCCTTGTCCAAGACGAAGTCGTAGCGAGATCGCTCCGCCTCCGCCACGACGTCGGTGTCCACGACCCCCGACATCGCCCGGAGGCGGGCCTCGACGTCGCGCCCGGCCGCGACGAGGTCGCCGTAGGCGCGGCCGACGGGACCGTGCACCTCCGCGACGAGCGTGGAGAGCACGGGCGGGCCCGGCGGCGTCTCGACGATCTTCAGCCGCGCGCCCGCGCGGTCCGTGATCGCCTCGAGGTCGTGGCGGATCCTCAGCGTGAGGTCGTGCGTCTGCTGCGTCCGCCGGCCCTTGGCGACGAGGTTTACCCGCACGTCCGCGAGGTTCGGCGCCCTGCGCAGGCCGTAGTGGCGAACGAGGCCGTTGAAGTCGATCGGGCTCGAGGTGCCGACGTACGACTCGAGGTCGGTCACCTCGGGCACCGTGGCGAGGTACGCCTCCACCTCGCGGACCAGGCCGTCGGTGTGCTCGAGCGTCGCCCCCTCGGGCAGGTCGAGCACGACCTGGAACTCGCTCTTGTTGTCGTACGGCAGCATCTTCAGGGGCACGTGCCCCGCGAGGACGATCTGGGCCGCGAGGCCGAGGAGCGCGAGGATGCCGACGAGCATCCCCCAACGCGCGGCGCGGTGGTCTATGAAGAACGCGACGCTCCCGCGGTACACACGCTCGAGGACGTTGGGCCGCCCGGCCGTGCGGTGCCCGCCCGCCTTGCCGTAGAGCGGCTTCAGGAGGTAGTAGGCCATCCACGGCGTGACCGTGAACGCCACGAGGAGGCTCATCAGCATCGCGATGGGCACGTTCAGCGCCATCGGACGCATGTACGGGCCCATCATGCCGGTGATGAAGAGCATGGGGAGGAACGAGAGCATGACCGCGACCGTGGCGAAGATCACGGGGGGCCGGACCTCGTTCACCGCCAGCAGGACGGCCTTCAGCGGCGGAACCTTCTTCTGCCCGAAGTGGCGGTGGATGTTCTCGACGTCCACGATCGGGTCGTCGCAGACGAGACCGAGCACGAGCACCAGGGCGAAGAGGGTCACGCGATTGATCGTGTAGCCGGCGATCAGGTTCACGAGCAACGTGAGCGCGAACGTGATCGGCACGGCCGCGGCGACGATGAGCCCCTCCCGCCAGCCGAGTGAGTACGCAACGAGACCGATCACGGTGAGGATGGCGAGCGTCAGGTGCCCGAGCAGCTCGTTCACCTTCTCGTTGGCGGTCTCGCCGTAGTCGCGCGTGACGAGCATCTCCACGTCGTCGGGGAGGATCTCGGTGGCCAGCGCGCGGGCGCGACGCACCACGTCCTCGGCCACCCAGACGGCGTTCGTCCCCTTCTTCTTGGAGAGTGCGAGGGTCACGGCGGGAAACGGCCGGCCCGCCTCGACGCCGCGCTCCTTCGCCTCGGCCGGTCCGAAGCGGACCCGGGTGTAGGTGCTCGCCTCGGCGGGGCCCTCCACGACGTGGGCGACGTCCGCGAGGTGCACGGGACGGTCGCCGTAGGCGCCCACGACGAGATCCTCCACCTCGTCCTTCCCCCCCACGAACGGCCCCGCGACCACCGGCATCGTCCGGTCGGCGCGGTCGAAGGCGCCCGCCGGCAGGGAGGCGTCGGCGCCCGCCAGGGCGCGGGAGACCTCGAGCGGCGACAGCCCGTGGGCCGCGATCGCCTCGGGGTCGAGCTCCACGCGGACCTCGCGCGGCCGCCCGCCCACGACGTCCGTGCGCGAGAGGTCCGGCACCGGGTCGAGCCGGGCGGCGAGCTCCTCGGCCACGCGCCGCAGCTCGCCGGAGGCCGCGGACCTCGACCAGAGGGTGAGCGTGACGATCGGGACGTCGTCGATCTCGACGGGCTTCACGATCCAGCCGGTGACGCCCGGCGGGACCACGTCCTTGTTCGCGTCGATCCGGCTCTGGATGCGGACGAGAGCCCGCTCGCGGTCCTCGCCCACGAAGAAGCGGACGGTCACGATCGCGTGGTCGCGCCGCGACATCGAGTACACGTGCTCGACCCCGTCGATCTGCCACAGGAGCTTCTCGAGCGGCGTCGCGACGAGCTTCTCGACCTCCTCCGCGCTCGCGCCGGGATAGTGGACGAGGACGTCCGCCATCGGCACGACGATCTGCGGCTCCTCCTCGCGGGGCGTCAGCATCACCGCCACGAGGCCCGCGGCGACGGCCAACACCAGGAGCAGCGGCGCGATCGGTCCCTCGACGGAGGCCCGGACGAGGCGCTGGACCAGACCTTCCTCGCGGTCCTGGGCCATCACTCAGCCTCCGGGCGCCCGATCGTCTCGCCGCCCTCCAGGCCCGAGAGGACCTCGACGCCGCCTTCCACGGGCCGGCCGGTCGTCACGTACCGGCGGACCCAGCGGTCTTCCACCCTCAGGATCACCGTCTCGACCTGCCCGACGCGAAGCGTCGCGTCCACCGGGATCCGCACGATCGCTCGCTCGCCGAGGGGCACGCGGAGGCGCCCGAACATGCCGGGGTGCACGCCCGGCGTGGGCGGGATGTCCACGCGCACGAGGAAGGTGCGACTCTGGGGGTCGGCCGTCGGGAAGATCTCCGAGACGGTGCCCGTGACGGTCTTCCCGGCGCTCGGGATCTCGACCGAGTAGGCCTTGCCACGCTCGATCTTCGAGATGAGGCCCTCGCGCACCTGCGCCTCCAGGCGAAGCTCCACGGGGTCGAGCACCGAGAGGAGGGTGCGGCCGGGCCACGCGAGGTCGCCGGGCTCCACCGCGCGCATCGCCACGACGCCGTCGATCGGGCAGTGGATCTGGGCGTGACCGAGCGCCAGGTCGGCCTCCGTCACGGCCTGCCGCGCGCGTTCCACCTCGGCATCGGCCGCGTGGATCGCCGCCTCCGCCTCGGCGACGCCGGCCTGGGCCTGTAGCAGGCCCGCCTCGGCGTTCTCGAGCTGCTCCGGCGTCGCGGCCCGGTCGCGCACGAGGCCCTCCACGCGGTCATAGTGCTTCCTCGCCTGCTCGAGCACCGCGTCCGCGCGGGCCCTCGCCTGCACGCGGCTCTCGCGCGCCGCCTCGGCCTGGTTCTGGACGTCCGACGCCTGCTCGCGGCGCGCCGAGAGCTCGCGGTCGTCGAGCTCGACGAGCACGGACTTCGCCGTGACGAGCGCCCCCGCCACGGCGTGGACGGCCTTCACGCGCGCGGTCACCTGCGCGGCCACGTCCACGCGCGTCCGCGACCCGACGGTGCCGACGGCCTCCTCGAAGGTCGGGACCGTCACGCGCTCCGCGGTCGCGGTCCGCGCAGGCGCGGGCTCCCCGGCCGGGGCCGGCGCGCGACCCGGCGGAACCTGCTCGCCGTGGAACGTCCCCATCGCGTAGAGGACGACGCCCGCGAGGAGGGCGAGGAAGAGGACCAGGCTCACGATCTTCTTCAGCATGGCGAGCCTCCCGGCTCAGCGCCCGGCCTCGAGACCGAGCCGACCGAGGGCGCGGCGCACGTCCACGACCGCGCGGTTCCAGTCGAGGCGCGCGCCGATGCGGCGCTGCCGCGTCCGGGTCCTCTCCTGCTCGGCCTCGAGGTAGCGCGTGATCGTCGCGCTGCCCGAGCCGTACTGCTTCTCCACCAGGTCCAGGGTCTCCTCCGACGCGCCGACGGCCTTGCCGGCCACGTCCAGCCGCGCGCGCGCCTCCTCGAGGCCGAGGAGCGAGCGCTCCACGTCGAGCGCGACGTCGAGGATCGTCTTCTGGTCCTGGGCCTCGAGCCGCGCGAGCGCCGCGCGCGCCCCCGCGAGGGACGCGTCGCGACGGCCCCCGTCGTAGAGGTCCCAGGAGACGGCGAGCGACACCCACCAGTTGCTCGAGAGACGGAGCCCCGGGTCGTCGCCGAACCACCGCGCCTGCAGGTCCACGGAGGGGAGCCCCGCGCGCTTCGCGCGCTCGACCTCGATCCGCGCCTGGCGGACGCGGCTCCGCACGCCTCGGACCTCCGGCCGCTGCCGGTACGCCTCGACGAGCGCCGCGTCGAGGCTCGCGGGGAGCCCGGTCTCGTCGAGCGAGACGGGCGCGAGCACGAGCGTCGCGTCGGCGGGCAGCGCGAGGAGGCGTCGGAGCGTCGCGAGGGCCACGCGGCGCGCGACGTCCGTCCGGATCCGATCCTCCTCGGCCTGGGCGAGGCGCACCTCGAGCGAGAGCTCGTCGCTCTTGAGGACGACGCCGCGGTCCACCTTGGCCTTCGTCTCGGCGACCTGCGCCTCGACGGTCTTGACGCTCGCCTCGTCCGCGACGAGGAGCTCCTCGGCCGCCTTCGCCCCGAGGTACGTGGTCACCACGCTCTCCGCCAGCTCGTTCCGCACGGCTTCGCGCGCCGCGCGCTCGGCGTTCGCGCCCGCCTCCGCGGCGTACTCGCCGAGCCGCCGGCGTCCGCCGTCCCAGAGGTTGTAGCGGAGCGTCGCGCCGAGCTCGAAGTTGCCGAAGGCCCCCGGGTCGTTGAAGTCGGTGAAGCGGTCGAACGTCCGCGCGTCGATGCGCTTGAAGAGGTAGCTCGACGGCGCGTCGCCCGCGAGCACGCTGGCGTCCACCGACACGGACGGGCGCTTCTGTGCGCGCGCCCCCTCGAGCGTCGCGAGCGCGCTCTCGACGCTCGCCTCCGCGGAGTGGACGTCGGGGTTCCTCGCCATCGCCACGCGGATCGCGTCCTCGAGCGTGAGCGGCCCGTCGGGCAGGGCCGAGGCGGCCGGAGCGCACCCTCGAAGCGGCGCGGGGGACGTGGGGACGACGAAGTCGTCTCGACGCGGCGTCCGGAGCTCCCGCGCCTCGGGGACGCGGCAGGACGACGCGGCCGCCGCCAGGAGGACGAGACAGACCACGCGAACGGGCGCGGCGAAGGACGCCCTCGGCGTCGCCCTTCCCGCTCGGGACGCGCCTTCCCCGCCTCGTTCGTCCGGAAGCGCCATGACGACCTCCTCGCGGACCCGCCAGGGCCCAGCGGTCGGAACGACATCGGACATCCGGCCCGCAGAGACGGGCGCCCGGGAAGCAGAACAGGCCCGGGACGGCGCCATCCTACGGCGTCCCGGTCCAATGTCCCGGTCCGGCCGGGGTGCCGGTCGCCGAGGTCGCACGCGTCCGCCGTTCGCCGTCCGCCGTCCGCCGGCCACCCGCGGCCGGCCTCCGGCCGCCGGCCGCTCTAGCCGCCGTGGTGCGCGATCGGGAAGAGCGCGATGGCCTCGCACATCTCGTGCTGCGTGCGAGAGAGGTGGTGCATGAGGTCGTCCAGGCAGACGATGCCGACGAGGCTCCCTTCGGGGCCCACGATCGGCAGCCTGCGGATCTGGGCCTCGCGCATCAACGTGGCCGCCCGGAGCGGCTCCTCGGTGTCCGAGACGCACGTCAGCGGCGCGGACATCACGGACTCCGCGGAGAGCGAGGCGGTCGCGCGGTCGGTCGCGAGCACGCGGACGACCAGGTCCCGGTCGGTGACGATCCCCACCGGACGGCCGTCCCGCACGACGACGACGGAGCCGAGGCTCTTCTCCTTCATCATGCGCGCGATGTCGGGGACGGGCGTCGAGGGCCCGACCGTGATCACGCTCCGGGTTCCGATCGTGGTGAGACTCATGGGGACGACTCCTCGTGCACGGGGTCGATGGAGCACGACCGTCACGGCACGGCGACGGCCGATCAGACGACCGACGCGACGCGGGCGCCTGGAGCGAGGCGCAGCGCGTCGCGCCGGGCGACGTCGGAAGGGAGGACGAACGCGGCGGTCGCCGCAGCGTCGGCGGCGAGGCACGTCGGCGCGACGATCGTCACACTGTGGAAGGCGGCCTGGCGGGGCGCCGCGGTGGCCGGGTCGAGGAGATGGTGGTAGCGGCGGCCGGCGTACGTGAAGCCCCGCTCGTAGTCCCCCGAGGTCGCGACGGCCTCGTCCCGGACCTCGAGGCGCCCCACGAGGCCGTCCGGGTCGTTGGGGTCCTGGATGCCGATGCACCAGGGATCGCCGTCCTCCGACCCGCCGATCGCGACGAGGTCCCCGCCCACGTTCACGAGGGCGCCCCGCGCACCACGGCGACGGATCGCGGCGGCGGCGCGGTCCACGCCGTAGCCCTTCGCGATGCCGCCGAGGTCGATCCGCGCGGCGCGGTCCGTGAGGCGGACGGCGGGCCGGCCGCGCCACGTGTCCACGTCGAGCGCACGCCAGAGGCCGCGCCCCGCGAGGGGCTTCCAGGCCTCGGCGGGCGGCGGCGCGGCGCGGTGCTCCACGTCCCACGCCTCCGTCGCCTCGAGCAGACAGGGGTCGAACGCGCCCCGGCTCCCCTCGGCCCAGCGGATCGCCTCGCGCAGCACGAGGGCCGTCTCGTCGCCGACGAACACGGCCTCCCGCGTCGCTCCGAGGTTCGCGCGGCCCACGTCCGACCGGGGGTCGAACCTCGACATCGTGCTCTCGACGCGGCGAAGCGCCGCGATCGCGTCCTCGAGGGCGGCCTCGGCGACGTGCGGGTCGTCGTGCACGACGGCGAGGTCCGCGAGCGTGCCCATGATCGGGATCGTCCGACGCGCGAGCGGCCGGCCACGACGACGCAGGGCCACGGGAACCGAGAGCGCGACGAACGCGCCGACGCCGAGCGCCAGCACGTCGCGGCGACTCGGACCGCGCGCGGCGCACCCGGGGCGGGGGTCAGGACTGGAGGTCATCGGTGGACTCCTCGGACGGGGCGGACGCGCGCGCGCAGCCGGCGCAGCCGCCGGAGCGGGCCTCCTCGCAGTCCCGGCGCGCGTCGCAGCCCGGCCCGTCGTCCGGCGACCCGAAGCGGTGCTGGATCCAGACGAAGCCTCCGAAGAGGGCGCCGGTCACGACGATGGCGACGAGCGGGCTCACGACGCCGTCCCCAGGCCCGCGAAGCCCATGAACGCGAGGGAGAGCGTGCCCGCGATGATCAGCGTGAGGGCCGTCCCCCGCGCGATCGAGGGGACGTCCGCGAGCTCGGTGGTCTCTCGGATCGACGCCATCAGGACGAGCGCGAGCGTCAGCCCGAGGCCGGCGCCGAGCGCGTAGAAGAGGCCCTGGACCAGGGTGTAGTCGTACTTCGTCGTCTGCCAGAGCGCGAGGCCCAGGATCGCGCAGTTGGTCGTGATGAGGGGGAGGTAGATTCCGAGCTGGCGGAACAGGGTGGGGCTCAGCTTCTTGATCGCCATCTCGGTGATCTGTACGAGCGAGGCGATCACCACGATGAACGAGATGAGCCGGAGGTAGGGCGCGGCGCGGAGCACGGTGTTGTGCAGCGCCCAGGCGCACACCGAGGTCATCGTGAGCACGAAGATGTTCGCGAGCCCCATGCGCAGCGCCGTCGCGATGCGCGACGAGACGCCCATGAAGGGGCAGAGCCCCAGGAAGAGCATGAGGGTGAAGTTGTTCACCACCATGGCGGAGAGGAGGATCCAGAGGAGACCGCCCATCACGGAGCCCTCCCGTCGAGCGAGCCCGCGCCGAGCGCGGCCCGCACCGCCTGGGGCGCGTCGGCGTCCGCCGCGTCCGGCCCCTCCGCGGGTCCGCGGGCGCGCGCCCGCCGCCACGCCGCGAGACCGAGGAGGAGGAAGCCGAGCGTCAGGAAGCCGCCGGGCGGCAGCTTCATGATGACCCAGGGCTGGTAGCTCGCGCCGAAGAGCGAGACGCCGAGGAACGTGCCGTTCCCGAGGACCTCGCGGAACGTGCCCATCAGGAGGAGCGCGATCGTGAAGCCGAGGCCCGAGCCGATCGCGTCGAGCGCCGCGCGGCCGACCGGGTTCCGGGCCGCGAACGCCTCCTGTCGGCCGAGGATGATGCAGTTCACGACGATCAGCGAGATGAACGCGCCGAGCGCCTTGTGGATGTCGGGCACCGTGGCCTCGAGCCCCATGTCGGCCACCGTCACGAAGGTGGCGATGATCAGCACGTACGTCGAGATGCGGACCTCGTGGGGGATCCACCGCTTCAGGGACGACACGAGGACGCTCGACCCGAGCAGTACGAAGAAGGTCGCGATGGCCATGGCGAGGCTGTTCGCGACCGTGTTCGTCACGGCCAGCGTCGGGCACAGGCCGAGGAGCTGGACGAGAACCGGGTTCTCGCGCCAGATGCCCCTCACGAGGTCGGCGGAGGCCGGGCGGGCGGTCATCGCGGAACCTCCTTCCCGGGGCCCGGGGCGGTCGGCCCGGACGGCGACGCCGGGTCCGGCCCGCCGCCCGGGTGCGCCGCGAGCCACGACGAGAGCACGGGGTCGAGGCGCTCGAGCGCGCCCCGGACGATCCCGACGACGGCCCGGGACGAGATCGTCGCGCCCGTGATCATGTCCACCGCGTGCGTGTCGCCGTTCGACTCGCCCTGCTTGACGCCGTGGATCGGGAACTCCTTGCCCTCGAACTGCGCGGCGAAGTGCGGGTCCTTCTCGATCGAGTCGCCGAGGCCGGGCGTCTCCTTGCTCTCGAGCACCTTGAGCCCCCGGATCTTCTTCGTCGTCGGGTCGTACCCGACGATCAGCCGGATCTCGTCCGCGTACCCGTTGGCGCCGGCGACGATCGCGAACCCGACGGGCTTCCCGGCCGCGTCGAACCCGAGGTAGACGGGCTCGAGCGTCTTGGGGTCGGCGCCGGGCGGCGGCTCGGCCGAGAGGTCGGCCCCGCGCACGTAGAGCGTCGTGGAGCGCGCGGGCGCGCCGAGGACCTCGCCGATCGCGGCCTTCAGCATCTCGGCCTTGTGGGCCAGGATCGCGGGCTGCGTCGCCTGGTACACGAACACGAGGAGGCCGCCCGCGACCGCCCCCGCCAGCGCGAGCGTCGCGACGAAGCGCCAGCTCGGCGTCTCCGGGCGCACGGACGGGGCGGCGTCGCCGGGACTCACGACAGGATCCTCGCGGCGCGCGTCCCGAAGACGCGCGGCTGCGTGGCGCGGTTGATGAAGGGCACGAGCGCGTTCATGAGGAGGATCGAGTACTGCACCCCCTCCGGAAGCCCGCCCCACAGGCGGATCGTGACGACGAGGAACCCGATCCCCACCCCGAAGACGACGCAGCCGCGGTGCGTGACGGGCGACGTGACCATGTCGGTCGCCATGTAGACGGCGCCGAGCGCGAGCCCGCCGGAGAGGAGCATGAAGCCCGGGCCGGGGAAGCGGTCCGGACCGAGAAGGTGGAGGACCCCCGAGAAGAGGCCGACGGTGGCGAAGATCGCCACGGGGATGCGCCAGTTGAGCCGGTTTCGGAGCGCCAGGTAGAGGCCGCCGAGGAGGATGAGGATCGCCGAGGTCTCGCCGAGCGAACCGCCGGTCGTGCCGAGGAGGAGGTGCGCGAGGTCCGTCCCCTGGTGCTGGAACTTCATGAGGCCGAGGGGCGTCGCCGCCGTGGTGCCGTCCACGACGTGCGGCGCCATCAACGGCAGCGCGAGGTTGTCGCCGCGCAGCCGGAGCCAGTCGGAGATGCGCTCGAAGGAGAAGGCGGAGAACCGGCCCCCCGAGACGAGGTTCGCAGGCCACGTCGTCAGCGCGACGGGGAACGCGGCCTGGAGGAACGCGCGCCCGACCAGCGCGGGATTGAAGGGGTTCTGGCCGAGGCCCCCGAAGATCAGCTTGCCGAAGCCGATGCCGAACACGCCGCCCACGAACGCCATCCAGAGGGGGACCCCGGCGGGGAGCGTCAATCCGAGGAGCAGGCCCGTGATCACGGCGGAGCCGTCGCCGAGCGTGCCGCGCCGCCCGAACGCGCGCTCGGTCAGGAGCGCGCCGAGGGTGGCCGCGGCCAGGACGAGCACCGCGCTCGGCCCGAAGAACCAGATCGAGGCGAGGATCACCGGCACGAGGCTCAGGACCACGGACCACATGATCCGCGGCGTGCTCTCCGGCGAGCCGAGGTGGGGCGAGGCGGTGACGAGCCAGCGGGGCGATCTCACGACGGCGCTCCCGGGGCGACCGGCGCGGACGCCGGGGCCGGCGCGGCGCCGCCCGACGCCGCGGGCGCCGGGGCCTTCGCCTGTCGCACGCGCAGCGCCGTGCGCGAGGCCTGGAAGAGCTGGCTCAGCGGGATGTGGGAGGGGCACACGTACGAGCAGCAGCCGCAGAGCATGCAGTCGGACAGGTGGTGGCCCGCCATCTCGTCCTCGCGGCCCGCGAGGGCGAGCTGGCCGAGGATCTGCGGGTTCAGGAACACGGGGCACGCGTCGAGGCAGTGTCCGCACCGGATGCACGGGTACGTCTCGGGGCGGCGGACCTCGCCCTCCACGAGGACGACGATGCCCGTGGTGCCCTTCGTCACGGGCGCGTCGAGGTTCGCGATCGAGGCGCCCATCATGGGCCCGCCGTTCACGACCTCGCGCGCGTCCTCGGTGAGCCCGCCGCTCGCGTCGAGGAGGTCGCGGATCTTCGTACCGACCGGCACGATCCAGTTCCCGGGCCGACGGACGCCGTGGCCCGTGACCGTCACGATGCGCTCGATCAGGGGCAGCCCCGTCTCGAAGACCTCCGCGATCGTGGCCACCGACGCGACGTTCTGGACGATCACGCCCACGTCCATGGGAAGGCGGCCCGTCGGCACGCGGCGCCGGAGGAGGGCGTCGATGAGCATCTTCTCGGCGCCCTGCGGGTATTTCACGGTGAGGCCCACGATCTCGACGTCGAGGTCGGTCGGCCGCGTGGCCTTCATGCGTTCGAGCGCGTCGGGCTTGTTCTTCTCGATCCCCACGATCGCGCGCGGCACGCCGAGACAGCGCATCATCAGGCGGATGCCGAGGTGCACCCGCTCGGGAAAGTCCACCATCGTCCGGTGGTCGGTCGTGAGGTACGGCTCGCACTCGCAGCCGTTGATCACCAGCGTGTCGATCGACTTCCCGTCCGGGGGCGACAGCTTCACGTGGGTCGGGAACGCGGCGCCGCCGAGGCCCACCACCCCCGCGTGGCGGACCGCTTCGACGGTCTCCTCGCGCGTCAGGCGCTCCCAGGCCGGGACCAGGCGCGGCCTCGGCGCCTGCGCGGACCAGGGCTCGACCTCGATCCGGACCGAAGTCTCCATGGAGCCGTCCGGGTGCGGCCAGAGTCCGACCGACACGACGCGCCCGGACGCCGACGCGTGGATCGGCACGGAGACCCAGCCGTCGGCCTCGGCCACGACGTCGCCGCGCTCCACGCGGTCGCCCTCCCGGACGATCGGCCGCGCGGGCCGGCCCGCGTGCTGTCGCACGGGGAGGACGACCTCCGCCGGGAAGGGCATGCGACGCACAGGCAGGTGCGCCGTCAGCTCCTTCGCCTCGGGCGGGTGGACGCCGTGCCGGAAGCGGGGCTTCGTGTGGTTCGGCTTCGCCATGGTGCTCAGCGGAAGCGCTCCGCGCGCTTCACCCACTTGTCCAGGTCCCTCTCCTTCGGGTCGAGCGGGGTCCCCGGGTGGATGATCTTGACGGGGCACTTCTCCGCAGCGACCACGAGGTCGCGATAGGGCCCGCCGCGCGGGTCCTTCACGACGGCCTGCTTCTTGTCGTTGTAGGCGAAGAGGCGCCGGTTCAAGTTGACGCACTCGTGGCAGGTCGTGCAGCGCGCGGACTCGATCCACGGCTCCACGTCGAGCGTCTCGTCGGCGGGCGCCTCCGCGGTGGACGTGGCCGTCGCCGCGGGCGCCGACGGCGAGACGGCCGTCCCGCTGGCCGCCGCCACGCCGCCCGGTGCCGCGCCGGCCGGAGCCGCAGCGGCGCCGGGGGCCGCGAACAGGCCGTCGGTACCCGCCGCCACGGGCTCGAGCCCGGCCGCCTCGACGCGCGCCAGGATGTCGGCCAGCGTCGCGCCGGCGTCGCCCTGACGCAGGAGCCCCTCGGCCATGCGCCGTGCGACCGCGAGCGGGATCCGCGCCCTCAGGTCGGCGATCTTCGCCTCGTACTCCGCCTTGAGCGCCTGGAGCTTCTCCTCGTACGCCGCGGCGACCTCCCGCTCTACGAGGTCGTGGACGGGCGGCGACGCCTCGGTGCCGGCGAGCTGACGCAGGTGCCGCCACGCGTCGATCCGGTCGTCGGCCAGGTGCACGATGGACGACGAGACGAGGAGGCGCGCGAGGTGGTTCTCGGCGTCCAGCGTGTAGATGAACGGGATGGCGTCCCCACGCTCGGCGGCCGGCATCGCCACGTAGTCCGCGAACGGGACCACGTCGTCGTCGGGCCTCGCCGGCTTGAACTGCTTCTGGAAGCGGCCCTCGGTCGCGGCCCAGTCGGCGATCGTGAGCGGCAGCGTCAGGGTCTTCGCCTGGCCCTGCTCGTCCTCGTACGAGAGCTCGTACGTCGGCCAGAGGTCTTCGATCGCGGGGTTGCCGTCGAGGCTCATGCGCTCCGCGATCGAGGTCCCGGCGTCGGGGTCGTACACGAGGAGCGGGAACGCGCGGCTCTCGAGCGCGAGCTTCGCGGCGCGCATCGACGAGTAGTCGGCGAGACCGTGCTCGGGCGGGCACGGGGCGTGGAGGACGAAGAGCGCCGGGCGTCGCGCCTTCAGCCCCCTGATCACGCCGCCGAGCAGATGGCTCGGCAGCGCCTGCGAGGACTGCAGCACGTAGGCCTGGCGGTGGGCGATGCCGACGAGCGAGAGCTCCTTCCGCATCTCCTCCTTGCCCTGGTGCGCCTTCCCGAACGCCGCCATGTCGGAGACCTGGCCCGTGAACGAGCCCGTGGACGCCTGGCCGCCGGTGTTGGAGTACACCTGCGTGTCGAGCACGACGACGCGGACGGGCTTGTCGGACGCGAGCAGGCGCGACAGGTTCTGGAAGCCGATGTCGAGCATCGCGCCGTCGCCCCCCACCGCGATGATGGGCGGGCAGAGGAGGAACTCCTCCTCGGAAAAGTCGTGCCAGTCGAGGCGCGCGAAGACGGCTTCGTCGCGCTGGGCGTCGTACTCGTCCTTCGCGAGGAGATCCGCGCGGCGGACCGCGACGAAGTTGTCGGTCATCTTCCGCATGTGCCCTTCGAAGATGCCGATGGCGATCGAGGGGGCGTCCTGGAAGAGGTGGTTCACCCAGGGGAAGGGATACGGGTTGTACGGGTACGTGCTGCCCCACACGGACGAGCAACCGGTCGAGTTCGTGAACCCGAGCGACGCCCGACCCTTGCCGCTCGGCCCCTCGACGTAGCGCCACCGGAGGTCCTTCACCTCGCGGATCGACCGCACGATCCGCTCGATCTCGCGCCGGCGCTCCGGGTCGAGCGCGACCTCGGCTCCGACGCCGCCCTCGACCATCCGGTCGAGGTCGGCGTCCGAGGAGAGGAGCATCCGTGCCTTCTGGTCGAGCGTCTCCACGATCTCGTCGAGGCGCTTCACGAACGCGTGCACCCGAGGCCGCATCACCGCGTTCACGGCGGCGACCACGAGGTGGATCCCCGTCTTCTCGCCGCAGCCCATGCAGGCGCCGTCGCCGCCCACCATGGACATGTAGTTGTCCTTCTTGAGCAGGAGCGACGAGAGGATCCCGATACCCTCGTCCAGGCTCGCGACGTCCACGAACCGGTCGTCGGTGTCCGGCAGGTGCCGCCAGAGCGACCACCGCCGGCGCAGGTCCTCGACGACCTGGTCCGTCTGCTTGATCGTGACGAGCGCGCCCGTGGGGCACACGTTCACGCAGATGTTGCAGCCCTTGCAGGTCTCGGGGTTCACGGTGACCGAGAGGAGGCCGCCCGACCCCGGCTCCGCCGACTCCGGCACGTCGAAGAACGGGGCCGTCTTCGCCAGCGGGAAGTCCTGCAGCTCGGCCGCCACCGCCTGGAACTCCTGGTCCAGGGCGTGGCGCCGCTCGGGGTCGAGGTCGAGCTTCGCCGCGACGGTCTCGTAGCTCTGCGTCAGCACCTCGGAGAAGGAGGCAAACGGCCCGCTCTTCATCACGCGGCGCGCCTCGCGGCCCAGGTGCTTCACGATGGGCTTCAGGCGGTCGTACGTGCGGCCGTTCGAGATCGTGCGGATCGCGGCGTCGAGGACGTCCTCGATGCCGCTCACGACGCCGGGAATGGCCGAGTCGGGGCACTGCGTCCAGCAGGCCGCGCAGCCCGTGCACTTCGACGCGACGAACTCCGGCACCTCGAAGCGCATGTCGGTCATGTCGCGGATCGACGACGTCGCGGCGGGGATCGCGGAGATCGCGGCGAACGGGTCGGCGATCCCGTCGGCGCCCGACTTGTACAGGTGGCAGACCTGCTCCCAGAAGCGGCCGGGGTGCGCGATGCCGTCCTGGGCCGCCGCGTCGCCGAGGATCTCGGGCATGACGGGAACGTGCCCGCTCTCCGGCCCGTCGTCGGAGAGGGTCGAGAGGTCGAGCGTCTTCGCCTCCGAGAAGCCGCGCCGGACGACCTCGAGGTTCTCCTCCACCACGCGCCCGCCGAGGTGACCGAACTTCTTCTTCGTCTGCGCGAGGATGCCCGCGAAGAGACGTTCCTCGTCGAGGTCGTGCTCCTTGACGAGCGAGGAGGCGCGGAAGAAGGCGCCCATGAAGGCCGCGCCCTGCATGCGGTAACGCAGGTCCGGGTTCGTCGCGACCTCGGACGCGATCTGGAACGCGTCGAGCGACCAGACGCGGATCTCCCGCTCGCGGATCTGGCGCTGCGCGGTCCGCGGGAGCGTGTTCCAGAGCTCCTGCGGCGCGAGACTGCTCTGGATCACGAACACGCCGCCCTTCGCGAGGCCGGCGAGCGGGTCGGAGTGCCGGAACACGTTCGGGTCCGGCGAGAGGACCACGTCCACGTGCTTGAGCTCGCAGTTCGTCCGCACCGGCTCGCTCGCGAGCGTGGCGTAGAACGTGGTCGGCTGGCCCTTCTTCTCGGAGCCGTACTTCGGGTTCGCCTGGATCTGGAGGCCCAGCAGGTCCGCCGCGGTCACGGCGAGGTTCTTGCCCATCGTGATCGCGCCCCACCCGCCGACCGAGTGGATGCGGATCGAAGTGGACCCCTTCGGCAGGAGGTTCACGTCCGCACCCGGGTCGAGCGCGAGCCCCTCGAGGAGGGGATAGCTCTCGAGCAGGCGCTCCTGCCAGATCTGGAGCTTGGGGAGCCGCGTACCCTTCCGGACGAAGTCGATCCCGAGGTAGAAGAGCCGGCGGTTCGCGCCGCCCTCGAGCATGTTCTCCACGGCCGCGACCAGGTGGTTCGGCTGCAGGTCCCGGCTCCCGAGCCCGTACACGCCCGCGTAGAACTCGGGGACCTCCTCGGGCCGGCACGCCGTGACGCCCAGGTGCGGGGTCTTTGCGCGCGCGCGCCCGTTCTCGACCGCCTTGCCCATCGCCGCGCGGATCTCGCGAAGCAGCGGCTGGTCCGCGGCGAGCGGCTGGTCGGTGCGCTCGAGCACCACCACCCCCTTCTTGCCGCGGAGCAGCCGGGTCACCTGGTCCGAGGGGAAGGGACGGAACATCGCCATCTGCACCACGCCGACCTTCAGCTTCTTCGCGGCGCGCAGATGGTCGGCCACCGCCTCGGCGTTCTTCACGACGGAGCCCTGTCCGACGATGAGCCAGTCGGCGTCCTCCGCGCGATACCCCATCACGCGGGCGTAGGCGCGGCCCGTGAGCGCGGCGTACTCCTCGAACGCGCGGTCGGCGAGCTCGGCGAGGTGGTCGAAGTAGAACGGCCGCTGCGCGGCGACGCCCTGGGCGTACGCGTCCTGGTTCTGGACCACGCCGAGCATCGCGGGGTAGTCCACGTCGTACAGCTCCGGCACACGACGGCGGCGTTCGCCGAACACGAGCCGCTGGGCGGGCGTGGGCGACGGGATCTGGTCCGCCGGGTCGCCGAGGTACTCGTCCACCAGCGCGCGCTCGGGCAGGAGGACCGACTCGATCACGTGGCTCGTGAGGAACCCGTCCTGGGCGCAGATCCCCGGGTTCAGCGAGAGCTCCGCGATGCGGTGTGCGATCAGGTCGAAGTCGGCGGCCTGCTGCACGTCCTTCGCGAAGATCTGGAAGAACCCCGTGTCGTCCACCGCGTGGTAGTCGTCGTGACCCGCGTGCACGTTGAGCGCGTGCTTGGTCATCGCGCGGCACGCGACGTTGAGCACGTACGTGAGCCGCTTGCCGACCGCCGCGTACAGCGACTCGTGCATGTACGCGATGCCCTGCCCGCTCGAGAAGTTCGTCGCGCGGAGCCCCGTCAGGCTCATGCCGGCGGTCACGGCGGCCGCGGCGTGCTCGCCCTCGGGCTCGAAGAAGATGAGCTGACGACCGCGCACGTTGGGCGTGCCCGCCGCCATCGCCGCCGCGAAGCCCTCGCCCATCTGCGTGGAGGGTGTGATGGGATACGCGCCGGCGGCGTCCGACGCGGCCGTCTCCATCGCGACGACGGCGCCGCTCCCGTCCGTGGCGGTCGGGACCCCCGGGTACTTCGGGGCGGCCGCGTTCGCGTCCTTCGGGCTGGTCTTCATCCGTTGACACTCCTCGCGAGCTCGCGCGGAGGCGTGAGCTGCGCGTGCTCGACCCAGAGGATGGCTCCCGTCGGGCACCGTGTGGCGGCCTCGGGCCGGGCCGCGTCGTTCTTCGTGTAGTCGATCACCGCGAGACCCCGGCGGATCTCGATCAGGCCGGGCGCGGCGTCGTCTACGCAGCGGCCGCATCCCGTGCAGGCCACCTGGCACTGCGCCTGTGCCTCGTCGCCCTCGAGGAGGCTCCGGCACTGGACGATCAGGTGCTGTTCCACCGGCATGATGGAGAACAAGTCCTTCGGGCACGCGTCCACGCAGTCGCCGCACGCCGTGCAGCGCTCGGGCGTCACGACCGGCAGCCCGACGGGGTTCATGTGGATCGCGTCGAACGTGCAGGCGCGGGCGCAGTCGGCCAGGCCGAGGCACCCCCACGAGCACGCCTTCCCGCCCCCCGCGACCGCGGCCGCGGCGCGGCAGGTCAGGAGGCCCGTGTAGTCGGCGCGCTGCACGGCGACGTCGCACCCGCCCGCGCAGAGCAGCCGGGCGACGCGCTTCACGGCCTCGCCCGCCTCGACGCCCAGGTAGTCGGCGACGGCCTGGATCCCCTCGGGGTTCATGTTCGTGCACTTCGCGGGCTGGGCCGCGCCGCCGACGAGCCCCTCCGCGAACGAGCGGCAGCCGGCGAAGCCGCAGGCCCCGCAGTTCGTCCCGGGGAGCAGGTCGGTCACCGCGTCGATCCGCGGGTCCTCCCAGACCCTCAGACGGCGGTTCGCCAGCGCGATGAGCGAGCCGAACACGAGGCCGACGCCGCCCAGCACGAGCACCGAGTCGAGGATCTGGGTGGGATCCACGTCGCCTCCTACGAGCCCGAAACCGGTCCGGCCTGCTGCAGGAGCCACGCCGCGAGGCGCCCCGCGGGGTCGGCCGGCGGTCCTGAGGCGCCCGACGCGGGCGTGGCCGCGGTCTGCGCCTCGAGGAGACGGGACAGGTGTCGCATCGTCTCGGCCTGCTGGAACACGCTCCACGCGCCGACCGGACGCGCGGGCGCCGTCTCGGGGAGGTGGACCGCGCCGAGCGCGTTCGATGCGCCGCCCTCGACCGCGGGGTCGTGGACGAAGCGCGCCGCACCCTCCGGCACGACGGCCGCGACGCCGGGGCCCTTCCACGCGCCGAGACCCGCGAGGCCCGCGAGCGACGTGACCTGGGCGACGTACGTGCCCGGCGTCACGAGCCGGGCGAGCGGCGCGACCGGGCACGCGCCGCGCACGAGGAGCACGAGCTTCATCTCTCCGTCGAGGTAGCCGGCCAGACAGTCGGCGAGGAGGTCGCCTCCGTCCACGTCCACGACGAGCGGCGGGGCGATCCGGCGCTCGCCGCGGTTCCAGCGGAGGAAGGGAAAGGGGCGCGCGAGGTCCGTCGCGCCGGCCGCGTCCGGCCGTCCCGCGCGCGCGAGCTCGGCGGCGCGGGCGGCCGCGAAGGCGCGGCCCACCTCGCCGAGGCGCGCCTCGACGACGTGGTGGAGGCTCGCGCCGGAAGGCACCTCCACGCGGAACGCCGCGTCGCCCCGTTCGAGGAGGTCGGTCAGGACGCGGAACGCCTGCTCGACGATCGCCATCGCGCCGGGCTCGACGACGGCACGCTCCCGGCGCGCGACGGCCTCGAACAGGTCGCCGCGGATGCGCCCGAGGGCGAACGCCCCGAGGTCCGCCGCCCCGCCGCCCCGCGGGTCGGTCGCGTCGCCCTGCGCGTCCGTCGCCATGTCGCGGAGACGCTCGATCGTGGCCGCCAGCGCCGATCGGAACGCGCCGAGCGGTCGGCTCAGGGTCTCGAAGACGTTCGGCTCGTTCGGCTTCTCAGACGGCATGGCGGTCGAGCTCCCCGTTCAGGATCGAGATGCGCTCCTCCGCGGTCAGCACGGGGAGGCGCCGGATCTCGTCGTAGCGCGCCCGGGTCGGGTCGCAGAAGAACAGGCCCAGGCGCACCCGCCCCGCGTCCTCCGCGAGCTCGCGGGCCCGCGAGAGGTCGTGCGGGTCGTGGCGAACCTGGTTCTTGTAGACCGACTCGGTGTCGTCGTCGCGGATCCCGTCCGCGTGGACGAGGATCTCGGTGTGGTCGGGGTTCTGCGCCGCGTCGCGGTAGATCCCCGGCGTCCACACGGGACAGCGCTGGAGGATCCGCACGAACGCGAAGCCCGGGTGCTTCCACGCGGCCTCGAGCGTCGCCGCGAGGTGACCGGGCGCCCAGTCCGCCGTCTGCGCGACGAAGGAGGCGTTCGTCACGCCGAGGGTCGCCGTGAGCGGGTTCAGCGCGGGCAGGTACGAGCCGTGGGGCTGCGTGAGGCTCGGGTGACCCTGCGGCGTCGTCGGGGACGTCTGGTTCTTGGTGAGACCGTAGATGTTGTTGTCGAGGAGCAGCGCGACGAGGTTCACGTTGTACCGGACCGCGTGGATCCAGTGGGCCGCGCCGATCGAGCAGCAGTCGCCGTCGCCCATCACCGTGAACACGTCCAGGTCGGGGCGCGCGAGCTTGACGCCGATCGAGACGGGCAGGGCGCGGCCGTGGATCCCGTGGAAGCCGTACGTCTTCAGATAGTGGGGGAAGCGGCTCGAGCACCCGATCCCCGAGACGAAGACCGTCCGCTCCGGCTCGAGCTGCTTCGCCGCGAGCAGGCGCAGCGTCGCGCCGAGGATCGCGTGGTCGCCGCATCCCGGGCACCAGCGCGCCACCGGACCTTCGTAGTCCCCGACCTCCCACGTGCGGTCGTCCTCGACGACCGCCGCGCAGCCCGCGAGGGCACAGCTCGGCTCGATCACGCGTCACCTCCCTTCGCGGTCTTCCCGAAGCGTTCGCGGACGGCCCGGAGGATCTGGCCCGGCCGCAGCGGCTCGCCCGGCACGCGGGTCCAGCAGTCGGCGTCCACGAGCAGCTGCCCGCGCAGGAGCCAGGCGAGCTGGCCCCGGCGACGGTTCTCGTCGTTCACGTGCGGGGCGTCCGGCTCGTCGCTGTAGTTGATCTCGACGGTCAGGACGCGGCGGTACCGCCGGCAGATGTCCTTCACCCCGGGCGGGAGGGGCGAGAGGAACGTGAGGTGCATCGACGCGACGGAGAGGCCCTCCGCCCGCGCGCGCTCGGCCGCCTCCTCGATCGCGCCGCGCGTGCTCCCCCACCCGACGATCAGCAGGTCGCCCTCGCTCGGGCCGACGACGGGCGGCGGCTCCAGCATCGACTGCAGCGTGGCGAGCTTCCGGCTCCGCATCGCGTGGGCGCGCTGGTTCACCGCGGGGTCGTACGTGACCTTCGATCCCTCGTCGTGGCAGAGCCCCGTCGCCGTGAACATCCCGCCCGGCTGGCCCGGCACGAACCGACGCGAGAGCCCGGTCGCGGGGTCCCACTGGTACGGCTTCGCACCGGGGGGCAGCGCCGACTGGTCCGGGGGCCGCGCCTGCCAGCGCTCGTCCGGCTCGGGCCGCGCGAACGGCTGCACGCCCGTGGCGAGGTTCGCGTCGGAGAGGACCATGACGACGCATCGGAACGTCTCCGCGATGCGCCGCGCGGTCACCATGCAGTGGAAGCACTCCTCGATGGTCGAGGGCGCGAGCACCACCTTCGGCGCGTCGCCGGGCTGGCCGAACATCGCGGCGAGCAGGTCCGACTGCTCCACCTTCGTGGGGAGCCCCGTGCTCGGGCCGCCGCGCTGCACGTCCACCAGGACGAGGGGGGTCTCGGTGATGACGGCCAGGCCGAGGAACTCGGTCTTGAGCGCGAGGCCCGGGCCCGACGTGACCGTGAACGCGACCTTGCCCGCGTACGAGGCGCCGATCGCGACCCCGATCGCGGAGATCTCGTCCTCCGCCTGGTGCAGCACGCCGCCCGTGCGGTCGAACACCTCGCCGAGGTAGTGCGACACCGAGGTCGCCGGCGTGATCGGGTACATCGCGCAGAGCTCGAGCCCCGCGGCGATGGCGCCCATCCCGATCGCCGTGTTCCCGTTCATCACGACCATCGGCTTCTCGATCGGTCGTGACGGCACATCGACCCGGAACTCGAT
This sequence comes from uncultured Planctomycetota bacterium, assembly GCA_963752285.1. Taxonomy (GTDB): domain Bacteria; phylum Planctomycetota; class PLA2; order PLA2; family JAEUHO01; genus CAVVXN01. Next base: position 1,358,050 of record CAVVXN010000005.1, read on the forward strand.
GTGCTCCTCCGCCCACTGCATGCCCCGCTCGAGGAGCTGTACGTTCTTCTCGTACACCGCGGGGGACTTCTTGCGGAACTGGAACGCGATCTGTTCCTTCACGCGCTGGGGGTCGCGGCCGTAGATCGTGGTCAGCAGCCCGAGCGCGAACATGTTCTTGCCGCGTCGCGGGTTGTCCACCACCTCGAGCGACTCGGCCTCCATCGGCACCGGCACGAAGCGGTACCGCCGCGTGCCGAGCTCCTCCATGGCCGCGGTCCAGGCCTTGACGACGTCCGGGTCGGGGTGCTCGCTCCACATCGACTCGATGAGGATCACCGCGTCCTCGGCGAGCGCGCCGAGGCGGTGTCGCGAGAGGAGGACCTGCTCGTTGAACGCGACGACGAGCTGCGCCTCGTCGCCCCAGTTCGTCACGGGGTCCGTCCCGAGCCGGATCCGGACGCCGGACGCGCTCCCCGGGCTGCGCGGCGGGGGCTGGATCTCGGCCGGGATGATCTCGACCGTCCAGACGCCGTTCCCCATCTTCGCGGAGACGGCCCCGAAGGTCTGACCGCACTTCTGCGCGCCCTCCCCGGAGTCCGACACCACCTCCACGGTGTGCTCGGGCACGGTGATCCTCCGCGGCGTGGTCGCCTGGGGTGCCGGCTCGGCGTGGTTCGCGGTCGCGGAGGGCTGCTCTCGAGTCATGACATCTCCCGGGGACGGCGCGCGCGGCGCGCGACGGGGCGGGGCGGGGTCGCTACGGCGCGTGACCGAACCTCTTCCCGACGCGAGACCGACGACCGGTCGTGCTCCCGGACGGCGGCGCCAAGGGGGTTCGAAGGTCGCACATGCGAGGTCGATCCCGCGGTCGGGTTCGTTGCGACTCATTCGCAACGGACGCTTCGAGCGTGCATTGTAGGCGGTCCGGGATCCGCGCCGCAGGAATGCCGTGCGTTCACGAGAGCGCGAACGGCGTCTTCAAACGACGTGAACGGGACGCGCCGCGCCCTTCCCCGGGGCGCGCGCGCTCATCCGCGATGGCGGCGTCCGAGGCGCGCGAGGAGCGCGCGCCAACCGTGCCCGCGCCCTCGCTCGGTCTCCTCGCGCCGGCGCTCGCTCGGCGTGGCGACGGTCACCACCTTGCTCTCGCGCACGAGCACCTCGACGGCGGTCGCCTTGTCGGATACAGGACCGGCGCGGTCCGACAAGGCGCGCACGCGCGGACACGGCGTCACGACGCCCGATTCCGCCCACGCGCGGGCCTGGTCGAGCGCACGCTCGACGACCTCGGCGACGTGCTCGGCCTCGAACGGCTTCAGCAGGTAGTCGAAGGCGCCCGCGTAGATGGCGGCCTTCACGCTCTCGCGGTCGCTGTGGCTGCTGACGATCAGGAACGGCACCCGCTCGTGGATGCGGGGCAGCAGCGCCTGCAAGAGGTCGAAGCCGTTCATCGTGGGCATCATCACGTCGGAGACGATCAGGTCGAAGGTCCCCTCCTCGTAGAGGTCCAGGGCCTCGGCGCCGTCGCGAGCGAGGACGGAGTGGTGCCCCTGCCGCGCCAGGAGGCCGGCGAGGGCCTCGCGGACCGCGGGTTCGTCGTCTACGAGCAGGACGTGGGCCATGGAGTCCCTCCTGGGGGGATCCGAGTTCGCGTGGAGAGCATCGGACGGACTCGGGCCGGGGGACGGGCCCCCGACCCGAGCTCAGGAGGCGTCCGGGGCCTCGATGATGAAAGCGCCGGTCGTCTCGTCGCGGCGGGGCAGGAGCTCCTCCGCCAGGCGGCGTTCGCCCTCGGCCATCGCCTCGACGCGCTGCGCCCGCACGTTGCCGCCGTACAGCAGCTCGTTCAGCACGCGGCGCATCTCCTCGTTGTCCCAGGGCTTCGTGAAGAAGCGGTGGATGCGGCCCTCGTTGATCGCGCTGATCACGAGGTTCAGGTCGGCCTGGGCCGTCAGCAGGATCGTGGTGACCCGCGGATGGCGGGCGCGCACGTCCTTGATGAGGTCCAGACCGTGGGTGCCCGGCATGTAGTGGTCGCAGATGATCAGGTCCACCTCGGGGTGGCGTTCGAGGATGCCCCAGGCCTCGGCGGCGTCGTACGCGTGCAGGAGCTTAAACGGCTCCCGTCGGAACGTTCGCTGCAACGCCCGGTGAATGGTCTCCTCGTCGTCCACGATCAGCACCGTCTTCGGGTCGTCGTGGCTCGGGTCGTGGTTCATGTCGGAACTCCGATCGGTCGCGGCGGATGAAAACGGGCAACTCCACCCGGAAGCAGGCACCGCCCCCGGCCGCGGTCTCGTAGCGGATGGTGCCTCGGAGGGACTTCGTGATCTCGCTCACCAAATGGAGCCCCAGGCCGGTCCCATGGCCTGGATCCTTCGTCGTGAAGAAGGGCTCGAAGACCCGCTGGCGGATCTCCTCCGGGATGCCCGGTCCCGTGTCCTCGACGACGAAGGCGATGTGGAAGGCGTCGGCGTCCTCGGCACGGACCTGGAGGACGCCCTCCTTCTGTCCGTCCATCGCGTCGAGCGCGTTCGACGCGAGGTTCAAGAGCACCTGGAGCACGCGCCCGGGGTCCGCCAGGATCAGACGCCGCGTCTTGGCCTCGGAGCGGAACACCAACGGCGGCCGGACGCGCGTCTTGAGGATCCGCGCGGCGCCCTCGATGGCCTCGAGCGGGTCCACGGGGAGCGGCACCGCGCGACCGCCCCGCGCCATCGTGGTGAGGTCCTTCACGACGCGCATGAGCTGGCGGCACGCAAGGCTGCAGTCGTCGAAGACCTCCTGCAGCTCCCGGGCCTCTCCCGCGCCGTCCTTGCCCTCGGCGACGGCGCGCTGCATGTCCTCGAGGATCTCGCGCGCCGGCTCGATGCTGTTCGCGATGGCCGCCAGCGGGTTCTTCATCTCGTGGGTGATGCCCGCGGAGAGCATGCCGAGGGTCGCGAGGCGGTCGTTCGCGCGCAGCACCTCGCGCGTGGCCTTCAGCTCCTCGGTGCTGTGCTGCAGCTCGTCGGAGGTGTGGCGCAGCGCCTCCTCGACCTTCGCCTTCCCCTGCGCCTGCGCCCGCGCCGCGTGGGCGAGGTGGCTCATGAACAGCGCGACGACGAAGAAGAAGGCGAGGTGCGCGAGCGTGCCGAGCGAGAAGAGATCCGACGGTCCCGCCCCCCACCGCGTGATCGTCGCGAACGCGACCGAGACGAGGATCGCGTTCACGAGCGCTGTGCCCACCCCCTCCAGGATCGCCGCGAGGAGCACGAGGCTGAGATACGCCGCGAGGAACCCAGGAACCGGCGCCCCGCGGATCACGACGAGGACGCCGACCGTCACGACGTCGAGCCCGAGGACCAGGCCGAGGAGGGTGCGCGAGCGCGCCCGGCGCCGCGGCCGCACGAGCGGGACCGAGAGCCCGTACGCGCCGACGAGCAGCCAGTAGAGCGCGCGGTGCCCGGGCGCGGCGCCGAGCCCGAGCAGAACGAGCCCGACCGCCGTCAGCGCGCGCAGCGCGCCGAGCACGGGACCCGGCTCGCTCGGCGTACGGGGCGTGGGCTCGCCGGCCGCCGTCACGACACCGCCTCCTCGACGGACCGCGTGCCCATCTCGCCGATGCCCGGTGGGAGGTCGATCCGAAGCGTCGAGGTCTCCCCGTCGCGGTCGGCGACCAGGTCGGCCCCGGCCAGGCGCACCTCGGACGCCAGCTCCTCGACGCCCGGGCACGCCTCGCACTCGCCCTTCCCGGGGGCCCAGATCTCGATCGAAGGGCGCCCGTCGTGACGACCCACGTCGAGGATGAACGACGCGGCGCCGCACTCGGCCACGTGCGTGAGGAGTCGGAACAGCCACCGGACCAGCTCCCCCGTCGGGATCCCGCAGGCCACCCGCCCGTGCTCGCGCACGACGGGCGGCGACAGGTCGGGCACGGCGACCGAGAGGTGGCGTACCGCGTCCCGCACCGCGGCGCCGACGTCGGTGCGTACGGCGGCGAGGCGATGCGTGACGGCCTGACCGAAGAGCGAGCCCACGAGCCCCGCGATGCGTCGCGCGTCGGCGCGGGAGTCGCCCACCGCCTCCCCGACCTCGGCGAGGTCCTCGGCGTCCACCGGCGTTCCGATCGACCACCGTTCGAGGGACTCGGCGACGAAGTCGAGCGTGGCGATCATCGCGCCGAGAGGGTTGTTGATCTCGTGCGCGATGCCGGCGGCGAGGCGATGCACGCCCTCTTGCCGCTCGCGGTCGAGCATGCGCCGCTCGCTCTCGAGGGCCGCGCGCTTCGCGATCTCGAGCTCCTGGGTGCGCATCCGGACCCGACGCTCGAGAGACTCCTTCTCCTCCCGGAGCGCCTCCGTCCGCTCGGCGACCGTCTCTTCGAGCCGGTGGTTGCCCTCGCGGAGCGCCGTGATCGCCTCCATGCGCGCGACCGCGAGCCCGAGGAACTGGAGCGCGGTGGGAAGCACCCCGCCCACGTCCGGGGGCAGGCCGACCTGGCGGGGTCCGAGGAGCAGCAGCCAGCCCGTGCGGGGGCCCGCGACGGGGAACGAGATGAAGAGCCCCCGTCCGCCCGCGGCATCGCCCGGCAGCACCGCGGTGACGCTCTCGTCCACGGGCACGGGCAGGGCGACGGGCGCGCGCTCCTCGAGCTCCCGGGCGACGCGGTCGAGGAGCCGGGAGTCGGACTCGACGCCGCGCGTGCCGTGCACCCAGCGCCGACCGTCGCTCCGGGGCAACGCCAGCCAGCCCGTGGTCGCGTCGAGGTTCATCACCAGCCGGACGAGCAGCCCGCGCGCGAGCGTGGGCACGTCGTCGGCCGCCGCGCACACGGCGCCGATCTCGATCAGGAGACGGCGGAGCGACCGCTCCCGGTCGAGCTCCTTCAGGTCCGCCTCGCGGACCTTCATCCAGTGGACGACCTCCTTGTCGGAGGCAGGCGCCGGGGCCTCCCACGGGAGCGGCGCGGGGGGATCGGGCTCGACCGCGGTCTCGGGGCGGAATCGCTGGCCGACCTTCGACGCGTACCGCGCGGCGTCCGGGTCGTCGCGCCCCGGCGGGAGGGCGCGCGACGCCGCGCTGGCGACGAGCGTCGGCAGGACTTCGAACACGTCGTCCGCAACGCGCACGCCGACGCAGCCGGTCGGCGCGGGCCCCGCGTCGGCGAGCCAGGGCGGAAGGAGCACCCCGCCGAGCGGCACGTCGGCCGCGTCCCGCACGAGGACCGCGAGCGGCAGGTCCGAGGCGGGCGGACCGACGTGCGCGAGGTGGCCGACGAGCTCGCGCCACGACGCGGCGGCGGCGGAGCGGGCGCCGGGCCCCGCGGGGAGCACGAAGAGCAGGAGATCGGTCTCGGCGAGCAGGCGCCGGCGGAGGTCCTCGAGTCCGGACGAGTCCCCGGCCGTCAGGCAGTGGAGCCGGAGCTGATGCAGGCCGTGAGGGGGCAGGTCGAGGAAGGCGTACTCGACCTGGCCGGCCGCGTTCGAGCCCTCCTCGAGGCGGACCCTCCCGCCGCGCGAGGGGGCCTCGCAGGCCGAGTGGATGCGGGCGAGGAGCGCGCTCTTCGCGGAGCCCGGGGGCCCCCAGAGCACGAGCCTCAAGTGTGCCCGTCCATCACTTGCCTCGACGCGTGCCATGCGGACCCCGGACGGACCCCGCCCGGTCCGTCGAAGCGCTATCGACCGGGCCCCCGAGGCGTCCCCATGCCATCTTCAGAAAGCCTGAAGAAACCCTGAACGGCGGGTCAGGCGAGGGGCGCGAAGCGCGCGAGGAGATAGGCCCCGACCCGTGCCGGCGTGGCCTCCCGTACCCGGTCCCGCCACGCCCCGAGGTCCACCCGCCCGGGCGGCCCGCCGAGCAGGGGCGAGAGGTGGATGCGGTCGTTCGCCCCGAGTCCGAGCTGGCCGACGAACGCGGCCGTCCGCTCTCGGTGGCGCGTCTCCACCTCACGCTCCCCGATCCCGACCAGCACCGTCAGCGATACCGCGACCCCGGCCGCGCGCATCCCCCCTACCTCGTCCCGCACGCGTGCGAGGTCGCCCTCCTTGCCGAGCGACCGGCGGAGCTGCGGGTCCCCGGTCTCGAGGCCGATGGCCCCCTCGACGACACCGGCGGCCGCGAGCCTCCGCCACGCCGCGGCGTCCCGCCGCGGCGCGCGGTCCGGGTCGAGGAACGACGCGACGCCGCGCCGCAGCGCCCCGATGCGCGCCCGCACGCGGTCGAGCCGCCGGAGCAGGCGGTCGTCCCCGATCGAGAGCGCCGACGCGGACCCCAGGAACGCGCCGTCGCGCTCGGCCAGCGCGGGACCGAACCAGCGGACCACCCGGTCCAGATGCCGCTCGAACGACGCGGTGTCGAGCACCCGGAACGGCCTACCGCGCCACAGCGCGCAGAACGAGCACCGCGCGTTCGGACAGCCCGTCGCGGGCAGCACCACCACGTCCCGGTACCGGTGCGGGAGCAGCGCCGGCACCGACTCGGGGTACGCCCGACGGTACAGGGCCTCGTCCTCCGCGAATCGCTCCGCCGTCCACGAACGGGCGGCCTCGAGCCTGCGGAAGAGCGCCGCCCGCGCTCGCGGTCCGCCCGTAGGCGCGCGCTCCGCGTCGAGCTCGCCGCTCGGGTCGCTCGACTCGACCTCGCCGACCTCGCCGACCTCGCCGACCTCGCCGACCTCGCCGACCTCGCCGATCTCGCCGATCTCGCCGAGGAACGCCTCCACGCGGCGCCGCACGCGCTCGTGCACGCGGTCGCGCGCGTCGCGCTCGAGACCCGCGCCGCGCGCGAGACCCTCGAACACGCGCCCGTCGAGAGCGCGCCGGTACCGCGCGCGCCCCTCGGCGAACGCGGCCCAACGACCGCTGGCGTCGAGGCGGAGGTGGAAACGGTCTTCCTCCTCCACCACGGCGGCCCAACGCGACACGTTCACGTGGAGAGACACGGCAGACGATGGTAGGCCGGCGCGGCCGCGGGTCCCCACGATGGCCGCGCCCCGCGTCACGGCGGCGCGCGCGGCCGCCCGGCCTGCCCGGCCTGCCCGCCCGCGCGCCTGCGGCGGGCTCTGGCGCTCCCGCCCTGCGGCGGGCTTACCACGCTCCCGCCCTGCGGCGGGCTCGCGCCGCCCTCGCCGCGGCGTCTTCCCGACCGCGCGGAGCAGCCACGCCGGCCGCTCGGGCGGCTCGCGATCCTCGGGGAGGGGCTTGGGCGCGAGGAACGCGCCCGTCGCCGCGATCACGAACAGCGGTCGCCCGTCCGTGGACCAGCACCGAAGCGCGATCATCCCCAGGTCGTAGTTCTTGTGGTGGACCACGCAGCCGTCGAAGAGGTCCTTCGCCTCCCGACCGCTCCCGTCCGCGTGCGGCCTCACGTGGCACAGCTCCGCCGCTACGCGCGTGCAGAGCCCGACCTCGCACAGGCCTCCCGAACGCCGACGGATCGCCCGGACCACCTCCGCCGGGACCTCCCGGTCCCCGGGGCGCTCTTCGGTCGGCGGAAGACGCCGCGGCCTGGGCTCCTTCCGCGTCGGGTCCCACCGTGCCCGGTACGCGTACGCGAGCACCGCCAGGAGCTGGCCGTTGTCGATCGCGCACTCGGCCTTCTTCTTCGCGATCCTGCGGCACGCCCGCAGGTCGTCCGCGGCGTCGGGTCCCACGTGCGCGACGAAGGTCGTGACGTCGGACTCCGGCGCGACGTGACGTCGCGCGGCCAGGCGGCGTCCCACGCGACGGCGGAGCGCGCCGACGCGCAAGGACCTGGCGAGGTCGAGCCAGTCGTCGCCCGCCTCGAGGTAGCGCTCCGGGTCTACGAAGACGTCGCCGAGCAGGATGGCCGCCGCGAAGGAGATCCCGCCCGCGCGGACCTCCTCCTCCAGGCCGGGCAGGCGCTCCAGGGCGTAGCCGAGCATCAGGAGCTGACGCCCCCGCGCGCCGTCGAACCCGTAGCGCTCGGAGAGCTCCCAGGTCGAGGCGGCGCTCTCCCACACGCAGGAGCCCTGCTCGTGGAGGCGGACCATCAGCTTCGCGTAGGCGATCTCGGCGTCGCCGAGCGCGCGGCTCCGGGCCCGCAGGAGCGCGATCCCCTCGGGGTCCTTCTCTCCGCGGAGGGTGCGCCGGTCGATGCGCCGCTCGGAGATCCCGCCCTCGGAGGGGCGGCGCTCGGGGTCGCTTCGTTCGTGGAGTTCGCGTTCCGACAGCACGAACGAAACGATAACGAATGGGGGGGACAGTCCCGGAGAGCCCGGAAATCAGGGGTCCGAGCCGGGCCGAGGTGACCGCGACGTGATCCCGCCGCGCGACGCTCCCCCCGTGACCCGCCCCCTCCTCCTCGCAACCGCCGCCGCGGCCCTCGCCCTCCTGGTCGCGATCGGTGTCGGGCGGCCGGGTCCCGCGACGCTCGACGCCGCGCCGATCCCGTCCGCGCGGCCCGTGGCCCTCCCCGCTCCGAGCGACGGCCCGATGTTGCTGGGCCGGGCGACGCCCGCGCCGGCGGCGACGTCGGCCGATCCGTGGGTGGAGGACGGCGGCGTTTCTCGCAGAGACGCGTGGGTCCCCGCGTCGCCGCCTCCTCCGGTCCCCCAGGTGTTCCGGCACGGCCCGACGTTCGTGGCGCGCGTGTCGGACGACGACGTCTCGGACGCGAGATCGGCGTGGCAGGTCCCCCTCGACGACGACGCGCACCAGCTCGTCGCCTACGACCTCGCCTCGCTCCGCCCCACCGTGGACGGACTCGACCCGCCCACGCCCGACGTCCCGACGCGGTGGTGGCGGCGGTTGGTCGAAGACGTGGCGGACGCGGTCGGACGCGATCGGTGGACCGACGCCGACACGCTCCTCGCGTTCGACGCCGATCGCAACACGCTGTTCGTGCGCCAGGACGAGGACGGGCGGGAACGCGTGGAGGCCGTGCTCGCCGTACGGGCCGCGGGACGGCTGTCGTTCGTGCCGCTGCACGTCGAGCTCGAGCCCGCGGACGGCACGCCACCCCAGTCCGTGGACGTGGACGTCCCCTGGGGCTCGATCGTCGAGGCGAAGCGCTCGACGGCCTGGCCGTACCTCGAGGACTACGACCTCGACGTCAGCCAGTGCGGCTGCCAGCTGTCGGATCCGATCCTCGGCGCGCTGGACATCGGCGTGGTCGTGCGCGCCTGCCGGATCGAAGAGACCGACGACGAACCCCGCCTCCAGGCGGAGATCCTGTACGCGACCGGCGAGCCTCGATCCGAACGCTTCCGCACGAGCCTCGCGGGCTGCTACGTGCCCATCGAGATCGAGCTCCCGACCGTCCCCCACCAAGAGCACGCGCGCGTGGCGGTGCGCCGCGGTCGTCGAAGCCTGCGTCTCGAGGACGGCAGCACGGTGACGCTGACGGCCGGGCGGGAGCGAGCGGGCCCGGACGCGTCGCCCGTCGGCACGAGGTCGTTTCCCGCCGCGGACGCGCCAACCCGCCCGGCACGCGGCCCACGCGCCTTCCGGGTCGTGTGGGAGGACGACGCGTTCGTCCCGTCGTGCGCGGCCGACCTCGTGCTGCGAGGGTCGGACGACGCGACGGCGTCCTCCGCGTTCCAGGGCTACACGATCGCCTCGCCGAACGAGATCGCATCGCGCGCGGGGGCACCCGACGGCGACGCGTCCGCGCCGCGCCTGGGTCTCACGATCACGACCCGCGCGCTCTCCCTCGCAGGGGGGCACCTGCTGGATCTCGCGCTCGTCCGCGCCGAGGCGACCGGCGTCTCGCGGTCCGTGGAGGCCCTGTTGCCGGGGATCGAGTACGGCGCGGAGACGACGAGGACGCTCCACCTGGCCGTGCGGGGTGTGCGCGAGGACCACCGCCAGGTGTGGGTCCCCGAGGGCGGATCGGCGCACGTCGAGGTCCGCGATCCCGACGGCCCCTCGTACTCCGTCACGTTCGTTCGCGAGGAGCCGCCGGTGCCGCGCTGAGCACGGCCGCATCGGGTGACGACTTGAGAACCGTTCTCACGTCGTCGCGCGCGTCGTCCACTGCCGCACCGCGCGCGCTTGATCGCGCGACGCGAGGTCCACGCTCCCGCGCGAAAGGAGGGCCCGGAGACGCCAGCGGTAGACTCCGCCGGATCGGGATCGACGGCGCGCACCGTTCGCGCGTCGCGAGTCGTCCCCGTTGGAGCATCGACGCCATGACCACTCCTCCTCCCACTCCGTCCCCCACGGCCAAGAAGAAGGCGGACCTCGCGGGGCCCGGCGTCAGCACGTACGAGGAGGTCGCGAAGATCCTCCCGAAGGACTACCAGAGCGTCCTCACGCCCATGGAGACCATGAAGGCGCTCTACGAGGTGAAGCGCTCGATCGAGGACGGACTCGCCCGCGAGCTGAACCTGCAGCTCGTTCAGGTCCCGCTCATCGTCGACAAGGCCTCGGGCGTGAACGACATGCTCGACCGCGACGGCTCGCGCACGCCGGTGGAGTTCGACTGCGGCCTCGGCATCTCGCCGCGGATCCGCGGACAGGTCGTCCAGGCCGCGACGAAGTGGAAGCGCGTCGCGCTGAAGCAGTTCGGCTGCCAGGTCGGCCAGGGCATCAACACCGACATGCGCGCGGTCCGCAAGGACTACTTCCTCGACCACGACCACTCCTCCTACGTGGACCAGTGGGACTGGGAGCGCGTGATCACCGCGAAGGACCGGAACCTCGACTTCCTGAAGGACGTCGTCCGGAAGATCTGGAGCGTGATCCGCACGGCGGGCGTGCAAGTCCGCGAGCACTTCCCGAAGCTCAAGGACCCGCGCTTCCCGGAGATCCCCGAGGAGCTCACGTTCCTCCACGCCGAGGATCTCCTCGAGATGTTCCCGGACCTCCCTCGGAAGGAACGCGAGACGCGCATCCTCCAGAAGCACCCCGCGGTGTTCATCGTCGGCATCGGCCATCCCCTGAAGGACGGCCTCCCGCACGAGCTCCGCGCCGTGGACTACGACGACTGGATCACCCCCACGATCCAGAAGAACGGCGAGCAGTACCACGGCCTGAACGGCGACATCCTGGTCTGGAACCCCATCACGAAGCGCCGCCACGAGCTCACCTCGATGGGCATCCGCGTCACGAAGGAGACGCTCCGCCAGCAGTGCGAGATGGCGAAGACCGAGGACGTCCTCTCGCAGCCCTACCACCAGGCGATCCTGAACGACCAGATCCCCCTCAGCATCGGCGGGGGCATCGGACAGGCCCGCACCTACATGTACCTGCTCCGCAAGGCGCACCTCGGCGAGGTCACGGTGACGGTGTGGCCGAAGCAGCTGAAGGACATCTGCGCGGCGCGGAACATCCACGTCCTCGAGTAGCGTCGTCACCTGGGGCCCGCGACCCGGTCGCGGGCCTCCAGGCGCCCCCATGTCCGAGCCCACCCCCCTCCTCTGGGACGAGCCCGCGTTCGACGCCGGACCGTCCTCCACGGGCCCGCGCGGCACCCTCGAGGCGCGCCTGGGTGCGCCGCGCGAGGCGTGGGCGGCCGAGGACCTGGTCCGGTTCTGCCGGCACCACGACGTCCGGCTCGTCTCGCTCATGCACGTGAGCGCCGACGGCTCGCTCAAGGCGCTCGACTTCGTGCCCCGGAGCGACGAGCACCTCCTCGACATCCTCACCGGCGGCGAACGCGCGGACGGGTCGAGCCTCTTCGCGGGCGTCGGCATCCCCACCGACGCGTCCGACATCGTGCTCCGCCCGCGCCCGTCGAGCGCGTTCCTCCACCCGTTCGAGGAACGGCCCACGCTCGTCGTGCTCTGCGGGCACGCCGACCGCGGAGGGAACCCCCTCGCCGTGTCGCCCGACACCGTCGCCTGGCGGGCGTGGGCGAGGCTTCGGGAGGAGACCGGCCTCCAGCTCTGGGCCCTCGGCGAGGTCGAGCTGTACCTCGGCCGGCGCGCGTCCGAGGGCGAAGCCGAGCGAGCCGACGACCGCGGCTACCACGCGACGGCGCCCCAGGTCTTCGGCGAGGGGCTCCGCCGGCGCGCGCTCTTCCACCTCTCGGAGATGGGGGTGCCGGTCAAGTACGCCCACGGCGAGGTGGGATCCATCGGCCCGGCCGACGGCGGCGGCACGGCCTGGGAACAGCACGAGATCGAGCTCGACCTGCTGCCCCTGCCCGAGGCGGCGGACGCGATCGTGCTGGTCCGCTGGGTCCTGCGCTCGCTGGCCCGCCAGGAGGGCCTGCTCATCAGCATGGCGCCGGTCGTCGCGCCCGGTCACGCCGGGAACGGCCTCCACCTGCACCTCGCGCCGCGCGAACGCGGGGTGGACCGCGCGGGGCGAAACGCACAGGGGCGCCTCACCGACGCGTCGCGCTGGCTCCTCGGCGGGCTCGTGGGGATGGGCGACGCGCTCATGGCGTTCTCGAACCGCGTCCCCGAGTCGTTCGTGCGCCTGGCGGGCGGCCGCGAGACGCCGCGCGCGCTCACGTGGGGCGAGTTCGACCGGTCCGCCCTCGTACGCATCCCGGCGATCCCGCGCGCGGCCGACGGGCGCCCGGTCGCGGCGCCGACCATCGAGCTGCGCCTCCCCGACGGCTCCGCGCACCCCCACCTCGCGCTCGCCGGCGCCGCGCAGGCGATGCGGTGGGCGCGCCGGTGGGACGACCTCGACGCGCGCCTCGAGCGCACGTCCTCACGGGCGACGCCCGACCGCCGCGACGCGGCGGTGGTGCCGCGCTCGTTCGCCGAGGTCGGCGCGGCGTTGCGGCGGACGCGCGACGCGTTCGAGGCCGGCGGCGTGTTCCCGCCGGCGTTGATCGACGCGTACCTCGAGCGCCTGGAGGCGAACCGCGCCCCCGGCGCGTAGCCGTAGGCTCAGCGACGCGCCGAACCGGGCGTCGGCAGCAGGCGGAGGTTCGCGGTCGCCTCGGCGCGAAGGCCCGGCGGCAGCGCCGCGTGCGAGCCGAACGTCCGGAGCACCAGCGGATGCCGCGGGTCGTCCTTCGGGATACGCCCGGTCCCGTCGATCGAGGCGGACGCGGCCTCGCGATCGGTGGCGCAGAGCCGCACCACCTCGTCCCGGAGCGCGGCGAGCCACGGGTGGGCCGCCCCCACCGCCGCCTCGTCCCCCGCGCGGGCGTCCGGGACGCGGGCATGGTGCGAGAGGGGGGATTCGAACCCCCACGGGTTGCCCCACAGGATCCTAAGTCCTGCGCGTCTGCCGGTTCCGCCACTCTCGCGCGGGCGCCACGGCCGGCGAGTGTACGGGCGGCGCCGGCGGCGCTCCGCGCTCCCCCCCCGCGTCGGCTTCGCGGTAGGGTGACGCGGCACGAGGAGACCCTCGCCATGGCGGACAAGGACCCTTCGGCCGGACGGCACGAGCCGCCGCTCGGGACCCGGCTCGGACGGTACCGGCTCGACGAGATCGTCGGACGCGGCGGCATGGGCACGGTCTACCGGTCGTTCGACGAGCAGACGCGCCGCGAGGTGGCCGTGAAGATCCTCCTCCCCGGCCTGCCCGACTCGCTCGTGCAGCGCTTCCTCGCCGAGAGCGAGGCCGAGGCCAAGATCCGCCATGCCCACGTGATGCCGGTCTACGACCGCGGGATCTTCGAAAAGGACCGGCACTACTTCGTGATGGAGCTCCTGTACGAGCCGATCACGCTCGCCGACGTCGTGGACCGGGTCCAGAAGGGGACGCTCGGGTCGGAGTGGCCGCGCCTCCGCCACTGGTCGAACCCGGCCCGCCTGATCCAGGACGTCCTCGTCCCGGTGGCCCGCGGCGTGGACGCCGCGAATCGCGACCACGACATCCTCCACCGCGACCTGAAGCCGGACAACGTCCTCATCGACGTCCGGACCCGCCGCGCGTACCTGATCGACTTCGGGATCTGCCATAGCGCGGGCCAGCCGGCGGAGGCCGGCAAGATCGTCGGCACTCCGCGGTTCCTCTCGCCCGAGCAGGCGCGCGGTGACCTCGACCCGCGCACGGACGTGTGGGGCCTCGGCGCGCTCATCTACTTCGTGCTCTCGGGCCGGCCGCCCATGCGCTCGTCCTCGCCGCTTCGGCGGGCGGAGCGCGACAAGCGCATCGAGGAGCTCCGGGAGGCCGAGTCGAACGCGCGCGCAGGCGGCGACACGACGTACGCGGGTGAGCTCCACAGCCGCTGCATGGACCTGCTCGCGCCGAGCTTCCGCACGCTCGACGACATGCTCGACGACGCGCGGCTCGGGCGCTACGAGGGACTCCCCGACACGGTGCCCGCCGCGGCCCGCGCGATCGTCCACAAGGCGATGGCCCTCGCGCCCGCCGATCGCTACGAGAGCGCGGCCGACCTGGCGGACGACCTCGATGCCTGGGTCGGCGGGGGCAACGTCCGCGCGCTCTCGGAGCAGCACGCCGCCGGCGCGGCCATGGCCGTCGCCCAGCGCACGGCGCGTCGTGCGTTGGGGCCGGCGCTCCTCTCGATCGCCGGTCTGCTCGCGGGGCTCGGTGTCGGCGCGGCCGTGTTGTCGGGCCCGACCGAGTCGGTCGTGGAGCAGAACGCCGCGGTGACGTCGGGCGTGGAAGACCTCGCGACCGAGGTGGATGGGCTCGCGGGCCACGTTCCGTCTCCCGCCGAGGGCCAGGTGATCTGGCGGTCCGTCCGGACCCGCGTGCAGGAGCTCGAGGGCCGGGCGAACAGCCTGCCGGAGGGTCCGGCCCGACGGTCCGCCCTCGCGAAGCTCGACGACATCGACCGCCGGACGGCCGTGCCCGTCACGCGCGTCTCGCGTCCGACGACGGGCACGTACGTGATCGAGAGCGTCTTCGACGGGTCCCGCGTGCCCCTCGACGCGCCGGAGATCCCGCTGGCGCCCGGCCCGTACCTCGTGCGACAGGAGGGGTCCGAGCACCTGCGCGTCCCGTTCTACGTCCCGTGGCCGATGCGTCTGCCGCCGCCCGCGCCCGTCGAGGTCACGGTGCCGACGCGCGCGGGCGCGGACCCCGAGGGCATGCGGCTCGTCCCCTCGGGCCCCCCGCTCACGGGCGAGGACCCGATCCCGACGTTCTGGATCAGCGCGACGGAGATCGGCTGCCTCGACTGGGCGGAGTGGCTCGACGAGCTCCCCGACGAGGAGCGCGACCGGCACCTCCCACCGCAGGGGTTCGCGCCGGACCCCGCCGCGCGGGGCCACTACATCCTCGTCCCCGGCTTCGAGAACCGGCCCGTCACGGGCATCCCTCCCGCGTCGGCCGCCGCCTACGCCGCGTGGCGCGCGCAGGTGTTCAAGCGGGCGTTCCGGCTCGCGACGCCGGCCGAGTGGCGGCGCGCGGCGGGCGGTGCCCTCCTCGACGCGGACGACGCGATGTTGTTCCGACCCCTCGGGGTCTCGCCGGAGGGGAAGGCGGTCCCCGATCGGTCGCCGTACGGCGTCGAGAACGCGCTCGGCGCGCCCGCCGAGATCGTGCTCGGTCCCACCGGTGCGTACCGCCTCGTGGGGAGCGGCGACCCGGCCGGAATCCCGCGCACGGCCGAGGCCCTCCGGGGGGAGGTGGAGGTGCCGGGGGAACAGCCCGTCGCCGCCGGTTTCCGCCTCGTCCTGCCCGTCGAGTGACGCGGGCGCGCCGCGCGGGAGGCGGGCGCGCGCCCCCGCGCGCTACCGCGGCGCCGCCAGGACCGCGTCCCGGCGTCGCTCGAGGAGTCGCGTGCCGTCTCCCTCCACGAAGGCCTTGTACGCGACCACGCCCGCGGAGGCCGCGGCCACGAACCGATCGTGGATCTCGAGGGAGAGCGGGTCGCGCTCCTGCCAGTCCGCGCGGGACGCCTCGCCCCCGACCAGGAGCTGCACGGTCATGTCGCCCGCGATGTTCGCGAGGTCGGCGTGCACGTGCCGGGCCGTCCTCGCCGCCTCCGTGTCCGTCGGCCAGAGGACGAGGGCGACCTCCTGGACGTCGCGCGTCCAGGTGCCGTCCGAGATGCCCTCGCCGCCGCCGACCCGGTCGGCGAGGTGCCGGAGCAGGGCCGTCCCGGGCGGCGGCCCGGGGGGGGCCTCGTCCTCGTGACCGCAGGCCGCGAGGCCTACGACGGCGACGAGCAGGGCGGCGAGGAGACCGGGGAGCGAGGGGGCGCGGGACGGACTCATCCCGGCGATCGTACGGCGCGGGCCGTGCCGTCCCGGGCCGCCACTTCGATTGCAATCTGCAATCACTTGGCCCCGTCCGGGCCCAGCGTCGCTTGCGGGTCCGCCCGGGGGCCCCTATTCTCCCCGCTCCCCCGTTCGAGCGCGCCGAGCCCCGAGGAGGAGCCATGCCCACCGCCCCGCCGCTTCGTCAGGTGCTCGACCCCGAGGGGAAGGCGTCGGGGAAGGTCCCCCCGGAGCTCACGAAGGAGGACTTGAAGTCCCTCTTCGCCGCGATGGTGCGGACCCGCCTCTTCGACCAGCGGGGTCTGAACCTCCAGCGTCAGGGCCGCATCGGGTTCTTCGTGCCCGGGGCGGGCCAGGAGGCGAGCCAGATCGGCGTCGGGTTCGCGATCGGCGCGGAGGACTGGATCTTCCCGTCGTATCGCATGCACTCGGTCGCGCTCCAGAAGGGGATCCGCCCGCGCACCCTCCTCGACCAGATGTGGGGAAACCAGCGAGACCTCGTGCGCGGCCGTCAGATGCCGAACCACTTCTCGTTCCGGCAGATCCACTGGGTGTCGATCTCGTCGCCCATCGGCACGCAGATCAGCCAGGCCGCCGGCGCGGCGCGGGCCGCGCAGATCCAGAAGGACCCGTGCGTCGCCTGGGCGTTCTTCGGCGACGGGGGCACGTCGTCGAACGACTTCCACGCGGGCCTCAACTTCGCCGGCGTGTGGAAGGCGCCCGTCGTCTTCGTGTGCGAGAACAACCACTGGGCGATCTCGGTGCCGCAGACGAGCCAGACGGCGAGCGAGACGTTCGCCCAGAAGGCGAAGGCATACGGGATCGCGGGCGTCCGCGCCGACGGCAACGACGTGCTCGCGGTCTACGAGGCCGCGCGCGAGGCGCGCGAGCGCGCCCTGGCCGGCGAGGGGCCGACGCTCCTCGAGACGGTCACGTTTCGGATGGGTCCGCACTCCTCGTCGGACGACCCGAAGCGCTACCAGGACCCCGAGCTCCTCGAGTCCTGGCGGCGGAAGGACCCCATCGAACGCTACCGCGCCTTCCTGAAGGCGAAGCGGATCTGGACCAAGGCCTGGGAGGAGGAGGTCGTCCAGGCCTTCCAGGACGAGCTCTCGAAGGCGATCGAGGAGGCGGAGGGCACCCCGCCGCCCGGCGTCGAGACGCTCTTCGAGGACGTGTACGCGAAGATCCCCGCGATCCTCGCCGAGCAGCGGGACCAGCTGCTCGAGCAGATCCGCCGGGGCGGTGACATCGAGGACACGGGCGGCGCGTTCCCGCTCTGACAGCCGGTCGGTCACGGAGGGCTCGGCGCCATGCCGCAGATGACGATGATCCAGGCGATCAACGACGCGCTCCACGTCGCGATGGGCAAAGACGACAAGGTCGTCGTCCTGGGGGAGGACGTCGGCAAGAAGGGCGGCGTGTTCGGCGCCACCGCCGGTCTCTACGAGAAGTTCGGCGAGCAGCGGGTCATGGACACGCCGCTCAGCGAGTGCGGGATCATCGGGAGCGCGATCGGCATGAGCCTCTACGGCCTGCGCTCGGTCCCCGAGATCCAGTTCCTCGACTTCATCTACCCCGCCTTCGACCAGATCGTGTCCGAGGCCGCGAAGATGCGCTACCGCTCGGGCGGCGAGTGGACCGTCCCCATGACCATCCGGACGCCGTCGGGCGGCGGGATCCGCGGCGGGCACTACCACTCGCAGTCGTCCGAGGCGTACTTCGCGCACACCGCCGGCCTGCGCGTGGTCATGCCCAGCACGCCGCGCGACGCGAAGGGCCTCCTCCTCGCCTCGATCTTCTCCGAGGACCCCGTCATGTTCCTCGAGCCGAAGGCGCTCTACCGTCACGGCAAGGAGGAGGTGGAGGAGGGCTTCTTCACCGTCGAGCTGGACCGCGCGCGGACCGTGCGCGAGGGCAAGGACCTCACGGTCGTGACGTGGGGCGCGATGGTGACCGTCACCGAGGAAGCGGCGAAGAAGGCCGCCGAAGAGGGCGTGGACGTCGAGATCGTGGACCTTCGGACGATCTACCCCTGGGACGTGGACGCCGTGCTCGAGAGCGTCCGGAAGACGGGCCGGCTGCTGACCGTCCAGGAGGCGCCGCGCACCGGCGGCTTCGGCTCCGAGGTCGCCGCGACGGTCGCCGAGAAGGCGATCGAGCACCTCGAGGCGCCGATCGGACGTGTCGCGGGCTTCGACACGCCCTTTCCCTACGCACTCGAGCACGTCTACAAGCCCGATCGCCAGCGCGTGCTCGCGGCCATCCACTACGTCGCGGCGTGGGCCTAGCCCGGACGCCGAGGAGGCGCACCATGGCGTTCGAGTTCAAGCTCCCGGACATCGGCGAGGGCCTCACCGAGGGCGAGGTCGTGAAGTGGCTCGTGAAGGAGGGGGACCTGGTCGAGAACGACCAGCCGATGGTCGAGGTCATGACCGACAAGGCGACGGTCGAGATCACCGCGCCGCGCGCGGGCCGCATCCAGAAGATCGTGGCGGCGGAGGGGAAGACGATCCCGGTCGGCTCCGTGATGGTCGTCATCGACGTCGGCGCGGGCGGCGACGAGAAGGCGGGACCGGCTTCGAGCCCGCCCCAGGCGGAGAAGCGCGACGCGGAGGCCGAAGCGCCGTTCGCGGCGGCGGCGGAGCCCGCCGCGGAGCCCAGCCCGGCGCCGGAGCGCGAGGCCGCGTCGCGGGCGAAGGCGCCCCCCCGCGGCGAGGCGGCCGTACGGCGCCCGCCCGCGGCGCGCCGCACGCAGACGCTGGCCGCGCCCGCCACGCGACGGCTTGCGCGCGAGCTCGGCGTGGACCTGGACGAGGTGCCGGCCACGGGACCGAACGGTCGGGTGACGCGCGAGGACGTCGAGCGCTACGCGAAGGAGGGCGCGAGCCCGGAGCCCGCCCCCTCGCGCGCGCCCGCCGCGCGAGAGGGGGCCGCGCCCGAGGCCGCGGCCCTGCCCCCCCGTCCCCCCGCGCCGACCGTCGGCGCGCCCCGGGAGGACGAGCACGTCCCGCTCCGCGGGCTCCGCGGCAAGATCGCCGAGCAGATGGTCCGCGCGAAGCAGGCGCCGCACTTCACGTACGTGGACGAGTGCGACATGACGGAGGTCGTCGCCCTCCGCGAGAAGGCGCGCCCGCTCGCGGAGGCCCGCGGCGTCAAGCTGACCTTCCTGCCGTTCGTGATCAAGGCGCTCGCCGCCGCGATCCGCCGGCACCCCGTCGTGAACGCGATCGTGGACGACGAGGCCGGCGGGTACGTGATGAAGCGGGACGTCCACGTGGGTCTCGCGACCGACACGGACGCCGGCCTCATGGTTCCCGTCGTGAAGCACGCCGACCGCCGCTCGCTCCTCGACCTGGCGGCCGAGATCCAGAACCTGACGACGCTCGCGCGAACTCGCAAGATCGAGCGGGAGGACCTGAAGGGCAGCACGATCACGATCACGAGCGCGGGGTCGCTCGGCGGCATCCTCGCGACGCCGATCCTCAACTACCCGGAGGTCGCGATCCTCGGCGTATACCGCGTGAAGGACCGGCCGGTGGTACGCGACGGCCAGATCGTGGTCCGGAAGATGACGAACCTCTCGATCACCCTCGACCACCGGATCGTGGACGGCGCGACCGCGGCCCGCTTCCTGAACGACCTGATCCGCTTCCTCGAGACGCCGGGCCTGCTCCTCATGGAAGGCGCGTGACCCTTGGCGAAGGCGCGCCGCCCCGCGAACCCCTCCCCCCCGCGAGCATCGGCGGGAGGCGCCGACCCGTTCGCGGTCGGCCCCGAAGGGCTGTACCGGCTCGTCGGGGAGGACGGACGCGAGGTCGCGCCGGTCCCCGACCTTCCGGAGGGCCTCGCGGCGCGGCTCCTCGAAGCGATGTACGTCCAGCGCGCACTCGACCAGCGGATGCTGAACCTCCAGCGTCAGGGTCGCATCGGCTTCTACGGCACCGCGCGCGGCCAGGAGGGCTCGACGCTGGGCACCGGCGCGGCGTTCGAGGAACGGGACTGGGTGTTCCCGGCGCTCCGCGAGGGCGCGATCGCGCTCTGGCGCGGCATGGCGCTGGAGACGTACGTCGGGCAGTGCTTCGGCAACGCGGCCGACCCCTGTTTCGGACGGCAGATGCCCTGCCACTACTCGGACCGCGCGGCGCACTTCGTGTCTCTCTCCTCCCCCATCGCGACGCAGCTCACGCACGCGACCGGCGCGGCGCGCGCCGCGCAGATCCTCGGCGACGACATCGTCGTCGCCGCGTACCTCGGCGACGGCGCGACCTCGGAGAACGACTTCCACGCCGGCCTCAACTTCGCCGGCGTGTGGAAGGCGCCCGTGGTCTTCGTCTGCCAGAACAACCAGTGGGCGATCTCGGTTCCCGCCTCCCGGCAGACCGCGAGCGTGACCTTCGCGGTGAAGGCCGAGGCCTACGGCCTCCCGGGCGTGCGCGTGGACGGGAACGACGTCCTCGCCTGCTGGGTCGCGACGCGGGCCGCCGTGGACCGCGCGCGGCGAGGCGAGGGCCCGTCGCTCGTGGAGTGCCTCACGTACCGCATGGGCGGCCACTCCTCGAGCGACGACCCCACGAAGTACCGCGACGAGGCCGAGACCCTCGCGTGGGAGGGACGCGACCCGCTCTTGCGCCACCGCGCGTGGTGCGTCGGCCGCGGGCTCTGGGACGACGCGAAGGAGGCGGAGGTCCTCGAACGGGCCGGTCGCCGGATCTCGGAGGCGATCGAGCGGGTCGAGGCCGCGGGGGCGGTCGGGATCGCGACCCTGTTCGAGGACGTCTACGCGAAGATGCCCCGTACGCTCGAGGAACAGCAAAAGGCCCTCCTCCCGGACGAGCCCGGACGAGGATGACCGCGCCACCCGCGCGCAGACAGACCTGCGAGGCGTCCGCCTCGCGAAGGAGGCCCCGATGGCCGAGGACGCGTTCGATCTCGTGGTGATCGGCTCGGGCCCGGGCGGCTACGTCGCCGCGATCCGCGCCGCGCAGCTGGGGCTCAAGACGTGCGTGATCGAGGAAGACCGGATCGGCGGGGTCTGCCTGAACGTCGGCTGCATCCCCTCGAAGAGCCTCATCTACGCGTCGGGCCTCGCCGAGCGGATCCGTCACGGCGATGTGATGGGCCTCATGGTGGGCGAGCCGAAGCTCGACGGGAAGAAGCTCCAGGCCTGGAAGTCGGGCATCGTGAAGCGGCTGACGACGGGCGTCGGGTTCCTGCTCGACAAGAACGGCGCCACCGTGGTGCACGGCCACGCCGATTTCACGTCGCCGCACACGCTCGAGGTCCGGGCGTCGGGAGGCGAGACGCGGGAGATCCGCTTCGAGAAGGCGATCGTGGCGGTGGGCGCCCGCGCGGCGACGCTGCCCTTCCTGCCCGTCGGCAAGCGCGTCATGACGTACCGGGAGGCGCTCGACATCGACTGGGTGCCCGAGACCTTCACGGTGGTGGGCGGCGGCGTGATCGGGCTCGAGCTGGGCGGCGTGTTCCAGCGCTTCGGCTCGAAGCTGACGGTCGTCGAGCTCACCGACTCGCTGCTCCCCGGCACGGACCCCGACCTGGTGAAGGTGCTCGAGCGGGAGATGAAGAAGGAGAAGGCCACGGTCCACCTCTCGACGTCGGCCACCGGCGTGATCGAGAAGGACGGCCGCCAGGTGCTGACGGCGAAGACGAAGGACGGCAAGATCCTCGAGATCCCCTCCGAGGTGATCCTCGTGGCGGTGGGGTTCAAGCCGAACACCGACCGTGTGGCCCTGGAGAAGGCGGGCGTCGAGGTGGACGGCCACGGGCACATCCCCGTGGACGCGCACCGCCGCTCGAACGTGCCGCACATCTACGCGATCGGCGACGTGACGGGCCTCCCGTGGCTCGCCCACAAGGCGAGCAAGGAGGGACTCGTCGCCGCCGAGCACGCGGCCGGCCGGCCCACCGCGTACGACGTCCGGGCCATGCCCGCCGCCGTGTACACCCACCCCGAGATCGCGACGGTCGGCCTCCAGGAGCACGAGGCGCGCGCCCGGGGCCTCGACATCCGCGTCGGGAAGTTCCCGATGAGCGCGCTCGGCCGCGCGCTCTCGATCTCGGCGCCCGAGGGCTTCGTGAAGATCGTCGCCGACGCGAAGACGGACGTCGTGCTCGGGGTCTCGGCCGTGAGCTACCAGGCGTCGGACCTGATCGCCGAGGCGGCCCTGGCGATCGAGATGGGCGCCACGGCGGAGGACATCGCCCTGACGGTCCACGCCCACCCCACGTGGCCGGAGTCGATGATGGAGGCGGCGGAGGCCGTCCACAAGCAAGCCATCCACATCCTGAACGGCTGACCGCCGGGCGCCGCGCCACCGCGTCGCGCGGCGGCCGCCGGCCTCGACGTCCGGGGCGTTGGCGGTACGCTGGCGGGGCGAGGTCGGCTCATGTCCGTCATCCCCCACCCCGATGAGACCGCTTTGCCCCGCGCGCCGCTGGACCAGCTGGCGCTCGACGTGGCCGGCGCGCTCCACGAGGACGCCCTCCTCCGACGGGTCGTCGAGGGCCTGACCCAGGACTTCGGCGCGGCCCTCGCGCGCGTCTGGGTGGTGCGGCCCGGCGCCGACTGCGCACGGTGCGCGGAGGCGGCCGCGTGCGAGGACCACGGGTCGTGCCTCCACCTCGCGGCGAGCGCCGGACTCTCCGAACGCCTCGACGGCGAGTACGGAAGGGTCCCCCTGGGCCAGAAGAAGATCGGCGAGATCGCCGCCCGGCGCGAGGCCCACTGGACGAACGCTGTCCTCCAGGACCCGCGGGTCGCGCACAAGGACTGGGCGCGCGACAACGACCTCAAGTGCTTCGCGGGCCATCCCCTCGTCGTGGACGGCCGCCTCCTCGGCGTGCTCGCCACGTTCGGCCGGCAGCGCCTGCCCGTGGACAACTTCCGCCGCCTCGGGTTCCTCGCGGACCTCCTCGCGATCGCGCTGAGGAATGCGCGCACGCTCGCCGGGAGCGCCGACGCCCGGGCCTCTGCGGAGGGGCACGGGAGAAGCCGAGACGTCAGGGAGGCGTGAAGAGGAACGCCTCGTCGTGCTCGGGGGCGCCGTAAGTCTCGTTCAGGCCCCCGCAGAACAGAACCGCCCCGTCGGGCAGGCGCGTGGCGGTGTGGAGCGCCATGGGCACGGGGAAGAGCAGTTCCGTCCCGTACGTGCGGCTCCCGGCGATCCCGCCCTCCACGACGAGGTCCGCGGTGTGGAGCGTGAGGCCCTGCGTGAAGTCCACGCCGCCGACCACGAGGACCTCGCCGCCCCCGATCGCGGTCGCCGTGCCGTACGCGCGCGGGCGGTCGAGCCCGCTCCCCGAGTTCACGACCACCGCGGACGTGGCATCGACGTGCAGGACCGTCCCGAGGCTGTCGCCGCCCGCGACGCACATCGAGCCGCTCGCGAAGGTCGCCGACATGGCGCCGAAGCGGGCCTGCGCCGCGGCGGGCGGGGCGAGCGGCCAGAACGTCTCCGTCGTCTGGTCGAACCACTCGGGCCGCTGGTCGAGGTCGCTTCCCCCGACCAGAACGATCTTCCCGCTCGCGAGACGCTCCATCACGTGCGCGGCGCGCGTGTGCACCATCGGCGCGAGCACCGGCGAGAAGGTCTGGGTCTGGGGATCGTAGATCTCGGCGCTGTCGAGGTCGATCACGTGCCCCGCCTCGATCCGGGACCCGCCGGTGATCAGCACGCGGCCGTCGTCGAGCTTGATCGCGGCGTGGTCTATGCGCTCCGTCCCCATCGGCCCGACCTCCACGAAGGTCGAGGACTGGGGCAGGAAGAGCTCGGCCCGGTCCGTGGTCGCGAGCTGTCCGACGGACACCTCGTACTCCCCGCCCGCCAGCAGCACCGTGCCGTCGTCGAGGAGGGTCGCCGTGTGGCCGGCCCGCTCCTGCTTCATGGTGTCGCCGACGAGCGTGAACGTCTCGGAGAGGTACGTCTCGGCGGTGTCCGTGATCGCGGTCGCCTGCGTGAAGCCGCCGGCGAGCAGGACCCGGCCGTCGAGGAGCAGCGTGGCGGTGTGCGACCGCCGGCCGACGTTCAAGTGCCCGATCGTGGAGCGGAGCGACGAGGCCGGAGGTAGGTTGACCGGCATGCCGCTGTTGCCGGTCCGGAAGATGAAGTCGCGTGTCCCGGAGAGGGCGTGCCCCGCGACCGAGCGGAGCTTCCCCGAGATCTGGCACTGGTGCGACGCGATCGGCGCCATCGTCGCGCCGGGGGTCCAGAGGAGCGTCGTCCCCACGCCGTCGTCTACGAGGACCGTCGTGCCCGGCACCGCGCCGGCGTCGAGGCTCCCCACCGCGAGCGCGTCCGTCTTGACCGTCGCGGGGTCGATCGCCTCGCTCAGGACGACCGAGACGGTGCTGTCCACCGGGACGTTCTGGCTGCCGGCCGCCGGCTGGCTCGAGACCAGGTAAAAGCTCGTGTCGGTCGAGCCCCCTCCGCCGCCGCCCCCGCCACCGCACCCGAGGAGGAAGAGGAGGAGGGCGGTCGCGGCGGGACGCATCGCCCTCATGAAGCCGCAAACGACGGTCCCGTGCGAGGGGGCGTACTTCGGGGTCGGCGGGCCGAAGACGTGCGCGCGCGCACGCGCCCGGGCGGGGACCGTGCGCTTCCCCTCCCGGGCCCCCGCGCCGGGAGCGGGCCGGGCCTCGGACCTTCGACCCGGGACGGTCCGGGGGCGCGGTCGCCCCGGTCGGGTCCGCGTCGCGCGCACGGCGCGATTCACGTCGTCTCCAGGTCGCGCGGGCGAACGAGGAGGACGAGACCACCGGCGCCCGGCGCGAGGTCGGGCCACCCGACAGGGACCCGGAGCCGCGCGAGCGCACAGGTGGTGATGAGCTTCCCGTCGTCCGTCCGGAGCGGGTCGTCCCGGGAGAGCCAGAGGAGCAAGTCGTCGAGCCCCGGGTTGTGGCCCACCAACAGCACGCGGTGCGCGGTCCGGGGCTGGTCGCGGAGCACCTCCACGAGATCCGAGAGGGAGGCCTCGTAGACGCGGTCGTCGAGCCGGACCTCCGGGCCGTCCGGCCCGAGCGCGGCGAGGACGAGGTCGGCGGTCTCCCGGGCCCGTCGGGCCGGCGAGGCGACCACGCGGTCGGGGCGGATCCCCTGGGCCGCCATCCAGGCGCCGAGGCGGGGCGCGGCCTCGCGCCCCCGCCGGGCCAGCGGGCGGTCGAAGTCGTCCCCCGCGCCCGCGTGGCTCGACTTCGCGTGCCGCAGGAGGAGGAGCTCCTGCTCCGTGCCGACCGGCCCTCTGTGCGCGCCGCCCATCGTCGTGACCTCCCGCGGGGAGGAAGGATCGTATCCGGGCGAGCCCGCGGGCGCGCGGCCGCTCGGCCGCGGCTACCTTTCCCGCATGGTGGAGGACGAGCGCCCCGGTGGCCTCGCGGTCGAGGCGCGGGGCGTGACGAAGCGCTACGACGGCGTGGCCGCCGTCCAGGGGATCGACTTCGACGTCGGGCTCGGGGAATGCGTCGGCTTCCTCGGACCGAACGGCGCGGGCAAGACGACGACGGTGCGCATGGTCTCGTGCTTCACGCCGGTCGGCGAGGGCACGATCCGTGTCTTCGGCCTCGACGTGGCGGAGCACCCCCGCGAGGTGAAGCGCCAGATCGGCGTCTGCCCGCAGGAGGACAACCTCGACACCGACCTCGGCGTCGAGCGAAACCTGCTCGTGTACGCGCGATACTTCGACATCCCGCCGGCCGAGGCGAAGGCGCGGACGACGGAGCTGCTCCGCCTGCTCCAGCTCGAAGAGAAGCGGCGCGCGCGCATCATGGAGCTGTCGGGCGGCATGAAGCGGCGGCTGGTCCTGGCCCGCGCGCTGCTGAACCGTCCGAGGCTCCTCGTGCTCGACGAGCCGACCACCGGGCTCGACCCGCAGGCCCGCCACCTCATCTGGAACCGCGTGGAGGCGCTCAAGGCGGAGGGCACGGCGATCCTGCTCACCACCCACTACATGGAGGAGGCGGAGAAGCTCTGCGACCGCGTGATCCTCATGGACCGCGGCCGGGTCCTCCTCGAGGGGGAGCCGCCCCGACTGGTCGAGCGCGAGGTGGGCCGGGAGGTGCTCGAGGTCTGGAACCACGAGGAGGCCCTCGTCCGGTTCGTCGAGGAGCAGGGCTGGGAGCACGAGTCGTACGACCGGCACCTGTACGTGTACCTCCCGGCGGGAACGGACGCGGTGAAGGCCGTAGACGACCGATTCCCCCACCAGGAACACCGGCTCCGCCTCGCCACGCTCGAAGACGTCTTCCTCCGCCGCGCCGGCCGCGCGCTCCAGGACTGAGATTCGTGGCCCGGGCGTCCGTCCCCCCCCAGGAGCCGCCCGCCGCGCGCACGCGGCTCCTCGCGAACGTCTCGCGCCTCGCGTGGAAGGTGTGGCGCCGCGACCTCGACGTGTACCTCGCGACCTGGAAGACGAACCTCCTGCCGCCGCTCCTCGAGCCGCTCCTCTACGTGCTCGCGTTCGGCTTTGGGCTCGGCTCGTTGATCGGGAAGCTCCACTACCAGGGCCGCGAGATCGGGTACCTGCGCTTCATGGCGCCGGGCGTGGTGGCGGTCGCGATCATGTTCTGGGCGTACTTCGAGAACACCTACGCGTCGTTCGTCCGCATGTACTACCAGAAGACGTTCGACGCCCTCCTCGCGACCCCGCTCCTCGTCGAGGACGTGATCGTCGGCGAGGCGCTCTGGGGGGCGACGAAGAGCGTGCTCGCCGCCACGATCATGCTCGGCGTCCTGTCGGCCCTCGGCCTCGCGGCGTCGCCGACCGCGCTGCTGGTGCCGCTCGTCGCGGTCGCGGGCGGCCTGCTGTTCGCGTCCCTCGGCCTGATCACCACGGCGATCTCGCCGACGATCGACACGTTCAACCTGCCCGTCTTCGTACTGGTCTTCCCGATGTTCATGTTCAGCGGCACGTTCTTCCCGCTCGACGTCCTGCCGCCGTGGGCGGCGGGCATCGCGTGGGCGCTGCCCCTGACGCACGTGGCCCTCCTCGTCCGAGGCGCGTTCCTCGGCTGGTTCCCGTCCTCCTGGCCGTGGAGCGTGCTCTACCTCGCCGTCGTCGTGCCCCTCGTCTTCCGGATCGCGCTCGGCGCGATGAAGCGCCGCCTGGGCGCGTGAGAACGCCGTCGCCGCGGCGGCGGTTCGGGCGAGGAGGCGCGCCGGCGGTCAGAAGCCGGCGGCCTGCCCGTCGAGACGCGACTCGGAGGCGCCGGCGAGGACGTCCCGTTCGGGGTCGTACCCGACGGCCTGGTAGCCGCCGAAGCCGCCCCACTGCGTGCTCAGGCGGTGCCCGCGGCTCCGGAGGTCCTCGCGCGTCCCTGCGGTGAAACCCGACTCGAGCGCGAGCGTCCCGCCGCCCTGCATGCGGGCGCCGGTGGGAGACGACGAGCCCGAGTGGCACGCGCGCGGGGCGTCGCCCGCCTCCTGGAGGTCCATGCCGTAGACGAGGTGGTTCAGGAGCACCTGCACGAGCCCCTGGGGCTGCATGTCGCCCCCCATCACGCCGAGCGCCGCGAGGGGACGGCCGTCGCGGGTGAGGAAGGCCGGCACCAGCGTGTGGAAGGGGCGCTTCCCCGGCTCGTACACGTTCGGGTGCCCGTCCTCGAGCGCGAACAGACAGCCTCGGTTCTGGAGACCGAACCCCAGCTCGGGGATCGACACCCCGGAGCCGAAGCCCATGTAGTTGCTCTGCATGAGCGAAACGAAGAGACGGCGCGAGTCCGCGACGGCGAGGCTCACCGTGTCCCCCTGGGCGAGGCGGGGATCGCCCGCCGACACCTCGGTCAGGGCGCGCGCCGCGCCGAGGAGCCCGCGGCGCTCGTCCGCGTACCTTCGCGAGAGGAGGTGGTCCACCGGCACCTCGACCCGGGCCGGGTCCGCGTAGTGGCGTGCCCGGTCCTCGTAGCTGATCTTCTTCGCCTCGACGACGTGGTGCAGGTGGTCCCCGGACCCGAAGCCCATCCCCTCGAGGTCGAACGGCTCGAGCAGGTTCAGCATCTGCAGCGCGGCGAGCCCGGCGCCGTTCGGAGGGGGAACGTGGACCTCGGCGCCGCGGAACCCCACGCGGATCGGCTCCACCCACTCCCCGCGGTGCGACGCGAGGTCCTCGACGTCGAGCAGCCCGCCCACGCGGCGACACGCGGCCTCGATCGCGGCCGCCGCGGCGCCCGCGTAGAACGCGTCGCGACCCTCGTCGGCCAGGCGCTCGAGCGTGCGCGCCAACGACTCGTTCCGGAACACGTCGCCCTTCGCGGGCGCGCGCCCGTGCGGAAGGAACGTCGCCCGAAACCCCACGGCGTCGCCGAGGACCCGGGCGCCGCGCTCCCAGGACGCCGCGATCGTCGCGGAGACCGGGAAGCCCTCGCGCGCGTGCTGGATCGCTGGCGCGAGCACGCGTGACATCGGCAGCCGGCCGTATCGTTCGTGGAGCAGGAACCAGGCGTCGACGCAGCCGGGCGTCGAGACGGAGAGCGGCCCGCGCTCGGGAATCCGCTCACCGAGGGACCTCAAGTGCTCGAGGCGGAGGCGCCGCGGCGACCGGCCGGCGCCGTTCAAGGCCACGAGGCGTCCGAGGTCGGGGTCCCACACGAGGGCGAAGAGGTCGCCCCCGAGCCCGCAACCCGTGGGCTCCACGACGGTCAGCGTGGCGTTGGCGGCGATCGCGGCGTCCACCGCCGACCCGCCCTGCCCGAGGATGCGCAGCGCGGCCTCGGTGGCGAGCGGCTGGCTCGTGGCGGCCATCGCGTTCTTGGCCCGGACCTCGCTCCGGGACGCGAAGACCCAGCCGACGAGCCGATCCCCCATGTCTCGTTCCCCCGCGGGAGCCGATGGCCCACCTACCCGAGCCGAC
Source organism: uncultured Planctomycetota bacterium (assembly GCA_963752285.1). Classification (GTDB taxonomy): domain Bacteria; phylum Planctomycetota; class PLA2; order PLA2; family JAEUHO01; genus CAVVXN01. The sequence goes on from CAVVXN010000005.1 coordinate 1,386,938, forward strand.
CGGGGGACGAAGCGAGGGGGCGCTCCGCCCGCCGACGACATGCCGATGCTACCCCCAAGCGAGAACGGTGCCCCTCGGGGCACGTGGGGCTCGGCGTCGAGAATCGTCGACGCGAACTCGGACCGCGTTCGTCCTCGATCGCGCTCAAGCCGGCGTTCGAAACACCCAGATCGCGAAGCCCACGCAGTCCTTCCCCCAGCGGAGATAGGCGTGTCGGCTCGGCTCCGCCCGCCTCCGGACCGCGTCGACATCGGGGTGATCCGCGTGCTCGCGGAGGAAGTGGTCCATCGACGCCGCCTGCAGCATCTCGTAGCGGTCCCAGTCGGCCGACGTGGAGCGGCGCATCCACACGAGGGTGAGGCCGCGCGCGCGCGCGCCGTCCGCGTACCCCTCGAAGGACGGGAACTCGTCGCACCGGAGCCGCTCGGAGGCGAGGTACGGGGCCGGTGGCTCCCCGATCCAGAACGGCTCGCCCGTCACCACGAGCCCTCCGGGTCGCGCGTGCGCGCAAAGCGCGTCGAGCGTGCCCGCCCACCCGTCCCAGATCCACGAGGCGCCGATGCAGATCGCCACGTCGAAGGGGCGCGGCGCGACGTACGACTCGCCGCGCGCGAGCACGAGCTCGAGGTCGCGGTCGGGACAGCGCGCGTCCCGCGCGGACTCGGCCCGCCCCAGGGCGTAGGGCGAGACGTCGACGCCCACCCCGGCGACGTCGAAGCGCTCCACGAGGCGGAGGAGGAGCTCCGCGTGGCCGCACGCGATGTCGAGGACGCGCGCGCCGGCGCGGGGCGCGAGGACCGAGAGGAGCTCCTCGACCGCCTCGTCGGACACCGGGTTGCAGAACGCGTGGAGCCGGTGCACCACGTCGTAGTAGAACCAGTCGTCCATCGCGCGCTCCTCGCACCGACCCGCGGCACGGATTCTCGCCAGCCCGGGAGGGCCGATTGGCGGCCCGTCGATGGGAAACGGAGGGTCCATGTCCCGCCTCGCGCGCCGCATCGGCTTCGCCTGCCTCGCCGTCCTGCTCCTCGGCTCGGTCCTCCGCGCGGACGATGAGCCCGCTCCGACCGCCGCCCGCGCACCGCTCGGTCCCTCGTGGCGCGAGCTCGGCGTGTCCGCGTACGAGCGCGGCGACCACGACGAGGCGGTCTACCAGTGGCGGCGTTGGCTCGAGGCCGACCCGAGGGACGAGACGACCTGGTACGACCTCGCGTGCTCGTACGCGCTGCTCGGCAGGACGGAGCTCGCGATCGCCGCGTACGAGCGTGCGGTCGATGCGGGGTGGCACGACGCGGCGCACGCGAAGGAGGACCCGGACCTCGCGTCCCTCCAGTCCGACGCGCGCTTCCAGACGGCGCTCCGGCGGACGACCGAGTCCGCGGGGGCGGAGGGCCCGAAGGAGGCGGTCCGGCACTGGGTGCGCATCGTCACCTTGGGCACGTACCTCGCGCTGCTCCCTCCCGACTACGAGAAGTCGGGTCGCGCGTACCCGCTGGTCGTGATCCTCCACGGCGCCGGCTCCTCGGAGACGGGACACGGCACGCTCGCGGACCGGCTCGGTCGGGAGGGCGTGATCTGGGTCGTCCCGCGCGCGCCGTACCCGACGTTCCAGACGGCCCGCGCGACGGGCCGGCCCGGCTGGATCTCGCGGCCCGAGGACGCGGACCCGGACGCGATCCGGCCCTTCGACCCGACCGCCATGTACGTGGACACGATCCTCGCGGCGGTCGCGGACGCCCGGAAACGCTACCGCGTGGAGGGCGAACGCTTCCACGTGCTCGGGCACAGCATGGGCGCGTACGGCGCGAACATCCTGGCGGCGCTCCACCCCGACCTCGTCGCGACGTACCTCGCGTACGCGGGGGGCCTGCCCGAGGAGGTCGGGACGAAGGAGCGCCTCCACGCGGAGGCCCAGAACCACGTCCGCGCCTGGCTCGTGCACGGGCGGAGCGACAAGACCGTCGATCCCGCCGGGTCCGAGGACGCCGCGCGGCGCCTCGAGGCGGCGGGCGTCGAGACGCACCTCACGATGCTCGACGACGTGGACCACCGCGTGCGGCCGCCCGCGCTGGAGGCGATGCGCCGGTGGCTCGACGAGGCCGTGCGGAATCCGAAGTGAGCGCGGGAGACTCAGGCGGTCCGCGGACGCGCGCGCACGCGGGCGAGCCCGCGCCAGAGCGCGCTCGACCCCGCGAGGAGCGCCATCCCGACGGCCGCGTACACGAAACCGACGGTCGGCCGCGGGAGGAGCCCCCCCCGCAGGAGCCGCCCGGTGACCATCATGACCCCGACCAGCAACCACGACCGCCACGACAGGAACCCGCCGAGACACCGCCCGTCCCCGCGCTCGAGGATGCGCTCGAGGTTCTTCTGCGCGGTCCGACGGAGCACGAAGAGTCCCTTCGCGAGTCCGACCGCGAGCGCGCCCGCGAGGATCCACGCGGCGCCGGGCGCGGCGGCGCCGAGCGCCCACGTGACGCCCAGGACGCCGAGGAGCGTCCCCACCGCCGTCCAGAGGGACGCGGCGACGAGGACGTGCACCCAGACGGGCGCCGCGGGCTTCCATCGCGCGAGCGACATGCCGACACGGTAGCCCGCTCGCCGGCCGGCGCCAGGGACGGGCCGGGCACGTGACGGGTCTCGGAGGATCGTCAGGCGGGCGCCCGCTCGTAGACGTGGACGTGGGCGTCGGCGGCCCCGGCGTGCGCCACGAGGAGCTGGGCGAGCGCCTCGCCGCGACGACGCACGTCCTCGCCGTCCCACACGACGCGCGTCGCGTAGAGGAAGGCCACGACGGCGGTGGTCCGCACGTCCACCTTCGTCTCCATCGCGTCCTTCACCGGGTTCGCGAAGAGCGCGCCGCCGGGGCGCGCCACGCCGAGGAGTCCCTCGACGTCGATCACGTGTCCCGCGGCGTTGAACACGTACGCCTCGCCCGGATGGCCCTCGCGCACCTCGAGCGCGTCGCCTCCGCCGAGCGCGCGCTCCCGATCGACGATCGAGACCGGGATCCCCGAGGCGAGCGAGACGAGGTTCGCGGCGTCCACCACGCCGTTCACGCGGGGGAAGACGTCCCCCATCGCGGCCCCGGCGAGGTACTCGCTCGCGGGCTTGGAGCGGCCGGTGGGCTTGAAGCCCCCGTGGCGGAGGAGGTCGCGGACCGCGCGTCGCCGACTCTCGCCCGGGGGTTCCTCCTTCGCGGCCCGCGCCGCCTCGAGGACCGCGCGGTCGAGGGCCGCGGGCGCGTCCTCCACGCGGACCCGGAAGGCCTCGACGAGGCCGAGCCGAAGGTCGGGGTTCGTCGTCAGGAGGCGGACGCCGAGGGACACGGGTGGCCGCCGGGGTCCTCGACGCGCGGCGGCGGCGTCAGCGACCGCCCGCGTTGAGGCCGCCGCCGGCGCGGTTCCGGAGGCGCTCGAGGAGGCGCTTCTCGGCCTCGGTCAGCCGCCGGCCGGAGTCGCCGCGCCGCTCGAGCTCGTTCAGGCCCTCGCGCTCCGGGTTCGCCGTGATCTCGGTCGGCGGCTCGAGCGCTCGGCTGAAGAGGGCGTCCTCGAACGGGTCGTGCGGGAACACCACGAGGTGGAGCAGCCGCCCGTCGAGGCCCACCGCGCGGCCGCGCGTCCCGTCGCTCGTCCTGAGCAGCAGGGCCTCCCCGAGCTCGCCCTCGTCGAGGTCGTCGGACCGGTACCGCGCGAGCATCAGGCGCTCGAGGAGCCGCTGCGCCTGCTCCCCGACCGTCGCGAGCGTGGCGTCGGGGTCGTCCTGGCCGGGGATGGGGATACCGGCCTTCTTGGCACGCAGCTCGATGGCCGCGGCCGCGAACGCATGCCCCTTGAGCATCGGCTCGAACCAGGCGCGGAGCAGCGCGTTGTCGCCGAAGATGACGAGCGACTGGACGCGCCCGCGCACCGCGGAAACGCCCCCCACCACCTGCTGCTGGGGCTCCTTCGGCTCGGGGAAGGAAGCGAGCGTCCGCTGGCAGATCACGCAGTACTGCGCGAGGAGATCGGACTGGTTGATCGACACGAGCGACTTGCGCTCGTCCCCGGTGTTGCGGAACTCCAGGAAGTGCGTGACGAAGATCGGGACGAGGTTCGACGGCGCGCCGAAGAGCGCGTCCTCCTGGAGGTAGGGCGGCGCGAGGACGTTCGAGACCACGAACGGGGTGGGGAGCTTGCGGATGTCGTCGGTCGAGGCCGCCGGCAGGGTCCGGACCTCGATGGTCTGTCCGGGGGGGAGCACCACGTCGCGCGGGACGAGACGGTCGCGCTCGCCGCCCTCGACGACGGTGCCGCCGAGGAGCAGGGTGGGCTCGGCCTCCCCGTTCATCACCTCGAGGTCGTAGCGGTGCCGGGGGAACTCGGGCTCGCGGAAGGAGAGGTGCTTCGTGCGGGTGTCCGCCTTCACCGCGAGCGGTGCCGGCGCGGCGTTCGACACGAGCGGGAAGATCGTCACCTGGTTCGCCTGGATGCCGCCGCCGAGGTGGATCGACTGGAGCATGCGCTGGGCGAAGTTGAGCCCGTCGTCGGCCTTCGCGCCCCCGTCGCCCGCCCGCGCGGTCGTGACGCCCGGGGCGAGGAAGAGCAGAAGGGAGAGCAGGGCGAGGCGGGCCGGCGTGCGCGACATGGGACGTCCTCCGCTCGTCATGGTGGCACGCGGGGGAGGAGGGAGCAATCGAGCGGACCCCGCGGTCCGCCGCCCGCCGCGCCGTAGACTGAGCCCGATGGCGGGAACGGACCACGTCGAGAGCGAGCCCGTCGGCCCCGTCGTCGCTCTGCTCTCGGGCGGCATGGATTCCGCGGTCGCCGCGGCCGTGGCCCTCGCCGAGGGCCACGTGCTCCACGCGCTCTCGGTGGACTACGGGCAACGACACGCGGCGGAGCTCGAAGCCGCGCGTCGCGTGGCCGAGCGTCTCGGAGCCGCGTCGCACCGCGTGGTCCGGGTGGACCTCGGCCGCTTCGGCGGGAGCGCGCTCACCTCCCCGGTGCCCGTCCCGAAGGACCGCGCCGAGGCCGAGATCGGGAACGGGATCCCGGTCACGTACGTCCCGGCCCGCAACACCGTCCTCCTCGCGCTCGCGCTCGCGGCCGCCGAGGCGAGCGACGCGACCGCGATCGTCGTGGGCGTGAATGCGGTGGACTACAGCGGCTACCCGGACTGCCGCCCGGACTACCTCGACGCGTTCCGCGAGGTGGCCCGCCTCGGAACCCGCCGGGGCGTCGAGGGACGCCCCGTCGAGATCCGCGCGCCGCTCCTCTCGTGGTCGAAGGCCGAGATCGTGCGACACGGCACCGAGCTCGGCGTGCCCTTCGCCGAGACGCTCTCGTGCTACGACCCGGTCGCCGGCGCCGAGGGACAGGAGGGCTGGCTCCACTGCGGCCGATGCGACGCGTGTCGGCTCCGGGCCCGGGGCTTCGCGGAGGCGGGCGTCCCCGACCCCACGGCGTACCAGGCGAGGCCCGCCTGAGCGGACGCGCGGCGGGCCGCGTGACCGGACGCCCCGCCGAGACGATGGTGGCGAGGCCGAGCGCGTGGACTTGGCAGAGGTACCCCTCTGCCGTATGGATGCCTTCGGTCGGCGGAGACTTCGAAGATGCGCGTGATCATGACGGGGCAGGTCGGCATCGACAAGAAGACCTACCTCGAGGAGGTGGCGCGCCGCGGCGCGGCCGCCGGTCGGCCGATCGACCTCTTCCACGTCGGCGACCGCATGTACGCGGAGGCGACCGACTTGAGACCGGGACGCATCCTCGACCTGCCCCTCAGCCGGCTCCACGCCCTCCGGCGCAGCGTGTTCAAGGACATCATGAGCGAGTCCGCCGGCCGCGAGAACGTGATCGTGAACACGCACGCGACGTTCCGCTGGCGCCACGGGCTCTTTCGCGCCTTCGACTTCGACCAGATCGAGCAGTTCGAGCCGGACCTCCTCATCTGTCTCGTGGACAACGCCGAGTGCGTGCACCAGCGCCTCGTGTCGGAGCACGCGCTCGACGCGACGCTCAAGGACACGATGGTCTGGCGCGAGGAGGAGATCATGGCGACCGAGCTCCTGGCCCGGGCCGTCGGCTGCGACCACGCCTTCTACGTCCTCTCGCGGGGTCGTCACCAGAGCACGTCCGAGACCTGCCTGAAGCTCGTCACGGAGCCGGACACGCCCCGGGTCTACCCCTCCTTCCCCATGAGCCACGTCGTGGACATGCCCGACGTGCTCGCCGAGATCGACGCGTTTCGCGAGATCCTCGGGCGCCACTTCATCTCCTTCGACCCCGGGGACGTGGACGAGAAGCTCCTGCTCGAGCGGGCGCTCGCGGCCATGAAGGAGGGCCACGACTTCATCGAGGGGCGCCTCGTCGGCGAGGACGGGTCCGTCACGACGTTCCCGGTGTCGGTGAAGCAGACCCTCGACTGCGCGCGCGACATCGACGGGCAGATCTACGCGCGCGACTTCATGCTGATCGACCAGTCCGACATGATCTGCTCGTACATCCCGGAGCTCGAGGGCGGCATGCCGGGGCTCAGCAGCGGCGTCGAGCGCGAGCTCCACCACGCCTTCGAGCACGGCAAGGAGGTCTACGTCGTCTGGAAACCGGTGCGCAACCCGAGCCCGTTCGTGACCGAGACCGCGACCCGGGTGTTCCGCTCCGTCGAGGAGGCCCTCGAGGAGTTCGAGCGGCGGGGCTTCTTGACCCGGTCCCCCCCGGCGTCGCGCGTCGGCGCCGAGGACCGGCCCGCCTGAGGATCGCGCCGGAAGGAGCGCGGGGCCCGACCCCCTGCGTCAGGGTTGCACGGGTGCGGTCGGCCCCGCGGGGGGCGGGGCACCGGTGGGACCCGTCTGTCGCTCGTCGGAGCCACCGAAGGTGACGAGGAGGAGCACCAGCAACCCGAGCGCCGCGGCGAGGAGGTAGGCCGCGAGCTCTCGGCGCCAGCGGAGGGAGGGACGGAAGCGCTGCATCTCGTCTCCGGTACGCGCGAGGGACCTGAGGGTTGGACACGGTCGGCCGGCTCCCGGGTTCGCGGGCGCCGGCCGTGTGAGCTCCAGCAACCGGCATACCATGGAACCGCCGTGGGGGGACGGCCCCCGTGTCCACCATCGGCTCCCGGGCACGTGGGTCCCGAGCCGGGACATTCCGGACCCGGGTCGGCCCCCCGCCTTGCCACCTTCGCGCGGGCGGGGTTCCATAGCCCGCGCCATCCCGAGGAGGAGCCGATGCCCGCCATCTCGTCGATCCTGGCCCGCGAGATCCTGGACAGCCGGGGGAACCCCACCCTGGAGGTCGAGACGGAGCTCGAGGACGGCGCCCGGGGGCGCGCGGCGGTCCCCTCCGGGGCGAGCACGGGGGTGCACGAGGCGGTCGAGCTCCGGGACGGCGACCGGGCGCGGTACGGGGGGATGGGCGTGCGAAACGCCGTCCAGAACGTGTTTCGCGAGATCGCGCCCGTCCTGCTCGGCATGGAGGGTCTCGACCAGGCGGCCGTGGACCGGACCCTCGTGGACCTCGACGGGACCGAGAACAAGTCGCGGCTCGGGGCGAACGCGATCCTCGGCGCGAGCCTCGCCGTCGCCCGGGCGGCCGCCGACGCGTGCGGCCTCCCCCTCTACCGGTACGTCGGCGGGGTGTACGCCTCGGAGCTCCCCGTGCCGATGATGAACATCCTGAACGGCGGGAAGCACGCGGCGGGCAGCACGGACTTCCAGGAGTTCATGGTGGTGCCGGTCGGCGCCCCGAGCTTCCGGGAAGCGCTCCGGGCCGGCTCCGAGATCCACCACGCCCTCGGCAAGGTGCTCGGCGAGGCCGGCTACGCGACGACCGTGGGCGACGAGGGCGGCTTCGCGCCGTCCCTCGGAGGCAACGTGAGGGCGATCGAGACGATCCTCTCGGCGATCGAACGCGCCGGCTATCGGCCGGGCGAGGACGTCCTCCTGGCGCTCGACCCCGCCGTCTCCGAGCTGTGGGACGCCGACAGGAAACGGTACGTGCTCGCGATCGAGGGGAAGGAGCTCACCAGCGAGGCCCTCGCGGACCTGTGGGTGGACTGGTGCGAACGCTTCCCGATCGTGAGCCTCGAGGACGGCATGGCCGAGGACGACTGGGAGGGCTGGCGCCACCTCTACACCCGTCTCGGCGGGCGCGTCCAGCTCGTGGGCGACGACCTGCTCGTCACGAGCGTGCCGCGCATCCGACGCGCGATCGAGGAGCGGGCGTGCGACGCGCTGCTCTGCAAGCTGAACCAGATCGGAACGCTGTCGGAGGCCATCGCCGCGACCACGCTCGCGCACCGCGCGGGATGGCGCGTCGTCGTCAGCCACCGATCGGGCGAGACCGAGGACACGACCATCGCCGACGTGTCCGTCGCGCTCCGGACGGGCCAGATCAAGACGGGCGCGCCGTGTCGGACCGAGCGCGTGGCGAAGTACAACCAGCTGCTCCGCATCGAGGAGGAGCTCGGCGAGCGCGCGACCTATCCCGGCCGCGACGCCTTCGCCCGTCGCGGTCCCACCGCCTGAGGGCGGCCGCGCCTCTCAGGCGCCCGCGCGCCGCCAGCCGAGGACGCGCGCGACCATCGCGCGGGTGGCGGGGTCGCGGCCCTCCGGCACCACGCCCCGCGCCAGGTCCTCTCGGATGCCGCGCGCGAGCCGTTTCCCGAGCTCCACACCCCACTGGTCGAAGGGGTTCACCTGCCACACCGTGCCCATGGTGAACACCTTGTGCTCGTACAGCGCGACGAGCGCGCCCAGCACGTGCGGGGTCAGACGACGGTAGAGGATCGTGGTGCTCGGCCGGTTGCCCGGCATCGCCTTGTGCGGCGCGAGGCGCCGCGCCTCGTCGGCGGGAACGCCGTCGGACTCGAGCGCGCGGCGCGCGTCCGCCTCGCTCCGCCCCCGCATGAGCGCCTCCGCCTGCGCGAACGCGTTCGCGAGGACGCCGTCCTGGTGGCCGGGGAGGGGCGCCTGGCTCTCCGCGGACACGACCAAATCGATCGGCACCCAGCTCGTCCCCTGGTGCAGGCGCTGGTAGTAGGCGTGCTGCCCGTTGTCGCCGGGTCCGCCCCAGACGACGGGGCACGTCTCGTCGGGGGCCAGCGTGCCGTCCTGCCTCACGCGCTTCCCCGTGCTCTCCATCTCGAGCTGCTGCAGGTGGTCGGGGAGGAGCCGGAGCGCCCAGTCGTAGGGGAGGACCGCGTGCGTGTCTTTCTCGAGGAAGTTCACGTACCAGACCGAGAGCATCCCGAGGAGGACGGGCAGGTTTTGGTCGAGGGGCGCCGTGCGGAAGTGCTCGTCCATGGCGTGCGCGCCCTCGAGCAGCGCCCCGAACGTCTCCTTCCCGACGAGGAGCATGACGGACAGGCCGATCGCCGACCACAGCGAGTACCGGCCGCCGACCCAGTCCCAGAAGCCGTAGGCGTGCTCGGGGTCGATGCCGAACCGGCGCACGCGGTCGAGGTTCGTGGACACGGCGACGAAGTGGCGCGCCACGGCGGCCTCGTTCCCGAGCGCGTCCACGAGCCACGTGCGTGCGCTCGTGGCGTTCGTGATCGTCTCCTCCGTCGAGAACGACTTCGAGGCGACGACGAAGAGCGTCGTCTCGGGGTCGAGTCCCCGGAGCACGCCCTCCAGGTGCGCCGAGTCCAGGTTCGAGACATAGTGGCCGGCGAGCTCCGGCGCGCGCCAGCCGTCGAGCGCGACGGCGGCCATGTGCGGACCGAGATCCGAGCCGCCGATGCCGATGTTCACGACGTCGTGGATCCGCCGGCCGGTGAAGCCGCGCCAGGAGCCGTCCCGTACCGCGTCGGCAAGGCGCCCCATCCGCTCGAGCACCGCACGGACCTCGGGCATCACGTCCTTCCCGTCCACGAGGACCGGACGGTCGCTCCGGTTCCGGAGCGCGGTGTGGAGCGCGGGTCTCCGTTCGCTCCCGTTCACGATCTCGCCGGCGAACATCGCGTCGCGTCGCTCCTCGAAACGCGACGTCTCGGCCAGGCGCACGAGCAGGTCGATCGTGCGGGCGACGAGCCGGTTCCGGGAGAGGTCCACCACGAGGTCGCACGCCTCGTACGTGAGTCGGGACGCCCGTTCCGGGTCCTGCCCGAACATCTCTACGAGGTCCGTCGCCTCCAGGTCCTTCTGGTGCCCGACCAGGGCCTGCCAGACCGATTCGCGGCGGGCGAGCTCAACGGGCATGGCGTACCTCCAGCGCTTCCGCGGCGAGGCCCGCGGCGCCGATCATCCCGGCGAGGTCCTTCGCGGCCGACGGCACCACGCAGAGTCGTCCGCGCTGGACCGGCAGCACGTCCTCGTCGAGGCGCCGCCGGAGCGCGCCCGCGAACGCGTCGAACGAGAGCGAGAGCCCGCCGCCGACGACGACGTCCGCCACGTCGAGGATCTTCGCGACGTGCGCGAGGGCCGTCCCGAGCGCCGTGCCGGCGCGTTCGAACGCGCGGCGCGCCGCCTCGTCGCCGCGCGACGCGCGCAGGGACGCCTCCTCGGCGTCCACCTTCTCGCCCGTGTCCACCCGGTACGAGATCGAGACCCCGGTGGCCGACGCGTACTGCTCGAGGCAGCCGCGGTTGCCGCAGCCGCACGGCCGCCCCCCGCGCTCGACGATCAGGTGACCGACCTCCATCGCGACGCCGTGGGCGCCGCGCCACGGCCGGCGGCGGAGGACCGCGCCCCCCCCGACGCCCGTGCCGAGCCCGACGTAGAGCAGGTCGTCGGGACGCTTCGGGTGGAGCTGCCACTCGCCCCAGGCGGCGGCGAGCGCGTCGTTCTCGACGACCACCGGGAGGCCCACCTCCGCGGCCAGCGGTTTGGCGAGGTCCACGTCCTCGAGCCCGGGCAGGTTGGGCGAGCGCGCGAGCTTGCCCGTCGCCGGGTCGATGAAGCCGGGCACCGCCACGCCGACCGCCCGTGCGTCGGGCGCGCGGGAGAGCGCCGCGCGGATCGCGGCGGCGAGCACCGACACGACCAGGTCGCGCGGTCGCTGCGACGGACCGCCCTCGAGCGTTCCCGAGAGATCCACCTTCTCGCGGTGCTCGAACACGACGCGCGTGCCCGCGACCACGCCCGCGCGCACGAACGTGCCGCCGACGTCGAGCCCGAGGACCGGCGCGGCGTCGTTCACGAGCTCCTCAGGCGTCGCACAGCCGCGGCGACGGTGCGGCCGTCCACGGCGGCGCCGACCGACCTCAGGTGCTTCATCGCGACCCCCGTGGCCTGTCCGTCGCTTCCCGCCGCGCGGACCTGCTCCACCACCGGCGCGAGCGCGTCCGCCGTGGCGTCCTCGTCGAGCGTGGCGGGCAGGAGCGTCGCGAGCGTCTCGTTCTCCCGCGCGAGGACGTCGCGTCGCGCGGCGTCGGTGGTCGCGGCCCGGGACTCCTCGTTCGACTTCACGAGCTTTCGAACGATCTGCTGGGACTCCTCGTCCGTCAGCTCCCGGCCCTCCCGCACGGCCGTGGCCTGGATTTCGCCGAGGGCGACCTTCAACACGTTCTTCACGAGCGGCTCGCCCGCCTTCATCGCCTCCAGCATGCGAGCGCGGATCACGTCACGCAGCACGAACCGCCTCCCGACCCCGCGAATCCCCGAACGGGCGGATCGTCGGGCCCGCACGATGCTATCGCCGCCACGGGCGGACGCCCGCGAGCGCCGTCCGCCGGCGGGGGCGGGGACCCGGCGACCGGACCTCGGTCTCGGCCGTCCCGGGAGAGCGCCGCGGGCGCGGTTGCGCTATGCTCCTTCCCGGAGGAGCCGGCGCGGGAGGCCGATCTCTTGGTCAAGAAGGACACGCCGCTGCACCAGGTCCTCTTCCGCCTCGCCGCGCGGGCGCCGGCGCTGGACCGGGCCGCCGTGATGCAGCGTCTGTGCACGGCCATCGCGAACAACCTCGGGGCCGTCGCGTGCTCGATCCACGGGGACGTGAGCGGCTGGCCCGTCGTCACGGCCGCTCCCGTGCGCGAGATCGAGCAGATGGACCCCCTCGACCGCGCCCGGAGGGAGACCATCGAGGCCCGGCTCGTGAAGGAGACCTTCGCGCGGGACGGCATGATCAGCGCGCTCGACCTCGAGGGCCGCCAGGAGGTCGAGGCCTTCTTCCAGCGCACGCTGGGCATCATCGACATCTTCGCCTTCCCCCTCCGCGAGGGGGGGGAGACCCGGGGCGTCCTCGTCGTCTACCTCTCGCTCGACTCCGACCCGCTCTCCGACGGCGACGTCCACGGCCTGCTCGCGTGTGGAGAGCTCGTCGGCATGGCGGGCACCGGGTATCCCGACGACCCCACGCCGGCCTCCGAGCCCGGGGAGGGCGGCGCGAGCCGGCCGTAGCGCGCACCCGCGCGCCCCGGCGCCCCCCCGGCCCGGAGCCCGGTCCCGGACGCGCGGCGCCGGACGCGCGCCCGTCCGTCCCGCTCGGCGCCTACCGGCCCGCGAAGAGGACGCCGTAGCGACGCTCGGGGAACGCATAGGACGTGGGCCCCCCCTCGGCGGCGGCGGCGCCGACCCGCACCCGGACGAGCTGCTGCTCGTTCTCGTCCGCGGCGGGCCCGAACGAGAAGTAGAGACGGGCGCCGGTCGAGTCGAAGCCCATCTCCGGCCCCGCGCGTCCCCGCTCGCCGGTGAGCGCGCGAAACGTCGGCTCGCCCCTAAGCTCGCCGGTCGCGGGGTCGAGGTCGATCCCCGTGACGATCGCGACCTTCTCGCGGTAGTACGCGACCGTGCCGCCGTCTCCGTAGACGAACGCCACCGCGCCGCCGCCCGGCGCGACCTCGACGTAGACGACCGGCCGACTCGCGGCGCTCGACGCCGGGCCCAGGCCCGGGACCGTGAGGAGCGACACCGGTCCGCCGAGGTCGGCGTCGAAGACGGCGACGTGTCCGTTCACGTGGCCCGCGTCGCCGTACGCCGTGTCGCGCACGGGACCCCCCGCCTCGTACGGCTCGTCGGCGTCCCCGACGGAGAGCGGCCCCTGTCGCTGCTCGTGGGTCACGAAGAACACCCGGCCCGTACCGGCGCCGAGCACCTGAAGCCCCGCGCCCGTCGCGCCACCGGGCGCGTGCTGGCCGTAGTACGCGGGCGAGGTCGCGTCGTACCGCGCGCTCCCGATCCCGACGTACGACCACGGCCCGTCGCCGTACCGTGGCAAGAACCCGCGGCGCCCCGGCATGCCGGCCACCCGGAACGCCCTTCCGTCCGGGTGCCCGCCGATCGAACGCGAGCCGTCGAGGCTCCGGACGGGGACGCCGAGCAGGGCGTGGTCCGACGGGTCCTCCTCCGAGAGCGCGCCCGCGTTCACGAGGTAGAGGAAGCAGCCGTTCGGGGAGACGAAGCCCCCGACCGGCTTCACGACGCCGCCCGCGGCGCTCCACGCCGCGGTCGGGCCGAGGACGGGGTGCGCGGCGTCGTGGACCGCGCCGGCCCCTTCGGACGCGCCGCCGTCCCGTGCGTCGAGGATCGACACGACCTGCCCGCGCCCCGGGTCGTACGCGTAGAGGGTGCCCACGTAGGACTTCGCGCGGTGACGGCCCGCGATCGCGTCGGGCTCGGTCGCCGCGGGCCCCGCCGCGGAGAACCCGCCCCAGAAGAACAGCCCCCCGCCCTCGCGGGCGAACGCGAGCGCCCCGAAGCGCCAGACCGTGGGGCCGGAGAACACCGGCGCCGCGCCCGACTCCGAGCCGGTGACCTGCGCCTCGACGACACCCGACGACCACGATGCGCCGTCGGCGGCGCGAAGGAGGACCACGTCGTCGCGCGCGAGCGGCCCGGCGTCCGCCCCGCCGCCGTCGCCATCGAGGCGCGCGGCCCGGCTCACGACGAGCGCGAGGGAGAGCCCGTCGTCCGAGATCTCGAGCGACGGCGTCGGACCGCTCCGGGATCCCGCGTCGAGCCGGGGGAAGATTTCGGGACCGTCCCGGAGCGCGTACCCGCGCCCGCCCCCGCGCGGCACGCGTCGGGGCGTCCCGCTCGCCGGGTAGAGCGTGCCGTCCTGATCGACCCACGCGCGGTACCTGCGGACGTCGGGCCCCTCCGTTCCGCTCGGCGCGGGCGCGGCGAGGATCGCGATCGAGCGCCCGTCGGCGCTCACCCGGAACGGATGCGAGGCGAGCGAGGTCTCCGTCGCGTCGTAGCCGCCGCGGCCGACCATCGAGCGACCGGGGCGGTTCGGACCCTCCGTGAAGGGCTCGACGTAGCGCTCGAAGGGCGTCTGAAGCGCCCGGCCCGGCGCGTTCGTCCAGCCCTCGTACGCGTCCGGCTCGAGGAGCGCGCCCGCGCTCCCCGACGAGAGGATCTCGATCCTGTAGACGTGGTGCTCCTTCCACGACCACGAGGCCACGTCGCCGCCCGCCGCGAGGACGTAGGCGAAACGGTCGGTCAGCGCGAGGCTCGAAGCGAACGCGACGCGTCCCTCCGCGTCGCTCCCGTCGGACCCGACGTCCACGACGTGCCATTCCCGCCCGCCCCACGCGGCGGGCCGCTCCCCGGTGAGGGTGAAGAGCACGATCGGCGTGGTCTCGACGTTCTCCAGGCGGTCGTACGTCTGCGCGAGCTTCATCGCGGCGAAGCGCCCGTCGGGGCTCACCGCCATCTCCGGGAGGTTCACGAGGCTGTGCGTGCCCTCGGACGACCAGGGCTGGCTCCAGGAGTCGCCGAAGCGCACCCAGGTCGTCTTCTCGAACGCGATGGGCACGTCGATCCGCCCGTCCCGTCGGATCACGAACACGCCGAACCGCTCCGCCGCGTCGAACACGAAGAGGCGGCCGCCCGACGCGTACGTGCCGGTCGCGGGGTCGTCCACGACGTCCGGGCTCGTGCACGCGGGCAGCTCGACGGCCGTCGCGTCGGGCTGGCACGCGCCGAGGGTGGACGTGGTGACGGTCGCCCCGACGTACCCCGTGCCCACGTACGGGACGTACGCGTTCCGGTCGCCGTGCTGGAGCGGGCGCGCCGCGCGCGGGTCGAGGCCGGTGACGTCGTCCCACCACCCGTTCGGGTTCACGGAGACGCGCAGGCAGTCGATGCCGGAGAGGAGCGTCGCGAGGTCCACGCCCTCGCCCGCGGGGGCCGGCACCTCGTGGGTCGCGGCGAGGTCCTGCGCGTCCGACGGATCGCGGAGGACCGCGCCGCTCGAGAACGGCTCGAGAACGCGGATCGAGGTGGCGGCGTCGTCGAGCCCCAGCGTGTCGGCGCCCGTGGCCGAAGACGAGGTCGTGGACTCGGTCACGATCACGACGTCGGGTCCCACCTCGAAGAGGACGGTGGCGCCGGCCACCTGGCGCGCCGCGAGGGGCAACGCCTCGTCCCGGGCCGTGAAGCGGATCTCCTGCGGCTGCTGCGGCACGAGCGCGTCGGGATCGGTCGCGCGCCACAGCCCGCGCTCCGCGTCGAGTTCCATCGCGGGCACGGGGTCGCGCCCGCCGTCGTGGTCGGGATCGAGGTCCACGGACCACGTGTACCCCCCGTCGGTCTCCCCGCCCTCCCCCCCGCCCGAGAGGCGCAGGGCCTCGGACTCGTGCGGCGCGTCCGTCCAGCCGTCCTTCCCGACGCCTCCCGTCGCGCGAAGCGACAGCCCCGGCGTCCCGCCGTCGGGGTCGTAGGGCACCGTGCGCTCCGCGGCGGGCAGGTGCGCGTACGGGGGCGCGGAGGAGAGCGTCCCCTCGGTCGTGAGGCCCGGGTCGAGCGCCAGGAGGGCGGCGGGCGCGAACGACAGGTCGAAGGTGCGCCACGCGTGCTGGCCGTACGCGTCCGGCAGCACGGTGCTCCTCACGTGCGCGTGCACGCGAAAGGTCCCGCGACGCCGTGGGACGCCGTGCCACCGTCCGGTCGTCTCGACGAGCCGGAGCCCTTCGGGCGGGGCGCCCGGCGCGGCCGTCCGGTAGTCGGGCCCGGCGAGGTCCTCGGGCGGGTACACGGACGCGTCGATCCGCGTGAGCGCGTCCGGCGGATCGACGAGCGGCGGTCCGCCCGGCTCGTACACGACGTCGGCCGTCATCGGCGCGCGCGCGACCGTGTAGTCGTCCGCGGGCGCCGCGCGAACGAGCTCCCGCCAAAACGGCGGCACGCCGCCCTGCACGACGATGTCCGCCTCGTACGGCGCGCCTGCGACGCCGTCCGGCAGCGCGGCCGTCACGAACGAGACGGGCGGCGTGTCCACCGTCCACCGGACGGTGAGCCGCCCCGACCGTCCGCGGGCGTCGGTCGCCTCCAGCGTGAACGTGAACGCGCCGCCCCCCGGCCCGACCTCGACCGGCGCGCCGACGAGGGCGGTCGAGCCGGCGGGGATCGCGACGCCCAGCGGCAAGGCACCCCCGTCGCCCGACGCGTCGCCGGAAACGACGGCCAGCCGGTACGGCGGTTCCCCGCCCGCGACCACGACGGAGACGACGGTCCACTCGTCGTACACCACGGGATCGAGGACCGGGAGCGCGCCCACGGGCGCGTCGTCGGAGGGCCAGGCGAGGGCGGAGGCGCCGTTCCTCGTCGCGCCGACGATCGCCACGTCGCCCGGCTCGACGGCGACGCGCCACGTCGCGACGCACGACAGGAACGGGTGGGCGCCCAGGTCGAGCACCTCCAGCGTGAACTGGTAGAGGCCGTCCAAGAGGAGCGTGCCCTCGATCGCGGGCGGGTCGCGCGCGAGGGAGAGGCCGGGCGGGAGCGCGCCCGCGATCCGCCGCACGAGGTACGGTCCGCCCGCGCCGCCCGAGATCCGGAGGGGCCAGCGGACCCGCTGGCCCGAACGGCACGGCCCGAGCCCGGTACTCGTGACCTGGAACGATCCCGAAGGGACCCCCGTCGCGCCCGGCGGCCCGCACGCGACGAGCGTGGCCAGCGCCAGGAGGGGGATCGGCGCGAGACACCGCGCGAAACACCGCGCGAGGAGGCGAAGACGGCGCATGGAGGCTCCGGAGAGGCAGGGGCTGCCTCCCCATCGCGCGAGCCCCCCGCCCGGTCACGTCGTGCGGTCGTTCCTCCCCGCCCCGCCGAGGCGCGACCGCCAACGCCGCGTCTCGCGGCGCACGTTCGCCGGCGCCGTGCCCCCGACGGCGCGGCGTGCGGCGACGGCGGCCTCCGGCGTGAGCGCGCGCCGCACGTCGGGAGAGAGCCTCGGGTGGACCGCGCACAGCACGTCGTCCGGGAGGTCCGCGAGCCCGACCCCGCGGCGTTCCGCCTCCCCCACGAGACGCGCCACGGCGGCGTGCGCCTCGCGGAACGGGACCCCCTGACGGACCAGCCAGTCCGCCGCCTCCGTCGCGAGGAGGTGCCCCCGCGGGTCGAGGACCGCGGCCCGCATGCGCCCCACGTCGAACGTCACGTCCTCGGCCATCGCCGACGCCACGTCGAGCATCGCCTCCAGCGCGTCCTCGGCCTGGAACAGGTGGACCTTGTCCTCCTGGAGGTCCTTCGCGTAGCCGAGGGGGAGGCCGCGCACGAGCTCGAGGAGCGCCGCCTCCGCCTGCTGCACCCGGATGGCCTGCGCGCGGAGCAGCTCCGCGCCGTCCGGGTTCCGCTTCTGCGGCATGATGCTCGAGCCGGTCGAGACCGCGTCGCCGAGGCGCGCGAACCCGAACTCCGCGCTGGTCCACAGCACGAGCTCCGCGCCGAACCGAGAGAGCGTCGTGGCGAGGCGCGCCATCGCCCCGGCGAACGCCGTCGCCTCCTGGCGCCCGGACACGGACGCGAGGCTGTTCGGCGACGGCCGCGCGAAGCCCAGCGCACGCGCGGTGTCCTTCCGGTCCACCGGGTACGCGACGCCGGCGCCGGCGCCGCTGCCGAGCGGGCACTCCAGCAGGGGGACGGCGAGCCCCGCGCGGTCCCTGTCGAGCATCTCGACGTACGCGAGGAGCACGTGTCCGAGCAGCACGGGCTGGGCGCGTTGCAGGTGCGTGTAGAAGGGGAGGATCGCTGCGCCGTCCCGCTCCGCCAGGGTCACGAGCGCGCGTTCGAGCGCGCGGGTCCGCTCGGCCAGGCGCTCCGACACGGCGCGGAGGTGGAGCAGGAGGTCGGTGGCCACCTGGTCGTTCCGGCTGCGCGCGGTGTGGAGGCGCTTCCCGTCCTCGCCCACGAGCTCCGTGAGCCGCCGCTCGACGGCCATGTGGACGTCCTCGTCCTCCGGACGCGCGACGAACCGACCCGACGAGAGCTCCGCCGCGACGGCGTCGAGGCCGTCGAGGATCCGGCGGACCGCGCCGGCCTCCAGGATCCCGGCGCGCCCGAGCATCGACACGTGCGCGCGGGAGCCCGCGACGTCCTCGGCCCAGAGCCGACGGTCCACGTCGAACGACCGGTTCACCCGGTCGAGCGCGGGATGCACCGACTTCGCGAGCCGTCCGCGGGCGAGGCCGCCGCCGTCCGCCCGCCTCCGCTTCCCGCTCATCGCGCGTCCTCCCCCGCGCCGCCGGCGCCGAGCCACGCCTCGACGATCTCGCGGTACGCGCGCGCCGCGAGCCGCACCTGCTCCACGGCGACGGACTCGTCGGGCGCGTGGCTCTGGTCGCTCGTCCCCGGGCCCATCACGACGCCGGGCACGTGACGCACGTGGTAGAGGTCGGAGACCCCGCCGAAGCCGCGGACGCGCCCGGTGGGGCTCGCCCCCCGGGCCACCTCGAGGATCCGCGCGTCGTCCCGGGTGCGGACGGGCTCGAACCGACGGCTCTTCACCTCCACGTCCGACGCCGCCACGGAGCGGATGCGCGCGAGCATCTCGTCGTTTCCGCAGCCGGGCGTGGTGCGCCCGTCGAGGTCCACGACGCACTCGCCGGGGACGACGTTCGCCCGCGTGCCGCCGTGGATCACCGTGGAGACCAGCGTCGCCGGGCCGAGGAGCGGGTCGGCCTCGCCGAGGTCGATCTCGGTGAGGCGGACGACGTCCCGCGCGGCCTTCTCGATCGCGTTCTCGCCCTCCCACGGCCGCGACGCGTGGCACGCGCGGCCGCGCGCGACGAGCCGCGCGCGGAGCAGCCCGCGCTGACCGGGGCACACGTCGAGCCCGGTGGGCTCGCCGATCACGGCGGCGGAGAAGGCGGGCAGCGACGGCGCGAGCGCCTCGAGCCCCTCCCCGCCCGTCTCCTCGTCGCAGACGAGCGCGAGGACCAGCCGCCCCGCGAGCCGCGCCGGGTCCAGCTCCGCCACGGCAAAGGCCATCGCGGCGACGCTCGCCTTCGCGTCGTTCGCGCCGCGCCCGAAGACGCGTCCGTCCTCGAACGCGCCGTCCCACGGATCGCGCGTCCAGCCGGGCCCGACGGGGACGACGTCCGTGTGCGAGCAGAGGAGGAGGCCCTCGCCCGGGCCGAGGCCGCCCTCGAGGCGGGCGAGCACGTTCCGGCCGGACGCCTCGGCGGGCACGCCGCGCGCGCGAAGCCACGCGAGGAGGAGGTCCCGGCACGCGACCTCCTCGCCCGACACCGAGGGGATGCGAACGAGGCTCTGGAGGAGGTCCACGACGCCCTCGCTCACACGATCGTCCCGTCGGGGTCGGGCTCGATCAGCGTGCCCACGCCGGTCGCGGTGAAGAGCTCGAGGAGGAGCGCGTTCTCGTCGAGGCCCGACAGGATGTGGCCGGCCTCGACGCCGCCCGCCACGGCGTCCACGATCGTCTCGACCTTCGGGCGCATCCCGCCGACCACGCTGCCCGACGCGAGCGCCCGGCGCGCCTCCGAGACCGTGAGCCTCGAGATCACGCTGGACGGGTCGTTCGCGTCCCGGAGCAGGCCGGGGACGCCCGTGAGGCTCAGGAGCTTCGCCGCGCCGAGGTCCTTCGCGATCACGGACGCGACCGTGTCGGCGTTCACGTTCAGGACGTTCCCCTCGGCGTCGCCCGCGAGCGAGGAGACGACGGGCACGTAGTCGTGCTCGACGAGGAGCGAGAGGAGCGAGGTGTCCACGTGGGTCACGTCGCCGACGTGGCCGAAGTCCACCACCTGGCTCTCGCCGGTCTTCGGGTCCCGCACCTCGGTCGGGGGACGGCGCGTCGCATGGAGGATGTCGCCGTCCACGCCCGAGAGGCCCACCGCGTGCACGCCCTGCGCGCGCAGCGCCGAGAGCAGGTCGAGGTTGATGCTCCCGGCGAACACCATCTTCGCGACGTCCAGCGTGGCCTCGTCCGTGATGCGGCGGCCCTGCACGAGCTTCGGCTCGAGCCCGAGCCGCCGGGACAGCTCCGTCGCCTGCGGGCCGCCGCCGTGCACGACGACGAGCCGGATGTTCACGTGGGCGAGGAGCGAGACCTCCTGCGCGAACGAGAGGAGCGCGGACGGGTTCGCGGCGATCTCGCCGCCGAGCTTCACGACCATCTTCCGGCGGCGGTGGCGCCGCAGGAACGGCAGGGCCTCCTTCAGCAGCGAGACGTCCCTCACGAGCCCACCTCCACGCCGAGCGCGCGGCAGAGCGTGGCCTTCTGCACGTCGAGACGCGCCCCCGCCTCCGCGATCACCAGGCTCGCCTTCGAGTCGAGCACCTCGTCCGTCACGACCACGCCGCGACGCACGGGGAGGCAGTGGAGGAACACCGCGTCGTCCGTGTCGGCCATGGCCCGCGCGTCCACGATCCAGTCCCGCCGCGCCGCCAGGTCCCGGCGCGCCGCGTCGAGGTCGCCGTAGCGGCCGCGCGCGCCCCACGACTTCGCGTAGACCACGTGCGCGCCGCGAAGGCCGGCGCCGCGCGTGGTCGTCGTCTCGACGCGTCCGCCCGCCTCCCGCGCGCGGCGCTCGGCGTCGGCGAGCACCTCCTCGTCGAGCTCGTAGCCCGGCGGGTGCTCGACGACGACCTCGTGGCCGTCCGTCGCGAAGGCGAGGAGCGCGGCGTGCGGCACCGCGAGGGGCAGCGGGTTCACGTGCGGCGCCCAGCGGATCGCGACCCGGACCTTCCGGCCGCCGAACCGGCGTCGGACCGTCAACGCGTCCGCGAGGCCCTGGTGCGGGTGGTCCATCGCCGACTCGAGGCTCAGGACGGGGACGCGCGAGGCCGCGGCCACGCTCCGGATCACGGGATCGCGCCGGTCCTCCGCGGCGTCCTCGAGCCGCGCGAAGCTCCGGACCCCCAGGAGGTCGAGCATCGTGCCGAGCACGGGGATCCCCTCCTTCACGTGCTCGGCCGCGTCGCCGTCCATCACCACGCCGTCCCGGTACTCGAGCCGCCAGAGGCCCTGCCCCACCTGGAGGTGCACCGCGTGCGCGCCGAGGTCCAGGCTCGCGACCTCGAACGCGACGCGCGTGCGGAGCGACGACTGGAAGAACACCATCCCGAGCCGGCGTCCGGACAGGAGCGGCGCGCGACCGCGCGGTCCCGCGAGGACCTCGGCGTCGGAGAGCAGTCCGCGAAACTCCGCGGCGTCCACGTCGCGGAGCGAGAGGAGATGGCGGAGCGGGAGCGGGGCGGGGGCGGTCACGGTCGCGAAACCTTACCGGCGGGCGGGCGGCGGCGGGAGCCCCGAAGCGATCTCGTCGTCGCGCGCGTCGCGAGGGCGCGCACGGGGGGCCTCGGCTACCCGAGCGCCGCGGCGAGCGCCGGCGGGAACGTCGCCGCCTCCGCCTCCGTCAGCACGAGCGGCGGGAGGAGGCGGATCTGCTCGGGTCGCCCGGATCCGCCGACGAGGAACCCCGACGCGCGGAGCCGCTCGACGACCGGGCGCGCCGGCCGGTCCAGGTCCACGCCGAGGAGGAGGCCCTTCCCCTGGACGGCGACGACGCCGTGGACCTCGCGAAGCCGACCCGCGAGGAGGCCCCCCACGCGGCCCGCGGCCTCCGGGAGGCGGTCCACGACGATCGTCGTGGCCACCGCCGCGATCGCGGCCGCGGCGAGCGGACCGCCGCCGAACGTCGTGCCCTGCTCACCGACCCGGATCCTCGCCGCGAGGTCCTCGCGCACGAAGACGACCCCGGCGGGAAAGCCGCCGGCGACGCCCTTCGCGCCGGTGATGAGGTCGGGCCGGACGCCCACGCCCTCGCCGAAGAACAGGGTGCCCGTGCGCCCGAAGCCCGTCTGGACCTCGTCGAACACGAGCAGCGCGCCCGTCCGGTCGCACACGCGGCGGAGCGCGGCGAACCACGCGTCGGGCGCTACGCGGACCCCCCCCATCGACGGGATCGGCTCGAGCAGCACGGCGGCGACCTCGTCGGTGACCGCGTCCTCGAGCGCGTCCACGTCGCCGTACGGGACGAAGACGTGGCCGGGGGGCAGGGGGTACGCGGGGTCGCGGTACGACGCGAGCCCCGTGGCGCCGAGCGCGCCGAGCGTTCGACCGTGGAACCCCTCGCGCATCGAGACGACCTTCGGCCGTCCCGTGTGCTTGCGCGCGATCTTGAGCGCGGTCTCGTTCGCCTCGGCACCGCTGTTGCACAGGAAGACGCGGCGGAGTCCCTCCGGTGCGAGGTTCGCGAGCAGGTGGACCGCGCGGGCGCGCACGTCCGAGTAGACGAGGTTGCTGTAGAAGACGAGGCGCCGGGCCTGGGCCTCGAGCGCGCCCAGGAGGCGCGGCGGGCGGTGGCCGACCAGCGCGACCGCGTGGCCGCCGTACAGGTCGAGGTACCGCCGGCCCTCCGCGTCTACGACGGTCGAGCCCTCGCCCTCTACGAGCACGACCGGGATCTTCGCGTACGTAGGGACTTGCCAGAGGTCCTCCTCGCGACGCGCCGCGTCGGCGTCGGCCGGCAGCGGACCGACGAACCGCTCGAGGTCCTCGCGCGCAGAGCTCACAGCCCGAGCCCCGGCCGCGACAGGCCCGCGCGCTCCTCGAGGCCGAACACGAGGTTCAGGTTCTGCACGGCCGCGCCCGCCATGCCCTTGCCGAGGTTGTCGAGCGCCACGGTTACGCAGGCCATCTCGTCCTCGACGAGGACGCTCACGTCGGCGAGGTTCGTCCCCACGACCGCGCGGAGTTCGGGAGGCGCATCGAGGAGGCGCACGAACGGCTCCGCGCCGTACGCCTCCTCGAACGCGGCCCGAACCGCCTCGCGCCCCGCCGTGACGGGGACGAGCGCCGTCACGTAGATGCCGCGCGCGAACGGCGCGGAGCACGGGACGAAGCCGAGTCGCGTGGCGGGCCCGAGCGCCTGGCGGATCTCCGGGAGGTGCTGGTGCGCGAGCGGACGGTAGGCCTTGAAGTTCGAGAAGCGCTCCGGGTGGTGGGTCCCCGGCTTCGGCTCGGCGCCGGAGCCGGAGGAGCCCGTGACGCTCGTGACGCCCGCGGGGCCCGCGAGGAGGCCGCGCGCCGCGAGGGGCCAGAGCGCGAGGATCGTCGCCGTCGCGTGGCAGCCCGGGTTCGCCACGAGGCGCGCGCCCCGGATCGTCGCCCGCCGGCCGATCTCGGGGAGACCGTACGCGGCCTTTGCGAGGCGTTCGGGGTGCGGGTGCTCGAACCCGTACCAGACGGGGTAGAGCGTCGGGTCCCCGAGGCGGAAGTCGCCGGAGAGGTCGATCACGACCAGGTCCGGCGCCTCGTCGAGCAGGCGCGGCGTCTCCTCCGCCGAGACCCCGTGCGGACGCGCCTGGAACACGACGTCCACGGAGCGGGCGATCTCGAGGACCCGTCCCGGCTCCTCGCGCGTCAGCTCGAGGTCGGTGAAGCCCCGGAGGTGCGGGTGCACCGCGGCCACGGGGCCCACGCGACTCCGACTCGTGACGGCCACGACCTCGACCTCGGGGTGGTCGAGGAGGAGACGGACGAGCTCCATCCCCCCGTAGCCGGTGCCTCCGAAGATCGCGGCCCGGATCATCCGACGGCGAGGGCCTTCACTTCCTCGATGCCTTGCGAGACGGACGCGGCCGACTTCTGGAGCGCGGCCGTCTCCTCGGCGTCGAGCGGCAGCTCGACGATGCGCTTCACGCCGCGCGCGCCGAGGGCCACGGGCAGGCCGCAGTACGTGCCGTGGAGCCCGTAGACGCCGTCCGCCCACGTGCTGCAGGGCAGGATCCTGCCGCTGTCGTGGAGGATCGCCTCGGCCATCACGACCGCGCTCGAGCCCGGCGCGTAGTACGCGCTGCCGGTCCCGAGGAGCTTCACGATCTCGCCGCCGCCCTTGCGCGTGCGGTCCACGATCGCCGCGAGGCGGTCCTTCGGGACCAGCTCGGTCACGGTCACGCCGTTCACGGTGCTGAAGCGCGGGAGCGGGACCATCGTGTCGCCGTGGCCGCCGAGGACCATCGCCTTGACGTCCTTCGGCGAGCAGCCGACCTCCATCGCGATGAAGGCCGCGAAGCGCGCGGAGTCGAGCATGCCGGCCATGCCGACGACGCGGCCCGGCTCGAAGCCGGACTCCTGCTGGACCACCCACGTCATCACGTCGAGGGGGTTCGTGACGGTGACCACGACGGCGTCGGGGGCCTGCTCCCGCAGGATGCGGCCGGCCGAGCGTGCGATCTCGACGTTCTTCCGGAGCAGGTCCATGCGGTCCATGCCGGGCTTGCGGGGGAAGCCGGCCGCGACGATCACGACCTCCGAGCCCTCGAGGACCGCGGGGTCGTGCGACCCGGTGATCCGCGCGTCGTAGGCGAGCACGGGGCCCGCCTGGGTCATGTCCAGGGCCTTGCCGGCGGGAACGCCCTCGCAGATGTCGTACAGCGCCACGTCGCCGAGGTCCCGCGTCGCCGCCACGAACGCCGCCGTGGCGCCCACGTTGCCGCCGCCCAGGATGCCGATCTTCCGCATCGTCGCTCCTCGTCGGACCCGGGGATGGGCCCCTCGCGAGGATAGGAGCCTCCCCGCGCACCCCCAAGGCGAGCCGGGGGCGCGAAGGGGACCGGGACCGTAGACCGCGCGGGCCGGCCGCGGTCCCCGGGGGCGCGAGGGACTCAGAG
Organism: uncultured Planctomycetota bacterium; assembly: GCA_963752285.1. Taxonomy (GTDB): domain Bacteria; phylum Planctomycetota; class PLA2; order PLA2; family JAEUHO01; genus CAVVXN01. The sequence goes on from CAVVXN010000005.1 coordinate 1,411,719, forward strand.
GAGCGGGGCGAGGAGGCGGGCGCCGCCCGAGAGGAGACGGCGGACTCGGGAGCGGGCGGCGAGGCCGTCCAGGGTGTAGGGGGTGGACCGCGCGAGGATCCGCCCGAGCGCGTCCTCGAGCTCCGACACCTCGCGCGCGCCGTCCAGGACGGCCATCTGCTCGAAGTTCAGGTGGAGCGAGCGGTTGTCGAGGTTGGCGGTGCCGATCATCCCCCAGGCGCCGTCTACCGCGACCGCCTTCGCGTGCATCATGCCCGGCCGGTACCCGTGGACCCGGACGCCGGCCTCGAGGAGCTCGCTCATCATCCACTCGCCGCAGAGCTGCGCGATCCGGATGTCGCCGGGCGGCCACTGGGTCACGATGTCCACCTCGACCCCGGAGCGGGCCGCCGACGCGAGGGCGTCGCGGAGCGTGGGGTCGGGCACCAGGTACGGCGTCGCGACGAGGATCCGCGTCCTCGCCCGCACGAACGCCCCGAAGAACGCCTCGCGGATCGCGTTCACGTCCTGGTGCGGCCCCCCCGGCAGGATCTGGACGGTCGCGTCGCCCGCAGGCTCGAGCCGGGGGTAGTAGGCCGGGGCGGCGAGCAGCGCGCCCGTGGCGAAGTCCCAGTCGTCCACGAACATCCGCTGGAGGTCCACGACGCTCGGCCCGCGGAGCTCGACGTGGAGGTCGCACCAGTCCCGGCCCCGCCCGTAGCGGCCGAGGTACTCGGCGCCCACGTTCAGGCCGCCGAAGAACGCGACGCGCCCGTCGCAGACGACCGTCTTCCGGTGGTTTCTGAGGTTCGGCGTGACGCGCTTCCCGAAGGGCCGCACGGGGAGGAACTCGGCGAGCTCGCCGCCGGCCCGCTCGAGGCGGCGGAACATGCGCCGCGCCCCCATCGAGCCGATCGCGTCCACGAGCACGCGGACCTCGACGCCCGCCCGCGCCCGCTCGGCCAGGAGCTCGGTCGCGTACCGACCGAGGTCGTCGTCGCGCACGATGTAGAACTCGACGTGCACGTGGTGCTCGGCGGCCCGGACCGCGTCCTCCATGGCCTGGAAGGCGGCGATGCCCTCCGTGTAGAGGACGAGCCGGTTCCCCGTCCGTCGCGGCCCCTCGCCGAGGTCCTCGAGCACACGACCGAGCCGACGCCACGGCGGGTCGGCCCCGTCGCCGCCCTCCGTCTCGCCCGGCGCGGGGAGCCGGCGCGCGAACGACTCATGGTGGCGGATGCGACGGCGGAGGCGCCGCGGCACGCGGTTCGAGCCGAACACGAGGAACAGCCCGAGCCCGAGTCCCGGCAGGAACACGATCGCGAGGGACCACCCGAGCGCGGCCGCCGGCTCGCGACGTCGGAGGAGGGCCGCCACCACGCCGGCCACCATGAGGACGAGCCAGAGCCAGCCGAAGACGCCGAGGAGCCACGATCCGATCGCGGCGACCACCGGACCGGCTCAACGCACGTTCGGCGAGCGGACGATCGGCGGAGGAGGAGGCGGCGGCGGCGGCGGGCTCGACGCCCCGGAACCGCCGGAGGGCACGCCGCTGGAGCCGGCGGGCACGGACGCGCCCGGCGGCGACGACGCGCGCGGCGACGACGCGCGCGGCGCGTTCTCCTCGAGCAGCCGCGTCAGCCGCTCCTCGAGTGCGTGGTAGTCCTCGACGCTCGACTGGAACGACGCGAGCGCCCGACGGAGCAACGCCTGGGCCTCGGGGTCCGCGGGCGGCGAGCGGAGGGCGTCGCGGACGGTGGCGGCCGCGCGGTCCATGCGCTCCATCGCACGCACGTAGCTCTGCATGGTGGCGCGCAGGTTGTCGAACGCGACCTCCTCGCCGGAGGGCTCGTTCAGGAGGACCCACGGCTGCGACCGGATCTTCTCGGTCGCGTCCACGAGGTTCTGGCCCGCGTCGGTCAAGAGGTTCATGAGGCCGTGCACGTCGGTGCCCACGCCCTCGAGCAGCCGGGAGACGCGCGGGCCGTTGGAGCGGAGGTCGTCCGAGAGCGCGGCGAGGTTCGTGCCCACCCGCCCCACGTCGTCCAGGAACGCGTCGAGCTTGGGGCCGGCCTTCGCGACGATCGCGTCGAGCCGCCCCGTCGTGGTCTTCATCCGGCCGAGGATCTCCCCCACGTCCTTGTCGGCGTTCTCGGCGAGGTGCGCGCCGCTCGCCGCCATCCGGCGGAAGTCGGCGAGGGTCGCCGTGAGGCCGTCGGCGATGCCGCCGATCCGGTCCCCGAGGGTCGTCGCGGTGGCGCGGAGCGACGCGGTCGCCGCCGCGACGTCGTCGAGGGCTTGCTTGACCTTCTCGCTCTCGATGACGTTCTTGCGCAACGAGGAGATCGTGTCGCGCGCCTCGTCCGCGGCCGCGCCGGCCTTTTGGAAGGTCGTACGCGCCTCGCCGATGAGCCCCTTCAGGTCCTCCGCCACCTCGTCCGCGCGCTCCGCGATCTCGGTGAGGCCCGGGGACTGGAGCACGCGGATCGGGCTCTTCGCGATCTCCTCGTCCGAGAGGTTCTGCCGGGACAGCCCGGGGACCAGACGGAGGTTCCGCGAGCCGGTGATCGTCTCGCTGATCTTCCCCGCCGTGCCGACGGGGACGACGAGGTCCGCGCGCACCTCGGCGACGGCGAGGACGTACGTCACGCGGGCCGCGGCGTCCGGAGGCAAGGTCTCGAGGCCCGACTCGAGGAGGAGCTGCTGTCGCTCGGAGCTCGTGAGCTCGTCGCCGCGGTGGACCTCCGTCCGGAACGCGACGTCCTTCACCTTGCCCACCTCGACGCCGCCCACGTTGATCGGGTCGCCCGCCCGCGGCGCGAGCGCGCCCGGTTCGATCCAGAGCGTGAGGGTGCGCCAGTGGCCGAAGACGCGTCCCCCGGTCGCGAGGAGGAGGAGCGCGACCAGCACGCCGCTCGCGACCAGCACGACGAGACCGGCCTTGACCTCGGCGCTCCGAGACTGCATCCGTACGTGCCCTCGCCCCGTCCGCCCGCTGCCGACCGGACCGTCCTCGACCTCCCAGCGCCACCAATCCTAGCAGGCCGCCCGGTCCCGCCCGGCGTTCCTCGTCTCGGGCCTCGGCGGACCCGGCGGGGACCCGCGCGGTCCACCCGCGACTCGATCCCCGGCTCGTCAGAGGCGGAAGAGCAGGAAGTAGTTGAGGATCGCGTCCGTGATGATGATCGCGATGATCGACGTCACGACCGCGTTCGTCGTGACGCGCCCGACGCCCTCCGCACCGCCCTTCACCTGGAAGCCCTGGTAGCAGCCGACCGTCCCGATGATCGTCCCGAAGACCGCGGCCTTGAAGAGGCCGCGCCACACGTCCGACCCGGTGAGCTGCGTCCAGGCCTGTTCGAAGAAGATCTGCGGCGAGAGCCCGAGCACGCCGACGGCGACGATCAGGCCCCCGAGGATCCCCAGGACGTCTCCGAGCAGCGTGACGCAGGGGATCATCACCATGGTCGCCAGAACGCGCGGCGCCACGATGTAGCGCACGGGGTTCAGCGCCATCGTCTGCATGGCGGTCGTCTCCTCCGTGACGACCATCGTCCCGATCTCCGCCGCGAAGGCCGCGCCGATGTAGCCGGTCATGATGATGCCGGTCAGGAGCGGCCCCAGCTCGAGCACGACCCCCACGCTCATCAGGTTGCCGACGTAGCGCGTGAACCCGAGCGTCAGGAGGATGTTCCCGCCGATCAGCGCGAGGATCAGCCCCACGAACAGGTTCACCAGGAACACCACGCCGAGCGACTGCGGCCCCACCCGGAGCGACTGGGCCACGAAGTCGCGCTCGCGAACCGGCCGCCCGCGCCAGGGCCCGACCGCCGCGTGGTAGAGGGCGGCCCGGAGCATCAGGAACACCCCGCCCACGAAACGGGCCAGCCCGAGGGACCGCGCGCCGAGGGCGGCGACCGGACCGGAGGACCTGGAGGCGGGCTCGGCCACGGCGTTCAGACCCGGAGGGCCTCGTCGCGCGTCTCGCGGATGTCGAAGATCGAGGTCAGGTTCGAGAGGCGGAACAGGTTCTTCACGCCGGGCGCGAGACCGACGAGCCGGAGCTTCCCGCCGTACCGGCCGGCTCCCTGCAGCGCCTCGATGAGCGTCGCGAGCCCGCTCGAGTCGATGAAGGAAACCGACGTGAGGTCGGCGACGAGCGGCGTCGCGCGCCGGTCGAGGGCCTGCCTCAGGTGCTGCCGGAGCTCGGGGCTCGTGTGCATGTCCACCTGACCTTCCACGATCAGGAGGATGGCGGATCCATGGTCTTCACGTTGCACGTTCATCGGGGGTGGTCCTCGGGGGGGGGCGACGGCTCGGGCTCCGCTCGGCGCCTGAGGAGGGTGAGCGTCGTGCCCCCGTGCTCGTTCTTGCGGTACTCGACGCTGTCCATCGTGGATCGCATCAGGTGGACGCCCAGGCCGCCCGGTCTCAGGTCTTCGAGCGCGCGCGACCGGATCTGCGCCGGGTCCACGAACTCGCCGTAGTCCTCGATCTCGAGGCGGAACGTGCCCGGCGGGGCGTAGAGCCGGAGGTCGATCGCCTGGTCGGTGGCGCCCCGGTACCCGTGACGCATCACGTTCGTCACGCCCTCGGTGACGCCGAGGACGATGCGCTCGCGGTCCTCGCCCCGGAAGCCGGCGGCCTCGGCGCCCTCGGCGGCGAGCGCCCGGACGAGGGGCAGGAAGCGCGGGTGGCTGGGGAGCCGGACGAAGACCTCGTCCGGGCGGGCGGAGGTGCTCACGGGGTGCCTCCCGGTCGGGTCGCCGACGCGCCGCCGTTCGCGGCCCACCACGCCCGCCAGTCCCGGATCGCCTCGCGCTGCGACTCCGGCGGCGCCCAGGGGACGTAGGAGGTGTGGTGTCCCGTCAGCTTCTCCAGGCTCCCGCTCGCGGCGAGCCGCACGGCCGGGTCCTCGTCGTCGAGGAGACCGATCAGGTCGGGCACGCGCTCGCGGTCGGCGTGCGCCCGCACCAGGAGCACCGCGCGCGTGCGCCGCGCCGGGTCGGGGTCCGTGAGGCCCTCCTCGACCTGGAGCGGGCGTCGTGCCGTGCCTCCGCATCCGAGGACGAGGAGAAGGGACAGGGCGGCGACCCGTCCACCCCTGATCGCCATCGAGCGGCCTCCCGCGGCCCACCCGGCCGCGGGCGGATTCTCGGCCTATCCATGGGCATCGTCAACGTGCCGGAACGTTTCCCCGGCGTCCCGCGGGCGCGAGCCAGCCCGCCTCGCGGTACCAGACCGCGGTCCGCCGGGTGCCCTCGGCGGCGCCGACCTCGGCGTGCCAACCGACGTCCGCACGGAGCGCGTCCGCGCTGCACACGTACGCCGTGCCTCCGAGCTCGAGGACGCGCTGGCGGTTCAGGAGCGGCGCCCGGCGCTGGAGCTGGCCCACGACCTCCGAGGCCGAGGCGAGCAGGCGGAGCGTGCTGTCCGGCACGCGGACGAGGCGCGCGGGCCGCCCCACCGCCCGCGCCACGTGGGCCAGGAAGTCCTCGACGGGGAGGCGCTCCGGGTGCGTGAGGAAGTACGTCCGCCCGACCGAGGTCGGGTGCCGCGCCGCGGCGAGCATGCCCGCCGCGACGTCCTCGGCGTAGACGAAGTGGTAGGTGCGGCCCCCGTCCCCCAGCCGCGGCAGGATCCCCCGCGCCGCGGCCTTGAACACGGCGAGGAAGTCGCGGTCGTAGGGACCGTACACGGCCGGGGGACGCAGGATCGTCCACGCGATCCCGTCGGACTCGAGGCGCACCACCTCCTCGGCGACGCGCTTGCTCTCCCCGTACCAGGTGACCGGGCGACAGGGGTCCCCCTCCCGCAGGTCGTGACCGTCTGGTGACGGCCCCGCCGCGGCGAGGCTCGAGCAGAGGACGAAGCGGCCCGCGAGCCCCGCGCGCCGCGCCGCGCGGACCAGCGACCGCGTCGCCTCGACGTTCGTCTCGAACATCTCGCGGCGCGTGCGCGAGCGCGTCAGCGCCGCGAGGTGGTAGACCTCGTCCACGCCGCGAACCGCCCGGGCCACCGCGTCGGGGTCGCGGACGTCGCCGGGCACCATCTCGACCTCGAGGCCCGCGAGCGTCTCGGGACGGGTGCGGCGTCGCGAGAGGCAGCGGACCGCGTCGCCCTCGGCGAGGAGGTGCCGAACGAGGTGACTCCCCACGAAGCCGTGGCCACCGGTCAACAGGACCCGCATCCGACCGAGCATAGCGGCGGCGCCGCTCGCGAGGTGCCGCCGCGGGGGCCACCAGGGCCAAGTTGACGGGGAGGGGGCGGTCCCTACCATGGGGCGGCTCTCGGCCGACCCCTCCGGCCCCCGACCGGCGCACGGGGCCGGGAGCGACGGTGGGCGAGGGCCGCGGACCCGGTGGTCGGGTATCGTGGCGGCGGGGCGGGAGTCGCACTCGGTTGGGCCCGGGGCCTCGCCCCGCGAGGACGAGCGGATTTGGACCTGTTCGCGAAGATCGCCCGGTGGCACCGGGCCGACGACTTCATGGAAGCGGGGATCTACCCCTACTTCCGCGCCATCGAGGAGACCACCGGGGGAACCCGGGTCGTCCTGGACGGGCGGGACGTCGTCATGGCGGGGTCCAACAACTACCTCGGCCTGACCCACGACCCGCGGGTCATGGAGGCCTCCCGGCGCGCGGTCTCGCGGTTCGGGACCGGCTGCACGGGCTCGCGGTTCCTGAACGGCACGCTCTGCCTCCACGAGGAGCTCGAGGAGCGCCTCGCCGACTTCCTGGGGAAGGAAGCCTGCATCACGTCGGGCACGGGCTACCAGACGAACGTCGGGGCGATCGCGGCGCTGAGCGGGCGCGAGGACCTCATCTTCGGCGACCGCGACAACCACGCCTCCATCATCGACGGCTGTCGCCTCTCGTTCGCCAAGCTCCTGAAGTACCGCCACAACGACGTCGAAGACCTGGAGCGTCTCCTCGCGGAGACGAGCGTGACCGGCGAGGGCGCACGCCTCATCGTCACGGACGGCGTGTTCTCGATGCTCGGCGACCTCGCCCCCCTGCCCGACCTCGCGCGCCTCGCGCGCGAGAACGACGCGCGCCTCCTGGTGGACGACGCCCACGCGATCGGCGTCCTCGGCGCCCACGGGCGCGGCACGGGAGAGCACTTCGGCGTCGAGAAGGACGTGGACCTGGTCGTCGGCACGTTCTCCAAGTCGTTCGCGTGCCTCGGCGGGTTCGTGGCCGGGCCGAAGCAGATCGTCCACTACATCAAGCACTGCAGTCGCTCCGTCATCTTCTCCGCGAGCATGACGCCCGCGAGCGTCGCGACGGTCCTGGCGTGCCTCGACATCATCGAGCGCGAGCCCGAGCGCCGGCAGCGCCTCTGGGACAACGTCCAGTACATGAAGCACGGGTTCGAGGAGCTGGGGCTGGACGTGATCGACGGCGGGAGCCCCATCCTCTCCGTCGTGATCGGCGAGGAGGTGGCGACGCTCGAGTTCAACCGGCTCCTCTACCAGCACGGGGTGTTCGTGAACCCCGTGCTCCCGCCGGCCGTGCCCGACGGGATGAGCCTGCTCCGCACCTCCTACATGGCGACGCACACGAGCGAGGACCTCGACCGGATCCTCGAGGCCTTCAAGGCCGTGGGCGATCAGCTCCGCATCGCTCGGTAGGCGGTCGGTCCCCGTGCCCGATCCCGTCCGCGTCCTCCCCGAGTCCGGCCCGAAGGACCGCGCGCGGTTCATCGACTTCCCGTACCGGCTGTACCGCGGCCACCCCGTCTGGGTCCCGCCGCTCCGCGTCGGGGAGCGAGACCTGATGGACCGGAGGAAGAACCCCTTCTTCCGGCACGCGACCGTCGAGCACTTCCTGGCCTGGCGCGGCGACCGCGTGGTCGGACGCGTGGCGGCCATCGAGAACCGTCTGCACAACGAGACCCACCACGACCGGCTCGGCTTCTTCGGGTTCTTCGACGTCGAGCCCGACGCGGAGGCGGCGCGCGGCCTCCTCGACGCCGCCCGTGCCTGGCTCGCGCCGCGCGGCCTAGATCGCGTGTGCGGACCCGTCAATTACAGCACGAACGACTCGTGCGGGGTCCTGGTGGACGGCTTCGAGCACCGGCCGGCGATCCTGATGCCGTACAACCGCCCGGACTACGACGAGCTGGTCGTCGGCGCCGGATTCGAGGGCGTGAAGGACCTGCTCGCCTTCCTCATCACCCACGAGGGGGAGGTCCCGGAGCGCTTCCGGAACGTGGTGAACCGTCGGGTCGCGAAGTCGAACCTCACCCTCAGGGACATCGACACGAAGCACCTCGACGACGAGATCGACGGGCTTCTGGACGTCTACAACCGGTGCTGGTCGGACAACTGGGGATTCGTGCCCGCGACGGCCGACGAATTCCGTCACGCGGCCAAGCAGATGGTCCCCGTGCTCGAGCAGGACATGTCGTGCGTGGCCGAGCTCGACGGCAAGCCGGTCGGCGTGAGCCTGATCCTCCGCGACCTGAACCGCCTCCTCCCCGGCACGAACGGGCGGCTGTGGCGCGCGCTGCCGCGCCTCCTCTTCGGGCTCTCGAAGCTCAAGCACATGCGGATCATCGCGCTGGGGGTCGTGCCCGAGTGCCGCGGCCGCGGCATCGTCGAGGCGATGTTCCTCCGCTCCACGGACGTCGGCATCCGGAAGGGGTACCTGACGGGCGAGGCGTCCTGGATCCTCGAGGACAACCGCCTGATGCAGGCCCCCATCGTGGCCGTGGGCGGACGGGCTTGGAAGCGCTACCGGATGTACGAGGCCCCGACGGCCCCGGCCTGAGCCCGGGGCGCGGTCCTCGCGGCTCAGCCTCCGGCGGGCGCCGGCTGGCCGAGGCGCGCGCGGAGCGAGCCCTCGTTCTCCTTGAACCAGTCGCGCCAGCGCTTCTGGAGCTTGTGCCGCTCCTGGCGGCTCATGCCCGCGAGGAACTCGAACTGCTGGCCCGTGATGGCCTGCAGCGCGTCGTTCGCCGCGGTGCGTACCAGTTGGTCGTCGTCGTCGAGCGCATCGATCAGCGGTTCCACGGCGTCCACGGCCTTCAGGTCGCCGAGCGCGGTCGCCGCGCCGAGGCGCACGTAGTAGTCCTTGTCGTTCTTGAGCACGTCCACGAGCGGGGCCACCGCGCGGAGGTCCTTCAGCCGGCCGAGCTCGAGCGTCGCGCTGAATCGGATGTTCTCGTTCGCGTCCTTGAGCCGCTTGATCCACTTCTCCACGTCCCCGTCCGTGGCCGCGCCGCCGGGGGGCGGCGTCGGCGTGGCCCTCGGGGGCGTGGGCCCGGGCGTCGGCTCGGGGGTGGGCTCGGGCGTCGGCTCGGGCGTCGGCGTGGGCGGAGGCGCAGCCGTCTTCTGGTGCTCCAGCCGGTCCGCCTGGTCCTTGATCTCGCGAAGCAGGCGGTTCAGCCCGTTGACCTCCTTTTCGAGGTCGCCGATCCGGACGCCGTGCTGCGAGAGGTGGTCGGCGGCCAGCCGGTCGCTCTCCTCGAGGCGGGACTGGAGCCCGGCGAGTCGCTGGTCCACGTCCTTCTTCACGCCGGCCAGCGCCGCGTCCGCCGCCTGGTCGGCGTGGGCCCGAAGCTCGGTCGCGACCGTCGCCGTCCGCGCCGTGGCGCGCGCCTCGCCCGCCCCGACGGCGGTGTCGATGGCGTCCTTGACGGCGGCCGTCACGGCCGGCGGCTCGGACCGTCCGAGCTCGGTCACGAGGAGCCACGTGGCGACGCCGGCGGCGTAGAGGGCGAGCACGAAGGCCAGCCAGGTGCGAGGCCCACCGACGGAGAGGCTCCGGGCCAGGGCGCACGACCCGTGATAGTGCCGTCCGCCGACCGTCACGGCCTTCCCGGCGTCGAAGTCGCCGTCCGGGATGCTCTCCGAGCAGCGGTCACAGAATCGGATCTCCATGGGCTCCCCGGGGTGTTCAGGTTTCGTGGCTCTCCCCTATGGGAACGCGCAGGCCCGGGGAAGGGGGAGAACGCCACCTCGTCCCCGGCGCGGGCCCCCCCTCAGCTCGGAGGCGGTCGGCGGTCGTTCGCGGCGTCGAGCTCCTCGGCGAGGCGGGTGACCTGCTCTTTCATGAGCCGGCCGACCTTGAACTTGACCACGTGTCGCGCCGGGACCCCGACCTTCTCGCGCGTGCGGGGGTTCAGGGCCTTCCGGGCCGCGCGCTCCTGGATCTCGAACACGCCGAACTCCCGGAACTCCAAGCGGTTGCCGCGGCCGAGCTCGAGGATGATCTCGTCCAGGAACGCCTGGATCACGTCCTTGACGACGACCTTCGTCTGCCCGGTCCGGTCCGCGATCCGCGTCACGAGCTCCTTCTTCGTGACGGTTCGCTTGGCGAGCGTCCTCACCGAGGACGGGTGCTCGCGTCTGGAGGGCGACGGACCGGGCATTCTCGCGACCTCCCCGGGCCTCCTGACGGGGCCACGCCTCCCCGCCGATCCTCGTAGGTCCTTTGCAGCCAGAGTTTTAGGGCCGATCCGGCCCGCTGTCAAAGGGGCGGTCCCCGGCCGGGGCCTGCCGCGGGGGGGCCAAGGCCACCCCCGCCGGGCGACCCCGGTGTAGGTTCTCGGGGCCCGCGCCCGCCCCCGGAGTCCCGATGGCCCGCCGAGAGATCCCCCTCGCGCTCGAGATGCGCGACATCAAGTACGTCCGCCGGTCGGACGCCGAGAAGGACCGGGTCGCGGCGCGGCTCCGGGAAGCCGGACGCCGCAGCGAGGCGATCCTCCTCTTCGAGCACCGCGCGGACCACCCGTTCCTCGCCGAGGAGAAGACCTGGGCCGTCTCGGACGGCCGGACCTTCCACCTCCTCGGTCTGAGGCGCCTCGGCGTGCCCGTGGCGCCCGAGGAGCTGCGGGCCACCGCCAGAGCCGCCGAGGCCGCGGGCCGCTGGCTCGAGGCGCGCCTCGCCTACGTCCAGCTCTCGGACGAGGAGGCGGTCCGGCGGATCGCGGAGCACCTCCCCGAGAGCGTGCGCCCGGCGCCCGAGGTCGAGGAGGAGCCGGCCGAGTGAGCGCGGCCGCGCACGGCGCGGCGGCCCCTACCTCGGCGGCTGGGCGTCCTCGCCATTCCCCTCGTTCGGGTCGTCCTGCGCCGCGACCAGCCGCTGGAGCTTCTCCCGCTCCGCCTCGAAGCGTCTCAGCTCCCCCGCCGCGCGGTCGTCGAGCGGCGCGCCCGTCGGCGTGCGGAGGTGCTTCTCCGCGCGGTCGATGACGTCGAGGGCGTCGCGGTAGCTTCCGAACCACTCGCCGTAGAGCCACGCCAGGCGGTGGGCGCCCTCGAAGCGGGTCGGGTCCGCGTCGAGCGCCGACTCGTACTCGTCCCGCGCCTCGCGGTACCCGTCGGCCCCCCTCGACTCGGCGTCGTGCGCCCGCTTCATCGCGGCGTCGGCCACGCCGCGGGCCGCGCGTCGCGCGTCCTCGTAGACGGTGCGCACGTGGTCGCGTTCCTCGGGCGTCCGTGACGCGGCGAGCGCGCGGAGCAGGGTCGCCCGCGCGTCCGTGAAGCGGTGGGCCTTCACGAGGAGCTGGCCCGCGCGCAGGAGCACGTCCGCGTCGTCGGGCGCGAGATCCACAGCCGCGGTGTGCAGCCAGCTCCCCGCCTCGTCCACCCGGCCCTGCGCCTCCACGGCGCGCGCGAGCCGCAGGTACGACTCCGTGAGGAAACGCCGGCGCGCTTGGGAGAGCGTCGCCAGGGCCTCGCGCGACCGTAGGCCCGGCTCGAGGGAGAGGCCGCGCTTCAGGCTCTCCTCCGCGTTCTGGAAGTCGGCCCGGAAGAGATCCACGGCACCGAGCCCGAGCCAGCCGTCCGGGAAGTCCGGTCGGAGCTCGGTGGCGGTCACGAAGTCGGGCCGGGCCGCCGCGCTCCGTCGGTTCGCCGAGGCCACGAGCGCGCGGCAGCGCGGGTCGTCGCTCGGGAGGCCGGCCGCCGCCTCGCGGTCCGCCTCGGCGTCCCGGATCTCGACCCAGGCGAGGCGCGCGGTGAAGCGGACGTCGTGGGGATATCGGTCCACCAGCGCACGGGCGAACGAGAGGTCGTCCTTCCAAACGCGCCCCTCGGCGCGCGCGAGCGAGCCCAGCGCGACGACGAGGCCGCCGGCGCACGCGACGGCCGCCACGCGGACCGCGCGGCGGCCGAGTCCGACGCGCGCGGCGAGCGCCTCGACGAGGACGCCGCCCACGACGGCGAGCCCGGGCAGGGCCACGTACGCGAACCGCCCGACCACGACGGAGCCCGCCGGCGCGAGGAGGGACTGCGCGAGGAGCAGGAGCACGAACGCGACCGCGCCCGCCGCCGCCGGCGCCACGCGACGCGACCGCCACGCCGGGACGAGCCCGGCCAACGCGACGATCGTCACCACGGCCCCCAGCGCGAGGTCCCAGCCCCCGGTGAGCGCGCCGACCTCGGAGACGTCGCGCGTGACGGAGAGCGGCACGAAGAACGCGAACGCCGTCCGGCCCACGCCGATCACGCCGGCCGTGAGCGAGCCGGGGAACGCGGGCCAGCGCGCCGCGGAGAGGAGGAGGTAGACCGCGAGGCCGACCGCGAGGGCGGCGCCCCCCAGGAGGCGCCGCCGTCGGTCGGGGCGAAGCCCGCCGCCGGCGTCGAGGACGAGCAGCGCGAGCGGGAGGCCGACCGCCGACTCCTTCGCGGCGAGCGCCAGGAGGTAGCCGAGGCCCACGAGGGGGAGCAGGGCGGGCGCGTCCCGCGTGGCGCGGCGCCACACGAGCGCCGTGGCGAGACACAGGACCGAGGCGAGCAGGTCCGCACGCCCCGCGAAGGAGGTCACGGCCCCCGTCGCGAGCGGGTGCACCGCGAAGAGGAGCGCCGCGGCGCCGGCGAGCCACGACCGGCCCGGAAGCGCCCGCACGAGGACCTGGAAGAGCAGCAGCGCCGCGAGACCATGGAGGAAGAGGTTCGTCAGGTGGAACCCGAAGGAGCGCGCGAACGCGCCCTCCTTCCCCCAGACCGGCGCCTCGACGGCGAAGGTCGCGACGGCGAGCGGCCGCCACGCGTCCGGCTCGCTCGGGGTGGACCACGCGTGGGCTCCGAATCCCTGGACCGCGCCGGCGACGCCGCGCCGAACGACCGGGTCGTCCCGCACGAGAGCGCGCCCGTCCACGGACCACGCGCTCGTGAGCGCCCCGCCCTGCGCGATCCACGCCGCGGCCACGACGAGGAGGGGCAGCCACGGGGGCGCGTTCCGTCTCCCGGCCGCGAGGTCCGGCGCGCTCCCGCGCCGCGGGGCCGACGCGGCCGTCGCGTTCGTGTCGTGCGATTCCACGGTCACGGGGTCGGGGGGGACGCGCCCGTCCTGGCGACGGGGGCGTCCCGACGTCCTACTTGTCCTGGGATTCCGACGAGCCGCTCATCTGCTCGTCGTTGAACGTCATGCCCTCGGGCCAGTCGTCGGGACCCGGCGGCGTGTACTCCCACTCTTTCGTGTCGTCGGACATCTTGAAGATGACGTCCTTCATGTACTTCGTCCACTCGCTCTCGATCTCGTCCCACTCGTCGTCGTCGCGGATCCGGAAGCAGCGCATGAAGGTCTGCTTCTTCTGCTCCGCGCTCGCCTGACGCTGGAGGACCGCGCCGAAGAAGTCGAGCCACCGATCCTTGTACTTGCCGTTCTCGAAGTGGTTCAGGAAGTACGTGAACGCCCAGACCTGCTGGTAGAAGAGGTCCATCGCCTGGCCGTACTCGACGCCCCAGGCCTCGTTCGCCCACTGCCCCATCTCGGCGTAGGACGAGAACGCCATCATGTGCTGCACGGGGAAGATCGGGTAGTCCTTGTTCTTCTTCGCGAAGGCGGCGCGCTCGCCCTTGATGCTGTGCAGTCGGGGCACGTTGACCTCGATGAACTTCAGGTGTCGCGCCTTGTCCATCTGCACCGAACCCAGGAACTCCGCGATGCCCTCCGAGAAGCCGTTCTGCGAGTTCGGCGGGAAGCCCCACTTGCTCTGCTGGCGGGTGAACCAGTACTCGAGCATGTGGGTGCCCTCGTGCACCGTCTTGTTGATCTCGAAGCCGCGGTCCTCGGGGTTCGGCTCGTCGAAGAGGAAGATCCAGCCCCCGGTCGGGCCGTTCGAGGGGTCGAAGTAGCCGGCCACGCCGGGCGGCAGGCGGCCGCCCAGATGCTTCTCGTGGTAGTCCTGGAACGACTTCTCGTCGCTGAAGATCCAGATCGTCATCGGGACGCCGTCGGGGTAGGAGCGCACGCCGGGCGGGTAGTCCTGGCGGCCGCCGTACTCGTCGGTCAGGGGCTTCAGGCCGAAGCGGTCCGCGTAGCGCCGCATGAACTCCTGGTAGAGCTGCTGGAAGATCATCGCCTTCTCGTAGGCGACGCGGTCCCACTGGTGCCGCTTCTTGTTGAGCTCCTCCTTCTTCGCCTTCCGCTCGTTCTTGTCCTCGATCTTGCGAAGGTCCATCTCCGACATGATCTCCTCGGCGCTGGAGTAGCAGACGAGGTACGGGGGCTTCCAGCACGTCGTGTAGTTCAACAGCTTGAGCTGCGGGTTCTGCGCGATGTTGGAGCGGATCGAGTCGCCGAGGCGGAAGAGGTGGTCGGTCTCGAGGAGGTGGAGGTGCCGCTTCATCCGCGCGACCGCCTTCTTGGCGTTCGCGATGTCGTCCTCGTCGTCGAGCCAGCGCTTCGAGGCGAAGTCCGTCACGAGGTCGAGGTAGTCGTAGCCGCGCCGGTTCGCGATGTCGGGCGGGATGGCGTCTTCGTTCTCCTGGAGCTTTCGGCCGAGGATGTCGGTCTGGAAGTCCGTGTACCCGAGGTACTTCCGCGCCTCCAGGTCGTCCGGGTCCACCTTGCGGATCAGCTCCTCGTACAGGTGCTTCGCCTCGTTCTTGCCCTCGTCGGTCCCGAGGTCCAGGAAGCGCTTCGCGAAGCCGTGGTAGTCGGAGGCCTTCTTGAGCTCCGAGCGGCGGAGGTCGTCCTGGACCGTGGCGAGGGTGTCCACGGAGGCCGTCACCGTCGCCCCGGCGTTCGAACCCGCGGCCGGCGCCACGCTGCCCGAGCCCCCCGCCGTCGCGCCGCCGCCGGACGCGTCGCTCTTGCCGCCGCCGATGACGAGGAAGAGGAGGACGCCGGCGACGAGGAGCCCGCCCGCCCCGTAGATGAGGGCCGGCGAGGGGCCGCCCTTCCGCTCCGCGCGGGCGGGGCGCTCCATGCGCGCCGCGCGCTGGCCGCGCTGGGGACGGCGTTCCGTCGCGCGGGCGTCGGCGCGCGGGTCCTGCCGGCGCTCGGGGGGTCGGTACTGGGGGCCCCGCGTCCCGACGGCCGCCCGCTCGGTCCGCGCCGAGGCGGCCGCCGGCTGGCGCAGGCCGCCCGAGGGGGCCGCCCGGCGGGAGCCCGGAGCCCGACCCGAGACCGCCGGCGCGACGGGCGCGGCCGGCGCGGGCGGCGTCGCCGCCTGCGCGTGCGCCGTGAGGACCGTTCCACAGGATCCACACGTGAACTTCTGGCCGGGCGCGAAGGTGGACACGTCGAACTGCGCGCCGCAGCTGGTGCAGGCTTGGAGCTTCATCTCGGCCCTTTCGGAGTCTTCGGGCGAAGCGCGGGAAGAGCCCGAGTTATAGCACGTTGGATACGCGTTCCGGGCCGGCGAGCGGGGTCCGAGACGCCCTACCGGGGCGCGCCATTGCGTGGGGAGCCTCGCCCGCGCGCCCCGCGGGCCGGCCGGGGAGGCCGTACGTCGCGGGCGTCGGGGAAGGGCGCGCGTCGGGCCCACGTCCGCCCCGCCGTCGAGGAGGATGCGGGGCGTGCCGAACGCCGCCGGAACCGTCCGTCCCCTGCTCGGCCCGCTCCTCGAGGCGGAGGTCCGGCGCTACGACCGGGCGTGGCTCGCGTCCGACCCCCTCTGGTGGCCACGGCGCTTCGAGGATCGCGCCGACCGGGAGGTGGTGGCGATCGTGGCCGCGCTCCTCGCGTACGGTCGCGTCGCCACGATCCAGCAGACCCTCGGTCGCGTGGTCTCGTCGCTCGGCCCGGCGCCGAGCCGCACGGTCGAGGAGGCCGACGAACGAGAGCTCGGTCGGAGGCTCCGTCCTGTGGTCCACCGCTTCACGCGGGGCGAAGACCTCGCGTGGCTCCTCGCGGGCGTCGGGGCGATCCGCCGACGGCACGGCAGCGTCGGCCGCCTCGTCGAGGACGCCGCGCGGGAGGGGGCGCCGCTCCGTTCGGCGCTCGTCGCGTTCCGCGCCGCGCTCCACGCGCGGCCCGGGCGCGCCGCGCGGGCAGGGGCCCGGGCCTTCCTCGTGCCCGACCCCGCGCTGGGCGGCGCGTGCAAGCGACTGCTCCTCCTCATGCGCTGGTGCGTGCGGGGCGACGACGGGCTCGACCTCGGCCTCTGGGGCGGCGAACGGCTCACGCCCGCGGACCTCCTCCTGCCGCTCGACGCGCACGCGTTCCGGTTCGCGCGCCACCTCGGCCTCACGCGGCGCGCCCGCGCGGACTGGCGCACGGCGGAGGAGGTGACCGCGGCGCTTCGCCAGATCGACCCGGACGACCCCACGCGCTTCGACTTCGCGCTCGTCAGGCCCGGCATCGTGGGGCGCTGCCGGCACCGGCACGTGCCGGCGGTCTGCGGCGCGTGTCCCCTCGCCCCCGCGTGCGACCACGGCGGACCCGCGCGGCGCGGGTCGTCGGCCGCGGGACCGCCCCGACCCGAACAAGCGCCGGGACCGCGGACCGCGCGCGCTACCAGTGGAAACCGAACGTCGCCTCGTTGGCCTCGAACCAGGCCTTCGCGTCGGCCGTCGTCTTGAAGTTCTTCCCGGTCAGGTCCTCGAGCGCCTCGAGGGCCGACGCGTGCTCCTCGTGCCAGAGCTGCCACCGGCGTTCCCACCACTCGGCGGGGGGGTTCGTGGGCGAGTTCACGTCGGTCGCCTCGGGACGGTCGATCTCCTCGGCGAGGAGCCGGCAGAAGCGCTTGTCCTTCACGTCGCGGACGTAGCGGCAGATGTCCACGATCGCGGGCGCGTAGTCGCGGCGCGGGTCGCCGACGATGGTGCGCCAGGTGTCCTCCACGACGCGGTAGCGGTCGTCGTCGAGGGGCGACGGCTGGAGCCCGGACACGGCGAGGAGGATGTGCGTGCGAACGAGCAGGCGCGTCCGGTTCACGCTCTTCGACCAGCCGAGCTTCCAGACCTGGTCCACGAGCTTCTGGCGCTCCTTGTCGTCCTCCACGCGCTGCACGCGGAGGATCTCGGCGGCCTTCATCGCCACCTCCGGCGCGTCGTGCGTGAGGCACGCGAGCAGGGGCTTTCGGACCTCGGGGTGGCTGCGCAGGCCGATCGCCTCGAGCGCCGGCAGCACGTCGGCCGCCTTCTTCTTCTTGCGGGCCCGGTCGAGGGCCTTCGCGAGCTCCTTCGCCTCGCCGTCGGGGATCGGCGCGCCCGCGACGTCCGGGCCCGCCGGCGCCGCCGCGTCGCCGTCGTCGGCGCGCGTCGTCGCGGGGAACGGGAGGAGGAAGAGGAGGACGAGGGCGGGCGCCAGGACGCGACGCGACTCCATGGTGGGCCTCCGACCGGAGATCCTACTCCCGCGGGCCCGTCGCCCCGGGCGCGGTGAGGGGCGGCGCGGCGGACGACGCGACGGACGACGCGACGGACGAGGGGGACGAGCGGCGGACGACGCGGCGGACGACGTGCGGCGCAGGGCGGCCCCCGAAGCGTCCTGGGCGGGACGGCGCGGAGGCTACGGCGCGCCGCGGTTCGCGTACACGTCGCCGGGCCCGTCCCGGTCGTCGCTCCACACCACGAGCGCCTCCGTCCCCCGGGGCGCGAGGTCGGGCTCCAGCGCGTTCGTCGAGCCGAGCGGCGTCGTGTCGAGCCGCACCTCGGGCGCGCTCCACGTGAGGCCCTGGTCCGCGGAACCGACCAGGAGGAGGTCGAACGCGCCCCGCCGGTCGTCGGCGAACGCCACGAACGCGCGCGACGCGGAGAGCCCCGCGACCGGCTGGAGCGAGCGCGCGAGCCCGGGGCCGTCCGTGTCGAGGCGGACGTCCTCCGAGAGCCACGTCCGACCCCCGTCGAGAGAGCGGCTCGCGTGGACGTCCGCGAGGCCCGCGCGGAGGTCCTCCCAGGCGACGAGGGCCAGGGCGCCCCGGAGCGCGAGGGTCGGGTGGACGGAGTCGGCCGAGCCCGGCGGGTCGGTGTCGAGACGCAGGTCGGCGGGGAGCCACGTGCGCCCCGCGTCGTCCGACGCGTTCGCGCGCACGTCGAACGCGCCGTCCCGGTCGTCCTGCCACACGACCACCACGCGGTCGCCGTCCATCGCGATCCGAGGACCGCGCGAGTCGCCGACGCCCGGCGCGTCGGTGTCGAGGCGGAGGTCCGCCGGGAGCCACGTCTGTCCGGCGTCGGACGACACGTTCACGCGCACGTCGAACGCGCCGTCGCGGTCGTCCTGCCACACGACCACCACGCGGTCGCCCGACGCCGCGACGCGCGGGCCGCGCGAGGCGGCGACGCCCAAGACGTCGGTGTCGAGGCGCCGGTCGGGGCTCCAGGTGGCGCCGGCGTCCGTGGAGCGCGCGAAGTAGACGTCGTCCGCGCCGTTCCGGTCGTCCTGCCAGGCGGCGTACACGAGGTCGCCCTGCTCGGCCACCGAGACCTCGAGCGAGGAGCCGTCGGGGCCCGTCCCGTCGTCGAGCCGGACGTCCTCGCCGAGCCAGGTCAGGCCCGCGTCGAGCGACCGGTTCGCGCGGACCTGGGAGAGCCCGCCGCGCGTGTCCTCCCACAGGACGACCACGCGGTCGCCGTCGCAGGCGATCACCGGCACGTTCGAGGAGGCCGCCCCGGGGAGGTCCGTGTCGAGCCGGACGTCGGTGCGGCGCCAGTGGACGCCGCCGTCCAAGGAGCGGTTGAAGTACACGTCGGTGTCGCCCGCGCGCCGGTCGTACCAGGCGACGTAGAGATGGTCGCCGGACGCCGCGATCCGCGGGAAGACCGACAGCGCCGCGCCGGGCGCGTCCGTGTCCAGGCGGCTCTCGGCGGCCTGCGGGGGCGCGTAGGGACCCGTGGGCGTCGGTGCGCCCGCCGGGGCCCGCCCCGACCCGCCGCACGAGACGCCGAGGATCGAGGACGCGAGCGCCAGGGTCCACGCCGACACGAGCCGCACGCGCGGGAATCTACCCCCGTCGCGCGAGGACCGCTATCCTTCGGCCCTTTCGTGCCCAGAGAGGAGCGCGGCCATGCCCCCGAGAGCCCTCTTCCCGCTCGAGCGAATCGATCCCGCCCACGTCGTGGCCGACATCGAGGCGATCCGCCGCGCGAACCCCCAGCGCTTCGAGATGGAGCAGCTCTCCCGCATCTGTTACGCGAACGTGGAGACGGGCGAGGTGGCGGGCGTTCTCGAGGTGGGCGAGGAGCCGTTCTGGGCCCGCGGCCACATCCCCGGCCGCCCGCTCATGCCCGGCGTGCTGATGCTCGAGGCCGCCGCGCAGCTCTGCTCGTGGTTCGTGCGCCAGGTGTACGACCCCGCGGAGTTCTCCGAGCGGTTCTTCGGCTTCGGGGGGATCGACGACGTGAAGTTCCGGGGGGTGATCTTCCCGGGGCAGTCGATGCTGCTCCTCGGGAGGAAGACCGAGATCCGCCCGCGTCGCGCCGTCTTCGCGACGCAGGGCTGGATCGAAGACCGCATGACGTTCGAGGCGCAGATCACCGGGATGTGGGTCTGAGCGCGGGCGCCCCGCGTCGCGACCGGGCGTACGTCAGGGGCGCGGCGGGAGCGGCGCGGGCGCCTCGCCGGCCGCCGTGCGGCGCGACTGCTCGACGTAGCCGTTCGCCATCCACGCCGCCTCGGCGCGCCGCGCGTCCTCGGCGTACGTCTTGACCACGCGGGCGGGCACGCCGACGGCGAGGGAGAACGGGGGGATCTCCATCCCCTCCGAGACGACCGCGCCGGCCCCCACCACGGCGTGCTCGCCGATCACGCTCCCCGAGAGCAGGATCGCGCCCATCCCGACGAGCGCGCCGTCCTGGACGAGGATCCCGTGGCAGATCGCGCCGTGGCCGATCGTGACGCCGTTCCCGATCACGTTCGGGCAGTCGGGGTCCACGTGGACGACGGTGCCGTCCTGCACGTTCGTGCGCGCTCCGATCCGGATGGGCGCCACGTCGCCCCGGATCGTGACCCCGAACCACACGTTCGCGTCCTCGCCGAGCTCGACGTCGCCGGTGACGACGGCGTTCTCGGCGATCCACGCCGCGCCCACGCGACGGAGCCGGTACGCGCCGCTCACAGGACGCCCTGCACCCGCGCGATGATCATCGGGACGATGTTCGACGCGTTGAAGAGGGCGTGCGCGACCATCGTCGTGGCGAGGGAGTCGGTGTGCTCGACCACGGTGGCGAACACCATCGCGAGCCCGAAGAGCGGCAGCAGGGACGGGCCGTGCGCGTGGATGCCCGCGAAGAGGAGCGAGCTCACGACCGCCCCGATCCAGTAGCCCCGACGGCCGCCCCCGGCGGCGTGACGAAACGCCGGGAAGAGGAGGCCTCGGAACACGGCTTCCTCCGTGACGGGCGCCACGAGGACGGCGAACGCGCCGATCCAGTAGAGGTAGCTCGGGTGCTCGGGGGCGAGCGCTTCCTGCACCACCCCGTAGACCGAGACCTCGCGGCCGAAGAAGACGTAGATCGCCACCGAGATCGCCATCAGTCCGGCCGCGGTCGCGACCCCGACCGCATAGGTGACGAACCCTCGGCCGGCGACCCGGAGCGGCCGGAGCGCCGGCGCGCCGCGCGCGTGCCGGCGCCAGAGGGTGAACGCGGCCGGCACGCCGAGCGCGACGAGCGTGGTCAGGAGCCGCGCCGCGAGGGCCCACGAGTCGGGAAGGCCCCGCGCGAGGAGCTCGCCGAGCGTGCCGAGGACCAGGTAGGAGCCGAGCGCGAGGGCGAGCGCGGGGACGACCTCGAACGCGACCGTCGGGCCCGCGCGAAGCGGCGGCGGCATGCCGAGCCGCCGGCGCTCGTCGTAGCGCCCGTACGCGCGATAGAGGAGGAGCAGCATCACGAGCACCCCGAGGCCGATGGGCACGATCGTGAGCGCCCACCGCGCCACCCGGAGCTCCGGCGTGCTCATCAGCTTCTCGGCCAGCGCCAGGCTGTCGGCGAGCGACGGGGGGACGGGCTCCGCCGTGGCGTCGCCCGCCCGACCGTCCGGCGCGCCGCCCGGCGCCGGGGGGAGCCCGGGCGCCGGGACCGGTCCGGGCCCGGGCGCGGGGGCGGGCGCCGGGGCCGGCGCGACCGGCGCGCCACCCTCGGCCCGAACGACGCCCGCGGTCGCGCCCGCGAGGACGAAGAGGAGGACCGCCGCGAGGACGGCGCGCCGGCGCCCCGTCATGCGCCCCTCGGCGCCGCGGGGAGGACGCCCTCGGTCGGCGAGGAGGCGCGGGGCTTCCCCTTGGGGATCCGGCCCGCGAGGAAGGCGTTCCGCCCGGCGACGCACGCATCGCGCATGGCCATCGCCATCCGGACGGGGTCCTGGGCCTTCGCGATGCCGGTGTTGAGGAGCACGCCGTCCACCCCGAGCTCCATCGCGAGCGCGACGTCGGAGGCCGTGCCCACGCCCGCATCGACGATCACGGGCACGCGGGACTGCGCCACGATCTGCTCGACGTGGAGGGGGTTCAGGATCCCGAGCCCGGTGCCGATCGCGCTCCCGAGCGGCATCACGGCGGCGGCGCCGGCCTCCTCGAGGCGCCGCGCGGCGACCGGGTCGTCGTTCGTGTAGACGAGCGCCGTGAACCCCTCGCGGACGAGCGTCTCGAGGGCCACGACGGTCTGGAACACGTCGGGGAGGAGGCTCTCGGGGTCGGCGAGGACCTCGAGCTTCACGAGGTCGGAGAGGCCGAGCTCCTGCGCGAGGCGGCACGTGCGGACGGCCTCCTCGGCCGAGAAGCAGCCCGCGGTGTTCGGGAGCAGCGTGTAGCGGTCGCCGAGCGCGTCGAGGAGGTTCGGACCGTCCTTCCGCTGGAGGTCCACGCGGCGGAGCGCCACGGTCACGCACTCCGTCCCGCTCGCCTCGAGCGCGCGAAGCGTCTCCTCGTGCGAGCGGTACTTGCCCGTCCCGACGAAGAGGCGGCTTCGGAACGCGTGCGTCCCGATGCGGAGCGGCTCGTCCTCGAAGGCCGGGTCGCCGCCGCCGACGAACGCGACGACCTCGAGCACGTCGCCCGCCGCGAGGTGGACCTCACCGAGCCGCGCGCGAGGCACGACCTCGCCGTTTCGCTCGACGGCGACGCGCCCCGCGCCGAGGCCCAGCGTGCGGAGCAGGTCGAGAACGGTCGGCGGCCCGCCGGCCGCCGGGACCTCCCGCGGGGTGCCGTTCACCGTGAGCGCGATCGTCTTCGGGTCCACGCGCCGAAGGGTACGAGACGGGGCGGCGGGCGGGGCCCTTTCCGGGACTGCGCCGGCCCCGCCGGGGACCCGTCCTTCGCCCCCCCACCGCGCCCGGGCACGCCCCGGGACGCCCCGGCGGGGACCCGCGCGGTCCACGAGCCGGTCGGGTCCCCGCGCCCGACGTTCAGGACCCGCCGCCGACGACCTTCTTCTCCCACTTGTAGAGGTCGGTCACCTGCGCGAGGGTCGAGCCGCCGCCCTCGATCTCGGCCCGGATCCGGTTCTCGGCCTCCAGGCAGTACATGGCGCGGTTGGCGATCTCCACGGCGCGCGCGCGCGGCACGATCACGACGCCGTCCGCGTCGCCCAGCACGAAGTCGCCCGGCCGGCACTCGATCCCCTCGTGGCGGATCACCACACCGATCTCGCCGAACCCCTTCGGCTCGCCGGCGTTCGGGGCGATCGCCGTCGCGTGGATCGGGAAGCCCATCCGGCGGATGTCCTTCGTGTCGCGGATCGCGCCGAGCACGACGGCACCCGCGAGGCCGCGGTTCAACGCGGAGTGGGTCGCGAGCTCCCCCCACACGGCGGGGGGACGGCCGCCGGCGTCGATGACGAGCACGTCGCCCGGGCCCGCGCGGTCGATCGCCTCGACGGGCTTCGCCCAGTCGCCGGGGACCGTCCGGACCGTGACGGCACGGCCCACGACCCGGACGTCGGGCGCGGTCTGGTGAAACCCCGACCAGGCGGGCGCGCGGTGCATGGCGTCGGTCACGTTGGGCGTCGAGACGAGGCCGAGGAGGCGGAGCACGTCGTCCTCGCCGCTCCCCCGCTCTGCGGTCGCGCCGGCGCCGGCGACGCCCGAGCGCATGGCCTCGAGGATCTCCCGGGTCGCGGCCTCGGCGTCCTCGGCCTTCGTGATCGCGCCCCCCACGATCACGACGTCGGCGCCGGCGGCGACCGCGCGGGGCGCGGTCCGCGGGGTGATGCCCCCCGCGACCGTGACGGGGATCCTCACGGCGGCGCGCACGGCCTTGAGGACCTCGAACGGGTCGCCGCCGCGCACCTGCTCGTCGATCGGGCAGTGGACGTTCACCGCGTCCGCGCCCATCGCCTCGACCTCGCGGGCCCGCGCGGCCGGGTCGGAGACGCCGAGGAGGTCCACCAGCACGCGGATGCCGTAGTTCGCCCCGGCCTCCACGCACTCGCGGATCGTGCTGTCGGACGCGACGCCGAGGACGGTCCCCCACGTGGCGCCGGCCTTCGCCGCGGCCTCGAGCTCGAGCCGACCCGCGTCCATCGTCTTCCCGTCGCAGACGATGTCGAGCCGCGGGAACTCGGCGCGGAGGGCACGCACCGCGCCGAGGCCCTCGGCCTTCAAGAGCGGCGTGCCCACCTCGAGGAGGTCCACGCCGCCGCGGACCGCTTCGCGCGCCGCCAGGAGCGCGCGGTGGAGGTCCACGTGGTCCAAGGCGAGCTGGAGTCGAGGGCGGGGACCGGAAGAAGGCTTCGGATCGGACATGGCGCCCCAGGCTACCGGTCGAGCGCCGCGCCGGCGAGCCGTTGGGGGGCCGCGTCGCTTGACGACGCGCCCGGTCGCCCCGAAGATGCCCGGCCCGACATACCGTGCACCCGAGGGGGCGGGCTTGGGCCCGCCCGCTTTCGTGTATGGGCCCGAACCCCCGAGAAACCGCCCCATGGATCCCGCCGACATCCTTCGGTTCGCCGACGTCGTCCACCGCGATCGCGGGATCGACAAGGAGATCGTCTTCAGCGCGATCGAGCAGGGCCTGCTCACCGCGGCGCGCAAGCGCTTCGGCGAGGAAGCCGTGATCGAGGTCCACCTCGACCGCAAGTCCGGCGACATCCAGTGCCTGGTCAACGGGTCGCCGAAGCGCATGGACTTCGGCCGGATCGCCGCCCAGACCGCGCGCCAGGTCATGAACCAGAAGATCCGCGAGGCGGAGCGCGACAAGAACCTCGAGGAGTACAACCGCCGCCTCGGCACGATCGTCACCGGCTCGATCCAGCGGATCGAGGGCGGGAACCTGA
The DNA here is from genome assembly GCA_963752285.1 of uncultured Planctomycetota bacterium. Lineage (GTDB taxonomy): Bacteria > Planctomycetota > PLA2 > PLA2 > JAEUHO01 > CAVVXN01. Next base: position 1,436,089 of record CAVVXN010000005.1, read on the forward strand.
TCGTCAACATGGGCCGCGTCGAGGGGATCGTCCCCCGGTCCGAGCAGATCCGGGGCGAGACCTTCAAGGTCGGCGACCGGATCCGCGCGTACCTCTTCGAGGTGCGGCCGCAGGGCCAGCGCGTCCGCATCGTGCTCTCGCGGAGCCGCCCGGACTTCGTGAAGAAGCTCTTCGAGCTCGAGGTGCCCGAGATCGCCGAGGGTGTGATCGTCGTCAAGGCGATCGAGCGCGAGGCCGGCTACAAGACGAAGCTCGCCGTGGCCTCGCTCGACCGCAAGGTGGACCCCATCGGCGCGTGCGTGGGCGTCCGCGGCAGCCGGATCCGCAACATCATCGACGAGCTGAACGGCGAGAAGGTGGACATCCTGAAGTGGGAGGAGCAGCCCGAGGTGATGATCTCGACGGCGCTCAAGCCCGCGCAGATCAACTCGATCACGCTGAACTGGGACGAGCGCACCGCGGACGTGCTGGTGGACGAGGACCAGCTGTCCCTCGCGATCGGCCGGCGCGGCGCGAACGTCCGGCTGGCCTCGCGCCTCGCCGGCTGGGAGATCAACATCCGCGGCGAGGCCATGGAGCGGGCCGCGGAGGGCCCGGTGGCGGCCGGGGCCGAGGCACCCCCCGCGGCCGAGGCCGAGGGCGACGGCGCCCCGACGGGCGAGGCGGCCGACCCCGTGTCCCCGGCCGACGAGCCGGCGCCGGCCGAGGCGGACGAGGACGCCGTCCGGGTACCCGAGCCGACCCCCGCGAGGCGCGAGGACCACGACGCCGACGCGGACGCGGACGCCGACCCTGGCGACGCGGCCGCGGGCGAGACCGGACCGCCCGCCTCCTCCACCGGGGCCGAGCCCGCCTCGCGCGGCTCGTAGGGCGGGCCTCCCATGTCCACGTTCCCGGCGGCGATCCGGGACACGCCGGCCCCCCTCCGGTACGATCCACGGTTCATGCCCCTCGCCGGGGCTCGACACGAAGGAACCCCATTCCCCTTGGCCAAGCGCTTCTACCACATTGCCTTCGAGCTCGGCGTGCCGCCGCGCACGTTCATCCGAGAGCTCGCGGGCGCAGGCCTCTCGGTCGGGAACCAGATGATCGTGATCCCGGAGGACCTGGAGTCCCGGATCCGGGAGGTGTGGGCCCAGGTGAACGCCCCGCCCGCGCCCGAGGCGCCGGCGCAGGTCGCCGCCGTCCCCGGCACGGACGGGCAGACGGAACCGAGCGTGGGCGCCGAGGGGGTGGGCGAGCCCATGGATGTGGAGGAGGCCGAGCCTGCTTCGGAGCCCGCGACCCCCGTCGAGAGCGAGCCCCAGGAGGAGCCCGAGCTCGAGCCGGTCACGGCCGAGGCCCCGGCGTCCGAGGAGGCGGTCGAGCCCTCCGCGGAGGTCGAGGCGGAGGACGCGGCCGAGCCCACGCCCGCACCGCGAAAGCGCCGCGCGCGCACGGTGGACAAGGCGGGCGAGGCGCCGCCGTCCGTGGACCTCGTCCCGACGATCGACCCGCGCGCGGGCCGGCTCGTCAAGGAAGCGCCGCGTGCCGGCGTGCCCGGCGTGACGGTGCCGACGCGCGGACGTCCGGGCGACGTGCCGGTGCAGGACCTCAACCCGACGATCCCGCAGTCGGAACGGGCGCCGGGCCAGCGCCGCGACAGTCATCGCCGCAGCACGGTGCCCGACCGCTATCGCGGCAAGCGCGGCACCGAGACCTTCCACATGCGGCGCCGCTCGCCGACGAAGCGCATCGAGCCCGCCCGGCCGCGGCCCACGGAGCTCGAGGTCGAGCCGCCCATCAGCGTGAAGCGCCTCTCCGAGCTCTCGGGGCTCAAGGCGGCCGACATCGTCAAGGTGCTCTTCACCAAGCACAAGATGGTCGTGAACGTCAACTCGAACCTCGACAAGGACCAGCTCGAGCTCATGGGGCTCGAGTTCGACATCGACATCAAGTTCGTCAAGCGCGAGACCGCCGAGGACTCGCTCCTGGCGAAGGCGATGGTCGCGGACTCGGCGGAGGACCTCGCACCGCGGCCCCCCGTGGTGACGATCCTCGGACACGTGGACCACGGAAAGACCACCCTCCTCGACTGCATTCGCCGCACGGACGTGGCGGCGCACGAGGCGGGCGGCATCACGCAGCACATCGGCGCGAGCCAGGTCACCCTCCCCGACGGCCGCAAGGTGACGTTCATCGACACGCCGGGCCACGAGGCGTTCACCGAGATGCGCGCCCGCGGCGCCCAGGTCACGGACGTGGTGGTCCTGATCGTGGCGGCCGACGACGGCGTGATGCCCCAGACCATCGAGGCGATCAGCCACGCGAAGGCGGCCGGCGTGCCGATCATCGTGGCCATCACGAAGGTGGACAAGGCGAACGCCCAGCCGCAGCGCGTTCGCCAGCAGCTCGCCGAGCACGACGTCTACGTCGAGGGCTACGGCGGCGACGTCTCCGTCTTCGAGGTGTCGGGCATCACCGGCGACGGGGTCCCGCAGCTTTTGGAGCACCTCGCCCTGTTCGCCGAGGTGGAGGCGGAGCGCTTCCGCGCGAACCCGACGCGGCCTGCGCTGGGCACCGTGATCGAGGCCCAGAACAGCCCGCGCCGCGGCGTGGTGGCGACGGTCCTCGTCCAGAACGGCACGCTCCACCGCGGCGACGCGGTGCTCGCCGGCGAGTCCTGGGGCACGGTCCGCGCGATGTTCAACTACCTCGCCCAACAGGTGGACGAGGCGCGGCCCGGCGACCCCGCCGAGATCATCGGCCTCGACGACCCGCCCGAGGCGGGCAGCAAGTTCTACGTCCTCACGGACACGAACCTCGCGCGCCAGATCTCGGAGAAGCGGCGCCAGGAGAAGCGCGAGCGCGAGCTCGCCTCGCAGAGCAAGCCGACCACGCTCGAGTCCCTCTTCGGCAAGATCGAGGAGGGCAAGATCCAGGAGCTCAACGTCGTCCTGAAGGTGGACGTGCGGGGCTCGCTCGAGCCGGTCCGCGCGCTGGTGGACCGCCTCGGCACCGAGGAGGTGCGCGTCAAGGTGATCCACAGCGGGGTCGGCGCGGTGAACGACTCCGACGTCATCCTGGCGAGCGCGTCCACGGCGTGGATCATCGGCTTCAACGTCAACGTCGATGAACGTGCGCGCGACCGCGCGAAGATGACGGGCGTGGACATCCGCACGTACCGCGTCATCTACGACATCGAGCAGGACGTGAAGGCCGCCCTCGAGGGCAAGCTGGCGCCGGAGCAGCGCGAGGTGGTGCTCGGCCACGCCGAGGTCCTCGCGATCTTCGCCTCGAGCCGGCTCGGCAAGATCGCGGGCTGCCGGGTGCGCGACGGCGTGATCCGCCGTGACGGCACGATCCGCGTCGTGCGGGGCGGGCAGGTCGTCCAGACCGCGCGGATGGCCGGCCTCCGCCGCGAGAAGGACGAGGCCCGCGAGGTGAAGGAAGGCTTCGAGTGCGGCATGCGCCTCGAAGGCTGGGACGCGTTCGAGGAAGGCGACATCCTCGAGTGCTTCACCGTCGAGGAGGTCGCCCGGACCCTCGGCGCGTAGCCGCACCGTTCGCGGGAGGCCCGACGTCGATGCCGACCGAGCGACGCATCCAGCGCCTCGAGCAGCTGATCCTGGAGGTCGCGGCCGAGACGATCCAGCGCGAGGTGAGAGATCCGCGCATGGGCATGACGTCCATCACGCGGGTACAGCTCACGCGCGACCTCTCGCACGCGACCGTCTACTGGTCGAGCCTCGGGACCGAGAAGGCCCGTCGCCGCGTGGCGGACGCGGTGGAGAGCGCGCTGCCGCTCGTCCAGCGGCGGGTCGCCCAGGCGATGCACACGCGTGTCACCCCCGCGCTCACGCTGACCTTCGACCCGTCGCTCGAGCGGGCCCAGCGGCTCGACGAGATCTTCCAGCATCTCCGTGAGGAGCGCGGCGAGCCCCCGGAGGCGGAGCTCGGAGACCGGACCGGAGCGGAGGGCGGGGACGAGTCTCCGCCGGACGCGGACGAGGACACCGACCCGGGCGACGACGGGGACTCCGGCGACGGGGCCGGGGACGAGCCCGACCACGACGCGGCCGACGCGGCCGACCGGGCCGACGAGGACCGCGAGGCCGACGAGGAGCCGTAGGGCTCGGCCGCGCGCGCAGGAGGGCGCGGGCCCCCCCGTCGGTTGACCCCCGCCCGCGCGCGGAGATACTCTCGCCCCGAACGCGCGGTGACAGTAGCTCAGATGGTTAGAGCGCCGGACTGTGGCTCCGGAGGTCGGGGGTTCGATTCCCCTCTGTCACCCCACCCCCCTTCGTGACCCGCGGATCGGTCCCGCAGCGCCCGCCGACCGCTCCGGAACGCGGCGACCGCGAAGCGCGCGGCCCCGGGTCCTCGACGCACCGCGTCGCGACGGGTTCGAGGTGATCCACGAACGTCTCGAACGACGTCCCGCCCCGGCGGAGCCCGCACACCGGGTCGGCCGCGACGGGAAGGGCCGCGATGGCGAGTCCGTGCCCCCCGCCATGGATGTCGAGCTACGCGGGACGGTCGATGACCGATCGCGCGACGTGGGACCCGACGTCCAGGGTCACGAGGACGCGTCTCTCAGCCACGCGAGCGCCCCCGGCACGATCGTCCAAACCCGCCCCTGGGCCGCCACGTAGTGGATCGCCTCGCTCTCGTCGCCGAATCCCTGATAGGCCGGGAGCCGTGACGGCATCTCCTCGTCCCCCAGCAGGTAGGCGGGCACGTGGGGATTCCCTTCCATCGCCCGCGAAAGCACCGTGCGGACCGCCGGAGTGTCTCCCTCCCGCTGGAAGTCCAGCGGCACGCGCGCGTACGTCCAGCTCGCCATACCGTCGCCCTCGTACGCCGCGTAGAGCCTCTCGGCCTCGTCCCACGCCCCGATCTCCAGGAGACATCCAATGAGCACGTAGCGAAGCTCCTGGTTGTCCCCCGGGTTCAGCCGGAGCATGTCTTGGTAGTGCTCGATGGCCTCCGACTCGTGGCCGGTCGCCCAGAGCGAGGCCGCCAGGCCCGCGCGGGCGCGCATGTAGGGACGCGTCTCGAGGAGGCCCCAGAAGTAGCCGACATCGTCCTCGAAGGCCTGAGGGCCGATCGCCCTCTCGCCTGCGGCCACGCCCTGCCGGTAGAGCTCGGTGGCCTTCGTCCGGGACGGAGCGCTCCGCGCCAGGATGCAGTAGGCGTCGGCGCAGTCGGCGGAGATCTTCAGCGCCTGCTTCGCGAGCGCCAGCGCGCGCCGCAGCGGCGACTCCCACGCCTCGTAGATGAGATCCTGCGCGTCGGCAACGGGGTCGGTGTAGGCGTCCGCTCCGCGCGTCGCGGCGAGCAGCCGTTCCACGGAGTGCAGAGGCGGGAGGTCGTCGAGGTTCGGCCCCGATGCGGCCTTCGGCGGATCGGTCCAGTGCGGCGTCGGAGGGCCCTGTCCCGCCGTCCTCTTCCCGGGCTTCTTCTTGGGTCGCTCCTTCGCTATGGGCAGCTCCCGGGGCTCCATGGCCAATGCTACGCCGTCGGGAATCGGCGAGCACCCCTGGCCCGGGTCGTCCCGGGACGCCCCGCCACGGATCCCCGGGGCCCACGCCCCGACTCCCACGGAACCTGTGGGCCGCCGCTCGCCCGGCGCCGCCACACGTTCGGCGCGCTCCGGCTTCGAACCCGACAGGAGCTGCCGGGCACGCCGAGTACGTCCCCCGACCACCGGCGTCTACGTCCGGAGGATCTTCTCCATCGGCCGGCCCTTCGCCAGTTCGTCCACCAGCTTGTCCATGTAGCGAATGTTGCGCATGAGCGGACGCTCGATCTCCTCGATGCGAACGCCGCAGATGGTGCCCGTGATCCTCTGGGCGTTGGGATGCAGCTTCGGCGCCTCGCCGAAGAAGGTCTCGAGGGTGCTCCCCTTCTCGATCTGCTTCGCAAGCGTCTTGCGCGTGTAGCCCGTCAGCCAGCAGATGACCTCGTCCACGTCTTCCTTCGTCCGCCCCTTCTTCTCCGCCTTCTGGACGTAGAGGGGATAGACGCCAGCGAACGACATCGCGAAGACTCGCTCCAGGTTCGCCATGGTGATCGCTCCCGCGGGTAGCGCCGTGGCCGAGGAAGTGTATCGCACCCCGGAATCCGCGAGCGCACCGGTCCTGCTCCCAGCTCGGCAACGGGCACGCAACGCCCCCGCCTCTGTCGAGCGACTCCCGCGACTTCGGAGCTGTCCCGGAGCGTCTTGGAGGCGGAGCCGCCGTGCCGCGTGGCGAGTGCCTCGCAGCCACCGAGCATCTCAGGCCCGTCATCGACGACGTGTTCCTCTGGGCTTCGAAGAGGCGTGCCCGGGCCTGGGCGTGGCAGGGCATGTCCCTCCCGTAGTCCCGGTCGGTATGCTCCTGCGGCTTCGGAGGGTATGGGATGGACCCAGGCAGAGAGTACCGGGAGCTCCTCGCCGCCGACGCAGCGCTGATGCTGGGCGTCGCCGAGGCGCATGACGTCGCGGCGGCCCTGATGCGCTACTGGCCACGGCGGGATGAACCGGGCGCGTCCTTCGGGTCGGAGCTCGCCCACATCGCGCGGCTCTCCCCCGAGGTCGTGAAGAGGATCGAGGCCGAGGTCGAGCGCCTACTAAGCGAGGCAGGCGCGGACGCGAAGGTCGCGCTCACGCGCCACGGGGGGCTCGATCGATCCATCCACCTGGCGCTGGGCCAGGGCGGCGCGAACCTGACGCGCGCGCTCTCGGTGCTCGGGATCCCGATTCGCGCGCCGCTGCGCTCTCTGCCCGAGGACCGCTACGTCGGATTCGAGGCCGCCGGCATCGGCGGGATGGGGGTCGTCTACGCCGCGATCGACACGGAGATGAACCGGCGCGTGGCCTTCAAGATGGTGCGGCTCCACGCCGAGCGGGGGAAGACGGAGCAGACGCCGTCCCATCCCCTCGAGGCATCGCGGCCTGGGAAGGACACGCCCGAGTCGGAGGTCTTCGAGCAGTTGAAGGCCCGGCTCGTGCAGGAGGCGTGGGTCACGGGCGGGCTCGAGCACCCGGGGATCGTCCCGGTCTACGAGATCGGCCAGACGCCCACCGGGATCCCCTACTACACGATGCGCTACGTCCGGGGCGAGCGCACGCTCGGCGACGCGATCGGCGAGAAGCGGAACGCTCCGATCGAGGAACGGCTCGCGCTCCTGGAGCCCTTCCTCAAGGTCTGCGACACGCTCCGCTACGCCCACGACAAGGGCGTCGTCCACCGGGACTTGAAGCCCGCGAACGTCGCTCTCGGCCAATACGGCGAGGTGGTGCTCCTGGACTGGGGCCTGGCGCGGCTGGAGGGCAAGGAGGACGTGGCCTCCTCGGCCTGGCAGGAGCGGGTGGAGGAGATGCGCCACGACGCGGGCTTCCACACGATGGAGGGGGGCGCGATCGGGACGGCGGGCTACATGTCGCCCGAGGCCACGCTGGGAAGGCTGGCGGAGGTGGACCCGCGAAGCGACGTCTACTCCCTCGGGGCGATGCTCTACGAGATCCTGACCGGGCGTCTCCCCTACGAGTTTCGCTCCTACGCCGAGTACGCGGCGCTGCTGCTCCGGAAGGACCCGCCCGAGGCCCGGGAGGTGGATCCCTCGGTGCCGGAGGCCCTCTCCTCGCTCTCTGCGAAGGCGCTCGCCCGGGAGAAGGAGGCGCGGCCCGCCTCGGCCGAGGAGATGGCGAAGGCGGTCCGAGCCTGGCAGGTCGAGGACGCGGCGGAGCGGGAGCGGGAGGGGCTGCTCAGGGACGCCCGCACCGCGCTCGAATCGGCCGAGCGCCTGACGGGCGAGGCGAAGCTCCAGCAGGTGGACCGGGCGGCGGCGGCGCTGGCCCAAGCGGAGAGCAAGCGGCCGGGCGGGCGGCGGGCCAGGGCGCTCACCGAGCGGGCGCAGGCGCTTCGGGAGACGGCGATCCGGGAGCGGGAGCGGGCCAGCACGCGGCGGACGCTCCGCCGGGTCGGGGTCGCCGCGCTGGCGGTCGTGGCGGTCGCAGCGTTCGTGGTGACGACGGTGATCGAGGGGAAGCGCAAGGAGGCGGAGAAGGCGCGGACCGAGGCGGTCGAAGCGAAGCATGCGACCGAGGCGGCGCTCTCCGAGAAGGCCCAGGCGCTCGTCGAGGTCGGCAAGGAGCGCGACCGGGCGAACCAGGAACGCGACGCGAAGGCGACGGCACTCGACGACGTGCTGCGCCTCGCGGACTCGAGGAAGGTGGCCGACCTCCTGGCAGAGGCGGACCGGCTCTGGCCGCTCGTGCCCGAGCAGGCCGCCGACATGGAGGCCTGGATCGAGCGCGCCAAGGACGTCCTCGCCCGGCGTAGGGACCACCAGAAGCGCCTGGCCGCGATCCGCGAGGGAGCCCTTCCCTACACGGAGGAGGCGAGGGCGAAGGACCACGAGGCCGATCGAAAGGCCATCGGGGAGGGGATGAAGCGCCTCGTGGAGATCGAGGCCGCCAGGGTGACGGTCGAGGGCGACGACGCGGAGGCGAAGAAGAGGGCGCTCGACGAACAGGCCGAGGCGGTGAGGAAGGAGGTCGCGAGGCTCGAGACCGGGCTCGACGAGCGGCACGCTTGGGCCTTCGAGGACCCGCAGGTGGACTGGCAGCACGGGGTGCTCGTGGACCTGCTGGCGGGACTCGACCGGATCGACGGAGGCGGGAGTGAGGGGGAGGGCGGATTCCTCGCCGACATCGAGAAGCGCCGCGACCTCGTGACCGCGCTCCGCAAGCGTTCGATCGACGACTGCGAGAAGGCCTGGGAGGACACGATCGCGGCGATCGCCGCCTCTCCGCGGTACGGGGGCCTGAAGATCACGCCGCAGCTCGGGCTCGTCCCGTTGGGGGAGGACCCGGACTCCCACCTCTTCGAGTTCGCGCACCTGGGCTCGGGGTCGGTCCCCACGCGGGACGAGAAGGGACACCTCGTCCCGGAGGAGGACGCCGCGGTCGTGCTGGTCCTGATCCCGGGGGGGACGTTCCAGATGGGCGCGCAGAAGGAGGACAAGGACGGGCCGAACCACGACCCCGAGGCCGAGGACGACGAGTCGCCCGTCCACGAGGTGACGCTCTCGCCCTTCTTCCTGTCGAAGTACGAGTGCACGCAGGCCGAGTGGAGGGCGCTGACGGGGGGGCTCGACCCGAGCTACTTCAAGGCCGGCACGACATTCCGCGGGCGGGAGGTCACGCCGAGGAACCCGGTCGAGCAGGTCTCCTGGGAGGACTGCGACCTATGGCTCTCGCGAAACCGCCTCGTGCTCCCCACGGAGGCCCAGTGGGAGTACGCGTGCCGGGCGGGGACGGACACGCCCTGGATCACGGGCCGGGATGTCGCGAAGTTGGGAGAGGTCGCCAACATCGCCGACGCCTGGCTGAAGGGGAACGGGTGGGCGACCTGGACAGTGACGCCCGAGGTGGACGACGGGCATACAGTCCACGCACCCACTGGCGCTTTCGCACCGAACGCGTTCGGACTCTACGACGTGCACGGGAACGTCTGGGAGTGGTGCGCCGACGCCTACCGCGACTACGAAACAGGAGCTGTGACCGACCCGCTCGTCCAGCAGGGCTCCGGCCTCCGCGTGCTCCGCGGCGGGTCGTGGCTCAGCGCCGCCAGGTACGCGCGTTCGGCCTTCCGCTTCGGGGCCGCCCCGGGGTTCTGCGACCAAGACCTCGGCGTGCGTCCCGCCAGGCCCGTCACCCCTTAGGACTTCACGGCCTCACCTCGTGGCCCGCCGCCCCGGCCGTGCGAAGCCGGCCGCGGGCGGCGTCCCTCCGGCGTGGGATCCTCCCGGTGGGTTCTCTGGCAGGTAGGCGGGAAGGATCAGGGTGGGCATGGACACGCCCGATTCCCCGCCGCCGAGCGCGCCACGCTCGTAAAGGTGGTCACACTCCAGTACACCCCCTCGCTCGGCGGCTTCGACGAGCGCCCGCTCGCCGACGTCGTGCGCGACAAGGAGATCCGTCGCACGGGGAAGAATGGCTACGCCCCGGTGCTCAGCGACAACTAGATCGGTGCACCCTTCTAGTTGACGCCAGCCACCCCAGCCTGCGGGAGGGAGTGGGTGCGGGGCGTCTGCGAGAAGCCACGCATCCGTTGCGGCGTCGGTTCGAGCGTTGGGCGCGCGGATACCGGGCCATGGGGCATCACGAACCTGCGGCAGCGCCGACCTCCCCTCAACTTGGAGTGGGGTCGCGCGCCCTCGCTCGTATGGGCAATCAGCCGCGCCGGGGGCGGGGCCGTGAGCGCTTCGGCGTTGAACGAGCTTCCGCGGCCCCCGGCGACCTCGTGCCGGCACCCCCCTTGCGCTCGACGCGGGCGTGGAACATGCGGTAGTGCTCCTGGATGCGCGCCGCGTAGGCAGGGTCGCTGCGGAGCAGCTCGGTCACGAGCCCGAGCAGGGGCCGGGCGAGCTCCGTCTCGGGGCTCCCGAGGTTCAGGGCCGGCCCCTGCAGGCTGTCGAGCAGCACCTCGTCGTCCTCGCCCGACCAGCGGGCGTAGAACTCCCTCGGCTCCCACCCCCACGCGATCACCGCTTCCGGGCCCCGACGCCGGGACGACAGGACGCAGAGGAACACGCGCCGGCAGTCGCAGCCGCGCTCGTCGCAGAACATCTCGGCGAGGCCGTACTCCCCCACGGGGAGCGCGGCCTTCGTGGACCCCGGCGGCACGATGAGCGTCCGAGTCTCCCGCTCGGCGATCTCTGGGAAGAAGTCGTGGAACAGGCGGTACGGCATGGGACTCCCCGGCCGGGTGGCGCGCCCCATCGTCCATGCCGACACGGACACCGGGGCCGTCGCGGGCGCCGCCCGGACCGGGGATCCGCGAAGGCTGAGAGCCTGCATCGCCGTCGGGCGGGGCCCCGGCTTGGGCCCGACGATTCTTCCAGCGGCCCTGCGGCGGGTGCTGGAGGAGCCCGGCCAATTGACGCGCCCCTTCTACCCGGTCCCGGGGACATCCGGGCGGCCCCGGGTCGCCGGAGAGGAGGCTGGGCAGGGCCAGCCCCCGGAACGAACTCGGGGGCCGCGGTCGCCAGGTCGTGGACGTCCGCGGCGGCGACTTGGCCCTGCATCGCGAGAGGGGCAGCGGCGGCGCGGACGGGGACGAGGACGCCCACGGGGGGCCGCCCGCACTCACGGCAGAGGGGCTCGTCGCGGGAGACCGGGGCCCGGACGGACTGCCGCCGTACGGATCCGTGGATGCGAGCCACGACGGAGTCGCGGCGGGAGCCGTTGCGCGGCACGGGCTTTGACTACCATGATCGGGAGCCACCTCGGGGCCCGTCCTCACCATCGAGATCCCACGCGTCGAGAAGGGAGACGACCGAGAATGCGGCGCACCCTCGCGATCCTCGCTGCGCTCGGTGTGCTGTCGGGCCTGGTCTGGGTGGTGCGCGGGTTCGCCCTCCTGCCCGGGTCCTCGACCTCGAAGGCGGGCACGAGTCAGTACGCGCCGAACATCCGTCCCCATGACCTCCCGCCGGCGCCAACACTCGTAGGTCGAGCCGAGGACACCGCCTCGCCCGTTCCAGGAGACGAAGCGAAGCCGATCACTCTACGGGTCCACGTGCAGGACGAAGAGGGCCGACCCATAGGCGGCGCGCATCTATGGGTGCGCGGGGAGTCCGTCGGCGCGACGAGCACGGATGGATCCGCTATCGTGACGTGGTCCGAGCCATTTTCGTACGTCGTGACCGTCGCTCCGGGTTTCGTGGCCGGGGAGGACGAGCTGAGCGTGGCGGACGGCGGGACCTTGCTCGTGGAACTGCGGCGAGGAGCCGTGCTCGAAGGTAGGGTTGTTGAAGGGGGCACCGGGAAGCCGATTGAGAATGCACGCGTGTTGACGGGCAAAGAGGGCCACGCCGACGGTGCAGAGGCGTTCCCATGGTTCCAGGAGGCCACCACCGACGCGACGGGCCGGTTCCGACTCGACTCGCTTGGGACGGATGATGCGCGGCTTTGGGTGGAGGCACGCGGATGGTCGCGGGCGCGGGCGCGTATTCACGTGACGGACGACGGGCGCGTAGACCCGGAACATGTCCTACTCGAGGTCCGGCCCGCTGGGTGGCTCGCCGCCCGCGTGACACGATCGAACGGCGCGCCCGCGGCATCGGCGCTCCTCATCCTCCAGCCCGAAGGAGTCCAGCCGTTCGCGCCGGGAGCGTACGTCGGCCCCTCGACTCTCCGCGACCTCTGGTTCGATTCCGCGACACTGCTCGCAACGACGGATGAGCGGGGTCATGCCTTGATTCCAGGGCTCCCGTTCGGCGCTAGATTCACTCTGTCCGTTTGCGACACCGTCGAAGCCGATGTCGCCGCACCGCCGACTGTGCACGCAACCGCGGAGGTCCCCGAGATCTTGCTGGAACGACGCCTGCGCGCACCGGCTACGCTGCACCTGCGCTGCTCAGGGATCGAGCCGGCCGCCGTCGCGTCCGTCGATATCGAGATCGACGGCCAGGAGGCACCGCAGTGCACTGCTCCCGGGCCGCGTATCGCGGCTGCAACGGGGGTCGTACCGGGTCACCACGCGGTAGTTGCCACTGCTCCGGATCACCTACCCGTCGCCCTCGATGCTGACTTCGGCGAGGGAACTACCGTCGAACGGGATGTCACCTTCGAGCCCGGCTCTGAACTCTCTGGGGTGGTAGTCGATGACCGCCCGCGTGACGGCGATCGGCGCGGCCCCCCTTCTTGCCGTCGCGGCGGCGGCCATCCTCCGCCTCGCACCCGACATCCAAGAGCAGATCCTGTTCCTCGGGGATAGGGCGCCCACGCACCGGAGCCTGCTGGGGCTCGTGGCCAACCCACTCTGGGCGGCGCAGCGGAGGGCGAGGAGGGCACTCTCCTCCCATCCGTCGCCTTCGTGGCGCCGGCTACGGATCCCAGCGAGCGTGCGCAGCTTCGACGGCTTGGTGCCCTCGGGGCGCGCCCGCTGGGATGAGCGCGCAGGGGAGACTACCACGACAACCCCCTTCGCATAGCCCACGAGAGGGGTCGTCGAGTAAGATCGCCCACATGCCGCAACAGCAGAAGGCCGCGTGGCGTGGAATCGCGATCGGGATCGCCGTGGGGCTCACGATCGCGGGTACTGCGGCTGGGACCTGGCTGTGGATTCGCTCTCGGAGTTCTGGCCCGAAGCGCCGCAGGTACATGCCTACCCTTGAGTCTGAGGTCGAGCGGTTCACGCCGAAGTTCCCGCGCACGGACCTGACGGCAGGCTTGATCGACGTCCCACTGCAGCTCAAGACGGGTCTATTCCAGCCCAACTACGACATTGGCGACGCACCGGACGGGCGCTCTGCGCTCTGGCGCATGGATGGTCACCGCTGGCAGGCGTTGAATGCGGATCTGTCCACAAGGATCGAGGTTGTAGTCCCCGAGGCCACTACTCCTGTCGTTTGGCTAGCGACGGCCTCGGGGAAGACACTGCGAATCGACGACGGAACCCCCGGTGGCAAGCCTGGATTGACTGCATTCCGAGATGATGGATCGACCGCGTGGACTTGGGAGTCTCCCTTTCCAGATGATGACTTCGGTTGGTCGGAGATCCTCTACGACGACGACGGCGCGGCCGGACTGGCACTTTCATTTGGGGGGGACGCAGGTCTAGTTGCGGTCAATTTGCAGGGTCAGCAACTCTGGCACGTTCCGAAGCAGTACGTCTCATACGAGATGTCGACTCACCGGGCCTTGCCGGGCTACCTCCTGCACATCGGTGGCGACGCCGTATTGTTCGGCTCCGCTGCCTCGGGAGCATCGCCGAAGGTTCTCCTAGGCTCAACCGGCGATGAAAGGGGGCGCTACAACGCTGGCACATACATCACGCATGGTCGCATATTCCCGGACCGCAGCGGGCGTCCGGCTCTCTTGTTGACCGGCCAGAGCGGGAAGACCCCGCCGGTTCTGATTCGGTCTGACGCAGCGGGAGTAGAGATTTGGCGCGCGGAACTCCCAAGCGAGGCGGAGGCTATTGAAATGGTCGAACCGCCCGGCATGCCCCGGGTGTTCCTTGTCGCGACGAGCGGAGGCGAACTACTTGCCGTTGGCGACGACGGAACACTGTACTGGACTGAGCGTCTTCCGGATACGTCAGACGGCGATCGTACTGCTGTCTACCACCTGAGCGCCGGCGAACTCAGCCCTGGAGCTTGGGGTGTGTGCGTTCGTCTTCTGAAGCAACAGCTTCTGTTTCGGGTTCATCCAGAACGGCTCCGACATCGCTGACAAGTGCGCCACTTAGCGAGCGCCGTTCGCCTTGCTTGCGCAGTCGGTGCACGGCCTCGCGAGATCAGTGTCGCTGTCGTCCCCGCAGACCGGGCACGGCCACGGCCCCCAGCCGCGATCGTCGTGGTCGGCGATGCGCCCGTCGCACCCGCACGGGCACGCCGGGTCCTCGTCGATGGCGAATCCGCGGAACACGCCGCGCGCGTAGAGGGCGCGGTGCTCGCGGACTCACCGCGCGCAGGGGTCGTAGCCCATCGCGTCGGCGATCCGTGCGACCGCCGGGCGGTCGAGCATGTTCGTGAGGCCCGAGAGCCGGACGGCCTCGAGTGCCTCACAGACCGCGTGGATCACGTGTGGCGTGGCATGCCGACTCGTGGCGGCCCACTATTTCGCACCCAGAGTGGACCCCATTCCATATCGACGAGTCGGGCGAACGTCGGCGGTCACTGCGGCGGCCCCGACATCAGCCACATCGCCGGGCCCAGCCGACCGCTGCGAGGGTCGAGCGTTGGGACGCACCATTCACCGCCTTGGCCGCGATAGGCGCGAAGCTCCACCGCTTCGTCCTGAACCTGCTGTGTGTCGCCTTTCAGACGCAGATCCCAGATGTCCATGGTCGTGCGACCGAACTGGGGGTCGAACCAGGCACGGAGGTGACCGCAACGCCCGAGAATCCGGGGGCGACGACGGCCGGTCGGGGAACGGGCTGCCGGGCGTAGGAGCGGGAATCCGAGCCGGACCGGGGCTTGGAGAGCAGGAGCGAGATCCTGACGCGCCCCGGCCGGAGCCCCTGTCGAGAGAAGACGGGCGTTGCGCATGCCGGGGCCGTTCGGGGGGGCGGCGAGGGGCGGGGCGCGACCTTCGTCCCGGGCGCGGCCGGATTCGGCCGGGGGAACCTCCCGGGGCCTGCGCATCACCCTTCGGCGCCCCTCCGCGCCGGGAGCTCGTGCGATGTGGAAGATCGTCCGCGGTTCGTCGTTCCTCCTCCTCTTCTGCCTCCCCGTCACGGCGCTCTCGGGTGGGCTCGTCGGCTGCGGCGGCGCGGGCTTCGCGAGCGGGACCGAGGTCGGAGGCGTGGGGAGCCCGCCCTACGCCTCGATCGGCGAGCTCGAGGACGACATCGCGGCGAAGGCGAACTCGACCGTGGCCGAGGAACGCGCCGACGCCGACGGCGACGGGCTCCCGGACCTGGTCGAGGCGCGCCTCGGCACCGACCCGGCCGAGCGGGACACCGATCGAGACGGACTCGTGGACGGGTTCGAGCTCCTCGGCGCGCCGCACGCGCGGCTCGATCCCCTGCCCGACCGCGACCACGACGGGCTCATCGCGCCGCTCGACAGCGACGACGACGGGAACCATCAGAACGACGGGCTCACGATCGACACCGACGGGGACGGCGTTCCCAACTACCTCGAGCTCTACGGCTACACGTACGACGTGCTCTCGGGACGCTTCGAGCTCTGGAACGGCGACCCCTCGGTCCCCCACTTCTTCACCGACCCGCTCCAGCCGTCTACCGACCAGGACGCGTACCCCGACGGCATGGAGGCCTCCGGAGCGCTCGAGGATCCCACCGTCAGGTCGCCGGGCGACGACCCGCTGGTTCCCGCGTGCCCGGACATCGTGTGCGAGGTCGTGAGCTACTCCGTCACGCTGAACGAGGACGTCCAGGTCTCGCAGTCGGAGTCGTACTCCAAGGGCGAGTCCTGGTCCCGGCAGACGGACCAGTCGCACTCGTTCGGCGTGGAGACGAGCTGGGAGGTGGGCGCCGAGTACGACTTCAGCGCCACGGGCGGTTTCAAGGCCAGCGCGAAGCTCGGCCAGTCGTACCAGTTCACCAACTCGACCACCACCTCGGTCGCGAAGGGAACGTCGATCACCGACGACACGGGCTGGTCGGAGGCCCGGAGCGCCAACCCGACCCGTGCCGCGCTGCTGAAGCTCTACCTCCGCGTGACGAATCGAGGCACCGCGCCCGTGAGCAACATGGTGCCCACGCTCTCCCTCAAGATTGGAGGGCTCAACGTGGCGACCTTCGAGCCGGCGGGAGCGAACGTGAACCTGCTGGTCCCGGGGGCCACCTACCCCGCCGAGCCGGGCTGGCTCTGGGTCGTCGATGCGCGGAACACGGGCGGCGGGACCGAGCCCCTCACCCTCACCATGTCCGAGCTCCGGGCCCTCGAACGCGGCGCGCCGATCTCTCTTACGGTGACGCAAGTGAAGGGCGACGCGATGCGCCTCGCGGACGGCGGCGCCTGGGAGAGCGTCGGCGACACGACCGAGTTCACCGCGCGTTGCGACGCCGTCTGCGCCAACCTGCAGATCGAGCTCGGGGACGGCACGCGGGTCCACGACATGGTGTACGCCGACGACGCCCCCTCGTCGCCGCCGATGACGCTGGGCCAGGCGCTCGCCAAGCTCGGCGTGGACGAGGGGGGATCTCTCCACTACGCCGATGAACACGGCACGCCGAACACCCAGTCGCTCGAGGGGTTCGACATCGCGATCGACGCCCCGACGCTGCGGGCCGACGGGTGGACGCTCGCCGCGGACGATCCCACCGGCGCCACCGCGAACGAGGCACCGCCGGGATTCGTCTTCTCCGACATGCGCCTCCGTCCCGGCTCGGTGGTCTACGTCCGCGCCCCGCGCCCCGCCCTGGAGCCCCCCGGACCGACCGTCTACTTCGCCACGCTCGACTCGGACACCGGGGAGATCCAGGTCTCGGCCGCCGACTACGAGGGCATCACGCGCGTCGTCGTCCACAATCAGCTCGACCCCGCCGAGGAGGGGTACCGCGAGCAGGTCCTGTACGAGACGGTCCCCGGGGCGGGGCTCTTCAGCGGCAACGCCCGGGGGCCGGGCGGATTCGACGGCTCCGACGACCTCACGGCCGACGTCGTGAACCTCGCGGGCTTCGTCGAGTCCCGTCCCCTCGGCTCGCTCTACGTGGCGCCGGGTCCCCAGAAGCCGTTGATCCACGAGGCGAGCCTCGACCTGAACGCGCTCCGTGTCTACGCCAACGTCGAGAGCGGGAACCCCGACAACCCCAACTCGAACATCCAGTGGGTCCGCGCGTACCACCCGGACTTCGCCGGCGGGTTCGTCGAGCTCACAGAGGTCTACGACTACTACCGCGACCCGTACGGCTTCGAGGCGCCCCTCCCCGCGGACTTCGGGAAGGACCATCCCCAGGACGTCGAGGTCGTGGCGTACGTCGAACCCGGGGTCTTGACCACCACCCTGCTGAGCATCGAGGACGCGCAGCCGGCCGCGGTCCGGCACATCGAGACGCGGACCCTGCGCGCGGAAGCGAAGGCCACCGTCGCGGGGGGTGCGACCGCGTGGGAAACCCCGCAACTGACGCTCGACGCGGCACCCACCGCCTCCGTGGTCGTTGTCGCCAAGACGACCACGCCCAACGACATCCTGAACCGGTCCCAGCCCCCCGCCCCACCGCCCCCGCCGGTGGACCTCGTCCTGCAGATGGACGCGAACAGCCTGAGCGCATGGGCACGATTCCTGTGGAACGCCCAGTACGAGAAGCTCGCCGTGGGCGGCCTGGACACCTACCGGTCGATGACCCGCGAGGACATCCTCACCCGCTTCCCCGAACTCACGAGCCAGGACGAGCAGAAGGTGGGCTCGAACAGCAACGCCGACCTCAAGCCGGGGGACGTCCTCGCGATCAAGACCACGGCCGGCTTCCCCGCCAAGCTCTACCTCGAGAGCGTCACGTACGACCACAACCTCCTGTGGGGCGACTTCTGGGCCTTGGTGCGGGTGCGGTACGTGGTCTTCGAGAAGCCGTAGACCACGCGGCCACCGGGCGTTCACGGGCGCCCGGTGGCTCCGCTTGTCGGCCGGCCGGTCGAGCCGGTAGGCTCACCCGGGCGTGGGGACTCCTCTCGACCGCGTGGCAGAGCTCTTCGGGCAGGCGCGTCGGCTCGCCGCGCCGGAGCGCGGTCCCTTCCTCGATCGGGCGTGCCCGGGCGATCCGGCCCTCCGGGCCGAGGTCGAGGAGCTCGTTCAGATCCACGAGGCGTCGGAGGGTGCGAGCGAGGTCCATCCGCTCGCGCGCGCCCTGCCGGCGCTCGCGCTCCCGGCCGCGGCGGAGACCGACGCCGCGGCCGAGGCCCTCCCCGAAATCGACGGCTTCTCCGTGCTCCGCCGCCTCGCGGACGGCGGCATGGGGACCGTGTACCTCGCGGAGCAGGATCGGCCCCACCGCGCCGTCGCGTTGAAGGTGCTCCGGCCGGAGGCGGCGACGCCCGAGGGGCGACGCCGCTTCGAGCGCGAGGCGGAGGCCCTCGCGCGCCTGGAGCACCCGGGCATCGCGCGCGTGCTCCTCTTCGGCTCGACGAGGGGGCCGGGCGCGCCGAGGCCCTTCCTCGCGATGGAGCTCGTCGAAGGCGAGCCGGTGACGAGGGCCCTCGCCGGGCGGGGCCTCCCGACGCGCGTCGCGGTCCTCGCCGAGGTGGCCGAGGCCGTGGCGCACGCCCACGCGAAGGGCGTGATCCACCGCGACCTGAAGCCCGACAACGTGCTCGTCGGCCCGGACGGACGACCGAAGGTCGTGGACTTCGGCGTCGCGCGACTCGTGGACGACGCGCTGACGTGGCAGACGCGTGCGGGCCACGTGATCGGGACGCTCGCGTACATGAGTCCCGAGCAGGCGCGCGGCGACGCCGCGGGGGCCGACACGCGGAGCGACGTCTACGCGCTCGGCGTCGTGCTCTACGAGGTGCTGACGGGCCGTCATCCGCTCGGCGACCGCCACGGCACGTTCACGGAGATCGTGCGGCGGATCCTCGAGGAGACGCCGCCGCCGCCCGGCGCCCTCGACCCGCGACTCCGTGGCGACCTCAGCCTGATCGTCACGAAGGCGATGGCCAAGGACCCCGCCGAGCGCTACTCCGGCGCGGGCGCGCTG
The DNA here is from genome assembly GCA_963752285.1 of uncultured Planctomycetota bacterium. Taxonomy (GTDB): domain Bacteria; phylum Planctomycetota; class PLA2; order PLA2; family JAEUHO01; genus CAVVXN01. The sequence continues at coordinate 1,455,234 of CAVVXN010000005.1, forward strand.
GCGGAGGACCTGAGACGGCACCTCGCGGACGAACCGATCCTCGCGCGGTCCCTGACCGGAACGTACGCGGTTCGCCGGTTCCTCCGCCGGCATCGCGCGCTCGTCGCGGCGTCGGCGGCCGCGCTCGTCGCCATCGTGGCCGGGCTCGTCGGGGCGCTGGACCTCGCGCACGCCGAGCGCCGCGCGCGCGAGCGTGCGGACGAGAGCGCCGCGGCGACCGAGCGTGCGCTGGCCGACCGGAGCATCGAGCTCGCGGCGAGCGCACTCCGGGAGCACGAGGCGGAAGGCGCCGCGCGGGCCCTCGAGAGCGTCCCGCTCGCACTCCGCGGATGGGAGTGGAGGTACCTCCACGCCCACGCCGACCAGAGCGCGGCGTGGGAACCGCTCGACCTCGGCCGGATCGCGGGCGCGGCGCTGGGACCGGAGGGGGACGGGTACGTCGTCGCGACGGAAGACGGGCGCCTCGCGTTTCGCGGGCCAAAGGACGACGCGGCCCGCCCGCTCGCGGTGCCCGCCGGCGCCGCGCCGCGCGCGGTGGGCGTGCTCGGCGGCGATCTCGTCGGCGTCCTCCAGGCGGGGGGACGCTTCACGCTCGTGGACGCGTCGGGCCGGACGCGGCTCGAGGGCGAGACCTCCCACGGGCGCCACCTCCATGCCCTCGCCACGTCGCCCCGGGCCGACCGGGTGGCCCTCGCGTGGGACGGGGGCACGGGCTGGTGCCCCCTCGAGGTCCTGGACGCCGAGACCGGCGAGCCGGTCTGGCGCACCGCGGGCTCGCTGATCGAGACGCGTGCGCTCGCGTTCTCGCCCGACGGGCGGCTCCTCGCGACCGCGAGCGGCTGGGACGGCGTCGTTCGTCTGCTGGACCTCGAGGAGAAGAAGGCGCTCCCGACCGAGATCCGGGGCCACACGGGGTCGGTCTGCGCCGTCGCGTTCTCACCGGACGGCCACCGTCTCGCGACGGGCGGCGACGACCGGACCGTGCGCGTGTGGGACGCCCGTTCCGGCACGGAGCAGGCCCGCCTCGTGGGCCACCAGGGTCGCGTGCTCGCCGCCGCCTTCGCGCCCGCAGGCGACCGGCTCGCGACCGCGAGCGAGGACGGGACCGTCCGACTCTGGGACCCGGAGGGAGGGGAGGCCGAAGCGGTCCTGGTGGGGCACCGCGGCGCGGTCCACGCGGTGGCGTTCTCGGCCGACGGCCAGACGCTCGTCTCGCTCGGAGACGACGGCCGGCGCACGTGGCGCCTCGGCACGGACGCGTCCCTGCTCCGCGTACACGCCGCCGCGGACGAGGGCAACCGGTATCCGTACGTGTACGCCGCGCGGTTCTCCCCGGACGGCCGACGCCTCGCCTCGGCCGGATGGGACGGCACCGTCCGCGTCGTGGACGTGGAGACGGGTCGCCTCGAGCGGACGCTGACGCTCGACCTCGGCCCCGTCCTCGACGCGCGCTGGAGCGCCGACGGGAGGTCGCTCCTCGCCAGCCGGGGCGGCGTGGTCCGATGGGACGTCGCGACGGGCATTGAGGTCGCGCGCTGGACGACTTCGAGCTCGGTGAACGCCCTGCTCGTGACCCCGGACGGCGCACGCGTGGTCACCGCGGACGAGGGCGGGACGGTGCGCCTCCACCGGCTCTCGGACCTCGAGCCGGTGGCCACCTTCGCGCGCCACCTCGGGGGGATCCAGGAGGCGGCCCTCGCGGGGGACGGCCGCGCCGTGGCGACGGTGACGGACCGCGGCGTGGTGGACGTGCTCGCCCTGCCGGACGGCGCGCCGCGGTGGCACCGCCGCGTGAACGCGCCGGGTCCGTTCGGCAGCGTCGCGTTCTCGCCCGACGGACGGACGCTCGCGACCGCCGGCGCCGACGGACGCGTGCGTCTCCTCGACGCAGCGACGGGCGAAGAGCGAACGGTCCTCGCGGGTCACGCCGCGCCCGTGTACGCGCTCGCGTGGCTCCCGGACGGATCGCGCCTCTTCTCGGGCGATCGGCGCGGCCTGATCCGCGTCTGGGACCCGCGCTCGGGGCGGCTTGGCCTGGAGCTCCGCGGCCACCAGGGCTACGTGTACCGGCTCGACGTCTCCCCCGACGGCACGCGCCTCGCCTCGGCCTCCGGCGACGACACGGTGCGCGTCTGGTCGGCCCCCCGCGACGAGGAGGGCGGGCGATGAAGGAGGCCGACCGAAGGGCCGAGGCCACACGGATCCTCTGCGACGCGGGCGACGGACCGGACGTGGACCTCCAGGCGCTCCTGCCGCTGCTCTACGAGGAGCTTCGCGCGCTGGCGGGCGCGCTCCTCCGGCACGAGCGTCCCGGCCACACCCTGCAGCCGACCGCCCTCGTGCACGAGGCCTGGCTTCGCCTGATCGACGCGGACCAGCTCCGATGGCAGGGCCGCACGCGCTTCCTCGCGTTGGCCGCCCGCGTGATGCGCCGCACCCTCGTGGACCACGCGCGCCGCCACGACGCGAAGAAGCGCGGGGGCGACCGGCACCGCGTCACCCTCTCCGACGCCACGCCGCTCGTCGGCGGCCCCGACGTGGACGTCCTCGCGCTCGACGAGGCCCTCCTCGCGCTCGCCGGCCTGGACGACCGGAAGTCGCGCGTGGTCGAGTACCGGTTCTTCGCCGGCATGACGATGCAGGAGGTCGCCGAGGCCCTCGGCGTCTCCGAGACGACCGCGGAGGACGACTGGTACTTCGCGCGGGCGTGGCTCGCGCGGCGCCTCGGCCCGTGAGCCGTGGACCGCGCGGGCCGGAGGCCGTGCGGGAGGGCGGGGCGAGCGCGGCGGTCGAACGCCGCGGACGGGACCGAGGCCCCGCCCGCGGCCGGCGGAGGCGGGAGGAGGGCGCTCGCGTTGTCTAGGGGGATGGATCTCGACCCCGGAGGACCCATGAAGCTCCTGTACGCGCTCGCCTTCGCCCTCTCCCTCGCCGGGTTCGCCCGCGCCGACGGCGACACCTGCCCGCTCGAGGGTTTCGGCTGCGACAACCAGTGCCCTCTCGCCCGGGAGGCGAACCAGCACCGCGCGCTCGGCGACGAGGCCGCACGGGTGTCGCCGGTGGTCTCGAGGGACCTCGCGCTGCGGATCCAGGCGAATCTCGCGCGCATCTGACGCGCACGCGGGCCGCGGGCGCCGCCCGCCCGCGGCCCGTCCCCGCCCCTCGTGAGCCCCGAAGCGTTCCGACAAGCGTTCGAGACCCACCGCGACCCGGTGTTCCGGTTCCTCCTCCGCCTGTGCCGGGACCGCGCGGACGCCGAGGACCTGCTCCAGGACACCTTCGTCATGCTCTGGCGGAAACGAACGCTCTACGACGGCCGGGGGTCCTTCGAGGGCTACCTGAAACGGATCGCGTTCCGGCTCTACCTGAACCAGAGGACGCGGTCCTCGCGCCGGGCCGAGCTGGCGCCCGCGACCTCGGCGCCGGCCGACGAGATCGCGTCGCCGGCGCCCGACCGGGCCGACGACGCGGTCCTCCCGCTGGTCGAGCGCGTGCGCGCCGTCGTGCGGGACCTGCCGGACGGACCGCGCGAGGTCTTCGTGCTCCACCGCTTCGAAGGCCTCTCCTGTCGCGAGATCGCGACGCTCACGGACGCTCCGCTCTCGACGGTCGAGAGCCGGCTTCGCCGCGCGACCGAGAGGGTCCAGGAACTCCTCCGAGGACGTGCCCAGCCCACCTGCGAGGAGCGGAACGGATGAGCGACGACCCGCAGGCCTTCCGACGGACGCTCGAGGACCGGGTTCGCGACCGCCTCCTCGGACGTCTCTCGCCCGCGGCCTCGGCCGCGCTCTCCGAGGAGCTGGCGGCCGACCCCGAGTCCGCGCGCCGCGCGATGGACTACGAGGAGGCGCACCGCCTGACCGCGCCGCTCGAGAGGGACGACGCGCGGTCTCGTTCGACGTGGGCGGACCTCCGCCTCGAGCGACGGCGAATCGCGCCGCGAACCGCGGTCCTCGCCGCGGCCGCGCTCGCCCTCGCCGCGGTCGGGCTCTCGCTGCTCCTCCGCCGCGCCGCGCCCGAGCCGGTGGCCCTCGCGGCCGTCCCGCGGGCGCCCCTCCTCCTCGGCGCCGCGGCCGACCGGGACCTCCTCGCGGCGCCCCTCGTGCCCCCCTCGCTCCTCCCCTACCGCTCCACGGACGCGAAGGGCGTCCGGTGGCTCGGCGACGAGACCGCGGCGCGCGCGCTCGCGCGGTGGACCGGACGGCCGGTCTTCTCCTTCGGAATGATCCCGGGCTGCCCGTACTGCCGGCACATGGAGGTAGGGCCGCTCCGCGCGCCCGCCGTCCTGGAGCGGATGGACGGGTACGTGCCGCTCGAGCTCGACCTCTCGGGCCGCGACCCGGACGAGCTCCGCCGGATCCTCTCCGACGGCTGGCCACGGTTCCGCATCGAGGACGCCGACGGCGCCGTGCTCGAGCGCTTCGACGGCATGTGGGAGGCGCCCGACGTCCTGCGCCGGCTCGAGACGCCGCGGGCCGCGGCGGCGCCGGTCGCGTGGGCGGTCGCAAACCGCTGGCTCGAGACCGTGGAGCGCGCCCGCGTCGCGCTCGTCGATCGCCGGTACGGCGACGCGTGGGTCGCGCTCGACGCCGCGCGAGCGGTCGATGGCGCGCGCGAGCGTCCGGCGTGGCAGGACGCGCTCGACCGGATGGCCCGCCACGTCACGGCCGCGGCCGCCGAGGCGCTCGCCACCGCCCGTGCGGCGAGCGATCCCGCGTCGCTCCTCGAGGCGTCCGCCCGGCGCTTCCTGGGCTCGCCGTACGCCCCCGACTTCCAACGCCTCGCCGCGCGCGTTCGCGCCGACGGGACGTTCCCGCCCCTGGTGGAGGATCCCCGATGACGACCCGCCTGCTCTCTCGTTCGCTCCTGCTCCTCTCGGCCCTCGCCTTCGTCGCGCCGGCGCGCGCCGGCGAGCCGAGCGCGCTCGACGCCTCGATCCGGGCGCTCAGCGAGGGCCACTGGAAGGACGCGGCGGACCTCGCCGCGACGGTCACGCCGAACGACGCGGACTACGCGAAGGCGCGCTACGTCCTCGGCGAGGCCCAGCTCGTCCTCGGGGATGCGGAGGCGGCAGAGAAGGCGTTTCAGGAGGTGCTCGCGACGCGGCCCGAGGCCGTGCCCGCGGCCGTGGGGCTGGCGCGTGCGCTCGTCGCCCTGGGGCACGCCGACGAGGCCCTCGAGCGCCTCGAGAAGACCCTCGCCGCGGCGCCCCACGACGTGGACGCGCTCCGCGTCCGTGGCGAGGCGTACCTCGCGAAGGGCGAGACGAAGAAGGCGCTCCACGCGCTCGACCTGGCCGCGAAGGCGGATGCGAAGGACGTTCTCGTCGCCCGCGCGCTCGTAGAGGCGAACCTCGCGGCCGACGACCCGAAGGAGGCCGAGCGCGTCGCGAAGAAGATCGCGAAGGCGCGGCCGAAGCATCCGATGGGCCCGTTCCTGCTCGGGCTGGTCCTCGAACGCCGAGGGAAGGACGACGACGCGATCGAGGCCTACGAGAAGGCGCTCGCGCTCGACGACGCCTTCCTCGACGCGCACAAGAACCTGGCCATCCTCTGCCACACCATGAGCCGCACGTACCAGGACGTCGAACGCGTGAAGAAGGCGATGGTGCACTACGCGCGCTACTTCGAGCTCGGCGGGCACGACCCCAAGCTCGAGGAGACGTACCGGACCACGAAGGCGTTCCTGGAGAGCCAGGGTCTCGTGAAGTGAGCGGGGGCCGCCGTCGCCCCGTCACGCGCCGCGCGGCGCGTCCGCGGGAACCGGCGGGACGGGCGTCGGCCGGTGGTCGTCGTCCAGAGCGACCATCACGACCGTCGCGCGGGTGCAGCGCCATCGCCGGCCGGTTCGGAAGTCCTCGCCGTACGCCTCGACCGCGATCTTCATCGACGTGCGCCCCGTCGCGACGAGACGCGCGGTGACCTCCGCGAGCTGACCGACCCGCACCGGCTCCTCGAAGTCCACCTGGTCCATGTGCGCCGTCACGACGTCCCGACGCGAGTGTCGCCGCGCCACGACGGCCGCGGACTCGTCGATCATCGAGAGGAGCACGCCTCCGAAGACGGTGCCCTGGCTGTTCGCGTGGCCGGGCATCACGATGCGGATGAGGGTCGCGGTGATCGCCGAGGGTTCCATCGCCTGAGGATAGCGGGGCCGGTCCCCGTGGAGGATGGGTAGGCTCTCCGAGGTCCCTGGGAGCCCCCGATGCCTCGAATCGCGCCTCGTTCCTTCGCTCTCGTCGCCGCCGGCGCGCTGCTCGCGGCGACCCTGGCCCTGTTCTTCGCGCCGCGTCCCGCCGTCGCCGACGCGTCCACGCACCGGATCGCCTTCCTCACCATCACGGGCGAGGGCGCGACGGCGCGCGCCTGGTACAAGGGCGCGCCGCCCGCGGGGGTCCCCGTGCAGGACGCGCTCGACACGTTCGCGGCGGACGGCTACCGGGTCCGGAACATCAGCCCGTCGCAGCGCCCGATCATCCAGGCGGTCGTGCAGAACAGCGGCAACGTGATCCAGCCCTCGGACGTCGAGCAGTACTTCATCGTCCTGCTCGAGCGTCCCTGATCGGCGTCAGGGAGACCAGGCCCGCCCGACCACGCCGAGCGCGCGGGCCGACACGAGCCAGACGTAGACCATCGCCGCACGGGCCGCCGCCGAGACGAGGAGCGCGACGCCGAGGTCGAGGGCGAGTCCCGAGACGAGCGACCGCTCGATCACGGCCGCGACCACCCAGCCCGCGGCGCCGACGAGGAGGGCGAGCGGACGCGCGAGCATCCAGCCCACCGCGACGTCGATCCGGCGGACGCGGAGGTCCCCCACGACGGACGCCAGGGCCCACGTGGCGAGGTAGAGCGCGGCGCCCGCGACGAGGAGTACCCCCGCGACCACGCTCGCGAAGTGGAAGACGAGGAGCGTCGCGACGGTCGCGAGGACCAGCCAGACCGTGAACCATCCCACCTCGCGAAGCGCGCTCGTCGAGAGGTCGATCGCGTCGATCCAGCGGCCGGGCCGGTCATGGCCGCTCGCGGAGCGCCTCGCGACGTGGAGCTGCCAGGCGAGGAAGAACACGTAGAGGGCGAGCCGCGGGACGTAGCCCGCGAAGACGTTCCACTGGCCGAGCGCGTCCAGCAGGACGAACGCCGCCGTCCCGCCGGCGATCTGCGCGGGGCCCGGCGCGCGAAGCGGGAACGAGAGCGCCTCGAGGGGCCAGCCGGGGGGCGGCGGTCGCGCGCCCGCGATCCGTTCGACCTCCTGCCCCAGCCGTTCGGCGACGGTCCGCTCGTCCACGTCCGAGAGGGCGCCCGAAGCGACGACGCGCGGCGGGGCCTCGGGCGTCTCGTCGAGCGTCAGCTCGGGGGGCTCGCCGACCGGCCGGGGCGGCGGCGGGACCGGCGCCCGCGGGGGACGCGGCGCGGGGCCGCTCCGGTCCCGACGCTCGTCGTCGTCGTCCTCGAGCCGGAACGGTCGCTTCTCGTCGGGCACGGGAGCGAGCGTAGCCCGGGCCCGGAGGCCCGGCTATCCCGCCGCGACCGTCTCGGCGGGGTCGTAGGCGGTGAGCTTCACGGCCACCTTCTTGCTGACGCCGGGCTCCTCCATCGTCACCCCGTAGAGGACGTCCGCCGCCTCCATCGTCGTCTTCGCGTGCGTCACCATGAGGAACTGGCTCTTGTCGGTGAACTCGCGGACGAGCGAGACCAGGCGCCGGACGTTCGCCTCGTCGAGCGCGGCGTCCACCTCGTCCAGGATCGCGAAGGGGCTCGGACGGGCCTTGAAGACGGCGAAGAGGAGGGCGACCGCCGTCAGGGTGCGTTCGCCGCCGGAGAGGAGGCTGATCGTTCGCTGCTCCTTCCCCGGCGGACGCGCGACGACGTCCACGCCCGACTCGAGCACGTTCGACGCGTCGTCGAGCACGATGTCGGCGCGACCGCCGCCGAAGAGCCGCCGGAAGGTCTCGCGAAAGTGCTCGCGCACCTCCTCGAACGTCTTCGAGAAGCGCTCGGTGCTCACCTGGTCGAGCTCGACGATCACGCGCTCGAGGTCGGCCTTCGCGTCGATCAGGTCCTTCTCCTGGGTCCGGAGGAAGCCGACGTGGGTCTCGACCTCCTCCAGCTCCTGGATCGCGTTCAGGTTCACGTTCCCCAGGCCCTCGAGCCGACGGCGCAGGTCCTCGACCTCCGCGTCCACCTGGTCGAGGTCCACGGTCTCCGCCGCCTCGGTCTCCTCGGCGACGGCCGCGAGGTCGAGGCCCTGGTCCTGCCGCACCTGCTCGACGAGCGACTCCATGCGGACCCGGAGCTCGGAGTCCTTTCGGCGAAGCTCCTCGAGGCGCTCCCGGAGTTCCTCGTGCAGGCGGCCGACCTCCATGCGGCGCGCGGCCTCGCCGCCCGCGGCGCCCTCGAGCGCAACGAGGGCCTCGCGCTCCCGCTCTGCGGCCTCGCCGGCCGAACGCCGGTCGGCCTCGCGGCGCGCGGCGAGCGTCTCGAACCGCGCGATCTCGACCTCGGCCTCGCCGACCCGCTGCTCGAGGTCGGCGCGCTCCGTCTCGAGCGCGGCGGCGCGCGACTCGAGGGAGCGGATCTCGTCGTGCGTCCGCGCGCCGCGGGCGCGCGCGCCGTCCCCGCGCGCCTTCGTCTCGGCGAGCGCGAGGCGGATCTCCATGCGCCGCTCGCCGGCCTGGCGGCGCTCGGACTCGAGCGCCGCGAACCCGCGGGCCGCCTCGTCCGCGCGCACCTCGAGGGCCCGCCGCTCGGCCTCGAGCACCTCGAGACGACGCACGACGACGGCCGCCGCCTCGTGCGCGAAGGAGAGCGTCTCGAAGAGATCCTCGCGCTCGAGGTCGAGCGTCTCGAGGCCCTGGAGCACGTGCGAGAGTTCCTTCTCGGTCCGGGCCAGGCTCTCTCCCCCGCGGTGGCGGTCCTCCGCGTGGCGAACGATCTCGTGGCGGATCTCCCGGATCCGCGCCTCCGCGTCCGACACCGCGACCTCGGCCGCCGTCGCCGCGCCCCGCGCGAGGAGCAGCTCCTCGTCCAGGCGCTCGACCTCGGCCCGGAGGCGGTAGCGCTCCGCGGTCCGTCCGACGAGCCCGAGGGCGTCGCCGTCCGCGCCGCCGAGGAGCGACCCGGACGCGGTGACCCGGTCGCCGTTCGGGGTGACGGCGTTCGTGGGCCCCTCGGTGCGCCAGAGGCGGACGCCCTCCGCGAGGTCCTCGACGAGCCGGGTGCCGGCCGCGACGGAGCGGACCAGCGGCTCGAGCCACGCCGGCCCGCCGGTGCCGGCGGCCCCCTCGGGGAGCGCCGGCGCGTCCCCCTGGACGAGGTCGAGGGCGAGGAACCGCGCGCGCGCCGAGCCGTGCTCGTGCCGGAGCCACGCGATCCACCGGGCGGCGTCGTCGGCCGACCGGACGACGATCGCGCCCGCGGCCGGACCGAGCAGGCGGTCGAGCACCCGCGCCTCGTCGGCGCCGGGCCGCAGGAGGTCCGCGAGGATCCCGAACACGCCGTCCCGCGCGCCGTCGGCGTCGGGGAACGCGGCGTCCACCGCCTCGAGCACGCGACGCGCGCCCTCGTCCACGCCCTCGTGGGCCGCGGCGAGGCGCTCCAGGAGGTCCATGCGCGCGGCCTTCGTCGCTCGGGACTCGGACGCCTGGGCCGCGCGGTGCCGCGCCTCCAGCGCCGCCGCGCGCCGCGCCTCGCGCTCACGCTCGGCCTGGGCGAGACGCTCGGCGCGCGCCCGACCCTCCGCCTCGAGCCGCTCGGCGTCCTCGCGCAGGCCCGCGAGGTCCGACTCGAGACGGTCGCGGCGAAGGACGAGGTCCTCCGCCTGGCGGCCGAGGCGCGTCAGCCGCTCCTCCGCCTGGCGGACCTCCACGCGCCGCTCCGCCTCCTCGTTCCGCGCGTCGGCGATCCGGCCGAGGGCCACGAGCGCGTCCTTCTTCGCGCCCTCGTGCGCGTCGCGGATGCCGGCGACCTCGGCGTCGAGACGCACGAGGTCCTCCTCCGCCGACGCGAGCCTCGCCCCGAGGGACTCCGCCTCCCGGGCGGCCGCCTCGGCCTCGCGGTCGAGGTCCTGGACGTCGCCGAGCAGCGCGGCCGCGCGCGTGCGCGCCGCCGCCGCCTGGTCGGTCGAGGCCGCGATCCTCGAGACGAGGTCGTCCCGCGTCTTCGTGGCGAACACGACGCGGTCGCGGCTCGCGCGGACGTCGGCCGCGGCCTCGGCGACCTCGGCCTCGCGCGCGTGGACCGCCTCGCTCGCCTCGCGGCGCCGGGCCTCGAAGAGGCGGGTCGCCTCCTCGAGGGCCTGGAGCTCCTCGGCGGCGCGACGCTCCTCCTCGAGGGCCCCGGCCATCCGACCCGAGAGCGCCTCGCGCTCGCTCGCGACCCGCCGGTAGCGGAGGACGCCGCGGAGGACCCGCTTCTTCTGGAGCTCGTCCCGGAGCTCCTGGTAGCGCCGCGCGCGGCCCGCCTGGTTCTTGAGCGAACGGAGGCGCTTCTCCTCGAGCTCGAGCACGTCGAGCAGGCGTTCCAGGTTCTCGCGCGTGCGCTCGAGCCGCTGCTCGGCCTCCTTCTTGCGCTGCTTGTAGCGGCTGATGCCGGCCGCCTCCTCGAAGATCCCCCGCCGGTCGGCGGGGTTGGCGGCGAGGAGGGCGTCGATCTGGCCCTGCTCCATGATGGCGTTTCGCTCGACGCCGAGACCGGTGTCGAGGAACAGCTCGCGGATGTCCTTCAGGCGCGCGGCCTCGCCCCCGACGAGGTACTCGGACTCGCCCGAGCGGTGGAGGCGGCGGGTGATCTGGATCTCGGTCCGCTCGGAGGGCAGGGAGCCGTCGGAGTTGTCGAGGAACAGCGACACCTCGGCCAGCCCGTGGGCCCGCCGGTGGCGGCTCCCCGCGAAGATCACGTCCTCCATCCGCTTGCCACGGAGGCTCCGGGGGCTCATGTCGCCGAGCACCCACTTCACGGCATCGACGACGTTGCTCTTCCCGCACCCGTTCGGGCCGACGATGGAGGAGATGCCGTCGCCGAACTCGAAGACGGTCCGGTCGGCGAAGGACTTGAAGCCGAGGATCTCGAGGCGGCGGATCTTCATGGGTTTCTGATCGGCGGCGCAGTCGTCCGTCGGGCGCGTGACGGCCCTCGTGTGGGAAGGTCGGTCGGCGAAGCCTTCGTCCGCACCTCGCAGGTACCAGCGAGACTCACGAGGTCGGCTGCGATCCGGCCCCCTCTCTCCTCACCCAGCGGTGTGGCCAGGGATCCAGAGCGTATTCCACGACCCGGGCGTCGTCGGCCGCGGCCAGGAGGTCGGCGAGGAGCTCGTCCACGGGCGGCCTCGACTCCGCGTCGATCCGGTGGCGGACGCGCTGCAGGCGGACCGCGCCGCGCGTCCGCGCGGGGCCGACGAGCTCGCGCCGCGCCTCCCCGACGTCGAGGAGCGGGTCGGCGTACGACGGCTCCAGGCCGTCCGGCCACCACGGGCCGGCGGCGGGGAAGCGCAGGAGGTCCAGGCGCGCGAGCCGGGCGGCGGCCTCCCCGCCGGGCACCGGCGAGAGCGCGACCTCCAGGCCGCGCTCGGGACCCGCCCGGGCGAGGGCCCTCACCATCACGGCTTCGACCTCGTCGGCGAGGCGCGCCCGATCGTCGGCGGTGCCGGCGGGTACGAGCAACCGGACGGCGCGGTCGAGGCCCACCGGCTCGACGAGGTGGAGGGCGCCGTCCACGTCCACGAGGGGAACCGGACCGCGGCGCACCGCCCAGAGCGCGAGACCGGGTTCCTCGCCGGCGCGGACGAGGAGGTCGCGCCGGGCCGCCGCGACGTCCACGGCCAGACGGGCCAGACGCTCGACCTCCTCCCGGAACGCGGGCGCGCCCGCGGCCGCCGTCCGCAGCGCCGCGGCGACGAGGTTCACGGCGGTCGCCGTCGCCACCGTCACGTCGCCGTTCGCGAAGCGGAGCGGGTCCACGACCTCCGCCTCGCGGCGCCGGAGCCACCGGCCCCCGCGCGAGGGCTGGTCGCCCTCCTCGAGCGCGAGCCAGGGCTCCCCCGCCTCGGCGGCCGACGCGAGGGCCTCGCGCAGGAGCCCGCGCATCGCGGCGTCCCGGCGGCCGCGGCGCGGCAGGACGAGCGTCAGGGAGACCCCGCCGAGGCGGCCCCGCCGGCGAAGGAGCGCGGCCTCCCGCAGGATCGCGCGCGCGACGCGGAGCGCCTCGTCCGCGTACGCGCCGAAGGGCCGCCCCGGGGGGGCGGGGTCGGGGGGTTCGAGACCCCGGAGCCGCCCGGGGACCTCGGCCGAGAGCCCGATCTCGAGCTCCAGCCGGCCACCGCGCCCGGGGAACGAGGCGAGTGCCGGCGAGAGGAGGAGCTGGCGGACCTCCTGGACGAGCTCGTCGTCGGTGAGGTTCGAGAGGTGCGGAGCGAGGTGGACGTTCAGGTCCTCGAGCACGAGCGCGCGGGCGAGGAACGGGCGGTAGCGCTGGACGATCTCCTCGAGCGACCGGAGCGCGCGCCGGGCGCCCGACGGCCGGTCCACGAGGTCGCCCTCGAGCGTCGCCTGGAGGAGCGCGCCGAACGGCAACGCGCTCGCCGCGACCGCGAGGGGCGCCCCCAGGTCGTACGCGTGGAGGTCGCCGAGGCGGTGCGCCTCCGCGGCGGGGCCGGGCAGGACCTCCTCGAGCATCCACGCCTCGAGCACCTCCTCGCCGAGCGCGTGGGCGAGCGCCCCGGGGTCGGTCGCGCGCGCGCACTCGGGACCGCGCTGGAGCGCGGCCCGCACGCGGTCGAACGCCACCGCGGCGGACGCGCGGCTCCCGAGACGGCTCGTGCGGCCCCGGTCGAACATCTCCGAGTGCACGAGCGCGACGATCAGCTCGGGCGCGGCGCGGGCCACGCCCGCGTCCACGAGACGGGTCTCGACGCTCCGGGCGACGTCCTCGGCCTCCGTGCGGTCCAACCCGTCCGCCGCGACGAGCGCCTCCACGAGACGCGCCTTCGAGAAGAGGGAGGCCTCGGGCTCGGCCTCTCCGCTCACCAGGGGCCGCGCGTGCCCCCGCGCGGCGTCGCGGGCGGCGCGCGCCGCGGCGCGGCGCTCCCGGTAGAGGATGTAGGCCTTCGCGGTCCGCGCGTGCCCGGTCTCGATCAGGACCTTCTCGACGGCGTCCTGCACGTCCTCGATCGTCGGGACCTCGCGTTCGATCGTGCGCTCCACGTGGGCGACCACGAGGCCGGCGAGCTCCTCGGCGAGGAATCGGTCCTCGCCCCCCACCGCGCGCGCCGCCCGGAAGATCGCGTCGGCGATCTTCTCCCGCCGAAAGGGGACGAGGCGGCCGTCGCGCTTCTTGATCTGACGAAGGCGCCTCACCGCCCCTTCTTGCCCTTGCGCCCGGTGGGACGGGCGGTCTCGGAGAGCATCGGCTTCAGCTCGTCCACGAAGTCGCTCAAGTCCTGGAACTCCCGGTAGACGGACGCGAAGCGTACGTAGGCCACCTGGTCGAGCTTGCGCAGCTCGTCCATCACGAGCTCGCCGACGTACGAGACCGGCACCTCGCCCTCGTACTCCTCGAGCACGCGGTTCTCGATGCGGCTCGTGATCTCCTCGAGCGCGTGGATCGGGATCGGGCGCTTCTCGCAGGCCTTGATCATCCCCAGCAGGATCTTGCGGCGCTCGAAGGGCTCGCGCCGCTGGTCCTTCTTGACGACGCGGAGCGGGCTCTCCTCGATGCGCTCGTACGTCGTGTACCGGCGGCCACAGGCGACGCACTCGCGCCGTCGCCGGATCGCGAAGCCGTCGTTGCTCGCCCGCGAGTCCACGACCCGGTCGTCATCGACCTTGCAGAAGGGGCAACGCATTCAGCGCGACCGTTCCACGGGGCCGCGTGCCCCGCGGCGTCCCGCGCGGCGCCGGTCCCGCCGTCCGGCCGGCCCCGCCTCGTTCTCGCCGGGGCGTCCGGGGAGGCGCGGGACGGCGCTCCGTGGCCGAGAGCGCCGGCAAAGCCCGATCCGCACTCGTCGTCCCGTCCGCACCTCGGTCTGGCTCACCCCCGGACTCGCGAACCGATCGGGCTCGGGGCCTCGTCGAGGCTCGGCGCCCGGCCCCCAACCCCTGGGGTCCGGGGCAACCTACCACCCGCACCCATGGGGCGCAAAGAGCGCCCTCGGCCCGCGCGAACCCCGACCAGATTTCCATCCGGGAGGCAACGGCCGATCCGCATAATGTCCGCGCTCGGGGCGTCCTGAGCGGGAGCCCTGGCGGTGTCCGTCGCGATCCTCGCCGACATCCACTCGAATCTCGAGGCGCTCACGCGCGTCTTCGACCACATGGCGGAGCGCGGCGTCCAGCGCATCGTCTGCCTCGGCGACATCATCGGCTACGGCCCCAACCCCCGCGAGTGCCTGAAGCTCCTCTTCTCGTCCGAGATCGCCATCATGGGGAACCACGAAGAGGCGGTCATGTTCTACGGCGAGGACTTCAACCCGAAGGCCCGCGCGTCGCTCGAGTGGACGAAGGACCAGCTCAACTCCACCAGCTACGAGCGGACCGAGAACTACGACATGTGGAACTTCCTCGGGACCATGCAGCAGGTCGTCGAGGACGGTGACGTCATGTATACGCACGGCAGCCCCCGCGTGCCGACCCGCGAGTACGTGGTGCCCCAGGACGCGCGGAACCGCGAGAAGATGCAGGGCATCTTCGACCTGATGAAGCGCGTGTGCTTCATCGGGCACAGCCACGTTCCCCACGTCTACACGTCCGACATGAAACACGCCGCCCCCGAGTCGGTGGGCGGCGCGATCGACCTGAGGAAGCTCGGCGACCGGAAGGTCCTGATCAACGTCGGGAGCGTCGGCCAGCCCCGGGACGGGGACCCGCGCCTCTCCTACGCCACCTTCGACGGCTCCATCGTCCGGTTCTGGCGTCTCGACTACGACTTCCATCAGACGGTGGAGAAGATCTACTCGACGCCGGAGCTCCCGAACTTCCTCGCCGACCGGCTCCTCGTCGGCCGCTGAGACCGGGGGTCGGCCCGGCGCCGGGGGCCAAGGCGCCCGCCGCGACCTCGGAGCGCCCCGAACCGTCGCCCCGCGTCGCCCCGACCGGACTACACTTGTTCCCTTTCCTAGGCGGAGGCCGGGACCCGATGGAACGCCGGATGCTCCTGGCGGTGGCGCTCTCCTTCATGGTGATCACCATGTACTCCGCCGCCACCGGCCAGTGCTCCCCCCCGCCGAAGAAGGGCTCGGAGCCGGCGACCGAGGCGCCGCCCGACGGCACGGGACCTGTGACCGCCCCCACACCGGGAACGCCGGGGGACGAGAGTGCGCCGGCCGCCGGGTCGAACCCGCCCGCGCCCGGCCCGGCCCCCGCGCCCGCCCCGGGCGCGGTCCAGGACGAGAGCCCGGTCTCGGAGGCGCCCGCGGTCGAGCGCGCGACGCTCCAGTCCGACGAGCTCCTCGTCACCTTCTCGAACGAGGGCGCGGCGGTCGAGTCGGTCCAGCTCCGCCACGCCTACGAGGGCGACAAGAAGACGCCCCTCGACCTGATCGTGCCGGAGGGCGATGGCTTCCTCTTCGGGGGGATCGACCGGACCGCCCTCGTCCCGGCCGACGGCGCCCCCGGGGGCGGCCACCGGCACGAGGACCCGCCGGGGAAGCTCCGGACCGCCCGCTGGAACCGCGATCCCGCCGCCGAGGCGGCCACGCCCGAGACGGACGTCGTCTACACGCTCACCACGGACGCCGCGGTGTGGACGAAGCGCTGGATCCTCGAGCAGGGCGCGGACCACTACGGCCTCCGCGAGCGCATCTCCCGCCGCGCCGTGGAGGGCCAGCCGGCCGACCCGGTGCCGCTCAAGGTGCTCGCCGAGTGCGGATTGCTTCGCGAGCCGGACTCGGGCGCCGCGTTCCTCCAGCCGAACGCCGCCCTGCTCCGGAACTCGCGCGCCGCCGACGCCGTGGAGAAGCCGACGGGTCTCCCCGTCACCGAGGGCGAGGAGGTCCACGACCTGCGGCTCCTCGGCGCGCGCAGCCACTACTTCCTCTCGGCGTGGTACGTCGAGAAGGACTGGCCCCAGGCGCCCTCGCTCGTGCGCTGCTGGGCTACGGGCGCCGAGTACGACCGGCGCCCCCGGATCCAGACCTCGATCGCGTCGTTCTTCCGCGAGGTCCGGGACCGCGACCCGTCGAACGACCCGGCGCTGCTCGACCGCATCGTCACGGGCGTGGAGCAGATGCACCACGCCTGGATGGTGCTCACGATGCCGACGGGCGCCGACGCGGCGGCGGCCGAGCAGTCGGCGGTGGAGCTCCGCTACTTCATCGGTCCGATCAGCCGGCACGTGCTCCGCGCGGACGAGTACGCGCCCATCAAGCCGGTGATCACGTACCGCTCGGCCTTCGACGTGCTCGCGGACGCGCTCCTCGGCGTCTACGACCTCTTCCGCGGCCTCCTCGGGAGCGCCGGGCTCGGCGTGATCCTGATGACGCTCGTCGTGCGCGGGTTGATGATGCCGCTCTCCATCAAGAACCAGCTCGGCATGCGCGTGTACAGCCGCAAGATCGCGAAGATCAAGCCCAAGCTGGACGTCCTGAAGAAGCGGTACGCGAACAACCCGAAGCGGCTGCGCGAGGAGCAGGCGAAGCTCTATCGAGAGCACGGCGTCGGGCTGCCGACCGGCTGCCTGTTGATGTTCGTGCAGATCCCGATCTTCCTGGCCCTGTTCTCGTGCCTCCGCGCGGAGTACTCGCTCCGGAACGCCGGCTTCCTGTGGATCGCGGACCTCGGCGCGCCCGATCGGCTGATCGACTTCGGGAAGACGATCGTGAACCTGGGGATCCTCAAGATCTTCAGCCTGAACCTGCTCCCCCTCCTGATGGTCGGGCTCTCGCTCTGGCAGCAGCACACGATGCCGAAGCCGGCGGACGAGCAGCAGGCGCAGCAGATGCGCATGATGAAGTGGCTGCCGATCTTCTTCGCCGTGATCCTCTACAACTACACGGCGGCCCTCGCGCTCTACATGGTGTTCTCGAGCGCGGTCTCCATCACGGAGAGCCGCATCGTGAAGGCCCGCGACGCGAAGGCCCTGGAGGAGGCGGCCGCAGCTCCGGCGTGACCGGTCGGCCCGCTCGCGCGGTGTGGGGGCATGACCTCCACGTCCCCCCGCCCCCTCGACCCGCCCCGCCCTCTCGACCCGCCCCGGCCCCGGCCGTCCCCGCCGGGCGCGCGCGAGGTCCACGACCGTCTCGTCCGCCTGGGGCCCGACGCACTCGCCCCCGCGGAGCTGATCGCCCTCCTCCTGCCGCGCGCCCACCCCGGCGGCGGCGCGGGACGGCGCCTCCTCGAGCGCTTCGGGAGCCTCCGCCGACTCGCGGCGGCCTCGGCAGGCGAGATCCAGGCACGGGGCGGCGTCGGGCCTGCGGCGGCGACGCGTCTGGCGGCCGCGTTCGCGCTCGGCCGGGTCGTCCAGGCCGCGCCGCTCGTCCGTGGCCTCGTGTTCCGGACGAGCGCCGACATCTGGCGCGCGTTCGCCCCGCGGCTCCGGGACCGGCCGAAGGAACGCTTCGTGACCGTGCTCCTCGACGGGCGCCAGCGCGTGATCCGCGAGGACCTCGTGAGCGAGGGGATCCTGACGGCGAGCCTCGTCCACCCCCGCGAGGTGTTCCAGCCGGCGATCCGGGAGGCGGCGAGCGCGGTCGTGCTCGTCCACAACCACCCGTCCGGCGACCCCGAGCCGAGCCCCGAGGACCTCGAGATCACGCGGCGGCTCGCCGCGGTCGGCGACCTGGTCGGAATCCGGGTGATCGATCACGTGGTGATCGGCGACCAGGGCTACGTCTCGTTCCTCGAACGCGGGCTCCTGTGACGGGGCCCGGCAGAGGCACGGTCGCTCACCGCGCGCGCGGCGTCACCTCGGGCTCGGACGGAGCGGTCGGCCTCGGCGGCGGCGCGGCGGAGGCGGACAGGTCGATCTCCGTCACCGCGTGGCAGGTGGCGCCGTCGCCCCCGCTGGAGGCGGACGCGTGGCCCGAGGCCGCGGCGGCGCCGTCGCGGCGCGAGAGACCGGGGAGGCCGCCGAGCCCCGGGAACGGACCGGTTTCGGGCGTGGCGCCGTCCCCGTCCGGCGTGACGGGACCCCGGGGGCGGTCGCCCCGGGGCGTGGCCTCCGGGCCGGACGCCGGCGCCGGCGGCGGCGCGGGCGTGAAGGTCAAAACGGCGGTCCGTGCGACGGACCGGCCCGCGCCGTCCTGGTGGAGCGCGTGGCCGAGCGACCACGAGAAGGCCCATCCCCCGACGACGCGGGTACCGCTTCGGCCGCACGTCGCCTCGAGCCGCGACAAGAGATCGGCGCGGCGCGGGTGGTGGGCGCTCGGCGGGATCTTCCCCGAGTGCGCGTGCCCCGCGGCGGGCCTCGCCTCCGCCTCGGCCTCGTCGAGCGCCCGGAGGAGGAGCTTCTCCCACGCCTTCCCGAGCGCGGGGCTCCCCCGGTCCGTCTGCTTCTTCCCGTCGAGCGACCAGCGCTCGTACGTCTCGACGACGGGGCCGCCGTCCTTCGGGAGGAGGCGCCCGACGACCACCGACTCGACCTCGTGGCCCCGCGCGACCGCCCAGGCCTCGGCCCGGAGGTGCGTCCCCAAGACCTCTACGCCCGTCCTGCCGCGGTTCGGGCCGGGCGACCCGTCGTCCGACCGCGCCGGGAGGGACGAAACGAGGAGGAGGAGACCCGTGAAGAGGGCCGTCGAGAGGGTTCTCATCGCTCACCTCCGGGGCACGTACGAATCCGGGACACATACGAACGTCGGCCGCCCGCGCGAACGTCGGCCCGCCCGCGTGGGCCGCGGGGTGGGCCCGAGGCCCGGGTCACGGGACCGCGAGCCCCCGCGCGCCCCCCGCGGCCGCCCCGGCCGGGACGACGCGCGTCCGGGTCAGCGCAGGGGACGGCCGCGGCGGAGGCGACGTCGGAGGACCACCCAGCGGCGCCAGTCGGCGACCGGGATCGGCGGGGTGCCCATGAAGACTTCGCCGGGGCCGTCGAGGCGGCCGTGACTCTGGAGCGCGCCGCGCGCGCCGAGGATCGTCCGCGCCCCGAGCACCGCGTCGGGCGCGAGCGCGCCCTGGGGGCCCAGCACGCTCCCGTCCTCCAGCGTCGCGCCGCCCCCGAGGCCGGCCAACGCGCAGATCACGACGCCGTCCCCGATCGTCACGTTGTGGCCGACCTGCACGAGGTTGTCGATCTTCACCTGGTTCCCGAGCACCGTCCGCTCGAACGTCGCGCGGTCGATGGTGGTGTTCGCGCCGATGCGGACGTCGTCGCCGATCACGACCGTGCCCCGCTGCGGAAACCCGACGGGGCCCGACGTGCTCGGCTCGTACCCGAAGCCGGGCGAGCCGATCACCACGCCCGCGTGGATCTCGCCGCGCAGACCGACCGTCACGCCGGGGTAGAGGACGACGTTCGGGAAGATCCGCGTGTCGTCCCCGACCCGGCAGCCGGCGCCCACGACGACGTGCGCGCCGAGATCGACCCGCTCGCCGAGGACGGCGCCCGGCTCCACGACCGCGAACGCGCCGACGCGACACGACCCCGGGACCACGGCGTCGCTCGCGACGCTCGCCGTCGCGTGACGGCCGGGAACGGGGGGCGCGGGCGGGTGGAGCAGCGCCACCGCGCGCGCGGCGGCGAGGCGCGGGTTCTGGACGCGGATGGCCGGCCGGGAGCCCACGTCGTCGCCCGGCCGGCAGAGCACGGCGCCCGCGCGGCTCGTCGCGAGGTGGTCGAGGTGACGGGCGTCCTTGACGAAGGTCAAGTGCCGCGGCCCCGCGTCCGCGACCGGGGCGAGGTCCTCGACCTCGAAGTCCTCCGGCCCGTCGAGTCTGCCTCCGAGCGCGCGGGCGATCTCGACGAGCTTCCACATCGTCACATCTCCACGTCGAGCCCCACGGTGAACGAGAGGTCCAGCGGCTTCACGTCGCCCGGCGGGTCGATCACGTCCTCGAGCTTCAACGCCACCTCCAGGTCGAACACCGAGAAGCAGGGCGTGGAGTACGAGAGCTTCAGCGTGGACTTCGAGAGGCCGACGTCGGACAGGTCGGGGCGGAAGTCGAACCGCGCACGGAGCTTCCGCGCCTCGGCGAAGCGGTGCTCCCACTCGGCGCCGACCCATCCGCTCGGGTGCGTCGTCTCGGCGAGGCCCGTCCGGGCCTCGAAGGTCGCGCCGACGCCGACCTCGCCCTTGAGCGTGTTGCGGGCGTCGTCCACGAACGTCTTCCCCACGCCGCCCGTGACCGCGACGCGCCGGTCGAGCTCGGCCAGCGGGTCGCGCTCGTACGTCGTCTGGAGGAAGGCAAAGGTCGTGGCGCAGATCCGGCGGTCCAGCCGGAAGAGCGCCTCGACCTTGTTCGCCGCCACGTCGCCGTCCTTCGCGCTGTACGTCCAGCCCGCGGACGCCTTCCCCCCCACGGGGTGGGCTTTCGCTCGACCTCGCCGCTCAGGTGCACGTCGAGGAAGTCGCTGTTCCCCGCGCCCAGGCCGAGCCCGAACGACCCGTGGAAGGTCCAGGCCTTCGCCGGCGCCGGCGGCGCGCACACGGGCGGACCGCAGCCGGTCTGCTGGTCGGCGACGGCGGCGGCCTCGACTACCCGGGCCATCTCGCCCGCGGTCGGAGTCGTCGGGGCGGCCCGGGCCCCGTCCGGTGTCGGAGGCGCGGCGAGAGGAGGGGGCGCGGCGGGGGGAGGGGGCGACGACGGCGAGGGCGCCGCCGCGGACGGCCCGGGACCGAGGGGCGGGGCCGGCGCCGGCGCGGGCGCCGCGTCGGGCCCGGCCGCCGTCCGACCGCTCTCCGTGCCCGCGCCCCCGGGCGACCGGACGAGCGGGGGCGGGAGCAGGGACACGTCGTGGACCTCGGTCCGCGGCACGCCGAGCGGCGCGCCGTCGGGCGGCTCGACGACGGTCGTGGCCCCCTCCTCGTGGACCCGTCCGCGAACCTCGCGACCGTCTTGGAGCGTCACCACGCCGAGCGGCGTGTCTTCGCCGAACGCACGAGGCGCGCCCCCGAGGAGCACGAGCGACGGCGAGATCGCAAGGGCGACGAGGAGCGCGGCGCGCGGGACGAGGCCGCCGGCCCGAGGGCAAGAGAGGGAGCGCATGACGTACCCCACTCGATGGACGCACGGCGAGCGGGACGACGACGCGGGCCCGCGTCACGAGAACGGCGACGGCCGAGGCGCGAAGCCTACTTCTTGCTCTGCGGGGTCATGCCCCCGAGGTTTTCCGCGAACCATCCCGTCAGGGAGTTCTTGTGGCCCTTCGTGATGCTGTCGGACACGAGTGCCGCGAAGACGCAGACCACGAAGGCCACGGCGAGGGCCAGGGTCACCCAGATCGGAGTGCGGGCTTCCTCGACCGGCCCGGCGGGACGACGACGGGCTGCGGCGGGTTGTCCCCGACGCGGCCGGTCCACGCCCATGTCCTCGATCGCCTCGGGCTCGTCGCCCGCCTCGTCCTCGGTGAAGTCGATGGGCTCCGTGGACATGCCGACGTCGCCCTGGTCGATGTACGTGTCCTGGCTCGAGATCTCGGCCGTGCGCATGCCGCCCGGCTCGTCCTCGACGAGGAGGTCGTCGGACAGCGTGTCCGCCGAACCGCCCGCGACGTTCACGGTGGGCTGGCTCTCGTCCTCGAGGCTGATCTCGGTCAGCGAGGTGTCCGAGCTCCGGCTGCCGCGACCGGCGCGTCCGGCGAGCGCGTCGATCTCCGAGCGCTTGAAGCGCATCTGGTCGCCCTCGCGGAAGGCGCGGATCTCGCCCTCCGACACGAGGCGCTTCAACCGGTTCTCGTCGATGCTCAGCTGCCGGAGCACCTCGTCGAACGTGTAGAACTCACCGCTCTTCGACTTGGCCACGCGCGTACTCCGTTCCGATGCCAGTGGCGGGCGCCCCGGCTCAGTGGCGGTAGAGGATGGCAGAGGCGAGCTTCCGGATCAAGGTTTCGGGGCTTCCGTCGCCCTCGATCCTACCGGCCCCCCGCCGGCAGGTTCACGTGCTTGGTCGGGATCTCTCCGTCGTCCGGCTTCGGGGCCCCGGTCTGCATCGCCTTCTGCCAGGCCTCCCGCATCTCGCGGGGGGTCTTCTCGCTGAGGTCCCGGTACGACTCGAGCTTCAGGTCCCACTCGATGCTGCGCGCGGCGAGCAGGCGGAGACCGCCCTTCGAGCCGGGCGCGTACTGGTAGACGCAGAGGCGGCCGAGCTCCGTGTCGAAGTAGTACACGACGCTGGCCCCGCCCCCGATCGAGGCCGAGAGCGCGATCGACCGCCGGTTCGAGTCCGAGGTACCCCCGCCGGGGTTCACGATCCCCCGCACGCCCTCGCCCCCGCCGACGGGGTTGACGGTCGGGCCCACCGGGACGGTGCCGGTGCCCGCGGGCCCCACCGGCGGGACGGCGACGCCCGACCCGCCCTGGGCGAACGCCGGCACCAGGCCGACCTGCGGGAGCACGAGCAAGAGGACGGTGGCGAGCCATCCGCCCGCCAGGAAGCCGACGAGGACGCCCTTGCGATCCATCTCTTCCTCCCGGGCCCGGTGCGACGTGGACCGGACCGCGCGACCTACCCCTGTACGGCCGGGCCCTCACGGGCGGGTCACGGCGCGGGGGTACCCGCCCCGTTCCCGCCGGAGGGGTCCGGGTCTTTCGACCCAGATCGCCCCTCTTCGGCCGGAAGCACCACGCGGAAGGTCGCGCCCTCGCCGACCCGGCTCTCGAGCTCGATCCGGCCGCCGTGGTTCGTGACGATCGTGTGCGCGACCGCGAGGCCGAGCCCGCTCCCCTCGCCGACGTCCTTCGTCGTGAAGAAGAGGTCGAAGCACCGATCCTGGTCCTCCGGGGAGAGGCCGACGCCGTTGTCGGCCACCTGGAGGACCGCGTCCGTCCCGCGCCGCTCCACGCCGAGCCGGATCCAGGCCTCGGGCCGGCCGGCCACCGCGTCGGCGGCGTTGATCAACAGGTTCAGGGCGACCTGCTGAAGCTCGTGCGGGTCGCCGAACACCGAGGCCGCGCCGGGCTCCGGGAGGTCCTCCAGCAGCCGGGCGCCGCTCCGGTCGATCCGGTGTCGCGCGAGCGTGGCCGCCTTCCGGGCCACGTCCGCGAGGTCGGTCGGCCGCGGCTCGAGCCGGCGGGGGGTGAACGACAGGAACTTCTTGACCGTCTCCTCCACGCGGCCGAGCCCCTCGCCGATCAGCTCCAGGTACTCGCGCACCTTGTCGGGCGGGAGGTCGCCCCGGGCGAGCGACCGGACCGCGTTCTTCATGCCGCCGAGGGGGTTGTTGATCTCGTGCGCCACGCCCGACGCGAGCTTTCCGGTGGCGGCGAGGCGCTGCGCGATCGCCAGGTGCTGCTCCGCCTTGCGGATGCGGCCCAGGGCCGAGAGCACGCGGTCCTCGAGGTGGGCCTGGTACTCCCCGATCTCGCGCGTCATCCGGTTGAAGGCGGACACGGTGCGGTCGATCTCGTCGTTCGTGCCGCGCTCGAGGAGGTCGGGCGGCGCCTCGCCCCGCGCGATGCGGTCCGCGGCGTCCGCCAGCCCCGCCAGCGGGCGGACCACGGACCGCGAGACGAGCCAGAAGGCCACCGCGGAGAGCAGGACCACGCCCGCGACGAGCACCACGTACACGAGCTGGATCCCCTCGCGGCGCGCGGCCGGCGCGGTCCAACCGAGCACGATTCCCCGCCGCCCGCCTCGGTCGAGGCGCTCGGGAAGGACGAGCGCGAGCGAGTCCGACGCGGCCCACTTGCTCGGGTCCTGGCGCGCGCGCGTGAACGCGTCGATCGCCGCGTGGCGGGCCGGGCCCTCGGGCATCTCGTCCGCGTGGCCGCCCACCTCGAGGAACTCGGCCGCGTTCCACGCGTGGATCCGGCTCCTCCCCTCGACCGGGTCCTCCTCGACCACGACCAGCGTGCCGACGGCGCCCGATTCGCGAAGCGCGCGCACGATCTCGTCCGCGTGCCGGCGGTCGCGCGCGTCGTGGGGACCGCTGAGGCCCGCCCCCAGCTCGACCAGGTCGCGCACGACCTCCGCGGACGTGGCGGGCGCGCTCTCGCCCTCGGTGTGGAGGAGGACCGTGAGGGCGAGGAAGAGGATGGCCGCGTTGAGACCCACGATCGCGGTCAGGAGCTTCGTTCGAAGCGACATGCGGAGCCGGGGCCCCCTGGGGAGTGCCGCCGGGGCGGGCCGAGGGCTCCTGGGCGGGGCACCTCGCGAGACGGACCCGGCCGTAGGATCATCGCATGGCCGATCTCGATGCCCGCGCGGAGGCGCTGGAGATCGCCGAGGGTGCTCGGGAAGCGGCGCGGACGAAGCCCTCGCTCGCCGCCGAGATCTTCCTCGGGCGGCTCCGGGGCGAGCTGGTGGTCCCGTTCCCCGAGCAGGACCCCGCCGACCGCGAGCGTGCGACGAAGTTCCTCGAGGACCTCGAGCGCGTGCTCCGCGAGTCGATCGACCCGGACGAGGTCGATCGCACCGCCGAGGTCCCCGCGGAGGCGCTCCGGCGTCTCCACGAGATCGGCGCGTTTCGCCTGAAGGTCCCGGCGGCGTACGGCGGCCTCGGCATGAGCCAGTCGAACTACAACCGCGCCGCGGCGCTCGCGGGCTCGTGGTGCGGCAGCACCGCGATCTGGCTCTCGGGGCACCAGAGCATCGGCGTGCCGAACCCGCTCGTGCTCTTCGGCACGCCGGAGCAGAAGGCCCGCTTCCTCCCGCGTCTCGCCTCGGGCGAGCTCTCGGGCTTCGCGTTGACCGAACCCGAGGTCGGCAGCGACCCCGCCCGCATGCGCATGACCGCGACGCCCGCCGAGGGCGGCGGCTGGGTCCTCGACGGCGAGAAGCTCTGGTGCACGAACGGGCCGGTGGCCTCCGTCCTCGTCGTGATGGCGCGCACGCCCGACCGGGTCGTAGACGGCCGCCCCCGGAAGCAGATCTCGGCGTTCCTGGTCGAGACGTCGTCGCCGGGGATCGAGTTCCCCCACCGGTGCGACTTCATGGGGTACCGCGGCATCCAGAACGGCCTCATCCGGTTCACGGGCGTCCGCGTGCCGGCCGAGAACCTGCTCTGGCGGGAGGGGCACGGACTGAAGCTCGCGTTCGTGACGCTCAACACCGGCCGCCTGACCCTCCCCGCGACGAACACCGCCGCGGCGAAGCAGTGCCTCGCGATCGTGCGCCGCTGGGCGTCCACGCGCGAACAGTGGGGCGACGTGATCGGACACCACGAGGCCGTCGCGGCGATGGTGGGCTACATCGCGAGCCACACCTTCGCGATGGAGGCGTTCGCCGACTACACCGCGGCGCTGGCCGACGCCGGCCAGACGGACATCCGCCTCGAGGCGGCGATGGCGAAGCTCTTCTGCTCCGAGACGGGCTGGCGCGTCGCGGACCTCGCGCTCCAGGTGCGCGGCGGACGCGGCTACGAGACGACCGCCTCGCTCGCGGCGCGCGGCGAGACCCCGTTCCCCATGGAACGGCTCTTCCGCGAGGCGCGGCTCAACACGATCGTCGAGGGCTCGAGCGAGATCCTGCGTCTCTTCCTCGCGCGCGAGGCGCTGGACCCGCACCACCGGCGCGCCGGCGCGCTCCTCGATCCCAAGGCGTCGGGACCGCAGAAGGCCCTCGCGGCCGTGCGTCTCGCGATCCGCTACGGGGCGTGGTGGGTCCAGAGCTTCCGGCCCGGAGGGGGGACGCCGGCGGCGCTCCCGTCCCGACTTCGGGGTTGGTGGCGCTTCGCGCGGCGCGACACGAGGCGCCTCGCGCGGCGCATCCTCTACGCGATGGCGGGTCACCGCGCGGGGCTGGAGCACCGGCAGGTGCTGCTCGGGCGCCTCGTGGACGAGGGCGTGGACCTGACGGCCATGGCGATCACGCTGTCGCGCGCGGCCTCGCGCGGGGACGACGCCTCGATGGAGCTGGCCGAGGACTTCTGCCGCCACACGAAGGCGCGGATCCTGGCGCGGCGACGCCATCCCGCGCCGTTCGACCGGGGCACCACGGACGTCGGACGCGCCGTCCTCGAGGGCCGCTACCGCGCCGTCGAGTCGGGCATCCTGCCTCACGTCCCGGAGTCGGGGGCGGAGACGAGGCGCACGTAAGTCTCGATCGAGCGGTCGCCCCGGAGCGTGCGCACCGCGAGCCGCACGACGAGGTCGAGGTCCCGCCCCCGATCGAAGTCGAGCGTGAACCTCTCGGTGCCCTCGGCGAGCCCCGGCGTGAGCGGCACGACCTCGGAGCCCGTGACGAGCCACGCGCCGTCCGGCGGCATCACCTCCAGCGCCGCGTTGCCCCCGCGCGGTCCACGCCGCCAGTGGACCTCGACCACCGCGCGGTCCGGCGCGGGCCGGTCCACGACCGCCGCGTCGAGCGTCCCGAGGCCGGCGTTCGGCTTTCCGCCGCACGCGAGTCGCACGGGCACGACCGTCGGCCGGCCGTCGTCGATGTGCGTGGCCGGGCCGGGGCTCCCCGACGCGAGCCCGAGGGGCGCCAGGAGGAGCAAGGGCACGCAGGCGGCGCGCAGGAGAGACGTGGTCGTCATGGCCCCACCGTCAGCGTGTAGCCCGCCCGGTTGCCGAGCCCCGAGCAGTTGGCCTCGACGCGCACGAGGTAGTGACCGGCGGCCAGCGAAGTGGGCCCGATCTGCTCCGCCGCGCTGCCCGCGTTGGCCGAGCGTTGCAGCACCGCGCCGGACGCGTCGAGCAGCGCGAGGTTCAGGTCGTTGCCGCTCCCCGCGATCGGCGAGATGGAGAGGCCGAAGGCCACCGACGTCTGCTGCGCGAGGT
This sequence comes from uncultured Planctomycetota bacterium, assembly GCA_963752285.1. Classification (GTDB taxonomy): domain Bacteria; phylum Planctomycetota; class PLA2; order PLA2; family JAEUHO01; genus CAVVXN01. The sequence goes on from CAVVXN010000005.1 coordinate 1,482,033, forward strand.
TCAGGCGGTACCAGTGCGTCGCGTCGAGCGCGCGGCACGGGTTCGTCACGGTGGAGTCCACGATGCCCACGGACGAGTCGGAGAGGGCGATCGGGGTGGGCCAGACGTCGTCGCCGACGAGGGGATACGTGATCTGCTGGTTCTCGGGCGTTTGGAGCAGCGTCGTGACCTCGGCCGAGGAGATCGCGCCCCGCTGGACGAGGCGGTCGAGGAAGAGGCCGACGTACGGCGCGTCCACGCCGGGTACGAACGAGAGGACCGCACCGTAGAGGTCGCCCACCGGGACCGCCGCCAGGTCGCCGTCGGTGTCGGGGATGCCGCCCGTGCCGTCCGCGAGGTCCCAGACGATCTCGGCGACCGTCTCCTCGCCCCCGATGCCGCGCACGCTCTGCGGCCAGCTCTCGACGCTCTCGTCGATCTGGGTGCCCCCACTCGTCGTGACCGAGTCGATGTACCGCGCGTCCTTCCGGCACAGGCTCCCGAACCCCGTCGCCTGCCCCTCGCTCCAGGCGAGGTTCGGCTCGAGGGCCTCGCCGCTGTGCTGGCCGCCCCGGCTCAGCGAGGCCCCGAGCTGGAACTCCACGAAGTGACCGAACTCGTGCGCGATGACCGGGTCGTCGAAGTAGTCCGTGTCGCTCCCGTCGAGATTGCCCGCCGCGCCGCCGAGCAGCGTCAGCGAGCGGATGCCGTCGTCGTAGAAGCTCGTGCCGGTGGCACCGTTGTTCCCGAGGCGCGTGTACGCGTGGAGGATGGGCGGCACGATCCCCGTCGCGGTCCGGACGGTCTCCGTGCACGTGACGAGCACGTCGAGCACGCCGAAGCCGATCGAGGGGCGGCTCGAGGCCGACACGAGGTACGGGACGACGAAGTCGACGGGCGCGCCCGACCCCGCGGTGAAGGACGGCGACGTCCAGGCAAAGGCGTCCGTGCTCGTGTGGAGGTCGAACGAGGGCGGCAGCGCGTCGTGCACCTCGACGCGCCGGAGCGGGTCGTTGTCGGTGCGGCTGAACACGCGCACCTCGAGCTGGCTCCCCGAGGGGGGCGAGGCGACCAGGCTGTACAGGCCGTTGCTGTCGGTGCTCCCCTTGGCGAAGCAGGTCCCGCCCCCGGCGAGGCCGACCTCGACGTCCGCGAACCGCGCGAGGCGGGTCTCGAGCGAGGGCCCGAGGCCGGAGTCGTCGAGCGTGAGGCGCTCGTACCGGATCGTGCCCGTGACGGTCGTGTCGGGACCGCCCCCCTGGACGCAGCTGGTGACGGGCGGCGGCGTCGGGGTGGAGGACGATCCGCCGCCGCCACACGCACCCAACGAGAACACGAACGAGACCACGATCCCCACCGCGCCGAGGCGCGCCGCCCGGACCCGGTCGTCCGCTCCCACGGCCAGGGGACGCGACGTGCTCAGGGACTCCCTCCAGGGCGAAGCGGCCAGCGTACGGCAGCACGCCGCCGAGGGGCGAGCAAGACGCGGACCGCCGAACGGCGCCCCCGCCAGGCCCCTCACCCCGCCACCACCCGCCCCCCGTGCGATCCAGCACACCCCCACCACACCCCCCGCGCGCCCCCCGCGATGCGGCGAAACCAAAGGCAAGCCGCAAGCGCGAGCCCCCAACCCGCAGCCCGCCCCGGTCCCGCCCCCTCCCCCCCGCGATGCGGCGAAGCCAAAGGCGAGCCGCAAGCACGACCCCCGCCACGCCGCGCCGCCACATCCCGCAAGCCCCCCGCGATGCGGCGAAGCCAAAGGCAAGCCGCGAGCACGACCCCCGCCACGCCGCGCCGCCAAATCCCGCAAGCCCCCCGCGATGCGGCGAAGCCAAAGGCGAGCCGCGAGCACGACCCCCGCCACGCCGCGCCGCCACATCCCGCAAGCCCCCCGCGATGCGGCGAAGCCAAAGGCGAGCCGCGAGCACGACCCCCGCCACGCCACGCCACGCCGCGCCGCCACATCCCGCAAGCCCCCCGCGATGCGGCGAAGCCAAAGGCGAGCCGCGAGCACGCCCCCCCGCCCCGCGCCGCGTCGCGCCATCCCGCAAGCCGCCCGCGATGCGGCGAAGCCAAAGGCGAGCCGCGAGCACGAGCCCCCCCCCGACGCGGGGCGGCGCGCGGAGAGGCCAAAGGAGTGGCCCTGACGACGACGCCGCGTGCGAATGCACGCAAGGAGGAGGAAGGGCCGCGAACTGGCCTCTCCGCGCGCCGCCCCCCTAGCCGCCGGCGCCGCTGCCGATGGTCTCGACGAGTTTAAGAAGCGGCAAAAACAACCCCAACACGATCAAGAACACCGCCCCACCCAAAAAGATGATCAACACCGGCTCGATGATCGACGTGATCGACCCGACCGCGACGTCCACCTCCTCGTCGTAGTTGTCCGCAACGCGGATCAGCATCTTGTCGAGCTCGCCGGTCTCCTCGCCGACGTCGATCATGTTCACGACGATGTCGTCGAAGATGCCGCTCTCGCCGAGCGGCTCGGCGATCGTGCCGCCCTCGGAGATCGAGTCGCGGACCTTGGTGAGCGCGTGGACCATGACCACGTTGCCGGCGGTGTCGCGGCAGATGTCGAGGGCCTCGAGGATCGGCACGCCCGACGCGATCAGGGTCCCGAAGGTCCGGCTGAACCGCGCCACGACCACCTTGCGGGCGATCGGGCCGACCACGGGGAGGCGGAGCTTCAGCCGGTCGAGGAAGCGACGCCCCGGGGCCGTGCGCGCCAGGAACCGGATGCCCATGACGAACAGGATGAGGATCGCACCGAGCACGTACCACTGGTCGATCAGGAAGCGGGAGAACGCCTGCAGGGCGCGGGTCAGTGCCGGGAGGTCGCCCGCGCCGGGGAGGCTCTGGAACACCTGTTCGAACTTCGGCACCACGAAGATCATGATGAGGAGCAGGATCGAGAGCGTGACCGTGGCGACGACAGAGGGGTAGATCAGCGCACCCTTCACGCGGCGACGCAGGCGCTGCGACTTCTCCATGAAGCTCGCGAGGCGGGACAGGATCACGTCGAGCACGCCGCCCGTCTCGCCGGCCTTCACCATGTTCGAGTAGAGGTTGTCGAAGACGGTGCCGTGCTTCGCCATGGCCTCGGACAGCGGCGACCCGCTCTCGACGTCCTCCGTCACGTCCACCATGACGCTCTTGAAGGGACCGCGGTCCATCTGCCCTTCGAGGATCTTCAGGCTGCGCACGATCGGGAGGCCGGCGTCCTGCAGGGTCGAGAGCTGCGTCGTGAACTCCGTGAGCGCCCGCTGCGAGACCCGCTCGCGACGGCGGCGTGCCCGCGCGGGGGCCGGCATCACGGCGGTCGTGGAGCCGCGCGACGGCGTGCCTCGCGTAGCCGTGGCGGACGTCTTCGCTCGGGCGGGGATCTTGGGCATCTCAATCGCTCCTGCCGGACGGGCCGGCTACGTCCCTCTCGAGGCGGTGCGCCCCGACGCGCTCGGACTCGGACCGCGCCTCACGCGCTGGTCTCCCTGAGGACCTCCTCGACGGTCGTGACCCCGTCGAAGATCGCCGTGAGACCCGACTCCCGCAACATCCGCATGCCCTCCCGGCGCGCCTGTTCGCGGATCGCGTCGGACGAGGCACCCTTGATCACCATATGCCGCAGCGCCTCGGAGAGAACGAGGATCTCGAAGATGCCCGTCCGCCCGCGGTACCCGCTCCCGTGGCAGGCGTCGCACCCCGTGCCGTAGGCGAAGCGCTTGCCCTTCAGGTCCTCGCGGCGCAGCCCGAGTTCCATCAGGACCTCGGGGCTCGGGTCGTAGAGCACCTTGCAGTCGCTGCAGACGGTCCGGACGAGACGCTGGGCGACGATGCCCTCGATCGTGGCGGCCACGAGGAACGCCTCGATGCCGAGGTCGAGCATACGCGTGATCGCCAGGGGGGCGTCGTTCGTGTGGAGCGTGGAGAACACCACGTGACCGGTGAGGGCCGCCTCCACGGCGATCTGGGCGGTGTCGAAGTCGCGGATCTCGCCCACCAGGATCATGTCGGGGTCCTGGCGCAGGATCGACCGGAGGCACCGGGAGTACGTGACGCCGATCTCCTCGTTCACCTGGACCTGGACGATGCCCGGCAGCTCGTACTCGACGGGGTCCTCGGTCGTGATGATCTTGACGCCCACGTCGTTCGCGTAGTTGAGCGCGGAATAGAGCGTGGTCGTCTTGCCCGACCCGGTGGGCCCCGTCACGAGCACGATCCCGTGCGGGAGGTGGATCATCCGCTTCATGATCTCCATCTCGGCCTCGCGCAGGCCCACCTGCGTGAGGTCGAGGGCGACCACGGACTTGTCGAGCACGCGGATCACGCACGACTCGCCGAAGAGCGTCGGCAGGGTGCTCACGCGCAGGTCCACGGACCGGCCGCCGATCATGATCTCGATGCGGCCGTCTTGCGGAAGGCGCGTCTCCGCGATGTCGAGGCCCGCCATGACCTTCACGCGGCTGATCAGGGGCAGCGAGAGGTGGCGCGGCGGCGCCTGCAGCTCGTAGAGCGCGCCGTCGACGCGGTAGCGGATCTTGAAGTCGTCCTCGAAGGGCTCGAGGTGGACGTCGGAGGCGCGGTCCCGGATGGCCTGGAAGAGGATGTACTGGAGGAGCTTGATGACCGGGGGCGAGTTCGCCATCGCCTCCGTGTCGGCGAGGTCCACCGCGTCGCCGCGGCGGGCGGGCATCTGCCCCCCGACCTCCTCGACCATCTCGCCGACGAGCTGTTCCATCGTGCTCTGCTGGGTGCCGTAGTGCTCCTCGACCAGGCGTTTGATGTCGTCCTCGGGCGCCATCACCCCCACGACCTCGCCGCCCGTCATGAACCGCAGGTCGTCGAGCACGGTCGTGTTCTGCGGGTTGCCCAGGGCCACGACGAGCTTGGCCCCCTCGCGACGCACGGGGATGACGTGGAAGAGCTTGGCGGTCTCCGCGTCCACCGACTCGAGGAGCTCCGGTGTGAATCGGACCGACGCGAGGTCCACGACCTCGAGCCCCGCCTGGCGGGCGAGCGCTTCTTGCAGGACCTCGTCGTCGATGTGCCCCAGCTTGATCAGGATCTGGCCGATCTGGCCGCCCCCGTCGCGCTGGCGGGCGAGCGCCTCCTGGATCATGCCCTCGTGGATCTTCCCCATCTCCTTCAGGATCTGTCCGAGGAGCTTCTTCGTGCGGGCGTAGCGGTAGGGGGCTTCAGGCAAGGGGGCTCACTCCCTCGGGGACGAACGACGCGTCACTGGATCGCCAGACCGAGCTTCTCCTTCGTACGCCGCACGTCCTGGCACTTGGAGAGGACCTGCGCCTGGTCGATCTTCCCCGCCTCGTAGAGGTCCAGGAGGTTGTCGTCGAGCAGGAACATGCCCTTCGAACGCCCGGTCTGGATGGCGCTCGGGATCTTGAACGTCTCGTTCTTCCGGATGTGGTTCTCGATGCCGGGGGTCATGGTCATGACCTCGAACGCGGCCACCCGTCCCCCGGTGTCGGACCGGGGCATCAGCACCTGCGAGATCACGGCGATCAACGACACCGACAGCTGGACGCGGACCTGCTCCTGCTGCTCGGGCGGAAACTGGTCGATGATGCGGTCCACCGTACGGGCCGACCCGGTCGTGTGCAGCGTCCCGAACACGAGGTGGCCCGTCTCGGCGGCGGTGATCGCGGTGGCGATCGTCTCGAGGTCGCGCATCTCGCCGAGGAGGATCACGTCCGGGTCCTCGCGCAGCGCGCGGCGGATCGCCTCGGCGAAGCTCGGCACGTCGGTGCCGACCTCGCGCTGGTTCACGACGCACCGTTTGTGGTCGTGGTAGTACTCGATCGGGTCCTCGATCGTGACGATGTGGTTGTCCTGCGTCTGGTTGACGTAGTCGATCATCGTCGCGAGCGTGGTCGTCTTGCCGGACCCGGTCGGGCCCGTCACGAGGAAGAGGCCGCGCGGGCGGTTCAGGAGCTCGACCACCGCGGGGTTCAGGCCGATCTCCTCGAACGTCAGGAGCCGGTTCGGGATGAGCCGGCAGACCATCGCGTCGAACCCCTTCTGGCGGAAGACCGCGACGCGGAATCGGGCCCGGTCGGAGTGGGCGTAGCCGAAGTCGGCGCTGCCGCTCCGACGCAGCTCCTCGAGCTTCGACGGCGGGGTGATCTGCTCGATCAGGGCCGTGGTCTCGGCGGGCCCGAGCGCCGGGTGCGCGACGTTCTTGAGGCTCCCCTGGAGCCGGATCACGGGCGGGCGACCGACCGTGATGTGGAGGTCGGACGCGTTCTTGTCCACGACGAGATCGAAGAGGCGGAGGATGTCGGGTCCGACCAGCGGCATGGTGCGATTCTCTCCTGGGGTGGAAACGAGGTTTCCGCCTGGGGGCCCGCCCCCTACAGGGAGGCGGCCCCGGCCGCGGCCTCCACGCCGGTCACGCGCAGGACCTCCTCGATGGTGGTGACGCCGGCGAGGATCTTGCGGACGCCGTCCTGCCGGAGGCTCCTCAGCCCGCCGGTCAGGCGCGCCTGGTCGCGGATCTCCTGGGTGCTGCCCCGCCGGAAGGCGATCTCGCGGATCTGGGGGTCCATGCTGAAGAGCTCGAAGATGCCGACGCGGCCCTTGTAGCCCTCGAACCGGCACTCGCGGCAGCCGACCGCCCGGTAGACGGTCCGACCCTCGACGTCCGAGGGCTCGAGGCCGATCCCCGCGAGCAGGGCCTCGCTCGGCACGGTCGGCTGGCGGCACGAGACGCAGAGGCGCCGGAGGAGCCGCTGTGCCATCACCGCCTGCACGGCGGTGGAGACGAGGAACGGCTTGACCCCCATGTCGATCAGGCGGGTCAGCGCCGACGGGGCGTCGTTCGTGTGGAGCGTCGAGAAGACGAGGTGGCCCGTGAGCGCGGCCTGGATGGCGATCTCCGCCGTCTCCGCGTCGCGGATCTCCCCGACCAGGATGATGTTCGGCGCTTGGCGCAACATGGAACGGAGGATCCGGGCAAAATCCAGGCCGATCCCGTGCCGGACCTCGGCCTGGTTCACGCCCGGCAGGTGGTACTCCACCGGGTTCTCGGCCGTGATGATCTTCACGTTCGGCTTGTTGAGCCGCTTCAGGGCCGCGTAGAGGGTCGTCGTCTTGCCCGAGCCGGTCGGGCCGGTCACCAGGAAGATGCCCGTCGGCCGGCGGATGATGCGCTCGAAGCGCTCGAGGTCCTCGCCGATGAAGCCGAGGTCCTCGAGGTCCACGAGCCCCACCTCCCGGTCGAGGAGCCGCATCACCATCGACTCGCCGGTCGTGGCCGGGAGGAGCGACACGCGGATGTCGATCGGGCGGCCGAGGAGGCGGACGTTGATGCGCCCGTCCTGGGGCTTCCGGTGCTCGGCGATGTCCATGTGCGCCATGACCTTCAAGCGCGTCACGACGGGCCCCGCCAGCTCCACGTCGAGGGAGTGCGCCTCGAAGCAGACGCCGTCCACCCGGTACCGGACCCGGACCCGATCGGACATGGGCTCGACGTGGATGTCGGACGCCCGCTGGGAGAGGGCCTGCTCGAGGATCTGGTGCACCAGCCGGATGACCGGCGCCTCCTCGTCCTCCGCCTCCGCCGTGGCGCTGGCGCGTCGCCGGTCGGCCGACACCGGCTCCCCGATGCCGTACGCCTCGGCCCGGGCGTTCGCGAGCGCCGAGGTGGGCGTCACCGCGAACTGGAGCTCCCGGTTCAGGAGGAACCGGATGTCGTCCGCCGCGAACGTGACCATCGGGTCGTCCGTGGCGAGGATCAGCCGGCCGTCCTGGAGCTTCACCGGCACGATCGGGAAGTCGCTGACGACCTGCCGCGGGACGAGCTCCGCCACCTGGGGAGAGATCCGGGCGCGGGAGAGGTCCACGAACGGGAGGCGAAACTGCCGGCAGAGGGCCTTGGCGAGCTGGACCTCGTCGATGAAGCCGAGGTCCACCATGGCTTTCCCGAACTTCGTCCCGGGCGTTCGGCGCTGGTGCTCGAGGGCCTCGTTCACCTTCCGCTCGTCGACCAGGCCCATCTCCTGGAGGACCTGTCCGAGCTGCTTCTGGGCGGGCGGCATGGGGCGCGATCTTCGTTCCGGGGGGGAATGCGGGGTATAGCACGCGCCGCCCCGGCCGCGCCACGGCAGCACGGCGTTCCGCGCCCCGCAGGAGGGCCCCGCGGCCGGACGGGCCCGGGCGCGGTCTCGGGGGGAGCTCGTCCCCGCCCCCGCCTCCGGCCTACCCTCTCCGGGGCCGCGGGTCCTCGCCCGCGGGAGGAGGGAGCCATGAAGACCTTGCGCCGCGCGCTCGCGCGCCGGGCCCTGCCCGTGCCCGTGCTCGTCCTGCTCCTCGCCGGCTGCGCGACCCCCCAGCCGGTCTCCCAGGTGGGGCTCAACCGCGACACCCCGCAGGCGACGTACGAGTACTTCCGGGCGATGGCCCGGGCGAACCAGTGGGCCGGCGAGTGGTCGGTGTTCAGCCCGCACTTCAAGCAGGCGCTGAACCAGGAGGTCGGCCGCGTCGTGGACCTCGGCGACTACACCACCGCGCGGCAGACCATCGCCGGCAACGGCAACGCCGACATGCAGCTCCTGCTCCAGAGCCAGCTCGTGAACGTGCGGATGCTCGCCCCGGACCGCGCGAGCGTCACGATCTCGGCCGGGGGGCGGACGATCTCGCCGACGTTCGTCAAGCTGACGCGGTGGGAGCTCCGGATCGAGGGCGAGGACGAGCCCGCGACCGGCTACATCACGAGCGCCGGCGACGCCGTGACCGTGAACGCCGACGGCTCGATGACGGTGCGGGTCCAGGGCGACCCGGCCGCGGCCGCGTACCTGAGGACGATCCCGCGCGCCCGGATCGACGGGTTCGCGATCAAGTCGGAGTGGTACGTGGACGACTTCGGAGGCCTCGGCGTGGCCGTGGGCTCGGGCGCCAGCACGGCGCCGGCGCCGGGCGCCTCGGGCGGCACGCCGCCGCCGCCGCCCCCCGCCGCGCCCCTGAGTCCCGGGCCGTCCTTCCCCGGCGGCTCCCCGGACGGGTAGGCGTTCGCCCGCTCTGCCGTTAGGTTCCACCGACCGCGCGCCTCGGCGGTGGGCATCACGGGAGCAACGGGCATGGCGAAGTCCACGACGTCGAAGGCCGGCGAGCGCACGATCTGGCACTTCGGAGGCGGCCGGGCGGACGGCCACGCCGCGCTCCGCGACCTGCTCGGTGGAAAGGGCGCGAACCTCGCCGAGATGAGCCGGATCGGCCTGCCCGTGCCGCCCGGGTTCACGATCGCCACGACGGCGTGCCGCGAGTTCCACGACGCGGGCGGCCGCCTGACGAAGCGCATGCAGGGCGAGGTCCACCGCGCCGTCTCCCGGCTGGAGCGCGCGTCGAAGAAGCGCTGGGGCGACCCGAAGCGTCCGCTCCTGGTGTCGGTGCGCAGCGGCGCAGCGGTCAGCATGCCCGGGATGATGGACACCGTGCTGAACATCGGGCTCACGGAGGCCGTCACCGACGGTCTTGCGAGCCTGACGGGAAACCGACGGTTCGCGCTCGACGCGCGCCGCCGCCTGATCCAGATGTTCGGGAACGTCGTGGAGGGGCTCGGCCTCGAACGCTTCGAGCACGTGTTGAGAGACGTGCAGGCGCACGTGGGCGCGCGGTCCGACACCGAGCTCGACGAGGCGGCGCTCGAGGAGGTCGTGGCCCGATACCTCACGACCTTCCGCGAAGGCACGGGTCGCGACTTCCCCGCGGAGCCCGACGCGCAGCTCGAACGCGCGATCACGGCGGTGTTCGGGTCGTGGAACGGCGCGCGCGCCGTCGAGTACCGGCGGATCCACAAGATCCGGGACCTGATCGGGACCGCCGTGAACGTGCAGTCGATGGTGTTCGGGAACCTGGGACCGAGCTCCGGAACCGGCGTGTGCTTCACGCGCGACCCCTCGACGGGCGAGAACGTGTTCTACGGCGAGTACCTCATGAACGCGCAGGGCGAGGACGTCGTCGCCGGGATCCGGACGCCGAAGTCGCTCTCGGACCTCGCCGACGAGGCGCCCCGGGTCTACCGGAAGCTCCTCCGCGTGCGCACGATGCTCGAGCGCCACTACCGCCACATGCAGGACATCGAGTTCACGATCGAGGGCGGCACCCTCTACATCCTCCAGACCCGGAACGGCAAGACGACGGCACGGGCCTCCGTGCGGATCGCGGTCGAGATGGCGGCCCAGCGCCTGATCACGCGCGAGGAGGCGGTCCGACGCATCACGCCCGACCAGCTCGACCACCTGCTCCACCCGCAGTTCGACCGCCAGGCGGAGCGCGACGTCCTGACGCGCGGCCTGCCCGCCAGTCCGGGGGCCGTGAGCGGCACGCTCGTGTTCACCGCGGAGCGCGCGAAGGAGCTCGCGGCGAAGGGTCAGCACGTGATCCTCTGCCGCGCGGAGACGAGCCCGGAGGACGTGGGCGGCATGCACGCGGCCGCCGGGATCCTCACCGCGACGGGGGGCATGACCTCGCACGCGGCCGTGGTCGCGCGCGGGATGGGCAAGTGCTGCGTCGTCGGGGCCGGGGAGCTCCGGATCGACGAGGACCGGCGCGAGCTCCGCGCGGGCGGCCGGTCCTTCGGCGAGGGGGACGTGCTGTCCCTCGACGGCGGCACGGGCGAGGTGATGGCCGGCTCCGTGCCCACCGTCCCGCCCGACCCGAGCGAGCACTTCACGACGCTCCTCGGGTGGACCGACAAGATGCGCCGCCTCGGCGTGCGCGCCAACGCCGACACGCCCGGCGACGCGGAGGCCGCGCGGCGGTTCGGCGCGGAGGGCATCGGCCTCTGTCGCACCGAGCACATGTTCTTCGGCGACGAGCGGATCGCGCCGATGCGCGAGATGATCCTCGCGGAGGACGAGGCGGGCCGGCGCGCGGCCCTCGAGAAGCTCCTGCCCTTCCAGCGCGCCGACTTCGCGGGGATCTTCCGCGCGATGGACGGCCTCCCCGTGACCGTCCGCCTCCTCGACCCGCCGCTCCACGAGTTCCTCCCCCACGACCGGGACCAGGCGACGGAGGTCGCACGCTCGATCGGCGTGGACGTCGAGGAGGTGCTGGCCCGCGCACGCCGTCTCCGCGAGATGAACCCGATGCTGGGCCACCGAGGCTGCCGGCTCGGCATCACGTACCCCGAGATCTACGAGATGCAGGTGCGTGCCATCTACGAGGCCGCGGCGGACGAGCTGGGCGAGGGCCATCGTCCGCGACCCGAGGTGATGATCCCGCTCGTGGGTACCGCGGCGGAGCTCCGGCTCCTGAAGCACCGGCTCGAGGCCGTCGCAGTGAGCGTGCTGAAGGAGCGGAGCGCGCGACTGCCCGTCGTGTTCGGGACGATGATCGAGGTCCCGCGCGCCGCGCTCTGCGCGGCCGAGATCGCCGAGCACGCCGCGTTCTTCTCGTTCGGCACCAACGACCTGACGCAGATGACCTTCGGCTTCAGCCGCGACGACGTCGGGAGCTTCCTCCCGACCTACGTCGCGGAGAAGATCCTGCCCGACGAGCCGTTCCAGTCGATCGACGTAGACGGCGTGGGCCAGCTCGTGCGGATGGGCGTCGAGCGCGGGCGCGCGGGGCGTCCGGGCCTCAAGGTGGGCGTCTGCGGCGAGCACGGCGGCGACCCGAAGAGCATCGCCTTCTTCGACGAGGTCGGGCTCGACTACGTCTCGTGCTCGCCGTTCCGCGTGCCCGTCGCGCGCCTCGCCGCCGCCCAGGCGGCCCTTCCGTCGGTCGCCCCCTCCCGGAAGGCGACGTCCGGACCGAAGGCGGGGGCGAAGCGCAAGGCGAAGCGAACGACGACGCCCGCGGCGAGGACGAAACGTCCCGCGCGCCGGGCCGCGAAGAAGAAGCCGCGGCGCAAGGCGAAGTAGCCCGCGCGGCCCCCCTCCGCCCGTGGGCGCCCCCTGCCGAGGAGGACGGCGGGCCTCGAGCGCCTTCGTCACGTCCTCGGGCCGGTCGGCTCGTGCGGCGCCCCCCGGCGGGACCGGCGCCAGGGTGGGCGGCCCCTCGCGGCGCAAAGGGTCCGTCCGGACTCAGCGCGGCGCGTCGTCCCCGTCGTCGGACGGCGCGCTCGGGTTCGGCACGGCTTCGGCGGGGATCGTCACGGGGAGCGGATGGTCCCTCGTGCCGAGGTCGAACGGCCAGGGCACGCGGACGAGTTCCTTCTCGGGGGACGTGGAGGTCACGACGAGCGCCGCGTCGGCGGCGGGGCGCTTCGGGAGCGTCACCTGGAACCTGCCGTCGCCCTCGACCTCCTGCATCTCGCCGCCTTCGGCCCCGCGGACCTCGGCGCGGAGACCGCCCATCCCGGCGGCGGCGGGCGTGCGTCCGTCTCCGATCGTCACGAGGCCGTAGAGGACCCCTACGTCGGGCACCACGACGTCGCCGAGGTCCGTCGTCCCGCCGGGATCGCCGGCCGGCACGTCCACGACGATCTCCCCGTGGCGCACCGTCCAGACGCGGAGCTCGAGCGGCCCCGGCGCCATCCCGTCGAGGCGGAAGCGGCCGGAGTACGAGGTGGCTCGCGGGCGCGCCCAGCCGCGGCGCCCGGACTCGACCTCCACGCCCTGCCACGGCCATCCCTGGGCCCGGACGAAGTGCACGTGGGCGTCCTCGCCGCAGTGCCACGTCGGATCGACGGCGACGACCACGCGGCCCGTGACCGTGCGACCCGCCGGGAACCGGAGCGTCACCGACGTCGCCTCGGGCGGGGGCCGAACCTCGACCTCGGCCGCGAGACTCGACGCGGCGCGCACCTCGCCGAAGAGGAGCTGCCGCCCCGCGTAGGCGGTGCCCTCGGGGAGGATCGCGTGGAGCTGGTAGCGCCCCGGCGCGAGCGCCGGCACGACGACGCGGCCCTCGTCGTCGGTCACGAGGTCCAGGAGCGGGTTGCAGTCCTGCCCGACCCACCACCCCTGCATCTCGAGAGCCTGTCCGCGGAGGAGACGAGCGAGGAGGCGGCGTTGGGTGGCTCGCGGATCGCCATCCCACGCCGTCCTGCGCCGGGAGGCCATTGGGCTCGACGAATGGGCGATCGACCGGCTCGAGGAGGACCCGCGCGTCGCCGGCGGGCGAGCCGTCCGGCGCCCGGAGGAAAAGCTCGAGGGAGCCGTCCAGGGACTCGGGGGCCAGCGTGACCCGGATCCCCTCCTCGCCGCCGCGCCGCGCCTGGACCTCGGCCAGCGCGAACCCCCTCGCCACGACTTCGAGTCGCGTCCAGGCGTCGGCGTCGGGGTCGTCCCGCGGGGCGAGCTCGAGCCGGAAGCTCCCGTCCCCGGCCGTGACGGTCCCCGGCGCGAAGGCCGGCTGGTCGCTCTCGAGGAACACGCCGGCGCCGGCGACCGGACGGCCCGTCTCGTCCTCGACGACGCCGCCGAACCGCACGAGATCCCCTCTCGACGCGGAGGGGCCCCGGACGACGATCTCGCGCGGCACCGGGTCGGGCGGGCGCTGCAGCTCCAGGAAGTCCCCACCCGTGAGGTCGAGGAAGAGGGTGGCGTCGCGCCAGGCCTCGACGTCGGACCGGACGAGGTCGATCCGTCCGCTCGCCGGCACGGGTCCCCCATCGACCCAAGTGCCCGCAGCGTCGTCGTCCCGGCCCTCGTCTTCGTGACGGGTGAGGCTCCAGGATCCGATCGACGCCCCTGCGAAGCCGTCGGGCTCGAAGCCGATCGTGCCGAGCGCGTGGACGACCCGGACCGTCACGACGACGGGCCCCTCGCGCACGGGAGCCGGATCCGGGTCGGGTGTCGTGTAGACGTCCGGCGGGCTGTCGTCGGGCCACGCGGCGCCGTCCTCGCCCGACGGTCCGTCCGAGGCGTCCGCCCCCGACGCGTCGTCGGAGTCGGCGTCCGAGGCCCGGGCCGGCTGGGGCGCGCGAGACCCTCGCCCCAGGAGCCGGGCGCGCGCGGGGCGACCGGGCCGCGGCGCGCGGTGGGGCGCGACCCCGGCGTCGCTCGGCGCAAAACGGCCAAGGCCCCAGAGGAGCAGCCCCGCGAGCGGGACGACCAGCGACAGGGCCCACCACCACCTCATCGGGACCCCCGACGAACCGAGACCCGGATCCTCCCTCCGAACGTCGGGGCGAGGGCGTCGCGCCGCCCGGCGGGATCGCGATGCCGGGCACCGGGCGCAGGGGAAGGACACGCCCGCGCCGAACGTCCGGCCATCCCGACCGGTCGGTCGGCTTGGAAGGCCGGGGCGACGGGCGGCCGATCGCGGTCCTCGGCGGGTCACGCAACGGGCCCGGTGGCGGCACGCCCCGGTCCCGCGTGCGCAGGAGGCCGCGGCGTGCCGCGCCGGGCGGAGGGACCCCGTCGGGAGGGACTACCCGCCGCACATGCGACCGAGCACCCAGTGCTGGATCGCGGCGTTCTCCACGCCAACGACGACCAGGTCGCCCTCCGGTGAGGGCGCCGCTCCCGTGGCGGCGATGCCCCCGGCGCTCCCGTCGGTCAGGAGCTCGCCGATGCCTTCGTCGCCGAAGGAGGGGTCGAGCGCTCCGTCGGACAGCAGTCGAAGCGTGACGACCGCGAGGGACCCGTCCGCCTGCCATTGCAATCCCACGACGGTGACGGATCCGCTGGCGAGCACCAGGCCGCCGGGCGCGGGCTCGTACGAGGAGAGCGCGATCCGTGCCGAGCCACCCGAGCCGAAGTCCGACTCGACCGCGCCGTCCGCGTCGTACGCCACGATGCGGCAGCCCGACGCATCGACCCCGGTGGCGTACAGGGAACCGGTCTCGTCGCCGGCGAGGGCCCGAAGGCTGGCCCCCGTCTGGGTCACCGTCCCGAACGACGAATCGAACATGCCGTCCGAGTCGAGCTTCACCAGCGCCCAGTGGATCCCCGCCCCGGGCAGGTCCGCCCCCAGCACGACGGCGCCGTCCGGCTGCGCGGCGAGGCACTTCGCTCTCAGGAACTCGTCGCCGACGGGGCCGGACGCGACCAGGTTCACGGTCGCGATGCCGTTCGCACCGTAGGACGCGTCCCGCGTGCCGTCGTCGTTCAGTCGGGCCACGAAGATCGCGGAGGTCTGGGTGCTTCCCCCGTGCCTCTTTCCGCCCGACGACGTCTGGATCTTCGTGGTTCCGGCCGCGAGGACCCTCCCGCCGGTCGTGACCGCGAGCCCATCGACCTCCCCGAGTTCGAGGAACGCGACTCCGCCGTCCCCGAAGGTCGCGTCGAGCGAGCCGTCCGCGGCGAGGCGTGCGACGACGCCCCCGCGCTGCGTCGTGGTCGTCTGCTTCTTCCCACTGCCCGACGTCACCTGGACGGAGCCGTTCCCCCCCACCAGGATCCGCCCGGACGCGTCGAGGGCCACCACGGTCGCCCGTTCGCTCAGGTCCTGCCCGAACAGGGTCACGAACCCGCCGGTCCCGAAGCTGGTGTCCAGGCTGCCGTCGTCCAGGTACCTGCGGACGAGCCAGACGGTCGTCTCCCGCCCGCCGATCAGGATCCCGCTCGGAGCCGACCCCACCGCGAGGATCCGTCCGTCCGAACGGACCACCACGTCGTTCGCGAATCCCGGGGCGTCCGTGACGATCCCCCCCGTGCCGAAGTCGATGTCGACGGCCCCTGCCGTCCCCGATGCCCGGGCGACGCCGACCGCCGCCAACGTCAGCGCCAGCGCACCCCACCACATGGCCGTTTTCCGCCTCATCGTCGTCCTCTCCAGGGTTCGGGCGGGCCGACTGGGTCCGCCTCCACCAGGACACTTCGTCGCACCGGCTCCCATCGGACGCGGGTACCCGCGTCCGTTCCCCTCGCCCCCGACGATATTCCCCATGGAGGAGATCCATGCGGGACGCTCGGCCGCTCGACTCGCCCGATGCGGAGCTGGTACGCCGCGCCCGAGAGGGCGACGAAGCGGCGTTCCGAGCCCTGTGGGAGCGTCACCGGACGAAGCTCGCCACCCTGGCGCGACGCCGCCTCCCGAGCCTTCTGAACCGCCGCATCTCCGTCTCGGACGTCGTGCAGGAGTGCTACGCCATCGCGTTCGAGCGCCTCGACGCGTTCCGCGACGAGGGCCCGGACGCGTTTCCCCGTTGGCTGCACGGCATCCTCAAGAAACGGATTCAGGATCAGCTCCGCAGCCATCTCCAGCGTCAGAAGCGCGCCGCCTCGCGCGAGGCCTCGCGGGACGCTCGACGATCGACCGGCCAGTTTCCCGCCGGCGGCGTGACGGCCAGCGCGGTCGCCAGCCGCCGGGAGGACCGAGAGATCGTGCTCGCCGCGATCCGGGAGCTCGCGGACGATCACCGGGCGATCCTCCGCCTCGTGCACGACGCGGGTCTCACGCTCACCGAGGCCGCGGAGCACCTCGGACGGAGCCCGGAAGCGGCGCGGAAGCTCTACACGCGTGCGATCGCGAGCCTGTCGCGCCGTCTGCCTCCGCGGGGGAGCGCCGACGCGTGAGCCAGGACACGGCGGCAGATGCCGTGTTCGAGGAGTGGCGCCGACGCGCCGAAGAAGGGGAAACCCTGCGCCCCGAGGACGTGCTGCGCGCCCATCCCGAGATCGCGCCGGACTTGGAGGCCCGCTTCGCCGCCCTGGCGCGTCTCGACGAAGCGCTCGGCAACACGGGCCCCCGTCCCCCTCCTCGCACCGTCGGGGGATACCGGATCCTGCGGGAGATTGCACGCGGGGGGATGGGCGTGGTCTACGAGGCGGCACAGCCCGAGCTGGGCCGCCGCGTCGCGCTGAAGGTCCTCTATCCCTCTCTCGCACCCACGCAGCGCACGGTCGAGCGCTTCCGACAGGAGGCGAAGGCCGCGGGCCGCCTGAAGCACACGAACATCGTCTCGATTCACGCGTTCGGGCAGGACGACGGCCTGTGGTACTGCGCGATGGAGCTCGTAGACGGCCCCTCCCTCGCACGGGTACTCGACGACATGCGGCGGATCGAGGTCCAGGGGCGGCGCGAGCGCCGACGGAGCTCGGGCTCGACGTCGCTCACGGGGGTCCCCAGCGGAACGCGGGCCTACTACGAGCGTGTGGCCTCGATGTTCGCGGAGGTGGCAGACGCGCTGCAGGAGGCGCACGGTCACGGGGTCGTCCACCGGGACGTGAAGCCCTCGAACCTGCTCCTGGACGCGGACGGTCGCCTCCGGGTGCTCGACTTCGGACTCGCCCGACTGGAAGACGCCTCGCAGACGATGACGTGCCCCGGGGACGTGGTGGGGACGCCCCTCTACATGAGCCCGGAGCAGTTCCGAGGCGATCGAGACGCGCTGGACGGGCGAACGGACGTGTACTCCCTGGGCGTCACGATCTACGAGACGCTCGCACTGCGCCCTCCGTTCGCCGCGAGGGAACCGACGCGCCTCGCCGCACAGATCCTGACCGAGGACCCGCCGCCCGTTCGCGTGCTCGACGCGCGGATCCCACGGGACCTCGAAACCGTGGTCACGAAGGCCATCGAGAAGGACCCGCGCCGACGGTACGCGACGGCAGCCGAGCTCGCGAGGGACCTGCGCGAAGTGGCGCGAGGAGGGACGATCCAGGCTCGGCGCGTTCGACCGTGGGAGCGCGCGTGGCGCCGCGTCCGCCGGAACAAGGTCCGCACCCTGCTCGTGGCATTGGCGGCGACGGCGCTCGCCGTCGCGGCTCTCGGGTGGCGCGCGGCGCGGGTCGAGCGCACGCAGCGGATCGAGCACGAGTACGGCCGACTCCTGACCGAGGCGAGGCGTCTCCACGACCGTGCCGTGTCCGTGGACCCGAGCAGCGGCCTGGACGTCTACGGTCGAGGGGATCCCGACGCCGCGGACCGGCTCGAGAACGAGATTCACGATCGACTGGACCGCGCCTCGGCCCTGTCCCCGAGCCGATACGAGGCGTGGCTCCTCCGAGCCACACAGCCGCTCTTCGACTCGGAGGCGACCCGGTTCTCCAGCCTGGACCACGCGCGGGCGCTCGGTCTGGGAGAGCGCACCTACTGGCAAACGCGCGGTCTGATCGCCCTGACGGCGGGGCACGTGGAGGGTGCGCTCGCGGCCCTGACCGCGTCGGAGCGTGCCGGCGGAGCCGAGGACTGGGACCACCTGCAGCTGGCGCAGCGTCTGGCGGAAGCACAGGGCGACCTCACGAGGAGCGACGCGCTCCTCGATCGACTGATCGACAAGGGCGTCGCCTGGCCGCCGGCGCGAATCCACCTGGAGTTGAAGCGCGCGGTCAGGAGGCAGTCCCGAGGAGACGTAGAAGGCGCGATCGAGGACCTGCTCCGAGTCGAAGGGGCCTTCTCCTCGTCGGCGAGCGTCGGCCTGCGGGTCCGGATCGCGGAGCTGTGGCGGCAGGTGGGGCAGGAAGGCCGATACCGGGAATCGACGGACACCCTCCTGGCCGAGACGGCACGGACCGGGTCGGAGGACGCGTGGCAGGACCTCTTGGCCGCGGTCGCCTCCGTCCGGGACGTGCCGCTGGAGGGGCGTGCCACGAAGGCGGCCGTGGAAGCCGATCCGGACGCGGATTGGGCGAAGGCGCACCGGATCCTCTATTTGGTCCAACCCTACGAGGACCCCCGGGAGCTGGCGTCGTGGACATCCCCCGACCTCCGCTACCGCGAGGCGCTGCGCCTGATCGACGATCTGGAGGCTCCACCGCGGGCTCCGTCGTCGAAGCAGCGCGGCTCGCTCCTCTGCTGGAGAGTGACGGCTCTCCAGCGGCTCGACCAGGCACGAGAGGCACTGGCTGCCCTCGCGGGACCCGACGGTGAGAACCTCGAGGAGAAGGTCCGGATGACGCTGCGCGGTACGCTCCTCGTGCAGACCGGGGACGTCTCGGAGGGAATCTCGGTGCTCGAGACGGCGCGGGCGAAGTTCCCTCGGGACCACTCGGTCGTCTGCACGCTCTGCTGGAACTACCAAGCCGTCCATCGGTACGCCGACGCGGCCCGCACCGCCGGGGAGGCGATTCTCACCGACCCCGGCTGCCTGCTCTGCCGCGAGGTGCTGGCCGAGGCTTCGATGCGGCAGGGAGACCTGCCTGGGGCGCTGCGAGCAACGGAGGAGGGGCTTGCGATCTCCTCGACGTGTGTCCGGCTGCTGGCGGTGCGAGGCGAGGTGCTCGACATGCTCGACCTGCACCGGGAGTCGGCCGACACGCTGAGCCGGCTTCTGACGACGCCGGCCGCCTGGCCACCGCTCGTGTACCTCAGCCAGGCCGAGAACCTCACGTGGTTGGGGAAGTTCCCGGAGGCGCACGCCTTGTTGCAGCGCTGGCGTGCTGACATGCCGGACGACCCGGCGGCCGACCGCCAGGAGGCGGTCACGGACACGGCGGAGGGCCATTGGGAGCACGCCCTCGACGTCATCGGGAGGGCGCGCGCCGCGCATCCCGATCTGGACGCCTCTTGGGATGGCCTCGAGCTGACCGTGCTCCGTGCGCTCGATCGCGAGGAAGATGCCCGCGCGCTGGCGAAGCGCATCCTCGCCAGCCCGACCGGCCGCGATCCAGCGTCCTTGGTCTTCGCCGAGATCGCCCTCGGACACGTGGACGTGGCCCGTGGAATGCTCGTCGCCGAGAGTCCCCCCGACGCCCCCGCCCCGGAGTTGGATGCCTACGACGCGGCCTGCGCACGCGCGCTTCTCGGTGACGACGAGTCGGCGATCGAACTGCTCGAGAAGGCCGCCGCGGCAGGTTGGGTCTGGCCCCCCTACTGGGCGCCGGACCCCGATCTGGAACGAGTCTGGAACGACCCGCGATTCGTCCGGCTGCGGCGCGAGCACAGCCAGGTTCGCTGACCCCATTCCGAACGCGTCCCGTCCGCGAGAGCACGTTGGAGGGCCGGCGGGGAGGCCCGACCGCATCCACGGGGGAGTGGCTGTCGAAGGCATCGCACCACGTGCTCGGCGTCGTCATGGACCTCGCCGGGCGCGGTCGGGTTCGGCACCACGTCGCGGAAGACGGTCGCGCGGAACGGATGGCTCTCCGAGCCGAGGTCGAAGGGGGAGAGCACGCAGGCGCGCTCTTTCTCGCGCAACCGAGGGAGACCCACGGAGTCGCGGATCGTCTCTCGGAACGCCGGGGGGGGGCGGCGTCGCCCTGCACCTTCGGATCGCTCTGCCGAGGAGCCAGGCGCCGTAAGAGGCCGAGCCCGCGCCGAAGGTCCGGCGGTCTTGACCGGTCGGTCGGGACGGGGGGCAAGTGCCGCGGGCGGCTTCCCGCGGCCCGCGGCGTGTCACGCCCCCGGCGCGACGGCGAGGCGGGTCGCGAACATCCAGAACTGACCCTCGGGGTCCGTCGCGCAGTACATGCGGTCGCCCCAGGGCTGGTCGGCCGGCTCGAGGAGGACGATCGCGCCGCCCTCGCGCGCCCGCTCGCAGTGCGCGTCCACGTCGTCCACGAAGACGTAGACCCCGGCGTGGAGCTTGGGGAGGGAGGAGGCCTTCGCGACGCGGTTCAGCCCGCCCTCGCCTGCGTGGCCGAGCATGAGGAGGGCCGAGCCGTGCAGGAGCTGCGCGTGCTCGATCCCCCCGCCGGGCGCGGGGGCGGTGAAGGCGACGGAGAAGCCGAACGCCTTCTCGAGGAAGCGGACGGCCGCTTCGACGTCGGCGTAGAAGAGGTACGGGGCGAGGCTCGGGGCGGGCGGCATGGCCGCCAGACTATCCCAACACCCCTCGGCGCGTCCTCGGGATCCACCCGGGTCAGATCGGGACGTCCACCTGGGAGACGACGCTGGTCACGATCGCCTCCCGCTCGTCTCCCGCGCCCTCGGTCTCGAACCCGGTGCCGATGAGCCGGTGCGCCAGCACCGGCACGGCGAGGGCCTTCACGTCGTCGGGGAGGACGTAGGAACGCCCCGCGAGGAAGGCGTGCGCCTGGGAGGCGCGCGTGAGCGCCACGCTGCCCCGCGGGCTCGCCCCCACCGCGAGCTGGCGGTGGCCGCGGGTCTTCCGCACCACGGCCAGCAGGTAGTCGAGGACCGGCTCCTCGACGCGCACCGCCCGGACGGCGGTCTGCAGACGCTTCACGTCCATGACCGTGATGACCGGCTTCAGGTCCGTGAGCGGGTGTTGGAGCCGTTGGGAGAGGACGACCGCCTTCTCGTCCTCCTGAGAGGGGTACCCGATCCGCACGCGGAGCATGAAGCGGTCGAGCTGGCTCTCGGGAAGCGGGTACGTGCCCTCGAACTCGTACGGGTTCTGCGTCGCGACGACGAAGAACGGCTCGGGCAGCGGGTGCGACGACCGGTCCACCGTGACCTGCGCGTCGTTCATGGCCTCGAGGAGCGCCGACTGCGTCCGCGGCGTCGCACGGTTGATCTCGTCGGCCAGGAGGACGTTCGTGAAGATCGGACCCGGCTTGAACTCGAAGAGGCCCGTCCGCTGGTCGTAGACCGAGACCCCGAGGATGTCGCTCGGGAGCAGGTCGGGCGTGAACTGGACCCGACGGAAGTCGCCGTCGAGCGAGCGGGCCACGCTCTTCGCGAGAACCGTCTTCCCGACGCCCGGCACGTCTTCGAGCAGGACGTGGCCGCCGGCGAGGAGTCCGGTCAGGACGGCGCGCACCACGTCGGGCTTCCCGAGGAACACGCGTCCGACGTTCTTCTGCAGCGCGGTGACGAGGGGGATCAGGTCGCTCGTGCTCGGCGCGGTGGCCTCGGTCATCGATCCCCCTCCTCCTTCGCGAGCCGCGCGGCGACCTCCTCGCTCACGTCGAGGTTCGTGGTCACCGACTGCACGTCGTCGTTCTCCTCGAGGAGCGCCTGGAGGCGCATCACGCTCCGCGCGGTGTCCTCGTCGGCCTCCACGAGCGATCGCGGGCTCATCTCGAGCTCGGCGCTCGAGGTCTCGATGCCGGCGTCCCCGAGCGCCTGCTTCACGGCCTCGAGATCGGCAACTCCGCAGGTCACGACGAAGCGTCCGCCTTCGTCGCCGAGGTCCTGGTGGACGACGTCCTCGGCGCCGGCGTCGATCACGACCTCGAGGATCCGTTCCTCGGTGACCTGCTCGTCGGCGATCTCGACGCGCCCGCGGCGCTCGAACATCCACGACACGGAGCCGCTCGCGCCGATCCGCCCCCCGTTGCGGTCGAGGGTCGCGCGGATCTCGGGCGCCGTCCGGTTCCGGTTGTCGGTGAGCGCCTCGATCAGGAGCGCGACCCCGCCGGGCCCGTAGGCCTCGTACGTGACGTCGGCAAACTGGTCCTCGCCCCCCGCGCCCGACGTCTTGTCGATCAGCCGCTGGATCGTGTCCTTCGGCATGTTCGCCGCCCGAGCCTTCTCGACGGCGTACTGCAGCTTCAAGTTGTCGCGCAAAGTCGGCCCAGCCTGCTTCACGGCAGCCTGGATCAACCGCGAGAGCTTGTTGAATTGCTTCCCGCGCTTGACGTCCACGCGCGCCTTCGCCCGCATGATGTTCGCGAAGTGGCTGTGGCCGGCCATGACCCATCATGATACCGCCGGCCCCCTTCCCCACCGCCCCCCCGCGACGCGGCGCCGCCCAAGGCGGCCCCGCAAGCGCACGCCCCCCCGCGCGATGCGGCGCCGCCAAAGGCGGCCCCGCGAGCCCACGCCCCCTCCGCGCGATGCGGCGCCGCCAAAGGCGGCCCCGCGAGCCCCCCATCGCCACACGCGACGCGGCGAGGCCGAAGGCCGACGCCGCAAGCGCACGCCCCCTCCGCGCGACGCGGCGCCGCCAAAGGCGGCCCCGCGAGCCCCCCATCGCCACACGCGACGCGGCGAGGCCGAAGGCCGACGCCGCAAGCGCACGCCCCCTCCGCGCGACGCGGCGCCGCCCAAGGCGGCCCCGCGAGCCCCCCATCGCCACACGCGACGCGGCGAGGCCGAAGGCCGACGCCGCAAGCGCACGCCCCCTCCGCGCGACGCGGCGCCGCCCAAGGCGGCCCCGCGAGCCCCCCATCGCCACACGCGACGCGGCGAGGCCGAAGGCCGACGCCGCAAGCGCACGCCCCCTCCGCGCGACGCGGCGCCGCCAAAGGCGGCCCCGCGAGCCCCCCATCGCCGCACGCGACGCGGCGAGGCCGAAGGCCGACGCCGCAAGCGCACGCCCCCTCCGCGCGACGCGGCGCCGCCCAAGGCGGCCCCGCGAGCCCCCCCGCCCAACCGCCCGCACGCGACCGGCGCGCTGAGAGGCCAAAGGAGTGGCCATGACGACGACGCCGCGTGCGAATGCACGCAAGGAGGAGGAAGGGCCGCGAACTGGCCTCTCAGCGCGCCGGGCCTAGCGCTTGGAGAATTGGAAGCGGGCCCTGGCACCACGCTGGCCGTACTTCTTCCGCTCCTTGGCCCGCGCGTCGCGGGTCAGGTAGCCGGCGCTCCGCAGCGAACCCTCGAACGTCGGGTTCGCGCTCGCGAGCGCGCGGGCGAGGCCGTGCCGGACCGCGTCCGCCTGGCCCTGGACGCCGCCGCCGCGGACGGAGACGTGGACGTCGTAGCTCGAGTCCGTACCGGTGAGCCGGAGGGGCTGACGGACGGCGAGGCGTGCGGCGTGCGTGGGGAAGTGCTCGCTCCAGTCGCGACGGTTCACCGTCATCTGGCCCGAGCCGGACATGATCCGGACCCGCGCGACCGCCTTCTTCCGGCGGCCCACTCCGCGCACGAACTCCGATCGCTCCACCATCGGGCTACTCCTGGTCGCCGGCCGGGCCGAAGGACAGCGGCTCGGGCTTCTGCGCGTGGTGCCGGTGATGCTCGTCCTTGTACACCTTGAGCTTCCTCAGCATGTGTCGGCCGAGGGTCGTCTTGGGGAGCATCCTGCGGACGGCCAGACGGACGATGTCCTCGGGGTGCTTCGACCGCATCTGCTCGAAGGACTCCTCGACCAGCCCGCCGGGGTAGCCGGTGTGGCGACGGTAGACCTTCTTCTCGGCCTTCCGCCCCGTCACGACGACCTGGGCGGCGTTCGTGACGACGACGAAGTCGCCCGTGTCGGCGTGCGGTGTGTACGAGGGCTTGTGCTTGCCCATGAGCACGCGCGCGATGCCGGCCGCCATGCGGCCCAGGCGTTCACGGGAGGCGTCCACGACGAACCACGTCGCGTGGGCGCGGTCGGTCGAGGCGAGCGTCGTTCGGTTCATGGCGTCTTGCATGGGAGACCCGGAGGGAAGCGCCCGAAGGTACGGCGAGGCGCCGGTCGGTCAAGCGGGGGTGGCGCGGAGAGGGCCCGAATCCGTGTCGCCGGGGGCCGGCCCCCCGGGTCCGGCCCCCCTAGCGGGTCCCGGCCGGCCAGGTCACCACGAAGGCCGGGGTCTCGCGCTCGCCCTCGATTTCCACGTCCAGGGCGGGGACCCGCCCGACCCGCACGTCCTTGGGCGCGACCTCACCCCTCAGGAGCGCCAGGGCCGCGCCCCCGCGCGGGTCCTCGCGCTCGCCGGGGACCACGCCCGTGGCGAGCTGCTCCCGTACGACCCACCCGCGTTCGCCGGGTCCGAGCTCGACCCGGCCGCCGGCGTCCAGGTCCAGGCCCAGGGTGCGGACGATCCCTCCGCCGCGCCAGTGGACCTCGCCCTGCCAGCCCGCCGAGGAGGCCTCGAGGAGGACGGCCTCCACCCGGCGGCCGCCGCCGCCGCCGAGGTCCAGGAGCACGCCTGTGACGGCGAGCCCCGGGCCCGACGGCACGATCCAGAGCAGGCCGACGGACGCCGCGACCGCGGGGCCGGCGAGGACGAGGACGCGGAACAGGCCCCGTCGCGCGAGCCGGTCGAGGATCCCGACGACGAGCGCATAGGCGAGGAGGAGGACGCCCGCCGCGCGGTGGTCCGCGGGGTGGCGCGCCCCGGCGGAGGAGAGGGCCGCCGCGGCGGCGCGCGCCGCGGACGGCCCGTCGTCGAACGCGGTCGAGAGGCGCGGTCGCCACCCGCCCTCGCC
Organism: uncultured Planctomycetota bacterium; assembly: GCA_963752285.1. Taxonomy (GTDB): domain Bacteria; phylum Planctomycetota; class PLA2; order PLA2; family JAEUHO01; genus CAVVXN01. Next base: position 1,506,843 of record CAVVXN010000005.1, read on the forward strand.
AAGGATCCCGATCGCGTCCGACGCGGACCCTGCGCGCACGACGCGACCCAGGCCGAAGTCGCGCGCGGACTCCGGGCCAACCTCGCGGGACGCGCCCGCCCGGCCGAGGAGGGCGCCGAGGCGAACCGGCATCGCCTCGGGGCCCGCGGTCGTGACGAGGAGCCCGCCGCGACGCACGAAGCTCGCCACCTCCTCGGCCCAGCGCGGGCCGTCGGGGTCGGCGTCGTCCCACGCGCCGGGCAGGAGGACGGCCGCGTCGAACGCGTCGAGCTCGAGCGAAGACGGGAACGGAGCCTCCGGCGCGGGGACGAACGTCGCCGCGAGGCCCTCCACGACCGAGGGGGCGGCCGGGCCGCCGAGGAGCAGGACCCGCGGGCGAGGACCCTCGCGCGCGCCGCGCGGCGCGGGGACCAGCCACGGACCCGGACCCGACGCGAGCGGCGAGGTCGCCACGACGACGGGCGCGCCCTGGAAGGGGCCGACGGGCGGCGTCGTGTCGGACGGGCGGGTCGGCGTGGACCGCGCGTCGCGGATCCGGACGGAGGGCGCGAGCCACCCGCCGGGCACGATCTCGCGCGCCGCGTGGCCGAGCACGAGGTTCCCCCCCAGGAGGACGAGGACCGCCACGGCGAGACGCCGCGCCCACGCGCGCGGCAGCGCGGCGACGCTCGTCGCGAGCGCGAGGAGGACCCACCAGCCGGCGCCGGGGAGAGCGAGGACGTCTCGGGGCGATGGCGTGCCGGCGAGGCCGAACACGACGAACGGGGCCACGGCGACGACGAGCGCCAAGACGCGCCGCGGCCCCGCCGCATCCGGGCCCGAGAGCCAGGGCACGACGGCGAGCGCGAAGAGGGCGGTCAGGACCAGCACGAAGACGAGGAGCCCGTGCGGCCCCGACGGGAGCAGCCCGATCGGCACGAGTCCCGTGGCGGAGAGCACGGGGGCCGCGAGGAGGACCAAGAGGACGGGCAGGGCGAGGTCGCGGCTCACCGGGGGACGGGACTCTCGCGCGCCTCCTCGGGGAGCCGATACCGCACGTCGATCGCGCTGCGCGAGGACGCCGCGCGGCGGGAGAGGAGGACGCCCAGTCGCCACCGCTTCGTCGCGTAGTCGTCCTCGCCCGCCACGGCCTCGATGGCGCGCTCGGTTCGGCCCCACTCGATCGGCGTCCCGTCGTCGAGGATCAGACGCACCTCGCCCTTGCGCCGCCGCTCGGGCGCCGCGGGAAACGAGCCGACGTCGATCGTCTCGACGCGGAGGCGGCCCGAGAGGTCGCGGTAGAGCGCGGCGCCGACGCGCGCGGCGGCGAGCCCCTCGAGGATCTGCTCGTCGCGGTCCTCCCACGCCTGGCCGGCGTAGCGCGGCGGCGCCGCACGGACACCGACCACCTTCGGCAGCGGGATCCGGAGGCGGCGGAGCCAGTACGCGTAGACGCGTTCGTCGAGGCGTCGCGCGTCCGACGAGACGAGGACCCAGCCGATCCTCGGCGCGGACACCCTGAACCACGCCGCGGGACGACGGGGGACGATCTGGACACGCGCCTCGTCGGGGTAGCGGATCACGACCGAGGTGACGGACTGCACCATGGGGTGCCGCGCCACGGCCTCGCGCACGTGGGCTTCGGCCGCCGGGTCGAAGACCGACGCCGCCGGGAACGAGAGCGAGCGCGGGTCGTTCAGCGACCGCCACACGAGCGGGCCGATCGCGGGGTCGAGGCCGACGTAGTGGACGTTCGCGGGGCCGATCCGGTAGGCGCGGATCTGGTACGCGTACGCGCGCGCGCCCCGGAGGACCAGGCCGACGGCCAGCAGCGCGACGGCGACGGTGGTCAGGCGCGCGAGCCACCGCCCGGCCGGGGACGAGAGGAGCGCCGCGAGGCGCGCGAGGTACCCGGGCGGAGGAGAGGAGCGGGCCATGACGTAGGGGCGAACGTCTCCCTTCGGCTCAGGGTTCGCCTCCATGATCTCGGTCGGTCGCGAGCGGGGACCGCTGAAGGGCCGGCGCGCGGGGCGCCCGGCGCCGGGCCGTCAGCGCCAGACGCGGACCTCGAGCTCCAGGTCCACCCCGTGGCGGTCGCGGACGGCCGCGCGCACCTCCTCGATCAGGCGCAGCACGTCCTCGCCGGAGGCATGCTGGTCGTTCACGATGAAGTTCGCGTGGCGGTCCGAGACCACGGCGCCACCCTCCCGGCGTCCCTTCAGGCCCGCGGCGTCGATCAGGCGGCCCGCGGAGGTACCCGGCGGGTTCTTGAAGACGCAGCCCGCGCTCCAGGAGGAGAGCGGCTGCGAGCGCTGCTTCTCCGCGCGCGCCTCGTCGTAGACGCGGCGGAGGAGGACGAGGTCGGCCTGCGGGTCGCGGCGGAACGTCGCGCCGGTGACGAGGGCGTCTCCGAAGGGGCTTCGTCGGTAGCCGAAGTCGGCGGCGGTGACGCGCCTCGTGAAGCGACGACCGTCCGCGTCCACGGCCTCGACCTCGCGGAGGGCGTCGGCGACGCAGCCGAACCGTCCGCCCGCGTTCATCGCGACGGCGCCGCCGACGGTCCCGGGGATGCCGGGGCAGCCGGCGAGCGCGGGCACGCCGTGGGAGAGCGCGAGGCGGACGAGCGCCGGGAAGGGCACGCCCGCGCCGGCGCGCACGCGGTCGCCCTCGACCTCGACCCGCCGGAGGCGCCGCGTGTCCACGACGGCGCCCGCGAGGGTCCCCGACAGCACGACGAGGTTCGACCCCCCGCCCAGCGCTCGCCACGGGACGCCGTGCCGGCGGCAGAGGCGCACCGCCTCGGCGGCCTCCTCCGCGGAGGTCGGCTCGAAGAGCCACTCGGGCGTGCCGCCGACCCGGAGCGAGGTGCGCTCCGCGAGGCGGACCGCGCGGGCGCGGGCCTCAGCGAAGGCGGTCGGCCAGACCACGAGATACCTCGTCCACGTCGCCCGCCCCCATCGTGACGACCACGTCGCCCGGTCGAACGCTCTTCGCGCCGTGCTTCACCACCGCCTGGAGGTCGGGGAACGAGGTGGCGTGGCCCCTCGCCTCGACGATCCGGGACGCAAGGTCGGCAGACGACACGCTTCTCTGCTCCTCGTCCGTGTCGCGCGCGAAGTAGATCGGCGCGAGCCACACCTCGTCCGCTTCGGCCAGCGCCGTCGCGAACTCGGGGAGGAGGCGCCGCGTGCGGCTCGCCTGGTGGGGTTGGAACACGACGACCAGCCGGCGCCCGGGGTAGCGGCCGCGGAGCGCGCCGAGGGTCGCGCGGATCTCGGCTGGGTGGTGCCCGTAGTCGTCGAGGACGAGCACGCCGCAAAGGTCCGCGACGCGCTCGAGCCGGCGGCCGACGCCGGGGAAGACCTGGAACGCGCGGGCCACCTCCTCGAGGTCCAGCCCCGCGGCCACGAGCGCGGCGGCCGCCGCGGCCGCGTCGAGCGCGTAGTGCGCGCCGAGGAGCGGCACCTCCAGGCGCACGGACCGCCGGTCGCGTCGCCGCAGGAGGAACCGCTGGCGATGGCCCGACGCCGAGGGCTCCGCGTCGAGCACGCGCCAGGTCGCGCCCGCGCCGGTGCCGTGCGTCTCGACGGGTGCGCGGACGCGGGGGTCGCTCTGGAACGTGGCGCCGTGCGCCTCGCCCACGATGAGCACGCCCTCGCGCGGAACCCGCGCGGCGAACGAGAGGAACGCCTCCTCGATCTCGGCGAGGTCGCGGTAGTAGTCGAGGTGGTCGAGGTCCACGTTCAGCACGACGCCGACGCGCGGCACGTGCTCGAGAAAGCTCCGGTCGTACTCGCACGCCTCCGCCACGAAGTGCTCGCCGCGGCCGCTCCGCGCCCCGCTCCCGACGCCCGAGAGCGACCCGCCGATCACGTAGCTCGGGTCGCGGCCCGCGTGGAGGAGGCCCCACGCGACGAGGGCGGTGGTGGTGGTCTTGCCGTGGCAGCCGGCGATCGAGATGCCGCGGCGGTCGGACATCAGGGCGCCGAGCAGGCGCGCGTACTTCCACGTCGCGATGCCGCGGCGGCGCGCCTCCTGGAGGCGGGGGTGGGCCAGCGGGACGGCGGCGGAGGCGACGACGAGGTCCACGTCGTCGGGGATCGGCTGGTCGTCCGTACCGACCACGACCCCGACGCGGGCCAGGCGTTCGGCCCGCGGGCCGGGAGCGCGGTCGGCCCCGCCCGCGAGGAGGCCGCGCGCGGCGAGGATCTCGGCGACCGCGCTCATGCCCGCGCCTTCGACGCCCAGGAGCCACACGCGGCGGCTCGCGTCGAGGCCGCCGGCGGCGGCGGCCGGGAGCGGGCCCGGCCCCGGGGGGTCCGAGCGGGCGGGGGGCGGGTCGGGGGCGGACACGGGGGGCGGCGGCGTCCTCGGGCTCGTCTCGGCGGACAGCATCGGCGGGGAGGACGACATCGTCCTCGACGTGGACCGGGCGGGAGGGAACGGGGGCTCGTCGGGAGCGCACGGGACTCGATCGACGATCATGCAGGGGCACCTCGGTCCCGGGCGGCAGAGGGGACCCTCCCTCCGATCGATCGGACGAGATCGGCGGCGACTCGACCGGCACCGCCACGCGGGGACCGCGGCGCCCGCGCGGACATCTCGCGCCGGCGCGCGTGGTCCAGGAGGAGCGGCACGACGTCCCTCGCGACGCGCTCCGGCGAGAGGTCCTTCTCGTCGAGCAAGACCGCGGCGCCCGGCGCCACCAGCCGCCGGGCGTTCTCGTACTGCTGGCGGTCGGCGTGGTGCGGGTACGGCACCAGGACGGCCGGAACGCGGGTCGCCTCGAGTTCCTGGACGGTGAGCGCGCCCCCGCGGCAGACGACCAGGTCCGCGGTGGCGTACGCCACGTCCATGTCGGCCACGAACGGGACGACGCGGTGGGGCACGCGCGCGGCCCGGTAGGCCGCCTCGACGCCCTCGCCGCTCCCGCCGACCTGGTGGAGCACCTGGATCCGCGCGCCGAGGGACGGGTCGGCTCGGGCGGCGAGGAGGACGCCCTCGGAGAGCGCGACGTTCAACGCGCGCGCGCCGAGGCTCCCGCCGGTCACGAGGAGGGTCAGGCGTCCGGGCACGAGCCCGAAGCGCGAGGGATCGCAAAGCCCGTGGCCGATCCGCCCCCGGAGGATCGGGCCGACGACCGTGGTGTGGACCCGCGCCGGCAGCGCCGCGCGCGCCTCGGCGCGGGCGAGGTACACGCGGCGCGCGAGCGGAGCGAGCAGCCGGACGGCGGCCCCCGGGCGTTCGTCGGACGCGAGGAGGTCGAGGGGGACGCGGCGGAGCCAGGCGGCCAGGGCCAGGGGCACGCACGGCCAGCCGCCGAGCGCGACCACGGCGCGGGGTCGGACCCGCGCGAGGAGCCGCGTCGCGGCCACGACCGCGCCGACCAGCCGGGGCGCGAAGAGGGCGAGGGGCACGGGGCGGCGCACGAGCCGCGGCGCGGCCGAACGGTAGCGCGTCTCGCCCGGCGGGAACCATGCCGCCTCCGACGCGGTCCCCGGCGTCGCGAACGCCGCCGTGGCCCCGATCCGCCGCAGCGCGTCCGCGACCGCGAACCCGGGCGCGAGGTGCCCGACGGTCCCTCCGCCCACGAACAAGACGTCGATCGGCACGGGTGTCCCCACGCGGTGCCCGTCCTTCGTATCACGCGGCGCGCCGCGGGGGGCGCGGGCGGCCGAGCGTGGTCAGGACCAGGGCTCGTCGCCCGCGGCGGCGGCCGTGCGGCGCGCGACGTTCACCAGGAGGCCGACGGCGATCGAGACGACGATCAGGTTGCTCCCACCCTTCGAGAGGAACGGGAGCGGGATGCCCTTCGTCGGGGCGACGTCGGTTACGACGGCGACGTTGATCAGCGCCTGGAACGCGACGACGAACACGGCGGCCGCCGCGAGGTACGAGGCGAAGGGACCGACGACGCGCGCGTACCACGCGAGCCGACTGCCGAACCACGTGAAGAGCATGAACGCGACGAGCACGGCGGCGCAGCCGAGGAAGCCCAGCTCCTCGCCGATGAGCGCGAACACGAAGTCGGTGTGGATCTCGGGCACGAACCCGAGCTTCTGCGTGCCGGCCCCGAGGCCCACGCCCAGGAGCCCGCCGCTCCCGATGGCGACGAGCGCCTCGTGCACCTGGACCCCCGTGCCCGCGAGGCGCTCGCGCACGTGCGCGAAACGCGTGTAGGCGTAGAAGAGCAGGACCGGGGTGGCGGTGACGGCGAAGGGGATCACCCGCGTCGGGCGGATCCCGGCGAGGGCGAGGAGCACCGCCGCCTCCGCCACCACGAAGAGCGACGTGCCGAGGTCGGGCTCGAGGAGGACGAGCGCGGCGCCGAGGCCCACGGGGGCGAGGAGCGCGCCGAGCGGCGGCGAGGAGCCGAAGCGGACGTCCTCCTCGCGCCGGGCGAGGCGCTCGGCGAGGTAGAGGGCGAGCGCCAGCTTCAGCACCTCGCTCGGCTGGATCGAGAACCCCGCGATTCGGATCCAGCGGGTCGCTCCGTTGCTCGTGTGCCCCGCCACGAGGACGAAGGCGAGGACCACGAGCACGGTCGCGAGCCCCGGCACCGCGACGCGGCGAAGCCACTCGAGCGGCACGGCGCTCGCGGCCCACCCGGCCAGCGCGGCGAGGAACACCCACTGGAGCTGCGTCGCGAGCAGGAAGTTCGCGTCGCCGCTCGGGTGGCCCGTGAGACCTCGGACGCTGCTCCACGAGTACAGCATCACGAAGCCCAGGACCGTGAGCCCCACGGCCATCGCGAGAACGATGCGGCCGGCCGCGAGCGCGAGGCGCCCGACGGCGGCGCGCGGGCGCAGCATGTCGAACGCGGCGGGGGTCGAGAGCGCGTGCGCCACGCGGGGTCACCTCATCTTGAGAGAAGCCAACGCGGCCAGCACGCAGATCACGGAGACGATCCAGAACCGGACCGTTACCTTGTTCTCGTGCCATCCCAGGTGCTGGTAGTGGTGGTGGAGGGGCGCGCAACGGAACCAACGCCGACCCGTCGCGGCGGGGTCGCCTCGGCGGCGGGCCGCGCGGCGGGTCCCCTTGAACCACGTGCGCTGCCAGATCACGGAACCCGCCTCCGCGACGAAGAGCCCGCCCGCGAGGGCGAGCGTGAGCTCGTGGCGGAGCGCCACCGCGAGCACGCCGAGGATGCCCCCGATCGAGAGCGAGCCCGTGTCGCCCATGATCACCTCGGCGGGATAGGAGTTGAACCAGAGGAACCCCATCGCCCCGCCGGCGAGCGCCGCCGCGATCACGGCGAGCTCGCCGGCCTCGGGCACGTAGAAGAGCTGGAGCTCGCCCGAGAAGTCCACGCGCCCGACGACGTACGCGATCGTCGCGAAGGCGAGGGCCACCGTGCCGGTGACGCCGATCGCGAGGCCGTCGAGGCCGTCGGTCAGGTTCACCGCGTTGCTCGCGCCGACGATCACGAGGATGCCGAGGGGGATGAACAGGAGGCCGAGGTCGATCGCGACGCCCTTGAAGAAAGGCACCTGCAGGTCCGCGCGGTGGTGGTCCCGGGGGTCGGGCCACGGCCGGGGCACCTGGATCTCGCGTCCCACCGGCGGGTCGTACGCGCGCCCCTCCGGCGTCACCATCCGGTTGTAGCGCGCGAGCTCGAGCGCGCGCCCGGGGCTGCCGAGCGTCGAGGCCGCGAGCGATGCCCACGTGGCGCCGGGCCCCACCGGCACGTGCGTCGTCCACGCGGCGTAGGGATTCGGCTTCACGCGGGGGCCGCGAAACGCCGGGAGCTGGTCGTCGGCGCTGCCCAGGCCGTACAGCGCCGCGATCGTCACGAACGCGATCGCGAGCTGTCCCCCGAGCTTCTGCGCCTCCTTCATCCCGGGTGAGCGGGGATCCCTCAGCTTCTTGAAGTCGTCGAGCGCGCCGAGGACGCCGAAGGCGAGGAACGAGAGGATCACGATCCACGTGTATGCGTTGTCGAGCCGCGCGAAGAGCAGCGAGGACAGCCCCACGCCCACCAGGAGGATCACGCCGCCCATCGTCGGCACGGACGCCTTGCGCTGGCGCTCGGCGTCCACCTTCGCGTCGCCGGTCGTGACGAAGCCCTGGACCTTCTTCCGCTTCAGGGCCTCGACGACACCGGGCCCTACGACCGTGGCGATCAGGAACGCGAGGATCGCGGCGAAGGCCGCGCGGAAGGTGATGTACGAGAAGAGCCGAAACCCCGACACGACCTCCTTCAGCGGAACGAACAGGTGGTAGAACATGCGGGGTTTGGGGTTCTGCCGCTCAGGCGCGCCGGTCTCCGATGCGGGGAGAGCTCAGGGCTTCGCCCGCCGCCTCGGCGAGCGACTCCTCGACGTGCTGGACGAGGCGCTCGAGCGCGAGACCGCGCGAGGCCTTGAACAGCCACGCGTCGCCCGGCTTCGGCACGAACGGCAGCACCTCGAGCGCCGCCTCGACGGTCGGGTGCCACGCCACCGAGCCCGCCGGCATCCCGATCGCGTGCGCGGCGCGCGCCACCGTCTCGGCGTGGCGCCCTACCGCCCAGAGCAGGTCGATCTTCGCGTTCGCGATCTTGCGGCCGAGGGACTCGTGGTGGGCTTGGGCCTCGTCCCCGAGCTCGAGCATGTCGCCGACCACGGCCACGCGCCGCCCCGAGCAGGGCCGCGCGGACAGCTCGAGGATCGCCGCCTCCATGCTGCGGGGGTTCGCGTTGTACGCGTCGTTCACGAGCGTCACGTCGGAGATCACCTGGCGGCTCATCCGCATCGGCGGCGCCTCGTAGCGCGTGAGGGCCTGCTGGATCTCCACGGGCTCCTGGCCGAGCCAGAGGCCGACCGCCACCGCCGCCAACGCGTTGGCGACGTTGTGCATGCCGAGGGACGGGACCTCCATCGCCATGCGCCCGTACAGGTAGAAGCCGATGCCGTCGGGCGTCGCGTACGCGTTCGTGCCGTACACGTCCGCGTCCTCCCAGGTCCCGTAGGTGACGAGGTGACAGGCGACGCTCTCCATCGCCTCCCGGCACCAGTAGTTGTCGGCGTTCAGGACGGCCGCGCCGTCGTCGGGGAGGCTCGCGAAGAGGTTCGACTTCTCCTCCATCACCCCGCGCACCGTCTTCAGCCCCTCCAGGTGCGCGTGCTCGACGTTCGTCAGGACCCCCACCGTCGGGCGCGCGATGCCCGCGAGGTACGCGATCTCGCCGGGCGCGTTCGTGCCGATCTCGACGACGCAGGCGCGGCTCTCGGTGCTCATCTCGAGGAGGGTCAGCGGCACCCCGATCTCGTTGTTGTACGAGGCGCGGCTCGCCACGACGTCCGCGCCGAGCACGTGCCGGATCATCTCCTTGACGGTCGTCTTGCCGCAGGACCCGGTGACGCCGACGACCGGCACGTCGAACTGGCTGCGGTACCAACGGGCGAGGTCTCCGAGCGCGCGCGTCGTGTCCCGCACGACGACGACGTTGGCGGGCGTGCGGGCGAAGTCCGCGTCGCGCGCGGCGAGCGAGAACGCGGCGCCCGCGAGGAACGCCTTCTCGACGAACGCGTGGGCGTCGTGGCGCTTGCCCCGGATCGGGACGAAGAGCGAGCCGGCCGGCACCTCCCGGCTGTCGATCGTGACGGCGGGGATGAGCGGATCGCCCTCCACCGGGCCGGCGAGGTGTCCGCCGGTCGCGCGCAGCAGGTCGGAGAGTCGGATCGGTTGCATGGTGGCCCTCGCTTCGTTCATCCGCCTCGGGAACGCGCGGCGCCTCGGACGGCGCGGAGGCGGAGCGCGGCGCGCACCTCCTCCGCGTCGTCGAAGGGCACCGTCCGCGTGCCCAGGATCTGGTACGTCTCGTGGCCCTTGCCCGCGACGAGCACGGTCCCGCCCGGGGGCGCCTCGCGGATCGCCCGCTGGATGGCCTCGCGCCGGTCCACGATCTCGGTCACGTGCACGGACGCGCCGGGCGTCAGGCCCGCGCGCATCTCCGCGAGGATGGCCGAGGGGTCCTCGGTCCGTGGGTTGTCGCTGGTCAGGAGCACGCGATCGCTCGCCTCGGCCGCGGCCCGCGCCATGCGCGGCCGCTTCGTGCGGTCGCGGTCGCCGCCGCACCCGACGACGGTGGTCAGGTGCTCGGCGCCGACCTCGCGCAGGAAGAGGAGCACGGCGCGGAGCGCCTCCTCGGTGTGCGCGTAGTCCACGAACACCGTGAGGTCGCCGGCCGGCTGCACGCGCTCGAGGCGCCCCGGCACGCCCGCGAGCGACGCGGCGCCACGCGCGGCGAGGGCCGGGTCTACGCCGAGCGCGCGGGCGGCGCCCACGGCGCACGCGAGGTTGATCGCGTTGTGCCTCCCGACGAGCGGCGTCTCGACCTCGATCTCGACCTCGCCGTCCACGCGGAGCGTGAACGCGGTGCCCGAGAGCGAGAGACGTACGTTCCCGACCGCGAGGTCGGCGTCGGGTCCTGTCCCGACGGTGAGGACGCGCGCGGGCGTCATGCCCACCAGGGAACGGCCGCGCGCGTCGTCCACGACGAGGACCGCGGTCGCCGACACGTCGAGCGCGGTGAAGAGGCGGGCCTTCGCCCGGAAGTACGCGTCCTCGTCGGCGTGGTAGTCGAGGTGGTCGCGGCCGAGGTTCGTGAAGACGCCGGCAGAGAAGGAGAGGCCCGCGACGCGACCCTGGTCGAGCGCGTGGCTCGACACCTCGAGGACCGCCGCTCGGCTCCCCGCGTCCGTCGCGGCCGCGAGGAGACGGCGGAGCTCGAGCAGTCCGGGCGTCGTGTTGTGCGCGGGTCGCCGGTCGCCCGGCGCGATCTCGTGCGCGACGGTGCCCAGCACGCTCGTCGGGACCCCGGCCCCGCGCAGCGCGGCGGCCGTCAGCCAGGCGGTCGTCGTCTTGCCCTTGGTGCCGGTGACGCCGACGAGCGACGTCGTGGTCTCGGGTCGTCCGTAGACGTGCTCCGCCGCGGCGAGGAGCGCGGCCTCCACGTCGGGGACGCGCAGGTGGGGCACGGAGACGGGGAGGTCCACGTCCGTCACGACGAACGCCGCGCCGCGGTCGAGCGCGTCCTTCGCGTGGTCGAGCCCGTCGCCGCCTGGCCCGCGCCGGGCGACGAAGAGCTGGCCCGCCTCCACGCGGCGCGAGTCGTCCTCGACCCCCGTCGCCCGGCGGTCGGGCGGGGTCGCCACGAGCCGTCCGCCGAGCGCCTCGGCCCACGCGGCCGCGGTCGCCGGAGCGCGTTCCTGTGCGCGCACGGTCACCTGCCCTCCTCCAGGCCCGGCGCCGCGCCCTCGTCGAGGGCCCGCCCGTCCAGATAGGCGAGACTTCGCTCGAGGATCTGGCGCGCCGCCGGCGCGGCGACGCTCCCGCCGTAGGGCTTGACCCCGGTCACGGGGTCCGGCGCTTCGCGATCGACCTGGGCCATGACGAGTACCGCGAGCCGGGGACGGTCGCGAGGCGCGAACCCGGCGAACCCGGCGATCTGCCAGGTTGTCCTCTGGATCTCCGCGGTGCCCGTCTTCCCCGCGACCTCGATGTCCGCGCCCTCGAACGCCTCGTGGGCGGTGCCGTCCTCCACCGTGTCGGCGAGTCCCTGCCGAACGAGCGCGAGGTCCTGCGGGCGACGGCACACGGGCGGAAGGTCCCGGCGCCCGCCGCCGTGCCCGGGGAGGAGGGTGGGACGGACGACGCGCGCGTCGTCGCGGGCCAGCGCCGCGAAGATGGAGAGGAGACGGAGGGGCGAGATCGCGAAGCCCTGCCCGAACGCGAACCCGAGCGTCGGGAAGAGCGGGTTCCTCGAGGACGTGTCCACCGTCACGGGCTCGGAACGCGAGAGCTCGATGCCGGTCGGGCCCGAGAAGCCGAGGTCCTCGAACAGGGCGAACGCGGCGGCGGGGTCCCGGTCGGCCGCCGGCGTGCCGTCCGGCCGGAGCGCCATGAGCCGCCAGAGGAGCTCGGAGACGCCGACGTTGCTCGAGTGGCCGATGATGCGGACGACCGTGCCCGCGCCGTCGTCCTCGCCGTTCGCGTGGACGTCGTGCACCAGGCGAGACGCGCCGTGCCACTCGAAGCGTTTCTCGGCCGGCAGGTCGATGCGCTCGTCTCGTCCGACCACGCCGAGGCCCAAGGCACGCGCGGCGACGAGCGGCTTGAAGATCGAGCCGGGCGGCCAGGTGCCGGTGACCGCGACGTCGAAGCCACGGCCCGACGCACCGGCGTGCCGGTTCGCCATCGCCAACACCTCGCCCGAGCCGGGGACGAGGACGATCGCCGTGGCCGCGCGCGGCGACCACCGCGACTGGAGCTCGTCGAGCGCGGACTCGACGTAGTGCTGCACGACGACGTCGAGCGTCAGGCGGACGTCGCGCCCCTCCACGAGGAGCGGATCGACCGCGAGCGCGGAGCGGAACGTCGGCGACGTGCCGCCCGAGTGCGCGACCGGCACGGTCATCCGGCCACCCCGGAGCGCGGCGTCGAGCGAACGCTCGAGACCCCCGCCGGCGCGGCCCCGCTCGGCCGACGGCGCCAGCCCGAGCACGTCGATCGCGTAGTCGCCGTTCGGGTACGTCCGACGTTCCCCCACCGACACCTTGAGCCCCTTCAGGTCGGCGGCGAGCGTCTCGGTGAACGTCGTGAGCCCGAGGAGCACGGAGACGACGCGTTCGTCCTCGATCTCGTAGCGGAGCGGACGGTGCCGGCACCCCGCCGGCGCGGACCGGATGGCGGCCGCGATCGAACGCCCGCCGTCGTCGTCGTCGAGCACGAGGGCGAGCCGGCGCGCGAACGCCTCGGGGTCGCCCAACAGCGAGGGGTCCACGGCCACGGAGAGCACGCGGCGGCTCGACGCGAGCACGCGACCGCGCCGGTCGAGGAGGCGACCACGGAGGCCGCGGAACGTGACGCGCGCGTCGTGCCCGTGCGCCGCGGCGTGGCGCCACGTGGCCGCGTCCACGAGCTGGAGCTTCCCGAGGCGGCCGAGGAGCACCAGGAAGAGCACGAGCAGCGCGCCGAAGACGAAGTTCATCCGGAACCGCTGGACGGCCTCCAGGTTGCGCCGCATCTGCCCGACCGGCACGCTCCGCGGGAGTCGGGGCGTGGTCTTCTGCGCGCTCACTCGCCCTCCCCCCCGCGCGCGGCATCGGTTCCCGTCTCGGCGGTCGCCCTGGGGGCGACGTCGGGGTCCGGCTCCCCCCGGAGTCGGCGGTCGCGCTCCTCGAGGAGGGTCCGCGGCGACAGCTCGGTCGCGAGGCGCGCCTCGGCCTCCCGGACCTGCTTCGCGAGACCGTCGCGGCGGCGCATCTCGTCCCAGACCTGCTGTTCGAGGCGTCGGAGCTCGCCCTGCTGCCGGACGCCGACCAGCACCGTCCCCACGACGGCCAGCAACACGGCCATGGACGTCAACGTCCGCATGCGCTCCTCGTCACGCTCCCTCGCCCTCGGCCACCGACTCCAACCGTTCGAACGCCCTCAGCCGCGCCGGCCGCGCCCGCCGGTTTCGGCGCACCTCGGCGTCGCTCGGCCGGAGCGGCTTCTTCGTCCTGACCCGCCCCCATCCCCGCCGTCCCGCCTCGCGGAACGCCTCCTTCACGATCCGGTCTTCCAACCGGTGGAAGGAGATCGCGACGACCCGCCCGCCGGGCGCCACCTCGGCGAGCGCCGCGGCGACCCCTCGCTCCACGTGGAGGAGCTCGTCGTTCACGGCGATCCTGAGCGCCTGGAAGCTCCGCGTGGCCGGGTCGTGCCGCCCGGTCCTGAGCGCGGCGCGTCGGACGACCTCGGCGAGCGTCCCCGCGTCGGCGATCGGCCGCGCGCGAACGATCGCGCGCGCCACCGCACGGGCGCGGGGCTCCTCGCCGTAGCGGTGGAGCAGCTCGGCGAGCGCCTCCACCTCCAGGTGGTTCACGAGATCCAGAGCGGTGGGCCCCTCCGCGGTCGGGTCGAAGCGCATGTCGGCGCCTTCCCCCGCGCGCTGGAACGAGAACCCCCGCGCCGGGTCGTCGAGCTGGAACGACGAGAGGCCCAGGTCGAGGAGCACGCCGTCGGGCGCCGACGCCCCCTCGCGCCGCAGGACCTCCGCGAGGTCCGCGTACGACGCGTGGACGAGGCGCACCCGCGCACCGAAGCGCGCGAGGACCTCCCCGGCGAGCACCAGCGCCCGCGGGTCCCGGTCGATGCCGAGGAGCTCCGCGCCGACGGTCCGGTCGAGGATGGCGGCGGCGTGCCCGCCGAGCCCGACCGTCCCGTCCACGACGAGCCGCGGCCGCCCGGCCGGCAGGTCCCCGAGGAGGTGCTCGAGCACCTCCTCCACCATGACGGGTCGATGGATGGGTTGAGAAAGATCGTCCCGGGCCGGGGCCATCCCGGCTCGGCCCCCCTAGCCCTGCTCCCCCGCGGCAGGCGGGCGGAGCGCGGCGGCGAGCCGTTCCTCCCACGCCGGGGGGTCCCAGAGCTCGAGGTAGGTGTTCATTCCCGCGATGCGGACCTGGCCCGACGGGAAGTGGGCGAGGAATCGCTTCGGCAGGGTGATCCGTCCGGGCCCCTTGAGCTCCACCTCCTCCGCGTTCTGGAAGAAGAGGCGGCGCTGGTCCTGGGAGCCCTCGAAGCGGTTGGGGACCTGGGAGCTCGCCAGCGCCTCGTAGACGTGGGCCGGATAGGCCTCGAGGCACGGAGCGTCCACGCTCGGGACGAGGTAGAGGCGCCCCTCGGACTCCGCCTGGATGCGGTGCGCGAAGGTGGCGGGGACGACCAGTCGGTCCTTTCCGTCGATCCGATGGTCGCGATAGCCCGTGAGCGGTGTCATCGGACTCCTGCCCGCCTCTCTGGTCCCGTGCGACAGAAGATTACACTTTGTGACACCTCGTGCAACCGGCAATTCAGCGTCTCGACACGCCGTCGTAAGTATCTGCCACACAATCACTTGTGAATGCGAACGGATACGATACACAACCGTGCGTGACACCCAGATTCGTGTGGAATCGCTGTGGAGCGAAGCCGCAAGTCGCGAGGCGACAACGGGTTGCGAGGGCGGCACGACCGTCGGGTCACGCAGCGCCCCGCGGGCCCGCGCCGGGTGGGCCCGAGGCGGCCCGCGGCTTCGCCGGGGCCGACGCGGAGCGTGCGGGCGACCGGCCGGCGGCGCGTCGGCGCCGGCGCGCGCTCGGCCGGTGTTCGGCCTCCCTCCCCCGCCGCCGTACCATCCCGACCCCGCGCGCGCGAGGACGGTCACGCCCTGGAGGGTCGGACGGCCCGAACCGGGTCAGGTCCGGAAGGAAGCAGCCCTAAGGGTTCGACCCGACGTCTCCCGGTCCCCGTGACCGTCCTCCCGGGCGCGGGGCGCTGAGGGGCCAGTTCGCGGCCCTTCCTCCTCCTTGCGTGCATTCGCACGCGGCGTCGTCGTCATGGCCACTCCTTTGGCCCCTCAGCGCCCCGCGCCGCGCGTGGGGTGGGGCGGGGGCTCGCGGCTTCGGCCTTCGGCCTTGCCGCGTCGCGGGGTGGGCGGGCGGCTCGCGGCTTCGGCCTTCGGCCTTGCCGCGTCGCGGGGTGGGCGCGGGGCTCGCGGCTTCGGCCTTCGGCCTTGCCGCGTCGCGGGGCCGGCGCGGGGCTCGCGGCTTCGGCCTTCGGCCTTGCCGCGTCGCGGGGTGGGCGGGGGCTCGCGGCTTCGGCCTTCGGCCTTGCCGCGTCGCGGGGCGGGGGCGGGGCGGGGGGGCGGGAGTGGGGGTTAGTCGCGAACGAGGTTGGGCGTGCCGTCTTTTCGCGCTTTGAAGATCCGGGTGCGGATCTCCATCACGCGGCCCTTGACGCGCGGGTGCTCTTGGAGGACGGCCTCGGTCTTTTGGAAGAAGGTCGGGCGGAGTTCTCGGATCTTGGGGAGGTGTTCCTCGACCACGGCGTACGTGAAGAGGCCTTCGTCGCAGGCGTCGAGGTAGACGTCGGGGTGCAGCATCCCGCGCACGACGAAGGACGCCGCGAGCTCCCAGTAGCCGACGACCTGCCGCAGGTACGCGTTCTGCGGGTGGTCGTGGGCCAGGATCGGCTGGATCTCCTCCCAGCTCTTGAGGAAGAGCTGGTTCGCGACCATGTCGCGCGCCTCGCGCAGGCGCGCCTCGCGTCGCAGCTCGTAGAGCTTCATCGCGATCCACGCGTCGCGCATGCCGGGTCGTCGCATCGCCGTTCCTCCGGTCTCTCGGCTCAGGGCATCCTAGCCCGGATGACCCATGAGGCACGCGGCGTGCTCGACGGAAGCGTCGGTGCAAGCCCGAGTTGCGATCGCGAGAAGATCACGCCTCCGCCTACAGGCGCGTGATGTACGAGGGTTCATGAGTTATGCGGGCTGGGCGTCGAGCACTCGCCGGCGAGCTGTGCCAGCCCCTCGGGCGGACCGACGGCCACCAGCACGTCGCCCGGCTCGAGCTCGAGCTCGGGGTCGGGGTTGTACCGTACGTTGTCCTCGCGGGTCTTCACCACCGCCACCACGGTCACGCCGTAGCGCTGCCGGATCGTCGTGTCGCGGAGCCGCTGGTGCACGAGCGGGCTCCCCGCGCGGACCGGGATCTCCTCGAGTCGGACCTTCACGCCGTGCGCGCTGTCGAGGAACTCGGCCAGGTGCGGCCGCGCGACCCGACGCGCCATGTTCACGGCGCCGATCGTGTACGGCGACACGACGTAGTTCGCGCCGGCGGCCTTCAGCTTGGACTCCGCGGACGGGTCGCGCGCCATCGTGATCACCGGGACGTCGCGACGGATCTCCTGCGCGGTGAGGGCGACGTACACGTTCGCCGCGTCCGAGTCGAGCGTGCTGATCACCGCGCGCGCGTGGTGGATGCCGGCCTGCACGAGGCTCGTGTCCTCGGTCGCGTCCGCCTGGAGGGCCAGGTGGCCCGACGACTCGGCCTGCGAGACCTTGTCCGCGTCGGTCTCGAGGATCGCGTGGTCGAGGCCGTCCTTGTCGAGCTCCGCCGCCACGAGCTGCCCGAACCGGCCGAACCCGCAGACGATCACGTGATTTCGAAGCGCTCTGATGTCGCGTTCCATGCGCCGCCGTCCGATCGCCTCGCGCAGACGCCCCTCGACGAGGAACGCGGCGAGGAAGGAGAGGGTCACGACGAAGAGGCCGACCCCGACCGTCAGGAAGAAGAGGTTGAAGAGTCGGCCGCCGAGGCTGTGCGTGAGGTCCTGGTACCCCACGGTGCTCAGCGTGATCATCGTCTGGTAGAGCGCGTCGAGCGGGCCGAGGCCCTCGAAGACGACGTAGCCGACGGTGCCGAGCGGCACCAGCAGCACGACGACCAAGAGCAGGTTCGTCGGCTTGCGGGCGAAGAGCCACTCCAGCCAGCGCCCGCCCTTGTGTGACTTCGACCTCGCCGCCGCCATGCAGGGTCAGTATCGCCGCGCCGGACCGCGGGCGATAGACGGAGGGATCGGCGCGGCCCGCGCCGGCGGCGTAGAGGGTGGCGGAGAGGACAGGATTCGAACCTGCGGTACGGCGTGAACCGTACACGTGCTTTCCAAGCACGCGCCTTCGACCGCTCGGCCACCTCTCCGCACGGGTTGGGGCGGAGAGGATAGCGCCGCCTCCGGCCCGCGCCCGCTCCCGGCCGGGGGGTGCCCCCCGGTCACGGACCGCGTCGGAAGATGCCCGAGCCCGCTCCACTGACGGGCGCGCGGTAGAGGATCACGCCGCTGGCCGTCGTGGAGCGCCAGGCGGGGTCGTTCGCGAACGTGTCGCCTCCGCCCGGGATCGTGTAGCCCGCGCGGGCGGTGGTGTAGATCCCCACCCCCCGGAGCTCCCAGAAGAGGCCCGTCTCCCCGCTCGGCTGGAGGAGGTTCGAGAAGGCCAGGTTCCCCCCCGCCGACGCGTCCACGAGCCCCTCGACGTTGAGGCCCGGGAAGATCGGGCCGAACGACTGGCTGTCCCCGCCGGGCGCCGGACGGCCGTCGAACACGGGCAGACCGAGCGTCACGGCCGTCGTCGAGAAGTCGATCGCCTCGAGCGAGAACACGGCGAAGGAGGCGGGCGCGCCGAGGAGCGAGGCCTGGAACAGCGGGTGGGCCGCGCCGCGCTGGTTCCGGAGCCACGCGAGCGACCCCAGCGTCTCGTTGGCCAGCGACTCGAGGTCGCCCTGGCGCGCGACGCGGTAGTCGGGCTGCCCGGGGATCCCGTAGAGGAGGTAGTCGTCACCGCCGTCGGAGACCGCCTCGTAGAGCACCGTGGTCGTCGAGGACCCCGGATACACCAGCAGGGGCTGGAACGCGGGGAGGCTCGCGAGCACGTCGGGCGGGAGGAGGTCGTCGCCCTCGGCCGCCACCTCCCCGAAGGTGAAGCTCCCGACGGTCCCCGTGTAGATGCCGAGGGTGGCCCCGATGTCGGTGCGCTCTGCGATGAAGGCGAAGACGGTCCCGGACGCGTCCACGTCGGCCGCGTACACGCTCGCGACGTTCAGCGCGCCGGGCAGCGGGTCGCCGGTGCCGACGAGGCGGGCGAGGCCCGTCCCGTCCGCGTTCACCCGCCAGAACGCGCTCTCGAGCACGTCGGTCGCGCCCTCGAAGAACACGCCCGTCACCGCGCCGAGGTGGATCGCGCGCGCCTCGAACGAGACGAGCGTGCCCGAGATCGACGTGGAGGACATGTCGGTCCCGGTGTAGATCGCGCCGTGGACCTCGGTGGCGACGCCCGTGTCCACGCGCGCCGTCACGAGTCCCGCGTCGGCCGTCACGCTCCCGTTCACGTCCACGAGCGCAAGCACGACGCCGGTCGAGTTGATCCAGACGTGCCGGATCGGGCCGATCGACCCGACGCCGAGGTCGGGGGCGGGATCGCCCTGTGCGAACACGCGGATCAACGCGCCCGCGGGGCTCGCGGCGTACGCCACGTCGCCGAGCCCCGTGGTCGGCGCGACGAACACCGACCAGCCTCCGTCCGCCACCGCCATGGGCGGCGCGGTGGGGAACGCGCCGAAGAGCCCCGCGCCGCCGGGCGCGGTGGCGCCCTCGAGCGCCAGCGTCCGTCCGACGCCGGGCTGGGCCGGCGTGTTCGACGAGGAGGAGCCGCCGCCACCGCACCCGACGAGCGGGGCGACGACCAGAGCGACGAACCCGACGAGCGAGATCCGGACGACGCGCATGGGGACCCTCCCGAGCCGAGCGGGCGGTTCTACCCCCGGCCACCGGGCCGGACGAGCGCGGCTACCGGTACGACTCGTTGATCTCCTCGAGCGCCTCCCGGGGCGGGCGAACCTCCGACTGGGGTCGGGTCGCCAGGGGCTCCTCCACCAGGTGGAGCACGTCGTGGAACGTGGACTGCTCCTCGGACACGTAGAAGATCCCGGTCAGGTACTCGTCCGCCTCGATGCCCTTCCGGAGCAGCGCGAGGGCCGCGGCCTTGTCGCGCGGGTCGTGCCCCTGTCCCACGCGGCGCACGACGATCACGCCACCGTCCGGCATGGGCACGCGGATCGCCTCGTGCTCGCTCGTCTCCACCTCGGGGTGGTCCCACGCGGGCACGAAGCCCACCTCGTGGATCGGGCCCGCGTGCTCCCGGCCCCAGTCGTACGAACGCGTGGATCCCTCGTGGTTGTTGAACGTGACGCAGGGACTCATCACGTCGAGGACGGCCAGCCCGCGATGCGCGATGGCGCCCTTCAGGATCTCCAGGAACTGCTTCCGGTCGGCCGAAAAGCTCCGGGCGACGTACGTGGCGCCGAGCTGGACGGCGAGGGTGCACAGGTCGATGGCCGTGAGGTCCTGGACCGTGCCGTCCTTCAGGCGCGCGCCCTTCTCGGACGTGGCCGAGAACTGGCCCTTCGTCAGGCCGTACACCCCGTTGTTCTCCACGATGTAGATCAAGGGGAGGTTGCGGCGCACCATGTGGACGAACTGCCCGATCCCGATCGACGCGGTGTCGCCGTCGCCCGAGACGCCGATGCCGACGAGGCCGCGGTTCGCGAGGAGCGCGCCCGTGGCCACGGAGGGCATGCGGCCGTGCACGGCGTTGAACCCCCACGCGCGCGACAGGAAGTACGCCGGCGTCTTGCTCGAGCAGCCGATGCCCGAGAGCTTCGCGACGCGGTGCGGCTCGATGCCCATCTCGTAGAACGCCTGGATGATCGCGTTCGAGATCACGTCGTGCCCGCACCCCTTGCACAGGGTGGAGACGCCGCCCTTGTAGTCGGCGAGCGGGAGACCGATGTGATTCGTGCGCGCGGCAGCGGGAGCGGCCATCAGTCCTCCTGGTTCGTCGCGCCAGCGGGAGCGCCGTCCACGGCCGCCCCCACGGCGACCGCGCGGTGCGAGGGCACGCACGCGCCCCCCGTCTCGGCAGTGGCGATCTGCTCGACCACGGTGGCGGCGTCGAGCGGGAGACCGTCGTAGTGGAGGACCGACCTGAGCCGGGTCGCGACCTCCGGGAAGTCCATCGTGAGCATCTTCGCGAGCTGCGCGTCGCGGTTCTGCTCGACCACGTACACGCGCTCGTGCGCCTCGAGCCACGCCCGCACCGAGTCCGCGAACGGGAACGCGCGCACCCTCAGGTAGTCCGTCTCGATGCCCGGCGTCTCGCGGAGCTGGTCGCGCGCCTCCTCGACCGCCTGGTGCGACGTGCCGTAGGCGAGCACGCCGACGCGGCTCCCCCGGTCGTCCCGGACCGGCGCCGGCAGGAGGTCCTTCGCGCCGTCGAGCTTCCGCGCGAGGCGGTCCATGTTGCGGGCGTACACGTTGCCGTCCTCGCTGTAGCGGGCGTTCTCGTCGTGCCCCGACCCGCGCGTGAAGTACGCCCCGCGCCCGCCCGGCGTGCCCGGGAGCGTCCGGTACGGGACGCCGTCGCCGTCCACGTCCTTGTAGCGACCCCACGCCTCCATCCGGGCGAGCGACTCGGCGTCGAGCACCTTGCCGCGCGAGATGGGAGCCTCGGGGTAGCGAAGGGGGTCCGACATCCAGAGGTTCATGCCGAGGTCGAGGTCGGTCATCACGAAGACGGGCGTCTGCAGGTGCTCCGCGAGCTCGAACGCCTCGATCGTGAGCTCGTACGCCTCCGTGACGTCCGCGGGGTAGATGCAGGGGTGCCGGCAGTCGCCGTGCGACAGGTACGCGGTCTTGAGGACGTCGCCCTGCATCGTGCGCGTGGGCAGTCCGGTGCTCGGGCCCGTGCGCTGGACGTCGAAGATCACGGCCGGGAGCTCCGAGAAGTACCCGAGCCCCACGAACTCGCTCATCAGGCTGATGCCCGGGCCCGAGGTGGCGGTCATGGACCGCGCGCCCGCCCAGCCGGCGCCGAGGGCCATGCCGACCGCGGCGAGCTCGTCCTCGGCCTGCACGATCGCGAGGTTCGTGCGGCCGGTCTCGCGGTCGGTGCGATACCGCTCCGCGAGGTCCGTGATGGCCTCGGCCAGGCTCGAGGACGGGGTGATCGGGTACCAGCTCACGACCGTGACGCCCGCGAAGAGCGCTCCGATCGCGGCGGCGGTGTTGCCGTCGATCAGAATCTTGCCGTTCGTGAGCGCGCGGCGCTCCACCCGGACGGGCGGGCGCTCCGCCACGTTCTCCCCGACCCAGCGGCGTCCGGCGGCGACGGCGTCGCGGTTCAGGGCGAGGGCCTTGGGCTTCGTGCGGAAGGCCTTGTCGAGGGCGCGCTCGATCTCCTCGGGCTCGATGCCGAGCATCTCGCCGATCACGCCCACGTAGATCATGTTCACCACGAGCTTGCGGAGCGCGACCGGCTCGCAGACCTCGCGCACGAGGTCCGAGAACGGCACGGGGACCAGACGGACGTCGTCGCGCACGCGCTCGAGCTTGAGCCCGGCCTCGTAGACCACGGTCGTCGAGGGCTTGACGCCCCGGACGTCGGCCTCGGCCGTCTGCGGGTTCATGCAGACGAGCACGTCCACGTCGGGGTGGCGCGCGACGTACCCGTCCTCGTCCACGCGGATCGTGAACCAGGTCGGGAGGCCTTGGATGTTGCTCGGGAAGAGGTTCTTCCCGGACACCGGCAGGCCCATCTGGAACAGCGCCCTCAGGAGGGTGTTGTTCGCCGTCTGGCTGCCCGAGCCGTTGACGGTCGCGACCTGGATGCTCAGACGGTTCGACCGGACGTCGGAGCCGACGTCGGCCGCCGCCGCGCGCTGGGGTTCGGGCATGGTTCGCCTCGGCGAGGGGGGGCAGCCCCGGGTGGTCGCCGGCTCCGTGACGGATCGAGCGCCCGGGATGTGAAAACCGGCAGGCCGTCGGCCCGCCGGCCCGGCGATTGTACGGACGCGTGGGAGGGGGTCGCGGTCTCACGCCCCCCCGCGCAGGACCGCCCGAGTCGGCGTTGGCGCGGCGGGTCCGACCGCCCCGCGGAGCGCGGCCTGGCGCGCGCGCAGGCGGCCCATTCGCTCGACCTCCGTCCGGCTCGGGACCTCGAGCGGCCCCGCCTCGACCCAGCGACGCGCCGTGTCGAGGAGCGTCCGTTCGCCCGCGCGCTCGAGGTGCGCGAGCAGCGCCGCGCCGCGCGCCGTCGCGTCGCTCCCGCCGACGAGCCGGACGGGGGCCGCCGCGGCGGCCGCGACGCCCGCGCGCCAGACCTCCGCGCGGGCCCCGCCGCCGGTGATCCGCACCTCCGCGACCGTCTGGCCGTCCGCGCGGAAGAGCTCGATCGTCTCGCCGAGCGCCGCGGCCACGCCGTCCAGGACGGCGCGCGCGAAGTGCACGGGACCGTGCGCAGGAGAGAGGCCGGCGAACGCGCCCCGCGCCCCGGGGTCGGGCACGGGGCTCCGCTCGCCCTCGAGCGAGGGGAGGAACGTGGGCACGTCCTCCTCCGGGGGGAGGTCGGCCGCCCGACGAATCACCGCCTCGACCGGCGTCGCGCCCCCGAACGCGAGATCGCGGACCCAGACGAGCGCGCGACCGGCCGCGAGCACGACGCCGGTCCCCGCCACCCGCCGCGCGCCGACCGTGTCGCCGGAGACGAGGCCCGCGCGCACGCGCCGGCGCGGGACGACGCCGATCACGGTCCCCGAGGTCCCGAGGGTCACGGCGAGTACGCCCGGGTCCAGCGCGCCGAGCGCGAGCTGCGCGGCCTCGTTGTCGCCGGCGCCCGCCACCACGGGGATCCCGGCGGGCAGCCCGGTCTCGGCGGCGGCCTCGGGCGAGACCGGGCCGCGGCGCCCGCGGGGGTCGAGGACGGGGGGCAGGAGGCGCGGCGGGAGGCCGAGGCCGCGCGCGGCGTCGGCCGACCACCCCCGCCGCCGCGGGTCGTAGCACGGGAGGGTCGAGGCCTCGGTGCGGTCGGTGGCGAGCCCTCCGGTCAGGCGGAGCCCGAGCCAGTCCTTCGCGAAGAGGAGCGCGCGGGCGCGGTTCGCGTCGTCGGGTCGCGTCCGCACGAGGCGACGCCACTTGGGGAGGAGGTGCCCGGGGAGCGAGGCGGGTCTCGGCCGTCCGCCGCGGCGAGCGGCGAGGGCGTCGAGCTCCGCCGCCTCCACGGACGCCCGTGCGTCGGCCCAGATCACGGCCCGCCCGAGGGGCCGGCCGACATCGTCGAGGAGGAGGAGGGCGTGCTTCTGCCCCGTCAGCCCGACCGCGGCCACCTCGGCGCCGACCGCGGCGTCGAGGCAGGCCCGAACGGCGTGCCGAACCGCCGTCCACCAGGCCCAGGGATCCTGCTCGGCGGCGCCCGGCTCGGGGCACGCGAGCCCGAGGGGGGCATCGGACGCCGCCAGGACCGCGCCCGCGCCGTCCACGAGGACCGCCTTCACCGCGGAGGTCCCGAGGTCGATCCCGAGGGTGGCCGGCACGCGGTCCATCTCGCGTCGAGGGTACCGGCTCCGCCGCCGGGCCGGAGGACTCGGTCCCCGGGTACCGGGGCCCGCGCGAAGCGCCCGATCCGTACAATCCGCCCGTGCGCGGCGCGGCCCTCCTCCTCCTCTCCGCCTTCCTCGTCTGCCTCGCCGGACCCCGGGCCGCCGCCGATGCCGCCGAGGCGCCCGCGGCGTGGCGCGACGCCGCCGGGCTCGCCCGGATGCTCTCCGACGCGTGCGACGCGGTCGAGCAGGTCTCGGGCGCGCGGTTCCGCCGTCGACCGGACGTGCGGATCTCCACGCAGGCCGACGTCGAGCAGCTGCTCGCGGCGCAGACCGAGGGGCAGCGGGGCATGCTCGAGACGACGCCCGACCGCTCGCGGGCCTTCCTCGCGTACTACGACCCGCCGCGCCTCGAGGTGCACGTCCTCCCCGACCAGATCGCGGCGGTGGCGGCCGCCCTCGGCGCGCCGGAGCTGCTCGACGAGGACGTGCTCCGGGTCGTCCTCGTGCACGAGGCCACGCACGCCCTCGACTTCCAGCGCTTCGCCGAGCAGTGGGTCCTCGCGTGCTGCTCCGCCTCCGACGAGCGACTCGCGACGGAGGCGGCCCTCGAGGGCCACGCGCAGCTCGTGGCGGAGGAGGTGGCCCGTCGGTGGGGCATCGAGCGCGCGTTCGAGACGCTGACGCGCCTCTACTCGGGGGCGTACGCGCCCCCGGGCACGGAACGGGGCAGCCCGGGCTTCGACCAGGAGGCCGCGTTCACGTACCTGCAGGGCGCGGCGTTCATGCGGGCGGTCGCCGACGCGAAGGGACCGGAGGGCGTGGCCACGGCGCTGGAGGACCCGCCGTGCGAGACGCGCGTGGTGGACCGTCCCGCGCTCTGGCTCGACCCGGCGCTCCGGGACGGGGAGCCCGACCTCCAGGCCGTGCTCGAGGTGTTCCGTCCCCTCTCGACGCGACCCGGATGGGCCGTCTCGAAGTGGCGGATGCTCGGGCCGGCCCCGGCGCTCCTGGGTGGCGAGACCGCGCCGGACGGGAAGCCGCTCGTCCCCTACGTGGACGACCACGGCCTCTACGCCGGGTCGGCCGACGGCAACCGCTACCTGAACGTCTTCCTCGCCACGTGGGCGAACGAAGCGGACGCCCAGCGATTCGCGGACGCGCTTCTCCGGATCGACCGTGCGCGGGACCGCGAGCCGGGCTGGCAGACGGCCGCGCGCGCGGACGGCGCGGGGACCGAGCACGCGCTCGTCGGCTTCACGTCGTGGCGCCGGGCGGCGACGGGAGGGCCGGACACCGAGATGGCGATCCAGGTCGCGCGCGTCGGGCGGAACGTGATGGAGGTGACCGCCTTCGGCCTGCCGGCCGCCGAGCGTCCCGCCCAGGCGAAGACGGTGGACCTCGCGGCGCGCCTCCTCCTGGCCCCCCCCACCACGGCCTGCGCCGTCGCGCTCCGCGCGGAGGTGAAGGACCTCCTCGCGGCGCGCGAGGACCGCGACATGGACGGGGCCCGACTGATCCTGCGCGACCTGCTCCCCTCCGGGCAGGACCTCCGACGCGTCGTCCGGCGCCCGTACGCGGGCGCGTTCGAGAGCGGCTACGACGGGCTCCGTCTGGCGCTCCGGACGACGGAGGTCACGAACGCCACCGTGCTGGCCGCGCTCCGCGGCGTCGGGAAGGACGCGCGCGTGCGCGCATGGGGCGCGACGACGGAGGACCTCGCGACGGGCCGCGGCCACGCGTCGCGCTTCCCGGACGAGATGCGCGCGTTCGCGCGCGACGTGGCCGCGCCCGGCACGCAGTGGATCGTGCTCGTCACCACGCCGACCGAGGGCGGGCCCGAGACGACCTGGACCTGCTTCGTCCGCCTCGCCGACCGCTTCCTCTGGATCCGCGACCCCTGGCGCGTGACGGGACTCCCGACGATCTCGACGACGGTGTCGGCGACGTCGCGCTGAGGACCCGAGGGGGCGAACCCAGGCGAAGGCCCGCGGGCGCTTCCTTGCGGACGCCCCCGCCGCGCGACGGCACGCGCGCTCGTGCTCGGGACCCGAACCGGGACCGTGACCGTGGTGGGTCTTCGTGCCGGTCCGCCCGGCTCACTGCCCCGCCCCCACGGCTCCCACCGGCCCCACCGCCCCCGCCGGCCCGCAGCGCGACAGCGCCAGCAGCGTGTAGCCCGTGCCGTACGGCTTGTGGTAGCGGTAGAGCTGGTAGTCCCACCACGAGCCGTCGGGCTCCTGGAGCGGGACCAGGCGGTCGGCGATCGCGTGGCGGTGGTGCTCCCGGGCGTCCGGGGGGACGTGGTCGAGGAGCAGGCTCGCGTACGCGTACCCGTAGAGGAAGAAGTAGCCGGAGTTCTGGAACCAGGACTCGTGCGGGATCGGGTACTTCCGGGCGATCGCGAGGAAGTGGCCGTGCCGATCGAGACGGTCGAGCGCGTCCACGAGCCTCGTCTCGGCCACCTTCTCGCCCGAGGCGACGAGGCAGGCGAGGCAGGCGGGCGTGCGCGCGAGGCTCCCCATCGGGTGGTTCACGCCGCGCGGCACCCTCGGGTCCAGCGTGAACGAGTACGCGTACGCACCGCCGGGGAGCCGGCACGCGTGGATCAGCGCCACGCCGCGGCGCACCATGCGGCCGGGCACCTCGATGCCCTGCTTCTCGATGTCGGCGAGGGCGACGAGCACGGCGGCCGTCGTGAAGCTGGTGGCGTAGCCGTAGCTCGGGGTCTGCGTCTGCGCGTTGAAGTCGTAGTAGCCCCAGCCCCCGTCCACGTACTCGTAGTGCTGCAGCAGGCGAACCGCCTCGCGCGCCGCGGCCTCGAGCCGCGCGCGCCGCACCGGATCGTGCTCGAGCGGGAGGAGCGCCGCGAAGGCCTCCAGCGCGTAGGCGTGCGCCCAGGTGTTGTAGACGACGTCGGGCGCCGCGCGCTTCGCCGCGTGGTGGAGGACGAGCCAGTCTTCGCCCTTCCGGATCGCCGCCCGGGTCCCGGGGCGGTCGTCGTGCGCGGCGACGAGGCCCGCCACCGCGAGCCCGGAGGTCCCCACCTGGTACGCGTCGTAGGCCGCGCGCCCCGGCGCGTAGATGTCCACGGTCAGCGTGGGCGCGGTCGAGCCCCACGAGCCGTCCGCGTTCTGGCTCTCGACGAGGAAGTCCACGCCGCGGGTGATCGCCGCCGCGACCTCCTCGTCCGTGACGTGCCGCTTCGGGACGGGCGCCTCGGGGGCCGTCGCGTCGGGCCGGGCCAGGACCGGCGCCGCGTCCGCGGCGCCGAGCGCGAGACCGAGCGCGAGGAGCCCGGGGAGCACGCGCCTCACGGCTTCTCCTCGGGGGCGTTCACGCGCACGACCTGCCCCTCGGTGAGCCCGTCCAGGATCCGGACCCGGCCGTCGTCGCCCTTCTCCCCGACCTTCACCTCGTGGGGCACCGGCTTCCCGTCCTCGACCACCCACACGGTGGACCGCCCGTCCTTCGTGCGGATCGCGGACGCGGGCACCGTCAGGGCCGCTTCCTCGTGCTGCCACGTGATCTTCGCCTTCGCGGACCCGCCGGGGACGAGGCGCGTGTCGGTCGCCGTGAGGGCCACCACGACCGACACCTGACCGCCCTGCACCACGGGCACGACCGACTCGACCTTGCCGGGGAGCGTGAGCTCGGGGGCGATCGCCGGTACGACCTCGCACGCGAGCCCCGTCCGGAGCTTGTCGAGGTCCTTCTCGGCGACGGCCGTCTCGAGTCGCACGTCGCCCCTCGTGAAGATCGTGTAGAGCACCTGACCGGGCTTCACGCTGCCGCCCGAGGAGAGCAGCCGGGTCATCGCGCCGACGTCCTGCCACTTGCCGTCCTGGAAGCGACCGGGCACCGCGTACCCGTCGGTCGGCGCGACGACGCGGAGGTGGTCCACGTCCTGCCGGAGCTGCCCGAGCCGCGACTTCTGGCGGCCGAGGTCGTCGCGCGCCTTGTCGAGGGCGAGCCCCGCCAGATCGAGGTCGTACTGCGACCCGGCCTTCCACGACGCGAGGTCCTCGCGCCGCTGGCTCGCGTCCATCTCGAGGTTCTTCTCCTGGTCGGGGAGCTCGACCTCCAGGAACGTACGGTTGTGGTCGCGGGCGAGGTCGAGGTAGCGACGCGCACGGTCGAGGGAGCGACGCGCGCGCTTGAGGACGATCTCCTCCGTGTCCTCGATCAGGTCGTCCGACTTGTACATCTTCTCGAGCTGTTCGAGCTCGTCGGCCTGCTCCTGGACGCGGTCCCCCTGCGCCTGGAGGCCGAGCTCCGCCTGCGCGATGCGCTGCGGCTTCTCCTCCTCGCGGAAGCGCTCGAGCGCCGCGTCGGCACGGCGGGCCTTCTCCTCGAGATCCTGCGTCCGGAGGTCGGTCGCCTCCTTCTTGTGGCGCGTGTCCGTCTCGAGCTTCTCCAGGCGGGTGCGCGCGGCGGTGAGCTCCCGCTCGGCGTCCCGGAGCTGCCGCGTGGCCTCCTCCTCCTGGAACCGCACGAGGACCTCGCCCTTGCGTACGGCCTTGGCGGGCGCCGCCTCCACGACCTCGAGGGGCCCGCCGTAGACGTCGCCTTCGAACGACACCTCGACGGCGTCGGCGGGCGCCAGGGTGCCGCTCACGTCGAGCGAGGCCGAGAACGGGCGCACGCCGAGCGTCTCGGTCGCGTTCGGGTCGTCCGCGGCGCGGGCCGGGTCGGGCCTCGCGAGGAGCGACACGGCGACGAGGGCGAGGAGCAGCGGACGGGCGATCTGGCGCATCGACGGCCTCCCGGGGACGGAAGCGCCCTTGATACCCGGCCCGAGGGGCGCGTGAGAGAGGAGACCCGCGCGCGTCGCCCTCCTCCCGGCTAGCCTCCGCCGGATGGAGTGGCGATCGGCGATCTCGACCGGGCCGGAGCTGGACCGCGTGATCGACGAGGTCCTCTCGGGTCTCGCGGACGCCGGGGGCCTGGGGCCGGACCGGCCCGCCGACCTCGCGTTCTGCTTCGTGGGGATGGAGCACCGCGGGGGCGTGGAGCACCTCCTCGAGCGCCTCGCCGTCGGTCTCGGGCGACCCGCGCTCCTCGGCTGCACGGCCAGCGGCGTGATCGCCGCCGGGCGGGAGCTCGAGTACGCGCCGGCGCTCGCGGTGCTCGCCGGCCGACTGCCGGGCGCGGCCGTGCACGCCTTCCACCTGACGGAAGCGGACCTCCCCGACGCCGACGCGTCGCCGCGGGCGTGGCACGAGGCGCTCGGCGTGTCGCCCGCCGACGAGCCGTCGTTCGTGGTGGTCCCGGACCCCCTCACGTTCCCGGCGGACCGTCTCCTCGCGGGGCTCGACTACGCCTGGCCGGGCGCCGTGACCCTCGGCGCGCTCGCGAGCGGCGCCACGCGGCCCGGGGCGCAGGCACTCTTCCTCGGCCCGCGCGTGCTCCGCGGCGGGGCGGTCGGCGTCGCGTTGATGGGTGACGTCGCGCTCCGGCCCGCGGTCGCGCAGGGGTGCCGTCCGCTCGGCCCCTCGCTCGTCGTCACCGCGTGCGACGGACCGATGCTCACGGGTCTCGACGACACGACCGCACTCGCGGCGCTCCGCCGGACCCTCGAGGACGCCGCGCGGGCCGGCGAGGGGTTGGAGGGGCGGCCCCTGCTCGTCGGGGTGGGCGTGGACCCCTTCACGGAGACGGAGGAGGGCCCCTGGCTCGTGCGGCCCGTGCTCGGGATGGACGCACGGGCGGAGGCGCTCGTGGTGGGCGCGTCCCTCGCACGGGGCCGTCGCATCCGGTTCCACCTGCGCGACAAGAAGACGAGCCACGACGACCTCGAGCGCACGCTCGCCGGCGTGGACCGCGCGGTCGGCGCGTCGCCACGGGCCGCCCTCCTCTTCTCGTGCGTGGGTCGAGGGACGCCGCTCTATGGCCGGCCCGACCACGACTCCGAGCGTCTCCGCGCCCGGTTCGGCGACCTCCCGATCGGCGGGTTCTTCGGCCACGGCGAGATCGGACCCGTGGGACGTCAGACCTACCTGCACGGATTCACGTCGGCGATCGCGTTGATCGAACGTCGCGCCGACCGATCGCCGACCGCGTAGAATCCCGCGTCCGGGGCGCGCTCCGTCCCGGGGGAGGCGACGATGGCGACGATCACGTTGAAGGGGACCCCCTACCAGACGGTCGGCAACCTGCCGGAGATCGGCGAGGTCGTGCCGGCCTTCGAGCTGGTCCGCCAGGACCTCGCGGTCGTCACGCTCGCGACGTACGGGGGGAAGAAGAAGGTGCTGAACGTCTTCCCGAGCCTCGACACGGCGGTGTGCGCGCTCTCCGTGAAGCGGTTCAACGAGAGGGCCGGGTCCCGACCGGGCGTCGCGGTGCTCGACATCTCGGCCGACCTACCCTTCGCGGCGAAGCGGTTCTGCGTGTCCGAGGGGATCGCCGGCGTCGAGACGCTCTCGACGTTTCGGAGCCGCTTCGCCGAGGACTACGGCGTGCTCATCACCACCGGCCCCCTCGCCGGCCTCTGCTCGCGGGCCGTCCTGGTGCTCGACGAGGGGAACCGCGTCCGGTACGCGGAGCAGGTCCCGGAGATCGCACAGGAGCCCGACTACGACGCGGCCCTCGCCGCGCTCGACTGACGCGCTCCTCGCACCCCGGGGCCGGTTCGCGACGCTCGCCGCGCCGGTATCGTGCCGGCTCCCGCGCGGAGAGCCCCATGGACGAGTCGGCGGCCGCTCGGCCGTCCCGAGCGCGTTGGTGGGTGCGCGTCGAGGACGCGGTCCTCGCCGTCTGGGTGGCCGTCGTCGCGCCCGCGCTGTTCGCGAGCGGGCCCGCCCCCGCCGGCCCGTTCGAGCCCGGACGGCCGATCGACGGCTTGCTGGGCCTCGGCGCGGTGCTCGGCGTCGCCGTGTGCCTCGCGCTGCGCCGTCCGGACGCCCCGCAGGGGCGGGGCTCCTCCTCGTGGGGCGCGGTCGGACCACTCGTGGGCGGGCTCCTCCTGGTCGTCGTGCACGCGACGACCTCGCTCGGCATGTCGGGTGGTCTCGTCTTCGCGACGGCGCTCGTGTTCGCCGCCGTCGCGCTCGTCGCCCGGCGACGGTGGCCCGCGCCGTCCGCGGCGTTCCGGCGCGCGCTCGTCACGCCGTACCTCGCGGTGGCCGGCGGCATGTTCTGGGACGTGATCGCGGGCGTCACCTCGGGCGGCGAGCTGCCCGCGCAGATCCGCCGCGCCGCCGCCTCCGACCTCGGTGCGGTGCTCCCGATCGTCGGGTTCCTCCTCCTGTACTCGGCGGTCCACTACGCGATGCTCGTCTTCGCCCCGCGCCAGGTCGCGGAGCGCGAGGGCGGCGTGGTCGTCTGGTTGGTGCGCTACGCCGTCTTCGCCGCGAGCCTGCTCCTCGGCGCGGGATGGCTCGTCGTGCTCGCCGGCTGATCCCCCGGCCGGACGCTCACCGGGCGAGGTTTTGGTTCACGTAGCCGGGCTCGCCGGTGACGTCGCGGACGACGTACGGGGCGAGCCAGGGCGGAAACGTCACCGCCTCGTCGGGACGCTCGAGCTCGATCTCTGCGAGCACGAGATCGCGGTCGAGGAACTCGTCCACCTCCCACGTGCGCGCGCCGGACGGGACGCGGTGCCGCCGCTTTCGAACCCGCGCGCCCTCCGTCAGCGGCCACAGGGCCTCGAACACGACCGCCGAGGTCTCCTCCTCCCACTCGGACCGCACGACGCCGCTTCCCGCCTTGATCGTGCGCGTGCAGGTCGTGGTCGCGCCGCGGCGGGCGCGGCGCACCCGTTCGCGCACGGTCCGCCCGGGAAGCCAGCCCTGGTCGATCTCGATCGCCTCCGCGTCCGAGGGCAGGTCGGGGAGGGAGGAGAGGAGGTACTTCCGTTCGATCTCGCGCGGGGGCGCCCCCGCGCGCAGGAGCGCCGCCGCGAGGTCGTCCACCCGTCCGAGGAGCGAGGGGAGGAGGTCCTCCTCCCCACCCGCGCGCCCGTGTGACCGGAGCTCCTCGAAGAGCCGCCGCGCCCGCTCGCGGCACCGGAGGAGGAGCGCCTCCGCGCCCGTGCGCTCGCCGGCGGCCAGGTCGGTGGCCCACCGCACGAGCGAGTCCTCGAGGACGTGCGCGTCGTGGAGGTCGCCGAGGACGTCCTGGAGGACCCTCAGGCGCTCGACGACGGCGTCGGCCTCCGGCAAGCGCCCGGCGGCCGGCTCGACCAGGTAGCGCAGTCGTTTCGCGAGGATCCGCGCGCGGTGGACCCGGCGGCGGTCCTCCGCGTCCTCGATCGCGAGGAGCTTCTTCGCCACCTTCCGCGCGGCCGCGCGCGCCTTCGGCGCGAGCGCGGTCGCGTACGTCGGGGGCGAGCCCCCGCCGTCGAGGCGCACCTCGACGCGGTAGCGCGCGAGGCGCCGCCGGAGCGCCTCTTCGATGGCGGAGAACCGCGCGGACCAGACGCCCGCCCCCGCCTCGGCGGCCCCGGCCCGCAGCCGACGGAGGCGCTCGGCGTACGCCTCACACCCGGGGCGCTCCTCCGAGTCGAGGTCGTCCTCCACCGTCCGCACCCACGCGAGCTGGACCTCGGCGTCGCGCCCCGCGCCCGTCTCGTCCTGGAACGCGCCAAGGGCGTCGCGACGGCGGCGCCCGACGTTCTCGAGGTCGCGCCGCCACGCCCGAAGCGTCGTACGGACCCGGCGGACCGCTACGCGGAGGTCGTGGAGCGCCGACGGGTCGTCCGTGTCGGCGAGACGACCGGCCGCGGCGCGCGCCTGGGCGAGCGACGCGAGCGCGACGCGGCGCGCGGCCTCCACGGCGGGGCGCAGGAGCAGGTCGCGGGGGAGGTCGTCGTCCACCGTCCGCGCCCTCCGGCTCTCAGGCCCACCGCACGAGGCGGTGGAGTGTCAGGTCGAGCCCCGTGGTCTCGCGCGGGCGGACGCGCAGCCCCCAGCGGTACGGGCCCGGTCGTTCGAGGCGGAGGCGTCCCTCGTAGCGGTGGACGCCGTTCGCTCCGGGTCCCCGCGCGTCGAGGCGCCGCACGGTGAGGCTCTGCAAGTGGTCCGTCTCTTCGCTCTCGGACGATCTCGCGAGCACGAGCTCGACCGAGACGTCCGTCGGCCGGAGACCGTTCAGGGACAGGTCCACCTCCGCGTCCACGTAGTCGCCGACGCCCACGCCCTCCAGGTTGCCGATGCGCGTCGCCGCGATCCGCACCTCGTCCATCGCGTCGCGGAGCCGGCGGTGCTCGGCGGCCAGGGCCCGCGCGGCGGCGTAGCGACGGGACGAGAGGCGGGCGTGGTTCGCCGCGAGCGGACCGTAGGCCCGCCGCGCGTACTCCGAGACCATGCGGTCGGTGTCGAACACGGGCGGGATCGTGGCGAGCGCGTGCTTCACCCGCTCGACCCAGCGCCGCGGCACCCGGCCCTCGCGGTCGAAGAACGACGGCACCACCTCCGCCTCCAGCAGCGAGAAGATCGCCGACGCCTCGATCTCGTCCGCCGACGCGCGGTCGGCCGCCTCGGCGACGCCGTCGAGGGCCCAGCCGTTCATGCCGTCGTGGCCCTCCACCCACCACCCGTCGAGGACGGAGAGGTTGAGCCCGCCGTTCGCCGCCACCTTCATCCCCGACGTGCCGCTCGCCTCCAACGGAGGGATGGGATGGTTCAGCCACACGTCCGCGCCCTGCACGAGGAGGCGCGCGAGCGAGAGGTCGTAGTTGGGGACGAAGAACACCCTTCCGCGCAGCCGCGGGTCGCGCGTCGCCGCGACGACGGCACGCACGAGGCCCTGTCCGAGCCCGTCGTCCGGGTGCGCCTTGCCCGCGAAGACGAGGCGGACGGGGCGGTCCTCGTCGCCGAGCAAGCGCGCCAGGCGGTCGGGGTCGCCGAGGAGCAGCGTGGGGCGCTTGTAGGGCGAGAAGCGCCGCGCGAACACGAGGTACAGCGCGTCCGACCGGAGCCCCTCCCGCTCGCGCGCGATCTTCCTCGCCTCGCCCCGGGCGAGCGCGGCGGCCTCGAGGCGCTGGCCGAGACCGTCGAGCATCCGCTCCCGGGCCCGGCAGCGCGCGGTCCACACGGCCTCGTCCGGGAGACCCGGAGCGCCTGCGAAATCGGCGGCCGTGACCGCGCGGCCCTCCGCACCGAGCAGGCTCGCGATCTCCGGGCTCGTCCACGTCGGCAGGTGGATCCCGTTCGTGATCGACTCGACGGGGAGCTCGTTCTCGAGGAGGCCCGGCCAGAACGGGTGCAGCAGCCGCCGCGAGACCTCGCCGTGCCGGCGGCTCACGCCGTTGATCCACGACGCGAACGACATGGCGAGGTACGTCATGTTGAAGGGGCCGCCCTGGCCGGGCGCGCGGCCCGAGGCGAGGAACCGCTCCCACGACAGGCCCGTCCACGCGGGCGTGTCGCCGAAGTGACGACGCACGAGGTCTTCGTCGAAGGTGTCGTGTCCGGCGGGGACGGGTGTGTGCGTGGTGAACGCCGTGGTCGCGCGCACGACGGCCCACGCCTCGTCCGGCGCGAGGTTCTCCTCGTGCACGAGGTGCGCGACGCGCTCGAGCGGCGCGAAGCCGGCGTGCCCCTCGTTCAGGTGCAGCACGGCAGGGTCGAGCCCGAGGCGGCCGAGGAGCCGGATGCCGCCCTTGCCGAGGAGGATCTCCTGCAGGAGGCGGTGCTCGCGGTCGCCCGAGTAGAGGCGACGCGTGAGCTCGCGGTCCGCGGGCCGGTTGTCGGGCTGGTCCGCGTCCAGGAGGTAGAGCGGGACGCGCCCGACGTCCGCGCGCCAGGCGAAGAGAACGACCTGCCGGTCGAGGAGGCCGACCTCGACCTGGAGCGGCTCGCCGTCGGCGCCGCGGACCCGCCGGAGCGGGAGCTCCCTCGGGTCGTCGTGCGAGGCGCGGGTCAGCGCCTCGCCGTGCGGCGAGATCTCCTGCTCGCCGTAGCCGCCGCGGTAGAGGAGCCCCACCGCGACGAGCGGGAGGTCGAGGTCGGAAGCCGACTTCAGGTGGTCGCCGGCGAGCACGCCGAGACCGCCGGCGTAGCCGTGGAGCGACGGATGGAGCGCGTACTCGAACGAGAAGTACGCGACCGGGCGCTTGCGGTCGAGCACCGCGCCCTCGCCGAGGTCCACCTCGGCGCGCGCGCTCGAGACGTACGCGTCGAAGCGGCCGACGACCGCGGCGAGCCGCGCGCAGAACGCCGCGTCCGCCGCGAGGGCCTCGAGGCGCTCGGGGAGGACGCGGTCGAGCAGCGCGAGCGGGTTCGCCTGCGTGCGCGTCCAGAGTTCCGGGTCGATCCCTCGGAACAGCGCGCGCGCGTCCACGTCCCACGTCCACCACAGGTTCCGCGCCAGGCGGTCCAGGTCGGCGAGGGCCGCGGGCAGCCGGGCCTCGACCCGGAACGGGACGAGGCGGGGTCGGGGGCTCTCCGCGAGGGGCTGCGGCGTCAACGACACGCGCCGGCGCTGCGGCACGAGCGGCTCGCGCGCGCCGCGGTCGCGCGCCAGGTCGAGCGCGTGGTCGAACGCGTCCTGGTAGAAGAGGACCAGGTCGGACCAGGCGAGCTGGCGTGCGGTCCTCCGGCACGCGGCGGCGATCTTCTCGCGGTCGGGCGCGCTCTCTGTCCGGCGCTCGATCACGTCCGCGAGGTCCTTCGCCGCATCCGCGTCCGAGCGCTCGTAGCGCGCGAGCACGTGGACGCCCGCGTCCTCGCCGAGCCCCTCCTGCGCGGCCCAGCCGCCGAACCCCGCGCAGTCGGTCGTCACGGTCGGGACGCCCACCGCGATGCACTCGGCGGGCGTGTAGCCCCACGGCTCGTAGAACGAGGGGTAGGCGCCGAGGTCCATCGCCTTGAGCACGGTCTCGTACGGCAGGTCCAGGAGGCCGTCGTGCCCGTCGAGGTACACGGGGACCTGCACGATCTTCACGCGCCGTCCCGTCTCGTTTCGCAGGCCGAGCTCACGCGCGAGGGCCTGGACGGGGTCGCGGTCCGCGTCCACGAGGTCGTGGGTCGAGAGCCCGAGCGGGGCCGCGGGCTCGAGCCCCGGGTCCTGGACGCGGTCCTTCACGTCGCGCTTGAGCCCGGTCGTGCTCGAGGGAACGAGGAGGAACGCGACGATCGGCCGGCCGGCCGCGCCGTCGAGCCGTGCGAGCGCCTGGAGCAGGAGGTCGATGCCCTTGTTGTGCACCTCGTAGCGGCCCGAGATGCACACGTAGAAGGCGTCCTTCGCGTCCTCGCCCGTGACCGCGTACGCGACCTGGCGGAGCCGCGCGCGCACGTCGTCGAACGGCGCCGCGGAGGCGAGCTGGTCGATCACGTCCAGGTCGAGGCCGTTCGGCAGGAGCGGCACGGGCTCGCGCCGGTGGAACAGGCGGGCCTCCTCGGCGGTGATGCGGCTGACCGTCGAGAAGACGTCCGCGGCGCGGGCCGCGGATCCCTCCATGGAGTGCTTCGAGCTGACCCCCTGCTCCTTCGCGACCTCCTCCGGCGTCTTGCCGTCGAGTCCCAGCACGGGCACGCGGCCCGCGCTGGCCAGGGCCCGGCCGAGCACCGTCGCGTGGGTCAAGAACACCGTGCCGACCGCGGGGAGGTGCTCCTTCAGGTAGAGCATGCCCGCGCCGCTCATCCACTCGTGGAAGAGCGCGACGGCGGGAAGGCGCCGTGGCGCGACGACCTCGTGCCACCAGCGGTCGAGCGCGATGCCCGCCGCGTGGGCGAAGAGGACGGGCTCGACGTAGTCCCAGCCTCCGAAGAGGGAGTCCACGCCGTAGCGCTCCCAGAGGCCCGCGAGGATCGTGTCCTTCAGCGCGAAGAGTCCGGAGAAGCCCACCAGGATCGTGCGCGGGCGCCCCGCGATCAGCCAGCGGCCCACGCGCGCCTCGACGCCCGCCTCGCGGCACGCCTCGCGCACCTCCTCGAAGCCCGGTTCCTCCTCGAAGGGCACGCGCCGCGTCCGGTCGTCGCCGAGGAGCGGCCCGATCGCCACGTAGTCGTCGCCGTGGCGCGCGACCATCGTGGGCGCGCGACTCGCGACGACGGTGTGGATCCCGCCGACCTTGTTCGCGACCTCCCAGCTCACCTCGAAGACCGCGTGGCTCACGGGCGCGCTCCATACCCCCCCCGAGGGTCCGGGACGCTCGAGGGGAACGGAGCGGAGGAGCGGAGCGCGCGGCGCGCCACGCGCGCGCTCGTCCGCACCAGGGACACCCGTCGCCGCGCGGAGAGCTTCATCGGACGCCGTCCTCCAGGAGAGAGAGCGCGCGCAGGAGCTCGCCGACGCTCCACGCCTGGGCGACCGCGCCCCGCGGCCGGTGCGGCGCGTCGCCGTCGAACGCCTCGGAGACCTGGAGCAGCCCGGCCTCGTCCACCACGTGCGGACGAAACGCGTCGATGAGCGCCCGCAGCGCGGTCCGCCGCCGCCGGGTCGCGCCGTGGGCGCGGAGTGACGCCTCGACGTAGAAGCCGAGGAGCCACGGCCACACGGTCCCCTGGTGGTACGCGCCGTCGCGGTCCGCGGGCCCGCCCTCGTACCGCCCCCGGTAGCGCGGGTCGTCGGGCGCGAGGGTGCGAAGCCCGCGCGGCGTCAGCAGGCGAGCGTCCGCCACCGCGAGGATCGAGGCGCGCATCCGCCTCGTGAGGGGGCTCGGGTCGAGTGCGGCGGCGATCACCATGTTGGGCCGGACGCTCGCGTCCTGGACGCCGTCCTTCCAGACGTCGGCCAGGTGGCCGGCCTCCGGCATCCAGAACCGGTCGAGGAACGCGCGGCGCGCGCGGCGTCGCACCTCGTCGAAGCGGCGGGCGGCCTTCGCGTCGCCCTCGGCCCGCGCGAAGCGCACGAGCAGATGGAGCATCTGGTACCAGAGGGCGTTCACCTCCACCGGACATCCGTCGCGGGGCGTCACCGGCCGACCGTGGACCCGCGCGTCCATCCACGTGACGTTGGCGTCGGCCGAGCCGACGACGAGGAGTCCCTCGCGGTCGGCCCGCACGGGGGACGTCCCCGAGAGGTGGCGCAGCGCGATCTCCTCGAGGGCCGCGCGGAACGCTCGAACGACCCGCGCGGGCTCCCCGGCGACGCGTTCGAGGCGGCCGACGGCCGAGGCGAACCACAACGCGGCGTCGGCGGCGCCGTACGAGCTCGCCGCGGGCGTCCCGCCCAGGACGTTCGGCAGCGCGCCGTCGGAGAGGTACGGGAGGAGGCCCTCGAGCGCCGCGGCCGCCTCGGCGACGCGACCCCGCGCGAGGAGGAGGCCGGGGATCGAGATCGCGGTGTCTCGCCCCCACTCGGAGAACCACGGGTACCCCGCGACGACCCCCGTCCGGCCGCCCGGCGCG
This sequence comes from uncultured Planctomycetota bacterium, assembly GCA_963752285.1. Lineage (GTDB taxonomy): Bacteria > Planctomycetota > PLA2 > PLA2 > JAEUHO01 > CAVVXN01. The sequence goes on from CAVVXN010000005.1 coordinate 1,544,836, forward strand.
CGCACCAGGAAGTCGTCGGCCGCCCGGTCGAGGAGCCCGCGGAGCCCCGGCCGGAGGGCGGCCCGCGCGGCGCGGCGGTCGGCGAGCGTCTCGGCGAAGAGGCGCCCGGGGTCCGCCGGCGCGTGATCGAGCGCCGCCGCCACCACGACCGCCTCGCCCGGTCGGAGTGCGACGTGGATCCAGCCCGGGGAGAACGCGTCCTCGTGCGCGTCGAACCCGCGCGCTCGCTCCTCGAGGAGCTCGACCCGGCGGTACCAGCAGGGCGCCGCCTCGAAGCGCGCGTCGCCGCCGCCGACGCGGAAGGCGAGGGCCGGGAGCTCGGGGTACGGCCTCACGACGATCTCGTCGCCGCGACGGAGGACGGAGGGGTCGAGGTGCGGGTTCTCGAACGTGAGCGCGTGCGCGTCCCGGAAGGCCAGGAGGGGACGGAGCGAGAGCTCGAGGGCCGAAACGTCGTTCGTCGCGGTGTAGCGGACGAGCACGCCGGGGCTCCCGCGGAGCCGCAGCACCTCGCGCGTCATGCCGAGGCCCGACCGCTCGTACCTCGCGACCGGGTGGGGCTCGAGCGAGAAGGAGCAGAGCGCCTGGTAGCCGTCGGGGTGCCACGTCCCCGGATAGCGTCCCGTGGACAGGTGCATCGCCTGACCGGGACCGCGGAGCACCTCCTCGTAGCGCGTCAGGAACACGTGGCGCGACCTCTGCCCCTCGGGCGTCGCGACGAGGAGGCCGTGGTACCGACGCGACGGGCAGAGCAGGACGGTGGACGACGCGTAGCCGCCCTCGCCGTCCGTCTCGAGCCACTCGAGGGAGAGCCCGTCCTCGGGGGGCGCCCAGCGCGCGCGGCCGAACGACGCGAGGGCGTCGTCGGTGGCGGCGCGGGGATCGGGCATTCGGGCACCTCCGTGAGGGCCAAGGAGGTCGCCCCTCCCCGACCCGTGGCGCCAAGGATGCCATGGCGCGCGCGGACGCGCGGATCGTCACACGCCGTTCGAGGCGAGCGCCGATCTCTCGACCTCGGGGTGCACGCGGTCGCCGCCGCTCGCCTTCGCCGATCGAAGCAGCCGATCGGCCTGCTGCACGAGCTGCGTGACCGAACGGGGCGCGCCGGCCTCGACCGCGACGACGCCCGCGCTCATCGTGACGGGACCTTCGACCGGCGCGTCCTCCGCGCGGCTCCGCGCCGCGACGTGGGCTCGCAGCCGCTCGGCGGCGATCACGGCCTGCTCGATGCCCTGCGCCTCCATCACGACCACGAACTCGTCGCCGCCGAACCGGTAGACGCTGTCGCCGCGCCTCACGGCCTCGCGCAGGAGGTCCGCGACCCACTGGATCGCGCGGTCGCCGCCCGTGTAGCCGCACTTCGAGTTGTAGCGGCGGAAGTCGTCCACGTCGAAGAGGGCGAACGCGAAGGGGCGCGCGTACCGCTCGGCGTTCGCGCGGAGCCGGCCGAGGTCCTCCTGGAGACGGCGGCGGTTGGGCAGCCGCGTCAGGGCGTCGAGCCGGGCCTCCTCGAAGAGCGCCTGGTTCTGCGTCACGAGGTCACGGACGCGCGTCTCGAGCTCCTGGATGCGCTCCGCCTGTCGGCGCGCCGTCACGTAGACGGCGCGCTGCTTCAACGCGTGCTCGACCATCTCGCGCATGTGCTGGAGCTCGAACGGCTTCTTGAGGACGCCGAACGCCCACCTCCGGGTCTCGCCGAGCGCGTCGAGCATGCGCTGCTCGCCCGTCATGATCACGACCGGCGTGCGCTCCCGGAGCTGGCCGGCGGCGTTGCGGAGGAAGGTCGGCCCCGGCATGCGTGGGAGCTCGAGGTCGAGCAGCACCACGTCGTAACCGGCCGGCGCGAGGTACACGCGCTCGTAACCGTCGGTGCCGTCGCCGACGGCGTCGACGTCGTACCCCCAGCTCTCGAGCGCCTCGGACAGGAGCCTCGAGAGCGCCTCGTCGTCCTCGACGATCAGGATGCGAGCCATGGGAAGCTCCGGGCGGCCGGTCAGGCCCCGCCCCGGCCGCGCCCTGCCCGGCCGCCACCACCCGTCGGCCCGGCGGGCCGACAGACACCTATCGACGCGTGTCCCCTGCATCTGAACCGAATCTTGAGAATTGTGTAAGCCGAGACTCGGGAACGGGTTAGGGATCCGATCCGCACGAGGGAGGGCCCCGTTTCGCCCCCGGCGTAGGATCCGCGGATGGCCCCCGCCCGCGCGGTCCTGTTCGACCTCGACGGGACCCTCCTCGACACCCTGCTCGACCTCGCGCTCGCGGTGAACGAGGTCCTCGAGCGGGCGGGCCACCCGACCCGGCCCGTGGACGCCTACCGGCACCTCGTCGGGGACGGCATCCGAGAGCTCGTCCGGCGGGCCCTTCCTGCGGGGGCGCGCGGCCCGGACGAGGTCGAGACGCGGCTCGCGGAGATGCGCGCGGCCTACGGACGGCGCTGGCGGGACCACACGCGGCCCTACGAGGGGGCGACCTCCGCCCTCGCACAGCTTCGCGGGCGCGGGCTCCGCCTCGCCGTCCTCTCGAACAAGCCGGACGACTTCACGCACCTCTGCGTGGAGACGTTTCTCCCGGGGACCGGCTTCGAGGCCGTCGTGGGCGCGCGGGCCGATCGGCCGCTCAAGCCCGACCCGGCCGCGGCGACCGAGATCGCGCGCGGCCTCGGCGTGCCGCCCGGGCGGGTCCTCTACGTCGGCGACACGAGCACCGACATGCGCACGGCCGTGTCGGCCGGGATGGTGCCCGTCGGCGCGCTCTGGGGCTTCCGGGACGCCGGCGAGCTCCTCGCCTCGGGCGCGCGCCACCTCGTGGACCGCCCCGGCGCGCTGCTCGACCTCCCGGAGGTCCCGCCCCGCCCGCCGTCGGGATAGCCGGGCCGGGTCGGGTCGGGGGCTCACACGGGGGGCCGCGGCGACCCGAACCAGCGCCGCCACCCGCGCGGGCGGCTCCGCCGGACGAGCGCCTCGACCGCGCGCGCGAGGGACGGGGCGAGGTCGAGATCGAGGAGGTCGTCCCAGAGGGGGATCTCGCGCGCGGGGACGTGCGCGAGCCGGCTCACGGCGCGCGGAAGGTCCGCGTCCCGATCGAAGGTCTCGAACCGGCGAAGCTCGCCCGCGGCGGCGAGCGCGGTCATCGTGCGCAGGCACTCGGCGCACGCGCTGCAGTTGGGACGCTCGCCGCGCGCGGCGCGGCAGACCGAGAGGTGTCGCTGCGCCGGCGCGTAGTGGGCGATCCGGAGCACGCGGTCGCGACGCGGCAGGCCGGCGTCCTCGTGCTGGATCCGGACGCGGTGCGTGGACCACAGCTCGTCGGTGGACGGGTGCGTGCCCCACGCCTCCTCGCGGTCCTTCCGTCGAGACGACGGGATCGAGAACGCGCCGAGCCGCGACGAGAGCAGGTGGCCGACGGCCGCGAGGGCGGCGCCGTGGCTCCGCTCCCAGGGGACCGAGGAGAAGTACGGGTGACGACGGAGGTCGGAGCGCACGACGACGGCCCGCTTCCCCGTGTCGCGCGCGACCTCGCGGAGCGAGCGCTCCCACGCCGCGGCCCGGGGCGAGCCGCCGAGGGGGAGGTCGTAGCCGTGCGCCGACACGAGGTGGTCGTAGCGGGACGACGCGGAGAGCAGCGCGAAGAACGAGTCGACGCCGGCCGTGAACCAGAGGCCGTGGCCGGGCGCCGGAACGGCGTCGTCCCGTCGGACGTCCGCCATGTCGACGGGCCAGACGGCGGGATAGCCCCACCACTCGGCGTAGATGCCCGTGAGCGTCCGGGTGCCGAGCACCCACGTGGCGTCGAGCGGCGCGACCACGCGGATGTGGGCGCCGGCGTCGAGCGCGGGAAGGAGGAGAAGGCCCGCGAACGCCTCGGTGGAGCGCGTGAAGGAGGCGTCCTTCGACTCGAACCGGATGGGCCGCCCGCCCACCGTCACGCCGACGCGCTCGAGGCCGTCCTCGCGCCGGCGCTCGACGGGGCCGAGCTCCCAGACGACTCGGTGCCGGGCCTCTCTCGAACGACGCCCCCACATGCGGCCTCTCGTGACCGTCCGGTCCGACCCGGACCGGGGGGCGTCACGATAGCCGCGCCCCTCGCCGCGCACGCGGGAAGCCTCGGCGACCCGCGCCGCGGGGCCCCGGCGCCCCCGTCCGTCGTACAACGTCCGCTTCCCTCGGGAGGAGGCGACCGACGATGAGCACCTGCGAGCGCGCGGGGCGCGGAGGAGAGTTCACGCTCCCCGGCGCCGAGCCCCACTACCCGCCGGACCTGCTCCTCGAGCCGGTGCACCTCGCGATGGACCTCCGGGTGGACGTGCCCACCCGGCGGCTCGAGGGGTCGGTCACCCACACGATCCGCTCGCGAAGCGTGCGGGCTCACCGGCTCCGGCTCGACGCGGTCTCGTTCGCGGACGTCGCGGTCCGGGACCTCGACGAGCACGCGCTCTCGTGGCGATACGACGGCCGGACGATCGAGGTGGACTGGGCCGAGGACGTGCCCGAGGGCGAGGAGCGGCGCCTCGAGATCCGCTATCGCGTCGAGGACCCGACGACGGGGCTCTTCTTCGGGCGTCCGGGCGCCGCGGCACAGGGCGACCTCGGCTGGGCGGCCACCGACCACGAGACCGAGCGCGCCCGGTACTGGCTCCCGACGGTGGACCTCCCCCACGTGCGGCCGACCCTCGACGTGCGGCTCCGCGCGGACGCACGGTTCACGATCCTCGGCCCGGGCCGTCTCGTCGGCGAGAAGGCGCACGACGACGGGACGAAGACGGCGCACTGGCGGCTCGAGCAGCCGTGTCCGTCCTATCTCACGTGCTTCGCGCTCGGCGACTTCGTCCGCTTCGACGACGGCGCGTTCGAGGGACGTCCGGTCGCGTACTTCACGAGCCGCGCGTTCTCGTCCGCGGACCTCCAGCGCTCCTTCGGCCGGACGAAGGAGATCCTGGCGTGGATGACGAAGCGCCTGGGTCACCCGTTCCCGTTCCCGAAGTACTACCAGTTCGCGCTTCCCGCCTTCGGCGGCGCGATGGAGAACGTCTCGCTGGTGTCGTGGGACGACCAGTTCGTCCTCGACGAGCGGCTGGCGCGCGAGTGGAAGCCGCTCGTGGACGTCATCAACGTGCACGAGATGGCGCACTCCTACTTCGGCGACATGGTCGTATGCCGCGACTACGCGCACGCGTGGCTGAAGGAGAGCTGGGCGACGTACACCGAGAGCCTCTGGCTCGAGGACGTCCACGGCGAAGACGAGGCGCTGTACCACCGCTGGGCCGGCTTCCTCGCGTACCGCACGGAGGCCGACGAGGGCTACCGGCGCCCGATCGTCACGCGGACGTTCAACCACTCGTGGCAGATGTACGACCGCCACCTCTACCCGGGGGGCGCGGCGCGGCTCCACCTGCTCCGCACGGAGCTCGGGGACGAGGCGTTCTTCCGAGGCGTCTCGCGCTACCTCGATGAGCACGCGTTCGGCACGGTCGAGACCGACGACTTCCGGCGCGCCATGGAGGCCGCGAGCGGCCGGTCGCTCGTTCGGTTCTTCGACCAGTGGCTGCTAGGTAAGGGCTACCCCAAGGTCAAGGCGGGCTACGCGTACGACCCGCGACGCGGCGAGGCGACGATCACCCTCGAGCAGACGCAGGTGGACGAGAAAGAGGGGGTCGGCCTCTTCGACCTTCGCTTCGACGTCCAGGTCGTGGTCGCGGGGACGGCGCACGCCCGCGAGGTCCGACTCTCGCGCGCCAAACAGGTCGTGGTGATCCCCGTCCCCGGCGCGCCGGAGCAGGTCCGCGTGGACCCCGACGCGCGCGTGCCGATGGCGCTCGAGCTCGCGCCGGGCGACGACCTCCTCCGCCGGCAGCTCGCGTCCGCGCCCGACGTCGTGGGTCGGGTCCTCGCGGCGCAGGAGCTGTGCCGCTCCGGGAAGCGACCGAACGTCGAGGCGGTGGGGCGCGCGTACGCGTCCGAGCCGTTCTGGGGCGTCCGCGAGCAGATGGCCGAGGCGCTCGCGAAGACCGAGACCGGGGCCGCCGTCGTGGCGCTGGCGCGCGCGGTCGAGACGGAGCAGGACCCGCGCGTGCTCGAGCGGCTCTTCGCCCACGCCGGGCGGATGCGCGCGCCCGAGATCCGCGAGGCGCTCGAGGCGCGCCTCGACGGGGGGCTCGACCTGTACCGCGCGCGCGGCGCGGCGTACGAGGCGCTCGGCCGCCAACGCGGCGACGCGCCCCTCGCGCGTCTCCTCGAGAGCGCCCGCGTGCCCGACCGGTACGGCTTCGAGCAGTCCGGCGCGTTTCGCGCGCTGGCGGCGACCCGGAGCGAGGACGCGCTCGACACGCTGCTCGCGGCCGCGGTCCCCGGCGGCAGCCCGGACCGCGCACGACCGTTCGCGGCGCTCGCGGCGGGCCAGCTCGCGCGGTACCTGCCGCGCGCGGCCCGCGCGCGCGTCGCCGACGTCCTCGTCGAACGTCTCCGAGACCCCGTGGTCCGCGTGCGCCACGCGGCGGTCCAGGGCCTCAAGGCGCTCGGCGAGAGAAGCGTGCTCCCGGCGCTCGAGGCCTTCGCGTCCTCGGAATCGGACCAGGTGCGGGTGATGGTCGAGCGGGCGATCCAGGGCCTCCGCGGCGACCAGGAGCCGCGTGCCCCCGAGACCGAGAAGCGGCTCGACGAGCTGCAGACGCGCCTCCGACGCCTGGAGGACACCGTCGAGCGCCTCCGGGCGCTCTCGGAGAACGATCCGGGACTTCCGGCTTGACCCTTCGAGAGCCCACGCCGTAGCCTCCCCGCACGCGGAGGGGACACCGCCTCGGGGGATGGGCGTCCTCGGGCGCCGCGAGGGAGGCTCACGATGGGGAACGACGACAAGGACGGCGGGGGGATCGTCGCCAACTACTGGATCTGGGTCCTCGTCGTGCTGCTCGGCTTCGGGGTCGGGCTCGGGCTCGGCGCGCTGATCTGGGGATCGGGGGGAGAGCCGCCGCCGCCGGTCAGCTCGCCGTGGCCCTGCGAGAGCTGCGCGAACACCGGCCAGCCCGCGATCGCCGGTCTCGCCGGGATCTACAAGCTGGCGGAGCTCGCGCACGACGCCGGAACCCTCGCGCAGAAGGACTACGACGACGTCTGCCGGTTGGTGGCGAAGTGCGCCACGAACAACGACCCGGTGCCGAAGCTGACGCCCGACCAGCACTGCGACGAGATCAAGCAGGCCCTCACGGCGGCCGGCGACGGCGACTGGGTACAGTGCATCATGCACCTGGGCCACGGTCACTGACCGCCGCGGCTCGTCGCCTCGCGTCGTCCTGTGGCGGCGGCGACGTCGGACCTCGGCCGCCGACGCACGATCGACGACGCGGCCCGGCCGATCGCCCGTCTCGTCAGGCGCCCGCGACCGCGAAGGGCCTCGCGCCCCGTCCGACGCGCCACGCCGCGAGGAGGGAGTCCTGCTCGTTCGACGAGGCGAGCGCCGACGCGACGCGTTCGATCGGCAGGGGGACCTTCCGCGGCGTCGCCGCCACGACGTCCGCGAGGCGCGCGAGCGCCGCCTCGATCCAGACGTGGCCGAGACGTCTCGCCCGCTCGGTCGCGTCGCCGAGCTCCAGATCGTTCGCGAGAACCCCCTGCTCCCTCCGGCGGGCCTCGAGCGTCCACCAGGTCGCGAGGAGGTCGAGCTCCGCGCGGCGGTAGTCCTTCGAGGGCCGCACGAGCGCCCGCGCGCCCGCGCGGAGCCGCTCCACGTCGCCGTCCACGCACGCGAAGGCCCGCGCGCCGTCGACGACCGTGCGCGCGGGCGCGAGGGCCGGCGCGTCGCCGAGACGCGCGAGGCACCGTTCGGCGTCGTCGAGCGCCGCGGCGGGCAGCCCGAACAGGTACGCCTCGGCGATCTGGGGCGCCACGCGCGCCGCGACGCCTGCCCCGAAGGTGGCGGCGCGCCGGAGGGCGTCCTCGGCGGCGCCGTGCGCGCCCGCGTCGTCGCCGAGGAACGCCCGGATCCGCATCTCGGAGAGCGAGAGGTCCACGAGGAAGTCTTCCGCCCCCGCCGCCTCCGCCGCGGCGCGCGCCGCCACGAGGGTCTCCCGCGCGCGGTCCAGATCCCCACGGACGGTCGCCAGGAGCGTCGAGAGCTCCAGCGCCTCGAAGCGAGACGACGCGCCCACCTCGTCCCCCAGCACGCGCAGGGTCTTCGCCACCCGCCGCTCGGCGGCGCCGATGTCGCCCCCGCCGTAGTGGGCGCGCGCGAGGTAGAGGCCCGCGTGCGCCGCGAGCTGCGCCGAGCCCGACAGCGCGAGCGTGTGAACCGCGCGCTCGAGGGAGCTGAGCAGGTCGGCGTCCACGCGCCGGCCCATGCGGAGTACGGCCTGGAACACGCGGCTCACCGCGGCGTTCACGGTCTTCCCGCTCGCCTCCGACATGCCGATCGACTCGCCGTAGAGCTGCTCCGCCTCCTCGTCGTGGCCCTCCTCCTCCGCGACCTGACCGAGCGCGTGACGGACGGTCGCGGCGAGCGCGCCGAGCCCCAGCGCGTCGCAGATCTCCCGGGCCTCCTCGAGGAGCGCGCGCGCCGCGGGGTTGTCGCCGCGGAACAGTGCGCACCGGGAAGCGACGTAGAGACCGCGGACGCGGTCGCTCCCGGCCGGGAGCCGGCGGGCCGCGGTCACGAGACGGGCGCAGTCGATCTCGCGCGACCCTCGCGCGTGGAGCTCGAGGTCGTAGCCCCACACCGTCGCGCGGTCCTCCAGCGCGCGGTCCGCGAGCGCGCGCGCGGCGGCGCCGACGCGATCGACGAGCGCGCGGGCCTCGTCGTGACGCCCGAGGTCCGAGAGGCTCCCGGCGAGCGCGAACAGGAGGCCGGCCTCGCCCTGCGCCTCGGCGTCGCCGATCGGACCGGGATGGAGCCCGGCCCGGCGCGCGAGGTCGAGCGCTCGGAGGTACTGCTGCCGCGAGGCGGCGCCCTGCGCCGCCCGGGCGAGGTAGGGCGCCGCCTCGCCGGGCTCTCCGGCGCGCTCCCAGTGGAGTCCCATGCGCTCCGGGTCCACGGAGGCGCCGTCCGCCCGGGACGCGAGGTGCGCGGCGAGGCGCCGGTGCATGGCCCGACGAAGGTCGGCTCCGATGTCCCCGTAGATCACCTCCTGGAAGAGGCTCTGCGCGAAACGGTAGCCCCGCGGCAGCGGAACGACGATGCCGTGGGGTCGGTAGAGGCGCTGCAGCGTGCGCAGCACCCGGAGCAGGTCCTCCTCGAGCACCGCGGCGAGCGCCTCGCCGTCGAACCGGAGCCCGTCCACCGCGGCCGCCTCGAGCGTGCTCCGTTCGTCGGCCGAGAGCGCGGCGAGCCGGCGCCGGACCACGTCCTCCAGGCGGGGCGGGAGGTCGCCCCGTCCCCAGCCGGGGCCGGGTCCCACGCGGTCCTCCGTCACCTCGACCTCCCCGGTCGCGCAAAGGTGCCGCTCGAGCTCGAGCGCGTAGAGCGGGTTCCCTCCCGAGCGCTCGAGCACGCGGTCGACGACCTCCGCGGCGATCGCCCGTCCCTTCGCCTCGCGCTGGAGCAGGTCGAGCACGGCCTCGCGCGGCAGGGGGCCGAGCTCCAGACGCACCACGTGCGGGAGGGTCGCGAGGCTGGCGACGGCGCCGTCGATTCGCGCCTGCCGCTCCGGGTCGTCGGCGTCGTAGGTACGCAGGGCGACGACGATCAGGACCGGGCTCTCGGCGAGACGCGACGCCACCGCCTTCAGGAGCTGGAAGTCCTCCGCCTCCGCGTTCCGCACGTCCTCGACGATCAGTCCGAGCGGACGATCGCGCGCGAGGCCCATCGCGAGCTGCTCGAACAGCCACGGGAGCTGACGCGCGTCGTCGTCGGGCTTCGGGGTCTCCGCCCGAAGCAGTCGCTCCCACCCGCCGGCCGCGGGCCCGAACCGGGCGGTGGTGAGCGGGACGCGGCCCGACGCGCCGTCGTCGCCGACGGCGGCGCGGCCCGCCTCGAGCAGCGCCGGCCAGAGACCTCCGACGGGCGCGACGCGGGCGAGGAGCCAGCGAAACCCGCGCGCCTCGGTCCGGAGCCGGAGCTCTTCCAGGAGGCGCGACTTCCCGATGCCGCCCTCCCCCGTGACCAGGGCCACGCGGCCCTGTCCGCCGGCGACCGACGCGGCCACGTCCTCGAGTCGCCCCATCTCCGCGCGACGATCGAGCAGGGGGCTCGACGTGCGCACCTCGTCCCCCGCGGGGCCGGGGCGCAGCACGGGAGCGCCGAGTGCGCCGAGCGAGCCGAGCCAGTCGAGGATCTCGCGGCACGAGGCGGGACGGCCCTCCGGCTGTTTCGACAGGCAGCGCATCGCGAGCGTGACGAGCTCCGTGGGCACGCCGGGCGGCGGCAGACGCGGCTCGACGTGCTGGACGGCGTAGAACAGCGCCTGCACGTCCTCGGCGGCGAAGGGGAAGGCGTGGGTGATCATCCGGTAGAGGACCACGCCGACCGCCCACAGGTCCGACGCCACGGCGTGGCGCTCGGCGCGGAGCACCTCGGGCGCCATGTAGAGCGGCGTGCCCCGGATCCCGCCGGTGCTTCGCATGAGGCTCGCATCGCCGAGGCGCATGCCGAGCCCGAAGTCGGTGATCTTGACCTCGCCCTCGCGGCCGAGCAGGACGTTCTCGGGCTTCACGTCCCCATGGGACACGCCCTGGCGGTGGGCCGCGTCGAGCCCCTCGAGCACGCCTCCCAGGACGCGAAGCGTCTCCTCGCGGCTCATCGCGCCCGCGACGAGCCGTTGCTCGAGCGTCCCCCCGTCCACGTACTCCATCTCGAGCATGTAGGCGCCGGGCTCGGGCTCGTGGTCGCGGTAGAGCGTCACCACGTGTGGATTCGCGATGCCGCCGACGATCCGCGCCTCCCGGCGCAGGTGCTCGCGATCGACGCCGAGGTCCGAGAGGACGTGGGCGTGGAAGGCCTTCAGCGCGACCCGGCGCTCGAACCCCGGGTCCCACGCGCGCCACACCTCCGCGAACGCGCCCGCGCCGAGGAGCTCCTCGACCACCAGGTTGTCGATGCGAAGGCCGGGGCGGATCTCCATCCCACCTCCGACCGCGGACTGTCCCGAGAGCGCGACCGGAGGTCAAGCCGCCGCCCCCGAGGGCCCGGCGCGCGCGCCCCCACGCGTCGCCGAGGACTCCGCGCGGGCGCGACCTCGCGACGCCACCGAACGCGCGGGCGGGCGCCGGGACGCGACCCCGTCCTCGCGCGCGGGCCGACGGCCGTCGGAGGCGCGAACGGGCCCGGCCCGGGATCGCGGGGCGGGCCGACCGCCCGGGCCCCCTCCCGGGCCCCACCACGGCGCGCGTCCTTGGTGCGGGCGATCGTCGGGCCGGTAGAGAGGCCGGCCGTCGCGGGACGTGCCGGGTCGGGCGCACGCCCCTCGACGTCCGACATGATGGGCCCCCCGGGAAGCGCTTCGGCCGCCGCGCCCCCGGTCGCCGGCTCTCGGGAAGAGCTCGCGCCGAGTCCCGCGGCAGGGATCCTCCACGGCATGAACGAACCCGTCGCCGTCGCCACGAGGTCTGAGCTGCCGGACCTCGCGTTCTTCACCGTGGACGAACAGGACGTCCAGCGTGTGCTCGCCGAGGCGATGTCGCGCGGCGCCGACTACGCGGACCTCTACTTCGAGCACGACCGCTACCACGCGCTCGCGCTCGAGGACGAGATCGTCAGCCGGGCGATGTCGGCGGTGGACCGCGGCGTGGGGATCCGCGTGCTGGTGGGCGACCAGACGGGCTACGCGTACAGCGAGGACCTCGACCTGGCGTCGATGATCCGCGCGGCGCGCGTCGCGGCCGCCATCGCGGAGGGGGGCGGATCGACGCCGCCGCAGGGGTTCGCCCGGCGGGCGACTCGCGACCTCTACCCCGTCGTCCCGCCCTGGGACGAGGTGGGCGTGGAGCAGAAGCTCCCGCTTCTCCGTCGCGCGGAGGCGCTCGCCCGGAGCCTCGACCCCGCGATCGAGAAGGTGAGCGTCTCGTGGCGCGACGGCGACAGCCGGGTGCTCGTCGCGACGTCCGAGGGGACGATCCACGCCGACCGGCGGCCCATGTCGCGTGTGGCCTGCCAGGTGACCGCGACCCGCAAGGGCGAGACCCAGACGAACATGGCCAACCTGGCGGGGCGCCGGGGCCTCGACTGGTACACCGACGACCGCATCTCCGACCTCTGCCGGCGCGCCGTGGACCGCACGATGATCCTCTTCGAGGCGCAGCGACCGCCCGCGGGCGAGATGCCCGTCGTGCTCGCGGCCGGGGCGTCGGGGATCCTGCTCCACGAGGCGATCGGGCACGGCATGGAGGCCGACTTCAACCGGAAGGGCGTGTCGATCTACTCGACGCTCGTGGGACGACGGGTCGCCGGGGACGACGTGACGATCGTGGACAGCGGCGTGCTGGAGGGCCAGCGCGGCGCCCTGAACGTCGACGACGAGGGCCAGGAGGTCGAGGAGACGGTGCTCGTGGACCGCGGCGTGCTGCGTTCGTACCTCCACGACCGAATCAGCGCGCGGCACTACGGCGTCGCCTCGACGGGCTCCGGACGCCGCGAGTCGTTCCGCCACGCGCCGATGCCGCGGATGCGGTGCACGTACATGCGTCCGGGACCGCACTCGCGCGAGGAGATCGTGGCGTCGGTGGACCGCGGCATCGTCGCCGAGACCTTCACGAACGGCGAGGTGCAGATCGGCGCGGGCGACTTCACCTTCTACATCAAGAACGGCTGGCTCGTCGAGAAGGGCCGCATCACCGCGCCGATCAAGGACGTGAACATCATCGGGAACGGTCCCGAGGCGCTCGAGAACATCACGATGGTCGGGAACGACCTCGAGCTCGACACGGGCGGCTGGACCTGCGGCAAGAACGGCCAGGGCGTGCCGGTGTCGCAGGGTATGCCCACCGCGCTGGTCTCGCGCCTGACCGTGGGAGGCGAGGATGCCTGAACGGGCGCTGGACGAGAAGGAGACCGCCGCGGCGCTCCTCGCGGAAGCGTGGCGCGGTCTCGACCTGGCGAAGGCCGCGGGCGCCGAGGACGCCGCGTGCACGGTCACGCGCCGGCGCGGCACCGAGTTCGAGTGGCGGGACGAGCGCCTCGAGAAGGTGCAAGAGGACCGCAGCCGCGCGCTTTCGATCTCGCTGTACGTGGACGGCCGCTACTCGACGCACGTCACGCACGACCTCGACCCCGAGCGTCTCCGCGCGTTCGTCGCCGAGGCCGTCGCGCTCACGCGCCAGCTCGAGGCCGACCCGCACCGGCGCATCCCGGACCCCGCCCTCTACGCGGACCGTCCCCCGGCGGAGCTCGACCTGGTCGATCCCTCGCTCGCGGAGCTCGATCGCGACACGCGCGCCGGCTGGTGTCGCGCGCTCGCCGACGCGGCGCGCGGCGACCCGAGCGTGATCTCCGCCACCGCGAGCGTGGCGGACGCGCACGAGGCGCTCGCCCGCGCCACCACGAACGGGTTCGAGGGAACGGAGGAGAGCACGGCGGTCTTCTACGGCGCCGTCGTGACGATCCGCGACGGGGAGACGAAGCGTCCCGAAGCGCATCGCTACGTCGGCGGGACCCACCTCGAGGGCCTCCCCGCGCCGGAGGCCGTGGGCCGGGAGGCGCTCGACCGGGCGCTCGCGCACCGGGGCGCCCGCAAGGTGGACAGCCGGAAGACCACGATGGTCGTCCACCCCGAGGCCGGGCCGGCGCTCGTGGGCCGCCTCGTCGGCGCGCTGACGGCGGGCGCCGTGCAGCAGCGGCGCTCCTTCCTCGCCGAGCGCCGGGGGGCGCGCATCGCCTCGCCGGTCCTGTGCATGACGGACGACCCGCTGGTCCCGCGCGGCCTCGGCTCGCGGACGTTCGACGGCGAGGGCATCAGCGCGAAGCGGCTCCCGCTCGTAGAGGACGGCGTGCTGACGGCGTTCCTGGTGGACACGTACTACGGGAGGAAGCTCGGCTGGAACCCCACCACGGGGTCCCCTTCGAACCTCGTCTTCCGCCTCGGCGACGCGGACCTGGAGACGCTCCTCGCCCGCGTGGACGACGGCATCCTCGTGACGTCCTGGCTCGGCGGGAACGCGAACTTGACCACCGGCGACTTCTCGTTCGGCGTGCGGGGGCACCGCGTCCGCGGCGGCGCGAGGACCGAACCGATCTCCGAGATGAACGTGACGGGCACCTACGTCGAGCTGCTCGACCGGCTCGTGCGGGTGGGGAACGACCCCATCCCCTGGTCCACCTGCCGCACGCCGACGCTCGTGTTCGACGGCATCCAGTTCAGCGGGAGCTGAAACGGGGGTCTCGGGGCTGCTTCGCCCTCGACGGCACGAGGAAGCCCCCCCACGCGAGCCCGAGGAGCGCCAGCGGGACCGCCGCCAGGAGGTCCGCCGCGTAGTGGTAACGGAGCCAGAGCGTCGCGACCGTGATCGCGCACGCGGCGACGGTGGCGACGCGGCCGTACCGCGGCGCGAGCCGGAGGGCCGTGATCGCGACGACCCACGAGAGGGCCGTGTGCCCGCTCGGGAAGCAGTCGGGCGTCACCTGGTGGTCCGCCACGAACGAGCGGAGGGCCCCGGTCGCGACGTAGCCGCGTACCGGATGCGCGAACCAGCCCGGGAAGGCCTGCCAGGGCCCGACCGCGGGGACCAGGCAGTAGAGCCCGTAGTTCACGAGATACGTGCCGACCCAGGCCACGAGGTACGCCTCGACCGTCGCCCACCCCACCACGCCCCGCCACGCGCGCGAGAGGAGGAGGAAGAGGAGCCCGGCGCCCCAGGCGTAGTAGGAGACGTAGGCGAGCTGCAGCACCTCGGCGAGGCCCCGGCCGAGCGGCGTCTCCGGCCCCACGACCGGCGAGCGGTCCACTGCGACGGCGACCTCGCCGTGCGGCAGCACCCCGGAGAGGAGCCGCGCGTCGGCCGCGGCGAGGGACGCGTCGGCGGACGGCCGGCCGAGGGTCCGGATCACCGACCCGGTGGCCCCGTAGTGGACGCCGATGCCGACGCCCAGCGCGACGGCGAGCAGAAGGCGCGGCACGCGGCCGCCCCGGAGCCGCACGACGAGCCAGAGCGCGGCGGTCGCGGCGCTCGTCGCGAGAGACGCGCCGATCGCCGCGTCGAGGGGCGCGAGCAGGGCGTAGAGCGGCCCGATCAGGACCGCCAGGACCGCGAGCAGCCCGAACGCGAACGCGGCCGGGCGCGGCGCGCTCACGCCCGGACGATCGCGAAGGCCTCGATCTCGATCAGGAGGTCGCTCCGGCAGAGCCGGGCCTGGATGCCCGTGGACGCGGGCAGCGGGTCGAGACCCGCGGCGGCGTAGAAGAGCGTGCGGACGCGGTTGAACTCGTCGTAGTCCCGCTCGATGTCCCGGAGGTAGCAGGTGGTGCGCACGATGTCGTGCCAGGTGGCGCCCTCGGACGCGAGGAGCCGGGTGATGTTGCGGAAGGTCCGCCACGCCTGCGCCCGCAGGTCGCCGACGTAGACGGTCGTGCCCTCCGAGTCGATGCTCGCGGTGCCCGAGATCCAGAGGATCCGCTGTCCCGCCTCGATCGAGACGGCGAGGCCGCGCGTGAACGACGAGGGAAGGTCGTAGCAGTACGCCTCGTTCAGCACGTCGTGAGACGTGATGACCGAGCGCGCCACCTGGGCGCGACCCGGCGGGAGCGCGACGATCCGACCGGCGTCGTCGAGGATCCCGAGGAGCCGCATCTCCTGGCGCTCGCCCTCCGAGTAGCCCGCGTCCACCTCGCCCAGCACGCGCCGCTCGGTCGCCTCGCCCATCGTCGGACCTCCTCGCACAGCCCGGGCCGGGGGCCGCGCGCGCCCACGGCCGGGCGAGGCCGTCCGGCGCCGAGCCGCGCCGGAGAAGCGTGTCGCACGGAGGGACACGCCGCGCGGGAGCGGCGAAGCCGGGCACGACCTCTGCCGGCCGGAGCCGGCGGAGCCCTCGCAGAGGCTCTGCGGCGGGGCATCCTACCCGCGTCTTTGTGCACCGACCCGTCGCGCGTCGCCCGTCCGGACCCGGTGCGACGCGCGCGAAAGCGTCATCCAGGGGCGTCGCTCGGCCGCGGACGGGGGCCGCCGACCGTAGCGGTCACGCCACGCGCGCGCCGCCCGACGAGACGCCCCCGGGCGCTTCCCGGCTCGCGCACGTCGGCACATCGATTGCACCCGATCCGCCGGGGGCTCCGACCGCCTTCGCGTACGATCCTCGCGGGACCGCGTCGGGCCCTCGCCCCGACCCCGCGAGTCGTAGATGCCCTCCGTCCCCCCCGCCCGACCCCGGAGCCGTCGATTCCGTCCGACCCCGCTCGGCGGGCTCCTGCTCCTCCTGCTCTCGGCGTGCGGGGGCCGCACCGACGACCGGGCGCCCCCGATCGACGGCGCTGCGCCGGCGCAGCGCATCGTCTCGCTCACGTGCACCGCGTCGATGACCCTCGAGGCGCTCGACGCCCTCGACCGCGTCGTCGCCGTCGAGGAGGACTGCCCGGTCCACGGCCCGGATGGCGTCCTCCGGATCCGCAACGACGACCACCCGGGAAAGCTCGCACCGATCAACCTGGAGTCGATCCTCGCCCTCCACCCCGACGCCGTGGTCGCCCGCCCCGACCTCCGGCAGGCCCTCGACGGCAAGGGGCTTCGCGTCCTGTGGTCGCCGGCGTACACGACGCTCCAAAACCTGCCGGGCTTCGTGCGCGACCTGGGCGCCCTGATCGGGGCGTCGGACCGCGCCGAGCGGATCCTCACGGGGATGGAGGCCGAGGAGGCGGCGCTTCGGGCGAAGACCGCGGGCCTCCCGCGAACGAAGACCTACCTCGAGCGGAGCGGCCTCGGCTGGACGTACGGGTCGAACAACATCGTGGACGACATGATCACGCTCGCCGGCGGCACGAACATCGCCGGCGCCGTGGACAAGTCGTCCGTCCGCCTGACCCAGGAGGCCATCTTCGCGGCGGACCCGGACGTGATCATCCTCGGACCGTTCGCCGACCCGAAGGAGGAGGTCCTGAAGCGGCCTGGTTGGAAGGACCTCCGCGCGGTCCGCGAGGGTCGGTTCTACCAGGTGCCGTTCGACCACCAGGAGGTGACGCTCGGCTGCCCGCAGTGCATCGAGGCATGCAAGACGTACTTCCTCCCGTGGCTGCACCCCGAGCTCGGCTCCGAGGCCGGGCCGCACTAGCCCTCAGCGAGGTCGAGCTGCGCGCGTCGTCCTGCCGAGCCCTGCTCCTCGTCCTCGTCGGTGCGGTCCTCACCGTCCTGGCGGGGCTCGCCACGCTCTTCCTCGGCGTGGTGCCCGTCCCCGCGCACGCGGTCGTCCGGGCGCTCGGGGACCTCGTGGGCCTCCCGGGTCACAGCGCGGCCCCCGACTTCATGCTGGTCGTGGACATGCGGCTGCCGCGCGCCGTCGGAGCGATCACCGCGGGCGCCGCGCTCGGCGCGTCCGGGTGCATGCTCCAGGCGCTCCTGCGAAACCCGCTCGCCAGCCCGTTCGTGATCGGCGCGGCGCAGGCCGCGGGGTTCGGCGCCCTCCTGGCGATCCTCCTCGGCTGGCCGTACATGCCGATGCTCGCGATCGCCTTCGGGATGTCCGTGTTCGCGGCGTGGCTCGTGCTGAGCCTCGCGAGGAGCCGGCAGAGCCTCCCCACCGAGTCCGTCGTGCTGACCGGTATCAGCGTGAGCCTCTTCTTCTTCGCCCTGCAGGGGCTGCTGCGCTTCCTCGCCCACGACCGCGGCGTCCTCGCACGGATGGCGCTCTGGGTGCAGGGCGGTCTCTGGGACGCCGCGTGGGTGTCGCTCCGGTTCCTCGCGCCGCTCACCGTGATCGCCGTGGTCGCCACGATGTTCCTCGCGCGACGCCTCGACCTCCTGGCGCTCGGTCAGGAGGACGCCCAGCGCCTGGGCGTCTCCGTGCGCCGCACCGGGACGCTCGCCCTCCTCCTCGCGTGCCTTCTCGCGAGTCTCGCGGTGTGCACGGCGGGCGTGCTGGCCTTCGTCGGGCTGATCGTCCCGCACGCGGCCCGCCGCCTCGTGGGCCCGGGCCACGCGGTGCTGCTGCCGGCGAGCGCCTTCCTCGGGTCGTTGCTCGTCCTGGCGACGGACAGCGTCGCGAGGACGGCGCTGCCGCCGCAGGAGATCCCGCTCTCGGTCGTGACGTCGCTCTTCGGCGTTCCCGCATTCCTCGTCCTCATGCGCTCGCTGCGGGCCCGGAGGAGCTCCTGATGCTCGCCGCCGAGCACGTCTCCTTCGCGTACGGCGCTACGCCCGTGCTCGAGGACGTGTCCCTCGAGCTCCCCGAGGGCCGGCTCGTCGGCCTCGTCGGTCCGAACGGCGGCGGGAAGTCCACGCTGCTCCGCTGCCTCTACCGGGCGCTCCGCCCGGACCGCGGCGCGATCCGCCTGCGGGGACGGGACGTCTCCGAGCTCTCCTCGCGAGAGCTGGCCCGGGACGTCGGCGTCGTCCCGCAGGCGTGCCACGTGGTGTTCCCCGTGAGCATCGCGTACTTCGTGGGACTCGGACGCTTCGCGCGGGAGTCGTTCTTCGGCGGGCCCTCCTCCGCCGACCGGGCGGCCGTGGACCGCGCGCTCGACGAGCTGGGGCTTCGTCCGATCGCCGACCGCCCGATCGACGAGATCAGCGGCGGCGAGTTCCGCCGGGCCCTGATCGCCCAGGCGCTGGCGCAGGAGCCGTCCGTGCTTCTCTTCGACGAGCCGGTGCAGCAGCTCGACCTCCTCCACCAGCTGCAGGTGATGGAGTTCGCCCGGCGCTTCACGCGGCGGGGCGGGACGGCGGCGCTCGTCGTGCTCCACGATCTCGGCCTCGCGGCCCGCTACTGCGACACGATCGCGCTGCTGTACGAAGGCCGCGTCGTGGGGTGCGGACCGCCCGAGGTGGTGCTCACCCCGGAGTCCGTGCGACGGGCGTACGGCGTCGAGGCGAAGATCAGCCGATGCGATCGAACGGGCGCCGTGGAGATCGTCGCGATCGCGCCCGCCGAGGACGTCGGCGGGCCGGGCGGTCAGAGCGTCTCGAGGTAGAGGACCAGGTCCGCGAGCTCCTCGTCGTCGAGGTCGCTCACGTCCCCGTGCCGGCCGTCCCGGTCCGCGAAGATCGCCCCGAGCGTCGTCGCGCGGCCGTCGTGGAGGTACGGGGCCTTGCGCCCGATCCCCTCGAGATGGGGAACGTCGAAGCGGCCGTCGGGATCGGTCGGACCGCGCGTGCCGACGTCCGTGGTCTGCCGGTTCGTGTAGTGCGGCGGCGCGTGACACGTCACGCAGCGCCGCCCCGGCCCGATCCGCGTGCCGTCGTCGTGGCGACTCCGCTCGAAGATCGCCTGGCCCCGCGCGACGCGAGCCCGCGTCTCGGGATCGGCGCGCGCGAGGTCCAGGAGCGGTCGGGGCGGCGGCAGCGAGAGCAGGTACGTGGCGAGGTCGTGGAGCTTGGCCTCGGGGATCGGGTCGGCCCGCGTCAGCACCATCGCGAAGCGCACGCCGCACTGGCGCTCGACCGTAGGGTTCGTGCCCTTCCACTTGAATGGCGCCGTGCCTTCGAGGCCCTCGAGGCTCCGGTTCAGGACCACCTCGCGACCGACGCCGTCCACCTCGAAGTCGTACGTGAGGCCGTCCGTTCCGGCCTCGGGATGGCAGGAGCGGCACGAGAACGCCCCCTGGAAGCAGTACGACGCGTCCGCGAACACCCGTTCGCCCGCGTGCACGGGGTCCTCGGGTACGCGCGGTCCGACCGCGACGCGTGACACCACGCCCCGGTCGGCGTCGAGGAGCGCGACCGTGTCGTCGAGCCGTTCCGACACGGCCACGAGCGCCCGGCCCCCGCGCCGGACGACGGCCAGGCCGCGCGGGTCGTCCCCCGTCGCGTGGCGAACGGCGACGATCGTCGCCGCACGGTCCATCCGCTCCGGCTCGTCCGGCGTCTGGGCGAGCCGGACGGCCTCCCGCAGGTCGATCACGGCCACCTCGTCGGTCCCCGAGGCGGCGACGAAGGCGCGGTTCCCGTCGGGCGCCACGGCGATGCCCGTCGGGTCGGCGAACCCGCGCGACGGCGAGGCGAGCGGCGCGAGACGGACCGACCCGTCCGCGTCCACCATCGCCAGGACGGCGGACATCACCCACCCGCGCGCGACCGAGACGATCGGCAGCAGGTTCCGAACGCGGAGGAAGGGCACGAGCAGGCGACGCCCCTCGGCGTCGAACGCCGCGGCCTCCGCCATGTGACACGAGGGGATCTCGACCGTTCGCTCGAGCGCGCCGCTCGCGTCGAACAGGTCGATCCGTCCGCGCGGCTCCTCCTCGGGCGGGCCCGGCTCGGCGCGCCGTGACACGACCGCGAGCCGCCCCGTACCGGGCGCCCGGGCGACGGCGAAGGGCTCGCCCCCGAGCGCGACGCGCTCCGTCACGACCGCGCGGACCGCGTCCACGCGCGCGGCGGCGCGCGCGACCGGCAGCGCGACCAGGAGCCACGCGCCGGTCCGGTCGAACTGGAGCCCCTCCGGCTCGGCGCCGACGTCCACGCGCGCGCGGACGGCCCCGGACGGGAGGTCCACGAGGACGACCGCTCGCTCCGGACCGAGCGACACCGCGAGCGTCTTCCCGTCCGCGGAGGCGGCCAGACCGCGCGGCGTGCCGCCCGTCTCGACGAACCGCTCCACGCGCCCGCCGGCCACGTCGATCACCGCCACCCGCCCGACGGGCCCGCACGCGGCGTAGCAACGCGCGCCGTCCGCGCTCGCGGCGAGCGCCCACGGCACGGCGTGGCGCGGCGGCGGCGGCTCGCCCGCGCCGCGGCGGGAGGCCACGAGGGCGAGGAGCGCGACGGCGAGGGCGACGACGGCACGACGTTTCACTTGCCCGTCCCCCCGGTGAGGTCGGCCGGCTCGGAGCGCACGGCTTCAGGCCGGCGGTTCGGCGGCGCGGTCGTCGGGTCCTCGTGACACCCGATGCAGGCGCGGACCTCGTTCGGCCGGACCCAGAAGGGCGTACTCCCCTCGACGACCACGCTCCCGTCGGGCCCGACGAGGTCGAGCAGCAGCGGACGGTCCGCCGGCACGCGCGCGAAGAACGAACCGTCGGCCGCGAGGGGGGCGTCGCCGAGCAGGTCGCCGTCCGGTCGCGCGCCCGACCGGAAGGGCCCGCGAAGCGCGGTCAGGCGCACGCGCGCGCCGCGTGCGCCGGCCGCGCGCGCGTCGATGGCGAAGATCCGCCCGGCCGTGCCGCCCGCCACCACGACGCTCAGGTGTCCCTGAGGACGCGCGCGGACGCGAACGGGGAGCCACCGGACGAAGCGCCGCCCGGGCGGCGGCGCGGGGCCGGGGACCGTCGTCGGCGTCGCGGGCGTCTCCTCGGCATCGGGAAGGGCCGCCGCGCCGGTCCCGTCGGGGAACACCGCGAACGGCACGAGCGCGTTCGCCGCGGGCGTCCACGCGTCGTAGCGGATCCGACCGTCGGCGAGCGCGGCGGGATCGACGTCGAAGCCCGCGCCGAACGTGATCCGCTCGGGTGTCCCGCCGGCGGTGCCGACGGCGATCGCGTACGCCGGCGCGCCGGCGACGGGTCCCTCGGCCGCCACCTGGATCACGCACGCGATCCGGCCGTCCGCGAGCACGGCGGGCTCGGCGAGGTCCGACGGCGCGGCGAGCACGACGCGCGGCGCGCCGCCCTCGAGGTCGCACGCGTAGACCGCGTAGGGCGCGCCCGCCGTCGGCTGCGCGGTGAAGTAGACCGTCCGCGCGGAGGCGTCGAGGGCGGCGCCGCCCGCCGCGAAGAGACCGGCCGAGACCTCGCGGGTGCGCTCGGGGTGCCCGGGCTCGAGGAGCAGGAGCCGCGCGCCGGCGGGGTAGCGCTCCTCGGGGACCGCGCGGGCCCCTTCGGCGCCGGCCGGCACCTCGGTGACGAGGACCCGGTCCCCGACGGCGGCGAACGGCGGCGGCGGACGGCCGCAGCCCAGGGGCGCCGCGGCGAGCACGGCGAGCGCGGCGAGGACGGCGAGACGCCACATGGTCGAGGCCCCACGATACGTCCCCGCCCCTCCGGGCCGGCCGCGCGGCGGGAGCGTTCGGCCCCCGGGCGCTCCCGCCGCGCGGGTCGGATACCCTCGACCGGTCAGGTCCGCCCGATGGACGTCGTCCCCCTCGATCCGCGCCGCAACCCCGGCTTCCTCAAGCTCGACCTCTTCTGTCGGGGCGCGCGGCTCGATCCCTCGTGCGCGGTCGAGGACGACGGAGGCCGACCCGTGCTTCGCGCCCGGGCGGGGCTCGGCTCCGGACTCGAGCTCGTGCTCGCGCACGGGATCCACGTCAACGTGCCCGTGACCGAGCCCTTCGCGGCGAGGAGCCCGTACGCCATCCGCCGGGAGGTGGACGCGCGGGGCCGCGCGCGGTACGTGCTCCTGCACGACGGGCGGGTGGTGACGACGGTGCGGCTCGCGCCGCGGCCGCGCTGGTACGACGAGCGGACGCGCTCGGGTCGGGCGATGCGTCGCGTGGGCACGCTCCAGGGCACGTACCTGGCCGTGTACCCGGCGGAGGTCTGCCACTTCTGGGTGAAGGGGCCCGAACGCCCCGCCCGCGAGAACTGCCGCTTCTGCTCCGTGGGGCTGAACCTCGGCGCGGACGAGGAGCCGGAGAAGAGCGTCGACGAGGTCCTGGAGGTGGTGCACGCCGCGCGACGCGAGAGCCGTATCACGTACGTGGACTTCAACACGGGCCACTACGACGGTTCCGAGTACCTCTCGATCCTCGAGCCGTACGTGCGCCGGGTGAAGCGGGAGACCGGTCTGCTCGTCGGCGTGCAGACGCCGCCCTTCGCCGACCCGACCGGGTACCGGCGCCTCCGCGACATGGGCGCGAATCGGGTGAGCTTCTGCTTCGAGCTCTTCGACCGCGAACGGTTCGAGACCCTCTGTCCGGGGAAGGCGCGGGTCTACGGCCTGGACGGATACCTCCGGGCGATCGAGCACTCGCTCGAGGCCGCCGCCGCGGGGCCGCGCACGGAGCCGTGGGTCGTGAACGGCGAGCTCATCGCCGGGCTCGAGTCCCCCGGCAAGAGCATCGAGGCGATCGAGTGGCTCACGGCGCGCGGCGCCATCCCGACCGTCTGCGTGTTCCGCCCGCTCACGGGAACGAACCTCGCCGACCTCGAGCCGCCCGCGACGGAGGACCTGATCCCCGTGTTCGAGGCGCTCTGGGCGAGGACCATGGAGCGGGGCCTTCCCATCGGGGTCGCGCCCGGGATCCACGTGAGCCTCGTGCTGCTGCCCGACGAGGCGCGCTGGCTCGTCCGGGACCCGGCGCTCCTCCGCGCGTTCGCCGGGCGGGAACGGCGCCGCCGGATCCAGAAGGCCGCGTTCGCCACCGCGTTCTACGGCCGCCTCGCGCTCCGCCGGCGGGCGGCGTCGCCCGCACGCGGATAGCCCGTCCGTCAGGACAGGTGGAGGTGGTCCAGGTGCGGCCCCGAGGCGTCCCCGGACGAGAGTCCCGGAGGATGGGGCTCGTCCGCGTCGCTCGCGAGCTGGTCCCAGAAGCGGAAGAACGCCTCGCGCGTGATGGTCCAGCGCCCGCCCTGCTTCTTCCACGGGCCGAGGCGGCCCTCGTGGATGCGGCGGCGCACCTCGCGCTCGTCCAGGCCGAGCTGGGGCGCGACGTCCTTCGGGGATAGCACGGGCTGGTCGAGCGGTGCCGCGCGGTGGTTTCCGCCGTCGAGGTCGATGCGGTCCCAGCCCCGGGGCGCCTGCATCGCGGTCAGGACGTCCGCGATCACCCCCTCCCGAAACGTCTGGACCATGGAGAGCCACGCGCTCGCGGAGGTCGTGCTGTACGCGCCGCGACGGTAGTCCTGGATCAGCTCGCGAACCTGGGACTCCCGCTCCTCGACCCTCCGGAGCGCCCACGCGTTCCGGCCGCTCGCCTCGATCTTCGTGGCGACGGCGCGAAGCCCCGCGGGGCTCGCGTACACGGCGTGCGCGATCGGTGCGCCGATCACCGCGTCGGGGTCGTCCGCCGCCAGCGCCTCGTACGGTCCAGAGAGCGCGTCGAGGGCGAGGCTCACCGCCTCGCGAACGCCCTCCAGGGCCTCGCAGACGTCTCCTTCGCCCAGGTCGCGCATGCGTGCTCCGTGTCTATGGGGACGTCCAACGGACATCCGAGTACGCCCGCGATTCTACCTGCGAACCGCGCAGTGGAGACCGCCGTGAAGGGCGGGGAAAGCGTTGACGAGCGGCCGTGCACAGGGAGTCGGCCCCGGCCGAATTCCCTTGTCGTGCCGCAGGATCGTCCCTACCGTGATTCCGTCCCGGGCGGGGGCAGGTCGGGCGCGGGCATCCCGAGTGGTTCCACGCGCCGGGGTCTCCGTTCCCAGGGATGGAGACGGCTGCGAGGATGCCCGAGACGCGAGTCTACGTCGGGAACCTTCCCTTCGCCTGTAGCGAGGAAGAGCTCGCCCGC
This sequence comes from uncultured Planctomycetota bacterium, assembly GCA_963752285.1. Taxonomy (GTDB): domain Bacteria; phylum Planctomycetota; class PLA2; order PLA2; family JAEUHO01; genus CAVVXN01. The sequence goes on from CAVVXN010000005.1 coordinate 1,569,283, forward strand.
ATCTTCCGACCGTATGGCGAGGTCGCGTCGGTCGAGCTCATCGTCAAGCGCCAGAACGGTCGCCCGCGCGGTTTCGCCTACGTCGAGATGCGTCAGGTGGACGGGGCGAGGAGCGCGATCGAGGGACTCGACGGCGTCACGTTCTCGGGCCGCACGCTGAAGGTCGCGCAGGCCCTGCCGCCCAATCACGCCTGACCCGCGAGGCCGGGGCCCGACCCGCGCCCGAGGGCGAGGGCGGCGACCACGTCGCGGCCGGACGGGCGCGCGCGGCGCCGAAGGCCCCGAGCGGTAGCGCCGAAGCACGCGGTTGGCGCCCGGCCCCTGGCCCGGAATCGGCCCGCGATCTACCATGACGCGCGAACGAGGGCACCCCGCCGCGCGGAGGTGTCTGGACCCGAATGCGCGGGCGAGGCGCCCCCGAGACCCGAAGGGGGGCCGCCATGACGAGTCGTCGTTTGACCGCGTTCCTCGACGCGAACGGCGTCGAGTACGAGATCCTCCATCACCGCCCGGACTTCACCGCCCAGGAGACCGCCGAGGACACGCACACGCCGGGACGCGAGTTCGCCAAGACGGTGATCCTCGACGTCGGCGTGGGAGGGCACGCGATGGCCGTCGTGCCCGCCGTCTGCCATCTCGACCTCGAGCGGATCCGCCACGAGATCGGCACGAGCCGCGTACGGCTCGCCGACGAGTCGGAGATGCGGGCGCTCTGTCCCGACTGCGAGGTCGGCGCGGCGCCGCCGTTCGGGAACCTCTACGCGGTGCCCGTCTTCGTCGATCCCTCGCTCGCCGAGGACGAGTACGTCACCTTCAACGCGGGATCGCACGACACCGCGGTCCGGATGCGCTATTCCGAGTTCCGGCGCCTCGTCGCGCCGACCGAGCTCGGGATGGTGGCGTACGCCTGAACGCGCGGGCCTCGGGACCGGTGCACGTCGCGCCGGCCGCCGGCGCGGGACCGTTCCCCGCGTCGTACCATGACCCGATCCATGACCGAAGACGCCTCCCCCTTCACGGTACCCACGCGCTGGTGGCACCGGCTCGACGACGGTCGCGTGCAGTGCGACCTCTGCCCCCGCCTCTGCCGACTCCACGACGGGCAGCGGGGCTTCTGCTTCGTCCGCGCCGCGCGGGACGGCGCCGTCGTGCTCGAGAGCTGGGGCCGCGCGAGCGGGTTCTGCGTGGACCCGATCGAGAAGAAGCCGCTGGACCACTTCCTCCCGGGAACCGCGGTGTTGTCGTTCGGCACGGCCGGCTGCAACCTGGGCTGCCGCTTCTGCCAGAACTGGGACATCTCGAAGTCGCGCGAGATCCAGACGCTCTCCGAGCCCGCCCGGCCCGAGACGATCGCCGCCGCCGCCGAGCGTCTCGGGTGTCGGAGCGTCGCGTTCACGTACAACGACCCCGTGATCTTCTCCGAGTACGCCGTGGACGTGGCCCGCGCGTGCCACGATCGGGGCGTCAGGACCGTGGCGGTCACGGCGGGCGAGATCCTGCCGGAGCCGCGCGTCGAGCTCTTCGCCCACATGGACGCGGCCAACATCGACCTGAAGGGCTTCACGGAGCGGTTCTACAAGGTCCTCTGCTCCGCGAGCCTCGCCCCGGTTCTCGACACGCTCGAGTACGTGCGCCACGAGACCTCCACCTGGCTCGAGATCACGACCCTCCTGATCCCGGGGTGGAACGACGCGGACGCCGAGATCGACGAGATGACGACGTGGGTCGCCGATCGCCTCGGCGTGGACGTCCCCCACCACTTCACGGCCTTCCACCCCGACTGGCGCCTCCGCGACGTGCCGGCGACGCCGCCCGAGACGCTCTCGCGCGCGCGGGAGATCGCCCGAAGGAACGGCCTTCGTCACGTGTACACCGGAAACGTCTACGACCCCGAGGGGCAGAGCACGCGCTGCGCGGGGTGCGGGGCGGTCGTGATCGGGCGATCCGGGTACGAGGTGACGGCCTGGCGTCTCGACGCGGTGGGCCGGTGCCGCGCCTGCTCCGAGCGCCTTCCGGGCGTCTTCGAGGAGGCCCCGGGGACCTGGGGCGCGCGTCGCCTCCCGGTCCGGCTCTCCTCCGCCGTCTGACCCGCGTCGGATTTCGCGCGATAGCATGGCGGCCTTCGCGGAGGAGGGTCCCCCATGGTGCGTCCGCTCCGTCTCCCGCCCGGCAGCGTCCGGGCCCTCCTCCTCCTCGGGCTGACCGCACGCGCGGTGCTCGAGCTCCGCCGCGCGAGCGACCTCGAGCCGTGGCTCGTCGCCGCGGTGGCGATGGCCGCGGCGTCGTACTTCGCGGCGCGTTCGGCCGGCATGGGCAACCGGGCGCCGGCGCACCGCCATCCGCTCTACCTGCCGGCGGGAACGGTGCGGCTCCTCTTCCTCGTCGCCGCCGCCTACGGCGCGTGGCTGTGGTTCCACACGCACGGGACCTCCATCGGCGCCCTCCCCGTGATCTGGATCTTCATCGCGTACGCCCTCGGCCTGATCGTCCGGTGGGTGAACCGAAGGCGTCTCTACTCGCTCGAGGCCGCGGCCACGTACTTCGAGCACCTGAGCGCGGTCGTCTCGCTCCTCGCCGTGGCGGCCCTCGTGTGGCGCGGCGTGACGCCGGCCGACTCGACGGGATGGGTGGACCCGCTCCTCGCGGCGATCGGCGTCCACTACTTCGCGACGCGGTGACGCGCGTCCCGGGGCGGAGGACGAGAGCGCGGCGTCTCACGCCTCCGGCGGGACGCGCCGCGCGAGGAGGAAGGCTTCGTCCGCCTCGAGGAGGCCGTCGCCTCGCCGCCAGCGGAGCCCGGCGACGCGGGATCCCTCGTCCGCGAGGCGGACGGCGGTCAGGGCCGCGCCCCGGAGGTCGGCACCCTCCAGGTCCGCGCCACGCAGGTCCGCGCCCTCGACGTCGGCGCCCCGAAGGTCCGCACCGCGAAGCGACGCGCCCCTCAGGTCCGACCGGGAGAGGTTCGCCTCTCGGAGATCCACCCCGTCGAGCCGGGCTCCGCGCAGGTCGCTCGCGCGGATCGCGAGCCCTCGCAGGTCGCGGTCGAGCGGATCCCAGCCCGCGAGGTCCACGCCGAGCAGCCGCCGACCGCGGAAGGCGCCGAGTCGTCGCGCGGTCCGGAGTCGGAGGACGTCTTCGGGCCGGATGGTCCCGGTCACGAAGCGCTCCTCGCGACTCGGGTCGGCGTCGTTGTGGTAGCCGGCCTCGCGCTCCCAGTAGCCGAGCGGGTCGGTGGCGAGGAGCTCGACGCGCCGCAGCCACTTGAGGCTCTTGTAGAGGTAGCGGCCGGGCGTCAGCGTGCGCACCGGCCCGCCGTGCTCGAGGGGAAGGGCCCCCCCCTCGAGACCATGGACCACCCAGGTCCCCTCGCGGGCGATCCGAACGGGGATCGTCGTGTCGTGCCCGCGTCGCGAGTGCGCCACGAGGCGCACGAACCGGGCCTCGTCGGCGGCCCGGGCGCGATCGAGCCACCGGGCCAGGGGGAAGCCCACGAAGGCGACCGCGCGGCGCGTCCAGCCCGTGACGCAGTGGAGGTCGAACGTCAGCGCCGTCGCGGGTTCTCGACGAAGCTCCGCGATCGAGACCGAGAAGGGCGCTTCGACGAGTCCCGTCACCTCGACCACGAGCCCGTCGGGATCGACGTCATCGCCGAAGGGGGTCGCCTCGCCCACGAGCGGGAAGCGGCGCGTCTCGACCTGACCGGGCGGGAGGGACGACTCGTCGGGCATCGCCCGGCCAGCGTACGCCGGCACCGGCGCCGCGCGCGGCCCGGCGTCAGCGGGCGCGGGACGGGGCCGAGCGCCTCGCACCGTCCACGAGCCGGACGGCCGGCGCGACGTGACGCAGCACGAAGGCGGCGGCGGCGACGCGCGGCCTCGCGCGCTCGAAGACGACCGCGAGCGCGTGGCGTTCCCGTCCCGAGTCGCCGCAGAGCTCCTGGCGGGTGCCGACCGCGAGCGCGCCCGCGCCGAGGAGCGCGCACCGGGCGCACGGGGCCGCGTCGTCGGGCGCGGGCTCCGTGTCCACGTTCGCGACCAGATGGCGCGGGCCCCAGGCGTCGAGGGGGAGCCGCGGGTCGCCGAGCGCGCGGTCCACGGCGAGCGGCACGCGAAACGTCTCGGCGCGCCGGACCTCGCCCTCGCCGTGGCACCACGACACGACGCCGACCGGCACGAGCAGGCCGTCGGCGCAGATGGCGTCGAACACGCGGACCTCGCCCGTCGCCTCGACGCCCGCGAGCGAGAGGCCCTCGACTCCGGTCCGTTCGTCGCGCGCGCGGAGGTAGAACCCCGCCACGTCCGAGCCGGCCGGGGCGAGCGCGGGGACCGACCCGCAGGCGACGCAACCTCGCATCGAGAGCTCCTCGGAGAGGAACGCGCGCGCGCCTCTCCCAGATGACTTCGGCCGGTACGCGGCCGGCCCTTGAGCCGGCGCGCCGCCCGCGTCACGGTCGTGTCAGCGGACGCGGTCGCGCACGCGTCCTTCCGCGCGGGCGCGGACCCGCGCCGAAGAGCCCGTAGAATCCGCCCCGTGACCACCGTCGTCGCCGAGGCGCTCCACCGCCACCACCGCCTCGGCCAGGGAAACGTCGTCTGCGCGCTGGACGGCGTGGACCTCCGGGTCGGGGACGGGGAGCGCGTCGCGATCCTCGGGCGGTCGGGATCCGGGAAATCCACGCTGCTGAACCTCGTGGGCGGCCTCGACCGCGCGACCTCCGGGCGCGTGGTCGTGGACGGCGAGGACCTCGGGCGCCTCTCGGAGCGGGCGCTCGCGCGGTACCGGCGCACGACGGTCGGGTTCGTGTTCCAGTCGTTCCACCTGCAGCCGCGCTTCCCGGCGTGGGAGAGCGTCGCGCTGCCCCTCGTCTTCGAGGGCGTGCGCCGTCGCGAGCGGCGCCGGCGCGCCTTCGAGATGCTCGACCGCGTCGGTCTGGTCGCGCGCCGAGAGCACCGGCCGAGCGAGCTCTCCGGCGGCGAGCAGCAGCGGGTCGCCCTCGCGCGGAGCCTGGTCGGCCGTCCCCGGCTGCTCCTCGCGGACGAGCCGACGGGCAACCTCGACAGCGCGACGAGCGGCCAGATCGTGGACCTGATCCTGGACCTCGCCGTGACCGGCAGCACGGTTCTCGTCGTGACCCACGACGACACCCTCGCCGCGCGGCTCGGGACCCGCGTCGTCCACATGGCGGACGGTCGCGTCGTGGAGCCCCGCCGGTGAGGAGCCTCTTCGGACTCGCGTTCGACGGGCTGCGGCGGAAGCCCGGTCGGAACCTCCTGACGCTCGCGGGGGTCTCGATCGGCGTGCTCGCGCTGACGATGATCGTCTCGCTGGGCCAGGGCCTCGCCTCGCTGGTGACGACGACCGTCTCCGGCGAGGACAACCTGAGGCAGATCGGCGTCTCCCCCGGGTTCGGGTTCCGGATCGGCGACGAGGGCCGCGTCGAGATCCGTGGCGTCGAGGACGCGGAGCGCCGCGCGCGGCTCGAGCGGGCCGCGCGCGCGCGAACGCGACCGGGGACGATCGTGGGGAGACGGGCGGAGGCCCTCGACGACGCGGTGCTCGCCGAGATCCGGAAGATCCCCCACGTGGAGCGTGTCGAGCCGCTCGTCCTCGAGCGCTACCGCCTCCGGGAGGGCGACCACGAGAGCGAGGCGAGCGCGAGCTTCGGCGTGGACGTGGGGCGCCGACGTCTCGAGAATCGGGTGGTCGCAGGTCGCTACTTCTCGAGCCCCGACGCGCACGAAGCGCTCGTGGACGAGTTCCTCGCGTACCGGTGGGGCTACGTCACGAAGGAGGACCTCGCGCGCCTCCTGGGGAAGACGCTCGTGCTCGTGCCCATCCAGAACCAGGATCCGTCGTCGTTCCTCGGTCCGGCTTTCGCGGCGCGCATCCTCGGCCAGATGGACCTCTCCACCCTCTCCGACGAGGAGATGGAGGTCCTCCCGGGCCTCGTCGAGAAGATGGCGAGGTGGTGGTGGTCGGGCGGGCACGCGACGGAGCCGGCGGCCGCGCCCGGCGCGTCGGAGACGACCCTCGAGATCGTGGGCGTCGCGCGCGAGCTCGAGCCGAAGGACCCGCTCCGGCTGATCGAGGACAGCATCTCGCTCCAGGCGGACGTGTTCCTCCCGCGCGACGTGGCGGTGGACCTCTTCCTCGCCCAGCCGGTGAACCGCGAGCTCGGCTACGGCCGGGCCCTGGTCACCGTGGACCGCGCGGCGGACGCCGCCCAGGTCGAGTCGGACCTCCGCGACCGCGGCCTCACCGCGTTCAGCGTGGCGTCCGTCGTCCAGCGCATCGACGACCTCCTCTCGGGCCTCACGATCGTCGTGTCGCTCTTGACCGGCATCGCCCTCTTCGTCGCGGCGCTCGGCATCGTGAACACGATGGTCACGAGCGTGCTCGAGCGGACGCGCGAGATCGGGCTCTGGAAGGCCGTCGGCGCGACCCGGGGACAGGTCCGGACCGTGTTCCTGCTCGAGGCGCTCGCGATCGGGGTGGTCGGCGCGGTCCTCGGGCTCGGCCTCGCGCTCCTCGCGATGGTGCCGCTCGACCACGTGGCGGCCCGCATGATCGCCGAGCGCGCGACGGTGCCGCTCCAGGGCCGGGCGTTCGTCGTACCGACGTGGCTCCCGGTGGCCGACGTCCTCCTCGCGGCGACCGTGGCCGTCCTCGCCTCGCTCTACCCCGCGCACCGGGCGGCGACCGTGGACCCGGTCCGCGCACTCCACCACGAGTGAGCACCCGACCCCACGCCGCCCCCCGGGCGGTCGCGCGTCGCGGGGCGGTCACTCGCCGAGGTAGGCCTCCTGGATGCGGGGATCCTCGCGGAGGTGCGCGGCCGGTCCGTGGATCGTGATGGAGCCCGTCTCGAGCACGTACGCGCGGCGCGCGAGCGACAGCGCCATGTTCGCGTTCTGCTCGACCAGGAGCACCGTCGTGCCGCGGCGCGCGAGATCGCGGATCACCTCGAAGATGCGCCGCACGACGAGCGGCGCGAGGCCCAGCGAGGGTTCGTCCAGCAGCAGGATCAGGGGCTCCAGCATCAGCGCCCGTCCGATCGCGAGCATCTGCTGCTCGCCGCCGGACAGCGTCCCGCCGAGCTGCCCCTTGCGCTCTCCGAGCACGGGGAAGAGATCGAACACGTGGTCCCTCCGCGAGCGCCGTGTCGCGGCGTCGCGCACGAGGAAGGCCCCCATGTCGAGGTTCTCCTCGACGGTGAGACGCGGGAAGATGCGGCGCCCCTCCGGCACCTGCACGACGCCGCGCTCGACCACCTGGTGCGGCTTCGCGCCCACCAGCTCCTCGTCCCGCAGACGGATGCTGCCCCGGCGCGGCTTGACGACCTGCGAGATCGACATGAGCGTCGTGGTCTTGCCGGCGCCGTTCGCGCCGATCAGGGCGACGACCTCGCCCTCGTCCACGTGGAGCGACACGCCCTTCAGGGCCTCGATCGCGCCGTAGCCGGCATCGACCTCCTCCAGCACGAGGAGCGGCCCGCTCACGAGAGGTCCTCCTTGCCGAGATACGCTTCGATGACCGCCGGGTCGGAGCGTACCGCCTCGGGCGCCCCGTCGGCGATCTTCTCGCCGTGGTCCAGCACGACGATGTGGCTCGCGATCCGCATCACCACCCGCATGTGGTGCTCGATCAGCACGATCGTGACGCCGCGCTGCTGGATCTTCGCGATCAGGTCCACGAGCTCGAGGCTCTCGCGCGGGTTCATGCCCGCGGCGGGCTCGTCGAGGAGCAGGAGGCGCGGCCCCGTCGCGAGCGCCCGGGCGATCTCGAGGCGTCGGCGGGCGCCGTACGGCAGGCTCGTGGCCGTGGCGTCGCGCCAGGCGCCCAGGCCGACGAACTCGAGGAGCTCTTCCGCGTGGTCCCGCGCCTCGCGCTCGGCCGCGCGCATGCGCGGGGTCCGGACGAGCGCGGCCAGGACCGTGTAGTGCGCACGGCAGTCGCGCCCCGTGACCACGTTCTCGAGCGCGGTCATCTGCCCGAAGAGGCGGATGTTCTGGAACGTCCTCGCCATGCCGAGCCGCGTGGCCTGGTGGGGCTTCGCGCGCGTCACGTCGCGCCCCTCGAAGCGGATGGTCCCCGACGAGGCCGTTCCCACGCCCGTGATGCAGTTGAAGAACGTGGTCTTCCCCGCGCCGTTCGGCCCGATGATGGCCGTCACGGCGCCCGGCTCGACGGCAAGCGACACGCTCTCCACGGCCACGAGGCCGCCGAAGCGCTTCGTCACGCGGTCCGTCTCGAGGAGCGCGGTCATGCGACGCTCTCCGAGCCTACGGGCCGCGCCGGGTCGCGCGGCGGCGGGCGGCGCGCGGGCGCCCGGCGTCGCGCGCCGAAGAGGCCCTCGGGGCGCACGATCATCAGGGCCGCCATGACCGCGCCGAAGATCAGCAGCCGGTAGTCCTGGATCGCCGGGATCTTGTCCCGCAGCACCTGCGGGAGGATGAAGAGGATCGCCGCGCCCACGATGGAGCCCCGGATCGAGCCGAGGCCGCCGAGGACCACCATCGCCACGAAGAGCACGCTGGCGTTGAAGTCGAACAGCTGAGGCGTGATCTGCCCGCGGAAGATCGGGTGCACGACGCCGGCGAGGCCGGCCCAGAAGGCGGACGCGGTGAAGGCGAGGAGCTTCACGCGCACCGTGTCGATTCCCATGCACCGGGCGGCGGTCTCGTCCTCGCGCAGCGCGAAGAGCGCGCGTCCGAAGCGCGAGCGCACGTACAGCGTCACGCACACGACGCACAGCACGAGCAGCCCGAGCGCGAAGTAGTAGCAGTCGCGGGTCGTGGTGGGCTGCCAGAGCCAGGTGCCGAGCCACCCGTGGACGGCGTTCACGTCGCCCGCCACGCGGCTGCCGGGGAGCCCCGTGTCGCCGCCCGTGAGCCACGCCTCGTTCTTCAGCACCCAGCGCACGGCCTCGCCGAAACCGAGGGTGACGATCGCGAGGTAGTCGCCCCGGAGCCGGAGCGTCGGGAGCCCCACGAGGAGGCCCGCGAGCGCGGCCGCGACGCCGGCCGCGGGGAACGCCAGCCAGAAGTTCCACTCGAGCCGTACGACGAGGAGCGTGAACGTGTACGCGCCCACGCCCCAGAAGGCGGCGTGCCCGAGCACGAGCAGACCCGCCATGCCCATCGAGACGTTCAGCCCGACCGCGATCGTCGCGAAGACGAGCGTCTCGACGAGGATCGACTCCCACGACCGCGTGGCGAAGAGGGGCAGGACGACGAGGAAGGCCAGGAGGAGCACGACGTAGCCGCGCTCGACCCTCGGGCGGGCGATCGACCGCGCGAGGTCGGCCCACCCCTCCCGGGGCACGCGCTCCACCGCCCACCGGACCGCCACGTAGAGCGAGCCGAGCGCGAGCACGACCAGCCCGATCCAGCCGGACGGCGCGAAGGTGACGCGCGCCCCCTCCTCCGCCGTCGCGCGAAACCCGACGATCGGCCAGCTGACGATCGCGGCGGCGAAGGCCGCCAGCACGACGCGGAGGAGGCCACGCGCGGGGCTCACACCTTCTCCGACACGCGCTCGCCGAGGAGACCCCGGGGCCGGAGCACGAGGACGGCCAGGAGCACCACGAACGCGTACACCTCCTTGTAGTCCGCGCCGAGGAGCTGGATCCCCAGGCTCTCGGCCACCCCGAGGATCACCCCCCCGAGCATCGCGCCGCGCACGTTGCCGATCCCGCCGAGCACCGCGGCGGTGAACGCCTTCATGCCCGCCATGAAGCCCATGTCGAACTTGGCCTGCGTCGTGTACAGCGTGAGCAGCAGCCCGGCCACCGCGGCCAGTGCGCTGCCGATCACGAACGTGATCGAGATCACGCGGTCGATCGAGATGCCGACCAGGCTCGACATGACCTTGTCCTGCGAGGTGGCGCGCATCGCGCAGCCGGTCCGGGTCTTCGTCACGAAGAGCCAGAGTCCGGCCATGAGGAGCAGGCAGACGACGACGATGAAGAGGTCGAGCGGGGTGACGATGACCGACCCGAGCTCCAGGTTCTGGCCCTCGCCGAACACCGCCTGGTACTCCGGCGTCCAGACCGGGAAGTAGCGCGGCGCGGAGCCCTGCGCGATCCGCACGAAGTTCTGGAGGAAGATCGACATGCCGATCGCGCTGATCAGCGGAGAGAGCGGCGGCGCGTGGCGCAGCGGCCGGTACGCGACCCGCTCGAGCGTGAAGCCGTAGACGGCGCTCACCAAGACCGCGGCGACGAGGGCGACGGCGAGGCAGGGGATCACGCCGAGGGCCGCGGTCGTTCCCGCCGCGGTGAGGGCCGCGTACGCGAGGACGCTCAGGTACGCGCCCACCATCAGGATCTCGCCGTGCGCGAAGTTGATCAGCAGCAGGATCCCGTACACCATCGTGTAGCCGAGGGCCACGATGGCGTAGATGCTCCCCTGGACGAGGCCGGTGACCAGGGCCTGGAGCATCGGGACCGCCCTCCCCGCGCCGCCTCCCGCTCAGTCGGCGCCGTAGAGGACCTCGTGTCCGTCCTTCACGACCCAGACCTTGTAGTAGTCGGACACCCTCACGTCGCCCTTCTCGTCGAAGGACATGCGTCCGACGGGCGTGTCGAACGTGCCCGCGTGGATCGCGGCCGCCACCTGCTTGCCGTCCGTCGAGCCGGCCTTCTCGATGCCGTCGAGGAGGATCTGCGTCGCGGCGTACGCGTAGATCGCGTAGGGCCCCGGGTCGCCGTGGAAGCGGGCCTGGTACTTCGTCACGAACCCGGCGTACCCGGCGGCCTGCGTGGTGTCCGGGAAGGTGGTCAGCGTCCCGTCGCCGCCGGGCCCGACCTTGTCGATGAAGTCCTTCTGGTAGCCGTGGACGCCGTCGCCGCTCATGAGCGGAGCCTCGATGCCGAGCTGGCGCGCCTGGATCAGCATGGGCGCGGCCTGCTCGTAGATGCCGCCGAAGTACCAGACGTCCACGTTCGCGTCCCGGAGCTTCGTGAGGTACGGGCGGAAGTTTCGCTCCGTGACGTCGAAGCCCTCGCGGATGACGACGTCCGCGCGGCCGTTCAGGGCCGAAGCGCAGCCGTCGGCCAGGCCGGCGCCGTACGCGGTCTTGTCGTCGTAGATCGCCACCCGCTTGGCGTGGAGCGTGTCGGCGATGAAGTCGGCCGCGGTCTTCGCCTGCTGGTCGTCGCGTCCGCAGACGCGGAAGACGTCGTCGTAGCCGCGCTCCGTGATCGTCTCGTTGGTGGACGCCGGTGTGATCGTGACGATGCCGGCCTGGTGGTACGTGCGGGAGGCGGGGATCGTGCAGCCGGAGTTGAAGTGGCCCACGACGCCGACCACCCCCTCGTCCACCAGGCCCGACGCGACGGCCGTGGCGTTCTTGTCCTGGGCCTCGTCGTCGCGGAACACCATCGCCACGGACCGCCCGAGCACGCCCCCGGCCGCGTTCCGGTCCTCCACGGCGAGCCGGGCACCGTCCTCGAGGTCCTTGCCGTTGCGGGCCTGGCCGCCCGACATGGGGCCCGCGACGCCGATCTTGATCGCGCCCGTGCCGGAGTCGCCCTCTCTCCCGCCGCAGCCGGGGAACCCGAGCAGCGCGACGGAGAGGAAGGCGAGCGGGAGGAGGTGCTTCAACGGTCGGCTCCGGTCTCGGGGATGGGGCGGGACGATTCTACTGAGGTGACCGGACCGACGGGACCGCCCGTTTCTCGGGCGCACGTCGGGCCCGGCGGCGCGGTCCGCGGGTCGGTGGAACGAGGTCCGCCGGACGCGCGAGCGAGACCCGCGGGACGTTTTGCGCGCCCGCGGCCGGCGGCGAGGGGCGCGGCGAGCCGGGCGCCTGCGCGATCGAGGACCGATCCCTCCTCGGGCCCGGCGGGGTGGCGACGGGGCGGGCGCCCCCTTTCGATCACGGCCCGCGCGCGCCCAACCGGCCCCGGGACCGGTCAGCGTCTCCGGAGCCCCTCGACGCGGCGCAGGGCGTCGAGCGCGCGCGCGCCCGCGAGGTCCATCGTCGGGCCGACCGCGACGAACCCGTGGCCCCGGAGCAGGAACACGTCCGCCCCGCGCGCCACCTCGACGGCGAGGGCCGCGATCTCGGGGGTGCCGTACGGCGCCTCGCGCGGCGTCGAGGGGAGCCCCGCCTCGCGCCCCTGGGCGAGGACCCGCTCGTGGTGGCCGTGGAACACGGCCCGCACCTCGGGCCGCGCGGCGTAGAGCGCCGCGTGGAGCAGGCTCTCGGAGGAGGGCTCGCGCGACCCCGCCGCGCGGACGCGGTTTCGGGTCTCGTCCGCCTCGAGGACGTGCACGAGGTCGTCCTCGCCGATCTGGTCCATCGGCACGTGCGTCGGCGTGACGAGGAAGCCCCGCTCGAGTCGAACGCTCAGGTTCCCGGACGCGTCCGCTCCGGCGGAGGCGAGACCCGTCTCGACGAAGCGAAGGCACCACGAGACGAGGCCCGCCGCCTCGGGGACCCGGGGGGGTCGGGGCAGGACCCGCTCGGTCTCGAACCGGACGCCGTCGTAGATCTCCATGGGGCCCATTCTGACCCGGCGGGACCGGGACGCGACCCGGGGGCCCGCGGCGTCCTCCGAGCCGGATACGGTGTCGCCCGATGCGGATCGTCTGCCTGTCGGACACGCACGGACGCCATGGGGACCTGGTCGTGCCCGAGGGCGACCTCCTCGTCCACGCCGGGGACCTCACGGCGCACGGCGACCTCCAGGAGCTCCACGAGTCCGCGCGCTTCCTGGCGGCCCTGCCCCACCGCCACAAAGTCGTCGTGGCCGGGAACCACGACTTCGCGCTCCAGGACCGGCCCGAGGCCGCCCGCGCGCTCCTCGACGGGCTCGTCTACCTCCAGGACCGGGAGACCACCGTCGAGGGGCTCCGGATCTGGGGGTCGCCGTGGCAGCCCTGGTTCTTCGACTGGGCGTTCAACCTGAGGCGCGGCCCGGAGATCCGGGCCCGCTGGGACCTGATCCCCGAGGGCATCTCGGTGCTCGTCACGCACGGCCCCCCCTTCGGCCACGGCGACCTGACGCGCTACGGCGAGCACGTGGGGTGCGCCGACCTCCTCGACGCCGTGCGCCGGGTCCGGCCGAGGCTTCACGTCTTCGGTCACATCCACGAGGGGTACGGCCGGACCGAGGACGGCGGGACCCTCTTCGTGAACGCGAGCACGTGCACGCACGCGTACGAGCCCATCCAGCCGCCGATCGTCGTGGACCTCTGAGGAGGGCCTTCGGGGGCTGGTGCCGGGAGGGTTTCGGGTAGGCTGTCCCGCCCCTACCTTCGGGATACCGAGCATGGACTACGACGTCGACGACCATCCCGCCGTCCGGGTGATTCGCTTCGCGGGCGATCTCGGGAGCCACGACGACCCCGAGCTGAAGCGGATGTTCGTGGGCCTCGCGAACGAGAAGCGCGTGCGCGTCGCGGCCGACATGTCGAAGGTCACCTTCCTCGACAGCACCGCGCTCGGGACGCTCGTGTGGGGCATGAAGAACCTGCGCGAGGCCGACGGCGACTTCCGCATGTTCGCGCTCCAGGGATTCGTCGAGCGGCTCTTCCACCTGACGTCGCTCGACCAGGCGTTCCGGATTTTCGAGACCGAGGAACAGTGCGTGCGCTCCTACGGATGAGCGGACCCGCGCCCGCGGCCGCCCGCGGGTGCCGCCGAAGGGCCCCGGGGACGCGGCGCCTGGTCGGCGCGCGCCGGGCCCGGCGCCTGGCGCCCGTCGTCCCGCTGCTCCTGCTCGTCGCCGTCGCGCGCGCGGGCGACGCCACTCCGTCCCCCTCGCAGCGCTTCGAGCGGGCGGTCGCGGCCCTTCCGGCGCCGGACGCGAACCTCGCCTTCGCGTTCCACGGCGACGTCCGCGTTCCCGGCGGCGAGAAGCCGATCGGGACGCTCGACCTCGACGTCCGCCCCGCGCCGGGCGCCGCGTGGAGGGTCGAGGAACGCCTCCACCTCGAGGGAAGGGACCGGCCCGCGAAGATCGAGACCACCGCGCTCCTCGACCGGACGCTCGCGCCGCGCGAGGGACGCCTCTCGATCGACGACCCACTCGGTCCGCGCGCATACGTGTGGCGCCTCGACGGGACGGTCCTCCGCGTCACGACGGAGGGTGAGGGCCTCGTCGCGATGGAGAAACGGGCGGACCTGGAGGCGCCCGCCACGACGACGCTCGCCGCGTTCCTGCTCTTCGCGCGCCTCGCGAAGGACCCCGGCGGCGAGGTCGAGACCCGCGTGTTCGACCCCTCCTGGGAGTACCTGGAAGCGGGGCGGCCGTTCTCCGCGGCGCGCCTGGCGCCCGGGACGCCCCCCTCGACCTCGACTGCCCCCGAAGAGACGACGCGCACCTGGACGGGCGCGTTCGGGGGGGGCGACCTCGCGATCACGCTCGGCGCGGGGGGCGCGGTGCGCGAGGTCCGCTGGCGCACGGAGCACCCCGGACCCTTCGTGGACCTCGTCGCGCGCGCCTCGGCCGCGCATCCCGAGGACGAGCCGCCCGCCGACGTGTTCGACGCGCCGGCCGGCTCGCCCCGCGCGGCCGCGCTCCGCGTGGCCCTCGCGTTCGCGATGGGCGATGCGGAACGCTTCGACCCGCTCGTCGACTGGCCGGCGCTGCGGAAGCACATGTCGGCCCAGGTCCACGGAAACGTCACGGACGAGGCGTTTCGCGAGCGGATCCTCGCCCAGTTCCGCCGCCAGGCCGCCGCGCACGCGGACGGGACGCCGGACGTCGGGGCCGAGGAGGCGCGGCTCCGCGGCATCTGGGGCGACCTCGAGGTCGCGTCGGAGGGCGCCGATGCGGCGGTCGTCACGATGCCCGCGTCGTACGGAGGGATGCGTCTCACGCTGGGCCGGGCCGACGGCGTCTGGCGGCTCGTGCGCCTGCCGGGCTCTTGACCGGGCCGGCGCGAGGACGCGTTCGGCCGTCAGAGCACCTTCGAGAGGAACGCGCGGAGCCGCGGATGGCGCGGGGCGGCGAAGAGCGGGCCCGGCGACCCCTCCTCCACGACGCGGCCCTCGTCGAGAAAGACGACGCGGTGGGCCACCTCGCGCGCGAAGCCCATCTCGTGCGAAGCGACGAGCATGGTCGTGCCGTCCGCCGCGAGGGCGCGCATCACCCCGAGCACCTCCCCCACCATCTCGGGATCGAGCGCGCTCGTCGGCTCGTCGAAGAGCATGGCGACGGGCTCCATGGCGAGCGCGCGGGCGATCGCCACGCGCTGCTTCTGACCGCCGCTCAGCTGGTCGGGGTACGCGTCCTCCTTCTCGAGCACGCCCACGCGGTCGAGCAGGCGCCGGGCGGCGTCGGGGTCGCGACGCCGGCGGACGAGACGCGGCGCCAGGAGCAGGTTCTCGAGCACGGTCAGGTGCCCGAAGAGGTGGAAGTGCTGGAACACCATGCCGACCTCGGCACGCGTCCGGTCCACGTCGCGCCCGTCCGCGACGACGGGGCGACCGTCGAGACGGACCTCGCCGGCGTCCGGAGTCTCGAGCGCGTTCACCAGGCGGAGGAGCGTGCTCTTCCCCGACCCGCTCGGGCCGATCAAGACCACGACCTCCCCCGGCACCACCCGGAGCGTGACGTCCTCGAGCGCGACCAGGTCGCCGAAGCGCTTGGAGACGCCGAGGAGCTCGACGCGGGCGCGGGGCGCGTCGCGCCCCGCCGCGGGCGCCGCCGGCGTGGACCGCGCGTCGCTCAAACGGGCCCCCGACGCGGCGTCGCGCGCCCGAGGCGGCGCTCGAGGCGCCGCGCGACGAGCGAGAGCGGCACGGTGACCAGGAGGTAGAACGCCGCGACGACGAGGAACGCCTCGAACGTGCGGTACGTCTCCGCGCCCACCTGGCGCGCGGTGGCCATCAGCTCGGCGTATCCGATGAAGAAGAGGAGAGAGGAGTCCTTCGTCAGGGCGATCAGCTCGCCGGTGAGCGGCGGGAGCATCCGCCGGTAGGCCTGCGGCAGGACGACGTGCCGGAGCGTCTGCCCGCGCGACAGCCCGAGAGAGCGCGCGGCCTCGACCTGGCCCCGGTCGATCGACTCGATGCCCGCGCGGACGATCTCGCCGACGTACGCCGCCGCGACGAGCCCCAGGGCGACCGTGCCGACGAGGAACCGGTCGTCCACGCCGAGGATCGGGGCGAGCCCAAAGTAGGCCAGCGTCAGCGTGACGAGGATCGGCGTCCCGCGCGCGACCTCCACGTAGAGGTCGCCGAGGTGCCGCACCACGAGGCGGCGGTCGAGGCGCGCGAGGGCCACGAAGAGCCCCCCCACGAGGCCCACGGCGAACGCGGCCGCCGTCGCGACGACGGTGCGTCCGAGCCCCTCGGCGAACAGGCGCCGCGCGGCGAACGCGCGCGAGAAGTCGAAGTCGTACCGGGAGGCGGAGAGCGCCCCGGCGAGGAGCGCCCCCACGCCGGCCGTCAGGCCGACCCGGACGAGGAGCTCCTTCCCGCGCACCTACCAGGATTCCGGCGGGTCGGTCCCGAACCACCTGCGGAAGATCGTCTGGTAGCGACCGTCCGCGCGCACGTCGTCGAGGAACCGGTCGAGGCGGTCCCGGAACGCGTCGTCGCCCCGCCGGCAGGCGATCGCGTACGGCTCGTCGCTCAACGGTTCGAGGAGCGCGCGCGTCGTGTCGGGGTTCTCGCGGTGGTGGCGCTCGATCGAGTGCTGGTCGTACAGGAAGGCGTCCGCGCGCCCGTTCACGACCTCGAGCGCGCACGCGCCCTCCGTGTCGAGCCGGACGATCGACGCGTGGGGGAACAGGCGCTGGGCCGCGAGGTCGCCGGTCGTGCCGAGCTTCACCACCACGCGCTTTCCGTCCACGTCGGAGGCCTTCTCGATGGGCGTCGAGGTCCCCACGAGCAGGCAGAGGCGTGTGCGGTAGTACGGCTTGGAGAACGCGCGGCTCTTCGCGCGCTCCGGCGTCGCCGTCATGCCGGAGAGGATCACATCGATCTTCCCGGTCGCGAGCGCGGTGGGCAGGGAGTCGAACGCCATCTCCTCGAACCGGGCCCGGACGCCGAGGTCCCGGGCCAGGGCCCGGCCCAGGTCCACGTCCAGGCCGACCAGGCGTCCCTCGGCGTCCTTCGACTCGAACGGGGGGAACTCGGGCTCCGTGCCGATCCGGATCTCGCCGCGCGCCTTCAAGCGCTCGAGCGTCGAGCCTTCCGGGCCGCCCCCGCAGCCGAGGAGGAGACACGCGAGGGCGAGCACGGAAGGAATCGCGGCGGGCCGGACCATCGGCGAGGATCCTACCGCGTCGCCGCCTCGGGGAGGACACCCCGACGCCGGCGCGGCCGGGAGGCGAGACGAGCATGCCGATCGACGCGTTGGACCTGCCCCTGCTCGAGCGGGCGCTCTCCGAGCTGGCCCGGGGGTTCTCGGACCTCCCTCCCGACCCCTCGCCGGCCGGGGACGAGCGCGCGGCGATCCAGGAGGTGCTCCTCGAGACCGCGCGAAGGATGCGCGACAACTACCCCTACCACCACCCGCTCTACGTGGGTCAGATGCTGAAGCCGCCCCATCCGGTCGCCCGTCTCGCGTACGCGCTCGCGACGTGGCTCAACCCCAACAACCACGCGCTCGACGGCGGGCGCGCGTCTTCGGCGATGGAGAAGGAAGCCGTCGCCCGCCTCGGTGCGCTCTTCGGGTGGGACCACCCGCTCGGCCACCTGACCGGCGGAGGGACCCTCGCGAACCTCGAGGCGCTCTGGGTCGCCCGAGAGGTGGCGGGGGCGGGCGTCGTGCTCGCCTCGTCGGAGGCGCACTACACGCACGAGCGCCTCGCCGGCGTGCTCGGCGTGCCGTTCGGGCGCGTGGCGGTGGACGCGTCGGGCCGCATGGACGTCGCCGACCTCGAGCGAAGGCTCGCCGTGGGGGACGCGTGCGTGGTCGTCGCGACGCTCGGCACGACGGCGCTCGGCGCGGTGGACCCGCTGCCGGCCATCCTCGACGTCGCGCGCGCGCGGGGCGTTCGCGTCCACGTAGACGCCGCGTACGGCGGCTTCTTCACGCTCGCCGGCTCCCTCGCCGCGCCGGCGAGGGCGGCGTTCGACGCGGCCGGCCGGGCCGACTCGGTCGTCGTGGACCCGCACAAGCACGGGCTCCAGCCCTACGGCTGCGGGTGCGTGCTGTTCCGGGACCCCGCGGTGGGCGCCGTGTACCGGCACGACTCGCCCTACACGTACTTCTCGTCGGACGAGCTGCACCTCGGCGAGATCTCGCTCGAGTGCTCGCGGCCCGGCGCCGCGGCGGTGGGGCTCTGGGCGACCCAGCGGCTCCTCCCCTACGAGCCGGGCGGTCGTTTCGCCGCGGACCTGGACCGCTCGCTCTCGGCGGCGCGCGAGCTCGCCCGCCGCCTCGGCGCGGACCCGCGCCTCGCGCTCGTCGTCCCGCCCGAGCTCGACATCGTCGTGCTCGCGGTGCGCGCACTGAGCGCTGGCGAGGCCTCGCGCCGCGCACGGCGGGTCTTCGACGAGGCCGCGCGGATCGGCCTCCACCTCGCGCTCGCCGCCGTGCCCCGCGCGCTCGTCGAACGCGCGACCGGACGCCTCGAGGGCAACGAGCCCACGGTCACGTGCCTCCGCATGACCACGATGAAGCCCGAGCACGCCGCGTGGACGGACGCGATCGTCCAACGCCTGGGCCGATCGCTCGACGCCGCGAGGTCGTGAGCACGGCGCCCCGCGGGGGCCCGTTCAGCGGTCCGAGAGCTCCGGCGCCGCGGCCGCGGCCGCCTCCTCGCGCTCGGCGCGCGCGACCGCGACGGCGAGTCGTGTTCGCTGGGGGTCCACGAAGCCCCGGCCCTGCTCGACCTGCCGCCGCAGCGTGTCGAGGAAGAATGGCACGTGGAACGGGGCCTCGCGCCACGCCCCCACCGGGGGCGGGCGCGGGGTCTCGTGCGCGAGGGCCGCGAGCACGCTCTCGACGACCGCGACCTGCTCCGGGTGCGGCGCGATCTGGCCGGCGAACGTCTCGTCGAACGCGCGGGCCGACGCCGGGTCGAGGCCCTGCAGTCGGAGTCGGTCCACGCCCTTCGCGAGCTCGGCGAGAAGGGCCTCCCGCGCCGTCTGACGTGCCCGCTCGGCTTCCGCGTCGGGATGGGCGGCGTCCCACCGCGCGAGCGCGGCCTTCGCCTCCTCGAGCGCGCGTCGGGCCTGGTCGAGCCGGGCGCGCGCCGCGACCACCTTCGGGTCCACCGCGGGCGGGATCGCCTCGCCGTCCGGACCGGGGAGCGGCGTCGGCCCCGTCTCGGGCGCCGGCACGAGAGGCGTCGGTCCGGAGGCGTCCGACGACGAACGACTCGGAACGCTCCGCGGCGTCTCGTCCGTCCCGGTCGGCGTACCGACCCCGGCCGGCGTCTTCGCGCGTGCGTCGTCGGCACTCCCGCCCTCGCCGCCCCCTTGCGTGGCGAACACCACGCCCACGACCGCGGCCGCGACCACCGCGACCGCGAGCAGCGGCCAGCGACGCGCGGGGGCCGCCACCGCCGGGGCCCCGGGCTCGGCCGCCCCCGGCCGTCGCGTCGTCTTGGTGGTGAGACGGGTGCTCTGGTGGCACCGGGGACAGTTGTACGACGTGCCGAACAGGTCGGCCGACACCGGGGCCGTGTTGCCGCACCACGGGCAGTCGAACGCCACCCTTTGCTCTTCGTGGTGCGGCGCGTCGGGCGGCGCGTCGAGGAGACCGGCCCGGCGCACGGTGTGTTCGGTGAGCTTGGTCTTCTGGCCGCACTCCGGGCACTCGAAGCTCTCGCCCACGTGGTCCGGGGCGACACCGCAGATGGCGCCGCACCAGGGGCAGTCGAAGGTGAGGTGCCCCGGGCCGTAGGCTTCCTGGTCGCTCGATCGATGCACACGGACCTCCAGCGGAGGCCGGCCCCGTCCCTTCGCCGAGCGGGCACGTGGGCGGGCCGCCCCCGCCACTCCGTCCCATTCTACAGAGACGGCACCGCCGGAGGCGAGCCCTCCCTCGCGACCCGCGGGCCCGGGGCGGTGCGCCGTCCCCCGGCGGGTCGGTCGTCCCGGGGCCCCTCAGGGAAGACGGGTGAACCGGATCGCGACGCGCTCCACGCCGTTCGTCTCGGCGGGCTCGACCTCGACCACGCCGTCTTTCGCGTCGAGGAACCGCTCCGCCGGCACGTAGACGACGCCGACGGGGTCGTCGAACGCCAGGTCCGAGTCGACGACCTCGAGGAGGAGACCGTCCCCCGTCCCCGAACGGACCCGCCCCTCGAGCGCGACGTCGTCCCACGCGAGCGTCAGGTCGTCGCGGCCCGCCTCGGAGGTCAGCACCTGGCCGCCGAGCCACGACACGTGGAGGACGAGGTCGGGCTTCGCCATCTCGAGGGCGGGCGCGCGGGCCGGCGCGGGCACGTGGGGGAGCTTCGCGAGGGGGTTCCTCCCCACGTCCCAGTCGCCGCCCTCGGGCCGGTGCGCACGGGCGGTGACCTCGAGACGGTCCACGCGGAGCGCGACCGGCGCGGCGCGCGAGGCGTCCTCCACGCGCACGACGACCTCCAGGTCGAACAGCCCGGCCGATCCCTCGAGGACGTGGAGCCCCGGCTTCGCCACGAGATCGGCCGCCGTCGCCACGGCGGCGCCGACGCGGTCGTCGTCCCGCAGGTCCTCGTCCATCACCTGGAACGAGACGCGGTCCGGACGCCGGCCCGTGGCGGGATCCGCCGTGAGCTCGAAGGAGAGCACGTAGTCGGGCGCGAACGTTCCCTGCACGGGCTTCGACCGCGCGAGCTCCCGATCGCCCGCGAGGACCACGACGTACGGGTCGGGTCGGTTCCGGTAGGGAACGAGCGAGAGGAGGGAGAGCGACGGGTAGCCGGCCGCGGCGGCCAACGCGCGGTACGCGAGCAGGGGGATCTTCTGCTGGTCGCCGTCCCACGCCCGGCCGTCCGGCTGGAGGGGCCGGATGCGCGCGCCGATCACGGTGAGCGAGACGCGCGACGAGCTCGCCGGGTCCGCCGACACGGCCGGGCAGAGCGCCAGACCGAGTGCCAGCACGGCCGCCAGCGAACGACGAGAGAAGATCCCCATGGCGCCCTCCCAGATGGCGCCCATGGTACCGTCGCGCCGCCGCGGGAGCGGGACCGGGCGGAGCACGACCGAGGCGGAGGGGCGATGCGGGCGCTCGTGCTGAGCGGCGGGGGGTCGAAGGGGGCCTGGCAGGCCGGGGCGATCGACCAGCTGCTCCGGGACCGCGGCCGTACGCACGACCTCTACTGCGGCGTGTCGGCCGGGGCGCTCAACGCCGCGTTCCTCTCGATGTACGGGCCGGGCGCGGAGGGTACGGGCGCGCGCGACCTGGTCGAGGTGTGGCGGTCGCTCCGCACGTCGAGCGTCCGGCGTGCGCATCGTCCCTTTGGACTTCTCGAGGGCCTCTGGCTCCCGAGCCTCTACGACAGCCACCCCCTCCAGGAGCTCGTTCGGGCGCGGATCGAACCCGCGCGCTCGGCGTCGTCCGGAAAGCGGCTGCGCGTCGGCGCGGTCTCGCTGACGACCGGCCGGTACCGACTCTTCGACGAGACCTCGCCGCACCTCGCGGACGCGGTGCTCGCGTCGTCGGCGTTCCCCGCGATGCTCGCCCCCGTCGAGGTGGACGGAGACCTCTGCACGGACGGAGGCCTTCGCGACGTGACGCCGCTCGCCGCGGCCATCGACGCCGGGGCGACGTCGGTGGACGTGCTCCTGACGTCGCCGCCGGAGATCGCGCCGCGCCCCGTCGTCGAGGGCCGCCGGCTGAACGCGGTCCGTCTCGCCGTCCGCGCCCTCGAGATCCTCCTCCACGAGGTCGTGGAGAACGACCTCACGGTCGCCGTCCGGACGAACGAGCTCGTACGCCGGGGCGCCGCGCCGGGGAAGCGCGAGGTCCAGGTCCGGGTGCTCCGTCCCTCGGTCGCGCTGCCCGGGGACCCGCTCGACTTCTCGCCCCCCCGCATCGCCGAGATGCTCGCGCAGGGACACGCGGACGCCCGGACCTTCGACACGGTCTGACCCCCGCTGCCGACGCGGGCGCGCGGCGCGCGGTCCGCGCCTCGGTTTCCGAGTCCCACGCGCCTTCTACAATCACCCGACCCCGGTCCTCGCGAGGCTCCGTTGCGTCGTCGTGCCCTCTTGTCCCTCCGGCCGCTCCTCGCGTTCGCCGCGCTGGCGGTCCTCTCCGTCCTCTCGGGATGGGCGGACGCGACCGTCGCGCGGGCGGGCCCGGAGGGCGGTGGCGTTGCGCCCGGCGACCCCGACGCCGCCGCGCGGGCGCGCCTCCTCGCCTACCTCTCGCACGAGCGGCGGCTGGACCTCGCCTTCCTCGAGCACCTCGGGTGGCGGGTGCTCGCGGGACGTCCCGGCACGGGGATCGTCGTGCAGGGAGGGTGGCCCGCGCGTCGCCCGACCCTGGCGGCGGCGCAGGCGGCGGGCGATCTCGAGATCCGCGTCGCGCCGGACGTCCGTGGCGACGCGGTCGGACGCTTCGCGCCACGGCTCGGCCCGCTCGCCGACTCGCGGCCCTCGCGCTCAGCGTTCAAGCACCGCGAGGCCGTGGCGGTGCGCGACGCGACGAGGAAGCTCGCCGACAACACGGAGCGCGGACGATTCACCTTCCCGAAGCTCGTCCTGATCGACAGCCCCTGGTTCCGCGTGGAGCCGCCCGAGCCGGAGTGGCGGCGCGAGGGGACGATGGCCTACGCACGGGGGTCCCCCGCGCGCGCCATCGCCGCGTTCTACGACCGGGAGGCCGTGGCCGAGTGCTACGCCGCGCAGTGGATCGCCCTCTTCGCGACCCAGTACGAGGTCCTCGGTCCCCGGGCGTTCGACGAGGCCTACCGCCCCGACGAGCTGGTGCTCGGCCGGCCCAACGACATCGTGGACACGCCGTTCGGCCACTACGTCACGGACGTGAACCCCTCTCCGTGGCGCGCCCTCCTGATCGCGCCGCCCGACTACGACCTCGACCCGGGCGTGGCGCTCGCGCGTCAGGGGCCCGTCGCGTTCGCCGCCGCGAGTGGCGTGGTCGAGAACGTCGAGCCGGGACTGCGCTCGAACGACAACTTCGTGATCGTGTCGGTGACGCCCGAGGCCACGGCGTGGCTGCTCGAGAACGACGGGTTCGCCGGCGTCACGGCGCGCACCGAGGCCGCGTGGGAGGCGCACGAGCGGGGACGGCGCGGCGTGGTCAAGGGCGCGTCGGGCACGGAGGCCCGCGACGAAGTGGAGGCGATCCTCTCCGAGACGCCGTTCCTCGGGATCACGCTCTACGTGCACCCGTACGGCGTGGTGCCGCTGAAGGAGATCGTCCAGCACCGCGTGGGCACGATCCAGCGGCCCGTCCGCGTACGCGTCTACCGGAACAGCGTCGAGGACGCGTTCTACCAACGCTACCGCGCCTGGTTCCGCGCCCACGCCGAGGTCGCGGAGCCCCCGCGCTGAGGCGGCCCTCCCGCGCGGCGCCGGCGGGCCCGCTCGTACGTCGGGACCACATCCGACGCGCCTGCGAACGTCCTTCGTGACGGTCGTTGCCGGACAGGCCCTACGGGGTCCCGAGTCGCACGTCGCGGACCTCGGCCCAGCCGGACTCGACGAAGAGGCCCGCGGCGCCCGCGAGCTCGCCCGGCGCGTACGGGAGCCGCCCCACCGCACGTCCGTCCACGAAGAGGGAGACGTGACGGCTGTCCACCTCGACGGCGAGGCGGACGCCCTTCTCGAGATCCAGGCCCTGGTCGCCCAGGTCCTCGCGGCGTGTCAGGAGGTCGAGCACGCGAAGGCCTTCGAGCTTGCCGCCCGCCTGGACCCCGAATGCGTCCACGACGCCGGTCCCGTCGTCGCCCACGGCCAGCCCGACGAAGCCCCGGGTGCTCATCGGCCGGAGTCGCACGGTGGCCTCGAGTCGATACGGCAGCTCGGGCGCCTCCCTCAGGAGGAGGCGCGCGCTCTCCTCGGAGCTGACCGACGCAGCGGCCTCGTCCGCCCTCCACTCGCCGGACGGCCACCACGAGAGGAGACCCGACCCCAGGGGGATCCGACGCCACGCGAACGCGTCCGCGTGCGTCTTCGCGCGGAGGTCGTGCGACAGCTCTTCGAGGTCGGGATCGCCTCCGAGGAGGCGGCTCGCCGCACCGAGCGTGAAGAGCGCGGTGCGAGGGAAGCCGCGGTCCACGTACAGCCCCGCGGTCCGGTGAACGCGGTCCACGAAGGTCTTCTTCGTCGTCGAGATCGCCTCGAGCAGCGCGGGATCGAGCGCCTGGATCGCCCGACGGCACGCCTCGGCCACCTCGCCGAGCTTCTTCCCCTCTACGCCGGGGCAGGGCGCGCCGAGGTCGGGTGACCGCTCGATCTCCGCGAGCGCCGTCCGGTACCAGTAGAGGGACGCGTCCTTCTCGCGGCGCTGCCCGTGGAGCTCGGCCAGCTCCAGCTCCGTCCCGAGGAAGGCGGGTCGCTTCCTCCGGGCCCACCGGAGGCTCTCGAGCGCCGCGTCGAGATGCCCCAGCGCCCGCTGCTCTCGCGCGCGCTCGAGAAGCACGCTCGCCTGCTCGGGCGAGGCCGAGGCCAGCGCGCCGAGGTCGTGGATCCACGCCTGCCACCGCTTCTGGAAGTCCCCGAGGTCCTCGTGCATCGGACCGAGGACGACCCGCTGGAACGTGGAGAGGGGGTCCTCCCGCCGGGTGGCCTTGTAGGCCTTGACGCACGCCTCGTAGAGCGCCTCGTAGGGCCGATTTCCCTTCTCGTCCTCGTAGTTCTTGAGGAAGTACACGACGCCCCAGCCCACGGGGTAGTACTCCGCGGGGTACGACGCGGCATCCGCGTACGACAGCACCTGCTCGAGCGACGGGTCGCCCTTCCCCATCTCGCCGAGCAGGTCCTGGAGCCGTTCGGCGGGGACCAGGTTCGCCTCCACCCGCCCGAGCGGGAGTCGGCGCGCGCCCTCGAAGTAGGTGGCGGTCCCCTCGTTCAGCCAGGAGGGCACGAGGCCGGTACAGATCATGTGGACGAACTGGTGCGCCGACTCGTGGAAGAGCGTCTCCCACATGTCGGCGTACGGACGGCCCTCGGACCGTGGATCGTACGTGGCCACCCGGTTCTCGCCCGGCACGAAGAAGCCCAGCGCGTCGCCCCCGTCGGGCTCGTGCGCCAGGAACTCCGCTTGCGTGCGGTACACGTCGATCTCGCAGCGCGCGGTCTTGGACGCGCCGGGCTTGCCGAGGAACACGCGGCAGTAGTAGTCGTGGATCTGCTCCATCGCGGAGGCAATCTCCGACGCGTCCTTGAAGGACAGGTCGGTGCGCACGGTGTAGTTGCGCCCCTTGAGCTGCCACGCCTCCGCCCAGTCGGCGTGCTTCGGGTCCTCGCGTCGCTTGCGCCGCGCGAGCCGGCTCTCCGAATCGTCCAGGGGAACGTCGAGCCCGGTGTCGAGCAGGGCGGCGACGACGTGGTCGTCGTGGTAGAGGTGCTCGAGCAGGGCGTCCGCGTCGCCGTCGACCATGGTCCCGCGACAGCGAGACAGGCACTCCACCGCGTTCGCGTAGAGGTGGCGCTTCACGAGCTCCTTGCCGACGTCGAGCAGCCCCTGCCCGTACGACGCGAGGTCCGCCCGGTCGCCCGCCGCGAGGGGATCGAGCGCGTCGGCGCGGTGCGCCCGCGCGTCGAGGTCGGTGCCGCCGAGCCCGTCCCGGAGCGCGACGACCAGCGCGCGGTCCGCGTACCACAGCGCTTCGTCCGCGCGGCCCGCCGCCTCGGCCACCCGCGACGCGAGGTCGAGCGCGTCGAGCATCTCGGGTTCCGTCTCGCACGCGAGAACCGCCTCGGTCCACGCGTCGTCGAGCTCCTTCCGGGACAGGTGGGCCTCGCCGGCGGTCACGTGCGAACGGGCGTCGGCGTCCGGTGCGCTCCCGGGATCGGCGACGGCCCGGCGGGGCCCCGTTCCGAGCGCCATGACGGCGAGCACGGCGACCGTGTACGCCCCCACCCGGCGTGCCCACGGGAGGTGGGCAACCCGCAACGTCACGTCCATGGCTCATTCCTCCGACCAGGACGGGGTCGAGACTACGCCCGTGCGGAACGAGGGTCCAGCGCGAACGCGGCGCGTCTCGACCCCGGCGCGAGACCCCCTCCGACGCGACGCGGCCCGCTGCGGACCCCGCGGCGCAAAGGCCGCGAATACCGCGAATACCGCGTGCGGGCGCCGTCGGGGCGCCCCGGGGGAATCAGGCGTAGGGCGTGTACGAGGGCTCGAACATGAGGCCGCGGACGTGCTCCCTCAGGTCGTCGGGCCGGGGCGCGCGCGCGAGGCCACGTTCGTACGCGACCTGCGCGACCTCGGTCGCGATCGTGAGCGAGACCTCGCGGATGCGCGTGAGCGAGGGGTAGACGCGTCCGATCCGCAGGTCGTCCGCGGACACCTCGGACGCGAGCGCCTTGGCTGACGTGTAGAACATCTCGTCGGTGACGCGCGACGCCTGCACGGCGATCGCGGCGAGGCCCACGCCCGGGAAGATGTACGCGTTGTTCCCCTGGCCGGGCACGAACGTCCGTCCGCCCACGTCCACCGGGTCGAAGGGGCTCCCGCTCGCGAAGACCGCGGCGCCGTCGCTCCACTCGTAGGCCTGACGCGCGGTGCACTCCGACTTCGAGGTCGGGTTGGAGAGCGCGAAGACGATGGGGCGCTC
Organism: uncultured Planctomycetota bacterium; assembly: GCA_963752285.1. GTDB lineage: Bacteria > Planctomycetota > PLA2 > PLA2 > JAEUHO01 > CAVVXN01. The sequence continues at coordinate 1,595,937 of CAVVXN010000005.1, forward strand.
GTTCACGCGCGCCATGGCGCGGACCACGGGCTCCGTGAACGAACGGGCGACCGTCGAGACGCCGATCAGTCCGGCGGGACGCAGCGCTTCGACGGCCGAGAGGAGATCGGGGAGGAACGCGTGATCGTGCGCGTACGGCTTCTTGTGGTCCGCGAGGTCCGTTCGGGCGCGGCACACGAGACCCTTCGAGTCGAGGAACCAGCACTGGCGCCGGGCGGCCTCGGGGGTCAGCCCCTGGTCCACCATGCCCGCGACGATCGTGTCGGCGATCCCGATGCCGGCCTCGCCGGCGCCGAGGAACAGGAACCGGCAGTCCGTGAGACGGCGGTTCGTGAGCCGGAGCGCGGACAGGATGCCGGCCAGCGCGACCGCTCCCGTTCCCTGGATGTCGTCGTCGAAGCAGCAGACGCGATCCCGGTAGTCCGCGAGCAGGCGGAAGGCATTCGTCGTGGCGAAGTCCTCGAGCTGCACCACCAGGTTGGGGAACCGGTCGGTCAGCGCGCTCACGAGCTCGTCGAAGAGCTCGTCGAACTCGCGCCCGCGGAGCCGGCGACGCGGGACGCCCGTGTAGAGCGGGTCGTCGAGCAACGTCTGGTTGTTCGTCCCGACGTCGAGCGTCACGGGGAGGCACTGCGTCGGATCGATCCCGGCGCAGGCGGTGTAGAGCGAGAGCTTCCCGACGGGAATGCCCATCCCGAACGCGCCGAGGTCGCCCAGGCCGAGGATGCGCTCGCCGTCGGTCACCACGACGATGCGGACGTCGTCGTGCGGCCAGTTCACGAGCAGGTCCGCCACGCGCCCCCGGTCGTCGGCGGAGACGTAGAGCCCGCGCGGCCTGCGGAAGATGTGGCCGTACGTCTGGCACGCCTGGCCCACCGTCGGCGTGTAGATGATGGGCATCACCGCGCCGAGGTGGTCCATCACCACGCGATAGAACAGCGTCTCGTTCCGGTCCTGCAGCGACACCAGCTCGATGTAGCGGGCGAGGTCGTTCGGCTGCCGCGCCAGGTTTTCCATGACGCGCTGAACCTGGAGATCCTGCGTCATCGGGCGCGGGGGCAGGAGCCCGCGGAGGCCGAGCTGCTCGCGCTCCGCCTCCGTGAAGGCCGTTCCCTTGTTGCGGACCGGGTCGTGGAGGAGGTGGACGCCGCGCGGGAAGACCGGCGGGACGGCGTGGGTGCGCTCGAGGCGGGATGCGGTGCTCATGCTCCCGAGGATAGATCGTCGGCTTCCGGCCCCAAGCGCGGACGAGGCGCCTTCCCGCCCGACACCCGTTCGCACGCGAAGCGTCTTCGTGCCTCGCCGCGGCGGGCGGGTCGCGCGCGGCGTACCATCGCGGGGGGCCGCGCGGACGACGCCGGACGCGGGGCCCGGAGGAGCCCGGCCGGATGCGCACGTTCCTGGCGACCACGCTCTCTGCGGCGTGCCTGCTCCTCGCGCTCGGCCGAACGGCGCGCGCGGGCCCGGGGTCGGACCCTCGTGGCCCGTCGCCGGCCCCGGCCGCCCCGCCGCCGACGTGGCGGTGGCAGGCCGTCCCGGTCTACGAGGACGTCGAGGTCCCCGTCACCGAACGGAGGAAGAAGCCGCTCGTGCGCATCCGATTCGTGCCGCGCTACGAGGTGATCGTGGAGCCGGTGTACGGAGAGCGGCGCGTCCCCGTCGTGAAGCGGGTCGTGGACCCGGCGACCGGAGCCGCCCGGGATGTGGTCGTCGGCGAGCGCACGGTGCGCGTCGTGGCCCACGAGAGGCGCCGGCGCCACCTCGTGCGGTACGACCCCGTCGAGGTGCCGATCGGTTGCACGTGGGAGACCGTCACCACGGGTACGAGGAAGGTGCACGTGCTGAAGGGTTGGCGGTGGGCACGCGTTCTCGTCGCCGACACGCCGACCGGGTCGCCCGCCGCGGCGACCCTTGACGACGGCGCGGCGGCGACGCGCTGACCGCTGCGGGCCGCGCGTCCATCGCGCGCGGTTCGTGATGGCGATGGACCTCGGCACGTTCGTGAAGGACCAGATGCCGCCGCGCGGCGCGCGCCGGCCGTGCCCTACCGCCCCTCGATGTCGTCGATCGCGGCCTCCACGTCGGCGAGGCGTGCGCGGAGCGCCTCGATCTCGGCGGGGCTTCGCTCGTCGGGCGCGTGTCGCGACGCCCCCGTTCGGACCCGCGCGGAGCGCGGCGGCGGACCGCCCACGACGGGGAGCGACGCCACCGCGGTGAGGAGGACCGTTGCGAGGAGGAGGGTCGAGCGCGGCCGCCGCATCCGGGAATCCATCGAGAGCCGCCCCTATCGGCCACGCGGCCCCCGGGCGAGAACCCCCGCCCTCGTGACGGGGTCACTTCGCCTTCACGGGCTCCGCGGCCTTCGCCGCGCCCGCGGCGCCGGTGAAGCCGGCGGCGGAGAGGGAGTCGAGGCGCTGGGCAAGGGGCGCCGCCGAGTCGCCCTCGAGGAGCATCCGGGTCTGGTCGTGGCCCTTCCGGACGATCCCGAGGAGGAAGTCGGAAGCGACGACGGTCATCAGGACGACGTTCCCGAGCAGCGACAGGACGATCTTCACGATCTCGAAGAACGGGGCCTTGGCGTCGATCGCGAAGATGAGGAAGAACACGCTCGCGGCGGCGATGCAGGACCAGTACCGGAGGCGGAGCGCGGCGAGCTCGCGGCTCATGACGTCGGGCTCGAGCGGCGGGACGAGTCGCCGCCCGCGGACCACGATCACCACCATGCCCAGGAGGACCGACGCGATCGCCAGCACCAGGATCACGTTGCCGAAGATCTGGTTCACGACCGCGAAGATCACGAAGAGGATCGTGGCGAAGAGCGGCGCCGTGAACATCGCGGTCCAGCCGGGCATGGGACTCTCGGGCAGGACCGTCTTGAGCGACAGGGCCGAGCGGATGATCCCGGGAAAGAGCGCGAACACGCGCGGCGCGATGAGCACGACGTAGTAGAGCCCCATCCCCTTGGCGACGAGGAGCGTGAGGCCCCGCTCCGCCTCGCCGGTCGGCAGGTTCAGGACCTCCTGGACGGGGATCGTCGCGAGGACGAAGGGGCTCAGGAAGATGACGAGGAACCCCACGATGGCGGCGACGCGGGACGCGGCGGGGCGAGCCCACCGCCGCGCGGCGAGCGTGACGTAGATCGTTCCGACCGCGAGCGAGCCGATGATCAACCATCGCAGCCCGTCGATCGTCTCCAGGTTCGCGTCGCCGATCGTGTTCGCCGCGCCGCGGCCGGCTTCGCCCGCGCTCTCGAGCTCGGCCCGCGTGGACGAGAACCCGATCGCCTCGCAGAGCACGAGGGCCCAGAGGACGATCGCCGCCACCGCGAGGAGCGATCGCCGCCACGCGGCGTAGTCCTGCGCCAAGGGGTCCGAGACGGGCGGCGAGGAAGCCGCGAGGACCGCACGTTCGGCGTCGGTCGCGCGCTCGACGTGGAGGTCGCCGCGGCGGAGACGCCGGAGCGCGAGCTTCGCCTCCTCCCACAGCTGCTGGCCGGTCATCGTCGGTGCTCCCTTCGTGCGGCGACGCGCTCGGGGGGACTCTACCCGCCCCTCACCGGGGCGTGACCGGTCCGCCCGGCGTCGAGCCGCCCCGCGGGGTGGGCGACCAGGGAGGCGAGCTCTCGTCGTCGTCGCCCGCGCGCGGCCGACCGTCGGGACCGCCGTCCACCGGGTCGAAGATCCAGCACTTCGCCTCGCTGTAGTACACGGTCCAGCCCCACGGGGTCCGCGCGTCGTGCGCCATCACGTCCTTCGCGGCCTCGATCATCCGGAGCGCGCGCGGGCGGAGCGCCGGGTCGAGGTACCGGAGGACGGCGTCGAGGTCCCGCTGGCCGCGGTACTCGGGCCGACGCGGGTCGAGCGCCAGCAGGTTGCCCTGCTGCCCGGGCACGACGTCGCCGGCCGGCCAGCGCGCGGCCTCGGGGACGCCCGGCGGCGACCACGCGCGGTGGAGGAGCCGCGACGCGGTGGTCTCGAGGGACGCCGGGAGCGTTCGACCGTCGTATGCGTCGAGGCAGTCGCTCAGACGGATCGCCGTCAACGGCGCCGCCGAGAAGCGGCCGTGGCGGAGGTCGGAACCGGGCGGCACGAGCGTGTCCAGGTGCGCCAGGCTCGCGGCGAGCGACGCGAGGTGGAACGCGCTCATCTCGAGCCAGAACCGCGCGAGGCGTGCGTCGGCGAGCGACCGCGCGGGCGCGGAGCCGGGCCGCGCGAGGACCCGCTCGACCGTCGCCACGGCCTCGTCGTACGCGTGCGCCGCGTGCGCGAGGCGCTTGGCCTCCGCGCGAAGCCCTTCTGCCGAGCCCAGGAGGTACGGGTCGAGGGGCACGCGCCGCGGCCGGTAGCCCGTCGCCACGCGCGGCGGACGCGCGAGCGGCTTCCAGGCCCCCCAGGGACCGCTCCCCGCCTCGGCGCCGTACGTCCACGGCGTCTCGCGGGCCACGTGGTCCGCCGCCACGAGGAGCGCGGCCGCGACCGGGTCCGCGGCGATCCGCGCGGCCGCTCCGTCCTCGGGCGCGAGCGACGGGGCGAGTCGGAGGAGCGCCGTGTCGTCCCGGGGGCAGACGTCGAGCCACGGCGCGGCGGGGAAGGGGTAGAAGACGTACCTTCCACCCGTCTCGAGCGCGGCGCGCGCGTACGGCCACCACCCGAACCCCGAGGGGACGTCGCTTGCGAACACGACCTGCCCGCCGTAGCGCGGGAGCGTCCCGGGCGTACCGGACGTGAAGCGCAGGCCCGACGCCGGCGGCGTCGGCTTCCCGCCGGGCGGCGCGCCGCCGGGCGCGGTCTTCTCGTCGTCGGGCGAGGGCCCGAGGAGCTCGTCGAGACGGCGCTTTCGCTCCACCGGGTCGGGGTACTCCTTCTGGAGCTCCCGGTCGGCCTCCTCGCGGAGGAGTCGCTCGTACGCGGCGCCCGGGTCGGCGCCGTAGTGGCCGAACGCGTCGGGGGGCGGACGCATCGGTCGCGCCGCCCAGGGAAGGAGCGGCAGCGTGGGGAGCGGGACCTCGTCGCCGAACCGCACCTCGGGCGCGACGACGACGAGCCGTGCGCCGCGCGCACGGAGCGCCTCCGCGACGCGCTCGGGATCGAAGTACGTCCCGACCGGAAGGAGCAGGTCGCGCCACGCCTCGCCGTCGCCGTCCACGTAGCGCTCGGGCGTCCACTCGCTCGCGAGGAGCACCACGAGGGCGGGCGCGTCGGCCGACCCGCGCGGGGCGAGGCGCGCGAGGAGGCGCGCCGCCGGCTCGAAGCGTCCCTTCTCGTCCCACCACGCCGCGGCGAGGTCGTCCGCGAGCGTCTCGCGCCAGCGCGCCGCGCCGACCGGGATCGCCTCGGCGCCGGCCGAGGGCGCGACGCGGATCGCGACGCCGCCCTTCGCGGCCCAGGCGGCGGTGGCGTCGAGCCACCGCCCGAGGTCGCCCGGGTAGTCGTGGTCCGCGCGATACTCGTTCCGACCGGGCGGCGGCGCGAACGTGATCCGGTCGAAGACCACCGTGACCTCGCGCACCCCGGCGTGCGAGGCCTCGGCCGCGATCCTCTCGAGGACGGCGGCGGGGGTCGCGAGGTCTCGGACGTAGAGGTCACGCGTCCGTGCGGCCGCGTCGGGCTCCGGTCGGGCGGTCGCCGGCGGGAGGGTCCACGCGACGACGAGGACGGCCAGCGACAGGATCCGGCGCACGCGCACAGAGGGCTCCCTCCCGGATGGGAACGCCCGCGGCGCCCGACCGTCATCCTCCCACGGTCGTCCGGTCCCGCGCCTCGCCGGCCCCGAGCGGGGTCTCGGGGGCCGGCCCGGCCTCGCCGCCCGGCACGAGCCCACCGTCCGCGCGGAGGGGGCGGGAGCGGGAGAGCCGCGGCGCGAGGATCAGGGTCGCGCCATAGAGGACGAACGAGGCGGCGAGCGTCGCGGGCCGTCCTTCGAGGAGGTCCTCGAGGAACAGCTTGATCGCGCCGAGCAGGAGGAGCGGCGTCACGAGCCACCGCGCGGGCCGCATCGCCTCGGTGCGGCCGGCCAGGGCGGCGAGGACGGTCAGCAGACCGAGGCAGGCGGTGCGGCACGTCGCGAGCACGGCCGCGTCTACGGCCCCCCCCGAGAACGCGCGGCCGAGGTACGCCGCGAGCGCGCCACCGCCCCCGAACGCGCCGATCGCGAGCAGCGCCAGCTGGCTCGCGCGGATCATCGCCCGTCGGCCGGGCTTAGCGACGCGCGCGGGGAACGCCGCCGCGACGAACGCCGCCACGACGGTGAGCGCGGCCGCGCCCGAGAGCACGGGTCCCGCGGCCACGAGCCCGTCGAGCCACGCGCGCCGGGCCTGCGGTACGAGGCCCGAGGCCGCGGCGGCCGCGACGACGTACAGCGCCGCGTGGACGGTCAGCGTCATGCGTCCGAACACGCGGGCGAGGACCCCGACCCCGATCGCGAGGGTGGCCCAGCACCAGGCCGGGTCGTCGAGGAGACCCGCGCTGCTCATCACGACGAGGAGGAGGGCGAGCGTCGTGAAGTAGTAGAAGCACCGGCGTCGCTCGCGGTCGAGGAGCGTGAACCCGACCACGTACGCCAGCACGCCGAGGGCGAGCACGCCACTCGCGAGGGCCGCCGGCGCCGTCCCCGTACGCGCCGCCACGTAGAGCGATCCCCCGACGCCCACGCCGACGGCGAGCAGGGTCTGTACGCCTTCGAACGACGCGAGGCTCCAGCGGCGGCGGACGAGCTGTACCCCGACGCTGCCCACGTAGCCGGCGAAGAGCAGCAGGAGCACGACCACGAGCGCGGCGGGCGAGGGGACACCCCGCGCCAGCGTGTGGTAGGCGGCGATCGACGCGGCCAGGTCGGCGGCGAGGGCCGAGACGATCGCGAGACCGGTCCAGCCGCGCGGGCGGCCGATCCAGAGCGCGACCATCCCGATCACGAGGAGCACGACGGTGAAGGCGAGCGCGCGCTCCCCGTCGGGGATCGACTCCGCGAGCGACGCCACCGCCGCGCCGAGCACGTAGGGCCACGCGAGCGCGGGCACGCGCTGCCGCCACGCCACCACGAGCGCGCCCGACGTCACGGACGCGACGAGCGCCGCGCTCACGAGGGGAGACAGGAGGTGGAACCGCGCGGAAGTCTCCCAGGCGAGCGGGTACGCGATGAGCGCCGCCGCGAGCCCGTGCCAGATCGCGACGTCGCGCCGGCCGCGCGCGGCGGCCCTCGACGCGAGCACGAGCCACCAGAACCCGTAGGCGAGGCCGAGGGCCACACCGGCGAGGCGCCCTCCCGGCGTCGTCATCGCCTCGGTGAAGGCGCGCAAGACGTAGGCGCCCCCCATCACGAGCAGGAGCCGGCCCAGGAAGGGCATCGCCGCCGCCAGGCCCCGGAACGCGGCGACCGCGTCGGGCGGGATCGATCCCTCGGCCTCGCTCGCGCGAGGCGCGTGCGCCCGGGGGGCGGGGGACGGGCCGGGCGACGTCGTCTCGCGAGCGACGAGACGCTCGAGCGCCTCGACGCGGGCGACGAGGTCCCTCACCTCGCGCGCGAGCGCGCGAAGGTCGTCCGGTGCGCGAGGGTCCTCGTGCATCCGCTCGGCCGTCCCCGCGCCGTGCGCCGACTCGCCTTCGAGCCACCCTCCGGTCCACGGGCCACGGCGCGCGAGACCATAGCAGGAACGCCCCCGCGGGCGCACGAGGGCATTCGAAAACGATTCACGCTGGATATCGGACCGCCTCGGTCCTCGAACCGTCTCCAAACACGCCGTTGGACGCGAGGGCCCGACTTCCGTAGACTCCCGCCCCGCGTCGTGCGTCGGGAGGAGCCATGGGCGACGTGGAGCCGGGCCGTACACGTCGGTCGTTCCTGGACCTCGTGTTCCGAGGAGGAATCGCCGGTCTCTTGGCCGCGGTCGTGTACCCGGTGCTTCGGTATCTGTCGCCTCCCGCGGCCGCCGAGCCGGGCGCGCGATCGGTGGTGCTGAACCCGGAGGACCCGAAGCAGGTCGACCCGAACACGCGCCTCTTCGTCTTCGGCGACAAACCCGGCATCCTGGTCAAGGGGCCGGGCGGCGAGTGGAAGGCGTTCAGCGCCATCTGCACGCACCTGGGTTGCACCGTGCGATACAAGACCGAGACCCGCACGATCTGGTGCCCCTGCCACAACGGGATGTTCGACCTGAACGGCAGGAACCTCCCGGGCACGCCGCCACCGCGACCCCTCGACGAGCTCCGCGTCCAGCCGCGACCCGACGGCACGCTCGTCGTGAGGAGGTGATCGATGGCCGGCCGCCCCGCGCGCGAGAACCTGGCCCGCTGGCTGGACGAACGGGTCGGAACCTCCGACTTCGAACGGCTCGCCCGGCACAAGGCCGTCCCGATCCACAAGCACACGCTCTGGTACTACCTGGGCGGGATGACGCTCTTCCTGCTCGCCGTCCAGGTGGCGACGGGCATCCTCCTCACGCTCTACTACCGCCCGGGACCGGAGGAAGCGCACGAGAGCGTCCGGTTCATCACGGGCGAGGTCTCGTTCGGTTGGCTCATCCGCGCGCTCCACGGCTGGACGGCGAACCTGCTGATCCTCGTCGCGGGGCTGCACCTGGTCAGCGTCTTCTTCCTCCAGGCCTATCGACGGCCCCGGGAGATGACCTGGGTGACTGGCGTGCTCCTCTTCCTCCTCTTCCTCGGGTTCGGCTTCAGCGGCTACCTGCTGCCGTGGAACCAGCTCTCCTACGCCGCCACCCGCGTGGGGACCCAGGTTCTCGACAACATCCCCTGGATCGGCCCCTGGCTCCTCCACCTGCTCCGCGGGGGACCCGACGTCACGGGCGCGACCCTCTCTCGCTTCTACGGGATCCACATCGCGATCCTACCGGCCCTGCTCACGATGGTGATCGGCGGACACCTCTATCTCGTGCAACGACACGGGATGAGCGTCCCGCTGAGCGTGGAGAAGAAGCACGGCCCGGGCGGCGTCCGGACGATGCCGTTCTTGCCGAACTTCTTGATGCGCGACATGGTGGGCTGGCTGGTCGCGCTCGGCGTGCTCGCGGGGCTCGCGGCGCTGCTGCCCGAAGGCGACGGGTTCCTCGTGAACCTCCATCTCGGAGACAAGGCCGATCTCGTCGGGGCCACGCCGCCCGGCCTGAAGCCCGAGTGGTACTTCCTCGCGATGTTCCAGACGCTGAAGCTCCTCCCCGGCCACTTCTTCGGGATCGAGTGGCTCGTCGGGGAGCAGATCGGCGTGCTGGCGTTCGGGCTCGTCGGCCTCGGCCTGCTGCTCGTCCCCTTCCTCGATCGCAGGGCCGCCCGCGGGGAACCGAACCGGCTGTTGCGGGTCCTCGGGATCCTGGCGATCGCGTACATGGTCGTGTTCACCATCCTCGGTCGCGTGCTGCCCTAGGCGGCGCGGGAGGAGAGCGATGCCTCCGCTCAAGTTCTTCCTCGCGACGAGTCTCCTCCTCGCGGCCCTCGCCGCGCCGGCCCGCGCCGACGAGGAGGAAGGCTGTGCCGCCTGTCACTCCGACGAGGACATGGAGGCGCCGGTCCGCGCGCCCGCCCTCGCGTGGGCGAACGACGCGCACCACGCCGCGGGCCTCTCGTGCACAGCGTGCCACGGGGGCGTGGACGGCACGATGGACTACACCGAAGCGCACGACAAGGGCAAGGGCTTCCGGGGCAAGCCGAAGCCCGAGGACGTCGTGGGCATCTGTGCGGGCTGCCACGACGACCCGTCGAAGGCGGGCGCCGCCGCGGCGAAGCCGGGCACGACGCCTCCGGGCGCGGCGTTCCGCCACGGGGTGCACGGCCAGGTCGAGCCGGCCCAGGGACACGAGCTCCCGACGTGCATCTCGTGCCACGGGGCACATGGGATCCTCCCCCCCACGGACGAGCGGTCCAGCGTCTACCCGACGAAGGTTCCCGAGACGTGCAACCGCTGCCACGGCGACCTCGACTACATGCGCGCGTTCACCTCCGCGCGGGTCCGCGTGGACCAGTACATCGAGTACCAGACCAGCGTGCACGGCAAGCGACTCGCCGCGGGAGACACGAAGGTCGCGGTCTGCTCCTCGTGTCACGGGAACCACGACATCCGAAAGGCCTCGGACCCCAGCTCGAGCGTCTATCCCGCGAACGTGGCTGCCACGTGCGGCTCCTGCCACGCGGACCCCGAGCACATGAAGGGGTACGAGATCCCCGTCCGGGGCGGGGGCACGGGCCCGATCCCCACCGACCAGGTCGCGCGGTGGTCGAAGAGCGTCCACCACGAGCAGCTCGTGGAGAAGGGCGACCTCTCGGCACCGACCTGCAACGACTGCCACGGCAACCACGGCGCGACGCCCCCGGAGGTTCGCGCGGTGGCGAACGTGTGCGGGCAGTGCCACTCCCGACCCGCCGAGCTCTTCGCGGGCTCCGGAATCGAGCATGCGCTGGACGAGGGAGGATGGCCCCGGTGCGCCACCTGCCACGGCAACCACGAGATCACGCGGCCCACCGACGCGCTCCTCGCGAAGATCGCGGCGGGCCAGGCCACGCCGGGGGGCTGGACCGCGCCGGCCCCGTGGAGCCAGAAGGCCTCGACCCTGCTCGACTCGATCCGCCGGCTGGCGGACCGGATCGACCACACGAAGGAGCTGGTCGATCGCGTGGCCAACTACGGCATGGACGTCACGCGCCCGCGCCTCTTCCTCCACCAGGCCGAGGACCAGCTCGTGCAGGCGCGGGTGAACGTCCACCGGTTCGACCCCGAGGTCATGAAGGGGATCCTCGAGGGCACGGAGGACGAGACGGGCGCCCTCGTGCTCGCGGACCGCGCCGACGCGACCGCGAACGACCTGCTCGCCGAGCGACGGTTCCGCCGCGTGGGCCTCGCCGTCGCGCTCGCGTTCATCGCGCTCGTGGTGGTGGCGTTGCTGCTCCGCATCCGCCGCATGGAGCGGACCCCGGCCTGACCCCGGCCCGACCCCGGCGCGGCCCCGCGCCGCGCGTCGAGGCCGACCGTCGCGCCGATCTGGCCGTCGAGGTCGCGATCGCTACACTTTCCCGATCTCGGGTCCCGCCGGCGGAGAACTCTCGATGAAGCGGCTCTGGTCCTGGCTGCCGAACCTCTGGATCCACCCGCTCTCGGCGGCGGGCACCATCCTGACGACCGTGACCGGCTTCATGCTGGTCCTGGTCCTCGCCACGGGCTGGGCCGGGCAGACCGAGAACATCTACGCCGCGGCCTTCCTCCTGATGGCCCTGCCCACCCTCTTCGTGCTGGGCCTCCTCCTGATCCCCGTGGGGGTGTGGCTCGAGCACCGGCGCCGGTCGCAGGCGGGCGGAACCCAGACCCTGGGCGACGCCGTGGCCGCTCTCTTCACCACGAAGTCGGGCCATCGCAAGCTCCTCGTCCTCGGCCTCCTGACCCTCGTGAACGTGGTCCTCCTGGCGGGCATCGGGCACCGGGCGCTCGGCTACATGGACACCCCCACCTTCTGCGGGACGACGTGTCACGAGGTCATGCAGCCGGAGTACGTGTCGTACATGGCGTCGCCCCACGCGCGGGTGGCGTGCGTCGAGTGCCACATCGGGCCCGGCGCCACCTTCCTCGTCAAGTCCAAGATCGACGGTCTCCGGCAGGTGTGGCGCACCATCACGAACACGTACGACCGCCCGGTCCCCGTGCCCGTCCACACCCTCCGCCCCTCGCGCGACACGTGCGAGGCGTGCCACTGGCCCGACAAGTTCACGGGGAACCGCATCGTGCAGCGCGTGCACGTCGATCCGGACGAGGACAACTCCTTCGAGGTGACGGCCCTGGCCCTCCGCGTCGGAGGCCTGAACGGGATCACGAACCAGTACGAGGGCATCCACTGGCACGTCGCCGCGGACTCCGAGGTGCGCTACGACGCCCTGGACGAGAAGCGCGAGGAGATCGGCAAGGTCACGGTCCTCAAGCACGGGAAGGTGGTGGCCGAGTACCTCCCCCCGGGCGACCCCAAGCCCGTCGTCGAGTCCCGCGTGATGGACTGCATCGACTGCCACAACCGGCCGACGCACATCTTCGACCTCACGCCGGCACGCGCGCTGGACCGCGGGTTCGTCCAGGGCCTGCTCGACAAGGACGTGAAGTGGCTCCGTCAGGTCGGCGAGCCCATCCTCGCCCGCACGGACCTCCAGCGCGACGAGGTGGAGGCGGCGTTCCGGAAGGACCTCGAGGCGGCGTACCGGGAGAAGCACGCCGACGCCGTCCCCACGAAGGAGCAGCTGGACGCGGCGGCGCACGGCCTCGCGGAGCTGTGGCTCCGCAACATCTTCCCGGCGCGCGGGGTCTCGTGGGGGACGTACCGCACGAACCTCGGCCACAAGTTCGAGGACCCGGAGCGCCACGGCTGCTTCCGGTGCCACGACGGCAAGCACAAGACCGCCGACGGCAAGGTGCTCGACAACAACTGCGACCGGTGCCACGAGATGCTCGCAGAGGACGAGAAGCCGGACGAGCTCGACGACTCGCTCCAGGTCCTCCTCCACCTGAAGAACCCCTGATCCGAACGCGGAGCGGGACCCGGACGACGCGCCGCGCGGGCGTCCGGGCCCGGGGGGTCAGCCGAGCCAGCGCGACCACGTCTCGCGGGCCACCCGGTCGGCGTCGATCGACACGCCCTGGCGAACGAAGTAGCGCGCGAGGCGGTCCACGTCGCGCTGGAACAGCTCGAACGCCCGCGGGTGGGCGAGGGCGTCCACGGTCTGCGGCAGGTCGATCACGCGTGCGCGGCCCTCGTGGTAGAGGACGTTGTACGCCGACAGGTCCGCGTGGATCACGAAGCACGAGAGCATGCGGTTCACGTCCTCGAGGAGCGCCGCGAGGACCCGTTCCGCCTCGTCCGGCGCGAGCGAGACGTCCTGGAGGACCGGCGCCGCGCCGCTCTCGTCCCCCACGAACTCCATCAGGATGGCGTTTTGCGTCGCCACGAGCGGCCGAGGCACGTCCACGCCGGCCTGGTGGAGCGTCTCGAGGGTCTTGTACTCGTGCTGGCACCACGAGATCGCGTCCAGGACCTTTCCGTAGCGCGTCTTCTTGGCGAGCGCGCGCGCGCTCCTCGAGTCGCGCACGGGCTTCCCCTCGAGGTCCAAAGTGCCGCGCGCCTGCTTGTAGAGCGCGTCGTTCTTCATCGCGCGGAAGATGCGCGGCCGGAACACCTTTGCGGCCACGAGGTCGAGACCCGTGCCCGGATGCGCTCGGCAACCGTACACCGTCGCCTCCTTCCCGCCCTTGACGCGGAAGAGGACGTCGGTGAACCACTCCTCTACGTAGAGGCCCCCGAGGGCCTCGAGGATCCACGCGCGTTCCTGCCGCCCGCCGCCGAACGACGGGTCGAACGCGCTCTCGAGATCGTGCTGCTTTCGGGACACGGGGAAGCTCCGGAGAAGGGCCGCGAGGCCAAACGGGGGTCGGGAGACGTCGAGAGGGGGAACCCGAGCCGGGAACCGGCGCGGGGCGGGTGGACCGCGCGGCGCGCGGTCGGGGCCGTCGGGCCTCGGCCGGGGTCGCGGGCCGCGCGCGGTACGGGACCGCTTGGGAGCGGTCCCTCCGGCGGGACGACGCGTTCGCGGTCCGCCAATCCCGGTCAGGCGATCGCGGTCAGGCGATCGCGGTCAGGCGATCGGGATCAGGCGCCGCGGACCCGTGCGGCACGGCCCCGGGGGGCGAGGTCGAGAGCAGCGGTTCGGTTCATCCTGCGCCTCCTCTCTGGCCGCGGGCCGGTACGGGGTGTCGAGGGAGGAGAATCTACCCGGCTCGACGAGCCGGGCGCCAGCCCCGGCTCCGGCGGTCCCCCGGATCGGCGCGCGCGAAGGACACCGGCCCCCCGGAGACCCCCGTCCCGTCCCGGCGACGGCTCGCGTGTCGGCGTCGGAGGACGACGTGCGCGGAGGATCTCCGACGGACGAAGCGGCCCCGTCCGAAGCGCGCGGCGTGCCGCGAGGCCCCCGAGAGCCTCTCCCCTTCGCGGCGAGCCGCCGGGCGGTCCGGGTCGGGGGCGCGGGGGGGACGGACCCGGTCGGCCGAGGCCGTGCCTCTGGAGGTGGTAGCGGAGCTGGGCGTACGTAATCCCGAGCGCCCGGGCGGCCGCCGCCCGGTTCCCGTCGGCCCGGCGGAGCGCGCGCTCGAGCGACCCGCGCGCGAACGCGTCCACCTGCTGCGGGCCCCCCCCGCCAGGTCGGGCGCCCGGGGCCCGTCGAGGCCCAGGTCCTCCGGCGCGATCTCGTTGGTGATGTCCCGGCACGCCGCGCGTTCGATCCCGTTCTTGAGCTCTCGGACGTTTCCCGGGAACGAATGCCTCTCGAGCGCGCGGATCGCCGCGTCGGAGAGGCGCTTCCCTCCGAGCGCGGGGATCGCGCGCGAGAATGGGTCGAGGACGTGCCGCGCGAAGAGCGCGACGTCTCCCTCGCGCTCCCCGAGCGGCGGCATGACGATCACCCCGAACGCGAGCCGAACGTAGAGGTCCGAGAGGAACCGCCCGTCGCGCATGCGCTCGACGAGGTCCACGTTCGTCGCGGCGATGATCCGTGCGGTGCTCCGGAGCTCCCGCACGCCACCGACGCGCGGGTAGGTGCCGTCCTCGACCACGCGCAGGATCCTCTGCTGGAACGCCGCCGACATGTGGGCGATCTCGTCCCGGAAGAGCGTGCCGTGGTCGGCCGGCTCGAACCGTCCGGGCGGCGCGCGGTCCGCGCCGGTGAAGGCGCCCCGCTCGTGCCCGAAGGGCTCCCTCTCGAGCAACGGCTCGGCGAAGGCGGCGCAGTTCACGGTGACCATCGGCCCCACGTCCGCGCCCCGGGCGAGGTGGATCGCGTGCGCCTCGAGCTCCTTCCCCGTGCCCCGCTCGCCCTCGATCCGCACGGACCGCGGGATCGCCGCCACCCGACGCGCCTGGTCGAGCGCCCGGCGGATCCGCGGCGACTCGCCGACGATCTGGAACCGCGCCTCGAGCCCCCGGCGGAGCCTCGCGTTCTGCTCGCCGAGGCGCCGCTTCCGCTCGGCGATCTCGAAGCCCGCCTGGAGCTCCCCGAGGAGCGTGGCCACCCGGTCCTCGAGGTTCGGCCCGCACACGAGGAAATCGCGGGCGCCGGCCAGGACGGCGTCCGAGGCGCGCGCGGAGCCGCCGAGGCGGAGCGCGACGGCGGGGACGTCGACCGGACGGACCCGTCGTGAGGGTCTTGCCGATGCGACACTCGACACGGCATGCGGCCGGTCGTCGTCTTCGATCTGGACGGGACGCTCGTGGACTCGCTCCCGGGCATCGTGGAGAGCTTTCGCGCCGCCTTCGCGGCGCGGGGGCTCCCACCGCCGCCGCCCCGTGCGGTCTACGCCCAGATCGGCAAGCCCCTGGAGAGCATGTGCGCGGCGTTCGCCGAGCCGCAGGAGGTGCCGCGCCTGGCGGCGGCGTACCGCGCGCACTACCTCGACACGGCCTGCGACACGAGCCGCGCCTTCCCGGGCGTGGCCGACGTGCTCGCCACGCTCGGCGCACGCGGGGTGCTTCGCGTCGTCGCGACGACGAAACGCTCGGACCTCGCGCGCCGGATGGCGACGGCGGCCGGGCTCGACGACGTGCTGGACCACGTGCAGGGCACGGACGGGTTCGCCGCGAAGCCCGCGCCGGACGTCGTCCACCGCGCGATCGCGGCGGTCGGGGGCCGCGGCCTCTGGATGGTCGGCGACACCGTCCACGACGTCGAGGCCGGACGCGCGGCGGGAATTTCGACGTACGCGGTGACGTGGCCGGGTGGCGACGGCTCGCGCGTTCGCGCTGCGCGTCCCGACGTGGTCGCGCCGGACCTCGGTCGGCTTCTCGACCTCTGCCCGGCTTGACCGGGCGCGCGCGTCACGCGGGGGCGCCGGGCTCCCCCTCGCCCTCGCCGGTCAGCGCCGCGCCGGCGTCGAGGAGCGCCTCCAGGTGCGACTCGGAGACGAAGCTCTCCGCGTAGATCTTCGCGATCGGCTCCGTGCCCGACGGCCGCACCGCGAGCCACCCGTTGGACGTCGAGACCTTGATCCCGCCGATCCGCGCGCCGTTGCCCGCGGCCGTGGTCCTCCGCTCGACGACGGGGTCCCCCGCCAGCGTCGGGCTCGGCACGTCGTCGGGAGCGAGCGCGGCGAGGCGCTCACGCACCTCGGCCGACGCGAAGACGTCCCGTCGCCGGTAGAACGGCCGGCCCAGCTCCTCGGCGATCTCCTCGAAGAGCTGGCCGGGGTCACGCCCGGTTCGCGCGCGCATCTCCGCCGCCAGGAGCCCGAGCAGGATGCCGTCCTTGTCGGTCGTCCACGGGTGCCCGTCCCGCGAGAGGAAGCTCGCGCCGGCGCTCTCCTCCCCGCCGAACACGATCCGCGCGGCCGCGAGCTCTTCGGCGAACCACTTGAACCCGACCGGTACCTCGTAGATGCCGCGGCGTTCGACCTTCGCAACGCGGTCGAGGAGCGAGCTCGTGACCAGCGTCTTGCCGATGCGGGCCTCGTGGGACCAGCTGAGGCGCGTGCGCAGGAGGTAGCGAATCGCGACGGCGAGGTACCGGTTCGGGTCGAGCAGCCCCGCCGACGGAGCGACGATCCCGTGGCGGTCGGCATCGGGATCGGTGCCGAACGCGACGTCGAATCGGTCCTTCATCGCGATGAGCGGGGCCATCGCGTACGGCGACGAGCAGTCCATGCGGATCTTGCCGTCGTGGTCGAGGGTCATGAAGGCGAAGCGCGGGTCCAGCCGGTCGTTCACGACCGTGACGTCGAGGCCGTGCGCCTCGGCCAGCGCCGCCACGTAGGGCAGCGCGGACCCGCCGAGCGGGTCGATCCCGATCCTGACGCCCGCGTCCCGGATCGCGCCGAGGTCGATGGCCCGCGCGAGGTCGGGCACGTAGGAGGAGACGAAGTCCCGCTCCTGCGACCGCGCGGCCGCCGCGGCGCGCTCGAAGGGGAGCCGCCGGACGCCCTCGAGGCCGGACGCGAGGTACGCGTTCGCCCGGTCCTGGATGTCCTTCGTGACGCGCGAACCGGCGGGGCCTCCGTGCGGCGGGTTGTACTTGAAGCCTCCGTCGCAGGGGGGATTGTGGGAAGGCGTGACGACCACCCCGTCGGAGGGGTCCTCGCCGTGGTCACGGTTCCAGACCAGGATCTCGTGCGAGATCACCGGTGTCGGCGCGAACCCGTCGTCCACCTGGCGGATCGTCCAGACCTCGTTCGCGGTGAAGACCTCGAGTGCGGTCCGCTCGGCCGGCCGCGACAGCGCGTGGGTGTCCTTGCCCAGGAACAGCGGGCCCCGGATCCGCGCCCCCCGACGGTGGTCGGCGATCGCCTGCGCGATCGCCGCGACGTGATCGTCGTTGAACGACCCGTCCGAGGACGTCCCGCGATGGCCGCTCGTCCCGAAGGCCACCCGCTGGGCCGGCGAGCTCGGATCCGGGTGGACGTCCGCATAGTCCGCGAGCAGCCGGTCCACGTCCACCAGGACGTCCTGGGGCGCGGGTTCGCCGGCGCGCGGATCGACCATCGACGAACTCCTCCTGCCGACGCCTGCCCGCCTTCCTACCACGTCCGCGGGGCGTCAGGACGCCCGGCCCCCCCATTCCTCCGCCGATCTCAAGAGCGTCCCCACAGTCTTTCGAAGTCGCGCGCGATGCGGCGGATGCTCCGGGCGTGGAGCAGCTCGTGCCAGACGAGCCGGCGAAGGACCTTCCTCGCGGTCCAGTCCTCGCCGCGGTCCCGGTGCCGACGCACGCGGTCGTCCGAGACCTCGAGATCGCCGAGGAACGCGAGCGTCGCCTCGCGACTCCGTTCGAGCGCCTCTTCGACGGGCGTGTCGGCCTCGAGCGCGAAGCCCGGGTCCCAACCGACGGACGCGAGGTAGTACGAGACCTCGCACCGCGCCACGTGGTCGAGGATCTGGAGGACGGACCTCCACGTGGCCCAGGGAGGGAACGACGCGTAGGGCGGCTCCCAGTCGAGCGCGCCCTCGGGGAGACCGCCGGCGGCCGCGAGCAGCTCCGCGCGCGCACGCTCGAGCAGCACGCGCGTTCGGGCGATGTCCTCGTCCGACGCCTCCAGCAGGTCCGCCGTGAAGCTCGGCTCGTCGCCGCGGACCCGCTCGACGACGCGCGGCGTGCCCGCGACCGCCGGCGGCTCGAGCCCGATCTCACGCAACCAGGCGCGGTGCTCCGTCACGCGCTCGGGGACCCGGACGAGCACCTCCTTCTCCGTCGGGGCCCACGTCGCGAAGCCCGGGAGGTCCAGGACCCAGGCCTGGCAGCCCGGATCGTGCGGCGGTCCGAAGAGGAGATGGACGTCGATGGACATGTGCGCGGGGGGCCCGAGCAACGCCCGGGACACGCCACGATACCCCTGCGGCCCCCGACGTCGCGGGCCAGGCCGGCGCCCTCCCGAGGCCGGCCGGGCCGAGAGCCCTTCGCGCGACGCGGTGTCCGCCGGATCCGAACCGCATCCTCGAGGACGGCGGTCGCGCGTCCGGCCGGCCCGCGCGGCCCGGTGCCGGGAGCCGGACAGCGCGGTCGCGAACGCACCTCGCGGTCGCGCCCGGCCGGGAACCCGTGCGCCCTTCGGGTGTAGGCTCGCGACGTCCATGGGAGACCTGCCCGTGCCCGAGCCGTCTTGTCCTTCGCCCCTCGAGCGCCTCCAGCAGATGGCCGCGGGGTTCGTACCGGCGAAGATCCTCCTCGCGAGCGCGGAGCTCCGTCTCTTCGACCGCCTCCGGGCCGGTGACGCGACGGCGGCGGACGTGGCGGTCGAGCTCGGCGCCCCCGCCCGCGGCCTGGAGATCGTGCTCGACGCGCTCGTCGCGCTGGGCCTGGTCGAGAAGGACGCGGGGCGGTATCGCAACGCGCCCGCCTACGAGCCGTTCCTGGTCGAGGACGGGCCCACGCACTTCGTGGCCTCGCTCCGGCACCGGAACCGCCTCTTCCGGCACTGGGCCTTCCTGGAGGAGGTCGTGCTGGGCGGCGCCAAGCCCGCCGCGCTCGACGACCGGGGATCCCTGGAGGACCCGAAGCACAACGACGACTTCATCCGCGCGATGTACGCCGGATCGCACGCGCGCGTAGCGTCCGTCGTGGACCGGATCGACCTGGACGGCGTCCTGCAGGTGGCGGACGTCGGCGGGGGTCCGGGCCACTACCTCGCCGAGATCCTGCGGCGCCTGCCGAAGGCCCAGGGGTTCCTCGTGGACCTGCCCCTGACCATCCAGGCGGCGAAGCGCATCCGCGCGGACGGAGAGACGCGGGACCGGACCACGTACGTCGCGTGGGACTTCTACGCGGACGGACCGCCCCCCCGTCTGCCGCCGCTGGACCTGGTCTTCCTCTCGCAGGTCGTGCACGCGGCCTGTGCGGACGACAACACCGCGCTCTTCCGGCGCCTCGCCCCGCTCCTCCGTCCGGACGGACGGCTCGTCGTGCAGGAGCACGTCGTGGACCCCGACCGGACCACCCCGCGCGAGGCCGCGCTCTTCGCCGTGAACATGCTCGCGATGACGCCCGCCGGGACGACGTACACCGAGGCCGAGATCCGCCGATTCGCGGAGGGCGCCGGGCTGCTCCCCGACGGCGGCGAGCGCCTCGATGGCCGCGCCCACCTCCTCGTCTACCGCCGGCCGACGGAGGCCGAGCGGGTCCGCACGGACTGACGCGGGCGCGCGTCGGCGCGCGGCGTCCCTGGGGCGCGACGCCGGGGAGCGACACGGCGGCGGCGCGACCGCGGCCCGAAGGTGGGACGCTTCGCGGTCCGGCGCGGGACCGCTCCGACGGCCCTCGGGCCGTCGATCAGGCCGGGTGCGGGGTGGGCGGGTAGTCGAAGTACGCGTCCCACGTCTCGTCGAGTCGCGAGAGCGCCTCCTCGAGCGGCACGGCGCGCCACGTCCCGTCGCCCCGCCTCTCGGCGAGGCGAAGGCGGAGGAGCTTCGCGAGGGCGTCCTCGGCGTCGAAGTCCAGCTCCACCTGGTACCGCTCGCGAAACCAGGTCTCGATCCGGCGATCGAGGGCGTCCTCTGCGAGATCCTCCTCCAGCAAGAACCGGTACGCGAGGAGCGTCTCCTTCAGCTCCTCGCCCTCCGCGCGGTCCACGAGCGCGGCGAGGACCCCGGAGTTGTTCGCGAGGTTCTTGTAGTAGAGGTTCTCGGTCAGGGTCTTCATGAACCGGATCTTCCGGTTCTTGTAGCCGAGCCACTGCTTCACCGCGTAGCTCGCGATCGCGGCGAGCCCGGCGCCGAGCGCGACGAGGCGGGCGCCGTCGATGACGGGGCGGTCCTTCGCGAAGCCGAGCCAGAACAGGACGAGCGCCACGACGAGGCCGATCACGGCCGCGAGCTTGGTCACGACGACGAACACGCCGGTCACGAGGGCGGGCACGCCCATCGCCACCTTGTCGATCGTCTTCATCCGGACCTCGGAGTTGGGGAGGAGCATCTCGAGGTCGGCGCACGGGATGTCGGAGAAGAGCTTCAGGATCGTGGACCCGGGCCGGAACGGGAGTCCTTCTCTCGGGCGCTCCCGCGCCTCGAAGTGCGCCGCGTCCGCGAAGATCGCGAGCATCAGGACGCGCTCGTACGTCGCGACGTCGATCTCTCGGCGGGACAGGCCCGCGAAGCGGACCAGCGTCTCCTTTCGGACCGTCTCGCCCCGGCGGTACAGCCGCAGCTCCTGGAGGTCGTCGAAGTTCACGTGCAGCCGGATCCGGAAGAGCGACTCCTCCTCCATCGCACGGTGGATCTCGTCCTCGGAGACGCGGACGTAGTTCGCGCAGACGAGCACGGCCTCGAGCCCCTCCAGCAGGCGCCGCCTCGCGTCCGCGCGCTCGGCGTCGGTCGGCGGCCGGAGCACGCGCGTGTCCCGGTCCGGGTCGAAGGGCACGTACGCGTCCCGCAGCCCGTCGAGCCGGGCCTGGAACTCGAAGTGGAACGTCGCCTCGAGGATCCGCGAGAGCGCCCGGAAGCGGTCCCCCTCGGTCTCGTCGAGCCCGTCCCGCTCGAGGCACATCTCGAGCACTTCCTTGCGACGGAAGGGGACGAAGTGGTCCATCGGCGCTCTTCTCCCCGCGGCCCGCACCGCCGTCCCGCGGCGTCTCGGGGGTCCGTAGCCGGCGGCGCGAACCCGACGACGAGCCGCCCCGCGGGTCCGGACGACACCTCGGGGACTCCTCCTCGTCGAGGACGCGCGAGAATACAGGCGACGGGGCGGTCGGCTCCTCGCCACCGATCGATCGGGGCGGAGGAGCCCCGCTCCCATCCGCTCAGGGGCCGGTCGCGCGCCGGTGCGCCGCGCTGTGGGTCCGGCATCGCATCATCCGCACGCGTGTGCTCCACCACAGCCGGTTCCTGCCGCGGGCGCACTCCCCTCCGGAACCGTCGTCGTCTCGGGGACCGGCGGCGCGTCGCGGGCCGTTCGCGGATCGGCGGGCGGCGAGGCCTTCGGCTCGGGGTTCGACAACGGCGGGGGCGCGGGCATGGGCTTCGCCGCGGTCGGCGCGGACTCGGCGCCGCGGGCGGAGGCCGGAGCCACGCAAGGGGCCGATGGCCGGTTCGGATCGAGGGTGACGCCGGGCGTGTCCCCCCGAGGCCCCAGGCGCGTCGCCTCGGGACTCAAGTTGTAGAGGAGGTATCTCAACGCGTTCCGACTCTGCTCCGGGTCCTCGGTGCGCAGGCCCTGAACCACGTCCACGAAGAACTCCCGTGCCTCCTCGTCGCTGCGGCCGAGCCGATCGAGCTGCCAGCGGATCTGGTAGAGCAACGCGAGGTCGGCGGGCTCCGCCCCGGGTGGATCGAGGAGCGACGCGAGCGTCGGGAGACCGGACTCCGACGGCCCGACGGTCCGCGCCGCCACCAGACCCAGCCCGACACAGGAGGCGGACGCCCACAGGAAGAAGGACACGAGCCGCGCGACGCGCAGTCCGGGCTCGATTGCGGCCGGCGACGTCTCCTGGGATCGGGCTTGCCAGAGGAGCGCGCTCGCCGCGACCCACACCGGGGTGAGGACCAGTCGCACCGGCTCGGCGACGAACACGAGGATGGCGGCCGTACCCGCACCGGCCAGCAACGCGAGCGGGTGCGGAAGCAGCGACTTCAGGCCTGACGCGGTGCGCACCATGGGAGCTTCGGCTGGGGGCGAGCCCTCCTCCTCGTCGTTGGGCCCGCGTCGAAGTGTAGGGATCCCGAGACTCCCCCGCAACGTCCCCGCGGCGGGGATCGAAGGGGGGGATTCTGGCGAAATGGACGGTTTGGTACCCTGCCGCACCGCGGGGGGAGGCCTTGGATCCGAACGACACCAGAACACGGCTGCAAGAGGAGCTGCGCGATCTGAGGGCCCGGGGTCCACGCGTGCGTGCCTCCGAGCTCCTCGACCGCCACCCGGATCTCCTCCCGGTCTTCCTCGAGTGGCTCGGGGGCGCACGCCAGGCGAGCCCGGTCCACGGGGGAGTCGCGCCGGTCGGCCTTCCCCCGCTGCGCGTCGTGCCGGGCGACCGCTACGAGTCGTTCTCGGTCGTGGGAAGAGGCGGGCAGGGGATCGTCTACCGAGCCACGGACATCGACCTCCAACGGGACGTCGCGTTCAAGGCCCTGCGGACCGTGGCCGCCGATCTCCCGAACGGCGCCGTGCCGGGAACTCCCTGGGACCTCCCCGCGCCGACCGGGCCCGGGGACTCGGACCTGGCTCTCACACGCGAGCGGTTCCTCCAGGAGGCCCTGATCACGGGAGGACTCTCCCACCCGGGGATCGCGCCGCTGTACGAGATCGGTCAGACGCCGCTCGGCGTTCCGTACTACACGATGCGCTTCATCAAGGGGGAGACGACGCTCCGCACGCGCATGGCCGACCTGGCCGTTGCCGGCGTCGAGGCCCGCCTCGCGTTGCTCGAGCCCTACCTCAAGGTGTGCGACACGATCGAGTACGCGCACTCCCGAGGCGTCGTGCATCGAGATCTGAAACCGGAGAACGTCGCCATCGGCCGGTACGGCGAGGTCGTCGTCCTCGACTGGGGACTGGCCGCCATGCTCCCGGAGATCGCGGCGAGCCGCAGTCACTGGCACCAGGCCGTGGAGAAGCTGAAGCGCGGCCGGGAGAACGTGGAGTCGGGCGTGCTGGGGACGCCCGGGTACATGGCCCCCGAAACGTTCAGCGGCGCGAACGAGACCCCGGGCACCTCGGGCGACGTCTATGCCCTCGGCACGATCTTGTACGAAATCCTCACCGGGCGGCACCCTCACAGCTATCGGAGCCTGGCCGAGTACGTGGAGCGGGTCACGCGGGAAGACCCCGCGCCCGCTCGCTCCGTGGACCCCGCCGTCCCCGAGGAGCTGTCTTCCCTCTCAACGCGGGCGCTGGCTCGTCATCCGGAGCGTCGGCCGTCGAGCATCGGCGACCTGACGGCGGAGATCCGTGCGTGGCAGTCCCGGACGGCGATGGACCGGGAGGTTGGCGGTCTCCTTCGGGAGGCCCGCACCCTCTTGGACCACGCCGAAGGGATGTCGGGCGAGGACCTTCTCCGTGAGGTGGACCGCGCGGCGGCGCCCCTGCACCAGGTGCTCCGTCTCCGCCCCGGGGAAGGGACGGCCCAGCAGGAGATGCGGCGCGCGTCGGCGCTTCGTGAACGAGCGCAGGCGGAGCACCGTGCGGCCGTGGAGCTGGCGGCGCGCCGAAGCTCCGCGGAGTCGCGTCGCCGCGCCGTGCGTAGAATCGCGTTCAGCGCGTCGCTGCTCGTCGTGGCCGCGACCGTCGTCGCCGCCCTGTACGCATCCGATCGACGGCGGGACGCCGAACGCAACGCCGCCCGCGCCGCGAGCGCAGAAGAGCAGGCGCGGACGCGACTGGGGCAGACCCTGGCGCACCTGTCCGTAGCCTACGGCCAGGAGGGTCGCCGAGCCGCCGCGCGCCTGGCCTCGGCCACGGCGCTGGAGACGCGACCTACACCGGACACCTGGCGCGCCCTGGCCTCGGCGGCGCGCTTCGCCCTTCCCACGTTCCGCGCCGTGAGCCTGAACGTGCACGTGTTGTCGCTCGCGTTCGACCCGGCGCGGGGCCTCCTGTACGCCGGGTGCGAGGACGGAGACGTGCGCGTGTGGGATCTCGGCTCCGGCGCCGAGCAGCGGGAGTTCCATGCGCACGACGATCCCGTGACGGCCCTCGCGCTGTCCCGAGACGGTAGGCATCTCTACACGGGCGGAGCCGGGCTGATCCGCAAGTGGGACGCCGTGGACGAGAAGGTGCTGGACACCCTGGTCGGGATGCGGGGCGCTGTGCGGCGCATCCTCGTCACGGACGGGGAGGAGGTGCTCATCGCGATCGATGGCGGTCCCACGGGGGGCCGTGGGCCGGACGGCGAGGGGAGCGAAGAGGCCGGCGAAGCGCCGACGACGAGCACGGTGCAGGTGTGGGACCTGAAGGAGCGGGACAAGCCGTGGCACATCGAGGGAGTCGAGGGATTCTCGCCGGGCGCCGTTTGCCTGGACCCGCGCGCCGGCAGCCTGCTGGTCGGAGCCGAGGGCACGGTGATCGAGTGGTCCCTTTCGGCGCGGCGCCCGATCCGGGCGTTCCACGTGGCCGTCGGCCGAGTCTCCGACCTGTGGGTCACTGCCGACGGAAGCCTCCTCTTCGTGGCGACGGAGGGCGCGGGGGACGAGCGGTTCCCCGTCGAGATCCGGGACCGCAAGACCTTCGAGGTCAGGAGCCGGGTCGGGCAGAAGGTGCTCGGCGGGTTCGACCGATTGGCTTTCGACGCCCGCGACCGGGTTCTCTACGCGAGCCGGACGCGCGGGGGCTGGATCGACGCCTGGAGCCTGCGGGCCGACGAACCCGAGGAACAGCCCGGAAGGCGAGGGAGATCTCCCGTGCTGGTCCTGCCGTCGGTCGCACGCGTGGTGGCGCGGCACGACGAGGACTCGCTCTGCGTGTACTCCGCTCGCGGCTCGCAGCGCGTTCTCGCGCAGCTTCCCGTCGGCCATGCACACGCCATCCGGAAGGCGGCCGGATCTCCCGACGGACGCCGCCTGATCACGTGGGACCACTCCGGCGTGCTGCGGACCTGGGAGTGCGAGCCTTGGCAATGCACAGCTCGGACGTCGGGTCTGGGGGCCGTCCAGGCCCTGGCGGTCGCGCCCCTGGGGACGGATCGTGCCGCCGTGGCCCAGGCGTCTCGCGTCACCTGGATCGACACGACGGTGGGAACGCCCGGGCCTTCCTTGACCCTGCCCGACGTCGTCAGCGCGCTCGCGTTCTCGCGTGACGGTACCCATCTCTACGCCACGACCTACTCCGGCTCGATCTTCATCTTGTCCCCGGGGAGCTCCACGCGCCGGGCACTCGCCGAGCTACCGGACACCGCCCTCACCGCCCTGTCCGTGTCCGCGCGGCCCTCCGGGCAACCCGGGGACCGGCTTCTGGCGGCCACGTGGAAGGCCGCGGGCGCCCAGCCCGCGTCCGCGGACGTGATCGGCTGGGACGTCCCGGGAGACGACGACGCACCGGCGAGTCGCCGAATCCAGATCCACACCCCGCACGCGAGTCCCATCACCCAGCTGTCCTGCAGCGCCAGCGGCGCACTCGTCGCGACGGGCAGCCCGGACGGTCGGGTCGAACTCTGGAGCGGTGAGGACGGCTCGGCGCGGCCGACGCCCGTCGATGTCCGAGGTGCCCTCGATGCGATCGCCATCTCACGAGACGGCGACTCCCTGTGCGTCGCCAGTCACCGCCCCGACGCGCGTCCGCGCGCGCACGAGGGGCCGGCTCGATCGGACCAGGCTCTCATCCGCGTCTGGACCCTGAGAAGGCCCGAGGTCGTCCAAGGGAGGCGCGGCCCCGTGCCGCCGCCGGCCCCCGTACCCCTCGCGACCCCGATGAGCGCCGGGTCGCCTCTCGTTGCGCCCCCGGAGGCCGGTCGCCTCACGGCCGTGCTCGAGGCCCAGACGCATCAGATCCTGGCCCTCGTGCCCGCCGCGGGCGACGCGCGGATGTTCTCGATCGGCTCGACCGACCGGGGGGAGATCCTGGAGTGGGAGCTCCGGGCGACGCCCCCACCGCTCCGAGGCCTGTCACCCGAGGTCCCGGCCGTGCTCGCCCTCGCTCTCGCGCCCGGCGGAAGGACCGTCTACGCCGGACTCGGAGACTCCGAGGTCCCCGGGACCGGAGGAGCGCGGGGCATCGCCGCGTACGACACGGCTCCGGAGGGCTCGATCGCCCTGCTGGACGACGGAGCCGACGAGCCCGGCTGCAATCGCATCGACGGGCGCGCGTTGGCTCTCTCTCCGCGAGGGGAGCGCCTGTTCTCCGGCGTCTGGCGAGCGGAACCGGGCGGAAACAGCCCGTGCTCGGCGCCGCCGGAGGAGGCCTCCGAAGGCGGTGCGTCCACGAAGGACGGACGGATCGACTGGGTCCCGCCGGAGCAGGTCGGCGCCGAGGTCAGGTCCCCGGAGGCGGAACCCCAACTGGTGGCCGCCTACCGACTCGTCAAGGTCCTGACCTTGCCGACGGGGGACGAACCCCTCCGCTACCCTCGACCGACTCCCAGCTACCTCCACGTGGACCGCCCCTACGAGGCCGTTCTCGACCTGACCGCGTCCACCGACGGACGCCGCGTGTACGCGGCGGGGAGATCCGGAACGGTCTACGAGTACGACGTCGAGAAGCTCAGTCTGCTGCGCCGCTTCCGCGGCGGAGACGCCCCCGCCTCCGCGATCGCGATCGCCCCCGACGCGGCGCTGCCCGAGCTTCGACGACTGTACGTGGGCGATCGGGACGGCCTGGTCCGCGTGTGGGACCTTCGAGGAGACGGTCGCCTCGAGTTCACCTTCCGCGCCCACGACACGGGGATCGGGGCCCTTCTGGTCTCGTGCGACGGCCGCTGTCTCTACTCGGCAGCCGGCACCCGGGGCATCGCCGACGAACGCAGCCAGATGCTCATGCGACCGGACACGACGGTCCGACGTTGGGACGCCGCAGCGCACCAGCTGATCGGCACGTTCTCGGGTCACGAGGACTCGATCACCTGTCTCGCGATCCAAGGCGGAACCCTGTACTCGGGGAGCCTCGACGGCACGGTCCGCGTGTGGGACATCGCGAAGGAGGAACTCGAGGCCGTCTTGGACACGGGTGGGGCGAGCGTGAGGAGCCTCGCGATCGCTCCCGGAGGGGCGAGGCTGTTCTGTGGCACCGAAGAGCAGGGCCTGCTCGAATTCGATCTCCGGTACTTCCTCGAGCCGCCCGCGGTCCGCGTACGGAGCATCGAGGGATCGACTGGGCTGCGGATGGATCGCGAGCTTCTCGGAGTGCGACGCGTGCTGAGGGACAACCTCAGCGTCGCCCCCGCTCAGCCGTCGGCCCATCCGGAGGAGGGCCGTTGACGTGAGCCGAGGGCCGCGAGGGATTCTGGCCGCGCTGCTGCTGTTGTCGTTTCTGGGTCCGGGCTGCCAGCCGGAGGGGTCGAGCGACTCGCCGAGTCTCGACGTGCTGGCGGACGTCTTGACGAGCGGATCCCCCGCGGACCGACGATGGGCGGCGTGCCAGATCGCCGCCAGGGCCCCTCGAGCCCTGGGACCTCGGGGACGTGTCGTGCGGCGTGCGCTGATCTCGGTCCTCGGGCGCGCGGACGACGACCCGGACGTCCGGGTCCACGCGGTGCTCGCGCTCGGGGCCTGCGCACGGGGAGACTCGGAAGCCGTCGATGCGCTCTTCGCGCATCAGATCGACGCCACCCCGAGCGTCGCGGCCATGGCGACACGGGCCATCGGCATGCTGGGGCTCCCGCGCGAACGGGCGGACACGATGTTCCTGGATCCCGTTCCGGACGCCGGGGGGCAGGAGGGGCGGCTCGAGTGGGTTGCGACCCACGTTGCCCAGCCTTCCGAGGCCCCGGGGGAGCTGCGCGTCACCTTCGCCTGGCGGCTGGTGCGACGACTCCGCCCCGGTCAGGCCGCCGCCCCGGGCGGCGGGGCCGCGGGGTGGATCTGGGTCGCGAGTCCGGCCGCGCCCCTGCCCGGAACCTCGTTGACCTGGCGAGAGACGCTGTCGGTGGCCCAGCAGGAGGCGCGGAGAGACGGGAAGCTCCTGCTCGTCGCCTCCCGACAGCCTGGGTGCGGGCTCTGCGAGCGGCTGCCGCGCGAGGTGGCGGAGACGCTGGCTCTCCAGATCCAGTCGATGGCGGTCTGCTACATGCTGGACGCACGGAATCCGGAGGCTCCGGCGGTCTGGCAGATGCTGAGGGCGTACCTCCCCCGGGCGCGCCTGATGCCGCTGGTGGGCATCCTCTCGCCGGACCTCCAGTGGATCACCGGATTCGGAGGACCACCCAGCGTGGAAAAGCTCCGGAGCGCGCTCGAGCAAGCCCAGCGGCTTCGACCGCGGCCGGGGCCGCGTCGACCCACCCTGGACGATTGGATCCGCCGCCACCTGGCGAGTCGTGACGCACCTCCGTTCCGCGCGGTCGGCACGGACGAGGCGGAGTTCGCTCCCTACGTGGGTCAGACCTGGCAACTCGTCGCAAAGCTGGGCCGCCGGGGCATCGGGGTGTCGTGGACGAAGGCAGAGACCGGCGCAGCGGCGCCCCCCCCGAAGTGAGGCGGGCCGGACGCCGGCCCGGGCCGCGACCCGATGTCCACGGCATCGGACGACCCGCGAATGCGGCTCGCGCGATCGCCACTGTCCTTCGCCTCACTTCGCCCGGCGGTAGCGGAGCTCCATGATCTTCTGCTCCGTCTCCTCGCCGGCGCCCTCCTTCGTGCCCGGCTGGGGCATCGTCCAGTACGCCTCCACCGTCCACTCGTCCGGGCTCAGCTTCGTCAACACGTCGCGCTCGGGCGTCGGGCCCCACGGCGTGGGCACGGTGCCCGTGAGGGTCACGACGTCGCCCTCCCGCGTCCCGTTCGTGAACGACTGGTTCGTGCTCATGCCGTCGATCCACAGGCTCTCGTATCGCTTCGTCACGTTGTCGTAGCCGACGGTGCTCTCGCCGTGGAAGGGCTGCCCCTCCGCCTCACCGCTGTACTCGAGACGGATGTAGTGCTTGTCGAGGATCCAGTGGCACTCGGCGGTCCCGGTGGACGTCTGCGGCTCACCGGGTCCCTGCCAGAACTTCACCTCGGTCTGCCAGGAGCCCGTCATGAAGTCGAGCCACGCGTGGTTCTCGCCCACCCGGCCCATCTCCGCGTACCACGCGCGAGCGGCCGCCGCCGGATCGCCCGGCTCGTCCTTCGACGACGCGGACAGCGCGAGGAACCCGACCAGCACCACGACCAGTCCGACCGACCCGAACCCACGCCCGCTCATCGCATCCTCCTCTGTCGATCCGACCACCTCTACGGCGGGTCCCGGAGCATACCGTCGGACCTGCGTCCGCGGGCGGCACGTCGCGGGCCCGACACCCCGGGCCGCCCGGACGAACGTGCCCCGAAGAGCTCCGCGGGTCCGCGGCGGCGAAAGGCAGAGGCCCCGGGAGGGAGCGTCGGAGCGCCCCGGCGGGACCTGGGGGGCCGCCGGGGCGCGGGCGGGGACGAGCGGGGGGCCGGACGGGCCCCGGCGCTCAGTAGACGACGATCTGGACCGTGTGGGTGGTGCTCCCCGCCGCGTTCGTGGCCGTGACGACGTAGCCGCTGAACCCTGCGGTGACGGTCGGGGTGCCGGAGATCACGCCCGTGGACGTGTTGAGGGTCAGCCCCGCGGGCAGCGCCGGAGAGACCGAGTAGCTCGCCACGGCTCCGCCCGAGGACGACGGCTGCATGCTCGCGATCGGGGTGTTGATGTACGCGACGTTCGGGTCGTTCGTGTAGCTCAGGTTCGACGGCGCGCCCAGCACGATCGTCACGTGCACCGTGGCCATGGTCGAGCCCGCGGCGTTCGACGCCGTGACGATGTGGTCGGCTCCGGCCGTCACCGTCGTCGGGGTGCCGGAGATCACGCCGGTGGCGGTGCTGAACGTGAGCCCCGCCGGAAGGGCTGGCGAGATCGACCACGTGGCAACCGCGCCGCCCCCCACGGTCGGCGCGCTCGGCGAGATCGCGCTTCCGGTCGGGTACGAGACGGGCGTCGCGTACGAGAGCCCGCTCGGGGGCTGGAGACCCTGCGACACCGTGATGTTCACCGTGAACGTCGTGGACCCCGCGCTGTTGCTCGCGGTCACCACGTACCCGGCCGCTGCGGTGGCCGTCGTCGGCGTGCCGCTGATCGACCCGGTGGACGTGTCGAGGGTGAGTCCGGCGGGGAGGGAGGGGGAGACGGAGTAGCCCGACACGGTCCCTCCCGAGTGCGTGGCGACGTTCGGCGTGATCGCGACTCCGGCGGTGTAGGTGACCGGCGAGGCGTAAGCCAGACTCGTCGGCGGGATCGCCTGGACAGCGATGTTCACGACGGCGTCCGTCGAGCCGGCCGCGTTCTGCGCGGTCACCGTGTAGTCCGCGGCCGCGCTCGGCGCGGTCGGCGTACCCGAGACGACGCCGGTGACCGGGTCGAGCACGAGCCCCGTCGGAAGGGGCGGCGCGACGGAGTACGCGGCCACGGCCCCGCCGACGCTCGACGGGACGTTGCTCGAGATCGCCGACTGCTCCGTGTAGACGACCGGCGTGTCGTAGAGCAGCCCGGCCGGGGGAAGGTCCTCGGTGCGGATCTGCATCTGGCCCCGCGCGAGGCCGAGCGGCGCGACGGCGGTCTCGACATCCGCGTAGAAACGTGGGGCTGCAGCAAGGAGGCGGGAGAACGTGCGGCCCGTGAAAGAGGTGTCGCCCGTGATGAAACGTTCGGTCACCGCCACGTTCTCGCCGCCAAGGAGGTCGATCAGCGCCGGCCCGTCGGATGCGGGCGCGCCGTCGTGGACGTGCGCGGCCGTGACGAGCGTGGCCGACGGATTCGAGATGTCGAAGGTGAACGAGCACCGGAAGATGTCGGTCACGACGAGGTTCAGGGAGCCGGCGGCGGTCGGGTCCACGACCGTCGTCTCCTCGGAGCCGTCGAGCACGGCGAAGAACGTGACGGGGCTCTGGGAGAGCTGGCCCCGCGCGATCCCGGCCGGGTCGGCGGTCGTGTGGAAGTTCACGTAGAACGCGGCGGGATCGGCCAGGATCCGGGTGTAGAGGTCCTGGTCGCAGGCGACCGTGCCCTCGGCGGAGAACGAGGGGCCGCTCGCGACGAAGTCGCTCCCGGACATGAGGTCGATCACCGGCGCCCCGTCCACGCCCGCGCCACCCTCGTGGACGTGCGCCTGGACGATGCTCACGATGTTCTGCGCGGGCGGCACGGCCATGTGGACCGTGCCCTCCGTGAACGAGTGGAGCGCGAGCGTGACGCCGCCCGTCGCAACGGGGTCGCTCGGTGGCGTCGTCTCCTCCTCCGCCGAGAGGTGGGACCACACGTGGAGCTCGCCGTCGGTGAGCTGGCCGCGGGCGACGCCGAGCGGCAAGCTGGCCGTGTGCACGTTGGCGTAGAAGTCGGGCAGGTCCACGGCGAGACGGGCGATCGTGTCGAGACCCAGGGAGACGGAGCCCTGGAGGAGCCCGGTCACGGGATCGCGGGTCGCGCCGGCCACCGCGAGGTCCACCACAACGGGCCCGTCCACGCCGACGGGGCCCGCGTGGATGTGCGCCAGGGTCAGCGTGTCGCTCGCTGGCGACCGCATGGCGATTCGCCACTCGAGCGTTCCGTCCGCCCCGAGGTGTCCCGTGAACGCCCCGCGCGCGGCGGGATCCCCCATCGCCGTCTCGTCGGCGCCGAGGAGGAGGGCGTGGAGATCGAGACCGGCCAGGGGGGCGAGCTGCGCGCGCACGAGCCCGCCGGGAGCCGCGGAGGTGGTGATCTCCGCATAGAACGCATCGGGCGCAGCGGCGATCTCGCCGGCCACGGAGGCCGAGATCGTGACCTGTCCCGCGGCGGCGTGGGTCACGGGGTCGAACGACGCGCCGCCCGAGAGAAGGTCGGCGATCAGGGCTCCGTCCACGCCCGCGTCGCCGCGGTGAAGCGTCGCCCCCGTGATGCCGGGGCCCCACGTGGCCTGGGCGCCCGCGCCGAAGAGGACCTTGCCATCGCTCTCGACCTCGAGCGCGAGCGCGCCGCGCGCGTTGGCGTCCACGACCGGGCTCTCCTCGGTGCCGAGGAGGATCGCCTGGAGGCGCGCGAGGGTCGTGGGGGTCGGCGGGGGGACGACCGGCGTCCCGCCACCGCCGCCGCCCCCGCAACCGGCCAGGAGGAGGAGCAGGACGCAAGGGACGTGGGGCGAACGGAGGGCGGCGGAGCGCATGGGCGAGGACCTTTCCCGCGACGCATCGCGGAGGCGCCCCCTGCTTGCCGCACGCTCGGCCCCGGGCCCTGCCCCGGGCCCCAGCATTGCATACGCAATGCGGCCGCAATGCAACCGCATCGATCGTCGGCTGTCAAGCGCCGATGCGCGGCGCAGTCGGGGTCGAAGTCCCGGGTCGCGACGGATGGGCAAAGCGGCCCGATCCCCGAGTCCTTCGGCCCCCACCGTGTTGACAGGCCGTGGCAGCACGGCTATCCGGGACGCCGTGGGCACGTCTTCAGGTCTGAGCCCCGCCGCCGCCGCCGCGGCCGCGCGGGCGTGCGCATGTTTCAACTTCCGCCGCGCCGCGCGGGCGGTGACCCGCCTCTTCGACGAGGCGCTGCAGCCGAGCGGGCTCCGCCCGACGCAGTTCGTCGTCCTCGTCGCGATCCGCGCCGAGGACCCCGTCGGCCTCCCGACGCTCGCCGAGCGCCTCGACCTCGACCGGAGCGCCCTGACCCGCGCGCTGAAACCGCTGGAGTCCGCCGGCCTCGTGAAGGTCACCCAGAGCCCGGCCGGCGGCAGCGCGAAGGCGAGCCTCACCACGAAGGGGATGAATCGGGTCCTCAAGACGCTGCCGCTCTGGAAGTCCGCGCAGGCCCGCTTCGTGGAGCGCTTCGGAAGCGAGCGTTGGCCGGCGCTCCTCGAGGAGCTCGGCGAGGCGCACGAGGCCGCGGGGAACGCGTAGCCCGCCGCGCGGCCGCGGCGGGCGTCCCGGGTGACGCGGGCGACGCGGTCCCGGCGGCGCGCGCCGCGGTTTACGTCTCCGGCGGGTAGCATGCCGGCCCGGGAGGAACGTCATGGGCTACGTGATCCACACGAACGAACAGTACGAGCCGCTCGAGGTGATCGAGGCGGGAGGCCTCGCCGACGCGTGCACGGAGCCCTGGTGGAACCAGACGCTCTGCCGCGTGAACGACTGCGTCGTCCGCCTCGGCGTGTTCCACGGCGAGTTCCACTGGCACAAGCACGACCGCGAGGACGAGCTGTTCTACGTGATGGAGGGGAAGCTCCTCCTCGACCTCGAGGGACGGACGTTGGAGCTGGGCCCGCGCCAGGGCGTGCTGGTGCCCCGCGGCGTCGTGCATCGCACCCGCGCGCCGGCGCGCACCGTCGTCCTGATGATCGAGGGCGCGACGGTCGTGGCGACCGGAGACGTGTAGCGGGGACCGGCCGGCGGCCCGGAGCCCGTGAAGGAATGGGCCGAGGGCCCGAGGCCGAGCGAGAGGGCGCGAGGAGGAGGCGACCCCTCCGTGGGTCGCTGACGACGAGCGACGCCGCATCGCGGCGCCGCAGACGGCCGAAGCCCCGGACTCGATTCCCGCCCAGGCTCTCAGCCCGCCCCGGCGTCGTGGCCCTCGCGCCGGTCGCCCGGCGACCGCTTGGGCGGCGGCGCGGTCCGCCTGCCGCGACCCGACCCCGCGAGGTGGCGGAGCCACAGCGCCAGGACGACGAACGCGAGGATCAGGAGCGGGACGAACACGGCGCCCAGTTTCGCGCGGGGGCCAGGGCGAGGCCCGGCGGGGCGCGGCCCGGCGCCGTCGCGGCGGGTAGAGTCGCGGGCCGAGGACCACGCCACGGGGGTTCGGACCATGGCCGCGGAGGCGACGAGGGAACCGCAGGAGCCGGCGGAGACCGCGGCGGGGTCCGCACCGCGCGCGCCCGAGGCGGGCGGGACCGTCCGCCTCGACGTCGAGTACGACCCCTGCGTCAACTACGCCCTCCAACAGAACGCGGTCCCGGTCGTCCGGGGCGTGTGGATCGAGAACCTCTCCGACACGCCGATCGAGGACGTGGAGCTCACGATCCGGGCCGAACCGGACCTCGCGTCGCCGGTCGTACGGCGGATCGACCGGATCCCCGGCCATCAGGGCCATCGACTCGCGAGCGTGGACCTCCCCCTCGGGCCGGCGCGGCTCGTGAACCAGATGGAGCGCGAGGCGGGCGAACTCGTGGTCGAGGTGCGGGCGAAGGGCGAGGTCGTCGCGACGACGCGCCGTCCCCTCGAGGTCCTCGCGTACGGGGAGTGGGCCGGGACGCGCTCGCTCCCCGAGATCCTCGCGGCCTTCGTGCTCCCGAACCATCCCGAGGTGGCGCGGATCCTCCTCCTCGCCCGGGAGCACCTGGGACGGGCCACGGGCAGCCCCGCGCTCGACGGGTACCAGTCGCACGACCCCGCGCGCGCCCGCGCGATCCTCGCCGCGATCTACGCCGCCGTGTCCGGCCTCGAGATCACGTACGTGGCGCCGCCCGCGAGCTTCGAGCGCGAGGGGCAGAAGGTCCGCACGCCCGACCAGGTCGTCGAGGGCGGCCTCGGGACGTGTCTGGACCTCGCCCTCCTCGTCGCGGCCGCCCTGGAGCAGGCCGGGCTCTCGCCCCTCGTGGTCCTCTTCGAGGGCCACGCCCTCCCCGCCGTCTGGCTCGCGGACGACGCGTTCGTGGAGCCGATCGTGGACGACCCCACGCGGATCTCGAAGCGCGTCGCGCTGGGCGTGATCGAGGTCGTGGAGGCGACGGGCCTCGCGAACCGCCCCCCCGTGCCCTTCGAGGAGGCCGTGGCCCTCGCGCGGCGGCGCCTCGGATCGCCCGGGTCGTTCGCGTACGCGGTGGACGTCCGCGCGGCGAGGCGCCACAAGATCCGGCCGCTTCCCGTCCGGCTCGCCGACCCGACGTACGAGGCCGCGCCGGAGCTCCGTCCCGTCGTCCCCGCGCCGGACGCCCGGACGGGCGACGCGCGGTCCACCGCCCCCCCGGCGATCCCGTCGGCGACCGGGACCTCGCCCGGCGAAGGGGTGGAGGCGAACGCCGCGCCCGGGGGAGCCGCGGCGGAGGCCCTGCCGGTGGCGCCCCTCGTCGGCGCGGCGCGCGTCGAGCGCTGGAAGCGGAAGCTGCTCGACCTGACGCTTCGGAACCGGCTCCTGAACCACCGCGAGACGAAGACGGTCGTCCCCCTGCTCTGCCCGGACGTCGCGCGCTTCGAGGACCTGCTCTCGGCCGGGGAGACGTTCACGGTCCACCCGAGGACGCGCGAGCTCGACGGGCAAGATCCGCGCGACCCGGCGCTCTTCGCGAACCGGTCCGGCGAGGACCTCGTCCACTCGTTCCTCCTCGAGCAGATGGACCAGCGGATCCTCCGCGCGCCGCTCGACGACAAGGACCTCGACCGCCGCCTCGTCGAGATCTCGCGGACCGCGCGCACGAACCTCGAGGAGGGCGGCGCGAACACGCTCTACCTCGCGATCGGGTTCCTCCGGTGGTTCGAGACCCCGACGAGCACGACGGAGCGGCGCGCTCCGATCCTGCTCCTCCCGCTGGAGATCTCCCGGTCTTCGATGCTCGAACGGTTCCAATTTCGTCTCGCCGACGACGACCCGCGCATCAACGTAACGCTCCTCCAGAAGCTGAAGGTCGACTACGGCTTGGAGTCGGAGGGCTTCGACGAGCTCGAGACGGACGACTCGGGTCTCGACGTGCGGAGCATCCTCCAGCGCGTGCGCGCGCTCGTCCTGGCGCTCGACCGGTGGGACGTCGTCGAGGAGGTCGCGCTCGGGCACTTCTCGTTCACGAAGTACCTGATGTGGCTCGACCTCGAGAAGCGGAGCCACGAGCTCGAGGAGAACGCGGTCGTCCGCCACCTGATCGAGTCGCCCACCGACCCGTGGCCGGTCGCGACCGATCTCCCGCGTCCCGAGGAGATCGACGAGCGCTGGAGCCCCGGATCGACGTTCTGCCCGCTCGACGCCGACAGCTCGCAGCTCTGCGCGGTCCACGCGGCCGCCGACGGCGCCACGTTCGTCCTCTGGGGACCGCCGGGGACCGGCAAGTCCCAGACCATCACGAACGTGATCGCGCACGCCGTCGCGACGGGACGCCGCGTCCTCTTCGTATCGGAGAAGATGGCCGCGCTGAACGTCGTGAAGAAGCGCCTCGAACAGGTGGGGCTCGGGCCCTTCTGCCTCGAGCTCCACTCGAACAAGGCGCAGAAGTCGAAGGTGCTCGCCGAGATCCAGGAGGCCCTCCACCTCACAGCGCCGGCGCCGGACGACGGCTGGGACCGGAAGGCGGAGCGGCTCCAGGGCCTCGCGAAGGACCTCGACCGCTACGCGGAGGTGCTCCACCGCCGCCGTCCGGCAGGGCTGAGCGCGTACCAGGCGATCGCCAGGCTCGTGGGCCTCGGGGACGCGCCCCTCGTCGCCCTCGACCTCGGCGACGACCCCGAGACGTTCGACGCGAAGCGCCTGGAGCAGCTCCGGGATCAGGTCCAGGCCTTTCGAACGGCGCTCGTCGAGGTGGCGCCGCCCGCCGAGCATCCCTGGCGCGGCGCGACGCTCGACGCCTGGGCGCCCGCGCTCACCGCGGACGCCGTGGCGCGGTTCCGCGAGGTGGCGCGTCGCGCGAGCGACCTCGACGCGGCGCTCGGGGCCCTCGCAACGCCCCTCGCCGTCGAGGGGAAGGCGCTCTCCCGCGCCGCGCTCCTGGCGACCGCCGACGTCGCGCGCCTCCTCCTCGACGCGCCGCCGGTCACGCGCGCGATCCTCGAGGCGTCCGACGCCGACGCGCTTCGCGCCGACGTGGACGCCTGGGCCGCGGCGGGGCGCGAGGAGCAGGCACTTTCCGCGGCGCTCCTCGAACGTTTCTCCCTGGGCGTGCTCGAGCTGGACCTCGACCGGCTTCGCGCACGGCTCGACCTCGCGCGGCGGTCGGGCTGGCCGGTCTCCTGGTTCCGGGCGCGGGCGCCGCGGCGCGCCCTCCGCGCGGTCGCGAAGGACCGTCTCGGCCGGACGGACGCGCTGTTGTCGGACGTGGACCGCGCGCTCCGCGTCCGGTCCCTCCGCCGGCTCCTCGACGGCGCCGCGGCGCGGGGGTCGGCGTGGTTCGGGAGTCAGTGGCAAGGCGCCGACACGTCGTGGGACGCGCTCGTTTCGGCGCGAGACTTCGCGCTCGCGCTCCAGAGGGCGACGCTCAGCGCGGCCGACGGCGACGTGCGCCGCCTCGCGTCGGTCCGGGAGCGCGCGGCGGCGCTCGCGACGGAGGGACAGGACCTCCTCTCGTCGGACGGCCCCCTCCGCGCCGCCCTTGAGGCCGCGGTCGGGGCGCACGACGCGCTCGCGGGGGCGATGGAGGCCGCGAAGGCGCTCCTCGTCCTCGACGAGGACGCGGCGTGGGGCGGGTCCGCCGAGTCGGGCGCGCTCGCGCGGATCGTGGCTCGCGCGGGCGCGGCCGCCGGGCGGCCCGAGGCGCTCCGCCCGTGGTGCACCTGGCGCCGTGTCGGCAACGAGGCCCAGAGGAGCGGTCTCGCTCCGCTCCTGGCGGCGGTCGAGGAGGGTGGGGTCCGGCCGGCCGCGGTCGAGCGCGCGTTCGAGCGCTCCTTCACCGAGTGGTGGATCGGCCGGGTCTTCCAGGCGGAGCCCCTGCTCCGGGCGTTCGACGGCCGCCAGCAGCAGGACCTCGTCCGCCGCTTCGGCGACCTGGACGTCGGCGTGACCTCGGAGAGCGGCGACGTGATCCGGGCGCGCGTGGGCGCGCGGCTCCCGCGCGGGCAGCGCGAGATCTCGCCGAGCAGCACGTCGGAGATGGGCATCGTGCGGCGCGAGCTGATGAAGCAGCGCCGGCACATGCCGATCCGCCGCCTGCTCGAACGCGCGCCGAACGTCGTGTGCCGCCTCAAGCCCTGCCTGCTGATGAGCCCGCTCTCGGTCGCGCAGTACCTCTCGACCGACTTCCCGCGGTTCGACCTCGTCGTGTTCGACGAGGCCTCGCAGATCCCGACGCACGACGCGATCGGAGCGATCGCGCGCGGCGAGGCGCTGGTCGTGGTCGGCGACCCCAAGCAGCTCCCCCCCACCGCGTTCTTCGAGCGGACGGACGACGAGGAGGTGGACGAGGACGACGTCGAGGACCTCGAGAGCATCCTCGACGAGCTCATGGGCGCGCGGCTCCCGAGCCTGCGCCTCGGCTGGCACTACCGGAGCCGCCACGAGAGCCTGATCGCCTTCAGCAACCACCAGTACTACGAGAACCGCCTCCTCACGTTCCCCTCCGCGCTCGCCACGGCGCCCGACCTCGGCGTCTCGCTGGTGAACGTCGAGGGCGTCTACGACCGCGGCGGGTCCCGCGCGAACCTCGCCGAGGCGAAGGCGGTGGTCGCGGAGATCGTGGCGCGTCTCACGGACCCGGAGCGCGCGCGCTACACGATCGGCGTCGTCACCTTCAGTCTCGCGCAGCAGACGCTCGTCGAAGACCTCCTCGACCAGGCGCGGCGCGAGAACCCGGCCCTCGAGCCGTATTTCACCGGAGGCGTCGAGGAGCCCGTGTTCGTGAAGAACCTGGAGAACGTCCAGGGCGACGAGCGCGACGTGATCCTCTTCTCGATCTGCTACGGCGCGGACGCGTCGGGCCGGGTCGCGCTCAACTTCGGGCCGCTGAACCGCGACGGCGGCGAGCGGCGATTGAACGTCGCGATCACCCGAGCGCGCCGCGAGGTGAAGGTCTACGCCTCGATCCGCGCCGACCAGATCGACCTCGCGCGGACCCGCGCGGTCGGGATGCGACACCTGAAGGAGTTCCTCGACTACGCCGCGCGCGGACCGGCGGCGCTCGGCCAGGCGCTCGTCGTGGCGGGCGACGCGGAGGCGGAGTCGCCCCTCGAGGAGGACGTGAAGCGCGCGATCGAGGCCGCCGGCTTCGAGGTCGTGTCGCAGGTCGGGTGCTCGGGCTACCGGATCGACCTCGGCGTGAAGGACCCGGACGCGCCGGGGCGCTTCCTCCTCGGGGTCGAGTGCGACGGCGCCATGTACCACAGCGCGAAGACCGCGCGCGACCGCGACCGGCTCCGGGCGAGCGTGCTGCGCGGTCTCGGCTGGGTGCTCCACCGCGTGTGGTCCACGGACTGGTGGCAGGACCCGAAGCGCGAGACGAAGCGCGTCCTCGACCGTCTCCAGGAGCTCCGCCGGGCGCCCCGAGGGCCCCCCCCGCCGCCCGTGCCCCCGCGCCCGCGCCGCCGCCGCCCCCGCCCACGCCCACGGCGCGGGCCGGGGACGCTGGCGAAGACGTCCTGCCCGACGGGGCCCGGGCCGACGCGCCCGCGGCGTCCGGTCCTCGCGGGGGCTCCGCGGACGCGGCCGGGCCCCTCGTTCCCGGCGCGACGAGGTACGAGGCGCACGAGCCGAACGTGTCCTCGAGCGATCCCGAGGTCTTCTACCTGCCCCGCACGACGTCTCACGTTCGACGCGTGCTCGAGCAGGTGTTGCGGCAGGAGGCGCCCATCTCCCTCTCGCTCCTCGGGCGGCGCGTGGCGACGGCCTGGGGGCTCAAGCGCCTCACGAACCGAGCGAAGGAGCGCGTCGAGGAGGTGCTCGTCCGCGTGCCCCACCGCACGACCGCCGCATCCTGGGAGACGTTCGTGTGGCGCGACGACCAGGACCCGTCGGGCTATCGGGGCGTTCGCGTGCCGGGGCCGAAGGAGGACGACCGTCGGGAGCCCGAAGAGATCTCGCCCCAGGAGATCGCGAACGCCGCGGCGTTGATCCTCCGCGACCAGATCAGCATGCCGCCCGACGACCTGTCGCGCGAGACCGCGCGGATGCTCGGATTCCAGCGCATGGGCTCGGCGGTGAAGCCCGTGATGGAGGCGGGGCTCTCGACGCTCGTTCGGGACGGCCGCGCGGTCCAGGACGGCGAAGCCCTCGTCGCGAACGACGACCCCCCGGCGACCGACGGCCCCGGACGGGATCTTGCGCCGCCGACGTAGCGTGGTCGTCGCCGCCCGCCCGAGGCGTCGCCTCGGCGCGCGCGTTCTCGTCGATCCTCGGCGGCGCCGGCGCCCTCGCCGCTACGCCACCTCGTACACGTAGACGAGCGCGAGGTAGATCCCGGTGCCAACGAACACGAGCCCCGTCGCGAGGCGCGCCCACCTCGCCACGACGGTCGTGCGCCGAAGCGCCAGGCCGAGCGAGCGTGCGCCGAGGGACACTGCGAGCGCGAAGAGCACCACGGGGACCGCGGTGCCGACGCCGAACACCATCGGGAGCCAGACGCCCGAGCCCTGCCGGACGGCCAGCGGCACGAGGCCGAGGAAGAAGAGACCGGCCGAGACGGGGCAGAACGAGAGCGCGAAGAGAACCCCGAGCGGCGCCGCGCCCGCGACGCCGGCGGAGGCGAGGCGCTCGCCGAGGCGCGCGCCGAGGCGCGTGCCCGGGCCGGCGAAGCGAAGGAGGTCCAGGAGGAGCAACCCGACCAGGATCAGCATCGGTCCGAGGGCCTGGTTCACGTACCGTTCGAGGAGTCGGGAGAGCCCGGCGGTCCCGACGAGGCTCTCGACGAGCAGGACGCCGAGGGCGACGTAGGCGAGCGCGCGGCCCGCGGCGTAGAGGAGGCCCGCGAAGAGGACGCGCCGAGGGCTCTCGACGCTCCGCGCCACGTACGAGACCGCGGCGACGTTCGTCGCGAGCGGGCAGGGGCTGATCGACGTCAGGATCCCGAGCCAGAGGGCCGAGCCGATCGCGGCGAGAAGTGCCTCCACCGGCGCTACTCCCGGTCGTCCGCGTCGTGCCAGGGCCCGATCACCATCTCGACCTCCGACTCGAGGTAGTCGAAGAAGCCCGGCCGGTCGTCGGCGAGGTCCCACGTCCGTCCGAGGACGGAGGCGTCCTTCTCCTTCCCGTCCTCGAGCTCGACGAGCACCAGGGAGCTCCGCACCAGGTCGTAGCGGAGCGCGGCGTCCCGGTTCCAGGCGTCGTCCATGTTCTCGACGTCCCACTCGACGGTCCCCGCGGCGAGCGCACGGGGGAACCGCGCCTCGAGGGCCTCGCGGGCCCACGCCTCGATCCGGTTGCAGGCGGCGCAGCGTTTCGTCGCGTGGTAGTAGCGGACGACGAGCTGGTGGTGCGGGGCCGTCTCGGAGGCGCGCGCCGTCGCGCCGGGCGCCGGCTGCTCGGCGGCGCGCCGTTGGCCGACCTCCTTCCCCACCGCGTACCCGGAGGTGAAGACGACGAAGGCGACGAGCCCCTTCGTGACGAGCCCACGGAGCGTCGTCACGGGGACGTCCTCTCCGTGGCGGCGAGCAGCTCCTCGACGTACCTGGCGTTCGCGGCCTTCCCGACGAGGAGCACCTTGCCGTCCACGACCAGCGCCGGCGTCGTGATCACGCCGAGCGCGATCATCGCCTCGATGTCGGTCACCTTCTCGAGCGTGAAGTCGAGGCCGAGGGCCTCCGCCGCCTGCCGGGCGTTCTCGGCCAGGCGGTTGCACTTCGCACAGCCCGGGCCATACACCTGGATCTTCCGCATCGTTCTTCCTCTCGGGGGTTCGCTCATCCGGCGACGGCCCCGTACACGAGGCCGGTCACGGTGGCCATCACGACGACGAGAAGCGAAAAGACCGTGGTCTTCCGCCAGCCCATCACCTTCCCGATGACGAGAAGGTTGGGGAGCGAGAGCGCGGGCCCGGCGAGGAGGAGGGCAAGGGCCGGTCCCTCCGCCATCCCATGGTGGCGCAGCGCCTCGACGATCGGGATCTCGGTCAGGGTCGCGAAGTAGAAGAGCGCCCCGACCACGGACGCCGTGAGGTTCGAGAACAGGCCGTTGTCCCCGACCCACGACCCGATCCCCTGGTCGGGGAGCAGGGCCGAGAGGAACCCCACCACGAACACGCCCCCGA
This sequence comes from uncultured Planctomycetota bacterium, assembly GCA_963752285.1. Classification (GTDB taxonomy): domain Bacteria; phylum Planctomycetota; class PLA2; order PLA2; family JAEUHO01; genus CAVVXN01. The sequence goes on from CAVVXN010000005.1 coordinate 1,637,853, forward strand.
AGAGCAGGGGGACCAAAAGCTTCGCGAACCCCCACGTGTTCGCCATCCACTCGCGGCGCTCGTCCCCGTCCATCCAGAACCGCGTCATGAGCAGGACCGCGAGGCCCATGAGGCCCGCGAGGTACCACCGCATGTGCCACACACCCATCACCCAGCCGCGGGAGGTCTCGATCGTGCCGATTTCGTCCTTTGCGATCGTCAGCCGCTCCCCCGCGGCGAGGTCGCCCGAGCGCTCCGCGAGCTGGACCGTGACGTCGCCCGCAGTCTCCTGCAGGACGACGCCCGCGACCTCGCGACCGTCGGTGAGGTGGATTCGCGCGTCGCCGGGGTTGTACCAGTCGCTGAACACGAGGAACGCGACCATCGCGGCGAGGAGCAACGTGGTCTTCCGAAGCGACCTCGTCGGGGCCGCGCCCTCCGCGATCGGCACGGGGGTGGTACCGAGGCGGGCCGCCTCTTCGCGCCGGAACACGAACGCCATGGCGAGCCCGATCACGATGGCGAACCCGATCGCGCCGACCGCGCGGGCGACGCCGAGGTCCACGCCCAGCACACGGGCGGTCAGGAAGACGGCCAACACGTTGATCGCCGGTCCGGAGTAGAGGAACGCGCTGGCCGGGCCGAGTCCGGCGCCGAGGCGGTAGATGCCTGCGAACATGGGCAGGACGCTGCACGAGCAGACGGCGAGGATCCCGCCCGAGACCGCGGCCACCGGGTACGCGACGCGCTTCTTCGAGCGAGGGCCGAGGTGCTTCATCACGGCGGAGGGCGTCAGGAAGGTCGTGATCGCGCCCGCGATGAAGATCGCGGGGACGACGCACGCCAGCGTGTGGTTCCGCGCGTACCACTGGAGGAGCCGGAACGCCTCCTGGATCGCGTTCCGGACCCGCGGGTCCGAGAGGGGCAGCGCGTACGCGACCCCGAAGACGCCCAGCATCGCAAGCAGGATCCGGAGCTCTCGGCGCATGGGTGGATTCCGAGGGGGAGGAGGGGGCGACTCAGCAGCGACAGCTCGGAGACGCTGCGGAGGCCCGCTTGGGGTCGAGCACCCCCTCGATGCACTCGAAGAACCCGAGCACACAGGGGGTGAGGAGCCGGTACACCTGCTGCTGGCCACGTCGCTCCGAGGCGACGATGCCCGCGTGCTTGAGCGTCGCGAGGTGCCGCGAGACCGTGGAGATGTCGTCGCCGACGATGGCCGTCAGGTCGCAGACGCAGCGGTCCCCGCGGGCCAGCTCCTCCACGAGGCAGAGACGGGTCGGGTGCGCCATCGCCTTGATGACGGTGGCCCGGGCTTCGAGACGGCGGCGCGTGCGGACGTTCATGGTGGGCTCCGGACCTAAGTATTGCGTATTTGGCCAAACTTACAAATAAAGACCGAGCGCGACCCGGGTCGGGGCGATGGGAGCGTTCCCTGGCGCAACGCGCCCCGGAAGAAGCGGGCCTCCCGGCGGGTTCGGGAGAGGACCGCCACGGAGAACCCGCCGCAGGACCCCTCGCGCCCCGGTGGGCCCAGGTGCACGCCTGAGGGTCCCACGTGCACACCCGGAGCGACTCGTCGGGCGAGGGGGTCGTGCGGGGGTGCCGTCACACCATCGCGACCGAGGGGGAGGGCCGGGTGTACACGGAGCGCTACGACCGCGGCACCCACGCCGGCCCTGCCAGGCCATGACCACGCGCATCGGGGGTGGGTTCGGGAAGCGGATGCAGATCGTTCGGAACGCGGCCTCCCACATCGAGACCACCGCCACACGGCATCACGAGGATGGGCCCGGCCGGCCCAGCGCGGCGTACCGAGGGTCCAGCGTGAAGTCGAGGTACGCGGGACTCCCCTCGACCAGCTCGATCTTCCCCTCGATGTCCGCGTGCCTTGGGGCGTGAAAGATCGAGCCAGGGATTCGGAGGGTGTAGAGGCCCGCCGGCAGTCCGACGGAATCGAACTCAGTCGCAGCTGAGCGCCGCGGGCCGGCGCGCCGTCTCCCAGATCGCCGCCTGGGTGTCGGGGCGACGCGGCTACGCGGTGCTGTTCGTGCCGGCCTTCAAGCCGGTGGAGGACCTCCTGGCAGCCAAGCGCGATCTCGCGCCGGAGCGGGAGATCCGGCGACTGGACGAGTTTGACGTGGTGATCGTGGACGACATCGGCTACGGCCCACCGCGAAGGTCGCGCAGTCGCACGACAGAGCGCACGAGCCCGGCATCTTGCAGCGCCGTGAGTACGTCCTCGATCGTACACGGCGGGTTCCCAAGCGCCGCCGCCTGCTCCCTCAGGACCTGCGCGACGAGAGGCGGGCCTCTTCGATGCGCTCCAGGATGAAGTCGTCCGGGTGCTGTGCCTCGACGCCGTGCGCAGCCAGTACGGCCGACGGGAAGTCCTTCACGTTCGATGTCACGATGATCTGTGCACGCCCTCGGATCACCGCCGCGAGAACATGACGGTCGTCCGCGTCGGGGAGTTCCACGTCCTGGATGAGATCCTCGAAGTCGGTGATCTCCCAGTCGGGAATCGCCGCCTTCATCAGCTCGCGGGTTCGGTCGAGCGCGTCCGGCGCGAGGTCCGGACGTCGAGCGAGGATGCTCGCGAAGCACTCTTCCATGATCCGCTCCGACCACCGGGCGCGCACCATGCCCGCGAGATCGAGCCGGATCAACAGGTCGCGCAGCGGCGCAGGATGAAGGACGCATGCGTCGAGGACCACGACGAGCGGCACGCGGACGCCCGATCAGTACCCGAGGTCGTGCTTCTGCGCTTCGGCCGCCAGCTCGTCCAGCACGGCCTTGCGGCGCTTCTCCTCTTCCATGCGGAACCGCAGCACGTCGTCGGCTCGCACGCGGCGATGGGTGCCCACCTTACGAGACGGGATCTTCCCCTCCTCCAGGAGTTGGACCAGGTGCGGACGCGACACATTCAGCAGATCCGCGGCCTGCTGCGTGGTGAGCTCCGCGTGGATCGGAACCAGGGTCACGCCGTTCCCGTTCGCCATCTGGCCGAGGATGGCCATGAGCATCTGGAAGGCCTCGAGCGGCACGTCCACGGTGATGGGCTTGTCCACTCCCTCCGGCCGTAGGCGCACGATGCGCCCCCGCGACCGCGGGAGATCGGACAGGGCGCGCAGGGCCTCCCGCGCGCGCTCCGTCAGGGCCTTCGAGGGCATCTTGAGTTCGAGCGCGCTCATGGGAGGGAGTCTACCACCAAACGAAGCATCCGAAACAGACGAAACACCCGAAACAGACGAAACAGGTGCACACAGCCGGGCTCCCCCACGCGGGTCCCTGGCCCCCCGCGGCTCGGCGCCGGAGCCGGCCAATCAATGAACGTTCAGGTTCCGGGAACTGCCCCTGCGATTGCAGAACCACGGAGAGGGTGACCGGTTCTGCAAGCGAACGGGCGCTCGAGCCCGCCCCGCTCGGGCGCTGCCCCGCCCGTCGATCCCCCCTGTCCACTCCGCGTCCGCGCGCCGGCGGCTGGGTGGCCGAAGAAACCGTCCGGCGGCCCGACGGGAGCCGCACGAGGTCGCGACGGCCCCCGACCTCCCGGGCAGAGGTATCCGCCCACGGAGCAGGTCGGAGACGACCAGTGGACGGGCCCCCGGCATGATCCCGTCCGGGTCGGCGCCCCGCGGCCGAAGTGCGTCCACCCCGTCCAATCCGAGTCCAACGCATCGATGACCTCTCCGCCAGCCTCCGTCGCTCGACGATCCGCCCCTCATCGGTGCCGCGCGCAGTACGTGCGCATGTCCACCGAGCATCAGCAGTACTCGACGGAGAACGAGGGCGACGTCATCCGCGACTACCCATCTTCTGAGCCAGCACGGCGGCGAAGTCGTACGGATCGGCCTTTGGCATGCGCGTCACAGGGACACCCAGCGGGGAGAACCGCTCAGGAACCGACGAGATCTCCCGCCGCCTCGGCGGCGAAGTCGGATGCCCACCCGAGGAGCTCGGGTGCCTTCCCGTGGTCCAGGCGGAAGAAGGGGACGCGGACACGTGGAGTGCGTACTCCACGGAGGTCTACCGGCACGGCTAGTGGGCAATCTGGTGGGCAGTGGCCATATCCGGCCTCCTCGTCCCCACGAGGCCGGTTCCCCCAAAGGGCGGAAGATGGCGGAGAGGGGGGGATTCGAACCCCCGGTACCCGTAACGGGTACACCGGTTTTCGAAACCGGCCCATTCGACCGCTCTGGCACCTCTCCGTGGCGGCCAAGGGGCGGAAGGTAGGGCTCGCCCCGGCCGGGGTCAAGGAGCGTCGGGGTACCGGCGCCGTGGCGCGCGGGGGCGCGCGGGGGCGCGGCGCGCGTGGACGTCTCTCCTCTGAACCCTCAGCCCCGGCGGGCGGCGAAGAACGCGCGGAGGAGTCGGCCCGCCTCCTCGGCGAGCACGCCGGCGCGCACTTCGAGGCGGTGGTTCAGGCGCGGGTCCTCGCACACGTTCGCGAGGCTGCCCGCGGCGCCGGCCTTCGGGTCGGTGGCCCCGTACACGAGCCGCGCGACGCGCGCGTTCACGCACGCGCCCGCGCACATGAAGCACGGTTCGAGCGTCACGTAGAGCGTGGCCCCGTCGAGCCGCCACGACCCGACGGCCCTCGCGGCGTCGCGGAGCGCGAGGATCTCCGCGTGCGCGGTCGGGTCCCCGTCCGCCTCGCGCCGGTTTTGCGCGCGGGCGACGACCCGCCCCCCCACCGCGACCACCGCGCCGATGGGCACGTCGTCGTGGAGGAGCGCGGCCTCGGCCTCCGCGAGCGCCTCCCGGAGGAAGGCCTCGTCGGGGTCCGTCACCGCTCGGCTCCCGCCTTCGCGCGGCGCCCCGCCGTCACGGGCGGCCCGGCCGCTTCTCGCGCTCGTCCCGCCGGCGGCACGATCCCGAGTCTCGGAACTGGCGGCAGCGGACGTAGAGCGTCAGGTTGTGGCCCTCGATCTCGAAGCCCTCTTGCTCCGCGACCTTCTCCTGCTGGCGCTCGATCTCCTCGTTTCGGAACTCGATCACCGCGCGGCAGTCCACGCAGACCATGTGGTCGTGGTGTTCGCGCTTGAGCGCGCGCTCGTAGCGGCGCTGCCCGTCGGCGAAGTCGTGCCCTTCGAGGATCCCCGCCTCCTCGAGAAGGCGCAGGCCGCGGTACACGGTGGCCATCGAGACCGTCTCGCCTTCGTCGATGAGGCGCTGGTAGAGGTCCTCGGCGGTGAAGTGCCCCTTCTGGTCGAGCGCCGCGCGAACCATCTGCCGGCGTTGGTCGGTCATCTTGAGACCGTCGGCCCGGAGGAACTGGCCGAACAGGCCCAGCGCGTGATCGAAGGTCGGGTCGGCCATTGCGGGCGGAAGATACCATCCGCGAGGCCTGATGGAGAATGAGAGTGAGAGGCGTTCCCGCCGTGGCCGGCGGCTCGCGACGGGTCGCGCGGGCCCGGATGAGGGCCCGGGTGGCCGCTACTTGATCGAGGCGATCACGTCGAGGGCCTTGGCGACCTCGGCCTGGATCCGGATCGGCGCGCGGACCACGAGGTAGCGGTCGGTCGCCCGGATCGTCCATCCCTCGGTGTCCCAGAGCTCCGTCGCGACCATCGTCTTCACGAGCTCCATGACGGCGTCCCCGCTCGTCAGGGGATCGTCCTCCACCACCTTCTCGGGCTCGTACTCCTCGACGGGGGTGAAGTCGGACGGGTGCAGGTTGATGTCGGGCCCGATGAAGTCCACCTTCGTGTACGTGATGTGGCTGATCGCGTGGAGGCGCGTCACGGGCTTCCCGTAGCTCGCGGCCTTGGTGGTGATCGTCACCAGGTTGTCGGTCACGACCGCGGCGAGGTCGTGGGGATCGAGGGCCAGGTGGAGGATCGTCGCGACGGTCACGTCGTCGAGCTCGGCCGTGAAGGTGACGTCGGCGGGCTCGACCCCGGCCTTCGAGAGCGCGGTCCGGTCGATCACGAAGTTCGAGCCGGTGGCGGTCCGGAGCCACTTGAGGAGGTCCTCGAGCGACACCGCCTGGAGCTTCACGTTCCTGAGCCGCTGCGTCCGGAGCTTGTGGACGAGGGCCGCGGCGCGCGCGGACGACGTCGCCTTGGCCGGCGGCGGGTCCCCGGCGAACGCCGGGGACGCGAGGAGGAGGGCGGTAAGGAGCAGGGCGAGGGACGTCGGGCGCATCGGAGGCCTCCGCATCCTGGGAACGTCGGCGGGCGCCCGCTGGCGCGCCCGGGACTCGCGGCTCAGCGCGCGCGCGACGCCGAGAGCGCGCGGTGCGCGATGTCGGTGCGGAACATCGCCCCCTCGAAGTCGATGCGCTGGACGCCCTCGTAGGCCCGGTCGCGCGCCTCGCGGAGGCCCGGGCCCCGGCCGGTGACGCAGAGCACCCGCCCGCCGGCGGTCACGACCCGGTCGCCCGCGCGGCGCGTCCCGGCGTGGAACACCTCGACCCCCTCCAGGCCCGCGGCCTCCTCGAGGCCCCGGATCGGCTTCCCGGCCTGGTACGCCCCCGGGTACCCCTGCGAGGCGATCACCACCCCCACGCACGGTTCCGGGTCCACGTCGAGGCCCTCGATCGACGCGAGCCTCCCCTCGGCCGCCGCGTAGAGGACCTCGAACAGGTCCGTCTCGAGGCGCGGCAGCACCACCTGGGCCTCGGGGTCGCCGAAGCGCACGTTGAACTCGAGCACGCGCGGTCCGCCCTTCGTGACCATGAGGCCCGCGTAGAGCACGCCGGCGAAGGGAGCGCCCTCCATCTTCATCCCGTGAATCGTGGGCACGAGGACCGTACGGATTACGCGGTCCATCAGGTCGCCCTCGACGACGGGCGCCGGGCTGTACGCGCCCATGCCGCCGGTGTTCGGCCCCGCATCCCCGTCGAGCGCGCGCTTGTGGTCCTGCGAGGAGGGCAGGACGAGGATCGTGTCGCCGTCGGTGATGGCGTGGATCGAGGCTTCCTCCCCGCGGAGGTACTCCTCCACCACCACCCGCGCGCCCGCGTCGCCGAACCGGCGCGCCGACATCGACTCGTCGAGCGCCGCGAGCGCCTGGTGCAGATCCTCGCAGATCGCGACGCCTTTCCCGGCCGCGAGCCCGTCGGCTTTCACCACGAGCGGGAAGACCTCGCTCTGGCGCACGTACGCGCGCGCCTCGTCGGCGTCGGTGAACGAACGCCACGCCGCGGTGGGCACGTTGTTCCTCACCATCATCTGCTTCGCGAACGCCTTGCTGCCCTCGAGGCGCGCGGCCGCGCGGGTCGGCCCGAAGATGACGAGGCCGTCGTCGCGGAACAGGTCCACGATGCCCTGGACGAGGGGCGCCTCGGGGCCCACGACCGTCAGGTCCACCTTCTCCTCGCGGGCCCAGCGCCGGAGGCCCTCGACGTCGCTCGTGAGCAGGTCCGCGCGACATCGCGCCACCGCCTCCATGCCGCCGTTCCCCGGCGCGGCGAGGACCTCGTCGACGCGGGGGCTCTTCGCGAGCGTCGCGGCAAGCGCGTGCTCGCGGCCCCCGCCCCCCACGACCAGCACCTTCATGACGGCTCCTCGGGGCGATGTCCGGCGGCGCTCTCGTACCACGCGGGGGCCCGGCCGGCGAACGGATCGGGCGGGGCCCCTCCACCGTGCGCTCGACGATCCGTGACCCGTACGTGACATCCGAGGCCCGCGAGAGGCCCCCGAGAGCGCGCTCCGGGCGTCTGCGGGGCCGTTCCAGGGTCCGTCCCCCCCCGGTGTCACCCGATACGTAGCGATGGGCCCTCGCTCCTTGGAGGGGAGTGCCGTCCGCGGTACCCTCGCCCGGGGTCAGGCCCCAAGGAGGCATGTCTAGACCCAGCGCCCCCGGCGAATGGGTCGATTGGGAGGTTCTCGATCCATGAGGAAGTTCGTCGTCCTGCTGGCGCTGGTCGTCGCGGTCGGCACGATGGTTGGCTGCTCCAGCCCGTGCAACCCCTGCCAGCCCTGTCAGCCCTGTGTCGCCGCTCCCGTCTACCAGAGCCCGTGCTGCCCCGCTCCGAGCGGTGCGGTCGATGGCGCCTGGGGGATGGCCGCGCCGATGGCGCCCGCCGGTGGGGGCTACTAGGACTCGTACCGCTACGAGCACGTAGGGTCGTCCCGCGCGACGAGTGCGGGAGGACCCGGACATCCGAGACGCACGGCGATCGAGATCGCCGTGCGTTTCTCTTTTTCGGCCGCATCTCGTGTTCGTGGGCGGGGATCACGGCGCCACACGGGCCCGGCCCGACGTAGCGCCGCGCGCGGGGCACGCGCCGCCACCCGCCGGCCCGCGCCGGTCGTGGACCGCGCGCTTGGCAGCCGCCGCGCGACCTCCTACGATCGCGCGGCGACGCGCGGTTCGCGTCGGGAGGACGAAGGCATGCGGCCGCGAACGATCCTCGGCGTGGTGCTCGCGCTCCTCTTCGTCGCCGGCGCCCTGGGCCTCTCCGGCTGCTGCGTCGAGCCGGCGGACTGTCTCTGTCCGGGCGACCCGTGCCAGGAGGGTGCGGCGCCGTGCGACCCGTGTCGGAACGGCGGCGAGAAGCGGTTCTGGACGCCGATCCACCGCGTGTCCTGTTGCTGGTGGCAGCCCGTACCGTGCCCGTGCGCGGACCCCGCCCCACTCCCCTCGGCCTGCGCGCCGTAGCGGCACCGAATTCGCCGGGGACACGCGTCGTGACCCACGGGTGACCCGGGAGGGCATCCTGGGGGCGTACCGGGACTCGTGCTCGCGGCGTCCCCGGGGACCGTGGCCGTCGTCCCGTTCAACCGGGGCCGGGGCCCTCGACGTCGGGACGGAGGACCATGAAGAAGCTGACCCTCTGGCTGCTTGCGGCCGCTCTCCTGGGGCTCGGGGCCGCCTGCAGCTCCCCCTGCAACACCCCCAATCCCTGCAACACACCCAACCCCTGCAACACGCCGAACCCCTGCAACACCCCGAATCCGTGCAACCCCTGCGGGCGCTAGGCCCCCGCGGAGCGCGTAGCCTCGTCTGCTTGTGGTCAGGAGGAGGATCGGCGGTCCGGGATCCAGGTCTTGGAGAACGGTCCCGCTCGGCCTATTCTCTTGGCTCGGAGGTTGGGCGCCGCCTTCAGGCGTCGGTCTGCAGACGTCACGGCCGGGCCCATGTACGTTCATCCTAGGAGGTACATCCCCATGCTTCGCAAGCTCGTGATCGTGGCCGCGCTGGTCGGCTGCGTCGGCTTGGTGGCCTGCTCGTCGCCGTGCAGTCCGTGTAACCAGCCGAACCCCTGCAACAACCCGTGCAGCAGTCCCTGCAACCAGCCGAACCCCTGCAACACCTGCAGCCCCTGCAACCAGCCGAACCCGTGCAACCAGCCGAACCCCTGCGCGTCGCCGTGCGCCACCCCGTGCGCGCCGGCTCCGTGCGCCCCGCCGCCCTGCGCGCCGCCCCCGGCGCCCTGCGCGGCTCCCGGCTACTAGCTCGCGGTCGGCACAGAGGCTGAGTGGGAACCGCCCGGACCCGGGCGGTTCTCTTCCCCAGGGAAGGTCGTGGTCGAGGGCACCACGGCCTTCCCTTCGCTTTGCGTGGGCGCGCGGACGTCGATCGCGTCACGCGCGTTCGTCCGCGGCGCCGGGCCTCCGACGCGCGAGGGCCCGCGACGCCGCAGCGTCCGTGAACGGGCGCGCGCGGGCGGAAGTTGGTCGGGGAGATGGGATTCGAACCCACGACTGGCAGCTCCCAAAGCTGCCCCTCTACCACTGAGGTACTCCCCGAGCCGGTCGTCTCGGTTGGCGCCCAAAGGCGCGCCGCGGCGAAGGGTACCACCTACCGGTAGACGCCCCAAGCGAGCCGGTACGACGTACGGGCCCGCGCTTCGCCGCGCGCGCTACCCGCCGGTGGTCGGGCGGTCGGGCGTGCTGCCCGGCTTCGGTCCCGCCGCGGGACGAGGCGGCGGCTTGGGAGGCGTGGGCGCCGGTCCGTGTCCGCCCTTCCCGTTGGGCTTCTTCGCCGTCGCCTCTTCGAGGACCTCTACGTCCACGTCGAAAGTGTAGAGCCGCTGGCGTTCGAGCAGAAGCTCCCACGGCGTGCCGCCGTAGCGGGACCGGAGCCGCATGCGCCTCAGCCACAGCTCGGCGAGCGCGAGGTTTCGCTCGCGGTCGTCGAGGTCCCGCGCCTCGGGCCGCCGCTCGAACCCCTCGGCGATCAGGCGGGGAACGAGCCGCGCTCGCCGGTAGGTGACGTGGAGCGGCTTGATGCGGCGGAGCGCGGCGACGCGCTCGAGCCAGTGGAAGCGGACCTGCTGGAGCAGGGTGCCGAGCAGCTGGAAGTCGGCCTCGACGCGTTCGGAGAGCGGGTCCTGACGATCGGAGGGCGTCCGGGCGCGGCCGTCCACCTCGGCCCACCACTGGAGGGCCTGGTTCACGCGCTCGAGCCGGGCGGTGGCGTGGGCGATCGCCCGGCGCACGTCGTCCATCTCCTCGTACCAGACGGTCAGCGGCTGGAGCGAGCGCACGGGTCGCTGCGGGCGGAGACCGAGGCCGCCGCCCACCATCTCGAGCGAGCCGAGCGTCTGGAGCACGGGGCACGCCTCGTCCGCCAGATGCTCCCAGATCCGCACGATCACGCGCGCGCGCGCGTCCTTGTCGAGGTCCTTCAGGACGCGCGCGCGGGGGCGCAGGTCGGGCGCGAAGCGCGCAAGTCGCCCCGGGTCGTACACGGGCGACGCCTGCCTCTTCGCAGCCGAGCCGGTCGCGGAGAAGTCGGTGACGAAGTAGCGTCCGCCGGTGCTGAACGCGAGCGACGCGGGCGCCCAGTAGCCGAATCCGGACGGCACCGGGTAGCGCGGCGGGCGCTGCCACAGGAACTCGAGCTGCGCGAGGTCGAGCTCCCAACCGTACGGGACCAGGCCGAGCGCGACGTCGCCGTCGTAGAAGAGCGAGTCGTGATCGCCCGAGCCCGGCTCCGGTTCGAAGCGCTCGACGAGTCCGAGGGCGGGCACGTTCCTCGGCACGAACGTCTCCTGCCACGCCCGCTCGAACCCCGCCTCGGGCGCGATCGCGTAGAACGCGACGCCCCCGTCGAGGAGCGCCTCCCGTGTCGCCTCGACGTCGTCCTCGGCGTCGCCCCCGTCTGCCGTCACGAGGCAGATCGCGAGGGGACCGCGGGTGCGCCGGAGCTCGGCCGCGGCGTCGCGCGTGGCGCGGAGCAGGTTCTTCGTGCCGGGCACGGGGATCGCCGCCAGGGCCTCGAGGGCGACCCGGGCCCGAGCGGGGTCGGGATCCGGGCGGAGCCGGTCCGCGCCGCAGCCGAGCACCCCGATGGCGAGCCCCGGAGGGCCCTCCGCCGCGACGCTCTCGATCGCGGCCGCGAGCTGCTTCAGGCGCGGAACGAGCGAGGGCGTCGGGTCGATCACGAGCATCAGCGCGCCGGCGCCGGCCTCGGGCCGCGCCTCGGCGCGGAGCGCGAGGTCCCGCGCCACGAACCGGACCGCGTCCCGGAAGTCGCGCCCGCGCTCGTACACCTCGGCCGGTGTGCGTGCCTCCGTGGCGACGCCGCCCTCGGCGCCCGGAGGTGGGGTGAGCCCCGCGAGGAGGAGCGCCGCCGCGAGGGCGAAGGACGGGCGGAGGAGGAGCCGGGGCCGCGGCACGGTCCCTCACTCTACCCGCGGGGCGCCGAGCCGCGGGGGCCGCGAGCCCGGCCCTCGGCGCTCGATCCGTCTCCGAGGCGCGACCCGGACGGGCGGCCCGGGCCCGATACGATCTCGGGTCGAGCGGCGCGTTCCTCTCGATGCGCGCCCGGAAGGAGACCGATGCGGCGCCCCGTCTTCCTCTCGTCCCTGGCCCTCGCCGCCCTCGCCACCGGTCTTTGGGGCTGCGGCTCCAAGGACGACGCGCCCCTGCCGGAGGAGCTCTGGTGCTATCCGGTGTCGGCCATCATCATCAAGCGGAACGACCAACAGCCGTTCGAGGCGATCGTGCGTGCGAACAAGCTCTTCCTCGAGGCGAAGAGCGGGCGGTCGTTCGCGGACCTCGCCCGCCGGAACAGCGACGACCCCGAGTCCGCTGCGGTCGGCGGGTTCCTGGGCTTCATGCGCCCCGCCGACGACGAAATCGTTGCCGGCGCGATCCAGGCGCTGGCGCCCGGCGTGGTCGGAGGCCCCGTTCGGACGCAACGTGCGATCGAGATCATGCTGCGCCACACCTTCGACGAGGGGCGGGAGATCGAGGCGCGGTCCACCGTCGCTGCGTACGGATTCCTCGTCCCCTGGAAGGGATCGGCGAAGGAAGCGGAGCGGACGAAGGAGGAGGCGAGACAGCTCGCCGAGTCGTTGCTCGCCGACGTGACGTCGGGCAAGAAGACCGTCGAGGACGCCGCACGCTCGGTGCTCGGCGACCGCGACGTGAAGCCGGCGGCGTACATCGGGCTGATCCGCGACGCGGAGCCGATGAAGGGCTTCTACGAGGCGCTGCGGGCCGTCCCCGTGGGCGGCTACATCCCAGTCGCCGACTACCCCGGCGGGTACTCCGTGGTGAAGCGTGGCCCGCTCGTGCGCTGCATCCTCCGGGAGATCCTGATCCAGCACGTCGAGAGCCCCTCGCGCAAGCTCAGCATCCGACGCACGAAGGCGGAGGCGAAGGAGCTCGCGGAGAAGGTCCTGTCGGAGTGCCACCGGGACGGTTCGAACTGGCCCGAGATGGTGCGTCGCTACCACGACGATCCCGGCCTCGCAGCGATCGACGGCTCGGTCGGCGTCGTGTCGAACGACCTCCCGCCGCCGATGGTGGACGTGCTGGTGGACACGCCGCCCGGCGAGGTCGCCTCGCGTCTGGCCGAGACGCCCGAGGGCTACCACATCCTCTACAAGGTGAAGTGAGCGGCGCGGCGCGGCGCGGCGCGGCGCGGCCAGAGCCTTGCTCCCGCTATACTGCGCCCGAGTCCACGCCCCGGTAGCTCAGCCGGATAGAGCATCGGATTTCTAATCCGACGGTCGGGGGTTCGAGTCCCTCCCGGGGCGCCACCGCATCCTCTCGCGTGCGGCGACGGGCCCGTCTTCGGGTTGGCGGTGCGGACGTCGGGCGTCGCGAGGAGGGTCCCCCATGAAGCGTCTCGTTCGGTTCGGCCTCCTGTCGATCGCGATCGGCGGCGCGTTCGCGTCCGGGCTGGGCCTCGGCGGCGCGCGCGCCGCCCCGCTCCAGGCGAGCGCGGCGCTCCAGGCGTTCGCGCTCAAGGTGAAGACGGTCCGCGAGGACGTGGACGCGACGAACAAGGCCGTCCAGGAGGCGACCGCCGCCCGCGATTGGAACGCGTGGTGGCGCACGCACGACGCGTACGTCGTCCGGCTCCGCCGCGCCGAGGACGAGATCGAGCGGGCGAGCGGCGCGCTCTTCGCCGAGACGCTCGCCGGCGGCGGCACGCTGGACCGCGCGACGTTCGAGGCCGTGGACCTCGCCGCCACCGAGGCCGCGAACTACGAGCGGCACCGCGTGATCGTCTGGGCCTACGCGTACCTCGCGCGAAACGCCGTGCCCCCCGAGAGACGCGGCGAGGCGCTGGCGCTGCTCGCGCGTCAGGGCGTCTACCAACCGAGCGCCGGGGCGGCGGGGACGGAGATCGCGCCCCGACCGGGGCCGGATCTGCTCGACGCCCCGATGACGGGACGGGTGCCGGGGTCCCCCGAGGCGGCCGACTACCTGAGCCGATGGCAGACGGCTGCGATGCAGGCCGGCGCGAGCGCGCAGCGGGTCGCAGGGCTCGAGCGCGACCTGGCGACGACCCCCGCGGCCAGTCCGGTCCGACCCCTGGTCGAGGAGCGGCTCAAGGCCGCGCGCGCGCAGTACGGCGTCTCGGTCCGCGAGGCCCAGGGCTGGCGGGAGAAGTACTTCCGCGCCGGTGGACGGTAGCCCGGCGCGCGGTCCGGCCACGCGGCCGACGGGACGCCGTACGGACCGCGGCGGCCGGACCCAGGGCCGGGGCGCGGGGAGGGCTCCCGTACAATCCGACGGTCCCGCGCGGACGACGGCGCGGCGGCCCCCGCAATGAGCGCACGCATCCGATTCCGTGGCGGCCCGCTCGCGGGCAAGGTCTACGAGTTCGACGACGACCACGCGTCGATCGTGGTGGGGCGGGATCCCGAGCGCTGCGACGTCGTCCTGCCCGCGGACTGGGTCGCGGTCGGCCGCGAGCACCTCGCGCTGCACCGGTCGCTCGGGCGGTACCGACTCGTCCTCAGCCCGAACCACGCCGTCTACCTCGACGGCGAGCGCGCGCTGAGCGACACGACCCTTCCCGACGTCGCGACCTTGACGCTCGGCGAGAACGGCCCGCGGATGGTCGTGCACACGGTCGGCTCCGACGCCGTCCCCCCCACCCTGGAGCCCGAGGAGTCGGCGCCCGACACACCTGCGCTCCTCGTCGCCGCGATCCGCCGCTCGCGAGCGAACCGGCGGATCCTGCTGGTCACCGCGGGCGCGCTGGTGATGCTGGCCCTCGCGGCCGTCGGCGCCCTCCACGCGACGAGCCGGCGGGTGGGCGCGGTGAGCGAGGAGCAGGCGTCCGTCCGGGGACGGCTCGCCGCGGAGTCGGAGACGCTGCGCAAGATCGAGGCGGAGCAACACGAGGTCACGGAGGGGCTGCGGTCGCGTCTCGAGGGGATGGACGCCTCCCTCGAGAAGCTCCGGCCCGACTTGACCGGGCTCCGCCAGGCCGTCGCCGGCCTCGGCCCGCGCATGCAGGGCCTGGAGGAGCGGATCCAGCGGCTTTCGCCGCGCATCCGGGAGGCGCTCCACCGGGCCGCACCGTCGGTGTACGTCGTGATCGTCCGGCGCGAGCAGGGCGACGACGTCTTCGGCACCGCGTGGGTGGGAGGTCCCGGGGTGCTCGTCACGAACGCGCACGTGGCGCGACTCTTCGAGCAGATGAAGGAGCGCCCGGACCTCGCCGACGCGAGCCTCGTCGCGCGCTCTCCCGGCAAGGAGCCGAAGGATCACGTCGTCGAGTCGGTCGAGATCCACCCGGGCTGGCAGGCCTTCACCGCGCTGTGGGACGAGTACCGCCCGACCGACGTGGACGTCGCGGGGCGCCTGAACCCGCTCTACACGGCGGGCGCCTGCGATGTCGCCCTCCTCCACGTGAGCGATCCCGACACGCTCGCCCCTCCGCTCGAGATCGCGCCGGAGGCCGACCTCCTCGCGCTCGACGCCGGCGACGTGGTCGGCTTCGTGGGCTACCCCGCCGAGAACATGGCCTCGGGCGGCGTGAACCCGAGCCGGCCGATCGCGCAGACGCAGGTCGCCCACGTCACCGCCGTGACGAACTACTTCCTCGCGCCCGACGAGCCCGAGGACGCGCTCCTGGTGCAGCACTCGCTCCCCGCGACGGGCGGCGCGAGCGGCAGCCCGATCCTCGACCCGGACGGCCGGGTCGTCGCGGTACTGAACGCCGGCAACGTGACGATCGGGGGCTTCGGGCAGCGGATCCCGAGCGCCGTGCTCGTGAACTTCGCACAGCGGGCCGACCTGGTGTCGGAGCTCCTCGAGCACCGCGCCGCGGCCGCGCAGGAGGGCCGGACGAAGCGCTGGCGCGAGGGCATCCGTGTGTTCACCTCGCTCCGCGCGGCGGTCGAGAGGAACTCTCTCGACGTGGAGCGCCGGTACCTCGCCGTGGTCGAGGCGCGCGAAGGGAAGAAGCCGGAGGCGCTCGAGCAGCGCGACGGCGTGCTCGGGGCGGGACAGACGTCGCCCGAGCCCCAGACGAAGGACGAGATCCAGGTCCACCTGCCCGGGGCGGGCCTCTACGTGTTCTTCGTCTACGCGGCGATGGGCCAGAGCGTCGGCCTCGAGGCGGCTCCCGCGGCGACGCCGGACGCGCCGATCGGGACGGACCGCCGCGACCGCTGGTACGCGCTGATCGAGATGAAGGCGGACGGAGAGACGGACCTCGTCGTGCGCGTCCTCGGTCCGCGGGACACGGAGTACCGCCTCCACACGTGGCGCGTCGTGCCGTAGCGCCGGGCCCATCGGGCGCGGCGTCGGGTCAGACGGTGCGGACCAGGCGGGCGAGCGCGTGCGCGACCTCCGCGGCGTTCGCGGGCCGGTCGCCTGGGTCCGTCGCGAGGAGCGACGCCACGAACCGGTCCACGGCCGGCGCGACGTCGGGTCGGAACTCGGCGAGCCGGGGCGCGGCCTCGTGGCGCAGGCGATCGAGGAAGGCGCGCGGATCGGGTGAACCGTCGGCCAGGGGCCGGAAGCCGACCATCCACTCGAAGACGATCACGCCGAGCGCGTAGAGGTCGGTCCGCCCGTCCACCGGTTCGCCGGCCGCCTGCTCGGGCGCGAGGTACGCGAGCGTCCCGGCGAGGTCCGCCTCGCGCGGATCCACGTTCGCGACGCCCATGTCCACGATCACGGGCGAGCCGTCGTCGCGGAGGATCACGTTCTCGGGCTTGAGGTCGCGGTGGACCACGCCGGCCCCGTGGAGGGCCGCGAGCGAGAACGCGAGGTTCAGAGCCACGCGTCCGACCCGCGCGAACGGGGGGTCGGGCTCGGCCTCCATCGCGACGCGGAGCGGACGGCCGGGCACGTACTCTCGGACGACGTAGAAGCCGCCGTCGTCCTCCTCGCCCACCGCGAAGACGCGCGCGACGCCCGGGTGGCGGACGCGCGACGCCGCGAGGAGCTCGGTCCGCGCGGCGTTCGCAAGGCGCTCGCGCCGCGCGCCGTCGTAGACGCGCTCGAGGTGGAGGACCTTCAGGGCCACCTCACGCCCACGTACGGGGTCCCAGGCCTGGTACACCTCGCCCATCTGGCCGCGGCCGAGCAGCGCGAGCGTGACGTACGCGCCGTCCGCGGGCCGGCCCCCCGCGCTCCGAGGACGCGGGGGCTCCTCGATCGCCCCCTCGACGAGCGCGAGGGACGCCATCGCCTCGTTCAAGAGCGGCAGGAAGCGCCGGTAGCCGGACGCCCGTACGCGCCGCGACGCCTCGAGGAGCGTGGTCCGCGCGCCGGCCTCGTCGCCGCGATCGAGGAGGGCGCGCGCGAGGCGCACCCGCGCCGGGATCTCGAGGTCGAGCACGTCCGCGCGCTCGAGCGCCACGACGCCCTCCCGGAGCACCCCGAGGCCGCTCGCGTCGCCCTCCGCGAGGAGCAGGTCGCCGCGGACGGCCTGGAGCATGCCGGTTCGGTACGACGAGGCCCCGGTCGGGGCGGTCGCCTCCGCCACCTCGAGCACCTGGCGGGCCTCGCGGTTCCGCCCGTGCCGCAGGTGGAGCGCCGCGAGGTCCAGCCGCGCGAAGAACGCGATCTCCGCGTGGCCGTGGCGCTGGGCGAGGACGATGGCGCGCGCGAAGGCCTCGGCGGCCTTCGCGTCGTCTTCGAGACCCGCCCACGCCCGGCCCAGGTCCTCGTGCATGCGCGCCTGCGCGCGGAGGTCGCCCTGCTCGCGGGCGAGCGCGAGGTCGCGTTCGAAGCAGCGCACCGCGTCGCCGAAGCGCCCCGCCCGGAGCGCGACCCGGCCGAGGTTGCCGATGGTCACCGCCAGGCCCCGCCGGTCGCCGAGGACGGCCTTGTCCACCAGCGAGACGGCGAAGTAGAAGGTCGCGGCCTCGAGGCGGCCACGCGTCGCGTGCACGAGCCCGATCGAGTCGTCCACGTGGGCGCGCGCGAGGACGTTGCCCGTCTGCTCGTAGAGCCGCGCCGCCTCGAGGAGCACGGCGAGCGCGCGGCCGGTGCGCCGCAGGCGGTCGTAGGCCATGCCCATCACGTGGAGGGCGCGCGCGCGAAGCGCCGGGGCCTCGCAGCTCCGCTTCGCCACGGCCCGCGCGGCCTCGAGGACCCGCTTCAGGTCGTGGCCCTGACGCAGGTCCACGTACGCGAGCTCCAGCCGCGCCGCGTCGCCGACGACCGGGAGGGCCGCGTCGAGGTCCACGCGTGCCTCCTGGTCACGGCCGATCGCGAGGCGTGCGAGCGCGCGCGCGTAGCGCTGCTCGGCGGTCAGGGCCTCGACGTCGGCACCCTCGCGCGCGGGCGAGCGCGGCGCGGGCGGCGGAGGGACGTCGGGGGCGGGCGATCCTTCGGACACGGTGTCCCCAGGGTAGCGGGGGTAGGCTCCCGCTCCATGGACCGCCGCGTTCGCGCACGCTTCGAGATCCTCCTCGCCGCGACGCTCTTCTCGACCGGCGGGGCGGCGATCAAGGCGATCTCGCTCGGCGGCTGGCAGGTGGCGGCGGGGCGCTCCCTGTTCGGCGCGCTCGCGCTCTTCGTCCTCGTGCCCGGCGCCCGCCGCGTGTCGGTCCCGAGGACGTGGCTCGTCGCCGCGCCCTACGCGGCGACCCTGATCCTGTACGTCCAGTCGAACAAGCTCACGACCGCGGCGAACGCGATCTTCCTCCAGTCCACGGCCCCCCTCTACCTCCTCGCGATCGGCCCGCTCCTCCTCGGGGAGCGGATCCGGCGCGCGGACCTGGTCTACATGGCGGCGCTCGCGACCGGCCTGGCCCTCTTCCTCGCGGGGCTCGAGCCGCCGCAAAGGACGGCGACGGACCCGGCGCTCGGAAACGTGCTCGCCGCGGTATCGGGACTCACCTGGGCGTTGACCGTTGCCGGGCTGAGGAGCCTCGCCCGGCCCGGCGCAGGGGGCGGCGAGGCGCGGGAGGCCCCGGCGGCGGCCGCCGCGGCCCAGGGGAACCTCCTCGTCGTCCTCGTCGCGCTGCCGTTCGCGCTGCCCCTCGCGGGCGCGAGCTTCTCGGACCTCCTCGGTGTCGCCTACCTGGGCACGTTCCAGATCGGGCTCGCGTACGTCTTCCTGGTCCGGGGCGTCCGCGACGTGTCGGCGCTCGAGGGGGGCCTCCTCCTGCTCCTCGAGCCGGTCCTGAACACCCTGGCGAGCTGGCTGGTCAACGGCGAGGTCCCGGGTCTGCTCGCGCGGGCCGGGGCGGGGGTGATCCTGGTCGCCACGGCGGCGCACGCGGTCCACACCCGGCGCCGCGCGCGCCCCGGCCCCGCCTGACGAAGCCGGGCGGCCGGGGTCAGGACACCTGTACGGCCGCGGCCTCCGTGTCGTAGGCCTGCACGACGTCGAGGATGCCGCAGATGTCGAGGACGCGCCGGACCTTCGGGGGGACGGAGGCGAGGACCAGGGTCCGATTCGCGTTCCGGGCGCTGGTGAAGGCCGCGGCGATCACGCCGACGCCGGCGCTGGTGATGTACTCGAGGTGCTCCAGGTTCAGTACGACCCGCTCGGGCCCGTCCTTCACCCGCTGGCGCAGCTCCTCCCCGAACTCGTACGAGTACGTGCTCTCCCCCAGGATCCCGCTCAACCGGTAGACGAGGCTCTTCCCGTCCTGACTGGAGATGTGCTCGACGTCGAGATGGCTCATGGGCAGGGACTCCGACCCAAGAACCTACCAGCCCCCCCGCCCCTGCCAAGCGCCCAAAGCACCCCCCGCGCCAATGCCAAGCGCGCAAAGCGCGCAAGGCAAGGCCCCCCCGCCAATGCCAAGCGCGCAAAGCGCGCAAGGCAAGCCCCCCCGCCAATGCCAAGCGCGCAAAGCGCGCAAGGCAAGCCCCCCCGCCAATGCCAAGCGCGCAAAGCGCGCAAGGCAAGCCCCCCCCGCCAATGCCAAGCGCGCAAAGCGCGCAAGGCAAGCCCCCCCCGCCAATGCCAAGCGCGCAAAGCGCGCAAGGCGAGGCCGTCGCGCCAATGCCGAGCGCGCGAAGCGCGCAAGGCGAGGCCCCCCGCGCCCCCCAGCGGCGTCCGGGGGGCTGAGAGCGTCGCGGAGTGGCCATGACGACGACGCCGCGTGCGAATGCACGCAAGGAGGAGGAAGGGTCGCTCAGCGGCGCTCTCAGCCCCCCGGAGTCAGAGCCAGCCGCGGTCGCGGACGGCGGCCGCCACGCGCTGAACGGCCACGAGATAAGCCGCCAGCCGCATGTGCACCTTCTCCCGCTCCGCCATGTCGTTCACGGCGTGGTACGCGGCCGTCATCTTCTGGTCGAGGCGCTCGTGGACGAGTCCGATCGGCCAGTAGTAGTTGTACGTGTTCTGCACCTGCTCGAAGTACGAAACGGTGACGCCACCCGCGTTCGCCATGAAGTCGGGCAGGACGTACACGCCCTTGTCGTAGAGGATCTTGTCGGCCTCGGGCGTGGTCGGGCCGTTCGCGAGCTCGCAGATCATCTTCGCCTTGATCCGCCCGGCGTTCTCGGCGGTGATCGCGTTCTCGAGCGCGCTCGGGTAGAGCACGTCCACGCCGAGCTCCAGGAGGTCGGCGTTCGTCACGGGGTCGGCGCCCGGGTAGCCGGTGACGCTGCCGTGCTCGCGCTTGTACTGGACGACCGATTGGGGATCGAGGCCCTTCTCCGAGTAGATGCCGCCGCGGCTGTCGCTGACGGCGAGCAGGCGCGACGGGCCGAGGATCTCGTGGTGCAGCGTGGCCGCGAACTGGCCAGCGTTCCCGAAGCCCTGTACGGCGAAGCTCGCCCTCGACCAGTCGATGCCGCGGAGCTTCCCCGCCTCGCGGACGCAGTAGACGCCGCCGCGCGCGGTCGCGTCCATGCGACCGAGGGACCCGCCGAGGGTCAGGGGCTTCCCGGTGATGACGCCGGGATGGGCCTCGCCGAGGAGCGTCTCGTACTCGTCCAGCATCCAGGCCATGATCTGGGGGTTCGTGTACACGTCGGGCGCGGGGACGTCCTTCGTGACGCCGAGGACGCGGCCGACCGCGCGGATGTACGCGCGCGCGAGGCGCTCCTGCTCGGCGTGCGAGAGCTCCTTCGGGTTGCAGGTGACGCCGCCCTTGCCGCCGCCGAGGGGGATGTCCACGACGGACGTCTTCCAGGTCATCCACGCGGCGAGCGCGCGGACGGTGTCGATCGTCTCGTCGGGATGCCAGCGGAGCCCGCCCTTCGTGGGACCGCGCGCGGAGTTGTACTGCACACGGTAGCCGTGGAAGATACGCGTGTGCCCGTCGTCCATCCGGACGGGCAGGGTGACGTGGTACTCCCTCAGTGGCCAGCGCAGGAGCTCCCGCATCGCATCGTCGAGTCCGAGCTTCTCGGCGGCTTCGTCGAACTGGCGCTGGGCGATCGTGAAGGGGTTCAGGTCCGACATGCGTCTTCTCCCGGGTGTGACTCCTCCCCGAAGGGATGCGCCCAGGATGGACCCGGATCGGGAAGCCGGGGTCCACTTTCCCGGTGCTCGCCGGCCCGATCGGGAGGCGTGCGCGATCCGGGCGACGGTGGGGCCCCGCCGCCGCCGGCATACGATGCGCGGATGAACGCGGGCCCCCGGAGTCCCGAGGACGTCGCGGCCACGCGGGCGCACCTCGAGGCCTACCTCGACTCGTATCCGGGGCTGAGGGGCCGCGTCTGCCGCGTGCTCCTCCTCCACCTCCACACCGCGGGGATCACGCGCATCGAGGACGTGTACGAGCGCGCGGAGCGGCGCGACGAGTGGCACGCGCCCCACGACCCGAACGTGCCCTCGAGCCACCTCTGGGCCGCCGACGAGGCCGAGGTGATCAACCGCATCGTCATCGACCTCGCGGCGAGACACCTGACGCCGGAGGAGGTGGACGCGATCGTCTGGTCCGCGCACCAGCGGGACGAGGCCAAGTCGGTGGAGGCGCTCGCTCGCATGCCCGACGTGCCCCTCACGCTGATCGCGCGCAAGGTGAGGCAGTTCTGCTCGCTCGCGGACGCGGCGGGTCGCCGGGCCGAGGCCCCCGAGGGAACGCTCGTCGCGCTGGTCCGGCGGTTCATCTCGGACCGGGTGGACTTCATCTCCCGGGCGAAGCGGTTCCTCGACGTCGGCCACATGGCGTGGGTGCTCGAGCGCGTGGTGGCGACGGAGCGCGGCAGCGGCTGGGTCGGGGGGAAGGCGGCGGGCATGGTCCTCGCGTGGGCCATGCTGGAGCACGCCGGCATCGAGGACCTGGAGGTGCCGAACACCGTCTTCGTGCTCACCGACGCGTACGCGGCGTTCAAGGAGCACAACGGCCTGACGGAGCTCGCCGACTTCAAGTACCAGCCGCTCGCCGAGATCCGCCACAGCCACCGCGCGATCCAGGCCGTGTTCCAGAACGCCGAGTTCCCGCCGTTCGTGGCAAACCGGTTGCGGGCGGAGCTGGGGCGGTTCGGGGACGTCCCGCTGATCGTGCGTTCGTCCAGCCTGCTCGAAGACTCGTTCGGCGCGGCGTTCTCGGGCATCTACCAGAGCCTGTTCCTCACGAACCAGGGCCCGCCCGACGAACGTCTCCGCGCGCTGCTCGGCGCGATCGCCGAGGTGTACTCGGGCGTCTTCCACCCCAACGCGATCTCGTACCGGCGGCGTCACGACCTGATCGACCACGACGAGCAGATGGCGGTGATGATCCAGCCCGTCGTGGGGCGCCCGTACGGTCGCCTCTACTTCCCCGCGGCCGCCGGCGTCGCGTTCTCGCGGAACGACTACCGGTGGAACCGCCGCATCCGCCGCGAGGATGGCCTGATGCGCGTCGTCGTGGGCCTCGGCACGCGCGCCGTGGACCGGGTCGGGGACTTCGCTCGCATGGTGGCGCTCGCGAACCCGACGATGCGGCCCGAGGTGACGCCCGAGGAGATCGTCGCGGCCTCGCAACGACGGGTCGACGTGGTGGACCTCGAGGGCGGCGGGTTCCGCTCGGTCCCCGCGGCGGAGGCGCTCGAGGGCATGCGCGGGCACGGCCTCGCGGACTTCGTCTCGGTCGTCGAGCGCGGGGGTCACCTCGCCACCCCGGTCGGGACGCAGGTCGCGGAGCCCGCCGCGGACCTGTGCATCACCTTCGACCGGATCCTCCGGCAGGGCGCGTTCCCCCGGCAGATCCAGAACGTGCTGAGGACGCTCGAACGGTCGTACAAGACGCCGCTCGACATCGAGTTCGCGTACCACGAGGGCCGGCTCTTCCTGCTCCAGTGCCGGCCGCTCCTCGGCATCGAGGAGCGCGCGAGGCGCGAGGTCCCGTCCGACGTCCCCAAGAAGGACCGCGTGTTCAGCGCGAACCGGTGGGTCAACAGCGGGACCGTGGACGGGATCCGGTACGTCGTGCTGATCGACCCGCGCGACTACGCGCGCCTCCCGAGCGTCGATCGGCGCGTCGAGCTGGCGGGGGTCGTGAGCCGCGTGAACGAGGCGCTCCAGGACCAGGCGTTCATCCTGATGGGGCCCGGTCGCTGGGGCTCGCAGGACATGCGCCTCGGCGTGCGCGTGGGCTTCGCGGACATCTGCCACGCCCGGGCCCTCATCGAGATCGCGCGGTCGTCGGAGGGCCTGTGCCCCGAGCCCTCGTTCGGGACCCACTTCTTCCAGGAGCTCGTCGAAGCGGCGATCCACTACCTGCCGCTCTATCCCGACGACGACGGCGTCCTGTTCGACGAGGGGTTCCTGCTGAGGTCGCCGAACGCGCTGGACCGCCTCGTACCGGACGCGGCGGACGCCTTCGGGGACGTGCTGCGGGTGATCGACGTCGAGGCCGTGGCGCCCGGACGCCGGCTCTGCCTCGTGATGGACGGCGAGCTCCAGGAGGCCCTCTGTTACCTCACCTGAGGCGGCCGGGGCCCGGGGCGGAGACGATGGACCTCGCGGGGCCCCGCGCGGTCCACGAGGGTCACGGGGACGAGACGCTTGACCCGGGGGCCGGGGGCCCCTACGATCCTCCGCTTCCCCGTGGTCGCCGGAGGGTCCTCCGGAGGGATCACCAGGAGAGCCGGATGGTGACGCAGCGCCTCCCCCACCGAGCGTGCCGGACGTCGATGACGTCCTTCACGTGGCTCGGCAGCGGGTCGACGGCGCGCGTCGCGTTCCCCGTCGTCCCCGCTCTCCCGGGTGGCGTCCGGGTCGTCTGACCCGACGCGGGCTCGCCCTCGAGCTCCCGCCGCCCGGTCCGCCCGCTCTCGGGCCGACTCCCCCACTCGCGTTCGCTCGTCCGTGTCGAGGTCCCCCCGTGTCCGTCCCCTCACCTCCCCTCCATAGTCCCGCGGCCCGACCGGGGCTCTCGACGCTCGCACGCCTCGCGGGACGGTTCCGTCCGCGCGCCGCGCGGACGGCGGGCGTGCTCGGCCTGCTCCTCGTCCGGGGCGGGCTCGAGGCCGCGTGGCCGCTCCTGGTCGCGGCGGCCATCGACCGTCTGTTGGGCCACGAGGGCGGCGGCGGCGGTCTCCCCCCCGGGTACGCGGCGTTGCTCGTGGTCCTCGGGGCCACCGCGCTCGTC
Organism: uncultured Planctomycetota bacterium; assembly: GCA_963752285.1. Classification (GTDB taxonomy): domain Bacteria; phylum Planctomycetota; class PLA2; order PLA2; family JAEUHO01; genus CAVVXN01. Next base: position 1,661,980 of record CAVVXN010000005.1, read on the forward strand.
CGGAATGCGCTCGTGTTCGTCTCGCAGGTGGCGGCGGCGCGCCTGGGGCAGGACCTGGAGAACGCGCTCCGCTCCGACCTGCTGGGGCACGTCCTCGCGCTCCGCTTCCGCTACCACGACGTCAACCGCAGCGGCGCCACGATCGCCCGGGGCCTCCGCGACATGGAGAAGGCCAGGCACTTCTTCCGCGAGGTCTGGTTCGGCTGGGCGGAGGTCGCGATCCTCCTCCTGACCGTCGTCCCGGCGGTGTTTGTCGAGCACTGGACGTACGGCCTGGCGACGGCCGTCGCGTTCGGCCTCGGCACGGCCTCCGCGATGCTCGTGGGCCGGCGGGTGGCCCATCTCGACCGCGACGTGTCGGACGTCTACGACGACGTCGCGACGACGCTGCAGGAGAACGTGGCGGGCGCGCGCGTGGTCCGCGCGTTCGGCCGCGAGGGCCACCAGGTCCGAAAGTTCGGCGTGCACATGGACCGCTTCTCGGGCCACTGGGCGTCCGAGGAGCGCTACTGGACCGGTCGGATGCCGCTGGTCCACCACGTGTACCACCTGGTGCTCCCGGTCGTCCTCCTGCTCGGCGCCGCCCGCGTCGCGACCGGTCACGGGGGCGTCGGCGAGGTGACGGCCGTGCTCCTCTTCGTGCGGATGGTGCATCACCGCGTGCGCCCGCTGACCCGTCTCGTGATCCTCGGTCAGCAGGCCGTGGCGAGCGCGAGCCGCGTGTTCGAGGTCCTGGACCACGACGACGTGATCCCCGTGCCGACGGCGCCGCGACGCCTGCCGCCGACCGGAGGGGACCTGGCGCTCGAGGACGTCCGCTTCCGGCGCGGCACGGACGGCGAGGAGATCCTCCGCGGCGTCTCGCTCGTCGTGCCGGCGGGCTCGTCCCTCGGGATCCTCGGCCCGACGGGCTCGGGCAAGAGCAGCCTGGTCCACCTCCTCCCGCGCTTCTACGACCCCACGGGCGGCACGGTCCGCCTCGACGGGATCGACCTCTCCGACCTCGACGTCCGCCAGGTGCGGCGCGAGGTGGGTCTGGTCTTCCAGGAGCCGTTCCTGTTCTCGGGCACGGTCGCCGAGAACATCGCGTACGGGCGGCCGGACCTCGACCGGGCCGCGGTCGTACGGGCCGCCGAGCTCGCGGCGGCCGACGAGTTCGTTCGCGAGCTGCCCGACGGCTACGACACGCTCGTGGGCGAGCGCGGCGTGAGCCTCTCCGGCGGTCAGTGCCAGCGCCTGACGATCGCCCGGGCGGTCGCGATGGACCCGCGCGTGCTCGTGTTCGACGACGCGACGGCGAGCGTGGACGCGGTCACCGAGCGCGTGCTGTTCCAGGGCATCCGGGCCGCCGCGCGCGGCCGGACGACGCTCGTGATCAGCCAGCGGGTGACCTCGGTGCGGTGGTGCGACCGCATCGCCCTCCTGGAGGAGGGTCGCGTCACCGCCCTGGGGTCCCACGACGAGCTCCTGCGCGAGGAGGGGCTCTACCGCGAGATCTTCCGTCACCAACAGCTCGAGAGGGTCGCGACATGACCGACGAGATCGCCCTCGAGGAGGAGTTCGCCCGGGCGCCGCTCAAGCGGGCGACCTTCCGCCGGCTCCTCGGCTACTTCCGCCCGTGGCGCGGCAAGGTCGTCCTCGTGATCGTGCTCGAGGCGACCTGGGTCGTGTCGATGCTCGTGGACCCGCGCCTCGTGCGCCGGGCCGTGGACGGTCCGCTCGGACACGGGGACGTGTCGGGCACCGCTGGGATCGGCGCGTTCATGGTCGCGAACATGCTGGCGCGGGCCGCGCTCACGGTCTGGGAGCTCCGCATGAGCACCTGGATCGGCGTCCAGGTCGTGGACGCGCTGCGTCGCGACGTGTTCGGGCACATCCAGCGACTCCACATGCGGTACTTCGACCGCACGAAGCAGGGCCGGATCATCGCCCGGGCCGACCGGGACGTGGACACGCTCGAGCAGCTCGTCTTCTGGGGCCCGATCGCGTTCACCTCGCTCGCCCTCTCCCTGGTCCTCGGATCGACCTGGCTCCTCGGCTCGAACGCCTCCCTCGCCCTCTGGCTGGTCGGCGCGACGCCGGTGGTCTGGGCGCTGACGCGTCTCTTCCACCGGTTCGGCTTCCCGGCGTACCGGCGCATCCGCGAGACGCACGCCGCGATCTCGGCGCAGGTCGCCGAGGCGATCACGGGCGTCCGCGTCGTGCAGGCCTTCGGCCAGGAGGGCCGCGAGCTCGAGGACCTCGGACGCCGGCAGGGCCTCTACCGCGCGGCCGTGATCCGCGGTGCGAAGGTCGCGGGCGCGTACATCCCGAGCCTCTCCCTCGTCTTCCACGGCGTGACGCTCCTGATCCTCGCCCTCGGCGCGGGCGCCGTGACGCGGGGCGAGATGAGCGTGGGGGGCCTGCTCGAGTTCGTGCTCCTCATGGGGTTCGTGCTCGGGCCGGTCGAGGGGCTCGGAGGCCTCTACAACGAGTCGCTCGTGGCCGGCGCCGCGGCCGAGCGGATCTTCCTCCTCCTCGACACGGAGCCGGAGGTTCGGGACCGCCCCGACGCGATCGACCCGGGACGCCTCCGGGGCCGCGTCCGCTTCGAGGACGTGTGGTTCCGGTACGACGCGTCCGACGAGACCGGCTGGCAGGTCGAGGGCGTGTCCTTCGAGGTGCGGCCCGGCGAGACGGTCGCGCTCGTGGGCCACACCGGCGCCGGCAAGACGTCGGTGATCAACCTGCTGGGCCGGTTCTACGAGGCGCAGCGGGGCGTGGTCCGCCTCGACGACATGGACATCCGCACGCTCACGCTCGACGCCCTCCACCGCCAGACGGGCATCGTGCTGCAGTCGAACTTCCTGTTCGACGGCACCGTGCTCGAGAACCTCCGCTTCGTGGAGGAGGGCCTCACGGCCGAGGCGGCCGAGCGGGGCTTCGAGGCGCTCGGCTGCCTGCCCGTGCTCCGCCAGCTCCCGCACGGCCTCGACACCGAGGTCGGCGAGCGGGGCGCGAACCTGTCCGAGGGCGAGCGCCAGATCGTGTGCTTCGTGCGCGCGCTGCTGGCCCACCCGTCGATCCTGATCCTCGACGAGGCCACGAGCGCGGTGGACACGCGTACCGAGGCGCTGATCCTCGGCGCGCTTCACCGCCTCGCGTCCCGACAGACGACGGTCGTGATCGCGCACCGTCTCTCCACCATCCGGGGCGCCGACCGGATCCTCGTGATGGACCACGGCCGCCTGGTCGAGCAGGGCACGCACGCGTCCCTGCTCGAGGCGGACGGCGTGTACGCCCGCCTCTACGCGGAGTACGCCGCCTGACCGACCTTCCGTGCCGCGCGGGCCCTCAGAGACCGGCGCCGGAGCCGATGCCGAGGCGGCGGCCGACCCAGACGCGGCCGGCGAGGACCAGCCGGAAGAGCGTGGGGATCAGGAGCAGCGTGAAGATCGTCGAGACGAAGAGCCCGCCGATCAAGATGCTGCCGATGCCCCGGTAGAGCTCGCTGCCCGCGCCGGGGAAGAGGACCAGCGGCAGCAGGCCGAAGACCGTGGTGAAGAGGGTCATGAAGATCGGCCGCATGCGGGTGTGAACGCTGCGGAGGACCGCCGCGGAGGGCGGGAGCTTCTCGACGCGCATGTAGTTGAGCGACTGGTGCACGATCAGGATCGCGTTGTTCACGACGGTCCCGACGAGGATCACGAAGCCGAGCATGGTGAGCACGTCGAGCGCCTGCGGCACGAAGCGGTTCAACAGCCAGAGGCCGAACAGCCCGCCCACGGCGCCCAGCGGCACGGAGAGGATCACCACGAAGGGGTAGAACCACGACTCGAAGAGCGCCGCCATGAGGAGGTAGGTGATCGCGACCGCGAGCAACAGGTTGAACTGGAGCTCTCCCCAGACGGCCGCGAGCTTGTCGGCCGTGCCGCCCAACGTGACGCGGTAGCCACCCTCGAGACTCCCGTCCCTCTCGAGCGGCTGTACGACCTCGCTGCGCACGCGGTCCACCGCCTCCTGCAGGGGGACCGACTCGGGCGGGACGAGCTCGATCGTGACCGCCCGCTCGCGCTCGCGCCGGTTGATCTGCTCGGGCCCGGAGCTCAGGACGACGTTGGCGATCGAGCCGAGCGGGACGAGATTGCCGCTGGGGGTCGCGACCGGGAGGTCCTCCAGGTCCTGGAAGCGGCTCGCGTACTGGTCCTCGCCGACGATCGTGAGGTCCATCTTCTTGCCGCCGGAGAAGTAGTCCCCCGCGTACGCACCGTCGACGAGCGCGTCGATCGTGTAGCCGAGGTCCACGCCCGACATCCCGACGTCGCCGGTGCGGTTCCAGAGAGGCAGGATGTGCACCTCGGGGCTCGAGAGGTCGAGGCTCGGGATGGGGCGGATCTGGGCGCCCTTCGGATACATCTGCATCACCTGGCCCATCACGCGGCCGCCCATGCCGACGAGACGGTGGAGGTCGGGCCCCCGGATCTCGATGTCGATCGTCCGGCCGCCCGTGAGCCCCTGCTCGAAGAGGCTCGTCTGGAACGCGAATCCGATCGAGCCCGGGATGCCGTAGATCCGGCGGGTCAGCACGGGCCCGAGGTCCTTCGCGAGCATGTCGTCCATGGCGCGAATGCCGATGAAGAGCTGGCGCCCGCTCGCCACGAAGAAGAACTGGCTGATCGCCGGCTCCCCCGAGACCGTCGTCGTGCCCTCGTCCACGTCCCAGAGCGGACGCATCTGCCCGTCGAGGTTCTCCCCGATCCGCGTCATCTCCTCGAGGTTGTAGCCGGGGGGAGGCAGGATGATCGCGATGGTCAGGTTCTGGTTTCCGGTCGGCAGGTACTCGGCCTTGGGGATCAGCAGCCACGTCCCGAGGCCCGCCGCGCCGACGAGGAGGAGGGCGAACACGATCTGGCGGAGGATCCCGCGTTCGAGCCAGCGATGGATCCCCAGCACGCCGTTCACGAACCCCCGCCCCAGGAGGTCGAAGGGCAGGACGAGCGGTCGGAAGAACCGCGGGACGCGGGCGTTTACGTCGGGCCCGGCGTCGGGGTCGCGTCCCGGCTCGGGCTCCTCGTCGGGATCGTGCTCCGGCAGGATCCGGGCCGTCGAGGGCGGGATCACCGTAACGGAGACGAGCAGCGAGAGGCCGACGGCGCACGAGATCGCCAGCGCGATGTCCGAGAAGAGCTGGCCGACCTCGTCCTTGAGGAAGAGGACCGGGATGAACACGGCGAGGGTCGTGAGCGTCGAGGCGACGACCGCGCCCCACACCTCGGCCGTCCCGCGGACGGAGGCGTCCACGCGGCTCTCCCCCATCTGGTGGCGGCGGTAGATGTTCTCGAGGACCACGATCGCGTTGTCCACGAGCATGCCGACGGCGAAGGCCATGCCCGCGAGGCTCACGACGTTCAGCGAGCGCCCCATCAGCCCGAGGAGGAGGAACGTGCCGACCACGCTCGTCGGGATTGCCAGGGAGATGATGAGCGTCGAGCGAAGGCTCCTCAGGAAGATGAGCAGGACGAGCACGGTGAGGATGCCGCCCAGGACGATGTTCGACTGGACCAGGCCGATCGCCGACTCGATGTACTCGGTCTCGTCGTAAGCCTGGTCGAGCTGGACGCCCTTCGACGCGAGGACGCCCGAGTTGAGCTCCTCGATGGCGGTTCGGATGCCCGCCATCACATCGAGGACGTTCGCGCCGGTCTCGCGAACGCAGTTGATCGCCAGGCAGCGCTGGCCGAAGTGGAAGACGGCGGCCGAGGGCTTGTGGTAGCCGATCTTCACGTCCGCGACGTCGCGGACGAGGACGGTGACGCCGCCGCGGCGCGCGACGACGCTCTCCGCGACGTCTTCCGGCGAGTGGAACTGGCCGAGGGTGCGCACGACGTAGCGCCGCTTCCCCTCCCAGTAGTCGCCGGCCGAGACGTCGGTGTTGTGGAGCGCGAGGGCCGCGCGGAGCTCCGGGATCGTGATCCGCCGCGCGGCGAGACGCTGCGGGTCCACGACGACGAGAAGCTCCTCCTCCTCGCCGCCGAACACGTTCGCGTTCGACACCCCGGTGACGCGCTCGAGACGCGCCTCGATCTGGTCCTCGGTGAAGCGGAGGAGCTTCGGAATGTCCACAGCGGGCGGCAGGATCGGCTGGACCCCCGGATTCGCCTTGGCCGCGTCCGCGAGACGCCGGCCCCTCAGGCCCCGGCTCTTCGCGCGGAGCGCGGGCTCGAGGGCGCTCGCGAGCTCCGGGTGCTCCTGCTGAAACTTCCGGATCTCGGCGTCCGTGGGGACCCGCGGCCTGAGAATCATCCACGCGATCGGCTTGTCCGAGGACGAAGACGTGGCGATGACGGGCTCGTCCGCGTTCTCCGGGTAGCTCTTCACCTGCTGGAGCCGGGTGTTGACCTTGAGGAGCGCGGTCGCGATGTCGGTCCCGACCGAGAACTCGAGGTTGATCGTGCCGGTGGAGTCCTGGCTCTCCGAGGACATCTTCGTGACGCCCTCGACGCCCTTCAGCTGCTCCTCCTGCGCATCGACGATCTCTCGCTCGACCTCCTCCGGGCTCGCGCCGGGCCACGCGGTCTTGATCGAGATGACCTGACGCTGCACCTCCGGCACGAGCTGGATCGGCATCCGCGTCAACGCGATCAGCCCGAAGAGGACGACCAGCAGCACGCCGACCGCGATCTTGACGGGGTTCTGGACGAAGGCGGTGATCAGGTTCACGGCGGCCCGATCAGTCCTGGACCTGGACCGGAGCCGCCGGCGGGAACAGGCGCTCGTTGCCGCGCGTCACGACCTGGACGCCGGCCTCGAGCTCCCCCTTCACCTCCACGAGGTCGTCCACCGCCGCGCCGAGCACGACGGCCACGGGGTGCGCGACCGACGTCTTCGGGTCGATGACCCAGACGACCGGCTGCGGTCCGCCCAGCACCACCGCGTCCTTCGGGACGAAGATTCCCTGGCTCTCCTGCCCCACCGCGAGCGTCGTGCGCGCGAACATGCCCGCCTTGATCAACGGCTCGTCGCCAACGCGCTCGTTGTCGAGGCGCACGAGGACGGGAAAGGTACGACCGCGTACGTCGGCCTGCGGCACGATGCGGTGGATCTTGCCGGTCAGCATGCGGCGTGCGAGCGCGTCGATCTCGACGCGCACCGACGTCTCCTCCACGAGGCCGCCGACGAAGTCCTCGGGCACCTGCACGACGACGTCCACCTGGTCGAGCGCGACGATCTCCACGACGGGCGCCCCCACGGAGAGGTACTCGCCCTCCTCCGTGCGCTCCGCCACGACCCACCCGCCGAAGGGGGCCTTGATCTCGTATCGACTTCGCTGCTCCTCGAGACGGTCCACGGTGGCCTGCTCGCCGTCCACCTGGGCCTTCGCCTGGGCGACCTCCTCCTCCCGGGGACCGGCGACGACGAGGGCCAGCGCGGCCTTGGCCGCGTCCACGAGCAAGCCGGCGTCCTTCTCCTGAAGCCGCGCGTCGCGGAGCTGGTCCTCGCTGATCGTGTGGTCGGAGTAGAGCCGCTCCGCGGCCTCGCGGCGCCACGTCTTGAGCTCGAGATCCGCCTCCTGCTGGGCCACGCGGGCGCGCGACTGCTGGACCTCCTCGGGACGCGACCCGTTCTGGAGCTCCCGGAGGCGCTCGGTCCTCAGCGCGAGCTCCGCCCGCGCCGCGGCGAGGTCCAGGTCGAGGATGGCCGTGGAGAGCTTCGCGACCGGCTGCTTCTCCTCGACGCGGTCGCCCTGGCGCACGAGGAGCGCGGTCACGAGCCCCGCGAACTCGCTCCCCACGACGCTCCGCCGTGTCGGCTCGACGGACCCCACGAACGAACGGCCTTCGCGCACCGACCGCGCGACCACGGGCGCCGCCTTCACGGGCTGCGGCGGACGCGCGGGCGGCCCGGCCGGGCCCGCGCCCGCCTTCCCGCCTCCGCCCTCGGCCCACACCACGCCCGCGAGGAGGCCCAGGAGGACCGCCGCCCGCGCCGCCAGACGAACCCTCATTCGACCTCCTCGACGCCCAGGTTCTGGCGGATCACGGCGAGCGCCTCGCGCAACGTGTCGAGCTGCTCCCGCGAGAGGCCGGCGATCGCACGCTCCCGGACACGGTGGGCGCACTCGACGAGCTGCTCCCAGACGGGCCCGATCCGTGGCTCCAGGCGCACGAGCTTCCGGCGCTTGTCGCTGGGGTTCGGACGGCGCGTGATCCACCCGTCGCGTTCCATGCGGTCGAGGATCCCCGCCAGCGTCGGCGGCTCGATCGTCATCTCCTTCGCCAGCTCGGCCTGGCAGACGTCCCGTTCGCGCGTGAGGCGGAGGAGGACGCGCCACTGCTGGTGCGTCACGCCGACGCGGGCGAACTCCTCGTTCAAGGCCCGCTTCATGGCCCGCGCCGTCGGGAGCATCCAGTACGTGATGCTCTCGTGGAAGTCGTACTCGAGGGGTTTGTGCTCGCTGTCGGTCACGTGCATGGAACCTTCCAGGGTAGTGTTGCCGCCCTCCCGGGCCAGCGGGGGAACGAGCGACGCGCGCGCGTCGGCGCGGGTCTCGGCCTCTGGCTCCGTCCCGACCGGCCTCGCGGGCGAGGCCCTCCTGTGTCGCGCCCCGTGTGCTCGTCCTCTCCGCGTACGCGGCGCACCGGCCCGCGCCGACCCCGAGCTCGCCGCTCGAGGTGGCCCAGAGCCCGAGGCGGACCGGACCACCCCCCGCGCGCCCGGGGGCCCTGAACGTACCGGCGGACGGGGGCCGGCCCGTCGGTGGAGTTCATCCCCGACCCCGGCCGTCGCGCACGGGCGAGGCGCCCCCGCCCACCGGCGGGAGGCGAGTCTTTGCCGCGGAGGGGCCGGGGCGGGTTTGCGTCCCGTTCTCAGCATCGCTACCGGGACCCTCGGCCTCCCCCTAGCATCCCCCCCCGGTTCGATCCCATCGATCCCAGGCAGGAGCATCCCGTGAAGAAGGCTTTCCTGGTTCTCGGTCTCATCGCAGCGGCGGGACTCGCCGGAGCGTGCCATCACTACAGCTACGCGGGCACGCCGGGCGCCACGACGTACGCGCAGCCCGCCCCGACGGGCCCGATGCCGGCGCCGATGACCGCGCCCCCGATGTCCGCCCCCGCGGCGGGCACGGGCTGCGGCGGCCCGCACGGTTGCGGCTAAACCCCGCTCGCGCGAACGTCTCCGGTCGTCTCGACCGGCCTGACCCCGCTTGACCGCCGCGCCCCCGTCGGCGCGGGTCGGTTCTGGTCGTCTGCTCTTCGACAAGGGGGAGCAGACGACCTCGTTCCAGGTGGCGCCGGCCGCGCACGCCCTCTGACGCGACCTGCCTGCGCCCGATTCCGGGCCCCGTGCGCGCATGGCGCCGGGAGGACCACGTGAGCGGCGAACGCCCCGGGACGCCGGACGAGAGTCGGGAGCGCCTCGTCGCCCGACTCGGAGACGAGGACCCCGGCCAGCGGACCGCCGCCGCGAAGGCGCTCGGCCGACTCGGGCCCACGGCGCGCGAATTCGCGCCGGAGCTCCTACCGGTCCTCGGGGACGAGGACCCGATGGTTCGGGCGATGGCCGCCGCGGCGCTCGGGAAGATCGGCGCCGACGAGGACCGGGTCGTGCAGGCGCTCGGCCTCCTCCTCGACGACGCGGTGGTGCCGGTTCGCTTCTGGGCGGCCGACGCGCTCGGACGGCTCGGTGCCTCGGCGGGCCCGCTCCTGGCACGACTCGACCGGCTGGCGGCGAGCGGTCCGCCTCCGGTCTCGAACGCGGCCCGACTCGCCGCCAGCCGCATTCGATCGGCAAGGGCGGGCGAGGATCAGGGGTCGGACGCGATCGGGCGGTAGAATCCCGCGCGATGCCGAGTCCGCATTCCCTCCGCCGCCTCGCCAACCTCTCGAAGAAGGTCCACGACGACCTCCGGCGCGGCGGGATGGCGATGACGTTCAAGTACCTCTTCCGCTCCACCGCGATCTTGGCCCGGGTGACGGCGATCCTCGCCGACTACGTGGCGACCGAGGCGGGCGCCCCCGCCCAGGAAGGCGAAGAGCCGCCCGGGAAGCGGGGCCTTCGCACCGGCCGCTAGCCCGCCGGGCCCGCCCCCCTCGATCAGCGCGCGGCGCGCCGCGGCGGTGCGGTCGGGGGCGCGGCGCCTTCGCGGGCTTCGGCGGAGAGGAGCTCCAACGCGCGCCTGTTCGCGCGGGGGAACGCGTAGCCGTCCAGGTCCGAGAGGCGGACGAAACGCGGCGACTCGCACGCGAGCGGGCGCGGACGACCGCGGGCGCACGAGCAGTGGAAGAGGTGGAGCGTGATCTTCATGTGCGTGTAGGCGTGGTCGATCGCCACGAACCGGCGACCGACCGCGACCTCGAGACCGGTCTCCTCGCGGACCTCGCGCGCGCAGGCCTCCTCGAGCGTCTCCCCCCGCTCCCGCTTCCCGCCGGGGAACTCCCAGAGCCCGCCGAGGAGACCTTCGCGGGGCCGGCGCGCGACGAGGAGCCGGTCGCCCCGCCACACGAGACCCGCCGCGATGTCGTGGTGCGGGACCGGCTTCCTCGCGGGCCTGTGGGGCAGCGCGGCTGCCCGGCCGCGAGCTCGGGCGCGGCACACGTCCGCGAGGGGACACACGTCGCAGCGCGGCGCCCTCGGCACGCAGACCGTTGCGCCGAGGTCCATCACGGCCTGGTTCCAGTCGCCCGGCCGGGACGCGGGGAGGAAGGCATCCGCCGCGCGGCGCACGCGTTCTCTCGCCGCGGATCGGGTCACGTCGCCGCCCTCGTCGAGGAGTCGCGCCACGACGCGGACCACGTTCCCGTCCACGACGGCCGCCGGGCACCCGAACGCGATGCTCGCCACCGCGGCGGCCGTGTACGGCCCGAAACCCGGAAGGGCCACGAGGGCCTCGACCTCGCGCGGGAGGGTCGCCCCGTACCGCGCCACGAGCACCCGGGCCGCGCGGTAGAGGGACCGCGCCCTCGCGTAGTAGCCGAGCCCCTCCCACGCCTTCAGGACCTGGTCCTCGCGGGCGCCCGCGAGGGACCGGACGTCGGGGAACTGCGCGAGGAACCGCGGCCAGCGGTCGAGGACCGTGGCCACGCGCGTCTGCTGGAGCATGGTCTCCGAGACCCAGATCTCGTAGGGGTCCCGGGTGCGGCGCCACGGGAGGTCCCGCGCCGCGCGGTCGTAGTGGGCGAGGAGACGGCGACGGACGCGCCGCACGAAGGACGCGTCCGGGCCCGACGACCCGGTGTCGCGGGCCCGCACGCGGGAAGGGCCGTCTCGGCGTCCGCCTCTGGCGGACGCCCGGGAACGATCGGTCACGGGTCGCGCCGACGGCGCGACTAGGGAGCCGCTCAGGTCCCGCCGACGCAGGGCTCGGGCGCGGCTCTCGGCGCGCCCGCCCCGGCGAAGAGGCCCTTCATCGACCCGCGCGACGCCGCGGGGCGCGGCGTGGCGACGGCCTCGCGCGGCGGCATGACCGGCGCGGCGACGGCGGGCTGAACCCGCGCGGTGCGGCTGACCGGCACCACCGGCGTCGGCCCGGCCAGGTCGCGGCGTACCAGCGGGACCGCGCGATGCCCGCGCATCAGCTCCATCGAGGGCGGCGCCGGCGTCGGGGGCCGCGCGGTGGTCGTCGCGACCACGCGCGGCTCGATCACGACCGGCCGCGCCACGGGTCCGGCATGCACCGGTCCGGAGATCACGGGGCTCGGGCTCACGGGCCTCGAGCTCACGGTGCGGCGGATCACGCGCGGCGGCGGCAGCGCGGCCCGGGAGGCCACGCTCGTCCGACGCTGCGACAGCCCGCCCGAGGCACAGCCGCCGAGGACCACGACGGCCCCCAGCGCGAACGCCACGGTTCTCGGCATCCTCATCCTCCCCCTCCGGGGGTCCGGCCGGGGCGACGACCGTCGCCCCTCGGCGTCGGTCGAGCGGGCCTCCTGCCTCCCTCGGAATCGGCTCGCACGGGCATGGAATCCACCGCGGGTCACCGGCAGTTCACGAGACGGGGGTCCCATTCGTCCCGGTTCGCTCCTCTGAACGCCCTCTTCACGATCTCGAGGGCCAGGGTGTACGGCCTCGTCGGCCGCTCCTTCGACGCGCCGAGACAGCGCGGTCCTCCCTCGGGAGCCCCGGTTTTGGGCGTCCGTCCGCACCGGTCAGGGGACCAGACACCGGCCGCCGGCACACGGGTCGGCCGCACAGGGGGAAGGCGCGGCCACCGGGGACGCCCGCGGCGACTCGAAGAGGCCGCGCAACTCCGAGAGCGAGCTCGTCCTCGCCGCGCCGAGCGACCTCGGGGCCCGGGGCGCGGGAGCGGCCCGAGCCGGAAGCGGCGAGGCGACGGAGAGCCGGAGCGGCGCGGGACGGCTGACGGGGACGACCGGCGTCGGGCTCGAGAGGGCCCGCCGCGCGATGGACGACGTGCCCGGTCTCGCGAGGATCTCCATCGACGCGGGCCGCGGCGGCCCCGGCGCGCGGACCACCGCCGGCTCGGGCGCTGCCAGGCGCCTTGTCTCGACGACGCGCGGCGCGACGAAGGCCGGCGTGACGGTCCGGGCCGCGGCGACGGAACGGACCGGGAGGCGATAGGACGCGCTCCGCACGACCGGAGGCGGGAGGGACGCGCGTGAACGCGGCACCCGGACGGGGGCGCCGGGGGCCGCGCAGGCACCCAGGAGCAAGAGCCCCCCCATCCCGAACGCCAGGATCTTCGACATCGTCGTCCTCCCTGTCGCGACGAGGGACGAGGGGGTCACGCGCGCCGGCCGGCGCCGGCGGACCCTCTCGTCTTGCCTCCCGTGGACCCGGGACTCCACGCGCTCGCGGAGCCCGCATCGCGGAGGGATCGCTCGTTCGGGCCCGGACCAAGGACCACGAAGACCGTCTCACCGGCGTCGGGCGCGGCCCCTCGGGGGTGCCGCGTCGGCGCGCCCCCACGGGCGACCAACCGCCCGCCCGTACGGGCGACCGGTCGATGGGCGCGCGCGAGTCGCGCGCCCGCCGTACGACGACGCATCGGTGTTCGGATGGCCCTGCTTCCCAACGAGCCCGGGAGGACGAGCACGCCTCGCCCACCACGAATCCCTACCCTGTCGGGCGACCACTCTAGCGGGTCCCTGGGCGCCCCCCAAGAGAGGATTCCTCGCCGCGCGTTCGGGCCCCCGTCGGACGTGCAGGGCGCGCCGATGGCTCTCCAGGCCCTGAAAACAGGGCGGGAAGGCGCCGGACCGAGCGGGCAAGGGAAAGGGGCCGCGGGATCTAAGTCCCATGGCGCCCACAGACCCGGGGCTCTCTACGGGGCCCGGAACGGGCCACGACGGGCGTACGAGCTGCCGGCCGGGCGGGGGCGAGCGGGGCTCGGGTCGAAACGGGCCCTCAGGGGACCCGGCAACGGCCGCCGGCGCAGGGGTCGCAGCCGTCGTCGGCCGTCTTCGGGCACGGGCGGAACAGGGTCCCGAGGCTCCCCGAGTGGACGGTCGCCGAGCGGCGGGCGGCCTGGGCCTCGGACGCGTCGGCCCCCGCACGCACGGCACGACGCGACACGAGCGTCGCGGCGGACGCCGGCTGCGCCTTCGACGCCGCGGTCGCCGCCACGTGCACGACGGCCGTGGTCGTGGTCGGCCGGGCGTCGCTCACGCGCGGCGCCTCGGGGCTGGTCACACCGGCGAGCACGCGCTCCCTCGCCAGCGGTCGCGACGCACACGCGGCGAAGAGAAGCGCGACGAGGGGAAGGAACATCGAGGTCTTCATCGTCTCCTCCGGTCCCGGGGGGCCTCCACCCGGGGCGAGCGCGGGCATGCGCACCCGCTCTTCCGTATTCATGGCCCGCGAAAGCGCGTGTGGCATGGCTTTCGTGGGCGTCCTGAATGCAGAGGGAACGTGTAAGGAGAAACCTCTTCACGCGCCCCGAGCGCGGTCTTCATGGACCCTGGTACCGTCTCCGCGGACCCGGCGGTCGGGACCAGCGCGAGGAACGAGATGCCCCGTAGGAACAGGCCGGGACCGGGTGGCGATGCCGCGGCGTCGCGCGCGTCGCGCCCCGTGGCCGGAGCGGCGCTGCTGGGGCTCCTCGCCGCGTTCCTCGGCGCGTCGGGGCTCGAGGCGGGCGAGTCGGACGGCGTCCGGTGGGAGCCGGACCTCGAGGCGGGGCTGCTCCGCGCCGCGAAGGAGGGCCGCCCCGTCCTCCTCGCCGTGAACGCGATCGAGACGGAGGCCGCCAACCAGCGTCTGGCGGGCGAGATCTACCCGTCGGCGGCGTGGGGCGACGCCACGCGCGACTGGGTCGCGTTCGTCGGGAACCCGAACGCGCACGGCGGCGCGGCGTGCTCGCGATACGGCGGCATCCCGTGCGCGACGCACCAGGCGGTGCTCCGCTACGTCGTGCGGCGCTTCGCGCCCGGCGGCGACCTGATCAGCCCGCAGCACCTCGTCCTCGACCCCGACGGGCGCCTCGCGTTCCGCAAGGAGTACTTCACGGGCGTGGTGGGCCCGGACTTCTTCGACCGGTGGCTCGCACGGCTCTGCCCCACCATCACGCTCGACCGGGCGGCGCGCCGGCGCCCCGACACGATCGACGCCCTCGGCGCCGCGCCCGTGGAGAAGGTGACGGACACGGCGCGGGCGTGGCTACGGAGCGGCGACCCTCTCGCGCCCGCCGGCGTGCTCGACGCGATGGACTACGCCATGGAGGAGCCGCGACGGGTCGCGCTCGCCCTGTCGTTCGACGCGACGCCGAAGGAGCTCCTCGCCGTGCCGTGGACGGCGGCGTACGACGCCGCCGTCGCGCCCGACGACGCGCCCGAACGGACGCTCGCGTTCGTGACCGCGTTCCTGCTCGCCGATCCGGGCACGGGCGCCGACCTCGCGGCGCGCGCCGCCGTGCTCACCCGGGACGCCTCCCTGTCGAGCCGGGTCCTCGCCGCGTGGGTCGGCGGGCCGGTACCGGCCTCCGGCGTCGTGCCGGGCCTGGACGACCGGGCGGCGGCCCGCCTCGCGGAAGTCCTGGCGCTCCTCGGTCGGCCGGACGGCGGGCGGGCGCCGGAGAGGCTCCCGCCGCCTCTCGCCGCGCGCCTCCAGCGCGCCCGGGAGAAGGCGGGGCGCGCCGCGACGCCCGCGCCGCCGCTCGCGCAGGTCCTCGCCGCGGACCCCGCGCCGGGCGCGCTCCGCCGGGCGGTCCTCGCCGCCGCGCCGGACGCGGTCCTCGCGTCCGAGGCCGAGGTCCGCGCGCTCCTCGACCGTCCGGAGGAGCGCGTGCGCGTGGCCGCCGCGCTCGCGCTCCTCTCGACACGGCGCCGGCTCGACGCCGCGGCCGAGGCCGTGCTCCTCGCCGCGGTCTTCGACCCCGTCGAGGGGCCCGACACGCGCGAGCTCGCCGCGCTGCGTCTCGGGACCGACCCGGGCCGCGACGAGGAGACATGGCGACGCGCGTTCGAGGCCCGCAGGTGAGCCCGATGCGCCGCGGCCTCCTCCTCCTCGCCCCGCTCGTGCTCGCCGGGAGCCTCTACGGACGGATCTCGGGCGTCGCGCGCGGCAGCGACGAGCCCACGCTCGAGCACCTCCTCGGCGCGCTGCTCCGCGCGGACGACGACACGAAGGTCGAGGCCGCGCTCGACGCGATCGCGGCGCGCGTCGGAGCGCCGCAGGGCTTCCGCGACCAGGGCGCGCTCGCGGACTGGCTCGGTCGGATCGCCCCCTCCGCGGCGAAGCAACCCCGGGTGCTCCTCCGGCGCGGGTACGCGTACGTCGCCGTCGGGCGCGGCCAGGACGCGATCGAACCCCTCACGGAGGCCGCCGCGACCGAACGGACGCGAACCGCGGCCACCGCGTACCTCGGCGAGGCCTACCGGCAGTCGGGGGACCCGGCGCGCGCGCTCGAGGTCCTGGCCGAGGCGGCCCGCCTCGGCTACGAGCCCTCACGCTTCCTCGACGAGGCCGCGCTGAAGGCCGCGTTCTCGATCCGACAGAACGAGGTGCGCCAGGCCGCGAAGGACCTGCCGCGGTACGCGGCGGCCTCCGCGGTCTATCTCGCGTCGCGCCCGTCGCCCGCGGTCGAGGCCGCCGTCGCCCGCTGGCTGCTCGACGACGCGGACGCGTACGCCCCGGTGGGCTCCGAGCGTGAGGCGAGGTGGTCCGCCTTCGCCGCGAAGGAGGCGGTGGCCGCCGTGCGCGCGGACCCGACGATCGCGGGCGGGCCCCGCCTCTGCTACGACGCCGCCCTCGGCCTCGCCGCCGAGGACGCACGGACGGGTGGTCGGACGCTCTACTTCGACTGCCTCGCCTGCGCCTACCGGCTGGGCCGGGGCCCGGACCGCGATACGCACGAGATCCCCCAGGCGATCGCGCTCCTGGCCGAGGCGGCGCTCCGCGAGGGCCGCTACAGGCTGGCGCTCCGGCTCGCGCGCGAGCGCCTCGCGGTCTCGGACAGCCCCCTGGCGCGGGAAGTCCTCCGGGACCTGCCGCCCGACGTCGCGGACTGACCGCGGGGGCGGCTCAGGACGGGACGCGCGCCGGGGCCCCCGCCTTCGGGGTCGCCTCGCGGGCGGCGCCCGCGCGCCCCCGCTCGCGCTGCGCGAGGGCCACGCAGGCGAGGTTCACGAGCGTATCCACGCTGGCGGACTGGTACGAGACCACCACGGGCTTTCGCATCCCGAGCAGGATCGGGCCCACGACCTCGCCGCCGGCGAGGTACTCGGCGAACTTGTACGAGATGTTCGCGGACGAGAGGTCCGGGCAGACGAGGACGTTCGCGTCGCCCTTGATGACGCTGTGCGGGAACAGGCGCTCCGCGACGTCGGGCGAGAGCGCGACGTCCACGTGCATCTCGCCGTCGATCACGAGGTCCGGACGCTCCTTTCGGACGATCCGGACCGCCTCCTCCGCCTTCGCCGCGTCGGGGTGCGGCACGCTGCCGAACGTGCTGAACGACAGGACCGCCACCCGGGGGTCGATGTCGAACGAGCGCGCCGTGTCGGCGGCGGTGATGGCGATGTCCGCGATCTCGCGCGCGGTCGGCTGGATGTTGATGGACGTGTCCGCCACGAGGATCGTGCGGCTCTTGAGCGCGATGAGGTGGAGGGCGGAGGCCTTGCAGCCGCCGGTCCCGATGATCTGCAGCGCGTCCCGGACCGCGTCGGGGTACGGCGTGTTCACGCCCGTCACCACGCAGTCCACGTCGTCCTGGTCGAGCAGCAGGAACGCGAAACGGCGCGGCCGCAGGACCTCGGTCTCCGCGATGCGGGCGTTCATGCCGCGCCGGCTGCGCAGCTCGTAGAGGCGGCGCGCGAAGGTGTCGCGGCGCTCGTCGAGCCTCGGGTCCACGATCTCCATGCCGGCGAGGTCGAGACCGTGCTTCTCGGCGGTGGCCTGGATCCGGAGCGTGTCGCCGACGAGGACGGGGGTGGCGATGCCCTCCTCCTTCAGGTGCAGGGCGGCACGCTGCGCGCGGACCGCCTCGCCCTCGGCGAACGCCACCCGCGCCCGGGCGCGGCGTGCGCGCTCGGTCACGCCGCCCATGATCTGCCGCGAGCCTCCGAGGTACTGGGCCAGCGAGCGCCGGTACGCGTCCGCGTCGAACGACGTGACGCGCGCGGCGCCCTCCGCGACCGCCGCGCCGGCGACGGCCGGCGAGACCCAGAGCAGGACGCGGTGGTCGAACGGCTTCGGAATCAGGTACCGGGGGCCGAAGCGAAGGTCCTCGCCGCCATAGGCCTCCATCACGCTCTCCGGGACCTCCTCGCGCGCGAGCGCCGCGAGGGCCCGGGCGGCCGCGAGCTTCATGCCCTCGGTGATGGCGCGCGCGCCGACGTCGAGGGCGCCCCGGAAGATGAAGGGGAAGCCGAGGACGTTGTTGACCTGGTTCGGGTAGTCCGACCGGCCGGTGGCCATGATCACGTCGTCGCGCGCGGACACGGCGTCGGGATAGGTGATCTCGGGGTCCGGGTTCGCCATCGCGAAGACGATCGGACGCTCGGCCATCGAACGGACCATGTCCTTCGTGACGAGATCCGGGCCCGACAGGCCGAGGAACAGGTCCGCGCCGCGGATCGCTTCCGCGAGCGTGCGGTGCGGCGTATCGGCCGCAATCCGCTCCTTCTCGACGTTCATCCCCTCGCGGCGGCCCCTGTAGACCACGCCGCGGCTGTCGCAGAAGATCACCTTCGCGCGGTCCGCGCCGAGGGCGACGAACATGTCGATGCACGCGATGCCGGACGCGCCCGCACCCGAGCAGACGATCTTCAGGTCCTCGAGCCGCTTGCCCGCCACCTCCACCGCGTTCAGGAGCGCCGCGCTCGAGATGATCGCGGTCCCGTGCTGGTCGTCGTGGAAGACGGGGATGTCGAGCTCGGCCCGGAGCCGGCGCTCCACGTGGAAGCACTCGGGCGCCTTGATGTCCTCGAGGTTGATGCCCCCGAAGGTCGGCGCGAGGCGCCGGATCGTGTCCACCAGGAGGTCGGGGTCCTTCTCGTCGATCTCGATGTCGAAGACGTCGATGCCGGCGAACTTCTTGAAGAGGACGCTCTTTCCCTCCATCACGGGCTTCCCTGCGAGCGGGCCGATGTTGCCGAGGCCGAGGACCGCCGTGCCGTTCGTGATGACGGCGACCAGGTTCCCGCGGTTCGTGTAGCGGTACGCGAGGTCGGGGTCCTTCTCGATCGCCAGGCAGGGCACCGCGACGCCGGGGGTGTAGGCGAGCGAGAGGTGGTGCTGGGTCGAGAGGCTCTTGCTCGGGACGACCTCGATCTTCCCCGGCCGGGGAAACTCGTGATACTCGAGGACCTCGCGTTCGAAGGCGGGACGTTGCTCGGCCATGGTGGCGGCTCCCGAAGGGCTCGTGCGTACGCTACCCAGAGGCGGGAGGACCGCCCCCCCTCTCCCCACCGAGCGTCCGGGTCAGTGCCCTGGATCGACCGGGTCCAGGTCCGCTTCGACGTCGATCTCGTCGCTCCCGCGGCGGACCCTGAGCTTCAGGTGCTCTCCCTCCCAACGCCCGGTCAGCAGCTCCGCACCCGAGCGGGCGTCGGTGATCGGCCTTCCGTCCACGCCGACGATCACGTCCTGTGCACGAAGGCCCGCGTGCTCCGCCGCCGAGCCCGGCGTGACCTCGTCGATGGCGGGCGGCCCGTCGCCGGCCGCGAGGCGGATGCCGAGGCGCCCGCGCCGGAGCGAACGTCCCGCCTCGAGGCGCGGGAGGGCCGCCACGACGCTCGGCCAGGGAACGACGAAGCCGATCCCGGAGTTGCGCCCCTGTCGAAGCGGCATCCAGAGCTGGAGTACGCCGAGGACACGGCCCCGCACGTCCACGAGCGCGCCGCCGACGTTCGCGTCGGTCACCCCGGCGTCCGTCTGCCACTGGCCCCGCCACGCGCTCGGCACGTCGTCCGCGTGGACCTTCGAGAGGACGCCGAACGTGAGCAGCGGGTCGGGGAGACGGTCTTTTCCGAACGGATTTCCGAGCGCGAGCACGAAACGGCCGGGCTGGAAGGCGTCGGCGGGCGCGACGTCGGGGACGGAGAGACCGGGCGCGGTCCGCCCGCCGTCGTCCTTCCCGGCGAGGTCGGCCTGGAGGAGCGCGATCCCGAGGCGTCCGTCGTGCGCGACGAGCTTCGCTGGCACGTCGAGGCCCCCGCCGAGGTGCGCCGTCACCTTCGTGACGGCCCGCAGCCCCGACTCGACCTGCATCTCGGGCGGGAGCTCGGCGCCGGGCAGCACGAGTTCCGTCACGTTCGTCAGGTTGTAGAGGCTCGTGACGATGAACCCGTCGCCGCTCACGAGCACGCCGCTCACGGGACCCTGCCAGCGGGCCGTGTCGGCGAGGCTCCGGTCGCCGGGGCTCTTCGTCGAGAGCGGCGTCGCGCGCGTGACCTCGAGGCTCACGACCCACGGATAGGCCTTCGCGGCCGCGCTCCGGAGCACGCGCTCGAGCTTGGCCGCGCCCGTCGCGCGCGCGGGCGTAGCCGCGACGGCCGTGAACGCGATCTTCGTCTCGGGCAGGTCCGAGTAGATCGCGCGGATGCGGTCGATGGGCAGGACCTTGCCCAGGAACTGGTACGGCTCGGTGGGCGTCGGCAGCATCCACGTGGAGACCGTCCCCACGAGTCGGCCCTCCACGTCCACCACCGGGCCGCCGTTGACGCCCGGGTTCACGGCCGCGCTCGTGTACACGTACTCGAGGCGGCCGCCGCCGTCGCCCGGCGGGAGGTACGTCAGGGCCGAGACGATGCCCGCGGTCAGCGCGGGCGGGGTCTCCTCGGACAGACCGAACGCGTTCCCCGTAACGAAGAGGAAGTCGCCGACCTTCAGGTGGTCGCTCCCCGCCGGCGGCAGCGCGAACGGGAACCCCCCGGGCGGCGGCTGGGTGACACGGAGGAGGCAGGTGTCCGAGCCCCGCTCGCGCCGCACGACGACCGCGGGGTACGAGCTGAACCCGCCCTTCTCCAGATCGGGCACGCGGATCTCGACGTCCTCCGACAGGTGGTCGAGCCCGCGGCCCTTGGGCCCGAGCACCGCGCCGACGTCGCCGTCGGAGAGCACGAGCCCGGAACGGGAGACGATCACCCCCGACGACGAGGAGGCGCGTTCACTCTCGACCCCGCGCGGGACGCAGATCACCGTGGCGGGCGTGACCTTCCCGATGGCTTCGCGGAACTCGCGCTCGACGTCGTCGAGGCTCCCCTTCGCGAAACCCCTCGCGGGAGCGAGGAGCACCACCGCGAGCACGGGCGTCCAGCGGAGGAGGGAGAGCCGGGGGCGGGTCATCGGCGCGGGATCAGGCCCTTCGGAGCCGCCGGGAGACGACCGCTCCACTCGTAGGAGAGCCTGCCGCGCCGGAACTTGATGCGGAGGAACGTGCCCTCGCGACAGAGCGAGAGGAGGTTCGTCACGTCGGACGCGGTGCGGATCCGGTGGTCCTCGCCGAACCCCCAGATCGAGACGATCACGTCGCCGACCCGCAGCGGCCTCTTCGACTTCGGGCCCGCGGGACCGTCCGGTGCGACCGCGGCGACCGCGGCACCCTCGGGGCTCCCGTGCTCGCCGACGGAGGTCTGGAGCTCGAGACCGAGGTACCCGGCGCTGGCGTCCGTCCGGCTCTCGATCAGGGCCATCAGGAACGCGTTGACCTGATGGATGGGGATCGAGAAGGACGCGCCCGTGTTCGTGTGCCCCGCGCCCGGCTGCGAGGGCCGCGTCGCGATCATGCCGTTGATGCCGAGGAGGTCGCCCTTGCGGTTCCAGAGCGGACCGCCCGAGTTGCCGGGGTTCACCTCGGCGTCGTGCTGCAGCGCGTTGCCGTAGAGGAACTCGCCGCCGAGGATCCGGTCGCGCCCCGACAGCACGCCGAGCGTAACGACCGGATGGCCGTCGAGGGCGAGGCCGAACGGGTTGCCGGTCGCGAGGACCCAGGCGCCCTCCTCGACGACCTTGCTCGCGCGCACGCGGTTCGGGTTCAGGGTGAAGGCGTCCAGGTCCTTCGGCCGGCGCGGGAACGCGAGGAGCGCGATGTCGTACTGCGGGATCGTGTCGTGGACCTCGACGGCGCGCTCCTGGCCGTCCGAGGTCGAGATCGTGACCACGTCCGCGCCGGCGACGACGTGCACGTTCGTGATCACCCAGAGACGGCTCGCCCGCTCCACGATCACGCCCGACCCGAACGCGTAGGGCCGCACCTGGGCGCCGTCGACCGGCTTCCCGTCGCGACCGCGCGGATAGCGCTTGTTCCACACCGCCACCGTCATCTTCCGGACGGTGGCCGCGGTGTCCACGAGCTCCTGCTCCATGTCGAGCACGTCGGAGAGGTCCGACGAGAGGCCCCGGTCGGAGTCGTCGTCCGCGCGCGCCGGACCGAGCAGGGTCAGCGCGAGGACTCCGGCCAGCAGAACGCGTGTGCGCACGAGGAAAGGCTATCGCGCGAAACAGGATCCCGCGTGATCGCTTCCGGCGTCCCCGTCTCAGGGGCGCTGGCCGAGGGTCACCGGGACCGTCAGGAGCGCGCCCCGGCGTCGGACGGTCATCTCGACCGTCTCGCCGGCGTATCGGAAGGCGACCGCGTCCACCGCGTCTTCGACCGTGGCGACCTCGTCGTCGTCCACGCGGTACACGACGTCCCCCGCGGCGAGGCCCGCGCGGTCCGCGGCGGACGCCGGAACGACGGTCTCGATCGTCGGCACGTCGCCCGAGGCGAATCGGACGCCGAGGAAGCCGTGCGCGGGCACGCGGCCCCGGCGGATGTCGGCGGCGGACGCGATCAGCCTCTCCGCGGGCACGACGAACGCGACCCCGCTGCTCCGGCCGTGCCGCCCCGGGTGCCAGAGCTGGAGCATGCCGACGAGGCCCCCGTCGATGTCCACGACCGCGCCGCCGCAGTTCGAGTCGATGCCCGACGCGTCCGTCTGCCACTCGCCGCGCCAGGCCACCGCGCCGTCGTCGGGGTGCTTCTTCGAGAGGATGCCGAACGACACGAGGGGCAGGGGTCGGCGCTCGGGCCCGAACGGGTCGCCGACCGCCACGACGAAGCGTCCGGGCGCCAGCGCGGCCGTGGGCGCGGCCGGGACCACGTGCGCCCCCGACCGCCGCGCCACGTCCTCTTCCACCTCCAGGAGCGCGACGCCGGTCCGGTCGTCGTGCCCGACGAGGCGCGCCGGACCGTGCGCGCCCGAGGGGAACCACGCCTCGACGTCGAGCACGTCGTCGAGCCCGTCGGCGACGCTCGCGCCCTCCGGCGGTCGCCAGAGCGGGTACACGAGCTCGGCCACGTCCGTCAGGTCGTAGAGGCTCGTTGCGATGCCGCCTTGCTCGTCCACGAGGAGGCCGCTCACGGGGCCCCGCCAGCGAGGCAGCGCCTCGCCGGGGGGCAGCGCGGGCGTGCGCCCCGAGATGGGCCGCCGACGACGGACGACGAGGCTCACGACGCCGGCCCGTGCGGCGCGCGCGGCGACCCCGACGGCGTGCTCGAGCGCTCGCGCGGTCTCCCCCGCCGGCTCGGGGCTCGCCGGCGCGAGCGCGCGCGACTCCGCTCCCCCGACGGCGGCGCGGATCCGGTCGATGGGGACGACGCGCCCGAGGAGCTGCTGCGGCTGGTCGGGGCCGGGGTCCACCCAGCTCGAGACGGTGCCCACGAGCTGGCCGTCGAGCGACACGACACCGCCGCCGTTCATGCCCTGGTTCAACGCGGCGGTCGTGTAGAGGAGGGTCCATGGGCCGACGGGCGCGCCCTTCGGCGCGGGATCGGCCGACGCGACGAGACCCGCGGTGACCGTCGGGGGCGTTGACCCCACGTCGTCGAACGCGACGCCCGCCGCGATGACGAACCGCCCGGGCTCCAGCTCGGCGCTCCGTCCGACGGGGACGAAGGGGAACCCACCCGCGGGGGGCCCGAGCACGCGCACGAGCGCCGTGTCGGCCTCGACGCTCCGCGCGACCACGCGCGCGGGCCACGCGCGGTACCCCCCGTTCCCGTCCGCCCTTCGGACCTCGACGTCGTCGAGGCGCACCTTCTCGACGCCGTCCCCCGCGCGCCGCCACATCACGCCCGCGTCCCCGTCGGTCAGGACGAGACCCTCCGCGGAGACGAGCACGCCCGACGAGAAGCCCCCCTCCGCGCGCGACACGCCGCGCGGCACGACCACCACGGTGGCGCGCCGCGCGCGGTCCGCGACAAAGCGGAACGAGTCCTCCACGCGGGAGAGCGCGTCGCTCGCGGGCGCGCGCCCCGCCAGCGCGAGGACGGCGAGAACGGCGAGGGCGCCGAGGCCGAGGCGGGAGGCCCGGGCCGTCAGCCCGCGAAGCGCCGGCGCCCCCGGCGTCGAGCCGCCGGGGCGGGGCGGCGCGCCGGCCGAGCGCGCGAGGACCGGGAGCGTCCTCACGGCGTCAGCGAACGCCCAGACGGCCGGTCCACCGAAGCGTCTGACCGCTCCTCACGAAGCGGAGGGTGACCGTCGTGCCGGGCACGAGGCCGCGGAGCACGCTGTGCACGTCCTGCGCCGAGCGGATGCGCCACGCGCGGCCTCCCGTGGCGAACCCCGTGATGACGTCGCCCGGGAGGAGCGCGCCGTCGCCCGACGAGGGCCGGCCGGGCGACGGCCCGAGGACGCTCGTCACGCGGGCCCCGAGCGGCTCCCCGCGTCCGTCCGTCTCGGTCGTGTACCGGATCCCGAGCAGGCTCGTCGGCCGAACGACCGGCGGCGGGAGCGAGGCCACCACGTCCGGCCTCGGCTCGACCGGACGCGAGGGCTCGGTCACCGACGCGAGGAAGCGCTGGATCCGCTCCATCGGCACCGCGAACGAGGCGCCGGTGTAGGCGGGGCCCGCGCCCTGCGCGCGGGAACGCGTCGCGATCGTGCCGTTCAAGCCGAGCAGCTCGCCCCGCGCGGACCAGAGCGGCCCGCCGCTGCTGCCCGGGTTGATCTCGGCGTCGTGCTGCAGCGTCGGCGCGTCCACGTACGTCGTCTCGTCGGGCGGCCGGAGCCCCGAGACGACGCCGAGCGTCGCGACGGCGCGGCCGTCGAGAGCGAGGAAGAACGGGTTGCCCGTCGCGAGCACCCACGAGCCGTCGTCCGGGCGAGGCGTCCGCCGCCCCTCGAGCGGCACCGACCGGAGCGAGTCGGGGGCCGTGCGGAAGGAGAGGAGCGCGAGGTCGCCCTGGCGGTCCCGCGCGCGCACCTGGACGGGGAAGTGCCGGCCGTCCGCGGTCACGACCTCGAACGTCGCGTCGGAGTCCACCACGTGGAGGTTCGTGAGCACGAAGAGCCCGCGGTAGCGGACGAGGACCCCCGACCCGACGGCCTGGAGGGGCAGCGGTCGTCCCCCCGGGCCGCCCGCGGCCGTCGCGGGCGTCTTCGCGAGCACGCTCACGGTCGCGCCGCGCACCAGCTCGACGGTGCGGACGATCCTGCGCTCGAGCTCGTGCACCTCCGCGCGCTCGGCCGTGGTCAACTCGTCGGCCCGGAGCCGCGCGGGGAGGAGGACGGCCGCGGCCAGGGTCGCGGCCAGGATCCCGAGGCGGGGCATGGCGCGAGAGTAGGGATCGGGAGAGGCCCGGTCAACGCGCCGTGTCGCGACCCTCCGGGCACCCCCCGGCGCAGGCGGTCGGGACCGGCCCGCGCGGTGGGGTCCCGGGCTTGACGCCGCCGGGGCGTCTCCTAACATCGCCGATTCCCCGCCGCCCGCATCCCGCGGGGCCGGCGGGCGTTCTTTCGGAGCTCGACCCCGCGCGACGTGCCTTCGCGGCCGCCCGAGCCGGGCGTTCGCGGGGCCCGTCGGCGCCGCGCGACGTTCGCGTTGAGGAGTAGTTCAGCTGGTAGAACGCCTGACTCTGGATCAGGAAGTCGGAGGTTCGAGTCCTCCCTCCTCAGCCACCCTCGCCGCTCGGCCCGCGCATCGTCGGTCTCTCGCCCGCCACCCCGGCCCCATCGTCTAGCGGTCTAGGACACGGCCCTCTCAAGGCTGAAACGGGGGTTCGAGTCCCCCTGGGGTCACCATCCACGGGCCCTCCGGTCTCGTCCGACCGGAGGGCCCTCGTCGTCGGCGCCCTCGCCGTGCGGACCCGTGTCGTCGGGGCCCGCGCCGTCGGTCCGGCCTCGGGGCCGCGGGAACGGGAGGCGGACGCGCGGGGTTCTTCGCGCCCGCTACCAGTCGGTGCGCTTCTTGTTCTTGTTCCACCAGGTCCGCCACTCCTGCGGACGGGTGAGCTGCTGGCCCGTGAGCGACTGGAGCGCGTGGCGGAGCGAGACGTGGTACACGCGCCATCGTTCCTTCATCACGGACGCGATGACCTTGTCCTCCTGCTGGACGGACATCATCAGGTTCCACGTCGTCGTGTAGAGGTCCACGAGGCTCTTCACGGCGTCCTTGCGAACCACGAGCGGCGCGGCGCCGTACGTGGCGAGGGCTTCGGCGGCCTCGGCCACCACCTCCGCGTCCTCGTCGGAACGGATGAGGGGCTCGAGGAGGGGAACGGCCGCGGGGTCGGCGATCACCGAGAGGGAACGGGCGATCCGTCGCCTCAAGTCCGCGTCCCGCCGGAAGTCCTTGTCCTCGAGGAGCGCGCCGAGCGGGGCGAGGAGCGGCGGTCCGTGCTCCTTGTCCACGAAGGCGAACACGCGGTCCCGGAGCTTCGCGTCCGTCAGCACGACGGCCTCGAGCGTGACCTCCGCGGCGTCGGGACCGCCGAGGACCTCGATCGCATCGAGGAGCCCGGTGACCTCGCCCATCTCCTCCTCGACGTGCGGGTCCCGGACCGCCTTGCGGAGCGCGCGGCCGAGCTTCTTGAGCTGCGCCTTCCGCACCGCGGGCGGGACGGCCGGGCCCTCCTCGGCGAGCGCCCGCTCCGACGCGGCCGCGACGAGGAGGGCGGCCAGGAGCGCGGACGCGAGCGCGGCGAGGAGGACGGCGGGGAGACGACGCGAAGGCATGCCCATGGGGATCCTAACGCCGGCGGGCGCGAGGCCGGGCGCATGGGAGGATGGGCCCATCCGGACTCCGCCCCGGGAGGGACCTCGATGGACGTTCGCGGTGCGCCCGCGCGGCCCGCCCCCGCGCCGCTTTGCCCGTCTCGCGCGATCGCCCTGGGGCTCGCGTGACCCCGCCTCGGCCCCTGCCCGCGCCGGATGCCGGTCCGACGTCCGACCCCGAGGCCGACCTGCTCCGCCTCCGCACGCGGTTCCCGACCCTCGAGACGTGCGCGTACCTGATCTCGAACTCGCTCGGCGCGATGCCCGTGGACGCCGCGAACGACCTCGAGGAGTACGCGCGGACGTGGACCGCGCGCGGCGTACGCGCGTGGGCCGAGACGTGGTGGGCACTGGCCGGCCAGGTCGGCGACGAGATCGGCCGACTCCTTCGCGCCGCGCCGGGCACGGTCTCGATGCACCAGAACGTGACGCTCGCGTCGGCGGTCGTCATCTCGTGCTTCGACTGGTCCGGCGAGCGGAACCGCGTCGTCCACACCGACATGAACTTCCCGTCGGTCCGGTACCTCTACGAGCGGTTCGCGGGTGCGCAGGGCGCCGAGATCGTGGAGGTCCGAAGCGAGGACGGCGTCGGCGTGGAGACGGAGCGGATCCTCGAGGCGATCGACGAGCGGACGCTTCTCGTCCCGGTGAGCCACGTGCTCTTCAAGAGCGCGTGGATCCAGGACGCGGAGGCGATCTGCCGCCGCGCGCGCGAGGTCGGCGCCCACGTGGTGCTCGACGCGTTCCAGTCCGCCGGGACGATCCCGGTGGACGTCCAGGCGCTCGACTGCTCCTTCCTGGTCGGCGGGGTGCTGAAGTGGCTCTGCGGCGGTCCGGGCGGCGCGTTCCTCTACGTGCGGCCGGACCTGCTCCCGACCCTCGAGCCGCGCCTGACGGGCTGGCTGGCGCATCCGCGGCCGTTCGCGTTCGAGGGGCCGCCCATGACGTACACGGAGGGCGCGTACCGCTTCCAGAACGGCACGCCGAACGTGCCGGCCCTCTACGCGGCCCGCGCGGGGCCCCGCATCGTGCGCGAGGCGGGGATCGAGCGGATCCGGTCGAAGAGTCGCCGGCAGACGGGGCGGCTGGTCCACGCCGCCGACGAGCGGGGCTGGCGCGTCACCGCCCCGCGCGACCCCGACCGCCGCGGCGGGACCGTGGCGATCGACGTCGAGCACGCGTACGAGGTCGCCCAGGAGCTCCTCCGCCGCGAGGTGATCGTCGACTACCGGCCCGGCGCGGGGATCCGCATCTCGCCGCACTTCTACACCACCGACGACGAGGTCGACCGGGCCGTGGACGAGATCGGCGCGATCCTCGTGTCGGGCGCGTGGCGCCGTCACGAGGGCGCGCACCGCACCGTGACGTGAGCGGGGAGCACGATGAGGATCCACGACATCAGCCGCCCCGTCTCCGAGACGATCGCCGTCTGGCCCGGCGACACGCGCTACCGCTTCCGCCTCGTGCAGCGCATCGCCGATGGCGCGAGCGTGAACGTCGGCGCGCTCGAGATGAGCGCGCACACCGGCGCGCACGTGGACGCGCCCCTCCACTTCGAGGACGACGCCCGAGACGTCGCCTCGCTCGACCTCGACCCCTACCTCGGCCCGTGCGTGGTCGCCGACGTGAGGCCCTCGGGCCGGGGGATCCGCCCCTCGGACCTGCCGCCGGGGCTCCTCGCCCTGCTCGAGACGGCCCCCCGGTGCCTGCTCCGGTCGTACGGCCGGCGTCCCGAGGGCTTCGACGAGGGCATGGCGCACGCGACGCCCGAGCTGGCCGACGCCCTCTCGGGGGCCGGCGTGCGCCTCCTGGGGATCGACACCGACTCGATGGACGCCTTCGAGTCGAAGGACCTGCCCTCGCACCGGCGGCTCCTGGCGCGCGGCATCGCCATCCTGGAGGGGATCGACCTCTCCTCGGTCGCGCCGGGGCGGTACGAGCTGGTGGCGCTCCCCCTCCGGCTGGTCGGCGCGGACGCGAGCCCGGTCCGGGCCGTCCTCGTCGAGCGGTGACGCGCCGGGGGGAGGGCCGGCGCGATAGGCAATCGTCGGGCTTGCGCCGCGGGGGCCCGTGGGTCTCCAATTGGGACCGGGGTGGTTCCAGGAGATGCCGATGGCCGAAGGCGAGCCCGACGCGAAGGCGGAGCTGATCGAGATCCTGTCCGAGATCACCCCCACGATCGACGGGGTGGACCTCGCGAGCGACGACGCCGCGGAACGTCTGGAGGCCACCCACCCGTTCGGGAGCCCGGGCATGACCCGGATCCGCGACCTCTGCCGCGCGGGGGTCGAGGAGGGCTGGCTCGTCCCGCGCGAGGCGGGCCCGCACGTGCGCTTCGGCCGGCTCGCGAAGGAGGTGAACGGCTACGCCGTGGACGTCGTGCTCATGGAGGGGAAGGCGCTCGGCCACACGCATCCGAGGGGGGAGGTGAACATCGGGTTCGCGTGGGAGGGCGACCCGCGGTTCGACGGGAAGCCCGAAGGCTGGGTCGTCTACCCGCCGAACAGCCACCACGTCCCGACCGTCACCGGGGGAAAGATGCTCTTCGTCTACTTCCTCCCGGGCGGCGAGGTCCTCTGGGACCCGCCGCGGTAGGATCGGCGCCGCGCGAGCGGGCCGGGCGACCGCGAGGCCGCAAGGCCCCGAGGAAAGTCCGGGCTCCACAGGGCGAGGTGGTGGGTAACGCCCACCGGGCGCGAGCCCGGGGAAAGGCAACAGAGAGCAGACCGCCGATGGCCCCGAGGCGCCCCCGTGGCGCCCGCGGGGATCAGGCAAGGGTGAAACGGTGGGGTAAGAGCCCACCGCGGCGGCGGCGACGCCGTCGGCGAGGCACGCCTCACCCGGAGAAAGGCCAAATAGAGGAGGAGCGGGTCGGCGGCGACCCCACGGTGCGGCCCGCACCGTCCAACTCCCGGGTAGGCCGTTCGAGACCGCCGGCGACGGCGGTCCCAGATCGATGGTCGCCCCGGTCTTCGGACCGGACAGGACCCGGCTTACAGGCCCGCTCGCGCGTCTTCGCCCCCGGTCGGGCCGAACCCTCAGACGGGACGGAGCACGACGACGCGGTTGCAGCCCCGGCACACGACGAGCCGGGTCTGGTTCTGCACCGCGAAGACGTCGTTCTTCGTCAGGCGCTCCATGCAGGCCCCGCAGTACTCGCCCTCGAGGTACGAGAGACCGCTCCCGCGGCTCCGGAGGACCCGCTCGTAGACCGCGAGGGCCTCGGCCGGGATGCCGGCCTGGAGCGCGCCGCGCGCCTGCACCAGGTCGTCCCGCGCCTTCTTCACGCCGCCGAGGCTCGCTTCCATCGCCTCGCGGGCCGTGTCCACGCGGGCCGTCGCCTCGGCCTTGTCCTTCGAGAGCGTGTCCACCCGCGCCGCGGCCTGCTCGACGACGTCCAGGATCTTCAGGATCTCGCTCTGGAGGCGGTCGGCGTCGGCCTGGTAGTTCGCGAGCTCCGCCTTGAAGGCCACGAACTCCTTGTTCGTTCGCACCTCGGAGGACTGCGCGCGGAGCCGCTCGATCTTCTGTTCGGCCGCCTTGAGATCGTTCTCGCGAAGCTTGATCTGCGCCTTCAGGATGCGGGCGCGCTCGTCCACCGCAGAGATCTTCTGGTCGATCTCCTGGACGCGGCCCTGCGAGGTGTCGAGGCGTCGGGGACCCGCCGCGAGATCCTGCTCGAGCTCGGCGATCCGCTGGTCGTGCTCGTGGAGGGCCAGGAGCCGGTCCACCACCTCCGAGTAGTCGCTCGCCATGTGCAAGGGGGCCCCGCCGGGTGACGGGGCAAGGTATCGAATGGCGGAGCCGCGGGGAAGGGATCTCCGGGGTCCTTCGGCGCGCGGGGAGGCCGCCTTCCGGTGCGAGGCGCCGCGCCGGGCCGCGCGCGCCGGACGGCTCAGGTCTCGAGGAAGCCCTCGAGCTTGCGCGCGCGGACCGGGTGCTGGAGCTTGCGGACGGCCTTCGCCTCGATCTGGCGCACCCGCTCCCGGGTCACCTTGAAGATCTTCCCGACCTCCTCCAAGGTGTACGTGTAGCCGTCGCCGATCCCGTAGCGGAGCTTGATGATCTCGCGCTCGCGGAACGTCAGGGTCTGGAGGACCTGGTCGATCTTGTCCTTCAGCATCTCGTGCGTGGCGGCATTGACCGGGCTCTCGGCCTGCTCGTCCTCGATGAAGTCGCCGAAGTACGAGTCCTCCGAGTCGCCGATCGGGCGGTCGAGGCTGATCGGGTGCTTGCTGATCTTCATCACCCGCTTCGTCTCTTCGACGCTGATGCCGCTCGCGCGCGCGATCTCGTCGATGGTGGGCTCGCGGCCCATCTTCTGGACGAGGCGCTTCGTGACGTTTCGGATCTTCGACATCGTCTCGATCATGTGGACCGGGATGCGGATCGTCCGCGCCTGGTCCGCGATCGAGCGAGTGATCGCCTGGCGGATCCACCACGTGGCGTACGTGCTGAACTTGTAGCCCCGGCGGTACTCGTACTTCTCCACCGCCTTCATGAGGCCCGTGTTGCCCTCCTGGATGAGGTCCAGGAAGGTCAGGCCGCGGTTGCGGTACTTCTTCGCGATCGAGACCACGAGCCGCAGATTGCCGGAAGACAGCTTGCGCTTCGCCTCTTCGTACTCGGCGAAGCGGTGCTGGATCTCCTTCACGCGCAGCAGGAAGTCGTCGAGGGGTTCGAGACACTGGATCCCGATCTCCTCGAGACGCTCCTCGGCGTCCTGGATCTCCTCGGCGTCGCCGCCGCGCCGCCGGAGCTCCTTCGCGCGAAGGCGCAGCTCCTCGATCTCCTCCGCGATCTCGTAGCACTCTTCGTGGATCGGCCGGATCTTCTTCGTCTGGATCGCCACCTCCTCGAGGAGGTAGAGCGCCTTCAGGCGCCGGCTCTGGAGCGAGGGCACGTACACGCCCTTCTCGGTCCGCGGCTTCTCGATCAGGGCGCGGAGCTGCTTCGCCTCCTTCGCCCGGCGGACGTACCGCTCCATGTCCACGCGCATCTCGGTCACGAGCTTCTCGAGCGTGCGCAGGTTGACCGGCATGCGCTTCTGGAGGTCGTCCTTGCCGACGGGATCCGCGGTACCGATCCGAAGGGTGCGGTCGAACGCGAGGTCCCCGCGCGCGACCTCCTGCAGGATCCGGATCGCGGCCGCGATGCCGATGCCGCTCTCGAGGACGCGGTGGCGGTACCGCTTCCTCGTGATCTCGATCTTCTTGGAGAGGCTGATCTCCTCGTCGCGCGTGAGCAGCGGGATCTCGCCCATCTGCGTGAGGTACATGCGGACGGGGTCGTCGATCTTCTCGGTCGTGATCGGGAGGTCGAGGCTGCTCGCCGTCTCCTCGCGCGCGACCTCCTGCACGAGGGCCTCGTCCACCTGCACACGCGAGGTGCGCTGCTGGCGGCGGGCCGCCTCGCCCCCGTCCACGACCTCGATGCCCGCCAGGTCGAGGGACTGGAGGATGCGGTCCATCATCGCGGGGCAGGGCGCCAGCTCGGGCTCCGCGGTGTTGAGCTCCTCGTAGGTGAGGAACCCCCGCGTCCGCCCGGTCTGGATGAGCTCCTGGATCTCCCCCTCGGTCTCGTCGAGGGGACTCGGGGGGACGTAGGGATCGACGCGACGCTTGCTCATCCGACGTGCTTCCGAGACGGGGCCGGCGATGAAGAGTCTGCCGTACCCCGGGTGGGGGGCCCCGGTTCGCCCGGGTCTTCGTCCAGAACCCCAGGCGGCCTGCCTCCGCCGAGACCCCGAACGAGCTCTTCCTGACGACGCCGCTCCCGACGGCGACGTTCCAGGAACTCGAGGTGCAAGGGTATTCGTTCGGCCAGGGTCGGATCCTCGGGGAGACCGGCGAGCACCCCCTGGGCCTCGGCGTCCTCGGCGAGGCGCGCCACGAGCGTCCTCGCGGACCAGGCCGGGGCGAGGGGGGCCGTGGCGGCGGGGCCGGCGGCCGGCGGCGAAGGGGTCTCTTCCAGGTCCAATACGGCTCGGTAGATCCTCCGGTTGACCTCGAATCGGAAGTCTTCCGGCCCCACGGCGGTCAGGATCCGATCGCGGAGGGCGGGGAAGAAGACGAGGCCCGAGAGGAGGAACGCCTCGCTCTCCCTCCGGTTTCGGTCGCGGGCCCGCGCCGCCGGGTCGGCGTCCTCTGACGCCGCGGGCCCGCCGGGGCCGGCCTCGCGCGAGGCCTCCCGGTGCCGGGTCCGGACAACTTCGTCCCGTCCGGCGCGGCGCACCTGGCGGCCGGCCTCCTGGCGGAGTGCCGCCTCGACGCCGGTCCCGCCCAGCCGCTCGGCGGCCAGCCGGAGCCACTGGTCCCGCTCCACCGGGCTCGGCACGCGAACCAGGGTGCTCACCAGCTCCTCCGCCGCGCGCGCGCGCCCCGCCGGACCGCCGAGGTCGTGGCGCCTCGCGAGCGCCCACCACTTGAAGTCGAGGAGGTCGAGCGCGCCGCCGAGGATCTCTTCGACGGCCTGCGGCCCCTCCTCGAGCAGCACCTCGTCCACGTCGCGCCCCGTCGGGAGCCGCGCGACGCGTACCTCCAGGCGCTCCCCCACGAGCACGTCCAGGGTCCGCTCGGCAGCGAGGCACCCCGCCTCGTCGGAGTCGTAGACGAGCACGACGCGCCGGGCGAACCGCTTGAGGAGGCCCGCCTGCCGCGAGGTGAACGCCGTCCCCATGCCGGCGACCGCCCGGTCGAAGCCGTGGAGGTGGCACATGAGCACGTCGGTGTAGCCCTCCATCAGGAGGGCCTCGCCGCTGCGGCGGATCGGCTCCTTCGCACGGTCCAGGTGGAAGAGGGTGTTCGCCTTCTTGAAGACGAGGGTCTCGGGCCCGTTCAGGTACTTGGGCTGGTCCTCGGGCGAGAGGGCCCGGGCGCCGAAGGTGACGACCCGACCCTGGAGGTCCGCGATGGGGAACACGACCCGGTTCCGGAAGCGGTCGTAGGGCCGCCCGTCCTCGGCGCGGAGCACGAGCCCCGCCTCGTCGAGCGCCTCGACCGGGATCTTCCGCTCGCGCGCGGCCGCGAGGAGCCGATCCCATCCGGGCGGAGCGCAGCCGAGCCCGAAGCGGCGCCGGGCCTCCTCGTCGTAGCCGCGGTGCTCCAGGTAGGCGCGGGCCTCGGCCCCCGCCGGCGAGGCGAGCGCCCGGGCGAAGTGCTCGCGCGCGAACGAGAGGGCCGAGAGCGCGCGCTCGTACCGACGCGGCTCGACCCGCTCGCCGCCCCCGCGCTCGGGCACCTCGATCCCGCGCTCGCGCGCGAGCATCCGGACCGCCTCCGGGAACGTCATCCCCTCGTGCTCCATCAGGAAGCGGAACACGTCGCCGCCGACCCCGCACCCGAAGCACTTGAACGTCTGGCGGTCCGGGTTGACCGTGAACGACGGCGTCTTCTCGTCGTGGAAGGGACAGAGCGCCTTTTGGGACCGGCCCGCGGGCTTCAGCGAGAGGTAGCGCCCGACCACGTCCACGATGTCGTGGGCGGCGAGCACCCGGTCGAGGACGTCCTGGGAGATCACGAGGGAGGCGGGCGCGACGCGGCGGGCGGAGTATAGAGGCCCCGGCCCCCACCGCGGCGGTCCGTCGCGGCGCGGGCGCCGGGCGCGGACTTCCCTACCCGGCCCGTGTCCGCCGCCAGAGATCGAGGAGGGTCCTCGGCGGGGCCGTCTCCACCCGCTGGCGCGGGTCGAGCCCGACCGAGGAGAGGAGCGCCTCCGCCCCGGTGCGGTCGAGGCCCTCGGAGGCCAGCTCGAGCGCGGCCCGGAGCATCTTCCTGCGGTGCGCGAAGAGCCGGGTCACGAGCTCGCCGAAGGGCCGCTGCTCGTCGGGGCGAAGGGGCGCGTCCTCGAGCGGCGCGAGGCGGAGGACCGCCGAGCGCACGCGCGGCGGCGGCCAGAAGACGTCGGGACCGAAACGGCGGACCACCTTCCCCCCGGCGACCAGGCCCACGACGACCGACGGCGCGCCGTATTCCGGCTCGCCGGCCCGCGCGAGGAGCTTGGCGGCGACCTCGGCCTGGAGCATCACGACGAGCTCGTCGGGCGGCGCGGGGACGGCCAGCATCCCGAGGAGGATCGGCGTCCCCGCGCCGTAGGGCAGGTTGCTCACGACGAGGAGACGCCCCGGCGGGGCCGGCCGGTCCCGGAGCGCCGTGACGAGCCGCGGCGAGAGATCGCGCTTCGAGGCGAGCGCGTCCCCCTCGACGAACGTGACCCGCGCGGGCCACGTCGCGAGCGAGCGGGTGAGCGCGAGGATCTCCGCGTCGATCTCGAAGCTCGTGACCCGCGCGCCCGTCTCGGCGAGCGCGTGGGTCAGGAGACCCGGCCCCGTCCCGACCTCGACCACGTGGTCCGAGGGGACTACGCCCGCGTCGCGGACGATCGCGTCCACCGCCTGGGGGTCGGTCAGGAAGTGCTGACCGTGGCGGCGCCGCGGCACGAGCCCCGCGGACTCCAGGGCCGCGCGGAGCGCCGTTCGCGTCCGCGGGTACCCGCCGCTCACCGCCCGGCCCGCCAGCGCCGGAGCGCCGCCCGCCACGCGTCGGGGTCGCGGCCGTGCCGCTCTCCGGTGCGCTCCACCAGGCGCGCGACGGCCTCCGTCCAGACCGCGGGCTCGCGCGCGCCGAGCGCTTCGAGGACCAGCCGGTCGCCCTCGGGGTCCTCCAGCCGGAAGAGCGCGAGCGCCGCGGCCCAGCGCACCTCGCGCGCCGGGTCGAGGTGCGCGAGGAGCCGGAGCCGCGGCGCCGCGGCCGCGACCGCCGCCTGGCCGGCGCCGCCCGCGGCCGCGACCCGGACGGAAGGCGTCCCGCTCCGCAGCAGGCCGAGCAGGACGTCCGCGTGCCCCGAGCGCGCGAGCCCCGTCGTGGCCGTGACGGCCACGCGCGGGTCCTCGTCCGCGGCGAGCCTCGTCAGGACGGGCACCGGGTGCCGGTCGAGGGCCGCGACGAGCCGCGCGATCGCGGACCGCGCGAACCACGACCGCTCGCCCCCGCCCGCCTCGAACGTGCGCAGGACCGCCGGGACGTCGTCCGGCTGACCGACCCGGGCGAGCGCGAGCGTGGCGGCCGCGCGGAGCGACCAGTCCGGATCGGGCGCGCCGGGCGTCTCGACGAGCCGGAGGAGCACCTCGCGCGCCCGCGCGCCGCCGAGACGCCCGAGCGCGGTGGCGCCCGCGGCGCGCACGGACGCGAGCGCGGAGGTCTCGACGCGGTCCACGACCACCGGGACGTGGCGCCGGTCGCCGAGGTCCCCCACGGCGAGGAGGAGCGCCGCGAGCGCGCGCGGGTCGTCCTCCGTCTCGAGCCGCAGGGAGAGGGCCCCCACCGCCCGCCGGTCCCCGCGCGCCGCGAGGGCGAGCGCGGCCGCGCGGCGGACCACGACGACCGGGTCCTCGAGAGCCGTCGCGAGGGCCACGAGGATCCGGTCGCTCCGCGAGGGCGCGTCGATCCTCGCGAGCGACGCCGCGGCCTCGGCGCGCCCGAGCGGCGCGGGCCCCGCCAGGGCCCGTAGCGCCTGGTCCACGTCGTCCGCCCGCGCGGGCCGGGCGGCGAGGACGAGGAGGGCGAGCAGGGCGAGCGAGGAGAGGGCCCGCATGGGGAGAGCGTACTCCTCCCCGCCGCGGACCCCGTCCTCAGGGAACGACCTCGTACGCCTGGCCGCCGAGCACGAACACCACGCGGTCGCCCAGGGCGACGTACTTCAGCACCTTCTCGCCGTACTGCTTCTCCAGGCTCGCGAGGAGCGCGGTCCACGCGTCGGAGAACGCCTCGACCTTCCGGGTCTCGGCCCGGTGGTCGTACGCCGTGTCCACCCAGCGGCCGTCGGCGTCGAGGAGGAAGGTCTTGTCCGCCACGGTCTCGACCCGGGCGCGGACCTCGTCCAGTCCGTCCTCCTTCGACTCGGGCTCCTTCGCCCCGTCCTTGAGCTTCTGGAGCGCCTTCGAGTCGCGCGCCTCGCGCTCGGCGGGCGCCGCCGGCCGCGGAAGCGCGTCCGTCGGCGCGGCCGAGCCGCCGGGAGCGGGCGCCCCGGCCGCCCCTCCGAGGAGCCCGAGGTGGAGCCGCTCGAGCACGTCGCCGCCCCGGTCCCGGCCGCCGGTGCCGCCCGCGAGTCCGAAGCGGGGGATCGCCTCGCCCTCCTCGAGCACGAGACCCGCGGTGTACGGCGTCACGATGCCGTAACGCGTCGCGAGGCGCACGATCTCCGCCACGAGCTCCTTGTCCTCGCCGTGGAGGCGGATCTCGTCGAGGAGGTAGCCGACCTTGCGGTGCGCCCAGAGCCGCGGCAGGTACGCGGCGCGCTCGCCGCCGGCGAACGTGCCCTCGTACTCGTGGCGGACCTCCCGGTCCCCGACGCGCCCGCGGAGCGTCACGACGCGGTCGCCGGCGTCGTGGTAGCGACCGAGGACGACGACCTGCTCGCCGGCGAAGAGGTCGGGCAGCCGCGAGGGGTACACGTCGTACACGCCCGAGCCGAGGTCGAGCTCGACGTCCGTCAGCACGGGCTCGCTCACCTTTCGGAAGAACCGGCTCGTCGCGAGCTCCAGGTCCTCGCCCGGCGTCACGTAGTCGCGGGCCGCGTGCGTGGCCTCGGCGATGCGGTCGAGGAGGCGCACGTCCAGGTCGTAGCCGACGCCGAACGTGAACACGCGCACCGGCTGGTCGCCCTTCGTCTCGGCCAGGCGGGCGATGGCGTCCGGGTCGCGCGATCCGATGGTCGGCCGGCCGTCGGTCAGGAACACCACGAGGCGGAGCCGGTCGCCCCGGCCCGCGGCCAGGGCGGCCTGGAGGGCACCCTCGATGTTCGTCCCGCCCGCGGGCTCGAGCTCGTCGATCCAGCGGATCGCCGCCGCCCGGACCTCGGGCGTGGCGTCCACGACGCCGTCGCGGAACGGTCGGACCTGGGTGGCGAACGCGATGACGTTCAGGCGGTCCCCGGGGCGGAGCGTGCGGATCCCGTACGCGAGCGCGCGGCGCGCCTGGTCGAGCTTACCGTCCTGAGCCATCGACCCCGAGGTGTCGAGCACGTACACGACGTCCTTCGGCGCGCGCTCCGCGTCCGTGACGCTCGTCTTGGGCGCGAACACGGCGAGGAACGTGCCGTCCTCGCCGGCCCCGCGGTTCGAGACGAGCGAGAAGCCGACGTCCTCGGGACTTCGACCGACGTAGAGGAGGAAGTCCTGCTCCTGGCGCCGCCCCGACCGCTCGTAGGAGACCTCGGCCTTCCGGTTCCCGTCGCGCACCACGGCGACGTCGTGCGAGGGGGAGTAGATGGCCTTCAAGTCCACGTCGCTCCGTATCTTCACGTCGACGAGCACGTTGGCGACGGGCTCGGCGTGGAAGCGGTCCGTCGCGAGGGGATAGCGGAACTCGAGCGTGCCCGCGTCCTCCGGCAGGATCTGCTGGAACGAGAGACGGATCGTCAGGTCCTGGCGCGGCTCGATCGGGAAGACCCGCGCGCGGAAGAGCCCGCGCCCGACGTACTCGAGGAGACCCGGGTCCCGCCGGCGGTTGACGATCTCCTGGTAGATGCGCCGCGCCTCGTCGGCCTCGACGACCTCGCCGGCGACCATCTTCCCGCCCATCGTCATCTGGAACTTCTGGACGGCCGCGCCCTCGGGCAGCGGGAAGAGGTAGCTCCCCTCGAGTACGCGGTCCGCGTGGCTCCTGAACGTCTGCTCCACCGTCACGTCCGCGACGCGGCCGTCGATGGTGGCGTGGACGCGGTGGCCTTCGAGCGACACGAGGGGCGTCGCCACCGGCTCGCGGCGCGGCTCGGGCGGGCGCAGGGGCCGCCGGGGCTCGGGCGGGGTCGGCCCGGGACCGGCATCCGTGACGACGAGCATGCCGCCGGCGCGGGCGGGAGGCGCCGCGACGAGGGCGAGCGACGCGAAAAGGACGAGGACGAGCGAGACCTTCGGCGCGGACGGCATGTCGGACCTCCCGGGACCCGTCATTGGACGCTCCGGACGCGGGGCGGTTCCGCGGCCGTCCTACGTCCCCGCCGCGCCCGCGGCGCCCGCGGCCCCGCGCCGGCCGGGCCTCGCGTCCCGCGGTGCGGGCCGGCGAGCGCTCGGGGTCGGGCTTGGCCGGCAGAGGGAGCGGG
Source organism: uncultured Planctomycetota bacterium (assembly GCA_963752285.1). Taxonomy (GTDB): domain Bacteria; phylum Planctomycetota; class PLA2; order PLA2; family JAEUHO01; genus CAVVXN01. The sequence continues at coordinate 1,700,493 of CAVVXN010000005.1, forward strand.
ATACGCTGCCGGACCCGCCCCGAACCTGGCGCGGCCTGGAGATCCGGCATGTCCCGTTCCGACGTCACGTACCCCGAGCCTCGGACCCCGGTGCCCTCGGACCTGGAGATCGCCCAGGAGGCGACCGTCCTCCCGATCCTCGACATCGCCAGGAAGGTGGGCCTCACCGCGGACGACCTGGAGCTCTACGGGCGCACGAAGGCGAAGGTGCACCTCGACGTCGCGGACCGCCTCGCCGACCGGCCCCTCGGCCGGTACGTGGACGTGACCGCGATCACCCCGACCCCCCTCGGGGAGGGGAAGACCACGGTGACGGTGGGCCTCTCGCAGGGACTCGGCCGCATCGGCAAGAAGGTCGTGACGTGCATCCGTCAGCCCAGCATGGGCCCCACGTTCGGCATCAAGGGAGGCGCGGCCGGGGGCGGGTACAGCCAGGTGATCCCGATGGAGGACTTCAACCTCCACCTGACCGGCGACATCCACGCCGTGTCGCTCGCGCACAACCTCCTCTCGGCGGCGATCGACAACCACATCCACCACGGGAACGCGCTGGGGATCGACCCGTTCTCGATCACGTGGCCCCGCGTCGTGGACCTGAACGACCGCGCGCTCCGCTCCGTGGTCCTCGGGCTCGGCGGGAAGGCCAACGGACGGCCCCGCGAGAGCGGCTTCGACATCGCGGTCGCCTCCGAGGTGATGGCGATCCTGGCCCTCTCGACGGACCTCGCGGACCTGAGGGGCCGCCTCGCGCGAATCGTGATCGGCACGACGGGCGACGGCCGACCCGTCACCGCCGAGGACCTGGAGGTCGCGGGCGCCATGACGGTCCTCCTGAAGGACGCGCTCATGCCGAACCTGCTCCAGACGCTGGAGCACACGCCCGCGTTCGTCCACGCGGGACCGTTCGCGAACATCGCCCACGGCAACTCGAGCGTGCTGGCCGACCGGATCGCGCTCCGCGTCGGCGAGTTCGTCGTGACGGAGTCGGGCTTCGGGTCCGACATCGGCATGGAGAAGTTCATGGACATCAAGTGCCGCGTGAGCGGGCTCGTGCCCGACTGCGTGGTGCTGGTGGCCACGGTGCGCGCGCTCAAGATGCACGGGGGTCTCGGCAAGGTGGTCGCCGGGAAGCCGCTGCCGCCCGAGCTCCAGTCGGAGAACCTCGAGGCGCTCCAGAAGGGCTCCGTGAACCTCGTGGCCCACATCGAGAACGCCCGGCTCTTCGGCGTCCCGGTGGTGGTCGCCCTGAACCGGTTCGGGACCGACACGGACGCGGAGCTCGCGCTGCTCGCGAAGATCGCGCGTGACGCCGGCGCGGACGACGCCGTCGCGTGCGACGTCTGGGCCCAGGGGGGCGGCGGCGCCGTGGACCTCGCCGAGGCCGTGGACCGGGCGTCGGCGAAGGAGAAGTCGTTCCGCTTCCTGTACCCGCTCGACGTGAGCATCGAGGAGAAGATCGAGACCATCGCGCGCCGCGTGTACGGCGCGGACGGCATCGACCTCCTGCCCGAGGCGAAGAAGAAAATCAAGCGCTACACGGACCTCGGCTACGCGAACCTGCCGATCTGCATGGCGAAGACGCACCTGAGCCTCAGCCACGACCCGAAGCTCAAGGGCCGTCCGAAGGGCTTCGTGCTCCCCATCCGCGACGTGCGCGCGAGCGTCGGCGCGGGATTCCTGTACCCGCTCTGCGGCGACATGATGACGATGCCGGGGCTCCCGTCGAAGCCGGCGTTCTCCGGCGTGGACGTGGACCTCGCGACGGGCCGCATCGTCGGTCTCTTCTGATCGCGGGCCGGCGCGGCCCGTCACCGCGACCGTGTCCGACCGCTCCGACCGAACGAGGAGCCACGGCGCCCGGCACGTAGCATCGGGCGATCCGACGGATCCGCCCGCGCCCGGTCGGCGCGAGCGCACGAGGGAGGTCCACATGAGCGCGCGCATCATCGACGGCACGGCGATCGGGGCCGCGGTCCGCGCCGAGGTCAAGACGGCCGCCGAGAAGCTCCGTGCGCGCGGCGTCGTTCCGGGGCTCGCGACGGTCCTCGTCGGCGACAACCCCGCCTCGCACAAGTACGTCTCGATGAAGCGAAAGGCCTGCGCGGAGGCGGGGATCGAGAGCTTCCACAACGAGCTCCCGGCGGACGCCACCGAGGCCTCGGTCCTCGCGCTCGTGCGGCGCCTGGGCGCGGACTCGCGCGTCCACGGGATCCTGGTGCAGCTCCCCCTCCCGAAGCAGGTGGACGAGGAGACGATCCTCGACGCGGTGCCCCTCGCGAAGGACGTGGACGGCTTCCACCCCCTCAACATCGGGGCCCTCGCGATGAAGGGCCGCGAGCCCGCGTTCGTCCCGTGCACGCCGCACGGCGTGCTGGAGCTGCTCGACCGGAGCGGCACGGAGCTCGAGGGCGCGAACGCCGTCGTGCTCGGCCGGTCGAACATCGTCGGGATGCCCGTCGCGCTGCTCCTCGTGAAGCGGAACGCCACCGTCACCGTCTGCCACTCGCGGACGAAGGACCTCGCGGCGGTCGTCCGGAGCGCCGACGTGTTGATCGCCGCGATCGGACGGGCGCACTTCGTGAAGGCCGACTGGGTGAAGCCCGGCGCCACCGTGATCGACGTCGGGACGAACGTCGTCCCCGACGCGACCCGAAAGAGCGGCTCGCGACTGGTCGGCGACGTGGACTTCGAGGCCGTGAAGGAGGTCGCGGGCGCCATCACGCCGGTCCCGGGTGGCGTCGGCCCGATGACGATCGCGATGCTGCTCAAGAACACGATCCGCGCCGCCGAGCGCGCCTGACCCGGCGCGGACGCGCGTCCCGGTCGCCGCTCTCCACGCGCTCAGGTGGACGGCGCGGCCGGGCGGCGCTCGGCCGCCCACTGGACGACGTCCCGATACGCGTACGGGATCCGGTGGCGATCGTGGATCGCCTTCAGGCGGGCGAGGTAGCGCTCGTACACGTCGTCCGGGGGGCGGACCGGGTACGGCCCGCAGTGGTACGTCCGGCAGCCGAGCATGCGGGCGTCGCGCGCGTGGCACAGGCGGTCCTTTCCGAACGCCGGGCAGAGACGCGGGTCCTCGTTCGCACGCGCCTCGGGAGCCCGCCGGAAGAAGCGCTCGGCCTCGAGGGTGGTCACGTAGAGCCGGTGGCCGTACGCGTCGAAGTCGCAACACCGTCCACTCGCCGCGCACGTGAACCCGTAGCGCGGGAGCTCCGCCTCGAGCTCGCGGTAGAGTCGGTCGAGGTCCTCGAGGGCCGCGTCCCAGTCGGGGCCCGACGTCTCGTCGGCCGCGGTCGCCTGGCGGCGAAGCAGCGGCTCGGGGTCGCCCGCGGCGAGACGGAGGATTTCGTCCGGCCCGTAGAGATCGCCCCGGTCCACACCCTCGCACCGCTCTCTCGTCTCCTGCCACGCCTCCGGCCCCCCCAGCGACTCGGGCCAGAAGGGGAACGTCGAGCACCGCACCGGCTTCGCCTCGTACACCGTGCACCGCCGGTCCGCGCCGAGCATCACGCAGTCGCCGTTCTCGCCCTCCACCAGGGAGAGACGGCGCCCGACGCGACGGACGTAACGGCGCTCGAAGCGACGTCGCGAGAGCCCCTTCGCCTCCGCCATCCGCTCGATCTCCGCGGGCTCGACCCACACGTAGCCGGGCGCGCCGGTGCAGCAGGCGCCGCACGCCGTGCAGCGGAAGCGGAGCCCGTTCGCGAACCACGGCGTGGGCCGCGCGGGGTCCCCGCCGGACCGGGCCCCGGCCGGGGCCGCCGCCGGACCCTCCGTGGATGCCTCGTCCCGGGGCGCGTCGTCGGCCATCTCGGTGGCTCAACGCCAGCGCTTGCGCGTCCGACGGGGCGCGCCGCTCGACGGCGGACGGCGTTCCCCGCCGGCCACGGGCCGGACCGGCTGGACGGACGGCGGCGACGGATGGTGCGGCTGCGTGCCCGCGATCGGCGACGAGGGCGGCGTGCCGAGGTCCAGGGGCACGATGCCGTCGGGGAGGTAGCCCTCCATGGTCCGGATCGCCTCGTCCGCGTTCAAGTAGCGCTCTTCGCGCACCTTCGCGGAGAGCTTCGCGATCAGGAAGTACACCTCCGGCGTGACGCGCCGCTGCTTGATCTTCTGCGCGTCCACGTTCGACAGGATCTGCTTCGCCATCACCTCGTAGTCGGTCTCGCCGTGGAACGGAACCTCGCCGACCACCATGTGGTAGAGCGTGATCCCGAGGCTGTAGAGGTCGCTCCGCGCGTCGAGGTCGGCACGACCCCGCGCCTGCTCGGGGGAGAGGTACTCGACCGTGCCCACCGTCGTGCGGCTCTCCTCGCCGCCCTCGCCGCCCACGCCCTGCTTCCCCACGAGACCGAGGTCGATCAGGCGCGCGAGCCCGGACGCCTCGACCATGATGTTCCCCGGCTTGATGTCGCGGTGCAGCATGCCGAGCCCGTGGAGGTAGGAGAGCGCGCGCGCCGCCTGGAGCGCGACGGACAGCGCCTCGTCGCTGCGAAGGAACCCCCGGCGCTCGATCACCTCGAGCACCGTCACGCCGTCCACGAGGTCCATCGAGTAGAAGTGCCATCCGCCCTGGCAGCCCACCTCGTAGCCCGCCACCACGTTCTCGTGGTCGAGGGCGGCGTGCAGGTTGGCCTCGCGGTAGAAGCGGTCGCGGTAGTCGGGACGGAGCGCCTGGACCGGGTCGAGCACCTTCACGGCGACCGGCGTCCCGTTGGGGAGGTACGTCGCGGCGTAGACGTTCGCCATGCCGCCCTCGCCCACCCACGACTCGAGGCGGTAGTCCGCGAACGGCTGGGCATCGAGGGGCGGCGGCGCGTGGAGCGGGGCGAGCGCGCCGGCCGGCAGGTCGCCGCGCTGGTAGAGAACCTCCTCGAGCGTGTGGATCCGGCCCGCCTCGAGCTGGCGCCCCTGGTCCTCCAGGGCGGCCCGGAGCGTCGTCTCGTCGAGGACGCCGACCCGGAGCAGGCGACGGGCGAGCTCGAGGTCCTGCCGCGTCGCCACGCGTCACATCGTCCTGAGCGACGAGAGCAGACGCTCGATCGACGTGCCGGCCTCGCCCCACGCGCTGTCGGGGCACGCCGCGAGGAGCACCACGCGGCCCTCGCCGCGGTCCACCACCACCGCGACGGTGCGCACCTTCTCGCCGTGGAGGGTGCCGCGGAGCACCATCTTCCAGCCCACCGGGAGCCCCTCCCCGAGGTCGGCGCGGGCCGAGAGCACCTCGAGATCGGGACAGACGAGCCGAAGCCGCGAGAGGAGGCGGGCCTCCGCCTCGTCGGCGCCGGGCGCCGCGCGCGCGCCCGACGGGTCCCACTCGACGCGCACGTCGGCCACGAAGAACCGGCTCTCGAGCGACGCGACGCGACGCGAGCCCGTCTGGCCGGGGACGCCCTCGACCCGCTGGACCTTCCAGGTGTCGCCCGGGAGGCGGAGCGTCAGACCGATCTCGGGGATCCGCACGAGGTCCGCGCCGCCCGCCTGCTCGTCGCGGCGCGCCTCCTCCGACGCCGCCTTCGCCTGCGCCGCCGTGGCGGGCACGGCCACGACGCCCTCGGTGATCCACTCCTCGAGCACCTCGGCCTCGCGGAACCGCGAGACGAGCCGGACGCCGTCCTCCTCCCACACGAACTCGTCCCAGGCGTCGCCGTCGGGGCCCTTCACGCCGAGCGACGAGAACCCCGCGCGCGCGGTGGCGAGCCGGGCGTGCTCCTCGTCCACGAACGCGACGTCCCGGACGCCCGCCTCGCGGGAGCGGAGGAGGTGCTCGCGCGTCCCGAGCCGACCGCGGACGCCGGACGGCACGTCGAGCTTCTTCTGGGTGCCCTGGTCGCCGTCGCGGACGAGCACGGTCCAGACCGCGTCCTTCACCGGCCCCGTCGCGACGCGCTCGTACCGGGGCGGGCCGTCGGTGCCGGGCGCCGCCTCGTCCACCTCGCGGAACCGGAGCGCGCGCGGGAAGAACGCGAGGTCCACGTCCTCCGACCGGAGTCGCCGGATCTCGGGGACGTGGGGCCCGCGACCGAACGTCACGACCTCCTCCTCGAGGTGCCACCCGGGCTGGCCCTCGCCGAGGACCCGTCGGAGCACGAGGTGGCGCGTGCCCACCGTGCGCCCGTCGGAGCGGAGCAGGTACCACGCGTCGCGCACCGTCTCGGGGGAGGGCGGGGGGCCGCACTCCGAGCCGCGCACGACCTCGGTGATCATGTCGCGCGGGAGGCGCATGCGGCCCTCGCCGCCGGTCTCGGACGGGAGCGCGAGGACGATCGCGTCGTGGCCCTCCTCGACGATGCGCCCCTCGAACACGCTCCCGTTCCTCAGCGTGACGCGGTCGAGCCGGGCGGGCGCGTCGTCCCCCGCGCGCACCGCTCCCACGAACGCGAGCACGCCGACGAGACCGACGGCGAGGAGGAGGAGCAGACGGAGCGGCCCGATCCGGCCCATCCGGAAGATCCTACCCTCAGCCTGCACAGCCCACGCACTGTCGTGAATCGCACGGCCCCGCGGCCGCCCGGCCGGGCGCGGCGAGGACGCGTTCAGGACGACGCGCGGATCTGGCGCCGGTCCCCGGATCGGCGCGTGAAGCCCGATCGGTCGAACGCCTCGAGCAGCGGGATCACCCACTTCCGGGTCGAGCCGAGCAGCGTGCGCGCGTCGGACGGCGTGAACCCGCCCCGTTCCCGGGCGAGGCGGGCGAGGCGCTCCTTGGCCGACTCGACCCACGCCCCGTCGAACCACAGGTCGCCCGCCTGGAAGGCCTCGCCCCGCGTCTTGAGGATCTTGAGCGCCCGGAGCACGCGCGGGCGCGAGAGCCCGAGGTCGGCCTCCAGGTCCTCCACGAGGGGCGGCTGGGCGCCGCCGCGCCGGAGCGCGGCCCGGAGCTGGTCCACCTCGCGCTGGTCCTCCGGCGACAAGGACGCCTCGTGCGACGCGAGGCGCAGCGCGTCCTTCCCCTCGCGCACGAGCCGGCCCCGGGCGACGAGGTCGTCGAGCGCGGCGTCGAGGACCGCCGGAGAGACCCGGCCGGCCGCGGTCCTGACCAGGGAGACCGGGAGGTGCCGGAGGGCCTCGTCCTTCGCGTGGAGCTTCGCCGCGCCCGCTTCCAGGCGCCGCCGCACCTCGTCGAACGCGGAGCGGAGGATCCACAGGTCCCGCGCGTGACCGAGCCGGAGCGCCTCGTCCGCGAGGACCATCGCCTCGACGGCCGCCTCGAGGGCCCGCGGGAGGAGCCCCGTGGCGCGCGCGATCTCGGCCGGACGCGCGCCCGCCTCGCCCGCGCGCCGGAGCTCGGTCATGAGGAGCGCGCGCGGGTCGTCGAGGTGCTCCGACTGCTCGAGGAACGCCGCGACGAGGCCCGTACGCCGACGGGGAAGGCGGGCGGGCAGCACCGCGACCACGACGCCGCCCCCGAGCGTCGCCGAGGCGTTCTCCGCGCGCACGACGAAGCGGTCGCCGGGCAGCGCCACGACGTCCTCGAACGTCTCGAGCTCGCCGATCGTCGTGCCCCCGGGCTCGAGCGCACGCGCCTCGAGGAGGTGGAGGCGAGCCTCCCACTGCCCGGCGCCCACGTGGAAACGGACGCGGGACCGGGCCTCGAGCGGGCCCTGCTCGGCGAGGAGGCGCAGACGCACCGCGAACCGCCGGGCGGGCAGGACGGCGCCGGCCTGGCAGACGACCATCCCGCGCCGGATCTTCCCGGCCGCGACGTCGGAGAGGGCCAGCGCCGTGCGGCGGTGCGGCCGCGCCTCGACCGCACCGCGCTTGTGGACCTCGATCCCGCGCACGCGCCCGGTCCAGCCCGGGGGCAGGATCTCGACCCCGTCGCCCTCGCGGACCCGCCCCGCGAGCGGGATCCCGGTCACGACCGCGCCCCGGCCCTCCGCGACGAACGCGCGCAGGATCGGCATGCGGAACGCACGAAGATCGTCGGCCTCGGTGTCCCGGGCCGGAGGGAGCGCGTCCGCGATGGACCGCCGCAGGAGGTCGAGGCCCTCGCCCGTCGCGCTCGAGACCCTCACCATCGGCGCGGCGGGGATGCCCGTCCGCTGGAGGAGGTCCCGGGTCTCCTCCTCCACGATCTCGATCGTCTCCTCGTCCGCGAGGTCGATCTTCGTGATCGCGACGACGACGCGCGTGACGCCGAGCAGGTCCAGGATCTGGACGTGCTCGCGCGTCTGCGGCATCGGGCCGTCGTCGGCCGCGACGACGAGCAGGACCAGGTCCACGGCGGTCGCGGCGGCCACCATCGTGCGGACGAGCCGCTCGTGGCCGGGCACGTCGAGGAGGCCGACCTCGGTCCCGTCGTCGAGCGCGAACGCCGCGTACCCGACGTCGATCGTCATCCCCCGTTCGCGCTCCTCCTTCAGGCGGTCCGTGCGCTCGCCGGTCAGGCGCTCGACGAGGGAGCTCTTGCCGTGGTCGATGTGACCCGCGGTGCCGAGGATGACGCGACGGACGGCGGTGGCGGTCATGGTCGGAGGGGGTGGGTAGCCTTCCCGGGTTCGAGCGGGGCCATGCTACCCACGGTCCTCGTCGATCGACGTCGGCGGCGCGCGATTCGCGTCGAGGAGGGTCCGTGCGCCCGGTCGAGACCCGTTGGTCCCTCGCGAGGATCCCGCCCGAGGCCGAGGCGCGGGAGATCCCGGCGCTGACGCGGACCCTCGGCGTGTCCCCGCTCGTCGGCCGGCTCCTGTGGCTCCGCGGCGTTTGCGACGAGGCGCGCGGGCGCGCCTTCCTCCTCCCGCGGCTCAAGGATCTCGCGCCGCCGTCCGCCCTGGTGGACGCCGACCGGGCCGCCGCCCGGGTCGCGGACGCCGTGCGGGGGGAGAGCGCGTCGCGGTCTTCGGCGACTACGACGTGGACGGCATGACGGGAACCGCGCTCCTCGTCCGGTTCCTCGCGCTCGCGGGCGCCGACGTCGTGTGGAGCCTGCCCGACCGGCAGGGCGACGGCTACGGCCTCTCCGTGGCCGCGGTGGACCGCCTCGCCGACCGGGGCGCCCGGGTCGTGATCACGGTGGACAACGGGGTCAGCGCCCACGAGGCGATCGGCCACGCCGTCGCGCGAGGGCTGGACGTCGTCGTGACCGACCACCACCTGCCCGGCGCCGCGCTCCCCCCCGCCTACGCGGTCCTCGACCCGCAGCGCGCGGACGCGAACGGCCAGGGCCGGGACCTCTGCGGATGCGCGCTCGCGTTCAAGCTCGCGTGGGCGGTCGCGGAGCGCCTCCGCGCGGCGGCGAGGCCCGACGGGGTCGAGCGGCTCCGCGCGTTCCTCCGCGACGCCGTCGGGCTCGTCGCGCTCGCGACGATCTCCGACGTCGTCTCGCTCCGCGACGAGAACCGCATCCTCGTGACGGCGGGGCTCGCCGCGCTGCGGGGCTCCGAGCACCCGGGGATCCGCGCGCTGCTCGAGTCGGCGCGACTCGGAGCGCTCCCGCTCACGACGGAGGACGTGGCGTTCAAGATCGCGCCGCGCCTGAACGCGGCGGGTCGCGTCGCGCGGCCCGACCTGGTCGTGGACCTCCTGACCGCGTCGGACGACGCGACTGCGCGGGGAATCGCGCGGCGCCTCTCGGACGCCAACGCCGAACGGCGGCGCGTCGAGAAGACGGTGCTCGGACCGGCCCTCGAGCAGGCGGGCCGTCTCCTCGAGGGCGACGAGCGGAGGAGCCTCGTCGTCCACGGCGAGGGCTGGCACCGTGGCGTCATCGGGATCGTCGCCGCGCGGCTCGTGGACGCGCACCAGCGCCCGACGGTCGTGATCGGCTTCGACGGACGCGAGGGCCGCGGGTCGTGCCGCACGCCGTCGCACGTGAACCTGCACGATGCGCTCGTGCGCTGCGACGCGCACCTCTCGCGCTACGGCGGGCACGCCGCCGCGGCGGGCCTCGAGATCGACCGGCGCGAGGTCGAGCGCTTCGCGGACGCCTTCGAGGAAGCGGTGCGGGAGCAGACGGGCGCGCGCGTGCCCGCCCGCACGCTCGAGATCGACGCGGTCGCCGGCGCCGACGACTGGTCGCTCGACGTGGTGGAGTCGATCGGTCGCCTCGCGCCGTTCGGTCAGGGGAACCCGGAGCCCCTCTTCCTCGTCCGGGGCGCGGCCGTGGCCGGCCGCCCGCGCCTCCTGGGAAGCGACGGCGTGCACCTCTCCTTCGCGCTCAAGCAGACCGGGGGCGCGATCCGGGTGGTCGGCTTCCGGAAGTCCGAGCACCTGGAGCTCGCCGCCTCGGGGGGCGCGCTGGACCTCGTGGTGACCCCCATGACGAACGAGTGGCGAGGCACCCGGACGGCCGAGCTCTCGCTGGTCGATGCACGCCCGGCGGGCGAGGGTCCCCCGCTCGACGGCGCGTAGGCCCCGCGGCGGGTCCTACTCCTCCTCGTCGGCCCGGGCGTGGAGCGAGCCGGGGCAGCCGGCGGGCGGCGGGCCGTCGTCGAAGAAGACCGCGACGTGGCGGGAAACGCCCTCGGTGGCGAAGTCGAGCTCGACCCTGAGGATCACCCCCGCCGTGCGCCCGAGCTCCGCCAGCGTGGCCCCGTCGGAGACGAGCGGGTGGACCAGGACCGCGCGCTCCCCCTCGAGCACGGCCTCCTCCAGGTCGCCGATCTGGACGAGGGCGCCGAGCCGACCCAGGTTCACGATGCGGACCGAGATGCGCCGTCCGCCGGAGAGACAGAGCTCCCCGGCGACGTTGACGGCGTGTCGCTCGGCCCGACGTCGATCGCCTTCCCTCGCCATGGCGACCGATGCTACGGGCGTCCCCACCGAAGCGGTAGGTCCTTCGGGCGATCGAGGCGGCCCCGCCGGGCGGGTCGAACGGCGTGGTAGAGAGACGCGGGTGACCGCCCCGACGCCCGACGAACCGGACCCGCTGTGCCCGCGCCTCCCGGCCCCCCTCGCGGCGCTCGCCGGGTTCCTGATGGGCGCGGCCGACGCGGTGCCCGGCGTCTCGGGGGGCACGATCGCGCTGGTGGTCGGCGTGTACGACCGGCTGATCGCAGCGCTCTCGCGCGTCGTGAGACTGCCCTCGCTCTCTCGCGACGCCGAGGGGCGCCGGCGGCTCGGCTCCGCCCTCGCCTTCCTCGTCCCGCTGCTGGTCGGCCTCCTCGCCGCGTACTACATCGGCACGCGCCTCCTCGTGGGGCCGGAGGACCACCCGGGCTGGCTCCGGCGCGCGTCCACCGCGCCGCTCTGCTACGCCTTCTTCTTCGGGCTCGTGGTCGCGAGCTTGCGAGAGCCGTGGCGACGCATCGGCCGACGGCGCCTGGGGCACGTGGCCCTCGCGCTCCTCGGCGCGGCGCTCGCCGCGCTCTTCGCGGGACTCCCCCACACGGCCGGCGAGGTCCCGACGTGGACGCTGCTCTACGGCGGCGCGGGCGCCGTCGCGGTGATGCTCCTGCCCGGCGTCAGCGGATCGCTCCTCCTCGTCGTGCTCGGCCAGTACACGACCGTCGCCGGCGCGGTCCACGACCGCCACGTGGGAACGCTCCTCGTGTTCGTCGTGGGCGTGGTCGTCGGGGTCGCGCTCTTCGTGCCGTTCCTGCGCCACCTCCTCCGGCGACACCACGACGCGACGCTCGCGGTGCTTACCGGGCTCATGGCCGGCTCGCTCCGCGCGCTCTGGCCGTGGAAGTCGGGATACGACCCGAAGGCCGGGTCGTTCGAGAACGTCTCCGTCGGCGACGGTGTGCCGGCGGTGGTCGGGTTCCTCCTCCTCGGGCTCGTCGCCGCGTGGGGGCTCTCCCTGCTCGAGCGCCGGCTCGCCCCGGGCCCGTCGAGCGACCCGGGCACGTCGGGCCCGCACGGCCCGCCGACGGCTACGCCCGGCGCCCGCCCGGCGGACGCGGGCGTCGAGCCGGAGGTCGCCTCCCCCGACGCGTGACGGCCGACGGAGTGGGCCCCACGACGGGGCTCGGACGCCGCGCGGCGCGCCCCGTGGGCCCCCCTACGCTGGGGGCGTTGGGCCAACGCCGGCGCCCCTTCGCGAGCGCGCCCCGGCCCGGATGGGAGGCTCCGATGCCCGACGCCCCCTCGACCGAGCCGCGCCGGGTCAGGACGTCGCGGTTCCGCCGCGTGGTCCGCTGGCTCCTCGTCCTGGCCGGCGTCTTCGTCGTGCTGCTCGTCCTCTCGCCGTTCGCGCTCGCGCTGCCCTTCGTGCGGAACCTCGTGGCGAGTCGCGCGTCGGCGGCGCTCGGCCGCGAGGTCCACCTGGAGAAGGCCTCGGGGTTCTGGACCTCGGGCCTCGAGCTTCAGGGGATCCGGGTCGCGAGCCCCGAGGGCTTCGACGAACCGCTCGCGACGGTCCGCCGGGTCCACCTCGACGTGAACCTCCTGGGCCTCCTGTCCGGCGACGTCTCCGTCCACGTGAAGGTGGTCTCGCCGTGGGTCACGTTGCTGCAGGACGGCCGGGGACGCCGCAACACGGAGGGCCTCCTTCCGCGCCAGGACGCGGACGCGCCGTCGTCGGCCTCGAAGCCGCTCCACCTGGTCCTCGAGGTGGAGGACGGCCGCGTGCGCGCGCGCGGCCCGGAGGGGGCCGAGGAGGTCCGGGACCTCGCCGCGCGCCTGGAGCTCTCGCCGAAGGGCGACCTCGCGGCGCGCTTCTCGGGCGTCGCCGTCGGGGCGGGACGCGGGGGCCAGGACGCCAAGATCGAGGTCGATGCGCGCCTCCCCGCACAGGGCCCGGGGCCCGTCGTGGTCCGCGTCCCGCCGCTGGACCTCGCGCGCCTGCGGGGTCTCGTCGGCGCGGCGACCGGCGTCGAGGACCTCGCGGGAGACCTCGCGGCGACGGCCGACCTCCGGGCGACCGCCGACGGCCGGGTCTCGGGCCAGGCCACGGTGGACGGCAACGGGCTCCGTCTCACGACTCCGGGCGGCCAACCCGTCGAGGTCGGTCGCCTCTCCCTCGCCCTCGACCTCCTCGAGGGCGGCGCCGCGAACGCGGGCGACGCGTCGCTCTCGCTCGCCGACGTCGTTCTCCCGAAGGGCCCGATCTCGCCGAACGGCCACCGCGAGAAGGAGATCGTGCTCCAGGTCTCGGCCCGCCGTGCCGCGGGTCCGGGCGCGGACGGCAGCGCGAAGGCCGGCGCGGACGACGCGGGTGGCGCGACCGTGTTGCGTCTCGGTCGCGCGAGCGCGTCGTTCTTCACGCTCTCGAACGTCGCGAACGAGGCGCCCCTCGAGATGACCGTGGACGACGCGCACGTCCACCTGGCGGGCGTCGCCGCGGCGCGCCTCGACCTCGCGGGCCTCGCGTCGGCGGCCGGCGGCCTCCTCGGGCTCGGTCCAGACGACCGGCTCGCGGGGACGCTGACGCTCCAGGCGAGGGCGGACCTCCGGGACGGCGCGGGCGGCGTGAACCTGGGCCTCCTCGGCGACCAACTCGTCCTGCCCGCCTCGCTCGGAGGCGCGGGCCTCGCGCCCGCCTCGCTCACCGGCAAGGCGAACCTCACGATGAAGGACGACGCCGTGGACGTCGTCGTGCCGAGCCTCTCCGGACTGGGTCTCGACCTGGACGGCGAGGCCCACGCGAAGGGCTCCGCGCTCCTCGGCGCGCACGTGCGGGCGCGGGGCGACCTCGAGCGGGCGCGGTCGCTCGTGGGCCCGCTCCTGGGGCTCGAGGCCCGGCAGCGCCTCGCGGGGCGCGTCACCCTCGACGCGGACGTGGTGCCGAAGGGCGGCACGCGCGCCGCGACGTTCGACCTGGCGATCGAGGATCTCTCGCTGACCGACGCGAGCGGTCGCGAGATCCTTCGGGAAGCGCACGCCGCCGCGAAGGGCGCGATCGACCTCGCGGACGGCGGCGGCGCGAGGGTCACGGGGCTGCACGCGGAGGCGCTCGGCGTCCTCCTCGACGCGAAGGGCGGGCTGGAGGAGACCGGCGGCGCGCGGTCGGTGGACGCGACGCTGACGCTCGGGGGGGACGCCGGGCGGCTGGGGACCGCGCTCGCGCGTCTCCTCGGGCCGGACTACGCCGACCTCCGGGGCCGCGGGACGATCGACGGCTCGCTCGCCGTACAGGGCCCGCTCGCCGCGGGCGGCGCGTCCCTCCTCGTGAACGGGAAGCTGCGCCCCGGCTCGTACTCGACCGGCGGCCTCTCGCTCGACACGCCGACCCTGGAGATCGCTCGGAAGGGTGCGTCCGACCCGCTCGCGGTCGCCGTGCGAACCGGCGTGAACGGCGGGACCCTCTCGCTCGACCTCGGGCTCCGACCCGGGAGCGACAAGACGCCGTGGACCGCGCACCTCGTGGCGCGGTCGATCGACACGTCGTCTCTCGTCACGGGACGAGGCCCCGGCCGTTCGCTCCTCTATCTCGTGCCGACGATCCTCCCCGCGGGCGCCTCCGCGCGCGTCCTGTCGGGCCGGCTCGACGCGAACGCCGACCTCGCCGCCTCGGATCTCGGGGGCGACGCGCTCACGAGGACGGTCGCCGGCAAGGGCGAGCTCCACATGACGGACGGCGCGATCGCCGAGTCGACGCTCTTCCGCGCCGCCGCGGGCGGCCTCGGCGACGTCGGGCGGGCGCTGGAGCGCGCGGTCCCCGAGGTCGGGAAGGAGCTCGACGGGCTCGCGCACGCGGTCGCGTTCCAGAAGCTCGACTCCTGGTTCGAGGTGAGAGACCAGGTCGTGTACGTCTCGAACGGGCGCCTCACGGGCGACCAGGTCGTGGTCGGCTTCTCGGGGCGGGTCGCCTTCGCGGAGCAGGTCGCGCTCGAGGTCCCGGTCACGCTCCTCGGCACGCCCGGCGAGCGACTGCGTCGCGTGCTCCCCTCCGCGACGATCCCGCTCGGCGTCCAGGGCACGCTCTCGTCGCCGCGCGTCGTGCCCGGCCTCAAGGCCGAGGATCTAGCGAAGGGGGCGCTCGAAGGGCTCCTCGGCGGAGGGAAGGGCGACAAGAGCCCCCTCGACCGCCTCAAGGGACTCCTGCCGAAGTGATCGCCCTGTCCGCGGCCCGCCCCGCTCAGGCGCGCGTGACGCGCGGTGCACGGGCGCCGAGGGCGCGGAGCAGGCCGGACAGGCGAAGGTGCGTGTCGTGGGTCTCGAGCGCGACCCGGACCTCGTCGCCGACCGCGCGCGCGCGCGGTCCGATCTGCCAGTCCACGTCGTCCTCGAGCGACCACGCCCAATCGGCGGAGGCAACCCCCATGGGCTCGAAGAAGAGGGGGACGGGCGCAGGGGAGCCATCGAGGATCCACCGGAACCAGCGATTCAGCGCGTCGGCGGCCTCGCCGGCGACGACCTCGTCGGCGAATCTCGCGCTCACCTCGATGACGGGTGCCTCTTCGTTCACGAGGAGAGCATGCCTCGGGGCGAGCCCCTTCCAAGCCGGGACCCCGGCGGGACCCGGGACGCGTGCCCCGGCCGCCCCCCCGCCCTCGGTGCGCGCGGCGACCGCGGCGACGACGCTTTGCGCCCCCGCGCGCCGGAGCGCCACGGCCGCGGCGCGGGCGGTGGCGCCCGTCGTCAGGACGTCGTCCACGAGGAGAACGGACCGGGAGCGGACGCGCGCCCGGTCCGCGCGGAAGGCCCCACGGGGAGATCGCCGCCGGCGCCCGCCTGCGAGGGAGGTCTGCGGCGGAACGTCCCGCACGCGGAGGAGCGCGTGGGGATCCCACGGCAGGTCGAGCTCCTTCGCCACGACGCTCGCCACGAGGAGCGCCTGATCGAAGCCGCGACGCCGGTGGCGGCGGCGCGACAGGGGGACCGGGACGACGAGGTCGCCGGGCACGTCGCGCGACTCGGCGGCGTCCGCGATCCCGCGGCCGAGCACCTCCGCGGCGCCGAGGCGACCCTTGAACTTCAACGCGAGCACGAGCTCGCGCGCCGCCGCCTCGTAGGGCCAGGCGGCGACCACGCCGTCGAGACGCAGGTCCTCGGCCCGGCAACGGCCGCAGGGCGCGCGCGCGGCGTAGGGCCCCGTCTGGCGACCGCACGCGGGGCAGCGCACCGACGCGGGGGGCAGCCGGGCCGCGCACGGGGGACAGAGGGAGGTCGGGTCCCAGTGGACGGCGCGGCAGAGCGCGCAGCGCGGCGGCAGGAAGGCGTCGAGGAGGGCCTCGGCGAGCGCGAGGGGGGCGCGGACCGCGATCACGACACGACATCGCGCGGCCGGCCCCGCCGGTTACACGGGTCGCACCGACCGGTCGCGGGTGTCCCGCGGCGCCTACCGCCCCAACAGGTCCAGCGTGTGGGCGACGGTGGGGCCCGCGAGGTACACGGCGACCGCCGAGGCGGCGACCACGAGGAGCCACGCGATGCCGATCCAGGCCGCGGTCTCGGCTCCGGCCGTCGAGGCGGGCGCCCCCGGGGGCGCGGGCGCGGGCTCGGGGTTCGTGGCGGCGTTCCCGTCCATCGTTTCGTCGTCCTTCGACGGCCCGTAGGATGCCTCGGTTCCCACGGGAAGCGTACATGTCGAAGCGGCGCCGCGCCGAGATCCTGCTGCCGTCGCCGCTCGGTCTCGTCGCGTACGACGTCCTCGAGGACACGACGTACGTGGGCCCCGGACCGCGCGGCGGCCTGACGGCGGCCCCGAACCCGTTCCCGCGGGCCGTCGTCGTGCTCTCGGCCACCGAGCGCGGCCTCGTCGCGCGGCCGCTCCCGGGCGAGGCGGAGCCCCGGGTGAACGGCGAGCCCGCGGGTGACCGCGTGCTCGAGGACGGCGACCGGGTGGAGATCGGCGCGGAGGTCCTCCAGGTCCGGGGCCTCGCGCCCGCCGCCCCGGCCCGGACCGACGTGACGGCCCCGCCGGACGAGGGCCAGCGCCCGCGCGGCCGAGGCCCGCTCTTCCGGCGCCCGTGGTGGGTCCACGCAATCGGGCTGGCCGGCGGACTGGCCCTCCTCGCGGCGGTCGCCCTGGCCGTGAACCTCCTCTCGCAGCTGAAGGAGGGGGAGAAGGTCGTGGTGTCCATCCCGCCCCCGCCCGAGCCCCTCCCCGGGCCGGCGCACGACAAGGACGCGGCGGGCAAGGCGTACGACCAGGTCCTCCAGTGGGAGAACGAACACCCCGACGACCCCGACCGGCTGATCGCCCGCTGGCACGACTTCGTGCGGGCGTGGCCCGACCGTCCCGAGGCGGGCCGGGCGCAGGCGCACATCCGCGAGATCGTGGAACGCGCCGCTCAGGCCCGGCTCGACCAGCTCGAGAAGGACGTCGGCGCGCTCGTCCCACAGAATCGCTTCAACACGGCGCTCGCGAAGATCCGCGAGTACGAGCGGATCTACGGGGCGACCGAGTCGGGGCGCCGAATCGAGCAGGTCAAGAAGGGCGTGCGCGACGCCGCCCGGCGCGCGCTGGACGACCTCCTGAGGCGGGTCGGCCCGCGTGTCGCGTCGGACCCGCGCGGGGTCCACCGCGAGCTCCTCGCGGCGGGGCCGGAGTTCCCGCCCGACCTCGCCGCGGAGATCACCGACCTGATGGAGCGCGCGCTCGACCTGATGCAGAGCCAGGGCCACGCGCCGCTCTCGAACCCCCCGGGCTCCGGCGGCCCGGGCCCGTCGCCGGGGCCGGTGCCCGGTCCCCCGCCCGCCCCCGGCCCGGGCCCCGGTCCCACCGGCCCCGGCACGACGCCCCCGACGCCGAGCGCCGCCCCACCGGACGGGGCCGCGCCCACGCCCCCCGCGCCGGCAACCGAGCCCGAGGAGGCCCAGACCGTGGCGGCGTGGAAGGCCGCGCACGACGCCCTCGTCGCCGGGCGCTACGCCGACGCGTTCCAGGCCTACACGGTTCTCATCATGACGCACGGGAACACCGACGCGTACCGGCACAACAAGCGCGCGATCTCCGCGGGACGCTACGCAGCGAAGGTCGGTGCGGAGGGCGCGGCGGCGCTCCTCTCGGTCCCCGCGCATACCAAGCACGGGAAGATCGAGGTCGAGTACGGGTTCGACGACCCCCGCGTCGTAGAGCAGGACTTCTCGATCGAGCAGCCCTTCCCGAGCGAGCAGCCGATGGGCGGAACGCTCGACCACGGGACCGTACGGCTCACCGGGACGAGCGGCCTCTTCCACCTCTTCGTGTGGTCTCCGGACGTCCACCTCGAGGCGGACGTCGACGTCGAGGTGGCGCACGACGTCGGCGCGCTCGCGGTGGAGAACGCCGACGAGCTCCGGGCGATCGTGCTGAGCCTCGCGAACCGGCGTTTCGGGCTCAAGAAGACCGCGAACCGCATCGAGAACCCCGGCCACGTGCTCTGGTTCATGGGCCAGGGCGCGTGGTCCACGGCCGACCCGGACGCGGTCGGCTACATCAAGATCGCCGAGCGCGGGACCGTGAAGCTCGAGAACGGTCAGTCCGGCACGATCGAGCTCACACGCACCGGGGATCGCGCGGAGGCCGGTTTCCACGGCAAGAGCGAGAACGTGAGCCTCAAGGGCACGGTGCGAGGGGACGACGGCAAGGGCATGGGTGCGGCGCGGGTCGGGCTGTTCGCGAACACGGGCGTGCTCGTGGTGCGGCGCGTGCGGATCTCCGGCACCGTGGACGAGGCGTGGTTCAAGGAGCGCCTGAAGCACCTGGTCGAGGACGACCCGGGGCCGTAGCGGCCCGGGGGAGGCGAGTCGATGGCGGGCCCCGCGATCACGCTCGGTGGTCACCTGGCGGTCGAGGAAGCGCTCTCTGCGGCGCGGGGGCCCCGCCGCGTCCACCTCGCCCCGGGGGCGAAGCGCGCGGTGCGCGCGTCCGCGGCCCGGATCCGCCAGGCCGTCCGCGAGGGCGCGTGGATCTACGGCGTCACGACCGGTTTCGGGAGCAACGCGGTCGCGCCGATCCGTCCCGACGACGCGCAGGCCCTCCAGGAGAACCTGCTCCGGAGCCACGCGTTCGGCGCGGGTCCGCTCCTCGACGACGAGACCGTGCGCCTCGCCTTGCTGCTCCGCGTGCACGCGCTCGCACACGGCCGCTCGGGGCTGCGCCTCTCGACACTCGAGGCGCTGGCCCGCCTCTACGAGGAGGACGTCCTCGCCGAGGTGCCGAGCCGGGGGAGCGTCGGCGCGAGCGGCGACCTGGCCCCCCTCGCGTACCTGGCGCTGCCGCTGATCGGCGAGGGCCGCGTGCGGCACCGCGGCCGGTCCACGACGGCGAAGCGCGCGCTCGCGCGCGCGGGCCTCGAGCCGGTGGCCCTCTCGTACAAGGAGGGGCTCGCCCTCGTGAACGGGATGCAGATCACGCTCGCGATCGCGCTCCTCGCGCTCGAGTCGGCGGAGGCGCTGCTCCTCGTGGCGGACGTCGCGGCGGCGCTCACCACAGAGGCCCTCGCGGGCCGCTCCGCCGCCCTCGACGCGCGCATCCAGACCGCACGCGGGCATCCCGGCCAGATCGCGAGCGCAGCGCGTATCCGCGCGGTCCTCGAGGGGAGCCGGCTCGTGGACGTCGCGCACGAGGCGATCCCGGGCAAGCGCCGCGCGCCCCAGGACGCGTACGGCATCCGCTGCGCCCCCCAGGTGCACGGCGCGGCGGCCGACGGCATCCGCTACGCGCGGGAGGTCTTCACGCGCGAGATCGACGCCGTCACGGACAACCCGCTCGTGTTCGACCAGGACGTCCTCTCCGGCGGGAACTTCCACGGAGAGCCCCTGGGCCTCGCCGCCGACCACCTGCGCCTGTGCGTCCACGAGCTGGGGAGCATCGCCGAGCGCCGCGTCGCCACGCTCGTGGACCCCCTCCTGAACGAGGGTCTCCCCCCCTACCTCGCCCCGAAGCGCGGGCTCCACAGCGGGTTCATGATCCCGCAGTACGTCGCGGCCGCGCTCGTCAGCGAGACGAAGACGCTCTCGTTCCCTGCGAGCGCGGACTCGATCCCCACCGGCGCGAACATCGAGGACCACGTGAGCATGGCGACCATCGCCGCGCGGCGTGCGCGCGAGACGGCCGACCTCGTGGCCACCGTGCTCACCATCGAGATCATGGCGGCGTGCCAGGCGATCGACCTCCGGCGCCTCGCCCCCGCGCCCGCCTCCCGTCGGGTGATGGAGGTCGTGCGCGAGGCCGTGCCCTTCCGGGCCCGGGACGGTCTGTGGGGCGACGCGCTCGAGAAGGTGAAGGCCCGCGTCCTCGACGGCCGGGTCGCCCGGGCGGCGGGCCTGGGCGGGTCCGGCGATCCGTCCCGCGGCCGGAAGGGACGGCGCCGCCGATGAGCCGCATCGAGCCCCGCACGCTGAAGGGCTTCCGCGACCTCTTCTTCGGCCCCGCGCGGCGTCGCGAGTCGATGGTCGCTCGCGCGACCGCGGCGTTCCGCCGCTTCGGGTACCTCCCCATCGAGACGCCCGCGCTCGAGTACGCGGAGATCCTCGAGGGGAAGGGCGGCGAGGAGAGCGACAAGCAGCTCTACGCCTTCGACGACGCGGGCGGGCGCCGGGTCGCGCTCCGCTTCGACCTCACCGTCCCGCTCGCGCGGTTCGTGGCCGAGCACCACGGCCGGCTCGCCTTCCCCTTCCGGCGCTACCACGTCGCGCCCGTGTGGCGCGGCGAGCGGCCGCAGAAGGGTCGCTTCCGCGAGTTCGTGCAGTGCGACGCGGACCTCGTGGGCGCCACGGGAGAGGCGGCCGACGCCGAGATGCTCGTGGTGCTCGACGCGGCATACCGCGAGATCGACGAGGGGGCGGTGCACCTCCGCGTGAACGACCGGCGCGTGCTCGAGGGGCTCCTCGATCGGCTCGGGGCCTCGGAGATCGCGGTGCCCGTGCTCCGCGCGCTCGACAAGCTCGACAAGCGGGGCGCCGACGCGGTCCTCGCCGAGATGTCGGCGGCGGGGCTTCCGAGCGCGGATGCGCGACGCCTGCTCGACCTCGCGGTGCCGGGCACGAGCGACGACGAGACGCTCCTCGCGCTCGGCCGGGCGGTCGAGGGGAGCCTGCGCGGCGAGGCCGGCGTCGAGTCGCTCCGACGCGTACGGGTGCTGGCGGTTGCTGGGGGCGTCGAGCCCGGGACACTCACCATCGACCCGCGCATCGCGCGTGGCCTGGACTACTACACGGGCATCGTCTTCGAGGCGACGCTCGCCGACCGCTCCGACTTCGGGAGCGTCGGCGGCGGCGGTCGCTACGACGACCTCGCCGGCCTCTACACGAAGGAGCGCCTCCCGGGCGTCGGGGGATCCGTGGGGATCGACCGCCTCCTCGCCGCGATCGAGGACCGCGAGGGCGATTCGTCGGAGCCCGCGCCCTGCGACGTGATGGTCGCGCACCCGGGCGCGGAGCGACTTCCGCGAGCGTTCGCTCTGGCCGCGGCGCTCCGCGGGGCGTCCTACGCGGTCGAGGTCTTCCCCGAGGAGCGGAAGCACGCGGCGCAGATGCGGTACGCCGACCGGCGGAGGATCCGCTTCGTCCTTACCCTCGACGACGACGGCACCGTCCACGGGAAAGACCTCGTGGAAGGCGGCACGTTCGACGCGGCCGACGCGCCCGGCGTCGCGCACGCGCTCGCGAGCCGACACGAGGTCCCGCCGCCCGGCTGAGCCGCCGGCCCGCGGCGTCCCGGCCCCCCACGCGCCCTCCGGGCGCTCCCCCTC
The DNA here is from genome assembly GCA_963752285.1 of uncultured Planctomycetota bacterium. Classification (GTDB taxonomy): domain Bacteria; phylum Planctomycetota; class PLA2; order PLA2; family JAEUHO01; genus CAVVXN01. The sequence goes on from CAVVXN010000005.1 coordinate 1,722,005, forward strand.
GACACCCGGCTACCGCCAGTAGTAGCTCCACGCGTACTGGAGGTCGATCGACGTCCCGGGCTCCAAGTCGAGCTCCCAGCGTACCTGGCTCACGCTGTTGAAGTGGTACCACCAGTAGGGCCACGCGTACCAACCCCACCAGGTCGGCGGGTGCCAGCGCGCCCAGCTCGCCTCCTCCATCGCGTTCACGCCCTCGATCGTCGCGTCGGGGGTCGCCTTCGTCGCGCGCCCGAGGAGGGAGCGGGTGACCTCGAGGTGGACGGCCTCCTTCTTGTAGCTCGTGAGCGTGAGCTTCCCCTCCATGTCCACGCGCGCGTACGTGTCGCCCTGCCAGCGGACCGCATCGACCTTGCGCTCGGCCTCGCGATCGCTCTTCTTCACGTGGACGTCCACGGCCGTCGTGATCGGGAGGTCCACCGAGCCCCCGGCGCTCGTGTAGGTCATCAGGCCCTGCGCGAGGACCTTCCCGTTCCGAAACAGGAGCGCCGGCGCGGTGGTGAGCGGGTGCGGACCGTCGTTCTGGATCCGGGCCTGGTGCACCACCTTCGGCGCGGCCTCGAGCCGGAGCAGCTCGAGCTGCTCCTGGTTCCGGTAGACCTGCTGCGCGATCTGGGGCCAGACCTCGGGCGGCGGCGAGAAGGGCGCGTCGAGCGTGTAGACGTCCGAGTACGAGAGCGTCACGTCGGACACGGGGACGACGAGGCGCTCGCCCTTGCCTACCGTCACGTGCGCGACGTGGAACACGTACAGGTCCTCGTTCTGCGCGGATCCGAGTACCTCGGGCGGCGTGGGGGCCTCCGCGGCGCCCTCGTCTCGCCGCCGCTCGACCTGCGTTTGGATGGCGTTCGAGAGCATCTGGCCCGCGTAGGAGCCCCGCGGCATGCGCTGCGCCACCTGGGCCACCGCGGCCCCCAGGGCGATGGGGTCGAGCGTGTCGGAGAACGCGAAGGTCGGGACGCCGATCACGAGGTCCACGTCCACGTCGTCGAGGTCCGTCAGGTCGTCGACGATCGTGGCCTGGAGTCGGACGTGGGCCTTCCCCCCGTCGAGCAGGTCCACCTTGTAGGAGGGGATCCAGCGGAGCCCGCTCTCCAGCGCGAGGTAGCCGACGGTCGCGGCGTCCTTCCGCGGCCCCGACCAGGAGAGCCCGAGCGTGAGCCGGTCCTGGGTCACCTCGCCCGGGAGGCTCGACTTCGGCTCTTCGCGGAAGACGACCTCGCGGATGCGCGCGACGGGCATCACGCGGACGCCTTCGTCGTCCTGGAGGAGGATCGTGTTGCCCCGGACGGAGAGGACCTTCGCGTGGAACGAGTGCCCGTCCACGTCCGTGGGGATGACCTGGGCACCGACGTTCAGACGGAGGAGGTCCACGATCTCGGTCGCCGTGTGCGCCACCTGCACCGTCGTCTGGCCCGCGCGGGCCGACGTGAGCTTCGCGCCCGCCTCGTCGGCGAAGGGCCAGAAGGTGCCGAGCACGGGCGCGGGGAGGCGTTGGAGCACGACGTTGCCGTCCTTCTCGACCGGGAGCGTTCCGGCGCGCAGCAGGAGCGCGTGGCCGTCCTTGAAGACGGTCACCTCCTTCACGGGCAGCGACACCGCCTTCGCAGGCGTCTCGGCGTCGTCGGCGCGCGCGGCGGGCGCGAGCGTCGGCAGCAACGCGAGCAAGACGAGCGCGGCGACACGAAGGAGAACGGGGTTCCTCATCACGACTTCCTCCGCGAGGCGACGAAGGCGACGATATCGCCGAGCCGTCGCCGCGGACGCAAAGGCTCTGCAAGTTCCAGAGCGGCTCGCTCGCGTTGACGAGGGGGAGGAGGAAGACCCTCATGACGGCTCGGTGGGCGCTGCTCTGGGTCGCGTCGGTCGCGTGCGCCTTCGTCCTGGGGTGGGCCGTCGCCCGCGAACGGCCCGGGGGGGCCCTCGCGCCCGGGTCGGGTCCGAGGGCCGCGACGGGCGCCGGGATCCCGAAGGCCTCGCGAGCGCGCGCGGGCCCCACCGTGCCCCCGGCCACGCTCGCGCCGGCGCCTCCCGCGCCGGCTCCGGCCGCGTCCGAGGGGCGCGCGGCCGAGGCGGGCGTCGCCGGGCTCCCGGACGGCGCGCCGACGCCACGGGGCCGCCCCCTCCTCGGCGCCCCGTCGGCCTGGGTGGTCGTCTCGCTCGGGTACCCGGGCGGGTGGCGCGCGCGGGGCGGACGGGTGTACGCGCTGCCGGCGGGAGCCCGGGGCGCTCGGGGCTTCGAGGCGGCGCCGACGGTGGACGCCGAGGGTGACGGCCCGTGGCGTCTCCCGCTCCCCGCCGCGGGTCGCTGGGACGTGGGCTTCGTGTGCGACCTCGGTGCCGTGCTCCTGGAGGACGTGGTCGTGGACGAGGGCGGCGAGGCGCACGTCCGGCTGTCCGCGCCCGGCGCGGCGCCCGTGCACGTCGAGATCGTGGGCGCCCCCGCTCGGCTCCCGTCCGTCCACGTCCGGATCGCCGGACAGGGGGAGCCCGTGTCGCTTCCCGGGCGCGGCCAGCGCGCGCCGGTCGCGTGGTCGACCGAGCTCGGCGAGACCGCCGGGGCCTCGCCCCCGATCGAGGGCGGGCGGCCGCTCCGCGCCCAGGCCTGGCTCGATCCCAAGTCCGGCGAGGCCCCGTGGTGGAGACTCGTCGCGGAGTCGAAGGATGTCGAGGCCGGCGAGACGGTGCGGTTGTGTCTCGTGCACCTCGGTCACGTCCGCGTGCGCTTCCGGGTCGGATCCGAGGGAGGGCCCCACGGCGTCGCACCGTCCCTCCGTTCCCTGACGGCGCCCGACGGGCCGCTCGTCTGGTGCGCGGTGATTCCGGACGCGGCCGGGTCCGTCGTCCTCGCCGCGGACCCGGGAACGTACCGGCTCGCGTGGACGGGACAGTTCGTCGCCGACGGCCACGTGGACGGCGTACGCATCGCGCCCGGAGAGACCACGGACCTCGCGGTCGACCTCGTCGCGATCCCCGACCGCTACGCCCCATACGCGAACGTCCCCGACTTCCCGCTCCGCGTTCGGGGAACCGTGGAGAGCCGAGGCCAGCCTGGACGGGAGGTGGTGGTCGCGGCGCTCGTGACGGAGGAGGTGGGCGCCGAGACGACGGTCGAGAGCACCGGCTTCGACCCGGCCCCGGACGCGTCGCCCGAGGTCGAGTGGAGGGACGCCCGCCTCGTGGTCGCCCGACAGGGACCGTGGCGCGCGGGGGGGCCCTTCGCGGGACCGTTCTCGCACGGGATCGACGTGTCGGTCGAGCCGGGGGGCCTCCTCCTCGTCGCGCCCGAGACGGTGACGTCGGCGCACCTCGGCCGGCTCCGCGTCCGCCGCGTCGACGGCGCGCCGTTCTTCGCGTGGCGTCAGGAGGACGGGGAGCTCCAGCCCCTCGAGCCGGGCGTGGAGATGGAGGTGGACGCGGGGACGATCCTCGGCCCCTTCCCGGCGGGCCGCGTCTCCTTCGAGGTGCGCCTCGGCGGCGCGCGGTTCGCCGACGCGAGGGCCACGGTCCTTCCGGACCGGCTCGAGGTGCTCCGCCTCACGCGGTGACCCGCGCGTGGGGGGCGCCGCGCCCCGCGTGCGCGGCGGCGGCGCGGCATGCGGCCATGCCGGGCCCGGGTCGGCCCGGGTCGGCCCGGGTCGGCCCGGGATGCTGCCCCCGGCGTGGTGGCGGGGACGGGGGGGCACCGCGAGGCGGGAGCGGGTGGCGCTCCGGGCGCGAGAATCCGGGCTCGTGGGGCTGTCCCCCCTTCGTGTTCTCTTCTTGTTCGTCATGCGTCGTCCGTCCCACTGGTCCAACCCGCTCGAAGGCGCGCGACGGGACGAGGAAGCCGCCGCGGCGCTGCCGCGTGCGATCCGCGGCGGCCGGCGGTTCCAGATGCGGCAAGCGCGCCTCCTGGCCCGGCTGGATGCGGTCCGGCACCACCGGACGGCCGGCGCGGCCGGGCTCGAGGAGTACGCGCTGCGCTGCGGTCTCGGCCCGCGCGAGACGCACGACCTGGTCCGTCTCGGCCACCTCGTGAGAACGCTCCCCGCGGCGGAGGCGGCCTTCCTCGAGGGGAGGCTCCCGCTCGAGTCGGCTTCGTCGCTCCATCTCGCGCTGAGCCCGGTCGGAGAGCTCCCTCCGGACGCGTCGCGACCGGCCGAGGGTTGGCTCGAGCTGGCCTGCCAGACCGCGCCACGCGACTTCGCCGACCTCGTCCGTCAGGTCCGGGCGGAGCTCCAGTCGGGCACCACGATGGTGCGGATCTCGGTGCTCCTCTCGGAGAAGACCCTCGAGACGTTCCACCGCGCGAAACGCGTGCTTCGCCATATGCGGAAGCGCGCGATCACGGAGGACGAGCTCGTGCAGACTCTGTGCCGGGAGTTTCTCGATCGTCACGATCCGGCGCGTCCGCCGTTGCGCGAGAGGAAGGTCGTTGCGACGGGCACGCACAGCCGGCACGTCACCGCGAGGGACAAGCGCGAGGTGATCGAACGCGACGGCTACCGCTGCATCCACCCGGGGTGCACTTGCCCCGGTCCGTTCCACCTCGGGCACATCCGCCGCTACAGCGAGGGCGGCGGGAACACGGCCGACGAGCTCGTCTTGCAGTGCTGGATCCACAACGAGCTCGAGGCCATGGGCATGGTGCAGATCCTGGGGCCGGCGTACGACCCGGGCTTCCAGTACCGCTTGGGTGGGCCCACCGCCCAATGGAGCGAGGTCGAGCGACCGTACGCGGGAGACGCGGAGGCTCGGCGCGAACGCGCGGACCGGGCGAGGAAGCGGTCGGCGGAGGAAGTGGCCGGGTCGAGCGCGGCCGGGCCGGCAGCGGGGTCGTTGGCAGGTCCGGGTGGAGATGCGATGAGCCCGGTTCAGGACGCGTCCGTGGACGACGTCGCCCCCGGGCCCGCGTCGGGTCCGGGCTCGCGACCGGACTCGTCGGCCGCCGCCGGAGGGCGCGTCGGACCGACCGCCTTGCCGAGGGCCGCCCGCCCGCCGACGAGCGAGCGCGCCCGAGGACCGATCTCGGCCCGCTTCGAACGATGCGACGGCGGGACGTTCGTGACCGAGCACCGGATCCGCATTCCCCATCTCGAGGCGCGCGACCCGACGCGTCTCGCGGCCTGGCTCCAGAGCTGGTTCGCCCTTCGAGCCGAGCGCGCGCGCATGCGGGACGAGGAGCCTTCGCGTTCCCAGGGTTCGCGGACCGCGCCGCATGTCCCCGACGCGTCGGGCGCGGGCGGGGGCTCCGGGAGAGACCCCGACGTGCCGCGCCGCCCGCCGTGAGGCAGGGGTGGGCCGGGGGGATCTCGGTCTCCCCGACCTGCCCGGTACCCATGGACCCGCGGAATGGACAGCACGGACCTGGGTGGCTACCTTCGGCGCCGCCAGGGAGGGTTCCAATGCGTCGCATGCTCCTCGCGCTCCTCGTCGCGGCGGCCGCCGCCTCGGCGGGGTGCCAGACCTCCTCCAACCGGTTCAAGCCGTGCTGGAGGACCTACGTGGTGAGCCAGCGCTGCGTGCCCGTCTCCCCGGCGACCCGGGTTCCGGCCGTCGTTCGGCCCGCGGACCGATGACGCGGCCCTGATCCGGACCGAGAATCCCGGGCCTCATGTGTTCCGCCGCGACCATCGCGCGCGGACTACGAGAGGACTCCCCATGCCGAGACCGTTCAGGCTCCTCGCCGCCGTCATTCTGCTCGCCCTCCCGCTGGCCGCTCGGGCCGACGAAGGAGTCCCCTCCGCCGAGACGCCCGGCGATCCGATGCTGACGATCGAGACGACGAAGGGCAAGATCGTCGTGGAACTGTTTCAAAAGGAGGCCCCGAAGACGGTCGAGAACTTCATGGGTCTGGCGCTCGGCACGAAGGAGTTCACCGACCCTGCCACGAGCGAGAAGGCGAAGCGCGCCTTCTACGACGGACTCGCGTTCCACCGCGTGATCAAGGGGTTCATGATCCAGGGTGGAGATCCGCTCGGTACCGGTATGGGCGGCCCCGGGTACGAGTTCGAGGACGAGATCGACGCGAAGGCGCTCGGCCTCGACAAGCTCCGCGCGGTGGACATGGCCGACGCCGCTCGGCCCAAGCCCCACCCGTGGCTCCTGGTCCGCAGCCAGCAGGACTGGCAGAATCTGATTCTCCGTCCGGTGTTCGAGAAGCTTGGGATCACGTCCAACGAACAAGCGCAGGCCCGCAAGAGTGAGATCCAGGAGGCGATCGGCGCGCTGACTCTCGAGGACGTCTACGAGAGCCGCGGCTACGTGTACCGCGAGGGCGCAAGCCACCACAAGCCTGCGAAGGGCACGCTCGCCATGGCGAACAGCGGGCCGAACACGAACGGGTCCCAGTTCTTCATCAATCTCGTGGACAACGACTATCTGTCCGGAAAGCACACGGTATTCGGCAAGGTGATCGCCGGGATGGACGTCGTCGAGGCGATCGGCAACGTCCCCGTGGACGGAGCGAGCAAGCCGAAGGAGCCGGTCAAGATCCTCTCGGTGAAGCTCGTTCCGCCGCCCCCTCCGAAGTGACGGCGCCGTCACCCTCGCCTCGCAAGGCCAAGCCTAGAGCCACGCTCACCGGCGCCCACCCATCAGGCGGCGGGAGACCGACGCCACGAAACGGCGGGTGAAGAGCCGCTCAAGAAACACGAGAATCCGGTTCCCAACGCCGGGAACCGCGATCATCCGACCCCGCGAGAGGGCCTTCAGCCCATCGCGGGCCACGCGCTCGGCGGACATACGGAAGCGCAGGAACGCGCCGATGTCGCTGTAGCCCGCCGCCTCGAAGAACTCGGTGTCGGTCACGCCGGGGCACAGGGCGGTGACTACCACGTTCGTGTGGCGCACCTCCTGGTACACGCTCGCGGAGAGGTTCTGCAGGTACGCCTTGGTCCCGGCGTATCCCGCCTGGTACGGCGCGGGCTGAAGGCCCGCCATGCTGGCCACGTTCAAGACCCCGCCGCGACCCCGCACGAGCATGCCCGGCAGGAGGCGCCTCAGGAGCGCGGTCGGCGCAGCGACGTTCACCTCCAGCATGTCGCGCGTTCGCGCCTCGTCCGCCCGGACGAAGGGGCCTGGCACCGCGAACCCGGCGTTGTTCACGAGCACGTCCACGTGTCCGAGCGCACACTCGGCGGCCGCAACGAGCCGTTCGACCGAGCCCGGGTCGGCGAGGTCCGCCGTGACGACGTGGGCCTCGGGCGCTCCGAGCGACCGGCACTCCTCGGCGAGGGCATCGAGCCGCTCGACACGTCGCGCAGTCAGGACGAGCCGGGCGCCCTCGCGTGCGAGAAGCCTGGCGATCTCGCGGCCGATCCCGCTGCTCGCACCCGTGACGAGGCAGCCGAAGTCCCGATACGAGGCGATCCTGGGCAAACCGACCTCCGCTTCAGCCCCGCGCGACGAGCAGGTCGCGCCACGCCCCCGGCCACCGGTCGCGGAGCGACGCGACCGCGTAGGCCGACGCGAGGCGCCGCGCATCCTCCAGGGCTTCGCCGCCCACGTCCATCTCGACCTCTACGGCAGGGTCCCCCCAGCCCGGATCGAGGAGAAGCAGGCGCGCCCCGGCCACGTCGTGCCCGAGCAGTCTCTCGGCGGCCAGGGCGTAGAACGCGATCTGCACCGCGTACTGCTCCCGAACGGCAGCGGGTGTTGGCAGGAGATCGCTCGGCGGGTTCGTCTTGTAGTCCACCAGGAGAAGGCCCTCGGCCGTCGGCAGCCAGAGGTCGATCGCGCCGCGGACGAGCAGCGCGTCGAAGCCCCCCACCTCGGCGCCGCGTGGAAACCGAATCCGGGCGTGGAACGCGACCTCGCGCCGGATGTCCTCGCCCTCACGGAGCGCCGCGGCGACCCGCCGACCGATCGACGACGCACGGAACCGTTCGACCATCGCTGAAACCAGCGCCACCGCGTCCGGCGACGGTTCTCCCTCGACCTGATCGACCAGCGCCTCCCGGACCTGGTCCGCCGACGGACCCGCGCGCGACGGACGTAGGTGCTCGAGCACGGCGTGGAGCGCCCTCCCGATGGCCGCGCGGTCCACCCGTCCTGCTCCGCCCTCCACCGCCTCTCGCTCCGGTCCGAGCTCGTCGAAGCGCCACCGCCGGTCCGCGCGGCGCACCTCGTCGGACGGGCCGCGCTCGTCCCCCGACGCGGGATCGTCCGGCTCGGCCGCCCGGGGCGGGGCCTCGGCCCGCGGCTCGAGCCGCCGGAGGTAGAAGCGCGCCGGCGATCGCTCGAAGTGGAGCAGATCCGAGACGCTGGCCACGAAGGGCGTGCCGCCGAGGACGTCGATGGGTCGCGCGGCCTCCTCCCGGAGCCGACGCGCCTCGGCCCGCGCCGACGCGCCGGGCGCCGAGACCGCGATCAGGAGCGGAGGGCTCGGCGCGTCCGCGACCGGGTCCACCCGCCGGTGGACGAGTCGGCCGGAGCCGAGCCGGACCTCCCCCGGCTCGCGTTCCGGCTTCACCTGGAGCGCTTCCAGTAGGGCCGCGCCCCAACCCTGGAGACCCTTCGGCCTTCCGTCCCTCGTGAGCCCGGCCGACGACCCGGTCACGAAGAGCCGCTCCTCCGCTCGCGTCATCGCGACGTAGAGGAGGCGCCGGTCCTCCTCCGCGACGAGCCGGGTCTCGTGGTCCTTCGCGGCCTGCCAGCCCGCCGGACGGTGGCCCGTCCCCTCGAGTGGGTGCCGGAGCTTCGCCGCGAGGCTCCGCTCCCCGTCGAAGAGGAGCGCATCCTTGACGGGCAAGGACTTCCGCCCGACATCGGCGATCACGACCACCGGGAACTCGAGACCCTTCGCCCCGTGCACCGTGTTCAGTCGCACCGCGCCCACGCCCTCCGTCGCGACCGGTGCCTCCGCCTCCGCGACCTCCAGGTCGCGCACGGTCTCGAGGTGCCGCAGGAGGCCGGCGAGATCCCGCCCGCCTCGTCGCTCCACACGCCGCGCCAGCGCCACGGCCTTGCGCAGGTTCATCGCCCGCCGCGCGCCCCCGGGGCGGAGGAGCTGGCTCTCGAGGAGCCCGAGGTCGTAGAGCGCCCCCTCGACGACCCGCCCGAGTCGCCCGGCGACCGCCTCCCAGCGAAGGCGCTCGACCGCGTCGCGCACGCGCGCGAGCCGCGCGTCGCTGTCCGCGGCCTCGCCGAAGCGCGCCCAGGGCGCCCCCGGCTCCCGTGGCGAAGCCCGCGGGTCCTCGAACCACCGGAGCAGGTCGTCGTCGGTCGCGGCCAGGGCGGGCCCCGTCGCGAAGCAGAGGAACGCGAAGTCGTCCGCGGGGTCGTGGACGACCCGAAGGGCGTACACGAGATCCACGATCTCGTCCGCCTGGAAGAACCCGCGGCCGCGGTGCGTCACGAACGGGATCGCCTCCGCGAGGAGCGCCTCCTCGTAGACGGAGAGGTCGGACCGCGCCCGAAGCAGGATCGCCACGTCCCCGTATCCGAGCATGCGGCGCGGTTCGCCGGGCACCCTCCGCGCGCGGGGGGTCCCGACCTCCACCAGCTCCTTGATGCGCCGGGCGACGTAGCGCGCCTCGGCGGCCCGGCGAGAATCCGCGTCGGCGCCCGCGCCGGCGTCCACGATCGTGAGCTCGACGTCGGGCCCTTCCACGTCGTCGAACCGGCCCGCGGCGACGAGCGCCGCGGCCGGAACGCCGGCCGCGCCCCCCTCGAAGAGCCGCGCCGTCAGCTCGTTCAGCGCGTCCACGAGAGGCGGCCGCGCGCGGAACGTCCGCGAGAGGACGTGGCCTCCGTCCACGCCGACGCGCGCGCGCTCCGCCTCGAGCACGCGTACGTCCGCGCGCCGGAAGCGGTAGATCGACTGCTTCGGGTCGCCGACCGAGAACCGCGGGCACCCGACACCCCCCAGGCGGGCGAGGATCCGCGCCTGGAGCGGGTTCGTGTCCTGCATCTCGTCGATGAGCAGCGCCCGCGGGGCGTTCGCCGGCGCGCGGCCTTCCGCCGCGAGGCGCCCGAGCAGGTCGAACGCACCGCGCTCCAGGTCGGTGAAGTCGAGGCCCGAGAGCCCCCGCTTGAGATCGGAGTACGCACGGTCCACTCGTGCAAGGAGCCTCCGGAGGGACGGAAGCACCTCGCGCGCGCCGATCTCGTCGAGCGCACGCCCGAGGACGACGTCGAGCTGGTCCGTCAAGGTGCACCGCGCGTCGCGGAGCCGGGCGCTCCCGCGCCGCGGGGGGTCGGGCTTCGCCGCGGCCACCGCGTCCCGCGCGGCGAGCACGTGCCAGGCGTCGGCCGGGGCGGCGAGGGCCCGGCGCACTTCGGCTCCCGCGCTCGCGACGCGCGCCCGCGTGGTCGCGTCGGCGTCCGCCGCCTCCCGCTCGAGGTCATCGAGCGCCCCGAGCAGCTCCTCGGGCTCGGGCGGCGCGCCCCCGTCGCCGTATCGCCACGTGAGATCGCCCGGGTCGATACCCGCGCCGCGCACGCGTTCGAGCAGGAAAAGACACTCGTCCTTGCCCGCCGGGACCCGCGACAGCACCGCGAGGGTCTCGGGATCGCCGGCGAAGAGGTCCGCCAGCCCGAGCCGCCACGCGTCCTCGCGCAGGAGGCGCGACTCGGTCTCGTCGAGCACGCGGAACGCCGGGTCGAGCCCCGCGTCGATGGCGTGCCGGCGGAGCAGGCGCGCTGCGAACGCGTGGATGGTCGAGATCGGAGCGAACTCGACCTCCGCCGCGAGGTCGGGTCGACCCGCCTCGGCGAGGTCCCGCGCGATCCGAAGCCGCATCTCGCCAGCGGCCTTGTCCGTGTACGTGAGGGCGGCGATGCGCCGCACCGGCAGGCGATGGGCGAGCGCGAGGTGCACGAACCGACGGGAGAGGACCGCCGTCTTGCCCGACCCGGCACCCGCCACGACGCAAGCGTCGGCGAGCGCGTGCTCGATCGCCGCGCGCTGCTCGGGCGTCGGCTCGAGGCTCACGACGTCGTCTCCTCGGCGTCGTCGGCGTCCTCGACCCGCGCGAAGACGGGACGGCAGGCGGGACGCCACGCGCAGGTTCCACAGCGTTTGGCGTCCTCGGTCTGCCGGTCGTGCGCGCCCGCGCCCACCTCGAGGGCGGCCCGCCCCGCACGCTCTACGACCGCCGCGAGCGCCGCACGGAAGGCCGCGGGGTCGCGTCGGTCCACGCGGCCGCCTTCGCCGGCGCGCGCGGCGAGGACCGCTTCGCCGTCGCACCACACGCCGAACCGCACGCGCTCCGTCGCCGCGAGCCACTCGATCCCGACGACCTCGACGCCGTACATGCGGTGCACGACGGCCGCGTAGAGGGGAAGCTGGGGGTCCAGGCCCTCGCCGAAGAGACGGTGCGCGTCCCGGGCGCTCGTCGCGGAGAGCTTGTAGTCGACGACCACCGCTCGGCCCTCGCCGCGGTCCACGCGGTCGATCCGGCCACGCAGCCGCAGGGGTCCCCCCGGCGTGTCGAGGGCGAAGCCGTCGTCCTCGCCGAACGCGAGCTCGAGCCCGTCCGCGCACGGGGCTACGAGGCCGGTCCCCGCTTCCACCCGCGCGCGGAGGAGCGCCGCGAGCCGCTGGAGCTCGCCGAGGAGCACGACTCGTTCCGCCTCGCCGAGCGCCCCGACCTCGGATCCGCGCCGAGAGGCCGACGCCTCGATCGTCTCCCTCGCGACGACGGCCGGGGCCTTCGCCGGCTCCGCGAGCGCGCGGCGGAGCGCGTCGTGCACCAGGGTCCCCCGCTCGCGCGGCCCGAACGGCGGACCCGCGAACGGCACGGCGTCCTCGGGGGCGCCGAGCACCTGCCGGAAGAACACGCGCCGCCGACACGCGATCGCGTCGCGGAGCGTGCTGGCGGAGACGCGCGCGACGGCCGCCCTGAAGCGGGCCGTGGACCGCGCGGGCTCGAGCGGGTCGCCGCCCGAGACCCGCGCGCGCGCGGCCCGCCGCAGGAGGTCGGGGTCGCCCGTCGCGAGCAGGGCACGCGCGAGCTCCTGGTCGTCCGGCGACGCGCCGGGGTCGCGCGCTGTCTCCGCGGCGAAGAGGGCGAGGTCCCGCGGGGTGTAGCACTCGGACCGCGCGGGCGCCGGCCGGCCCGCCGGGCGCGACACCGTCGCCTCGGAGAGCCGGACGGTCCGCTCCACCTGCTCGAGGAAGAGCGACGGCGGGCGTGGGTCCCCGTCCGGCGTCGCCGTCGAGCGCACGAGCACGAGCCTCCTCCGCGCGCGCGTGACCGCGCCGTAGAAGAGCCGTCGTTCCCGCGTCTCGCGGTCGCGAGCGAGAGGGAGTCGGAAGCCCGCCGCGCCGTGGACGGACTCGCGGTCGTCGTCCCCGAGGACGACGTCCTCGCGCGGCACGAGCGGCACCTCGCCCTCCGAGAGCCCCGCCACGATCACGACGGGCGCCTCCCAGTGGCGCGCCTCCTCGAAATCGAACACGTTCACCGCGTCGAGCCGCCGGTCGGGGAGGGCGAGGCGCGCCTGCTCGACCGCGTCGAGGAGGAGGTCCACCGCGCGCCGCGCGTCCACATCGGTGCCGATCCCGGTGCGGAGCGCGGCCCCCGCCAGGCCGGCGACGAGACCGAGCACGCGGTCCCGGGCCGCCGCGGCGCGTGCCCGGCGGTGGTCGGCCTCGGGGTCGATCGGGCGACCGGCGCGGTCGAGCCCCGCGGCCGGCGGGAGCGGCGCGAGCTCGAGCACGGCCTTCGCGAGGCGCGGCCCGAGCGCCCCCCACCCGGCGGCCGACGCGAGCTCGCGCCGATGGGTCACGAGCGGCTCGGGGTCGAGCCCCGCCGCGCGCGCGGCGGACGCGAGCTGGTCGAGGTCCCGGGGCCAGCCGTATCGGCGGCAGGCGATCTCGAAGCGGTCCACGCGGGCCGAGAGCGCGGGCCCGCCGTCGGCGTGCGCGCGCCAGCGGAACCACGGCACGAGCCCGGTCGCGTCGAGCTCTCCCGGGCCCGTCCGACCCGAGAGCAGCGAGAGCGGCCCCGCGAGCGCGCGGACGAGCGCCTCCGAGGCGAGCGGTCTGCCCGCGCCCACGAGTCGCGCGGGGACGCCGAGGCGGGAGAGCGCGTCGAGGATCCGTGGGCCGGCCTCGTCGAGCCGGCGGGCGACGACGACCAGGTCGCGCCACCCGCGGAGGAGCCCGGGGACGCGGTCGAGCCGGCGCGCCTCGCGCGCGACCGCCTCGGCCTCGTCCTCGGGGTCGCCCGCGAGGACGAGCCGCACCTCTTCGCCCGGGTGCGCGGCGGGCGCGGGGGGGTCGCGGCGGAACAGGTCGAGGGCGAGTCGGGCGAGCGGGCCACCAGGCGCCCGCGCGAAGCCCGCGACGGGCTCCTCGACGAAGCCTCGCGTGAGGAGCCGCCGACGCGTCTCGGCGGAGGCGCCGAAGAGGTCGGGACGGCCCGCGTCCCACGGAAGGGTCACTACGACCTCCCCGCCGCGGTCGGCCACGATCCGGGCGAGCGCGTCGAGGATCGCGTCCTCCACCGGGGTGAAGTCGTCGAAACCGTCCACCACGAGCAGGGCCGGCGCGCCCTCCAAGGGCCCCTCGTCGAGGGCACGGGCGAGTCGGCTGAGGGTGTCCTCGTGGTCCTCGAGCCCCGCGGCATCGAGGAGCCGGTCGTAGACGGTGAACACCTCGACGAACCCCAAGAGGCGCGCGCGCGCGTCGGGCGCGAGCCGGTCCGCCGATGCGGCGAGCCGTTCCCGCGCCGCCTCGGGATCGAGACCCGATTGCTTCACCTCTTTCACGAGGCGGAGGAGCCGCGCGCGGAGGCCCGGCCGGTCGCGTACGGCGCGGAACGCCGGCGCGTCGGCCCGCCGGAGGGCCTCGTCCATGGTGGCGTCCCGCTCCACGAGCGACGGCAGGGCGCGCACCCGGAAGCCGTCGAGGTAGTGCTCCCCCACCGAGGTGAAGGTCTGGAACGCACCGTCGAGAACGGCCCGCGCGTCCCAGAGCGAGAGGGCGACCCGTGAGAGGTGCATCGCCTGCGCGTACGTCGGCAGCACGAGGAGCGCGTCGCCAGGTCGCGACGCGCCCCGGCCTCGCGCCCCGGTGGTCGTGGCCGCCTCCTTCACGCGCGCGAGCGCGCGGCGCGTCTTGCCCGATCCGGCCGGCCCGGTCAGCAGGCGGAGGTGGGCGGTCGGAGTGGGCACGGGCATCGCGCGGCGAGGGTAGTCGGGGCCCGGGACGCCGCCGCGGCGGGGACGGCGACGCCGCGCGCCTTGTCGGGCGCCACCGGGAGGGCTACCCTGCCGCGCCACCCCCGACCGTTCGGGGGCGGCGGACCGGGCTCACGGGGCCCGCGTCCGTCGGGTCGTCGTCCGGGAGGCACGGTGCGCGCGAGGATCGTCCCCGAGGTCCGCCTGCTCGGAACCGGAGCTTCGCTCCCTGACCGCGTCGTCACGAACGAGGAGCTCGAGGGGATCGTCCGGGGCTACGACGCGGCGGCCTCGGGGCCCTTCGGGGACTGGGTGGACCGGGTCACCCACATCCACGAGCGCCGTTTCTCGGCTCCGGGCCAGCGCACGAGCGACCTCGCGCTGGGCGCGGCGCGACAGGCGCTCGAGGCCGCGCGGGTAGAGCCGAAGGACCTGGACCTGATCGTCTACGCGTCTTTCACGTCGAGCCAGACGCTCCCTGGCGACCACTGCCGCCTCGCCGAGGAGCTGGGGGCGGTCGCGACGCCCACGTTCAACCTGATGGCCGCCTGCGCGGGGTCGGTCTACGGGATGGCGCTCGCGTACGGCATGCTCGCGTCCGGCGTCCACGAACACGTGCTCGTGATCGGAGCGGAGACGATCTCTCGGTGTCTCAACTTCAACGATCCCGTCACCTCGATCCTCTTCGGCGACGGGGCGGGCGCCGTCCTGCTCGGCCGGGGCGACGGCGACCCAAACGGCGCGGGCATGCTCGCGCCGGACCTCGGTTTCTCGTACAGCCCCCGGAACATCCACCAGGGCAACAGCAACGTCCCGATCGACGTCGCCGTCTTCCCCGACCGACCGCTCCAGCCGGGCGTGCCGCTCGTCGAGCAGGCGCTCGTCGAGATGGAGAGTGGGCCGAACGTGCTTCGCAGAGCCGTGAACGAGATGGCCGCCTCGACGGTCCGCTGCCTCGGCTACGACGTGAAGGACCTGCGCCGCGACGACCCGGGTCTCCGCGCGAGCCTCGATCGCGCGTGGATCGTCCCTCACCAGGCGAACGGGCGCATCATCGACGGTCTCGTGGACCGGCTCGGCGTGTCGCCGGACCGCGTCGTCCGCACGATCTACCGCTACGGCAACATGTCGGCGGCGTCGAACCCGGTCGCCCTGGACTACGCCGTGCGCTACGGGAACACGAAGCGTCGTCTGGACGATACGGGCCGTGTCCTGGAGGTGCTGGACGTGCCCGCCCCACGGATCGGGACGGGCGATCTCGTCCTCCTCCCCTCGATCGGCGGCGGTTACCTCATGGGATGCGTGGGTTTCGTGGTCTGACCCCGCGCACGGGGGGCAGAATCGCGCCCCATGAGCACGGAACGCGTCGGGGCGCGCCCCGCTCCGGTCCGCACGCCACGGACGAGACGCGGCGTCGCGGCGGCGAGCCTGGTCCTTCTCGCCCTGGGACTCGCGGCCGCCGCATGCGGGCGGAGCACGGCCGGCGCGGACGACGTCCGAAGCAGCCCGCGCCGCGCGAAGGTCGTCGCGTCGCCCGTCGAGACCCGCTCACTCGACTACACCGTGCCCGCGACCGGCGCGCTCGAGGCCTACCAGGTCCTCGACGTCCCCGCGCGTGTCGCCGGCGTGATCGGCGAGATCTCGTTCGACGTCGGCCAGCAGGTGACGCCGAAGGACGTCCTCGCGGTGGTGGACCGCGAACGCCACCTCCTCACGGTGAGGGAGGCGGAGGCCGGCGTGGCGGCCGCAGCCGCGACCGCGTCGCGGGCCGCCGCACAGAAGACCAGCGCGGAGGCGAGCCTGAAGGAGGCCCAGGCGAACCTGAACCGGCGCGAGGCGCTCCGCGGACGCGTGCCCGGCGCGGTCACCGTGGAGGAGATCGAGACCTCGCGCGCCGCCGTCGAGCGACTCGGGGCCTCGGTCGCCGAGGCGGTCGCACAGGGCGAGGAGGCCGCCGCGGCCGAGGCGAAGGCGCGCGCCGCGGTGGACATCGCCCGGCGCGACGCCGAGGACGCCGAGATCCACCCGCCGCTCGCCGGCATCGTGGAGCGACGCCACGTGAGCGAAGGCCAGTACGTCCACCCGGGCGACCCGGTCGCGACGCTCGTGGACCGTTCGATCCTCCGCCTGCGATTCCGCGTCTCGGAACGCGACTCGGTCCGCCTCGAGAAGAGCATGGCCGTACACTTCCGCGTCGCGGCGTTCCCCGAGCGCTCGTTCGGCGCGAATCTCGTGCACGTCGAGGGAACGGCGGACCCGGTCACGCGCATGGTCGAGTGCCTCGCCGACGTCGCCGACCCGCCGGCGGAGCTGAAGCCGGGCTTCTTCGCGCAGGTGACGGTAGACGTGGGCGGCTCCGTGCACGCCGTCGTGATCCCGGACCGTGCGATCCGCGCCACGGAGGACGGCTACGTCGCCTTCGTGATCGAGGGCGGGAAGGCGCACCAGAGGAAGCTCGAGCTCGGGCTCCGGACCGCGGACGGGCATGCCGAGGTCCTCCACGGGCTCGCGGCCGGAGAGCAGCTCGTCATCGAGGGCGCGGGCGCGCTGGAAGAGGGAACCGCGGTCGAGATCGTGCCCCCCGAGGCCGCCGGAGAGCCCACGAAGGCGCCGAAGGTGACGGGGGCCGCGGATTGAAGATCTCCGACGCCGCGATCAAGAAGCCCGTCTTCGCCTGGATGCTCATGGCGGGCCTGCTCGTGTTCGGCGGCATCGGCTTGACGCGCCTCGGCGTGAGTCGCCTGCCCGACGTCGACTTCCCGCAGGTCACCGTGAACCTGGTGCTCGAGGGCGCGTCCCCCGAAACGATGGAGACGACGGTCGTCGAGGTCGTCGAGGACGCGTGCACCACCGTCGAGGGCGTACGCAACATCACGTCGGAGTCGCGGGAAGGCGCCGCGAGCGTCACGGTGGAGTTCGACCTGGGTCGCAACATCGACGCGGCCCTCCAGGACGTACAGACGAAGATCGCACAGGCCCAGCGACGCCTGCCGGCGGACCTCGAGCCGCCCGTCGTGACGAAGTCGAATCCCGAGGACAGCCCCATCATGTGGGTGTCCCTCACGGGACCGAGGAGCCCGCAGGAACTCTCCGACACCGTCCGGTACGTGCTGAAGGACCGGATCCAGACGGTGCCGGGTGTCGGTGAGATCCAGATGGGCGGCTTCCGGGAGCGGAGCCTCCGCGTCTGGCTCGACGCGGACCGCCTCGACGCCCTCGACCTGACCGCGTCCGACGTGCTCGCCGCCATCCGCCGCGAACACGTCGAGCTGCCCGCGGGCCGCATCGAGACATCCTCGCGCGAGGTGAACGTGCGGACGCTCGGCGAGGCGCTCGACGTGAACACGTTCGCGAACCTCGCGATCGCCGATCGGAATGGGAGCACCGTACGGCTGAAGGACGTCGGCGCGGTCGAGGACGGCCTCGAGGACCGCCGCCGCATCTCGCGTACGAACGGGGTGTCCGCGCAGGGGATGGGCATCAAGAAGCAGCGCGGCGCGAACGCCGTCGCGGTGGCGCACGCCGTACGCGATCGTCTCGACGAGATCCGCAAGCAGCTGCCCGCCGACCTCGACCTGAAGGTCATCTTCGACTCGACCGGCCCCGTCGAGGACGCGATTCACGAGATCTACCTGACCCTCGGCCTCGCGGTCCTCCTGACGGCGGTGGTGTGCTGGCTCTTCCTCGGCTCGATCTCCTCCACGGTGAACGTCTTGCTCTCGATCCCGACCTCGATCGTGGGCACGTTCGCGGTGATGTACTTCCTCGGCTTCACCCTGAACACGTTCACCCTGCTCGGCCTGTCGCTCGCGGTGGGCATCGTGGTCGACGACGCGATCATGGTGCTCGAGAACATCTTCCGCCGGGCGGAGGAGGGCGAGACCCGGATCCGCGCCGCGGTCGCGGGGACCCGCGAGGTCGCGTTCGCCGCGCTGGCGGCCACGGCGGCGATCGTGGCCATCTTCCTGCCGGTCGCGTTCATCCGGGGCGTGATCGGCGCGTTCCTCTTCCAGTTCGGGGTGACGATCGCCACGGCGGTCCTCCTCTCGCTCCTGGAGGCGCTCACCCTCACGCCCTCGCGCAGCGCGCAGTTCCTCTCGGTGGGCACGCGGCGCACGTTCTTCGGACGCGGGTTCGACGCCGGCATGGAGGGCCTCGCGCGCGCGTACCGCTTCACGCTCCGCGGCGTGCTCCGATGGAGATGGGTGGTCCTGCTCGTGGGCACCGGCGCGTTCGTCCTCTCGCTCGGCATCCTGCCGAAGCTGAAGCGCGAGCTGATCCCCTCGGAAGACATGGGGATCACCATGATCCGGCTCTACACCCCCCCGGGGTCCTCGATCGACGTCACCGACTCCATCGTCAAGCGAGGCGAGGCCCTGCTCCTCGCGCGGCACGACGTGAAGACCGTCTTCGCCGCGATCGGGGGACGGGACGGCGGCGAGGTGAACCGCGGGATCCTCTTCGTCACGCTGATCCCGCGCGAAAAGGGCCGCGTCTCGATGCCCACGTTCGTGAAGCAGATGCGGGCGGAGTTCGCGAAGATCCCCGACGTCCGGGTCTCCTTCCAGGACATGAGCGTCCGCGGGTTCACGGCCCGTCGGGGCTATCCCGTCGAGTTCAGCGTCCGCGGTCCCGACTGGAACCGGCTCGGCCAGGCGGCCGAGCGGATCACGGCGGCCATGGAGGGGTCGGACACCTTCGCCGACGTGGACACGGACTACGAGGTGGGCATGCCCGAGGTGCGCGTCGTGCCGGACCGCGCGCGGGCCGCGCGGACCGGCGTGAGCATGCAGGCCATCGCCGAGACCGTGAACGCCCTGGTCGGCGGCGTGCGCGCGGGGACGTACGAGTCGAACGGCCGCCGGTACGACATCCGGGTGCGGCTCTTCTCGAAACAGCGCGACCGTGAAGCCGACATCGGACGCCTGCGCGTCCGCGCGAGGAACGGCGAGATCGTCCCACTCGACACGCTCGTCCGTCTCGAGAGCCGTCCGTCGCTCCTCGCGATCACCCGCGACGCCCGCGAGCGAGCGATCACCATCCACGCGAACGTCGGCCCCGACAGCTCGCAGGCCGATGCCGTGGCGGAGGCCCTTCGCCTCGCGAAGTCGATGCTTCCCGAGGGGTACCACGCGGTCCCCGTCGGGAGCGCGCAGGCACTCCAGACCTCCTTCGACGACCTCGTCTTCGCCCTCGTCCTGGGCGTCCTCGTCGCGTACATGGTCCTCGCCAGCCAGTTCAACTCGTTCGTGCACCCGATCACGGTCCTCGCCGCGCTTCCCTTCAGCCTCTCCGGCGCGTTCCTCGCGCTCTACATGTTCGACATGTCGATCAACCTGTACTCGTTCATCGGCATCGTGCTGCTGATGGGCATCGTGAAGAAGAACTCGATCCTGCTCGTGGACTTCACGAACCAGCGACGACTCCTCGGGCTCTCGCGGGACGCTGCGCTGCTCGAGGCGTGCCCGATCCGCCTGAGGCCGATCCTGATGACGTCGGTGAGCACCTTCGCCGGGGCCCTCCCCGCCGCGCTCGCGGCAGGCCCCGGCGGCGAGGTCCGACAGCCGATGGCCATCGTGGTCCTGGGCGGCATGGTCGTCTCGACGCTTCTTACGCTCTTCGTCGTGCCCGCGCTGTACAGCGTGCTCGACACGCTCACGTACCGCTTCAGCCACGCGGAGCGGATCGAACGCGAGGCCTCCTCCGTGATCGCGGAGCTCGACCTGGAGGAGATGCGCCGACGGGCGACCGTCGGCCTCCCGGCCGGGGAAGCCCGGTGAGGGGGCCCGCGGGACGGTGGGCGCTGCTCCTGTTCCTCGCCGCGGGCGGGGTGGGGGCCTGCGTCCGTCCGGGCCCCCTCCCTCCGGTGCCGCGGCCCGCGCTCCCCGCGGCGATGCCGCTCTCCGGCGCGGGAAGCCTCCCGGTCACGTCGAACCCGCCCTGGCTCCGGTGGTGGGAGGTGTTCCACGACGACCGCCTCGACCGTCTCGTCGAGGAGGCCCGCGCGAAGAACCTGGACGTCCGGGAGGCGGCCCAGCGCCTCCGCGCAGCGCGAGCCGCGGCGCTCCTCGCGCACGCGGCGGCCCTTCCGACCCTCGACGCCAACCTCTCCGGGGCGGTCCAGCGCCGCGGCTCGGGATCCTCCCGCGTCGGGTCCACGTCCGCCGGGTCGAGCTTCGAGCTCTACGGGATGGGCCTCGACTCGTCGTGGGAGCTCGACCTGTTCGGCCGCCTGGACGCGGCGCGGGCCGCCGCGGTCGCCACCGCGCGGGCGGCGGAGGCGGATCGCCGCGGGGTGGTGATCGCCGTGACGGCCGAGCTGGCGAACGCCTGGTTCGACCTGCTCGCGGCCAAGGCCGAGGCGGCCATCCTCGGTGACACGATCGAGCTCCTCGAACAGACCCTCGCCATCGTCGAGGCGCGCTTCCACGCGGGCGTCGGCCCGGAGCTCGACCTGCGCCGGGTCGAGGGCGCGCTCGCGACGGCGCGGGCGCGGACGCCCGAGGCACGCCGCAAGGGGATCGCGGCGTCGAACCGCATCTCGCTCCTCCTGGGCGGGCCGCCCGGCGTCACGTTCGAGACGCCCGACGCGGCGGAGCTCCCGCCGCCGCCCGAGATCCCGATCGGCCTCCCGTCGTCGCTCGTGCGGCGGCGCCCGGACGTCGTGGCGGCCGAGGAGCGGCTCCTCGCCTCGCACGCCCGCGTCGCCGAGGCGATCGCGGAGTTCTACCCGTCGGTGACGCTCGCGGGCGACATCTCTCTCAGCACCCTCGACCTGCGGTCGCTCTTCACGACCGCCGCACTCTCCGATGCGCTCGGCCCCACCATCCGGATCCCGATCTTCGAGGGAGGACGCCTCGCCGCCCAGAAGCTCGAACGCATCGCCGAGATGGACGCGGCCGGTACGACGTACGCGAAGACGGTCCTGGCCGCGCTCGGCGAGGTGGCCGACGCGGTGGCCGGCGTCGCGGCCCACGAGGAGGCGCGGGACCAGCTCCGGCTCGCGGTCGAGGCGCAGCGGAAGGCCGTCGAGGTGTCGCTCGCGCAGTACGAGGCCCAACTCGTGAACTACCTGCCGGTGCTCGACAGCCAGTCAGCCCTCGCCGAGGACCGCCTGGCGCTCCTCGAGGCCGAACGGACCCTGCGCGGCGACGTGATCCGCCTCGGCGAGGCGCTGGGTGGGGGCTGGTAGCCACGCGGTTCAGCGGCGGAGCGTCGTCTTCTCGCCACGCCGGATCACTTCGAGCTCGATCGACTCGCCGCTCGTCGCGAGCTGGTCGAGACGCGACGAGAAGGTGGCCACGTTGCTCACGGGATCCCCGTTCACACGCATCACGATGTCGTAGAGCTCCAGCCCGAGCGCCTCCGCGGGACTCCCCGGCTGGAGGCGCGACACGAGCGCGCCCTGGCCCTCCTCGAGTCGAAGCTGCGAGGCGAGAACCGGCCCCACCGCCTCCAGGCGCGCCCCGAACGCGCCCCGCTCGACGGTGCCGAAGCGCGAACGGAGCCGCGGCACGATCCCGCCCCGAAGGTCGTCTCGGAACACCTGCGGCCCGAAGTGCAGCTGGAAGTCGATGCCGCCCAGGACCTCGTCGAGCTCCGGGTGTTCCTTCTTGAGGGCCTCGATGCTCGTGCTGTGGTACGTCTTCGTCTGGGGACGCCCGTTCTCGTCGGGCTCCGTGATGTTCGCCGTGACGCCGTCGGCGTCCTGCTTGATCTCGACGCGGCGACCGCCCCGCGAGACGTGTACCGACATGCCTCGCTGTCCGTCCCGGCCGAAGAAGGGCTCGAACGGGAAGAGCGCCGGGTTCGCGTCCTTCCAGGTCTGCCACTTCTTCTGCAGCTCGGCCATGCCCGCGGCCTTCGCGAGGTCCGGGTTTCGAGCGAGGATCTCCTCGAGCGTCCGCCCCTGGTACGTGGCGGGCGCGGCGGTGGGGTTCGCGAGGTCCTTCACCTCGAGGGTGACGCGGGAGATCATCCCGAAGACGTTCACGTCGAGCGAGAGGCCGGGCGCCTCGAGCTTCTCGTTGTGCTCCAGGGGTCCGAACGGGTCCGCCCCGAGGTGTTCGTTCAGGTGGCGGAACAGACGTTCGAGCCGCTGCTCGAGGGACTCCGACCCACCGGAGGACCACGGCGGGACGGGGTCGTGCGACGGCGCGCTCCCGGGGGCCGCCGGGGGCGCGTCCGAGTCCATCGACTGCTCCCCCTCGCGGGCGAGCCGCCGGAGGATCTGCTCCGCCCGCCAGCGGGCCTCCATCTGCGGCGCATCGTCCATCGCCTTCTGGAGGGCCCGCTTCGCCGGGTCGCCGATCTCGAGCAGGCGGCGCGAGGCGCGCTCGCGCGTCTCGAAGTCCGCCGAGCCGAGATCTCGGATCAGCGTGTCGATCTCCGCCTTCGACGCCTCGGGTCCGGCGGCCGGCTTCGGCGGCGCGGCCGGGGGGGGCGACGCGTCGTCGTCCGCCCTCAGCGACCGGGCGAAGGGGACGAGGAGGAGCACGGCGAGGAGGAGGGCGAAGGTGCGCATGGGATTCGACGTCCTGGGGGGAGCCGGTCGGCGGGACACGGCGGCGGACGCCCCGTCCCTCGCCGAAGCTCCCACGTTTCGATCCGGCCATCCGTACGGCGGAGACGGAGGGTCCGTTGGCCCGGCCCCCCCGTCCGACCCGCAAAGGATGCGAGCAGCGGACGGGTCGGAGGGGCGCCGTCCACGCAAAGGACCCGGTCGCCGGGCCGCAGGCCCAGACAGGCTGCGGCGCTCCCCGGAGGGACGCGGACGACCGGGGCGTCCGTCCGTCCGCCCTCCCCCGCCGGGAGGACGGAGGCCTCGAAGAGGAGCACCGCCCCCTCGGTCCCCGGCCGCGCCCGGGCCCGGGGCGGAGGCGGAAGCGGGGACGCAGACCCGGCCGGGGCGAGGGCCTCGGCCAGCCGGGTCGCCTGCTCCAGGGCGAGGCGCCGGGCGCCGCCCAAGGCCGCGGCCTCGGCCGCGTCGCCCGCGGGGCCCTCGGTCGGACTCCCCAGCACCCGGGCGATCGCGAGGAGGAGCTGTGGGAGCCGGGCGTCCCCGCCGGCCCGGGTGCCCGCCGCCGAGATGCGGCAGAGGCCCTCGGCGAGCCGCCGTTCGGCCGCCGCCGTGTCGGCGGCGGGGACGGGGACGGGGCCCCGGCCCGGGAAGCGTCCTCCGTGTCGGACGAGCGCCTCGACGTCCCGGGCGAGGTCCCGACCCGTACGACGGTCGTCGGAAGCCGCCGGGGCCACCCGGCGGAACCCGTCCGCGGCGAGGCGACGCGCGAGGTCCGCCCGGACGGCGGGGTCGAGGCCCGAGACGTCGAGGTCCCGTACCACGCCCCCCTTCTCGAAGTGCCACACCTCGTGGGCCTCGGCCTCCCCGGCCGGCGCCAACGGCGCCAGGACCCCGAGCAGAGCGGCGACGACGGCCGCGCCGAGCAGGAGACGCGCCATCGGCGGTCAGGACGACGGGCTCGAGGCCGGCGCGGGGACCGGGTCCAGGGCGGGCGCGTCGTTTCCGAGGGCGCGGAGCCGGCGGTAGCGCGCTTCGAGGCGCGCCTCCGGGTCCATCGCGGTGAGCTCGCCCAGGTGGTGGAGGAGACGCACCTTCAGGGTCTCGACCATGACCTGGGACTGGCGGTGCGCGCCGCCGAGCGGCTCGTCCACGATCTCGTCCACCACGCCGAGGCGGTACAGGTCGTCGCTGGTCAGCCTCAGCGCGCGCGCCGCGTCCTCGGCCCGGCTCCCGTCCTTCCAGAGGATCGAGGCGCAGCCCTCGGGCGAGATGACCGAGTAGTACGCGTACCGCAGCATCAGCACGCGGTCGCCGACGCCGATCCCAAGCGCGCCTCCGCTCCCGCCCTCCCCCACCACGACGCACACGACGGGCACCTTGAAGGTGGACATCTCGAGGATGTTCTCGGCGATGGCCCACGCCTGGCCGCGTTCCTCGGCGCCGATGCCCGGGTACGCCCCCGGCGTGTTGATGAGCGTGACGATCGGGAGCCCGAACCGGTCGGCCAACCGCATCTTCCCGAGGGCCTTTCGATAGCCCTCCGGGTGCGCGCAGCCGAAGTTGCAGGCCAGCTTCTCGCGGGTCTCCTGTCCCTTGCGGTGTCCGACGAGCAGGATCCGGTGGGGACCGAGCCGGGCGAAGCCGGCGCTGATCGCGCGGTCCTCGCCGAAGAGCCGGTCGCCGTGGAGCTCGATCCACTCGTCGCACATGCCGCGCACGTAGTCGCGGAACTGGGGACGCCGCGGGTGGCGCGCCACCTGGACGCGCTGCCAGGGCGTCAGCTTCCCGAAGATCTCCTCGACGAGGCGGTCGCGCTTCTTCTCGAGCGGCGAGAGCTCCCCGTTCAGGCTGACGTCGGGGATCTGCCGGAGCTCCTCGATCTTGCGCTCGAGCTCCATGATGGAACGCTCGAAAGGCAGGATGGCGGCGTCGGTGGCACCGGACCGGGGCGTCGGGTCGCGGCGCGGCGCCGGCGTGGCGTTGGTCTCGTCGGCCATGGGCCGCCTCCCTTGCCTGCTCGGGACGGGTTCGGGTGCCGGCCCCCCCGCGGCCGGGCGCCGCACCGAGGTCGCCCGGGCCCCCGGCCCGCCTGCCTCGGTCCGTCGCGTCCGATCGACTGGAAGGAGGAGCCGAGCCCTCCCCCAGGTTCCATCGGGACCGCTCGGGGACCGATCGATCGCCGGGCCATCATACCGGCGCGCGGCGCGGCGCCCCGGTCCGGGGTCCGGATCCGTCCCCCGCCCGCGATAACCAGCCTCAATCGGCGCATGACGAGGCCCCATGGAGCCTGGGGTCCCGACCGGGGCGACCATGGCGCCATGCAGCCCGTATTCGCCCGCCCGCGGCCGCGGACCTCGGTCCGCCGGATCGAGGTCGCGCTCCGTGAGGACCTCCTCGACCCCGCGGGCCGCGAGGCCGCCAACGCGCTCCGGGACGCCGGCCTCCCGGGGCCCGTGGACGTGCGCGTCGTACGTCTCTACTTCCTCGGGGGGGGCGCGAGACTCACGGCGCGGCACCTCGAGACCGCCGCCCGGGAGGTGCTGGCCGACCCGGTCCTCGACCGCTACGCGGTGGACCGCGCGCTCGAGCCGGGCGAGGGCCCGGTCCCCGTCGCGATCACCGTCACGCGGCGCCCGGGGGTCACCGATCCCGAGGCCGAGAGCGCCCGCACCGCGCTCGCGTCGCTGGGCCTCCCGCCCGTCCGCGTGAAGTCGGCCCGAACCTACCTCGTCCGGGCCGACGCGCCGAAAGACCAGGTGCTCCTCCTCGCGCGGCGCGCGCTCTCGAGCGAGGTGATCGAGGAGGCGTCGGAGGGGCGGCTCCAGGAGTACGCGTTCCCCACGCCGCGCCGCTTTGCCGTCCGACGGCGGAAGGTGCGGCTTCGCGGTCTCGACGGCGCCGCGCTCCTCGACCTCTCTCGCAAGATGGGCCTCTCGCTCGACCGGGCCGAGATGGAGACCGTCCGCGACCGGTTCCGCAGTCTCGGGCGCGAGCCGAGCGATGTCGAGCTCGAGACGATCGCACAGACCTGGTCCGAGCACTGCAAGCACAAGACGCTGACCGGGGAGGTGCGTCTCGACGCGCCGGACGGCGTCCGTGTGTACGAGAACCTGCTCAAGGACACGATCTTCGAGGCGACACGCCGCCTCGCGAAGCCGTGGTGCTGGAGCGTGTTCGAGGACAACGCGGGAGTCATCGACTTCGACGGCGAGGACGGCGTCTGCTTCAAGGTGGAGACGCACAACCACCCGAGCGCGATCGAGCCGTACGGCGGCGCGGGGACCGGCATCGGCGGCGTCATTCGCGACATCCTGGGCACGGGCCTCGGGGCTCGTCCCGTCGCGAACACCGACGTCTTCGCCTTCGGTCCGCCCGACCTCCCGCGCGAGGACGTGCCGAAGGGCGCGCTCCACCCGCTCCGGCTGCTCCGGGGCGTGGTCGCGGGCGTGCGCGACTACGGCAACCGCATGGGCATCCCCACCGTGAACGGCGCGATCACGTTCGACCCGCGGTACGTGGGGAACCCCGTCGTCTACTGCGGCTGCGTCGGGCTGATCCCTCGTCGCGACGTAGAGAAGGCCGCCCGCCCCGGCGACCTCGTGGTCGCGTTCGGCGGCCGAACCGGTCGCGACGGCATCCACGGCGCGGTCTTCGCGAGCGTCGAGCTCACGACGGAGAGCGAGTCCGTCTCGTCGGGCGCGGTGCAGATCGGGGACCCGATCACGGAGAAGAAGGTCCTGGACGTGCTCCTCCAGGGACGGTCGGAGGGGCTCTTCACCGCGGTGACCGATTGCGGAGCGGGCGGCTTCTCGAGCGCCGTCGGCGAGATGGGGCGGGTGACGGGCGCCGACGTGGACCTCGCCGCCGCGCCGCTCAAGTACGAAGGCCTCGACGCGTGGGAGATCTGGATCAGCGAGGCGCAGGAACGCATGGTGGCGGCGATCCCACCGCGGCGCTGGGCTCGCTTCCGCCGGCTCTGCGAGGCCGAGGACGTCGAGGCGGTGGTCCTCGGCCGCTTCACCGGCGACGGGCGTCTCCGGGTCCGGCACGGTCCGACCCTCGTCGCGGACCTCGACATGGAGTTCCTCCACGAGGGCCTTCCGCCGCAGCGCCGCGACGCCGTCTACCGGCCCCCCGCCACGACCGAGCCCGAGATCGCGCCGGCCTCGCGCTACGACGCGGACTTGCTCGCGCTCCTCGCCCGCCCCGAGATCGGCTCCAAGGAGTGGGTCATCCGCCAGTACGACCACGAGGTCCAGGCGGGCGCGGTCGTGCGCCCCCTCGCGGGCCCGAACCAGGGGCCGGCCGACGCCGCCGTCCTTGCCCCGAAGCTGGGATCGCGACGCGGGATCGTGCTCTCCTCGGCGCTGAACCCGGGGTACGGCGACGTGGACCCCTACGAGATGGCCCTCGCGACCGTGGACGAGGCGATCCGCAACGCCGTGTGCGTCGGCGCCGACCCCGCGCGGATCGCGTTGCTCGACAACTTCACGTGGGGGAACTGCAATCGTCCGGAGCAGCTCGGGTCGCTCGCCCGCGCGGCGGAGGGCTGCCGCGACGCGGCGCTGCTGTTCAAGACGCCGTTCATCTCCGGCAAGGACTCCCTCCACAACGAGTTCCGTCTCGAGAACGGCACCGTGATCGCCGTACCGCCGACGCTCCTGATCTCGGCGATCGGCGTGGTAGCCGACGTCCGGCGGACCGCGACGCTCGACCTGAAGGCGCCCGGCGACGCGCTCTACGTCGTCGGCTCGACCCACGACGAGTGCGGGGGCGGACGCTGGTACGCCCACCACGGCCACCTCGGGCTCTCGGCCCCCCGCGTCGGGAAGGACGCGCCCCGCGCGATGCGCGCGGTGTCGAGCCTCGTTCGGCGCGGATGGGCGGTGGCGGCCCACGACGCGTCGGAGGGCGGCCTCGCCGTCGCGCTCGCCGAGATGTGCTTCGCGTCGGAGCTCGGCCTCGACGTGCGGATCGACCGCGCGCCTCGGACCGTGGACCATCCCGGCCGCCTCCTCTTCTCCGAGAGCGCGAGCCGGTTCCTGGTCGAGGCGCGCCCCTCCGAAGTCGCGAAAGTCGAGGCCGTGCTCGAGAAGGCCCGCGTGCCCTTCGCGCGGATCGGCCGCGTGACGCGCGCGCCGACGCTCGTGGTGCGCGGGAGCGCGCGCGGCGAGCCGTGGATCGAGATCGAGTCTGAGCGATGCCTCGCGGCGTGGCGCGGGGCGCTGGCGCTCGAGTAGCGCCGGAGGAACGATGGCCGCATCCAGGACGACGACCCGCCGGCGGGGGGGCGCGACGCGTCCGAGCGTGCGGACGACGCGGACCCGCCCCTCGGGGGCGGGCCGCCCCGCGCCCCGCGTCCTCGTGCTCCGCTCGCCGGGAACGAACTGCGACCGCGAGACCGCCTTCGCCTTCGCGCGCGCCGGCGCGAGCACGACGGACATCCACGTGAACGCGCTCCTCGAGCGGCCGCGCCGCCTGCGCGAGGTCCACGGGCTCGTCCTCCCGGGCGGCTTCTCGTACGGAGACGACCTCGGCGCGGGGACCGCGCTCGCCACCCGGATCCGCGCCGGCCTCCTCGACGAGGTCCGCCGGCTCGTGGACCGCGGGGGCGTGGTCCTCGGGATCTGCAACGGCTTCCAGGTGCTCGTGAAGACCGGTCTCCTCCCGGGCTTCGACGCGAACGACGAGCGGGTCCTTGGTCTCGCGTCGAACGTGAAGAACCGGTACGAGGACCGCTGGGTGACGCTCGAGGTCGCGACGGGACGGAGCGTCTTCTTCGAGCGGGGCGAGCGGATCCACTGCCCGGTCGCGCACGCCGAGGGCCGCTTCCTCCCGAAGGACGAGGCCGTGCTCGAACGACTGGCCCGCGCCGACCAGGTGGCGCTCAGGTACGTCGGTCCCGGGGGCGAACGCCCGGCGCCCTACCCCTACAACCCGAACGGATCCGTAGGCGACGTGGCGGGCATCGTGGACCCGACCGGTCGCATCCTCGGGATGATGCCGCATCCCGAGAGGAACCAGTTCCCCTGGCAGGATCCTCGCCACGGTCGATCCGGCGCGCCGCGGCGCCCGGAGGGGCGCTCCCTCTTCGAGAACGCGGTCCGACACCTCCGGTCCGTCGTCGGCTGAGGGCCCCGCGGGAGGTCGATCGCTTCCATCCCCGGGCCGCCGCCGTTCCAAGAGGGGAACGAACCTCGGGGGAGCCGACCATGCCGATCCGCGCCGCAGAAGCCGCCCTTGGAACCGACCGCCGGCCCCCCACCCGATCCGGGCGCCGGCACGCCCTTCGGACGCCGGCCTCCCTGGCGCCGCTCCTCCTCCTCTCCGTTTTCCTCCTGCCCGCGCGCGCGGACGACTGGAAGGACGGCCGGAACGACCGTCACGACCGCGCCGTGGCCGCGCTCGAGGAGGCGGCGCGCGCGGCCGCGCGCCCGACGGGCGTGGCGCTCCGGCACGGAGACGTGCGCGTGGTCGCGGACCTCGCCCGCGTGGACGTCGTGCTCGAGATCAAGAACACGACGAGGACGCGTACCGAGTGGTCGAGGAGCTTCGGCATCGACGACGCGGCCGAGCTGATCGGCGCCGCGCTCGAGCGCGCGACCGGGCCGCGGGTCGCCGCGCAGACGATGACGCTCGAGAGCGCGCGCCGCATGTACGGCGAGATCACCCGGCCGCCCCCCGTGCGGCGGAGCACGCCGTGGCCCCGCCGCGACCCGCTGCGCGTCGAGCGCCCGTCGGACGGACGTCTCGACGTGGTGGTCACCCCGCTCGACCCCGGCGAGGTCGTGCGGGTGCACCTCGACTTCGTGACGCCGCTCCGGGGGCGCGGCGCGCGGCGCGCGTACCGCGACGTGATCGACGCGGACCTGGGGAGTGAGGTCGCGTCGCGCCGCGCGACGCCCACGGCGCCCGACCGCGCGCCCGCGCCGCGCTCGCCCCTCCTCCTCTCCATCGAGACCGACTGGCTCGTACGTCCCGGTGGCCTCACGGTGGACGCCGCGCCGATCGGCATGGTCGCGGCGGGCTCCGCCGGCGGGGTGCTCCGGTTCGTGGGGGCCTCGGCGGGGCCGGCGGACGTGCCGACCCTTCCGTTCCGCACGCCCCGCGAGGACGCGGGCGCCGGCGCGATCGCCGTTCCCGGGGGCGGGCTCCTCTCCCGCGTCGTCGTCTGGCGCTTCGACCCGAGAGCCTTCCTCGCGGCGCACGACCTCGAGGCACCGGCGGGCGCCACGCTCCGTCTGCTCCGCCGCACCGGCTCGACCTCGCGCATCGCGCCGTTCACGTTCGGGCCGGCCGACGCGCCGCTGCCCGTGACCGCCCGGCTCGGTGCCGGGGCGCAGACCCTCCGCTACGGGGTCGAGGTCCGGGATGCGGCCGGCAAGACGATCCGCACGATCGAGGTCGAGGCGCCCGTCGAGGAGCCGAGCCTCTCGCCGGACCTCGAGGGCGCCATCCTCGGCTGGCACCGCGCCGCGCTCGTGCGTCGCGTCCTCGCGTGGGCGAAGGGCGCCCCGGAGCGGGAGGCTCGCGCGCTCGCCTTCGCCGTGGACGAAGGGGTGCTCGTCGGGGGCACGGCGGGGCTCGCCGTCCCCGAGGCGGAGCTTCGCGCGGCCCCCCGTCGGAGCCGGAGCGAGTACCGCCACGACGGTTCGCCGCTCGGCGCGCAGCACGGCGAGGCGGACTTCAAGGGCCCACCGTGGGGTTCCCTCGACGACTGAGGGCCCGCCGCGCTCCCCGCGCCGTCAGCGCCGGCCCGAGACCACGCGGTCGATGCCCGCGAGGTCCCGGGTCGCGCGCACGTCGCCGTAGCCGAGCGCCGTGAAGAGGGCCCCGGCCTCGTCCGCCAGGCCTTCCCCCACCTCCACCGCGAGAAGACCAGTCCGGCGAAGCGCGTCCCGGGCCTCGGCGGCCAGCCGGCGGACGACCGCCAGGGCGTCGTCGCCCGGGACGAACACCGCCTCGGCCGGCTCGTGCCGGCGCACCCCTTCCTCGACGCGAGGGTCGTCTCTTCGGACGTACGGCGGGTTGGAGAGGACGGCGTCGAGCCTTCCGAAGTCCGCGCTGCCCCGGAGGGGCGTCAGCAGGTCACCGTGGTGGAGGGAGAGGCGCGACGCGACGCCGTGACGGGAGGCGTTCCTCGCGGCGAACTCGAGCGCGGGCGTCGAGAGGTCGGTCGCGTGCGCACGCGCCGACGGCACGGCCACGAGGAGCGCGACGGCCACGCAGCCGGATCCCGTGCCCACGTCGGCGAACACGGGTTCGGTCGCGCCCTCGAGCATCGGCAGCGCGACCTCCACCAGGTGCTCGGTCTCGGGGCGCGGCACGAGCACGCCGGGTCCGACCTCGAACGGGAGCGAGTAGAACTCCTTCTTCCCGACGAGGTACGCGACGGGCACGTGGCGCCCGCGCTCGCGCACGAGCGCGCGGACCCGGGCGCGCTCGTCCGGGTCGAGCGGGCGGTCGAACGCGAGGTAGACCTCGAGCCGCGAGAGCCCGAGCGCGTGGCCGAGGAGGATCTCGGCGTCGAGACGCGCGCCCTCGATGCCCTGCTCCACGAGCCACCGGGTGGCCCGCCGGAGGACGTCCAGGACCGTCAGCCGCTCAGCGCCGACGACGACGGCTCCCGGCCCCCGACTGGACCGCGGCCTTCGCAGCCGCCCGCCCTCCCATCAGCCCCCTCAGGAGCACGATGAACACGATCGCGCCACCCGCCGTGAGCAGCCAGAAGCCGGGCGCGATCGACGAGAGCGGGGCCAGGATGGAGTCGAGCAAGGAGGTCGTCTGGTTCTTCAGGTACCCGCTGGCGCCGTCCATGCGCGGCGAGCCGACCGTGCTCGCGATGCCGCCGATGCCAACCCAGAGGGCAACCAAGGCGTTCAGCAGGAACGGCCAGATCTTGAGCTGCCGGTACCAGATGTCGAAGACGAGGATCCAGAACCCGTAGAGGGCGAGCGCGAAGATGAGCCCTCCGCGGATCGTGTCGAGTCCCGTGAAGGTCCGCACGGGACCGCTGTCCCAGGGAAGCGGTCGATCCCACGCGACCAGGGTCCCGGCGAAGAAGAAGCAGTTCGCGAGGAGGAGCGTCAGCAGCTCCTTGTGCACGAACGACCACCAGACGCGCGCCTCGAGTCCGCGGCGATGGGCCTCCTGCACGGCCGCCTGCACCTGCGCCTCGGCCTCCTCGGGATCGAGCCCCTCGGCCTCGAGCTCGCCGATCGCCTGGCGCTCCTCCATGGCCTCGGCCTCGCCGGCGTCGAAGAGCTCGTCCTCGGGCGGCGTCCCGGCCTCTGAGCCCTCGGCCTTCGGGTCGTCCGGGTTCTCGAACGGGTCGCTCATCGGGCTCCCTCCTAACGGGGCGGCCGCGATCGTACGAAGGCGGCATCCTCCCGCCAAGGTCTCGGCCTGGGTCGGGGGACCCGGCGCCCCCGGACGAAACGTCGGCCCCCGGCCACCGGTTCGGCCCGGTGGCGCCGGCGCCGGCCGCGCGCCTCAGAGATCGCCGAGCCGCTTCTCGCGCTCCGCCTCCCTCAGGGCCGTGACGAGCTCCGTCAGGTCGCCCTGGAGGATCTCGTCCAGGTTGTGGACGGTCAGCCCGATCCGGTGATCGGTGACGCGGCCCTCCTTGTAGTTGTACGTGCGGATCTTCTCGCTGCGGTCGCCGGTCCCGATCTGGGAGCGCCGCGCGTCCGACCGCTCGCGCGCCGCGCGCTCGCGCTCGAGCTCGTAGAGCCGGGCGCGGAGCTCGCGCATCGCGGTGGCGCGGTTCTTGTGCTGGGAGGGGTCGGCCTGGCACTTGACCACGATACCGGTCGGATGGTGGATCAGGCGCACGGCGGAGGAGGTCTTGTTGACGTTCTGGCCGCCCGGCCCGCCGGCGCGCATGGTCTGCACCTCGACGTCGGACTCCTTGATCACCACGTCCACCTCCTCCGCCTCGGGGAGCACGGCGACCGTGGCCACGGAGGTGTGGATGCGACCCTGGGCCTCGGTCTTCGGTACGCGCTGGACGCGATGCACGCCCGACTCGTAGCGCATCACCGCGTAGACCTTCTCGCCCGCCAGCGAGAACCGGATCTCCTTGAAGCCCCCCTGGTCGGAACGGTTGCCGTCGAGGACGTCGCTCTTCCAGTCGCGGAGCTCGGCGAGACGCTCGTACATGCGGAACAGGTCGCCCGCCCAGATCGCGGCCTCGTCCCCGCCCGCGCCGGCGCGGATCTCGACGATCACGTCGCGCTGGTCGTCCCGGTCCTCGCTCACGAGGCTCCGCTTGATCTCCTCCGAGAGACGCTCGAGCTCGTCGGCGGCGTGGCTCGCCTGCTCCTGGGCGAGCGCGGTGATCTCCGGGTCCTCGCCGTCCGCGGCGAGGATCCCCTCGGCCTCGGAGAGCTCGCCCTGGCTCCGCCGATACGCGCGGTACAGCCGGACCGGCTCCTCGAGCGCCGCGAGCTCGCGACGTACACGCGTGTAGACCACGTGGTCCGCGGCGACGACCGGGTCCTCGAGCCGGCGCTCCAGCGCCTCGGCCTTCGCGAGCGTCTCCTCGAGCGTGGTCGAAAGCCGTTCGGAGAGCATGGGCGCACTCACGTGCCAGAGGACGTACCGCGGCCGACGGAGGCCGGCGGGATTCCCGTCACGACATCTCCTGCCGTGCGCGTCCGGCGACGCGGCGGGGCTACTTCTCCCCCTTGGCCTCGCCCTTGGCCTCGCTCTTGGCCTTGGGGACGTAGCGGCTACCGTACTTCGAGCGGAACTTGTCGATGCGTCCCGCCGTGTCCACGAAGCGCTGGCGCCCCGTGTAGAAGGGGTGCGACGCGGAGGAGATGTCGAGCCGGATCACGTAGTGGTCCACGCCGTCGATCTTCCTCACCTCCTTGCTCTTCATGGTCGAGCGGCTGGCGAATTCGTAGCTCGCCCCGTGGTCCACGAAGAGGACCGGGTGGTAGTCGGGGTGGATTTCCTTCTTCACGGCGAGGCTCCGGCGCGCGGGCGAAACCGCCGAGGGTACCGGGCGACGGGGTACGCGCAAGGCCTCCGACCACCCCTGGGCCGGCTCAGCGCGTCCCCGCCGTCGGGACCGTCGTCGGGCCCGCGGGCCCGGGCGGAGTGGGACCCGGTCCGGGGGTCGCGGCCGCGGCCGGCCCGGGCGGCTTCCCCCCGGTCGTCGCGCCCGCGGGCGTGGGCCGGAGGGGGGCCTTCCCGCGGTCCAGGACGAGGTCGCCGCCGAGATCTCGTCGGAGGAGCACCCGCTGCTCGGTCCCCGTCGTCTCGAAGGTGATCTCCACCCAGTCGAGACGTCCGTCCATGTATCGTCCGAGACCCTCCTCGGCGACGCGGAACGCCAGATGGTCGAGCGCACCCGGGCGGAGGAGCACCGCCTCGGACGGCGCGAGACGGACGACCAGGCCCGCGCCGTCGGCCGCGAGCCGCTTCGGCGCCCCGACGGTCCGGAGCAGGCGCACGCGGGAGTCGGGGGCGATGTCCCCCCGGGCCGCGAGCAGACGCGTCAGGGCCCGCGCGTTCTCGGCGTCCCGCGCGAGGGGCCCGAGCGCGGAGTTCGCGGCCACGAGGATCCCCCCGAACCCGGCGGCCAGGATCCCCATGATGATGGCGGTCGACTTCCGCACGGATTCGGCTCCGCCTCCCCTATCGGCCTTCCGGAACGGGACCCGGAGCCTCGGCCCCCGCCTCGAACGCGGCGAGGAGCCGGAACACGAGCCGCAGCGGCAGCCCGACGACCGTGTCCCGGTCCCCGTCCAGCCGATCGAGGAACGCCGCGGCCCCGCCCTCGAGCCCGTACGCGCCCGCGCGCCCGAAGGGCTCGCCCGTCAGGACGTACGCCTCGATCTCCGTCTCCGAGAGGGGCCGGAACCGGACCTTCGCCACGGAGACGCCCGAGCGGAGGCGGTCCGCCTCGGCGAGAGCGACGCCCGTCGCCACCTCGTGCGTCGTCCCCGCGAGCCGTCGAAGGGTACGACGAGCCTCGTTGGCGTCCCTCGGCTTGCCCAGGATCGACGCGCCCACGTAGACCACCGTGTCCGCCGCGAGCACGAGGCGCCCCGGGCACGCGGAGACGACGGCCTCGACCTTGGCCCGCGCGAGCGCCTCGGCGACCGCGGGCGGATCGAGGCCCGGCGGCGCCGCCTCGTCGAGGTCAGGGAACGGCCCCACCTCGCACGCGATCCCGGCACGCGCGAGGATCTCCCGCCGGCGCGGGCTCCGGCTCGCGAGGACGAGCGGCCGGTCCACGCGCGCCTTCGCTACTTCTTCCTCGGGAGCGGACGCTTCTTCGCGGCCTTCGACGCGGTGGACGTCCGCTTCGGGGAGGACGACTTCTTCGGCGCGGGCTTCCGTGCCGGGGGCGACTTCTTCTTGGCCGCCTTCTTCGCGGCCTGCGCCTTCTTCTTCTGGGCCGCGGCCTTCTTCTCGGCCTGGGCCTTCCGCTTCGCCTCCGCCGCCGCCTTCTTCGCCTCCGCGGCCTTCTTGGCGTCGTGACGCTTCTTCTCGATCGCCGCCTTCTTCTCCTGCGCGGCCTTCCGCTTGGCCTCCGCCGCGGCCTTCCGCGCCTCCACCACCTTGCGGCGCGCCTCCTCGCGCTCGCGCTTCACCTTGTCCCGCGCCTCCTGCTTCTTGCGGCGCTCCTCCTCCTTCTTCTGGCGACGCGCCTCGATCACGCGGCGCGCCTCCTCCTTCTTCTTCGCGCGCTCGCGGTCGGCGACCTCCTTCGCCTTCAGGCGGACGAGCAGGTCGCAGAGCGGGTGCGAGGGATCCCAGGTCTCCTCGTGCAGGTGCGCGCTCGCGCCCGCGACCCAGGCGAAGCGGTAGCGAGCCTCGGCAGGGATCTTCCGCTCCACGATCTGGCGCACGCGCTGCGGCGTGCTCGCGCGCGGCAGCATGCCGAGGCGGGAGAGGAGGTGCCGCTCCCGCGGGCCGAACGCGAGGCGGCCGGTCCCGATCGCGATCTGGAACACGAGCGCGGCCGGACCGCCGAGCGTGTTCGGGAGGTCCCGGACGAAGTTCCGCTGGTCTTCCGGCTCTCGGCCCCGCAACGGCTCGAGGTCGAGGCCGTGCGCCGCGTCCCAGACGTCCTGGAGCGCCATGCGCAGGTCCCAGCAGACGACGCGCACGTCCTTCCCCTCGGGCACGAAGGGCTTGACGACGGTCTCGAGCTCCTGGAGCGGCGAGCCGCGCGCCTCGTTCATGTCGATGAAGACCCGGGAGATGGCGCGCACGCACGCGCGGGCCTGGGCCTCGCCGAGGTGCCAGCCGAGCACCGCCACCATGAGGTGGTCGATGAGGGGGTCCTCCACGCGCTCGGCGAGCGCGATCGGAGGGAAGAGCGCCTCCAGCACCGACAGGGCCTCTTCGAGCGTCGGCTTCTTGGGGGACGCCTTGGCGGCCACGGATCAGCCCCCGGTCTTGGCGGATCGGGAGCCCTGGCTCTTCTTCTTCCGCTTCCGGGTCGGAAGCGGGATCCCCCGCGCCCGGAGGAACGAACGGACGGTCTCGGTGACGCGCGCGCCCTGGCCCACCCAGTACTGGACGCGCTCGGCGTCGAGCTTCACCTTCGCGGTGTCGTCCGCCACGAGCGGGTCGTAGTGGCCGAGGTACTCGATGGGCGGGCCGTCGCGCCGCGTGCGCTCGTCGAAGACGCCCAGTCGGAAGTGCGGTCGGTTCCTCCGCCCCTGGCGGGACAAGCGGATGACGGTCGCCATGGAACTCCTCTTCTTCGATCGGCCAGGGCCCGGGTCGGGCGGCGCCGCGATCGTGGGCGCCTCAGGTCCTGAACCAGCCCTTGATGTCGATGCCTTCCTTCTTCATCTGCTTCAGGCGCTTCGCCTTCTGCCGCTTCATGGCGCGGTCCGCGACGCGCCCCATGAAGCCCATCTTCTTCAGGTCCTTCATCTGCCGCCGCATGTCCTTGTAGGTCTTGACGACCTCGTTGACGGCCGTGACGGACGTTCCGGAGCCGCGCGCGATCCGGTGGCGTCGCTGCATGTGGAGGACGGTCGGCTCGACGCGCTCCTCGGGCGTCATCGACGAGATGATCGCGCGCCAGCCCTTGATCTTGTCGTCGTCCGGCAGCTCGCCGGCCTGGTCGGTCGGGAGGGACGCGAGCCCGGGGATCTTCTTCGCGACGTCCTTGAGGCCGCCCATCCGCTCCACCTGGTCGAACATGAACTGCATGTCGATCATCGTGAAGCGGTCGGTGAACAGGCGCGCCGCGGTCTCCTCGGCCTTCTCCTGGTCCACGACCTCCTGGGCCTGCTCGACGAGCCCGATCACGTCGCCCATACCGAGGATGCGCCGGGCGAAGCGCTCGGGGACGAACGCCTCGATCTTGTCGAGCTTCTCGCCCACGCCGACGTAGCGGATCGGGCGGCCCGTCACCTCGCGGATGGCGAGGATCGCGCCGCCGCGCGCGTCGCCGTCCGCCTTCGTGAGGACGAGCCCGCTCACGTCGAGCCGCTGGTTGAACTCGCGCGCGCTCGTCACCGCGTCCTGACCGAGCATCGCGTCCACGACGAGCCAGGTCTCCTGCGGCCGGACCTTGTCGCGGATGTCTTCGAGCTCGTCCATCAGCTCGGCGTCGATGTGGAGGCGACCGGCCGTGTCGAGGATCACCACGTCACAGCCGAGCTCGACCGCCTTCGCCACGCCGCGGGCGCAGATCTTCGGCGGGCGGCCGCCGTCCTCCGCGTAGACCGGAACGTCGATCTGCCGGGAGAGCACCCTCAGCTGTTCGACCGCGGCGGGGCGCTGCACGTCGGCCGCGACGAGGAGGGGGCGCTTCCCCTCGCGCTTCCTCATCTGACGCGCGATCTTCGCGGCCGTCGTCGTCTTGCCGGTGCCCTGCAGGCCGACCATCATGATCACGGTCGGACCGCGGTCGTTCCAGCGGACGCGCGCCGCCTCGCCTCCCAGGAGGGCGGTCATCTCGTCGAAGACCACCTTCACGAACTGGTCGGCGGGCTGGACGCCCTTCAGGCGCTCGAGGCCGACCGCCTTCTCCCGGACGCGCCCGACGAAGTCCTTGACCACGCCGAGGTTCACGTCGGCCTCGAGGAGCGCGGTGCGGACCTCCCGGATCCCCTCCTCGATGTTCTTCTCGGTCAGGCGGCCGGAGCCGAGACCCTGGAAGATGGCGGAGAAGCGCTGGGCGAGGGCGTCGAACAAGGAGTCGGTCCGGGGGGACGGGCCCCGGGCCGAACGGGGCCGGGACCGCGGGCGAACCAGGGATTGAACCACCCCCACGCGGGGCCGGAAGAATTGGGGTGGGCGCGGAACGGAGGTCGAGAGGCAGGGGGAGCGAGGCCCGTGCGCGAGGCCCCGGCGGGACGACGGGCGCGTGGACCGCGCGGGTCCCAGCGGGGGAGCCGGGCGACGCGGCACGGGACGGCGCGCGTCCCCGGCGGGGCCTCTACCCCCCCGAGACGCGGCGGATACGCGCGCCGAGCCTCCCGAGCTTCTCCTCGATCCGCTCGTAGCCGCGGTCGATGTGGTAGACGCGCTCGACGAGGGTCTTCCCGCGGGCCACGAGGCCCGCGACCACGAGCGCGGCGGACGCCCTCAGGTCCGAGGCCATGACCGGGCACCCGGAGAGGTGCTCCACCCCCTCGACGATCGCCGTCGGCCCCTCCTTTCGGATGCGCGCGCCCATGCGCTGGAGCTCGGCGACGTGGATGAAGCGCTCGGGGTAGATCTTCTCGGTGACGAAGGAGTTGCCCGAGGCGACGGCGAGCAGCGCCATGAACTGCGCCTGGAGGTCGGTGGGGAACCCCGGGTACGGAAGCGTCACGACGTCGGCGGGTCCGGGCCGCCCCGCGCCCGAGACCCGGAGCACGCCCGCGGGCAGGCGCTCCACCGTGATCCCCATCCGGTCGAGGAGCGCGAGGGGCGCCGTGAGGTGTCCCGGCTCCGCGCCTCGGACGAGAACGTCCCCTCCCGTGATGACGGCCGCCGCGAGGAGGGTGCCCGCCTCGATGCGGTCCGGGAGCACCCGCCACGTCGTGCCGCGAAGGCGCTCGACGCCCCGGATCTCGAGGGTCGGGCTCCCAATGCCCTCGATCCGGGCCCCCATCGCGCAGAGGAAGCGCGCGAGGTCGGCCACCTCGGGCTCGCACGCCGCGCTCTGGATGACCGTCGTGCCGGGCACCAGCGTGGCGGCGCACAGGACGTTGGCGGTTCCCGTGACGGTCGGCCCGAAGGGTCCGCCGAGGAAGATCTCGCGGTCCCGCTCGACCCCCATGCCGCGGCCCTCGGCGACGATGTACCCACCCTCGACCTCGAGGTCGGCGCCGAGCGCGGCGAGCCCGGCGATGTGGAGGTCCACCGGCCGCGGCCCGATCACGCACCCGCCGGGGAACGAGACCTCGGCCCGGCGCCGGCGCCCGAGGAGGGGGCCGAGCACCGAGATCGAGGCCCGCATCGTCTTGACCAGCTCGTAGGGCGCCCGGGCGAGATCGGCGTCCCGGACCTCCGTCTCGATCGCCCCGTCCTCGGTCCGGTGCGCCTCCACGCCGAGGGTCGAGAGGATCTCGAGCATCGTGTGGACGTCCTTCAGCCGCGGGACCCCCTCCAGGCGGCAGGCGCCCTCGGCCATCAGGGTCGCGGCCAGGATCGGCAGGGCGGCGTTCTTGGCGCCGGCCACCTCGACCTCGCCGCGGAGCGGGACGCCGCCCTCGATCTCGAAGCGGTCCATGGGGGGTCTCTCCCGGACGTCCCCGACGTCTCGTGCGGATGCTACCCACGATCCCCGATGGGGCGTCTTGGCCCTCTGGATGCCCTGGAGGCCTCCCGCCGGCGGCGATATGCTCCGGGATTCCCCATCCGACCCCCACGCGGAGCCTGCCCATGCCCCCGGCCGCGGCCACCGACCTCCCTTCGTTCCTCGACGCCCTGACGTTCGCGGCCGACGACCTGGACGAGGCCCACGTGGCCGCGCGCACGTCCCGCGCGGGCAACGAGGCCGCCAAGCGTGCGCTCCGCCAGATCCCGGTCGCGGCGGTGGGCCAGGACGCGCTGAAGCGCGCCGCCGCCGCGTACGTCCTCTCGCGCCCCGAGGAGGCGGCCCGCACCCTCCCCCAGGCCGGCGACTCGCCGCAGGCGGTCCTCCTGCGAGGCCGCGTCGCTCTCGAGCTCGGCGACCCGTCCGGGGCGACGAACCACTTCGCGTCGCTCGTGGGCTCCTCGGTGGACGGCGCGTCGCTTCTGCTCGACCTCGCGACGGCCTCGGCGCTCGCCGGCGACAGCGCGATGGCCCACAAGGCCGCCTCGAAGCTGCCCGAGGGCGCCGACCAGTCGTACGCGGAGGGCATCGCGCTCGAGTCGGACGGCGAGTACGACGAGGCGCGCGCGAAGTACGAGGCCGCGCTTCGCAAGGAACCCGAGCACCCCCACGCCCTGTTCCGCCTCGCGCTCCGCCTCGACATGGAGGGGGAGGACGATCGGGCGATCGAGTGCTACACGCGGCTCTCCAAGCTCCAGCCCACGTACGTCAACGCGCTCCTCAACCTGGCGCTCCTCTACGAGGACCGCGGCCAGCTCTCCGACGCGGAATCGTGCTACCGCCGCGTCCTCGCCGCCGACCCGCAGCACGTCCGCGCGAAGATCGGCCTGAAGGACGTCCTGTCGTCCCAGACGATGTACTTCGACGAGGACCACGAGCGTCGCGAGGACCGCCGCGCGCAGGTCCTGCGCACGCCGATCTCCGAGTTCGAGCTCTCGGTGCGGTCGCGCAACTGCCTGGCGAAGATGAACATCGACACGCTCGGCGACCTCGTGCGGAAGACCGAGGCGGAGCTCCTCGCGTACAAGAACTTCGGCGAGACCTCGTTGCAGGAGATCAAGGACATCCTCGCGCAGAAGGGCCTGCGCCTGGGCATGACGACCGAGGACGAAGCCCCCCTCTACTCCACCTCGCGCGCCGAGGCCGAGGCCCAGCTCGACGCCCTCTTCGGCCAGCTGGGCGCGCCCGCCGGCACGGAGGGTGACGTCGATGCCGACGACGACATCGGTCTCGACGACGCGGACCAGATGGACGACCCGCGCTCCATCCCCATCGACGCCCTCGACCTCTCGATCCGCGCCCGCCGGTGCCTCGACAGCCTCGACATCTCCACGGTCGGGGACCTCCTCGACCGGAGCGAGGCCGACCTGCTCTCGTCGAAGAACTTCGGCGACACGTCGCTGAACGAGATCCGCCGCAAGCTCGAGCGTTTCGGTCTGTCGCTGAAGAAGGGCTGAAGCCGCCGGGCGCGCGGCCGGGCCGGCGCTCCCCTCAGCCGCGGAGCGCCGCGCGCACGAGGTCGGAGACCGCGGCGTCGGGCGTCTTCCCGAGCGCCGACGCGACCCGTCGGTGCGCGTCGCCGGGGTCCATCCCGAGCACCACGAGCGCCGCGACGGCGTCCCCGGCCGGGCCCTCGGGCAACGGGACGCCCCCCACGCCCGGGCCGGTCCCGCCCTTCGCGAGCACGTCGCGGAGCTCGACGACGATGCGCTCCGCGGTCTTCTTTCCGACGCCCTTGACGCGGGTGAGCGCGCGGACGTCGCCCGACGTCACCGCGTCCTTGAGCTCCCTCGGCTCGAGGCCCGACAGGAGCCCGAGTGCGATCATCGGGCCCACGCCCGTGACCTTGAGCAGTGCGCGGAACACGTCCCGCTCCCCCTCGGTCGCGAACCCGAAGAGGCGCCACTCGTCCTCGCGAACGATCAGGTGCACGAGCAGGTCCACGGCCTCGCCCGGCGCCGGCAGACGTTCGAAGGTCGAAAGCGACACGGAGAGCGCGTAGCCGAGCCCCCCCACGTCCACCACGATGCGCGTGGGATCCCGGTGGCGCATCGTCCCGTGGAGCGAGTCGAACACGCGCGAAGTATACTCCGCGGCTTCCCGCCTCCCGCCGGGGCACCGCGTCCCGCGCGCCGACCGGACCACGTTCCCATGCGCGACCGCACTTGGATCCACGACCTTCGAAGGCACGTCGGCGAAGAGGTGACGGTCTACGGGTGGGTGCGCCACCGTCGCACGGCGGGCCGCCTCTCCTTCCTCGAGGTGCGTGACGGCTCCGGCGACGTCCAGGTCGTCGTGCGCGCGGGCGCCGCGAGTCCCGCGGCCTCAGAGGCGGCGGCGAAGGTCGCCCTGGAGAGCAGCGTACGCGTGCACGGCGTAGCCCAGGCGCACCCGAAGCGACCGGACGAGTG
Source organism: uncultured Planctomycetota bacterium (assembly GCA_963752285.1). GTDB lineage: Bacteria > Planctomycetota > PLA2 > PLA2 > JAEUHO01 > CAVVXN01. The sequence goes on from CAVVXN010000005.1 coordinate 1,763,835, forward strand.
CGAGATCGACGCCCGGGACGTCGAGGTGGTCGGTCCCACGACCCTGGAGTGGCCGCTCGGAAAGAAGGACCACGGCACGGGGTTTCTCTTCGAGAACCGGCACCTCTGGCTCCGGGGGTCGAAGCCGGCCGCGGTGCTCCGCCTCCGCGCCCAGGTCATCCGCGCGCTGGTGGAGCACCTCGACGCGCTCGGGTTCGTCCGCGTGGACGCCCCGATCTTCCAGTCGGCGGCGGCCGAGGGAACCGCGACGCTCTTCCCGGTGGAGTACTTCGACCAGAAGGTGTACCTCTCGCAGACCGGCCAGCTCCACATGGAAGCGGCCGCCCAGGCGCTCGGCCGCGTGTACTGCTTCGGGCCGACCTTTCGCGCCGAGAAGTCGAAGACCCGCCGCCATCTCACCGAGTTCTGGATGCTCGAGCCCGAGATCTCGTTCGCGAGCCTCGACGAGGTGATGGACCTCATGGAGAGCCTCGTCGGTCACGTCGTCGAGCGCGTCCTCGAGCGATCGCGGGCCGAGCTCGCCACCCTGGGCCGCGACCCGGCGCGCCTCGAGGCCGCACGCCCGCCCTTCGCCCGGATCTCCTACGACGAGGCCCTCGCCCTCCTCGAGGGGACCCCCGAGTCGATCCCGTGGGGCGAAGACTTCGGCGCGCCCCAGGAGGACGCGATCTCGAAGCGGTTCGACAAGCCGGTCCTCGTCCACCGCTTCCCGGCTCGGGTGAAGGCCTTCTACATGCGCCCCGACCCCGAACGGCCCGACGTCGCGCTCGGCTGCGACCTGATCGCCCCCGACGGCTACGGCGAGATCATCGGAGGCGGCGAGCGGAGCTCGGACCTCGCGTTCCTCGAGCGACGGATCGCCGAGGAGGGTCTGCCCCCGGAAGCGTACGCGTGGTACCTCGACCTTCGCCGCTATGGCGCCGCGCCGAGCGCCGGGTTCGGGCTGGGCCTGGAGCGGGTGGTCGCCTGGCTTGGCGGCCTCGATCACGTTCGCGAGGCCGCCCCCTTCCCCCGCACCCTCCACCGGACGGCGCCCTGAGGGCCCCGTTCGCGGCCCTTCCTCCTCCTTGCGTGCGTTCGCACGCGGCGTCGTCGTCATGGCCACTCCTTGGGGCCCTCAGGGCGCCGCTGGCGTACGGACGGGCTCGCGTGCGGGCTCGCGGGCCCGCCTTTGGCGGGGCCGCATCGCGCGGGGCGGGGCGGGGGGGCGGGCTCGCGGGCCCGCCTTTGGCGGGGCCGCATCGCGCGGGGCGGGGCGGGGGGGCGGGCTCGCGGGCCCGCCTTTGGCGGGGCCGCGTCGCGCCGGGCGGGGCGGGGGGCGGGCTCGCGGGCCCGCCTTTGGCGGGGCCGCGTCGCGGCGGGGCGGGGCGGGGGGCGGGCTCGCGGGCCCGCCTTTGGCGGGGCCGCATCGCGCCGGGCGGGGCGGGGGGGCGGGCTCGCGGGCCCGCCTTTGGCGGGGCCGCATCGCGCGGGGCGGGGCGGGGGGCGGGCTCGCGGGCCCGCCTTTGGCGGGGCCGCTTCGCGGGGGGGCGGGGCGGGGGGCGCGCTCGCGGGCCCGCCTTTGGCGGGGCCGCTTCGCGGGGGGCGGCGGGGGGGGCGGGTAGAGTCGGGTGGGCGGTGGAGGCGTGGATGAGCTCGAACGATTCGTCCCATCCCGAGGCGGCCGGGCGGATTCGTGCGCTCGAGGAGGCGGTGGCCTCGACGGTGCTCGGGCAGGACTCGGCGGTCCGGGAGGCCGTGGCCTGCCTCCTGGCGGGCGGGCACGGACTCCTCGAGGGCGCGCCGGGGATGGGCAAGACGCTGCTCGTCCGCTCCCTCGCCGCGGCCACCGGACTCCGGTTCACCCGGATCCAGTTCACGCCGGACCTGCTCCCCGCCGACATCACGGGGACCGAGGTGCTCGACAGCGAGGGGGTGGGTCGCACCTTCGCGTTCCGGCCCGGCCCGCTCTTCGGGCAGGTCGTGCTGGCCGACGAGGTGAACCGCGCGACGCCGCGCACCCAGTCGGCTCTGATCGAGGCGATGGCCGAGCGGGGCGTCTCGGTGGGGAACGAACGCCACCCCCTGCCCGAGCCGTTCTGCGTCCTGGCGACCCAGAACCCGATCGAGATGGAGGGCACGTTTCCGCTGCCCGAGGCGCAGCTCGACCGGTTCCTCCTGAAGATCCTGGTCCCCGCGCCGTCGGAGGCCGCCCTCGTCTCGATCCTGGAGCGGACGGACCAGCCGGAGCCCAGGCTCCCGGAACCGGCCACCACGCCCGACGACCTTCGCGCGCTGATCGAGGAGGTCCGCGCCGTGGTGGTCCCCGGCCCGCTGTACCGCCAGGTCGCCCGCTGGGTGAAGGCCACGGCCCCCTTCGGCCTCGAGGCCACCGCCGCGGCGCGCCGGGCGCTCCGGCTCGGCTCGAGCGTGCGCGGCGGCGAGGCGATCTGTCGCGTGGCGCGCGTGGCCGCCCTGCGCGAGGGGCGCGGCTACGTCACGAGCCAGGACCTCGCGTCCGCGCTGCTCCCCGCGCTTCGACACCGTCTCCTCCCCTCCTTCGAGGCCGAGGCGCGCGGACTCGTGGGAGACGCCCTCGTCTCGGACGTGCTCCACGACGTGGCGGAGCTCCCCCCCGAGGTCGAGCGCGTCCTGGCCGCCATCGAGCGCTGAGCGCGGCCTCGCCGGTTGGCGGACCGGCGGCGGACTCGACGCCGCGAACGACCCGGGCCAAGGAAAGGGGCCGCGACCCGGCGGGTCGCGGCCCCAGAGATGGGGAGCGGAGGGGGGCGGTCGCGCCGCCCCTCCGCCGCCAGCGGAGGTCACTGCGTGCTGCAGGTCGCGAGGAAGCGCACGCCCGGGATCGAGATCGGGCTGTAGAAGTCCCGCGCTCCCGTGATCATGTTGACCGCGGTGATGAGACCCGAGCCGCGCGCGCAGATGTAGAGCTTCTGCGCGGTTGCGAGGCTCCCGTCCTGCGCCTGGAGCTGCTGCTCCGTGCCGTTGAACCAGCACTTGGGGTTCGTGCTGCACAACCAAGGCGCCCCGACGAAGTCGATGCACGGCCCCACCCACGCGGCGGGGTGCGCGATCGAGACGGGGTTCGCCCCGACGTTCCCGAACGTGTTGATGATGCGGGGCGTGTTGAAGGCGCCGACCTCGAGGCCCAGCGTCCGGACCCGGTCCGCCGCCGCGCCCGACTCGGCGAGCGCGAACCACGCGCCGTTGCCCATGGGCAGGATCTCGTCGAGACCCGCCGGGCCGTCGAAGCCCGTCAGATCGCCGACGATGCTGTCCGCCGCGATGCCCTGGCTCGCGCCGGTGTCGCAGGACGGACCCGAGATGTAGTACGCCACCTTGCCCTCGCCGGGCAGCCCGCCCTGGGAGATGGCCGCCAGGAAGAGCGGCGGGTTGTTGCCCGTGAGGCAGGGCGACATCACGACGTCGTTCGGCGCCGAGTTCGGCCCGAGGTTGAACTGCTTGACCGGGCCGTCCAGGTTCATGCGCGTCGTGTTGACGACGCCGTCCGTGTAGTCGTTGTACATGAGGATCGGCTGCGGAGGTCCGGGGTAGCCCGGGTCACGGTTCCACGAACCGGTCGGCGAGAGCGACATCGAGACCGCGCGCGGCGTGTTCCCGGTCTGCTGGACGTGCTGGACGAAGATCGGGCCGTTCAGGTACGAGATGCCCGTCGTCAGGTAGCCCACGTCGTAGAACGTCAGGGTATTCGCCGACGTGTTCGTCACGACGACGATGTTCGCCGCCTGGCCGAACCCGGTCTGGTTCGAGATCCCGCCGGGACGCGGCGTGTTGACGATCGCGACCGGCAGGCTCCACCGGGAGTCGATGATCACGAGCTGACCGCTGTTCGACGACATGGCGTACACGAACGTGTTGCAGGTCGCGCCGTTGGTCCGGTTGTCGATGCTCAGCTCGAGGGGCTCGAAGCCCGGGATCGTGGTGCTGTTGGCGACCGTGTTCGTGTACTTCGGGAGCACGTTCTTCGGGACGCCGGTGGGGAACACCACCGCGCCGGTGAACTGGTCGGCCAGGCCGACCTGGTTGATCGTGTCGAGCGCGCCCACGGCGTTCGAGGTCGCCCACCAGACCGCGTACTCGGGGAAGGGGTTCTGCGGGAGATCCGGAGGCGCGATCGTCTGGAACGAGAACTTGAAGGAGACGAGGAGCGGATTCCCGGAGAGGTCGGCGATCGGCGCCGCGTTGTCCGGGCTCTGGAGGTCCGGGTCGGCGTCGGCGGCGGCCTGCGTGTTGTAGGCGCCGACGACCGTGCCCTCCACGATCGTCCCGAAGGGGAAGCCGGGGTTCGCATACGTGTCGGGCCGCCAGATGACCTCGTGGCCGTTCGAGGGGAGCGTGGCGCCGTCGTAGGTGCTCTTCAGCTCGGGGAAGTTGGCGGCCGGCGGGATGAGCGGAGGTGCGCCGGCGGCCGGCGGGAAGCCCGCGTCGATGAAGGTGATGTTGCCCACGGTCACGCGGGAGGCGTCGATCGCCTCGTTGAACGTGATGAGCACGTCGGGGGACGTGGGGCCGAAGATGTTCGTGCGCACGTCCGCGACGTTCGTCGCGCCCAGCGGCTGCGGAGGGGGCGCGCCCGCGCCGACGCCGACCGCGTTGTCGATCGGCTGCGTGGTGACCACCTCGGGAGAGATCGAGTCGTTCGCGCCGACCGTGAACGACATGTGGACAGGGCCGTCCTGCAGGCCCTTGCCCTCGACGTTCTTCACGTTGTCGAGGACGCTGATCTCGTACTGGCCGTCCGCCAGCGGCAGCACGGCCGGCGTGCAGACGATCCGGTCCGACTGCACCTCGACCTGCGACAACGGGAGCTCGACGTTGCCGCTGCCGGGGATGTACTGGAGGACCTGGAGCGCGGAGAGGTCGAGACCCAGGCCGGGGTCGCCGCCCACGAAGATCGACTTCGGGTCGAGCGTGGTCTCGGACTGGAAGAAGATGACGATCTTCCCCGGGTACCTCGAGTCCGTGGACACGGTCAGGTTGCCGTCGGTGAAGGTCGGGCTCTGCTGGTTCGTGTTGAAGTCGATCGGGCTCATGAAGGGCGAGAAGCCCCGGACGAGCGGCGACTGCACGTGGTGGTTCGTCGGGCCGCCACCGCCGCAGGACGCGGCGAGGAGACCGAACGCGACGAGCAGTGCGCCGGCCAGGCGACCTCGCGCCACCGAACGCACCTTGCTGTGACTGGCCATGTGGTGATTGACCATCTCGGTCGGTCCTCTCCTTCACAGGTCCGGGCTCGGTTCCGCCGCTCCGGATCTCGGGAATGCCTCGCGCGTGATCGACGTGAACCACGTCGCCCGGGGTGCCCGGTCCCGGCACCGCCCCCACCCGTCGTCCGAGGCCCAGACGTTCAAACGCACGAGGTCCGCTTCCGGCATCCTCGAATCGCGTCCGGCGCCCGCGTCTCGCCCCCGACGATCCCGCGGGAGAGCGCCCAGGCGGGCGTCCTCGCGGTCCTCGGGATGGCGCACGCGTTCCATCGACGGTGGTCCTTCCGGCCCTGGCCCGAGCCCAAGGCGATCCAACGATCCCAGCGTCCAGCGGCCCGGAATTCTAGGGTCCCGGGCCTCGGACGGGGAGCCCCGATCGGGCCCCGCGTCCGCCCGGAGTCGTCCTCGTCCAGGCGAGGCGCCCATGCAGCGCACCGGGCACACGCTGCCGCGGCCAGTCGAGCGCAACCGCCGTGCCACGGTCCTGCGTTTGCGACGAGGCATAAGTAGCCAATGGACAAAGGGTTATGTCTATGATCGGCGCCGCGGGGGGCACGGCGCGGCGATGCGACGTGCGATCCTGCACGCCGGCAGACCGCCCCGACCCGGCGACGGGCCCGCGCCCGGAGCCTCCCCCTTCCGGAGCCCCGTCCGGGTCCAGAAGGGCGGATCCGGTCCGATTAGGCTGGGCACGGAGGCATCGATGATCCGAGCCGTGACCCTTCCCGCGGGGCTCCTCCTGGTCCTCGTGGCCCTCGCGCGCGCCGAACCGGAGTCAAGGGCGGCGTTCCTGCTCCCCGGCGGCGTCCGCGTCGCGGGAGCGCCGGTCGCGGGCCCCGGCCCCTTCGTCCGCGTGGCGGTGGGGCGCTTCGTGTACGAGCTCGAGCCCGAGAACATCGTCCGCGAGGGATCCGGCACGAGCGCGCCCGCGAGCGAAGAGGTCTCCCGCCTCGTGGAAGACCTCGTCCCACGCCTGGCGTCCACGGACCCCGACGTGGCCCGCGCCGCGCGTGCGGCGCTTCTCGTCCTCGGGACCCGAGCGATCGAGGATCTCGACGCCGCCCGCCGCGAGGCGGGAGCGGGTCCCCTCGGCGACGCGCTCGACGAGGTGAGGTCGGAGATCCGCGCCACGGGCGCGACGGCGCGAGGTCCCGCTCCCACCGTCCCGAGCCGGCCCGTCCCGAAGGGAACGTCCCCCGGAGCCGGACGATGACGCCCCGCCGTCGACTCGTCCTGGCGCTCTCGCCCATCGTGTTCCTGGGGCTCGCGGCGGCGGGCGTCCTTCCCGACGCGCACGCGGACGAGACCACCTTCCAGAACCTCATGGACCGCGCCCGACAGACGCTCCGGGAGGCGGAGCGTCTCTGGAACGCGGGCGACCCCGGCGCGCGTCCGCTCGCCGATCGTGTCGACCTGCTCCTGGAACAGGCCGACTCCCAGCGATCCGGCGAGCCCGCGGTCGCGCTGGTGGGCGTCGAGACGGCCGTGATCGCCGGCGACCCCGCGCGGGCCCGACGGTGGCTCGACCGCTACGCCAAGCGCTCCCCGTACGGCGAGGACGACCCGGACCTCTACTACGCCCGAGCGTTGATCGCGTACTACCTGGACGAGGTGCCGGGAAGGGCGGTCGCCCTCCTGCGCCGCATGAACGAGCTGAGCCCGAAGGCCGGGGGGCAGGCGCGAAACCTCCTCTACTACCGGTCCCTCATGGCGGAAGGCGCGCGGCTCGTACAGGGGAGCGCCTTCGGGGACGCCGTCCCCCTCTTCCAGGAGGCCGCGCGACGAGCGATCGCTCTCGGCGACCACAAGAAGGAGCTGGCCGCACGGGGCAACGCCGGGATCTCGCTCGACGCGGCGGGCCGGCACGACGACGCGGAGGTCGTGTTCCACCACCTGGCCGACGAGGACCCGAGGAACCCGACGTGGGCGTGGTACCGCGCGGAGAGCCTCGCGGGCGCCGGGAAGCTCGCCGAGGCCCTCCCGGTGTACGAGCGCGTTCTCGCGCTCCTCCCCGAGTCCCACCTCCCGTCGCCCGACCTCGCGCGCATGCAGCTCGCATGGCTGCGCCTCGGGAACGTGCACCGCGGCCTCGCCGCGCACGAGACGGACCCCGCGAAGCGCCGCGCGGAGCTCGCGGAGGCGGAGAAGGACTTCCGCCGGATGGTCGAGCTCGAGCCGGACCTCGCGCTCGGACACTACTGGCTGGGCGTCGTCCTCTACGAGGACCTGAAGCGGCCGTACGAGGCCGTCGAGGAGCTCGAACGCGCGCGGACGCTCGACCCGGTGAGCGACGCCGCGCTCGAGTTCCTCATCCGGATCGGGACGCAGAACGGCCCGCCCCCGACCGACGACCCCGCGGCGGCCGCGAAGGCGCACGAGGCGTGGGCCGAACGCCTGGCCGCGTGGCGGAAGGACTACGAGGATCACAAGGCCGAGCGTGCCGACCAGAGACGCACCCGCCCCCCCTTCCCCTTCCGGCCGGGGCGCTGAGGGCCGAGTTCGGGCCCCTTCCTCCTCCTTGCGTGCATTCGCACGCGGCGTCGTCGTCATGAGCCCTCCTTTCGTCCCTCAGCGCCCCGGCTCGAGGGGCGGGTCGGACTGGGGACGGACGCGGGGACCGTGCGCGTCGCGCACTTCGCGCGCTCGCAGCGGACGGGCCTTGCGGGGCGCTGAGGGCCGAGTTCGGGCCCCTTCCTCCTCCTTGCGTGCATTCGCACGCGGCGTCGTCGTCATGAGCCCTCCTTTCGGCCCTCAGCGCCCCGGCTCGAGGGACGGGCGGACTGGGGACGGACGCGGGGACCGTGCGCGTCGCGCGCTTCGCGCGCTCGCAGCGGACGGGCCTTGCGGGGCGCTGAGGGCCGGGTTCGGGCCCCTTCCTCCTCCTTGCGTGCATTCGCACGCGGCGTCGTCGTCATGAGCCCTCCTTTCGTCCCTCAGCGCCCCGGCTCGAGGGACGGGTCGGACTGGGGACGGACGCGGGGACCGTGCGCGTCGCGCGCTTCGCGCGCTCGCGGCGGACGGGCCTGGCGGGACCGGGCGGAGCGGATGGCGGGGCCCGGACGCGTCGCGCGCTTCGCGCGCTTGCGGCGGACGGGCCTGGCGGGGCGGGTCGGAGCGGACGGCGGGGCCCTGGCGCGTCCGCGCGCGCGTGGGGGTCGGACCCCGGGGGGAGGATGTCGGGTCGCTCGTCGGGACGCGTTGCGAGGAACCGATGCCGGGACTGCCGTTTCGCCCGTTCGACCTCGAGGCCACACCCGAGGTGGACGGCGAGGTCGGCGCGTGGGTGCGGCGGCTCGACGACGCGCTCGGCCGGGAAGGAGACGCGGGCGCCGACGACGCCCGGGAGGCGATCGAGCGGCTTCGCGCGCTCTGGCGCGCACGCCCGGCGGCGTTCGACGAGGCCCTCGTCTCGCGCCTGAAGGAGGTCGGCCGTCGCCTGGAGCGCCCGGCCCGGACTTCCGCGCCACCGGCCGACGCGCTCCTGGTCCTGAGGACCGTGTTCGGGTACCCGTCTTTCCGCCCCGGCCAGGAGGAGCTGGTCAACGCCGTCCTCGCGCGCCGCGACGCGGTCGGCATCCTCCCCACGGGCGCGGGGAAGTCCATCGCGTTCCAGCTCCCCGCGCGGCTCCTCGACAAGCCCACGCTCGTCGTATCTCCCCTGATCTCCCTCATGAAGGACCAGGTGGACGCCCTCGAGCAGACCGGTATCGCCGCCACGTTCCTGAACTCGACGGTCGAACCCGTCGAGCGGGCGCGGCGCGTCGCGGGCCTCGAGCGCGGCGCGTACGAGATCGTCTACGTGGCGCCGGAGGGCCTCCGGACCCATCTGCTCGCGGAGCTCGGCCGCGTGGAGATGGGCCTGGTCGCCGTGGACGAGGCGCACTGCATCAGCCACTGGGGACACGACTTCCGGCCCGCGTACCGCGAGCTCGTGGGCTTGCGGCGCCGGTTCGCGGGCGTGCCGTTCCTCGCGCTCACCGCGACAGCCACGCGTCGCGTCGAGGCGGACGTGATCGAGCAGCTCGGCATGCGAGACCCACTGGTCGTCCGCGGCTCGTTCTTCCGCCCGAACCTCCACCTCCACGCGTACCGCAAGGCGGCGCGGATCGACGGCGAGCGCGCGGTGCCCCCGGTGCGCGAGGCGGTACTCCGTCTGGTCCGCCACCGCGCGGGGCAGAGCGGCATCGTGTACTGCCTGTCTCGCCGGGCGACCGAGTCCACCGCCGCGTACTTGGAGCGGGGCGGCGTCCGGGCGGCCGCATACCACGCGGGGCTCGAGGCCGGGGAGCGCGCCCGCGTGCAGGAGGCGTTCCAGGCGGACGACGTGGAGGTCGTGGTGGCGACGATCGCGTTCGGGATGGGCATCGACAAGTCGGACGTCCGGTACGTGATCCACCGGGACATGCCGCGCTCGGTGGAGGGGTACTCGCAGGAGGTGGGACGCGCGGGACGTGACGGCCTCCCGAGCGACTGCGTGCTCTTCTACTCGTGGTCCGAGGTGACCCAGTACGACCGGTTCGCCGCCGGCGCGCCCCCCGAGGTCGCCGAGAGGGTCTGTGCGCAGGCGCGCGAGATGTTCGCGTTCGCCGACGCGCCCGCCTGCCGACACCAGGCCCTCGCTCGACACTTCGACGAGACGATCGAACCCTGCGGCGCCTCGTGCGACGCGTGCACGATGGCCGACGTGCTGGCCGAGGCCCCGTCGGCGAAGCGCGCGCCGCGGGCGAAGGTGTCCCGTGCGACGGTCACCGACGACCCGGTGGAGGCGGAGGCGTTCGAGCGATTGCGCCGCTTCCGACGCGAGGTCGCGACCGCCGCGGGTGTGCCGGCCTACGTCGTGTTCCACGACGCGACGCTCCTCGCGATGGTCCGGGGCCGTCCCACGACCCTCGCCGAGCTCGCCGAGGTCCCCGGCGTGGGCTCGCGGAAGCTCGAGCGGTACGGCGCGCGGTTCCTCGCGTGCCTCCTCGGGGAACCCGATCCCGGTTCCGGTCTCGCCGAGACCGTCTGAACCGTACCCTTCGTGCGCCGCGGGGCCCGGCCGACACGGGGTGCCGCCCCGCGGTCGTTCAGCGAGACACGATCCACTCGCCGGAGGCGGGTACGTCCGACGTGTGGACGTCCTCCCGGCCGTCGGGCCAGCGGATCCTGACCTCGGCCGGCGTGGATGCCGCGAGGCCGAACGTGAGCGCGAGATCGGAGCCCGAGCCGAGGCTCGCACCGAGAACGACCCGATCCGTCATCACGAGTCCGTCCGCGCGCGTGACGGTCACCACGCTGCCCACCGCATCCCGGTTCACCCCGTCGCCGCCCCGGAGGCGGACCGTGAGCGAGCGACGCACGTTCCCGTTCGACGCGCCGCGGTTGTGGAGAAGGTGGTACGCCCCGTCGGGAACCGCGATCACGAGGTCGGGCCATCCGTCGCGGTCGTAGTCCGCCATCGCGACGCCGGCCGCCCGGCCGGGGTCCGACGCGCCGCTCGCGGCCGAGACGTCGGTGAACGTGGTCCCGCCGTCTCCGAGCCAGAGCCGGTTCCCCTGGGCGTCCAGCGCGAGGTAGAGGTCCGGGTGGCCGTCCAGGTCGAAGTCGCCGAAGACCGTGCCCCACGAGCTCCCGGAGACGTCCAGCCCGAAGTCCGCGGCGCGGCTCTGGAACGTCCCGTCCCCGTGATTCACGAGGAGCACGGCCGGCCCTTCGTTCGACGCGAAGAGGTCCGGGTCTCCGTCGTGGTCGAAGTCGCCGATCGCGAGCCCCATCCCCTCCATGCGCGCGTCCGCGCCGGCCGCGACCGCCACCTCGGTGAAGGTCCACCCGGACGGTCCGATCCCGTCATTGCGCCAGAGGACGTTCCGATTGAACGGCGCGCTCGTGGGGGGCGGGCCCGAGTAGCCCTTGTCGTTGACGAGGTAGATGTCCACGTCTCCGTCGCCGTCGAGGTCGACGAAGCTCGCCACGAAGCCGAGCCCGGTCGTCTCGGCGTCTCCGAGGAGGCTCGTGACGTCGGTGAAGGTGCCGTTGCCCTCGTTGTGGTAGAGCCGGTCGCGGGACGCGTAGGGGTCCTCCAGCGTGGTGGCGTGCGCGTAGCCCCAGTTCGTGACGTACAGGTCGAGGTGCCCGTCCCTGTCGTAGTCGCCGAAGCTCGCCGTCATGCCGCGGCCGTCGTCGCCGACGCCCGCCGCCTGGGTCACGTCCGAGAATCCCTGCCCCTGTTCGTTTCGGAACAGGACGTTCGCGCCCCACTGGACGACGTACAGGTCCTCCCACCCGTCGTCGTCGTAGTCCACGAACACGGCGCCGCCGCTCATCCCCGTCGGGAGTGCGACCTCGCTCGACACGGGGGAGACCTCGAACGTCCCGTCCCCGCGGTTCCGGTAGAGGACGTTCGGACCGTCCTGCCTCGTCACGTAGAGGTCGAGCCATCCGTCCCCGTCGTAGTCGCCCCACGCCTGGCCCGAGGTCTCGTAGCCGAACGGCCACGGGCTCGGCGCGGCGATGCCCGCCGCGTCGGTGACGTCCTCGAAGAGCGGGAACGCCGGTCCGGAGGGGGGCGGCGTCACCGGCGGAACGACCGGCGGGTCGGTGGCGGGCGCGCCCGAGCCGCCGCCGCACGCGACGAGGACCAGGAGGACGACGGAGAAGAGGCGCCGCGCCGCGGAGCCGAAGACGACGGCCGGCACACACCGCGCGTCGCGCATACGTCCTCCGGCGCCCGCCCGCGGGCGACGAGGAGAGCATACCCCCCGTCGCGGTCCAGGTGGCGCCGGCCCGCGCCCGGTCGCCGCGGGCCTGCACCCGCCTCAGCCGCGGTCGGGACGAGGGAGCGCCGCGAGGAACGAGCGCGCCCAGTCGTGGACCGTGTGGCGGCGAACCGTCCGGCGGAGCGCGCGCATGCGACGGGCCGCCTCGGCGGGACGCATGTAGAGCGCGGCGTTCATCGCTTCGGCGAGGCCGTCCACGTCGTGGGGGTTCACGAGGAGCGCGCTCTTGAGCTCCCGCGCCGCACCCGCGAACTCGCTCAGGACGAGCACGCCGTCGTCCTCCGCGCGCGAGGCGACGAACTCCTTCGCGACGAGGTTCATGCCGTCCGCGAACGGGGTCACGAGCATCACGTCGGCCGCGCGGTAGAGCGCCACGAGCTCCCGGAAGGGCATCGTGCGCCGGAGGTACTGCACGGGGACGACGCCCACCGACCCGAACTGTCCGTTGATCTGCCCGACCTTCTCGTCTACCGCGCGGCGCAGGATCCGGTACTCCCCGAGCCGCTCCCGGCTCGGGACCGCCACCTGGACGAAGATGGCCCGCGGGTCGCCCATCGGCCAGCCGCGAAGCAGGTCCATGAACGCCTCGAGGCGGCGCTCGATCCCCTTCGTGTAGTCGAGGCGGTCCACCCCGAGGATCAGCTTGCGCCCGCTGCCGAGCCGCCGGCGAAGCTCCTCGGCGCGGCGCGCGACCGCCGGGTCCTTCGCGGCTTCGGCGAAGCGCGCGACGTCGATCGAGATGGGAAAGGCATCGACACGCACCGAGCGGCCCTCGAACCGAAGGCCCTCGGACGTGCGGGTCGCGGGCCCGTACCGGCGCGCGGCGACGGCGAAGTGCTGGCGGTCGCCGTGCGTCTGGAAGCCCACCACGTCCGCACCGAGGAGACCGCGCACGAGGGCGCGTCGCCAGGGGAGCCGCCGGAAGAGCGAGTCGGGCGGGAACGGGATGTGGAGGAAGAACCCGATCGCGAGGTCGGGACGCCGTCGCCGAAGGAGCTCGGGCACGAGCTGAAGCTGGTAGTCCTGGACCCACACGACCGCGCCGCGCGCCGCCGCGCTCGCCGCGGCGTCGGCGAACCGCTCGTTCGCCGCGACGTAGCTCGCCCACCACTCGCGACGGTACGTCGGCTGCCGGACGGCGTCGTGGTAGAGGGGCCAGAGCGTCGTGTTGCACATGCCCTCGTAGAAGCCCCGCTCCTCCTCCGGGCTCAAAGGCACGGGCGCGTTCGTGATCCCCGAGTGCACGAACGGACGCGGGACGGGACCGCTCTTCCCGCTCCAGCCGATCCACGCGCCCCCGTGCTCGCGAGCGATCGGGGCGAGGGCGGAGACGAGCCCGCCGGGCGACAGGGTCCACGGCCCGCCGTCGCCTCCCCGTGAGCGCCGCACGGGCAGTGTGTGCGAGACCACGAGGAACGGCCAGGTCCTCCTGTCCGGGCGCGCCACCGGCCGTGGCCGCGCGGCCGGACGGCTCTCGGGCGCGACGTGCGGCAGCAAGATGACGATCTCCTCGGCGCGGGAACGCTCAAGAGCCTACGCCACGCGGCGGCGATCCGGGCCGATCCGGGGCCGACGATCGGAAATGCGGGACCGCGGCCTCGCGCGGGGGCGTCCGCCCGTCCCGTGCGATCGCCCGCGCTACAATCCCGCGTGATCGTGCCCGACGTCCCGCTCTCGGTCCTCTCCGACACGTCGCTCGAACGCGTCTCGCCGCGCCGGCCCGCGGAGTGGGCGCTGTTCCTCGACGTGGACGGAACGCTCCTCGACCTCGCGCCCGCACCCGATCGCGTCCTCGTGCCGGCGGGTCTCGTCGCGCTCCTCGAGGACCTCGCGCGCGGGCTCGGGGGCGCGCTCGCGCTCGTCAGCGGTCGCGCGGTCGGCGACGTCCTCGGGATCTTCGCGCCGCTTCGCGTTCCGGTCGCGGGGCTCCACGGGCTCGAGCTCGCACGTGGCGACGGCCTCGTGGAGTCTCTGGAGGTCGATCCCGCGGCGCTCGAGGGCGCGCGCGAACCGCTCCGGACGTTCGTCGCACGACACCCGGGCGCGCTGCTCGAGGACAAGCGCCTCGCCCTCGCGCTCCACACGCGCCAGGCGCCCGAGGCCTTCGAGGAGGCCCGCGCGCTCGTCCACGCGCTCGCGCGGACGTCGCCCCGCCTGACCGTGCAGGAGGGGAAGGCCGTCGTCGAGCTGAGGCCCGCGGGCGGGGGGAAGGACGTCGCGATCGAACGGTTCCTCGCCGCGGCGCCGTTCCGAGGCCGCTGGCCCGTGTTCGCGGGAGACGACCGGACCGACGAGGACGGGTTCGCGGCCGTGAACCGTCACGCGGGTCTCTCGATCCTCGTCGGGCCAAGACGTCCGACACGTGCGACGGCGCACGTCGAGACGCCCACTGCGTTTCGGACGTGGCTCGCCGAGGTCCACCGCCACCTCCGCGACGGGACGCCGACCCCGAACACGTGACGCGCGCTCAGTTCGTGACGACCGTGCCCATCTCGACCACCTCGAACGAGCCGAGGCGGACCTGCTTCAGGGTGTTCAGGTCGTCGTCGTCCCATCGGGAATCGGGGGTCCCCGACACGTAGCCGTCGCTCCCGTTGTCGGCGAGGATCATGCCGTACCGCTTCAGCGCGACGAGCACCGCGCGCGCCTCGGGCGGGAAGCCGGTCACGTCGAACGACGCCGCGAGCCGGATCCGCATGCCCATGGGCGGGAGTCCGGGATCGGTATTCGAGCTCGCGTAGTGGCGCGCGGGCGCGACGTACGCGCGCCGCGTCCGGGCCGCGGTGAACCGGAGCGCGTGGCGGACCTCCCCCGCCTCGGCGACCTCGTCGTACCGCGCGAGTCCCGGAAGGATCGGGAGGCCGGCGGCGTCCGCGGACGTCCAGCCGGCAGGCCGCGGCATGTCGAGGTCGAGGTCGAAGACCGCGCCGGACCCCGCCTCCCAGCCCCCGCCCACGGGCCAGGCGTCGAACAGCTCGTAGAGCCGGCGCGCGTCCCGGTCCAGCACGAGGACGTGCCGATCGCCGGTGGCCCCCGCCCCCCCCTCGACGGGCGCGTCGGACGGGATCGGGTACGGCCCGGGATCGCTCTCGTCGGCGTAGCTGAACGTCACCGGGACGCGTGCCTGGCCCGCCCCCACCACGACGTACGGGATGCCGAACGGCTCCCCGTTCCAGTCGGCGCCGAAGTCGGGGTGGAGCGTCGTGCCCACGCCCATCGAGGCGATCAACACGTCGCTCTGGGAATCGACCGGCTCCTGGTCCACGCGCCGGTTCCACGGGTCGTCGCTGGGAAACGGACGGTAGCCCTCGAAACTCGCGAGCGGCCCCAGGTCCGGCGTCCCCGCCGCGCCGGGGGACGGTCCCGGCGTCGCTACGGGTCCGGGGTCGGCGGTCGGGGCCCCGCCGCCGCCCCCGCACGCGAGGAGGAGGAGGGAGAGGACCAGCGGGGCGGCTCGCGCGGTCATGAACGCTCCCGGAGACGCGGCTCCGATCGAGCATCGACCTCCTCGGGGGTCGTGCCGCGCTCCCAGGGCCCGGGCCTGAACGAGTCCTTCAGGAGGCCCGGCTCCCGGGGCCGCGTCCGACCGCCCTCGGGGGCCCGGCACCCGGAACCCTCGGGCGACGCTCAGCCGACGAGCGTCTCCAGGGTCACGGAGGCGAACGTGCACGAGACGAGCTCCGAGACCTCGTCGAAGAGGCTACCGAGCCGGCACCGCGCGTCGTTCCGGGCGCAGGGCGCGCCGTCCCGTTCCTCGAGGAGGCAGCGCCCCGTCGGCCGCGGCGGATCCTGGACCGCGATCACGTCGAGCACCGTGATCGCGCGCGCGGGACGCGCGAGGACGTACCCGCCGCCGACGCCGCGCACGCCACGCGCGAGCCTCGACCGCACGAGCTGCTGAAAGACCTTGGCGAGGGCCGTCTTCGGGATCCGGTACCGCGCGGCGACCTCCGCCACGGTGACGGGCCGTTGGTTCGACGCCATCTCCATCGCGGCGTAGAGCGCGTAGCGCGTGCTCTTCGAGTACTTCAAGACGGCGACGTCTCCTCGCGGTGCCGCGCGGCCTCGAGGTCGAGGTCGAGCGCGATCCGCGGCGCCGGCAGGAAGCCGATGTGGTGGAAGAACGACAGGAGCTCCGGATCCTGCCAGCGAACCTCCGTCTCGAGTCGCGGGATGCCGAGGCCGAGGAGGTTGGTCCGGAGCTGGCGGAGCAGCGCGCGGCCCACGCCCCGCCCGGCGAGGTCCGGCTCGACGCCCAGCGTGTCGAGGATGGCGACCTTTTCGACGGCGCCGAACTCGCCGTAGAACACGCGGGCGAGGAGGAAGCCCGCGAACTGGCCGTCGATCTCCGCCGCCAGGGACACCTTGATCCCCGACTCCTGGAGCGCCTGCTGGAGCTTCATGCGGAAGTACTCCTCGCGGCGCCGTCCCGTGACGCGCTGGTCCACGCGCACGACCGCCTCCAGGTCGCGGGGGCGGAGCGACCGAACGACGGCGGAGGCGTTCGCCGTCGGGGCGGCGCCCGCCGGGCTGTTCGAGTCCCGTTCCATGCCGATCCTTTCCGAGGCCACGCCTCAGGCCATGAGCTGGCCGCCGTCCACCCGGAGTACCTGTCCCGTGACGTGACGCGAGAGGTCCGAGACGAGGAACAGCACGGACCCCGCCACGTCCTCGGGCGCACCGATCCGACCGAGCGCCGTCTCGCGTACCGCCGCCTCCTTGACCGGGTCCGGGAGGCCGGCGGTCATCGGCGTCTCGATCAGGCCCGGCGCGACGACGTTCACGCGGATCCCGAATCGCCCGACCTCGCGTGCCAGGCTCCGCGCGAGCCCGATCAGACCGGCCTTGCTCGCCGCGTAGTTCGACTGGCCGAGCTTCCCCCGCTCACCGTTGATCGAGGAGACGAGGACGACGCGCCCGTCCCCTCTCGCCCGCATGCGGGGGACGGCCAGCCGGAGCAGGTGAAACGCCGAGTCGAGGTTCACGCGAAGGACCTGCTCCCACGCCGCGCGGTCCATCTTCCAGAGAACCGCGTCCCGCGTCAGACCCGCAGAGTGCACCAGCACGTCCACGCCGCCCAGGGACCGGTCGAGCGCGGGGCCGAGCGCCTCGATCGCGTCGGGGTCGCCCAGGTCGCAGGGGAGGTCCACGACGCCCTCGGGTCCGGGGTGCCCGTCCAGGTCCACGCTCGCGACCCGCGCGCCACAGAGGAGCAGGTCGCGGGCGATCGCGGAACCGATGCCGCCGCCCGCGCCGCTCACGACGGCCGCCTTGCCGGCGAGCGACAGGCGGGCCGCCGGCGAAGCGGGCGCCGCGGAGGTCAAGCGCTCCCCCCGAAGGCGAGCCCCTCGGCCAGCAGCTTTCGCGCGCGGAAGCCCCCCCACAGCGCGGCGCCGAGGGCGCCCGCGAGCACGGAGCTCTCGTGCGCGCGGATCTCGATGCCGGCCCCCGACTCGGCGGCCACCTCGCGCATCGCCTGGAGCAGCCCGACGTCCATCGCGAGACCGCCCGTCACGAGCACCGGGCCCTCGGCCTTCGCGGAGGTCAGGAGGCGCACGTAGCGACCCGCCATGGAGAGGTGGATCCCCTTGAGGATGTTCGGGATCGAGACGCCGCGCGACACCATGTTGATCACGTCGGTCTCGGCGAGCACGGCGCAGATCGAGGAGCACTTCTCCGGGTCGTCGGACTGGAGCGACAGGGGCCCGATCTCCGCGATCGTGACGCCGAGGTAGCGACAGATGTTCTCGAGGAACTGCCCGGACCCGCTCGCGCACTGGCTCGTCATGCGGTATCCGAGCACCTTCGCGCGGCTGTCCACGATGACGGCGCGCGCGTGCAGGGCGCCGACGTCCACGAGCGCGCGCACGTCGGGGTCGAGGTAGAGCGCCCCGCGCGCGTGGGTGGTCATGCCGTAGAAGTGACCGGTGCGGAACGTGACGACCTCGCCTTCGCCCGTCGTCGCCACGTAGTCGAGCTCGTCGCGGCGTACGCCGGCAGCCGAGAGCGCCGCCTCGAGGGCGGCCTCGGTCACGGGCAGGGGGTCGCGCCGCCGCAGCCGCTCGCCGTGGCCGGCGAGGAGCACCTCGCGCCCCGAGGCATCGCTCCGTACGATCGCCACCTTGATGGCCGAGGAGCCGACGTCGATCCCGGCGGAGAGGGTCTCTTCCTTCGTGTTCATGCCGCCACCTCCTCGGCGTCGGGTCGCGTGACGCCGCGCACCGCGAAGAGCGCGGCGCCGAGGGCGCCCGTGTAGATCGAGTCGGGCGAGATGTTGATCGTGCGTGCGCCGTAGTTTTCGCCCACGAGCTCCGTGAGCGCCTTCACGGCCTCGGTGTTCTTCGCCACGCCGCCGGTGAACGTGAACTCCTCGCTCACGCCCCCGGAGCGGGCCAGCAGCGACATGGCCCGCAGCACGATCGCGCGGTGCAGCCCCGACAGGATGTCCTCGCGCCGCTCGCCGAGCGAGAGTCGGTCACGAAGCTCCGCGCCGGCGAAGACGGTGCACGTCGAGTTGATTCGGACGCGCCGCGTGGCCTGCCCGGCGAGCGGGCCGAGCTCGTGGAGCCCGAGGTTCATCTCGTCGGCGATGTAGCCGAGGTACCGGCCGCACCCGGCCGCGCACCGGTCGTTCATCTGGAACGAGGTCACGATGCCGTGGTCGTCCACCTGGATGGCCTTCGTGTCCTGGCCTCCGATGTCGAGGACCGTTCGCGTGCCGGGGAAGAGCTGGTGGGCGCCGAGGCCGTGGCAGAGGATCTCCGAACGGATGCGCGCCTCGGGGAAGGGAAGCCGCGCGCGGCCGTAGCCCGTGCCGACGCTCCCCACCTGCTCGAGGTGGACGGCGAGTGCGCGCTCGATCGCCGGCGCGAGCTCGGGGGCCGGCTCGTCGAGCGCGGCCACGGCGGCCCCGGCGTGGTCGGAGAACGAGCCGACGGCCTCGGGGGAGTTCTCGACCTCGAGGATCGCCTTGTCGTAGAGGCCGGTGAGCTCGTCGAAGGAGCCGTCGCCCGCGCGCGCGACCTCCTCCGCGAGGGCGAGGTACCGGCTCCCGGCGAGGTCGCGGAAGAAGTCGCTCTTGCGGCTCGCTCCCGGCGCGAAGAGCGCGCGGGTCTCGTCGCGCATCGTCCCCGCGATCCGATCGAGGGCGGCGCGGGTCCGGTCTCGCGAAGCCAGCGCCCCCGCGTGGGACGACAACCGCGTCTCGAGGCTGTCGAGCTGCCGCCGGTACTGCTGCTCGCGGAAGCGGAGCTCGTACCGGCGCAGCAGGTCGTTGGCCCGCGTTCGCTCCACGCCCGCGCGGTCCAGCGTCTCCGCGAGGAGGGCGAACCGCGCGTGGATCAACGCCTCGCCCAGGGCGACCTGGCAGGCGACGTCGTAGTTGCTCCGGCTGTTCGTGATGCCGCGGCCGAGGACGACGTCGCCCTCGCCGAGCACGACGGCCTTCGTGGTCGTGGACCCGAGGTCGATCCCCACCCAGTACGGCGTGCTCACCGTTCCCCCCCTCCCGTCGACCGCTCGCGCTTCTGGTCGATCATCTGGAAGTACGACTCGAGACGGTTCTTGATGTTGGAGGCCGAGAAGTAGCGGGGGTCCACGAGGTCGCTCTCGACGAACCCGCCCGGCCGCTTCGTTCGCTCCTCGACCTGGCGCAGGATCATGAGCTGACCGGCGCTGAACGAGTTGCAGCTCTTGACCGAGTTGATGAGGAAGCCGTCGGCGTCGTACTCCTCGACGTAGCGAGAGATCAGGTCGACCCGCGACGGCAGGTTCAGGTTCGTGTAGCAGCCCATGCAGTAGTTCGCGAGCGTCTCGAGGGGATGGTCCGGGTCGTGGCGGAACCCCTGGTCGTAGACGCCGCCGACCTTCGTGTACGTGGACGCGACGACGACCGCCTTCTCGTCGGAGAACATCTTCCAGAACTGGCGGAACGAGGTCCAGTTCGGCGGGCCCTCGACCACGACGCGGTAGCGCTCCTCGTCGAGCTCGCCCTCGGGCGTCACGGGCCCCTTGCCGAGCCGGATCCGCTCCTCGACCTCCTGTCGGAGCTCGCGGTAGTAGAGGACGGCCTCCTCCGTGCCCCGGAACGCGGTGAAGATCGGTCCGATGTAGTAGACGCCGCCGAAGTACGCGTCGATCGGGGACGGCCGGTGCTTCGCGGACTCGAGGACCCACACGAGGTCGTCCTCGGCTCGCGCGGACCGCCGGAGGAGCTCCTTCAGACGGTCCTCGTCGTAGGCCTGCCCGCTGATGCGCTCGAGGGCCGGAATCACCTTCTTCTCGAGCTGGTCCACCACGTACCGGCGCATCGCGTCGGTCACGCGGCCCTCCCCCTGGTACGGAACGTGGAGCATCACGACCGGGCAGTCGTACTCCTGGCCCAGGATCTCGAACCACTTCATGAAGGTGAAGCAGCCCGTGTACGAGAGCAGGAGCAGGTTCGGGTCGGGAAGCCTCTGGCCCGTCGGGCCGACGTTGCCGCTCTTGAGCATCCCGAGGTCGCACTTCACGTACGTGCAGACGTCCTCGGAGTGGCCGAGGCGCTCGGCGAGCGCGATGTAGTCGCGCGACTTGCCGCGCATGCCCGACTGCAACGCGTTGATCTCGGGCAGGACGGGCAGGACGTCGAACGAGAGCAGGAGCTCGGTGAGGTTTCCGGGGACGAACGTGTACGCACACGGCCGCCCCTCGTCGGGCGCGCGGGCGAGACGGTCGAAGTGACCGGCGATCATCCGCTTCTGGCGTTCCTGGCTCTGGTCCTTGAGGGCGCCGGTCTGGCTCATGCGGGGACCTCCGCTCGGGCCGCCTGGTCCGAGCCGTCCGTGCTCCACAGCTTGATCGAGTCGGCGAAGGTGCCGGCCTGCTCGCGGATGACCTGGAACTGGCCCGAGTTCTCGCTGTACTTGAACGCGGTCCACGGGATCCCGGCCCGCTCGACCGCCTTCACGCACATCGGCTGGTCGAGCAGCGCCGGGTCACAGAAGGACGGGGCGCAGAAGAGCACGCCCTCAGCGCGCGACGCGGCGACGCGCTCCAGCAGGTCGCGCCCCTTCTCGTCCTGGTCGATGTAGCGGATCGGGCTCGCGACCCCGTCCTCGAGGAAGGCGCGGACCAGGGCGTCGAGCGGGTCCCCCTGGGTCGAGACCTCGCGACGGATCCACCGGTGCACCGAGACGAAGTCGTCGTCGACGATGTAGCACCCGGCGCGTTCGAGCGTCTTGATGAGACCGAGCGGGGGCTGCTCGCAGAACGAGCCCGTCAGCAGAACCCGCGCCTGGTCCATCGGACGGCGCGTGTCGTCCGCCTCGACCGCGTCTCGGTACGCGCGAAGCATCTCGGTGTGCTCCTCGGGTGGGAGCAGGGTCCCCGCGCGCGCGAGGAGGTAGAGCTCGTGCGTCGGCACCTTCCACGGCGCGTCCCGGCGGAGCGCGTAGAGGTCCCGGACGGTCCGACGGTTCTCGTCGTAGACGACGATCGCGCGGCGGAGCGCCTCGGGCTCGTAGGGGCGCGCGCCCCGCGCGGCGAGCTCCTCGGCCAACGAGAGCAGCTCGTGCCGGTAGAAGGTGCCGCCGACGGCCGGGTCGAAGTCCTGCGGGACGTCGAGGTACCGGACGAGCTTCTGCGGGAAGAGCATCGTCCACATCCCGGAGAGGTTCCGGATCACGTCGCACGTGGCCGGGAACAGCATCCCGTCGAGGACGTCGAGGCTCCCGTTCAGCCCGAGCTCGATCGTGCTGCGTGGGATGTGGCAGATGTACGACTGGTAGTACGCGTCCCCGCGGATGATCTCGAGGTCCTCGCCCGCGCCGAGGACGCCGACCGGGAGCACGCCCTGTGCGTAGAGGAGCTCGCGGGGCACGTAGACCGGCATGTAGCCGATCGCGAGCCCGCCGGTCCGCTCCTTCCACGCGCGAACGGCGCCGAGCCGGTGGTCCTGGACCAGCGCCTCGGCCCGCTCCACGATCGAGACGTGTCCGGCCTCGCTCATCGATCCCTCCCCGCGCTCACCGGTTCGTCCAGACCGGCGGGCGCTTGTCGAGGAAGGCCTGGATGCCCTCCTTCGCGTCGTTCGTGGCCATCAGGTCCTCGAGGTAGAGGCGCTCGATCGCCGGGAGGTCCTCCCGGAGCCGCCGGTCGAGCGACCAGCGGACTGCCCGGACGGCGCGTCGGAGCGCCGCCGCGGAGAGCGGGACGAGATGCTCCCGGATCCAGAGGACCGCCGCGGCCGTCGGGTCGTCGGCGACCTGGTCCACGAGGGCGAGGTCCAGGGCGTCCTCGGCCGAGATCACGCGCCCGGTGAGGCAGAGGTCCTCGGCGGCCGGACGGCCGATCCGCTCGGGAAGGATCACCGAGGCGATCGGGGCGAGCACGCCGAGGCGGATCTCCGGCTGGCCCAGACGGGCGTCGGGCGACGCCACGACACGGTGCGCGAACGCCGCCAGCTCGAGACCGCCCCCGAGGCACTGTCCCCGCACCACCGCGACGATCGGGACCGACGCCTCGGCCATCGTCAGGAACAGCGCGTGGAACGAGGCGAGCATCTCCCCCACCCGGTCGGGGAGGTGCTCGGCGACGGAGGCCCCGAACGAGAAGTTCGGCCCCTCGCCCTCGAGGAGCACCGCCTTCACCGCGCTCGCGCGCGCGGGCCCGCGGAAGGCCCGGTCGAGCGCGGCGACGGTCGCCGCGTCGATCACGTTCGCCTTGGGTGTCGCGAGCACGAGATGGACGACGGCGCCGTCCAGGAGCGACCCGACCCGTACCGGCTCGCCGGTCGTCATGACCCCTCCACGATGTCACGCTCGAGCTGAACGTAGGGCCCGCCCACGAAGCGCTGCGAGCGAAAGAAGGAGAGCACGGGCACGTCGCCCCGCCGGACCATGGTCCGGACGCGGGTCATGCCGAGCTCCCGGAAGCGGCGTGTCGCCGCCTCGAGCAGCGCGGAGGCGTGACCCCGACGGCGCGACGCGTCGTCGATGCCCACGGCGAACACCCAGCCGCAGGGCTCGGATCCGAACTCGAACGCGCGCACCTCGGCGAAGAGGAACCCGGCCAGACCGCCGGCCCCGTCGTCGATGCCGAAACCGAAGGTCTTCGCACGCCCGGTCTCGCCGAGGAACGAGGAGAAGACGCCCTCCCAGTAGGCCGGCTTCGGCGCGCCGGTCTGGTCTGCGTCGATCCGGACGACCTCCGCGAGGTCGGTCGCCTCGAGCGCGCGCGGGACGAGGGCGGTCTGGCCCGACATGGATCAGGCCTTTCCGTGCGCCTTCCCGAGCACCTCCTCGGTCAGCGCGTCGCTCCACGCCGCGCCGTCGGCGAGCCGCTGGCGCAGCAGGAGGAAGTCGGGCTCGCGACAGGCCTTCGAGCCCTCGTGGAACGCCCGGAATCCCGCGCGGCCCTCGGTCATCATGTTCAGACCGAGCCACGCGCGGTTCGTCTCGCAGTTCCGGTCCCAGTGGAGGAGCTTGTGCTTGCGCACGCTCTCCACCGTCTTCGCGAGGCAGCCCGGCATGGTGAGCGCGAGCGACGTCACGAGCTCGTCCACGGCCTGGTCGAGGGGGCCGAGGTCCACGGACCCCCGGCGGAGCAGGGCCTTCGCCTCGTCGCGCGCCGGCCCCTGCTTGACCTCGCCGTACACGATCCGCCCGCTGTCGTCGATCCAGCGGTCCGTCACGGCCATCGGGTTCGAGACGAGCTCGCCGTCCACCCGCAGGGCGGGGACGATCTTCGTCACGAGGCCGAGGCGGTACGCCTTGTGCGCGGTCCACGTCTCGCAGAGGGTGCACGACTCCATGGCGCGCTCGACGCCGACGAAGAGCGGGAGGAAGTCGGTGGAGCCGCCGTCCGGCGCCGAGCCGTGCTTCGGGCCCGCTTGTCCGAAGAGCGCCAGGTCCTGCGCGACCGTGAAGTCGCACGCCATCCCGATCTCCTGGCCGCCCGCGATGCGCATCCCGTTGACCCGACAGATCACCGGCTTGTCCACGTGGAGGATCGACGAGACCATGTCGTTGAAGAGCCGCATGTACTGGCGGTACTCTTCGGGACGCCCTGCGTAGTAGGTGGCGTACTCCGCGGTGTTGCCGCCGGTGCAGAACGCGCGGTCGCCGGTCCCCGTGAAGACGACCGCGACGCTCCTGCGGTCGTTCGAGGCGTGCCGCATGGCGAGGATCACGCCCTTTACCATCTCCGTGGTGTAGGAGTTCAGCTGGCCCGGGTTGTCGAGCGCGATCCGGGTCGCGTGGAGTCCCTCGACCACGGCGCCCGCGGCGTCGTGGACCGGCAATGCGTCCACGCGGACGCCGGGCACGGCGGGCAGGTCCACGAGGTCGTGGTTCTTGAACTCGAACGCGGTCCGGGTCGTCATCTCAAGCCTCCGGCGTGAGGATCACGCGCTTCGCCACTCGGTGCGCCCGCAGGTCCTCGAACGTCTCGTTGATCGTCGAGAGCGGACGGTGCTCGACGAACGGAAGGAGGGCGATCCGTCCGGCGAGACAGTGCTCCAGCACCGCCGGGTAGTGCTCGGGCAGGCAGCCCCAGTTGCCCTCGACCGTGGCGTCGAAGGCCATCAGGTTGGAGAGCCGGACCGTGACCTTGTCCGGCGTGAACCCGACGATGGAGAGATATCCGCCGTGTTCGAGGAGGCCGAACGCCGTCGTCTGTCCCGCGGCGGTCCCCGACGTCTCGAAGATGCGGCGCCTCCACGTGGGGACGCCCTTCGCCTTCGCGAACCCCTGGACCTCCTTCCGGATCGACTTGAAGTCCAGGTCGGCGCGCAGCGTGAGCCCGGCTCCGTGCCGCGAGAGCAGCGCCAGGCGCTCGTCGTCCACGTCGAGCGCCACCACGTGCGCGCCGAGGGCGGCCGCGGCCTGGACGCCGAACCCGCCGACGCCGCCGGCGCCGACGAACACCGCGAGGTCGCCCGCCGCGAGTCCGCTCTTCACGATCGCCTGCCACGCCGTAGTGACCGCGTCCGCGAGGACCGAGAGGACGGAGAGCGAGAGGCAGTTCGGGTTCGCGGTCCGGTCCTCGAGGTCGGGCACGGGACAGAGACCGTGGGCGGGCACGACCACGTGGCTCGCGAACCCGCCGTGCACGTCGTTCCCCGGAAAGATCTGCTTCGCGCAGATCTGGCCGCGCCCCGCCAGGCACGCGGCGCAGCGCCCGCACGGGATGACCGCTGGCACGATGACGGCTCGTCCGAGCCACGCCTCGGCGCCCGGCCCGGCCGACACGACACGCCCGCTCACCTCGTGGCCGAGCGTCAGGGGGAAGGCGTGTCGGGTCGGGACGCCGTCGTAGAAGAAGCCGAGGTCGGTGTGACACACCCCGCAGCCGGCGACCTCGACCACCACCTCGCCCGCGCCGGCCTCGACCTCGCGGTGGGCCTCCTCCATCCGGCGGCCCGGCGCATCTGCGATCCACGCCGTGATCTCCATGTCCGCTCCCGCTCCCGCGTGACCCGGAAAAGAGGAAAACAGGAGTGTATTTACCTCTTTCGGCCCGGCCGGCAAGGCCGTGCCGGGACGGAGCGGCGCGCCGGGGCGTGACAAGGGCCTTTCGGCCCAGAACAGGGACCGGGGAGGACGCGGGCGTCCGGGTCCGGTGCGGCGTCCCCTACGTCGGGGCGGGCGTGGCCCGGCGGACGATCTCCTGGATCTCGCTCGCGGCGAGCACCCGCTCCGACGACTTCGCCGCGGCGAGCACCGCCTCGACCACCTCCGGAACGTCCGGGAGGCCGTGGACCTGGAGGTAGTGGTGCACGTTCGACGCCCCGGACATGTGTCCGATCTCGATCTCCTGCCGGCGGCCGATCCAGGAGGCGGGCACGCCGGAGTAGACCCGGTCCGCGAGCCACGCGTCGCCCTTCCGCAGCGCCTTCACGACCGCCGCGGCGTGCACGCCGGTCGCGGTGCGGAACGCGTCCTTCCCAACGATCGGCGTGTTCACGGGAATCGGGACGCCCGTCGCCTCGGCGACGGTCTCGACGTACTCCTGCAGGCACGAAAGGTCGTCGTCGCGCACGCCGAGCAGCCGCAGGTTGACCAGCAGCTGCTCCATCGGCGTGTTCCCGACTCGTTCGCCGACGCCCAGCGCGGTCCCGTGGACGCGCGTCGCGCCCGCCTCGAGGGCGGCGAGCGTGTTGGGGAGGCCGAGCCCGCGGTCGCGGTGGCCGTGCCAGTCGATGCCGACGCGGTCCTCGACGCCGAGTTCGTGCAAGAGCGAGGCGACCCACCCGACGAGGTTCATGACGCCCGCGGGCGTCGCGGCGCCCACGGTGTCGCAGAGGCAGAGCCGCTTCGCACCCGCGTCCACCGCCGCCGAGAGCAGCACCCGCAGGTGCTCCGGCGCGGAGCGGATCGTGTCCTCCGTCACGTACATGACGTCGAGGCCTTCCTTCACGGCGAAGAGCACGGCCTCCTTCGTCAGTCGCAGGATCCGGTCGAGGTCCCACTCCTCCGCGTACTGCCGGATGGGGCTGCTCCCGATGAACAGACAGGCCTCGATCGGGACCCCCGTGCGGTTCGTCACGTCGGCCATGGGCTGGATGTCGGCGAGCAACGTACGGCCCGCGCAGTTGGCGCGGATGCGGAGCCGATCGCGCGCGATCTCGCGGCACAAGGTCTCCGTGGCCTCGCGCTGGCGCGGTCCGGCGCCGGGCAGCCCGATGTTCGCCGTCTCGATGCCGAGGCGGTTCATCAGCTGGAGGATCCGGACCTTCACCTCGACCTCGGGGTCGCGGACCGACGGGCTCTGGAGGCCGTCCCGGAGCGTCTCGTCGTCGAGCATCGCGACGGTGGGCGGATGGAACCGGTGCGGCCCCTCTGCCGCCCAGTCGTAGACGAGCGCGCCCTCCCCGAGGGGCGAAGGGGCGCCCTCGGAGCCCGCCGCAGGCTCCTTGCCGACGGAGGAGGGAGAGGGCCCGGCCACCTCAGGAGACCTTCGCGTGGCCGAACTGCCGCGCCCGATCGAGCAGCGCCCGCGCCGCCTCCTCGTCGCCGGCTTCCCTCTCGATCGTCGCGAGGTGGTACAGACTGCTCGCCTCGCCGACGCCCTCGTCGATGCTCTGCTGGAACTCCCGCTTCGCGTCGGCGAGGCGCCCGAGGCGCTCGTGGATCACCCCGATGTGGTAACGCGCCATCAGGTACTCCGGCGTCAGCGTCGTGCACTGCTCGAAGTGACGGAGGGCCTCGTCGAGCTCCCCCGCGTGGAAGTGCGCGATCGCGAGCCGGTAGTGCGCCGCGTTGTAGTGCGGGTCGATCTCGAGGCAGTGCTCGAACGCGCGGACCGCCGCGGGCATGTTCCCCCGGTGGTACCACGCCACGCCGAGGTCGTACGCGCAGAGCACGAACTGGGGCGCGCCGTCGAGCGCCGCCTGGTAGCGCTCGATCGCGAGGTCGAGCGTGCCCTGGTGGAAGTACATCGTGCCCAGGAGGTGGTTGGCGAGGACGTTCTGGGGCTCCACGTCGAGCAGCCGCTCGAGCTCGCGCCGCGCGTCCTTGTGATTGCCGTCCCGCTCCGAGACCAGGGCGAGCAGCAGCCGTTGGTCCAGGTGCGCGTCGCGGAGGAACATCCCGCACTCCGCGCAGAACTTGTCGGACTCCTTGGACTCGCGACCACAGCGGGTGCACCTCACTGGTCGTCTCCTCGATGAATCCGTCCCTTCGGGGCCCGCGCGCGACCCATTCGCACCGGGCGACCGAGCCGCCTCACTCTAGCGCGGGCGGGGCCGTCCGGACACCCCGGCGCCCGCGACGGGGGTCACGTCGGGCGGCGCTCGTCCCGCTGGAGCTCGTTCATCAGGTCGATCTGGATCTCCTGGATCTCCAGCAGCCGCTCCCACTGCCGCTGGACGAGGTAGTCGAGCTTCTCGCCGAGCTGCCGGATCTCGAGCTCCGCCTTCAGGTTCACGCGGTAGTCGTTCTGGGCGCGAAGGCGGTCGCGCGCCTCCTGGCGGTTCTGGCTCATCATGATGACGGGCGCCTGGAGCGCCGCGATGCACGAGAGGACCAGGTTCAGGAGGATGAAGGGGAACGGATCGAAGGGACGGGTGACCAGGAGGATGCCGTTCACCAGCATCCACACGACCAGGAACCCGAGGAACACGAGGATGAACGGCCAGGACCCGCCGAGGTCCGCGACCCGGTCGGCGACCCGCTCCCCGAAGGAGAGTCCGCCCTGGAACTCCTTGTCCACGTCCTTCGCGAGCGTCTCGTACTGCGCCATGCTCTCGATCACCGACCGATCGATCGTGGAGATCTCACCGCGCTCCTCCGCCACGAGCGCCTCGATGTGGCGACGCCGGTAGCGGGCGAGGTCGTCGCGACAGACGTAGCCGGCCGCCGACCAGTCCGGATGCTCGCGCGCGATGTGCTCGGCGACGGAGGGCCGCACGAGGGCGGCGTACTCGAGGTCCCGCCTCGGGAGGGTGCGCCCGCAGACCTGACACCTGAGAGCGGGGCGGGGGCGATCGGCGTTCGGCATGGCGAGGCTCCGTCCGGGGCGCACCGAGCCGCGCCGGCGGGACCCTCAACCTACCCGCGCGCCGGTCGTCACCACCGCGGCCGAGACCTCGCCGTGGCGCCCGGAGGAGAGGACGAGCGCGGCCTTCCCGCGCGGCTCGAACGGAGCGAGCGCGACGCGCGCGCGTACGGAGAGCGGCTCCCGGCACCCGACGGTACCGGGGACCGCGCCGCGACGGAGCGCAGCGAGCGCGACCACGACCTCGGCCAGCCCGTCGGCGAGCGCGAGGCGCCCGAGCGCGCCGCTCCACGACACGACGGGCGCCCCCGAGACGGCCGGCAGGGACGCGAGCGCCTCGAGCACGTCCCGGTCGGCGTCGGGAACGCCGAGGGACGGCGCCACGACGAACGCGAGGTCCTCCGGCCCGACACGTGCGGACGCCAGGGCCTCCGCGGCGGCGCGGCGCGCGGTTTCGCCCCGCGGCGCGGGAAGGTCGTCGCGGGGCGCGCCCGAGGCCTCGACCGCGGCGAGGAGGAGGTCCGCCCCCGTTCGGCCGTCCGGACGTCCGAGGCACAGGGCGGCCGCGGCCTCGCCTGGGGCGAGGCCCACGCCCCGCGCGTCGAACGGACCGGGGAGCGGCGTGGGCCCCGCGCGCCGCAGACCGAGGAGCGCCTCGTCGTTTCGCGCGACGGCCGAGGCCGCCCGCCCCGCGCCGACGACGAGCGCGCGGTCCAGGTCGTCCCGGAGGAGCGCGCGCGCGGCGAGGTCCAGGAGCACGACGGAGGGCCCGGCGTAGCCCGAGACGCTCGTGTTCGGGCCGCGGAGGTCGAACAGGTTCGCGAGAAAGGAGAACGCGTTGTTCTTGAGGCTCTCGAGCAGGAAGAACGGCTTCACGTACCGCGCCGCGGCGCGGTTCAGCGCCTCCGCCTCGAGCGGCTTCGCGAAGCCCTCCGTCGCGAGGGCGAACGCGGGGCGCATCTCGACGCACGACCAGTCGAAGGCGTCCATCTGCGCGAGCCAGAGCCCTTGCCGGCCGCCGTCCGACGCGGCAGAGCTCCACCCCGCGCGGCCCCATGCCTCGAGCGCAGCCTCCACCGCGAGCGCGCCGGCGCCGTTCAGGAACTTGAGCTGCGCGTCGAGCTCGGGCGGGACGCCGCGACGGATGTAGGGCGGCTCGACCGGCGCGGCGAGCCCGCGCGCCGCGTCACCGGCGGCGTCCTCCGTCTCGCGCACGCCCGAGCGCCCCGCGAGCAGCGCGTCGAGGACCGGCGCCGTGCCGAAGCCGAGCGCGGTCACGAGCCCCGTGGCCACGACGGAGACCGCGTGGGGCCCGCGCTCGGAGCCCGCCGCACGGTCGGGAGAGGCCGCCGCCGTCACCGTCCCGATCCCTCTGGACGCTCCGAGGCGTCCGCCCCGCCGCCAAAGAGCGCGGAGAACGTCCGCCGCGCGGTGGCCTCGGCCTCGAGGTCCGCCAGGGGCACGACGAGTCCCTCGAACTCGACGACGGCGCCTCGCGTTCCCGCCACCCGGCTCTCGCCGCGCCAGACGCGGCGGTCGCCCTCGGCGGCCGTCCGCTCGAGACGGAGCTCGATCCGGTCGCCGGGGCCCGCGAAGTCGTAGTAGCGCGCCGTCCGGACCCCGTCGAGCAGGAACCAGCGGCGGAACTCCGACGTCCGCGCCTCGTGCCATCCCGCGAGCTGCGCGAACGCCTCGAGGATCAGCATGCCCGGCACGATCGGGCGCTCCGGGAAGTGCCACTCGAAGTAGTCCTCGGAGAGCGCAGCGTTCTTGAAGCCGCTGATCCCGCCCTCCGGGTCGCACGAGGAGATGCGGTCGACGAGCAGGAACCTCATACGTTCTCCTCCGGGCCCTCCGGCGGGTCCTCCGCGCCCGTGGCGAGCATGACGACGGACGCGATCGCGTGGGCGTCGGTGTGGCTGAGCGAGAGCGCGACGTCCACGACGCCCAGCCTGTCGGCGACCGCCCGCGGCTTCCCCCGGAGCGCCAGGCGCGGCGCGGTCCCCACGCGGACGACCTCCAGGTCCTGGAGCGCGCGCACGACCCCGATCGCCGAGAGGCCGAGACCGAGGGCCTTGAGCCCGGCCTCCTTCGCCGCGAAGCGCGCGGCGAAGTGGATCGCCGGGTCGGCTTGGCTCCGACAGTACGCGCGCTCGGACTCCGTGAAGACGCGGTCCTCGAAGCCCGGGGTGCGGTCCAGGGCCCGACGGAGACGCTCCACGTCGACCAGGTCGACGCCATGGCGCAGCGCGAGGCGGGGCGCGGCGCTCATGCGATCGAAAGCCCCCCGTCCACCACGAACGTCTGCCCCGTCACGTAGTCGGCGTCCTTCGAGCAGAGGAAGAGGACGACGCCCGCCACGTCCTCGGGGCGACCGAAACGACCGAGCGGCACGTGCCGGAGGATCTCGGGGCCGGCGCGGCGCCGGATGATCGCCGTCATGTCGGTCTCCACGAACCCCGGGAGCACCGCGTTCACTCGAATCCCGTGCGCGGCGACCTCCAGCGCGGTGGCCCGGGTGAGCGCGAGCACGCCCGCCTTCGCCGCGGCGTAGCCGGCCTGGCCCCGGCCCCCGCGCAGGGCCTGGATCGAGGCGAGGTTCACGATCGACCCGGTGCGCGCGGGGAGCATCGTGCGGAGCGCGCGGCGCGTGCACGCGAACGCGCCGCCGAGGTTCACGTCCAGGGCGCGGCGCCAGTCGACGTCGCGCGTCGCCGCGAGCGGCGCGTCGCGGTTCCAGCCGGCGTTGTTGACGAGTATGTCGAGGCGCCCGCGGACCTCGACGACCGCGTCTACGAGCGCCTCGGCCGCCGCGACGTCGCCGACGTCCGCCGCGCGGACGTCGGCCTGGCCGCCGTCCTGCTCGATCGACAGCGCGACGGCGCGCGCCGCGGGCTCGTCCGAACGGTACGCCACCGTCACGTGCGCGCCGGCTCGCGCGAGACGCTTCGCGATCGCGGCGCCGATCCCGCGCGAGGCGCCGGTGACGAGCGCGACCCGTCCCTCGAGCTCCGGGTCGTTCACGAGCCCTCCTCGAAGCGCCGGAGCACGACGCACGCGTTCTGGCCGCCGAACGCGAAGGAGTTCGTGAGCGCGATCCGCATCGGACGAGGGCGCCCGCGGCCCGTCACGAAGTCGAGGTCGAGGCCGCGATCGGGCTCGGCGAGGTTCGCGGTGGGCGGCGCGACCCCCTCGGCCACCGCGCGGACGGAGCAGGCGAACGCGACCCCCGCGGCGCCGGCGAGCAGGTGACCGAGCGCGCCCTTGCCCGAGGTGACCGCGGCCTCGCCCGCGTGCGCGCCGAGCACGGAGCGGATCGCGAGGACCTCGGCCGGGTCGTTCCGCTTCGTGGCGGTGCCGTGCGCGTTCACCAGGTCCACCTCGTCGGGCGCGGCCCCGGCGTCCTCGAGCGCCGCGGCCATCGCCTCGGCGGCGCCGCGGCCATCGGGGCACGGCGCCGTGATCCGGTACGCATCCATCGAAGCACCGTACCCGGCCACCTCGGCCCAGATCCTCGCTCCGCGCCCCCGCGCATGCTCGAGCGACTCGAGGACGGCCACGCCGGCGCCCTCCCCCATCACGAGCCCCGCGCGGCGCCGGTCGAAGGGCCGGCACGCGGCGGCGGGGTCGGCCCCGCCCGGCGCGGCGGCGCCGAGGAGCACGAAGAACACGAGGCCGAGCGGGTTGTTCTGCGAGTCCGTACCCCCGGCGAGCACGAGGTCGGCCTCGCCGCGGCGGATCCAGCGGAGCGCGAGCCCGATCGCCTGGTTCGACGCCGAGCACGCGCTCGTCACCGCGTGGACCGGCCCCCCGAGGCCGAGTCGGGAGGCCAGTCGCGCGGCGGGTCGCTCGGCGCCTGCCGCGAGGATCGAGCCGCGGTGGACCCGAGGGAGGTCGTTGGCGAGGGCCGACGCGAGCAGCCGTCCATCGCCGTCGAGCCAGCGGTCCACGTCTTCGGGCCGGTGCGTGCCGGGGCCGACCCCGAGCGCGACGCCGCCGCGCGGACGGTCGCCCGTGGCAAGGCCCGCGTCCTCGAACGCGCGTACGCCGGCCGCGAGGGCGAAGAGCGTCCGCAGGTCGGCCGCGTCCGCGGCCTCGGGGAACGCGCGCTCGAGCGCGGCCCGCTCGTCGGCCGGGACCTCCCCGAGCGCGGTGGTCGGCGGGTGCGCGGCGCCGTAGCGTCGGGGCGCGTCGATCCCGACCTCGCCCCGCAGCAGCCGGCCCCACACGGCGTTCACGTCCGATCCCAGCGGCGTGACGAGGCCGAGCCCGGTGACGACGACGCGCGGTCTCACGGCAGTCCCTTCGCCGCGGCGAGACGGCACCGCAGCGCCTCGGGATCGGGCGCGGGGACGTGCGCGAAGAGAACGCGTCCGATCGAGGCGATCCGCTCATCGCCGACCAGGGCCCACGCGGCGCCGACGGAGCCCTTCGGGTTCGTGCCGCGAAGCTCGCCGAAGAGGTCGAGGCGGGTTCCGGGGGGCAGGTCCGGCGGGACCCGGACGTCCTCCAGGACGGAGAGCACGGCGAGGAATCGGTACTCGTGGCGGACGACGGCGCAGAGGCCCGTCAACTGAAGGAGAGACTCGATCACGAGGGTGGACGGGAACAGGGGTCGTCTCGCGAAGTGCCCGCGGAGCGCCTCGTCCGCGAGCGAAACGTTCTTCACGCCTTCGATGCGGCGGCCGGGCTCGATCTTCGTCACGGCGTCGACGAGGAGGAACCTCACCGCGCGCCCTCCAGCACGAGGGCCCCCGCCGCCCCCTCGCTCGAGAGCGCGAGCACGATCGCACGCCCGGGCCGGACACGCGCGGCCGTCGGGTCGCCGGGCGCCGGTCCGGCGTCGAGGCGCGCGCCGGCCAGGAAGCGTGCGGCGAGGGCGGTCGCGAGCACGGGCGACGCCGGTCCGAGGTGCCCGGTGCGCGACGCGAACGCGAACGTCGTCGCGTCCTCCCCGAGCGTGGCGGCGACGGCCTGGCGCTCGTCCTCGGCCTCCCGGGCGCCGCCACCCCCGTCGAGGAGGACCGTCCACGGCCCGACGGCGCGGGTCTGTGTGCCCGCGTCGTGGCACGCCGCGTCGATCGCACGCTCGATCGTGTGCCGGGAGGGGCCGGAGCGCCCGTCCGCGGGTCCGAACGTGGTCGCACCTCCGAGGAGCCGCAGCAGGGGCGCCTCGGCGTCCGCCTCGCGACGGAGGCGACACGCCGCGGCCCCCTCCCCCGGCGCGGCGCCGTCGCCGAGGGCGATCGAGATCCCGCGGAGACGACGGCGGGCGAGCGAGGCCGGCGAGACCCGCTCGGAGGCGGCCGCCACGAGCGCCGTGTCCGTCGCGCCCTCGAGGAGGGCACCCCGCGCCTCGAGGAGCGCGCGGACGCCCGCGTCGGCCTGCGACGCGAGTACCACGTTGTCGCCGCGTAGGTCGAGGTCGATGGCGAGCTGACCCACGGCGACGTTGCCGAGCATCGAGAGCGGCCACAGGGGGTGGATCGCGCGGTACCCGCCCCCGAAGAACCGGGCGAGGTCGAAGCGCGCCGCGCCGTCGCGCGAGGCGAGGATGGACGGTGCGAGGTCCTCGACGGGGGAGTCCACCATCCCGAGCGCAACGTAGAGGCCGAGCCGGTCCCGAGCGACCGCGCGTGGAGCGAGGGACGAGAGCACGCTCTCGAGCCACTGCCCGTGGGGCCCCAGGATCCGGAGGGTCGGGTCGTCCTCGGGCCCCGCGGCGTCGTCCGGCAGCTCGGCGGCGTCGGCGGCGCCGAACGCGGACGCGTCGAAGCCTCGGACCGGCGAGACGGCCGTCTCGCCCGACGCGAGCGCCGCGCACGTCGCGTCGAGGTCCGCGCCCAGCGCGGTCCGCGCGGCGACGGCCTCGATCGCGATGGCGACGCTCATCCGACGGCCCCGGCCGCGCCCAGGCAGAGGCAGCCGTTCTGACCGCCGAACCCGAACGAGCTGGACAGCGCCGTCTGGTGCTCGAGGGCGCGGGCCTCGTTCGGGACCACGTCGAGGTCGCACCTCGGGTCCGGCGCCTCCTGGTTGATCGTGGGGAGCAGAACGCCCTCGCGCATGCCGATCAGGGTCGCGATGGCCTCGATCGCGCCGGCGGCTCCGATGGTGTGCCCGATCATCGACTTGTTCGACGAGACGGGGACGTTCGGCGCACGGTCCTCGAAGAGACGCCGGAGGGCGGTCGTCTCTACCGGGTCGTTCGTCGGCGTGGAGGTGCCGTGCGCATTCACGTACTGGACGTCGTCCGGCGACATCCCCGCGTCCGAGAGCGCGCGGCGCATCGCCGCGAGCGCGCCGTCGCCGCGCGGGTGGACGTCGGTGATGCGGTACGCGTCGGAGGAGTCGCCGTAGCCGAGGATCTCGCCGAGGACGGGTCGTCCTCGGGCACGCGCGCCCTCGAGCGTCTCGAGGACGAGCGCGCCCGCACCCTCCGCGATCACGAACCCGCCGCGGCGGCGGTCGAAGGGGCGCGACGCCTTCTCGGGCGTCGGGTAGCGGCGGACGAGAGCTCCGAGGAGCGCGAATCCGAGGAAGTAGCTGTACGTGAGGAGCGGCTCGACGCCGCCCGTCACGACGAGGTCGGCCCGACCGTCCCGGAGGAGCCGAGTCCCCTCGCCCACGGCCTGCGTGCCCGCGGCACACGCCGAGACGATCGGGATCGTGGGACCGCCGGCCCCCACGAGGCGCGCGACGAGGGCGGGAACGGTGTCGGGCAGGCGGATGCTGGCCTGGCTCGGCTCGTACGCGCGGTCGCGGGCGAGCCCCGCGAGGTCCACGGCGCCGTCCTCGGACGTGTGACGGAGGACGACGAGCGCCTGCTCGGCGGTCGGGGTGTAGCCGTGGCCGCCCAGGAAGACGGCGACGCGTCCCGGGTCGAGCCCCTCGGGCACCCGGCCCGACGGCAGCGCCTCTCGGAGCGCGGTCCGGTAGAGACGGAACGCCGTCCCCCCGTCGGCGTCGAGCGGATGCGGCTCGGCGAGCTCGGACGTGTCGACCTCGCCCGCGATGTCACACGGCAGGCCGGTGGGGTCGAAGCGCGTGATGCGCCGGATCCCCGACCGGCCCGCGCGCATCGCCCCAAACGTCGTCTCGGCGTCGGCGCCCAGGCACGTGACCGCGCCCATGCCGGTCACGACGACGCGCAGGGCGGGGTCGCGCTCCCGCGCGGGCCGTCGGCGTCCGCTCGCGCTACTCACCGGCGAAGAAGTGATGCTCGTCCTCGACCTGGTGGATCCAGCGGCGCGTCAGCTCATCGCCCTCGGGGTAGGCGGCGGGCTTTCCGCACGCGCCGCACTGGACCTTCAACCCGTCGGGCGAGGTCCACGCCGCCTCCTGGCAGTAGGTGCAGGCCGTCGGGAGCTCGGCCGTGATCCCCTGGACGCTCTGGACGAGGACCATGGGGGTCACGAGCGTCGGCACCTCGTCCGCGTACATACCCGCCTCGAGGCCCGGGCGGTCGCCGAGGTACAGACGGAGCAGCCGGGCCGCGCCCTCCGTGATCTGGTTGTTTCGATCGACGGCCTTGCCTTCGCCCAGCTCTTCCTCGACGTGGTCGAGGAGGAGCTGCGTGGCGAGGCGGATCCCGAACGCGCTCTCCAGCCGGAAGTTGATGTCGAGGAAGTCGATGGAGGTCGCGCCGAGGTCGTTCATGATCGACCGGTCGAGGCCGATCCCGCCCTCTTCGCGGCGCAACGTGAGGGCGAGGGCCTTCCTGACCTCGGTCTCGATCCGCTCCCGCGTGATGAAGGGGTTCGCCATGCCCGCTTGGTGCCTCCCGACGCCGGTCGCGCCCCCCCCGATGGCTCTCCGACCGGGGGAGTAGGGGGTGTACACCCCCCCCGGACCCTGGCAAGGTCCGTGGACGCCGCGGGCCGTGCCTACGCTCGCGGCGCGTCGGGGGCGCGCAGGAGCCGGTTCGAGAGCCCTCGATCCACGACGATCGTCTGTCCCGTGATCCCGGCGGCGTCCGGGTGGGTGAGGAGGGCCACGGCGCCTGCGATCTCTTCCGGTCGGACGAAGAGCTCGTCCGGGAGCTCGTCGAGCCCGCGCCACAGACGCCGGAGCGTCTTGAACGCGTCCGTCTTCGCGAGGCCCGCGCAGACCGCGTTCGCCCGCACCCGCTTGTCGCGCAGCTCCTCGCCCCACTGCCGGATCATCGCCTCCATCGCCGCCTTCAGGGGGCCCAGGGGGTACTGCGGGTTCATGAAGCGGGAGCCGAGGCTCGAGACGAAGACGACGTCGCCCCCGCGGCGTTCGAGCAGGGGAAGCGCCCGTTGAAGACAGAAGACGGGGCCGTAGAGGTTCGTCTCCACGAGCTGAACCAGGTCGCGCTCGAAGAGCCGCCAGGTCTCCTTGAAGGGCGCGCGGGCCGCGTTCAGGACCAGCACGTCGAGGCGGCCGAACGTTGCATCGATCTCGCCGACCACCCGCCCCACGGCCTCCTTGTCGGCGACGTCGGCGTAGAGGCACGTCGCGCGGCGGCCCAGGCCTTCGATCTCCCGGACGAGGGCCTCCGCCGACGCTGCGCCGGGCCCGCCCGGACGGCGACCGTGGACGACGACGTCGGCGCCCGCGCGGGCGAGCCGCGCAGCGATCGCGTGGCCGACGCCGCGCGTGCTGCCTGTGACCCAGGCGACCTTGCCCGAGAGAAAGGCCTCCGGCGCCTCGTTCACGGGGCGACGCTCAGGGGGCAGGGCCGTTCGGGCGGCGAAGCGACGTTCGCGGGCATGGTGCGGGTTGTAGCACGGCCGACGCCCGGCCCCCGTGACGGCGGCGCGCCCCTTCGGCCCGGGGAGGAGGAGCCGTAGGATCCGTCGTCATGCGCCGCCGCTCCCTCCTCCCCGAGAGCGTCGTCGGCGGCCTCGTGCTCCTGGGCCTCCGCTCGCTCACGAGAATCCTCCGCGCCCTTCCGGCGCGC
Organism: uncultured Planctomycetota bacterium; assembly: GCA_963752285.1. Classification (GTDB taxonomy): domain Bacteria; phylum Planctomycetota; class PLA2; order PLA2; family JAEUHO01; genus CAVVXN01. The sequence goes on from CAVVXN010000005.1 coordinate 1,801,220, forward strand.
TGGGTCCTCGCGGGGGCGGACGTGGTCGGCCTGCTCCTGTACGCGGTGGACCGCCGGGGCCGGCGCGTCGCGCGCGACAACCTGCGCGTGGTCTTCGGCGACCAGCTGTCGCACGCGGAGCGGCTCCGGATCCAGCGCGAGGCCCAGCAGGGTGTGGTGCGCGCGCTCGCCGTGACCCTCCACGCCTCGCCCCTCACGGCCGAGCGCGTGCGGCGCTGGGTCGTGGTCCCGCCCGAGACGGAGGGGGTGCTGCGGGGGGCGGCGCGTCACGCGAAGGGCGCGGTGGTGGTCTCGGCGCACGTCGGGAACTGGGAGATGCTGCTCGGCCTGGCTTCGGTGTTTCGCGACATCGCCACGACGACGTTCCTCTTCGAACCCAACCCCACGCCCGGCCTCGACCGGTTCCTCGACTGGCTGCGCGGGACCTCGGGCGGGCGCTCGGCGTCTCGGAAGGGCGGCGCGCGGTCGCTGATGACGCACGTGCGGAACGGGGGCATCGCGGGCCTCCTCGTGGACCGGAACGTCCGGCGGAGCCAAGGTGGCATCTGGGCCCCCTTCTTCGGGCTGCAGGCGTGCACGTCTCCGCTGCCCGCTCTCCTCGCGCTGAGGAACCGCACGCAGATCGCGCCGCTCTTCCTCCTGCCCCTCACGGACGGACGCTACCTCGTGGAGCTCGGGCCCGAGCTCACGCAGGGCGTGGCGACGGGCGATCCCCGGCAAGACATTCTCGAGATCACGGCGCGCCTGAACCGGGTGCTCGAGGCCGTGATCCGGACGTACCCCGAGGCGTGGAACTGGACCCTCAAGCGCTTCAAGAGCCGCCCGCGGCGCGAGCGCGGGCCCTACCCGTCCTACAGCCTCTGGGATCCCGAGTGACCGGAGACGTGGCTCGGCGCCGGAGATCCGGCGCGGTCACCGCCGTCAGCTCCCCTTCTTCCCCTCCTCGAGCGCGCGCTTCACCTCGCCCTCGAGCCAGACGTTGTCGGGGTCGAGCTCGAGCGCCAGCCCGAGGAGGCGCACGGCCTCGCCGTGGTCCTTCGAGAGCAAGGCACGGCCCTTGCCGGCGTAGAACTCGCTCTCGAGGGGACCCAGCTCGATGGCCTTGTCGTAGTTGGAGACGGCCTCGTCGGTCTTTCCGTCGCGCTCGAGGAGCTCGCCGTAGGCGTAGTAGGTCATGGGGTTCGTCGTCCCCCTCTGGATCGCCTCCGAGTAGAGCCTCTTCGCCCGAATGGGCCGGTCCGTGTACTCGGCGGCCTGCGCGGCCTTTTCGAACCCCGCGGCCGTGACGAACTTCAAGGTGTCCTTCACGTAGGCGTGCCACTCGTTCTCGAAGGCCGTGAACTCCTCCTCCTTCTTGAGCCCCAGAGCCCCGCGGAAGTGGGCATAGATCTCGTCGCCGTGCACCGTAGCCATGCCGTTCGCGCCGTCGTGCTCCTGCTGGACGCCCTTGCCGGTCGTCAGGTCGCGGACGAAGGCCTCGAACCGCTTCCGGTAGCGCTTGTCGCTCATCAAGAAGTGCACGAGCGACCATCCCCACGTGTAGTGCTCGTACATCTCGTCGGTCTTGAGGAGCTTCTCCAGGCTCATCTCGTTGCCGGCGTCGATGTCGGTCTTGACCTCCGCCAGGCGTCCCTCCAGCACGAGTCCCGTCTCGAACTTCCTCGTCTGGGTGTCGTAGTGACTGGCCCCGTAGTACTCGGCGAGCGACTCGCCGGGGAAGTGGGGCATCGAGAAGCTCGTGTTGAGGAGACTCTGCAGGTAGTGGTTCGTCTCGTGGAACATCACGTGCTCGGTCAGGTCCGGCTCGAGACGGTCGTAGTAGAAGTCGAGCTCGAGAGGGGCGACGTATCGGAAGTAGCCGAGGACTCCGCCATGGGCGTTCGCGATCTGGGCAAACTTGTCGCGGTCGGAGTAGAAGCAGACGGGGAGCTTCCCGGGGTCCTTCGGCTGCCGCACCTTCCACGTCTTCGAGAAGTCGTCGAAGTACGCTTCCATCATGTCGCGATAGTGCTCGAAGACGAACGGTGCGACCGTGTACTGGAACGTGAAGTGCCGCGACTCGTCCTTGTAGGCGAAGCGCCAGAGCTGGTGCTTCCGAAGCTCTTCCACGGCCTCGCGCCGCGCGGCGATGCGCTTCTGGATCTCCTCGTCGCGCTTGTCCTTCTTGACCCAACGGCCCTGGTAGCGGACCAGACCCTTCTCGGCCATCAGGCGTTCTTCGTCCGTCTTGGGCGGAGCGTTCGCGTCGGCCTCGAGGATCGCGTCCTCGATCTGGCCGGCGGGCACGAGCACTTCCCCGTGCTCGAAGACCACCTTCACCCCCGCCTCGACGCGCTCCATCTTCGGCCGCTCGAGGATTCGCCCGTCCTGCAGGATCAACACGTCGGCCCGTGCCGGGGCGGCCAGAACCAGGAGCAGCCAGAGGGCCCCAGCTCCGACGGTGACTCGTCGCATCGTCGCTCTCCTCCTCGGACCCGGCGGCCGCGTCGTCTCGCGGGCGCGGGCCGCGTCAGATGCTCTTCTCGTACTCGTCGGCGAGTCGCTTCCAGTCCTTGTCGGACCAGTCCTTGAACGTGCGCTCGAAGACGGCCTCGAGGAAGTGCTTCTCCTTCTCCTCGAAGGCCTTGCTTCGGTTCTTGAAGCGCTCCTCTTCCTCTTCCTCGGTCGCCGGCGGCTTTTCGGTCTCGGGTTTCGTGGCCTTCTCGGCGGCCAGCTCCTCGTCCAGGACGGCGCGGAGGTTCACGAGGTAGGTCTTGAGAAAGTCCTTCGTACGCTTGCTCCGGGAAGACAGGAGGAGGCGGATGAACGCGGCGGACTGCTTCACGCGGTTCGGGTTCTCGTAGAACTTCTCCTGCCCCAGGAGGACGAGCTCCTTCGGAGGGGTCAGCCCGTCCGTCCGGACGGACTCGCGCAGCCCGTCCCGCTCCCAGTCGTCGGGCTTCAACTCGAGAGTCGATCCCTTGGCGCGGGCCGTGCCCAGCACCTGTTCCAGCCCGCGCTTGAGCCACCGCGGCATCGCGGAGTAGAGATCCGCGTCGCGATAGGACCACCAGATGTCGAGGAGACGGGAGTTCACGCGCTCGAACTCGTAGCTCATCGCACCGTTCTGGGCGTCCTTGTGGGTCACGATCTCGAGGTTGAGGCCCCAGCTCGTACCCGACCAGAACGCGTTCTCCTCGTCCTGGTCCTTGCAGATGCGGATCACGGGACGGGGGACGTACTCGCCGGCGCCGACGAAGTCGAACTCGTCGTCCAGCCATTTCCACACCGCCTCGGCGTGGGCGACGACCTGCTTCGCGTACTTGTCGTCCGCGTGGTTCAGGACGAGAAAGCGCCCCATCTCCTTCGTCGTCCAGTCGCTCGGCACCGAGGCGGCGAGCTTCTTGTGCGTCCGCTCCTCGACCTCCTGTCGGTGCTCCTTCCGCTTCTCGGGGGTGAGCTTGCTCTCGTCCACGATCTTCACGGGGTCGCCGGTGATGGCGGGCGTCAGGCCGCCGTGGGTGCGCTGGATCTTGCGGAACGATCGAAGGCACGCGAGGACGTCGGCCTGGAGCTTCGGCCAGGCGCCTTCGAGCACCTCGAACTCCACCGCCACCTTCACGTCCGGAAGCTCGTACACCCAGGTGACGATGTGCTTGGGTCCGTTCTGGGTGAGCTTCTCGACCTTGATCTCGTACTGGGTGACGTTCACGCCATCGATCGTGTCGTGCGCTTCGGCGGAGACGTACCAGCCTCCCCCCGAATAGGTCTTGCGCAGATAGTCCTGGTAGTCCTTGTAGGGGTTGTTGATCTCGACGAAGAGATCGCCCTCCTCGGTGGTCTTCGCATCGACACCGCGCTTCTTCACGACCTCGTCGATGAACGCGATCACGGTCATGACCGGCTTGTGGTCGGAGGTCCAGTGGTCGTTGGGGTCCGTGTACGTGAACGCGCGCTCCGAGAGGAACTTCGCGACGATCCACTTCTCGTCGGCGCTCATCGGGACGAGCGTCCAGTCCCGCGGGACGCGGATCTTGTATCCGATGCGGTCGTCCTCGTGATAGGCGCCCGTCGCCGCGATAGCCGCCGCGGCGAACGCGAGGGCCACCGCGGCGCCTGCCAGGAACGCGTACCGGCCCCGCCTGCTGCCCTGGGTTCCCATGGTGCTCTCCCGATCTGGTCCTTTCGATTCTAGTGTGGGACCGCCCGTCGCGTCACCGTGAATGGGCGTGCAGGCACGGATCGCCGCCCGGGCGGGTGGCAGGAATGGCGAGGTGCGGGGGGTAGACTCGGCCTTCCGACGTGTTCGAGGAGTACGAGCGTGCGCGCGAGCATGGCTGGGCTGGGGTGTCTCTTCCTCGTGGCGGGCCTCGCGGCGGGTCCCACCGGGGCGGGACCCGATCCGAAGGCGGACGTGGCGTCTGCCCATCACGACCTGGCGGTGCGCATCGAGCCCGCGGGGCACCAGATCGAGGCGACGGACCGATTCACGTGGCGCGGCGCCCGGCCGTCCGACGGGTCGCCGCTGTCGCTGGTGCTGAACGCGGACCTGCGCCTCGAGGCCGGGGAAGCGGGCTGGACGGTGGTGGCGTCCGGGAACGAATCCCCGGGCGCCGTTCCCCGCCGCGCGTGGTCCGTCGCGCCGGCGGACGGGAAGTGGCCGTCGGAGGTGGTGGTTCCGCTCCGGTGGTCGGGGCGGATCCACCGCCCGCCCGCGTCGTCCGGCGAGGAGTACGCGCGTTCCTTCGCGACGAGCCCCGGCACCATCGGAGAGGAGGGCGTCGCGCTGACCGGGGCCTCGGCGTGGGTCCCGCGCGTCGGGGACGAGTTCCTGACCTTCCGACTGGACGTGGATCTGCCGGCGGGTTGGGACGCCGTGAGCCAGGGCCGCCGAGAGGAAGTCGATGCAGGGGCAGGCCGACATCGGGTGGCCTGGAACTCCGTGCACCCGATGGAGGAGATCTATCTCGTCGCAAACCGCTTCACGCGCTACACGCGCACGGCTGGCGCGGTCGTGGCCGAGGCGTACCTCCTCGGGCCCGACGCCGGACTCGCGGGGAAGTACCTGGATGCGACCGCGTCGTATCTCGACATGTACCGGCGCCTCATCGGGCCGTACCCCTTCGCCAAGTTCGCATTGGTGGAGAACTTCTGGGAGACGGGGTACGGGATGCCCTCGTTCACGCTCCTGGGTCCCCAGGTGATCCGCCTTCCGTTCATCCTCACCTCGAGCTATCCGCACGAAATTCTGCACAACTGGTGGGGGAACTCGGTCTATGTGGACGCCGCGACCGGGAACTGGTGCGAGGGTCTGACCGCCTACGAGGCGGACCACCTGATCCGCGAGGGCCAGGGGCGCGGCGCCGAGTACCGGCGCGACACCCTGAAGAAGTACCGGAATTACGTGCACGGCGCGCGGGACTTCCCGCTCTCGGAGTTCCTGTCCCGTCACTCGGGGGCCACGGAGGCGATCGGCTACGGCAAGAGCCTCATGGTGTTCCACATGATGCGTCGTCGGTTGGGCGACGCGCGGTTCACGAACGCGTTGCAGGCGTTCTACCGGGATCGGATCTGGCACGAAGCGTCGTGGGACGACCTGGCCCACGCGTTCTCGGCCGCCGCGGGGGAGGACCTCTCGGCGTGGGTCGCGGCCTGGGTGCGACGCGCCGGCGCGCCCGTGCTCTCGGTCGAGGCGCATCCGCGCGATCGTGGGGTTCGAATCGTGGTCCGACAGACGCAGGCGGAGGAGCCCTGGCCACTCTCGGTGCCCGTCGCGGTGACCGTCGAGGGGCGGGCGGACGCGGTCGTCTCCGAGGTCTCGATGACCGGTCGCGAGGCGTCGGTGGACCTCGAGCTACCGGGCCGCGCGGTCCGCGTCGACCTCGATCCGGAGTTCGACGTGTTCCGTCGGCTGGACCTGGCGGAGACGCCAGCGACCCTCTCCGAGCTCTTCGGGGCGGAGAAGGTGTCGATCGTCCTGCCCGCCGAGGGCAAGGATCCGCTCGCCGCGGCATGGCGGCCGTTCGCGAAGACGTGGGCCACCGGCGCCGGCGGGCAGGTCGAGGTGGTCGTCGAGGACGCCATCCAGGCGCTCCCGGCGGATCGGGCCGTGTGGGTCCTCGGCGCGACGAACCGCTGGCGCGAGGCGCTCGCCGACCCGGTGGCGCGCCACGGCGGCTCGTGGACGGACGAGAGGATGGACTTCTCGGAGACGCAGGTGGAGCGCGGGCGCCATGCGACGGTGCTCTGCGTCCGGCGACCACAGCACCCCGAGCTGGCCATCGGGTGGGTGTCGGCGGACGACCCGGCGGCGCTTCCGGGCCTCGCACGAAAGCTCCCCCACTACGGCAAGTATTCCTGGCTTGCCTTCACCGGCAGCGAGCCAGAGAACGTCGCGAAGGGCGAGTGGTCGGCGTCTTCCTCACCGATGGTGGTCGCGCTCGAGAAGGACGCCGGTGGGCACGTCCCGGCGCGCGGAGCCCTGCCGGAGAGAGCGCCGCTGGCGCGGGTGGCGCCCGTCTTCGATGGGGAGACACTGCTCGCGAGCGTGCGTGCCCTCGCGGACCCGACGATGGAGGGACGCGGGGTCGGGACGTCTGGGCTCGCCAAGGCCGAAGCCTGGGTCGCACACGCTTTCGCCGAGGCCGGGCTCTCACCCGGAGGCGGGGACGGAACCTTCCTTCAAGAATTCGTGGTACCGGACGGACCGGACGGGGTGCCCGTGAAGCTCGCGAATGTCGTGGGCGTGATCCCGGGGACCGACCCAGCGCTCCGAGCCGCGCCGGTCGTGCTGGGAGCGCACTACGACCATCTGGGCCGGGGGTGGCCCGACGTCCACGGGGGAGACCAGGGGAAGATCCACCCGGGCGCGGACGACAACGCGTCCGGTGTGGCCGTGGTGATCGCCGTGGCCCGTTCGCTGGTGAAAGAGGGCCCGCTCCGACGACCCGTGGTGTGCGTAGCGTTCAGCGGTGAGGAGTGGGGCCTCAAAGGTTCGCGCTACCTGGTCGCGCATCCGGGCACGCTGGACGTGGACCGCGCGCTCGCGATGGTGAACCTCGACACGGTGGGCCGGCTCGGAGATGCGAAGCTGCTCGTGCTCGGCACCTCGAGCGCGACGGAGTGGCGCCATGTCGCCATGGGGATCGGGTACACGACCGGCGTCGAGTCGACGTGCGTGCCAGACGATCCGCAGGGGAGTGACCAGGTCGCGTTCGCCGAAAATGGGATCCCCGCGGTCCAGCTCTTCACGGGGGCCCACGCCGACTACCACCGGCCGACGGACACCATCGACAAGATCGACGCGGCGGGGCTCGCCAAGGTCGCCACCTGGACGAAGGAGGCCGTGTCGTATCTCGCCAACCGAGACCAACCGCTCACCTCGGCAGGGCCCCGGGCGACCCCACAGCCCACCGAGCCCCGGACTCCGCGCCGGGCCAGTCTCGGCATCGTGCCCGCCTACGGGGGCGAGGCCCAGGGACCGGGCGTGGCGGTGGAGGATGTCCTGGCCGGGTCCGCCGCCGCCGAGGCGGGAATCCTCGCCGGAGACGTGCTGCTGGCGCTCGACGGCCAGTCGATCCCAGACCTGAAGGCGCTGAGCGACGCACTGAGGCGTCACGCACCGGGCGATCGCGTCCGCGTGACGCTCGCGCGGAAGGGCGAGGAGATCGAGCTCGCCGCGACCCTCAAGGCGAGATGACACGCACGTCCATCACGTGTGCGGAGCAAGGCTCTCGAGGATTCGAGGCACGGCCTCACCGAAGATCGACCGCAACTCGGCCTCGTGGACGGCACCGGCCGCGGGGCCCTCGTCCCTCAGCCGGCGCCCGAGGACGAACGCAGGCGTGAGCGGCCCGCCCCGGCCGATCTCACGAGCGAGGGCCTTCCCCTTCGGCAGGATCAGGCCGTCCCGCCAGTAGGCGAGTGACCGCGCCGCCCAGTGGAGCATCCCGGCCATCCAGACGGAGGACGGGCGCGCCGAGAGCTCCAACCGGTCGAGATCGTGACGGAGCTGTGCGCGCAGAGCTCGATCGGAAGGAGGGGCCACGGTGAGCCGCGGACCGAGGATGCGGATCCCGTGGAGCGCGAGGAGAAGCCGGTCGAACGGCTCGAGGCCCGCGTCTGCCACCTCCACGACGCCCATCGCCCCCAGCTGCCAGCCGCGCCCGCGCCCGTCGGCGCCACGGAGCAGGTCGGCGCTGACACACATCCCCTCGACGAGCTGCGGAGACGACCACCCGGACTCGTGGTGGACGACGAACCGCTCGTAGAGCTCCACTTGCGCCAGCGCGAGGGCCTCGACCTCCGCGGGCACGAGTCCACGGGTGAGCGCCACGCCGACGTCCACGTCACTCCAGCGGGGCGCGAACTCGCCGAGCGCAACGCCGCCGTAGAGGCGCACGCCGTACAGCGCGTCGCCCACGACTTCGCGGAGACGATCCACCCACGCCCGCAGGACGGCGCCCACGCTCGGCGGGAGGCTGGGATCTGCCATCTCTCCGACGGGATCGTTCATGGGACCCGCGACGCCCGGGCCCGACGCGCATCCGGGCGACGTCCCCCGAACGCGTGCGCACGCGCGCGGTCGCGAACGAGTCCCGTGCCGCGGATCTCGTCGTGCCGGGCCGCATCCGGGTCGTCCACGGGCTCGCACTTCGAGCCGATGGGGCCCACGGAACGATCCGAGAGCGCCTGCCCGCCCGCCGGCGCGGGCGCCTCGGGGCGGGTCTGCGCGGGAAGCGGAAGCCAGCTCGCGGGCGCATCGGGGTGAAGGACTTCTCCGCGATCCGTCTGGTAGACGAGACGACCCTCCGGGGTCCTTCCGATCACCGAGAGCTTGCCGGCGTCCTGGAGCACGTGGTGAGGGAAGCAGGGCTGTCCGAGGTTCTCGACCTCCTGCGACCCGCCCTCGCGGAATGGCACGGTGTGCGCGATCTGCAGCCAGATCCCGTTCGTGCACCCCGGGACGCTGCAGCGATCACCGTAGAGCCCCCGGATCTCACGCCGCGTCGCGGCCGAGACCGTCCGGTTCGGCGGCCACCGCTCGAACACGGGCAGCCGACGGGTCCCCGTTCCTTGCTTCGAGCGCAGAGGGTCTTTCTCGGCCAGATAGAGGGTGAGCACCGCCTCCAACGTGGCTTCACGCGAGAGCATCATTCGCGCCCGCCGAGAGGCGACGACCTGCGCCCGCTCGAACGAGTACACGAGCTCGGGCCGCAGGTAGAAGGTCATTCCTCGCAGGGCTGGAGTCCGCTGCTCGATCTCTGCCACCCGCTCGCGTGCCTCGTCCTCGAGGCGAGTCGGCGGGGCCTTCACCGCCCGCTCCACCCAGTCGGTCTTCGCGTCGGCACCGTTCATCCGGAGGAACACCCGCCCCGACGTGGCGGCGCCCTCGAACGTCAGCTTCCCCCCACGGAGAAGCGGCTCGACACGCTCGTCCACCGCGAGGGCCACGCCCACGTGGAGGAGGGCGCGGGCGCGACGGCGGTCCAGACCGAGCCGCCGCCCGTACTCCTCCAGGGTCACGCAGCTCTCCGCCGTGTAGGCGCGCTTCCGCCACAGGTCGAGGAACCGGCGCGCGAGACGGATCTCACAATCGAGCAGGTTCGCGGCCTCCTGCCGCGCGGCCGCGAGGCCGGGCCCATCCTCCGTCATCCGCACGACCCGACGGTCCGCGCGGATCTCTCGCGGCGGCGCGGGCGGCAGGTCCGGCGGGAGCGTGCGATCGATCATCTCGAACTACAAGCTAACCACCCCCACCGACACCCTCCCGGCTCCCCTGCTGCCCGCGCCCCGCCCGTTGTGGGACCAAAGCCCCTCAACTGCCGTGCCCTCAGCGCCCTCCGAGCAGGGTGACGAGCACGGCCTTCTGCACGTGGAGGCGGTTCTCCGCCTCGTCGAGCACCACGGACCGCGGCCCGTCGAGCACCTCGTCGGTCACCTCCTCGCCCCGGTGCGCGGGGAGGCAGTGCATCACGATCGCGTCCGATCGCGCCCCGCGCAGCAGCGACTCGTTCACCTGGAAGCCCGCGAACGCGGCGCGGCGCGCCCGAGCCTCCTCCTCCTGTCCCATGCTCGTCCACGTGTCCGTGACGACGACGTTCGCGCCCTCGACCGCGGCTCGCGGATCGGCGCACGTCTCGATCGAGGCCCCGCTCGCACGCGCGTCCTCGCGCGCCGCCGCGAGCACCGCGCCGTCCGGCTCGTAGCCGGGCGGGGTCGCCACGCGCATCTGCCCGCCGAGCTTCGCGAGGAGGTAGAGCAGCGAGTGACACACGTTGTTCCCGTCGCCGACCCAGGCCACGGTGAGCGCGGAGGGTCGGCCGAAACGGTCGAGCATCGTCAGCCCGTCGGCCAGCGCCTGACATGGATGCAGGAGGTCCGTGAGGCCGTTGACCACCGGTACGGTGCCCGCCGACGCGAGCTCCAGCACCGTGTCGTGCGCGAACGTACGCGCCATGATCCCATTCACGTACCGAGACAGTACGCGCGCCGTGTCGCCCACGGTCTCGCCGCGCCCGAGTTGCATGTCGTTCCGGTTGAGGACCACGGCACGACCGCCGAGCTGCCCCATCCCGGTCTCGAACGAGACGCGCGTCCGCGTGGACGGCTTCTCGAAGATCATCGCCAGGGTCTTCCCCTCGAGCACACGGTGCGCCTCGCCGGCGCGAAGTCGGGACCGCAAGTCGCGCGCCAGATCGAAGACCGACTCGATCTCCTCCCGCGCCAGGTCGTGAACCGAGATCAAGTGCTCCATGTCGCATGCCCTCCGTGGACCGCGCGCCCGTCGTTCACAGCGCCGCGATCGAGGCGCCCGTCAGAGCTTGCCGACGAAGTGCGTCCCGGCCCGTCCCTCCATGGCGTCCGGCAGATGCGCAGGGCTGGTGATCAGCCCCCGCTTGCCTCCGGCGCGCAGGAAGCGGCGGATCGCATCCACCTTCGGCCCCATGCTGCCCGGGGGGAAGTGGCCCTCGCCGACGTACGTCTCGATCTCCTCCAGGGTGACGGCGTTCAACGCGCGTTGCCGCGCGGTCCCGTAGTGCAGGTACACGTTCGGGACGTCGGACAGGATGATCAGGAACTCCGCGCCGATCTCGCTGCCCAGCAGGCTCGCCGTGAGATCCTTGTCGAGCACGGCCTCGACGCCCACGTAGTCTCCGGCGGCGTCCTTCACGATCGGGACGCCCCCGCCGCCGCCCGCGATCACGATGTGCCCCTGCCGGGCGGCGTCCCGGATCATCCAGCGCTGCACGACCCTCTTCGGGTCGGGCGAGGGCACGACGCGACGCCAGCCCCGCCCCTTCTGCTCGCGCACGATCCAACCGAGGTCCCGGGCCCGCTGCTCCGCAGTCTCCAGGGACAGGAACGGACCGATCGGCTTCGTCGGCTTCTGGAACGCCGGGTCCGCGGGGTCCACCAACACCTGCGTCACGACCGTGACCACGTAGCGCTGGATGCGCTGGGTCCTCAGCCGATTGAGCAGGGCCTGCTGCAGGATGTACCCGAGGCTCCCCTCGGTCTCCGCGACGAGCACGTCCATCGGCCAGGCCGGGACCTCTCCCTCGGCCAGCTCGTTCTTGATGAGCTGGTTTCCCACCTGCGGCCCGTTGCCGTGCGTGATGACGAGGTTGTACCCGCGGCCCACGAGCACCATCAGGTGCTCGCAGATCTCGGCGGCGTTCCGATGGTGCTGGGCGACGTCACCGACCTCGCCCGGCTTCATGAACGCGTGCCCCCCCATCGCGACGATCGCGATCGGCCGCTTCTTCGCCTGCGCCTGCGCTTCGCGCGTGGGCTCCATCGGCCTCCGCTTCTCCTCCGCCCCAGGCGGAGGGAGAGGGGGCATTCTCGGCGCCCGCGCGGCGCCCGCCAGAGAACACCCCGGCGCGTCCGACCGCGCCCCCGCTACCGTTTCTCGAGCCGGCGGTCGACCACCTCGAGGAGGGCCGCCTCGCGGCGGAGGGCCTCCCGCCGGAGCACCGCGGCGCGCTCGAGGAAACCGTCGCGCGCCGCCACGTCCTTCAGGCCCTGCGCGTTGATGCGCACGTTGAGCTCCGCCCCGAGGACGGCCGTCCGGGCCGCCAGGCCCCCCACCCCCACGTCGGAGATCGACGCGCCGAGGCCCCGCTCGGCCACGAGGTCCAGCACGTCGAACGAGGCGACCGCCACCTCCATCACCCGAAGCGGCACCTCGATCGCTCGCGTCGTCGCGCGCTGGATCGCGGCGGACCGTTCCTCGGCGGGCGCCTTCCATGCCGCGACGATGCCTTCGAACGCGCGGGTGTCCTCGTCCACCAGGTCCACGAGCTCCGCCCAGCAGGCCTTCCCGCGCTCCGCGAGGTCGGAGAACTCCCGCCAGCGGTCGTCCCAGCCGCGCCTGTGGGCGGACAGGTTCGCGACCATCGCCCCCAGCGCGGCGCCGAGCGCGCCCACGGCGGCGCTCACCGACCCGCCGCCGGGCGCCGGCGCCTCCGAGGCGGTCGTCTCGACGAAGTCCCCGAGCGTCAGGTCCGCGAGCCGTCGGGCGCCCCGGTCTCGGATCGCGTACTCGACGATACGCTGTTCCGCTTCGAACGGTTCGAGCTCGCCGAGCCCCATGCTCCGGACGGCGATCCGCACGAGTTCCCGATCGGAGACGCCGATCGACCGGTGCTGCTTCTCCAGGAAGTAGCGACCCGCGTCGAGCATCGCGCGCAGCGGGACGAGGCCCACCAGCTCCGCACCGGTCACGCGGACGCCCCGCGCCTCGGCCCGACGGCACACCTCCTCGAAGGCCACGTGCACGGGGGTGATCGAGAGATCGGTCAGGTTCATCGAGATCTGGCAGATCCCGTACTCCTCGATGTACCAGCCGATCGCCTTCACGGCCCGCAGCGACCCCGGCTCCCACACGGGTTGCCCCTTCGCGTCCTTCACCACCGCGCCCGTGAGCGGCGGGTCCCGCTTCACGCGCCCGCGCTCGCGCACGTCGAACGCGATCGCGTTCGCCCGGCGCGTGGACGTGGTGTTCAGGTTCGCGTTGAAGGCGACGAGGAAGTCCCGGGCGCCCACCGCGGTCGCGCCGGTCCGCGCGGAGAAGGCCCGGGGCCCGTAGTCGGGCGCCCACGCCGGGTCGGCGAGGCGCTTCTCGAGCCCCTCGTACTCGCCCGCGCGCACGTCGGCGAGGCTCCTGCGCTCGGGACGCGTCGCCGCACGCTCGTAGCAGAACACCGTCAGCCCCACCTCCTCGCCGAGGCGCCGGGCGAGGCGGTGGGCCCACGCGATGGTCTCCTCCATCGTGATGCCCGACACCGGGACCAGTGGACACACGTCGAGGCCCCCGAACCGGGGGTGCTCTCCCTGGTGTCGCCGCATGTCGATCCGCTCCGCGGCCACGCGCGCGGTACGGACCGCGGCCTCGACGACGGCCTCGGGCGCCCCGACGAACGTGACCACGGTGCGGTTCGTCGCCCGGCCCGCGTCGACGCCGAGGAGGTGGACGCCCTCCACCGACTGGACCGCCCGCCGGATCCCGTCGAGGGTCTCCTCGTCCCGTCCCTCGCTGAAGTTGGGGACGCACTCCAAGAGCGGGGTCATCGCGCCTCCTCCCGACCGCCGAGGGCCCCTTCGGGAGCGCCCGCACGTCGGGCCCACGCTACGGGACGCCAGGGCGCCGCGAAGCCCCGGCCAGGGCGGACCGGCGCTCCGACGCCCCGGACCGGCCGGTCTTCCCGAGACAGGGCCCGCATATCGGACTAAACTCGTCTTGATTCGCGAGGTCCCCATGATCCGCATCACGCGCCTCACCGACTACGGCATCGTCCTGCTCTCGCGCTTCGTCGGCGAGGCGGACGACGCGGTCCTGTCCGCGCGCGAGCTCGCGGCCCAGAGCGGCATCCCGCTTCCGACGGTCTCCAAGATCCTGAAGACCCTGACGCGCGAGGGGCTGCTCGTCTCGCAGCGCGGGACGCAGGGGGGGTATCGCCTCGCGAAGGAACCCGTGGACATCACGGTCGCCGACATCATCGCCGCGCTCGAGGGACCGATCGCCCTGACCGAGTGCGCGGACGCCGGCGGCGGCCTCTGCGAGATCGAGCTGACGTGCCCGATGCGAAGCAACTGGCAGCGCATCACCGACGCGATTCGAAGCGCCCTCGAGGCGATTCCCCTCCAGGACATGACGTTCCGGTTCCCGATCCAGGGATCGAAGCCCGAGATCGAGGCGATGTCCGACCTGGCCCCACCGCCCCGGGGCTGAGGGCCGAAGATCGAAGGACGTGGTCATGAGCCCGCGGACGAAGGACGACATCCGGAGCCTCGCCGAGCAGGAGTACGCGTACGGCTTCGTGACCGACATCGAGGCGGACCTCGCCCCGGTCGGCCTCTCCGAGGACATCATCCGCCTGATCTCGGAGAAGAAGCAGGAGCCGTCGTGGCTCCTCGAGTGGCGCCTCAAGGCGTACCGCCACTGGCTCACGATGAAGGAGCCGACCTGGGCGAAGGTCCACTACCCCCCCATCGACTACCAGGCGATCCACTACTACGCCGCGCCACGGCGCTCGAAAGACGCGCCGAAGAGCCTGGAGGAGGTCGACCCCGAGCTGCTCGAGACGTACGAGAAGCTCGGAATCCCCCTGAAGGAGCGCGAGGCCCTGGCCGGCGTGGCGGTCGACGCCGTTTTCGACAGCGTGTCGGTCGCGACCACCTTCAAGGCGCGCCTCGGCGAGCTGGGCGTCGTATTCTGCCCGTTCAGCGAGGCGGTTCGCGACCACCCGGACCTCGTCCGCGAATACCTCGGCTCCGTGGTCCCCCCGGGCGACAACTTCTTCGCCGCCTTGAACGCGGCCGTCTTCACCGACGGGTCCTTTTGCTTCATCCCGAAGGGCGTGCGCTGCCCGATGGAGCTCAGCACGTACTTCCGAATCAACGCGGCCAACACGGGACAGTTCGAGCGCACCCTGATCGTCGCCGAGGAGGGCGCCCGGGTCTCGTACCTCGAGGGCTGCACCGCGCCGCGCCGCGACGAGAACCAGCTGCACGCCGCCGTCGTCGAGCTCGTCGCGCTCGACGACGCGACGATCAAGTACTCCACGGTCCAGAATTGGTACCCGGGCGACCGGGAGGGCCGCGGCGGGATCTACAACTTCGTCACGAAGCGCGGCGCATGCCGCGGCCGGGGCTCGAAGATCTCGTGGACGCAGGTCGAGACCGGCTCCGCCATCACGTGGAAGTACCCGTCCTGCATCCTCCAGGGCGACGACTCGGTGGGCGAGTTCTACAGCGTCGCGGTCACGAACAACCGTCAGCAGGCCGACACGGGCACGAAGATGATCCACATCGGGAAGCGCACGCGCTCCACGATCGTCTCGAAGGGGATCTCCGCCGGGCTCAGCCAGAACACCTACCGCGGCCAGGTGAAGATCCTGAAGGGCGCGGAGCACGCGCGCAACTACTCGCAGTGCGACTCGCTCCTGCTGGGCGACGAGTGCGGCGCGCACACGGTTCCCTACATCGAGGTCCGGAACCCCACCGCGCACATGGAGCACGAAGCGACGACGAGCAAGATCGGCGAGGACCAGCTCTTCTACTGCAACCAGCGCGGCCTCTCGACGGAGGACGCCGTGAACATGATCGTGAACGGGTTCTGCAAGGAGGTCTTCCGCGAGCTGCCCATGGAGTTCGCGGTCGAGGCCCAGAAGCTCCTGGGCGTGAGCCTCGAGGGCAGCGTCGGCTGACCCGGCGCCCCGGTCGGGACCGGGCCCCGCCCGACTCCGGGACGCGGCCGGGACGCAGAGCGACGACGGCAGGACCGACGGCGAGCGCACCACCCGAGAGCCCCCCATCCGGCGGACGAGGAACCGATGACGACCCCCCCCGACGCGGCGAAGCCGAACGCGCCCTTCCTGCTCGAGATCCACGACCTCCACGCCGCCATCGGTGAGAAGCCGATCCTGCGCGGCATCGACCTGGAGGTCCGACCGGGCGAGGTCCACGCGATCATGGGCCCCAACGGGTCGGGCAAGAGCACGTTCGCGAAGGTGCTCGCGGGGAACGAGCAGGTCCGGGTGACCTCCGGCCTCTTGCGATATCGCGGCGAGGAGCTCCTCCCGCTCCCGGCCGAGGAGCGGGCGCGCCGGGGGATCTTCCTCGCGTTCCAGTACCCGGTGGAGATCCCGGGCGTCAGCAACGCCTACTTCCTCCGGGCGGGGCTCAACGCGATCCGGAAGCACCGCGGCGAGGAGGCGCTCGACGCGATGGACTTCCTCTCCCTGGTCCGGGAGCGCATGAAGCGGCTCCACATGGACCCCGCGCTCCTGGAGCGCGCCGTGAACGACGGCTTCAGCGGCGGCGAGAAGAAGCGCAACGAGGTCCTCCAGATGGCGATCCTCGAGCCGACCCTGGCCGTCCTCGACGAGACGGACTCCGGCCTCGACATCGACGCGCTGAAGATCGTGGCGCAGGGGGTGAACGACCTGCGGAGCCCCGATCGCGCCTTCGTGGTCGTGACGCACTACCAGCGCCTGCTCGACTACATCGTCCCCGACCAGGTCCACGTGCTCCACGCGGGCCGGATCGTCAAGACCGGCTGCGCCGAGCTGGCCCAGCGCCTCGAGGCGCAGGGGTACGCCTGGCTCGAGGACGAGGTGAGCGCGGGCCACGCGGAGGTCTCGTGACGACGGCGAACGCCCTCGCCGGCTGGCAGGCGGCCGCCGCGGTGCGCGCCGCGAGCCCCCAGCCCGAGTGGCTCGCGCGCGACCGGCGCGCGGCGCTCGACGCGTTCCTGAAGCAGGGACTTCCGACCCCGCGCGTCGAGGCGTGGCGCACGACGAACCTCGCGGAGGTGGCGCGCACGCCCTGGACCGACGCGCCGCCGCCCGACGCCGGGACGCTCGATCGCGCGCGCCGTCTGCTCGATACCCTCCCCCTGCCGCCGGCCCGGACCGCGCGCCTCGTGCTCGTGAACGGACACGTCGCCCGCTCGCTCTCCGTCGCACCCCCGCACCCCGGCTTCCGCGTCGGGAGCCTCGCGCGCCGGGCGCCCACGCTCGAGGGACGGCTCGGCCGGCTTCTCTCGGTGTCGGACCACCCGTTCCAGGCACTGAACGCCGCGCTGTGGGCCGACGGCCTCCTCCTCGGGTTCGAGCCGGAGGCGCGGCCCGGGGCGCCCGTCCACGTGGTGTCCGTCGCGATCGGCGGGACGGACGCGCGCGCGGTCCATCCGCGTCTGCTCGTCCATGTCGACGACGGCGCCGAGGCGGGAATCCTCCTCACCTGGCTCGCCGAGTCCGACGGCCCCCTCCTCGTGAACGGGATGGCCGAGGTCTTCGTCGACGCGGGAGGGCGCCTCGACCTCCTCGAGATCGAGGCCCAGTCCCCGACGACCGCGCACGTGTGGAACGTCTCCGCGCGGCTCGGACGCGATGCCCGCCTCGCGCACACGCGCGTGGTCGGCGGCCTCGGCACCGGCCTCGGCGCGGGCCTCGCGCGTGCGGAGCTCGACGTACGGCTCGACGACGAGGGCGCCGAGGCGACGCTCGACGGGCTCCTGCTCGCCGATGGGACGCGGCACGTGGACGTCCAGACGCACATGGACCACGCCAAGCCGAACGGGACGAGCCGTCAGCTCTACAAGTGCATCCTCGCCGACCGCGCGACCACGGCGTTCGGCGGGCAGGTCCAGGTCCGCGCGGGCGCGCAGAAGACGAACGCGCGGCAGTCGAACCACAACCTGCTGCTCTCCGACACGGCGGTCGCGGACGCAAAGCCGGAGCTCGAGATCCTGGCGGACGACGTGAAATGCGCCCACGGCGCGACCGTCGGCCAGCTCGACGAGGACGCGCTCTTCTACCTCCGGTCGCGCGGCATCGCGCCGGACGAGGCCCGCGCGATGCTCGTCCGGGCCTTCGCAGGCGAGGTGGCCGACCGGGTCGGCCCCGAGGCGCTCCGGGAGCACGCCCGCGCGGTGGTCCGCGCGGCGCTCGCCGTGGGGGCGTGGTGACCGCCGTGCCGTCCCCCGCGGCGTCCTCGTCCCCGTCGTCCACGACCTTCGACGCGGCGGCCGCGGCCGAGGCGTTCCCGATCCTCGCGCGCACGATCCGCGGGCGCCGGCTCGTCTATCTCGACAACGCCGCGACCACACAGAAGCCCCGCGCGGTGATCGACGCGCTCCTCAGCTACTACGAGACCCACAACTCGAACGTCCACCGCGGCGTCCACCTCCTGAGCCAGGAGGCGACGGAGGGCTACGAGGGCGCGCGAGAGACGGTCCGGCGCTTCCTCGGCGCGGCCTCGACCCGCGAGATCGTCTTCACGCGCGGCACGACCGAGTCGATCAACCTGGTGGCGCAGGCGTGGGGGCGAGCGAACGTCCGCGCCGGCGACTCGGTGCTCGTCACCGAGATGGAGCACCACAGCGACATCGTGCCGTGGCAGATGCTCTGCCAGGCGACCGGCGCGCGCCTCGACGTCCTTCCGATCGACGACGCGGGCGCGCTGCGCATGGACCTCCTCGACGCGCACCTCGGCCCGAGGACCCGGCTCGTGGGCGTCGTGCACGTGAGCAACGCCCTCGGCACGAGGAACCCCGTCGAGGAGGTCGTCCGGCGCGCCCACGCCGCGGGGGCCCTCGTCCTCGTGGACGGCGCGCAGGCGGTGCCTCACCTGCCGGTGGACGTCCGCGCGATCGACGCGGACTTCTACGCGTTCTCGGGCCACAAGGTCTACGGCCCCACCGGCATCGGCGTGCTGTACGGCAAGGAGGCGCTCCTCGACGCGATGCCGCCGTGGCAGGGTGGCGGAGACATGATCAAGATGGTCACGTTCGAGCACACGACCTGGAACGACCTGCCGTACAAGTTCGAGGCCGGCACGCCCCACGTCGCGGGCGCGATCGGGCTCGGTGTCGCGCTCGAGTACGTGGAGTCGCTCGGCCGCGACCGGCTCCGCGCCCACGAGCAGGACCTCCTCCGGTACGGGACGGACCGGCTCCTCGCGGTCGAGGGCCTCCGGCTGATCGGGACCGCGCCCGAGAAGAGCGCCGTCCTCTCGTTCGTGCTGGACGGCGTCCACCCGCACGACGCGGGGACCATCCTCGACCACGAGGGCGTCGCGGTCCGGACCGGCCACCACTGCGCGTACCCCGTCATGCAGCGCTTCGGGGTGCCCGCGACGACCCGCGCCTCGCTCGCGCTCTACAACACGCGGGACGACGTCGACGCGCTCGTTGCGGCTCTCGCCGAGGTTCGGAAGGTGTTCCCCCGATGAGCGATCTCCGGTCCCTCTACCAGGAGGTCGTGCTCGACCACGGCCGGAGCCCGCGGAACCGGCGACGGATCGAGGGGGCCCGCGAGGCGAAGGGAGAGAACCCGCTCTGCGGCGACGAGGTGACCGTGTACGTGCGGATCGAGGACGGCGTGATCCGGGACGCCTCGTTCGAGGGATCGGGCTGCGCGATCTCGACGGCGTCCGCCTCGATCATGACCCAGGTCCTCCCGGGAAAGACCCCCGCGGAGGCGCTCCGCCTCTTCGAGCGGTACCACGACGTCGTGACGGGTCGCGCCGACCCCGCCGGGGGGACGGAGGACCTGGGCAAGCTCGCGGCCTTCGCCGGCGTCTCCGAGTTCCCCGTCCGGGTGAAGTGCGCGACGCTCGCCTGGCACACGCTGAAGGCCGCCCTCGAGCAGCAGCCCGAGATCGTCACGACCGAATGAAGCCCCGCGCCGCCGCGAACGGGAGTCCCCGATGACCGAAGCCCCCGATCCCCAACCCGCCGCGGAAGAGCCCCTCGCCCCGGAGGCGCTCGGCCGGATCCGGGAGGACGTCGTGGAGATGCTGCGAACCGTCTACGACCCCGAGATCCCCGTCAACGTGTACGAGCTCGGGCTCGTGTACGACGTGGACGTGAAGGCCGACGGCTTCGTCGTGGTCCGGATGACGCTGACCTCCCCCTCCTGCCCGGTGGCCGAGAGCCTCCCCGGCGAGGTCGAAGTCCGGGTGAACGGCGTCGAGGGGGTCCGCGGCTGCGAGGTGGACCTCACGTGGGACCCGCCCTGGGACCCCTCGAAGATGAGCGAGGCGGCCCGCCTCCAGCTCGGGTTCATGTAGGGGCCGAGACGCCGCGGCCGCGCCCGCGCGGGGCCCCCACCGGTGTATGTTGAGCCCACCCCGAGGCCGGTCCGGACGCCTCGGCGTCGGCCTCGTGCCGAGGAGGGAACACCATGCGGACCACCGCGCTCCTGACCGCAGCGCTTCTCGGTGTCTCGTTCGGCGTCGCGAACCCGGCGCTCTCTGCGCCCGGCGTCGGCGACGCCGCGCCGGCGTTCGACGGGAAGGGCTATCACAACACCCCGCCGATCTCGATGTCGGACCTGAAGGGGCGCGTGATCCTCCTCGAGATCTTTCGAACCTGGTGAGGCCCCTGCAAGGGTCAGGTCGGGCACCTGAACGAGCTTCACGAGCGCTACGCAGAGAAGGGCCTCACGGTCCTCGCGATCTCCAACGAGGACGAGGAGAAGGTGGACGAGTTCGTCTCGAGCCTCTCTCCCGCCTACCCGATCGTCGTCGAGTCCTCCGACAGCCAGACGCTCTACGGCGTGAACGGATTCCCGTCGTCGGTCCTGATCGGCCCCGACGGGAAGATCGCCTGGTCGGGCCACCCGGCCAAGGTCTCCGAGGACCAGATCGAGGAGCTCCTCCGCGACGTCGAGCTGTTCCCCGACCTCCCCTCGAAGCTCGTCCCGATCCGGCGGTCGATCGAGAAGGGCCGGTACGAGGAGGCCCGGGTCGCGCTCGAGAAGGCGCGTGACGCGGCCGCGTCGGACGAGACCGAGTCCAAGTGGGTCGAGAAGCTCGGCGCCTGGCTCGCGTGGTACCGGACGTCGGCGGTGGACCGCGCCACGAAGGCGACGGACCGCGGCGACTTCTACGTGGCTTGGAAGACGTGGCTCGACGTCGAGAAGTCCTGGAAGGGCTCGGACCTCGAGAAGGAGGCCGAGGAGAAGGTGAAGGACCTTCTCGGCGACAAGGACCACAAGAACGAGATCGAGGCGGGGAAGAAGCTCGCCGAGATCAAGGACCGCATCCGAGGCGAGAGCCCGAAGAAGGCGATCAAGCAGCTCGAGCGGATGTCGAGCAAGCGGTACGACGGGACGCTCGCCGCGAAGCAGGCGCAGGAGCTGATCGAGACGTACCAGAAGGAGATCGAGGCGCTGAAGTAGCGCCCAGATCCCTCAGACCCGTCGTCCCGCGCGCTCCGGGGCCTCTTTCACGTGGAGGTCCAGCTGCGGGAACGGGATCGAGATCCCGTGCCGGCGGAGCGTCTCGAAGATCGCGTACCTCAGGTCCGACGCCACCGCGAAGCGGGAGGTCAGGCGCGGGGTGTAGCACAGCAGCGTGAAGTCGATCGACGACGCGCCGAAGTTCATGAACCACACGGTGGGCTCGGGATCCGCCAGGACATCGGAGTGCTGGGTCGCGACCTCCAGGAGCAGATCACGCACGCGCCGCGGGTCCTCGCCGTAGTCCACACCCACCTCGATCTTCAGGCGCGTGTGGCCCATGCCGTACGAGAGGTTCGTGACGCGCTCGCCGAGCATCTGGCGGTTCGGGATCGTTACGCTCGTGTTCTCGTACGTGCGGATCACGGTTCCCCGCATACGGATGTCCTCGACCCGCCCCGTCGTCTCCCCCACCTGGACCGTGTCGCCGACGCGGATCGGACGCTCGACCAGCATGATCAGACCGCTGAAGAAGTTGCCGATCACGTCCTGCAGACCGAGTCCGATGCCGACGCCGGCCGCGCCGAAGAACCAGCCGAGCGACCCGGTCTCGATGCCCACCGCTCCCAGCGCGAGCACGAACGCCAGAGCGATCACGGTGTAGCGGAGCACGGCGAGGATCGCGTACCGCGCCCCGATCTCGAGCCGAGTCCGCGGGAACACGAAGAACGTCAGGGTCTGACGCACCAGCCAGCCGGCCGCGAGCGCGAGCACGACCTGCAGGATCCCCCCCCCACGCGTCCCCAGGTCGGCCAGCCGGAGATCCCGAAGAGCGGGGTCGAGAGCGCGTGCGCCACGTCCGAGGGGCCGATCTCCCAGCCCGCCAGGACCCAGGCGACCGCCCCGAGTACCACGAGGATCCGAAGCGCCACCTCGAGGATTCGCTCCAGCCCGAGCAGCACCGGGTCGGGTTGGAGCTCGCCGCCCGCGGCCGCGCTCGCCACGCCGGCGGGCGCCTCGTCGCCGCGCAGGTACCCGATCGAGTTGACGAGCGCGGCGCGGAGGTAGTGGTACGCGATCACGGCGACCACCAGCTGTACGCCCGTGGCCACCAGGTTCGACGCGACGAAGTGGGCGAGCGGCACGTAGCCGAGCCCCTCCACCACGACGAGGAGCAGCCCCGCCAGGATCAGGAGCGGCACGAGGAGCCGCCCCGCGAACCGGCCGATGAGGCCCCAGAAGCGGTGTCCCTGCCGGTTCCTGAGCCACGCGAAGAGACCGGTGGAGGCGACGAGCGCGGCGATCCCGATCACGAAGAGGGCGCTCTCGAGGACCCCGAGGGCGGCGACGACCGACGGTCGCCACGCGTTCTCCGTGACGAGCCAGCGGCCGATCTCGCTCACGAAGAGGAGGAAGAGGAACAACCGGAGCCCGGCCGCGAGGGAGCGTGCCTTCGCGTCACGGAGCGGGAGGATCCGGAGCGCCGGACGCGTCGGAGACAGCACCTCCATCAGGAGGCTCCGCGCGAGGCCGTACGCCAGGAACGCGAGGCCCGCGACGAGCGCCTGCCGGCGGATCCCCTCGGTCGCGCCGAGCAGGCGAGGGATCGACGCCGCGAGGAGTGCGGTCGCCAGGTGCGGCAGGATCCGCCAGAGGATCCGGGCGAGCCGGATCCGGGGCACGAGGAGGATCCGGCGGCGCGCGCCGAGATCGGACGTCACGACGGGTCCCTCCGCGACGAGGTGGCCCGCTCGGCGGCGGCCTCGGACGGAGCCGCGGGACGGACGTCGCCGCCATCGATCTCCGGATGCGCCTCGGCGAGGTCCGCCGGGGGGGGCTCCACCTCACCGGGGCTCGCGGCGGGATCGGTGGGATCGGAGGTCTCGGAGGTCTCGGAGGTCTCCACCCCCACCGCCGGGCCGTCCGCCTCTTCCGGACCGGACTCGGGTGCCTCGGGCTCCTCGGACGCCGGCTGGACGCCCTGGAGCCGCTCCTCCGCCGTGGCCTTCGCCTGGGCCTCCTGCTCCTTGCGCGCCTTCTCCTGGATACGTTCGCTCGACACGCCGGCACCCGACCACCTGAGGTGCTGGATCCGCGCCGCGCGGTCCTCGATCCAACGGTCGATGCGACGGCGCCCGAACGCCACGACGAGCGCGAGGAGGACCACCGCGGCGATCGACAGGACGACGGAGACGAGATGCGCCCCCACCCATCCCGAGAGCGACGGGTCGCCGTTTCCCCCGAGGAACCGCGCGGCCTCGGCCACGCCGCCGGCGGTGTCCTCGATCGCACCGACGAGGTCCGCCGGGTCCATCTCGTCGTGGTATCGGATCGAGAGGCTTCGCGTGCCCTGGTGGAGGAGGAGCTTCTGGTACGCGCGCGTCGCCTGGAGGAGGTCGCGGTAGCGCGCCCGGATCCCCTCGATCGCCTCCATCGCCTGGGAGAAGTCCTTGCGAAGCGCCTCCACGCGTTCGGGCAGTCGGTAGGCCGCGTACCAGGGATCGGCCGCCGCGAGCGCGCCGAGCGCGGCGTCGGCCTTCTGCCCCGCCACGTCGAACCGGTCCCGGAGCGCCTGGTCGCCCTCCGTCGCCGTGAGCGCCGCCTCGAGCCGCCGGATCTGCTGGGTCGCCACCTCGTAGTGGAGGGCCACCTCGTCCGCCCCGAACGCGGAGTAGAGCTCCGGGTCCTCGAGCGCGCGACGCGCGGTCTGGATCAGCCCGAGGTCCCACCGGTAGGCGCGCGGGTCCCGGACCGAGGGCGAGAGCTCGCGCCGGGGCGCGGCGACGGTCTCGCCCTCGGCGCCGCTCTTCGTCTCGGTCGTCGCGGGAGCCGCCTCGGACGACTTCGAACCCGCGGCCGTGGTGGCGGCCTCGGACAGGGTCCGACGTCGTTTCACGGCCTCCTCGACGACCGCGCTCAAGTCGAGCACCGCCTGGCGAGCCGTGATGCGCAGCGCGCCGGGCGAGCCCGGTTTGGGATGGCGCGCCTCCTCACGGCGGATGTCCTCGCGGAGCTGGAGCGCGTCGAACTGGAGTCGCCCCAGCTGCCGCTGGTTCCGCAGGTCCTGGAGGCGCGCGGCGAATGCCCGGCTCTTCGCCTCTGCGGCCTCGGCTTCCTTCTTCTCGATCTCCAGGAGGCTGTCGAGGAGCTGCCGGCGTTCGTCCGCACGGAGCACGGTGTGGGAGATCATCCTGAGGTCGAGCGACGCGAGGGACTCCTGCGCCTCCAGGACGCGCAACGCGAGGCTGCGGCTGGGCGCCGTGCCCTCCGGGGCGCCCTCGCGCGACTTCTGCTCCTCGATCTTCGTGGAGAAGTACGCGGCGAGGCTTCGCCAGTGCCCGACCTCGACGGCGATGCGGTCGAGGAGGTCGAGGACCGACTGGCGCTCCGCAGCGCGCCGGTCGGCCTGCTCCCGGTAGCGCTGCGCGCGCACGGACTTCTCCCGGACGGTCGTCTCGTCGAGGATGCCGGTGGTCGGGTCCTCCGCGTCGATCGCCTTCAGACGCTGGTCGGCCTGCTCGCGCCGCAGCCACAGGAACGGCCGGTTGTAGGCGAAGGGATCCGGCTCGACGATCACGAACCGCTGGAGCGTGCTGAGGTCGTCCGGCGCGTCCTTCGCGTACTGCGGCGCCCGTTTCGCGAGGTTCAAGAGGTCCGTCACCTGCTCCTGGCACTCGAGCGGGAGGATCTGCTTGTTCCGGAGCGTCCCCTTCTCGTGAACGAGCACCCACTTCTTCCACGCGTCGGGGTCGCCCGCGGTCTCGGGCGGTGGGGTCAAGGACGTGGCGTCGCCGACGGCCGGCGCCTCGGCGGGCGCCGGCGAGAGCGGGTCGATGGGCGCCGCCGGCGGCTTCGTGTCCCCGCCCGGCGCCCGCGGAACCGGCGCGGGCGCGGCCGGCGGGGGCCCCGCGGGCGCGGGGCCGCTCGCTCCGGGCGCCTCGCTCGGGGCGGTCGTCGAAGGGGCGGGCGTCGAAGGGGCGGGCGCCGTTCCGGGCACCGGCGCGGCGGCCGTCGGTGCCGGGACCGGCGCGGGCGGGTTCGCCTCGTATGGGTACGGGACGACCGGACCGGAGGGCTCCCCCCGCTTCAGGACCTGGACGCCGACGCCGCAACGCTCCTCGCCCTTGAGCCAGCGAAGGAGGAGGTCCGCCTCGACGAGCGCCCCCTGCTGCGCCACGTCGGAGGAATCGGCGTCGTCGTCGTCGGTCGCTCCGAGGAAGAGCTTCCGCTCCTCGAGCGTCTGGCGGAGGGTGTCGTAGAGCGCCTCCTCCTCGGGCTTCGGATCGTAGGCCGTGTAGAAGTTCCCGTCGTCCCGGAGCGTCTTCCTCAAGCCGACCAGGGCGCCGGACTGGAGGTTCCCGGTCCCGATCGCCTGCCGCGCGTCCTCGATCAGCTGCTGGCGGGCGAAGGCACGGCCCTCCTCGTCCGTGTCCCCGCACGCGGGACGCCCCGGCGCGAGCCCGAGCCCCACCCACGCGAGGAGGAGAACGATCGTGAGCCGCCGCGTCCGAGACACGCGGCCCAGTCTACGGGGGCCGGGACCGCCCCTCCCGTCGTGGCCGCCGTCCCTCACAGCCAGCCCCGCCGCCGGAACCAGAGCAGCATGAGGGACGAGAGCCCGAGCATCCCCAGGAGGGTCGTCCAGAACCCGAGTGGGTCGTGGAGCCCCGGGATCGCGTCGAAGTTCATGCCGAAGATGCCCGCGACGACCCCGAGCGGCATCATGATCGTCGCGATCACCGTGAGGATGCGCATGGTCTCGGAGAGACGCGTGTTCTGGGACGAGAAGTAGGCGTCACGCGCGCCACCGACGCCCTCGCGGACGCCCTCCAGGAGGTCGTAGATCCGAAGGCAGTGGTCATACGCGTCCCGAAAGTACGGCAGGATCTTCTTCGAGAGGACGCGGTGCTCGGTGCGGCTGAGGGAGAGGCACACGTCGCGCTGGCTGCGCATGGTCCGCAGGAGGTACGAGACGTCGCTCCTCAGCGAGAGGATGTCCACGAGCACCTCCGGCCGCGCCGCCTCGATCGCCGCGCCCTCGAGCCGCTCGCACTCGTCGATCTCGTCGTCCACGCGCCGCTCGAAGGCATCCATCGTGTGATCGAGGAGCGCGTGGCCGATCCGCTCCGGCGCGCCGAGGAAACGCACGGGCTCCTTCAGGACGCGCGACTCCACCTCGTCGGCGCAGACGAGCTCGGCCCGGAAGACGCTCACGACCCATGTCTTGCCGAGGAAGACCGCGACCTTCCGCGTGGTCCCGTCGTCGTCCATCTGGGGCGAGTGCGCGATCCAGAACAGATGGTCCTCGAAGTCCTCGATCTTGGGCGGGTGCCCGGGGTTCAGCGCGTCCTCCATCGCCAGCTCGTGGAGCGGCAGGAGATCGGCGAGCGTCTTCTGCTCGACCGCGTCGGGGGCGACCACCATGAACCAGACGCGCTCGTCCCCCCGGGGCATCCGGACGGAGCCCGCCCCGTACTCGGTCACGACACCCCCGTCCACGAGCCGATGCGTGCGGATCAAGTACCCTCCCGGGGGCCGATTGTAGCCCTCGGGACCGCGCCCGAGGGACCGCGCCGGCGGCCTCGCCGGCTACACTCGCCCCACCCGCCATGGACCGCGCGGGGGCGTAGCTCAAGTGGTAGAGCAGCGGCCTTTTAAGCCGTAGGTTCAGGGTTCGATTCCCTGCGCCCCCACCACCTCTTCTCGCCCCAACCTGCGGCTCGCCCCGCGCGTGCGGAGGATCCACGTCCCCGCCCCCCCGGTAGGGCCGGTCGCGGTTCGAGAGAAGCGTCACGCCGCACCTCGGAGGCGAAGTGGCCGCCCGGGTCCGCCGGCTCGACGCCTCGTCCCATCTACGGCCGGGACCGGGAGCCGTACGCCTCGTACCGGGAGACCCGGTGTCGTGGGAACGGCTTCCCCGAGGGTACGCGGAACGCCTCGTACTCGGCCTGCGGCGCGTCGTTCGCGCCCGCGAGCTCAAGGGGCATCCCGGCGCCGCGTGCCCGTGCGGCGCTCCTCCTCGTCCGACCGGGGCGGGACGGCCTCTTGGGGCGAGGGCGATTCAGGCAGAGACTGGGGCCGCGGGGGACGTGTCGTCCCGTCTCGCCTCCGGACCGCGGGCGCCCTCCGGGAAGCCGAGATCGATCTCCGGAGGCTCGCCCGTGCCGACCTCGCCCCGTTCCACGGCGGGGTCCGCCAGACGCACGTCGTCGCGAACGACGGTCCCGGCCGGTGACCGCGCCGGGCGGAGGTCGATGCCGGGTACGGGACACTCGTGGCCGGACGGGCCCCCCCGCCGGCGAGCGTCGGCGGGCGCTTCGCGGCGCCGGCGGCCCCGGCACGGACGCGCCGCATCCGCGACGGCGAAGCGACCCCACGCGCGATCGACGTCGAGGACGCGTCCCACGGCATGGACCTCGTCCCCGGCGAGGCCTCGCCTCCGGGACGCGGGCTCGGTCCCCTCCGGGTCCGTGCCTTCGGCGATCGCGTGGCGTTGGAACCCGTTCGCGGTCGCCGTCGTCGCGGACCCCGGCTCGTCGAACCCGCGCTCCGTGCGGGCGTTCGAGAAGGCCGGGTCCCGGCGGCGGCGCCGGGTCGTGCCGGCCACGCGAGGGTGCGGCGACCTCCGGCTCCGGCGGGACCGAGCGGCGGGACGCGGGGTCGACGCCTCAGACCTCGAGGAGGTCCTTCGACTTCCGCTCCACGACGTCCTTCACCTTGCCCTCGTAGCGCTTCGTCAGCTCCTGGATGTCGTCCTTCAAACGCGTCGCGTCGTCCTCGGTGATCGCCCGGTCGGCGAGCAGGGCGTCCACCTGCTTGTTCGCGTCGCGCCGGATGTTCCGGATCGACACGTTCGTCTGCTCGCCGTTGTCCCTCACGACCTTCGCGAGCTGCTTCCGGCGCTCCTCCGAGAGGGGCGGCAACGTGATCCGGATCACCTTCCCGTCGTGGCTGGGGTTCAGACCCAGGTCGGAGGCCTGGATGGCCTTCTCGATCTCCTTCAGGATCGACGGGTCGTACGGCTTGATGAGGATCTGGCGAGGCTCGGGGCAGCCGATCTGCGCGAGCTGGCCCAGCGGCGTCTCGGTGTCGTAGGCCGACACCCGGAGCTTGTCCACGAGCGCGGGGCTCGCGCGACCCGACCGCATGCCCCCGAGCTCGCCGCCCAGGTGGGTCACGGCCGCGTCCATGCGCTCCTCGGCGTCGAGCAGGATCTCGTCGGCGTCCATCAGCGGGTCTCCTCCACGGCGCCGACGGTCGTCCCGATGTCCTCGCCCCGGAGCACCCCGACGAGGTTCCCCGAGACGCCCATCTCGAACACGACGATCGGCAGGCGGTTCTCGATGCACATGGTGATGGCGGTCCGGTCCATCACCTCGAGCTTCAGGCGGTACACGTCCTCGAACGAGACGCGCGTGAAGCGCCGCGCGTCGGGATGGACGACCGGATCCTTGTCGTACACGCCGTCCACCTGCGTGCCCTTGAGGAGCACCTCGGCGCCGATCTCCACGCCGCGGAGCGCCGCGGTCGTGTCGGTCGTGAAGAACGGGTGTCCCGAGCCACCGGCCAGGATCACGACCCGTCCCCGCTCGAGGTGGCGCATGCAGCGCCGGCGGATGTACGGCTCGGCGACCGTGCGGATCTCGATCGCCGAGAGCACCCGCGTCGGGATGCCCCGGCTCTCGAGCACGTCCTGGAGGGAGAGCGCGTTGATGACCGTCGCGAGCATCCCCATGTAGTCCGCCGTCGCGCGCCCGAGGCCTTGGATGCGCGTCTGGCCCCCGCGGAGGATGTTCCCCCCGCCGTTCACCACGGCGATCTCGGCGCCGAGCTCGTAGGCGCGCGCAATCTCCTCGGCGAGCCGTCCGACGGCTTCCTCCCGGATCGTGCCGGCGCCGGGCGTCGAGAAGGCCTCTCCCGAGACCTTGAGCAGCACCCGTTTCCAGCGCAACCCGTCCGTCACGCGCGTCAGCCTCCGAGCTGGGCGCGGTGGAACGCGACGATCCGCGCCCGCCGGGCGGCCAGCATCTGGCCCACCGTCTCCTCGTTGCCCGGGAGCGCCCAGACCTGCTCCGTGAGGACGGCCTGCTTGAAAAACGCCGCGAGCTTCCCCTCCACGACCTTCTCCACCACCTGCGGCGGCTTGCCCTTCATGCGGGGATCCCCGTTCACCTGACCGCGGATGATCTCGAGCTCGTGCGACGTCACGCTCTCGGGCACCTCGTCGCGCGTCACGGCCGCGGGGCGGGCGAACACGATGTGCATGCAGAGCTGGCGCGCGAACGCGGCGAGCTCGGGATCGGGCTGGTCGGCGGCGAGCGACACGATCGCGCCGTGCTTCTGGTCGTGGTGCAGATAGCCGCCCACCACGCCCGGGGCGTCGGCGGCGACCTGCGCAAGCGTGACGACCCGGATGTTCTCGTTGATCTTCGCGACGAGGTCGGTCAGCGCCTGTTCGACGGTCTCGCCGGTGCCCCCCTTCCACGGCCGGCTCATCAGGTCGTCGACGCTGGCGGGCGACGCCTGCTCCACCTGGTCCACGAGGCGCTCGGCGAAGTCCTGGAACATGTCGAGGCGCGCGACGGGTTCGGTCTCGCATCCCAGCGCCACGAGCGTCGCGCGCCGGTGGTCGTCGGCGACGCGGATGCGCACCAGCCCCTCCTTCGTGGTTCGGTCCGCCCGCTTCTCGACGGCCTTCGCCCCCTCCTTGCGGAGACGGTCGACGGCCTTCTCGAAATCGCCGCCCTCCGCCTCGAGCGCGCGCTTGCACTGCATCATGGGCATGCCCGTGGCGGCGCGGAGGTCCATCACCTCCTTGGCCGTGATCGTCATCGCAAGCAACTCCTTGCTCCCCCCGGCTCTCCTCTGGACCCGCGGCGCGCGGGCGTCGCGCGTGGCGCGACCCTCGGGTCGCGCGACGGTCCGGCGCGCCGGCGGACCGACCGCGTCCGCGCGACGGGGGCCAGGCCCCCGACACGCCCGCACGCGACCCGGCCCTGCCCGAACATGCTCGACCCCTCGGCGGGCGCCACGAACGGGTCCGCCTACGCCGGGGACTCCGGCCCCGCGCCCTCGGACCCCGTATCCGTCCCGCCCGTGCGGCGACGCTCGGCCTCCTCGCGCAAGCGGCGCTGCCACTCGGCGGTGACCTGCTGGCGCTGGCGGTCCGCCTCGCGGCGCGCGTCTTCCTCGCGCTGCCGGTCGGCCTCGACCTTCTCGCGCTCGGCGACGACGGCGCCCCAGGCGCGCGAACCCTCCTCGACGGCGTCCGCGAGCTTGTCGAGGACCAGGCGGACGGACCGCATGGCGTCGTCGTTGCCCGGGATCGGGATGTCCACCAGGTCCGGGTCGCAGTCGGTGTCGAGCAGCGCGACCACGGGGATCGACGTCTTGTTGCTCTCGGCGACGGCGATGTGCTCGTGCTTCGGGTCCACCACGACGATGACGGCCGGCACCTTCTCGAGGTCGCGGATGCCCTCCAGGTTCTTGAGGATCTTCCGCTTCTCGGTGCGGTGGCGCGCCTGCGCCTTCTTCTTCATCGCCCCGACGATGCCGCTCTGCTCCTCGTCCTCGAGCTCCTGGAGCCGGGCGAGACGACTGCGGATCGTCTGGAAGTTCGTCAGCGTCCCGCCGAGCCACCGGCCCGTGACGTAGGGCATGCTCGTACGCGTCGCGACCGCACGCACGGCTTCGCGCGCCGAGCGCTTCGTGCCCACCCACAGGATCTTCCCGCCCTCGGAGCTCACGTTCTTCAGGTAGTTGCTCGCCCGAACGAGGCCGCGCACCGTGGACTTCAGGTCGATGATGTGGATGGCGTTGCGCTTCCCGTGGATGAACGGGCGCATCTTGGGGTTCCACCGGCTGGCGCGGTGGCCGAAGTGGACCCCGTTCTCGAGCAGGGCGTCGACGGTGATCGAGGACAAGGAGGCTCCTAGCGCGCCGGCCGATGGCGCACGATTGGCGGCACGCCGGCCGAGAGGCCGACGGACCCACCCGCACGCCCGGTGCGGATGGAAGGCGACGAGTGTAGCGGTCCCCCAAGGGAGGTCAAGGGGGGCGCGAGCGCGTAAGTGCGGCGCGGCGAACAGGTTGCGTCCGTCCCTCCGGCCGCCGCCGTGGGCCCCTACCCTACGGCGTCGGGACGGCGCCGCGCGGCCGGGATCTCGCGCCGGCCGAGGTCCAGCAGGATCCGCTCGGCCAGGCGCAGGGCCCTCAGCCCCTCGCCGCCGCCGACCCGGGCCCGGCGTCCCGTCCGGATCGCGTCCACGAGGGCCACGATCTCCTCGCGAAGCGGTTCCGCGTCGCCGATCTCGAGCGGCTCCACGAGGAAGCCCTTCGGCAGGGACGGGGCCTCGAAGACCTCCCGCTTCAAGCGCTCGAGTGCGCGGTCGATCTCGCCCCCCGCCTCCTCGAGGACCCGGCGGACGCGGGCCCAGGAGGCGACGGAGCGGCTCCCGCCCTCGTCGGGCCGCGGCGGCACGACCAGGAGCGCCTGCCGGGCGTCGTAGTCGAGCGCGAGGTACCCGTCGCGCGAGAAGATCCGGAACCGCCGCATGCGGTGCAGCGACACGCGGCTCGCCGTCACGTTGGCCACGCAGCCGGAGGGGAACGTGATCCGGGCGTTCGCGAGGTCCTCGTGGGGACCGACGACGGGCACGCCCACCGCCTCCACCCGCTCGGCCTCCTCCCCCACGACGTGGTTGAGGAGATCGAGGTCGTGGATCATCATGTCCATCACGACGCCCACGTCGGCGCCGCGGTGGGGATAGGGGGCGAGACGGTGCACCTCGACGAACGCCGGCGCCGCGCCGAGCCGACCGAGGGCGCTCATGACGGGGTTGAAGCGCTCGACCAGCCCGACCTGGAGCACGGCGTTTCCCGCCTTGGCCGCCTCCATCAGCGCCTCGGCGTCCGCGCTGCTCCCCGCGAGCGGCTTCTCGACGAGACAGTGGACGCCCCGGCGCAGCAAGGGCTCGGCGATCCTGCGGTGGTCCACGGTGGGCACGGCGACCGAGACGACGTCCACCGGCTCGGGCAGCTCGCTCACGCAACGTACGAGCGGCACGCCGAGCCGCTCCGCGACCTCCTTCGGCGGGCCCGGGTCGATGTCCACGAGCCCCACGAGGCGGACGCCTCCGTGGGTCTGCTCGATCTCGCGGTAGATGCGTGCGTGGTGGCGCCCGAAGGCGCCGACGCCGATCACGGCCGCCCGGAGGACGCCCGGCGTCACGGCGCGCGCCCCGCGTGCTCGGCCGCGCGCCCCTGACGTCCGACGGCCGCCGCGCGGATCGAGTGGACGAGCTCCGCGAGGAGGGCGTCGTCGGGATGCTCGGCCTCGAGCCGGGCGACGGCCGAGGACGCGCTCTCCTTCTCCGACACGAGGATCTCCCAGACCGCGCGACGCAGGAGCTCGACCTGGCGCGGCCCGATCCCGGCGCGCTGCATCCCCACGACGTTCGCACCCCGCACGCGGGCGGGATGGCCCTCGACGACCGTGAACGGGTGCACGTCGTTCACGATCCGGGTGAGGCCGCCCACGTACGCGAGGCGCCCCACGGTCGTGAAGTGGTGGCACGCGCTGGCCCCGTTCAGCGTCGCGCGGTCGCCGACGCGGACGTGCCCGGCCAGGAGCACGTGGTTGGCCAGGATCACGCGGTCGCCGACGTGACAGTCGTGCGCGACGTGAGAGCCGACCATGAACAAGCCGTCCGAGCCGACGCGGGTCGTCCCCCCCCGCTGGCGGTCCCGGCGTGCACCGTCACGTGCTCGCGGAACCGGTTCCGGTCTCCGATCACGAGTCGTGTCCTCGATCCGTCGTGCTTCAGGTCCTGCGGCTCGCCGCCGAGGACCGCGCCTGGATGTACGACGTTCTCCTCGCCGAGCGTCGTGTCGCCACGGATCACGGCGTGCGCGTGGACCTGGCACCCCGCGCCGAGGCGGACCGGGCCCTCCACGACCGCGTACGGACCGATCACGACGTCCGGGCCGAGGTCGGCCTCGGGCGATACGACGGCGGTGGGGTGGATCCGTGTCATGGGGTGAGGGGGGCCGGGGGGCAGGGGGGGCTCGGGCTCTCTCGTCAGGCGCCCTGGGCGTCCGTCAGGGCGAAGTTCAGCCGGCACTCCGAGGCCAGGGCGCGACCGACGTGTGCGCGACACTGTACGCGTCCGCGCGACCCGGCCAAACGGACGGTCTCGGCCTCGAGACGGAGCTGGTCGCCGGGCACCACGGCGCGGCGGAACTTCACGCGGTCGATCGAGAGGAGGACCGGGAGCTTCCCGGTCAGCTCCAGCTTCCGGAGGAGGAGCAGGCCCGCGAGCTGGGCCATCGCCTCGATCACGAGCACGCCCGGCATGATCGGCTGTTCGGGGTAGTGGCCCGTGAAGTACGGCTCGTTCAGCGTGACGTTCTTGATGCCGACCGCCCGCTGGAAACCCTCGACCGAGATCACCCGGTCCACGAGGAGGAACGGGTAGCGGTGCGGGAGGATGCGCCGGATCTGCGCGTGCGTCATGGCCGGCGAGCCGAGGCCGAGGGGGCCCTCCTCGGGAGGAGGCCCCGAGGCGAGGGCGCGCACCAGGGAGAGGTTCGCGGCGTGTCCCGTGCGGTACGCGTGGACGTGGCCGACCACGTCGGCGCCCACCAGGAAGAGGTCGCCGAGGAGGTCGAGGAGCTTGTGGCGCGCGAACTCGTCGGGCCAGCGCGGCTCGTTCTCGATCACTCCCTCGTCGCCGATCACGAGCGTGTTCGCGTACGTCGCGCCCTTGCCGAGGCCCGCCTCGCGGAGCGCCTCCGCC
Organism: uncultured Planctomycetota bacterium; assembly: GCA_963752285.1. Classification (GTDB taxonomy): domain Bacteria; phylum Planctomycetota; class PLA2; order PLA2; family JAEUHO01; genus CAVVXN01. The sequence goes on from CAVVXN010000005.1 coordinate 1,835,190, forward strand.
TCCGCCGCGAGGCAGAAGGTCCGCGCGCCCGCCACGTCGGCGCAGAAGCGCTCGGGGGTCACGGCGAGGGACACGGCCTGCCGGCCGACCCAGCTCGAGCCGTAGTCGAGCGTGTACGAGACGGACAGGCCCTCGCCCCCCGCGATCGCCACGAGCGCCTGGCCCGGGCCCGCGGTCGCGGTGACGGGCGCCGTCACGACCCGCGTGGGCCGGACCTTGTCGAGCGTCCGCGCCCCGAGCCCCTGGAGCAGCGCCGCGAACTCGGCGGCCGAGCCGTCCATCCCGGGGCACTCGGGACCGTCGAGCGTGACGAGGAGGTTGTCGATCCCGAGCCCCGTGCAGCAGGCGAGGAAGTGCTCGACGGTGTGGACCTCGGCGCCGCCCGCCGCCACGAGCGCGGTGCGCCGCTGCCGGACGCCGAGGTGGTCGGCGTCCGCCCGGACGCGCGGAGACCCCGCGAGGTCCGTGCGCACGAACACGACGCCGTGGTCCGCCTCGGCCGGCGCGACCCGGAGCGTGGTCCGCTCCCCGGAGTGGAGTCCCACCCCGGAGACCTCGCCCTCGCCGCCGACGGTCCGCTGCGGTCGCGCCACGCTGACTCCCGGTCGCCCCCTAGCCCTGATGACCCATGAAGCACGCGACGTGTTCGACGGAAGCGTCGATGCAAGCTCGAGTTGCGACCGCGGGGCGATCACGCCTTCGCCGAGAGGGTGTCCTGCGTGCGCCCGGGCCCCGAGGGCAAGGCGTGAGGAGGAGGCGCCCCCCCGTCCATGCCTGGGATTGGGGGTCGCCGACGACGAACGACGCCGCCATCGGGGTTCTGGCGTATGCAGGGCCACGTGATTCACGAAGGTTCATGGGTCATGCGGGCTAGCGGGGCGGCTTGGGACCGGTCGGCGCGGGCCCGCCCGACGGAGGCGCGCTCCGGCCGGGGGGGCTCCCGCTCGGCGGCGGAGATCCCGCCGGAGCGGCGCCGCCGCCGGGGGCCCGCGTCGGGAACATGTCGCGGATCTTCGCGGTGATGTCGAGGGTGTCGTCCGAGTACACGACGCCGCGGAGCCGGACCTTCGCGCCGAAGTCGTTCACGTCGGCCGCGTCGAGCTGGATCTCCGACTTCAGGAGGACGAGACGGATCCCGTGCTCTCGGGCGTACCGCTGCACGAGGCTGTGCACGGCGCTGTAGAGCGACTCGAGGCCCTCCATGTACCTGCGGACCGCCTCCTGCTGGCGCCAGTCGATCTCGAACTTCAGGAAGTTCTGTCGGGACAGGAACTCCTTCTCCTTGTTGCGCCGGTCGGGCGAGTTCCGCGGGAGGAGCTCGAGCGAGGACTTCAGCTGGAGGAGCGCCTTCGTCTCCTTGTCGGCGAACGCCTCGGCGTCGGCCTTGTCCTGGTCGAACTGGCTGTTGATCTCGTGCGCGCGCGGGTGGTGCTGGATCAGGTCCACCATGTCCACGACCGCGACGTCGTCCGTGCCGGCCGCCCGGGCCGGGGGGGCGAACCAGAGGAACGCGACGAGGGGAACGAGGAAGAGACGCTTCATGGGATCTCCCGGAGCGGATACGAACGATCACGGCCACCGCGGGTCGGTCTTCGACCGGACCCGCGACAACGCTAGAAGTCCCGGCCGACGGAGAACGATATCAGACTCCTCTCGTCTCCGTGCTGGCTGACGAGCGGGAAGCCGAAGTCGAGGGCGAGCGGGGTCGGCCCGAGGACCGGGATCCGAAGCCGCATCCCGAAGCCGATCGAGGCGCGCCAGAGCCCGCTGTCGGACGAGTCGATGTTCGTGGCGAGCGTCCCCGTGTCGAGGAACCCGACCACGCCGAGGGTGTCCTTGACGATCGGGTACAGGTACTCCGCGGACGCGAGCATCATCCACTCGCCACCCGTCGGCCGCCCGCCGATGTGCGGGCCGACGCCGCGGTAGGCGAACCCCCTCAGCCGGCTGCCGCCGAGGTAGAAGCGCTCGTAGGGCGGGACCTCGGGCGTGTCGCCGAACGCGTGGGCCCAGCCGAGCTCGCCCCGGAGCGTGAGCGTCTGCCGCTTTCCCTCCTCGTCGGTCGCGAGCACGAACCAGTGCTCGTGGACGAAGCCGATCTTGTCGAAGTCCACCTCGCCGCCGAGCACGCCGCCGGCCAGCTCGCCCTGGAGCGTGGTGGTCGTGGTGTGCTTGGGAAGGACCAGGTCGTCGGTGGTCCTGAGCGAGAGCTCGCCGCTCAGCGCGCGGAGCTCGTCGTGGCCCTGGAACAGGAACGCGCCGGGAACGGCGCCCGGGTTCACGTCGCGGACGCCGACGTCCTGGTGCTGCCACGTGAGGCGCGCGGAGAGGACGCGATGGTCTTCGAGGTCCTCGTACAGCGGGTAGCCGAGCGAGACCCCGTAGCCCAGGCGGTCGGACGTCCAGTTCTCCCAGTACGTGATGCGGTCGTACACCTGGACGCCCAGCGAGAGATGGCTTCCGAAGAGCCGCGGCTCCTCGAACGCGACCTGGAACTGGCTCTCGACCGTCCCCGGCGCGATGAAGATGTCCAGGCGCTGCCCGGCGCCCGTGAACGCGCGGCGGGTCAGGAGCTCCGAGAACGACCGGGGCCATCGCGTGATGTCGAAGTTGCGCTTCGAGAAGCTGACGGAGCCGACGACGCCTCCGTCCGTGGACACGCCCACGCCGAAGTTGAGCTTCCCGGTGGACCCCTCCACGACCTCGTACCGAACGTCCTTCCAGGCGGGCCGGACCTCGCCGGCCGGGTCACGGACCTCCTCGATCTGCATCGTGACGCGGTCGAAGTAGCCGAGCCCCTGCAACCTGGCGAGCGTCCGGTCGAGCTCGCGCCGGTCGATGTAGCCGCCCGGGAGCACGCGCGCCTCGCGGCGCAGGATCTTGTCGCGCGTGTACTCGTTGCCGACGAAGTCGAGGTGCCGGAGGCGGCTCTTCTCCTTCTCGCTCACGGTCAGGACGAGGTCCACGACGTTCTGGTGCTCGCGGCCCCGCCGCTCGGGCGGGTCCACCGACGCGTCGATGTAGGAGCGCCGGAAGTACTCCTCGCGGATCTTCTGGATCCCCTTCTCCTCCACGAGCCCGTCGTACGGCTGACCGGGGACGAGGCCGAGCCAGCAGCGGATCCGGTCCTCCGTGAACCACTGCACGTCCTCGGGCGGCGGGCTTCCCGGCTCCCCCGGCGAAACCCGCTCGATCACCACCCCGACGTCCCCGACGAGGTACCGCTGGTGCTCGACGATCGAGATCGTGATCGCCACGCGCGCCTTGTCGTCGGAGACGCGGAGGTCCTCGAGCACGACCTCGGCGTCTAGGTAGCCCGCGGCCTCGTAGCGCCGCTTCAGGGCCACCAGGTCCTCGAGGAGCGTCTCCATGCGAAACGTGGCCGACGAGAAGAACGGAATCGGCCCCTGCGCGTGCGTCTGCATGACGTCGAGCAGCGTCTTTCGGGCCACGTGCGCATTGCCCCGGAACGCGATCTGCTGGACCTTGACCTCGGGTCCCTCGACGATCGTGAAGTCCACGCGCCGGCCGCCGCCCGGCAACTCGGTGATCACGGGCTCGGGCACCTGCGCGAAGTAGTAGCCGCGCATCTTGTAGGCCGCGACGATGTCCTCGGCGTCCGCGGCGAGCGCGTAGGGCAGGAGCGGGAACCCGACCTTCGTGCTCATCATGTCGCGGATCTCGGAGGCGTCGATGGCCTCCGCGCCGTAGATGTTCAACTCGACGACGAGCGGGCTCTCCTTGACGAAGAAGTGGAGCACGACGCCGCCGGGCACCGTCTCCTCGGTGACCCGGACGCTCTCGAAGTACCGGTAGAGCGTCTGGATGTCCTCGTCGAGGCGCACCGGATCGAGCCGCCGCCCCTCCTCGGTCTTGAGGAGCACCTGGAGGCTCTGCCCCGCGAAGAGGGCCGTTCCCTCGAACACGATCCGGACGACGACGGGCTCGGCGCCGTTCACGCCGGCCGCGCCGGCCGGCGCGCTCGTTCCGGGCGCGCCGGGGCGCGTCGCCGCGGCGGACGGCGGGACGGCGCCGGCGGGCGCGACGGGAGGGGGCGACGCGGCCGCGGGGGTCGCCGGAGGTGGCGGCGGGAACGGCACGGGCGGCGCCGGCCCGGGCGCCGCGGCCGGCGCGGGCGGGGCGGGCGGGGCGGGCCCGCGCGGCGCCGGCGCCGCGACGGGCCGCGCGGCCGGGACGGTCGACGGCGCCGTTCCCACGGACGCCGGCGCGGGACGGGGCGGCGCCACGACGGGCGCCCCGGGGCCCGGGGGCGCGGGCTTCGCGCCCGCCCCCCCGCCCGCCTGTCCGGTGAGGGTTCGGACCACGGGCGGGGGCAGGGCCTTCGACCCCGCGTCTCCCTCGGCGCGGGCCGCCGGAGCGAGGAGGAGGACCAGGGCCGCGACCCCCGGTACGACGACGGCGAACGAGCGAGACCACGGGTTGGACGGGGAGCGCCTACTCGGTCGCAAGATCCGGTCGTCCTCCCTGGCCGCCGCGCCATGCTCGCCGCGACGCTGTCGCGGCGCCACTCATGGCGCCACCCTCCGCCGTCGGCGCCCGGGCCGACGATTCTAGGTACGGCCCCGGGACCGGCGACGTTGGCTCCGAGGCGGAGCCGGGCGGTGACCCGGACCGTCCCCCGCGCGATGTACCGTCCGGGGTCGGGCGCGGGCCGGGCCCCGCCGCGGGGTTGACGGGCGGCCCCGGTCGTGGCAAAAGGCGATGGACGTAACCCGTTGTCACACACACACTTGTGTAGATCGTTGAGGAAAGTCCGTTGAGAACGGGTGGAGAGCGGGTGGGAAACCCGCTTCCGCCGACCGGCCCATGATCGAGCGCCTCTCCCCCTCCCCGCCGGCCGCCTCGGGGCCCCTCCCGGCGATCGAGCGCGTGCCCCCCCACGACCTCGAGGCCGAGATGGCGGTCCTCGGCTCGATCCTCCTCGACGGGGAGGTCATGGGCGCCGTCGCGCCGCTCGTGAAGGCGGGGGACTTCTATCGCCAGGCCCATCGCCGTCTGTTCGAGGTGATGCTCACCCTCTACGACCGGGGGGAGCCGCTCGACGCCCTTCTCGTGTTCCGGGAGTGCGAACGGCAGGCCCTCCTCGAGGACACGGGCGGCCGCGACTACATCGCCGAGCTGGCGCGTTCGGTCACGACGCCGGCCCACGGCGAGCACTACGCGACGATCGTCCGCGAGAAGAGCATCGCGCGCGCCCTGATCCAGGTGACGTCGGAGATCCAGCAGTCCGCGTACGCCGAGGAGGGCAAGGGCGACGAGCTTCTCGAGCGCGCCGAGGCCGCCGTCTTCGAGCTCTCGAACCAGCGCGACCTCGGACAGGCGCGCTCCGTCGGGACGCTCCTCCACGAGGCCTTCGACGAGATGCAGGACCCGGGCCGCGTGGTCTCGGGCGTGCGCACCGGCTACTACCAGCTCGACGACATGACCTCCGGGCTTCGCCCCGGCGAGCTGATCATCGTCGCGGGCCGTCCGTCCATGGGGAAGACGACCTTCGGCCTGAACGTGGCCATGAACGCGGCGATCCAGGACCAGAAGCGGGTCGCCATCTTCAGCCTCGAGATGAGCGCGTCGAACATCGTCCGGAACATGCTCTGCGCGCAGGCGAGGTTCGAGGGCCAGCGCCTCCGCCGCGGAGGCCGGTTCCTCTCCGGAGACGACCAGCGACGTCTCGCCGACGCGGCGGGCCCGCTCTTCGAGGCCGGCTTGTTCATCGACGACACGCCGTCGCTCACGCCGACGATCCTCCGGTCCAAGTGCCGCCGGCTGAAGTCGCGCGAGGGCCTGGACCTCGCGGTGGTGGACTACCTGCAGCTGATGGAGGCGATCGGCACGATCAAGAGCGTCGAGAGCCGCCAGCAGGAGATCTCCTACATCAGCCGCTCGCTCAAGGGCCTCGCACGCGAGCTCGAGATCCCCGTCATCGCGATGAGCCAGCTCAACCGCGAGGTCGAGAAACGCGACCGCGCGCGACCGAAGCTCTCCGACCTGAGGGAGTCGGGGGCCATCGAGCAGGACGCCGACGTGATCTGCCTGCTCTACCGCCCCTACTACTACAGCCGCGACGAGAGCGACCTGAGGACGGCGGAGATCATCGTCGCGAAGCAGAGGAACGGGCCCACGGGATCCGTGCACCTGCACTTCTTCTCGGAGTGCCTGCGCTTCGACAACCCGCAGATGGAGCGGATGTAGCCACGCGACGGGCGGGCGGCGCGCCTCCGGACCCGATCAGACGGCGGGCGGCGGCGGCTCTTCGGCGGGCGGCGCGGCGGCGGCGCGCTCGGCGGCCTCCGCGGCCATGAACGCGGCCTCACGGGCGTCCTGCACGACCCACACCTTCACGGTGACGACGTGCTCGCGCGTGAGCGCGATCGGCGCCTCGTACTCGCCGAGCTCGCGGACGGGCTCGAAGCGGATCTGGCGCGTGTCCACCTGGATGCCCTCGTGCCCGAGCTGGTCGGCGACCTGCCGCGGCCCCACGGAGCCGTAGAGGTGGCCATCCTCCCCCGCACGGGCCTCGATCGTCAGGGTCAAGGACTCGAGGCGCTCGGCCATGTCGGCGCGCGCGCGCGCCTCCTCGGCCTCGCGAACCTCCTCGCGCGCCTTGTCCTTGTGGATCCGGCGCGTGGCGTCGGCGCTCACCAGGGCGGCCCAGCCCTTGGGGATCAAGAAGTTCCGCGCGTAACCGTTCCGGACGCGGACGACCTCGCCCACGCGGCCCACGCCCTCGATGCTCCGACGAAGTAGCACCTCGATCGCCATGGCGTCCCCGTTCAGCGGCCCACGTAGGGCAGGAGGGCCAGGAAGCGCGCGCGCTTCACGGCCTCGCCGACATCGCGCTGGAAGTGCGCCATCGTGCCCGTGCGCTTGCGCCCGTAGAGCTTGCCCTGGGCGCTCACCATCTTCTGGAGCGTGGCGACGTCCTTGTAGTCCACGTACTCGACGCGCGCGCGGGTGAACCGGCACTTGTTGCCGGTCTGCCCGGTCTTCTTGAGGAGCTTCTTGAGCGCCTTGCTCCCGGCGGAGCTCTGCCTGGCCTTCCCCATGATCGATCAGTCTCCGCTGTCGCCGTCCGAGTCGTCGTCGCCCATGTCCGGTCCGTCACCGTCGTCCGAGTCCTGAGAGCGACGCGAGTCACGGCGGCCGCTGGATCGCTTCCGCTCGCCCCAGCCCGAGAGGGAGGCACGACGGCTCTCCTCGGCGAGGCGCTCGCGCTCGTCGGTCCGCTTCTGGACGTGCTCGGCGATGGGCTCGTCGAGCGCGATCGCCAGGTGGCGGATCACGGCCTCGTTCAGGTTGACGTCCCGGTCGATCTCCTCGAGCGCGGTCGTCGGGGCCTGGAAGTAGACCAGATAGTACGTGGCGCGCCGGTGGCCCTTGATCTCGTAGGCGAGACGGCGCTCGTCCCACTTCTCCTTCTGGACGATGTTGGCGCCGTGCTTCTCGAGGATCTGGTCCACGAGGGCTGCGGTGCCGTCGAAGTCCTCCGTGGCCCGGGTGTTGTCCAGGAGGAACATGGCCTCGTATTCGCGGGTTCTCATGGATCGGCGGGGTCTCGGGATCGTTTCGGGAAGCGGGCGAAGGTACCAGCCCCGGCGGGTCGAGCCCAAGGGATGACGGGAGCCTGTGTCCCGACCGAGTCCCCGCGCTCCCGGGGTCGGCCCGTCAGCCCGCGTTGAACCGGTTCATGGCGGCGTCGATGCCCGCCTCGGCCCAGAGGAGGGCGGCGTCGGCTCCGAGGTCCACGAGGTCCTCGAGCAGGCGGCGCTGGGCGGCGTCGTAGCGGCGGAGCACGTAGTCGGCCGGGTCGAGGCCCTCCGGCACGGGCCCGATGCCGAGGCGGAGGCGCGGGTAGGCCGGGCCGCCGAGCGCGTCCTGGATCGACTTCAAGCCGTTGTGCCCGCCCGCGCTGCCCTCGGCCCGGAGCCGGACCCGCCCGAAGGGAAGCATGAAGTCGTCCACGAGGACGAGCGCCTGCTCGGGGCCGAGGTCGTACACCTCGAGCGCGCGGCGGTAGACCGGCCCCACGAGGTTCATGAAGGAGGCGGGCTTCACCAGCCGGAGCCGGCGCTCCCCCGACCGCGCGTCCGCCTCCTCCCCGTGGAGGAGCCTCGTCTGCCGGAACTCGGCGCCGAGACGGAGGGCGACGCGCTCGAGGACCCGCCACCCCGCGTTGTGGCGCGTCTCCGCGTACCGGCGACCCGGATTCCCGAGCCCGAAGAGGAGGAGCGTCGTCACGGAGCCTCGACCTCCCCCTCCCGGTCCCGCGCGCGCGCCGGCGCGAGGCGCTCAGTCCTCCTCTTCGGCGGCCTGCCGGCGGATGAGCTCGGGCTCGGCGGGCGCACCCTCGCCCTCCGCCCCCGCCGCGGCGCCTTCCTCCTCCTCGCCGCCGCGCATCGCGACGACGTGCGCGACCAGGTCGTCCAAGTCGTCGAGCGCCTCGACGCCCTCGGGGAGTGCGACGTCCCGAACGAGGATCTCGTCGCCCACGAGGAGCGGCGTCACGTCGAGCACGACCTCCTGGGGGATGTCCCGCGGGCGGGCGCGGACCGAGAGGTGGGTCAGGAGGGCCTGGAAGAGCCCGCCTTCCGTCGTCCCCTTCGCGTGGCCCTTGAACACGACCGGGACTTCGTCCTCGATCGGCGCGTCCTTGTCCACGCGCTGGAGGTCCACGTGGAGCACCTCGTCGGTGATGGGGTGGTGCTGGACCTCGCGCAGGATGGCGTCGCGGGTCTGCTCCCCCATCTTGAGCTCGACCAGGTGGCTCCCCGTCTTGAGGAAACGGGTGAGCTCCACGCCGGGGATGGTCAGGGGGAGGTTCCGTCGCCCGAGCCCGTAGAGCACGCCCGGCACGCGGCCGTCCCGTCGGAGCCGGCGCATCGCGGCCGTGCCGCGGTCCCCGCGCTCCTGGACCTCGATCTGGATGAACTCCATGTGCGTGCTCCCTCGGGATCGACCGAAGCGCACGAATGTACGCCGGGCGACGGGCCGGGCCAGCCCGCGGCGGACCCCTGCGGGCCGAAACGACGCGAGGGGGGACCGCGCGCGGCGCGTCCGGGGTCGCCCGGGACGCCGCGACCGGCCCCGCGCCCCCGCGGGCCCCGCCGCCCGCCCCCGCGTCCCCGGCGGGCCCGCGGCGCGGGGTCAATGCGTCTCGCCGCGGGGCTCCCGAGGCTCGAAGAGGACGGAGAGGCTCCGCTCGTCGTGGACCCGCGCGATCGCCTCGGCCAGGAGCGGTGCGATCGAGAGGACCGTCAGCTTGTCGAGGCCGGTCGGGTCCACGGGGATCGTGTCCGTCAGGACGATCTCGTCCACCGGCGCATCCCGGAGCTTCTCCCGGGCGGGCCCGCAGAGCACGCCGTGCGTCGCGGCGATGCGAACGCTCTTCGCCCCGTGCGCGCGCACCATCCGGGCCGCCGTGGTGATCGAGCCCGCCGTCGAGATCATGTCGTCGATCAGCAGGACGTTCCGGTCCTCGACCTCGCCGATGATCGCACCCGCCACCACGTGGTCCCCGCTCACCCGGCGCTTGTCCACGATCGCGAGCTCGCCCCCGAGCTTGTTCGCGTACCCGCCGGCCATCTTGGAGGAGCCGACGTCGGGTGCCACCACGGTCAGGTCGGTCAAGTTCTCCTTGCGGAAGTGGTCCTGGATCACGGGCGACGCGTAGAGATGGTCCACGGGGATGTCGAAGAACCCCTGGATCTGGGCGGCGTGGAGGTCCACGGTGAGCACGCGGCTCGCGCCCGCGACCGTCAGGAGGTTCGCCACGAGCTTCGCGCTGATGGGGACGCGCCCCTCCTCCTTCCGGTCCTTCCGCGCGTAGCCGAAGTACGGGATGACCGCGGTGATGCGCGCCGCCGAGGCCCGGCGGACCGCGTCGATCAGGATCAGGATCTCCATCAGGTTGTCGTTCACGGGCGGCGACGTGGACTGCACGATGTACACGTCGTTGCCGCGCACGTTGTCGTTCACCTGGACGTCGACCTCGCCGTCCGGGAACCTCGCGACCCGGGCGGGGCTGCGGCGGATGCCGAGGCGCTCCGCGATCTTGTCGGCCAGCTTCGGCGTGGCGTTCCCGGCGATCAGCTGCAGCTCTCCGTGCCTCACGAGCCCTCCCTCCCGTCCCCTTCGCGCTTCGGGAGCACCCGCGCGGGGACTCCCACCACCGTGGCGCCGGGCGGGACGTCGCGCCCCGCGAGGACCACGGCGTTCGCGCCGGTGACGGCGCCCTCGCCCACCGTGACGGGCGCCACGAGCACGGTGCCCGAGCCGATCCGCGCGTGCGGGCCGATCGTCGTGCGGTGTTTCCGCTGGCCGTCGTAGTTCGCGGTGATCGTCCCGCAGCCCACGTTCGCGCGCTCGCCCACCGTCGCGTCCCCGAGGTAGGTCAGGTGCTTCGCCTTCGCGCCGCGCCCGAGCGTGCTCGCCTTCACCTCGACGAAGTTCCCGACCTCCGCGCCCGCCTCGAGAACCGCGCCGCCGCGCAGGCGCGCGAACGGACCGACGACCGCGCCGGCCTCGATCCGACAGCCCTGCCCCACGTACGAGAAGGGCAGGATCGTCGCGCCGGGCGCGATCTCGACGTCCACCTCGATCACGGTCGTCTCCGGGTCGACGATGCGCACGCCCGCTGCGAGATGGGCCCCGAGCACGCGACGCTTGAGGACCTGGAACGCCTGGGCGAGGTCGGACGGGTCGTTCACGCCGAGGAGCCCCGCGCCCCGCGGGGTCGCGTGGACGCGGACGCCCCGGGAACCTGCCGCGAGGCGGTTCACGGCCTCGGTCGCGTACTCCTCGTGCTTCGCGTTGGCGCGGGAGAGGCCCACGAGCGCCGGCCGGAGCGCCGTGGCGTCGAACGCGTAGATCCCCGTGTTGAACTCGGCGAGCGCGAGGACGTCGGGACGGTCCGCCGCGTCCCGGGCCTCGACGATCTCGGCGAGGCGGGCCGGGCGATCGCCGATGCCCGCCGCGCGGACCACGCGGCCGAGGTCGCCGGGGTCGGCACACGAGCCGGTGAGGACGGTCGCCGCGGCGGCGCCCTCCCGGTGTGCGAGGAGGAGCGTCTCGAGGTCGTCCGGCGCGACCTGCGGTACGTCGCCGTACACGAGGAGCACGTCGCCCTCGAACCCGCGGATCGCGTCCATCGCGAGTCGAAGCGCGTGGCCGGTCCCCTCGGGCGGGTCCTGCCGGACCGGGCGCGCGCCGGGCCAGTGGGCGGAGAGCCAGGCCTCGACCTTCTCCTTCTGGTGGCCCACGACGACGATCGTCGGGTCCGCACCGAGCTCGGCGGTCGCGCGCCGCACGTGCTCCAGGAGCGGGACGCCGAGGCACTCGACGAGCACCTTCGGCGGCGCGCCCTCGGACGTGGCGAGACGCGTGCCGCGTCCCGCCGCGAGCACGACGACGGCGAGCGGCCGCACGCGGCCGGCGTCCTTCATGGCCCTCTCCCTCCTCGCTTCGGCCGGCCGCGTGCCGGCCCCGCCCCCTACTCGCGGCCGCGCACGGCCAGGAGCACGAGAGCCAGGCCGGCGAAGATGCCCGCGCCCGAAGCGGCGACGCGCGGATACCAGACCGGGCCGAGGATCTGCTCGCTCCAGAGCTTCTGGACCGCGGCGAGCTGGTCGGGGAGCAGGATCGGCAGATAGAACGCGAGCGCCGCCCCGCCGAGGATGATCGCGATCAGCCTTCCCATGGACGAACCTCCACCGTGTAGGACCCGCCGTCCGCCGCGTGCCGGGCCGGCTCTCTCGCCACCCCGAAGGGGCTCCGGGATGGCTCCCCGGGGAGGACTCGAACCTCCAACTTCAGGATCCAAAGTCCCGCGTGCTACCGGTTGCACCACCGGGGATCGGCGGCCGTCCGAGGCGGGGATCCTACCGCGGCCCGGCCGGAGGACGACCCGCCTCCGGGCCGGACTCGCCCGGGAGCAGGGCGCGGCGGAGGCGGTCGAGGGCGAGGAGCGCCGCGCGCCGCTGGACCGCCGCCCGGGAGAGGGGCGCGGTGACGCCTCGGCTCTCGGTCGGGCCGCCCCGCCGCGCCAGCGCGACGAACCAGGTCCCCGCCGGGATCCGGCGGCCCCTCGGGTCCGCGCCGTCGCCGGGCCCCGCGATCCCGGTCGTCGAGACGGCGAGGTCGGTCCCCGCGCGTTCGAGGGCGCCCTCCGCCATCTCCCGCGCGACGGCGTCCGACACCGCGCCGTGCTCGCGGAGCGTCCCCGGGTCCACCCCGAGGAACGCCGCCTTCGTGCGGTCCGAGTACGTGACCCACCCGCCGGGGAACACGAGGCTCGCGCCCGGCACGCTCGTCAGCATCCGCGCGACCAGGCCGCCGGTGATCGACTCGGCGGTCGTCGCCGTCATGCCGCGCGCGCGAAGCGACTCGACGACCTCCACCTCGATCGGGCGGTCGCCCCACGCGCGCCGCCCGAGTCGGCGCCGCGCCTCGAGGAGCGCCTCGCCGAGGAGCGCGGGGTCCGCGCCCTCCGTGGCGGTGAAGCGGACCTCGAGCTCGCCCTCGTGGGGGTAGAAGCCGACCGCGAGCCCCGGGCCGAGAACGACGTCTTCGAGCAGGACCGCGACGTCCGGCTCGGTCACGCCGGTCGCGCGGAGCGCCACGCTCTCCCGCCGCCGAAGCCGGGCCGTGGCGCGGAGGGCGGGGAGCACCACCCGCTCGAAGCCCGCGCGGAGCTCGCGCGGGACGCCGGGGAGCGCGAAGACCTCGGCCGCCCCGACCCGGACCGCGATCCCCGGCGCGGTGCCCTCGGGGTTCTCGAGCGCCCGGGCGCCCTCCGGCAGGCGCGCCTCGCGGCGGCGGCGCGCGTCGAGCGCGTGTCCCCGGGCGTGCTGCGCGCGGTCCACGAGCGCGAGCGCGGCGGGGTCCTCGACGAGCGGCACGCCGGCCGCGGCGGCCAGCCCCTCGCGCGTCACGTCGTCGTCCGTCGGGCCGAGCCCCCCCGTCACGACCACGAACGGCGCCGTGGCCGCGGCGCGACGGACCGCGTCCTCGATCGCGTCGATCCGGTCGGGCGCGACGACGATCCCGTCCACGCGTGCGCCCTCCGCCGCGAGCCGGGCGGCGAGCCAGGGCCCGTTCGCGTCGGTCACCCTTCCGGCGAGGACCTCGTCGCCCACGACGACGAGGGCGACGCGCGGCGCCGTCTCGCTCACAGGCCGCTCCGGACGTGCAGGACGTCGCCGTCCTCCACGACGTAGCCCTTTCCCTCGAGCCGGAGGAGGCCCTTGGCCTTCACCTCCTTCTCGCTCCCCGCCGCGGCGAGGTCGTCGTAGCGGTAGACCTCGGCGCGGATGAAGCCCTTCGCGAGGTCGGTGTGGATTCGGCCGGCCGCGTCCACCGCCGTCTGCCCCGCCAGGATCGTCCACGCGCGGACCTCGTCCTCGCCCACCGTGAAGAACGACCGCAGTCCCACCGCGCGGTACACCTCGTGCGCGAACCGGTCCGCGGCGGGCTCCGCGATGCCGAACTCCGCCATGAAGGCCGGGCGGTCCGCGGCGTCGAGTCCCTGGAGCTCCGCCTCGAGCTGACCGTCGATCGCCAGGCGCGCGCGCATCTCGAGGGGGAGCCCGTCGCCGAGGCGCGCGGGCGCCTCGCCCGGGCCGTTCACGGCGACGAGGAACGGCTTCCTCGTGAACAGCTGGAACCCCCGGATCCGCTTCTCGTCGGCCTCGTCGAGCTCGAGACGGGAGACGGGACGGCCCGCCTCGAGCTCGGCGAGACAGCGCTTCACGACCTGGAGCTCGAGGCGGTCCTCGTCCTGCGTTCGGGTGCCGCGCTTCAGGTTCTCCTCGAGGCGCGCCGCGCGGCCCTCGGCCACCACGAAGTCGGCCGTGACGAGCTCCTCGACGAGGGCCCGGAGCTCGTCCTCGGGCGCGGGTTCCGGCCGGGCGTACGGATACGCGTCGGTGGTGAAGTCGCGCACGACGAGCACGTACGCGTCGGCCTCCCGGAGCGAGCCGAGGAGGCGCGTGCGCCGCTCGCGCTCGCGCTCGCCGCCCCCGACGGGCACGCCCGGCGGGTCCCAGAGCTCCAGCCCGGCGGGCGTGAACTTCTTGGGGTGGAAGATGTCGCGGCAGTGCTCGAGCCGCAGGTCGCGGACGCGGACCACCTGCACGTGCGTCTCGGTCTGGACCGTGCCGGGCGGCACGGGCACGGGGACCTCGGAGACGGCGTTCAGGAGGGTCGTCTTCCCGGCGCCGGGGAGGCCGAGGAGGGCGATCTTCATGTCGGGCTCCGGAGGCGCCGGGGGGCGGGCGCGGTCAGGGACCGGTCGGGGCGGTGGGCGCGGTCGGGGCGGACGTGGGGTTCAGCCCGAACACGCGCGCGGACCACGCGTTCAGGTCGCTGCTGAAGACGAGGAGCAGGGCGATCAGCAGGGCGCCGAGCACCAGGGGCCACGCGTGGTACCAGCGGAAGGGAACGCGCCCCTCGCCGACGTACCGCCCGCCCCAGATGCCGAGGAAGTACAGACCGACCAGCGGCATCGCCATCATGACCTGCGTCACGGGGCTCGGGTCCGTGAGGATCATCCCGATCACGAACGCGACGACCACCGCGATGCGCCAGTGCTTCCGGAACGTCTCCCGCGTGACGATCCCCACGGCCTCGAGGAAGAGCATGAGGAGTGGCAGCTCGAACACGAGCGCCATCCCGAACACCATCATGAGGCAGGTCGAGATGTACGTGTCGATCCGGAACTCCGACCGGACCTGCATCCCGATGTCCCAGCCGATCAGCCAGCGGAACCCGAACGGGATCAGCACCACGTACGCGAGAACCATCCCGATCGCGAAGAGCCCCAGGCTGACGGGGAAGAAGATGCGCACGACCCGCCGCTCGTGCGGATAGAGACCGGCCGAGACGAACCCCCAGAGCTGCCAGATGACGACCGGGGAGGCGGCGACGAGCCCCGCCAGGAAGCAGACCTTGAGGACGCCGAGGAACCCCTCGCCCGGGTCCACCGCCATCAGCTGGGCGTCCGGAAGCCCGAGGAGCGCGGTCGCCTCGTCGTACGGGTGGCGTACGAAGTCCCAGATCGGGTGCCAGAACACGAAGGCCAGGGTCATCGCCGCGAAGAGGGCGAGGGCCGAGCGGATGACGCGGGCCCTCAGCTCGTCCAGGTGCTCCGCGAGCGACATGCGCGGGAGGAGGTCCTCGGGATCGGTCGAATCGGGCGACATGGCGCCGGCTCAGGATAGGGCTCGTCCGAGAACAAGCGATAGAGATCGCGTCGGGTTCGCGAGCGCGCGCGAACGAGGGCCGGTCGAGGGCCACGCGGATCTGGGCGTCGAGGGCGCCGGTCGTCCGCGGGCGCCCCCGAGGGGGACGGCGCCCCTCGCCGCACCCCGCCGAAAACGAAGCGGGCCCGGCGACGGCGTCGCCGGGCCCGACGTGGTTCGCCCAGGTCGATCGGTCAGAGGCCGAGGTACTCGTCGAGCAGGCGCTCGGTGATGACCTTGGCGCCGAACTCGCGCGCCAGGCTCTCGACCTTCTCGATCGGCGACTTCGCGCCCACCTGCGGCTGCGCCTCCTCGTCGCCCCCGTCCGCGGCCTTCGGCTGCGGAGCGGTCATCGAGCTGGGAACGACGATGTAGTCGGTGTCCCCGTCGACCTCCTTGTCCACCACGGCATTCATCGTGGCGAGGCGCGACACCGCGACCTCGCGCGGAAGGTTCTCGAGCTCGCCCGCGAAGTAGACGTGGATGGGCTTGGTCGCGCTGAAGAAGGGGTTCGCGATCAGGTCGCCCTCCCCGATCGGGTTCTGGGGGTTCGCCAGCGAGAGGATCGAGACCTTCGAGCTCGTCGGGCCGAGGACCTGGATGACCTGGATCTGGCCCTTGACGCTCCGGATCCCGCCCTTGCCGATGCGGCTCACCTCGAACCTGGTCCCCGGGGTGACCCGGGCCTGCGTGCCGAGGTCGATGATCGCCGTGCCCATCGTCGGGCTCGAGGCGAGGACCCGGCCGTCCGGGTCGTTCCGGCGGATCTCGAGGTCGGTGACCTCCTTGTTCAGGCGGACACGGTTCTCGAGCGCGTTCTTCTGCGAGTTGAGCTGCGCGACCTCGTTCGAGTGGAGCTCCTTCTCGTGCTGCAGGTCGTTCAGGGCCTTCGTGGCTTCCTGGCGGTTGGTGTCGGCCGTCTGGTTCGCCTGGGTCAGCTCACCGCGGAGCTGATCGACCTCCTGGACGTGACGCTGCTGCTCCGCCTTCAGCTCGTTCTGCCCGTTGGTGATCGTCGTTTCCTTGGACTGGTTGTCCGCCTGGACGCGATCGATGACCGCGGTGTCCTCTTCCTTGTTCGCGCGGAACTCGGACTTGTAGTTGTCCACCACCTTCGGGGGCAGGGTGACGAGCGTCGCCAGGTCCATCGTTCCGGACGCCTCGGGCGTGAACATGAGGAGCTTCACGACGCGCTGGGTGTCGGGGTCGAAGGGACGCGGGCCCTTGATGATCTCCTCGTACTTCTTCCACTGCTCGCCCATGGTCTGGAGCTCGGCCATGCCGTCATTGATCTTCTTGACGTCGGCCTCGTACGTCTTCTGCTCGCTCTGGTACTTGGCCTGAGCGGCCTCGTCGTCGGCGTCCGCCGGGGGCTTCGGGGGAACCGGCACCGGGATCTGCGCGATCTCCTTCAGCTTCTGGCGGAACTCCGGCGTCATCCACTCGAAGCTGACGTTCGTCTCCTTCACGCCCTCGGCCCCGCGCGTGCGGAGGTCGGCGCGGATGGAGATGTCCGAGTCGTTGATCAGGTAGTTGTAGAGGCCGGGCTTGCCGCCCTCGGTGGTGCCGTCCCGCGTGATCTGCTTGTCCACCTGCGCCACGTCGGTGACGAACGCCCCGCCGGACCCCGCCAGCCGGTTCAAGACCTCCTTCGCGTTCGGGTCCTGGACGACGTCGTTCAGGGACTTGGAGGCCCACCCGACCTTCGCCGAGACGTCGCGGAAGTAGTTGAGGACGTCCGTCGTGGCCTTGGAGAGGTTCGCGTACTCTTCCTGCGACTTGGCGCGGTCCGTCTCCGCGACGTCCCTCTTGTCCTTCTCCGAGAACCACATGTAGACGAAGACCAAGAGGATCACGAGCGTGATGACGAAGGGCCACTGGCTGCTTCCACGCTCGTTCAGGTGACGCTGGCGCATGCTGATCTCCGATGGCGGCCCACCGGGATCCCGTGGACCACCCGACTCGATCCGGCTTCGATGCGACGGCCTCGGCGGCGTCGGCCGAGGCGGCGACCCTCGGCGGGCCAGAACATACCGCAAAGAATCGGGAATCCCAACCCCGCAGGCGTCCTTCGCGACCGGCCCCACGAGCCCGTACGCGTCGAGCGACGACCTTGCGAGCGTCCGTGCGCGGATGCGTGTCGCCACGGAGGGGGCGGGCCCGCTTGACCCGCGCTCGCCCCCGCGTACGCTTCCCGGCGAGGAGAGGCGGCGGGGCGGCTCCGCCGAGGACCGCTCGGCTCCCCCGGCGCTACCGATCGAACCTCTCCCTCTCTCGGGCGACGCCCCCCCGACCCCGTTCGGACGTCGATCGATCCCCCACGCGAAGGCGAGCCCCGTGGCCGCGCGGAGCGATCCCTGACCAGAAACCGCACCGTTCTCGGGTTGTTAGGCGGCGTCGCGTCCGGCAAGAGCCACGTCGCGTCGCGGATCCGTGCCCTGGCGCACGCGGAGGTCGAGGACGCCGACCTGCTCGCGAGGGAGGAGCTCCTCCGCGTCGCACGGGACGGCCGGCTCGAGGCGGCGCTCGGCGCCGGCTTCGTGGACGCGGACGGACGGCCGCGTCGCGACGTGATCGCGCGTCGGGTCTTCTCGGAGCCGTCGGCCCGCGTGGCGCTCGAGCGTCTCGTGCACCCGGGCGTGCTCCAGAAGATTCGTGATCGGATCCTCCGCCACCGTCGGGGCGAGGGCGCCTCCCTCCTCGTTCTCGACGTCCCGCTCCTCGCCGAGACCGGGCTCGACCGTCGATGCGACGTGCTGTGGTTCGTCGAGGCGCCCGGGGGCGCACGCCGGAGGCGCGCCCTCGAGCGCGGCATGTCGATCGAGCAGTGGGAGGCGCGCGAGGCGGCGCAGATGCCGCTCTCGACGAAGCGCCTCCGCGCCGACGCCGTCGTGCGGAACGACGATCGCCTGGAGGAGCGTCTCCGTCCGCTCCTCCAGGACCTCGGCGCGACCGAGGACGCGGACGGCGGGCGAAGGGCGGGCCCCGGGAGGCCCGGTTCGCGCGCGGTCCCGGCGGGCCGGGACGAGGTGCCCGCGACGGATGACTGAAGCACCGACCCAGCAGCGAGGGCGCGACCGAACGCACGGGGCCCCGCGCGCCGCCAGGGCGCGGGGGAACCGAGTGCGACGCGGGCTCGTGCCGTCCGAAGAGAGCGCTCCATGGCCGCCAAGAAGAAACCCCGCTCCCGTTCCCGGGCCCGGACCGGCGCCGGCGAGGAGACGCCGCGCCGCGCCCGGCCGAGGAAGCGTGCGGCACGGGCGCGGCCGGAGGCGCCGCCGGAGGCCGTGAACGCGAGCCCGCGCGACGCAGCGCCCGACGAGGCGCGAGACGAGGCGGTGGAGTCCGCGACCCGGGGGGTCGCGCGGTCCGCCGACACGGAGGAGGAGCGCCTCGCCGAGACCGAGGGCGCCGCGGACGGGCCGGGGATCCCGCCCCTGCCCGATGACGAGGAGGAGCTGGTCCCCCTCGAAGACGAGGAGCCCCCGCCCGCGCGCGACGTGTCGCCCGACGCGTCGGCGCGCGAGGTCCTGGAGGCCGTCCGCCGGGGCGAGGTCCACGTCTCCGCGCTGAACCGGCTCGACGACGCCGCGGTCGAGGACCTCGCGCGCGAGGTGGGCGTGGAGCCCCGCCCCGGCGAGCGCCGGAGCGAGACCCTCTATCGACTGCTGCAGCGTCCCGCGGCGCGCCCGCCGGTGGAGAGCAGCTTCGTGGAAGGGCTCCTGGAGCTCCATCCCGACGGCTACGGCTTCCTGCGCCGGCCCGAGCGGAACTACGTCCAGCACCCGATGGACGTGTACGTGGCGGCGGGCCTCGTCCGCCAGCTCCGCCTGCAGCCCGGGCACTGGGTCAGCGGCACGGCGCGACCGGCGCGACCCGGCGAGCCCCTGCTCGCGCTCGCGCGCGTGGAGGAGGTGAACCACGAGGAGATCGACGCGCGCCAGGGGCTCCGGTCGTTCGAGGACCTGACGGTCGTCTACCCGAACGAGCGGTTCCTCCTCGAGACCGTCCCCTCCGAGATCGAGATGCGGGTCATGGACCTGTTCTGCCCCCTCGGCCGGGGACAGCGCGCCATCATCACTTCGCCGCCGCGCGCCGGGAAGACCGTGCTCCTCCAGAAGCTCGCGGACGCCATCGCGCACAACAGCCCGAACGTGGACATCGTCGTCCTGCTCGTGGACGAGCGCCCCGAGGAGGTCACGAACATGCGCCGGTCGGTCCGCGGCGAGGTCATCGCCTCGACCTTCGACCGCCCGGCGGCCAACCACGTGCGCATCGCCGAGCTCGTGATGGAGAAGGTGAAACGGATGGTGGAGTTCGGCCGACAGGTCGTGCTCCTGCTCGACTCGATCACGAGGCTGGGGCGCGCGTACAACAACCTCGCCGGGCCCAGCGGTCGCATCCTGACGGGCGGCCTCGAGGCGAAGGCGCTCACCAAGCCGAAGCGTTTCTTCGGCGCCGCACGCAACATCGAGGACGGCGGCAGCCTGACGATCGTGGCCACGGCGCTCGTCGACACGGGCAGCCGCATGGACGACGTGATCTTCGAGGAGTTCAAGGGCACGGGCAACATGGAGGTGGTGCTCGACCGGAGCCTCGCGAACCAGCGCATCTGGCCGGCCATCAACATCCCCGCCTCCGGCACGCGGAACGAGGATCTGCTCCTGCACCCGGAGGAGCTCCGCCGCGTGAACCTGCTCCGTCGCGCGATCTCGGCGCACTCCCCGCCCGGCGCCATGGAGGCCATCATCGACCTCATGCGTCAGTACAAGACGAACGCCGAGCTCCTGATGTCGCTGGGGTAGGCGACGGACACGCGCGGCCGGCGCCGGAGTCCGGGCGCTCCGCGCGACGCGGCGGACCGACCGCCCCTCGGGGCCGGCCCGAGCATGCGCGTCACGAAGGACGCGCGCATTCGCGTCGGATGGGGTCCCCGCGGGGAACCGGGTCCTCAGGCGTGACGCCCGCTACGTCGGGGAATCCGCGCCCGGGGAGGGGCCGCGGACGGCGTCGAGGCGAGGGGAACGGGTGACGGTTCGTCCCGGAAGGGACCTCAGTAGCCCAACGCGCGGTAGTGCGCGCGCCACGCCAGCACCTTCGCGACGTGGCGGCGCGTCTCCGCGTACCCCTCGGCCATCACGACGCCGAGGGAGGAGAGTGTCGGGGCCCGCGCCCGCCAACGGTCCACCGCGGTCGGCCCGGCGTTGTACGCCGCGAGGGCGAACGCCTCCTCGCCGTCGTAGCGGGCGAGGAGGCGGGCGAGGTAGGCCGCGCCGAGGTCCAGGTTCACGGCCGGCGCCTCCCACCGCCCGGCCTCCTCCTCGGAGAGACCGATCCGGCGCGCCTCTTCGAGCGCGGTCCCGGGCAGGAGCTGGAGCAGCCCGCGCGCGCCGCGCGGACTCGTCGCGTCCGCGCGGCCGCCGCTCTCGACCGCGACCATCGCCGCCAGGAGCGCGGGGTCCACGCCGCGCGCGCGCCCCACGCGGGCCAGGTCGCCGCGCCACGCCTCGAGGTCGGGCGGCGAGGAGAGGCGGGCGCCGGCGAAGAACCCGCCGAGCAGGGCGGCGCCGACGAGGGCCGCCGCGAGGACCGGCGGCACGCGCAGCCGTGCGCCGGAGGGGCGCATCAGCGCCCCGGGGCCTCGCCGCCGCCCACACGCGACCACCAGCGCGCCCAGCGGTCCGCGACGCGGATCGCGTCGCGCTGCGAGGTGGTGCGCCCGACCTCGCCGAAGTCGAGGCCGGTGATGCGGCGGAGGGCCACCGCCGCCCCGCGGCGGATCAGCGCGTCGTCGTCGCGGAGCGCGCGGACGAGCAGCGGGACGGCCGACGGGTCGGACCCGCCCTTCACGTACGGCTCGAGCGGACCCGCCTCGTATCCGCGTCGGCGCAGCGCGTCGCGGAACCAGGTGCGGTCCGGCTCCTTGCCCGCCTGGATGCGCGCGCTCGCGTACCACGACTCGTACTGCTCGGCGACGAGCGCGTGGCTCGCCATCTGGAAGCGGACGAGCGTCACGTCCTCGAGGGCGTGGATCGCGTCCTCGGCCCGGTCGGAGTCGGCGCCCCGGACCACCGCGATGAGGTACGGGACCGAGGTGCCGAGGTTCTGGCCGGCGAGCGCGAGGGCCGCGGCGCTCGAGACGCGCGGGTCCTTGTCCTCGAGGTACGAGGTGAGCACCTCGCGCACGACCGCGCCATCGAACCGGCCGAGCACCTGCACGAGACGCTCGCGACGCGCGGCGTCGGACTGCCCCTCGGTCAGCGCGCGGACCACGCCGTAGCGGGCCTCCTCGGTGCCGAGGCCCGCGAGGGCGTCACCGGCGGCCTTCTCGACGGCCGCGTCGTCGTCCTTCAGGAGATAGAAGGTGAGGAGGTTCACGGCGTTCTTGTGACCGGTCTTCGCGATCGAGGCGAGCGCCGCGGCGCGGAGCGGAGCCTTCGCCGGGCCGCGCTCCTCGGCGAGCATGAGGTTCAGGAGCGGGTACGCGTCGTCGGCGCGGACGTCGCCGAGGCCCTCCGCCACGGCGAGCCGGACGGACGCGTCGCCCTCCTTGTAGATCTTCTCGAGCGTCGCCATCGCGTTCTCGTCGCCGAGGTGGTGCAGGCCGACCGCGGCCTCCACGGCCACGTGTCGGTCGGCGTCGCCCTCGAGCACCTCGAGTCCGGGGCTGAGCGCGTCCCCGATGGCGGCGAGCCCCGACGGGTCCTTCGCCCGCGTCGCCTCGACCAGCGTCCACGCCGCGCGCGCGGCCGCGGTGCGCATCGGCGCGCGCGTGTCGGCGAACGCGTCCTTGATCTCGGCCACGCCTCCCGCCGCGAGGAGGTTCGCGAGGAGCTTCGCCGCCGCCGGCTCGGAGCGGACGGCGAGGGCTTCCGCGAGCTGGTGGCGCACCGGGCCCGCGGCCGGCTCGGCCAGAGCGAAGCGGACCGCGCGGTCCTCGACCTGGCCGAACGCCGGCATCGAGGTCGCGGCCACGACCAGGTCGCGCGTCTCGCTCGTGGTGAGCGTGCCCGCCTGGGGGTCCTCCGCCTGGAGGTCCTCGAGGAGGTCGAGCGCCTCGGCACGCTCGGCGTCGCCCGCCAGGTCGTCGAACGAGGCGACGACGGACGCGCGGAGGAGCTGGCGACGGTCGGACGGGTCGGCCTGCTCGAAGATCCCGACGTTCGTCGTCCACCACGCGTGGGGGTCGGGCCACTGGTCGGTATCGCGGTACCGCTGCCAGCGGTTCGCCTCGGCGAGCGAGTCGAAACGGAGGCGCAGGAGCGCGTAGCGTGCGTCGGACGCGGGCACGAGCATCCGCCGGAGCTGGTTCCCCACGCCGAGCGAGATCAGGAGGTGCTCGTCGGCGCTCGGCTTGGTCACGGCCTCCGCCGTGAAGATGCCCGCCTCCTGGATCGCCTGGACGAGCGCGAGGTACACGCTGCGCTTCAGCACGATGTCGCCGTCCGAGATCGTCCCGTCCTCGGGCCGGAACGCGTAGTGGCGCCGGCGCCCGTCCTCGTCCACGGTTTCGAGGAGGACGCGTGAGATCGGGAGGTCGTGCTCCGAGATCGACGCCAGGGGACGACGGGCCTGGAAGTGGTCGCGCTCGCCGCGCCACCACGTGGCCCACGCGACGGCGGTCGCGGGGAGGTCTACGCCGGACAGGCGCCGAAGGGCGGCGAAGACCGGGTCGGCCAGGCTCGAGAAGTCGCGGAAGTGGGACCCGCCGATGGTGTCGACGAGCACGTCCACCACCGTGCGGTCGAGGAGCGCGCGGACCGACTCGTCGGCCGCGTCGCCGGCGCCGTAGGCGAGGGCCACGGCCGCCGCGCCGCGCGGGAGCCGCTCGGGATGCAGCAGCCCGCGGCGTCCCGCGAGCTCCGAGAGCGTCTTGGGCTCGAACGGGTTCATGTCGCGGGTCCGCGCGACCTCGACGAGCGCGAGAGCCGCGTAGGCCCGCTCGCGCGGCATGCCCTCGACGGCCAGCTCGTTCAGCTGGTGGATCACCGCGTCGTCCGCGTGCAGCGCGAGGAGCACGCTCGCGCGCCGGGACACGTCCGGGTCGAGGTCCGACAGCGCCTGGACGAGCCGGGGCGTCGCGTCCTGGACCCCGGCCGGGCCGAGCAGTCTCAGTCCCGCGATGCGCACGCCCGGCTTGTCGGCGTCGAGCAGGAGCAGCACGCGCGGCGCGTCGCTCGCGTCCACGTGCGTCACGAGGAACTCGGTGGCCTTCTGTCGGAAGACCGGCCGGTTCAGGGTGAGGAACGAGAACAGCCACTCCTTCGTCTTCGCCGGGTCGAGCGCCCACGCGGCCTCGAAGAAGTCCTCCGCGCGGCTCCCGTTCTCGCGACGCGCGGCAGTCCGCAGGATGATCTGGATGTGGGCCGGCTCGCCGAGGCGTCCGATCACCCACGCCGCGCCGGGCTGCGCCGCGCTCTCCTCGCCGTTCAGGATCTCGAGGAGGCGGGGCAGGACCTCGGCGCCCCGGAGCAGCAGCGACTCGGCGGCGCGCACGCCCGCACGGTCCGGCCACTGCGCGAGACCCTCGACGTCGGCGCGGTACGGGTCGTCTTCCGGCGCTGGGACGGGCGCGGGGGCCGGCGTGGTGCGCGGGGGGGTCGTCGGGGCCTGGCCGGGGGGCGGCCCGAAGTCCATCCCGGAGCCACGGGCGAACGCGGGCGACGTGCCCGCGAAGAGCCCCAGGAGGAGCGTTCCGACGCACGGGAAGAGGAGTCGTCGCACCATGAACCCTCCACTGTCCCACGTACGCAGGGTGCGGTCATCCACGCGTCATCCGGCCGAGGCGAAGCGGATCGCCGGACGGGAGGGGGGACCGCGCCGGGCCGATTCGTGACGCGGGCGTGACCCCTCGCGTCCGACCCGGGTCTCCGTCCGGTCATCCGCCCTCGAGGTCCCCGCCCGCGCGGACGAGACGCGTCGCGAGGAGCGCGGCGAGACCGGCGTGCTCGGCGCGCTCGAGCGCGGGGTCCTGCCGGAAGAGGAGGGCCGCCTCGCGACGCGCGGCGTCGAGGATCGGGAGGTCCCGCGGGAGCCGCGCCGCGACGAAGCCCGCGTCGCCGTGCTGCCGCGTTCCGAACACGTCGCCCGTGCCTCGGAGCCGCAGGTCCTCCTCCGCGATCTCGAACCCGTCGTCCGACCGCGCGAGCACGGCGAGCCTCGGCGAGGGCTGCTCCTTCGACCGGTCCACGAACACGGCGAGGCCGCCTGCGGTGCCACGTCCGACGCGGCCGCGGAGCTGGTGGAGCTGGGAGAGGCCGAACCGCTCCGCGTGCTCGACCACGAGCAGCGTCGCGTTCGGGACGTCCACGCCCACCTCCACGACGACGGTGGCCACGAGCACGTCCACGTCGCCCGCGCGGAACGACGCCATGACGTTCTCCTTCTCGGCGCGCGCGAGACGCCCGTGGAGGAGGCCCACCCGCGCCTTGGGAAGGGCCCGCGCCCACGCGTCGCGCCCCTGCACGGCGTCTCGAAGGCCCACGCGGTCGCTCTCCTCCACGAGCGGGTAGACGACGAACGCCTGCCGGCCCGCCGCGAGCTCGTCCTGCACGCGGTCGAACACGCGGGGGCCGTCGGTTGGCCGCACGACCCACGACGTGACCGGACGTCGGCCGGGCGGACGCCCCTCGACGACCGAGAGGTCGAGGTCGCCGTACACCGCGAGCGCGAGGGTCCGCGGGATCGGCGTCGCGGTCATGACGAGCGTGTGCGGGTGCCGGATCGTCGTCCCTCCCCCCTTCCGGGCGAGGTCGTGGCGCTGTCGCACGCCGAATTTGTGCTGCTCGTCCACCACGACGAGCGCGAGGCGTCGGAACCGGACGTCCTTCGACAGCACGGCGTGCGTACCGATCACCAGGTCGGCTTCGCCGGCGGCGATGCGCCCCAACGACGCTTCGCGCGCCTTCCCGCGCCGCCCCCCGAGCAACGTCTCCACGCGGACCCGGCTGCCCTCGAGAAGCGCGAGGAGCGTGTCGGCGTGCTGGCGCGCGAGGATCTCCGTCGGCGCCATGAAGGCGCCCTGCGCGCCGGCCGCCACCGCCGCGAGGAGCGCGTACGCGGCGACCGCGGTCTTGCCGCTCCCGACGTCGCCCTGTACGAGCCGGTGCATCGGCCACGGCCGCGCGAGGTCCTCGACCACGTCCCGGACGACGCGTTCTTGCCCGGGCGTCAGCGCGAACGGCAGTCGGCGGCGGATGCGCTCGTCCACCCGCGCGTCCACGCGGATCGGCTCGGAGAGGTCCAGGCGCCGGCGCGCGCGACGGCGCTGGAGGAGCACCTCGTGCACGAGGAGTTCGTCGAACGCGAGCCGGCGGCGCGCGGCCTCGGCCTCGTCGAGGTCCGCCGGGAAGTGGAGCACCTCGAGCGCACGCGCGAGCGGGACGAGGCCCTGGCGGCGGCGAACCTCCTCGGGCACCGCGTCGTGGACGGCGACGGCCGCGCGCGTCGCCTCCCACGCGGCGCGTCGGACGAAGGGCGCGCTCAGGCCCTTCGCGAGCGGGTGCACCGGAACGATGCGTCCCGCGCCGGGCACGCGGTCGCCGCCCGTGTCGTCGGCGGGGAGCGCCTCGAGCGCGGGACCGACCAGCTCCACGGTCCGTCCCCGGGCCTTGACCGGGCCGTAGAGCGCGACCCGCGCGCCGACGGCGAGCGGCCGCCGGACGAACCCGCGCTGGAACCAGCGGACGCGGACCGCGCCCGTCTCGTCGGCCACCACGCCCTCGAGGATCGACAGGCCGCGCCGCGCGCGAAACGACCGCGAGGAGACGACCGTCCCGACGACGAGCACCGTCTCGCCGTCGGCGAGCCGCGCGACGGGCGTCGGGTGGCGGCGGTCCTCGTACCGGCGGGGCGCGAGCCGGAGCAGGTCCTCGACCGTGGCGACCCCGAGCGTCTGAAACGCCGCCCGCTTCGCCGGCGTCACGCCGGAGAGGACGCCGACGTCGTCCTGTGGCCGGGGGACGACGTGGCTCGTCGTCCGGCTCATCGGGCCCCGCGCGGGCGAAGCACCCACGCGTCCGGGTGGAGGCGCCGGATCCGTTCGAGGCGGGCGTCCCGCTCCGGACCCGGCGGCAGTGCGCTCGCGATCTCCCACGCCGCTCGGCCCGCCGCGGGGGTGTCGGGGTCGGTCCTCGCGAGGTCCTCGAGCAGGTCCCGGTCCCCGAGCGACAGCGCCAGGAGGAGGCGCGCCTCCGCGTCGTCCTCGGCCCAGAGCGACGAGCGACGGACCTCCCGCGCGGCCGCCGCGGCGGCCGCGAGGTCCCCGCGCTCGTACAGGGCGAGGGCGCGCTCGAGGAGGGCCGGGCGGTCCCGCGGGGACGCGAGGCGGGGGGTCGCGAGCCGCCCCCGAGCGACGTAGCCGAGCGCCGCGCCGCCCGCCGCGGCGACGAGGAGGCCGAAGAGGAGCGGGATCCGGCCCATCGTCGAACGCGAGGGTACGGCGCGGCGGCGACGGCCGGGAGGCTCGGACTCGGACTTGCGCGGATTTTGCGAACGGCGACCCTGGCCGGTGCGTAGGTACTCGATAGAGCCGGCGGGTCGAGGGGCCCTCGATGGGAACTCCCCCGCACCCGCCTGGGTCCAAGGATGGCGGAAACCACCCCCAAGCCCTCGTCGAGCGACCCGGACCTCCAGGAGCTGGAGGCCTTCCGGCGCGGCGACACGGGCGCCTTCGACCTGCTGGTCGTCCGCCACCAGGACCGCGTGTTCCGGCTGGCGCGACGTCTCCTGTCGGACGCGGAGGCCGCCCTGGACGCCGCCCAGGAGACCTTCGTCAAGGCCTGGCGGGCCCTCCCGCGCTTCGAAGGGAACTCGCGATTCTCCACGTGGCTCACCCGCATCGCCATCAACCAGTGCCGGAACGAGCTGCGACGCCGCCGCACCGTGAAGCACGCGCGACCGCTCTCCCTCGACGCCCCGATCGGGACCACGGATCACCCGCGGACGGAGCTGATCGCGGACGGCTCGCCCGAGCCCTGGGAGGTCGCACGCGGACGCGAGGTGGGCCGGTCCATCCGCCTGGCGCTCCTCGACCTGGAGCCGGAGGCGCGCGAGGTGCTGGTGCTGCGCGAGGTCGAGGACCTCTCGTACGAGGAGATGGCCGAGGTGCTGGCGGTGCCCGTCGGCACGGTTCGGAGTCGGCTGCACCGCGCGCGGGCCGAGCTCAGACGCCGCGTGGCGCCCGTCCTCGACGGGTGAGACCGCCCGCCCCCGAGCCCCCGCGCGGACGCACGATCAAGCCCTGGCCCGACGAAGCCTCGAAGGCGCACCCGTAGTGGATGCCATGCACGACCACGAGACCGGCCCCCGCCCCGGATCGGATCCGCCCCCGCTGGACGAGCGGGAGGAGGAGCTGCTGAACGACCTCCTCGACGGTCGCCTGGACGAGGCGGGCGTACGGGAGACGAAGGAGCGGATCGGACGCCACGAGCCGACGCGCGAGGCGTGGGACCACATGCGCCGCCTGCGGGCCCTGCTCCGGCAGGACGACGGCGTTCGCGCGCCGCGCGCCTTCCTGGCGTCGGTCCACGCGCGCATCGCCGCCGGGACGGCCGAGGACGGGCGACGTCACCTCCCTCCGGCGCGTCCCGCCGAGCGCGGGCGGACGTGGCGCGGTCTCGTGCCGTGGCTGTCCCTCGCCGCGGCCCTCGTCGTGGTGGGCGTCCTCGTGGGACGCCGCGCGCCGCTCTCGGAGCGCACGGCGGCCCCCCCGCGCCCGGGCCCGCTGGAATGGGCCGGGGCGACACGGAGCGACGCCCACGAGCGCGAGCGGCTCGCCCAGGACAAGGAAGCCGAGCTCGGGGCGCGCGCGGAGGCGGCGGCCCGGGCGCCCGCGCGGGGCGGGTTCGCGCCGGGCGACGCCGTGTCCCCGGGTCTCCGCGCGCCCTCGGACGAGGCGTCCGCCCTGGCGAGCGCGGCGGACGACCGGTCCGTGGGAGCGACGGACGGCCTCACGCTCGAGGCCCCGGTGCTGACGGTCGTGCTCGAGGCGCCGTCGCTCACGGAGGGCCAGGCGCGCCTCGACCGCGTGCTCGCGTACGTGCGGAGCACCCGCGGCGCGGCGCTCGCCGGCGCGGCCGGCGCGCCCGCGGCCGGGGACGCCTTCGGGATCGCGGGCCGGGGCGCTCCGCGGACCTCGGTCCCGGCCGAGGCCCTCCTGATGCGACTCGTCCCGTCCGGGGATCGGGCGGCCGAGACCGCCGGCGGGGGCACCGTCATCGGCTCGCATACGATCGCCCTCGAAGCCGGCGACCTCGCGTGTCTCGAACGCCTCGTCCGGGCCCCCGCCGCGGCGGCTGGCGGAGGCGGCAGCGCGACGAAGAAGACGGACGGGCTCGAGCCCGCGGCGCCCGTCGCCGAGAACCGCCCCGACGCCGGGCCCCTGGCGGGCGCGGTGTCCGCGCCGCACGAGGCTCCGCCTCCCGCCGCGTCGCCTCCGTCCGCGTCGCCCTCCCCGGTCCCCCCCACCCCCACCGTCGCCTTGCCCCCGCCGCCGGATCCGGCGCCGTCGATCTCCCCGGTCGAGAAGGCGTCCGGCGCGGCGGCCCCGGCGTCCGAGCCGAGCGCGGACGGTCCGCGTCCCGGCGCGCCCAAGGCCGCCGCCGAGTCGGGCTCCGGCGCGGCGCCCGCAGGACGCGACGCGAAGTCCCCGGGCGCAGCGCGTCCGGAACCCATGACGAAGGACGCCGCGATCCGGCTCGTCCACCTGCGCGTGGTGTTCGTCCGGCCCCGGTGACTCGGGCCGAGAGTCGGCGAGCGGCGCCCGACCGGCGTCGGCGCCCCCGTCCCTCGGTCAGCGGGAGCGCGCGGCGCGGGCCACGAGCACCGTGATGTTGTCGGGCCCGCCGCGGTCGTTCGCGAGCGTGATCAGCCGCTCGCACAGGTCGCCCGGCGACCCGCCGCGCTGCATCTCCTCCTCGAGCTCACGATTCCCCACCACCGCCGTGAGTCCGTCCGTGCAGAGCACGAGCGTGTCGCCGGGCTCGAGAGGCTCGGTCTGGTGCACGACGTCCAGGGGCTCGTCCGTGCCCAGCGCCTGGAGGATGATGTTCCGGCCGGCCATGCGCTCGGCCTCCTCCTCGCTGATGATGTTGTCCTCGATCAGCTTGCCCACCAGACTCTGGTCCTTCGTGAGCTGTCTGAGCTTCCCCCGATGGAAGAGGTACGCGCGGCTGTCCCCCACCTGCGCGACCTCCGCGTTCTCGCCCCGGACCCAGACCGCGGTGAGCGTCGTCCCCATCCCCCGCCGCTTCGGGTTGCTCTCGCCCTCGCCGCGGATGCAGGCGTGCGCGGCCTCGACGGAAGCCTTCAGCATCTCGCCGAAGCCGTTCCCGGCGAGCCGGTAGGGATCGACCCAGCGGGACCGCCGGGCCATCTCGGCGCCGAGCGTCTCCACCGCCAGGCCGCTCGCGACCTCGCCGGCGAGGGCGCCGCCCATCCCGTCCGCGACGGCGAGCAGCATGCCGGGGAAGACCGACTCCAGCTCGCCGTTCGTCTCGCCGAGGTGGGCGCCCGGGCTGCCGAGCGCGCTCGCCCAGAGCGCGTCCTCGTTGTTCGTGCGGACGCAGCCGGTGACGGAACGACCGCACCAGGTGAGGCGAAGGCGCGGCACGACCTCCTCGGGGTTCACCTGCATGTGGGAAGAGACTCCCCCGTTGGACAGGTCCACATCCGCGCCCGTCGAGCCGTGTGCCCAAGGGGCGGTTCCCGGCATCGTCGCGCGGGAGAACCGTCTCGGGGCGCGAGCCACGGTACGGGAAGGTGGAGTCCCCATCAACGGACTTCAAGGGTGGGTCTGAACCATGGGCCGCCAGGTCACCTTGACGCTGCCCGCGCGGGTCTCGACAATCCGCCCGTGTCGGCGAGACCCCCCTCGCTCCTCGGGTTGGGACTCCTCCTCGGTCTCCTCGTGGCCCGCGGCGCCCCCGCGCGGCCCGATCCCCCGGAGGTCGAGGTCCGGCCCATCGAGGGCGAGGCGCAGACGGGGCCGCTCCTCCAGATGGACGCGGAGGGCCTCCGGCTCGCCGAGGGGGGCGGCGGCGCGTTCGCGTGGAACGGCGTGGTGCGGGTCCGGGTGCTCGAGCCGGCCGTGCCGAAGCTCACGGCCACGCCCCACGTCCGGATCACGCTGGTGGGCGGCGAGGTCCTGCTCGGCCGGCTCGGGGACACGAGCGAGAACGGGTTCACGCTCTCGACGCCCGAGATGGGCGACGTCGCCCTGCGCTACGAGGACCTGCGGACCCTCGCCGTCGTACCCGGCGACGCGGACGCGTGTTTCGACGCGGAAGCGCGGTTCCCGCCCCGGGAGCACGGAGACGTCGTCCACCTGGTCGGGGGCGACGCCGTGACCGGTCTGCTCCTCGGCATGTCGGGGCAGGGCCTTCGGCTCAAGACCGATCGCGGGGACGAGCGGCAGGTCGCGTGGTCGGACGTCGCGGTGCTCCAGCTCGAGAACGACGCCCCCCCCGCGACCGACGGCCTGGGGGTCGAGGTGGAGACGGTGGAGGGCGCACGCTTCACGTGCGCCGCGCCGCCCCGGCTCGAGGGCGGGTCGCTCCACCTCGCCCTTCGCACGCGGCCGAAGCTCGAGCTCACCCTCCCGCTCGAGCGCGTCGTGGCGCTCCGACCTTCGGGCGGGAGCCTGGTCTACGCGTCGAACCTCCCGTTCGAGTGGACCTTCGTCACGCCCTGGAACGACCGGGAGGCGTCGGGCGAGACGTACACGCGCTTCATGGACTCCTGGTACCGCGTCCGCGCCGACCGTCGTCCCACCGGGTGTCCCCTCGTCCTCGACGGCACGCGCTACCCGCACGGCTTCGCCGCGCACGCCGACTCCACGGTCACGATCGCGCTGGACGGCGGCTACGCACGGTTTGCGTGCGTGTGCGGGCTCGACGACTCGGCCCTCGCCCACGTGGAAGCCCGCGGCGGAGGCGTCGTGAACCTCCGCGTGCTCGGAGACGACCGCGTCCTCTGGCACGCGGAGAACGTCGCGCTGGGCGAGAAGCCCCACGAGACCGGCCCGCTCGACGTCGCCGGCGTGAAGAAGCTCGTGCTCGAGGCGAAGGCCGTCGGCATGAGCTTCATGTACGACCAGGTCACGTGGGCGGATCCCATTCTCGTGCGGGCGGCACCGTGACCCGCGCCGACCGTGATCCACCTCGACCACGCGCCGGCGCTCGCGCTCCTCCTCGTCCTCGGACCGCTCGTCCTCCTGCTCGAGCTCCGCGCGGACGGGCCCCTCGGGCGGCGTCTGCTCCGCGCCGCGCTCAGAACCACCGTCGCGGCCCTCCTGCTCCTGGCCTGGGCGGGGCCGTCGGTCGACCGCGTCTCACCGACCGCGCGCCGCCGGCTGGTCGTGGCCGTCGAGCGGTCCGGGGACATGGGCGCGGCCGGGCTACGCGAGGCCCGGTCGATCGGGAGTCGGGCCCGCGCCGAGGCCGTGGCGAAGGGGTGGGCGGTGTCGTCCCTCTCGTTCACCGACGTCGCGCGCGACACGGAGGCGGGGACGGGCGAGGACCCGGACCCCGCGGCCGAGCCCGGCCCGACCCCCGGCCGCGCGCGCCCGGCCGCGGGCCTCGGCGCGGCGGGCCTTCGGCTCGAGCCCGGCGAGTCGGGCGAGGTCCTCCTTCTCGCGAGCGGCCGCGGGGACCTGTCGGGGCTCGGCGCGGCGGCGCGCGCGCTCGAGGCGGCGGGGCTCGCCGTCGTCGCGCGGGCGCTCCCCTCCGAGGCGCCGCCCCGGAGCGAGGGCGTGGTGCTCAGCTCGATCGACGCGCCCGCGCGGGCGCGGGGCCCGTTCGACGTGCGGGCCCGGGTCGCGGCGACCGGACCCGTGGACGTCGAGCTCCGCGCCGACGGCCACGTCGTCACGACACGCGCGCTCGACGCGACCCGCGGACCCGCGGACGTCGTGTTCGAGGACCTCGACCTCCCGCCCGGCGCGCACGAGCTCGCGATCGAGGCGCGACCGCGCGACGCGCCCACGACGGCGCGCCTCGCGCGACGCCTCGTCCTCGTCGAGGGCCCGCCACGCGTGCTCCTCTCGGTCGTGGACCCGCGGCGGGCGACCGTGAGACGCGCGCTCTCCGCCGAGGGATGGCCCGTAGACGCCGTGGAGCCGCCCGCTCTCGTCGCGGCCCTCGATCGCCGCGCCCACGACGGCGCGGACCTGCGGCCCGAGGTGGTCGTCCTCGACGCCGCGTCCGCACGCGCGCTGGGCGAGGACGGACAGCGTGCGCTCGTCTCGCGCGTGAAGGAGGGGCTCGGACTCGTCCTGCTCGCGGGCGAGGACGCCGCCGCGTGGGATCCGCTCTCCACGGGACCGCTCGTGACCGTGCTCCCCCTGGTGCCTCGGCCGCCGCCGCCCGCCGCGCCGCCGCCGCCCCCGCCGAGCCCAACGCCCCAGCCGCCGACGCCGTTCGTCGAGCCCAAGCGGGAGGACGCGCCGGGCCACCACGCCGAACGGCGCCCCGAGGACGCGCTTCCGATCAGCCTGCTCCTCGTGCTCGACCGCAGCGGCAGCATGGAGGGCCCGAAGCTCGAGATGGCGATCGAGGCCGCGCGCCGCGCCGCCGCCGCGCTCTCGAAGGGGGACCGCGTGGGCGTCGTGACCTTCGCCGACGACGCGACGCTCGACGTTCCCCCCACGACGGTCTCCGAAATCGGCAACCTGGGCTGGTCGCTCCTCGGCGTGAAGGCGGGCGGCAACACCGACATCTACGCGGCGCTCCTCGAGGGCGCGCGCGTGCTGGCGAAGGAGAGCGCGCCGATCCGCCACCTCGTGCTGCTGACGGACGGTCATCACACGGGCCGCGAGGCGGTGTTCGGCCCGCTGATCGGCGAGATGGCGAAGCAGGGCATCACGATTACGGCGGTGGGGCTCGGTCCCGACCACGACGACACGCTGCTCCGAAACGTCGCGATGTGGGCACCGCGCGGCCGCTACGTGCCCGCCGCGACGGAGGACGCCCTGCCGACGATCCTCACGAACGACACGCTGCTCGTCCGCGAGCACCGGAGCGAGACGGCGAAGGCCCTGGGCCTCGTTCCCGAGGCGTCGGCGGGCGAGAAGCCTCCGAAGACGCCCGACGCGCCCCGGCCGACCCCGCCCCCGCCCACGCCCCCCGCGCCGGAGCCCAAGGGGCCGGACACGACGGCCGCGGCCGGGGGCGGGGCGGCGCTCGCGCCGCTCGTGGTGACGCGCCCCCACGAGGCGACGGAGGGTCTCGCCGAGCCGCTCCCCCGGGTCGCGCCCCCGCGGCCCTCGGACGTCCGCGCGGGCGCCGCGCTGCTCCTCGCCCGCGAGACGACGGCCGACGGCGCCTCGCGAGAGCCCGTGCTCGCGGCGGGGCGCCCGGGCCTCGGCCGCGTGCTGGCGCTCGCGCTCCCCGACTCGGACCCGGGGCTCCAGGCGTGGGACGGCACCGCACGGCTCCTCGTCCAGATGGTCCGCTCCGTCCGCGCGCCCGAGGGCGCGCTCTCTCCCGGCCCGCTCGCGAGCGTCCTTTACGCGCCGGACGGTGAGCGGCTCCGGCTCGACGCCCCCCCGGGCGCCTCGGCGCCCCCGGTCTCGGTCCGTTGGGAGACGACGGAGGACGACGGCGGCACGCGGACCGTGGACCTGGGCGAGTACGGCCCGGACGAGACGCGCGACCTCCTCCTCCCGCCGGCCCCTCCCGGACGGACGGCCGTGGTCACGATGACGCCCGCGGGGGCGGGAGGACGGGCCTTCACGCTCACGTACCTCGCGCGGGGCGCGCCGGCCGAGGGCCCCCGGGCGGGCGACCGGACGGCGCTCGCCGAGGCACTCGGACCCGGGGCGCTCGCGCGCCCGCTCCTCACCGCTCCCGTCGCTTCGTCGGCCCCCGGGCGCCGGCCTTGCGGACGGCTCGTGATCTTCCTCGCGATCCTCCTCCTGCCCCTCGACGTCGCCGCGCACCGCCACGCGACACGGGGGCACGCGACACGGGGGCACGCGACACGGGGGCGCGCGACACGGGGGCACGCGGCCCGGAGGGCCTCGTGACGAAGCCCGTGCTCGCGCTCTGTGTGGGCGACCCGTCGGGCATCGGGCCCGAGATCGCCCTGCGTCTCCTCCTCGAGGCGGAACGGCTCCCCGCGCGTCTGCTGCTGCTCGGGAGCGAGGACGCGCTCCGCCGGGACGCCGCGCTCGTCCCGGGCGCGGTCGTCCCGCCCCGGGTGGACGGCCCGGAAGCCTTCACGGCCTCGGACCTCGCGGTCGCCCTGTTCGAGCCGGGCCCGCCGCTTCGGCCGCTCCCCCCCGTCGGCGTGGTGGACCCGCGGGCGGGCGCGGCGAGCCACGCCTGGGTGCTCGCGGGGGCACGACTCGCGCTCGAGGGCCGCGTGGCGGGACTCGTGACCGGGCCCATCTCGAAGGGGGCGTGGCGGAAGGCGGGCGTGACCTCGCCCGGTCACACCGAGGCGCTCTGCGACCTCGCGGGCGTGCCGCGCGTGCTGATGCTCCTCGTCGGCGCGCGCCTCCGGGTCGCCCTGGCGACGATCCACGTGCCGCTCCGTGACGTTCCCTCGCTCCTCGACATGGGCGCTCTCACCGAGGGCCTGGTGCTCCTCGCGAGCGACCTCCGGCGCTTCGGCGTGGCGGAGCGGCCGCGGATCGCGGTCGCGGGACTGAACCCGCACGCCGGCGAGGGCGGGCTCTTCGGGCGCGAGGAGAACGACGTGATCGAGCCGGCGGTCGAGGCCGCGCGCGGCCGCGGCGTGGACGCGTGGGGCCCGCTGCCCGCCGACGCGTGCATCCCGGCCGCCGCCGCCGGCTCCTACGACGCGGTCCTCGCGATGTACCACGACCAGGCGCTCCCGGCGGTGAAGGCCCTCGCGCCGCGCCGGGCCGTGAACGTCACGCTGGGCCTCCCGTTCCTGAGGACCTCCGTGGACCACGGAACGGCGTTCGACGTGGCGGGCCGAGGCGTCGCCACGGCGTCGTCGCTCGAGGAGGCGGTTCGCCTCGCGAGCCTGTGGACCCGAAACCGCGCGATCGCGGCTCAATCCTGACGGGTCCCGCGCCGACCGAACGAGGGGACGGCCGAGGTCGCGCCGCGTCGATCGGGTCGGGTAGGATCCGCACGGGTCGTGGCCGGGACCGGGGCGAGAGCATTGCCGAAGAAGACCACCGATCTCCTCGACGTCTTCCGCCACCGTCCGGTGGAGGGCGGTTCGAGCGGGCGGCCGTCGAAGCGCCGCGCCTCGCGGTCGAAGGACCGCGCCTTCGAGGGCGTCTTCCTCGCGCCCCGCCAGCTCCTCTTCGTCTCCGCGATCGGCGTGCTCCTGCTCGCGCTCTCCTTCACCGTGGGTCTCGGCTTCGGACGCCACGGGGCCGAGCGTCCCACCCTCGAGAAGACGACGTCGGGCTCCTGGTGGATCCTCGGCCGGATGGGCGGCACCGACCCCGCCGGGCGTCCCCTCGACCCGGACCAGGTGAAGGCCGAGCTCGTGCGCGTACACGGCCTTCCCGCGCAGAACCTCCGGGTCGAGACCACGTCCGAGGGCGGTCTCGTCGTCTACCTCGGGCCCTGGACGGAGAAGGCCCCGGCCGAGGAGTACCTGCGGATCCACCACCTGGACGCGTCGGTCCTGCTCCGGGGCTCCGCCCCGTTCAGCCACGCGAAGGTGGTCTCCCGGGGGCGCTGAGCGCGGTCCCGCCGCCCGGTGCGAACGCGGGGCGCCGCCGGACCTGGGGTACCATCCTGGGCTCGCCGACCGGGCCGGTCGTGGCCCGCCTCTTCCCCCTGGGTGCGCCATGTCCATCCACAAGAGCCTCAAGCTGAAGAACACGCTCGCCCGCCAGCGGAGCGTCCTGTCCCGCTGGGAGCGAATCGTGAAGCTCACGGAGGACGGGCGCTTCGAGGCGGGCCGCTCGGTGATGGGCCTCCCCAAGGTCCGCACCAAATTCCGCGTCCGCGTACGGAAGGTCGTCGCGCCGGGCGAGGGCGAGGCCAAGCCCGGCGAGGGCGAGGCGCCGAAGGCCTGAGGACGGCGGCGAAGCCTCGCCCCCGGCCGAGG
Source organism: uncultured Planctomycetota bacterium (assembly GCA_963752285.1). GTDB lineage: Bacteria > Planctomycetota > PLA2 > PLA2 > JAEUHO01 > CAVVXN01. The sequence continues at coordinate 1,871,483 of CAVVXN010000005.1, forward strand.
TCGGCCGCCGGCCCCGCGCCCGCTAGGGCGCCCGGGGCGCCCGGACCGGCGGGCGAGCGTGCGTCCCCGGCGCGTCGTCGGGGAACCCGGGATAGCGGCCCTGGTTCTCCGCCCACCAGGCCATCACGTCCGCCGCGCCGGAGAAGCGCCGACCGGCGAGGCTCGCCGCGGTGTCCACGAGGATCGGCTCCACCCACGTGTGCTCGTACGCGGCGTCGATCACGCGCACGTCGAGCACGACGCCTTCCGTGATCGTCGCGACGTCGGGGTTCGCGATGTTGCTCGCCTGCGCGATCTCGACGTCGTAGTCGCGCACGTACGAGATCTGGTTGAGGAACGCGACGTAGCTCCGCGCGGAGCCGCCGTGCCCGCTGATGCGCTTCACCACGTACCCGAGGGCGCGCGTGTCGCCGAGCGTGGCCAACGCCTCGGCCGCGTTCCCGACGAGACGCGGGCTCTCGCTACCGAGCGCGCGGACGAACGGGACGGCGGTGTCGTCGTTGCCGAACGACTGCGCGGCGACGACGGCGGCGCGGCGCACGTCGGCGTCGAGGTCGCGGGCGCCCGAAAAGATGAGCGGCCTCAGCGCGACCTCGTCGCCGATCTCCCCCAAGAGGCGCGCGGAGGCGAGTCGCACGTGCGGGTCCCGGTCGTAGAGCGTGGCGAGCGCGGCGCGGACGCGCCGCTCCTTGGGCACGTGAACGAGCGCGAGGCGCGCGGCGGCGGTGAGAACGGGATCGTCGCCGGCGAGCGTGCGGATCGCGGAGCGCGTCGCGGGATCGTCGGCCGGAACCGAGACCGTCGGGGCGGCCGACTTCACGCGCGCTTCGACCTCCGCGGGGAGCAGCCAGGCTCCCCCGTAGAGCACGAGGCCGCGGCGCCGCCGCGCCGTGTCTCCGTCCACCCAACGGCCGTCCACGCGCTCTTCACCGAGCGCGCGGCGCGCCGCGGCGTGGTCGGGGTCGGCGGCGACCACGGCCTCGTACGCGCGCCGGGCGAGGTCCGCGAAGCCCTGGGTCTCGGCCTCGAGCGCGAGGCGGTACCAGCCCGCCGCGTCGTCCGCGGCCAGCGCCTTCGCGCGGGCCTCGAGCGCCCGCCGCGGGAACGCGCCCGGCTCGACCGACAGGACGCGGTCGGAGGCGAGCGTCGTCTCGCCCGCGTCGGTCGTGACCGTGACGGAGCCGTCGGCGGCCTTCACGGCCTCGCCTTCGAGCACGAGGCCGTCCGCGGTCACGACGACGTCCGCCCGCGCGGTGCCCGCGGACGCGAGGCAGAGGAGGGCGGCGACCGCGTACGGACGGCCGGGGAGACGGGACAGCAGACGCATGGGGGGGGCTCCTCGACGGCACCCATGAGAACGTCGGGCCGAGGGGGCCTGCACGCCCGGGACCGTCAGCGGGCGTCGTCGCGACGCCGGGCCAGGAGGAACGCGGCCAGGAGGCCGGGCAGGAGGACCAGGCCGACGTAGACGAACGTGAGGTTCGCCTCGTCGGCGAGCCGCGAGAAGTGGATCTTGTCGTAGATCCGGAGCGGGTAGATCCGCGGGTCCACGAGCATCACCGCCTCGATCTCCCGCAGCGCGAGGACGAGGACCACGAGGGCGCCACCGAGCACGCCGCGCCCCGCGAGAGGCCCCCACACCCGGGCGAACCGGACGAGCGGGCCCGCGCCGAGGATCCGCGCCGCGTCCTCGTTGCCCCGTCGCACCTGGCGGAGCGCGAGCCACACGGCGAGGAGCGCGAAGGGGAGGAACCGCGCCGTCAGGACGAGGATCGACCGGGTCATCCCGCGCTCGACGAACGGCACGTCGAGCCTTGTCCACAAGACGACGGTCCCCACGGTGAACACGAGGCCCGGCACGGCGAGGGGCATCGCGCCCAGTCCGAGGACGGTCGCCCGCGCGAGACGGCCTCCGTCCCGCGCCCACCGCACGAGGATCACCGCGACGATCGTCGCGAGGAGCGCCGCGCCGAGGCCGCTCTTGATCCAGCGCACGAGGTCCTCGCCGGCACCCGGCGTGTGGGCGAACGCGCTCGCGAAGTCGAAGAGATGCCCCTCGCGCGCCGACGGCGCCGGGCCGCCCCCGGGGTTCGCGACGGTCTCGCCGGCGCCGAGGCCCCACCGCGCGACCCCGTAGAGGGGCAGCACGAGCGAGGCGGCGAGGAGCAGGATCAACGAGGCGGTGGCGACCACCTTCCCACGTGCGCGGAGGCGGACTCGCGGTCGGCCGCGGCGCCCCTCGCCGCCGGCCACCACGGGCGAACGACGGAGCCACAGGATCGCCAGCAGGAGCAGCACGGCCGTCAGGACGACGAACGGTGCGCCGGTCGCGACGGCCCGACCGGAGTTCGCGTTCTGCTTCCACTGGAGCAGGACCTCCGTGGGGAACACGTGCACCGGGGTCGAGCCGGTCGGCATCATGAACCCCAGCAGGTCCGGCACGCCGAAGTCCGACCACGCGAGGAGGAACACGAGCGTCATCGATCCGAAGACGGCGGGCAGGAGCGCCGGGAGCACGACGCGGCGCCATGCGGCGCGGCGGCCGCCGAGTAGACGCGCGGCCTCGTACGGTCCGACGGGCACCTCCGCGAGCGCGCGACCCACGAGGAGCGCGACGAGAGGGAAGAGCGTGAGCCCGAACACGATCGCGGCGTTCGTGAGCTGGAGGGCGCCGTTCTCGAGACCCAGGAAGCGGTGGAGGTTCCCCCCGATCGCGCGCACGCCTCCCATCGCCACGAAGAACGGCGGGAGGATCGCCGGTCCGACGACGAGCGCCGTCCACACGCGGCGGGCCGGGAGGTCGGTGCGGGCGAGGAGCCACGCGACGGGCAGGCCGATCAGGAGCGCGAGGAGCGCGCCGCCCGCCGCGAGGAGGGTGCTGTGCTCGAGCAGTCCGAGGGAGCGCGCGTCCGTGAGGAGGTTCCGATAGTGGTCGAGCGAGAAGACGGTCCGGACGCGGGCCACGTCCTTCTCCTTCTTCCGAACCGGCTCGACCTCTCCGGCCTGGGTCTTGACCCCGTACACGTAGAGCCAGTCCCCGCGCGAGTCCCGGACGTGCTCGACCTCGCCGAGCGCGCGGTGCGTCCCGCCGGAGCGGAGCGCTACCTCCACCACCTGGAACGACCGGAGGAACATCGCCCCCACCGGGAGGACGAGCCCCAGGAGGAGGACGAAGAGGGCGAACGCCACCGCGAGGAGGCGGCCGGGACGGCGGGCCCACGAGGCCACGGGGCCGCGACGAGGCGTGTCCTTCGGGTGACGGTCCACGCCGACCTCCGGGCCCGACGGGGGCCTGGCCCTCAACGACGCACGGCCCGTGCCCGGTCCGCCTCGGCGTCGGCCGCGGCCTCGAACCAGGCGCGGACCCGGCGCGTGAACGGGCCGGGCGTCCCCCCGGAGACCGGGCGGCGGTCCACCGCGACGACCGGGAGGATCCCCCGCACGGACGACGAGAGGAAGATCTCGTCGGCGCGGTCGAGCGCGACACGCTCGACGCGCTCCTCCCGCGCCTCGACCCCGTGCTCGGCGAGGAGCGAGAGGATGCGGGTCCGCGTCGTGCCCTTGAGGATCCCGGCCTCGAGCGGCGGCGTCGCGAGCGCGTCGCCCACGACCACGTACACGTTCGCGGTCGTCGCCTCGGTGACCTCGCCCCGCTCGTTCAGCATGAGCGCGTCGTCCGCGCCGAGCAGCCGGGCCTCGTGGAGGGCGAGGACGTTGTTCAGGTAGTTCCCCGTCTTGGCGCGGGGGTCGAGCGACACGCGAGGATTCCGGCGCCGCTCCACGACGGCCACGCGAATGCCGCGCTCCCACGCTTGGGCGTCGGGCCGCCCCGCCGGCGCGACGATGACGACGAGACCCCGGCGCGTCACCCTCGTGAGGTCGAGGCCGAGCGGCCCCGCGCCGCGCGTGACGATGAGCCGCACGTACGCGTCCTCGTCGTCCCCGACCCCCGCGGCCGCGACGGTCTCGCGAATCGCGCGACCGAGCGCGGCCGCGTCGTGTTGCAGGTCCATGTAGAGGCGCTCTGCACTCTCGGCGAGGCGGTCCAAGTGCTCGGCCTCCTGCACGAGCGTGCCCCGGTGCCACCAGAGCACCTCGTACACGGAGTCGCCGAGCAGGAACCCGTGGTCGAGGACGGGGACCCGCGCCTCCTCGGGCGGCGAGATCGTCCCGTCCACGTAGACCCTCGTCTCCACGTGGATGGCTCCTCCGGTCGCGCCGTCACGGACGGCGCGCCGTCTCCGGTCCGGTCTGGCCGGCCACGAAGTCGATCCGTCGTTCCAGCTCCCGTGCGTTCAAGTCGGCGTCGCCCTGGAACAACCCCGCCACGTCGAGCGCCCGCCGGATCCGTCCCCGCGGGTCGATGAACGCCATGCGGGGCTGTCCCTGCTCCGGGAGACCGACCGCGCGGCGGAGCTCGGGGAGCTTGTCGTCCGTCTCGTCGATCTTGATCCGGACGAAGTCGGCGAGCTTCGTCCGAAGCGACGCGTGGGTCTCCATCACGTGGTCGAAGTCCTTGCAGTTCCCGCACCACGTGGCCCAGACGTCCACGATCACCGGACGGCTCTGGGCACGCGCGCGGTCCACCTCCGCCTGGAGCTCCGCGACGTCCTTCACGCGCGTCCAGCTGAGCGTCTCCTCGGGCATGGCGGTCAGGTGGGCGACGACGCCGGTCACGACCGCCAGCGAGACGGCGAGGAGCGCGCCGCGCTTCCGCGCCACCGCTACGCGCTCGCCCTCGCCCTTCACCAGGTGGCGCTCGACGAGGGCCCACGTCAAGAGCGCGATCGCGAAGCCGGCCACGAAGAGCGGAACGCGCGTGAGCACGCCGGCGTTGGCCAGGAAGTAGAGGGCGACGCCGACGAGGATCACGCCGAACGCGTATCGCACCCACACCATCCACGGCCCCGGACGCGCGAGGAGGTTCAACGACCCCGCGGCGAAGAAGACCGCGCCCATGCCGAGGCCCAGCGTGAAGAAGAGCAAGAACCCCGTCCACGCGCTGCCCGTCGTCGCGACGTACGTGAGCATGGCCACGACGAAGGGTCCCGTGCAGGGGCTCGCGATGACCGCAGCGAGCGCGCCGAGGAGGAACGCGCCGAGGAGCGTGCCGCTCTTCTGCGCGGCGCCGCCTCGGATGCGCTCCATCCACGCCGGCGGCTGCAGCTCGAACACGCCCAGCATGCCGGCGGCGAGGACGAGGAAGAAGATCGCGATCGCCCACACGACGACGGGCATCCGGAACGCGGCGTCGAGGTCCACGGCCTTCCCGAGGGAGCCCGACACGGCGCCGGCCGCCCCGTACGTGAGCGCGAGGCCGAGAACGTACGCGGTGAGCATGACGGTGAGCCGGCCGCGGCTCGCCTTGCCCGCCGCGCCCCCTCCGATGACGCTGATCGTCAGGGGGATGATCGGCAGCACGCAGGGGGTGAACGCGAGGCCCACGCCGAACCCGAACACCAGGAGCAGCGTCGCGAACCAGGAGCCCTTCACCATGAACGCGGTCCCGGTCGCGGTGGCCGCCCCGGGCAGCACGTCTCCGTGCACGACCGGGAACGGAGTCTCCTCCGTCGGCGGGTCGGTCCTCCTCTCTCCGGGCGCGAGCGGGGGCGCGGACGGCGGCGACTCGACCGCAGGCGTGACGGGGACGGGCACCGGAGAGGTCTCGGGCGGCACGGCGCTCGCGTCCACCCACTCCGCGACCAGCACGGCGTCCCCGGAGTTGCACATGTTGTCGCAGGCCTGCCACGAGGCCTTGATGCGGAGGCGCTTCCCGCCGTCGCGCGTGAAGTGGACCGTCACGGCGTAGGGTTTCGTGATCTCGTCGCCCTCGTCCTCGTACGCGGGCTCGTTCCAGGTGATGCCCTCGTCGGGAAGGGGCGTGACCTCGACCGGGATCTCTCCGCCTTCCCAGCCCGGCATGTAGAGGTGGTAGCCCCGATCCGGCGTGAACAGCACCGTCGCGATCGAGGCCTCCTCGTCCACCTGAAGCGTCACGGTGACGCCCTTCCCGTGCGCGGGGAGGGGCTGCCGCAACGCGAGGTCCGCGGCGGGCACGCCGGCGGGAGCCCCCCCGACGCGGGCTGCGCGCCGGGCCCGTCCCCCGCGGCCGTCCCCGACGCTCCGCCGCGGAGGCGCACGACCGCCTCCTGTCCGCGCACGCGGTCGAAGCACATCTGGGGCGTGCAGGAGCTGTAGTCGAACGCGATGCCGATCTCGAGTCCGGGAAGGGCGTCCTTCGCGATCTCGATCGGCACGGAGAGCGTGAAGCCGTGCTCCGGGCGCCACACGGGCATCGGGCCGGTCTCGGGGAAGTTCGGGTCCGTGTACGGAACGGGCTCGGTCCAGGTGACGTCGCCGGGCGCCTTCTTCCAGGACGTGTAGGTCACGTCGCCCGCGGGTGCGTCGTAGCGGACGGCGTCCGAGTCGCTCGGGAGGACCCGCCACGTGAGCTCCTGTCCCTTCTCGGTCGCGTAGACGTGGAGGTCGTTCGAGACCACCGCCTCGACGACGAGTCGGCCCTTCCCGCCGGGCCCGAGATCGGGCGGGTCGAGGCGTGCGGCGATCTGGATCGTCCCGTCCACTTTCTCCTTCGCGTGCGCGGACGGCGCCGCGAGGAGCAGGACCAGCAGGGCGACCGGGAGGACCGGATATCTCATGGCGGGGCTCCAGGGGGTCCGGTGCCGGGCGTTCTCCGGCGGGGGCGGCCCAGAGGCCGCCGGGGGCCGGCGTGCGAGGTCCGCGGGGACCCTCGCGAGTCGAGTCGGTACGGGGGTCGATCGGCGCATCGAAGGGAGCGACATCCGCGGGGACGATGGTACGGGAATCCGCCGGCCGGGTAGGCTTCGCGGGACGGGGCGGGTCGGCCGCGCCCGCTCCCCCGGGGTCGCCGGGGCCGAGGCGCCTACAATCCGGGGCCGTGCTGGTTCATCGCGAATTCACGTTCGAGGCCGCGCACCACCTGCCGGCGCATCCCGGGCCCTGCCGCCGGCCGCACGGGCACGGGTACCGGTTCCGGCTCACGGTCGAGGCGCCCGTGGACCCGGCGACGGGCCTCGCGATCGACTTCGCGGACCTGAAGGAGGCCGTCGAGTCGGAGGTGCTCTCGGTGCTCGACCATCGGGACCTGAACGAGGTTCTCCCGATCCCGTCGGCCGAGCACATCGCCGTCTGGATCTGGGACCGACTGGCGCGCGCGGGCCTCCCGCTCTTCGAGATCGTCCTGATGGAGACCCCGACGTCGGGCGTGACGTACCGCGGCGAGGGCCTCGGCCCGGTCGGGTAGAGGAGGACCGGGTGGCGCGCACGGCTCGGCGGGACGCGCTCTTGGAGGCGGCCGCACGGGTGCTGGGGGAGCGCGGCGGGCACGGCACCACGATGCGCGACGTGGCGCGTGGCGCGGGCATCGGGCTCGCGACCCTCTACCACTACGTCTCGAGCCGGGACGACCTCGTCTACCAGGTGGAGGTCCGCCTGCTCCAGGCCGCGGTCGCGTCCGCCGAGGCGACCGCCGCCGTGCGGGGCGCCCGCGAGCGGCTCCGGGCGCTCGTGACCGACCACGTCCGGCGGGTGATGGCGCGCCCCGCGGAGGCGGCGGCCCTCGCCGGCCGCCTCTACCCCCTCTCCGGGGACCGCGGGCGGCGCGTCGAGGCGCTGCGCCAGCGCTACGAGGAGCTCGTCCAGGCCGCAGCGGGGGCGGCGACCCGGGGCCGCCAGGCGGGCGGGCGGGGGCGACGGAGTCCCGCGCCGGTCCAGCTCCTGCTCGGCATGGCCGACCGCCTGGCGCTCGACGCGGCGGCGCGCCGCCCGGCGCCGTCCCCGGCGCGGCTGGCCGGGCTGGTGGTCGGCTGTTTCCTCGCCGGCGCCGGTGCGCGGCGGTGACCCGCCGCCGGCAAGCCGGGGCGACTTCCGGTGTGGATTCGCACGGGCGAGACCGCGACCGAGGGTCCCGCCCTCCTCGGGGACCGTCCCAACCCCTTGCAAATCAGGGGATTGGGCCGGATCCCCGTCCCGGGGGAACATGGGTACGGGCCGTGCGGCACCCCGCCCGGCTCGAGCTGCGGAGATCGCCGTGACCAACGTCCGCCATCCCTCGTTCCCCTCTCTCGCCGCCTCCCTGGTCGCGGCGGCGCTCCTCGGCGCGTGCGGCGGCGGCGGCGGCGGGGGCTCCACGCCCACCCCGCCCGGTCCCGACGTCACGCCCCCCACCGTCGCGATCACGGCGCCGGCGAGCCGCGCGGCGTTCATCCCGGGCGACCTGCTCCGCGTCGCCTTCGTCGCGGACGACGACCGCACGGCGACCGTGAAGCTCATCATCGACGAGGACATGGACCTCTTCACGACGGCGGACCAGCACGTCCTCTTCACCGGCCCGGACGGCAACGGCGTCCCCCAGGTGCGCACGGTGTCCACCACGGGGATCCCCCTCGGTCCCCACACCCTCTTCGCGACGGCCGACGACGGGACGAACCCGGTGGTCAGCACCCCGGGCGTCCAGGTGCTCGCGTACCCGGGCCTCGCCGGCGTCACTCCGCAGGCGCGCCGAAACGTGTATGGGGTCTCCGGCACCGGGGTGGTGTTCAGCGTCGGAGAAGCCGAGCAAGGCGGCGTGCCGCGGAACAACGACGGCCTGGCCGACGACGGCGTCATGACGGTCCTGAACGCCGCGGACGGCGTCGTCACCCCCTCGACCCTGAGCGCCGACGTGGCGAGCCCGGGGAACACCGGCATCCCGCTCGTGCTCCGGCCCGTGATGGACTCGCTGGCCTGGGGCCTCCGGGAGCAGGACCAGAACCAGGACCTCAACGCCGACGGGGACCAGCTCGACGGCTACGTAGCGGTGATCAACCCCGTCGTGAACCCGCTGCCGAATCTCGTCCTCCAGGGGGGGGCGACTCCCGTCTCCACCCTGAGCGAGGTCCGTCACTTCGCGCTGGCGAAGGAGGGGAGCGCCAACCAGGACATCGACGGGGACGGGGACATGCTCGACGACGTGTTCCTGTCCATCGACTCGCTCGGGAACAGCTTTCCCTTCCTCGACACGCCGCGCGCCGGCGCTCCCTTCGTGACGTCGATCGACGGCCCCTTCGCCGCCTACGTCGTGGACGAGTCGATTCAGGGGACGGGCAACACCCCCGGGATCGACCTGCGCGGGGACGGCGACTTCACGGACCAGCTCCTCGCCATCGTGAACGTCGCGGGCGGACGCATCGCCCTCGCCGGCGCGAACCCCATGGCGATGCCTGCGAATCTCGCCACGAACGTGGACCCGACGGGCAAGGTCGCCGTCTCCGCGCAGGGCTGGGTGGGCTACTACGTGGACGAGGCGCAGACCGGTCCGGTGTTCTTGAACGGCGACACCGACAACACCGACTTCATCCCGGCCTTGTACGACGCCGCCGGGACCCAGCAGCTCTTCCTCCCCGGCACGGGGCTCAACGCCGGACCGGGCGCGGGCACCTTCTTCTTCGAGAACGGGGTCGCCGTCTACACCGCGATGGAAGAGGGGGTCACCGACCGGAACGGGGACGGCGACGTCCTGGACACGAAGGTGCTCTACGTGACGGACGTGCAGACCTCGCCGAGCACCGCGACCCTCGTCCCACCGCCTCCGGGTTTCGCCGGTCACACGGGCCTGACCCTCGACGGCGGCTTTGCGGCCCGGATCGGGCGCGGATGGATCTCGCTGGTCGTCTCCGAGTTCGCGAACAACATGGACCTGAACGGCGACGGCGACACGTCGGACTTCGTGCTCCTGCTTCTCGACGTGCGCTCCTTCCCCGTGGTCGTGCACAACACGGGGCTCGTGCCCCTGCCGACCGGCCAGGTCGCCGGCAGCTCGATCCCGGTCACGGGCGTGGGGAACGACAAGGGCCTCCTCGTCATGGCCGCCGAGACCGCCAACGGAGACCTGAACGGCGACGGCGACACGAGCGACTCGCTCGCCTTCTACTTCAGCTTCACGAACCCTGCGGTGCGTATCCCCCTGCTGCAAACCGGCGCCGTCCACGCGGCCGTGGTGAACAACCGCATCGCGGTCACGGCCTCCGAGATCCTCACGGGCCAGGACCTGGACGGTGACGGCAGCGCGTTCGGGTTCGTGCTCAGGGTGTTCGACCCGACCGGGGCGCTCCTCGAGCCCGGCCTCCCCTGCTCGCAGTTCTCCGTCCCCGCGTCCTTCGACGGCAGCATCTGGGCGTACGTGAGGAGCGAGCCGAACGAGGCGCGCGACCTGAACGGCGACGGCGACCAGGCCGACCAGGTCCTCGGGCTCTGGACGAACTGAGGGCCCGTCCGGGAATCCCTCTCGCTCTCGCATCCCGGCTTCCCGCCATCTTCGACGGCTTCTCCGGCGCGAATTCCTCGACGTAGCTGGCGCTGCGCCTGCGGATCCGCTCCCTCGTCGCCGCCGAATCCGACGCCAATCCGGGCGCGATCTGCACGAGGCGTTCCCGGCCAGGCCCTGAGCCGGGCCGCGGGGTCCCCCGGGGCCTTCCCCTACCAGGCGCCGACCGGGAGCACGGCGACGCGCGGCCCGGCCGCCTCCGCGAGCGCGTGCCGCAGCGCGGCCTCGGGACCGTCCTCGGGGAGGAGCCCCATCGGCCGCAGCAGGTCGCGCGAGACCTGGCTGACCACGTGCACGGGGTGGTCCTTCGCGAGACGGCGGATGGAGTAGGCGGTGAGGCCATAGGGGTGGAAGTCGCGCCGCAGCGCCGCGAGGTGGCGATCCAGACCCCGGATCTCGAACCACGGGAGCAGGTCCACGTGGCCGGGGCCTCCGGGCGCGCGCGCGAGCCAGACGATGGGCGCACCGGGCCTCGCCCACGAGGCGGCGAAGAGAAGGGCCTTGTGGGCCTGGATCAGGTCGTGGTCGCGAGGTGCACGCCCCCCGACGACGACCAGGTCGGCCGCCCCGGCCGCCACGCCGCCGAGCTTCTCGGTCCAGAGGGCGGCGGCGCGCGCGTGCGCCCCGCCCACCTCGCCGGCGGCCGCGCCGAGGATCCGGCCCTCGTCGTCGGCGACCACGTTCAGGAGGAACGCGCGGTCGAAGCGCCGTACGACCCTCAGGAGCGCGTCGCGGAAGGGATTCGGCTCGAGGCGGCCGGCGACCGACCGCACGGCGCCGTCGGGACGGAGCACGGTTCTCAGCGTCAGGCGGTGGGCGGCGAGAACGGTCTCCCGGTCGGCCACCCCCGGCACGAACGCCTTCGGGCCGCCACCGAACCCCGCCAGGTGGTGCGGGACCACCGCGCCCGTGAGAACGACGAGGTCCGCCTCCGCGACGAGCCGGTGCACGCGGACCTCGCCAATCTCCTCGTCCGTCCCCACCGACACGTTGTGGTCGGGCGCCATCGGAGCGCTCTGGACGGGGCGGAGCGCCCCCATCACCTCGGCGCCGAGCACCCGCTCGAGGGCACTCCGCGGCGCGGCGGGGTGGATGCCCCGCGCCACGACCACGGAGATGGACCGCGGCGCGAGCCCCGCCATCGCGAGCCGCGCGACGACGGGCAACAGGTAGACGGAGGCCGGCGTGGCCCGGGACGGGTCGGGCACGACGACGGTGGCCCGCCGGATCCCCCGGGCGCGCTCGAGGAGCGGCGCGCTCCCGATCGGTCGGTCGAGCGCGGCGGCGACGAGGGCGAGAGCGTCGGGCGCGTCTTCGACGCGCGGCGGCGCCACCTCGAGGACCTCGGTGCCCGCGGGAAGGTCGAGATCGAGCCGCTGCTCGCCGTACCAGACACGCGCGCCGGCCACGGGGCGGATGCTACTCCCGGTCACCCGTTCCGCCGACGCGGGGAAGGAGGTGCGCCGATCGACGGCGAACCCGGGTCGCCGCCCGCCGTCCCCGCCCGCCGTCCCCGCCCGCGGGCGGCGCGTCTCGTGAGCGTCGGCTCAGCGATCCCCGGGCGGCTCGGGCGGCCGCACAGGCTCGGGCTCCGGACCCGGGGTGGGCGCGCCGGCGCCCGGCGGCCGGGCGGGCATCGGGCGGTGGTCGGGCCGCAGGAACCAGACGAACGTCTCCCCGAACGGGAGGTGGTCGAAGCCCTGGGAGCCCAGGTAGTCGATGACCTCCTGCACCGGCAGGTCCCGCCGTCCGTACCACGGCTCCGGAAGCTCCACCTTCTCCATCGCGGTCTGGTCGGACGCCTCGCGGAAACGAAGCCGCATGACCTTCGAGAGCGCCGCGATCAGCTCCTTCCCGCGCGGAGCCTGCCCGTCGCGCACGCTCGGGATCGAGAGCGGCGTGTGCGGTGCCAGGATCTCTCCCTGCTGCTCGTGGGGCATGCGTCCGGGGGGGAGAACCGCGACGCGGGGGCCCCAGTCCCCGCGCGGCACGTCGTCCGTCCGCGCACGCGGCGCGCTCCCCGGACCCTCGTCGATCGGTGCGCCTTCGTAGGGCGTCGTCGGCCCGCCGGGGTGGAGGAGGAGGTAGCCGACGCCCGCCAGGGCGAGCAGGGCGAAGAGGAGGACCAACGAGCGCATGCGGGCCTCCGTCCGAGCGGTCCCCCGACTCTACCCCCGCCCCGATCCTCGCGACGCCGGAGGACGCACACAGTCGCCGGGGCCGGTCCCTCCCCTCCGCTCTCCCCGCCGAGACGGACAGGGGCCGGCGCCGAGAAGACGCCGGCCCCCGGAGGAGGTGGAGGTCCCCGCCGAGCGGGGACCCCCTACGGCTCGTGTCAGCGCCCCGCGTGGAGCACGTTGTAGCGCTTCGGGTCGCCGCTGAAGCTGAACTGCCGAGGTGTGCCGGCGCCGGCGCCGGTGAACTCGCTCGCGTAGATGTGCTTCGACTTCTCGTCGCTCGCGTCGCCGAAGCCGTAGAAGAGCTTCGTGCCCGTCGTGTCGTGCGTGATCGAGCACGAGACCCGGCCGAAGCTGCCCGTGACGTCCGCCGTGACCGTCTTGCCCAGCACGGCGCCGGTGGTGGGATCCGTCTGGATCCCGTACACGTGCCCGATCTGCTCGTGGCCGCAGTTGATGGGGTAGTAGTAGTAGGTGGACGAGAACGGCGCGTACACGAAGGCCACCGAAGAGCCGTCGTCCGTCGCCTCGAGGTACTTGACCGTACGGTACGTGGTCGAGGTGTAGTTGTTGCTCACGAGCGTCTCGGGCAGCGCCGTGAGGAGCTCCGGGTCGCCGCCGACGTTCGAGTCGAAGTAGCCCACCTGCCCGGCGAACGCCATGTCGTCGCCATGGTACGTGGACTCGATCGGACCGCCGTAGTACGAGCTGGTGCCCGCCGGCGTCGGCCCGAAGACCTGGTAGTGCGAGCCCCAGAAGACCCGACCGCTCTTCGTCATCACCGTGTTCGAGCCATACTGCCCGGCCGGTCCGTAGTAGCGGTAGTAGATGCCGTACATCATGTACATGTACGACGAGCTGTAGCCGTAGGTCGGGACGAAGCTCCGCCGGAGCGGCCAGTTCGTGCCGCCGAGGGCGAAGGCGTACCCGTCCGAGTGGCCGTTGATCGACTGCGAGGCGTCGAGGCTCCTCACGTTGATCCCGACGATCCGCGTGTCCTCCTGCAGGGAGCTGCTGAGCGCCCCGCGGGTCACGATGTAGTAGAAGTCGCGGTTCGGCGACATGAACCCGCCGACCGGCTTGACGGTGCCGATGTTCCTGGCGAGCGAGAAGGAGCCGTTCGAGAACGACGGGCTCACCTGGCTCGTGTCCGTCGGGTAGACGGTGCCCTGGTCGTCCGACATCCCGCCCTCGTCGTAGTCGAGGAGGTGCGTGACGGTCTCGTCACTGAAGCTCCACGCGTAGAGGCTCCCGGCGTAGCTGTGGCTGCTGTAGTAGTAGGAAGAGCTCGCCACCGAGGGCCCGAGGCTGGACGCCCCGCCCCAGAAGATGAGCCCGTCGCCGTCGGCCGTGAAGACGAGGCCGCCGAAGGACCAGAGGATGTTGTTCGTGAAGATCGGGGTGGAGGCGCTCTCCGTACCCGTCACCTGGCTCTCGGTCGCTCCGCTGCTCCAGTCCGCGCCGTTCGCGCTGTACGCGATCACGTCCTCGCGGGCGTACCCGAACTCGTAGTTCGCGGAGTACGACAGGTATCCGTTGTACCGCTCGACCACGACGGCGACCTTGAGGCCGTCGTCGGAGATCTCGGCCTGCGTCGCGGGGCCGGACCGCTGGCCGTACCAGTACGAATACGACGTGTTCGGACCCGACGTGAGCTGCGTACCCCGCGACGCGCCCCACGGAATACGTCGAGCGGTCGTGCTGAGTCGCTCGAGACCGGGCCCGCCCGGGTCGTCGACCCACACGTGCCGGGCGTACGTCACGGTGTAGTCGCCGGACAGGCTCGTGGTCGGCCCGGCGATGATCGCGATCTTGTCGCCATTCGCGTTCACGCGGAAGGGCATGGGGGCCGCGGACCCCTCGTGCCCGGCGTACCCGTCGCTGTAGAGGGTCACGTCCGCGTACATGTACCCGTACGTGCCGCTCTGGTAGCCGTAGGAGCAGGAGTACAGGCGTTGCATCGGGAGCTGCAGCGGGTTCCCGTACGTGTTCGTCCAGTTCGGATCGGAGCTCGCGAGGAGAGAGCCGGCGAGGCCGCCACCCTCGACGTCGTACCGGTAGACCCACTCGTACCGCCAGCCGTAGTACTCGCTGAACGTGTAACCGTAGCAGCCGCACACGTAGTACAGGTGGTCGTTCGTGAGCGCGAGGCTCGAGGCGAAGAGCTTCTCGCCCGAGCTCGAGTAGTAGTAGTAGCCGCCGTCGGCGCCCGTCTGGATGATGGTGTACGTCTTGTCGCCCCAGGCCGCGATGCGCTCGCCGGTCAACGTGAAGATCACGATGCGACTCTGGTTCGCCGACTCCATGTTGTAGAGGTACGGGACCGACTGCTCGTGGCTGAGCTTCATGGCGGCGAAGCGCCCGTCCGGGCTCACCGTCATCTGCGGGATCTTGAAGAGGGTGGACGACGGCGTCGTCGAGTACGGGTACCCCCAGTTGTCGCCGAAGGAGTAGTAGCCCGTCGAGCTCTTGTCGAACACGATCGGCACGTAGATCTTCGACTCCGGACGGACGATGAACACGCCGATGTAGCTCGACGAGTCGAACGCGTAGAGCTGGCCGCCGCTCGTGTAGACGCCGAGATCTCGGTCCTCGGTCACGCCAGGCGTCGTGCACTGGGGAAGCTCCACCGCCGTGGTGGAGGGGTTGGCCCCGTACGCGGAGACGTAGCTGCCGCTGTGGTAGTCGTACGCGTAGTTGTAGCCCCGGTAGCCGTAGGCCTTGTTCGCGTCACCGTGCGTGAATCCCTTCGCGCCCTTCGGATTCATGTTGAAGCTGTCGTTCCACCATCCCGTGGGGTTGATGGATACGCGGAGGATGTCGATCCCCTCGAGCACGTCCTTCAGCGTCTTGTTGCTCCCGGCGGTGCTCGGGAGCGCGAGCTGGTTCGCGCCGGTCCCCACCATGTCCTTCGTGTCGTCCAGACGCCGCACGACGGCGCCGGACGTGAAGGGGAGGAAGATCTTGACGTCGAGGTCCGGGTCGTTGAGCCCCGTGCTCGTGGCGGAGGTCGAGTTCGCCAGCGTGAACGAAGTCGTGGACTCGGTGATGACGACCGTGTCCGGTCCTACCGAGGTCCGGATGACCTCGGTCGAGACGCCCGCGAGCGACGTCGGGAGCGCCGCGTCGGTCGCCGAGACGGCGAACGCCTGGTACCCCTGCGTGGCGAGCTGGTCGGACTCGCCCGACACGACCCGGAGCACGCCCGTGGAGAGGAACTCGACGTGCGGGATCGGCGAGGCCCCGGCGTCGGGGTTCTGCCAGTCGATCGACCAGCCGTAGGCGCCGGCACTCTCCCCGACGACGGGGTCGGCGTCGATCTGGCTCGCGTGCGGGTGATCGCTCAGTCCGTCCTGCGGGACCCCGCCGCTCGCCAGGAGCTGCAGGCCGGGGACGCCCCCGTCGGGGTTGTAGACCTGTCCCTGCTCGAAGTCCGAGATCCGGGCGTACGGGGCGGTCGGGCTGAAGGCGCCCTCGATCGTGTAGGACGGGTCCTGCGTGAACGACGGCGCCTGCGCCATCGTGAACTGGAAGGTCTTCCAGGCGTGCTGGCCAAAGGAGTTCGGAACCAGCGCCGAGGTAACGTGGTAGTTGATCGCGAATGTCCCGCGCCGGCGCGGGACGCCGGTGATCGCGCCCGTGTCCTCGATCAGGTAGAGGCCCTCGGGAGGCGCGCCCTGGTTCGTCACCGCGTAGTCGGGGCCGAGCGCCGAGGGCGCGGGATAGACGTACGCGTCGATCTTGTTGAGCGCAGCGGGCGGGTTGACGGTCGGCGGCCCATCCGGATTGTAGAGGACGTCCGCCGCGGGGTTCGTCGGGTTCGGGTTGACGTCGGAGGTGTACCCGGCGGCGGGCGCCACCTCGACGAGCTCGTGGTTGAAGGGCGGGACGCCCTCCGCGACCGCGAACGAGTCGCTGTACTGCTGGCCGCACACGCCGTCGGCGAGCGTCTCGGAGGCGACGATGATCGGCGGGGTGTCGATCTTCCAGTACACCGTGAAGTAGCCCTTGCTCCCCACCGAGTCCGTCAGCTCGAAGGTCAGGAGGAAGGGGGCGCCGCCGGGCTTCACCTCGACCGGCGCGCCGACGAGGTTCGGCGACTCCGACGCGATCACGATGCCGAGGGGGAGGTTCCCGTCGTCCACGCCGGGGGCGTCGTAGAGCTTCATCGTGTAGGGGCCGAATCCGCCGGCGACCACGAACTGGAGAGAGGTCGTCTCGTTGTAGACCGTGGTCGGGAGCGCCGGGTAGTCGGGGTTGAACGACGTGCCGCCGGGCGGGACGAGCGCGGGGTTGCCGTCACGCAGGACGTCCACGACGGCGACCTGGCCCACGCCGACGTTCCACGAGAAGCTCGCCTGCGTCGCCGAGAACGGGTTGCAGCCCGTGTCGTCGATCTGCAGGGTGAAGTCGTACTGGCCGTCGGCGAGGATGGTCCCGCGGATGCTGTGGGTCTCGTCGTCGAGATGGAGGCCCGGCGGCAGCTCGCCCTGGATGAGCTTCATCACGTAGGGACCGCCGCACCCGCCCGAGAGCTCCACCAGGTAGTTCACGACCTGGCCGGAGACGGCCGGGGGCAGCGAGGTGCTGTCCACGAGAACGGGATTGCTCGGGGTGCGAAGTCCCTGCCCTCCCCCACCGCAGGCCGGCAGGGTGAGCGCGAGGGTTCCGGCGACCAGCAGCGCGACGAACCTGACTCTCGACATGGGCTCTCCGACTCCGAAAGCGACCCGGATGGGGGCGCCCGGGGACTGGGTTTCCTGCTCGCGAGCCGGGCGGGTCCGGTGGCCAGGCGCTCCCGTCTCAGCCCGCGCACCTTGCAACGTGCGGGCCACCTGAGGCGGTATCGCGGTATCCACCGTAGCTCCCTCACCTGCGAGCGCCCGAGGCGGCCGGCGCTTGAACCCGCCATCTTGGCTGGTTTCATGGCCATGGCCTCTCAGGACCTGCTTCGATCGGGGCCCATCGTGCCAGACCTGAGAACGGTTCGCAACCAGGTTTCCAGGTGCGTGGACCCGCCAAACGGCGAGCGATCTCGCACTTCGGGTCGGGAATCGTGCGAGTGCGCACGGACTCGGCTCCCGGGGCGCCGGCCGGGCGAAGCGTCCGCGGGTGGTCCCCGGAGGGCCGATCGCGGCCCGCCCTCCCGCCCGTCGCGCGTCCCGCGGGTGACGGGGTCGGGGACGTGAGGCCGCGACCCCCCGCGCCCGCCGCCGTGGCGGGTGGCGCATGCGGCTCGGCCCCGCGTCCGCGCGCGCGGCGACCCTGGGCGGCTCTGGCCCGACCGGGTCGTCGCTCAGAGCGACGCGAGGGAGCGCGCGGCGGTCTCCGCCCACGCGTAGAACGGGCCCATGAAGATCCCCATGCCCAGCATGGCGATGATCCCGATCGCGAGGACGACGCGCGCCCAGGGGGCGACGGGGACGCCCACGTCCTCGAGCATCGGCTCCGGCGGCTTCACGAACAGCTCCCGGATCCAGAGCAGGTAGAAGTAGAACGACACCGCGACCCCGAGCGCGCCCACCACGGCGAGCGCCACGAGGTGCTTCTCCATCACGCTGGAGAGGATCAGGAACTTCCCGAAGAACCCCGACAGGGGAGGGACGCCGGCGAGCGAGAGGAGCGCGATCGTCATCGCGACGGCGAGGAAGGGCGAGCGCTTCCAGAGACCCCGGTATGCCCACGCCTCGTGCCGCCCGCCCGAGGACGCCGAGACGAGCACGATCACGGTGAAGGCCGTGAGGTTCGTGAAGAAGAAGGCGAGCAGGTAGAAGAGGATCGCAGTCGCCCCGTCCGTACCCTCCGACTTGCCGGCGGCCGCCAGCGCCGCGACCCCCATGAGGAGGTAGCCGGCGTGCCCGATCGACGAGTACCCGAAGAGGCGCTTCGCCGATCGCTGCGGGATCGCCCCCAGGATCCCGAATAGGAGGGTCACGACGGAGACGACGCCGAGCAGCCAGATCCACAGCGGGCCGCTCGGTCCCCCCGCCGCGGGGAGGAAGACCGCCTGCGCGATACGAAGCAGGAGGAACATCCCGGCGGCCTTCGATCCCGTCGAGAGGAACGCGGTGACGGGGCTCGGCGCGCCCTGGTAGACGTCCGGGATCCAGATTTGGAAGGGGACCGCGCCCACCTTGAAGAAGATGCCCACGACCACGAGGACCAGACCCATCCCGAGCAGTGTCGGCTGGGCGCTCGCGCGCACGGCGTCGGCGATGGCTCCGAACGAGACCTCGCCCACCGCCCCGTAGACGAGCGAGATGCCGAAGAGGAGCACGGCCGAGGAGACGGCGCCGATGAGCAGGTACTTCAGGCCGGCTTCGGTGGACCTGGGATCGTTTCGCTTGAAGGCGACGAGCACGTACGAGTTGATCGTGACGAGCTCGAGGCAGATGAAGAGCGTCAGCAGGTCGGTCACGCCCGTGACGAGCATCACGCCGAGTACGGCGAACAGCAGCAGGGCGTAGAACTCGCCGTGGCCGCGGTCGAGGCGGCGCGAGTACGGGATCGAGAGGAGAACCACGAGGAGCGCGCCGACCGTGGCCAGGGCGCGGCCGAAGAGCGAGAAGGCGTCCGACCGCCACGCCGTGAGGATCTGGCCCGCATGGTCCGCCCCGGGCGCCGCCACGAGGCGCAGCGCCGTCCCCTCGGGCCGGACCGCCAGCAGCCACACGGCGGCGGCGCCCAGGCCCAGCGCCGCGAGGAGCCCGGTTGCCCGGCTCCGCCGGTCGGGCGGGAGGAGGATCTCCGCGAGGAGCACGCCCAGCGCGGTCCCGGCGACGATCGCCTCCGGCAGGAGGAGGGAGAGATTCAGCTCGAGCGACGTGCCCACGGCTACCTCCCCTCGCCGGCCCGCGGGGCCGGAGCTTCCGGCGCCGCCCGCGGTCGCGCCGCGCGTTCCCGAGCCCCGTCGAGGCGCTCGACGAGCGGTTCCACGCCCTGGTGGACCACGTCGAGCATCGGCTGCGGCCAGAACCCGAAGAGCAGGAGCACGACGATCAGCACCGCGTAGGGCGCGCGCTGGATGCCGCCCCGGGCGTCCTTCAGGCCCTTCCAGCGCTCGGGCATGTCGCCGTACCAGACGTTCTTCACGGCCCGGAGCAGGTAGACGCCGGTGATGACCAGGCCCCAGACCGCCAGGACGGCGGGCACCCAGGCCCAGGACATGCCGCCCCACGCCGCGGACCAGGCACCGAAGATCACCAGCGACTCGCTGATGAAGTTCGCGAAGCCGGGCAGTCCGACGGACGCCATCGCGGCGATCACGAAGCACGTCCCCGCGAACGGCATCACGCGCATCAGCCCGCCGAGGTCGTCCACCCAGCGCGTGTGCGTCTGGTCGTAGAACCACCCGATCAGCGCGAAGGTGAGGGCCGTCATGAGGCCGTGCGCGAACATGAGGAACACGGCGCCTTCCCACCCCATCACCGTCATCGACGCCACGCCGAGGAGCACGTAGCCCATGTGGCTCGAGGACGAGTAGCCCACCATGAGCTTCAGGTCCTTCTGCCAGACGGCCACGAGCCCGCCGTAGATGATGTTGAAGCAGCAGAGCACCCCCACGTAGGGGAGGTAGTGGACCGCGGCGTCGGGGAAGAACGAGCACGCGATGCGGAGGATCGAGTACGCCCCGAGCTTCATCAGGACGCCGGCGTGCAGCATCGACACGGCGGCCGGGGCCGCCGCGTGGCCCGCGGGGCTCCACGAGTGGAACGGCCACATCGGCACGAGGGTCGCGAACCCGATGAAGACCACGGGGAACCACAGGTACTGGAAGGCCGACGAGAACGCCCCGGCCCGCGAGAGCCGCTCGAGCTCCACGATGTCGAACGAGTGCGTATGCACGTACACGGCGATCAGGCCCACCAGCGAGATCACGGCGCCCGTGCTGAGCAGGAGCACCAGCTTCATCGTCGCGTAGTGGCGGTCCACGGTCGCCGTGGTGCTGCCCCAGATCCCGATGAGGAGGAACATCGGCACCACGGCCATCTCGTAGAAGAAGTAGTAGAAGAACAGGTCGAGCGCGGAGAACACGCCGAACACGCCCGTGACGAGCGCGAGGAGGTTGATGTAGTACTCCTTCACGCGCTCCTCGATCGTGAAGGAGACCATGACACCCGTGAAGATCGTGATGGCCGTGAGCAGGAGCAGAGCGACGTTCATGCCGTCCGCGCCCAGCTTGAACTGCAGGCCGATCGACGGGACCCAGGGGAGGGCCACCACGAACTTGTAGCCGTGGTCCCCCACCGTCTCCGACGTGGGCGTCGAGGGGAACGCGAGGAAGAGCCAGATCGCGGCGGCCAACGACACGGAGGTCCCGAGCCAGGCGACGAGGCGAACGAGGCGCTTGTTCCGCCCCGGGACGAGGAAGAGCACCCCGGCCGTGACAGCGGGCGCCAGGAGGATGACCACGAGGGGGTTCACGAGTCCGTCCTCCTCACATCGAGCACGACGCGAGCAGCGCCACGAGGGAGGCGAGCACCACGCCGAAAGAGAACACGGTCACGTACCCGGACAGGCGTCCGTTCTCGATCCGACGCGTGCGATCGCCCGCGACCTTCACGAGGTACGAGGTGCCGTTCACGAAGAACCCGATGATGATCCACCGCTCGAAGAGCCAGCAGAGGTGGGCGATACCCTGCTGGACGCGGCGCACCAGCCAGAGATAGAAGTCGTCCACGAAGTAGAGACGGCTCCACAGCGTCCAGACGGGCCCGAGCCGCCGGGGCAGGGGGTCCGTGCCCGGCGCCGCTCGTCGGTACACCGCGAACGAGAGGACGAAACCGGCCACTGCGACCACGGTCGAGAGCAGCGCGACGGGGACGTGCATCGCCGCGGCCTCGCCGGTGTGCCAGGCTTCGAGGAAGTGCTCGAACCGGTTCGAGAGTCCGGGGAGGAACTTGTCGGGGACGCCGACGAACCCGATGAACACGCTGAAGAACGCGAGCGCCCAGAGCGGCCAGGTCATGACCCTCGGGCTCTCGTGCGGCTTGGCGTGTCCCCGGTACTCGCCGAAGAACGTCAGGATCCACGCGCGGCCCATGTAGAAGGACGTGATCCCCGCGGTGATGAGGCCGACGAGGAAGAGGAACTGGTGGCCGCCCACGCGGTCGGCGTGCAGCATCGACCCGAGGATCTCGTCCTTCGACCAGAAGCCCGCCATCGGGACGATGCCGCAGAGGGCCAGGGTGCCGATCACGAAGGTCCGGTACGTCGAGGGCATCAGCTTGCGCAGGCCCCCCATCTTGAAGATGTCCTGCTCGTGGTGGCAGCCGTGGATCACGCTGCCGGCGTCGAGGAAGAGCAGAGCCTTGAAGAAGGCGTGGGTCGTCAGGTGGAACATCGCGGCCGTGTACGCGCCCGCGCCCAGCGCCATCGTCATGTACCCGAGCTGCGAGAGGGTCGAGTAGGCGAGGATCTTCTTGATGTCGCGCTGGGTGATGGCGATCGTGCCGGCGAGGAAGGCGGTGATCGTCCCGATCCACGCGACGGCCGTCGGCGCCCAGGCGGTGTTCTCGAAGAGGAAGAACGACCGCGTGACCATGTAGATGCCCGCCGCGACCATCGTGGCGGCGTGCATCAGCGCGGAGACCGGCGTGGGGCCCTCCATCGCGTCGGGCAGCCACACGTGCAGGGGGAACTGGGCGCTCTTTCCCATCGCGCCGGCGAAGATCAGGATCCCGGCCACGGCGGCCACGGCGGCGCTGCCGAACAGGAGGTCGGGGCGGAGCATCCCGTCCACCGTCATGCCCGCGCGGAGCGCCTCGAAGTCGATCGTGTACACGCCGAGGAAGTGGCCCGCGGCGGCCCACACGGCCAGGATGCCGAGGAGGAAGCCGAAGTCGCCCACGCGGTTCGTCATGAAGGCCTTCTTGGCGGCCTCGCCCGCGGAGTGCTTCTTCCAGTAGTACCCGATCAGGAAGTAGGAGGACGCGCCGACGAGCTCCCAGAACACGAAGACCTGGAAGAAGTTCGGCGCCAGGACGATCCCCAGCATCGAGAACACGAAGAGGGAGAACTTGCCGTAGAAGCGCCCCATCGAGGCGTCGCCGTGCATGTACCCCATCGCGTACACGAAGATCGCGAGGCCGACGCCCGTAACGACCAACGTCATGGTCAGCGCGAGCTCGTCGAGCCGCACGCCGAAGCTCACGTCCAGGTTGCCGGAGTGGATCCACGGGACGATCGCCTCGTGCGTCGTCATCCCGTGCTGGAGCGCGGGCAGGAAGTACACGAAGAAGGTGAGGGCGAAGCAGACGGCGACGCCGGCGACGGAGAGCCAGCCCGCGAGGGGACCGCGGCGGCGGAGGACGGGGAGGACGAGCACGGCGGCCGCGATCGCGAGGGGCAGGAACAGGATGACCCACAGCAGCCAGTCCCCGGTCACGACGGGGACGGTCTCGGAGGCCAGGAGCGGCAGGAAGCTCGTCATCGGACGACCTCCCCGCCGGTTCTGGCCGTCATCGGCTCGTCGCCGGTCTCGGCCGGCTCGCCCGTGGCGTGGGGCTCCTCCGCGTGATGGGGGTGCTCGGGCACGCCCTCGAGCTGCGGGTACACGACGGGTCCGTAGTCGACCTCGCCGAGCTCCGTCACCTCGCTGACGTCGGTCGTACGGCGCAGGCGGTAGACGGCGATCACGATCGCGAGCCCGACCGCCACCTCGGCGGCGGCCACCGTCATGCCGAAGAAGACGAACACCTGGCCGGTGGGGTTCCCCCAGACCTTCGAGAACGTCACGAACATGAGGTTCGCGGCGTTCAGCATGATCTCGACCGAGAGCAGCATGATGAGGACGTTCTTGCGGCAGGTCACGCCGGCGAGACCGATCGCGAACAGCGCCGCCGCGAGCAGGGTGGCGTGGTCGAGGGGCACGGCGGTCGCGAGGGTCGCGAGCCCGGGCACCGAGGGCACGAGCCCGCCGAGGGCCGGCAGCGCACAGAGGGCGGACGTCACGTGAGCCTCCGCTTCGTCAGGATCACCGCGCCGAGGATGGCGCCGAGCAGGAGGAAGCTCGTCACCTCGAACGCGAGCAGCCAGCGGTTGAAGAGCTCGAAGCCGATGGCGGACGCGGACCCGTCGGGTCCGCCGGCGACCGCCGGCTGGATCATCGCGCGAGAGCGCCAGAGCACGATGACCGCAACCGTGAGGAACCCGCCGGCGGCGACGACCCCCAGCCGGCGGAAGTCGGGCGAGGAGAGGATCGCCAGCTCCTCGTTCCTCAGGTCCAGCAGCATGATCACGAAGAGGAAGAGCACCATGATGGCGCCGGCGTAGACCAGCACCTGGACCACGGCTACGAACCACGCCTCGAGCAGCACGAAGGTGCCGGCGAGCCCGAAGAACATCAGCACGAGCCAGAGGGCCGCGGCCACCGCGTTCTTGCGGGTCACCGCGAGCGTCGCCGAGACGAGCGCCGTCGCGCCGAAGAAGTAGAAGAGAACCTCGCTCATCGGTCGTTCACCGGCGGGACCTCGCGCCCCGCCCGTGCCTCCCTGGCCGGCCCGCCACGGGCCGGCGGCCGTTTGCTCGTACCCGGACGCGCCCTACTTGTGCGCCCACTTCTTGATGGGGTCGGGACGGACGCCGCCCATCTCGTAGAGCTTCTCCTTGTGGTGGATCAACGACTGCCGTGTCGGGCCCCAGAGTGCGTACTCCTTCGACATGAAGATCGCTTCCTCGGGGCACGCCTCCTCGCAGAGACCACAGAAGATGCAGCGGAGCATGTTGATGTCGAAGACCTCGGGGCCGCGCTCGACGGGGTTCCCGGGCTCCAGCTCGCCGGGCCGGATGTAGATCGCCTTGGGCGGGCACACGTACTCGCACAGCGAGCACGCCACGCACTTCGGACGGCCCTCGTCGTCCTGGACGAGCACCGGCGCGCCGCGGTAGCCCTCGCGGACCGACCACTTCTGCTCGGGGTACTCCATCGTCACCTTCCGCTGGAAGAGGGTGCGGAACGTGATGCTGAGCCCCTTCAGGATGCCGGGCAGGTAGAGCCGCTCGGCGAAGGTCGGAGGATGGCGGTCTACCGGCTTCGTGCGAACGGTCATGTCGGGAGCTCCTCACCGGCCGGCGCGGCGTTCTCGGCGAGCCGCGGCACCGCCGCGCGGGGCGGCACCAGCCACGCGACCAGCAGCCCGGCCGCGATCAGGACGACCGGCAGCACCCAGGCCACCCAGGCGGCGTCGAGGGCGAGCGCCGCGGCCGTCAACACGATGTTCAGGAGGGCGAGCGGCAGGAACCAGCCCCAGCCGAGCCGCATGAGCTGGTCGTAGCGAAACCGGGGCAGGGTCCACCGCACCCAGATGAAGAGGAAGAGGAACGCGGCCATCTTCGCGACGAAGATCGCGAGACCGACGAGCCATCCGGCGCGCTCGAGCCCGAAGAGCGTCCAGCCGCCGGCGAACAGGGTGACCGCGAGGGCGGCGGCCACGACCATGTTCACGTACTCGGCCAGGAAGAACGCCGCGAACTTCATCGCCGAGTACTCCGTGTGGTACCCGGCGACGATCTCGTGCTCGGCCTCGGGGAGGTCGAAGGGCAGTCGGTTCGTCTCGGCGTAGGACGACACGAGGAAGATGAAGAAGGCCACGGGCTGCTGGAACATCAGCCACGTGGTGCCGCCCTGGTATCCGACGATGTCGCCGAGTCGCAGCGACGACACGACCAGCACGATCGAGACGACGGCCAGGCCCATGCTGAGCTCGTACGAGACCATCTGGGCGCTCGAACGGACGCCGCCCAGCAGCGAGTACTTGCCGTTGCTCGCCCAGCCGCCGAGCGTGATCCCGTAGACCCCGAGGCTCGCGATGGCCAGGATGTAGAGGACGCCGATGTCGAGGTCGGCGAGCTGGAACGAGTGCCAAGCGCCCTCGCCGACCGAGCCCGTGTAGGGCACGACCGCGAACGTGACCAGCGCGGGGATCAGGCTGATCCCGGGCGCGATCAGGTACATGAAGCGGTTCACGTGCGCCGGGACGAAGTCCTCCTTGAAGATGAACTTGCCCAGGTCGGCGATGGGCTGGAGGAGGCCCTCGGGTCCCACGCGGTTCGGTCCCATCCGGCCCTGGATCCACGCGGCGATCCGCCGCTCGGCCCACACGAGGAGGGCCGCGACGAGAAGGAGGACGTTCAGGACGACGAACGCCAGGACGAGACGCCCGACGACCCAGCCGAGCGTGCTGCCGCCGGCCTCCGGCGGCGCGAAGACGTCGAAGATCCCGGCGACGGTCGGCGCGAGCGCCCGGTCCACGAACGCACTCATGACGCGCTCCCGGCGGTCGCGGCCACGCCCTCGGCGACGGGCCAGGGCGCCGCGGCGAAGGCGGGCAGCGCGCGAAGCGCGTCTCGCACGCCGTCCCGACCGCGCGGCGCGCAGTCGGCGTCGAGCTCCAGGAGGAGCTCCTCGAGCGCCTCGTCCGCCGCGAGCAGGTCCGGCGAGCCCACCGCGGCGAGGCGTCGCATCTCCTGCACGCGGCCGTCCACGTTCACCATCAGGCCGTCCCGCTCCGCCCACGAGCCGTAGGGAAGCGCGACGCGCGCCGAGGCGGGCAGGTACGCCTGGTCGGTCGCGAAGACCACGACGGCGCCGGTCGCGTCGCGCATCGCGGCCGGGACGTTTTCGTCGCGCTCGACCACCAGGACCGCGGCGGGCGCGGGGGCCGTCTGCCGCGCGAGCCCGAGCATCTCGGCGCCCTTCGCGTTGGCGGCCTTCTCGTTCACGATCAGGAAGTCGTCGCCGTCGTCGCCCACCCGACCCGCGAACCGCGCGCGCCCGCCGAGCGCGCCGGCGAGGTCCTGGAGGAGCCGCATCTCCTCGAGCGTGGCGCCGCCGTCTGCGAGGACGTCGCCCTTCTGCCCCCGGAGCGCGACCGCCGCGGCGTGGATCGCGTCGTCCCACGAGACCGGCTGCCACGCGCCGCCCTCCTCGCGGACGGCGGGCACGGCGAGACGGCTCGCGGAGTTGACGTGCGCGTAGCCGAGACGCCCCGGGTCGCACATCCACCACTGGTTCACGTCGGGGTTCTCGCGCGGCTCCATCCGGAGGAACCGCCCGCCGCGGCCGCCGAGGACCACGTTGCAGCCCCGCGCGCAGCCGGTGCAGATCGACGGCGCGAAGTCCATGAACCACAGCCGGCTCTTGAACCGGAAGTCGCGGCTGGTCAGGGCGCCGACCGGGCAGAGGTCGATGACGTTCATCGCGTAGCGCGTCTCGAACTCGCCCCTCGACCACATCACCACGATCTCGTGGTCGCCGCGGGCGGCCATCGAGAGCTCGTGCGTCTTCGTGACCTCGTCCGTGAACCGGACGCAGCGCGTGCACTTGATGCACCGCTCCGAGTCGTAGACCACGCTCTCGCCGAAGGGCACGTTCTTCGGGCCGTGCGTCTTCTCGGTGGTCGAGCGGCTCTCGCCCTGTCCGACCTGGTACGCGAAGTCCTGGAGGCGGCACTCGCCCGCCTGGTCGCAGATCGGACAGTCCAGCGGGTGGTTGACGAGCAGGAACTCCATCGTCGCCGCGCGCGCGGACTTCGCGAGCTCGCTCTGCGTCTCGACGGCCATCCCCGGGGCAGGCAAGATCTTGCAGGCGATCTGCGGCTTCGGGCTGCCCTTCACCTCGACCATGCAGATGCGGCAGTTCCCCGCGATCGACAGCCCAGGGTGGTAGCAGTAGTACGGGATGTCGATCCCGGCGTCCTTCGCGATCTGGATCACGGTGCGGCCCGGCACGACCGGGAGCTCGCGACCGTCCACGGTGAAGGTCGGCGGGGTGGAGGAAGGGCTGGGCGAGGAGGCGGCCATCGTCAGCGGGCTCCCGCGGCAGCCGGCGTCGCGACGGGGCGCTTGGCGAGCCGGGCCTCGAACTCGGGACGGAACTTCAGGAGGATCGAACGGAGCGGCCACACCGCCGCGTCCGCCAGGGCGCAGATCGTGCGCCCCTCGATCTGCGGGAAGAGGTGCTCCAGCAGGTCGAGGTCCGCCGGGGTGCCGTGCCCCGCTCCGATCCGGCGGTAGATCTTCTCGAGCCAGTGACAGCCCTCGCGACACGGCGTGCACTGGCCGCACGACTCGTCCGCGAAGAAGTGCGCGATGTTCTCGGACGCAGCGACCAGGTCCGTCGTCTCGTCCATCACGATCGCGCACGCGGTGCCGAGACCGCTCTTCACCTTGAGGAGGTCGTCGAAGCCCATCGGGACGTCGAGCTCCGCCTCCGTGAGCACCGGCATCGAGAGCCCGCCCGGGATGACCGCCTTCACGCGGTGCCCGTCGAGCGGCCCGCCGGCGTAGTCGTAGACCAGCTGCCGGACGGTGATCCCGAACTCGAACTCCCAGAGGCCGGGACGCTTCACCGCGCCCGAGACGCCCATGAGCTTCGTGCCCGACGAGCCGAGGCTTCGGGGGTTGTCCGGGTCGGGCGGGATCCCTTGCTTCGCGAACGCCGCGCCGCCGTGCTCCACGATCCACGGCACGTGCGCGAGGGTCTCGACGTTGTTGATCACGGTCGGGCAGCCAAAGGCCCCCTCCACGGCGGGGAAGGGCGGCTTGATGCGCGGGTGGCCGCGCTTGCCCTCGAGGGACTCGAGCAGGCCCGTCTCCTCGCCGCAGATGTACGCGCCGGCGCCGGCGTGCACGACCGCGTCGCACGAGAACTCGGTGCCGAGGATGCGCTCGCCGAGGAGGTTCGCCTTCGTCGCCTCCTCGATGGCCGCCTCGAGGCGCCGGATCGACGCCGGGTACTCCCCTCGGACGTAGATCCAGATGCGTTCCGCGCCGACCGCGTACGCGGCGAGCAGGCAGCCCTCGAGGACGAGGTGGGGGTCCCGCTCCATCAGGTAGCGGTCCTTGAAGGTCCCCGGCTCGCTCTCGTCGGCGTTCACGCAGATGTACTTGGGCTTCTTCGAGTCCTTCGGTACGAAGCTCCACTTGACGCCCGTGGGGAAGCCCGCGCCGCCGCGTCCGCGCAGGCGGCTCGTCTTGACCTCTTCGAGCACCTTCTCGGGCGGAAGGCCCCGGAGGGCCTTCTCCAGGCTCGCGTACGCTCCGTGCTCGCGAGCGACCGCGAGCGTGAAGGCGTTCTCCACGTCGAAGTTCCGCGAGAGGATCTTGGTCTCGGGATAGCTCTTCGCGCTCGACATCGGGCTACTCGCAGGCGTCCAGGAGGCGGCCGAGCTCGTCCGGCGTCACCTCGACGTGGGGTTCTCCGTCCACGAAGACGGCGGGAGCGACCTCGCAGAGCCCGAGGCACTCCATCTCCATCACGGTGAAGCGGCCGTCCTCGCCCGTCTGGGGGTGGTTGTTCCCGCGCCGCTCGAGCCCCGCCTTCTCGTAGGCGACGCAGGAGAGCGCCTCGGCGCCGCGGAGCCAGCACGTGAGCGTGCGGCAGATCCACACCTCGTGGCGGCCCCGGGGCTCGGTGTGGTACATCGCGTAGAACGACAACACGCCGCGGACGTGCGCGGGGGAGCACCCGATGTACGCGGCGACGCCGGCCTCGACCTCGGGCGAGACCCAGCCACCGAAACGCCGCTGCGCCACGTGGAGGATCGGGAGCAGCGCCGCGAGGCGCGTCGGGTACCGCCGGACGATGCCGTCGCAGAGCCCCCGCAGGTCGTCGGGCGGAAACGCGACCGGCTCCGGAGGCGCCGGGCGGTCCACGGCGGGCGCGGCCGTGCCGGGAACCGTCCGCGACGCGGCGATCTCGGTGGAGGGGACGGGCGGGACGTGGCGCGCGTTCACTTGTCGCACTCCCCCATCACGAAGTCGTAGGAGCCCAGGATCGCGGTCACGTCGGCGACCATGTGCCCCGGGATGACCTCCTTCAAGCTGTGGAGGTTCACGAAGGAGGGCGCGCGCATCTTGAGGCGCCAGGGCGCCGCGCCGCCTTCCGACCGGATGTAGTAGCCGTGCTCGCCCTTCGGGTTTTCGATGTAGGAGTGGACCTCGCCCTTCGGCGTGTCCATCTCGCCCGTGACGAGCATGAACTGGTGGATCAGCTGCTCCATCCCGGTCAGGACCTCGACCTTGGGGGGGAGCACGAACTTCGGCTCGTCCGCGAGGATCGGGCCGGAGGGGATCTTGTCGATCGCCTGCTGCACGATCCGCGACGACTGGCGCATCTCCTCCAGACGGACGAGGTAGCGGTCGTACGCGTCGCCGTGCTCGCCGTACGGGACGTCGAAGTCGTACTGCTCGTACCCGAAGTACGGCCGGTCCTTCCGCACGTCGTACGCGACGCCCGAGCCCCGGAGCACGGGGCCCGTGAGGCTGTAGTCGAGCGCCATCTCCCGCGAGATCAGGCCGACGCCCTCCGTGCGGAGGCGCCAGATGCGGTTCTTCGTGAGGAGGCGCTCCCAGACGTCCACCTTCGCCGGGAACCCCGCGCAGAACTCGCGCACCTCGCCAAGCCAGCCCTCCTCGACGTCGCGGGCGACGCCGCCGACGCGGGTGTACGAGGTCGTGAATCGCGCGCCCGTCAGGAACTCGAAGAAGTTGTAGAGGGTCTCGCGCTCCGTGAACGTGTAGAGGAACACGGTCACCGCGCCGAGGTCCATCGCGTACGCGCCGAGACCGAGCAGATGGCTCGACATCCGCGCGAGCTCGCAGACGATCACGCGGATGGCCTGCGCGCGGGGCGGTGCCTCGATGCCGCACGCGCGCTCGGCGGCCAGGGCGATCGCGCAGTTGTTCGAGAGCGGGGCCAGGTAGTCCAGCCGGTCCGTGTACGGGATGAACCGGTGGTAGCCGAGCGTCTCCCCGAGCTTCTCCATGCCCCGGTGGAGGTATCCCACGTCCGGGACGCACTTCACGATGCGCTCGCCGTCGAGCTCCAGGAGGAGCCGGAGCACGCCGTGCGTGGACGGGTGCGACGGCCCCATGTTGAGCACCATGCGCTCGCCGATGTCCTCGCCGGACTCGAGCCGGATGTCCGGCGCGTCGGTCGGCGGCGGGAGGGTCGGGGGTCGTTCGGGAGGGACGTTCATGGGGGCGGGACCTACGAGGCGGAGGGGCACGCGGGCGGGCGGGGGACGGCACGAGGCGACCGGCGGACGAAGGAACCCGCTGCGGCGGGCGGTAGGGCGAGCCCTGGTCGGTCGGCTCGACGGTCAGTCACGGAACCTCAGGTGTCCCTGCAGGGGGAAGTCGCGGCGCATCGGCCAGCCGTCGTAGCTCTGCGGCAGGTAGATGCGCGTGAGATCGGGATGGCCCTCGAACGCGACGCCGAACATGTCGTACGTCTCGCGCTCCGCCCAGTTCGCGGCCTCCCACAGCGGGGTCAGGCTCGCGACCGGCTCGCCGTCGGCCGTACGGGTCTTGACCACCAGGCGGTCCTGCGTCTCCCGGTTCATGAGGATCACGAGGACGGTGAGGCGCGGGCGGCGCGCCGGGTAGTCGACGGCCGTGTGGTCCACGAAACCGGACCAGCCCGCGTCCTTCAAGGCCTTCACCGCGTCGAAGAAGGCCTCCTTCTCGACGAGGACCGCGCGGAAGCCGTGGTGCTCGGACCAGCGCGGGTGGAAGGGCGACAGCGCCGCGACCGCCGCGGAGGGCGCGCCCTCGGGCGGCTCGTCGAGGTACGCAATGGAGCTCTCGGTCGGGTCGTGTTTCATGGCCGTCGGTGGTCGTCCCGGAGCGGTTCGGATCGCGGTTCGGACGGGAGGAGAGGATCGCCGCTGCCGGTCAGCGGACCTCCTCCACGGGCTTCGTGCGGCGGACGCCCGTCTGCGGGCCCTCCTCGGCGAAGTGCTCGTCGGTCGTCGCCAGGGCGACGGGGGCCGGTTCGCCGGAGAGGCCGCCCGAGGTCGGCGCGACCCGGAGCGGCCCCGTGCCGCGGGCCTCGGGCCGCTGGAGCTCGAGGCGATAGGACCGGTCCCTCTCGATCTTCTTCTGCAGCTGCATCAGGCACTCGAGCACGGCGTCGGGCCGCGGCGGGCACCCCGGGATGTAGAAGTCCACGGGGATGAACTCGTCGATGCCCTGCACGACGGGATACGACCGGAACATCCCGCCCGACGACGCGCACGCGCCCATCGCGATGACCCACTTCGGCTCGGACATCTGGTCGTAGAGCCGCGACATCACGTGCGCCATCTTGTACGTGAGGGTGCCCGCGACGAGCATCAGGTCGGCTTGCCGCGGGGAGAAGCGCGCGACCTCCATGCCGAAGCGCGCCATGTCGTAGCGGCTCGCCGCGGTGGCCATGAACTCGATGCCGCAGCAGGAGAGGCCGAGGGGCAGAGGCCACACGCTGTTCTTCCGGCACCAGTTGGCCATCGCCTGGACGCTCGTCAGGAGGAACGAGCCCTCGCTGCTGCCGGACGCCTCGAGGACGTCGGCCTTCGCGCTCGAAGCCTGCTGCTCGTCGGACGTGGCTCGCGGTTCCATGGCGTGTCCTTTCCGGCCCTCCGCTACTCCTTCGACCAGTTCACGGCGCCCTTCTTGATCACGTAGAACCAGCCGAGGAAGAGGATCCCGAGGAACACGATCATCTCGCCCAGCAGGAACAGGGGCTGCTGCCGGAAGTGAACCGCCCACGGGTAGAGGAAGACCACCTCGATGTCGAACAGAACGAAGAGGAGGGCGACCAGGTAGAACTTCACGCTGAACCGCTGGTGCGCGTCGGTGAGCGGCGGCATGCCGCACTCGTACGCCGCGTCCTTGACGGGGTTCGTGGGCGCCTTCGCGCCGGCGGCCCACGAGAGCGTGAAGATCAGCACGGCGAAGACCAGGGCGAAGCCGAACATCACCAGGACGGGGAGGTACTCGCCGAGGTCGGACGCCAGCACACCTCGCAGTGCTTCGAGCCCGTTTCCGGCCTGGACCAGGATCGTCGTCATCCGCGCGCTCCGTGGGAGGGTCCACACGGCCCGGGGAACCGGGTTGGCGGCCCATTCAAAGGCGGCCGCGGCCGCCTTGCGACGAATACCCCACCGGCCCCCGGGAGGTGCGGACGTCGCGCCCGCGTCCGGCCCCCGCCGACGGTGGATTTGTCCAAGAATATACGCGGGCAACGAGGGCGGGACGGGGGTCCGGAACGGGGCGAAAGGCGGGGGTCCGTCGGGTCGGAGACGGCGCGCCCGCCGCGCGCGCGATCGGAGGCGGAGCGCCGCTGGAGTACCGTGCGTGGCGATGGACGAGGCCACCCTGCGAACCCTCGCGAGCCCGCGCGGGGAGGACCTCCTCCGCGCCGCGAAGGAGACGCGCGACCTCCCGGCGCACCGGCGAGCGTCCGCGCTCGCCGCCTGCCCCGAGGGCCGCGGCGCGAGCCCGACCGAAATCCGCGCGGCGCTCCAGCAAGACGACCTCCGGCGCCGCGCGCGCGCGCGGTGCCCGCACGCCGAGACGCTCCTCTTCACGAGGACCGGGCTCGAGCAGGCGACGGCGTGGCCCGTCGCGGAGGAGCGTGCCGGACGCTGGCCGGGGCCCGTGACCGACCGGCTCCACGACCTGACGGCGGGGATCGGGCTCGATGCGCTCGCGACCGCGCTCACCGGCCGCCCCGTGCTCGCGTTCGAACCGGACCCCGTGCGAGCGTGCCTTCTCGCGGCGAACGCGCGCGCGCTGGGCGTGGCGCCGCTCGTCGAGGTCCGGGTCGAGCGGGCCGCCACCGGCCGCGGGCCGCTCGCTTTCCTCGACCCGGACCGTCGGGCGACGGGCCGGCGCACGCGCGCACCCGAGCGCTTCGACCCGCCGGCCCGCGACTGGCCCGCGCTGCTCGGGGGCTACGCGGCGTCGATGCTGAAGCTCCCTCCGGCCTCCCGAGTCCCGGTCCCCCCGGGCGCCCGGCTCGAGGTCGTGTCGCTCGACGGGCGCGCGCGCGAGCGGCGTCTCCTCGCGGGCGGCCTCGGCCTCGGCGCCCCGCGGCGCGCCCTCGCGCTCCCCGCGGGCCTCCACGTCGAGGGCCCGGGCCTCCCCTGGCCCGCGCCGCGCCGTCCCGAGCCGGGCCTCTGGCTCCTCGACCCCGACCCGGCCGTGACGCTCGCGGGCCTCGTCGGGGACCTCGCGCTCGCGGCGGGCCTCGCACCCGTCCACCCCCGCATCGCGTACCTGGTCGGGGCGGCCCCACCCCCCACGGCCCCGGGGCGCCCGCTCCGGATCGACGCCGTCCTCCCCGCCCGGACCCGGGAGATCCAGGCGTGGCTTCGGGCCCGGCACGTCGGGACGCTCGAGATCAAGACGCGGGGCGTTGACGACGACGCCGGGCGCTGGCGGGCCCGGCTCCGCCTCCGCGGGGAGGCCTCGGCGTGGCTCGCGGTGACGCGCGGGCCGGACGACCGCTGGATGGCCCTCGCCGGCATGACCCGCGAGTGACGGAGGTCCGGGAGCCTCGAACGGACCATGACGTGCTCCCCCGGTTCCCATCCGCCCCGTCTGCGCGCCCGCGCGAAGACGCGGCCCGTGTCCCTCGCGGCCAGCCTCCTGGCCCTTCCCCTCCTCCTCCTCGGCGCCTGCCAGACGGCCCAGAAGCCCACGGGCGCCGCCACGAGCGAGGGGTTCCCCGCGCCGAACCAGGGGATCGTCTACGACTTCGCGCTCCAGGCCCTCGACCAGCAGGGGTTCATCCCGGACCTCGACCGTTCCGACCCCACGGCCGGCCGCATCGAGACGCGGTACAAGACCTCGCTCCAGCCGTTCAGCCGCAAGGGCTTCCGCGAGAAGGCGACCGTGACGATCCGTCCCGTGTCCGGGCGGCCGGGCTACTTCACCACCGACGCGCAGATCGTGCGGGACTACAACGACAATCTGGACCAGCCGAGCAGCATCGGCGCCGCCGAGTGGACCCGGACCGAGCGGGTCGAGGACGAGGAGCAGCTCCTGAACGAGCGGATCCAGATGAACTTCCTGCCCGGCGGCCTCTCCCCGGCCTTCCGACGGATCCACGGGATGGAGGACAGCGGCGCGGACGAGCCTCCCCCGCGGCCCGCCCCGACGCGCTGAGTCGCCACGCCGGGGCCGTCAGAGCTCGCGGCGCTCGCGGGGTCTCAACACGAGGCGCAGCGGCACGCCCTCGAACCCGAGCGCGGCCTTCATCCGGTTCTCGAGGTACCGCAGATACGCGTCGTCGAAGAGACGCGGGTCGTTCACGAAGAGCACGAAGGTCGGCGGCGCGCTCGAGACCTGGGTGCCGTAGTAGGCCTGTCCCCGGCGCCCGTGGCGCGGGCGCGGCCCGCGGCGGGCCTGGGCTTCGAGGAGCGCCTTGTTCACGTCGGCCGTGGACACGCGCGCCTCGGCCCGTTCGTGGAGGCGCCACGCGGTGGCGAGGAGCGCGGAGACGCCGCGGCCGCTCTTCGCGCTCGTGAAGACGACCGGCGCGCCCTTGAGCCCCGGGAGGACCTGGCCGAGGTACGCGCGGAGCGCCCGCGCCTTGAGGCCCTCGGGTCGGAGGTCCCACTTGTTGGCCGCCACGACGACGGGATGGCGGTGCTCCACGGCGTACGCCGCGATGCGCCGGTCGAGGCGCCCCACGTCCACGCTCGCGTCGAGGACCAGGACCGACACGTTCGCGCGCCGCATGGCCCGCTCCGCGCGGCGCTGGGCGTAGAACTCGAGCGACCCCTGGACGGTGCGCTCCTTGCGGATGCCGGCGGTGTCGATCACGACGACCGCACGGCCGTCCACCTCGAAACGAACGTCCACCGAGTCGCGCGTCGTCCCCGGTGTGTCGCTCACGATCATGCGCTCGTCCTCGAGCAGCGTGTTCACGAGGGACGACTTCCCCGCGTTCCTCCGCCCGACCAGGGCGAGGAGGAGCTCGGGCGCATCGAGACGGCGCGGGGTCGTCGGCCCCGCGGGGAGGAGTCGCTCGAGGCGTTCCTCGAGCTCCCCGAGTCCCAGGCGCTCCTTCGCGCTCACCGCGAGGGCCTCGCCGAACCCCAGGCCGTGAAGCTCCGCGACGCCCCACGTCGCCGACGACGCCTCCGACTTGTTCGCGAGGAGGACGACGGGCGCGCCCGAGCCGCGGAGCCGTGCGGCGACGGCCTGGTCGAGCGGCGTCGGACCCTCGCGCGCGTCGGTGACGAAGAGCACGACGTCCGCGTCGGCGACGGCGCGCGCCACCTGGGCCTCGACGTCCCGCTCGAGTCCGTGGCGGTCCACGATCCCGACGCCCCCCGTGTCCACCACCTCCACGGTCCGGTCCGCGAGCGTCACGAGGACCGCGACGCGGTCGCGCGTCACGCCGGGCGTCTCCTCGACGATGGCGACGCGGCTCCTCGCGAGCGCGTTCAGGAGCGTGGACTTCCCGACGTTCGGCCGGCCGACGATGGCCACGACGGGCGGCCGCGCGTCCGGGTCGCGGACGAGGAGGTCGGGCGCCGGCGGGGCGGGCCGCCGCGGACCCTTGCGCCCCGTCTCGTCCCGCCGCTTCCGAGGCCGGCCCGTACCGTCCCTTCGTCCCGTCATCCCGCGATTGTACGGACGGGCGCGGAGTGAGACGCGGCGCGCCGGCGGGGATCGACGCCGACCTCGCGGTCCCCACGCGCGTCGGGCCGCGCGCGCGTCGGCCGCTGGAACCCTCGGTCAGCGGACGCCGAGCGCGCGGTGCGTCTGGCCGATCACGCGGACGTCGGCGTGCCGCCCGGCCGCCGCGGCGTGGAGCGCGCGGAGCGCGAGGGCGTCCGGCGGCCCGGGCCCGTCCGGCCGTTTCGTCACGGGCTGGATCACGAACGGCGTGCCCGGGCACCGCGCGGCGGCGAAGGCCGCGGCCTCCGAGACCTCGGCGGGCGTGGTGGACGACGCGACGACGACCTTCACGGCGAGCGCCTTCTTCGACGCGGCGAGGAGGTCGAGCACGCGCGCGTGCCGGTCCCAGGGCGTCGGGGCGCCGGTGGCCGAGGAGAGCTTCAGGTCGGGTGTGACCTCGTCCAGGTCGCCGAGGACGAGCGCGAGCGCGTCGGGACGGTGGCCACCGGTCTCCAGGTGGACACGGAGCCCGCCGGCCCGCGCGTCGCGCGCGATCCGGACCACGGCCTCGGGATAGAGCAGCGGCTCGCCGCCCGTGATCGAGACGGCGCGGTGGAGGCCCAAGGGACGGTCGAGGCGCCGCACCCACGCACCGATCCGGTCCACGGGCACCGGGTTCGCGGGTCGCTCCTCGTCGTCGCGGTCGGGCGCGACCTCGACCCGGGCGGCGGGCGGCGCGGGGAACGACTCGGGCGTGTCGCAGAACGCGCAGCGGAGGTCGCAGCCCGAGAGCCGGACGAAGACCTGCCGCTCGCCGACGCGAGGTCCCTCGCCCTGGAACGAGGAGAACAGCTCGAGCAGCGGGACGGTCCGGCCGCGCGCCGTCATTCGACGCGACCGACGAGACGGAAACCGGCCTCCTCGGCGTCCCGGTGCCGCCACGGGTCGGGCGACGCGACGACGTACGAGGGCCCCACCCGGTCGATCCGCGCGCGGAGCGCGAGGTAGGCGTCGGCGCGCGCGAGGGCCACGGCGGAGGAGAACGCCGCGAGCACCCGGAGCGCCGCCATGGCGAGCACCGCGACGAGCGCGCCGGCCAGCGCGACGTCGAGGGACGACGAGCCGAGACGCGCGGCGTCGGGCGGGCGGCCCGTCGCCTCGAGCACCGCAAGGGCGCGCGTGAAGCCCGCCCCGCCGGCGACGGCCCGGAGGAGGAACACGAGGACGATCGCGATCCCGAGGGCGAGGATCGACGCGCGCAGGGCCGCCACGAGCCGGGGGCCGAGGGCCCGCACCCGGAGCGCGAGGACCTCCCGCGGCCGCTCGCGCGCCCACGTGAGCGCGCGGTCCACCGCCTCGAACCCCGAACATCCCTCCACGGCGACCGCGAGGACGAGGGCGAACCCTCCCACGAAGACGCGCCACGCCGCGAACAGCCACGCGGCGAGGAGGAGGAGGAGGAGCACGTCGAGCACGATCGGCGACCGGATCGCGCCCCGCGGACCGCTCGCGCCCACCACGACCAGCGCGAGGACCGGCGGCAGCGCGAGGGCCAGGACCGCCCCCGCGCGCGCGCCGAACGCGGCCGGGAGGTGGCGGCGGGCGAACGACAGCGCGCCGCGGCGGGACGGCGCGGGCGCGCCGGAGAGCCGGAGGGCCGCCGTCCGCGCGAGCGCGAGCGCGAAGTACGTCCACGCCGCGAGGACGAGCGCGGCCTCGAGGAGCAGGTAGCCGAGGAGCGCGAGATCGCGGTCCGAGAGCCACGCGTCCCGCGCGGGCGCGCCGATCCAGGCGAGCGGTCGGAGCAGGTCCGCGAGGTGCGGCGCCGGGAGGCGCGCGAGGAGCCCGCCCAGGACGAGCGCGCCGAGGCCGGCGAGCCACCCGTCGGCCGCGAGGCGCCGGAAGGGCGCGCCGGTCTCAGCGGTCATCGTCCTCGTCCTCGGGCGGCGCGAGGTCCCCGAGGTCGAGGGTGTCCTCCCCCGGGACGACGTACGCGCCGTCGAGCCAGCGGCCGAGATCCACCAACTTGCAGCGCTTCGAGCAGAACGGCCGCTCGGGCGCGCCGGGGGGGAGCTCGCGCGCGCAGATCGGACAGGTCCCGGCGCGCGGCGAGGCTCGGCTCACGAAGACGTCCCGGAGGCCTTCGCGTCCTGGCCGCCCTTCGCCTCGCCCGACTTCTTCCCGGCGGCGGGGGCCGGCGCGGCGCCGCCACCCGCGCCCGCGTCCGATCCGCCACCCGACCCGCCATCGGAGGCGTCGCGCTTGGCGCCGGTCCGCGCGGCGGCGCGCTTGTAGTCGGTCTCGTAGAAGCCCGAGCCGCGGAAGATCACGCCGAGCCCCGTGCCGACGAGCCGGATCAGCTTGCGCTTCCCGCAGGAGGGGCAGGTCTTGAGCTTCGGCGCGGTCATCTCCTGGAACCGCTCGAACGTGTGGCCGCAGGCCTCGCACTCGTAGTCGTACGTGGGCATCTCAGAGGTCCTCTTCCGATTCCCGGTCCGCCGCGCCGTCCTCCCGATCCGGGTCGGCGGCCGAAGTCCTCGCCCCGCTCTCGCGCTCCGCGGCCACGGCCACGTGCGCGGGACGGACCACCCGGTCGTGGAGCGTGAAGCCCGGCCGGAGCTCGCGCGCGATCGTGTGCGCGTCGAGGTCCGCGCGGTCCACCATCACGATGGCGTGGTGCCGTGAGGGGTCGAACGGCGCGCCCTCGGCGGCGTCGATCCTCGCGACGCCGTGGCGGGAGAGCACGTTCAGGAGCTCCTTCTCGACCAGGTCGAAGCCCTCGAGCGCCGCGGTGGCCGTCGGCGCGGCCGCTCCCGACGCATGGAGGGCCCGTTCCTGGAACCCCTCGCGCGCGGCGTGGAGCGCGTCGAAGACGGGTAGGAGGTCCGAGAGGAGCTGCTCGATCGCGTAGCGGCCGCGGTCGTCGGACTGACGCCGGATGCGCTGCGTCTCGTTCACGAAGTCGGCCTGCATCCGGCGGAGCCGGTCCTCGAGCGCGGCCACGCGCGGGTCGGGCCCGTCGGCGGCCGGCCCGAACCCGGCGCCGTCCTCGCGGGGCTCGGCGGAGCCCGTGCCGTCGAACGACTTCGCGTCGTCGCGGTCGTCGAGCGGGCGGGGGTCCACGGGCGCGGTCACCGGGCGCGCTCCTCGGCCGAGGACCGGCGCTCGTCGAGCCGGCGCCGGTGCGCGTCGAGACGGTCGCCGAACACGCGGCGCGCGGGCCCCACCTCGCGCGTCTCCTCCTCGCGGAGCCCCTCGAGCGCGCGCTTGAGCCGGCGCCCCGGCTTCTTCGGCACGTCGTAGGCCACGCGCACGTAGAGGCTGCCGCGCCCGCCCGACCGGAGCCGCGGGAGCCCCCCGCCGCGCATCCGTACGGTGTCGCCGGGGGCGGTGCCCGAGGCGAGCGAGAGCTTCTCGACTCCTTCGAGCGTCGGCACCTCGACCTCGCCGCCGAGGAGCGCGGCCGCGATCGGGACGGGCACCTCGACGAACAGGTCGGCGGGATCGCGGGGGCTCCGGACGAAGAGTGGGTGCTCCCGGACGCGGACGACGCAGTGCAGATCGCCCGCGGGCCCCCCACGAGGGCCGGCCTCGCCCTGGCCGCGGACGCTGAGCGTCATGCCGTCCTCGATGCCCGCCGGGACGTCTACGGCGACCTCGCGCCGCCTTGGGACGAGCCCGCTCCCGCGGCAGGTCGGGCAGGGGTCCTCCACCACCATCCCCTCGCCGCCGCACGCGGCGCAGCTCCGCCGCACCGCGAAGAACCCCTGGTTGGACACCTCGTAGCCGGCGCCGGCGCAGCGCCCGCAGCGCACGAGCGGACGCCCGCCCTTCGAGCCGCTCCCCCCGCACGCGTCGCAGGGCTCGCGGCGCTCGAGGGGAACGGTCCGCCGGGCACCGGCCGCCACGTCCTCCAGGTCGAGTTCGACCTCGACGCCGAGCGTCGCGCCGCGCCGGGGGCCGGCGGACCCCCCGCGCGACCCGCCGAAGAACGAGCCGAAGAGGTCGCCTCCGAAGATCTCGCCGAACGCGCGGAAGATGTCGTGGACGTCCGCGAAACCGGTCTGGCCGTTCAGGCCCTCGTGGCCGTAGCGGTCGTACCGCTGCCGTTTCTCCGGATGCGCCAGGACCTCGTACGCCTCGGCCGCCTCCTTGAACCGCTCCTCCGCCTCGGGATCTCCGGGGTTCTTGTCGGGGTGGTACTGGACGGCGAGCCGGCGGTACGAGGCCTTGACCTCGGTGTCGCTCGCGTGACGGGACACGCCCAGGATCTCGTAGTAGTCGCGTTTCATCGACGTGGTCACGAGATCCTACTCCTCGACGAGGCCGGATCCACGGGCCGTCGGTGATCGAACGCCGCGGATGGCGCGCCCCACGCCGGCTCGACGCCCGGCCCCCGCGCGCCCGGTCGCTCGCCGCCGGACGGCGCTACGTCTGGGCGCCGGCCGCGACCTTGTCCTTGTCCTTCAGGTCGGTGATCAGCGTCTCGGTGGTGAGCATCATGCCCGCGATCGACGCCGCATGCTGGAGCGCGGAGCGCACGACCTTGGCGGGGTCGATGATGCCGGCCTGCACCAGGTTCTTGAACGCGTGCTCCTTCGCGTCCCACCCCCAGTCGGCGCCGCGCTTCGACGTGCGGACCTCGTCCACGATCACGGAGCCCCCGTCGCCCGCGTTCGCGGCGATCTGCCGCATCGGAGCCTCGAGGGCCCGGCGGACGATGTCCACGCCCATGCGCTCGTCCTCGCCGCGCACGCGGAGCGACTCGAGCGCCTCGATCGCCCGGACGAGCGCCACGCCGCCACCGGGCACGATGCCTTCCTCGACCGCCGCGCGCGTGGCATTCAGGGCGTCGTCGACGCGGTACTTCTTCTCCTTGAGCTCCGTCTCGGTGCTCGCCCCCACCTTGATCACGGCGACGCCGCCCTGGAGCTTCGCCAGGCGCTCCTGGAGCTTCTCCTTGTCGTAGTCCGAGGTGGACTTCTCGATCAGCGCGCGGATCTGCTCCATCCGCTGCTCGAGGTCCTTCCTCTTGCCGGCGCCCTCGCTGAGCGTCGTCGTGTCCTTCGTGACGATCACCTTGTGGGCGCGGCCCAGGTCGGCGAGCCGCACGTTCTCGAGCTTCAGGCCGAGGTCCTCGCTCAGGAACCGTCCGCCGGTCAAGACGGCCATGTCCTCGAGCATCGCCTTGCGGCGCTCGCCGAAGCCCGGGGCCTTCACCGCGCAGACCTTCAGCGCGCCGCGGAGCCGGTTCACGACGAGCGCGGCGAGGCACTCGCCCTCGACGTCCTCGGCCACGATCAGGAGCGGCTTGCCCGCGTGCGAGACCTGCTCCAGGAGCGGGATCAGCTCGCGCAGGTTCGAGAGCTTCTTCTCGTGGAGGAGGACGTGCGCGTCCTCGAGCTCGCACGAGAGGTCCTTCGTGTTGGTGATGAAGTAGGGAGAGAGGAAGCCCTTGTCGAACTGGAGCCCGTCCACGAACTCCAGGACGGTTTCGGTGGACTTGCCCTCCTCGACCGTGATCACGCCGTCCTTGCCGACCTTGTCCACGGCGTCGGCGATCAGCTTGCCGAGGTCTGCGTCGTGGTTGGCGGAGATCGTCGCGACCGCCACCTTCTGGTCCTTCGTCGTGACCTTGCGGGCGATCTTCCCGATCTCGGCCACGACGGTCTCGACCGCCTTGTCGATCCCGCGCTTGAGGGAGACGGGGGCGGCGCCGGCCGCGACGGCCTTCAGGCCCTCGCGGTAGATCGCCTCGGCGAGGATCGTCGCGGTGGTCGTGCCGTCGCCCGCGACGTCGTTCGTCTTCTGGGCGGCCTCGGTGACGAGCTTCGCGCCCATGTTCTCGAACGGGTCGGGGAGCTCGACCTCCTTCGCCACGGTGACGCCGTCTCGCGTGACCATGGGACCTCCGAAGGACCTCTGGGAGATCACGTTCCGCCCCGAGGGGCCGAGCGTGACCCGGACGGCGTCGGCGAGCGCCTTCACGCCCTGGGCGATGCGTTGCCGGGCGTCGGTGTCGTAGAGGTATTGCTTGGCCATGTGTTCCTCGTCGGGTCTGGGGGTCGGGTCAGGGCTCTCTCTCGGTCGTCGTTCGGACGGGGCGCGCGCTCACTCGAAGAGCGCGAGCACCTCGTTCTCGCGGAGGATCTTGAGCTCGTCCCCCTTCCACTTGATCTCGGTGCCGGCGTACTTGCCGTAGAGCACCTCGTCGCCGACCTTGACGGTGAGCGGGACGCGCTTGCCGTCGTCGTTGAGCCGGCCCTCACCCACCGCCAGGACCTTGCCCCGCTGGGGCTTCTCCTTGGCGGTGTCGGGCAGCAGGATGCCGCCGGCCGTCTTCTCCTCGGCCTCGATCGGCTGGACCACGATGCGGTCATCGAGCGGGCGGATGGCCATGTTCGGTCGTCTCCATCGCGGGGCCGGGGCCGGGGAGCGGTCCCCGCGCGCCGGTCCCATCACGGTTTCAGTCTCGTCCGGGATCCTCGGTCTTCGATCCGGCCCGCCGCGCCCTTCCGCGCGCCGGGCCGGCTCCGGTTCAGTAGTCCTCGTCCATGCCGCCCGGCATCTCCGGGCCCTCGTCGTCCTCGGGGAGATTCGCGACGAGGCAGTCCGTGGAGATCAGGAGCGTCGCGACGCTCGCGGCGTTCTGGAGCGCCGAGCGCGAGACCTTCGTCGGGTCCACGATGCCGGCCTCGAACATGTCGGTCTGCTTCCCCGACACGACGTCGAAGCCCTCGTTCCGGGCCGTGCCGCGGAGCTTGCGGACGACGACGTCGCCCTCGAAGCCCGCGTTCGCCGCGATCGTGCGCGCGGGGACGGAGAGCGCGTCGTGGAGCGCCTTCGCGCCGAGCCGCGCGTCGCCGTCGACGGCCCCCGACGACATCCACTCGCCGACGGCCTTCTCGGCCCGGAGGAACGCCGTGCCGCCGCCGGGGAGGATGCCCTCCTCCACCGCGGCGCGCGTGGCGTGCAGCGCGTCCTCGACGCGCGACTTCTTCTCCTTCATCTCGGTCTCGGTCGCGGCTCCGACCTCGATCTGGGCGACGCCGCCGGCGAGCTTCGCGAGCCGTTCCTGGAGCTTCTCCTTGTCGTAGTCCGAGTCGCTCTTCTCGAGCTCCTGGCGGATCTGACGCATACGGGAGGAGAGGTCCGACTGCGACCCGCCGCCGTCCACGAGGGTGGTGTTCTCGGCCTCGATCGTCGCGCGGCGACACGTGCCGAGCTGGTCGATGGTCACGTTCTCGAGGTCCACACCCAGGTCCTTGTAGAAGGCGTGCGCACCCGTCAGGATCGCGATGTCCCCGAGCATGGCCTTGCGCCGGTCGCCGTACCCCGGAGCCTTGACGGCCGTGGTCTGCACGACGCCGCGGAGCTTGTTGAGGACGAGCGTCGCCAGGGCGTCGCCCTCGATGTCCTCGGCGATGATCAGGAGCGGTCGCCCCCGCTTGCTCACCGTCTCGAGCAGGGGCACGAGCTTCGCGGCGGCCGAGATCTTGTCCTCCCAGATGAGGACGAGGGGGTTGTCGAGGACGGCCTGCATGCGCTCGGGATCGGTCACGAAGTGCGGCGAGAGGTAGCCGCGGTCGAACTGCATGCCCTGGATGACGTTCACCTTCGTATCGAGGGTCTTCCCCTCCTCGATCGTGATGACGCCGTCGTTCCCCACCTTGTCCATCGCCTCGGCGATCATCGAGCCGATCTCGGTGTCGCCGTTGGCGGCGATCGTCGCGACGTGCTTCACGTGCGCCTTGTCGGACGAGACCTTCTTCGAGAGCTTCTTGAGCGCGCCCACCGCGACGTCGGTCGCCTCGCGGATGCCGCGCGAGAGCGCGGCGACCGAAGCGCCGGACGCCGCGTACTTGTGCGCCTCCAGGAAGATCGCCTCGGCGAGGACCGTCGCCGTCGTCGTGCCGTCGCCCGCGACGTCGGAGGTCTTCGACGCGGCCTCCTTCACGAGCTGCGCGCCCATGTCCTCGTAGGGGTTCTCGAGCTCGACCTCCTCGGCTACCGTGGCGCCGTCCTTCGTGAAGGTGGGGCTTCCCCAGCCCTTGTCGATCACGGCGTTCCGGCCCCGGGGGCCGTACGTGATCTTGACGGCACGCGCGAGCTTCTGCACGCCGACGCGGACGTGTTCCCGGGCCTCCTGGTCGAAGGCGAGCTGCTTGGCGGGCATGGGCATCTCCTGGGGTACGGGGCCGTCCCTCGGGGGCGCGTCTAGCCAAGGGCGTGCCGTCCGCCGGACCTCGACTGAAGCCGTTGGGGCACTTCATCTTGCGCGCGCGCCGTCCGATTGAGGTAGGGACGGGCGCTGCCAGGATGTCATACGCCCAGGCGAGCGTCCTCGGCGGGATGTCAACTTGTCAATCCGCCGCCAACCGCCATCCGGCCCCCCTCGGGTATAGAAGGGGGCCTTCTACGGGAGGCCGCCCGGCCGCGAGGCTGGGGCCACGGGAGGACTGTCCGATGCGCACGTCGATCGTGCTGTGCGTGGTCGTCGCCCTGATGGGGTGTTCTTCGCGGAGCCAGCCGCAACCCGCTCCGGCCACGGTGTACGGGCCCGCCTCGCAGGGCCCGATCGTCTACGCGAGCCCCAGCCCCGCTCCGGCCTACGCGCCGCCGGCCGCTCGGCCCGCGCCGCCCCCGGCGCCGATCGCCCGGCCGAGCCCGGCTCCGTCGGCCCCCGCCGCCCCCTCCTCCTACGCCCCGAGCCAGCCGTGGCAGTGGTATCCGACGCTCGCGGCCGCCCAGGCGGAGGCCCGGCGTGAGGGGAAGCTCGTCCTCGTCGGGTCCACCCAGCCCGGGTGCGGGCTCTGCGAGAAGTTCCGCAACACGATCGTCCCCGAGATGAGCTCGAGGATCTCGCGGTACGCGGTCGGGTACATGGTCCACGCGAGCGCCGGCTCCAACGACCCCGCCTGGCAGATCCTCAAGGCGAACCTCTCCCGCGAGCGCCTGATGCCCCTCGTCGGGGTGTTGACGCCCGACCTGCGCTGGCTCGCCGGCTTCGGTGGCCCGCCCGACGAGCAGAAGCTCATGAACGCGCTCGAGACG
Organism: uncultured Planctomycetota bacterium; assembly: GCA_963752285.1. Classification (GTDB taxonomy): domain Bacteria; phylum Planctomycetota; class PLA2; order PLA2; family JAEUHO01; genus CAVVXN01. Next base: position 1,916,459 of record CAVVXN010000005.1, read on the forward strand.
GCCCGACGCCTGTACCCGGTCTCCTCGGCCTGGCGGCCCACGGCCACGGAAACCGATACGCGCACGGCGCAGCTGAACGAGTACGGCGAGTACGAGTGGACCCCGCTCGAGTCGCTGTTCCCCGACGCGCCCCACGCCGAGATCGCGACGACCGACGCCGCGCCCCCGGCGGGAAGCGGGGGGCGCATGACGCCGGTCGTCGCACCGCGGGACGCCGGCGTGGCGACGACCGACCATGACGCGTCGGCGCCCGCGGAGGCGGCCGACGTCGATGCGGCCCCCGAGCCGACGGCCACCGTGGTGGCGATGGCGGCGCCCGAGGAGCCCGACGTGGCGAGCGACGCGGAACCGACCGCGGCGACCGCGCCTGCGTCCTACGCGGGCGAGTCGCCCGCGCAGGCGCTCCGACGCGCGGCCGACCAGATTCGTTCGGGCGACCTGGACGGCGCGAAGGCGACGCTCGCCGACGTCCTCACCCGCGCCACCGACGACGATACGCGGCGCGAGGCCCAGAAGGGCGGCGTCGCGGTCTACAACGCCGAGCGCATCCGCGACGCCCGCGGCGACCGCGAGCGCGACCGCATCCTCGAGGAAGCGCGCCAGAACCTCCGCGGCTCCCTCTGGGGCGCTCTCTTCTCCTGATCGGCGCGCGCTTCTCCTGACCGGCGCCTGCGACGTGCCGTGAGACGTCGCGTGGAAGGTCCGGTCCGCGGTCCGTCCACGGCTTCCGTCGGCCGGGGCTCGCTGCCCGGCATCCGGGGACCCGACGGCGGTCGCGACGGTAGGCGCGTCACGCTCAAGTCATCCTGCGGGACGACCGACCTCCCGGGCAGGGTTCGGCTCTCCCGGTGGCGGGGCGTCCCGCGAGGAGCGGCCCGAGCACGCGACCCGGCGCGCGGGCGCGCTCGGCCGCTCGCACCCGACGAGCACGCGCACGAGGGCCCTCCCGCTGTCCCTCCCTTGTCGGATGCTCCTCGCATGCGAAGCCGCGCTCCCTTCGTCCTCCTCGTCTCCACGCTGGCCGCCGTCCTCTCGGTCGTCGCCGCCCCCCGCGCCGACGCCGGCCGATCGTCGCACCCCTACTTCGACGACGGCGGCACGCTCACGTGGTACCGGCGGTTCGACGACGCCGCGCGGGCCGCGCGCGCGGAGGGAAAGCTCGTCTTCGTCGAGTACGGCCGGCGGATCTGCGGCTCGTGCAAGCAGCTCGTCTCGACCGTGCTCCCCGATCCGCGCGTCCGGTCGCGCCTCTCGCGCGTCGCCGTCGGCCTCGCCGCGGACTGCGACCAGCCCGAGCCGTTCCTCGCCCGCCTCTTCCAGCGCGAACAGCCGTCGGCGCGCATGCTGCCGCTCGTCGCGTTCCTGACGCCCGACGGCGGGTACGTCACGGGCTTCTCGGGCGGGTGCGACGCCGACCGGCTGCTCGCACACGTGCGCCACGCCGAGGCGATGCTGCCGGCCCGCGCGGACCCCGTTCCCGCACCCGAGCCGCACGTGGTCCCACGCGTGCGCCCGCGTCTTCCCGTGCCCGCTGTCGATCCGTCCCTCCACGCCTCGACCCCGACGAGGTCGGCCACCCCGGCGCCCGCGCCGGTGCCGGCGGTGCGCCCGACCCCGGCCGTCCGCGGCGAGCTCGCGTCCCGGGACGAGACCCTCGTCCGTCGTCCGACCCGGGACGACGTGGCGCCGCCCGCGATCCCGGCGCTCACCGGAAGCCCGGACGGCTCGGACGCGACGGAGAGCGGGTGCGGCCTGCCGGCCCACTTCCACCGCCCCCCGGGCCCCCTCCCGCCTCCCCAGGTCCGCCTCGTCGGACCGACCAAGGTGACGGCTCCGCGAACCCGGGAGCGGAGCCGGAGCCCCGCCCCCCGCGCGACGCCGGTCGCACGCCCCGACGTGCGCGACCTGGCCGCCCGGGGCGCGTGGCGCGACGTCCTCAAGCTCTCGGCCACGTCGCCCGACGACCCCGAGCTCAGACACCTCACGACCCGCGCGCACGAGTGGGCCAACACCCGCCTCGACGAGGCGGCTGCGGCGGCGAAGGAGGCGCGGTTCAAGGACGCGCTCGAGGCGATCGAGCAGGTGATCGACCAGATGCCGGGCGAACCCGAGTACGTGGACGGGGCCCGCGGCCTCACCGCCATCAAGACCCTGCTCGAGCTCCGGTTCCTGAACGCCGACGGCGAGGTGGCCCACGCCGTCCGTGAGCGCGCCCGCGACGACCTGCGCGGCACCCGCTGGGTCACGCTGTTCTAGCCCGCTCGCAACGCCCACCGCACGCGCCCCGGGGTCAGGGGAGGGGCGGATGCGAGCCGGAGCCATCCCCCGGATCCGACCGGGACGCCCTGCCGTCCACCCGCATCGCCCGCGGCGGATTCGGACGAATTGCTCTGGCTCCGTATGTCTGGCGCCGTGTGTGGGATGCGGTCCGTCAGCGCGTCGGGGCCAGGGTCAGGAAGTGGACCGCGTCGCCCGGTTCGAGACCGTCGGCGCGTGACGCCCGATACCCCGCGAGCGTCAACACGACCTCGTAGGCGCCCGCCGGCAGGTCGGGGAGGACGAGTCCCCCGTTCTCGTCGGTTCGGGCCGGCAGCGCGTCCGGGTCCGCTACCCATCGGAGCCCGCCCTGGCGCTCGACCAGCACCCGTGCGCCCTGGAGCGGGAGCCCGCCGGGATCCTCCACGACGAGGCGGAGCGGGAGGCCCCTGGCCAGGCGGAGGGTCGGCGGGGGCGCGTCGGCGCCCACGTCGTAGGTGGCGGCCGCCCACGCGCTCCCCTCCGTGTGCGCGAACACCTCCACGCCCCCCGGCGGGAGGTCGCGGACGTCGGCGACGCCGGCCGCGTCGCTCGTCGCCTCGCGGCGCCACGACACCCCGTCCGTCACGCCGCGCACGATGACCTCGGCGCGGACCACGGGCTTCCCCGACTCGTCCACGACGTGGACGTTCGCCCGGGCCCCGGGCGGAAGAAGGGCCACGCGGCGTCCGCCCGCCTCCCGCCCCTCGATCCGCACGACCGTCGGCGCGCTGTAGTCCGCCTCGACGAGGACCTCGGCCGACGTGCCGTCCGGGACGCGCACGTCGTCGGGAGACGGACGGACCGTCACGGGTGTCGGCTCCTCGAGCGGGAGCGGCGCGTCCGATCCGGCCGGCGGCACGTACCGGACCTCCACGTGGAGGCCCGCGGAGAGCGCGTGGTGGCCGAGGTCGGCGGCGCGCACGTCGAACGCGCGGCCGCGGGGGAGGAGGAGGCGCGCCGGAGCCTCTCCCAGCGGCACGCGCACCACGACGTGCCCCGGGGCGCCGACCTCGAGCACGGCGTCTTCGAGCGACGCGTCGCCGAGGATCCGGGCCATCTCGAGGACGTCCTGTGCGGCGCCGAGGAGGTCCCCCTCGTCGTAGCGGACCTCGCCCTGCTTGGTGATCACGCGCAGGTGGTCCACGGCGACCGGGCTCTGGTCCTCGGCGTCCAGGAACCGGACCTCCTCGGCCCGGCGCTTCACGAGCGCCACGCGGGCCGCGCCGTCCCTCGGGTCCATCCACCGCGCGAGCGCGAACCGCCCGGGCGACTCCACGCGGACCCGAAGGCGCGTCCCCGGCACGTCGAGCCCCGCCTTCCCGTCGGCGTCGGTCCGGCCCTCGGCGGCGCCCGCCTCGCCGGACACCGTGACGTGGGCGCCCGCGAGGGGCCGTCCGTCCTCCGCCGCGACCACGTCCACCTCGGCGCGACCGGGCGGGTTCGCCGCGGGCTTCGCCTCGACGGCCGTCTCGGGCAGGTGCACCACCCACTCGGAGCCGTAGGCGAACCCGTGCTCCGTCCGACGCGAGCCCGGCCCCTCGATCGCGAAGCCCTGGCGGCCGTCGGCGTCGCCCGGTACGCGCGCCTCGCCGCCCGCCGCCGACGCGACCGCCTTGTCCCCGAGCCGGAGGGTCCACGACTCCAGCGCGGACCCGTCGGGCGCGCGGACGCGGACGAGGACGCCCTCCTTGGGGAGGCGTGGCAGCTCGCCCGCCGGCGGGCGGACGCGCGTGGGATCGGGGCGCGGCAGGTTCGCCGAACGCCAGGCCGTCTCGCCACCCCCGGCGAAGCCGCCCGGGAGCCAGCGGTTCAGCTCGAACAGCAGGTAGAGGACCAGGAGGGCGACGAGGGCGGCGAGCACGCCTCGCAAGCGCGGACGGCGACGGGCCATGCGCCGCACGATACCCGGCCGCGGCGCCGGGACCGGGCCTCTGCGTCCGTATACTCCCGGGCCGTCGTCCCCGGTTTGGCGTCGCGGGCGGGCCCGGCACGGGGCCGAGGTCGTCCCCCGGGGCCCTCCCGGTCCGGAGTCCGCGTTGCACGAGGACCTGCGAGAGCGCCTGGCACGCGAGCCGCTCGTGGCGGACGGGGCGATGGGCACGATGCTCTACGCGAAGGGCGTCTACATCAACCGCTGCTACGACGAGGTGACCCTCGAGTCCCCGGAGCTGGTCCGCGACGTCCACCGCGAGTACGTCCGAGCGGGCGCCGACCTCCTCCAGACCAACTCGTTCGGGGCGAACCCCGTGAAGCTCCAGCGGCACGGCCTCGCCGAGCGGACGGAGGAGCTGAACGAGCGCGCGGCGCGGATCGCCCGCCAGGAGGCTGGCGACCGCGTGTACGTCGCGGGAAGCGTCGGGCCGCTCGGCATCCGCATCGAGCCGTGGGGCCCGACGAGCGCCGAGGAGGCCACCGCGCTCTTCGGCCGGCAGGTCGAGGGGCTCCTCGCCGGCGGCGTGGACGCCTTCCTCCTCGAGACGTTCGGCGACCTGACCGAGGTCCGCGCGGCCATGGAGGCGGTCCGCCGCGCCGCGCCCGACCACCCGCTCGTGGTGCAGATGACGGTGGACCGGAGCGGCGCGAGCCTGTACGGCACGCCGCCCGAGGTGTTCGGCGCGCGGCTCCACGAGTGGGGCGCCGACGTGATCGGCGTCAACTGCGGCGTCGGCCCGCACGTGATGCTCGAGGTCCTGAACCGCCTCCGCGAGGTGACGGACCGTCCCCTGTCGGTCCAGCCCAACGCGGGTCCGCCCCGCCAGGTGGACGGGCGGACGATGTTCCTCTGCTCGCCGGACTACCTCGAGAAGTTCGCGCGCCGGTTCCTGGACGCCGGGGCCCGGCTGGTCGGCGGCTGCTGCGGGACCACGCCGGACCACATCCGCGCGCTCGCGAAGTCCGTGCGCCGGGGCCGCGCGACCGTCGGCGTCGGGGCCGCTCCCGCGCCGGCGCGCGCGCCGGCCTCCCCCCGTGGCGTCGAGCCGAGCCCCCTCGCGGAGCGCTCCGTGCTGGGACGGGCACTCGCCGAGGGGACGCGCCCCCTCCTGGTCGAGCTGCTCCCGCCGCGCGGCGCCGACCCCAGTCGCGTGCTCGAGAAGGCGAGGACGCTCCGGGCGCTCGGGGTCACGGGCATCAACATCCCCGACGGCGCCCGGGCCAGCGCCCGGATGGGGCACGTCGCGCTCGCCGCGCTCGTGCGGCGCGAGGTGGGCGTCGCGCCGGTGCTCCACTACTGCTGTCGCGACCGCAACGTCCTCGGGATGCAGGCCGACCTCCTCGGCGCCGCGGCGCTCGGGATCCGCGACCTGATCCTGATCACGGGCGATCCCCCGATCATGGGAGACTATCCCGACGCGACGGCCGTGTTCGACGTGGACGCGATCGGCCTCACGAACCTGGTCTCACGGCTGAACCACGGCCTCGACCTCGGCGGGAACCCGATCGGCGCGTCCACGAACTTCGTCATCGGCGTCGGCCTGAACCCGACGGCGGTGGACCTGGAGCGCGAGGTCTCCCGCTACCGCTGGAAGGTGGACGCCGGCGCCGAGTACGCCGTGACGCAGCCCGTGTTCGACGTGGCGGCGCTCGACCGCTTCCTCGACCGCCTGGGCCGCCCGAGGATCCCGATCCTCGCGGGCATCTGGCCCCTCGCGAGCCTCAGGAACGCGGAGTTCCTGAACACGGAGGTCCCGGGCTGCAAGGTCGCGGACGCCGTGCTCCAGCGCATGGCCGCCGCGGGCGACGCCGCGGCCGAGCGTCGCGTCGGCCTCGAGATCGCGATCGAGATGATCGAGGCGGTGAAGGGCCGCGTGGACGGCATCCAGGTCTCGGTGCCGTTCGGCCGCGTCGAGGTCGTGGGCGAGCTCGTGGGCGCCGTGCGGTCCTCGTGACCGGCGTCGCCGCGGGGGTCAGGGCCGGACGGGCGCGCCGTCCAGAACGCGTCGCGCCCAGAGCTCGAGCATGACGACCGCGTGGATCACGGCGCCGAGGTTCCGGCCGCCCCGCAGGTGCTCACCGAGGAGTCGGCCCGCGCCGGCCGTCGAGACGAAGCCCCGCTCGCGGAGCGGCCGGCCGAGGAGCAGGTCCTCCGCGAGGTCGCGCAGCGAGGTCCGGTAGAGGTCGTCCACCGGGAAGGCGAACCCGCGCTTCGGCGCGCGCGCGAGGTCGGGGTCGATCACGGCGCGGACGTACGCGCGGAGCACCTGCTTCTGGCGGCCGCGCCCGGGACCGCCGCGGACCTCGAGGTCGTGGGCCGCGCGGCGCACGCGCCGGTCGAGGAACGGGTGCCGCCCCTCCATGCCGTGCGCGGCGAGGGCGCGGTCCTCCTTCACGAGGAGGTCGTCGGGGAGGTAGTTCACGAAGTCGTCCGCCATCGCCTCGGCGGGCGTGTGGGGCGAGGGCCGCGGGACCGGGAGCCCCGCGCCCGCGAGGCGCGGGCCGAGCAGCGCGCGGACCTCCGGCACGGGCTGGAGCCGCAAGAGCCCGCGGTAGAGCCCCTGCGGGTCGCCCGACGCGCGGAGCAGCCGCGCTCCCGACGGCAGCGTGCGCTCGAGGACGATGCTCACGGGCTCGCGCACGAAGCCCGGCACGTGCCGGAGCCACGGGCCCGAACCGAGGAGCCAGTACCGGCGGTACCCGCCGAAGACCTCGTCGCCGCCCGTGCCGGTGAGGGCGACGGGCGCGCGGCGACCCGCCGCGAGGGAGAGCCCCCACGTGGGGATCGCGCTCGCATCGGCGAAGGGCTCGTCGAACGCCTCGGCGGCGCCGAGCACCCACGGGGTGACGTCGCGGGGGCACGGCACCTCGACGTGCAGGAGCGCGAGGCGGCGCGCGGTGCGTTCGGCCCGCCGCGTCTCGTCCACCGCGCCGTGCGAGGGATACGTGAGCGTCAGCGCGGGAACGTCCGCCTCCTCGCGCGCGAGGGCGGCGACGATCGCGCTGTCCACGCCGCCCGAGAGGAAGACGACCTTCGGACGGGGCCCCTGCAGGCGGTCGTGGACCGCGGCGCGGAGCGCGCCGAGGACGTCGTGCGGCCGGTCCTCGTGGAGCACCGGGGCGGGCACGCGCCGGGAGGCGAGACCGAGGCCCGGCCGGACCTCGAGGACCTCGCCGGGCGCGACGCGCCGGACGCCCCGGATCGCGGTGCGGCAGCTCGGCACGACCCCGTCGCGGAGCACGTCGGCGATCGCGTCGCAGTCGGGGTCGCGCCGCACCGCCCCCGTCGCGAGGATCGCGTCGAGCGTGGACGCGAAGACGAGCCCCTCGGGCAGGAGCGCCACGACGAGCGGTCGGATCCCGAGGGGGTCACGCCCGAGGAGCAGGGGCCCGTCCGGAGCCCCGAGCCACGCGAAGGCGTAGCTCCCCTCCACCGCGGCGAGGCCCTCCACCCCGCGCCGCTCGAGCAGCGCGGCGAGGACCTCCGCGTCACCGTCGCCGAAAAACGGCTCGCCGTCCTTCTCGAGCTCCCGGCGGAGGGCGACGTGGTTGTAGATCTCGCCGTTCAGCGCCAGGCAGGCGCCCGACGGGCGTCGCGCCGGCTGACCGGGCCCGCCGGGGTCCACGAGCTCGAGCCGGCGGACCCCGACCTCGACCGGCAGGTCGCCGAGGCGGCCGTCGGCCCGGCCCAGCCCGTCCGGCCCCCGTTCGTGGAGGCGACGGAGCGCCGCGTGGAGCGGATCCTCGACCTTCGTGCGGATCTTCCCGACGAGGCCTGCGATCCCGCACATACCGCCTCCGCTCGCCACACGCGCGTCCCTGGGCGAGGGCCTTCCTATCATCGGTCGGACGCGCGCCCCCGATGGAGACGAGATGGCATCCCCGCCCGTGAACACCCCGCCCACACCGTCGTCCCCGGCCGCGCCCCCCACCGACGCGGCCGCGATCCGCCTCGTCCTGTCCACGGCGCCGCCCGACGTGGCGGCCAGGATCGGCAGGACGCTCGTGGAGGAGCGCCTCGCGGCGTGCGTCCACCTCGTCCCGGGTCTTCGGAGCGTCTACCGGTGGAGCGGCGCCGTGAACGACGACCCGGAGACGATGCTCGTCGTGAAGACGACGACCGAGCGCCTCCCGGCGCTCGCGAACCGCCTCGAAGAGCTCCACCCCTACGAGGTTGTGGAGCTCCTGGTCCTGCGTCCCGAGGGCGCCTCGCCAGCCTACGCGGAATGGCTCCGGGAGGCGTGCGCGGAGGGGGTGACAGCCCCGGCGCGGGGCGCACCCGGGCCGGCGGGAGGCCTCGGCGCCGCAGCCCGGGAAATCGGGCTTTCCGAGGAGACCGGCGCGGTCCCCGATTCGCCTTAACCGGTCGCCGACAGCCGGTCGATAGGCGGGCGTTACCCGGGCGGGGCGGTGGTGCCCTCGCCGCCGGGGGTCCCCGTGCCCGACTCGCGAACGCCCGCCCCCGTCGCCACCCCCCAGGGCGCGCTCCGGCTGTACTACCGGATCGTGCTCGCGGCGGTCGCGACGGTGGTGGTGATCCAGCTGCTCCTGCGCCTCCTCTTCAAGTCGGGGACGAGGCTCACGGTCCAGCTGATGGTCGTGTACGGCGCCGTCCTCGTCCTGTCGTGGATCGGGTACGAGCTGGCGCAGTTCCCCACCAGCTCGGGTCGGCGACCGAAGGGCGGCCTGATCGGGGTCATGGCCTTGCTCCTCGTCGTGCTCTGCGTGGAGACGGGCGGCCTCGCGAGCCCGTTCTACATGCTGCTTTTCACCACCTGCGTGTTCGGGGGCCTCCTCCTCGACGCGCACCGCGCGATCGTCGTCACCGCGATCACCACCATCGCGTACGTGGCGACCACCTGGGCGTACGCCAGCCGGGGCGTGACGCTCCTCGAGGGGAGCCTGTCCGGCCTGATCGACGCGATGGTGAACGCGCCGCGCCTCGGCGCCGACGAGGTCAGCGCGCTCGTCGTGCACTCGGGGTTCCTCTCGATCGGCACGTACCTCGCACAGCAGTTCGCGACGAGCTTCCGCGCGCGGGTCGGACGGCTCGAGACGAGCGCGAACCTCGATCCGTTGACCGGTCTCGTCAACCGCCGGGGGTTCACGGAGAAGCTGCAGCTCGAGGAGGAGCGCATCGTGCAGCTCGACTGGCCGATCGCGCTCCTCGCGATCGACCTCGACCACTTCAAACGCGTGAACGACACGTTCAACCACCAGGTCGGCGATGCGGTGCTCGTCGAGACGGCGCGCCTCATGCGCGACGCCGCGGGCCCCCTCGACCACGTGGCGCGGCTCGGCGGAGAGGAGTTCGCCGTGGCCGCGGTCGGCGTAGACGAGCGACAGGCGCGCGACCTCGCGGACCGGCTCGTACGGATGTTCCGCGTGCACGACTGGGACCGCGTCCAGCCCGGACTCGAGCGAATCACCATCTCCGTCGGCGTCGCGGTGCGTGCGGCGAGCCGCGGCCTCTCGCGTTACATCGACCTCGACGCGCTGATCGCCGAGGCCGACCAGGCGCTCCTCCGCGTCAAGCGAAACGGTCGAGACGGCTTCCTCCTCGCCGGCGAGGCGCTCCGACCGGGCCCCGTCACGTCGTCCACGATCCTCGCCCGCATCGTGCCCGACGCGCCTCCGGCCGGTCGCGGTCGTTTCATCCGCCGCCGGTAGCCACCCCGGCCCCGGCGAGGTGCGCGCGCGCCCGGCGGGCGCCGGCGCCCGCGGTACGATCGCGCGACGATGTCGTCCGACGCCGCCCCGCCCGCGCCGTCCCGCGGGCCCGACCTGCCGGCGCCGAGCCGCCGGGAGCTGCTCTGCCAGACCGTCGCGACGGCCACGGTCGCGTGGCTGTGGTTCGAGGGGGTCCCCGACCCCACGAGGCGCCGCCGGGTCGTCGCGACCGCGCCGGACGAGACCCCGAAGAACCTCTCGCCGCGCGAGTGGGCGACGCTCGAGGCCGCACTCGACCGGTTGCTCCCCTCGGGCGAAGGCTTCCCCGGCGCCCGGGACGTGCATGCGATCGGGTACCTCGACGGCGCGCTCTCGGACCCCGGCGTCGATCCCGACCACGTCCAGCGCGTGCACGAGGGTGCGCGCCTCCTCGACGAACACGCGACCGCGCACGGCGCGGCGACGTTCGACGCGCTCCCGCCGGACCTCGAGGACGAGGGCGTCCGGTCGCTCGAGACCCCGTGGGCGCGACAGCTCGTCCTCCGCGCGCTCCTCTCGTTCGCGCTCGAGGCGTATCTCGGCGACCCCGTGCACGGAGGGAACCCGGACCGACGGGTCTGGAGGTGGGCCGACCTCGAGCCGGGCTACCCGCGGCCGCTCGGACCGTGGCAGCCGCGCGGCGCCGGGCCCCAGGCGAAGGACGACCGGTGAGCGAGTCCGTGGACGCCCTCGTCGTGGGGAGCGGCGCGGGGGGCGGGCCCGTCGCGGCCGTGCTCGCCGAGGCCGGTCTCTCGGTCCTCGTGCTCGAGAAGGGCGCGTGGTTCACGCGGAAGGACTTCTTGAAGGACGAGATCGTCGCCGCGCGGCGCGCGGTCTTCGCCCCGTCGCAGGCCGACGACCCGCACGTGTGGGATCGGGACCTGCCCGAGGGACGCCGCGCGTGGATCACGCGCGACGGGTGGAACGCCGTCGCCGTCGGCGGCGCGTCGAACCTGATGAGCGGCTACTTCCTCCGCGCGAAGCCGCTCGATCTGCGGCAACGGAGCGAGCTCGGAGACCTCCCGGGCGCGGCGCTCGCCGACTGGCCGATCCCGTACGACGTGCTCCGCCCGTACTACGACCGCGTCGAACGCGAGGTCGGCGTGTCCGGCCGGCACGTGGAGCACCGGTGGGCGGACCGCCGCTCGGGCGGGTTTCCCTTCCCGCCGACGCCGGAGCACCCCTTCGCCGACCAGGTCGATCTGACGGCGCGGGCGATGGGCCTCGAGCCGTTCCCGATCCCCCGTGCGATCCTGCCGGAGGACACGGACGACCGCCGGCAGTGCAACGACTCGGGCTGGTGCGCGGGCTACGGCTGCACGACCGGCGCGAAGGGGTCGAGCCGCGAGACGTTCCTCCCGCGGGCGCGCGCGACGACGCGCGCCGAGGTCCGTCCGGGGTGCACGGTCCTCGCGATCGAGACCGACGACGCGGGGCGCGCCGTCGCCGCGCGGTACGTGGACGCGAAGGGCGAGGAGCGCCGCGTCGAGGCGGGCGTGTTCGTCGTGGCGTGCTCGGCGATCGAGAGCGCCCGCCTGCTCCTCCTCTCCACCGGTCCGCGACACCCGGACGGCATCGGCAACGCGAACGACCTCGTGGGGCGCCACCTCCTCTTCAGCACCTCGGGGGGCGCCTGGGGCGACTTCCCGTACGCCACGTTCGAGAGGCGCTGGCCGTGGCTCCGGTCGAGCGAGCCCTGGGTGAACCGCGGGCTCCAGGACTGGTACGTGATCGACGACCCCGCCCTCGGCCGCCGCAAGGGCGGGACGATCTCGTTCCTGCGCATGCATCCGAACCCGATCGCGGCGGCGATCGGCGAGGCGGTCACGGGGACGAACGTGATCTGGGGCCGCCCGCTCCAGTCCCGGCTCGCGTCGTACTTCCGCGACAACGCCCACCTCCGTTTCGAGATCTTCGGCGACTACACGCCGACGGCGGAGGGGCGCGTCCGACTCGACCCGTACGTGAAGGACCGTTACGGCCGTCCCGCCGCGCGCGTGCGCATCGTCCGCCACCCCCGCGACGAGGAGAGCGCGCGGTTCCTGGTGACGCGCGGCCGCGAGGTGCTCGAGCGCATGGGCGCGCAGAACCTCCGCGTGACGGAGGTCGGCGGCGAGTCCACGAACCTCGTCGGCGGGACGTGCCGCTTCGGCGACGACCCCGCGCGCTCGGTCCTCGACCCCTCGTGCCGGGTCTGGGACTGCGACAATCTCTACGTCACGGACGGCTCCTTCCTCCCCTCGGGCGGCAGCGTGCCGTTCACGTTCACGATCTACGCGAACGCGCTTCGGGTCGCGGACCAGATCGTGGAGCGGCACCGCGGCTGACGAGGGCACCGGAGGTCTCGCGGATGCACGTCGCGACGCTCGAAGTGAGGCTCCACATCCCCGAGGCGGACTCGCTGAAGGAGAAGCGCCGGGTCGTGAAGAGCATCCTCGACCGGGCCCGCGAGCGGTTCTCGGTCGCGGCGGCGGAGGTGGACGAGCAGGACGTCCACCGGATCGCCGTCCTCGGCTTCGCGGCGGTGAGCGGGAGCGCCCACCACGCGCGCGAGGTCGTCCTGAAGCTCCTCGACGCCCTCCACGTCCACCCGGCCGCGCGGGTCATCGAGCACGAGCTCGACGGCTGGTAGCGCGCGCGCCGCGGGGGACCGGCCTCCGCGCCCGCCGGCTCAGAGCCGCGGGCGCATCTCGGCCCAGAACGCCGCCGCGATCTGGGCGTAGCCGTCGTTGTTCGGGTGGAACCCGTCCACGAAGAAGAGGTCGCTCGTGAGGACGGCCGAGGCAAGGTGGACGAGGACGTACCCGTGGGCTTGGACGGCCGTCGCGATCTGGTCGTTGAACGCCTGGACGCGCGCGGGCGTCACGTCGGGGTCCGGGTCGTTCACGAACCGCGGCGCCTGGGTGAGGTCCGGCAGGTCGCCCACGAAGACGAGGGCGTGCGTTCCGTTCTCGAGCGCGCCGAGGCACTGGTCGAGCGCGACGCCGAAGGCCACGGGGTCGGCCCCGCCCACCACGTCGTTCGCACCGGTCCAGAGCGTCACGACGTCCGGGTCGGCCGCGAGGGCGGTCGGAAGCTCCTCCGCCACGATCTGCCCGATCTCGGCCCCGTTGATGCCGAGGTTCACCAGCGCGGTATTCGCCGGCAGAGCCTCGAGGTCGCCCTGGAGGTCGTACACGTAGCCCTTCGTGAGCGGCACCGCACCGATCCCCACGGCATCCGACGCGCCGAGGGCCACGTAGACGATCGACCGGGGCGAGGAGGTCGCCGACGACCCGCCGCCGCCGCACCCGACGAGGAGGAGGGTCGAGAGGACGGCCGGGACGACGACGCGCCGGGGTCGCGGGGCCGGGGGACGACGAAGGATCACCCCGCGAGGGTATCCGACCCGTCGCCTTCGTGGTCTCCCCGCACGGGTCGTGGCATCGTGGGGCCATGTACTCGACCAGCGACCTGAAGAAGGGCCTCGTCGTGGAGCTCGACGGGGTCCCCCACCTCGTGGAGTCCGTCCAGGTCTCGGCCCCCACCGCACGGGGGGCGTCCACGATCACCCGCGTCCGGCTCCGCAACCTCAAGACGAGGCTCAAGACGGACCGCTCGTTCCGCGGCAGCGAGACGTTTCCGGTCCCGGACTTCGAGCGGCGCCCCTGCCAGCTCCTCTACGAGCAGCACGGGACCTACCACTTCATGGACCAGGAGTCCTACGAGCAGTTCCAGCTCCCGAAGGAGGCGCTCCAGTGGGAGTCGAACTTCCTCCACGACGGCCTGGAGGGCCTGATCGCCTGGCACAGCGCCGGTGAGATCCTGGGCCTCGAGCTCCCGCCGAACGTGGTGCTCGAGGTGACCGACACGCCCCCCGCGATCAAGGGGGCGTCCCAGTCCGCCCGCACGAAGCCCGCCACCCTCTCGACGGGCTACGTCGTGCAGGTCCCCGAGCACGTCACGAACGGCGACCGTCTCAAGATCGACACCACGGAGGGCGGGTTCCTCGGCCGGGCGTGACGGGCCCGAACGTCACTTCGGGAGGAAGTGCAGCCAGTCCCGGAGCAGGAACTGGGCCCGGCCGATGAAGAGGGACAGGCGCGCCATGACCGTGAAGCCGAAGGACGCGCCGAACCCGACCATCAGGAACCAGACGCCCAGGCTCGCCGCGAATCCGAACGCGCCCCGGTGAGGCACGGAGAAGAAGAAGTACATCAGGCCGCAGATCGTCCCGATGATCAGCAGCGGCACGCCGATCTGCCACAGCGGCACGAGCGTGAAGCCGGCGGGAACGCCCGTCCCGTACAGCGCGCTCGCGTACTGGATGGGCAGCATGGTGGCGATCTCCAGCTGCGTCGTGATGTTGGCCTGAATCGTCACGGGGATGGCGAGGCCCGACGAGATGCCGATCGTGGCGGCGATCGACCAGCGCGACAGCCAGGCCACCTTGGGGAAGATGCGCGTAAGCATGAGGACGCCCAGGATCGCGGGGACCAGCAGCGCCCAGCGGAAGACCACGGCGCTGCCGAACAGGACGTCGTCCTCGCCGAGCTGGCCGTACACCAGCTTGTCCCAGAACCGCGGTTTCAGGACCTGGAAGGCGTAGTAGACGGCGAAGTAACCCATCGCGAGGCCCACCATCATGTGCTCGGCGGCCTTGTAGACGGGATTGTCGCGGTAGAGAAACGAGAGGATGATCAGCGTGAGCCACGCCGCGACCACCATTCCCAGCGTCTCCCGGAAGGTCGCCGCGTCGTCGGTCTTCACGGTCGCCGTATACGACCACACGAAGAGACCGAGCAGCACGACCCCGATGGCGATCTGCAGCTGACGTTTCATCGCTCACCTGCCTTCTTGCGACCGAGGAAGAAGCCGAGGTTCCCGAGGACGATCAAGAGGAGGATGTACATGTGCGTGATGGACTGGGGATCCATCCCCTCCGCGGCTCGTCCCAGCGGATCCCCGTACCTCTCGTGCACGAGCTCCTCGTACTCGGCGGCGCCTCTCAGGCCCGCGATCATCCCCTTCGACTGCAGGGGGATGTAGGGCGTGAAGTCCGCGGCCATGACGTTCGTGACGCCCATGGCGAAGCGCGCGCCGAAGCGCTCGACGGCGTTCGAGATCCAACCCTGGGGGATGTTCGTGCCCGAGAGGTCGAGGACGATCTGGAGGTCCTTGTAGTTCTTCACGTTGCGGAAGATCGGCATGTCGTCCAACGGGACCCCGCGGACGTCCTTCGGGTAGTTCGCCCGGATGTCCACGCCGATCGACTGGATGACCGCCCCGTAGGGCGTGTTGAACCCGAGGTACGCGTAGTTCACGCCCTCCTCGATGCTCGGGGCCCGTCCCGCGGCCACGTCCTCCTGGTTGAACTCCGCGGCCACGGCGTCGAGGAGGTCCCGAGCGAGGCCGGCGCCCGTCGGCAGGAAGGAGATGACGACGACCTCCCCGTGCCGGTGGAACACGTGTCGGAGCACGGCCTTGGCCATGGGCCCCAGCTCGGCCAGCGTGCCGGGATCGAAGTCCATCGAGAGGAGCAGCGGCCGCGAGGCAGGGTCGCTCGCCGGCTTCAGCTTCTCGAGCTCGTCGAACACCATCTGCGTGTACCGGGTCGCGCGCACCGGGAGGCGCATCGGGTACTTGAGGGGGATCACGGTCGCCAGCGCGACGCCGAGGAACACCCAGCGCCGGTCCATCCGGGACAGGCCGACGACGAACCGGCCCAGCATCGGCAGGAAGTTCTTCATGGCTATCCCCTCCCCACCCAAGTCCGGTCGATGCCGAGCATGAGCTTCAGGGCGGTGGCCGTCATGCCGAGACCGACTCCGATCATGATGGCGCGCTTCGCCGCCGTGTTGGGGAACTCCATGATCCACTGCTTCGCGTCGGAGATGCCCGGGATCCAGGCCTCACCGAGCGGAACGGCGCCGAGCATCACGAGCGCGGCCGCCACGAGCAGGAGCGTCGCCTCGAGGTTCCGCGCGCGGAACGCGCGGAATGCCGCGCTCGCGATGTAGAACGCGAGCAGGGCGAACATCGTCGCCTCCATCGGCACGAGCCCGTAGTTGAAGAGCCACGTGAAGAGCACGCTGTCCTGGGGGCGGCCCGGCGGGGAGTGGAAGAGATCCGCGAACGCCCCCGGGAAGAGGCCCGGGAGCATCCCCGGGATGAGGATCACGAAGAACGCGGCGATGGCGAGCAGGTTGTAGCCCCACCCCTTCGCCTTGCGCCGGAACCGCGCCCAGTGGTGGAGGAGGAACGACAAGATCGCCAGGAAGAACGCGAAGCCCGTGATCACAGGCGTCCAGACGAGGACGAGCTGGTAGAAGCCGTTCATCCACGGCAGGTAGTACGTGGTGATCATCAGCGTTCCGATGATCAGCGCGATCGCGAGCGGAACGGTGCGTCTCATTGCCCCACCTTGAAGAGCGTTTCGGGGAGGTCCAGGATCCGGTGATCCCAGTCACCGGGGCTCCGGAACGCCGCGTAGACGAAGAACCCCACGGAGAGCAGGACCATGGCGGCGATGACGATCGCCTTGTTCCAGTCCTGACCTTTCAGGCCGCCCGTGAGCTTGGGGTCGCCGCCCATGTAGGCGCCCGCGGCGTAGAGCTCCTCGCCGATGAGCGTGTAGTCGCACGCCACGATGAAGAACGGGAGCTGGGTCACGGCGTCCGTCCCGGCGATCTGGATCGCGCCGGTGAGGTTGCCCGTCTCGGCGAGGAGGAGGGACTCGGCGTAGAACATGCCGAGGAAGAAGTTGGTGGCCGGCTTGTCGCGCACCATGATCCCGTTGACGGCGGCGGCGTACGCGAACTGACGAGCGGAGAGGTAGAAGACGTTGTCGTCCGAGTACGCGTCCGGGCGGCCGGCCTTCAGGAACGACTCCCTCACGACCTCCTGCGCGACGGTGAACACGATCGGGTCGTAGTTGGGAACGACCAGCTTGCTGTCGTACCGCGCGGCCTTCTCGGCGACCGCGCCGAGGATGCTGAGCGCCGCGAGGGTGGCCACGTCCTCGATCGTCGAGATCCCGGGGACGAAGAGGATGGGTTTCCCCATCTCCGTGGAGCGCCCGATCGCCTCCTCGACCGCCTGGATCGCCGGGATGGGTCGGACGTAGATCTTGCTGTTCCGCTTGAGGATGGGGATCGCGAGCGCGAGGAGCGGAAGGAGGGCCACGATGGCCGCCTTCACGCCCGCGTACGACTCCCCCGCCGCGAGGATGATGAGCGCGAAGACGAGGCCGAGGGCGACGTAGCCGAGCAGGAAGGGGACGGACACGCGCCGGCCGGCCGCCCAGATCCACCCGAGGATCAAGGACGTGAAGAGGAACACGAAGACGAGGCTCTTGAACTTCGGGCTGTCGAACGCGTTCGGCTCCGCGACCGCCTCCGTGTCGGCGACGGCACGCGTCCCTTCGAGGACGGACCCCGGCGACCCGGCGAGCGAGGACACCGCGTAGAACCAGGTGTCGGTCCCCGCCGACCCGTCGAGGTAGGCGTGCGTCGCGCGGTCCACGTCGGTGACACGCGTCCAGGGCCCGTCCGCCGCCGGTCCGCGGGAGATCCGGTAGCCCTGGAAGCCCGGCGAGGACTCCTCCTTCGACGCGCCCCACTTCACCTGGATCGTCCCGCCGCCCCAGTCGTACGGGTAGTCCACGGCGCTCACGCGGGAGGGCGGCGCCGGGCCTTGCTCCTGCGCGAGGGCGGGCGGCGCGAAGAGCACCGCCAGCAACAGCACGGGCCACCAACGTCTCATGGCGCCCTCCCTCCGGGGGACCCGCCCGCGCGAGCCCTCACGACTCGATCATCTCTACGTTCGCGCGCGGAAGCATGTACTCCTTCCCGGAGTCGAGCTTCACTTGGAGCACGCGCACCTTCGTCTCGCACTCCATCTCATGGAGCTCGTGCGGCAGCCCGGTCACGTGACCGAGCTCTCCGAAGTTGGGCTCTCGGATGATGCGCACGCGCGAACCCTCGCGGAGGCCCATCGTGAGCGCCTCGCCCCCCATCGCCTCCGGCCGGGCGCGGTCGAGCTTCGGGATCACGATCTCGGGGCGGATCACGCCCGCACGGATCTGGGTCGCCCCGTTGATCGAGGCGCGGAGCCCCTGGTTCTCCCTCAGGAGGTCGAAGGTGCGCTGGGCCATCGCGATCTCGCCGAAGCCCTCGGTCAGGACCAGCGTGACGCCGATGTCCTCGTGCCCCGTGATCGCCACGCCGAGGTCGTGCCCGAGGAGCGTCTTCAGGTCGCGGTCGTCGAACCCGCCGCAGATGAGACCGCGGACGCCCGCCGCCTTCGCCTTCTCGATCGCCTCCATCGTGAGGCGGCGGCCACCGACCAGGAGCTCGCCCTCGGCCCGGGCGGGGATCCGGGCGGCCGTCAGGTCGTCGCCGGGACCGTCCACCACCGTCCTCAGCGTCCCGCTCGTCTCGCCGCCGACGCCGAAGATGCCCTGGATGAAGGTGCCCCACGTCTCGATCGTGGCGCCCTCCTGCTCGTGCACCTCGGAGACGACCCCGTCCACGTACGCGAGGACCTCGACGGGCACCGGCGGCTCCCGGAGCAGCACCTGTCCCGTCACCTTGGAGAGCGTCTCGATCGTGCCCGTGATCGGCGACTCACAGGTACTCGTGAACAGGCCGAAGAACGACTTCGACTCCGCGATCACCTCGCCCTTCTCGACCTCCTGGCCCTCCGTCTTCTTCATGTACCGGCCGAGGTCGGAAGCCTCGATCGAGAGGCGGTGCGCGACGTTCACCGAGTGGACGTCGCCGGGGAGCTTGGTCCGCGCGATGACCTGGTCGTGCTTCACGGCGTCGCCGGCCCTCACGAGCACCTCGCCGAGGAGCGGCAACCGCCGCTCCTTCACGAGGAGCGTGAACTCGGAGACGCGCAGTCCGGGCGTGTAGGCGTGGCCCATGTCGGTCCTCGTCCTCTCGGAAGAGCGCGGGCCCCTCGTGGACCGCGCGCCGCGCAATCGATCCCTACGACTCGAGCTTCGGGTACGCGTCGAGCGCCTTCGTCCAGCGTCCGATCCACCCCACCCGCTCGGCGGGGTCCTCGGGAATCGTGAAGGGCCGCCGGCCGCGGCAGTCCACGACGATCCCGGTCACGCCGCCCTCCATCTCCACCTCGACTTCCTTCCCGGGGCCCGCGCCCACGTCGAAGCCGCGCTGCGGCCTGAGCACGCCCTTCGCCTTCGCGTCCCCGTACGGGAAGGGGAACACGCGGGTGTCCCCGTACGAGAAGGTCTCCCTGATCGGCGATCCGCCCGGCACGTCGATCTCGACTTCGAGGCAGGGCTTGCCCGGCTTCCCGCTCCCGACCGGCGCGATCACCGTGCCGAGCTGGATCAGGCAGTCCTTGTGGAAGACCTCGACGGCGGCGCGTTTCGCCGACTCCTCGATGCCCTCCGTGTCCACGGCCGACAGCACGCCGAGCTGCGGCATCATGAAGATGGAGTCCACCGCGATCCGCGTCACGCCCTCGGGCAGGAACGCGTCGATCAGCATCATGGCCGCCTGCGCGCGCCGAGGGGCATGGGAGAGGACGCCGCCCGAACCGACCAGGAGGTCGAGCTTCATGAGGTCGACGAGGGTCTTCCCCGACCCCGACTGCTTGAACGTGTCGGCGATCGTGCGCGTCTGCTGCACGCCCTTGAGCCCCACCGCGAGCTCCTTGTGCTGGATGAAGGCGAGGCGCAGCGCTTCGCGCGCGATCGCCTGCTCCACCATGAGCTCCTGGAGGGTCTGCGGGATGGTGGTCGGCCGGATCATCTTGTTCCGGATCCGGTTGCTCAGGTCGCGCTCGTCGATCTCGAAGGGGACCCAGCGGAGGATGTTCGCGAGGCCCGCCTCGGCCAGCACGTTCGAGACCGAGTAGCTCATGCCGAGGTTCGCCGAGACGGTGCGGTTGAAGATCTCCTGCTTCACCCCCTTCTCGTCCTCGGTCGCCAGACGGAGAAGACGTCGGTCGTGGCGCCGCCGATGTCGACGCCGACCACGCTGATGCTCTGGAGGTGCGCGATCGTCTGGATGATGAGCCCGACCGCGCCCGGGGTGGGCATGATCGGCACCTCGGTCCAGTTCATCAGCTTCTTGTAGCCGGGGGCGTGCGCCATCACGTGCTCCATGAACAGCTCGTGGATCGCGTCGCGCGCGGGCTTCAGGTTCTCGCGCTCGAGTACGGGCCGCAGGTTGTCCACGATCGTCAGCGCGCACTTCGCCTCGAGCAGGTCGCGGATGTTCTGGCGCGCGTCCTTGTTGCCGGCGTAGATGATCGGCAGCTTGTACTGTGCGCCGAGGCGCGCCTGCGGGCGCGCGGCGGAGACGAGCTCCGCGATCTCGACGACCTTGTCCACCGTCCCGCCGTCGGTGCCGCCGGAGAGCAGGATCATGTCGGGCCGGAGCTGGCGGATCCGCTCGATCGTTCGTGGGGACGGCGGCCGTCGTTGGTCGCGAGCACGTCCATGACGATCGCGCCGGCGCCGAGCGCCGCCCGCTCGGCCGTCTCGCCGGTCATCTGCTTGACCACGCCCGCGACCATCATCTGGAGCCCGCCGCCCGCCGACGAGGTCGAGACGTAGAGGTCCACCCCCTCGCCGTCCTTCTCGGGGCTGATGATTCGTTCGCCGTCGAGGATCTTGCGGCCGGCGAGCTCCTCGACCTCGCCCACGGCGTTCAGGACGCCGCGGGTCACGTCCTCGAACGGCGCCTCGACCGTGGTCGGCGCCTCGCCGCGGACCACGAGGCGGTACCCGTCCTCCTGCTTCTCGATCAGGATCGCCTTCGTGGTCGTGGAGCCGCAGTCGGTGGCGAGGATGCTCCGGAGCTCGGTCGGTCCGCTCATGCGCTGCCTCCGCCGGCGCGATCGACCCGCGCGGCCTTGATCGCCCGCCACCTCGCGCGGGCCTCCCGGCGCCTCGCCTTCGCGGCCCTCCGCTCGGCTCGGCGGCGGTCCTGCTCTTCCTGGCTCTCGCGCTCGATCGTCACGATCAGGCGCTCGACGTTGTCGCGGTTCTCCAGGAGCTCGGCGAAGCGCCGGTAGATGGCGTGGGAGTAGCCCGGGCCGGCGAAGCCCTGTAGGAACGGCTCGAACACGTGGACGATCGGGCTCGCGGCGACCATCGCCTGCGAGCCCAGGAACGAGAGGGGCCGGTGCGACTCGAGGAAGAGGATCGCCGGCGCCGTCAGGCGACGGGCGACGACCCAGGTCGCCAGCCGGTCGAAGATCTGCTGGTCGGTCAGATCCTCCGGGGGGGTCGGGTCCGGCTTCTCGGTCATGCCCGCTCGGTCTTCGGTTGGAGCCGCCGCTCCAGGTACGCGAGGACCCGGTCCCGGTCGGGGGCGTCGAACCGCAGGTTGAGGCCGTGGAGCCTGTCGAGACGGGACGGCCGGTCGAACGGGGAGAGCAGGGCCCCGTACCGATCCGCCTGCCACCGCCGGTAGAGGTCCCAGGGCTTCTCGCGGGTGCCGAACGGGGTCCGGATGGACACGGTATCTTGCGTCATCCGATAGCGCGTCGGCAGGTAAAACGGGGACAGCGAGACGGCCAGCACGACCGCGGAGAGCGCCGTCATGAGCGCGTCGTGGAAGGCCGCGGCAATGCCCGCCACGAGCAGGACGAGGAACGCGGTCAGCAGCGCGCCCGTGACGGGTCGATGACGGACGGGGTGACACACCCACTCGATCGCCTCCGGTTCTTCGGACCCCACCGCCCGCGCGCCTCCTCCACCACGTCCCGCTCGAGGGGCGGACCCTATCCGGGGCTCGCCGCCGGCGTCAACTCGTGCCAGGACCGGACCGTAGGATCGCCGTCCGATGGAGATCCGCCTCCTCCCCGACCGCGTGCTCGAGACGTGCAGGACCCTCGAGAGCCGGATCGAGGAGCGGTTCCCGGGCTCGGGGCTGGCCGAGGTCGCCGCCGACCTCCGCCGGATCGCGGCCGAGGTGCCCGAGCGGGCCGCGGCCATCCGGCGCCCGCGCGCGGGTCTCCGACTCGTGGTCGCGCTGGTGTTCGCGGCCTCCGTCGGGGTGCTCGCGTACGCCGCGGTCGGGCTCCGCTTCGGGATCCCGGACGGGTGGGAGGCGATCCAGACGGCGGAGGCCTTCATCTCGGCGGTCGTGTTCCTCGGCGCCGCAACGCTGTTCCTCCTGACGCTCGAGAAGCGGTCGAAGCGGCGGGACCTCCTCGCCGCGATCGAGCCGCTCCGCCTGCTCGTCCACATCGTGGACATGCACCAGCTGACGAAGGACCCGGAGCGCGCGCGGCCGCGCGGGCCCACGACGCCGTCGTCCCCCCAGGTCGGCCTCGACGCCCACGCGCTCTCACGCTACCTCGTGTACTGCTCCGAGCTCCTCGCGCTGATCGGGAAGCTCGCCGTCCTCTACGGACAGGGCTTCGACGACGCGCAGGTCCTCGACGCGGTGGACGACATCACCGACCTGACGATCGCGCTCCACCGGAACATCTGGCAGAAGCTCGTGATCCTGGATCGGCGGGCGGAGCCGACGTAGACCGGCGGTCGGGCGTCGGGGGGCGCGGGGGCCGGACGCGCGGCGGGCGCCCGGGACCGCACGGTCAGAACGGTACGGTGTCGGAGATGACCATCAGGAAGTTCGGGTGGTCGTGGAACGTGTCGATGTCGATCTCGACGTTGCCCGCCTTCTCGATCGCCTTCTTCACGGCGGCCATGTCGGTCAGCTCGATCTCGCCCGCGAGCTTCTGACGGACCAGGTCGACGCTCGCCTCGATCATCGCGATGTGCATCGAGGTCTTCCAGGTCGCGAAGCGCCCCTTCATGCCCGCGGCGTCGACCTTCTCGGCGATCTTCTCGCGGATCTTCGCCATGTCGCCCGCGATGTCGTCGGTGATCGTGATGCCGAGCGCGCCGGGGTAGCCGTGCGTCGGGCTCGGGCAGCACTGCTCGACGAAGATCCCCCCGCCGTCGAGGGTCGCCCGGATCAACGGCTCCTGCATGGCGCAGTTCGTCGAGAAGAACGCGGTGTCCTTGCCGTACTGCGCGATCTTGCGCGGCACGTCCTCGAGGATGAACTTCTGCGAGCCCGCGATCCCCTGGTCGCCGGTCGGGTCGGGCGCGTTCGCGTCGACGAACGCGAGGCCGTCCTTCTTGCACTGCTCGCGCATGATGTCGCGGCGCTTCGCGAGGATCTCCATCGACATGTGCCGCGGGAACGTGTAGTGGACGAAGACCTTGGCCCCCATCTTCTTGGCCGAGTCGATGATCGAGACGCCGCGCTTGAGGTCGTCGGTCTGCATGACGAGGTCGGCGTACTCGGCGATCTGCTCGGGGTCCTCCTGCGGCGCGATCAGCACGAAGAGGAGGTCCTGGCGCTGACGGCGGGCCTTCTTGATCGCGGGCAGCGTTCCGGGTACGGCCTGCGCGACGACGATCGCCTTGACCTGCGGGTCCCGCGCCATCTCCATGAGCTGGGTGACCGTCGTCTCCTGCTCCGTCATGAAGTTGTCCGGGTACGTCTTGTGGATCACCTGCTCTCTGCCGTACCTCGCCTGGACGCGCTGGGCGCCGCGGTACTCGTCCTCGCCCTGCGAGACCGTACCGGTGAGGATCCCGATCTTGAACCCGAGCGGCTCGTGGCCCGGCTCGACGACGACGGCGGCGGACCTCCCGCCGCACGCGGCGAAGACGAGGGACACGGTGAGCAGGAGGGCGGACGGCGGGCGAAGGGACATCGCGGGCACCTCGGCGTGACGCCGCCCCGCGCGGCGATCCGGTTCAGTCTACAGGCCCACGCGCGGTCGGCCCGGATCGGGCGAGAGCCGGACGGCGCCCTTTCCAGGCGTGGAGCGCGAGCGTCACGCCGATGATCAGGTAGGTCGAGAACTCGCGGAGGTACTCCCCCACCTGCGCCGAGGCGAGGAGCTTCTGGCCCGCGAGCGAGACCACCACGATCAGCGTGTGGAAGAGCACCGTGCCGAGGACCGCGTGGCCGATCGTCGCGCGGGCCACGGTCGCGCCCCCCACCAGAAGGGCGGCGATGGCGTAGAAGCCCACCTGCTCGTGCGACGTGAACGTGTTCATGACCGTCATGTTCTGGAGGAAGAGGATCTGGCCGATCCCCGCGAGGACCATCGAGAACACCACCGCGAGGACGCGCCCGCGCCGGACGCCGATCCCGGCCACCTCGGCGACGTGCGGGTCCTGCCCGATCGCGCGGAGGTCCTGCCCGAGCTTGGTGCGGAAGAGGAGCCAGATCCCCACGCAGAGCAGAACCGAGCACCCCAGCGTCACGACGGGGAGCTCGCCCCAGAACCGGCCGTCGATCCGGAGCGGGATCGACAGGACGCCGTCGACCGCGCGTTCGACCGTCGTGAGGTCGATCGTCACGCGGACGCCCATGCCCCCGCCCTCGGGCAGGAGGACGTCCCGGGCGTGGATCGGGAGCACCGGCCCCGCGAGGATCATGAACACGAACTGGTAGATGCCGGCCGCGAAGAAGCCGAGGATGATGCCCGTGATCATCTCGCGGCCCGGCGCGCGGTTGAAGAGGCGCCCGGTGGCCCACCCGAGGAGCGTCGCGATCGGGATCGAGACGATCGTCGCCACGACGATCCCGCCGACGCCGCCGATCTGCCCGTTCTGCACGACGAGGAGCCCGGCCTGGCCCGCCATGGCACCCAGCACGATCCCGAAGTTCAGGCCGAGCCCCGCGGCGATCGGAATCACGAGCGAGAGGACGAGGAAGAGGTTCCGCGCGACGCGGTCGAGAACGTCGCTCGTCACGCGCGGGAGGTCGAGGTGGGCCGTGGCGATGCCCGCCGCGCAGACCGCGAGCACGACGAGCGGCACGAGCTGGTGGCCCCCGAGGCGGAGGCGTCGCAGGTCGAGCCTCACGACGACCTCCGCACGACGCGCGTCAACGCGTACAGGATCACCCCGTTCTGGATCACGAGACGGGCGATCTCGGGCAGGTTCGCGAGGGCCCGCCTGTAGGGGCTGCTCTGGACGAGGTCGTTCACGACCGGGAGCGACGTCGTCAAGAGCGACTGGAAGAGGAAGGTCCCGACGATCGCGTGGAAGACCGTGGCGCGCCGGAGCGACGCGCCGCCGAGCAGGAGCGACGCGACGGCGGGGAAGGCCATCCAGAGGGGCGCCTTGTAGAGCTGGTAGAAGCCGTAGGACTGGGAGTAGACGAGGATCCCGACCGCGGCGAGCACCGTCGAGAGGACGATCGAGAGCACGCGCATCCGCGGCACCGAGACGCCGATCGAGGTCGCGTACCGCGGGTTGGAGCCGGCGACGGTCAACGCGGTCCCGAGGCGCGTGCGGAGGAAGACCGCGACGGCCGCACACGCGCCGAGCCAGTAGAGCAGGAGCCCGGTCGGTACGTAGAAGCCCGGCGGGCGCGTGAGCGCGCCCGGCGCCTCCTTGGCCGTCGCCCCCCACGAGCCGAAGTCGATCTCGCCGAACGAGTCGAGGATCCACTTGTAGTGGGCGTCGAGGACCAGCGTGTTCCTCACGCCGCTCCCGCCGATGGGCCAGATCAGCTCGGGGCTGGTCACGGGCGCGACGAGCCAGACCACGCACATCCCGGCCACCGCGCCGAATCCCACGTAGATCCCGACCATCATCTCCTGTCCGCGCACGCGCTCGAGGAGCCAGCCGTAGCCGAGCCCGAGGAGCGCGCCGAGCGGGATCGCCACGAGGTGGGCCAGCGCGAACCCCGAGAGCCCGCGCGCATACGCCGAGAGTGACGACAGCGCGGCGATCCCGAACGGCGTCGTGGCCGTCAGCTCCATCACCGCGATCCCGCCGACGAGGCCGCAGACGATCCCCAGCGGGAGCCCGAAGTTCAGGCCGTTCCCCGCGCGGACGGGGAGCACGAGCGCCAGCACGAGCACGCCGTTCATGCCCGTCCGGACGAGGCAGTCGCCCAACAGCGTCCCGAGGTCGTTCGACGTGAAGGCCGCCGCGACGACCCAGATGACGGCGAGGAACAGGACGATGATCCACCGCGCGAGCCCGAACGCGCGCGTCCCGTCCGCCAGGCGCTCGAGGAACGCGCGCGGGGCGATGTCGGAGCCTCCCCTCACGCGGCCTCCCCCGACATGAGGAGCCCGAAGCGCGCGTCCGGGGCGTCGGGCGGGAGGACCCCCGCGATCCTCCCTTCGCTCACGATCGCGATGCGGTGGCAGATCGACCTGAGCTCCGCCAGCTCGCTCGACGTCATGACGATGGTCAGGCCCTCTTCGCGGTTCTGGCGCACGAGCCGGTCGAGCACGAGCGCTTTCGCGCCCACGTCGATGCCGCGCGTCGGCTCCGAGACGAGCAAAATGCGCGGCGCGAGGGCCAATGCGCGTGCGAGGCACACCTTCTGCTGGTTCCCGCCCGAGAGACGCCGGACGGCCTGCGACGGACCCGTCGTGCGGATGTCGAGGTCCTCGATCCAGCGGCGCGCCGCGGCGCGCACGGCGCGGCGGTCCACCCACGCGAGCGGCCCGAGCCAGCGGGCCCGGAGGAACGCGTGCCGCACCTCGACCGAGGGGAGGGCGACGTTCACGTCGAGGGGCTCGTCGAGGAGGAGCCCGACGCCGCGACGGTCCTCGCTCACGAAGGCGAGGCCGAGCGCGTGCGCGGCGCGCGGGCTGCCGAGCGAGAGCGGCCGCCCCTCCACGACGACCTCCCCCGTCGCGGGAACGAGCCCCATCAGACCGTTCGCGACGCCGAGCTTCCCCTGGCCGGCGAGGCCGCCGATGCCGAGGATCTCGCCGTTCCGGACCTCGAGGTCCACGCCGCGCACGATCTCTCCGGGCATGTCCACGCGAAGCCCCCGCACCGCGAGGGCCACGCCCGACGACGCCGCCGGCGGGGTCGGCGCCGAGCCCGCCTCGAGCGCGCGCCCCACCATCTTCGCGGCGATCTCCTCGATCGACGTCTCGTGTGTCGGCCCCACGAACACGCGTCGGCCGTCGCGGAGGATCGTCACGCGGTCGGCCACGGCCAGGACCTCGTGGAGGCGGTGGGTGATGAAGAGGATCGCGACGCCCTCCTTTGCGAGGCGACGCATCACGTCGAGGAGGCGCGAAGCCTCGTCCTCGGTCAGCACCGCGGTCGGCTCGTCGAACACGAGCACGCGCGTCCCTTCCTTGTCGATCTCCCGCGCGATCTCGACGAGCTGCTTGTGCCCGACGGGGAGCCCTCCCACGACGACGCCCGGCCCCACCTCGAGGCCCGCGCGCTCGAGACTCGCCTCCGTGTCGCGCGTCATGCGCGGCCGGTCGAGTAGCTGGAGGATCCGTCCCCACGTGGTGCCGACGACGGGCTCGCGGCCGAGCTTCACGTTCTCCGCCACCGTGAAGCCGGGGAGCAGCATGAACTCCTGGTGGACCATGCCGATCCCGAGCGCCATCGCCTCGCGGGGCGACCGCACCACGACGGCCTCGCCCCCGATCTCGACGGTCCCCTCGAAGCCGCCCGTCGCGTGGACGACGGGCATGCCGAAGAGCACGTTCATGAGCGTGGACTTGCCCGCGCCGTTCTCGCCGACGAGCGCGTGGACCTCGCCGGGCCCGACCTCGAGGTCCACGCCGTCCAGCACGACGGTGCCGTGGTACGCCTTGCGGATCCCGCGCAGGGCGAGCGCGGGCGCCGAGGCCCGGGCGTCCGTTGCGGAAGCTGCTGCTGTCCGGTCCTCGCCCATCGCGGCGAAGGGTACCGCGCGCCCGCCCCGATCGGAGCACGGAACGGCTCCCACGAGGGAGCGCGGCGTAACGGGAGCAGGAGCGGGGAGCGCGCGGGTCCCCGCGGGCGACGGCGCCGGCGCTCTTGCCGATCCCGGAGTCTTGGCCCGCCGAGACGAGGGGCTACGACTCCGCCCATGGTCTCAGGCGTCGTCGAACGTCTCGCCCGGCTCGAGGCGTCGGACCGTGCCGTTCTCGACGACGAGGCGGAGGTCGCACGACGCGAGCGTCTCGATCCGGTGGGCGATCGTGAACGTCGTCCGTCCTCGCATCAGGCGGTCGAGCGCGGCCATCACCTCGGCCTCGGTCTCGCGGTCGAGCGCGCTCGTGGGCTCGTCGAGGATCAGCACCGGTGCGTCGCGCAGGAACGCGCGGGCCAAGGCGATCCGCTGGCGCTCCCCGCCCGAGAGGCGCATGCCGCGTTGTCCCACCGGGGTCTCGTACCCCTTCGGCAGCGCGGACACGAACTCGTGCGCCGCCGCCGCCCGCGCGGCGGCCTCGATCTCGTCCGCCGAGGCGTCGGGTCGCCCGTAGGCGATGTTCTCGCGCACCGTGCCGGCGAAGAGGACGCTCTCCTGCAGCACGATCGAGAACTGGCGCCTCAGGTCGCGGAGCTTCAGGTCGCGAAGGTCGACGCCGTCGAGGCGGATCGTCCCGGACGTGGGGTCGTGGAGCCGCGGCAGGAGCCCCAGGAGCGTGCTCTTCCCCGAACCGGTCCGTCCCGCGATGCCGACGCGCGCGCCCGCGGGCACCTGGAGCGAGAGGTGGCGCAGCACCTCGGCGCCGTCCTGGTACCCGAACGACACGTCCTCGAACGTGAAGGCGCCCTCGGCCCGGTCGAGGGACCTCGCGCCCGGTCGCTCCACCGTCTCGGGCTCCTCGTCCAGGACCGCGAAGACGCGCGCCGCGCTCGCGAGCGATCGTTGAAGGGCCCCCATGCGCGTGCCGAGGTCGCGGAGGGGCGCGACGAGCTGCGACAGGTACGCGATCACCAACAACAGCTCGCCGAGCGTGACGGCCCCGGCCTCCACGTGCCGCGCGCCGAGGTAGAGGACGGCGGCGCCGATGACTCCCGTGACGAGGCCGGCGATCAGGTCGAAGGTGCCGTGCGCGAGCACCGCGCCGAGCGCGGCGCGGAGGCCCGCCTCCGCGCGAACGTAGAAGCGGCCGCGCTCGCGATCCTCGGCACCGAAGGTCTTGACGACCCGGAGCGCGCCGAGGGCCTGCTCGGCCGCGGCGATCGCCGAGCTCTCCTCCTCGCGAACCGTCGCCCAGCGGCGGCGGAGCCCGCGCCTGAACAGCTCCGTCACGCCGAAGAGGACCGGACCTCCCAGCAGCGCCACCAGCGCGAGCACGAGGTCGAGGCGCGCCGTCGCGTAGATCAGCACCGCCACCTTCGCGAGCGAGGTCGCGAACGGGATCCAGCCCTCGACCGCGACGGCCTGGATGGCGGGCGCGTCCTGCTGGAGGCGGTAGACCGCGTCCGCCACCCCCCGGCGGTCGTGGAAGGCGATGGAGAGACGCTGCAGGTGCTCGAGCAGTCGGCTCCGGAAGCCGAGGATCAGCTTCTGCCCGACGTACGTCTCGAGCGTCCAGGAGAGGAGCGACTGGACCTGGAGGAGGAGGGCGAGGACGACCGTCGCGACGGCGGACGCCACCAGGAGGGTGTTCGGGTCGGCGATCCAGGCGTCGGGGAGGAAGCGTTGCAGCCACGCCGGCACGGGCTCCCGGGCGAGCACGTGGTCCACGACGACCTTGACCGGGAGCGGCATGAGGAGCGCCAGGGGCGCGCCGAGGAGTCGCAGGAGGAAGGCGAGCGAGAGCCCCGGCAGGAACGGCCGCGCCTCGGCGAGGAGCCGGCGGGAGAGGACGAGGTCGCCGTACGTCCGCGGCGTGTCGGTCGGGGCCGGGGGCGCGGTCATCCACCCTCCTCCCGCCCTCTGTCGCGCGGGGGCCGCGGATTGTAGGGGGCGCCGGCCCGGCGCTCGCGCCGGGGTGGCCGGTCGCGCCATCCTGCGCCCGCGGGGACGACGCGGCTCGCGGCAAGGCGCCCCGCGCCAGGGGAACGCGATGGTGGAGCGCACGAGGGGACGGCGCCCCGGGGACGAAGCCATGGGCCTCCCTCGACGGAGCCCCGAACCGACCGCCTCCGGATTCCACGTGGAACGAAGCCCGGACGGCCTGGTCTCGGCGGATGCCGCGACCGTCGAGGAGGTCTACGGACAAGGCGGTCGAACTGCGGTCGGTTCGGCAACGCCGTATGCTTCCAGCCGCGGCGGAACCCGAGGCGCCATGGCGGAGAGTCCCATGCGCGTCGTCGGGGAAGATCGCTTTCGCCTGTGGCGGCGACCCGTAACAGAGTGAGCTGCGTGACCCCATTCCAAACCCTCTTGATCACCGACCAGACCCTCTCCCCCTCTCCCGAGGGTTCGAGAGGAAGGCGTACGGTTGGTGAGTTGAATGGCTGGTCGCCAGCCGGAAAGCCCAAGAAGTCCACCGTCCGCCAGGCCCGCGGTTCTGGCCCTCGCGGGCGCCCGTCCGGACCGGTTCTCTCCGCGTGCTCTCGTGCCTCTCAGGGGCGCATGCGAAGAGGTGGCTCCACGGGGAACACACGCCCGCGAGCACGCTCTGCTCGCGAAAGGCGCTGGGGACGCGATCACGGAGCGAACCCGGCTGTGCGTCACGGACGTCGGCTCTCGCCGATGCCACCCCGATCTGCGCCGATCCCGAATCAGAACGCGCGAAGCAACGGATTCCGCGGCTCTGTGCGCACGGGTTCGGCGGCGAGGGCTGGAGAGCCGGCCGCACGCTCCCGTGCTACGCCACCGGTCACTCCTGGCCGTTGACCTCATCCGTCACGATGCCCTCATCGACGTACCGCACCGAGAGCTCCTCGAGGTGGTCCATGATCGACTCGAAGGTCATCCCGCCGCAATGGTACGTGCACACCGGGTCGGCCTCGAGGTGGATGCCCGCGATGTGGAGGCCGTACCCACCGCCGTTGACGTCAACGTGCGCATGGTAGGCATCGACGAGCCGCGCCACGTTGGGCCAGGCGTGTCCTGGCCCGGCGCCTCGGTGGAATGGCGAAAAACACGCCAGCGGGTTCGAAGTCTGCGGGAAAGAGGTGGTGGTCAGGGCCGGAGTTGAACCGGCGACCCCAGCATTTTCAGTGCTGTGCTCTACCAGCTGAGCTACCTGACCACGCGGCGGCGGGGGGATTCGATACCACGAACGGGACCGGCCCTCGGAGGGTTTTCGCGCCCGCGGCGCGCCACGCGCGGTCGGTCGGCCGCGGAGGATCCCGGGGCAGGCGGCCCGGGCCGACGGGGCCACGCCGAGGACCCGCCGAGGAACCGGCGAGGAACCGCGGAGCCTCCGCGGAGGGGCCCTCCCGCGAGCCGACGAACCCGCGCGTCAGGGCCCGAGCGAGGCGACGTCCTCGCGGATCTGGCGGATCAGCGCCTCCTGGTCGGGGAACGTCCGTTCGTCGCGGAGCTTCCGGACCAGCTCCACCTCGATCCGCTCGCCGTAGAGGTCGGTCTCGAGACCCGGGACGTGCACCTCGAGCACCGTCGGGCGTGCGCCCCCCTGCGCCGCGAAGGTCGGGCGCACGCCGATGTTCGCGACCGCGGCGTACCGCTCGCCGCGCACGCGCGCGACCACCTGGTACACGCCGCGCGGCGGGAGGATCTCGCCCTCGGGATCGACGTTCGCCGTCGGGAAGCCGAGCGCGCGTCCCCGCCCGTCGCCCCGGACCACGCGTCCGTAGATCGCCGGGGCCCGGCCGAGCATCTCGCTCGCGGCCCTGAGCTCGCCCGACTCGATCGCGTCGCGGATCCGGCTCGACGAGATCGGCTGGCCGTCCAGCGAGATCGGCGGCGCCTCCTCGACAACGAAGCCGAGGGCCTCGCCGAGCGGCCAGAGCCTCTCGGCCGTGCCCGCTCCGTCGTGGCCGAACCGGCCGTTGTAGCCGAACAGCAGACCGACGACGCCCAGACGCTCGACGAGCACCTCGCTCGTGAAGCGCTCGTACGTCATCTGCCGCGTGTCGTCGTCGAACGGAAGGACGACGGTCTGATCGACGCCGAGTCGCTCGAGCAGCACGAGCCGGTGCTCGAGCGAGAGGATGCTCCTCGGTGCGACGCCCTCGATCACCGCGCGCGGATGGGTGTCGAACGTCACCACCACCGCCTCGCCGTGCAGGCGGTCGGCCATCGCCCTCAGGTGCTCGATCAGATGGCGGTGGCCGCGGTGCATCCCGTCGAACACGCCCACGGTCGCGACGGGGCGGGCGAAGGAACGCGGCGCGAGATCCTCGAGCCCGTAGCGCCGGCGCATGCGCCCCTCGTCCATCGACGCGCGCCCTCTTTCAGACCGACCGTGCCGTGTGGTGCTGGCGGAGCTGCTCGAGCTGCCCCTCGATCCGGGCGCGCGACTCCGGCACCATCCGGTCGATGAAGACCCGGCCGTCGAGGTGATCGAGCTCGTGCTGGAAGACCCGCGCCACGAACCCCGCGAGCTCGATGTCGCGCTCCCGGAACTCGAGGTCGCGGTACCGGACGTGCACCACCGTCGCGCGGGGCACGATGCCGTAGATCCCGGGAAAGGAGAGGCAGCCCTCCTCCCCGTGCTCCGAGCCCTCGGCGGCGACCACCTCGGGGTTCAGGACGACCTCCTCGTCGCCGGGCTCCCCGGAGGGGCAGACGAGCATCAGGCGCTTCGCCAACCCGACCTGGGGGGCGGCCAGACCGACGCCCCGCGACTCGAACATGACGCGCCGCATCTCGCCCACGACCTGGCGGAGCTCGTCGTCGACGCCGGGCAGCGCTCGCGTCCCCGCGAGCAGGACCGGGTCGGGCCAGAGGACGATCTCGATAGGCATCGAACGGATGGTAGCAGCCGCGCCGGGCGCCGGCCCGCGGGGGCCGTCGAGGCTGCGGGCGGCGGGGACGCGACGACCCACGCGGCCCGGGGGCTATCATGGCGCCCCACCCGTCGGGAGCCAGCATGGGCGTTTCGGAGCTCAAGCAGAAGGCCAAGGACGCCTTCCGTCGCAAGCAGTACGACCTCGCCATCGAGATGTACCTGGAAGCGCTGCGCTTCGAGGCAAACGATCGCGAGCTGGTCGAGGGCTTCTTCCAGGCCGCCCGGAAGGCCCGGGAGTCGAAGGGCAAGGCGCTCTTCGGGGGCATGTTCTCGCGCATGTCACTCGGCTCGAGCCGGGACCCCGAGAAGCGGATGACCGCCTGCTTCCGCGGCCTCGCGAAGAACCCCGAGGACCGAAACCTCCTGCTCGCCCTCGGCGAGGCCGCCGGACAGCTGGGCAAGGACGAGACGGCCGTCGCCGCGTACCGCCTCGCCACCGAGGTGGACACGGAGGACGCGAAGACGTGGAAGTACCTCGGCGAGTTCCTGGGCCGGCTCGGCCGCATCGAAGAGGCCCTCGACGCGCTCGGCCAGTCGGTGCGGCTCGACCCGAAGGACCAGGAGGCCATGAAGCTCCGGAAGAACCTGGCCGCCGAGGGCGCCCTCCAGGCCGGGCGCTACCACGAAGCCGGCTCGAGCCGCGAGCTCATGAAGGACCAGGACGAGGCGCGCCGCCTGGAGGCCGACGCCCGCCTCCAGGTGACGCCCGAGCACGCACAGCAGGAGGTGGACCAGATCCGCGAGAAGATCCTCGCGACGCCGGAGAACCCGAGGCTCCACACCCGCCTCGCCGAGTTCCTGCTCCAGGCCGGCAAGGAGGACGAGGCCCTCGAAGCCCTCCGCGAGGCCTCGCGGCTCGACCCGCAGAACTTCGACCTGAGCGTGCGCACCGGCGACATCCAGCTCCGGAGCCTCCAGCGCGCGGCGCGCGCGGCCAAGGAGGCGCTCGAGGCCGCACCGGACGACCCGAGCCGGCAGGCCCGCCGCGACGAGACCCTCCGCGTCTTCCTCGAGGCCCAGCGGGAGGAGTTCGGTCGTCGGGTCCACGAGCACCCCATGGACCTCGCGGAGCGGTTCCGGCTCGGCCGGACGCTCCTCGCGCTCGGCGACCTGGACCTGGCCGCCGCCGAGTTCCAGCAGACCGTGCGCGACCCCCGCCGCAAGACGGAGAGCCTCCTGCTCCTCGCCACCTGCTTCGAGAAGAAGGGCCTCGGGAGCCTCGCCGTGAAGAAGCTCGAGGAGGCGATCGAGGACTTCCCGACGCCGACGAGCCCCCAGGCGAAGGACGTCCACTACGCATACGGCGACCTGCTCGAGCGTTCGGGCGACAGGGCGCGGGCCCGCGAGGTGTTCGAGCGGATCTTCGAGGTGGACATCACGTACCGCGACGTCTCCCAGCGCCTGACCTCGCTCACCGAGGCCCAGGCCTGAGCCGGGGGCCGGGGCGGGCCGCGGCGGGCCCCCGCGCGGGGGCCGGGGGCGCCCGGCTTTTCCCGTGGACCCGCCCTCCCGGGCGGGCAAGATGGCTCGTTCGCCAGGACCCGCCAGGATCTCCCGTCCATGCCGACCTCCCCCTCCGCCAAGAAGCGCCTGCGCCAGAACACGAGCCGGGCCGAGAAGAACCGCGCCCAGCGCTCCTCCATGCGGACCTTCGAGAAGCGGATCCTCTCCGAGATCGCCGCGGGACACGCCGACGCGGCCCGCGCCCTCCTCCCCCAGGTCTGCCAGCAGCTCGACAAGGCGGCGAAGAAGCGGCTGATCCACCCCAACAC
This sequence comes from uncultured Planctomycetota bacterium, assembly GCA_963752285.1. GTDB lineage: Bacteria > Planctomycetota > PLA2 > PLA2 > JAEUHO01 > CAVVXN01. The sequence goes on from CAVVXN010000005.1 coordinate 1,950,808, forward strand.
CGCGGCGAACCACAAGAGCCGGATCGCACGGAAGCTCGCCTCGCTCTGACGCCGTCGCAGCGTCCCGTCGGGCGCCGGCCTCAGGCGCGCGAGGTGACCCGGCGCAGGACCTCGGGCAGGAGGGCCAGCGCGAGGTCCACCGTCCGCTCGTCCACCGCGTACGAGATGCGGAAGTAGCCCGGCCGACCGAACCCCGTGCCGGGCACGACGAGCAGGCGTTCTTCGAGCGCGGCCTCGGCGAACGCCACGTCGTCCATCCCGCCGGGCGTCCTCGGGAACACGTAGAAGGCGCCCTCGGGACGGACGACCTCGATGCCCGAGGCGTCGAGCGCGGCGAGGATCCGGCGGCGCGTGCGGTCGTAGCGCGTGACGTCCACCGTCACCTCGAGGAGCGTCTCGACGAGCCGCTGCTGGAGCGCGGGCGCGTTCACGAAGCCGAGGGCGCGCATCGAGAAGACGACGGCGCGCACGAGCGTCTCGGCGCCCTCGAGCCGCGGCGGGATCGCGACGTAGCCGATGCGCTCGCCGGGGAGGGCGAGGTCCTTGGAGAAGGACGTGACGTGCACCGTCGCGGGGTAGTGGTTCACGGGCCACGGCACGTCCACGCCGTCGTAGACGATCGCGCGGTAGGGCTCGTCGGAGAGGAGGAGGATCGGACGCTCCCGGCCCGCCGACGCCCGGGCGAGCACCTCGGCCACCCGGGCGAGGTCCGCGTCGCCGTACACCACGCCGGTCGGGTTGTTCGGCGAGTTGAGGAGCAGCGCGCGGGTTCTCTCGGTGATCGCGCGCCGGAGGGCGTCGGGGTCGGGTCGGAACCGCTCGTCCGTCGGCACCACCACGGCGCGGCCGCCGTGGCTCGCGACGTAGTGCAGGTACTCGACGAAGTACGGCGCGAGGAGGAGGACCTCGTCGCCCGGGTCGAGGATCGAGCGGAGCACGACGTTGAGGCCCCCGCCGGCCCCCACCGTCATGACGACGTGCTCGGGCCCGTACGGGACGCCGGTCCGGGCCGCGAGGTGCCGCGCGACCGCCTCGCGCGTGGGGAGGAGCCCGGCGTTCGGCATGTACCGGTGGAGCCCGGGGGTCTCGTCCGCGGCGACCTCGCGGAGCCGCGCGAGGACCTCCGGCGGGGGCTCCACGACCGGGTTCCCGAGCGAGAGGTCCGCGACCCGGTCCGCGCCGTACAGGCGCTTCAACCTGAGCCCCTCCTCGAACATCTTGCGGATCCAGGAGGCCTGGACGAGCGCTTCGCGGACGGCGTTCGAGATCGGCATGGCGCGGGTGTAGCCCGAAGCGTGGCGCGAGACAAGGCCGGTCGGTCGTTCCCTCGGGCAGGCCGGCCCCGACACGAGAGCGCCGTCCCGGGCACCCCGTGGGGCGCGCCGGGACGGCGCGATGCGTCGTCGGAGACGGGTTGGGCTACTTCGTGCCGAAGACGCGGTCGTAGCGGTAGTAGACCTCGAGGCACATGGCGAGGAGCGCCGTCGAGTAGACGCGGCCGCCGTCCGGGCCCCAGGGGTCGATCGGGTCCCAGGAACCCTTGTACATGCAGAAGTCCGTGTCGTGGCGCTGGTTGTCCACGACCGCGGTCTTGAGCGCCTTGTTCCACGAGTCCCACTGCGAGCCACCGACCTGGTACATGGCGAGCGTCGCGTAGTACCAGTAGTACATGTCGATGCTGCCGTCGTTCGGGTTCCAGCTCGGGGGCAGCTTCGAGCAGATGTCGGCGCCCTTCTTGATGACCTCGCTCTTGCGCGGGTCCTCGCCGATGAAGATGCGCGCCAGCATGCCGACGCCCGTCATCGACTCCGACTTGTCGCCCGGGAACTTGTCGATCAGCTCCATCGGCCGCGCCGGCTGGCCGCCGCGCTGCACGTACCCCGTGCGGCCGTACTCGTCGGTCATCTTGTCGATCCACGACTTAACGCCGTCGAAGGCCTCCTCGTCGATCACGAGGGGGTGCTGCTTGCCGCGGCCCTCGGCGTCCTTGTCGATGAGCTTCGCGCTCTTGAGCGCCATCATCATCCAGCCGGAGCAGGAGGTGTCGTTGTCGCCGGGCTTCACGCCGTAGCGCCACGCGAAGTACGGGTTCCGGGCCAGCGCGATGAAGTCGAGGGCCTTCTGCGCCGAGCCCTTGAAGATCGGGCTCTCGGTCATGCCGTAGGCCTCGACCATCGCGAGCGACGCGGTCGCGTGGTTGTAGATGAAGTGCTGGCTCTGGCGGGGCCCGAAGCAGCCCTCGGGGTCCTGCACGTTCTTGAGATAGCGGAGGCCGCGCGCGACGACCTGCGCGAAGGGGTGCTTGCCGCGGTTCGTGTAGCCGGCGCCGAGGAACGCGCAGAGCGCGAGGCCCGTCACGCCCGGGTCGTACATGATCGGCTTCCCGAGGCCGTCGGGCCCCTGCGAGACCGGCTTGTAGTCGCACCACTTGTCGAAGCCGCCGGCTTCCCACGCGCCGCTCGGCGACTGGTGCGACGCGAGCCACTTGAGCGCGTCCTCGACGGCGCCCTGGGTCTTCTTGCCGCCGCCGCCGCTTCCGAGGTCGCGGTGACCGCCGCGCCCGCGGAACGCGCCGCCGGCACCGCCGCCGAGGCCGATCGCGCCGTTGTTGGCCGGGCCGGTGAAGGGGGCGTCCGAGATGCCGTCCTCACCGAGCGACTCCTCCGTCGGGAGGTCGTTGTCGGTCTCGACGTGGTCGGACTGGTCCTCGTTCTTGATCACGGGCTCGGGGGTGACGATGTCCTCCGGGTGGACCTCCTTCGTCTCCTCCGGAACCTCGGGAAGCTCTTCCTCCGGAGGCTTGTCGGTGGCCTTGATGGCGACCTGCGACGCGGGCGGTTCCTCCGCCGCGTGCTGCATGATCAGGCTCGCGATCACGAAGATGATCACGTGGATCGCGATCGAGATCATCCACCAAGGCGCCTGTTTCAAGGCGTTGTAGAGCTGCTCGTTGAAGTCGCCCTGCGGGGCGAAGGCATCGAGGTGCTGTGCGCGCTGGTCCCGAGGCATCGCTTGCTCCTGTCCGCCGGGCCCTACGGCCTGCGCGGCGTCCGTCCGCCGTGGATCCGGGTCCGCCTGGCCACCGGGCCCGTCGTTCGGCCTTCGGGGGTCCTTCCGGCCGGCGTCGGGCGATTGTAGGGGCGGACCCTGGCAGGACCAACGGGCGGGGCCCGGCCCGGGTTCAGCGAAACCCGCCGGCCCCCCGCGGCCGGACGGTCACCGGAACCGGACGAGCCGGTTCACCGGGTCCCGGTCGAGCTCCTCGAGCCGCCGCTGGGCCATGCCGACGATCGCGTCGGCCAGGTCGGGGGGCTGGACGACGCTCCGCGTGGTCAGGAGCTCGATCAGGCGCTGCTCGGCCAGGCGCTCCTGCCGGATCCCGCGGACCCGCTCCACGATCTTCTCGTACGCCTTCTCGTAGGGGATCCGCCGGGAGGGCCGGACCTCGTGGACCCCGAGGACCAGCGGGCCTTCCGCTTCGGCGAGCACCTTCACGTCCCCCTGCTTGCGGCCCGGGGCGAGGAGCCAGGCGGCCGCGGCGTGGCCGAACTGGCGCTCCAGGCGGTCGGCGTCGTCCACGACCTCGGGGAAGTCGTTCCAGCGGGCCGGGCGGGGCAGGTCGTAGCGCTTCGCGAGCTCGGCGGCCGGGGTCCCGGCGGCGAAGGCGGCGGCGAGCGCCTCGGCGTCCTTCTGCGCCTTCTCCTCGGCCTCGAGGAAGCCGACGTCGTCGGTCAGGTAGCGGTCCACGGGGATCTGCCAGACCGCGAACTCGACCCCCGCCTTCTCGTCGAAGGCGCCCGGCGCGGTGAGGTAGATGCTCCGCGCCTCGGCGGGCGAGGGGTCGAGGTCCACCTGCGGGCGCCCCTTCGGGCCGATCCCGTGCGTCAGGCTCCGCATGTACAGCTCGACGAGGATGCTCTCGCGGACCTGGTCCTTGTACTCGTCCCGGGTCAGGTTCCGCTCGGCCAGGATCCGGGCCGGCGTCGTCTCGACCCCCGTGTTCTTCTCGACCGCACGGACCTGGTCCTCGAGGTTCCGGTCCACGAACTCGTCGAGCTGCTGCGGCGGGATGTGGATGCCGATGCGCCGGGCCTCGTGGACGAAGATCAGGAGCTGGGAGCGCTCGAGGAGGCGCTGCCGGATCTTCTGGTCGTACTGCGACTCGGTCTCGGGCGGCACCCGCGGTCCCGCCTCCCGCACCAGCCGCCGCCGGGTGATCACCTCGCCGTCCACGACCGCGAGCTTCGCGTCGAGCTCCGTCCCCTGGGGCTCGGGCGGCGGCGCGTTGCTGTCGGACGTCGCGTACCGGTAGCCCGGCGGGAGGCAGGACGGGGTCGCCTCGTTCGCGTTGGGGCCGTTGGCCAGGTTCGCCGAGTGCTGGCAGGCGGCGAGCCCGACCAGGAGGAGGGCCGCGAGGCCCAGGCCCGCCAGCCGCTCCGGCCCCCACGCCCTCGCACGCGTCCGCATCCGTTGAGACTACCCGCCCCGGGGCCCTCGTCCCCGACCCGGGAGCGGTGCACGCGCCCGGGTCTCGGGACCCGTGGGACGAGACGCGGCCTCGAGGCGGGGGAGCGCCGTCTCGAGAACCGCGGGCGCGCCCCTGGCCTCGGGCGTCGGGAGGAACCACGACCGGGGTCCGATCGAGAAGAGCGGTCCCGAGGCGCGGAGGCGGTCGAGGTCCCGGCCCGGCGGCACGTCGACGAGCAGGACGCCGGGCCGCTCGGCGGGGTCCACGCGCCGCGCGCCGAGACGTCCGGCGGCGATCCGGACGCGCTGCGCGAGGAGGAGGCGCTCGACCTCGGGCGGCCGGGGTCCGAAGCGGTCGAGGACCTCGGCGGCGACGTCGTCGAGCACCGCGGCGTCTCCGGCGCCGGAGATGCGGCGAAAGAGCCGGAACTTCTCGCGCGGGTCCGAGACGTAGGCGTCGGGGATGCCGCCCGGGAGGTCCACCGCGAGGTACGCGGGCTCGCCCTTCGGCCGCGGCTCGCCCCGCGCGTGGCGCACGGCGTCGGCCAGCAGCCGGCAGAAGAGGTCGTAGCCCACCGCCGCGATGTGGCCCGACTGCTCGGGGCCGAGGAGGTTTCCGGCGCCGCGGATCTCGAGGTCGCGCATCGCGATCCGGAAGCCCGCGCCGAGCTCCGAGTACTCCTCGACCGCCCGGATGCGCTCCGCCGCCTCGGGCCGCACGGGCCGGTCGGGGGGGAGGAGCAGGAGCGCGTGCGCGCGGCGGCGCTCGCGCCCCACGCGCCCGCGGAGCTGGTGGAGCTCGGCGAGCCCGTAGCGGTCGGCGTCGCGGAGCACGATGGTGTTGGCGTTCGGGATGTCGAGCCCCGACTCGACGATCGTCGTGGCGAGCATCACGTCCGCCTCGCCGCGCACGAACCGGAGCATGCGCGCCTCGACGCGCTCTTTCTCCATCTGGCCGTGGATCGAGACGATGCGCGCCTCGGGGACCATGGCGGAGATCCGCTTCGCGACGAGCGGCAGGTCTCGGATGCGGCTGTTCACCACGAACACCTGGCCGCCGCGGTCGATCTCGCGGCGCACGGCGTCGCCCACGACCTCGTCGCTCTCCCGGGCCACGACCGTCTCGATCGGGTGTCGCCCGAGGGGAGGCGTGGTCAGGTTCGAGATGTCGCGGATGCCGAGGAGCGCCATGTGGAGCGTGCGCGGGATCGGAGTCGCGGAGAGCGTCAGGAGGTCCACCTCGGTGCGGATCGACTTGAGCCGCTCCTTCTGCTTCACGCCGAACCGCTGCTCCTCGTCCACGACGACCAGGCCGAGGTCCCGGAACGAGACGTCCTTCCCGAGCAGCCGGTGCGTGCCGACGACGACGTCCACCGAGCCATCCGCGAGGCCCGCGAGCGTCCGCCGGTTGTCGCGCGCCGCGTGCAGGCTCGACAGCGGCCGCACGCGGATCGGGTACGGCGCGAGGCGCTGCGTGAACGTGCGGACGTGCTGCTCGCAGAGGACCTTGGTGGGGACGAGGACCGCCGCTTGGCGCCCCCCGGCGACGACGCGGAAGACCGCGCGGAGCGCCACCTCGGTCTTGCCGTAGCCCACGTCGCCGCAGAGGAGCCGGTCCATCGGCCGGTCCCCGCAGAGGTCCTCGTGGATCGCGCGTGTGGCCGACGCCTGGTCGGGCGTGTCGGGGTGGGGGAACGCGGCCTCGAACTCGGCCTGCCAGTCGCCCGGGACCGGGAGCGGCGACGTGGTGCGCCGCTGGCGCGCCGCGTGGGTCTCGAGCAGGTCCTCGGCGAGCTCCTCGACGGCGGCCTCGACCTTGGCCTTCCGGTGCCCCCACTCGGGGCTCCCGAGCTTCGAGAGGCGTGGCGTCCGCCCCGTCCCGACGTAGCGCTGCACGAGGTCGATGCGCGCGACCGGGACGTACACCAGCGTCCCCTCGGCGAACTCCACCTTGAGGAACTCGCCGGACCCGTCCTTCCCCTCGAGCGTCACGAGCCCACGGAAGACGCCGATCCCGTGGTGCAGGTGCACGACGGGCTGGCCGAGCTCGAGCTCCAGGTAGTCCTGGATCGGGCGCCCGCGCGGGCCGGCGCGCCCGACGCGCCGCTCGCGCGCCGGCAGGTCGGCGAGGTCGTCGTACGCGACGTGCGCGGTACGCGTCGGCCCGAACACGAAGGAGTGGCTGAGCGACCCGCGGCGGAACGCGACCGGAACACCCGGCGCGTGCTCCTGGAAGAGCTCCCGCATGCGCTGCTCCTCGCCGGTCGCGCGCGCGTGCACCACGATCCGCTCCGCGCGCGCGGCGAGGTTCTCGAAGGCGCCGGCGATGCGCTCGGTCCGCGCCGCGGGAGCCTCCTCGGCCCGGGCGCCCTCGAGGCCGTGGAGCGCGATGCCCTGGAGCGCGTCCACGCCGCCGACGTCCACGTCGAGGTCACCGGAGCGACCGAGCGGGAGCGAGGACACCTCGATCGACGGGCGGGGCGCGAGCGCGGCCTCGAGGCGCGAGAGCCCCGGCCCGGGCAGCCGGGTCGCGGCCTCGAGGAGGGCGTCGGGCTCGACCTTCGCGAGCCGGACGTCCGGCGGGAGGTGGTCGAAGAGGAGCGCGTCCTCTTCGGGGAGCGGATGGCGGAAGCGATCCGCGGGGAGGAGGAAGACGTGGACCCCGTCCCTCGGCTCGCCGCTCCGCTGGGTCGCGGGATCGAGCCCGCGGACCGACTCGATCTCGTCGCCGAAGAAGTCCACGCGCGCCGGGAGCTCGGCGCCGTAGCCCCAGACGTCGAGGACGCCGCCGCGCGCCGCGAACTCGCCCTCGGACTCGACCGCGCCGACGCGCACGTAGCCCGAGAGCGCGAGGTGCTCGAGGAGGGCCGTAAGGTTCTGCTCGTCGCCCACGTCGAGAGCGAGACGCGAGGCCGCCAGGGCCGCGGTGGCGGGAACGGGGTCGAGGAGCGCCGCGAGCGACGCGACCACCACCAGCGGCGCGCCGGTGGGCCCCGTCCCCAGGCATTCCGCCGCCTCGAGGACGCGGGCGCGCGCGTGCAGCACCTCGGGGTCGGGCGGCCCGGCGCCGTCGCCCCGCGGCCAGGCCGGAAACGGGAGCGAGGGCGCCGGGAGGAACGCATCCACGTCCAGACGCAGGCGATCCAGGGCGTGCGCGTCCGCGACGAGGAGGACGAGCGCGCCCTCGCGCTCCGCGATCGCCGCGAGCACGAGGCCCGCGGCGCCCGCGTGAAGTCCCCCGACGCGGACGGACCCCTCCCGGCCGAGGAGGGCCTCGAGCGGGCCCGCCACGGTTCCGAGCGTTCGTAGAGGCGTCGGGCCTCGCATCAAGACGAGAGGCCGCGCCCGGGCAGGGCGTCGTCAGAGGCCGGCGTCGAAGCCGGGCTCCTCGTCCTTCTGCCGCGGGGGCGGACGCGGCGCGCGGCGGCGCGCAGCGACGTGGCTGGTGGGCGGCGGCGGCGCGGGCGGCGCGGGCGGCCCGCCCTTCGGCGCCGGCACGTCGAGACCGTTCGCGAACCCGTCGGGCGCGGCCGGGGGCCGGGCCGGCGGGGCGGGCGGCGGGCCGACCGGCGGGGCGGGCGGCGGGCCGACCGGCGCGGCGGCCGGCAAAACGGACGGCCGCGCGGGCGCGGCGCGTTCCGGCGCCCGGGGACGGCCGGTCCCCGGGCCGGGCGGCGGGGCGGCCTCCCGCCCGGGCGTCCGGTGGTCCCAGGCTCCGGTCGTCCCGGACCGCTCGGAAGGCCGGGCCCCCTCGGCGCGGTCGTGCGGCCGGGCGGCCCCCCGCGCATCGGAGGACCCGGACCTCTCAGACGGGCCGGGGCTCTCCGACGGGCCGGAGCTCCGGGAACGGTCGTGCGCCTCGGCGTGGCCGTTTCCGTCCACCTCGCGCGCGGGCTTCGTGCCCGGCCGGCCGCGGCGTCGGGTGGGCCGTCCCCGTCCCTCGGGCCGCGACGGCGCGTCCGGCGGCTCGGAACCGGTGTCGAACGCCGCGATCGGGTCCGCGTCCCCGCCGTCCTCCCGGGCCTCTCGGCCGGCGTCGAAGGGGCCGCCGTCCTCGGACCTGTCGTCCGCCGCGCCGTCGTGGGGCGGGTGGCGGTCGTCCAGCCCGCGTCCCGGCCCGGCCGCGCCGGCCGGCTCGGGCTCGCCACGTCCACGGCGACGACGCCGGCGGCGGGGCCCCTCCTCCGGCCCCTGGCCGGCCGGGACCGACGCGCCGGCAGGCGGCGGCGGGGTCGGCGCGGGGGGTTCCGCCCGGCTCGCGACGACCGGGACCTCTCCGACGTCCGACTCGGCGACATCGGCGACGGGCCCACTCCCGCCGCGGCGGCGGCGACCGCGCCCGCGGCGTTCCCACGCCTCGAGCGCGCGACGCGCGGCCTCCTGCTCGGCCTCCTTCTTCGTGGTGCCGGTGGCGCGGCCCCACTCGCGTCCGCGGATCAGCGCCGCGACGCGGAAGACCTTCTTGTGGTGGGGTCCCTCCTCCTCGAGCATGCGGTAGGTCGGGGTCGCGCCCGCGCCCTGCTGCACCTCGTGCTGGAGGAGGCTCTTGTAGTTCTTGGCGCCTCGGTCGTTCAGCGTGTCCTCGAGCTCGGGGCCGAGGTGTCTGAGGACGAACTCCCGGGCCGGGTAGATCCCGGCGTCGAGGTAGATCGCCCCGATCACGCTCTCGACGAGGTTCGCGATGACGCTCACCGGGAGCTCGTTTCGCTTTCCGACACCCCGGGCGAAGCTCGCGAAGCCCGCGAGCCCGAGGTTCATCGAAGCGCGATACAGCGCGCCGCGCGAGACCACCGCCGACTTGATGCGGGTCAGCTCTCCCTCGGCCTGGTCGGGCAGCAGCCGGTAGAGCTCTTCGGTGACTACGAGCCCGAGAACCGAGTCGCCCAGGAACTCCAGGCGTTCGTTGCACTCCCGGTCCGGCGTCCTCAACGACGAGTGCGTGAGGGCCACCTCCAGGAGCTCGGGGTTCGCGAAGTGATGTCCGATGACCCGCTGGCACTCCGCCAGCCGATTCTCCATCGAATCCGTGTCCGTGTCCTTGACTCCGCCGATGCGGGATGATGAGGTCCGTTTCGCCGAGGCGACCGCGTGGCGACCGCGCGGCGGGGAAGCACACGGGGACGGGACCCGCCGCGGCCATTCGGCCAGACGCGCGGGCCCGGTCCTCGAGGGCCCCCATGGCGCGCCACCCTAGCACGGGATCTCCCCGGGCCCAGGAATCCGACGCGAACCCATGCGACCCGACGACCGGCCCCCTCCCCCCCGCCGAGGCGCCCTCTCCCCCGGGTCCGGCCCGACGGCCGACGGTCCCGGTCCGGGCCCGAGGGTCTCCGTCGTGGTCCCGACGTACGAGCGCGCGGCCCTGGTCGTCGAGGCGGTAGCGAGCGTGCTCGGGGGAACGTTCGAGGACCTCGAGGTCCTCGTCGTGGACGACGGGTCCACGGACGACACGGGGGTACGCGTCCAGGCCCTCGCCGCGGACGACCCGCGGGTCCGCTACGTGAAACAGGAAAACGGGGGCGCCTCGAGCGCGCGGAACCGGGGTCTCGACCTCGCCCGGGGCGCGTACGTCGCGTTCCTCGACAGCGACGACCTCTACCTCCCCGGGCACCTCGCGTCGCAGGTCCGCGCGCTCGAAGCCAATCCCGAGGCCGACGTCGTCCTCTGCGACGCGCGCTACGAAGGCGGGTGGAAGGAGGACGGTCAGACGGTGTTCGGCCGTCGCCACTTCCGCCCGCCGGTGGACCTGTGCGCGCTCCTCGACGGCGCGTGGGTGCTCCCCTCGACGCTCATGGCGCGGCGCGCGCGCATCGGCGACGTCCGTTTCGACGAGAGCTACCGCGTCTGCGAGGACCTCGAGTGGCTGTGCCACCTCTACGCCGCGGGGCTTCGCGGCGTCCTCAACCCGGAGGTCCTGACCCGGTACCGCCGGCACGGCGCCCAGGCGAACGACGACGACGAGGGCATCCGGCTCGGGACGCTCCGCGTGCTCGAGGCGTACGCGGACCACGCCGGGCGGGTGGGCGCGCGGCTCCACCGCTACCAGGTCGAACGCCGCCGCGCGACGCACCTCGTCAAGACCGGACGCTGGCGCGAGGCGCGCCCGCACCTCGGGGCGTGGCTGCGGCGGCGATTCTCGTCGCGGGCGTTCCGGTGGTGGCTCAGGAGCCTCCTCGCGCGCCGCCGGGCGCCCTGAGGGCGCCCCGGGCCATGTTGGCCTCGAGCGCGCGGAGCCGCCTCGCGACGTAGCGGCTGTCGGGGACCGCGTCGAGCAGACGCGCGAGGGCGGCCGCCTCTCTCTCGTCGTCCCCCGCCGCGTCGGCGACGTCGGCCTCCACCCCGAGGAGACGCACGTCGCCCTCGAGGCGGCGCTTCGCGCGGCCGAGCGCCGAGTCGGCGGCGCCCGGTCTCCCGGCGGCCGCGTACCGAACGGCGAGGCCGAGGTACACGTCGCCCGCGAATCGACGACAGAATCCGATCGCGGGGTGGAGCGCGACGGCGCGGTCGAGCGCGTCCGTGTCCACGGGCCGGTCCTCGGCGAGCGCCTCCTCCGCGCGGATCACGGCGTCGAAGGGCGGCGGCGGCTCCCCCCAGAGCGCCGCCACCCACCGCACGCAGGCCCCCATCTCGTCGTTCTCCATCTGCCTCGGCGTCGCGTACTCGAGGCGGAGGCCGTCCTCGGTCAGGACGACGCCGTCCCTGGCGGCCGCCTCGAGCGCGTCCGGCCCGGCCACGCGGAGCATCGCGAGGTCCGGCGCGCCCACGCGCTCCAGGTCGGCCTGGGCCTTCCCCGTGAGCGCGCGCGGGGGGGGCGGGTCGCGCCCGACGGTCCCGATCAGGAGGAGGTCGGCTCCGCCGTAGTACAGGTCCGCGCGGAACACGCTGGTGAACGTGCGGACGATGTCGATCAGGTCGTTCTTGCCGAGCTGGTAGAGGGGCACCCACTGGCACAGCACGCCGCCGGGCGCCAGGCGGTCGCGGCACGCCTCGTACGCCTCCTTCGCGTAGAGGTCGCCGCTGCCGCGCACGAAGGGGTGGATCGGGTCGGCGGTGATCACGTCGTAGCGCTCGTCGGTCGCGCGGAGCCAGGTCCGCGCGTCGTCGAGCACGAGGCCGCGCGGGACGACGCCGAGGTACGCGGCAGCGCGCGGCACCGCCTCCTCGATCTCCACCACGCGGACGGACCGCGGCGCGTGCGTCTCCACCGCCCGGTAGGTCGTCCCCATGCCGAGCCCGACCACGAGGACGGACTGCGGGTCCTCGTGCACGGCCATCGGCACGTGGCCGAGCAGCGCTAGGTGGTGGACGTCGGCGGAGATCATGGAGCTCGCGACGACCTTCCCGTCCACGCGGAGCCCCGGCGCGCCGTACCAGCGCGTCACGGCCACGGTGGCCTCGCGCCCCCACGCGTAGAACGGCACGTCGTAGCCTTCGTCCCACCACTCGTCTACGACCTCCCCGTCCCGGATCCACTCGTCGGGCTCGAACCAGACGCCCGCGAGGAGCCGCTCGAGGGCGGGCCCCGACGGAGGCACGAAGCCGACCGTCGCGACGAGGGCGAGGAGCGCCACGCCCGGCCGCCGGGCGCCGATCGCGACGGCGCCCGCCACGGCGGTGGCGACGGCGGCCATCGCGACGGAGGGCCCGAGCGCGGGGACGAGGAGGAACACGGCGAGCGTGGACCCCACGACGGAGGCGAGGGCGTTCGCGGCGAGGAGCCGTCCCGTCCCGCGACCCTTCCCGGCCGCCGTCGCCACGTGGAGCGCGAGGGGGAAGCTCACACCGAGCCCGATCGCGCCGGGCAGGAGCACGAAGGCCGCGATCGCGAAGCGCAGCGCGACCGCCGCCTCGAACGTCCGACCGAGGAGCACGTAGCCCTCGAGGTAGAGACGGGGCAGCTCGAACACGAAGAGCGCCGCGAGCGAGAAGAGCGCGGCCGTGAGGCAGACGGAGAGCTCGAGGCGCCGCGGCGCCTTCTCGCCCGCGAGGCGCGCGCCGAGGAACGAGCCGAGGACGATCCCGAGCAGGAACACGGCGAGGACCGCGGCGAACGCGTACGTCGTCGCGCCCAAGACGAGCACGAGCGCACGCGTGAACACGACCTCCGCGGCGAGCCCGAGGAACCCCGAGAGCGCGGCGAGGTGGACCGCGCGCCGCACGGCGCGGCCCTCGACGGACGGGAGCGCAGGCGGCGCCGGCGGAACGACGACGGCCCGCCGGCCGAGGACCCACGCGCCGAAGGCGGCCGTGCCCGAGAGGACGGCCGCGGCGCGCATCGTCGTCGCGAGGCCGAGCGACGGGAGGAGGACGAAGGCCGAGAGGAGCGTCCCGGCGACGCCGCCGAGGGTGTTCACGGCGTAGAGGCGTCCGAGGTCGCGGCCGCGACGCCCGGCGCTCGTCCGGACCGCGGCGGCGGCGGCCGGGAGCGTCCCGCCCATCAGGATCGTCGGCGGCGCGAGGACGAGGACGGTGACGAGGAACGACCCCGTGAGCACGAGCACGTCGTGCCCCGCGGCCGCGCGGTGGATCCCCACGACGAGCGGCGCGGCGGCGGCCAGGAGGAGAGGCGAGAGGACGGCGAAGACGGCGACGCCCGCCTCCAGCCCGGCGTAGAGGAGCGCCGGCCGTCGCCCGCGGTCCGCGACGCGACCGAGGAGGTGGGCCCCGAGCGCCATGCCGCCGATGACGGCGGCGAGGACGCCCGCGAGCGCGACGGCGGTCGCGCCGGCGATCTGCGCCATGCGACGGAGCCACGCGATCTCCAGGACGAGCGCGCCGGCCCCCGACAGGAAGAGGAGCGGAAGGAGTCGCCAGGTCGGCACGGGCGACGATCGTATCCGGGGGCCTCCGCCCGCCGCCGACCCCGTCAGGGGGCCCGGCGCACGCCCACGAAGAGGCGCCGGTCCGCGTCCGGGGCGAACTCGGAGTGGCGGTACGGGAGCGTCCGGGCGTCGAGCCCGGCGCGGTCCATGAGCTCGAGCCAGACGGACCGCGGGAAGAGGCCGCCCTCGTGGAGGTCCGAGACGAGCCGCGGTGGGGCGTTTCCCTCCCGGAGGAGGAACGCGAAGGCCGTCAGGACCCGTTCGTCCGCCAAGTCGGGGTCGTACTTCCACTCTAGGTACCGGAGCGCGCGGCCGTCCCCGTCGTAGCCGCCGTGGTGGGTCGAGGGGCGCCACGTCTCGGCGGTGTCGTCGGGGACGAGGAGCACGACGCCGCCGGGGCGGCAGTGCACGGCGGCGGTCTCGATCGCACGCCCGAGGTCGTCCCGCGTGGTCATGTACGAGATCGCGTCGTGGACGAAGACCGCGTCGAACGTCCGGCCGAGCCGCACGTCGCGCATGTCGCCTTGGACGTGCTCCAGGCCGGGGTTGAGCGCCCGGCTCACGGCGAGCATCCCGGGGGCGAGGTCCACGAGCGTCATGCGAAAGCGCGGCGCGAGGTGGTGGGCGTTGTTGCCGCCGCCGCTCCCGAGCTCGAGGAGGGTGTCGAGCGGGCCCATGGCCGTCGACTCGAGGGCCTGGCGGTACAGCGCCGCCTCCTCGGCGTAGTCCTGGAAGCGGCTCAGGATCGGCCACCAGTCGGCGAGCTCCGTGTAGAGGCGGGGCGGCATGCCCCCCACGCTCCTCCCCGGCGCGCGCGCCGTCAAGACGCGGCGGGGCGACCCCCGAGGCGCGGTCCGTCCGACAGGTCGCCGCGCGGGATCGCCTCCAGGAGCTTTTGCGTGTACGGGTGCTCGGGGTTCTCGTACAGCTCCTCCGCGGGCTTCATCTCGACGATGTGGCCGCCCCGCTGCCGATCGAGGAGGCGCTGGCGCTCCTCGCCCTCGAAGAGGTCGGCCATCGTGTGGTCGGGGCACATGACCGCGACGACGTCGGAGACGTACTTCACGACGCCGAGGTCGTGGCTGATGAAGACATACGTGAGGCCCATCTCGTCCTGGAGGTCGAGCAGGAGGTTGATGACCCCGGCCTGGACCGAGACGTCGAGGGCGCTCACGGCCTCGTCGAGCACGACGAACTCGGGCTGCACGGCGAGCGTCCGCGCGACGCAGATGCGCTGGCGCTGCCCCCCGGAGAACTCGTGGGGGTACCGGTCGAGGTGCTCGCGCTTCAACCCCACGCGCTCGAGGAGGGCGGCGGCCTGCTCGCGCCGCTCCTCGACCGTCGGGTACAGGCGGTGGACCTTCATGGGCTCGGTGATCGCCTCCTCGATGGAGAGGCGGGGGTTCAGGGACGAGTACGGGTCCTGGAAGACGATCTGCATCTTCCGGCGCATCTCCCGCATCTCGCGCCCCGAGAGCTCGGTGAGCTCCTTCCCCTGCCAGCGAATCGAGGACCCCTCGCGCGGCTCCACGAGACGGAGGATCGTGCGGCCCAGCGTCGTCTTGCCGCAGCCCGACTCCCCCACCAGACCGAGCGTCATCCCCCGCTTCACGGTGAGATCCACGCCGTCCACGGCCCGGACCCAGTCCACGACGCGCTGGAACACCCCGGCGTGGACGGGGAACCACGTCTTGACGTCCCGGAGCTCCAGCAGCGGCTCGCCGAACCCGGGCGCGTCCTCGCGGCGCTTCGTGGCCTTGCCGGGGTAGTCGAGATCGAGGTCGGGGTCGCGGGCGTCGAGCACGATGCCCCGCTTCTCGGCGCGGAGGAAGTCGTCGATCGTCGGCAGCCGCTCCGAGCGCGACTCGAGCGTGGGACGGCAGCGGATCAGTCCCTTCGTGTAGGGGTGCTGCGGACTCTGGAAGATGCTCCGGACGCTGCCCACCTCGACGATGTGGCCGCCGCGCGTCGCGTCGGCGGTGCCCGCCTGGGGCGTGCCCCCATAGAGCTTCTGGAGCGTCTCCCCCGGGCACATCACGGCAACCGTGTCCGTGATCTCGGCGATCACCCCGAGGTCGTGCGTGATGAACAGCACGGCCATGTTGCGCTCGCGCTGGAGCCGGAGGATCAGCTCGAGGATCTGCTTCTGGATCGTGACGTCGAGGGCGGTCGTCGGCTCGTCGCAGATCAGGAGCTTCGGGTCGCAGGCGAGGGCCATCGCGATCATGATGCGCTGACGCATGCCGCCCGAGAGCTCGTGAGGGAACTGCGCCATGCGCTGCTCGGGATGGTCGATGCCCACCTCGTGGAGCAGCTCGGTGGCCCGCGCCCACGCGGCCTCCTTCGAATAGCCCTGGTGGATGCGCAGCGGCTCCGCGACCTGCCAACCGCACCGGAACACCGGGTTCAGGCTGGTCATCGGCTCCTGGAAGATCATCGCGATGTCGTTGCCGCGAATCCGCGGGAGGCGCTCGATGGGCAGGTGAGCGAGGTCCACGGGCTGGTCGCCGCCGTACCACCAGATCGAACCGCCGACGATCTCCCCCTGTCCCTCGGGAATCAGGCGGAGGACGGAGTACGCCGTAACGGACTTGCCCGAGCCCGACTCGCCTACGACGCCGAGCGTCTCGCCGCGACCGATCTCGAGGCTCACGCCGTCCACGGCCTTCACGATGCCGCCTTCGGTGTGGAAGAAGGTCTGGAGGTTCTCGATCCGGAGCAGGAGGCCCGGTCTCGTGGCGGTCGCGGCTTCGCTCATCGGAGCCTCGAGTAGAGCTTCGGGTCGAACGCCTCACGGACGGCCTCGCCGACCATGACGACGCAGAAGAGGGTCGCCGCGAGCGCGAGGATCGGGAACAGCACGAGCTCGGGGTAGTTCGCCACGTTCTCCGCGCCCTGGTTCAGGAGGCGCCCCCACGACGGGGTGCCCACGGGGAGCCCGAAGCCGAGGTAGTCGAGCGCCACGAGGGTGCTGATGTAGCCGACGACCTGGAAGGGCATGAAGGTCACGACCGGCACGAGGGCGTTCGGGAAGATGTGGCGCGCCAGGATCTTCGGCGTGCGAACGCCGAGGGCCCGCGCGGCCTGCACGTAGTCGAGCGAGCGCTCGCGGTAGTACTCGCCGCGCATCGTGTACGTGATGCCGGTCCAGCCCTGGAGCAGCACGAGGAGGAGCGCGAGGAGCAGGAACGACGGCGTGACGACGCTCGCGAAGATCATGATGACGTAGAGGAACGGGATCGCCTCCCAGACCTCGATCACGCGTTGCGTCACGATGTCGATCCACTTGCCGAAGTAACCCATCACGGCGCCGACCGCGATGCCGATCGAGAACCCGAGCACCGCCACCACGATCGCGAACGCGAACGACACGCGGAACCCGTAGAGGATCTGCGAGAGGACGTCCTTTCCCTCGAAGTCGGTTCCGAGGATCGGGATGCGGGGGTCGTCGCCAAACGCGCGCTGCGGGGGCGAGCCGGGGAGATCGAGGAGCTGCTCCGTCGGGGCGTACGGGTAGAGCGGCATCCAGATGGAGGCCTTCCCCGCCGCGAAGTCCTGCCGGAGCGCCCGGTAGAAGGCCGCCTGGGTGTGGAGCGCGTCGAGCGACGCGGTGGCCTCCTTGGAGAGCGGCGAGGTCGTATCGTAGGTGTCGCCCCGCTCCTTCGCCGCCTTCGCGAGCTCGGCGCGGACCGTCGCCTCCTCGGTCTTCGCCTCTTCCTCGAACCCGCGCGCCTTCTCCTCGAGCGTGGACGGGTCCGCGACCCAGCGCGCGTAGTCGCGGTACGGGACCTCGCCCTTGCCCTCGAGCCCGAACTGGTCGGCCACGGCGCGAGCGTCCCGCTCCAGGTGGAGGAAGGGGACCCACGAGAGCCAGTCGGCCACGGCCGGGCACAGGCGATGGTCGCCGTAGCGGATGTAGAGGGGCTTGTCGTTCACGTAGAGCTCGAGAAAGAGGCTCAGGACGAAGCCCGTGGTGACGATCAGGAAGCAGACGTACCCGCGCCGGATGCGGCGGAAGCGCTCGATGCGCTTCGCCGTGAGCGGCGTCGGCCGCATGCGGAAGCCGAGGAGCCGGCCGAGGCGGACGATCAGCCACGGCAGGACGCGCCGCGTCACGAACAGCCCGGCGAGCAGGATCAGCGCGAAGGCGACGAGCCTGAGGACGACGCTCACGATGTCCGGACCTCCTCCGTTCGGTCGCGCATGGCCGCTACCCGAACCGGATCCGCGGGTCGATGAACGCCCACACGAGGTCCGAGATGATGTTGCCCGTCAGGAGGATCAGCTCCAGGAACACGAGCTCGCCGAGGATGATCGGGTAGTCGCGCTGGATCAGCGCGTTGTAGCCGAGCAGCCCCATGCCGTCGATGTTGCAGGTCTTCTCGATGAGGAACGCGCCGGCGAAGAGGAGGCTCAGGGCGTAGCCCACGCCGGACGTGATCGGGATCAGCGAGTTCCTCAGCGCGTGGACGAAGATCACGCGCCGCTCGGGCAGGCCCTTCGCGAACGCGGTCCGGACGTAGTCCTTGCCGAGATTCTCGAGCAGGGAGTTCTTCATGAGGATCGTCATCGTGGCGAAGCTGCCGACCATGTAGCCCGCGACGGGGATCAGCATGTGGCGCACCCGGCCGACGAACGAGTCCCACCACCCGAGCTGGTCGATGTTGGACGGCTTGTACCCGCCGAGGGGCAGCCAGTCCACGTGGACCGCGACCTGCGACAGGAGGATCAGGCAGAGCACGAAGCCCGGGATCGCATACCCGAGGAACACGACGAACGACGTCATGGCGTCGATCACCGTGCGGTGCTTGATCGCCTTCAGCACGCCGAGGGGCACGCACACGATCCAGGTGAGGAAGTACCCGATCAGCCCGAACTGGACCGAGACCTCCATGCGCGACCCGATCAACGACAGGACCGGCTCGTTGTAGGTGTACGACTGCCCGAAGTCGAGCTCGAAGATTCCGCTCAGCCGGTAGTCCACACGGTAGAGGATCCCGTCCTCCGTCATGTCGTAGCCGTAGCGGTCGGCCAGACGCGCGATCTCGTCGTTCGCCGCGCGACGCGTCGCGAGGAGGCTCTCCACGACCCGCATGACCTCGGGGTGCGCCTCCCGCCACGCGTCGTCCACGCGCTCGAAGTACACGCCGCCCCGCCACGTGAAGCCGCGCTTCTCCAGGTACGCGAGGAGCTCGTCCCGCTTGCCGAACCCCTTCTCCACGAGCTCGTCGGCCCGGGTGAAGAAGGCGGCGTTCTCGGGGCGGGCCCGCTCGTCCTTCCCCGCGGGACGGTAGAGGTCGCCGCGGTACACGATGAACCCCTCGGCGTCGAGGCGATCGCCGATCCTCCGGTCGGCCTCGGACCGCACGTCCTGGAGGTCCCGGAGGACCCGGAAGGGCACCGCGAGCGGCTTCTGCGTGAGGTCGAGGTAGTACCCCGTCTCCGCCTCGGCCTTCGCCGCCTCGGCCCGCGCGTCCACGAGCGCGGCGAGGAGCGCCTTCGTGCCCTCGGGCCACCCGGACTCCGGGACGACCTCGAGGACGCGCCGGACCTCCTGGTCCTCGCCTTCCTCGTCCGTCTCGTGGCGCACGTCGAGGACGTACCCCTTCGACACGAGGAAGGCCGAGAGCTCGGGTCGTTCGCCGAAGGTCGTCTCGAAGAGATCCTCGGTCTCCTTCTGGACGTCGTCCGGGAGCGCGTCGGGCTCGACGGGCCGGCCGATCCGCCCGCGCGCCTCGGCCAGGCCCGCCGGGTCGAGCGACGCCGCGAGGGCCGCCCGGGCCTTCTCGACCGCCGCGTCGGCCGCGCCGAGGCGCGCGAGCGCGTCGGCGTGGACGTGCGGGTCCACCGGGGGCACGCGGTGACGGACCTCGCGGGGCCACACGCCGAGCCACTGGAGGTAGCCCACGGGGATCGAGCGGTCGAGCGCGTAGTAGCGCTCGAGCTCGCGCATGGACGACTCGTCGAGCTGGAGGCCCGTCTCCTGGCCGATACCGCCGCCGTGGGAGCCGCCCTCGCCGCCCATCGCCTTCAGCTTGCTCGCCGCCTCGGCCTGCTCGATCGGACCGCCCGGCACGACGCGGAGCACCGCGTACACCAGGAACGTGATCACGAAGAACGTGATCGGCACGAGCAGGAACCGCCGCAGGAAGTAGGCCGACATCCCGCTCACCGACGTCCTCCGCGCCGCGCCGCCCCGCCGCGAGCCCGGCTCACCGAGACGGCTCCGGAACGAGGGTCCCCCCCTCGGAGACCGGGGTGTTCGCCATCGGGAGGTCGTGGTCGTTCCACCACGTCTGCTCGGGGTCGTCCTCCTGGTCGAGGCCCCACGGGGAGTCCGGGTAGGTCGGCAGGTTCGCCGACCGGTTGTGCAGCATGCGTTGCTCCCGCTCGGGATCGGCCCACCAGTAGGACATCAGGTTCGTGAGGTCGTCGGTGACCCGTGCGGCGTACTCCGGGGGATGCCCGAACTTGTCCCAGTAGAGGATGCGGAAGTAGGGGGCGTACCACGCGAGGGCGTACATGTGCGTGTCGAAGAGGATTTCGTCGATCCGCTGGAGCATGCGCATCCGCGCCTTCGCGTCCCACTCGGTCCGGTACTTCACGCAGAGGTCGTCGATCTCCTTGTTCTTCAGACCGTTCAGGTTGTTCGAGCCCTTCTGGTCGGCGTAGATCGAGTGGAGCTCCTCGTAGGGCTCCGGGAAGAGGCTCGCGCTCCAGAACCACCACGCGACCTTGAACTTGAAGTCCCAGACCTTCTTCAGGAGGGACGCGTCGTCGAGGAGCTTCAGCTCCATCTTGATGCCGGCCTCGTTGAAGAGGTCGTTCGTGACGACGCCGAAGATCCGGATCCACGAGTCGCTCGAGAACTCGAGCGTCAGGGTCGGGAAGCGCTCGCCGCGGTCGTTCACCAGGAAGCCGGCCTTGTCCCGGTGCGTCCATCCCTCCTCGGCGAGGAGCGCGCGGGCCTTCGCCGGATCGTAACGCACCCGCTCGGCGTTCGGCCGGGCCCACTTCTGTCCGGGCCAGTACGAGTCCATGTACAGGTACTGGTGGAACAGGATCTTGTCGAAGAGCTTCTCGCGGTTGAACAGATGGGCGAACGCGAGGCGCACGTTCCGTTTGTCGAACGGCGGCTCCCGCAGGTTGAAGCAGAACCCGCCGTAGCCCTCCGGGACCTTGTAGTAGATCTTCCGCTTCTGGATCCAGCCCATCCGGACGGCGTGCTCGGCGTTCACCTCCTCGACCCAGCGCTGCGCGCGGCTGACGAGGTAGACGTCGATCTCCCCCGCGAGGAACTTCGTGTACATGAGCTCGAAGTCGCGGACGATCTGCCACTCGATCTCGTCGAAGTTGCAGGTGCCGCGGTTCTGCGCGAGGTCCCGCCCCCACCAGTCGGCCCGGCGGTGGAGCGTGATGGCGCGGCCCTTCTTCACGTCGGCGGAGCGGATCTCGTAGGGACCGCTCCCGGGCGGCAGCTTCCAGTTCCAGTCCTGGATGTACGTCTCCCCGTCCATGCGGATGTAGGCCGCGGGGTAGATGAACTGGTTCCCGATCTCGAGGAGCGCGCGCCACCGCGCCTCCTTCGTGCGGATCTCGACGGTCAGGCGGTCGAGGACGTGGACGTACTCGACCAGCTGGTTCCACTTCGTGCAGACGAGCGGGTCCTTCCGGTCCGGATTGCGGAGGTGCTCGACCGTCGCCAGGACGTCGTCCGCGGTGACGGGCCGGCCGTCGGCCCACCGCGCCCGCTCGTCGATGCGGAAGCGGTACGTCCGCTTGTCGGGGTCCACCTGCCAGTAGCGGGCGAGCCCGGGCACGAACTCGAGGCTCACCGGGTCGATCCCGAGGAGCGTCTCGTAGACCATCGACTGCAGCTGGAAGGTGAGGAGGAGCCTCGAGTTCGGCCCCTCGGTCCGGAGCGTCGGGGGCCAGTCGGTCGTGGCGAGGACGAGCCGGCCGCCCGGCTTCGCACGGGGGTCGCCGATCGACGGCGCCGGGGGGTTCGTCTGCCACGCGCTCGGGTCGAAGGGCAGGTCGGGGGGAAAGGTCGGGTCGTAGCCCTCGCCCGGGACCGGGGGCGCGTCGAGCGGGACCGTCGCGAGCCGCTCCGCCGCCTGGGCGAGGGCGTCCGGGGTGGAGGCGTCGCGGAGGCCCATGCGACCGAGGACGTCGGCGCTCGGGGGGGCGGGAGGAGCCGACCGGCCGCCGCACCCCACGAGGAGCAGGAGCGCGGCGAGAAGGAGGGAGCGCGTGGGCACGGGCGGGTCCTCGAAGGCGCGGCGCGGCATTCTACGGGCGTTCCCGCGGCGCCGCGGGAACGGGATTCCAAGGCGCGGCCCCGGACGTTCTCGAGACACTCGGCGTCGCCCGGAGGAGCTCCGTCGTGTCGCATCTTCTGACCCTCGCGCTCGTGTTCCTGCTCTTCGTCGCCCTCGCCCCGCTCCACGCCGAGGAGGGCGCGGAGGACGAGGACCCGCTCGCGCTCGTCGAACGCCTCCTCGAGCGGCCGCCCGCGACCGGGCTCCTCGTGCGGTTCGTCGCGGAGTCGAGCGCCGCCGCGGCGGCCGCGGTCCGGGTCGGCGACACGCTCGTCTCGTACGACGGCCTGCCGGCCACGACGATCCAAACGGTCGCCGAGGCGAAGGCCAAGGCCTCCGCCGCCGGAAAGGAGTCCGTGACGGTGGTCCTCGCGGGTCCCACCGGGACACGGCGCGAGGTCACCGTCGCGACCGGCAGCCTGGGGGTCGGCCTGATCCCCGTCGAGGCCGGGAAGCCCGCCTCCGCGCTGCCTCCCGCGACCGAGAAGGACCTGCCCGCCGCGGCCTTCCCGCCCCCGCCGCGGGACGATTGGTACGCGTTCCTCCACGGACAGGACCAGTGGGGGTTCGAGCACGGGCTCGTGAAGCTCGACGGTGACGCGCTCGTCGTGCGCCGCGAGGTGGCCTTCGACGGCGGGGCCGAGTGGGGTCTCAACCACTTCGACGTCACGATCCGCGTCTCGCGGGAGCACCCCCTCGACGTCCGTTCCCTCGTCTTCGACACGCCGCGCACCGCGTGGACCGCGCGGGGCGAGATGAGGCGGGGGCCGGAAGGCGGACGGACCTGGCACGTCGCGGCGCACGGACCCGACGGAGCCGACGCCGAGGAGCACGACACCCGCGTGCCCGACGCGCTCCCGCTGATCCCCACCTACTACGTCGAGGTCCTCGCCTCCGCGATGCCCCGGAGGAAGGGCGCCTGCCTCCATTTCCGCCCCCTGGTGGACATGAACGGGACCTTGATGCTGCGGGAGGCCCTCTACGTGGTCGGCCCGGAGGAGGTTCTGGTCGGCGGGAAGCCCGTCGCAGCGTGGCGCGTCGAGGACCGGCGCCTCGGCGGCGAACTCGGCTCGACCTTCTGGGTGGCGGAGGACGGCCAGGTCGTGCGCGCCGACTACGGCGGCCCCGTCGCGTCGCTCACCACGAAGGCGAAGGCGATCGAGCACCTCCATCCCGACCTTCGCCCCCGTTCGGCCGACTGAAGCGCGAAACCTCCGCGCCCGCGCTGGCCCCCGCCGGCCAGGTCCCTACCCTCGACGGATCGACGCCCCTCGCGCGGCGTCGCGACGAACGGGGTCCACGTGGCACGGGCGAAGACCATCGCGGTCCTGACGGGCGGCGGCGACGTCCCGGGGCTCAACCCCTGCATCAAGACGATCACCGCCCGCGCGGTGGACGAGGGCATCCGGGTCCTCGGGATCCGGCGGGGCTGGGCGGGACTCCTCGAGCTCGACCCGGACGGCCTCGGGAACCGCGACGCGTGCGTCGTCGGGCTCGACAAGAAGAACACGCGTACGATCGACCGGACCGGCGGCACCTTCCTCCACACCTCGCGCACGAACCCCTCGCGCGTGAAGGGCGCCCGCGCCCCCGCGTTCCTCCGGGACCGCGCGCCCGATCCCGACGCGACGTACGACTTCACCGACTCCGTCCTCCGCGGGCTCGAGGCCCTTGGCGTGGACGTGCTGGTGCCCATCGGGGGCGACGACACCCTCTCGTTCGGCGAGCGGCTCCACCGCGAAGGGTTTCCCGTGGTGGCCGTGCCGAAGACGATGGACAACGACGTCTTCGGCACGGACTACTGCATCGGCTTCTCGACGGCCGTGACCCGGAGCGTCGAGTTCATCCACCAGCTGAGGACCTCGGCGGGGTCGCACGAGCGGATCGCGGTCGTCGAGCTGTTCGGCCGCTACTGCGGCGAGACCTGTCTCGTGTCCGGGTACCTCGCGGGCGTGGACCGCGCGGTGATCTCGGAGGTGCCGTTCGACGTCGAGCGCCTGGCGACGCTCGTGATGGAGGACAAGCGCGCGAACCCGAGCAACTACGCGATGGTCGCGATCTCGGAGGGCGCGCGGCCGACCGGGGGACAGATGTCGCTCCGGGGCGAGGCCGACGACTACGGCCACCGCAAGCTCGGCGGGATCGGCATGGAGACCGGCGAGGCCTTGAAGCGCCTGACGGGCGAGCACGTGATCTTCCAGCCGCTGTCCTACCTGATGCGGTCGGGCGCGCCCGACTCCCTCGACCTCATGGTGGCGGTGAACTACGCGAACCTCGCGGTCGCGCTCGTGGCGCGCGAGAGCTACGGCCGCCTCGTGGCCCTCGACGACGGACGGTACGGCGACGTGCCGCTCGAGACGATCTCGTCCGGGAAGAAGCGCGTGGACGTCGAGGAGCTGTACGACCCGGACGAGTACCGGCCGAAGGTCCGCCACGTGCCGGGAAAGCCGATGTTCCTGTACTGACCGCCGCGGCGCGTTCGTCGTACGCGCGCGACGAGCACCGCGAATGTCCTCCCGCCCGCGGCGCACGGCGGGTTGAATGCGATGTACGCCGCGTGGCGCGCGGCGGCAGGAGGTCGTCATGGCGCGGCGAACGAAGGTCGTCATCCTCGGGGCGGGCGGCCGGGACTTCCAGGTCTTCAACACGATCTACCGGAACGACCCCGCGACGGAGGTCGTGGCGTTCACCGCCGCGCAGATCCCCCACATCGACCACCGGACGTACCCGAGCGAGCTCGCGGGGCCGCTCTACCCGAAGGGCATCGAGATCGTCCCGGAGGCCGACCTCGAGGCTCTGATCCGCGACCGGGGCGTCGAGAAGGCGATCTTCGCGTACAGCGACGTGACGTACGCGTACGTGGACGCGATGGCAGAGCGCGTGAAGAAGGCCGGCGCGACCCTCGAACCCTTCGACCCGGCGCGCACCATGATCCACGGGGAGAAGCCGTGCGTGGCCGTCTGCGCGGTCCGGACGGGCTGCGGCAAGAGCGCCCTCTCACGCTACGTCATGGAGATCCTGGCCGGGATGGGCCACCATCCGGCCGCGCTCCGGCACCCCATGCCGTATGGCGACCTCGCGAAGCAGGCCGTGCAGCGGTTCGCCCGGCTCGAGGACCTGGCCACGGAGCACTGCACGATCGAGGAGATGGAGGAGTACGAGCCCCACATCCGGGCGGGGAACGTCGTGTTCGCCGGCGCGGACTACGCCGCGATCCTCGCCGCCGCCGAGAAGGAGGCCGACGTGATCGTCTGGGACGGCGGCAACAACGACACGCCGTTCGTCGAGCCGGACCTGATGATCACGGTTCTCGACCCGCTCCGCGCGGGCGACGAGCTCCGCTACTTCCCGGCGCGGTGGAACCTGGAGCACGCCGACGTCCTCGTGATCGGCAAGCACGACGAGGCCACCCCGGAGGGGCTCGCGACGCTTCGCGAGAGCATTCGGACGCACAACCCGAAGGCTGTCGTCGTGGAGGGGCGAAACCCGATCACGCTCGCCGACGCGGCGGCCGTCACGGGCAAGCGCGTGCTCGTCGTGGAGGACGGCCCTACGACCACGCACGGCGGCATGGGCTACGGCGCGGGCTGGCTGGCGGCCAAACGGGCGCGCGCCGCAGAGATCGTGGACCCGCGGCCGTACGTGAGCGGCGAGATCGCCGACGCGTTCCGGAAGTACCCGCACGTCCGCGAGGTGCTCCCGGCCCTCGGATACGGCGACGCCCAGCTCCACGACCTCGCGGCGACGATCGAGCGCGTGCCGTGCGACGTCGTCGTGATCGGGACGCCCATCGACCTGTCGCGCGTGCTCCGGATCTCGAAGCCGTGGGTCCGCGTGACCTACACGTTCGAGGAGACCGGCGGGACCCGCCTCGCCGACCTGCTGCGCGCGCGGTTCCCCGTCTGACCGGGGCCCGTCGCACCGCCAGGCCCGCGGGGTAGAGTTGCCCCGCACGAGGAGGGTCATCGATGGGCGAGGGCGGCGGGCGCTCGCTGGGCGTGCTTACGAGCGGCGGCGACGCGCCCGGTATGAACGCCGCGGTGCGCGCGGTCGTGCGGACGGCCCTGGACCGCGGCGTCCCCGTCTGGGGCATCCGCGAGGGCTACCAGGGCCTCGTCCGGGGCGGCGACCAGATCCAGCCGCTCGGGTGGGACGACGTCGGCGGGATCCTCCAGCGCGGCGGAACCGAGATCGGCAGCGCGCGTAGCGAGGCGTTCCGCACGCCCGACGGGCGCCGGGAGGCGGTGGCGCACCTCATCGAGCGCGACATCGAAGCGCTCGTGGTGATCGGCGGGGACGGCAGCCTCACCGGCGCCGACCTCCTGCGCCGCGAGTGGTCGGAGCACCTCGCGGCGCTCGTCGCCGCGGGCCGGGTCCCCGCCGCGAGGGCGGAGCGGCACGAGCGCCTGACGATCGTGGGTCTGGTCGGGTCGATCGACAACGACATGGCCGGGACCGACGTGACGATCGGCGCGGACACGGCCCTCCACCGCATCACGGAGGCCATCGACGCGATCTCGAGCACGGCCGCGAGCCACCAGCGGACGTTCCTGGTCGAGGTGATGGGCCGGCGGTGCGGCTACCTGGCGCTCATGAGCGCGCTCGCGACGGCCGCCGACTGGGTGTTGATCCCCGAGAGCCCGCCCGACGTCGAGGACTGGAAGGAGACGATGTGCCAGCGCCTCCTCGCGGGGCGCGCGGCGGGCCGGCGCGCGAGCATCGTGGTCGTGGCGGAGGGCGCGATCGACCGCGACGGGAAGCCGATCCCGGTACGCGAGGTGGTGGAGGCGCTGGAAGAGCGGCTCGGCCAGGAGGTCCGGGTCACCACCCTCGGCCACGTGCAGCGGGGCGGGAGGCCCACCGCGTTCGACCGCAACATGAGCACGTTCCTCGGTCACGCGGCGGCCGAGGAGGCGCTCGACGAGTCGATCCGGGGCCAGGCCCGGATGATCGGGCTCGCCGAGAACCGGATCGTGAGGCGCCCGCTCCTCGAGTGCGTGCGGGAGACCCAGGCGGTGGCCGAGGCGATCGAGGCGCGCGCGTACGAGAAGGTCCTCGCGCTCCGCGGCGCGGGCTTCGCGGACGCGTTCCGGACGTTGCGGACCCTGGCCCGCGCCCTCCCCCACGCGCCCCCGGCGGGACGACGGCGCCTCCGGATCGCGGTCCTCTGCGCGGGCGCGCCCGCGCCGGGCATGAACATGGCGGTGCGTGTGGCCGTGCGCCTCGGCCTGGACCGGGGGCACGTGATGTTCGGCGTGCGCCACGGCTTCGAGGGGCTGGTCGGGGGCCAGGTGCTCCCCCTCGACTGGATGAGCGTGAACGGATGGGCGTCCCGCGGCGGGGCCGAGCTCGGGACGAGCCGCCATGTGCCCCGCGGTCGCGACCACTACGCGATCGCGCGCACGCTCGAGGCGAACGGCATCGACGGGCTCCTCGTGATCGGGGGCTACGAGGGCTACGAGTCGGCGCACGGCCTGCTCGAGCTGCGCGAGACCTTCCCGGCGTTCGACGTGCCGATCGCGTGCGTGCCGGCGAGCATCGACAACAACCTGCCGGGCTCCGAGATCAGCGTGGGCTCCGACACGGCGCTCAACACGGTGGTCCGCGCGGTGGACGCGATCAAGCAGTACGCGGGCGCCACGCGGCGCGTGTTCGTGGTCGAGGTGATGGGCGCGCGATGCGGCTACCTCGCGTTCATGAGCGGGGTGGCGACCGGCGCGGAGCGCGTGTACCTGCCGGAAGAGGGCGTGACGCTCAAGGACATGGAGGCGGACCTCGCCGACCTCGTGGAGGGATTCCACCGCGGGAAACGCCTGGGCGTCGTGATCCGGAACGAGCGCGCGAACGCCGTCTACGACACCGGGTTCATGACCGCGCTCTTCGAGGAGGAGGGCGGCAACCTCTTCCAGGTCCGAAGCTCGATCCTCGGCCACATGCAGCAGGGTGGCGACCCGACCCCGTTCGACCGGAACCTCGCGACGCGCCTCACGGGCCGTGCGATCGGGCGCCTGGACGAGGCGGGGCTCGCGGGACGAAGCGACGCGGTGTTCGTGGGCGTCGAGCGCGCGCGGATCGGCTTCCGAGAGCTCGCCGACCTCCCCCGGCTGCTCGACCCCGAGAACCGCCGGCCCTGGGAGCAGTGGTGGCTCGCGCTCCGCCCCCTCGTGCGCGTGATGTCGCAGCCCGGCCCCCGCGCCTCCCCGACCGCCCCCCCGCCCGCGGGGTAGAGGATCCGCTCCGGGGCGCTCGATCGAAACCCCCGTCTTTTGAGGAGCGAGCCATGCCGGCGAAGAAGGTGATCGCGGTGGTGGGCGCCACGGGCGCGCAGGGGAGCGGACTCGTCCGCGCGATCTTGGAGGACCCGTCGGGTCCGTTCACCGTGCGCGCGCTGACGCGCGACCCCGCGTCGGAGAAGGCGAAGGTCTACGCGGCCCGCGGCGCGGAGGTCGTGAAGGCCGACGTGGACGACGAGGCGAGCCTCGCGCGGGCGTTCGCGGGCGCGTACGGCGCGTACTGCGTCACCTTCTTCTGGGCGCACTTCTCGCCCGAGCAGGAACGCGCCCAGGCGAGGGCCATGGCGCGCGCGGCGAAGCAGGCGGGCGTCCAGCACGTCGTGTGGTCCACGCTCGAGGACACGCGGCGCTTCGTCGGCCTCGACGACGACCGGATGCCCACGCTGATGGGCACGTACAAGGTCCCCCACTTCGACGCGAAGGGCGAGGCCGACCAGGAGTTTCGCGACGCGGGCGTCCCGACGACGTTCCTCCTGACCTCGTTCTACTGGGACAACCTGATCCACTTCGGGATGGGTCCGAAGAAGGGTCCGGACGGGCAGCTCTCCTTCGCGCTGCCGATGGGCGCGGCGCGCCTCCCGGGGATCGCCGCCGAGGACATCGGCCGGACGGCGTACGGGATCTTCCGGCGAGGCCCCGAGACGATCGGCCAGACGATCGGCATCAGCGGCGAGTGCCTGACCGGGGCGCAGATGGCCGCCGCGCTCTCGAAAGCGCTCGGCCAACCGGTCCGCTACGACGCGATCGAGCCCGACGTCTACCGGCGCCTCGGCTTCCCCGGCGCCGAGGACCTCGGCAACATGTTCCAGTTCAAGCGCGACTTCGAGGCCGAGTTCTGCGGCGCGCGAGATCCCGCGACCGCGCGGTCGCTGAATCCGAAGCTCCAGTCGTTCTCGGACTGGCTGGCCCGGCACGAGGACGAGATCCCCCTCGTCTAGCCCGGCCCTTGCGCGGACGGCCCTCCGGGAGGAGGATCGAGAAGCCGACCCGCGGGAGAGATCATGGGCACCTCTCGACGCCGTCCCCCCGAGGGGGACCGGCGGTGCGGGTCCTCGCGCGAACGCGCCCGCTTCGCCGAGACGCTCCGCCTGAACGCCGCGACGTCGCTCTTCCTCGGCGCGCTCGCCTGCCTGGTCGGCTGCGGCGGAGGCCAGGACGCGGGACCGGGTGCGGCGGCCGGAATCGAGCTACCGGTCGTTGGGACGCTCGGCCACGCGCCGTCCGGACCCGACACGATCGAGGTGGGGATCGACCGCGACGGCCGCATCTCGCTCGGAGGTCTCGGACCGCTCGACCTCGTGTCGCTCCAGAAGGAGCTCGCGGCGCGGACCCCGTACCCCGGTGCGCGCGCGCTCGACGGCACCAGCAAGAAGCGCCTCCTCATCCGCGCGGACGCCGCGGTGCCGTGGATCGTGCCGTGCTGGGTGACGATGGCGGCGGCGGACCCGCGTGTTGAGATCTACCAGGTCTTCCTCGCCGCGCGGGCGCGGGGGGACGGCGCCCTGGGCGCGATCGGATGGCGGCTCCCCGTCGATCGGAGCGGCCCTCGCCCCTTCGTGAGGGACGCGGCGCCGAGGATCCTGACCCTCCGCCTCCGGATGAGCGACGGCGTCGAGAGCGATCCCGCCGCGATCCTCTCCGAGCTCCGACGCGTGGCCGGGGACCGGCCCGTCTCGGAGATCACCCTGGAGGTCAAGTACCCGCCGCCGCGCGGCGCCACGGTGCCGACGGAGTTCGTCGCCCAGGTCCTCGACCAGGCGCTTCGCGCGGGCGTTCGCCGGGTGACCTTCGAGGGATCGCCGTTCCCGGGTGGGTACCCCCAGTCCCCGGACGCGTCGCCGTCCCTCGACCCCGCGGACGCGAACGCCCTCCTCACGTACGTACGAAGCCTCGCCGCGGCCGGCGGGAAGCCGACGATCCGCGTCCGCACGGAGGACCTCGGCGGCGCGTCGCCCGGGGACCGGCTGCCGGACCGAGGACTCCTGCCGGGGCTCTACGAGGCCGCGGAGGAGAGCGACGTCGTGCTCTTCGAGGAGCCGATCCTCAAGGCCGACGAACCGAGGTCCGAGGCGGTGGACGCCGGGCTCCGGTGGCTCGCGGCGCACCAGGCGCCGGACGGACGGTGGTCGTCCGCCGGATTCGGGTCGTGGTGCGAGTACCAACCCGTGCCCGAAGGCGAGGGCCCCGACGGCGCGGCCGCCTCGGCGCACGACGTCCGCGCGACCGGCCTCGCGCTCCTCGCGTTCCTCGGCGCCGGTCACACGAACCGCGGGCGTCATCCGT
Organism: uncultured Planctomycetota bacterium; assembly: GCA_963752285.1. GTDB lineage: Bacteria > Planctomycetota > PLA2 > PLA2 > JAEUHO01 > CAVVXN01. The sequence continues at coordinate 1,980,994 of CAVVXN010000005.1, forward strand.
TCGCCCAGGTCGTGGCCCGCGGCCTCCGGCACCTCAAGAACCAGATGACCGCGGACGGCTCCTTCGCGGAGACGGACCCGACGACCGCGCTCGCCGACGACGCGACCGCGACCCTCGCCCTCGTTCGCGCCTACGCCCTGACGGAGAGTCCCATCCACCGAGGCGCCGCGGGGAAGGCCGTCGCCTTCCTCCTCCGGACGCGCGAGGGCCACGGCGGCTGGACCGCGACCGTCCGGGCCGAGGCGGCCCCGGACGAGGCGCTCGCCTGGATCGCGCTCGCGCTCGTCGCCGCGCGCGACGCGAACGACGACGCGACGACGAAGGGCCACGCCGCGGTCTTCCCCGAGGACCTCGCGCTCGCGGACCTCCAGGACGCGCTCGACGCCGCCGCCACCGCCTCGACGGACGCGCTCGGCCTGGCCGCGTGGCTCCGGGGCCGGCTCGGCGGAGACGGCGCGAAGGACCCGCGGGCGGTCCAGGCGCAGGAGGCGCTCGCGAGGGACCCGCTCGCGTGGCCCTTCGGCGCCGCCTCGCTCCCCCGCCTCGTGTCCGAGGGCGGCGGCGCCTTGGAGAGCGCGATCCGCGCGGCGGCGCGGCGCGGCTCGACGCCGTGTCTCTACGAGGGCTCCTGGGACCCCGTCGGCCCGTGGGGCCGGGAGCAGGGGCGCGTCGCGACCACGGCCCTCGCGGCGCTCGGCCTGGAGGTCTTCGCCGGGTACCCCGATGCGCTTCGATGAGTCGCCCCCCGTTCCTCGGGCGCCCGCCCCCACGGCGAGCCCCGAGCGGCCAGTCGCCCAATCCCGACCGACGGGTCGGTTTTGCCGGACGTCCGGCGCGCCCGGGTCTTTACACGAGCCCCCCGGCACGAGCCCACGCCCCAATCCAGACCCGGGTCGCGATTGCCGAACGTTCGGCGCGGCCTCGTCTTCACACAGCGCCTCTCGCGCGCGCCGGGCGGGCAGACCCGATCGCGGCCAGGGTGCAGGATCCGGCCGTGCGGCGCGACCGGGCTCGACCGGATGCCGGCCGACGCGTCCGGGCCGGTTCGCTGACGATCGTCAAACCGTCGGGCGGTAGCGGAGACGGAGGACGCCGCCGTCGAAGCGGTGGTGATCGACGAGAGTCAGGTCGAGGCGACGGTCGGGGGGCAGAGCGGGCCTTTGCCCACCGAGGACGATCGGCCAGACGAAGAGGACCAGCTCGTCCACCAGTCCGGCAGCGAGGGCCTGGCCGGCCAGGTTCGGTCCACCGACGAGCAGATCCCCGCTCGTGGTCGCTTTCAGGTCGCGCACCGCTCCGGGGTCGAAGCGGCGTTCGAGGCGGGTCCTTGCGGTGATGGGTGCCGTCGAGGTGGAGGAGAAAACGACCTTGTCCGCCGCCTGCCACGCGGCCGCATAGTCGGCCGCGTGGTGCGACTGGGCGGCCAGAGAGGGCTCGGTCTCCCAGACCGCCAAGGTCTCGTACATGCGCCGCCCGTAGAGGTAGGTGCCGGCGGAGCGCATGATGTCGGTGATGGACACGAACACGTCGTCGTCGGGCGGTGCCCAGTCGAAGGCCCCGTCCCGGTCCTCGGTCCAACCATCGAGGGACATGTTCGATGCGTAGATCAGCTTCCCCATCCATCGACTCCTTCGACCTCGTGTCCAGCCGCCCGACGGATCCAGCGGGTCCCGCGGCCCTCTCGGGGCCTGGCGTTCCCCGGGAACCCCGGGAGCGATGCGGACCCGTTGCTGGCTGGACGCAGGTACCTGATCCCCGAACGTTCGGCGCGCCCGGGTCTCTACAAAAGCCCCCCGAACGAGCCCGCCCCTGAATCCCGACCCACGGGTCGGTTTTGCCGAACGTTCGGCGCGGCCTCCTCTTTACAGAGCGGCTCTCGCGCGCGGGTCGTGAAGCCCCGCGCGTGGGCGCGGCGTAGGATCCGGCCGTGCGACGCGGGCCCGTCCTCTTCGCGCTCCTCCTCGCGGCGATCGGCGCGGGCGGGCTCTGGCGGGCGCTCGCCCCGAAGCCTCCGCTCGGCGCCCCGGTCGGCGGGACGCCCCCGGGCACGACGGCGGGACGGACGACCGCGGAGACCGGGAGCGTCGCGGCCGGCCTCCGGGGGACGCCGGGCGCGGCCGCCCGAGCCGAGGTCGATCTGTCGAACGCGGACGTCGCCACGACGCTCGCGGCGGTCCGCTTCTCACCCCCGGCCCTACCGGCGTCCGTCGTCGCCCGCCTCCGTGCGCTGGTCGCAAAGCGGCCGGGCCTCCTCGAAGTCTGGATCGCGACCGCGATCTACGACGAACCGCTGCCTGAGGACCCGACGTTCGACGGGGGGCCCGGCCCGAAGTGGGCGACGTACTGGGCGCTCGTCGCCGTCGGGCCGCCCGCGGCGAAGGCCCTGGCGGATCGGCTCCAAGACGAGCGCGATCCGAAGCTCCAGGAGGACCTGCTCCGGGCCCTCTGCGCGTTCGAGGACGACGGCGCCGCCGCCGCGGTGCTGATCTCCGTTCTCCGCGACCCGAAGACGACCGACCGGGTCCGCTGGTACACGGCGGAGGCTCTGGCGCACGCCGGCGACGCCGGCCGACCGGCGATCCCCGACCTCGCGGAGCACGCCGAGCGACCGAACGGAGCGATGTGGCAGATCTCCCTCCAGTCGGTGCTGACCCTCGCGGGTCCGTCCTCCCCCGAGGCCCAGGCGGTGGTGACTCAGCTCCTCCAGCGGGACGATCCGGTGCTCCTCGCCACCGTGCTGGAGACCGTCGGACGGACCCTCGGCGCCGAGGCCGTGCCGCTCCGACCGGCCATCGAGAACCTTCTCGGACACGAGAGCTCGGACGTGAGGGCGTGGGCGCTCTTCGCGCTCGCCCGAACCGGCGTGGAAGACGTCGCGACGATCCAGCGGATCGGGCACCTCGTCGAGGACGAGACCGAGGAGGGCGAGAAGCAGGCGATCGCCGTGCTCGCCGCGAGCGGGAAGGCGGGACAGGACGAGCTCGTCCAGGTCGCGCGCCGGGCGGACCTCCTCGAGGTCGCGCTCCACGCCTGCCAGGCGCTCGACGCGCGCGGCTACCCCCTCGCCGACCACCTGGACGTCGTCCTGCCCCTCTACCTGGACGGGGAAGACCAAGTGGCCACGGGCGTGCTCCGCCTCCTCTCGACGATGCAACCGGGCCCGAGGGCACGGGACGTCCTGGACCTGCTGCGCCGCCAGATCCAGAGCTCCGAGGACCCGCACCGGTTCGCCGCGCTGTGGATCCTCGCGAACGTCGAGGGCGACGACGCCGCGGTCGAGAAGCTCTTCGACGAGGCGTTCGAAGACCCGACGCCGCTCCGGGACGTGGGCGTGATCTCGGCGCTCGGGGAGGCGACGACGCACATGGCGCGTCGCGTCGCGATCCTGGAGGCGCACGCCGACCGGGCTCCGGACGAGGTCGCGGCGGTACTCGGGAGATTCGCCGTGGCGGACGACGGGGCCCTCGCCGCGCTCGAGCGCGTCGCCGCCGCCCACCCGGAGGTCCGCTGGCGCGTCGACCTCGCCCACCAGCGGCGGGAGGCGATCGCCCGTCACCCCGGAGAGGGCGCCGCGGGCACGTCCTCCTCCGGGTGGAGGTAGCGGCGCACCACGCGGCCGATCGTGAGGCCCTGGACGAGGATCGAGAACACCACGACCACGTAGGTCATCGTGATGATCTCGTCCACGCCCGTCCGCTCGGCGCCGCGCGGGAACCGGTCGCGAAGCGACAGCGCGAGGGCCACGGAGATCCCGCCACGGAGCCCGCCCCACGTCAGGACCTTCACGCCGTGCGACGGAAACGGGCGGAGGAGACGCAGGGCCGTGGCGGGCACGCCCACGGCGACGAAGCGCGCGAAGAGCACGGCGGGGACGGCCACCGCGCCCGCGAGGAGGTACTCGCCGCGCACCGTGATCACCATGACCTCCATGCCGATCAGCAGGAAGAGCACGGCGTTCAGCACCATGTCCACGAGCTCCCAGAAGCCGTCGAGGTGCTCGCGGGTGAGGTCGGACATCGCGAACGCGCGCCCGTGGTTCCCGAGCAGCACACCCGCCACGACCATCGCGATCGGACCGGAGACGTGGAGCGCGTTCGCCGCGGCGTATCCGCCGGTCACGAGGGCGAGCGTGATCAAGACCTCGATCTTGTACTCGTCCATCGACTTCAGCATGCGGTACGCGACCCAGCCCGTGACGAAGCCGAACGCCGCGCCGCCGAGGGCCTCGCGGACGAAGAGGACGAGGACCTTGGCCGCATCCGGCGCCACCGCCGTGCTCCCCGGCGCCTGGGCGGTCGCGACCTCGAGCACGATCACGAACAGCACGACCCCCACGCCGTCGTTGAACAGCGACTCGCCGGCGAAGATCGTCTCGAGGGCCTTCGGCGCGTGGATCGACTCGAGGAGGCCGAGCACGGCGATGGGGTCGGTCGGCGCGATGAGCGAGCCGAACAGAAGGCAGTGGACGAGCGAGAGGTCGATTCCGAGGAGGCGGGTGGCGCCCCACGTGATCCCGGCGACGAGCGCCGCGGTGAGCAGCGTGCCGATCGTCGCGAGAAGGCCGATGCCGAGGCCCTGCGCGCGGAGGCGTTCCAGGTCCACATGGAGCGCCCCGGCGAACAGGAGGAAGCCGAGCATCCCCTGGAGCAGCGTCTCGTTGAAGTCGATCGAGCCGAGGAAGCCCTCTGCCGACTGCCGGAGGGACGGGAAGAGCGCACCGGAGAACAGGATCGCGAGCGAGAGCACCAGCGACATCAGCATCACGCCGATCGTCGTGGGGAGCCCCAACCACTTGAAGTTCACGTAGCTGAAGACCGCAGCCAGGACGAGCAGGACCGCGACGATGTCGAAGAGCGACATCCGCAGAGTCTACCGGACGCCTCTGTCGGTCGAAGGTCCTCGGACGTATGCTCCGCCTCTCTCGGAGCCCCGCGCCGTCGAGCGGGCCGCCGTGTTCGCGCGCGGACGTGCGGCCCGGGCCTCGACGGACGGGCGCCAGAGGAGACCCCTTGAAGGCGCTCCTGCTCCACCCGGAGTTCTCTCCGCACGGGTTCTGGAACTACAAGGAGGTGTGCCGGCTGCTCGGCGCGCGGTACCCCGCCTCCCCGCTCGGGCTCGTCACGATGGCGGCGCTCCTCCCCGCGGAGTGGGAGGTTCGTCTCGTGGACCTGAACGCGAGGCGGCTCGACGACGGGGTCCTCGACTGGGCCGATCTCGTCTTCGTCGGCGGCATGCTCTCACAGCAGGCTGAGACCCTCGGCTTGATCCGGCGGGCGCACGAGCGCGGGAAGCGGGTGGTCGTCGGCGGACCCGACCCGACCTCGCAGCCCGGGATCTACGCCGAAGCCGACTACCTCGTCCTCGGCGAGGCCGAGCGCACGCTGCCGCTCTTCCTCGCCGATCTCGCGCGCGGGGCGGACTCGGGCACGTATCGGCCCGGCGAGCGGATCGAGATGACCGAGAGCCCCGTGCCCCGGTTCGACCTGCTTCGGCTCCGCGACTACGTGATGATCGGCGTGCAGACGAGCCGAGGATGTCCCTTCGACTGCGAGTTCTGCGACATCGTCGAGCTCTACGGCCGGAAGCCTCGGTCCAAGTCGCCGGAGCAGGTCGTCCGGGAGCTCGAGGCGCTCTACGCGCTCGGCCACCGGGGCCACGTGGACCTCGTGGACGACAACTTCATCGGCCACAAGGCGAGGGCCAAGGCCATCCTCCGCGCGATGAAGGCGTGGTCGGACGAGCGCGGGCACCCGTTCTACTACTCGACCGAAGCCTCTCTGAACCTCTCCGACGACCACGAGATGCTGGCGCTGATGCAGGCGCTCGACTTCCGGTACGTGTTCGTCGGACTCGAGTCCCCCGACGAGGCGACCCTGGCCGCGGTCGGGAAGCGGGCCAACGTCCACCGCGACCTGGTGCGCGACGTCCACGAGATCCAGCGGTACGGCATCGTGGTGAACGCGGGCTTCATCCTCGGGTTCGACCACGAGGACCGCGACGCCGCGCGGCGCATGGCCGATCTCGTGCGCGAGAGCCGGATCCCGATGGCGATGGTGGGGCTCCTCTACGCCCTCCCCCACACCCGGCTCACGAGGCGGCTCGCGACGGAAGGCCGGCTCCTCCTGGACCACGGCGCCCCGATCCCCGCCTCCCCCACACACGCCGACCAGGTGTCGAGCGGCCTCAACTTCGTGACCGTGCGGCCCCGGGCGCAGGTGATCGGGGACCTCGTCGAGGTCGTGGGCTCGATCTACGCCGCGCGGGCCTACTTCGACCGGTGCCTCGACCTCTGCCGGGGCTTCGAGCGCCAGGCGGGGTACGCGCCCTCCTGGCGACGCGTGCTGAGCCTCGCCCGGGGCTTCGTCCTGACCTCGGCGAAGCTGGGGTTCCGACCCTCGACGGCCTGGCTCTACTGGCGGAACCTCTTCCGGGTCCTCTTCACCCGGATCTCGGCGGTCGAGACGCTCGTGAACCTGATGGCGATGTACATCCACTTCCGCAAGCAGTCCCGCTTCATCCTCTTGACGATGCGCGGGCGGCTCGCCGAGGGGGCGGGCGCCAACGGCCTCACCCGGGCGAGCTTCTCCTGAGCCACGGGCCGCGACCGTGCGAGGTGGCGCCCCGGACCCGCCCGCCCACGGGCCGGCCCGCGCGGTCCCCGGCCCGGCGCGGGGGTCGTTTTGGGAACCGGCGCCCGCTTCCCTCGCCGCCATGGCGGCGGGCCAGTAGAGTCTCTGCCCGTCCGGGCCGGGGGTGCCGGTCCGGCGGGCCCGGGAGAGACGCATGCCGATGCAGATCCAGTTCCCGCAGGAGGTAGGCCTGCGCGACGCGCGGCGGGTGATCATCCGCCCCTTCACCGAACACGACGCGGACGCGCTCTTCGCCTTCTTCCAGGGTCTCCCCGAACAGGCCCAACGACTCGCGTGGGACCGGATCGACGCCCGAACCACGGTCGACGTGTGGGCCCGACGACTCGACTACGACCGCGTGGTCCCGCTCCTCGCGCTCGACGGGGAGCGGATCGTGGCCGACGCGACGCTCCACTACCGGAGCCACGGCCCGCTGCGGCGCGTCGGGCGCGTGAAGTGGCTGATCGACCCGGCCTACCGGGGCGCGGGCATCGGGACGGCGCTGGTCACGAACTTCATCGAGATGGCACGGCTGAACGGCCTGCGCCGCCTGACCTGCATGCTCGTGGACGGCTACGAGCAGGACGCCCAGAAGACGCTCGACCGGATGGGGTTCGAGTCGCTCCGGCTCCCGGGGTACGGAACGGACCCGGACGGCGAGCAGGTGGACATGCTCAAGCTGATCCTGGCCCTCTGACCCCCCCATACGGAGCCAGAGCAAATCGTCCGAATCAGCGCTCCGCCGCAGGCGGCCGACGGGGGGCCCGGCCGCCTGAGTAGGACAAATTGCTCTGGCTCCGTATGTCCCCCCCCCGTGTGGGTGGGGGAATCGGGGGCCTCGCTCGTCGGGGTCAGGCGCCGCCCAGCTTGGTTCGGAGCGCGGCTTCCATGAAGGGCAGGATGTCGCCGTCGAGCACGGCCTGGATGTTGCCCGTCTCGTGGTCCGTGCGGTGGTCCTTCACCAGCTGGTACGGGTGCAGCACGTACGAGCGGATCTGGTAGCCCCAGCCGATCTCGCCCTTCTCGTCGTACCGGTTCGCCGCATCCTCCTGGCGCCGTTCCTCCTCGAGACGCACCAGCTTGGCCTTCAGCATCTGCATGGCCATCTTCTTGTTGCGGTGCTGGCTCCGCTCGTTCTGGCAGGCCGCCACCACCCCGGTCGGCAGGTGTCGGATCCGCACCGCGGACTCGGTCTTGTTGACGTGCTGGCCGCCGGCGCCGCCCGCGCGGAAGGTCTCGATCTCGATGTCGCCTTCCTTGATCTCGATGCCCTCGTCCTCCGCCACGACCGGCGTCACGTCCACGGACGCGAACGTCGTCTGACGGCGCTTCTGCGCGTCGAAGGGCGAGATGCGCACGAGGCGGTGGACGCCCGCCTCCGTCTTCAGGTAGCCGTACGCGTAGGCGCCCTGGATTTCGACCACCGCCCAGCGAACGCCCGCCTCGTCGTTGTCGAGGCGGTCCACCTGGCGCACCGCGAAGCCCATCGACTCCGCCCAGCCCGCGTACATGCGCAGCAGCATCGCCGCCCAGTCGCACGACTCGGTCCCACCCGCGCCGGCCTGGACCTGCAGGAACGCGTCCTTGTCGTCGTTGGGGCCGGAGAGCATCGCGCGGAACTCGAGGTCCTCGAGCGACTTCTCCAGCGCCCGCGCCTCGGTCCCGGCCTCGGCGAGCGCCGACTCGTCTTCCTCCTCGGTCGCGAGGCCGAGCAGCACGTCCGCGTCCTCGAGGCGGTGCTCGAACGCGCTCCACGGCTCGAAGACGGACCTCACGGACTTCAGTCGCGCGACCACGCCCTGCGCGGCCTCCGGATCGTCCCAGAAGCCCTCGGCGGACATCTTCTCCTCGAGGGCCTGTCGCTCGGACCTCAGGCGGTCCAGGTCAAAGCCGCCCCCGGACGAGGTCGAAGCGGTCCCTCAGGGTGGCGAGATCGGCACGGAGGTCGTCGAACGCGGACATGATGGGCAGACGGTACGGAACCGCGCGGGGCATGACAACCCGGGCCCCACCGCGGCTACCACCACTCGAACGCGTCCACGAACCGGCCCCCCGTGGCCGTCGCGATGCGCTTCAGGAGCGGGAAGACCTCGTCGCCGGCCGCGATCGCGTGCACGGGCACGCGGCCCTGGGAGAGGCGGCGGATCCCCTCGACCACCTCGTCGTCCCGGCGGTACCGACCGCGGTTCGGGGCGCCGTCGGACAGGAGGAAGATCGCGTCGACGCGCGAGGCGCCGGGGACCGCGCGGTCGCCGATGCCCCCGTACCCGAAGGCCGTCTCCACCGCGTCGTACAGGTTCGTGTACGACACGGTCTCGAGGCGATCGAGCCACGCCACGACCTCGGCCTTCACGACGGGATGCGCCGGGAGCAGCCCGCCCCCGCACGGCATCACCTTCTCGTTGAAGGCGATCACGTCGAACCGCGCGGTCGAGGGGAGTCCCGCGATCGTGCGCTCGAGCTCCTCTCGCGCCTGCTCGATGCCCCGGCCGTACATGCTCTGGCTCACGTCGAGGCAGAACACGACGTGCGGGTGGAGCCCGGCGATCGGGATCCCGTAGTAGGTCGGTACCCACGCCGGGACGGGGTCGTGGTATCGCGCGTCCGGATCGGAAGCCGCGGCCGACGCCGGCGGCGGGACCGGCTCCGCGCCGCGCGCGAACGCCTCGGGGTGCGCGGCGATCCACGTGCGCCACGCCGCGGCGTCGGGCGGCAGCGCCGCGTGCGTAAGCGCCGCGAGCGACTCCCACGCCGAGGTCGAGGCCGTCCGATCGCCGCCGTCCAGGATCGACACGAGCGCGCCCCCCGCCTCGCGCCCGCCCAGCCGAGCGAGCGCCCGGGCACGACCCGCCGCGACGAGGCCCGGCTCCGCGCCGCCCGCCCCCGCGACGATCGGATGGAGGAGCAGGAGCCGCGCCGCCGGGCCGCCGAGTCCGCCCACCGCCTCCACCGCGAGCGCGCGGTCGGCGGGCGTCGCCGCGGGGTCGCGGGCGCGGTCGAGGAGCGCCCGCTCGGCGTCGTCGTCGCCCCGACGCGCCCCGGCGACGTCCACGGCCGCGAGGTAGACCTCCCACGGACGCAGGGCGGAGATCGCCTCGAGCCAGCGCCGCCTCGCGTCCGGGCCCGGGACCCGGGCCAGGAGCCGGACGGCGCGCGCCGCCTCGCGGGGTCCCCGGCGCCGCAGCACGTCGCCGAGCGCGCGGACGGCCGGGGCGAGCGCCGCGGGGTCGGTCGCGGCCACCCCCTCGAGCAGGGCGAGGGCCTCTTCCCGCGTGCCCGTGGTGGACGCGAGGAGCCGGGCCGCCCCCGCCTCCACCCGCGATCGCACGTCCTCGCCGCCCCCCCCCGCGCGGCTCGAACGGGCGCCGCCGAGGGCCACGATCCCGACCGCGCCCAAGAAGGCGAGCGCGCGGGAGGTCCCGATGCGTACGGCCGGTGCCACGAACTCTCCAACGCCGGAACCCGACCCGGCGCACCCCCCGGGGCTCCCGCCGGGTGGCAGGGCTTGTGGGTCGCGGCCGGGTTCGTATCGTACGCGCCATGACCGAGGGACCGGCGCGACCGGAATCGGGGTCGGGGGCCCCCCCTCGAGCCGCCAGCCGCACGTCAAGGTGCTGCTCGCGTTTCTCGGGGTCTTCCTCCTCTTCCTGATCCTCTTCCACGGGGTCCTCTTCCCGTTCCTGATGGCGATCTTCATCGCCTACCTGATCGAGCCCCTCGTGGCCCGGATCACGCGCTCGCGGTTGCTCGGGGTCCGGTGGACGCGCGGTCCGACGATCGTCGTGCTCTACGTGCTCGGCATCGGCGGCCTCGTGATGCTCGGCATCGCCGCCACCACGAACGTGGTCGCGCGCGCGAAGGAGCTGACGCTCGACGTCGCGCAGGGCCTGAAGGAGAACGCCGAGCGCGCGCGGTTCACGATCGAGCCCACCGAGGCGAAGGAGGGCCAGCCCGCAACCGAGGGCTTCCCCCAGGACGTCCGCATCCCCGCCGGCGTGCGCGTGGTCCTCATGCCCTGGCGCGCGCCGGAGGCCCGTGGTCCCGCGCCGCAGCCCCGCGTCTACGTGACGCACTACGACCTGATCGTCCCGGCGGGCGACACGCGGGCGTCGATGCTCCTCGACGTCGCGGACGAGACCGTGCCTCGCGGCGCGAAGGTGGGCACGATCCTCGACGCCGACCGCGCGACCTCCGTGGACGACGGACCCGTACCCGACGCCGCGGCGCGGCTCCGCGCCGAGATCGACACGCCGGCCGAGGGCCTCGAGGTGCTCCTCGAGCGCCGCCTCATCACGCCGGTGGTGCAAAACCTCGCGAAGGCGGGGGTCCACCTCGACCCCGGCAAGCTCCGCGCGCTCCTCGCCGCGCAGGCGCGGGGCGTGAGCGAGGACCTTCCCGAGAAGATCAGCTCGTTCGGGAGGAACTTCGTCGCGAAGGTCGCGCTCTCGATCTACGAGCTGGTCCTGATCCTCATGCTCACCGCGTTCATCGTGATGGACCGGAAGCGCATCTCGGAGTTCTTCGCGAGCCTCCCACCCCCCCGCCTGCTGGGCGAGTACAGGACGCTGCTCCGCTACGTGGACCGCGGCCTGGCCGGCGTGATCCGCGGACAGCTCGTGATCTGCGGCGCGAACGGCACGCTCACGTGGATCGGGCTCACGTTCATCCAGGTGAAGGGAGCGCTCCTCCTCGCGATCGTCGCGGGGATCCTGAGCCTCATTCCCATCTTCGGCACGATCCTGTCGTCGGTGCCCATCGTGCTGCTCGCGCTCACGGACGGCATCGACAAGGGCCTGCTCGCACTCGTCTGGATCCTGATGATCCACCTCATCGAGGCGAACCTCCTGAACCCGCTGATCATGGGCTCGCACGCGCGCATGCACCCGGTGATCATCGTGTTCGCCCTCCTCGCAGGGGAGCACGCCTTCGGCGTCTGGGGGGCGCTCCTCGCGGTGCCCACGGCGAGCATCGTGCAGGCGTGCTTCCTCTACTACCGGCACGAGGTCGAGGGGATCCCGTTCACGCCACCCCAGCCGCACACGTCGTGGATCGCGCGCTGGTGGCGGGCGCGGCGCGCCGCGGTCGGAAAGAGCGAGGTCTCGTGACCCTCGTCGCGGGCTACGCCGACGTCCTCGGGATCGTCGTCGGCGTCGTGCTCTGCCTCTCGGGCCTCGGCCTCGTCCTCATGGGCGCGATCGGGATGGCGGACCGTCGGCTACGGCGCGGGGCGATGGGGATCGCGGCGGGCGCCGCGGTCGCGCTCCTCGGATTCTGGCTCGTCGGCGTCCTCTGACACGTACGGAGTCGGGCAGTTTTCGACCACCGCCGTGACCTTCGCGTCGGCGCGATCACGAGGCACCCCGCCGCCGGGCGGAGACTCGCGTCCGAGCGATGAGCACGTCCGGGGGGCTGGGCCGGGACGCGGGAACGCGGGACGCACCGCGCGCCCCGGTGACCCCTCGCGTGCGACCGGCGGAGGGCGGAGACCCGCTGCCCCTCGAGTTCCACGTCGAGCGCCTGCTCGTGACGAAGCCCAAGGGCGTGGTCTGCCTCGTCGGCGGTCCGGGCTCCGGGAAGACCACCGCGCTGGCCCACCTCGCCGCGGTGTTCGGACCCGATCGCCTCCGTCTGCTCGACGAGGGCGAGCACCCGCAACCCGACCCCGCCAGCATCCTCCTCGCCGTGGACGCGTCGTGGAGGCCGGAGAGGAATCCCGGGCTCTTGCGCCTCGCCCGGCGGTCCGGGGCCCGCTGGGGCGGGGTCGACCTCCGGGGCTGGGGCATGGAGAGGGCCAATCTGGAGCGGGCGGACCTCGAGGAGGCCCGACTCGACGGCGCGGCCGCCGTCGGCACGAACCTCCACGAGGCCGTGCTGCGTCGCGCCCACCTGGGCGGGATCGTCGCGAACGGGGCCGACCTCACGGGCGCCGACCTCTCCGGCGCGGACCTCCAGGGAGCTCGCCTGAGGGGCGCCCGGCTCGAAGACGCCGATCTCCGGGAGGCGAACCTCTCCGGCGCCGACCTGAGCCGCGCACGTCTCGCGCGCGCCCGCCTCGTCCGCGCGAGCCTCCGCAGGGCGGTCTTGAAGCACACGGAGATGGCCGGGGCGGACTTCACGACGGCCGACCTGTGCGGAGCCCAGGTCCTCGGGGTGCGCCTTTGCGAAGCCTGCTTCCGCGGCGCGATCTTCGCGGGAGCGCGGCTCGCCCGCTGCGACCTGGAGGGCATGGAGCTCGAGGTGCCGGACTTCGAACGCGCCTGCCTGGACGGCTCCCTGCTGACCGCGTGCGTGTTCCCCCGCGCGATCTTCCGCACCGCGATCCTGCGCAACACCGGGCTGGCCGACGTCGACTGGGAGGGCGCCGATCTCCGAGGCGCCGACGTGACCGGCGCGTCGTTTTGCCTGGGGTCCTCGCGCGACGGGCTCGTCTTCAGCCCGATCGCCTCCGAGGGCACTCGCACGGGCTTCTACACCGATGACTACGACGAGCGGGGCTTCCAGGCTCCCGAGGAGATCCGCAAGGCGAACCTCCGTCGCTGCGACCTCCGCGGCGCGAAGGTCGAGGGCGCGGACTTCTACCTCGTCGACCTCCGCGGCGCGCTCTACGACGCCCAGCAGGCGCGGCACTTCGCCCGCTGCGGCGCCATCCTCCGGGACCGCACGCTCCGCTGACCGCGGCGACGCGACGCCTCCGTCGTGGGTCACCACCCGGAGGCGCGGTGGATCTCGAAGGACCCGACCCTCGTCGTCGCCGGGACGTCCGCGACCTCGACGCTCTCGACCTTCGCGGCCGGGGGGCCGTGCCGCGCCCACAGGAGGAGCTGGTCGACGTCCTTCGAAGGCCCCTCGGCCTCGAGCTCGACCGTCCCGTCGGCCCGGTTCCGAACCCAACCGGCGAGGCCGAGGCGCGTCGCCTCCGCCTGCGTCGATGCGCGGAAGCACACACCCTGGACGCGTCCGCGCACGACCGCGCGCACCCGTCGTCTCTCGACCTCGCCCACGTCGTGCCTCCCCGCGGAGCTCAACAATGGACCAGCTGGATCAGGCTCGTCGCGCCCGCGGGGTCACGGGCCCCGCCCATCACGGCCACGGCGCGCTCGCCCGCCTGGAGGGCGCCGCTCTCCCGCAGGTGCTCCACGACGTGCTGCACGATGACGTCGGTGTGCCGCGCGCCGTCGAGCAGCACGGTCCGAACGCCCCAGGCGAGCGCGAGGCGCCGCACGACGTCCGCGCTCGGTGCGAACGCGTGGATCCGGGCCGCCGGCCGCTCCTTCGAGAGACGCACGGCGCTGCTCCCCGTGCGCGTGAACACGACGATCGCCGCCGCGCCGGCCTCGCGCGCGAGGTCCACGGCCGCCCGCACGACGTGCTGGTCGGGACGCCCCGGCCAGCGCGTCGGCGCGGGGAGGCTCCCGCGGCCCGCGTAGGGCGCCGAGGGGTCGGCCTCGGCGGCGGCCAGGATCCGCGCCATCGTCTCGACGACGAGCACCGGGTGCTCGCCCACCGCGGTCTCGCCCGAGAGCATCACCGCGTCGGCTCCCTGGAAGACCGCGCCCGCGACGTCGCTCGCCTCGGCGCGCGTCGGGCGCAGGCGGTGCGTCATCGAGTCGAGCATCTCCGTCGCGACCACGGCGGGCTTGGCCCCGCGCCGCGCGGCGTCGAGCACGCGACGCTGGGCCGACGGCACGTTCTCGACCCCGACGTCGATCGCGAGGTCCCCGCGCGCGACGATGAGCGCGTCGGCGCGCTCGACGATGCGATCGAGGGCGTCGAGCGCCTCGCGCCGCTCGATCTTCGCGACCGCGAGGAGGCTTCGCCCGCCCGCCGTCACGAGGGCCTCCTTCAGCCGGCTCATGTCCTCCGCGGTACGTACGAAGGACTGGGCGATCATGTCCACGCCGGCGGCGACGCCGACCCGGAGCAGGTCGCGGTCACGACCCGTCGGGACGGCGGCCGGGACCGAGACGCCGGAGAGATGCACGCCCATCCCCGTCCGGACCTCGCCGCCCTCGAGCACTTCGAGCGACAGGGCGTCGGGCTCCACGCGCTTCACGAGCAGGCGCTCCCGCCCGTCTCCGAGCTGCACCATGTCGCCGGCGCGGACCGCGCCGATCGTCTGGAGCGAGCGGACCGGGATGCGGTCGCCCCGGCTCGGTTCGGGCTCGGCGTCCAGGCGGAGGGTCTGGCCGGGCCGGATCTCGAACCGATCGCCCTCGACCTCGCCCACCCGGAGCTTCGGGCCGGGCAGGTCGAGGAGCACCCCGACCTCCCGCCCGGCTCGGGACGCGGCGCTCCGCACCCGCTCGACCCACTGGCCCACCTGCTCGTCCGTGACGAGCGCGCCGTTCACCCGGAACACGTCGGCCCCGGCCTCGACGAGGCCCTGGAGGACGGCCACGTCCTCCGTGGCGGGTCCGACGGTGCAGCAGATCTTCGTCCGGGGGTCCATCGCCGGCACCCTCCCACGAGCCACAGATCCGCGCGAGTGTACCGTCCGCGGGCCGCGGGCCTCGACACGCCGACGCAAAGTGGCCCGGGGCGCGCGGGGCCACGGTACGCTTGGCCGTTTCGACGCGACTTCCACCTCCATGCCGATCGACGCGCTCAGAAACGTCGCCGTGGTCGCCCACGTGGACCACGGCAAGACCACCCTGGTCGACCGCCTCCTCGTGACGGCCGGCGCCGTGGCGTCGTTGCCCGAGAACCAGGCGCTCCTGATGGACAGCAACGACCTGGAGCGCGAGCGCGGGATCACGATCTTCTCGAAGAACTGCGCGATCGACTACCGCGGGGTCAAGATCAACCTGATCGACACGCCCGGTCACGCCGACTTCGGCGGCCAGGTGGAGCGCGTGCTGCGAATGGCCGACGCCGTCCTCCTGCTGGTGGACGCGTTCGAGGGCCCGCTCCCGCAGACCCGGTTCGTGCTGCGCAAGGCCCGCGAGGCGGGTCTCCGACCCCTCGTCGTGATCAACAAGGTCGACCGGAAGGACGCGCGCCCGCTCGAGGTGCTCGACCTCGTCTACGACTTGTTCATCGATCTCGGCGCCGACGAGCACGAGCTCGAGTTCCCGGTGGTCTACGCCTCCGGCCGCCAGGGCGTCTCCGGCCCCGCGCCCGATCAGCTCCAGCCGAACCTCCTCCCGGTCCTCGACGCGATCCTCGCGCACGTCCCGCCCCCGAGCGGCGACGCGGGCGGCACGACCGACCTCCCCGTCTGCGACGTGGACGTGGACCCGTACCTCGGACGCATCGCCGTGGGCCGCCTCGAGGGGGGCACGCTGCGCTCCGGCGACAAGGTGCTCGTGCTGGGCCCCGACGGCGCGCGGAAGACCGTCGGGCCCGCGCAGCTCTTCGTCTTCCGGGGGATGGGCCGCGCGGGCGCCGACGAGATACGCGCCGGCGACATCGCCGCGGTCGCGGGCATGGAGGGCGTCGAGATCGGCGACACGCTGACCGACCCCGAGCGACCCGCCGCGCCGCGCCCGCTCCGGATCGAGAGCCCCACGCTCGCGATGGAGTTCCGCGTGAACGCCTCGCCGGTCGCCGGCCAGGAGGGGCGGTTCGTGACGTCGCGGCAGATTCGCGCGCGCCTCGACCGCGCCGCGCGCGCCGACGTGGCGCTCCAGGTGCTCGACGGCGACGAGCCGGACGGCTGGGAAGTCCGCGGACGCGGCATCCTCCACCTCGGGATCCTCGTCGAGACGCTCCGGCGCGAGGGCTACGAGTTCGCCGTCGGTCGCCCGCGTGTCCTCTTCCACGAGACGGACGACGGACTGGAGGAGCCGATCGAGACGGTGAACGTGGAGGTCCCGCCGAACGACGCCGGGCGCGTGATCGAGATGCTCGGACGCCGGCGCGGCGAGCTGATCCACATGGAGACGCGCGGCGACCTGGCGTTCCTCGAGTTCGAGGTGCCCTCGCGCGGCCTGATCGGGCTCCGCTCGCGCCTGCTCAGCGCGACGCGCGGCGAGGCGGTGATCCACAGCGTGTTCAAGGCCTACGGCCCCCACCGCGGCGACATCCCCGCGCGGACCACGGGCAGCCTGATGGCCTCCGAGGGCGGTCGCGTGACCGCGTACGCGCTGAACGCCCTCGCGGACCGCGGCCCGTTCTTCGTGGACGCGGGAGAGGCGGTCTACGAGGGCCAGGTGGTCGGCGAGCACCGTCGCGACGACGACGTGCTCGTGAACCCGTGCCGCCGCAAGCACCTCACGAACATGCGCGCGGCCGGCTCGGACGACAAGGCCGACTACGCCCCGCCGGTGCGCCTGGGCGTCGAGGCGTCGCTCGAGTTCCTCGCGAACGACGAGCTCCTCGAGGTGACGCCGCAGAGCCTCCGGCTGCGGAAGCGGCTCCTGAAGGAGGCCGACCGCCGCCGCGCGGCCCGCGCCGCGCGCACCTGAGCCGCGGACTCTCGCGGACCCGTCGTCACTCGGCGGCGTCCTGCCATTGATCGTGGGTCGCGTGGCGGTCGATGTACGCGACCGCCTTGTCCACGCTGTCGGTCAAGAGCCAGAGGTCGAGGTCGCGCTCGTCGATCGCCCCGGCCGCGAGCATCGACTGCTGCAGCCACTGTACGAGGCCCGCGTAGTACTCCTTGCCGAAGAGCACGAGCGGGACGCGTCGCGTCTTGCGCGTCTGGATGAGCGTCAACGCCTCGAAGAGCTCGTCCATCGTGCCGAAGCCGCCCGGCGAGATCACCACCGCCGACGCGAATTTCATGAACATCATCTTGCGCACGAAGAAGTACTTGAACTCCAGACCGACGTCGAGATAGCGGTTGAGCTTCTGCTCGGCCGGCAGATTGATGCCGAGGCCGACGGAACGACCGCCGCCGCGACGCGCCCCCTTGTTGGCTGCCTCCATGATCCCGGGCCCGCCGCCCGTGACGATCGTGTACCCCTGCGCGGCGAGCGCGCGAGAGAGCTCGACGGTCGAGCCGTACGCGGGACTCGAGCGCGGCATCCGCGAGCTGCCGAAGATCGTGACCGCGCGCTCGATCCCGCGGAGCTCGTCCACGGCCTCGACGAACTCCGAGATGATCCGAAAGATGCGCCACATCTCCCGGGCGTCGCCGCCCTTGTCGATGGTCGGGTCCTCGCCCTTCCGGAGCACGCGCCCAACGTCCGTCGAGGCGCGGAGCACGCTGTCGCCGACGCCGGCCTTGAGCTGCGTGGCGCGGGCGCGCTCGGCGTCCGCGCCCCCGTCCGCGAGCGCCTCGGCGCCGGGGGTTCGACGGGGACGACGGCGGTTCTTCCGGGGCTCGGGCATCGGGACTCCGGGCGGGAGGGCTCGGACGGGTACGAGCGGGGCAGGATACCCGCCGCCCGCTCGCGCCCCGCGGCGGCGTTTCCTGGCGCGCCGACTCGTTACCGCGTCGTAGCGCCGGGCCGGGCGCGCCGCCGACAAGACACCGCGTCGATGGGGTCTCCCGGTCACAACCCCTTGGCAAGGCGCCACTTGACGCCGCATCCCCAGGATGACACCCTCTCGGGATGCCCCCCGCGGCGTGGCATCCGGGGTGCATGGTAGACCAACGCCTCCCCGGATCCCGCGAAGCGACTTCGCGGGGCGAGCAGTTGCGGTCCCACGAATCGGAGTCTTCCCTCCATGAAGCGCATCGTCCTCACCGCCACCGGCGTCGTGCTCGCGATGGGCATCTTCGCCCTCCCGGCCCTCGCCCACGGTGGCCAGTTCCGCGGGCCGGGTGACGGCGTACCGCCCGGGCTGCGCGAGCCGTCGGATCCCACGCCGCCGCCGCCGCCGCCCCCGAGCGGTCCGCCGACGACGCCCACGCCCACCACACCGTCCTCGACGCCCACGCCGGCCACGCCGACGACGCCGACCACGGCGCCCCCGCCGACCACGACGCCGACGTCGCCGACGCACCAGCCGAGGACGTCACAGCCGTCCTTCGAGGACTGGACGTTCTGGTACCACAACAACAAGGCGGACATCGAAGAGCTGAAGTCGCGTCTGTACAAGGTTCGCGGCTCGGACAACCCGCTGTTCCACACGGGCGACGAGACCGACTCGGGCCGCACGGCCGCGACCCGCATGACGCAGAAGAAGGTCCAGGACGCCATCATCCCGGCCCTCCTCTGGGCCATGGACCCGAAGAACTCCGGCTACCAGGACACCGAGTCGGCGGCGTACATCGCGCTGGCGAAGGTCGCGACCGACCTCGAGCAGATCAAGCTCATCGAGGACGGCCTCGACAAGGACAAGAAGCACGACGTGATCGTGCAGGAGTCCGCCGCGCTCGCGCTCGGTCTGTTGCGCCGCGCCGATCCCGCCAAGCAGTTCACCGCCCGCGACCTCGACAACGTGCGGACGTTCCTCTTCAAGGTCTTCGAGGACAAGGACTACAAGACGCGCACGCGTGGCTTCGCCGTCGTCGCGATCGGGCTCCTCGGCGACCAGCCCACCGGATCGGGTGACTACGCGAACGACGTCGATGCGGCTGCCCGCGCCACGACGAAGCACCTCTTCGACCTGCTGCAGGAGAAGTACGCCGACGAGAACCTGGCCGTCGGCCTCCTGATGGCCATCGGCCTCCAGCCCCACACGTCGGTAGACAAGGACCAGCGCGACGCGCTGGCCGAGGCCGCCGTCAAGGGCCGGCTCTACAAGGACAACGTCAGCGAGCTGACGCGGGCCTACGCCGCGCACACCCTGGGACAGATCGGCACGATCACGGACATCAAGGTCCTCGAGACCGTGCTCACCACGCGCCGGGGGATGGGCAAGAACATCCAGCGTTCGGCCGCGATCGGCCTCGGCCTCCTCGGCCGTCTGGTCAGCGGGTCGGACCGCGTGGACACGGCCAAGATCCTTCTCGACACGGTGAAGAAGTCGAAGGACCCGAGCACGACCAACTTCGGGATCATCAGCCTCGCGTACCTCATCATCGACGACATCCAGACGCAGACCACCGACGTGGTCGGCAACACGACCGCCGACGAGAAGCTGCTCGAGCTCGCGGAGAAGGGCAATTACATGGAGCGGCCGTTCGGCGCGCTCGCCCTCGCGCTGATCCTCCGCGCGATGCCCGACGACCTCGAGATCGACCGCTACCAGCAGTTCAAGGAGGAAGCGCTCAAGGTCCTCCGCGCGGGCGTCGCCGAGGGCAAGGGCGACAAGAAGACGCAGGCCGCGTTCTGCACCGCCGTCGGGATCGCCCACGACGACCGCAGCCGCGAGGCCCTCCGTCAGATCGTCGACGACAAGAAGGAAGACAAGATGCTCCGCGGCTACGCGTGCCTCGGGCTCGGTCTGATCGGCCTCCCGACCAAGGAGATCACGCAGTCGATCGCCGACGCGATGCGTGAGAGGTCCTCGGAGGACCTGCGGCGCCAGTCCGCGGTGGCCCTCGGCCTGCTCGGCCCGACCACCGTCGGCGGCACCGGCAAGACCGCGATCGAGCTCCTGCTCGAGGAGCTGAAGGAGGCGAAGAGCCAGGCCCACAAGGGTCAGGTCGTCCTCGCGCTCGCCAGCATCGGCAACGAGAAGGCCGTGGACCCGCTCGTCGAGATCCTGAAGAGCAAGAGCGAGCAGGACCTCACGCGCGCCCTCGCGTGCGCGGGCCTCGGCCTCATCGGGGACCTCGAGTGGATCCCCTCGCTCGCCCGCGCGAGCACCAACGTGAACTACCGCGCGTCCACCGACCTGGTGAACGAGCTGCTCTCCATCCTGTAGACGGGAGAGCGCCCTTCCTGGACCGGCCGGCCTTCCGCGAGGGAGGCCGGCCGGTTCTCGTAGCGGGGGGCTACTTCGCGGTCCGAACGAGGCGGAATCCCACCCCGGCGGGCGGCGTCCACCCCGTGAGCGCGTCGGCCTCGGTCAGGAGCGCCTTCGCATAGGAGGTCGCGTAGCCCGCGCCGAGCGCGAGGCGCCCCGTCGTCCCGCGGCAGGTGGCGAGGGTCGCCGTCCACTCCCGGACGCCGCCCGCGAGGTCCATGAGCCCGAAGGGGTTCCGGTCGGCCGCGACCGTGCCCACGTCCCGGGCGCCGCCGTCGAGGTCGTCGATCGCCAGCCCGAGCCCCACGAGCGCGGGAAAGGGCCCGAGCGGCGTCGCCCGCCGGTCGCCGCCCGACGCGGCCCACGCCCACTCGGGAGCGGTCGGGAGCCGCGCGCCGTCCGCCGCCGCGAACGCCTCGGCGTCCTCGTACGAGATGCCCTGGACCGCGCGGTGGCTCGTGCCGGGCGGAGGGACGAACCGATCGCCGTCCCGCTCCCAGAGGGGGACGCCCGGACCGCCGAGCGCGTCCGGGGACCGCGGAACGCGCCGCGTCCGTTCCGCCGGCGCGAGGCCGTCGAGGAACCGAGCGTACCGATCGACCGTGACCTCGAACCGGTCCCAGAGGAGCGCGGGCACGTCGGCCGTCCCGAGCGGACCCTCCACGTGCCCCGCGGGCACGTAGACGCGGTCGGGGGCGAGCGCCGCGGGATCGACGGGGAACGTCACGGAGAGCGCATCCCGGCCCGGGGGCACCGCAAGGGGCAGGTACACGGTGCCGGCGCCCCGTTCGAACGCGAGGACGTACCGGCCGGGCGCAAGGGCCGGCGCCGCGCCGAGGTCGTTCGGCTCCGACCACGCGACCACGCCGCCGGGGCCGTCCATCGCGTACGCGCGGAGCGCGCCCCCGGTCGGCAGCCCGGGGAACACCAGCGAGCGCGTCGGTCGCGCGAGGGCGACGAGTCGCTCGGCCTCCTCGCGGTCCGGCCGGGAGGCGTCGGTGAGCAGGGGCTCGATGCGCTGCGCCAGCGTCTCTTGGAGACGGACGCGCGCATCGTGCGCGGCACCGTCCCGGCCGGCGTCGAAGGCCCGGCCGACCTCGTCCGCGAGGGCCGCGGCCCGGCGGAGCGCTCGCTCGAGCTCCTCGCGGCGCGCGAGCGTGGCCAGCACGTCGAGCGCGCGGTCCGAGGTCGAGGGATCGCCCGCCGCGCGGCGCGCGGCCGCCTCGATCTCGGCATCGGAGAGCTTCCCGGTCCGGAGCCCCTCCTCCGCACGCTCGATCCGGCGGACCGCGCCTTCGCCCGCGGGCGGGGGCGCCCGATCGAAGGCGCCGTTCGCGGCGAGGAGCACACCAGCCAGCAGGAGCACGAGGAGCGCGGCCGCGGCGCGGCGCTGACGCCCTACGAGGAGGCCCAGCCGGTAGAGCGCGCGGCGCGCGGGGTCCATCCCGCCGAGGACGGCGCGGGTCGGCCTGCGCTCGAGCCAGGCGACGACGTCGTCCCGCAGGGCGAGGGCGTGTCGATACCGCTGCTCGGGCGAGACCGCCATCGCGTGACGCACGATCTCGCGGAGGGGACGCGGCGTACGCGCCGGCAGCTCCGAGTACCGGCCGGCGAGGACGTCCTTCTGGAGCTGGTCGAGTCCCCGCTCGCGACCGCTCGCCACCGCGGAGAGGCGCGCGCGGTAGAGCGCGGCCTCCTTCGCGTCACCCTTTCGGACGGCCTGCTCGACGAGCATCCGGAGGCCTTCGATGCGCTCTGGCGTGCTCACGGTGGTGCGTACGGCGGGCGCGAGGGGTGGGGCGCCGGTCAGGAGGTACTGGAGGATCGCGCCGAGCGCCCAGACGTCGCCACGGCGGTCCACCTCGCCGCGGGCCTGCTCGGGGGGCATGTACACGAGCGTGCCGGTGACCCGCACGCCACCGGAGGCCAGCCGCGCGGGCGTCTCGGTGGGCAGGTGGGCGAGGCGCTGGTTCTTCCGCTCGACGAGCGAGCAGATGCCGAAGTCGATCACGAACGGTCTCAAACCGTTGCGGTCGATCAGGACGTTCTCCGGCTTCAGGTCGCGGTGGATCACCCCCTCACGGACGTTCGCGTGATGGATCGCCTCGCAGACCGGGAGGAACACGTGGCGCAGGATGCCGTCGAGATTCGAGGCCGGTCGGAGCAGGGGGTCCCGGGCGGCCTGCCCGTCGTGCGCGAACCGCGTGAGGGTCGCGAGGCTCAACGGGTCCTTCAGGAGCTCCATCGCGAAGTAGCGACTGCGCCCGAGCGTGCCCGAGTCGAAGATCGGCATGATGTGCGGGTGCTGGATGTTTCCCTGCACCTGGACCTCGCGCTGGAAGCGCACGACGTCGTCGGGCGGCGCGGTGGCGGACAGGACCTTCAGCGCGACGTGCCGGTTGGCCGCCGGGTCGAACGCGCGGTACACGGCCGCCATCCCGCCGCGGCCGAGGAGCTCCTCGACCTCGTAGCGCCCCACGCGCTCCCCCATGCCGATCGCCGCGGTGACGCGGGCGTCCGGCGCCTCGGAAGCCCCCTTCGCCCCCCCCGACCGCGACCTCGGGGCCTTTCGTTTCCCCCGGGGGCGGCTCGCGGGGGGGCGCGTCTTCCGGTTCGGCTGGGACGTCCGCCCTCCGCCCTCCGTCAGGAGGACGGCCTCGATCGCGCCGTCCTCGCCGGGGCGGAGCCGGAAACGCGCGCCGCAACGGGAGCAGCGCGCCGTGTGAGGTCTCCCCTCCGCGGTGACGGCCCCGGGATCGACGCGGAATCGCTTGCCGCAGCCGGGACAATGGACGCGCGGCTGGGGCTCGGAGGCGGACGAGTCGTCCATGCGAGGTCGGAGGATACGAGGCTGGAGACTCGGGGGCCAGCCGACCGACACAGAGGAAGGGCTTGTCGCCTCCCGATCCTCTGACCACGATGAGACGGCAGATGGACGACGCCCTCCCCCCGGCCCCCGACCGATCGAGTCGGCCGCCCCCGAAAGGTGAGCGCCGCGCGACGTCGGGACCGGCACCGGCTCGGCCGAAAGCGGCGAGCGCCGCGGAGGGACCCCGCGCGGCGACGCCCGACCGCCCGCGCGAGGCGCCGGTGATCCGGGCGCTCGTGGTCGAGGGCGGCGCGGTCGAGCGACGGCTCCTCGGCGCGATCGCCGAGGGGCAGGGCCTACAGGTGCGCGAGGTCGCCGACGGCGCGACCGCGGTGCGCGCGGCCGAGGCCGAGGTGCCCGACGTCATCCTCCTCGACATGGAGCTCCCCGACGCCGACGGGCTCCGCATCCTCTCCCAGCTGCACTCCGAGCATCCGGACGTACCGGTGGTGGTCCTGGCCCACCCCTCCGACGCGGACCGGATCGAGGCCGCGCTGGACCTCGGCGCCGTGAACTTCGTGTGCAAGCCGGTGAAGCCCCGCGAGATCGTGTTCGTGATCGACCGGATCCGCCGGGCGCTCCGCGCGGAGGCCGGCCTGACCGAGGTGCTCGAGGTCATCGTGGACCGGACGACGCGCCTCGAGGTGCCCTGCGACCTCGGCCTGATCCCGAGGGTGGTGTCGCTCCTCGGCCGTGAGCTCCAGCACCACTACCCCGGGTTCCGCGTCCCGACCTCGGACGTGAAGCTCGCGCTCTACGAGGCCCTCGCGAACGCCATGGAGCACGGCAGCCTGGAGATCGACTTCGAAGGCAAGGCGGAAGCGATGATCGACCCGGGCGGCCTCCAGGAGCTGGTGCGCCGCCGGCAGGAGGATCCCCGGTTCCGCGGGCGCAAGGTGCACGTAGACGTGCACTACGGCGCAGAGCGCGTCGAGTACGTGGTCCGAGACGACGGCCCGGGCTTCGACCCGCGGCGCTTCGTGCGCCGCGAGGCGCTGACCGACGTTCAGGCACTCCACGGGCGCGGGCTCGCGCTGATTCGTCACTACATGAACGACGTCCGCTGGAACGACGCGGGCAACGAGATCCGGATGGCGCGGCGCCTCGCGCGCCGCCACGAACAAAACGGCGGCCGGTAGCGCGTCACTCGTGGATGATCGGGCTTGCGTCCGGGGGACGGTATCGCGCGACGTCCAGGATCTTGAAGAGCAGTCGCCGCTCGACGTGCCGGCCGGGCGCGAAGGACGACAACCACGCGCTCAGGTGCTGCAGTTCCTCGCCGTCCTCCTCGGCCCCGAGGAACTCCACCTCGATACGCACGCCGTCACGGGCCCGGGGGTCCATGATCGGGTCGAGCACGAGGAGCGACGCGCGGGCATTCCGGCGCAAGTTCTTGAACGTCCGCCCTCCCACGCCGGCTTCCTCGCCCCCGGCGATCATTCCGTCCGAGGTGAGGCGCGGCGCGATCAGCAGGCAGCTCTCGGGGATCCCCTGAGGGTCCGTGCTCGCGAGAACGGTCACCGCCGTTCGGCGATCGAGGTACATCCGGACGTGGTCGGCAGGGTCCATGAGAAGGCTGGAGCATACCGTCCCCCGCCCAAAGTTCGCGGCCCGGCTCCGGGGTGGCCCTCGCCCCGGCCCGAGGTATCCTCTCCCCTCAACCGCCGTCGGGGCGTAGCGCAGTTTGGTAGCGCGCCTGGTTCGGGACCAGGAGGTCGCTGGTTCGAATCCAGTCGCCCCGACCAACTCTCGTCTCCCGCCCGTTGGCACGACGCGGCCGCACGGAGAAGCACCCAGCGACCGGGTTGGGGGGTAGGCTCGGGTGTGCGACAGCACACCCATGCCGTAGGGGGGACTACATAGTCCCCCCTGTCTTGGCGGCGTCGCTGGTTCCAACGGCACGCCCGACGCGAAGCGGCGGGTGGGCCGTTGGTTCGAATCCAGTCGCCCCGACCATTTCACGATGCCCTCCCGTGTCCCAGTAGGCGACCTCCAGCAGAGGCACCCAGCGACCGGGTTGGGGGGTAGGCTCGGGTGTGCGACAGCACACCCATGCCGTAGGGGGGCCGGGCCCGGCCTGCGTGCGAATCGTGCGTCGAGACGCGAGCACGTGGCGCGACAAGTGCACGCACCGAGGGACGGGAGCCTCGCGTCCGGAGCGCAGGGTGTCCGGCGTGCGCCTGGGGCCCGAGGCCAAGGCGCGAGGAGGAGGCGACCCCGAAGGGGTCGTGGACGACGAGCAACGCAGGCATCGGGTTCCAGGCGTGCGCCGGACCGCGCGAGTCGCGCGTAGGTCGGGCCGTCAAGTCCCCCCTGTCGTGGCGGCGTCGCTGGTTCCAACGGCACGCCCGACGCGAAGCGGCGGGTGGGCCGTTGGTTCGAATCCAGTCGCCCCGACCATTTCACGATGCCCTCCCGTGTCCCAGTAGGCGACCTCCAGCAGAGGCACCCAGCGACCGGGTTGGGGGGTAGGCTCGGGTGTGCGATAGCACACCCATGCCGTAGGGGGGCCGGGCCCGGCCTCTTTGCGAATCGTGCGTCGAGACGCGAGCACGTGGCGCGACAAGTGCACGCACCGAGGGACGGGAGCCTCGCGTCCGGAGCGCAGGGTGTCCGGCGTGCGCCTGGGGCCCGAGGCCAAGGCGCGAGGAGGAGGCGACCCCGAAGGGGTCGTGGACGACGAGCAACGCAGGCATCGGGTTCCAGGCGTGCGCCGGACCGCGCGAGTCGCGCGTAGGTCGGGCCGTCAAGTCCCCCCTGTCGTGGCGGCGTCGCTGGTTCCAACGGCACGCCCGACGCGAAGCGGCGGGTGGGCCGCCCGTTCGAATCCAGTCGCCCCGACCATTTCACGATGCCCTCCCGTGTCCCAGCAGGCGACCTCATGAAAGGCGCCCCAGCGACCGGGTTGGGGGGTAGGCTCGGGTGTGCGACAGCACACCCATGCCGTAGGGGGGCCGGGCCCGGCCTCTTTGCGAATCGTGCGTCGAGACGCGAGCACGTGGCGCGACAAGTGCACGCACCGAGGGACGGGAGCCTCGCGTTCGGACCGCAGGACGACGCCGGGACGCCGGTCGTCGTACTCCGAACGGTTGCGGCGGGCGGCTGTTGTGCCGCTCCGACCTCTCGCTGACCGACTCCGCGTCCCACGCCCGGCGCTCACCCAAGAGCCGGCACCTCCCACGCCCCGCCCCCGCTCTCGACGACGTGCACGCCCTCGACCTCCCCGACGAGCGACGCGTCGAAGAGGATCTGGTCCCGGTCGTGGGACGCGGAACGAAGCATCCGGTCCGCTCGCCGAACGACCTCGCCGCGCACGTTCGTCAGCGTCCCATCCCGCACCGTGAAGGTGCCCTCCCCACGCGCCATCGCAACCGCCACCCGAATGGGCGCCACGTCCCGTGGGGCGCCCGACAGCAAGATCGCCCGCACGTCACGGAAAAGGTCCCTCGCCACGCCGACGGCGTCGCCCCGTCGCAGGCTCGCCTCCTCGGACCAGACTCCAACGATCCGAGAACCCTCGACGTCCGACCAGGACACGTCGGCGATTCGTCCGCCCGTTCCGCCGACGGTGCCGGCACACGCGTCCACGAGATCGCGGGACAAGCGGACGAACGCCTCGGCCTCCAGGGCGTCCGCGACGGCATGGAGCCCGCGCACGCTGAGGACGAGAAGAGTCAGATCTGCTCGCGACGTGGCCACGGCGTCCGGCGGCCCGCCCCGGTCAGTCCCCCCACATGTGATCGGGCTGGACGCCGTAGGCGCGGGCCGCCTCGTTGGGGAGCGGGAAGTGCTCCAGGTCGAGCGCCGCGGCGGGCGCGAACCCGTGGATCTCGACGTCCGTGTCGCCCTCGGAGTCGTCGCCCTCCCCGCCCGTCTCGTCGTCGCCGCGGTCGGCCTTCCCGACGCGGAGCCTGCCGCCCGCGTCGAGGCCCGGGTCGAGCGAAACGTTCTTCTCGAAGCCGTAGTCGAGACCCTCCGAGACGGCGTCGAGGTCGAGGACGCGGTAGGTCGGCGCCGCGCCGAACTTGCCGACGAGGACCCCCGCCGCGTCCTGGTCGTTGCCGAAGAGCGTGGCGTTCTGGAAGAACAGGTTCCCTTCGATCTTCAGCGTCGGCATTCGATCGACGGCCCAGTCCTGCTGCAGCGCGCCGCCCGGGTTGTGCGCGAACAGGTTCCCCACGAAGTCCAGCTCCTCTGCGGAGCCCTTGTGGTGGAGCTCGACCGCGCCCACGTTGCTGGACGTCGGGTCGGGGTTGTACGGCCAGTTGCAGAGGAACGTGTTGTGGGTGAGGCGCACCCGCCGAACGATCTTCCCGCGGAACCCGAAGCCCGAGCCGACGCGAAGCGTCAGGAGGTTGTTCCAGAACAGGTTGTTCTGGATGTCGATCGTGGTGTCGTCGGACACGGGGGCGATCAGAGGGTCGAAAACGCCTTCGGGGGCGTTCAGGAAGGCGTTGTCGGCAATCACGAGGTGGTCGGTGTGGAGCTGCCCGAACGTGATGAGGGGAACCGTCCGGGTCTTCGAGCGCGAAAGGCTCTTCGAGGCGGCGTCGTACGTGTTCGAGGGCGCCGCGTCGAAGACGAAGCCGCTGATCACGAGCTCGTGGATCTGAGAGCCCTTCGTGATCTGCAAGAAGGGACCGCCACGGTCCGGCGCGGTCTCGAGTCGCGTCAGGGTGGCGAAGCTCCGGCGCGTGAACGTGGGATCGAAGCCACCCACGACGTGGACGTCCGCCGCCGGGTTGTCTACGAGCGGCAGCGCCCACATCCCCATGCCGAGCTGTCCCCGGTACGCGTCGCCGGAGACCAGCACGTTCACGGTCCGCGCCCCGGGCTTGGAAGCGATCTCCGCGGCCACGGGCAGGGCCTTGAAGAAGGAGGTCACCACCTGGCCCCCGTCGGCCGCGGCCTTCTTCGTAGCCGCCTCGGCCGCCGGGGAGCCCTTGGGCGCCACGTAGATGGTCACGGTCTCGGCCCGCGCGGCGGCGGCGAAGAGAATCCAGAGCCCCGACACCACGCACGTCGTCTTCCCGATCATCGTCGTCCTCCTCGCGCGATCGTCCCGGCGGGTCACCCGGTGACGGTGATCACGATCTCGTCGATGCGCCCGAAGCCCTTCCGTCGTTCCTTGTCGAACATCTGGAAGGCGAGCTTCCACGTCCCCCCCACGCGGGGCGTCGTGAGCTTGAACTTCAGGTCGAGCTCCTTGCCCGGCTCCGTGAAGTGGCGCGAGGCCAGCGGGATCTCCACTTCGAACTCGTGGGGGTCGTCCTCGGGGCCGGAGACGTGCTTCTCGACGGTCACCCGCAACACGAGCGTCTTGTACTCGTTCCAGGCCGAGTGCCCCTTGTTGCGGACCCTCACCTCCACGGGGAACGACCGTCCGCCGGCGATCTCGACCTCGTCGGACTTCCCGTTGACCTTGATGGACGTCACCTGGGCGTCGAGGTCGCGATCCACGGTCACCTTGGCGGTCTCCGGGTCGCCGAAGGGATCGCCCTTGAAGGTCATCGTGCACGTGAGCTCGTACTCGCCCGACCAGGTGGGCACCGGCAGCGAGTCCGAGAAGGTGTGCGACTCGCCCGGCCCGACGTCCTTGCCGCGCAGCGGCAGCTCGAGGCGGAACGTCTTCAACACGTCTTCGGCGTCCTTCGGGCCCTTCGTCGCCTCGAGGACCATGACGAAGTCGTCGCCCTTCCCCTCCCACTGCCGCTTGCCCGTGTTCTTCGTCGTGACGTAGACGCGCGACTCGCGGCCGGGGTCGAGCTTCGAAGCCACGTCGAGCTTCGTGATCGAGGCATCGAGGTCGCCCGTGACGAACACCTTGGCGTCCCCGACGTCGCCGAACTTTTTTCCCTCGTACGTCATCCAGCAGGAGAGGGTCCAGCGTCCGTTCCATTCGGGCGCCTCGACCTCGCCGTGGATGGTGGCCCGCTCCTCGGCCTCGAGCGCGTCCTTCCCCGCGAGCGCGTCGGCCTCGAAGCCGAATTCGTCCCGTCGTGCCGGCGCCCCCGAGGGGCTCGAGGTGTTCCGACAGACGAGGATCCACTTCTTCGCCTCGCGCCAGGCGCCGGAGCTCTTGTTCTCGACGATCACCTCGATCTTGTACTTGCGGCCGGGCTTCATGGTCCGCGCCACCTCGAAGCGCACGATCCTCGCGTCGAGAAGCTGGGGCGGCTCCGAGGCCCCCGCGGGGGCCGGCGCGAGCGACGCGCCGGCCAGCGCGAGGCCCACGAGCGCCACCAGACCGCGACCGGACGTCTTCGCCATCGCTGCTCCCTCCACGACGCGCCGGGATCGTACGGACCACCGGAGGGGCGGGCCCGATCGGAACCCGCGCGGGCCACCCCGCCCTCGCGGGCCGGCCGCCGCCACGGTAGAAGGTCCGCGATGCGACCTCGGCGCCCCCTCGCGTTCCGGTTGCGCTGGGCGTTCGGCGCGGTCCTCGTGGGCCCCGCCGTGCTGCTCGCGCTCCTCTCGACGCCGTGGCCGTCGCGGCCGGCGTGGATCGCGGTCTCGCTCCACGCCGCGGGCTGGGTGGTCTTCGTGCTCGGCGCCGCCGTCCGTTTCTGGGCGACGCTCTACGTCGGAGGGAGGAAGCAGCGGAGCGTCGTCGCCGACGGGCCGTACTCGCTCTGCCGCCACCCGCTCTACGTGGGATCCTTCCTCGTGGCCCTCGCCCTCGGCCTCTTCCTCGAGAGCCTCGTCGTGGTCGGAGCCGTGGCCCTCGCGGCGGCGGCCTACGCGAGGGTCACGATCCCCGCCGAGGAGCGCGTGCTCTTGGCGGCGCTGGGCGAGCCGTACGCGCGCTACCAGTCGTCGGTGCCACCGCTCCTCCCACGCTTCGCGGGCTACCACTCGCCCGCGACGATCGAGGTGGACGTCGCCGCGCTCCGGAGGGAGGCGAGGCGCGCGGCGCGCTGGCTGCTCCTCCCCGCGGCGGTGGAGGTCCTCCTCTGGCTCCGCGCGATGCCGTGCTGGCCGCGGCCCTTCCACCTGCCCTGAACCCTCACACGACGAACGAGAGACCACGGAGCGCGTCGAAGTAGGTCTTTGCGCGAAGCTCGATCGTGTGGTCGTCCACGAGGTGGGCGCCCGGGTACCAGGACGCCCAGTACGCGCGCTCCGCGCGCACGAAGCGCACGCGGAGATCGAGGGGCTCGGGGGGCGTCAGCAGGCATTGCGAGACGTCGCCGAGGAGCGCCGTACGCGCCCCCTCGCGGATCCGCTCCGCGGCCTCGGCGGGGTGGATCGAGACCGTCGAGTCGCCGACGCCCCGCATCACCGGCACGGTGACGATCGCCTCGTTCTCGGCTCTCACGTCGGCGCAGACCGCCTCGTCTCCCGAGACCATCACGACGGGCACGCCCACCGACGCCGCCGCCCACGCGAAGAGGTGGAACTCGGCGACCGACCGGCCGTTCACCTCGATCCGCGCGACCTTCGAGCTCGAGAGCGTGTGCGCGAGCGGATTCCCGCCCGACCCGGCGCGCGCGTGGTAGCCGACGAAGCAGGCCGCGTCGAACGAGTCCTCGATCTCCTGGACCATCGAGAAGGGGTGATGGCTCCACCCGCGGATCAGGCGCGCCTCGCGCGGCAGCCGGTCGGCGATCACGTTCCGTCCCGTCGCGTGGGCGTCCTTCACCCAGATCTCGTTCGCGCCCGCGTCCACGGCGCCCGCGCAGCACGCGGCGACGTGCTCCGTCATGCGGTCGCGCATGGCCGGATAGGCGGGGTGCGAAGCCGTCGCCTCGTCCCAGCTCGAGACGCCCGCGATCCCCTCGATGTCCGCGCTGACGTAGACCTTCATTCGCCCACCCGGGTCCTCTCCGCGAGGAACGCGACGAGGGTACACCTCGCGCCTCCCGGCCGCGCGGGGCCGCCCGGCCCCCGCACCGCCGGATCTCACTCCAGGAAGGCGACGTCCCGCCACCTGGCGAGCGCGGCGAGCGTCGGGACGTGGACGTAGACGTCGACGTCGTGCCCAAAGACGTCGCACCAGCTCTTCCGGCCGGGGAGCGCCATCCGGACCAGGGCCGCGAGCGCCTGGGCCCGCTCCGGCCCCGAGCGCTCGGCGTCTCGCACGACGCCGACCAGGAACCGCACGCTCTCCGGGTCCGTCACGCGCGCGTACGCACGGGCGACGGGCTCGCGTTCCTCCGTCGTCCGGCACGCCTCCCAGATGCCCCGGAGGTCGTCCGCGGCCGCGGGACCGAGGAGCCGCGCCAGCGCGGTCGCGGCCGCCGCGCGCCGGCCGTCCGGGTCGCCCGTCGCCACCGAGGCGCGGATGGCGTCCACCGCGCTCGTGTCGCCCAGCATCCCCGCGGCCAGGATCGCGGCGGGCGCCACGCCGCGCGGCGCGTCGGCGAGCGCTCGACGGACCTCGGGACGCGCCTTCCCGGCCTCCGACAGACCGACGGCCACGAGCGCGGCGGCGCGGTCCAGCGGGTGGTCGAACGCCGCCAGGTCGCGGAGGACGTCCTCGGTCGCGGCGGGCCGATGGAGCCGGCCGAGCGCGAGCAGACACCAGCCGCGTTCGGCGGTGCGCGTCGTGTCTTTGATCGTGCGCACCGCGTGCGCGCGGACGATCTCCTCGGCGCGCGGCCCGCCGATCTCCGCGAGCGAGAGGAGGAGCTGGGCCCGCACGCCCCCGAAGGTCGAGCGCGACTTCTCGAGATACGCCGCGACGCGGTCGAGGGCGTCGTCGTCGCCCGCGGTGATCACACGCGGGAGCGCGAGGGCCGCCGCGACCTGGATCGGCAGGAGATCGTCGTCCGGCCGCGCGTCGCGGAGCAGGGAGAGCACGGCGTCCCGCTGGTCGGCCGTGGCGACCTGTGCGAGCGCTTCGCCCGCCGCGGCGCGGAGGGTGTCCGGGCGGCGTCTCTCGGTGAGGATCTCCGCCAGGAACGTCGCGTTCCCGGACGTGCTTCCCAGGCCCAGCGCGCGGACCGCACACACCTCGATCTCCTCGCGGTGCAGCCGATCGCGTGCGAGGGACTTGCCCGCGTCGAGCACGTGCTCGCGAATCCACGCGGCCTGTCCTCGGTGCCCGAGGGCGAGGACCGCGTGCGTGCGGACGCGCAGGTTCTCGCCCGTGTCGCGGGCCCGTCGTTCCAGGAGGGCGAGAGACTCCGGGTCGTCGAGCGTCCCCAGCCAAAGGGCCGCGGTCTCCCGGACGCGCTGGGCGGCGTCCTTCTCCAGGCACGCGCCGAGCACGGTCCTCGCGTCCTCGAGGCCGAGGCGCGCCGTGCCCATCACGGCGGCCGCTCGGAGCTCCGTGGGCGCGCCGGCGGCGAGCGCCTCGTGGATCAGCGCCGCGAGCATCTCCGGCGCCGGACCCGAAGGGTCCGCCGGCGCCCCATCGGCTCGGGGGCCGCGCTCCGGGTCCCCGGCCCCCGGCACGTGGAGGTGCGCGAACCCGAGCCACCAGGCCCCTCCGTACATGCGCTCGTAGTACGTGGCCAGCGGGAGCACCACGCGGTCGGCGCCGTCCTCGTCCGGCGCGCGCGGTCCGTCGCGCCACGGCGGTCGCCCCGGGTTCGCGTGGTCGAGCATCCACGCGACCCAGCGCGGCAGGGTGGCCGGCACGTCCGCGGTCTCCGGGTCGATCGGAGGCTCCCCCGTGATGGGATCCGTCCCGAGGCGGCGCCAGGTGTCGAGGAGGAGCGGTCGAACCTCCATCCAGTAGGGGCTGTTGGGGCCGGCGACGTCGCGGAAGCGCTTCGAGCCCGTGCGGAACCCGGCGACGGCCTCGTACTTGTTCACCCAGTGGTATTCGTACGCCTGGAAGACGTCGATCTCGTGGTCGACGATCTCTCGCCGCAGGGCGCCGGGAAGGTCGGGCGTCGTGGCGAGGAGTCGCAGCGCGGCCTCGGTGGCGGCCTGTGCGTCGGACCCGGTGTCCGCGGAGATCGCCTCCTCGCTCAGCCAGGCGCCCACCGCGCGCAGCCGATCGGGGTCGTCAGCCGCGAGCCGCAGCAGCGACTGGAAGAGCGCCTCGTAGAACCCCGGCTCCCGGACGTAGTCCTGGTCCCGGAGGACGCGACGCTTCGCCACGTCCAGGACGCGCGGCAGGATCGACGGGGACAGGTCGCCCAGGGCGACGGCCGCGCGGACCTGCACCCGATGGCGGGTGTTCACGTGCGTTCCGTGAGGGAGTCGATCGAGGACCAGGGCGTCGAGCACGGCCGCCTCGAGATCCTGGCGGAAGCTCCGCTCCGCGCTCCGAGCCTCGCGATCCGCCGTGCTGGGGAGCGCGCCCGGGCTCCGCGCATCGGGCACGAGTTCCCGGGAGGCCTCCATCGCCGCGTCGAGGGCGGCGAGGATCTCTCCCGTCTCGGACCCCGGGCGCCGGAGGAGCCGCCGGAGCGAGGCGACCCGCTCCAGCGCCTGGGACGCCGGGACGGGCTCGGCCGAGGCGGGCGCTCCGAGCGCCAGCAGGAGCCCGAGCCCCAGAGCGGGGAGGCCCCGGGTCGATCGCCGGTCCGACGTCGGGTCTCGCATCACGCTCCATGAGAACGCGCCCCGCGGCGGGCCGGAGCCGCACGACCCGAGCGCGGGGACACGCCCCGCGCCACGCCCCGGGTCCATGCGGGACGATTGACCTTCGAGCGACGAGGGGCGATTCTCGCCGCCGCGGCGGCGAGGAGGCGGCGGGGACGGCCATGGACGAGCGCGAGGCGAACGAAGAGACCCCCCCTCTCGACTTCGTGGTCCTGATGGGCCCTCCGGGCGCGGGGAAGACCCGCCTGGCCGAGCGGGCGCGGGCCGAGCTGGGGCTCTCCTTCACCTCGCTCGAGCCGGAGCCGATCCGCCCGTTCGGACGGGGCGCGGAGTTCGCCCGTCACAAGAGCGAGGCGCTCGCGATCCTCGAGGCGGCGCTCCTCGCTCAGCACCGCCAGGGCCCCCGTCCCGTGCTGATCGAGTCCACCGGGCTGAGCGACCGGCCCATCCTCGAGCGGCTCGCGACGGACCATCGCGTGGCGCTCCTCCGCCTCGGCGCCTCCGCGTCCACGTGCCTGTGGCGCGTGTCGGAGCGGGCCCGCGGCGTGCACCACGACGACGACCTCGACCGCGCGCGCATCCAGATCGACCACTGGTTTCGAACCGTCGCTCCGGGCTACCGGTACGACCGAACGATCTGGAACGACGGGCCGGGCGAGGATCCCGTCGCCGTCCTGGCTCGATTCCTCGAGGAGCGCCGCCTTCCGGTCCCGACCCGGGCCGCCGCGCTCACGGCTTCCTGGTGCGAGCCGGTGGTGCGGCTTCGTCACCCTCGCGCGCGCGTCACCGCGGTCGAGACCGAACGGATCGGCGTCGGCTTCGGCCTGGCCAGCGCGATCGATCGCGTGCACCTCGCGGGGCGCGGCGGACCCGCCACGCTGGTGGTCAAGCGCTGGGACTTCGACGCGACGACCCGCGATCGCGAGATCTTCTTCTACCGACATCTCGCCGAGCAAACGCCGATTCGACTGCCTCGCTGCGACCTGGCCCGGCGCGACGCGGGCGCCCGTCGCGGGGTGCTGGTGCTCGAGGACCTGGCGGGAGCGGTCCAGGGCGACTGCCTCACGAGCCTCGACGTCGAGGGGGCCCGCCGTCTCGTGTCCCTGCTCGCCCGCTGGCACGCGCGCTGGTGGGAAGACGAGACGATCGTCTCGACGGCAGAGGAGGATCTGCCGCGCGCGGCCCGGACGGAGCGGGACGCGGCCTGGATCGAGGACCGCCGCGCGGGCTTCGAAGAACGCTTCGGGGGACGAATCGCCGCGGACTGCCGGAACCTCTCCCGGAACGTCGCGAGCCTCCTCGCCAGATCCGACGGGGTCCTCGCCCGTTGGCCGGCGACGCTCCTGCACGGCGACCTCCACCTCGACAACGTGCTGTTCCTGCCCGGAGGGGAACCCGTCGTCCTCGACTGGGCACGGGTGAGGCGAGGCCCGTGCGTGCTCGACCTCGCCGCGGTCCTCTTCGACCCGGCGCCCCTCGGGGCGATCGCCGAGCTCACCGAGCACTACCGGGTGCGACTGGCCGCGGAGGGGGGGCCGACGCTCGCCGCCGGGGATCTCGCCGAGGGGTTGACCGCCGCGCTCGAGCGCCGGTTCGTCGACTGCACCCTCGGGATCGTGCGCTGGCTGCCGTCCACGGCGCGGGAGGAGCGCCTGATCGACCGCGTCCTCGAGACCGTCCAGGACGCGGTGCGCGCCTGGCGAGCGCTCCATCCCGGCCGCCTGACCGATCCCTGACCCGGCCGCCGGGAGCACGAAGGAGGACGGAGGGGGGGCGAGAGACCTCCCGCCGTAGATTGGGGCTTCGTGCGGCGGTCCACCGTGATCCTCGTCGGCCTGCTCGTCGCGTCGAACGCGGCCTGGGCGGTCCACGCGCTCGTCGCGGAGCGGTCCGAACCGACCGCCGCACCCGGCGCGCGGCCGCACGAGGTCGCCGGGGCGCCCGATGTACCGACGCCTCCCGGCGAGGCCGCCCACCTCGCGGGTCACCCGGCCGCCGCCGGCGCGAAGGGCGGCGAGGTCGCCACCGAAAAGACGGGCCCGACGCCCGAGGCCGAGCGGGCCGCGGAGGCGACGCGCAGGAAGAAAGAGGAGGCCGAACGGGCGGAGGAGGCTCCCGTGGGCCGAAGGGCAGAAGCGCGCGCAGGGGACGACCGACGCGTGGAAGGCCGACGTCCTCCAGATCCAGGATCCCGATCGCCGTGAGAAGGCGCTTCGGGAGATCGATGCCGGGATCCGCGACCGCGACCCCGCCCTCGCGGCGGTGAGTCTGCGTCTCCTCTACGCGATTCGCGATGTGTCCTACGACCACGGCCGGTTCAAGGACGCGGTTCGTTCCCGCCTGGACGACGACGATCCCCGCGTCCGGAGCGCCGCCCTCGGAGCGATGCTCCAGGTCGATCCGACGCCGGCCGACGTGGACGAGTCCCTGCGCGTCCTCGCCAGGCATCCGGAGGACACGAGCGGGTTGATCACCGTGGCGTGGATGTCGAAGGGGCGCGTGGAGGGCGAGCTGGCCGACCTCTACGTGCAGGCTCTCGCCCACTTTGACGGTCGGGATGCGCTGAACGTCGCGAACCAGCTCCGCGGCCTGTGGGTCACGGCGGAGGTCGAGAACGCCGTCCTCGACGCCCGGCGCCGGTCCGAGGGGGGCGGACTCTGGCCGTACGTCCTGGGTCAGATGCGCCCGACGCGCGCGCCCCGCGTGCGCGCCATCTTCGAGGCGCTGAAGAAGGAGGGTCCGAACGGGAGCGACGGGCAGCTCCTGGAGCGGGCCCTCGGCGAGCGGGAGCTCGACCCCGAGGCCGCGCCGGTCGCCGCGTCCCTCGCCGCCGAGCTCCTCCCCTCGGCGCCGAGCTCCTCCGTGCGGCAGATGTGTCTCCGGGTGCTCCAGAGCGTCGGGACGAGCGTCCAGTACGACGCCGTCCACGCCTTCGCGACGAACCCGATGGTGGCCGACGACCTCCGTGCGCAGGCGGGAAGGGTGGCGGACACGCTCGCGCGCCGCCGCTGACTTCGATCGCTACTCCCCTTCCTCGATCTTCTCCTCGAGGAACTCCCCGGCGACGGGCAGGAGGCTCCGGGAACTCAGCATCCCGAGCAGGTGGCCGTCCTTCACGACCGGGAGGCTGCCGAAGCCCTGCGTGCGGATCCGGGCGATCGCCTCGAGCGTCGAGGTCTCGGGCTCGACGGTCACGAGGTCGCGGCGCATCACGTCGCGCACCGCGAGCGGCACGCCCTCCTTCGGCGGGCGCACCTCGCCGGTCAGCGTCCGCAGCAGCGCGCGGTACGAGACGAGCCCCACGAGGCGGCCCTCGTCGTCCTCCACGGGCACGTGGCGGATCTTCTCCCAGAGCATCAGGCTCGCGACGAGGTCGAGCGCGTCCGTCTCGCGCACGGTCACGAAGTCGGTGGACATGAGCTGCTCGACCTTCAGGTAGTTGCTCTTCCAGCCCCCGCCCTCGACCAGACGGGCCAGGCTCCACTCCGCGACCGGGCTCCCCTCCCACTGGCGCGCGACCAGGCCCGCGGTGAGCGCGTTCAGCCGTTCGCCCTCCGCGCCGTGCTCCCCCATGCCGGAGAGCGAACGGAGCATCCAGGACGCGCCCGTCGTCTGGCGAGCGAGTCGCTCCTCGATCACGCCGAGGTAGGTGTCGGCGTCGCCGTCGTCCACGCCGCCGAGGCGCAGGCCCTCCCGCGCCTGCGGGAGCAGGTGCTCCCGGAGCAGGGTCTGCGCCGGGAGCGCGCGGCCGTCGAGCCACATGATCTCGGCGCCCAGACCGAGGCGCGCGGCGGAGATGAAGTTGCTCTTCGCGTCGTCGAAGGCGATGTGCTTGGTGATGTCGGGGTGCTCGTCTACCAGCGCCGACATGAGCCCGAGCCAGAACGCCGCGTTCGCGATCTCGTCGCGCGGCGTCGGGCCCGACGGCAGCACGCGGTTCTCGATCCGGAGATGCGGCTTCCCGTCGAGCACGCCGTAGCAGGCGCGGTTCCAGCGGTAGATCGTCCCGTTGTGGAGCCGGAGCGCCTTCAGGGCCGGGACGCCGCCGCGGTCGAGCACCTCGTTCGGATCCTCCTCGGGCTCGCTGGCGATCAAGATGCGGTGACGCGAGATGTCCTCGCGGTAGAT
The DNA here is from genome assembly GCA_963752285.1 of uncultured Planctomycetota bacterium. GTDB lineage: Bacteria > Planctomycetota > PLA2 > PLA2 > JAEUHO01 > CAVVXN01. Next base: position 2,018,866 of record CAVVXN010000005.1, read on the forward strand.
CTCGGCGACCGACTCCCGGACCCAGCCGCGCCCGAAGTCCACGCGGGGGCTCTGCTGGCGGGTGGAGAGCCCGCTGCTTCGCATGTCCACCGACTGCTGGAAGAGGGCGATCCGCGTCTCGCGCCAGAGCCGCCGCCCGAAGAGGAGGGGCGAGTTCGTCCCGACGGCGAGCACCGGTGCGGCCGCGACCTGCGCGATGTTGTAGAAGCGCGGGAACTCCTGGGGCGCGACCTGGAAGTGGACCTGGAAGCTCGCGTTGCAGCTCTCCACCATCACCGAGTCGTGGCGGAGGAGCACCTCGTCCACACCCTTGATGTGGATCTCGTAGTCGCGACCTCGAAGCCTCGTCATGGCCTCGTTGAGCGCGCGGTACCGAGGCATCGGCGTCATGCTCTCGAGGCTCAGGTCCGACTTGCGGATCGTGGGGAGGATCCCCGTGAGCGCGAGGTCCACGCCGAGGTCGCGCGCCGCGGCCCGCCCGCGGTCGAGGAGGCTCACGAGCTGCGCCTCGAGGTGCGAGAGGCAGTTCCCGCCCCAGAGCACGGGGTCGAGGTTCATCTCGAGGTTGAAGAGGCCGACCTCGGTCGTGAAGTGCGGGTCGTCCACCTTCTCGAGGACGCGGAGCGCCGCCATCGCGGGCCGCCAGTCCTCGTCGATCAGGAAGGCCTCCTGCTCGGCGCCGATGCGACGCACGCCGGTCTCGAAGCGGCCCTCGGCGATCATCCGCTCGAGCGCCTGGAGGTCGCGCAGCAGCCGGCGCGTGAACGCGCGGAGCTCGCTGCCCTCGTCCTCGAGATGAGAGACCTGGGATTCGCCCATGTGCGCGGGGATCCTAGCAGGGGAGAACCGAGCTCGGGTAGCGCCAGGGTGTCAGCCGGCGAGGAGGTGAAGGTCCGTGCCGACCCGGTCGGCCAGGCGGATGGTGGTCTCGAGGTCGGGGTGGCGCACGATCAGCCAGCCGTCGGAGAGGAGGGTCTGCTTCCAGTTGCGCCGCGGCGCGCCGACGGGAAGGAGGTCCATGGCGACCAGCGCGTCGCCGAGGTCGTGCCGGAGGCGGTCCAGGCCCTCGATCCGGAGGATCCGCCCCTGGCCCCGGGCGCGCTTCACCACGATCGCCGCGTTGTACGGACGCGTGACGGGACGCTCGAGGCGCCCCGTGAGGACCGCCTCGGCCCACGCCGCGTACACGTCGTAGTCGGCCGCGTAGTTCATGATGTCGGTGCTCCGCGCGCCGGCCGGTCGGGCCCCGATCTCGCCGAACACCGCCTCGCCCTCGGGCGTGAGGAACCACTCCATGTGCGTGAAGCCGTCCGGGAAGCCGAGCGCCTGGAGCACCGCCCGTCCCATCTCGACGCCGCCGGCGAGGCGCGGAGCGTCGACGTCGCGGAGCGCGATGGTCTGCGCCGAGATCCACTCGTTCGTGCGCGCGACCAGCGGCCGCGGCCGGTACCAGGAGACGTTCGAGAAGCCGATCCGCCCCCCGGCCGAGATCGCGTCGAAGGTGTACTCCTCCCCTTCCACGAACTCCTCGACGCTCACCTCCTCGACGTGACCCATCCTCTCGAGGACGGTGTCGAGCGCCTCGGCGTCGCCGACTCGGTGCGTGTCGGCCGAGCCCGCGCCGGCGATCGGCTTGACGATGAGGGGGTAGCCGATCTCCTCGGCCGCCTCGCGAACCTCTCGGACGGTGGTCGCGCGCCGGTGGCGCGGCGTGCGTACGCCGGCGTCGTCCAGGACGCGCTTCATGGCCTCCTTGTCCCGGAAGGGGAGCGCGCCCGCGAGGTCGAGACCGGGCACGCCGAGCGCCTCCCGGACACGCGCGGCGAGGAGCACCCCGGGCTCCCAGAGGCACTCGACCCGGTCCACGCCCCGCGCGGCGGGCCACCTGCCAACCTCCTCCACGACCGCGGCCTCGTCGAAGAGGCTTGGCACGGGGAGCCACGCGGCGAGCGCCTCGCGGGCGGCGGGCGCGAGGCCCGCGGGGGAGCCCTCCCCCACCCCGAGCACCGCGGCGCCCCGCCGGGCGAGCGCGCGCGTGAAGTAGCCGAGCTCGAACGGGTATCCGGGACTCAGGACGAGGACCTTCACGGCCGCGCGCCTCCCACGCGGCGCAGATCATCCCAAACTCGATTGCGCTACGCGAGGTCCACCCTCACGAGGGAGACGAGGCGACGGAGAGCCTCCTCGACCACGGCCGTCTCCTCGTGGCGGACGATCACGTACCCCTCGCCCTCGTACGACCCGGTCGGGGTCTCGCCCCTCCCGGGGAGGCGGGCCTCCACCACGAGGGCGCCGAGCTCCCGCTCCGCCTCCTCGAGGCCCCGGATCGCCGCGACCCGGCCCGCGCCCTGGCCGCGGAGGTACGCGGCGCCGGCGGCGTAGCGCCGCGCGGGCGCCTCGAACGTCTTGAACACGACCACGCGGGCCCAGGCGCGGTAGAAGTCGAAGTCGTTCGCGTAGGAGATGAGCGTCGAGAACTGGGCCCCCGGCGGACGGGCGGCGACCTCGCTCACGGCGACGCTCCCGTCGGGGCGGCGGAACCACTCCAGGTGCGTGACGCCCGTCTCCATGCCGAGGACGTCGAGCGCCGCGAAGGCGACCCGACGGATGTCGTCGTACCGAGGGTCGTCCACCTCGCGCGGGACCACGACGACCCACTGGATCCACGGGTTCTGGAGCACCACGAGCGGCGACGGGTGATACCGGCTGATCGAGTGCCACACGGGCCGGCCGTCGATCGACACCGTGTCGAAGGAGTGCTCCTCGCCCTCGACGAACTCCTCGAGGAGGACCTCGCGTCCCGGGGCGGCGGGGTGCGCCGCGAGGGCGCGGCGGAGCCCGTCCGCGTCATCGACCCGGAACGTGGCGCGCGCGCCCGCGCCCGCCGGCGGCTTCACGACGAGCGGGAAGCCCACCTCGGAGGCGACGCAAAGCGCCTCGTCGGCGGACGCGGCGAGCCCGTGTCGCGCGCAGGGGATCCCGGCGGCGCGAAGCGCGGACTTCATGAGCGCCTTGTCGCGAAAACGCGTCGCCGCCTCGACCCGGAGGCCCGGAAGGCCCAGCGACTCGCGGGTCCGCGCGAGCGGCACCTGGAGCTGCTCGAGCGTCCCCACCAGGCAGGTGACGGGCCCGACCCGGGCGGCGAGGCGCTCCGTCGCTCCGGCGATCGCCCCCGGGTCGAGCACGTCGTCGAGCCGTTCGTGCCCGTCGAGCCGGGCGCGGAGCGCGGCGGGGATCCGCTCCAACGGATCCTGCGTCACGAGCGAGAGCCGGCATCCCTCGAGCGCCGCGACGGCGTCCACGAAGCGGCGGGTGGCGTCCATCAGGAACGGCGCGACGAAGACGACGTGGGTCATGGGTCCCCGCCCGTTGATGCCGAGGGCGCTCAAGAGTACCTTCCCGTCCGATTCGGCGCCGCAGAGAGCGGAGCCGGCCACGCCGAGGGAGGGAAGCTGGCGCCGGATGAAGGACGTCGTCACCGCGATCCTCGGCGGGGGGCAGGGCGCGCGCCTCTGGCCCCTGACCCGCCACCGGGCCAAGCCGGCGGTGCCCGTCGGCGGCAAGTTCCGCCTGATCGACGTCCCGATCTCGAACAGTCTCCACGCCGGCGCGAACCGGATCTACGTGCTGACGCAGTTCAACAGCGCGAGCCTCCACCGGCACATCGCCCAGTCGTACCGGTTCGACATGTTCTCGGGCGGGTTCGTGGACCTCCTGGCGGCGGAGCAGGGGCTCGGGGACCGGACCTGGTACCAGGGCACGGCGGACGCGATCCGCCAGAACCTGGGTCGTCTCACGAGCGAGACCACGCGCGACGTCCTCGTCCTGTCCGGGGACCACCTCTACCTGATGGACCTCGCGGCGTTCGTCCGGCGTCACCGGGAGTGCGAGGCCGACATCACGATCGCCGTGTCGCCGGTCCCGCGCGCCGAGGCCCACGCCTTCGGGATCATGCAGCTCGACGCGCGCGGGCGGATCGTCGAGTTCGTGGAGAAGCCGAAGGAGGAGTCGGCGAAGGAGGCGCTCGTACCCGCCCCGGCGACGCGGGAGGCGCTCGGCGGGGCCGTCCCGCCCGACCACCTGTTGGCGAGCATGGGCATCTACCTGTTCCGGCGCGAGGTGCTCGAGCAGCTGCTCACGGGAACGGACGGCGCCGACTTCGGCCATCACGTCATCCCCGCCGCCATCGGGTGCCGCGCGGTCTACGCGTTCGCCCACCCCGGCTACTGGCGAGACATCGGGACGATCTCCGCGTTCTACGAGGCGAGCCTCGACCTCACGCGCCCCCTGCCGCCCCTGAACCTCTACAGCGCCGAGCGGCCGATCTTCACGCACTCGCGGTTCCTGCCGGGCACCAAGATCAACCGGTGCCAGGTCGAGCAGTCGATCCTCTGCGAGGGGAGCATCCTCACGGCGAGCCTGGTGCGGCGCTCGATCGTCGGGATCCGGGCGATCGTGCGGGAGGACACCGAGATCGAGTCGAGCATCGTGATGGGAGCCCACGCGTACTCGGCCGAACAGCCGGGGACGCCGCCCCTGGGGATCGGCCGAGGCTGCACCATCCGGAAGGCGATCGTGGACCTCGGCGCGTACGTGGGCGACGGGTCCCGCCTCGTGAACACGCGGGGCGTGGAGGAGGAAGACGGCGAGAACCACTGCATCCGCGGTGGCGTCATCGTGGTCCCGCGCGGCGCACGCATCCCCGCCGGCACCGAGATCTGACGTGCCGATGGGCCGATCCTCCGTTCCGTTGCGCATCGGGATGGTCTCGGCCGAGATGGCGCCCCTCGCGAAGACGGGCGGCCTCGGCGACGTCGCCGCGGCCCTCGCCCGCTACCTCCACGCCGACGGCCAGGACGTGCGGCCGTTCCTGCCGCTCTACGCGACGCTCCGCGTCGATGAGAAGGACCTGGTCCCGGTCTCGTTCCTCCAGGACGTGCCCCTGCGGATGGGCGGTCACGCGCTCTCGTTCTCGGTCTACACGACCCCGCTCCCGGTCGGGGACGGGGGCGCCGACCGCGTGCCGGTCTACCTCGTCTCCTGCCCGCCGCTCTACGCCCGGCGCTCGTACTACCCGGAGGACGGCGACGAGCACCTCCGATTCGCGTTCCTCTCCCGCGCCGCGATCGAGTGCTGCCAGCGGATGGGGTGGGCGCCCGACGTCTTCCACGTGCACGACTGGCACGCGGCGCTCGTCCCGCTCTACCTCCGGACCGTCTACGCGTGGGACCGCCTCTTCGCGGCCACACGCACGGTCCTCACGATCCACAACCTCGCGTATCAGGGGGTGTTCGGGGCCCACGTGCTGGCGGACCTCGACCTGGGGATGCAGGCGGAGCTCTTCCACCAGGACCATCTCCGTGCGGGACGAATCGGCTTCCTCGAGACCGGGATCCTCTACGCGGACGTGATCACCACCGTGAGCGAGACGTACGCGCGCGAGGTCCAGACGCCCGAGATGGGGATGGGACTCGACGGCCTGCTCCGCGCGCGCGGCGCCGGCGTGGTCGGGATCCCGAACGGGATCGACACGCAGGAGTGGTCGCCCGAGACCGACCCGCTGATCCCCGTGCGCTACGGCGCCGACGACCTCGCCGGGAAGCGCAGGGACCGCGCGCTGCTGCTCGAGGAGATGAACCTCCTTGCGGATCCGCGTGGACCGGTGCTCGGGATCGTCTCGCGCCTCGTGTCGCAGAAGGGCTTCGAGCTGCTGTTCGACGTGCTCCCCGCGCTCCTCGCGAGCCAGGACGTCCGCGTGGCCGTGCTCGGCTCGGGCGAGTCGCGCTACGAGACGTACTTCGCGACCCTCGCCCGCGCGTTCCCCGGTCGTGCCGCGTGGCGCGGCGGGTACGACAACGCCCTCGCGCACCGGATCGAGGCCGGCGCGGACCTCTTCCTCATGCCGTCGCGCTTCGAGCCGTGCGGCCTGAACCAGATGTACAGCCTCCGCTACGGCACCCCGCCCGTCGTGCGGAAGACGGGTGGGCTCGCGGACACCGTGGAGCACTTCGACCCGGCGACGGGACAGGGCACGGGCTTCGTCTTCGAGCACTTCACGTCGGCCGGCCTCACGTGGGCGCTCGGCCAGGCGCTCCAGGCGTGGCGCCAGCCGAAGGCGTGGCGACGCCTCGTCCGAAACGGCATGGCGAAGGACTTCTCCTGGGAGGCGCAGATCCGCCGCTACGTGGACCTCTACCGCCGTCTCTCGGGCTGAGCCGGGTCGCGGCGAGTCGCACCCGTCTCGGCCCGCGCGCCACGGGGAGGAGCAGGGAGAGCGTGAACGTCCCGTCGAGGACGAGGATCGTTCCGGGCCCGCTCCCGTCGTCGGCGGCCTGGATCGCGTCCGTGAGCTCGGCGACCGTCGCCACGGTCGCCGTCGCCCCGGTCGGGGCCACGAGGGCCTCGCGGTCGCAGGACGGCAAAGGGTCGGTGGGGACCGGCGGATCCGAGAGGTCCTGGGACGAGGCGCCCCCGCCCCCGCACGCGGCGTGGAGGACGGGGACCGCGGGAAGCACACGGCGACGGCGCGCGACGCGCCCCGGGACCACGCGTCCCGCCCCCCATGTCCATCGAGTGTCGCTCACGATCACGTTCCGGGCCGCCCCGGGTTCGCGGACCCATCAGAAGTCCCGGTCGGGGCCTCTCTCGACGGCGGAGGCCGTCGCGAGCGGTGCGCCGCCGGGTCGCGCGCGCACGCCCTCGATACCCTGAGGCCATGGCGCAGAGGATCGTCATCCTGGGCGGCGGCTTCGGTGGCGCGTGGTGCGCCCGCGCGCTCGAGCGCCAGGTGCCGGACGCCGACGTCCTGCTCCTCGACCGGAACAACTACTTCGTCTTCTACCCGCTGCTCGTCGAGGCGGGCACGGGGGCGCTCGAGCCCCGGCACGTCGTGGTGCGCCAACGCTCGCTGCTCCGGCGCGCGCGCTTCCACATGGGCGAGGTCGTGGGGCTCGACACGGAGCAGCGCGAGGTCCACTACCGGCTGGGCGGGGATGGACGCCCTCGCACGGCCGCGTACGACCATCTGGTGGTCGCGCTGGGCAGCGTGACGGGCCTGCCTCCCGTGCCGGGCCTCGCGGAGCACGGCTGGGAGATCAAGAGCATCGCCGACGCGATCGCGCTCCAGGACCGTGCGATCCGCATGCTCGAGCTCGCGGCCGGGACCGAAGACGACGCGCGTCGCCGCGCGCTCCTGCACTTCGTGATCGTCGGGGGGAGCTTCACCGGCGCGGAGCTCGCCGGCGAGTACCAGGCCTTCCTCCGGTCGGTGGCGCGGCGCTATCCCCAGCTCGACCCCCGCGCGTGCCGGGTCACGCTCGTGGAGCGCCTGGACCGGATCCTCCCCGCTCTCTCCCCGTCCCTGTCCGCGTACGCGACGCGGAGGATGCGCCGGCGTGGGATCGACATCCGGCTCGGCCAGAGCGTCGCGAGAATCGAGGCCGACCGGGTCCACCTCGACGACGGGCAGGTCCTCGACGCGTCCACGACGGTCTGGTGCGCGGGTGTGGCGCCGAACCCCGTCGTGCGGTCCCTGGGTCTCCCGACGTCGGACGGGGGCTGGATCCGCTGCCGCGAGGACCTCCGGGTGGAGGGCTTCGAGAACGTCTGGGCGATCGGCGACGCCGCGGAGAACCGCGGTCCCGACGGCCGGCCGTACCCCGCGACGGCGCAACACGCCACCCGGGAGGGCGCGCACCTGGCGAAGAACCTCGCCGCGGCCCTCGCGGGGCGACCGACGACGCCGTGCCGGATCGAGAGCGTGGGGTCGCTCGCACCCCTCGGGTGCCGCACGGCCGTCGCGCAGGTATTCGGCCTGAAGGTGTCCGGGTTCCTCGCCTGGTGGCTCTTCCGCACGGTCTACCTCCTGAAGATGCCGGGTCTCGTCCGCAAGGCCCGCGTGCTCGTGGACTGGAACCTGAACCTCGTCCTGCCGCGCGAGCCCGTCCAGCTCGGCATCGCGCCCACGTGGGCGCGGCGCCCGCCGGAGACCTTCGCCGGCGGCGACCGCCCCGCCTGACGGCGGGTCAGATCAGGCCGCGACCGAGCGCGGCGAGGGCGGCGCGGGTGCGGTCGCGGACGCCGAGCTTGGAGAGGACGCTCGACACGTGGTTCTTGACGGTGCCCTCGGCGAGCGAGAGCACCGCGGCGATCTCGACGTTGCTGAAGCCGCGCGCGACGAAGCGGAGGATCTCGATCTCGCGGTCGGTCAGGTCGTTCACGGCTCGCGTCGCGAAGGCGGGCTCCCCCACCCGGGCGAGGCCGCCGAGGATCCGCTGGCGGGACCCCGGCTGGACCCACGTGCCACCCGCCGCGACCGCGCGGACCGCCTCCACGAGCTGGTCGATCGACGCGTCCTTGATCAGCCATCCGCGCGCGCCCTCGGCGAGCCCGCGCTCGAGGACCCGGTCGTCGTCGAACGTGGTCAGGAGGATGACCGCCGGCGGGTCGGGCCGGCGCGCGAGCGCACGCAGCACGCCGAGGCCGTCGATCCGCGGAAGGCGCACGTCGAGGAGCACGACGTCGGGACGTGCCGCGGGGATCGCCTCGAGCGCGGCCGCGCCGTCCGCCGCCTGGCCGACGACCTCGAGGCCCTCGGCCAGCGAGAGGAGGCTCGCGAGCCCCGAGCGCACGAGCTCGTGGTCGTCCACGAGGAAGACGCGGATCACGCGCTCCCTCCCGGCAGCGGGAGCTCCCCGCGCACGAGGAACCCGCCTCCCGGGGCGTTCTCCGCCACGAAGGTCCCCCCGAGGCGCGTCACGCGCTCCCGCAGGCCGACGAGGCCGGAGCCGCCCGCGCGGGCCTCCGCCCGGCCGTGGCCGTCGTCCCGGACCTCGAGCACGAGCCGGCCGCCCTCCTCGCGCACCGAGACCCGGACGGCCTCCGCGCCCGCGTGCCGGATCGCGTTGGTGACCGCCTCCTGGACGCAGCGGAGCGCAGCCTCCGCCGCCGGCCGATCGGCGCGCGCGAGGTCCCCGCTCACGTCGACCTCGATCCTCGGGCGCGGCACCGACGCGGCGATGCCGCGGAGCGCTTCCACGAGCGGCACGGCCGCGTCCTCGCGCGTCGCGGAGACGAGCTGACGCAGATCCGCGAGCACGCGGCCCGCGAGCTCGGCGCCCGTCTGAAGATGATCGCGGGACGTCGCGCCCTCGTGTCGCAGCGCGGCCTCCAGGTTGACGCGGAGGGCGACGAGGTCGTGGCCGATCGCGTCGTGGAGATCGGCCGCGATGCGGTCGCGCTCCGCGTGTCGGATGTGGTCCGCGGCGAGCGTGCGCTCCGCGGTCAGGGCGACGTACGCCGCCGCCAGGTCGCGGCGCGCGCGCGCCTCTCGTTCGACGAGCGCGCCCACGAAGTACGCGAAGAGCATGAACCCCGCGAAGGTGCCCGTCATGGCGACGACGCTCCACGCGGGGGCGTGCCGCCAGAGGAACGCGGCCGCCGCCGCCTGGGCGGCGATCCAGACGAACGCCGGCGCCGCCGGCAGCGCGAACGGGAGCTGCGCGGCCACGACGACCGTCAGCACGAAGGTCGCGGAGGAAGGGATGAGCGCGGCGAGGGCGAACGCCGCCAACGTCTCGACGGCGAGAAGGGCGCGGAAGGCCGTGACCGCGCGACGGGGGGACGTCGCCACGAGGAACGCCCCGAGGAAGACGACGAGGGCGGCCACGCCGCCGAACCGGACGCCGGAGGAGAGATCGAGCGAGACGAGGGGCGGCACGGCGGCGGAGGTGGCGGCGATCCAGCCGGCGAGTCGCAGGCCGAGGAGCGTGGAGGGGGACGGGCGCGGGGGCATGCGGAAGGGATACGGGCTCCGCGGTCTCCCGACCCGTGCCGGAAGTCATGGAAGCGCACCATGACCTCCGGCACGCGCGCGAGGACGGCTTCTCTAGCAGGATCGGTGCACGACGCCCAGACGGAGCCTCCCCATCGAGACGAAGCCGTTCGCCCTCGGACTCTCCCTGCTCGCGATCGCCCTCGCCGGCGCTGGCGTCGTGGCCGGTCTGGCCGCGGGTTCCCACGTCACGATCTCTCCCTCCGACGCCGCGCGGACGGCCGATCGGGACGCGCCCAGGACGGCCGAGGCCGCACCGGTGGCGGTCCTCGTCGGGGCGCCGGACGCGCAGCCGTCGGAGGCGCCCCGCCCGGTGCCGGCGGTCCCGGCGCCGGACGCGGAGTCGCCGACGACCCCGGAGGACGCAGGCCCGACCGCCGACGAGCTGGAGCGGATCGAGAAGGCGGTCCTCGCCGGAGAGGCGAGCCCCGAGGAGGTCGCGCGGTTCTGGAAGCTCGCGCGGACCTCGCGCGGGCTCGACGACCTGATCCTTCGGCTCGAGAAGGGCGTCGCCGAGGCGACCGACCCCGTCGCGGCGCGGATGAACCTCGCGCGGGCCTACGTGGCGAAGCTCTACACGGTGCCGAACGGCCCCGAGCGGGGGGCGTGGGCGAGCCGGGCCGAGACGGAGTGGCGCGCGGTGCTCGCAGAGGACGCGCGAAACGAGGAGGCGCGGATGAGCCTCGCGATCAGCCTCTCCCAGTGGCCCGACTTCTTCGGGAAGACGCCGGAGGCGATCCGCCAGCTCGAGACCCTCAAGACCCAGCAGGAGGCCGACGCCCCCGAGGCCGGGCAGGCCGCCACGTGGCTTCGCCTTTCCGAGCTCTACCTCGGGCGCGGCCGACGAGACGACGCGACACGTCTCCTGCGAGACGGCGCGGCCCGGTTCCCCGACGACACCCGCTTCGCGGAGGCGCTCCACGCCGCCGGCGGGTAGCGGCCGAGGGGCGACCCTCACTCCGCCTTCGTGCCCTTCACGTACCCCACACCGTTGAAGAACCCGATCGCGGCCTCGGCGCCCTGCGAGGGGACCGGGTGCGGCACGTCGAACTCGGCCCAGCGTCCTCCGCCGAGCTCCACGCGGAGCTTCTTCGCCGCGATCTGATAGCGCACCTCGAGCGTGTGCCACGAGGGCTCGGTCGCCGTCCCGACCGCGAGGGGCTGGTCGTAGGACACGGACCCGAGATTCCGCCAGAGGCCGTTTCGGAACCAGAAGAGCACGATCCGCTTCGGCAGGACCGCGACCTTCAGGAACTCCTCGCTGTGCCGGCCCTCCCAGAGCACGGGATACACGTCGAGCTGCTGCTGCCCGGAGGGGTGGAACGAGAACGTCGTCTCGATGCGCGCGCCGTCGGCCCGATCGAGCTCCGCGGGCAGGACGACCCGCGCGGCCACGTCGGGCACGCTCACGATCCGCCAGCCGCCCCCGTCGGTGTCGAGGTAGCCCGCCGTCGCGGCGGGCGGTCGGCTCTTCCCGGACCTCGCCGCCGCCTCGACGCGATCGAGGAGCGTGGCGAGCGACCCGAAGCTGCGGGCCGCCTCCTCGCCCGCGCGGATCGACGCGTCGGGCGCCACGACCTCGGACGAGACGGCGGACACGAGCGCCGCGAAGGGCTTCGCCTGGGACGCCATCTCGCGGACCAGCAGGTAGGCCGTCGTGTAGTACCCGGTCCGCCCGCTCTGCATCGACCCGCCGAGGAGGTCCGCGAGCGGGGGCACGGCCCCGACGCGGTCGGCGTGCAGCCAGCCGCCGAGGAAGAGGTCGTGGACCGCGCGGCCGTCGGCCGGCGACTCGGCCGCGAGCGCGCGCTCGGCACCGACCTCGGCGAGCCCCTCGGCGAACCAGTCGGGCCAGCACGTCGCGCCGCAGGCCCGGCCGGCCACCTGGTGGTGGAGCTCGTGGAGCACCAGCGCGCGGATCTTGAGAGGGAGCACCGAGGTGGCCAGCGCGTCGTCGTCGCTCCGGGGCCCATAGCGCAGGTAGGACCACCGGGTGATCGACGAGGTGAACGCCCACGCGTCGTGGAACGCGCCGCCCGTGACGAGCGAGTCGAGTCGATCGTAGGCGTTCGCGTCGGCGACGAGACACAGGTCGTAGGGCCCGTCGGGCGCGTCCACGCCGAGCAGGTCCGCCTGCACCTTCAACGACGCCGCGGCGGACCGCGCGAGGCGCTCGAGCGCTTCGGGCGCGTGCACGTCGGAGTGGATCCGGACCGGCCCCGACGTGGTGGTCGCGAGCGGCGAGACGATCGCGTCGTGTCGGTCTCTCGGGACGTAGCGGTAGCCGAGCGAGATCCCCCCGGCCGAGATCGAGACCTGGACGGCCCCGTCGGCGGCCGACACGGCGCCCGACGCGTCCACCTCGGCCGGGTCCACGATCCAGAAGGGCCGCGCGGCGAGGCGCCGTCCCGAGGCGTCGTCGAGCACGAGCAAGGGGGCCTTCTCTCCGTACGCGAGGCCGAGGTGGTACGCGCCCCCCGGGACGGCCGTCTCGCAGAACCAGCCCGGCCCGGGGAGGACGACCCGGGCGACGTCCTCCACCTCGCGCCCCTCGCGAACGACGTCCAGCATGCCGCGGGAGAAGAGCGGCGCGACCCGGACGGTGAGATCCACGCCGCCCGCCACGGCGTGCCCGCCGAAGCCCGCCGATCGGACGGCGTCGAGGAAGGCCTTCCCCGCCTCCGTCGCGGGCGCGTTGGGCGGCGGGTCGCCCCGCGCCGCGGGCGTTCGAAGCGCGAGCGTCGCCGCCACCGCGAGGGCGGCGAAGAGGGCGAGGGTGGGCGCTCCTCGGGTCATCGGTCCTCCCCGGCGGCGGAGACCCTCCGCCCCCTTCGAACGCTACCCAGGACGCGAACCCCGCGCACGCCTCGAGGCTCGGGGCCCCGGTTGCGGTCGGCAGGCCCCGCTCCTCCCGGGACGCTGACCGGGGAGGCGACGACCTTGGACGTACCGCTCTGGGCATGGATCGCGTTCGGGCTCACCGTGCTCGTTCTCCTGGGGCTCGATCTGCTCGCCCACCGGGGCGAGAAGGAGGAGTCGTGGCCGCGCGCCGTCACGTGGAGCGGGATCTGGGTGGGCACGGGGCTCCTCTTCGGGGGGTTCGTCTGGGCCCTCTTGGGCGGCGCCGCGGCGGGCGACTACCTCGCGGCCTGGCTCATCGAGAACTCGCTGAGCATCGACAACCTCTTCGTGTTCCTGATCATCTTCCGAAGCCTCGCCGTGCCCCGGAGGTACCAGGCGGACGTCCTCCTCTGGGGCATCTTCGGCGCGGTCGTCTTCCGCGCGGGCTTCATCGTCCTCGGCGCGGCGGCGCTCGACCGCTGGGCGTGGGTGTCGTACCTGCTCGGTGGGTTCCTCCTGATCGCGGCGTGGCGGGTCGCTCGCGAGGACCCCGAACCGAAGGAGGAGAACGCGACGGTGCGGTGGCTGTCCAAGCACCTGCCCGTCACGCACGAGATCCACGGCAAGCACTTCGTGGCCCGCGTCGGCGGCCGGCGCGTCCTCACGCCGCTCCTGGTCGCACTGATCGCCCTCGAGCTGTCGGACGTGCTGTTCGCCGTAGACTCCGTGCCCGCCGCCCTGTCGGTGACCCGCGTCCGGTTCCTCGTGTACACGTCGAACATCTTCGCGATCCTCGGGCTCCGCGCGATGTACATCGTGCTCGCACGAAGCATCGGCCGCCTGCGCTACCTCCACTACGGCCTCGCCCTCGTGCTCGCCTTCGCGGCGTTCAAGATGATCGCCGATAGGTGGGTCCACGTCTCGGGCCTCCAGTCGGTCGCCCTCATCGTCGCCATCATCGGCGCGGCGGCGTGGGCGAGCCTCCGCGCGGACCGGGCCGAGGCGCGGGGGGCGCGCGCCGCGCCCGTGGGCCCCGACGCGTCGGACCCGGAGTAGCCGAGTACCTCAGCGGGAGCGGCGCCCCGATTTCAGGTAGCGGTCGAACCAGCGGACGATGTGGCGGAGGCGCTCGATCCGGCGGTCCGTGCGGCCCGTCCGGGAGAGGCCGTGCGGCTCGTCGGGGAAGCGGACCATCTCGGTGGGGACGCCGAGGCGCTTCAACGCGACGAAGATCTGCTCGCCCTGCTCGATGGCGCAACGCAGGTCCTGCTCGCTGTGGATCACGAGCGTCGGCGTCTTGGCGTTCCCGATCGACTTCATGGGCGACCGGTCCCAGTACGCCTCGACCGCCTCCCACGGGGCCTGGTCCCCGACCTCCGCCTGGAAGATCCAGTTGAAGTCGCTCGAACCCCACATGCTGAGCATGTTGCTCACGCTGCGCTGGGTCACCGCCGCGCCAAACCGGTCCGTATGCCCGATGATCCAGTTCGTCATGTAGCCGCCATAGCTCCCGCCCGTCACGCCCAGGCGGTTCGCGTCCACGTACGGGAGCTTCGCGACGCGCTCGGCGAACGCCATGACGTCGTCGTAGTCCACGGTCCCCCACGCGCCCCAGGTCGCCTTCGCGTGCGCCTCGCCGTAGCCGCGTCCGCCTCGCGGGTTCGAGAACGCCACGACGTAGCCCTGGGCGGCGAGGAGCTGGAACTCGTGCATGAAGATCCGCCCGTACTGGACGAGCGGACCGCCGTGGATCTCGACGATGGCGGCGTGCTTCTTCTTCGTCCTCGCACCCGGCGGACGGAGGACCCATCCCTGGAGCCGGTGGCCCCCCCCGCCCTCGAACCACAGTTCCTCCGTGCGACCGAGGTCCACTCGCCGCAGCCAGGAGTTCGTCCGGGTGAGGACGCGCGTGTCGCCGCTCTCGAGGTCCCTCGTGCGGATCTGGCCCGGGTCGTCCATCTCGCCGAAGACGTACGTGACCCGACGCTCCTCCGGGTCGAGATCGTAGGCGCCGACCACGCCCGGGTCCCCGACGACGGTCCGAAGGTCGCTCCCGTCCACGGCCACGGAGAGGAGCTCCGTGTTCCCCTCGCGCGTCACCTGGAAGAAGATACGCGAACCGTCCTTCGACCACCGCGGCGGCGGGAAATCGGGCTCGCCGACGTCGTTGATCGTCCACGCGGAGACGTGGACGTCGTAGGCCGCCGTGAGGTTCTGGGCGGGCCCCCTCCCGTCGAAGGGGACGACCCACAGCGCGTCGTTCCGCCACCACTGGTTCTTCCCCTCGATCCCCACGTACGCGACCCGCTTCCCGTCCGGCGAGACGGCGGGCAGCGTCTTCGCACCGACCGGCGTCGGGATCCGCCGGGGCTTGCCGCCGCGCGCGGGGATCGCGAAGAGGTCGATCTCCTCCGGGTCCAGATCCGGCTCGTCCGTGCGGTTCGAGACGTACACGAGGTGCTTCCCGTCGGGCGTGAACGCCGGCGCGAGCTCGTCGTGCACGGGGTCGTCCGTCAACGCCTGCGCACGTCCCGTCCTCGTGTCCACGAGCCACAGGTGCCAGCGCTCCTTCGGCAAGTGGCCCGCGCCGTCGAGCTTGAAGAACGTGCGCGTGACGTGCCGCGCCACGACGCCGAGCCTCCTCGCGCGCTCGTCCTTGTCGCGCTGGAGCTCCTCGGCGTCCTTCCTCCGGAAGACGATCACGAGGTGTCGTCCGTCGGGAGACCACTCGAGCGCCTGGAACGCGCCCTTCAGGTCCGTCAGCGGCCGCGCCTCGCCCCCGCCGAACGGGAGGAGGTGGACCTGGGGCTGCTTCTCGTCCTGCCGGTTCGAGACAAACGCGATCGTGCCCCCGTCGGGCGACCACCGCGGCATCGTGTCGACGTGGTCGCCGTAGGTGAACCGCGCGGGGCGCCCGCCTTTCGTCGGGACGACCCAGAGGTCCTGGTATTTCTTCTCGCTCTCCCGGTCCACGCGCTCCACGGCGTAGACGACGTGCCGACCGTCGGCAGAGAGCCGGCTCCCCGCGATCCGTTCCAGTCGGTACAGGTCCTCGGCCGAGATCCGGCGCTTCTTCGTGGGCATCGACGCTCCTCGCACGGGGAGCGCGGAGCGTAGCGCGACGCGCCCCCGGCGTCACCCGTGCGGCGCGAGGGTCTCGAGCTCGGCGAGGTACTTCGGGAGCATCGCCCGCCACGTCGTCCAGTCGTGGCGCCACTCGACGCCCCAGGGATCGACTCGGTTGGGGATCCCTCGGCTCCCGAGGACGTGGGCCATCCGCCACGACTCGGACGGGTCCTCCCACTCGCCTTCGCCGGTCGCCAGGATCAGGAACCGCTCGCGGAGCCGCGAGAGTTGGGCGGACGCTCCCAGGTTGGGGAGGAAGTGCATCGGCGAGGAGAAGTAGAGGTCTTGCCCGTGGTCGGCCGGGTCCAGCCACTTCGACGGGTCGTACGTGCCGCTCATGCCGATCGCGAGGCAGAACAAGTCCGGGTGGCGGCAGAGCGTGGCGACCGCGTTGAACGCCCCGATCGACGCGCCCGCCACGACGATCGAGATGTCGGGCGTGCGACAGTCCTCACGGATCCACGGGACCAGCTCTCCCGCCACGAACCGGTCGAACGCATTCTGGACGTGCGGGTACCAGCCCGGCGGCCGTTCGCGCCGGCGTACGAGCGCCTGGCCGGCGAGGCTGTCGCACGAGTAGACCTTGACCCGCCCCGCGTCGATCAGCGGCGCGAGGGCCTGGATCATCAGGAACCGCTCGCACTCCTCGGCGTCGCCGCCCGCGGTCGGGAAGAGGAGAACCGGCACCCCGAACGTGCCCCACCGGCAGCAGCCGACCTCGCTTGAGAGATGCTGGGAGGCGATCTGGATCGAAAGCTTCGTGTCGCTCACGAGGGGCGGCCCTCCTCTTCGCGCCAGCGCTGGATGAGCGCCCAGAAGCGGTCCGTGAACTCGTCGATCTCGTGGCGGGGAAACAAGGCGGCGACCTTCTGGTGCACGGCGTCCTTCGCGAACGCCGCCCCGAACGCCTCCCACGCGACCTCGTCCAGGTGGGCGAGGTGCCGTGCGCAGAAGGACTCGAACGCGTCCACGTCGAGCCGGGCGCGGGCGATCGCCGCGTACGCGGCGAGCTTCTCGCGCGCGGGGCGGTCCTCCCGGGCGACCTCGAAGTACGGCTCCCAGTCGGTGGCCTTCTGCATGCGACGGCGCGTCGCGGCCGCGAAGACCGCCCACCGGACCTTCGCCTTCACGAGCCACGGAAAGTGGTAGTGGAGGGACGTCACCTGCGAGTCGGGACACGCGTTCGCGAAGTCGATCGGGTAGAAGACGCCGTCCTGTCGGAGGGCCTCGCAGGAGTTGAAGTCCCAGCCGAAGAAGGTGTTGATCGTGAGCGTCATGTCCTCGAGAAGGGATCGCTCGTCGGGCGTCACGAAGTCCTTGTCGAGCGTGTACCGCTCGTGGAGCGGCGCGGCGGGGTCGTAGCGCATCACCCGCGTCTGCGGGCCTACCGCGAGGCAGCGCACGAACAGGTCGTGGGGCTCGACCGCGCGCTGGAGGTGCATCACGCGCTTCCCGCTCTGCTCGTAGGCGGCGCGCAGTCCGGCCTCGTCGTCGATGCGACTCACGCCGACCCAGGCGCCGCCGTCGTACGGCTTCATGTAGAGCGGGTATCCGACCTTCTGTCCGATCTCGCCCAGGTCGAAGAGACGCGCGTAGCGGCGCAGCGTCACCTCGAGGTCGTCGCGGGGCTCGTAGTCCTTCGGCGGGAGCATCCAGGTCGCCGGGACCGGCAGGCCGAGGCGCATCATGGCCACGTACGACGTGTGCTTCTCCATGGACTGGATCGCCCACGGGTTGTTGAGCACGTACGTGTCGTTCATGAGAACGATCTTCTTGATCCACTCGCGGCTCGTGTGATACCAGTGCGTCAGTCGGTCGAGCACGACGGCGTACCGACAGGGCTGGCGCAGGTCGAACGGCTCGATCGTGACGCGTTCGACCTCGAACCGAATGCGCTCGCCGCCCACCGGGATCTCGAGGTCGAGCCGCCGGACGATCTCCTCGAAGAGGAGCGGCCAGCAGATGTCGGCCCCGAGCGACAGACCGATCCGCCGCGTGATCGTGCCCACGAGTCCCTCCGCGCCGTCCCGAGCGCTCAATCGTAGACGAGGCCCAGTGGCCCGGGGAAGAGCCAGCTCAGGCTCTCGCGCAGGCGGTCGCGCCAGTTCTCCCAGTTGTGACCGTCCCGCGCCTCGACGTACCGGACGTCCATGGCGGTCTGCTGCAGGAGGGAGACCAGGGAGCGGTTCTCGTAGATCAGCGCCTCGTACGTGCCGCACGTGACGAAGATGCGTTCGGAGAAGCGCCCGGGTGCGGCGCGGAACCCGTTCACGAACCGCACGATCGGGTCGAAGGCCGGCGGCCGGGCGCTCCGCCCGATGTCGGTGAAGGCGAACGACCCCGACTGGAGCAGGAGCCGCCCCACGACGCCCGGATGTCGCCACGCGGCGTACAGGGCGGCCACCGCGCCGAGGCTTGCGCCCATGAGCCCGAGGGAGGCGCGGCCGGGACGGACGGGGTAGCGCGAGGAGAGGAGCGGAACGAGCTCCTCCACGACGTGGCGGGCGTGGTCGGGGTTCGCCGCGTACTCCACCATCCGGTCGGCCGGACGGCAGAGCGCCACGACCATCGGCGCGACCTCGTTGCGGTAGATCAGGTTGTCGAGGACGATCCGGAGCCCCGCGTACTCGACGTACTCGGGCCCGTCGAACACCACGAGCAGCGGGTAACGCCGCGACCTCCGCAGCCGGCGCGGGAGGTAGACGTGGACCTCGCGCTGCCCGTTCAGGGAGGGGGCGGGCACCATGATCTTCTCGACGCGCCCGCCTTCGACCGACGGGTCCGGTCGGATCCACGACGGCGTCTCGTAGCCGCTCCCCTGGCAGACCGAGTTCGCGCCGAAGGGGTCGCGCGCGAGGAGCGGGTTCAGAGGATCCCGGATCCACGTCGTCTCGGCGCCCCGGACGACCTCGAGCTTGTACTCGATCCGCGACCCGGGCGGAACGTCCACGACGAGGTACCAGAGCGTCGTGCTCGCCACCCGGAGGAAGGGCTGCGAGGTCGGGAGGCCGTACACGAAGTGACGGAGGCGGACGTCGTCGGCGTCGCCACGGTAGAGGAACGTGATCGACGGCCCTTCCACGATCGGCACCGCGCGGTCCGCGAGGAAGCGGTCTACCGCCGCCTCGTCGAGGGGGCCCTCGCCCTCCAGGAAGTCGAGGATCGCGACGGTCATCGCCCGCGCGCGTCCTCGAGCGTCTCCTCCAAGGCGTCCTCGAGCGTGCCGTCGAGGCCGAGGCGCCAGGCGCCGCCCGCCGCGCTCGTGATGCGCTCGCCGTCGATCCGCACGCCGCACCCGGGGTCGAGGACGATCCCCCGCTCGGGAAGGAGGCGGCGCGCGAGCGTCTCGACGCGTGTCCGGTCCTCGATCGCGAGTCGCGCGCTCGCGTCCGGGAGCAGCACGACGCCCGAGACGAGCGCGAGGCCCCGGCCCATCACCTCGGCGTGGCCCTCGCCCTGCGGGGGGCGGTCGTGGAAGAGGAGGATCCGCTCGGCGAGGGCCATCGCGCCGCCGGACCACGCGAAGCAAGGGCGCGTCGCCAGCGCGTCGGCGAGCCCGAAGAGGCGGAGCCGGTTCCTGAGGATCGGCACGTGTCCGCCCGCGACGAGCACCGCGGCCGCGCCGTCGATCACGCGTCGCATCTGCTCCGCCGGCACCCGGATCGCGTCGCGCTCGCCCGGCCGCCACCGATCGGCGAACTCGGTCTCGATCGCCTCCGCCCGCTCGAGGTGCCCTCGGTCGAGCGCACGCACCATCTCGAGGGCGTCGGAGAGCTCCCCCGCGAGCACACGGGACGGCCCCCCCGCGACCCGGAGCTCCGCCCGCGCCACGAGGAGGTGCCCGAGCCGGGTCCGGTACGCGGCCTGGGACGCGCGGAGGAGCGCACGCCGGGCCCGATACGCCTCGAGCAGCTCCCGGTCCCGGGCGAAGGCGATCTCCGCGGCGTGGTGCAGGCGGAGGTTCTCGACGGGGCGTCCCACGGCGCGGTCCAGGCGCTCGGTCTCGCCCTCGCGATCCTCCCAGCCGGCCGTGATCGCCGCCAGGGGCCCCGCGACGCCGGCGGCGGCGAGCGCCGCGGGGAGCGTCGGGTCCGAACGCTGTGGGCCGAGCAGGACGACCGTGGGGGGTACCGCATGCACGGGCGAGATGGTAGATCACGCTTCCCCCGCGGGAAGGGACGCTCTCGGCGGCCCGGCTCGTGGCCTCGGCCAGGCGCCTCGCGGGGTGGACGGGAGGCCCGCCGTGCACGTCGTCTTCGTGGAGCCGCGCTTTCCCTCGAACCAGCGCGAGTTCGTGCGCGGGCTCGCGTCCGTGGGCGCGCGCGTGACCGGGATCGGCGAGGCGCCGGTCGAGCACCTGGACCCGGAGCTCAAGGGCTGGCTCTCGGACTACGTGCGCGTGGGGTCGGTCTGCCACGAGGACGAGATGCTCGAGGCCGTGCGCCGGATCCAGGCGGCGGGCTGGGTGGACCGCCTCGAGGCTACGGTCGAGGCGCACATCCTTCCCGTGGCGCGCGTGCGCGAGGCCACGAAGATCCCGGGAACGTCCGTTCGCACGGCGTATCTCTGTCGCGACAAGCCCGCGATGAAGGAAGCGCTCCGCGAGGCCGGGGTCGCCACCGCGCGGTCCACCGGCGCCGCCTCCTCGGACGACGTGCGCCGCTTCGCGAAGGAGGTCGGCTACCCGCTCATCTTGAAGCCGCCGAGCGCCGCGGGGGCCGCGGGGACGATCCGCGTGGACGACGAAGGAGCGCTCACGCGCGCGCTCGCCGAGACCGGCGTGGACCGCGGCCAAACGGTCGCGGTCGAGGAGTTCGTCGAGGGCCACGAGGCGTTCTACGACACGCTCGCAATCGACGGCCACGTAGGGCACGACTTCATCTCGCACTACTACCCCGGCGTGCTCGAGGCGATGCGCACGCGATGGATCTCTCCGCAGATCGTGGTGACGAACCGCATGGACGCACCGGCGTACCAGGAGGTCCGCGCGCTCGGGCTTCGCGTGATCGAGGCGCTCGGCATCGGCACCTCGGCGACCCACATGGAGTGGTTCTTCGGACCGAAGGGCCTCAAGTTCTCCGAGATCGGGTGCCGCCCGCCGGGCGTCGGGCAGTGGGACCTCTACTGCGCGGCGAACGAGATGGACCTGTATCGCGAGTGGGCCATGGCGGTCGTCCACGGCCGGACCGACGCCCGGCCCACCCGTCGCTACGCGGCGGGCATGATCGCGCTCCGACCCGACCGGGACGGGCGGATCGTGGGCTACGACGGCGCGGAGCGGGTGTTCGAGCAGATCCGCGACCACGTGATCCACGCCCACCTGCCGGCCCCCGGCACCCCCACGCAGCCGGTGGAGGCGGGATACAAGGCGAACGCCTGGATCCAGGTGCGCCACCCCGACTACGACGAGGTCCGCCGGATCCTCGACTTCGTGGGCGAGAACCTGAAGGTCCGCGCCGCGTAGGCTCGCGGCCCGGTTCGGTGGACTACACCGGCGAGGCGGCGCGTCGTATCCTCCGGGAAGGTCCCGTCGTCCTCGGGACCGGACCGGGAGGAGAGGCGCGATGCGGCGATGGCTCCCCTGGCTCCTCGTGCTCGCGGCCGGCGCCGCGGTCGCGTTCCTCGCGCTTCCCATGCTCGAAGGGAGCCGGCCGGCGCCGGGAAGCCCCGACCTCCGAGGGGACGCCGCCACCGCGAAGGAGACCGAGGGCGCAACGCTGCGGGGAACCGGTGAGGCCGGCCCGGGGACCTCGGCGTCCGACGCTCGGTACCGGGTCCTGGGTCGGGTGATCGACGAGGAGGGCCACCCCGCGGCCGGCGTGCGTGTCACGATCGAGCGCGGGGCCCACGTAGAGGGCAAGGCGGGATGGCTCCGCTGGTACCTCCAACGGGTCGTCACGGGCGACTCCGACCCGGTAGAGCAGGTCGGGGAAGCGACCTCGGCGGCGGACGGCTCGTTCTCGTTCGCCCTCGCGGAGGGCGGTTCGCTCCGCGTCTTCGCGAAGCCCGACCCGCCGCGGTGCGGGTCGCGGTCCTCGGTGTGGGTCTCGGACGAGCAGACGGGAGCGAAAGTCACGCTCCACGTCACCGCCGGCGTCTCGCTCGCGGGTCGCGTCGTGGACGAAGCCGGACACGGCGTCGCGGCCCAGGTGTCGGCCTCCCTCGCCGTCCAGAACGTGTGGTACCAGACCCGACCCGTGACGGCGGCCGCTGCGGACGGAACGTTTCACCTCTTCGGGATGCCCGCCGGGACGTGGCGGCTGGCGATCTCGATCCCGCCTCGCCTGCAGCTCGCGGGGATCGAGGTCCAGGTCCCGCGCGACGGCGAGTTCGTCTATCGCCTCGGCGAGGGAACGGGCGGCGTCGGCGGTCGCGTGACGAACGAGAGCGGGGCGGCGGTGGCCCACGCGGAGGTCTTGGTCCAGACGACCGCCGTCGAGGCCGGGGGCGCCTCGCCGAGCGCCTCCGAGCGCGCCGCCACGGACGCGGACGGCCGCTACGAGGTCCGGGGCGTCGTCGCGGGAAGGATCTCGATGGTGGGCGTCGAGGCGGACGGGCTGCTCCCCTACCTCGAGACCCCGCCCCGTGCGCCGTGGAGCGGCGCGGCGGTGAAGGCGGGCGAACGCACCGAGATCGACATCGTCCTGCGCGCCGGCGCGGCGGTCACCGGACGGGTCTTCGACGAGAAGACGAACGCGGGCCTCTCGGGCGCGGACGTCCGCGCGTTTTCCGCCCGCGGCTACGGCGGGAGGCGATGGGGCGGCGAGACCGATCTCGCCGCCACGACGGATGCGAGCGGGCACTACCGGATCGA
The DNA here is from genome assembly GCA_963752285.1 of uncultured Planctomycetota bacterium. Lineage (GTDB taxonomy): Bacteria > Planctomycetota > PLA2 > PLA2 > JAEUHO01 > CAVVXN01. Next base: position 2,041,479 of record CAVVXN010000005.1, read on the forward strand.
AGGGCTCGTGGCGGGGACGTACCTGCTCGTCGCGCACCACGCCACGCACTACCTGCCGGGGCTCTTCGCGCCTCGGACGATCCAGGTCCATCGCCCGGGGCTGGTGGCGCAGGTGAACGTCCCGCCTCCGACCCTCGAGGTGGTGATCTCGGGTGGCACGAAGCAGGTCGAGCGCGACCTCGCGATGCGCGCAGGCTGCTCGGTTCACGGGACGGTGCTCGGCCCGGACGACCAGCCGGTGGAGGGCGCGCGTCTCCGCTCGGGCGACGCCGCCCTCGGCAACGCGGTGGCGAACCTGGGCTACGACGCGGGCAACGATCTCTGGACCCTGGGGACGACCGACGCATCGGGACGCTTCGAGATGCACGACCTCCCGGCGCGCCCGGGGCTCGTCCTCGTCGCCACCCACGAGGGATACGTGGCCGGCGCGTCGGACTCGCTGGCCCTCGACGCGTCGAGCGAGCCGCCCGCGATCGAGATCCACCTCGGTCACGGGGCGACGATCCTCGGCCGGTACCTCGACGCGAACGGCCAGGGCGCAGAGGGAGAGGTGTACGCCTACGCCACGCAGTACGAAGGGGTCTTCACCTCGGGCCCGCGGGAAGCCACGGACGCCGACGGGAGCTTCCGGCTCGAGGACGTTCCCCCGGGAACGGTTCGGCTGAGCGCGTGGGGCTCGGCGGGGTCGCTCCAGCTGCTGGTCGAGAAGCTCCAGCCGGGTGAGACGCGGGAGGGCGTCGTGCTCCAGGTCGCGGCCGGCGTCCGCGTCTCCGGCGTCGTCGTCGACCCGGACGGAGCGCCGGTCCCGGGCCGCAACCTGACGCTCACGCCGAGCGGCGATCCGAACGGCGGCGCGAACCGGAGCGCCACGACCGACGCGCAGGGCCGGTTCACGTTCGAGAACGCCCCCGCCGGCAAGGTACAGATCCAGGTCTCGGAGCTGAGCGAGGAAGGGTACGGGCAGAACGTGAACCTGGGTCCGGCGTTCGAGGCGCCGGCGGACGACGTACGGCTCGTCTACACGCCCGTCCCGAAGCTCGACGTGAGCGGCCGTGTGCTGGATCCCCGGGGCGCGCCCGTGCCCATCTGTCGGGTCACGATCGAGGCATCGGGCTCGCGGCGCCAGAACTACGGCTGGAACGGCTACCGGGGAGGCGACGAGGTGGTGGACGGGACCTTCCGTCGCCGGGTCGATGGGACGTTCCCCATCTCGGTCACCGTCTCGGAGGCGCGGGACGCCGCCGGCGCGCCCCTCAACGTGCGCGGCCAGACGACGCGGGTGGAGGACGCCGCGGGCCTGCCCGTGACGATCCGGCTCGAGTCCGGCCTGGAAGTCACGGGTCGGGTCCTCGGACCCTCGGGCCAGGGCGTACCGGAAGTCGTGGTGCAATCGACCGGGCAGCGCGCGTGGACCGACGCGGACGGCCGGTTCACGCTCCCGGGCGTGGACGACGGCGCGGACACCCTCGAGGTCTCGGCGCCCGAGGACTACGTGCAGCCCCAGAACATCGCTCTCACCGCGGGTCAACGCACGGTCGAGATCCGGCTGGAGCGGGCCCTCGCGATCTCCGGCTCGGTGGAGGGACCGGACGGGAAGCCGGTCACGAGCTGCTGGGTGCAGGCTCGGTGGCATCGCCGAGACGAGAAGGAGGAGAAGTTCCTCGGCGCCCAGGTCGAGGGAGGACGGTTCGAGGTCAGGGGCCTGCCCGAAGGCGCCGTCGCCCGCCTCGAGGTCCAGACGTGGGGGACGACCTCGCTACGGAAGGTGATCGACGACGTGACCGCCGGGACGACGGGCCTCGTGATCCGCCTGGATGCCGGCGTGAGCATTCGCGGCCGGGTCGTGAGGTCGGACGGGAACCCGGCGAGCGGTGGGTACGTACGGCTCTGGCCCGAAGGGAAGCAGGACAGTGACACGAGCTGGGCCCAGATCCAGTCGGACGGGACCTTCGAGGCAGAAGGCCTCGTCCCGGGCGCGTACCGGCTCCTCCCTCGCACCGAGAGCGGTCTCGAGGCCGCGGAGGGGACGCTCGTCGCCGCGCCGGCCGAGGACGTGCGTCTCGTCCTCCCCGAGTCGCGCTCGATCCGCGGTCGCCTCACGGGCGCGCCGGACCTCCAGGGCTACTCGGTCTGGGCCAGCACCGCCGACGCGCCGTCGGGCTCGCGTCACGCCACGAGCTCGGGCGCCGACGGCACCTTCACGATCGACGGCGTCGCCGACGGCACGTACGTGCTGCGCGCGCGCGCCTCGAAGGGCGACGGGTACGGCGTGGTCAAGACCGTCCGTGCGGGAGCGTCCGACGTCGAGATCCCGCTCCAGCGCGGCCTCGCGATCGAGGGGACGGCCCTCGCCCCGAACGGAGAGCCGATCGAGGACGGCTGGGTCATGGCGCAGGACGACGGGTGGACCGGACAGGCCAAGGTCGATCACGGCGCGTTCCGGATCGGCGGGCTCCCTCCGGGCCGATACCGGCTGACCGTGTACCAGAAGGTGGGAACGACCTACGAGACCGCCAAGGACGTGTCGGAAGCCGACGCGGGAGCGACGAGCGTGCGCCTCCGCATGCCCTGACGGCCCCCCCATGAGCGCGAAGCCCGTCGTCTGGCTCGATCGCCTCGGCCTCGACGGCGCGACGGCAGGTCGTCTTTGCGACGCCGTCGAGGCGTCGGACGGGGACGTCCTCTTGCCCGACGCCCCGGGCGACGCCGCGGCGCTGATCGGGGCGGGCGTGGTCGCGGCCCGGGACCGGTCCCTCGTCGAGACGGCGCTTCCCGCGATCGTGGCGGACCTTGCCTCACGCGAGTCGTCGCTCGACCCGTTCCCCCGCGGCGTGTACTGGCACCTCGCGGGGATCGCGGCCTGGCACGCGACGAACGACGTGGCCCGCGCGACCACGTGCTTCAACCGGAGCCTCGCCGACCTGGAGTCCGCGGGCGGGCCGGCCCGCGCGTACCACCCTCGGGTCCTGGACACGCTCGGTCAGATGCTGCAGCACCAGGGCCTGCTCGACGACGCGCGCCTCGAGTACGAACGCGCGCTCGAAGGCAAGGAGGCGGTCGGCGACGTCGAGGGCCAGGCGATCACGCTCGGGAACCTCGGCCGCCTCTGCCTCGAGCTCGGCGACTTCGCAGCCGCGCGGGATCACCTCGTGAAGGACCTGGCGCACGTCGAGCGGTCGAACCCGGCGAACGCGAGGCTCCAGGCGCTCCTCGGGACCCAGATCGCGACGGCGCTCCTCGAGACGGGCGAGCTCGACGAGGCGGAGCGAAGGCTCGCGGCGAGCCGCACGCTCGCCGAGGAGGCCGACGACCCCGTGGGCGTCGCGTTCGCGTCGCTCACCCAGGCGCGCCTCGCGCTCCTCCGGGGCGAGATCGAGATCGCCGGGCGCGAGGTCCACCGGGTCCTCGGGCTCCTGGGCGATCGACCGGCTGCACGTCTGCCCGAGGTCGAGGGCCTGGTCCTCGAGCTCGAGGCCGAGGTCGAACGGCGCCGCGGCGCGCCGGGGGCCGCGCGGTCGCTCTTCGAGCGGGCGTTTGCGAAGTACACGAAGGCCACGCGGATCTCGCCGGTCGAGTGGGCGGAGCTCCTCCGGTCGTGGGCGCTCGCGTGCGAAGAGGACGGCGCGACGAAGGAGGCGGCGGATCTCCTCCGACGCGCGCTCCGGGCCCTCGACAGGACGAGCGCCGACGAGCTGAGACAGCGTCTCGACCGGCGCCTGTGCGCGCTCGACGAGTCGGCGTGGTGGCTGCACGGCGCGGGACGGTTCGTCGGCCACCGTGAGATCGAGTCGCTGATCGAGGCGTCGGGCGGGCAGGGCTTTCGCGGGCACGCCGAGGACGTGGTGGTGCTCTTCTCCGACCTGCGTGGCTTCACGAGCATCAGCGAGCGCCTTCCCCCCGCTACGCTCGTCGAGGTGCTGAACGCATACCTCGCGCACATGGTGCGCTGCGTCGAGCACTACGGCGGCAGCGTGGACAAGTTCGTGGGCGACGCGGTGATGGCCGTCTTCTCGGGGTCGTGGGCCGGCGGCGCCGACGCCGACGCCGCGGTCCACGCCGCGCTCTACATGCAGGCCGAGCTCGAGCGCTTCAACCGCACGCTCTCGCCGGACCTGCCCCGCCTCGCCGCGGGCGTCGGCGTCCACGCCGGGCCCGTCGTGAAGGGACTCGTGGGGTCGCCGCAGAAGCGCTCCGTGACGGTGCTCGGCGACACCGTCAACACGGCCTCGCGACTCGAGGGCATGACGAAGCCCCTGGGCTCCCGCTGCCTGGTGAGCGGGGAGGTCGTCCGGCGGCTCGAGCGTCCCGGCGAGCTGGTCCTCGCCCCCCTCGGGCCCTTCCGCCCGGCGGGACGCCGGCGCGCCCTCGATGTCCACCACCTCCTCGGCCGCCGGGACGGGAGCGTCGAGGCCCAGAGGCTCGAGACGGAGGCCGGGGGCGCCCGCGCGGCGCTCGCGCTCCGGGTCTCGGGGGCGGGACCGCAGGCCCGTGAAGCCTATCTTTCCCTCGCCGCGACGTGTCTCGACCCCGTCCGCGGCCAGGGCTACGAATGGATCGCGGCCCGGGTCGATAGGGTCGGGAGCGCCACCGAGCGCGGTGGGGCGATCCCTGCCCTCGGGGCGGGAACGATCGAGATGACGGAGAAGTGATGACGATTCTCACCTCGGCAGGCCTGCGTCCGGTGATCGAGCGGGCCCTCGCCCGAGTGCTCGAGCGCGTCTCCCCGGGCGAGCCGCCCGCGGACCTCGCGGCACAGGCCACGCGCTACGCCCGAACGAAGGGCGAACGCGGAGCCGCGCCGATCGCGGCCGAGCTCGGGCTCGAGCGCGCGGAGCTCCAGGAGCTCGAGTCGGCGCTCCAGGACGCCGTGCGCACCGCGGCGAGCGTGGACTCGGGCGAGACGGCTTCCGAGCGGAACGCGGTGCTGGCCTCCGTGCGTCTCCTCTCGTGGTTCGAGACCATCGCCCAGCGCGTCCCGGAGCTGGGGCTCGAGCCCTCGACCGACGCCCTCGCCGCGGAGGAGCTCGGGCGAAAGCAGGTCCGGGCCCTCGAGCTGATCGTGAGGAGCCTCGTCACCGAGAGCTACGGCAGCCAGGACGCCCTGGTCGCGCGGCTTCGCGCGGCGCTCGACCAGCGCGTCGTGGAACGTTGGCAGAAGACCGCCGACCCGGGCGACGTGCTGAGCGGCTGCTCCTTCTCGGAGCTCGCCAGCCTCTTCACGAGCTCGGAGGAGTTCCAGCGCTACGAGAAGCTGTACGAGGACACGCCGTTCCTCACGCTCCTCCGCGAGCGGCGCCGAACGATCCAGGCGTTCCTCGACGACGTGCGGCGCATCCGCAACGTCCTCGCGCACCACAAGCGGGTCACGAACCTGCAGCTCACCCTCCTCGACCTCTACTACGACGAGATCGTCGCGCCCGTCCGGACCGCGCACGAGCGCGGCGAGACGAAGGTGGACCCGGCGCGATTCCTCGACGTTTCGAAGGAGGAGCTCGAGGCGTGGTTCTCGGGACTCGAGGAGGACCTCCGCGAGGTGAAGGACGACCTCCGTTCGCTTCGCGCGTCGCTGCTGGCGTCGCTCGGGCGAGTCGAGGGCGACGTCTCGGAGATCCGCCGCCGGAGCGTCGGGACGAGCCGTCGCCTCGGCTGGGTCGGCGCGGGGCTGGTGGTCGTGCTGGGACTCTCAGCTTGGCTCGTCCTCCGCGGCGGGAAGACCGAGGAGATGGTCGCGCACGCCGGCGATGCGGCCACGCGCGCGGCGGAGGCCGGCGAGGCGGCGGCGAGCACGGCCCGCGACACCGCCGCGCGCGTCGAGCAGGGCGTGGAGCGCACCGCCGTGGCGACCGCGAAGCTCGCCGAGACCCTCGACGAGCTGCGCGACGGCTTCAAGTCGATCGCCCACTCCGGCGGCGTGGTGGCCGAACCCACCCGCCCGCAGGAGTGGTACCACAACGCACGCACGTTCGAGCAGCGCGGCGACGTCGTGCAGGCGCTCGACGCTTACCGCCACTACTTCGCGTACGCCGAGCTCCCCTTCGTGGACCCCCACCAGGAGTACCAGTCCCTCGTGAAGCTCCAGAACGGCATCGGCGGCGCGCGCGAGGTCTATGACCAGATGCGCCGCCGCGAGGGCGCCTCGCCCGTCTTCGAGCTGATGTGGGACGTGCTCCTCGAGCACGACCAGCGCGTGGCCGCCCTCGGCCGGTTCATCGAGAAGAACCCCGACTGGGCGCCCGCGGTCTACGAGCTGAGCCTCGACTACTCGGAGGCGCGCCTCGGCTCGCAGTCGCTCGAGGACAAGAAGGAGGAACGGGACCTCCTCCAGGAGTTCCTGACGCTCCACGACGAGGGACACCTGCTCGGCTACTTCCTCGACCAGAGCGTCGCGGCTGAGGAGATCGCCGACGCGCGGCGCCGGCTCGCGCGCCTCGCCACGCTCGCGCCCGAGGTCGTGGAGAAGCCGGTCCGGCTCACGGCCATGCACAGCGGCCAGGGGTGGATGGTCACCCTCTCGATCGCGGAGCTGGCGAAGGAGATCTTCGTCCGGGTCGGGGACGAGGGCGCGTTCAAGAGCACGGGCTTCGTCCCGGGCGTCGTGTCGGTCTCGGGGCTCCCCGTCCCCCGTCCCCTCGTGGAGCTCTCGGGCTCGGAGCCGACGGTACTCCACGTGAAGTACGTGGACGCGCACGGCGGCGAGCACGGTCCCTACGACGTCCCCTTCGACCCCGACGTGCAGATGCTCGAGGGCACGAAGAACGTCCTCGAGATGACCAAGAACTCGTGGCTCGCCTTCGGCGACCAGGACTCCGGTAAGGTCCTGCTCTACTTCACGCACCTGCTCTCGTGGCGGGCCGGCGTCGCCGAGATCCACTACGCGCTCGACGCGGACACCCCCGAGACTTCGTTCCCCGTGCCCGCGGTGGACCCCAAGAACCCGAACGCCATCGGCCCGGACGACCAGGTCTACGTCGAAGTCCCCCCCGAGACGAGGTACGCGACGGTCCAGGTCACGTTCCGCGACGGCACGACGTCCGACGTGGTGAAGATCACCCGCTGACCGCGCGTCGCCCGTGATCACCCGGCCGCCGCCCGCGTAGCGACGCACGGGGGGATTCCCTGCTCGCGTCACCGGGCGTCGCGACGCTCGGCGACGCGGATCGCCACGCCGATGTCCTCGAGGACGTGCTCGGTGGGATTCCCGATCTCGCCGGCAACCCCTGGTACGACCCCCACACGGCGGTCCTCGTGCGAGAGCATGGGATCCGGGGCATCGCCACGCGTGACACCGACTTCCATCGGTTGCGATTCTTGGAGGCGTTCGACCCCCCGTGCCTGGAGGCGATCCCTCTCGTGGCGAGCTCGTGCGGGCTGCGGGTTGGCGAGCGCGTCGAGCCTGGGGACCTGGCCGGCGCCGGTTCGGCAGCGCCGAGGGCCATGAGAGGATCTCCGCATGCACGACGTCTTCGACGCAGCCCAGGGAGAGAGCATCGTCGCCCGGCTCGAGGCCCTCCGCCCGAACGCCGTCCGGGCGTGGGGGAAGATGGACGTCGCGCAGATGCTCGCCCACTGCGCCGTCGCGGTCGAGGCGGCGAACGGCGATCGGCCGATGAAGCAGATCTTCCTCGGCAAGATCCTCCGTCCCTTCGTGTGGAAGTCCTTCGTCGGCCCGAAGCCGTACGCCCGGAACGCGCCGACGGGTCGCGCGCTCCTCGTGAGCGACGAGCGGGACTTCGCGACCGAGAAGGCCCGTCTCCTGGCAGCGCTCCAGCGGCTCCGCGAGGCCGGACCCGAGCGTGCGGCACAGTATCCCCACGGCTTCCTCGGCAAGCTGACCGGCGAAGAGTGGGGATGCGTCCAGTGGAAGCACCTGGACCATCATCTGCGCCAGTTCGGCGCCTGACCCGTCCCGGATGCGCCTGTCCGGCGCGATGAAGACCCTCGACCCCCGGAGTCGCCCGGCGCGGGAGAACGCCCCGGCCCCCGGCCCAACGACGCTCCTTCCCGGGCCGTGCCCTCGCCCTCAGCAGCGCGTGCGCATCGACTCGCGCGCGCGCTCCGCGGCGGCCGGGGAGTCGAACTTCTTGGCTCGCTCCCACAGCTTCGCGATGTGGGCCACCGCGTCCGGGGTCTTGCACGCGGTCTCGCCGTGGTCCACCGCGACGGGGCCGATACGCTTCGCGGCGGCCGTCGAGAGCTTGCGCAGGGCCGCGCTGCGTCCGCCGATCGCGATCAGCGCCGCGTTCATCGCCGCACGCTCGACGCTGGGCGCCTCGTGGATCTTCGTTTCGATCTCCACGAGACGCTTCGCGAACCGTTCGTCGGATGCCTTCTCGTCGAGGTTCGCCAGCGAGGCGATCAGGGTCCAGCCCACCGCCCGCAGCTCCGGATCGGACGAGGCGAGCCACTCGCGCTCCTTCGTGGCTCCGAGCGGCCCCTCCGCCGCCAGCGCTGCGATGTACATGCTGCACATGCGCATGCTGTTCTCCTTCGCCCAGCGGTCGAGGTCGGACGAGCGGATCCTGGCCGGGTCGGCGATCTTCATCGCCAAGTTGCGCGCGTCCTGGTTCTTCGTCTTCCACAGAGCCAGCGCGAGCTCCTGGTCCACGCCGATCCGGTCGAGGAGCACCTTGAGCGTCCCGAACTGGACGCCGAACATCGGCTCCTTCGCGCCGTGGCGCGCGTAGATCTTCTTCGTCTTCTCGGACCCGGCCTTCTCGAGCGCACGCATCACCTCGTCGAGGGTCATGCGCGCGGCCGCGGGCCTCCCGGCCGACTTGGCGGCCGACTTGGCGGCCGGATTCGCGGCCTTCCCCGAGGGCTTCTTGGTCTGCTTCGTCTGCTTGCCGGTTCGTGCGGTGGCCATTCCGGGATTCTACGGGGCCGCGTGCATCCGCTGGCCGACCCCGCGCGCGGGACGGTCAGACCCTCGCGGATCGCGATGCCCTGGCCGCCGACGCGAGCCACGCCCCGGTCCACGCGAGGTCCCGCGACGGCACGCCGTCCGGGGGGCGGGGGGGCGCCCACGGACCGCCCGCCCTCCGCCCGGCTCGGCGCGCGGGCGCCCGGACGGCCGGGGCTACTTCGCCTGTGCGAAGTGCTCCTGGAGCCCCCCGAGGACCTGCGGCCAGGCGTTCGCGAAGTAGGCTCGGGTCTGGCGCCACTCGTCGGCGCGGTCGGGGTCGGCGGCCGCGCGGTCGGCGAAGCCCTCGTGCGTGAGGCGGACCCGGGTGCGCCCGGGCGCCTCCGTCTCGAGCTCGAGCACGACGAGCGTCCGCGCGGCGCGCGCGTGCGGGAACTTCGGCGGCGCGTTCCACGTGAACGAGAGCATGCGCCCGGGGAGCCACGACTGGACGGTGCAGCCCTCCGACCCGCGGCGGCCCTCCGGGGCGTTCGGGACGAAGAGGATCTCGAAACGCCCGCCGGGGGCGAGGTCGATCCGGGCCTCGACGCCGAGGAAGGCCTTCCAGCCCTCCGCGGTCGAGAGCGCGCGGAACACCTCGTCCTGTGATCCGGCCACGACCGCCGTGGCCTCGATGGGGTCGAGCGCGTCGTCGGCCCCGTCCGCGTGCGGGGGTGGATAGCGCGACGCGAGGTGCTCGAGGACCTCGGCGTTCCCCCGCTCGAAGAAGGCGCGCATCTGCCGGGACGCCTCGTCCGTTCCGTATCCGTAGCCTCGAAGCGTCAGACGAGTCCGGCCCTCGCCGAGGTCGTTCAGCGTCACGACCGACCACATCCGGTCGAGCACGTCCTGCGGGAACGGGAAGCCCTTCGGCGCCCGCGTCGCCTGGAACGCGAACGTGCGCAGCGGCTCGTACGCGAGGATCGTGTTCTCGATCGTGTGCTCGTCGCCCAGCGTGGCCTGCGGGTCGTAGGTCGTGAGGATCTTCCCGCCGACACGGAAGTCGACGCGCGCCTTCGCGACGCCGAGGGCTTTCCATCCGTCCGCCGTGGCGAAGAGGTCCCAGACCTGCTCCAGCGTGGCGCCGAGCTCGACCTCCGCCACGGCCGGCGCGGGATCGGGCTCCGGGCCCCCTCCCGGCGCCGCCGCGGCGACGGGAACGAAAAGGAGGAGGGCGACGAACAGAGCGACGGTGGCCGGTCTCATGGTCGGGTTCCCTTCCGCGGCCGGCGTGCGCTCCCCCGCGTGCCGCGCGGGGGGCGCGCGGACGCCTGGAGGAGCTCGAGGTGGCCGCGCAGCACGGCGACGGACTGGTCGAAGGGGCGAAGCGACCCGGACGCCCGGACCTGCATCACGCCCCCCTCCATGACGGTGAGCACGAACGTCGCGAGGGCCTCCCGATCGGTTCGCGGCGGCAGCCGATCGCCGGCCTCCTCGAGCCAGCGCTGGACGGTCTCGCGCCAGCGTCTGAAGTTCTGCTCGATGAGCGGCCGGACGTCCGGATGGTCGTCGCTCACTTCGAGCGCGAGGTTCCCGATCGGACATCCCATCCGACAGCCGCTTCGGACGAGCTCCGACCGGTAGAAGGCGAGCAGCGCGAGGACCCGGAGGAGAGGATCCCGCTCGGCGCGTTCCACGGGCGCGGTGACGATCGGCTCGAGCAGCGTCGTGTAGTGCTCGAGGACGCCCTGGAGGAGCGCCTCCTTGGAGGGGAAGAAGTGGTAGAGGCTCCCGGGATGGGCCCCGGACTCGCGGAGGATCGTGGCGATGCCCGTGGCCGCGTACCCCTGCTCGTGAAACAGGCGGCGCGCGGCATCGAGGATGGCGGTCCGGGTCTCGCTCTCGGTCACGACGGACTTGAACGATCGCTCAACACCGCCGAAAGGTCAAGCGCGCGGGTTCGGTGGAGAGGGGGGCCTCCTGGGCCCCCGCCCCGCCGGCCACGTCCGCGGCGCGGGCGAGAGCGGCCCGTACGCGGCGAGCCATAGCCCGACCCGTGCCCCCGCCGTCGCCCGGCCCGAACCGGCGCCGGCATCGCCTACCAGGGCCCGGGCCGCGCTCGACCCGGCCCGCCGCTCTGTGAAGACGCGGTCCGCGCCGAACGTTCGGCCATGCCGACCGGTCCGTCGGGATTGGGCGGACTCCGCTCCGGCACGTCGCACGAAACAGGGCTCTGGCCTCGATTGTAAAGATGCGCCCCGCGCCGAACGTTCGGCAATACCGACCGGTCGGTCGGGATTGGGCCCCGGCGTCCGGACGAGCCCACGTGGTCGGCGTGCTTCGCCGCACCCCACCGCGAGGATCGCGGGGCACTCGGCCGGCCCGTCCGACGGGGTCCACGTCGTCGTGGCCCTCGCGTCGCCTGAACCGGATCCGGGACCGCGGCCCACTACCTTCTGAGCGACCATGGCCGTCCGTTCGGTTCCTCCGCCCGATGCACGGGTCCGGCACACGGACTTCGTCCGTGCGGCCGCCCGCGCGGCCCTGGGCGGGGACGAGTGGGTCGACGACGTCGTCCAGGAGACCTGGCTCGTGGCCCTTCGCGGCGGGGCCCGTCGGGCTCGCGTGCTCCGGGCGGGGCTGGGCGGCGTGGCCTGGCGACAGGCGAAGGCCGTGCTCCGTCAACGGACGGCCGAGCGCAGGCGCGACCGGCGCGCGGCCCGTGCGGCGCACGCCGAATCCACGTCGGACGCCGTCGTGCGAGCCGAGACGGGGCGGCGCCTCGTCGCGGCGGTCCTGGCGCTCGAGGAGCCCTACCGGACCGCCGTGCTGCTCCGCTACCAAGACGACCTGCCTCCCCGGGAGATCGCACACCCGCGGGGGTCCCCGTCGAGGCCGAGTTCATCGACGCGCGAAGCATGGAGCCGATCTCGGGACCGCTCCAGGTCGAGTTGCACCCCGCCGGGGGACGGGGCTGGGCCCTCATGGTGCCCGTCCCGGGAACGCCGGGCCTTTGCCGTTCCGTCGAGCCGTTCGCCCCGGGCGAGCACGTGGTCCGGGCTTCGGGGAAGGGCTGGCGACCGCTCGACGCCCACGTCCCCTGGGCGTGGGGTGCAGGAATCCCCCGCGCACGCATGCCGATGGAGCGCGAGGAGCCGCCGAACGCGCCGGGCTGGGGCTCCCGGCGAAGACCGCGCCCTCCGGAAGGACGAGGACGGCGGCGACGCGCCCGGTCGGATCGTCAGGTGCGCGCCTTGTAGCCCAGGACGAGGAGCGCGCAGGTGGACGCCCGCGCGACGCGCAGGACGAAGCCCGAGAGCTTGAGCCGGCGACCCGTCTCCTGGTAGAGGCCGAGCACGATCAGGTCGCACTCCGCCGCGCGGCGGAGGATCTCGCCGGCGGGGTCCGCTCCCCGCTCGACGACCACCTGGGCCGCGCCGCCCATCTCGTCCTCGGCGAGCACGCCGATCCGACGGCGCATGCGGTGGACGGCCTCGTCGGACGCTTCGGGGGGGAGGACGCACAGGTACGTCGTCTCGGGGCGCGTGAGGCGCCGCAGGCTGCCGAGCAGCCGCGCGCGGAGCGGGCTGTGGCGTCCGCGTCCCCCGATCGGGACGAGGACCCGGGTCGCCTCGCGAAAGCGCCACCCGCGCGGCGCGCGCAGGAGCAGGACGTCGCAGGGGACGCGGTTCAGGAAGCGGTCGAAGCCCACGTCGTCGGCCGAGTCGGAGAGGTCGCGCAGGCCGACGAGGACGCTCGCGCAGTGGTGCGCCACGGCCACGCGCGAGATCTCGTCGAGCGGCGTGCGGGCCACCGTCAACATCGCCTGGGGCGTCAGCCCCTCGGCGAAGGAGGCCGTCAGCGCCTCGCGCACGACCTGCTCGGCCTGGAGCAGGCTCGGCGGCGGCGCGGCCGGGTCCCACACGTCGGGTGGGCGCACCACGTTCAGGAGCATCACGCGACTGAACCCGGGCGGCGAGACGGCGTGGGCTACGGCCACCATCGATGCGGCGTTCGCCGCGTTGCTCAAGGGGACGAGCACGAGCGGGCTGCGACCGCGCGACTTGACGAGCGCGGGGTCAGTCGCCTCGGCGGACGCGTCGAAGGTCGCGGCGCGGCCGGCGAAGCGGAGGACGTAGAGGGCGGAGCCGAGGACGAGCCAGGCGAGCGCGATCGCGCCGGCCAGCGGCACCGAGACGCCCTGGTACACGGCGAGGGCGAGGCAGGCGAGGCCGCCGACGACGGGCACGAGCGGGAAGAGCCGCACGCGGAAGGGGATCCGGTCGGCGTCGGTCCGGTGTCGAAACAGGACGTTGATCACGTGGGCGAGGAAGAACGTGACGAGGAAGATCAGCGAGGCGGCGGCGCCGGCCGTCGCGACGTCGGGGACGACGGCGAGGATCAGGAGCACGAGGCCCGTCACCACCAGCACGGCGAGCCGCGGGACGCCCCGTTCGCGGTCGAGGTTCCCGAGGATGGGCGAGAGCGTCCGGTCGCGCGCCATGGCGAAGGCGACCCGGGACGCGGCGAAGAGGTTCGCCTGGAGCGCGGAGAGCATGGCGAGCACGCCGGCCACCACCACGAGCCAGTAGCCGAAGTCGCCGAGGAACCGGCGTGCGGCGATCGCAACGACCCCCTCGGGGTTCTCGTGGCCCATCTCGAGGACGGACCGGCCGGGGGGCGTTCCGACCGTCGCGACCAGGAAGAGGAGCGGCAGGTAGATCACGAGGGCGATGCCGAGCGAGCCGAGCATCGCGCGGGGGAGGTTTCGCTCCGGGTGTTCGACCTCGCCCGCGACGGCCGCGATCAGGTCGAAGCCCTGGAGCGCGATGAAGGTGAACCCCATCGCCTGGAACAGTCCCGCCGCGCCGCGGGGGAGGAACGGGGTCAGGCGTTCGCCGATCTCGCCGCCGGTCGCCCGCGTCAGCGCAACGAGCCCGCCCGCGATCAGGACCGCGAAGACCGTCGTCTTGGCGAGGTTGATCCACCGTCCGCCGCCGGCCCCGCGCCGGAGGAGCCCGAGGGAGAAGTAGCTCGTCGCCAAGGCGCCGAGCACGGGAGGGAGCCACGTCGCGGCGAGCCACGAGGGCGCGGCGCCGAAGAGCAGAAGGGCCGCCTCGCGGGCGAGGAGCACGGCGAACGTGCCGAAGCCGAGCGCGTAGAGGACCCCCGCGACGAGCGACGCGAACCAGACGATCCAGCCGACCCCGAACGCGACACGCACGCTGAGGAAGCGCTTCGCGAAGCTGTACGTGCCGCCGGACTCGGGGTAGGCGGCGGACATCTCCGCGAAGCTGAGCGCCGTGAGGAGAGCGATCCCGCCGTTCAGGGCGAAGGCGAGGAGCGCGGAGGGGCCGGTCGTCTCGAACGCGACGCCGGCGAGCGCGAGGATGCCTCCGCCGACGATCGCGCCGACGCCCACGCCGGTCGCGCCGGCGAGGCCCAGGGTTCTCGGAACGGGACCTTCCTGCCCCATGGGGGCCACAGGGTACGGGACGTCCCGAAGGGCGCGCCGCGCGGTCCGCGCGCCCTCGGCGGATCCCGCCGTCGCCCCCTGGATTTGCCGCTCACGCCGCGTCGGGCGGCGGGCCCGCACGGGCCGTGGCGAGGATCGCGATCGCGAGGAGGGCCAGGCCGGCGCCGGCAGAGAACGCCGCGGCGGGGCCCATCGTCATCCAGAGCCAGCCGGCGAGCAGGCTCGCGGGCAGCGCGGTGACGCTCGTGACGCCGTGGAAGAGGCCGAACGCGCGGCCCCGCTCGCCGGCGGGGTGCAGGTCGGCGACCCACGCGCGCTCGGCGCCCTCCGTCAGGCCGTGGACGACGCCGTAGAGGAGCATCAGGAGCACCATGTGCCAGGCCGCGTCCGCCGCCGCGAGGCCCGCGTACACGACCGCGTAGACCGTCCAGCCGGCGAGGATCAGGCGGCGCCGCCCCACGCGGTCGCTCAGCGCGCCGGCCGGCCGCGCCACGAGGGCCTTCACGCCGTTGAACCCCGCCCAGAGGAGGGGCAGCCCGACCTCGGGGATGCCGAGCGACGACGCGCGGAGGAGCAGGAACGCGTCGGACGAGTTGCCGAGCGTGAAGATCCCGAACGCGAGGAGGTAGCGGCGAAAGCCGGCCGTCGGGCAGTAGCCCTCCGCATCGGCCGCGCGCGGCCCGTCGAGGCGGTCGGGCGCCTCGACCTCCCGCGCCCCCACCACGAGGACGACCACCGAGAGCACGGCCGGCACGAACGCGAGGGCGAACACGACGCGGAGGTCGTCCGTCATCCACGCGAGCAGCGCGAAGGCGAGGAGCGGACCCGCGACCGCGCCCGCGTTGTCCATGGCGCGTTGCCACCCGAACGCCTCTCCGCGCCGCTCCCGCGAAATCGAGCTCGCGAGGAGCGCGTCTCGCGGCGAGGTCCGGAGCCCCTTCCCCACCCGGTCCAGGAAGCGCGCGCCGAGGACGTGCCATCCCGCCGCCGCGACGGCGACGAGCGGCCGCGTCGCGGCGCTGAGCCCGTAGCCGAGGATCGCGAAGGGCAGCCGCCGCCGCACGCGGTCCGACCACCAGCCCGACGCGACCTTGATCAGCGCCGCGGTGCTCTCGGCGATCCCCTCCACGAGGCCGACGAACACCGTGCTCGCGCCCAGGGTCACGGTGAGAAACGTGGGCAGGAGCGGGTAGATCGCGTCCGTCGACACGTCGGTCAAGAAGCTCGTCCAGCCGAACGCGCGGACGTTTCGCGGCAGCGGCTCGCGCGCGCGACTCCGATCGGGACGCGAACCGGTCGCGGCGCTCATCGCGGCGCGTACGAGAAGCTCTGGGTGAAGGTGACCTTGCCGTCGCCGACCCACTCGAAGCTCATGAGGTTCGAGCCCAGGTGGGTGAAGTGGACGTCGTTCCGCACGTTCTGGAGGAGCACGTAGACGGGCGGGAGCGACGAGAACGTGGCGTGGTGGCGCTTCACGAAGTACGGGTCTACCGGGACCCACCCGAGGTCGCCGAGGTAGACCTCCGCGAGGTCGTGCTCGGAGGTGTCTCCCGGTCCGACCGGAAGCGCGACGTGGCAGGTCCAGACGCGCGCCGGAAGGTGCGCGGCGCGACAGAGCGCGACGTACAGGTTGGTGAACTCGGTGCAGTCGCCCCGCCGCGCGACGAGAGCCCAGAGCGCGCCGTGGGGACGGCTGTCGTACCCGCCGGACGCGAGGTGATCGGTCACGAAATCGAGGACGCGACGCGCCGTGGCGGCCGGGTCCTTCCCCTCGAGGCCCTTCGCGGCCTCCTCGATCGCGGGATCGCACGCCTCGATCCACATCTCCTCGTCGAGGTCTCGTGCGAGGTCCTCGGGCCGCGCGATCCGCCGGGCGCCCGGGTGCGCGCGGACCCAGGAGAGACCGCCGGGGTAGAGCCGCACGTCCGAGACCACCCGCACCTCCACCGGATGGTCGAGCGGTGAAGCGAACGAGAACCACGCGTAGCGCATGCCGCCCGCGTCCCTCGTCTGCCGGGGCCTCGGCTCGTACTCGGTCGAGAGCACGTCCTGGCGACCGAGGACGTCGGTCGGGACCGCGGCCTTGACGCTCAGCCGGTCCACCGGGCCCGACGGCGTGAACGCGTACGCGAGCGTCGCGCGGACGACCACGCCGCCCTCGCTCCCGGCGCCGCTCGCCGGCCGATGCGCGCCGAGGGCGAACACGAGCGCGAGGACGATCGAGGTCCGGGTCATCTGCCTCCGCCCGAGAGCGGGATGCTACGCGGCCGAACGGGCGGACGGGAGGAGGCCCCATCGCGCCCGACGGCGGTGGGGACCGCGCGTCGCCGAATCGAGCCCGACGCGGGCGCCCGGACCGGGCGATCGGCCGCGCGAGGCGCCTCCGGCCGGGCGCGCCGGGGTACAGTTGGGGATTCGGACGACGGAGCGTGGCGTGACCCCGAGAGAGACCCGTGCCGGGACGGTCGGCGTGTTGCTCGCGGGCGGCTCCGGGATGCGGATGCGCCCGTTGACGCTCCACACGAACAAGCACCTCATCCCCGTCCACATGCGGCCGATGATCGAGTACCCGCTCGGGACCCTGCTCTCGCTGGGGATCCGAGAGGTCCTCGTGATCACCGGACGCGAGCACATGGGCCGCGTCGTGGAGGTCCTGGGCAGCGGCCGCGCGTACGGCGACGGCGTGGACCTGACGTACAAGGTCCAGGACGAGGCCCAGGGCATCGCACACGCCCTGGGCCTCGCCGAGGCGTTCGCGGCGGGCCGTCGAGTCGCGGTCGTGCTGGGCGACAACGTCTTCGACGACGACTCGATCGCGCCCGTCGCCCGCGCCTTCGCAAAGGCGGAGCCCCCTTTGGCGGTCAACTTCCTCGCGCGGGTCCCGAACCCGGGGGCCTACGGCGTCGCCGAGGTGGCCGACGGCCGGGTGAAGGCCATCGTCGAGAAGCCGGAGGTGCCGTCGTCCGATCTCGCGGTGACCGGTCTCTATCTCTACCCGCCGGACGTCTTCGAGCGCGTGCGCCGGCTCGAGCCCTCCGCGCGCGGCGAGCTCGAGATCACCGACGTGAACAACGCGTACGCCGCCGAGGGGCGCCTCCTCGGACACGAGGTCTCGCGCTGGTTCGACGCGGGCGAGCCGGAACCGTGGATGCGCGCGCAGGCGTGGGTCACGGCGAACCCCGCGCGCTTCGGGCCCGGACGGTTCCGGCTCGGGAACGGTGTCTCGTGAGCCGGCGCGTCCTGATCTTCGGACACGGCTGGCTCGGGAGCACGTGGTCCGGACGACTCCCCGACGTGGTCGTCACCGACGCCGACATCGCCGACGCGCACGCCGTCGAAGAGGCGTTCGACGCGGTCCGCCCCGATCGCGTGGTGAACGCCGCGGGCAAGACGGGACACCCCAACGTGGACGCGCTCGAGGGCGAGCCGGCCCTCGCCTACCGGAGCAACGTGATCGGCCCGCTCGTGCTCGCGACGTCGTGCCGGCGCCGCGGCATCCACATGACGCACCTGTCGAGCGGCTGCGTGTACACCGGCGACAACGAGGGAAGGGGCTACGGGGAGGAGGACCCCCCGAACTTCTCCGGCAGCCTCTACGCGAGGACCAAGATCCTCGCCGAGCGCGCGCTTCGTGACTTCGGGGTGCTCCAGCTGCGGGTGCGCATGCCTCTCTCGTCGTTCCCCCACGCGAGGAACCTCCTCACGAAGCTGCTCGGGTACGAGCGGACCGTGAGCATCCCGAACAGCGTCACGGTGCTCGAGGACGCGTGGCCGGTCGCCGAGGCGTTGATGGAGCAGGGCCGCACGGGCGTGTGGAACCTCGTGAACGACGGCGTCGAGCGCCACGACGAGCTGCTGCACCTGTGGCGCGAGCGCGTGGAGCCCGAACGCCGCGTGGAGGTCGTCCCCGAGGCGGCGCTCGGCCTCAAGGCCGGACGGTCGAACTGCGTGCTCTCGACCGCGAAGCTGCACGCCGCGGGCCTCGCGCTCCGTCCGCTCTCGGAGAGCCTGCCCGAGCTCGTGGACGCCTACGCGCGCCACCTCGAGGGCAGCCCCCGTCTCTGACCCCGCGCGGGACGGAGCGCCGGAGCGCCGCGGCCCGGTCGCGCTTTGACTCGGGCTCGCGGCAGGGCTACGTTCCCCCGTTCTTCCCCGGAACCCACCATGCCCCGAGCGCTCGCCACGACGTACGAACCCGGACCGACCCAGTCGAGCGTGATGCGCCGCTGGGTCGAGGCCGACGCGTTCGCCGCCGTCCCCGACGGACGCGGACCGGACGAGCGCTACGTCATCATGATGCCCCTGCCGAACGTCACGGGCGCGCTCCACATGGGGCACGCCATGGACAACGTGATGCAGGACCTCCTGATCCGCTGGCGGCGGATGCAGGGGCGAAACGTGCTCTGGCAGCCGGGCACCGACCACGCCGGCATCGGGACCCAGGCCGTGGTCGAGAAGCGCCTCCTCGAGCTCGAGGGGAAGACGCGCCACGACATCGGCCGGGACGCGCTCGTGGAGCGGATCCTGGCCTGGAAGGACGAGTACCAGCAGCGGATCGTCCGGCAGCAGCAGGAGATGGGCTGCTCCGCCGACTGGAAGCGCCAACGATTCACCATGGACCCCGTGTGCACGCGGGCCGTGCGCGAGGCGTTCTTCCGTCTGTTCCAGGACGGCCTCGTCACGCTCGGCGACCGGCTCGTCAACTGGGACTGTCTCCTCCAGACCGCCGTCTCCGACGACGAGGTCTATCACGAGACGGTGCAGGGCCACTTCTGGCATCTCCGCTACCCCGTGATCGACCCGAAGCCGGGCGAACCGACGCACGTGACCGTGGCGACGACCCGTCCCGAGACGATGCTCGGCGACACCGCCGTCGCGTGCCATCCCGACCCGGAGCGGGCGCTCGAGACGGCGATCGAAGCCGCGCGCGCGGCCGCGCTCGCCGCGCCGTCGAAGGAGCGCGCCGAGAAGCAGGCCGAGCTCGAGCGCCTCGAGGCGCGGCGCGAGACCCACCTCCCCACGCTCCTGCGTCTCGTCGAGATGGCGAAGGACGGGCGGCACGTGATGCTCCCGCTCCTCGACCGCGCGATCCCGCTGATCCTCGACGCGTGGGCGAAGCCCGAGCTCGGCTCGGGTTGCGTCAAGATCACGCCGGCGCACGACCCGAACGACCACGCGGTGTGGGAGCGCCACCGGGACCAGATCGGCCGGATCAACATCCTGAACCCCGACGGGACGCTCGACGCGGAGGCAGGGCCGTACGCCGGCATGGACCGCTTCGAGGCGAGAGACGCCGTGGTGTCGGACCTCGAGAAGGAGGGCCTCCTCGAGGCCGTCGAGGACCGCGAGGTCGAGGTGGGCCACAGCGAGCGCTCGCGGAGCCCGATCGAACCGTACCTCTCGAAGCAGTGGTTCGTGCGCATGGGCGACGTCGAGGGCGGCGTGGTGTTCGGGCGCGGCACGCCGAACGAGTTCAGAGCCGCCGGCCTCGCAGAGATCGCGAGCGACGCGGCCTTGGGCTCGTGGACCTCACCGACGGGCCGCGCGCTCGCCTTCCACCCCGCGCGGTACCTGGGGCCCTACGCGAGCTGGCTCTCCGAGAAGCGCGACTGGTGCATCAGCCGCCAGCTCTGGTGGGGCCACCGGATCCCGGTGTGGTCCCGAACCCTCGAGACGCGAGCGCAGACGCTCGGCGTCCTCGCCGAGATCCCCCACGCCGACGGGGACGGGCTCGCGACGTGGATCGTGGACGCGTCGGGCACCGCGCGGGGCCCCACCGAGGCGCACGGCCTCCCGTCCGACGGCCCGTTCACGATCCAGGTCTGCCTCCGCGGCAGCGAGGCCGACCGCGCCTACGCCGCGCGGATCGAGGCGGCGGGCCTCGCCCAGGATCCGGACGTGCTCGACACGTGGTTCTCGTCGGCGTGCTGGCCCTTCAGCACCCTCGGGTGGCCCGACCCCGAGACCGCGCCCGTCGAACCCGGTCAGCGCGCCCTCGGCGCGTCGAAGGACGGTCCCGACTCGTTCGCGTTCTACTACCCCGGCTCCTGCCTGGTGACGGGACGCGACATCATCACGCTCTGGGTCGCGCGAATGCTCGTGTTCGGGCTCTACCTCCACGGCGACGTGCCCTTCACCGACTGCTTCGTCCACGCCAACATCCTCGACGGCAAGGGCGTGCGCATGTCGAAGAGCCGCGGGAACGGCATCGACCCCGTGGACATCATCGAGGGCTACGGGGCCGACGCGATGCGCTATCTCCTCGCCGATCTCGAGACGGGGAACCAGGACGTGCGCCTGCCCGTGCAGGCGCGGTGCCCGTCGTGCGAGGCGCTGGTCGAGCTCGCCGAGGCGCGCCACGGGAAGACGATCTTCACGTACCTCTGCACCGCGTGCAGCGCGGAGTTCGACGTGCTCGGCACGATGTCCGACGTGCCGCCGGCGACCATCACCAGCGATCGCTTCGAGGCCGGGCGGAACTTCTGCAACAAGCTCTGGAACGCCGCGCGCTTCGTGTTCCTGAACCTCGGGGAGCGGCTCGAGCACCGCCCCCTCGCCCCCGAGGACCTCGCGCCCGAGGACCGCTGGATCCTCTCGCGCCTCGCGCGCGCCGTCGGTCGCGTGACCGAGGGCCTCGAGGCGTACGCGCCCTCCACCGCCATCGGCGCCGCGCGCGACTTCTTCTGGAACGAGCTCTGCGACTGGTACCTGGAGCTCGTGAAGCCCCGCCTGAAGCCCGAGGCCGCGGGCGGGACGGCGCGCCAGGTGCTCGGGTTCGTGCTCGACCAGGTGCTCCGGCTGCTCCACCCCTTCGTCCCGTTCATCACGGAGTCCCTGTGGGAGCACCTCGGGGAGATCGCGCCGGCCCGCGGGATCGAGCGCGCGATCGAGGTGCCCTCGCTCCTGATCCACGCGCCCTGGCCGTCGCCGCGTACGACCGACCTCGACGAGGCCCTCGAGGCCGAGATCGACCGGCTCCAGGGCACGATCCGCCGCCTTCGCGACCTTCGCGCGCGCTACGCCGTGCCGCCGCGGAAGGACCTCCCCGTCGCGATCCGCGCGCCGGCCGCTCTCTCGGAGACGCTCGGCCGCCAGGCGCACCTGCTCCGGGACCAGGCGCGGATCTCCGAGCTCCGCCTCGGCCCCGACGCCGAGCCCCCGGCGAACGCGGCCACGCAGGTCTTCGAGGAGATGGAGATCTTCCTCGGCGGCGTGCTCGACCCCGAGAAGGAGCGCGCCCGCCTCGGGAAGGAACGCGCCAAGCTCTTGGAGCGGATCCAGGGCGGCGAGAAGCGCCTCCAGAACCCGGGCTTCGTCGAACGCGCGCCCGCCAAGGTGGTCGAGGCCGAGCGGACGCGTCTCGAGGACCTCCGCCGGGAGCTCGAGCTCCTCGAGCGAAACCTCGCCGCCCTCTGAGGGAGGCCGCCAGCTACGGAGGCGCGCACGATCCACCACGCTTCGATGACGCCGCGCCACCCGCGCCCCCGTCCGAGGTCCTTCCTCGTTCCTTGCGCCCGCGCGGTCGGCCTCGTCCTCCTGGTCCTCGCCGCCGCGCGCGCCGACGACGGTTCGCCGCCCCTCGTACCCGCCCACGACGCGATGGCCGTCGAGGGCGTCGTCCGGCTCGCGCCGGGGGACCACACCGTCACGGAGCGCGACGGCCGGGGGGTCCTTCGGATCACGAAGGACCACACCGTGCTCGACCTCGGCGGCGCGACCCTTTGCGGCGCGCCGAAGGACACGCGCCCCGACGCCCTCACCGGAGTCGGGATCCTCGTGGACGGCGCGAAGGGCGTGATCGTCAGAAACGGCCGGGTCTCGGGCTTCCGGGTGGGCGTCCGGGCGGTGGACGCCACGGACCTCCTCCTGGAGGACGTGGACGCCTCCGGGTGCTTCCGCCAGCACCTCGCGAGCACACCCGAGGAGGAAGACGAGTCCGACTGGCTCTGGCCCCACCACGACGACGAGGGCGAGTGGGAGACTACGTACGGCGCGGGTTTCTCGCTCACCGGCGTGCGAGCGGGCGACCGTCCGGCGCTGCCGCGTGCGCCGCGGACAGAACGGGCTCCTCCTCACCCGCTGCCGGGGCTGCGCGGCCTACGACGACGACTTCTCCTTCCTCTCGGGCTGGGGCGTCGCGCTTTGGCGGTCCTCGCGCTGCGAGGTCTCGCACGACCGGCTCGACTTCTGCGTCCGCGGCTACAGCGACGGCGTGTACGCGCGCGGGCAGGACTCGGCCGCGATCCTCGTGTTCGAGCAGAGCTCGAACAACCTGTTCGCGAGGAACTCGGCCACCCACTCGGGCGACGGCTTCTTCCTCTACGCCGGCCACGAGACGACCCAGCGCACGGGCCGCGGCGGCTCGAACGACAACGTCGTCGTCGGGAACGACTTCCGCTTCGCGGTCGCCAACGGCATCGAGGCGACGTTCAGCTCGGGGAACGTCTTCGACGGGAACGACGGCTCGGGCTCGGACTACGGGATCTGGGCGGGGTACTCCCGCGACTCGAGGTTTACGCGAAACGTGCTCCGCGACTGCCGGACGGCCGGGGTCGCGATCGAGCACGGAAACGGCAACATGATCGCCGAGAACGACATGGCGGGCGCGCGATACGGCGTGCGCCTCTGGTGGGACGACGACCCCGACCTCGTCGGCGGCGTCTACGGGCAGCACCAGGACACGTCTTCGGGGCGAAACGTCCTCCTCGCGAACCAGATCGCCGCGACCGACGCCGCCGTCTCGCTCGAGAGCGACGTCGGAACGCGCCTCCTCGGGAACCGGTTCCCCGGTCCGGCGACGCAGATCCGCCTCGCCGGGACCACCACGCTCTCGGACGTCCTCTGGGGCGAGGTCTCGGGCGATCTCGTGGTCGAGAACCGGACGGGCCACGCGGTCCGGCTCGCGAGTCCCGACCTCGCGCCGGGGCGCGTGCGGACGGAAGGGGACCCCGTGTCGTTCGTGGCCCTCGCGTCGCCCGGTTCGGCGCCGCCCGTCCCGCCGCCCCCGACGCCGTCCGTCCGCGGCACGCTCGACACCCAGCTCCCTGCGGACCTCCCGGCCGGCCGCGCCTCGATGCGGATCGACGCGTGGGGCCCCGTGGACCCGCGCGAGACGCGGCTCTTCCCCACGCACGTCTCGGCCCCGGGCCCCGAAGCGCGTCTCCACCTCCTCGGCGCGAAGTCGTTCCGGGTGGTCGAGACGAGCCCGGGCGTCTCGGTCGAGCCGAGGGAGGGCACGGCGCCGGCGACGATCGTGGTCCGCGCGTCGGGCGACGGGCCGAGCCTGCGGCCGTTTCGCGTGGTCGTCGCGTCGGCCAGCGCGAGGTACACGAGCGAGGGGACGCTCCTCGTCCTTCCGTGGGACGTCCGCTTCTTCACCTGGGACGACGCGACGGACCCGCTCGCGCACCCCGACGCCTTCGCGGCGCTCCTCCGATCGGACGCGCCGCGCGAGGTCCACTTGGACGCGCTCGACTTCCCGTGGCGCGCGGGCGGCCCGGAGGGCGTCGCGACCGACCGCTTCGCGACGCGCGCGGAGGCGACGGCGACGCTCCCCGCGGGCCGCTACCGCCTGCGGGTGGTCTCGGACGACGGCGTCCGCGCGTACGTGGACGAGAAGAAGGTGATCGAGCGCTGGGACCGCCACGGCCCGACGGAGGACACGGCCGACCTCGACCTCGCGGCGGGCGCGCACGCGATCCGCATCGAGCACTTCGAGATCGACGGCTGGTCGTGGCTCTCGGCCCGCCTCGAACCCCGTTGAGCGGGCGATCGGGGGACCGTCAGCGCGGCGCCACGAGGATCGCGTCGATCGGGGCCTGACCTCGGCGGACGCGGATCTCGTAGCGCCGGCCGGGGTGCGAGGCCTGGAACGCGAGCTCGACGTCGTCCAGCGCCTCCGTCGGGAGCCGGTCGATCTCGAGGAGCAGGTCGCCCGCGCGAAGCCCCGCGCGGTCCGCGGCCGAGCCGGGCGCGACCGCCTGCACCAGGAGCCGCCGACCGTCGTCCTCGACCGAGAGCCCGATGTCCTGGAGGCGGAGCGGGACGACGGCGAGATCCTCTCCCTCCTCGCCGACGGGCGATCCAGGCGATGGTTCCGCGGGCGCGCACGCCGCCACGGGCGGTCGCACCGGGGCGGGGCGCTCGGGCGTCGGCGGAGGCAACGGATTCCGCGGGGCCGCGCCTCCGAGCGCCCGACGGAGCAGCGCGCCCACGTCGTCGGCGGGGATCGCGAAGGCGATCCCGTTCGCGCTCGGGAGGATCGACGTGTTGATCCCGATCAGCTCGCCGTCCAAGTTGAGGAGCGGACCGCCGGAGTTCCCCGAGTTGATCGAGGCGTCGGTCTGGATCAGGTTCGCGATCGTGCCGCCGCTCGCGACCTTCGCCGAGCGCCGCACCGCCGACACGACCCCGACCGTGATCGAGTCGCCGAGGCCGCGAGGGTTCCCGATCGCGATCGCGCTCTCGCCGAGGATGACGTCTCCCGTGGGCGCGAGCGATACGTAGGGCCACGTGCGACGTCCCTCGACCTGGAGCACGGCCAGGTCGCCGCGCGGGTCGTCGGCGATCAGGCGCGCCCGGACGACCTCGCGCGAGCGGAACGGCACGACCGTGATGCGGTCCGCGCCCCGGATCACGTGCGAGTTCGTCACGACGAACCCCGCGGGGTTGACGATCACGCCAGATCCCGCGCTCCGGGTGCGCGCCTGGGTCCGCCAGGCGTTCACGCTGACCATCGCGGGCGCCGCGTGGTCCACGGCCTCCACGACCGCCGTCCGGCGCCGTTCGGCCAGCCGGGCCGAGGCCGACGCCTGGCCCCACTGGAACGCGCCGACGACGAGCACGGCCGCGAGGACGAGGAAGGCTCCGATCGGCTCGGCGCGTCTTCGCATGACGTCTCCCGGGGGACGGAAAGGAGCCTCCCCGCTTCGGGAATCGGTCGGATCCCGCCTCGGGTAAAGGGCGCGGGCCCGACGTCCCGCCCGACCCGGGTCGCCGTACACTCCCGTCCCCGGGGCCCGACGAGAGACCCCCGCCGAGACCGGAGGGCCCCTTGACCTCGGAGAGCGCGTCGCCGCCCGCCCCGCTCTCCCCTCGGGGCCCGGCGGCCGCCCCCGTTCTTTCCGGGGCCCCCGGCCCGGACGCGCCGGCGTCGCGCGCGCTCCGGCTCCTCGCGCGCCACCCGTTCGCGGTGCTCTTCGCCGTCGTCCTCGTCCAGGCGATCCCGACGCTCTACAGCCGCGAGTACTGGGCGTTCGACGAGGTCCGCCACGCGAGCGTGCTCCGGGAGCTCGTGGACCACGGGCACTGGCTCTCGCTCCACATGAACGGCCAGACCTATCCGGACAAGCCGCCCGTCTACTTCTGGCTCGTGGCCCTCGCGTCGCGCGTCCTCTCGACGGACGGCCCCGCGGCGTTCTTCCTCGTCTCCGCGTTCGGCGGGTTCGTCTTCCTCACGGGCACGTACGTGCTGGCCCGCGTCACGCTCGCGAAGGGCCGCCCGACGCTCGCCCTCCTCGCGCCCCTCCTCGCCACCGCGACGCCGATGTACCAGCTCCTGCTCCGCACCACGCGGATGGACCTCCTCTTCGCCGGCGTGATCGTCTGGGCCGTCGCGCTCCTCTGGCGCGGGCTCGCCCGCGAGCGTCCGAACGGCGGGGTGGTCCTCGGGCTCCTCCTCTCGGGTCTCGCGACGGTCGTGAAGGGACCGCTCGGGCTCGGCTTTCCCCTCGCCGGGCTCCTCGCGTGGTGCCTCCTGACCCGCCGGGGGCGGCGCCTCTTCCGCTGGGACGTCGGGCTCGGGCTCGCCGCCGCCCTCGCCCCGGTCACGCTGTGGCTCGCGGCCCTCGCCTCCCTCGAAGGACCGGGCTACGTCCGCGAGCTCCTCACGGGGCAGGTCGTGGGCCGCGCCCTCGCGGGTCACGGGCACGGGTACGGGCCGTGGTTCTATCTCGCGGTGCTCCCCGCCGCCGTGATGCCGTGGCCGATCCTCCTCGTCGCCGCGCCGTGGCGCCGCCTCCGAGACCGGCGGGTGTGGGACGCGTTCCGGCCGCAGGCTCGCGACGACCGCGACGGCAGGATCTTCCTCGCCGCCACGTTCCTGGCCGGGTTCGTCGTTCTCTCCGCCGCCCGGAGCAAGCTCGTCATCTACGTGATGCCGCTGCTCGGTCCGCTGGCCGTCCTCGCCGCGGACTGGATCTCGCGCCTTCCCGCGGCGCGGGAGCGGCGCGCGGGAACGGCGCTCGGCGCGGGCGCGCTCCTCGCGTCGTGTGCCGCGGCGCTCGGGAACGCGTTCGTCCCGTTCCCCCAGGTCCGTCTTCACGGTCTCCTGCCCCTCGCGCTCGTCTTCGCCGGGACCGGCGCCCTCGTGTTCGCGTTCCGTCGTCGCGCGGTCGAGGTCACCGTGCTCGGCCTGCTCGTGGCGAACACGCTCGTCGCCGCCCTCGTCGTGCCGAGCCTCGACCCCGTGATGAGCCCGCGCGCCGAGGCCGAGGCGATGCGTCGCCTCGCCGACCGGGGCTGGTCGCCGCTGATGTTCCGCGCGTACCCGGGCGCGTTCACGTACTACGCGGGACGAACGCTTCCGGAGACCCGCGACCTCGACGCGCTCCGCGCGTACCTCCACGATCACGAGAAGGTGGTCGTCGCGACGCCGCGGCACTATCTCGAGCGCTTCCCCGACGAGCTCGGCGGCCTCACGGTCGTAGACGAACGTCGGATCGAGGGCGCGCCGTTCGTGCTCCTCGCCCGTCCCTCGCCACCGGAGGTCCCCCGCCGATGAACGACGTCCTCGCGCGCCTACAGGCCTGGGACGCGTCGGCGTTCCTGGCCGTGAACTCCTGGCTCCACCACCTGACGCACCGCAACGAGGAGATCGAGAACGTCCTCCGCGCGGCGAACGAGCTCGGCAGCGGATGGATCCTCCTCTTCGTGCTGCTCGCGCTCGTGGGCGCGGAGGTCTCGTTTTGCCGCGCTGCGCGGCGTCTCGCCGAGATCGGTCTCGCCGCGCTCACCGCGGGCCTCGGCACGTGGTTCGTGAAGCGGTGGGTGGACCGGCCACGTCCGGGCGAGGCCCTCGCGGAGGCCTTCCGGGACGGGCGCGCCCACTTCGCGTTCGGGATTCACCTGCGGGACGCGGGCTGGCCGTCCGGCCACGCCGCGGGCGCGTTCGCGCTCGCCGTGGTGGTCTGGTGGTGGGCGGCCGAGACCCCCGACGCCTGGCGCCGGGTCTTCGTGCGCGTCGGGATCGTGCTCATGGCGTCTCTGACCGCCCTGGCACGCGTGTACGGAGGCGCCCACTACCCCGGCGACGTGCTCTGCGGCGCCGTGTTCGGCGTGGTCGTGGGCTGGCTCACGGTGGCCACGTCCCGCGCGCTGGCCGGGCCGTACCGACGCCCCGCCCCCCGCGACCCGGCGCGCTGAGCCCGACCCGACGCGACCGCTACCCGAAGGCGTGCCAGGGCAGCGACGCGAACACCTTCACGATCAGCGGCGCGAAGACGAGCGAGATGATCGCCATCAGCTTCAGCAGGATGTTGATGGAGGGGCCCGAGGTGTCCTTGAAGGGATCGCCGACGGTGTCGCCCACGACCGCGGCCTTGTGGCGCGCTCCGCCCTTCCCGCCCGACTTCTCGATGTACTTCTTCGCGTTGTCCCACGCGCCGCCGGCGTTCGCCAGCATGACGGCGAGCGGCACGCCGGAGACGAGCGAGCCGGCGAGGAGGCCGCCAAGCGCGTTGGGGCCGAGGAAGAAGCCGACGGCGAGCGGGATGGCCACGGCGAGGATGCCCGGACGGAGCATCTCGCGGATCGCGCTCTGCGTCGTGATGTCCACGCAACGCGCGTAGTCGGGCTTCGCGTCGGGCAGCCCCTCCTTGAGCCCGGGAACCTCCCGGAACTGACGCTGGACCTCGTGGATCACCTTCTGGGCCGCGCGACCGACCGCCTGCATCGTGTCGGCCGTGAAGAGGAAGGGCACCACGCCGCCGATCAGGAGGCCCGCGAGGACGATCGGGTTGCCCACGCGCATGTCGAGCTCCGTGCCGAGCCCCTGGAGCGCGGTCCGGTACGCGACGAAGAGCGCGAGGGCGGTCAGCGCGGCGGAGCCGATCGCGAAGCCCTTCGCGATGGCCGCCGTCGTGTTGCCCGCGGCGTCGAGCGAGTCGGTGCGCTCGCGGACCTCGGGCGGGCAGTGCGCCATCTCGGCGATGCCGCCCGCGTTGTCGGCGATCGGCCCGTACGCGTCCACGCCGACCGTGATGCCGAGCGTGCCGAGCATCCCGACCGCCGCGAGGGTGACGCCGTACATGCCGGCGAGCAGGTACCCGGCGAGGATCGCGGCGGCGATGATGAGGAGCGGGAAGACGGCCGAGCGGAAGCCGATCGCGATGCCGGCGATGATGTTCGTCGGCACCGTGTCGCTCTGGTCCGCGAGATCGCGGACGGTCTTGCCGGACGTGTAGTACTCGGCCGTGAATCCGATGCCCATGCCGGCGACGAGCCCGGCAACGACCGCGATCGCCCAGTGGAGGAGGTTCACCGCCTGGCTGCCCTCGACGGCCCCTGCGCCCAGCGCGGGGAACACCGCCGGGGACACCACGAGCGCCACGACGAACACCAGGGCCGCGAAGAGCAGGCCCGAGACGATCGTGCCCCGTCGGAGCGCGGCCTGCGGGTCGCCGCCCTCCTTCACGCGCACGGAGAACACGCCGACGATCGAGGCGAGGACGCCGGCCGCCAGCACGGCGAACACGAAGCCCACGGCCCAGATCGCGGCGTCGCCCTTGAACGAGTCCACCGCGATCACGACGGCGCCGAGGATCGCGCCCACGAACGACTCGAAGAGGTCCGCACCCATGCCAGCGACGTCGCCGACGTTGTCGCCGACGTTGTCCGCGATCACCGCCGGGTTCCGAGGGTCGTCCTCGGGGATGCCCGCCTCGACCTTGCCCACCAGGTCGGCGCCGACGTCGGCCGCCTTCGTGTAGATGCCACCGCCGACGCGCGCGAAGAGCGCGATCGACGAGGCCCCCATCGAGAAGCCAGCGATGATCGTGGCGGCCTTCGCGACGTCGCCCTCCATGCCGCTGAAGAGGACGAAGAGCAGCGAGATGCCCAGGATCCCGAGGCTCATCACGAGCATGCCCATCACGACCCCGCCGGGGAACGCGACGTTCAAGGCCTCGTTGAACGACCGGGTCGCGGCCTGGGTCGTCCTCGCGTTGGCCGCGGTGGCGACCTGCATGCCGCCGAAACCGCAGAGCGTCGAGAGCGCCGCGCCGACGGCGAACGCGATGGCGGTCTTCCAGCCGAGGCCGACCACGTCGGAGCCCGACAGGAAGACGCAGAGCACCACCGCCACCGCGAGGACGAAGAACACGAGGGTCCGGTACTCGCGACGGAGGAACGCCATCGCGCCCTCGCGGATGTGGTCCTGGATCTCCCGCATACGTTCGGTGCCGCGGTCCTTCGAGAGCACCCGCTTCGCGGTGATCCCCGCGAAGATGAGCCCTACGGCCCCGGCCGCCAACGCCCAGAACACCGTCCCGGGAAGCTGCATTCCTGCTCTCCTTCGGCCCTCGACGGCGGGGGGCGAGGGGCGCCAGGCCCGCCCTCCCCGGCGCCGGAGGCCGAAGAGTGTACGGGGTTCGGACGGCGGCCGGCACGGATTGGCGGCGCGCCCGGGCGCGGGCGGTCAGGTCTCCTCCCCAGCCTCGCCCGCGCCGGCGAGCCTCGCGTGGGCGTACCGCCAGAGGACGCCCCGCTCGCCGTCCGCACGCGGGTCGCCCACGGGCCCTCCGCCGATGGCGTACCGGTGCCCCACCCGGCCCTCGGCCATCGGGGTCCTCGCGATCTCGAGGACGACGCGGGTCCGGCTTCCGTCCCGGGGGTCGGGACCGGCCCGCCCGTGCTCCTCGAGGAGCCAGGTCAGGGCCCGCAGGTGGAAGGCGCCCGGCGCCTCCCCCTCGACCACCCGCCACGAGGGCCGGCCGTCGGGCCCGGTCCGCTCCTCCAGCACCACCCGGCGGACCTCGGCGCCCGGCGGCGGCCAGGCCCGGGGTCTCGGAGAGGGCTCGGCCGGGTTCATGGGGAGGTGGTTCAGAAGCCCTACAGAGGGCCGCGGCGGGCGGCCGACAGGGAAACCGGAGGTTCCCTTCCGTGGCGGCCCGCGTCAACAGCCCCCTCAAGACGTTCGTGCTCTTCCTCCTGGTCGGGGGATTCGGCTGGCTCTGCTACGAGTACGTCTACGTGCGCCGGATCTTCCAGACCCAGGAGGAGAAGTTCGTCCCCGACGCCGAGCTGAAGCGCGTCCGCGACGCGGTCCTGGAGACGTACGGGAACGACAAGTGCCTCCTCGAGCTCGGGATGGTCCAGTATCGGATGCGCGAGGGGCGCTACCGCATCGACATCGTCGTGGACGACGGCTGCGAGGAGCAGGCCAAGCGGATGTGCCAGGAGATCTCCGAGTTCGTCGAGGATCGGATCGGGCACGAGGCGGAGGTGTTCGCTTACACCTCCGGAATGATCCAAATGACCCGCTACATCCCATAGGTCGGCGCGCTGAGGGCCCCGTTCGCGGCCCTTCCTCCTCCTTGCGTGCATTCGCACGCGGCGTCGTCGTCAGGACCACTCCTTGGGGCCCTCAGCGCGCCGATGGCGTGCGGACGGGTGTGGGCGGGCTCGCGGGCCCGCCTTCGGCGGGGCCCGCATCGCGGGGGGCGGCGCGGGGGCGGGCTCGCGGGCCCGCCTTTGGCGGGGCCGCTTCGCGGGGGGCGGCGCGGGGGCGGGCTCGCGGGCCCGCCTTTGGCGGGGCCGCTTCGCGGGGGGCGGCGCGGGGGCGGGCTCGCGGGCCCGCCTTTGGCGGGGCCGCTTCGCGGGGGCGGCGGGGGGGCGGGCTCGCGGGCCCGCCTTTGGCGGGGCCGCTTCGCGGGGGCGGCGCGGGGGCGGGCTTGCGGGCCCGCCTTTGGCGGGGCCGCTTCGCGGGGGCGGGGCTACGGGGTGGGGAGGGCCGAGGCTTGGACGGCGCGGCCTGTGGCGCGGTCTTCCACGGCGTCTACGCGGACGGAGCCTTCGGCGGCGAGGAGGTGGACCGCGCGTACGGGGCCCGTCGCGTCGGAGGCGGTCTTGAAGGTGTGGCCCGTGCCCACGAGGCCGAGGAGCGTCACGCGGGCGGGCGTCGTGCTCGAGACCGCGGCGGCCGTCGCGCGCGCGGACTGTGCCCGGGACCTCGCCCGCTGCTGGGAGGGGATCGCGCGCTCGCACGTGTAGCCCACGAGGAGGCGGGCGAGGAGGTCGGCCGCCGCCTCCCGCGGGAGGTCGCTCGCCTCGATGCCCACGAGCGCGCCGACGTCGTCCGTCACCACGAAGCCGGCGCTCGCGCGCTGGTTCAGGAGCGAGGTCCAGCTCGTGACCGCGCGGCGCACGGTCGGCGCGTCGTAGAACCCGAGGAGGCTGTACGCGTCCGGGCCGCGCGGCTCGACCTCGCGGTCCACCGCCGCCATCACCGAGTCGCGGCTCGTCGCGCGGGCCAGGACGTCTCTCATCGTCGGCCCGGCCAGAACCCCCACCGCGCGGATCGGGGGCGCCTCGCCGCGCCGCGGGCTCCCGACCGGGAAGCACGTCACGGCGAACCGCTCCTCGCCCCGTACGGCGTGGATCCAGACCGGGCGCGCGACCGCGCGGTCCACCCTCCCGCCGGCGAGCAGCTCGCCCACGGGGAGGAAGATCGGGTGGCGCGATCCCTTGACGATCGCCACGACGTCGTCCTCGACGCCGTCTTTCAGCTCGACGACGCCGTCGTCGATCGCGCGGCGGAGGTCGTACACCTGCGGGGCACCGCCCGCGGGCGCGGACGCGCCGCCGCCCGGCCCGGTGTCGGTCGCGAGCAGGTGCACGTCGATGCCGATGCCCGCGAGGTGGAGCGCGCCGTCGGAGAGGAGACGGTCCACCGCCTCGCGACCGCGCGGGAGCCCGACCAGGTCGGGAACGTGGCGACCCGTGTCCACCCACGTGCGGGGCTCGGCGTAGTGGTGCGCGTCGGCGAGCGCACGACCCGTGGTCGCCCCGAACCGGTCTCCGAGCCAGTGGAGGTAGCCCTCCACGCCTCCGGCACCGTGCGCCTGGAGGCACGCGAGCGCGCCGAGCGAGATGCGCCGCGCGTCGCCGGTCCGCGGGTCGATCCAGGGGACGCCGGGCTCGCCGACGCCCCTCTCGAACGCCCGTTCCACGCGGTCGGCGAGGGCCAGTCGGACGAGCGGCTCGCGCATCGCCTCCCGCTGGTCGTCGCCGAGCGGCAGGAGCGCGCCCGCTTCCACCGGGCCGAGCGCGGCCAGCGCAGAGGGAGGGAGCGGGGCGGTGGGGTACGGGGCGGTGGGGTACGGGGCGGCGGGGTACGGGGCGGGTGGGAGTGAGGCGGCGGGGTACGGGGCGGGTGGGAGTGAGGCGGCGGGGTACGGGGCGGGTGGGAGTGAGGCGGCGGCGAGCGGGGCGGGCGGCGGCGCCTGCGGGACCGTGGAGCCCCGCGTCGACCCGGAGGACGGCGGGCCGGCGCGCGCGATCGTTCCCGCGTCCGGGCCGGCGACCGCGC
Organism: uncultured Planctomycetota bacterium; assembly: GCA_963752285.1. Classification (GTDB taxonomy): domain Bacteria; phylum Planctomycetota; class PLA2; order PLA2; family JAEUHO01; genus CAVVXN01. The sequence continues at coordinate 2,074,380 of CAVVXN010000005.1, forward strand.
TTCCCGCGCCGGGCGTCGCGAGCAGCGACGCCAGCCCCAGCACGACGAGGACGGACGCCGCCATCGCGAGCGTGCCGTAGCGCACGCGGCGGACCTCGGCCCGGCGAAGGCGCGCGGCCTCGAGCACCGCGGACCGGATCTCGACGCGGAGGCGGTGCGGCGCGCGGACGTTCGACACGCGCTCCGCGTCCCAGCGCTTCAGCACGCGCGAGACGCCTTCGGCCTCGCGCGCGAGCCGGCGGCACGACGGGCAGAGGTCCAGGTGGCGCTCGAGCGCGTCGATCTCGGCGGCGGGCAGCTCGCGGTCCACGCGGAGCAGTGCGGCCTCCTCGAAGCGCTCGCACGGCGACGCGCCCGGATGGGACGGCGGCACGGGGAGGCCGGGCCGCGTCACGAGAGGCCTCCCCCGAGGCGCGGCGGCGGGACGTCGTCGGCGGGATTCGCCCACTCGCGACCGACCGGCGTATCGGCGAGGTGACGCGCGAGAAGCTTCCGGCCGCGGTGCAGCAGCACCTTCACCTCGTTCAGCGAGCGTTCCATCACCACCGCGATCTCGCGGTAGCGGAGCCCCTCGAACTCGCGGAGCTCGAGCGCCTTGCGCACCTCCTGCGGCAGCCGCTCGAGCGCGTCGTGGACCGCGTCCTTCGCCTCGTCGCGACGCAGGCCGGAGGCGGGGTCCACGGGGGCGGCGAGCGGCTCGAGCTCGGTCCCCTCGCAGGCGATCGGGTCGATCTGCACCCCCTGGACCTTGCGGCGGCGCTTCTTCTTCCTCAGCGCGTCGAAGCAGAGGTTCGCGAGGACGCGGTAGAACCAGGTCGTGAAGTGCCCGCGCGGCTGGTAGTGGGTCGCGCTCCGGAAGACCTTCAGGAAGAAGTCCTGCGTCATGTCCTCCGCGGTGTGGTGGTCCCGGAAGATGCGCCAGCAGTAGCGGTACGCCGCGTCCTGGTGCCGGAGCAGGAGGACCTCGAGCGAAGGCACGTCGCCCCGCGCCAGACGGACCATCAGCTGGTCGTCCGTGAGGCCGGAGGGAGCGCGGAGCGGGAGGGGCGGTGCCATGGCCTCTCTTCGAAACGCCGCCGGGAACCGGTCGCCTCGGGCGGACCGTCCCCGGGGCTCGGACCGAGCGCCCGGACGCCCCGGCGCCGGTCCGGCGGACCCGTTCCGACCGGGGTTCGGCCTCCGCCCGGCGGCCCGGGCCGCCGGCAGGTGGAGCCTACCCCCGGACCGCCCCGACGGCCGGCGCCGGGCGGGGTCCGGGGAACCGGTCCGAGTATCCTCCCCAACTCCGGAGCCGGCCAGCGGTTCCGTCACCCGGGGGGTGCGTGAAGATCCTGATCGTCGACGACGAGGTCGCCATCCGGGAGAGCCTCGACCTGGTGCTCCGGTACGAGCGGCACGAGACGGTGCTCGCGGAGAACGGGGACCGCGCGCTCGAGCTCCTGCAGGACCACCCTGACATCGACCTGACCTTCCTGGACATCAAGATGCCGGGGACCGACGGCCTCGACGTGCTCTCCGAGGTCGTCCGGCGCCGCCCCGACGCGGTCGTGGTGATGATCTCGGGGCACGGCACGATCGAGACCGCGGTCGAGGCGACGAAGCGAGGCGCGTTCGACTTCATCGAGAAGCCGCTCGACCGGGACCGCGTGCTCCTCGTGGTCCGAAACGCCTCCCGGCTCCGCCGGCTCGCGGGCGAGAACGTGGAGCTTCGCGGCCGCCTCGCCGACAGCTCGCAGCGGATGCTCGGCCAGAGCCCCGGTCTCGAGGCGCTCCGGCGCCTCGTCCAGAAGGTCGCGCCGACGCCGGCGCGCGTGTTGATCCAGGGCGAGAACGGGTCGGGCAAGGAGCTCGTCGCGCGGATGATCCACGAGATGAGCGACCGCGCGGCGGGCCCGTTCGTGGACGTGAACTGCGCCGCGATCCCGAAGGAGCTCCTCGAGAGCGAGCTCTTCGGACACGAGAAGGGCTCGTTCACGGGCGCCACGGAGCGGCGCAAGGGCAAGTTCGAGCAGGCGCACACGGGGACGCTCTTCCTCGACGAGGTCGGCGACATGTCGACCGACGCGCAGGCCAAGGTGCTGCGCGTGATCGAGGAACAGCGCGTGCAGCGCGTAGGGGGGACGGAGCCGATCCCCGTGGACGTGCGGCTCGTCGCGGCGACGAACAAGGACCTGGAGAAGGAGGCCGAGACGGGCGGCTTCCGCGAGGACCTCTACTACCGGCTCGCCGTCGTCCCCATGCGCGTCCCGCCCCTCCGGGAGCGACCGGACGACGTGCCGATCCTCACGAAGCACTTCCTCCGCCACTTCGCGGCCACCCTCGGCCGGCCGGGGCTCGAGCCGACCGAGCCGGCGCTCGGGTGGCTCGCCCGCCAGCCGTGGCCCGGCAACATCCGGCAGCTGAGGAACCTGATGGAGCGCGCGACGATCCTCCTCGAGGGGGAGAAGCTCGACGTACGCGACCTCGAGCGCCTGACCGGCCCGGACGCCTCCGGCGGCACCCCCATGGACGTGTTCAAGACCTGCGCCACGTTCGAGGAGTTCAAGGAGACCGCGGAGCGGCTCTTCCTCCAGCAGCGCCTGGCCGAGAACGACTGGAACGTGAAGCGGACGGCCGAGCTGCTGGGGATGCAGCGGAGCAACCTCTACAAGAAGATCGAGAGGTACGGCCTGAAGTAGGGCGCGGCGCGTCCGCGATCCCCGTGAGGGGACACACGAGCGTCCACGGTCGGGGAACGCCCGCCGCCTTGGACCCGCGACGGGACGGCGGCGGCTTCCGAGGCGGGCGAGCGGTATCGTGGTCCGCCGGTACCGGCCCGGATCGCGGGGCGCGGCACCGACTTTGCGGTCCCGAAAGGTCCTCGGAGGACCCTCCCTCATGCCGGCCGGCCGCCCGCCGCTCCCTGGCTTGGCCCGGACCCTCGGTCTGGCGGCCGGGCTGCTGTTCCTGTCCGCGCTCCCGGCGCGGGCCACGGAGGACGGCGCCGACCGGGCATTCCACACCGTCGTCACGGCGTGGAAGACCCGGTGCGCGGGCGACGTCGCCCAGGCGATGGAGGACGAGGGGTCGCTCCGGATCGGGCTCCTCTCCCCGCGCGTCACCGGCACGTACCGGAGCGCGCAGGCGAAGCGGACGCTCGGCGACTATTTCGACCGGGTCTCGGCGGTCACGCTGAAGGACGTGACCCCGCGCGGGCAGAAGGACGCGCGCGGCTACCGGGTCCGGACCTTCGAGTACCGCTACCAGCCGCAGGGCCAGGACCCGCAGACGGCGCTCCTCGCGATCACGCTGAAGGCGGACCGAGGGCAGCGCTGGCACCTCGTGGCCGTGGAGGAACGCCCGGCGCGTCGGGACGTGGGTTGACCCCGCTCCGGCCTCGGCGGCTCGCGGTCCTCGTGCCCGCGACCCTCCTCGTGGTGGCGGCGGGCATCGAGCTGCTCGGCCTCGGCTCGAGCTCCGTCGAGGCGTGGAGGGACGACCTGCTCTCCCGCGCGGCGGACGGGATCGAGCGGGACCTCGCCCGCCAGGTCCGCCGGCTCTCGGCCGCGCTGCGGGAGGCCCCCGCCGGCCTCGACGTACCGCGCGGCCGCATGGCGGCCCTGGAGGCGGTTCGCGAGAGGACGCACGTAGACGGCCTCGACTGGGCGGGACCCGACGGCCGCCACGCGTGGGCGGGACGCCCCGTGGACGGGCCCGACGACCCGCCGCCCCTTCCCTGGCGCGACTCCTTCCGGCACGGCGGCCTTCTCTACCACCGCGGCCCGTACCTCGCGGCCCTGACCGCGGGTCCCGTCCCCGCCGCCGGCGGAGCCCTCGAGGCGACCGTCGTGCTCGAGGCCACCGGACCGAGCGAGCGGCAGCGGCCCTACGAAGAGCGGTGGCTCGCGCCGTACGGCCTCGAACGGGTCGAGGTCCTCCCGCCCGACCGGCCCCTGGCCGCCGAGGAGGGCACGCTCGACTTCCTCGTGCGCGGACCGCCCGACCCCAAGGCCGGGCCCGGCGGGGAGGGCGAGCCCGCGCTTCGCGTGCGCCTGGTCGCGCCGGGCGACGCGGCCATCCTGGACCGGATCGACGAGGCGCGGCGCGGGTGGACGGGCCTCGCGTGGCTCCTCCTCTCTACCGCGCTCGGCGTGCTCGCGACGGGCCTCCTCCTCCGCTACGTGCGGGCGGGCGCCGGGCGCCGCCTCGTCCTCGCGGTCCTCGTCCTCGTCCTCCGGGGCCTGCTCGTGCCGATCGACCTCCCCGGTCGTTGGCCCGCGCTCGCGGCGGCGTTCGACCCCTCGGACTTCGGCATCCCCGGCGCGCTCGGCTGGCTCGCCTCGCCCGCGGACCTCGCGCTCTCCGGCGCGGCCCTGCTCGCCGCGTTCGCGCTCGCCGCGGCGGCCCTCGTCCACGTCCGGCCGCCCCGGCGTCCGGCGCTCCGCGCGAGCTTCGCCATCGGGGGCCCGCTCCTCTGCGGTGGTCTCACGGCGCTCCACCTCGACCTCGTGCGCGTGGTCGTGGTGCAGAGCCAGGCCCCGTTCTTCGAGACCACGTCCTTCCTCCCGTCGCTCCCCTCGGCGCTCCTCCTGCTCGGGCTCGTGGCCTGGACCGCGACCGCGTGGGTGATCGCGGCGACGACACTCTGGCTCGCGACGCTCGCCCTGCCGCGCCTCGCCCACCCGCTCCGGATCCTCCTCCCCGCCCTCCTGGCCGTCGGTGTCGCGTTCCTCCTCGCGGACGGCCCCCTTCCGGCGTGGGCGCCGTGCCTCCTTCCCCTCTCGACGCTCTTCGCGCGCCTGCGCCCCGGCGACGAGGCGGTCACGACGGTGCCGAGCGCGAGTCTGCTCGTGGGCGTGCTCGCCACGTTCCTGCTCTTCCCGCTGCTCTGGTCGGAGGTGTGCGCGCGGCGCGTCTTCACGCTCGCAACGACCCTCGACGACCTGCTCCGGAAGGAGGCGTCGCTTCGCGGCGCGACGCTCTACGAGCTCGAGTCGGCGCGAGGCGACGCGACGCTGAAGAACGTGCTCCGGGCGGCGCGGGACGGCCCGACGCCGGAAGCCCTCGGCCTCTACCTCTGGCGGCGTTCGTTCCTCGCGGAGCCCGGCGAGCACGGCGTGGTGAGCGTGCTCTACCCCGACGGCCGCCTCCTCGACGACTTCTCGCTCACGCCGCTGCCGCGCGGACGGGTCCCCCTCCCGGCGCCGCCGGCCGAAGGGGCCGGGGACGTGCAGGTGGTGACGGCGCGCGGCGACGGCAACGACCTGCGGGCGGTCGTGGGCCGCGCGCTCGTCCGCGACGAGGACGGCACGCCGCTCGGCGTGGTGGTCCTCACGGTGCCCGAGCCGATCGACCTGGCCTTCCTCGGTCCCGAGGTGCTCGGCGGCGCGACCGGCGACGCGCCGACGCAGGCCGGCGTGCGCGCGTTCGACCTGGCGTTCGCGATGCTCGTGGACGGTCGCGTCGTCCGTGCGAGCGACCCGACGGTGGCGCAGCGCGCGGACACGTTCGGCCCGCCGCTCCTCCGCGAGGTGGGACCCGCGCGGTCCACCCTCACGTGGCAGAACGGCGACGAGGAGGGACACGCGGTGTGGTCGCCCGAGCGGGGGGCGGTCGTGGCGGTCCGCCGTGACGCGCCGAGCCCCGCCGACACGGTCCTCGCGCTCGCGCGTCTCGTCACGCTCGGCGTCGGCGCGGCGTGCCTCGTCGCGCTCGTCACGCTGCTCCTCGGCGCGCCGTCGTGGCGGCCGCGGCTCCAGCACCGGCTGCTCCTCTCCTACTTCGGCATCTCGTTCCTCCCCATCCTGCTCCTCGGCCTCGCGACGGCGCGGGAGGTCCGCCTCCGACACAACGCGTACCTGTCGCAGCGCCTCGAGACCGACGTGCGGCGCGCCCGCACGGACCTCGAGGCGATGGGCACGCAGGTGTTCGACCAGGCCTCCGAGGCGAACCTCGTGCGCTGGGCGAACCAGCGCCGCCACGACCTCCTGCTCTACCGCGACGGCGAGGTCCTCGCGACGAGCCGCTCGGGCCTGGTCGAGGCCGAGGTCCTGCCGTCGCGTCTTCCGCCCGACGCGTGGCGCGCCACGGTGCGCGAACGACGCGAGATCGTACGTCGAGAGGCGGTGTTCGCGGGGCACCCCGTCTGGTTCGGCTACGCGCCGGTCCTGGACGACCGCGGGCGCGTCCTCGCGACGGTCGGCGTGCCCCTGCTCTACGACAAGGACCTGGTCGCCGAGGAGCTCGCCGTCACGGGCAACGTGCTGGTCGCGGCGTACCTCTTCGCGCTGGTCCTCGTGCTCGTGAGCGGACTGTGGACCGCGCGTCGCCTGACCCGGCCCATCCGGCTCCTCGCGGCAGGCACGCGCCGCGTGACCGCGGGCGAGCTCGACGTCGTGCTCAGGCCCGAGGGCCGGGACGAGCTGGGCGACCTCGTCGCGGCGTTCAACGCGATGACCCGGGCGCTTCGCGAGGCCACGGACCGGGCGATCCGCGCCGAGCGTGAGTCGGCCTGGCGCCGCATGGCCCGCCAGGTGGCGCACGAGATCAAGAACCCCCTCACGCCGATCCGGCTGATGATCCAGCAGATGAAGGCGGAGGCCGACCGCGACCCCGCGCGCGCGCCCGAGGCGATCCGCCGCACCGCGCCGGTGGTCCTGCGGCAGATCGAGGCCCTCGGCCGGATCGCGGGCGACTTCGCGCAGTACGCGCGGCTCCCCCGCCGCGACATCTCGGACGTGGACGTCGGCGCGCTCGTGGACGACGTGGTGCTGCTCCACGCCGGCAGCGCCGCGGAGGGCGTGGAGGTCGCCGGCGACCGGCCCGACGAACTCCCGGCGGTCCGCTGGGACGCCGAGGAGCTGAGGCGCGTGCTCGTGAACCTCGTCGGGAACGCCGTCCAGGCGATCCGAGGGTCGGGACACGTGGTGGTCCGGGCACGGCCGCGCTCCCTCCGGGGCCGGGACGGGGTGACGGTCGAGGTCACCGACGACGGCGTGGGGATCCCCCCCGAGAATCTCGAGCGGATCTTCGAGCCCGACTTCAGCACGAGGACCGCGGGGACCGGGCTGGGCCTCGCCATGGTCCGCCGCACCGTGGACGATATGGGAGGCACGGTCGAGGTCGAGAGCGAGCCCGGTCGGGGCAGCACCTTCAGGCTGTGGTGGCCCCTCCGGGGCGCATCCGCGTAGGATGTCCGCCCCATGGCCGCCGACGAGAAGAAGTACCCGTCCTTCTTCTGTCCGCAGTGCGGCCAGAAGCATCGCGCGGACCTGAGCCCGCTCGAGGGACACCCGGACTCCCTCATGCGCACGCGGTGCCGCGGATGCGGGGTCCCGTTGACCGTCGGGCTCGAGAAGGGGAAGCCGCGGTGCCTCGTCGCCGTGGACGAGGTGGCGGACCCGACGGACGACAAGGGGAGCGACCCGGGCCTCGAGGTCGGGGCGAAGGCCGGAAGGTACGTGGTCGAGGCGAAGCTCGGCGAGGGCTCGACCTCGATGGTGTACCGCGCGCTCGACCCCGAGACGAAGCGGACGGTCGCGCTGAAGGTGCTCCGCAAGGGATCGCCGTACGACGTCCGCGCGCGGTTCGTCCACCAGCTCGAGGTGCAGGGCGCGATCCGCCATCCGAACGTGCTCCCGATCTACGACCGCGGCTCGCTCCCCGACGGCCGGCCGTTCTTCGCCTCCGAGCTCCTGACCTCGCCCCGCACGCTCGAGCAGGTCGTCCAGGAGGCCCGCTCGACCAGCGGGGAGGACGGCGCGGTGCGGTCGCTCGTCGAGGACGTGCTCCTGCCCGTCGCCGAGGGCGTGTACGTCGCGAACGTCGAGAACGGCGTGGTCCACCGCGACCTCGAGCCGCGAAACGTCCTCGTCGAGCCGGCGACCCACCGGCCGTACCTGGCCGACTTCGGGTACGCCGCCGAGCCCGACGGCCCGGACACGTCGGGCCGGCAAGGCGAGGTCCCCCTCTCTCCCTACATCGCCCCGGAGACCGCGACGGGGCGCGTGCACGCCCGGACCGACGTGTGGGGGCTCGGCGGCCTCCTCCAGCTCGTCCTGACCGGGAACCCGCCGCTCGAGGGGAGCGGCGACCGCCTGCTCCAGGCGGCCGCGGCCGGACGGGTGCGCCCGCTCCCCGACGACACGGCGCCGGCCCTCGCGGCCGTGACCAGGAAGGCCCTCGCGCGCGATCCGGAGCAGCGCTACGTGAACGCGCGCCAGATGGCGGCCGACCTCCGCGCCTGGCTCCGGGGCGGCTGGGTCCGCGCCGTGGACGAGTTCGGCGGGCGCGAGGCGCAGCGCGTGGAGACACGCGTCCAGCTCGCGCGCCTGGGCCGCGGCGCGCTCTGGGTGGCCGGGGGCCTCGTGGTGGGACTCCTCCTCGGCAGCCGGATCCGTCTCGGCGGCGAGGGGGGACCGCCGCCCGCCCTGACGGCGCTCGCGGCCGACCTGAACGGCCTCGACCGCGAGATCACGTCGCTCGTGCCCCGGTCCGGCACGTGGGCCGACGAGGACGCCGCCGGGGTCTGGAAGGCGCTCCAGTCGCGTTTCGACTCGCTCGCGAGGCGCGTCGCCGCGCTTCCCGACTCGCCCGCGAGGCGGTCGATCGAGCAGCGCCTCGCGTTCGTGCGCGCGCGGGTGGACACCGGGCGGGTCCGGTACGAGGGCCCGCCGGGGGAGTCGCTCGTCGCGAAGAGCGTCCTCCTCGGCCAGGAGGTCCAGCTCGAGGCCGGCGGACCCGCGGTGCAGCTCGCGCCCGGCATCGAGACGGTGCGCGACGCGAGGAGCGGCGCGTTCGGCTTCCTGGCGCACCGCCCGCTCGCCATCCACGCGCCCGGGTCGAACGACCAGCTGCCCGAGTCCACGTGGAAGCTCCCCCCCGAGGTGTCGAAGGCGACGGGCGCCCTCGCGTGCGTCGAGGGCGGCCCGGTGCTGCCGCGACGTCCGCCGTGGTCGTCGCCGGTGCCGGCGATCGCCGTGGCGTCGTTCCTGATGGACCGGCGCCCGGTGACGAACGAGCGCTACCTGCAGTTCCTCACGATCCAGCCCGCCGAGGCGAGGAAGGACCTCCTGCCGGCGACGGGCTTCGCCTTCGACGAGGAGCAGAAGATCGCGCGCCTGGCCGACGCGAGTGCGGACGCGCCGGTCGTGGGCGTGAGCCTGGCGGCCGCGAAGGCGTACGCGACGTGGCGCACGGCGGAGGAGGGCCGTTTGGTCCGGCTTCCGACGGAGGCCGAGTGGGTCCTCGCGGCGGGCGCGTGGGACGACCCCCGGATCCCGCCCGCGCCGTATGGGGTGTACGGGCTCCTCGACGCGCCGCGAGAGATCGTGATCTCGGCCGACGGCGAGGCGCTCGTGAGGGGCCCGGCGTCGGAGGACGCACCGCGCGGCGCGAGCGTGTTCGGCGTGACGCCGCTGACGGCGGAGACACCCGCCGGCTTCCGCCTGGTCCGCCCCCTGGACTGACCCCGTTTCGACGTACGGAGCCAGAGCAATTCGTCCGAATCGGACGCGGCGGACGCGCCCCACAACCTTCGCGCCGGGCCCGGAGACGGGGTTGGAACGGGGCCGCACGTCGTCTCCGACCCGGCCTCGTCGGGACGCCGGGCCGAACGCGGAGAGCCGGGCGCCCACGCGGCGGCGCGGCGCGGTGCGGCGGAGCGCCTCACCTCGCGACGATCACGAGCCCGCGGACCTCGCCGTCCGCGAGCGTGACCGGGACGCTCCCGGTCCGGCTTCCCCACCTCGCGACGACGGACCACGTGCCGGGCTCGACGCGGGCGAACGTCCGCCGTCCGTCGGGTCCCGTGAACGGGTCCACACGCTGGACTCCGTCCGCGACGTCGAACACGCGCGCGCCCTCGACCTCGACCCGCGCCGACGGTCGCGATCGGCCCGCCTCGTCGGTCACGAGCACGTGAAGATTTGCGCCGTAGGGCTCCTGCAGCACGACCGACGTCTCGTCACCCGCGGCGAGGTCCACCGTGGCGACCGCGTCGAATCGACCCTCCGCCGTCGCCACGAGCCGCCTCTCGCCCGGCTCGAGGCCTTCGAGCCGGACCTCGCCGCTCTCGTCCGTTGTGTGCCCGAGCACGTCGGCTCGGGCGACGGGGTCGCCGTCGCATCCGATCACGCGAACGTAAACGCGTGCCGACGGCTCGCCCTGGGGAGAGAGCGCGGAGTCCCCGTCCCGGTCGAACTCGCACGAGAGATCGTTCTCCGTCTCGACGATGTCCGACGGCTGCCGGTCGCGAAGCGGCTCTCGGAGGCGGACGACGCACCTCCAGGATGCATCGTCGCGCGCGGGGACCTCCGTGCAAAGGTCGACCGAGGCTGGCGGCTCCCCGGCAGGGACCTCCTCGATCTCGACCAGCTCGGCTTCGAGCGCCGGCGCGTACGTGCTCGCGAACGTCACGGCCACCGGTTCCCCGGAGAGGGCGGGGATGCCGGCGATGCGGAGCACGCCGGGCGACTCCTCGAAGGCGTCGCACGACCCCCAGAGACGCCCGGCGACCCACAGGCGGGCGACCGTCACGCCCGGCGCGGGCCGGCCATCCGGGTCGAGAACCGTCACGTGGAGCACGGCTTCCGGCCACAGCGGCACGACGGCGACGACCTCGCGGACGTGCGCCCCGTAGGAAGGGACCTGGATCCGCTCCTCGGGGTCCTCGAGGACGTGACCCGCCGGCGCGTACACCCGAAACAGGGGCAGGCCCGGGAGCTCCGGCATCTCCCTGGACTCGCCCGAGTCGAGGTCGGGGATCACACGGAACGCCGGCGGCGTCGGGGTCGGCGCGCGCATCCACGTGAACGTCTCCGCGATCGCGGAGGGGGCCCAGGTCGAAGCAACGGGCCGACCGGAGCGTGCATCCACGGTCTCCACCCGAAGCGGCACGCGGCGGCCCGCCGGCGGTCCGCCCTCCACGGCGGGCGCGCCCGCGTCGGCCGCCCGAGGGTGACCCGCGGTCGGACCCGCGCCCCCCGGCTCGGCGCTTCCGACGAGCCGCGCCGGCTCGCTCTCCTCCGACGGCGCCTCGCGCCGCGCTGCGCGGTCGAGCGCCGCGCCGCCCGGCTCCTCGCGCGTCCTCGTCGCGAGGACGAGGACGACCCCCGCGACGCCGAGCGCCGAGAGGCCGAGCAGCCGAAGCCGTCGCCCGTCCACGTCCGGAGTCTACCGCGCCGTCGCGCCGAAAGGCCCGCGCCCGGTCAACGGCCGAGGACGTCCAGGCCCTGGAGGCGCGCCAAGAGGGCCAGCGCGATCGACGCGCACGCCCCCTGCATCTCGGCCTTCACGAACGAGCCGTCGAGTTCCTCCTCCGGTACGAGCGACGCGAGCTGGCGCTCCGCGTACCGACGGGCCCTGGCGCGCGGCACGTGGGCGAGCGCGCGGGCCACGTAGGAGTGGCCGAAGTCGTAGGGGTACGCGTCGTGGAGCACCACGGGCGAGAAGCAGCTCTCGAACACCTTCGTCGTGCGCCGGACGGCCACGTCGTTCTCGAAGAAGAGGTCGATGCCCGCCTGGAGCCCCTTCGTGCTCCCCGACTCCCTCTGCTCGAGGAGCGCCAGTCGAAGAGCGCGGTCCGGCACGACGAGGAGCGCACGGCGCCGTGACGGACGTTCGTGGCGTACGAGAACTCGCGCGGGTCCTTCTCGGTCCGGAGCGACTCGAGGAACGCCGCTGCGTCGTGGGCCATCCTCCGGGGTACCGGGACGTCGAGGTCTCGGAGCTCGGAGAGGAGCAGCAGGACGGGCGCCGTGTGGAAGCTGTGGATCCGCGACGCCGGCCTTCGCGGGGACCGCGCAGAGCATCGCGCGCACGAACGGCGCCGAGAGGACGCCGAGCCGCCGGCACGTGTGAAGGAGCCGCCCGTCGGACCGCGCGAACACGAGCGAGGGCCCGTCGAGGTCGGGGGTCCGCACGCCGAGGAGGTCAAGCGGATCCTCGGTCTTCGCGGGGAGCCCCTCCTCGAACCGGTACGTGTGGAGGCGCACGCGCACGGGGACGAAGTGCGCGCGGACGAGGAACGCGATCTCGGGATCCGTGAAGAGCGCGGCCATCCTGGCGCGCTCCGCCACGAGACCGGCGTCGATCGCCATCGCGCGTTGGTCGCCGAAGGCGGACGGCTGCGATCCGGCCCCGTCACGCCCCGCGTCCGCGTAGCCCGAGCGCCACCGGACGTCCTGCACGGGCCCCACCGTCGCGAGGACGAGCTTCTTCTCGCTCCTCGCGCGTTCGAGCGCGCCCTCGACGGTCGGCGCCCACGGCAACGAGTCGGAGCACGCGGTGCCGGTGTGGATCTCGGGCGGGTCCCACGCCTCGCCGACGGCGTGGACCGCCATCGTGAACGGCAAGACCGGCGGCACCTCGGAGGGATGGACGTGGAGGTGGACCTCGGCCTTCGCGATCTTCGCTCCGACGGCGACGGGGAACCGCATCCGCACGCGGTTCGTGTCGCCGAGGCTCACGGCGAGGGTCGGGAGGCCGCCCCAGGCACGCATTGCGAGGTACGAGGCCTCCGCCGTGTCGGCGTCGGCCGAAACGCGTCGCACCTCGCCGCCCGCGAGCGTCGAGACCCGCTCGGGCGGCGCCGCGGTCTCGCGGCTGTCGAAGGTGACCCACGGCCGGCCGTCGGGACGCGTCTCGCCGTGCGGCGCGGCGCCCCCGGACGGCGCGGGGAGGAGGGCGCCCGGGAGGGTGCTCCACGCTCTCCGTCCCCCCCGCCGTCCCGAGCGACCCCCACGCTCCGTGCTCCGTCTCCAGGGCCCGCTCCCCGAAACGCACGCCGCGCGGCACGGGTTCTGGTCGCCTCGACGACGAGGTCAGACGTGCCCGCGGACGGTGTGGAAGGCGAGGGCGGCCGCGAGCGCGAGCCACGCGATCGCCCACAAGAGCGGTCCCCACGCGACGGGACGAACCCATCCCGCGACGTCGGGCGAGATCGACCGCACCGCGGGCGCGGTCGGCAGCGGGGACTCGGTCGGCGGCGCGTCGGGGTCCATGCGCCTCACTCTATCCGGGCCCGGTCGAAGCCCGACGCCGGCCCCGACCCCGGGGGCGCGCGGGTGGACCGCGCGTCGCCCGTCCGGGCGACCTCGCGCCGGCTACCCGACGTGGGCCCGCACCGCGCGGATCGCGTCCGTGACGTCGGCGGTCGAGAGGGTCGGGGCGAGGTCCAGGACCCAGGTCGCGGCGCGGGGCACCATCTCGCCGAGCGACGACCAGTCGGGCCCGTCGTCGTCGGGGTGGCCCCGTCCCGCGAGGCCCGCGCCGAGGCCGTGGGCGAAGCAGGTGCCCGCGCGCGACGCGAAGCGATCGGCCCACGCCTCGGGCGGCGGGCCGAGGCCGAGGCGCTCGAGCCCGAGCGCCCGCGTCGGGTCGAACGCGAGGCCGAGGCGGGGCAGCGCGTCGAGGAGCCACTCGGTCTCCTCCACGTGGAGCAGGTCCGACGCGGTGCTCCCCGGGCGCACCGCGAGCGGCGCACCGGTCGCGAGGCCCGCGTGGAGCGCGCGGACCGCGCGCTCGGCGGCGGCCTCGCGATGGGCCCGACGGCGGGCCGCGGCCGTCGGCGCCGCCTCGCCCTCGTCCTGCCGCCCGAGGTCGCCCGCGACGCGGTCGGGATCGGCGTCCGCGCGCGAACCGAGCCCGCCGCCCTCGACCACGAGGACCCCGGCGCGGAGCCGCGACGCCACGGCCGTCGCGCGTGCGAGGGCCGCCGAGAACCGCGAGAGGTCCTCGTTCGACGCGCCTCCGCCGTCGCCGAGGAGCACGTGCGACGCCACGACGCCCACGGCGCGGAGCACCGCGCGTCCGTCCGGCGCGTCGAGACCCGGGACGACCAGCGCGAGCCGGTCCAGGCCGAGGTCGCGTGCGCCCCGGGCCGCGCCCTCGAGCGTGACGCGCGCAGGGAACCAGCCGGTGGAGAGCGCGAGGCGCATCGACGATCAGGCGGTGTGGGCCGCGGCCCGCACCGCGCCCGGCATCCCGGCCTCGACCCAGCGGGCGAAGCCCTCCTCGTCGTGCGGGCCGATCACGACGTCGGCCAGGCGAAGCACCTCCCCCACCGCGTTCCCCACGGCCACGGCGAGCCCCGCGGCCTCGAGCATCGATAGGTCGTTTCGCTGGTCGCCGACGGCGATCGTCCGCTCGGCGGGGATCCGTCGCTCGGCGAGGAGCCAGAGGAGGACCTCGGCCTTGCCGCGCGTGCGCGGTTGGATCTCGGCGAGGTGCATCTCCAGGTCCCCGAGCTCGGGGAAGATCGCGAGCGGATAGTGCTGGAGCTGCAAGCCCGCGCGCGCGTCGTCGCTGAGCGCGGACCAGGCCCGCTCGGTGTCGGCCGCCCCGTCGAAGCAGCAGGAGAGACGCATCAGACGGTCGCGGGGCAGGAGGTCCTCGCGGTCCACCTCGACCACGTTCTCGTACCACCGGGCGACGCGCGGGTAGTGCACGTGCGCTCGGCGGATCGCGAACTTCCGCTCGTCCGCGTGGCGGAACGAGAAGCGCGACTCGGCCTCCGCGCGGAAGGCCTCGCCCACGAGCGCCTCCGGGATGGGGGTCATGCGCCAGGGTCGCCGGCCCGGCCGCCCGATCCAGCAGCCGTTGAAGGCCGCCACCGGAGCCTCGAGGTCGAGGGCGCGCCAGAAGCTGGTGCAGCCGGCCACGCTGCGCCCGGTCGCGAGGACCACCTCGAACCCGGCCTCGACCAGCCGGCGCACGGCACGATGCGTGCGGGCTCCGATCCGCGACCGCCCGTCGAGCAGGGTGCCGTCCAGGTCGAGGAGGATCGCGTCGAAGTCGGCGCGGCGGCGCGCGAGGAGGTTGAACATGGGCCCGGGCAGGGATACCACGGGGGTCCGCCCCTCTCCCTCGATGCGCAAGATCCCTCCCGCCGCCTGGATCGTCCTCCCCCTCCTCGCCGGCGTCTTGTACGCGCTTGCGTGGCCGCTCTTCGCGCCCTCGCCGACGCTCGCCACGGTCGTCCCCGACGACGCGATCGTCACGCAGCGCTTCCGGGACGCCGCGGCGCTCGACCGCGCCTGGGTCGGTCCCCGTGAGGGCGGCGTGTCGCCGCTCGAGCGCCTCGCCGAGCAGCGAAACGTCGCGGGGCTCCCGGGCGTGGACCGCGCGCGGCCGATCCACGTGGTGCTGCTCCCGCGCGACGAGCGCCCCGACCCGTCCCTCGTGATCCTCCCCGTGTCCGACGCGAAGGCGCTTCGCGCTCGATTCGACGACCCCTCGTTCTTCCTCGAGCACGGACGTGTCCGTCATCCCCAGCAGCTCGCCGTACGTGGCGACTGGGCGGCGATCTCGTGGGACCAGGACGAGATCCAGCGTCTCGGCACCGGCGGCACGACCGCCGCGGACCTCGGCGAGACGATGGCGATGGCCGTGGACGTGCCGGCGACGGTCCGCTTCGCGCTCGCCGCGCCGAGCGACCTCCCCTGGCGCACCATCCTCGACGCGCTCGGCTTCGAGGTCCGCCCGCCCGATCCCGACACGCCCGACGCCGAGCCCGATGTCCACGCGCCTCGCGTCGCGCGCCTCAGCGTCGCGTGGAAGACGGCGCGCCTCTGGGCGTGGTTCTCCGACGGACGGCTCCGCGTGGACCTCGCGCCCGCGCCGGGCCCCCTCGCGGACCTGCTCCGGGACGCGGGCCCGTCGTCCGTGGCGACGGCGACCGACGACGTCCCCGCCGCGCCACAGAGCGCCCAGGCGTGGATCCGCACCCCCGACGCCCGCGCGCGCGCCGTCGTCGTGCGGGCCCTCTACGACGCCGGGGTGAAGCTCCCGTCCCCGGAGGAGGGCCTGAACCGGCTCCTCGACCCGAACCAGGGGAAGGGACTACTCGTCTACGCATCGCCCGTTCCGGGCGAGGGCCACGTCGTGACCCTCGCCGTCGTCGCGCCCGCGGGCGCCCTCCCCGACCTCCGGCCGTTCGACGACGCGCTCTCCTTGGACGCGAAGCCGAGCGGTCTCCCCGGCGCGCGGTTCCCCCTCCTCCGCGGCGACCTCGCGTGGTCGGGCACCCTCCCGGACGTGGACGTGCGGCGCGAGGACGTCGGTCGGTGGTCGGTCCTCGCGCTCGGCGCGTCCGCCGACGACGTGGTGTCCCGCTTCGAGCTCCACACGCGGACGAAGTACGTACGGCCCTCGGCGACGGAAGCGCCCGAGCCGGGCCTCCGCCTGCTCTCGACGTTCGGCGTGGACGGGGTCCGCGCCCGCGCGCTCCTCGGCCCGGCGCTCGGGGAGGGAGGCGTCCTCGCCGCGCTCGGCGGCGGCCGCATCGAGGGCGAGGTGTGGACCGACGGGACCACGATCCGCGTCGAGGCCCGCGTCGTCCGGCTGCCCGGCTCCTGAGGCGCTCGCGAGACGCCCGCAGGACGGGCGCGCGCTATCCCTGGACGTGCGCGCCGTCCGGGGGGAACCCGAACGAGACCGGGTCCTTCCGCGCGTCGTAGTCGCAGAAGCCGGCGTACCGACCGTGCGAGAGCGCGTCCTCCTCGCCCAGGCAGTAGGGACAGGCGAGGTGCTGTTGGGGCGACAGCCACCGCCCCGTACGACGGCAGCGGAGCCGCACGAGTCGGATCCCCGCGCCCGACGTCGTGTCACGCATCTCGATCATGTCCGACTCCTTCCTCGGCCCGCCGCCGGAGCGCCTTCCAGCTCGCCTCTACGCGGCGCTGGACCCGCGCGAGGTCCACCCCGGCGCGCCGGAACCGGCCCTGGCTCTCCAGGTAGCGCCGGAGCGCCTCCTCGCTCATCTCGGTCTCGACGTCGATCACGAGCCGCCCGTCCGGGAGGATCTCGTAGACCGGGTAGAGACCCGACTGGACGGCCCACCGGACGAGCTGGAGCCCGAGCGCGGGCTCCGACTTCCACCCGGTGGGGCACGGCGAGAGGACGTGGAGGAAGCGAAACCCCCGGAGGTTCAGGGCGTAGCGCATCTTCCGCTCGGCGTCCGCGAGGTGCGCGAGCGAGATCGAGGCCACGTACGGGATCCCGTGCGCGGCCATGATGGCGAGGATGTCCTTCTTCTCGTGGGACTTCCCGAGGGGCGTCGTGGTCGTGGACGCGCCGAGCGGCGTCGCCGACGAGCGCTGGCCGCCCGTGTTGCCGTAGATCTCGTTGTCGTAGCAGACGTAGAGCAGGTCCTCGTTCCGCTCCGCCGCGGCCGAGACGGCCGCCATCCCGATGTCGTACGTCCCGCCGTCGCCGGCCCAGCAGACGACGCGCGTCGCCTCGCCGTTTTGCGCCGCGACGCGCGCGAGACCCGTGCCCACCGCGGCGGCGGACGCGAAGGTGCTCGACACGAGCGGCACGCCGTACGCCGAGTCCGGGAACGCGCCGACCGTCACGATGGCGCAGCACGCGGGCACCACCATCTGGATCGGCACGTCCCCGACGGCGCGGCCGAACGCCTGGAGCGCGATCGACATGCCGCAACCGCCGCAGTTCGTGTTGCCGGGCCGGAGGAGCGGGTCGGCCCGCGCGGCGCAGTCGGCGACGGGAGTCGGCGCGCTCACGATCCGGTCTCCACGAAGACGGGCGCGCCCGCGCGGTCGCGCCCCAGGAGGTCGGCCAGGACGTCGCCGACGTGCCCGGGGCGCACGTCGCCGCCGCCGAGGCCCGCCACGTAGCCCTGGACGATCGAGCCGGGGGCCGCGGCGCCGCGCACCTCGGCCCACAGGACGCCGCCGAGCCCGAGCGAGATGTCGCGGTCGATCACCCCGACGAGGGGCACGCCCGCCAGCGCGTCGCGAAGCGGAGCCTCCGGGAACGGGCGGAAGAGGCGCACCCGGACCGCGCCCGCGCGAACGCCGCGCGCACGCGCCTCGTCCACGGCCGCGCGGACGGTCGCGGCGGTCGTGCCCATGGAGACGAGGACGACCTCGGCGTCGTCGGTCCGGTAGGGCACGACCGGGTCGGCCGGGCGGCGGCCGAACGCGCGGGAGAACGCGTCCTGAACCTCCGCCATCACCTCGAAGCTCCGCGCCATGGCCTCCGCGTGCTGGCGGCGGTGGACCTCGGTCTCGCGCGGCCGGTCGAGCGATCCCACCGCCACGGGCCGGTCGGCCACGCGGTGCGGCAGGTCGAGGGGCGGCAGGAACGCGTCGACCTCCGCCTGCGACGGGATGCTCGTCTGCATCATCGTGTGCGAGAGCACGAACGCGTCCTGGCAGACGAGCACGGGCAGGAGGACGCGCGGATCCTCGGCCACGCGGTACGCGAAGAGGATCGAGTCGAAGACCTCCTGGTTGTCCTCGCAGTAGATCTGGATCCAGCCCGCGTCCCTGAGCATCAACGTGTCGCCGTGGTCGAGCCAGATGTTCCACGGCGGGCCCAGCGTGCGGTTCACCGCCATCATCACGATGGGGAGCCGGTAGAAGGCCGCGGCGTACACGTTCTCGGCCATGTACGCGAGTCCGTTCGCCGACGAAGCGGTGAAGGTGCGGGCGCCCGCGAGGGCCATGCCCATGCAAACCGCCATCGCGCTGTGCTCGCTCTCGACGCGGACCAGGCTCCCCTTCTCGATGTCCTGCCGGCAGAGGAGCTCGATGCTCTCGCTCTGCGGCGTGATGGGGTAGAGGCCCCCGCCGAAGCCCCGCGCGACGCGGTTCGCCCGCCCCGCGAGGGTGGCGGCGGTCGCCGCGGCGTGGTTGGCCGTGAGGAGCTCGACGCTCATGACTTCGCCACCATCTCCATCGCGCCGCGGGGGCACTCCTCGACACAGAGGCCGCAGCCCTTGCAGTACGAGGGGTCGAGCGCGTATCCGTCTTCGTCGGCGCGGCGGATCACGCCCTCCGGACAGGAGAGGAGGCACGTGTCGCACGTCGTGCACGACCCGCACGAAAAGCACCGCTCGGCCTCGGCCGCGTCGCCGAGGCCGCGCCGCACCTCGGCGAACGAGGTGCGACGCCCCGCCGGCGGGAGGAGCGGCTCCCGGGCCGGCCGGGCCCGTGCGAACGCGTCGGTCCGGACGTCGTCGGGTCCGACCACGCGCCGCCGGTCCGGACGTTCGAACGGCACGACCGCCTCGCCGAGCGCCTGGAGGAGCAGGCCCGCCGCGCGGCGGCCGCTCCCGATCGCGTGCGTGACCGTCCCGTCGCCCGTCGCGAGGTCGCCCGCGACGAAGAGGCGCGTCGGCGCGCCCGCAACGAACACGCGATGGTCCCGGATCTCGGCCCCCTCGGGGAGGAGGGAGACGTCGGCCGCCTGCCCCAGGGCGAGGAGGACGTGCGTGGCGGGATGCCGGGCGATCCGGTTCGTCGGAACGGGGCGCCGGCGGCCGCTCTCGTCGGGCGGTCCCATCTCGACCTCCTGGAGCACGACCGCCTCGACGCGACCGTGCCCCTCGAAGCGGAGCGGGCTTCGCTTCTCGAGCAGCAGGACGCCTTCCTCGAGGGCCTCGTCGACCTCCTCCGCGATGGCCGGCATCTCGCGACGGGTGCGGCGGTACGCGAGGGTCACGCGTTCGGCACCCGCGCGAAGCGCGCTCCGCGCGCAGTCGATCGCCGTGTTCCCGCCGCCGAGGACCACCACGTGGCCCGAGAGCGAGATCTCCTCGCCGAGACTCAGCCGGCGCAGGAACGCGAGCCCCTGCTCGACGCCCGGTAGGTCCGCGCCGTCGATGTCGAGCGCGACGCTTCGCTGGAGGCCGGTCGCCACGAGGACCGCGTCGTACTCGGTCGCGAGTCGTTCGACGCCCGCGCGGTCCACGAAGGCTCCGCAGCGGGTATCGACGCCGAGTCGCACGACGTCGTCCACCTCGCGGTCGAGCACGTCTCGCGGCAGCCGGTACGTCGGGATGCCCGTCCGGAGGACGCCGCCGAGTCGCGCCTCGCCGTCGTAGACCGTGGGCGCGTGGCCCTCGCGCGCGAGCGTGTGCGCGGCGGCGAGGCCCGCGGGGCCGCCGCCGACCACCGCCACGCGCCGCGGCGACGCCGCGGGACGCGGGGGCGTCGCCGCGACCGCCGCGTGGTCGGCGACGTAGCGCTCGAGCGCGCGCACGTTCACGCTGCCGTCGAGCGGACGGCGGTTGCAGCCGTCCATGCACGGCGCGGGGCACACGCGTCCGCACACCGCGGCGAGGGGCGTCGATCGGCCGAGCACCCGCGCGGCCTCGACCTGGTCGCCGCGGGCGACGGCCTGGACGAAGCCGACGACGTCGTTCCCGGCGGGGCACGCGGCCGAACAGGGCGCGAGGCGCTCCACGTACCGCGGCACCTCCGTGCCCCACGCGCCGGTCCTGAGCCCCGTCGGTCCGCTCTCGGTGACCGAGGTGAGCGCGGGGACGACGGGCAGCGGGACGACGGGCCGCGGGTCCCCGGTCCGGGCCGTCGCCGAGGACGTGAGGGCCTCGCGAACGTGTACGGCCTTCCAGGCTTCCTTCGCGGCCTCGAAGTCGCGGTGGAAGCCGAGGTCCTCGTACGCGGCCTCGAGCACGTCGAGGTCCAGGTCCATCGCGCGGGCGAACGCGCCGGCGATCGTCGTGTTCACGATCACGACGGAGCGCGTGCCGATGTGCCGGCGTCGCGCGATGGCCGTCGCGTCCACGACCGCGAGGCGGAAGTCGTCGTACCGGCCGGCGAACGCCTCGCAAGGCTCGGGCGTGTTGAGCACGAGCGTGCCGCCGCGCCGCAGGCCCGCGACGGCGCCCGGCCCGAGCAACGTCGGGTCGAGCACGACGAGGTGGTCGGGCTCGTACACCTTGTTGCGATTCGTGATCGGCGCGTCACCGACGCGCGTGTACGCGCGGACCGGCGCGCCCGAACGTTCCCCCGCGTAGTCGCCGAACGTCTGGACGAAACGATCGAGACGCGAGTACGCGGCGGCCAGGATCTTGGCGCACGTGACGCCGCCCTGGCCACCCCGGCCGTGCAGTCGAATTTCGACGGTCGCGGACATGGGCCACCCATGAGCCTACCCCCTGCGACGTTGTTGCATACGCCGGCTTCGGACGAGAAACCAAGGTGAGATTGACTCGCAGGTCGGGTCGCAACGTGGCGCGACCGACCACACCCGGTCGGTGTTCAAGTACGCGCTCGTACTCGACCGGAGGTCCACGCCATGCGCGCCCTGACGACCCTCCTCGCGACCGCGTCTCTCGCGCTCGTCCTGGCGACGCCGGCGTTCGCCGGGCCGGGACACCGTCACGGTCACGAGCACGACCGCTGCCCGGAGACGACCCCCGCCGTCCCGCCGGACCCCGACCTGAACCACGACGGCCGGCTCTCGACCTACGAGAAGATCCTCGAGGCCCGCTCGGTCCGCTGGAATCAGGTCGCCGAGCCCTCCTCCCGCTGAAGCTCCCGCGGTCCGACCAACCCCGGGTCCCCTCCGTCCCGGAGTCGGCGGGCCCGCCGGGGAGGTCGTCGATCGGCCGCCCGCGTCGCGCTTCGCCGCGCGGGTAATCTGGGCCGCGGGAGGGTCCGCGCCCCGGACACGGGTTTCGGAGGGCCCGCCGGTCACACCTCGGAGCCCGGAGGGACGGCCTTTGGCGCGTTGGTACGCCGCGACCCTGCTCCTCGGGGCCGCGCTGCTCTTCTGGCTCGAGCCGATGGTCGGGCGGCTCCTGCTCCCGGTGCTGGGCGGCGGGCCCGGCGTGTGGAACGTGTGTCTCGTCTTCTTCCAGGTCGCGCTCCTCCTCGGCTACCTCTACGCGCACTGGCTCCCCGCCCGACTGGGCACGCGCCGCCACGCGGCGCTTCACCTGGTCCTGCTCGCCGCCGTCTTCGTCGCGCTCCCGATCGGCCTCCCCGCGGGCTGGGCCCCGCCCGCGACGGGGGACCCCACCCTTCCCCTCCTCGGACTGCTCGCCCTCGTCGCGGGTCTCCCGTTCTTCGCCCTCGCGACGACGGCCCCGCTCCTCCAGTCCTGGTTCTCCCGCACGGGACACGCGCGCGCCCGGGACCCCTACTTCCTCTACGGCGCGAGCAACGTCGGGAGCGTGGTGGCGCTGCTCCTGTACCCGACCCTCGTCGAGACGTCCCTCGGCCTGTCGGGCCAGGCGCGTCTGTTCACGTTCGCGTACGGCGCGTTCGTGGCGCTCGTTGCCGGCGCGGCGGTCGTGCTCTGGCGTGCGCCCGCGCGGGCGCCGCGCGCCGAAGAAAGGGCGCCGGACGCCCGGGGCACGACCGATGGCGTCCCGGACGCGCGGCCCGTCACCGCCGCGCGCCGCGCGCGCTGGATCCTCCTCGCGTTCGTGCCGTCGAGCCTCGTCCTCTCCGTCACCACCACGATCACGACGGACCTCGCGGCGATCCCCCTGCTCTGGGTCGTCCCCCTCGCGATCTACCTCGCGACGTGGGCCGTCGCGTTCGGGCGGCGTCGCGGGGTCCCGCTCCGCATCCTCCTGCGATGGCTGCCGCTCGTGGTCCTGGTGCTCACGCTGGTCCTGCTCTCCGAGGCGACGCAGCCGATCGGCCTCCTCGTCGGGCTCCACCTCGTGGGGTGCCTTTGGATCGGCCTCGCGTGCCACGGTCGGCTCGCGGCCGACCGTCCGGCGCCCGGCCACCTGACCGAGTACTACCTGTGGCTCGGCGTCGGCGGCGCGGCGGGCGGTCTCTTGAACGTGCTCCTCGCGCCGCTCCTCTTCGACTCGCTCGCGGAGTACCCGGTCGCGCTCGTGCTCGCGGCGGCGCTCGTCGTCGCCCCGGACGCGGCGCGCGCGTGGACGCGGCGCGCGTGCATCCTGGACCTCGCGCTGCCGGCCTCGCTCCTCGCCGTGACGGCCGGGCTCGTCCTCGCCTTCCAGTCGGGCGGGCTCGCGCCGGGGCCGGAGAGCGTCGCCGCCATGTTCGCGGTGCCCGTCGTCCTCGCCTACGTCCTCTCCACGCGTCCGCTCCGCTTCGCGGGGGCCATCTCGGCGCTGTTCCTCGCCGGCGGCCTGTACCACGGCGTCCACGGCCGCTCGGTGCTCTCCGAGCGGACCTTCTTCGGGATCTACCGCGTCACCGTGGACCCGACGGCCCGGTTCCGCCGTCTCGTGGACGGCAACACCGTGCACGGCGAAGAGCGCCTCGGCGAGACGGGCCCGCCCACGCCGCTCACGTACTACCACCCGACGGGACCCGTCGGCCGGGCGATCGCGGCGTTGGACCAGCGCCACGGCCTCCGGCACGTCGGCGTCGTGGGCCTCGGCGCAGGCTCGCTCGCGGCGTACGCCCGCGCGGGCCAGGACTGGACGTGGTTCGAGCTCGACCCGGCGGTCGTCGAGATCGCACGGCGCCGCGGCGGCTTCACGTTCCTCGACCGCGCGGCCGCGCCGCAGCGCTTCGTGACGGGCGACGCGCGGCGCGCGCTCGCGCGGTCCACGGCACGCTTCGACCTCCTCGTGATCGACGCGTTCTCCTCGGACGCGATCCCCGTCCACCTCTTGACCGAGGAAGCGCTCGCGGTCTACGTCGCGCGCCTCGCCGAAGGCGGCGTACTCGCCTTCAACGTGTCGAACCGCTACCTCGACCTCGCGCCCGAGCTCGCGCGGCTCGCGGCGCACGCCAACCCGCCGCTCGAGGCCGCGGCGTGGGCCGACCTCGACGTCCCGCCCCGGCTCTCGGCCGAGGGGAAGTCGCCGTCGTGGTGGGTCGTGATGGCGCGACGGGGCGCCGAGCTCGACGCGGTGCTCCGCGCGGGCGACTGGCGGCCGCTCCACGCCCGCCCGGGCGAGCGCGCCTGGACGGACGACCACGTGGACCTCTTCCGCGCGCTCCGCTGACGCGCCGAGGGAGGGGGGGAGCGCCCCGCCCCGAGCCCCCGCGGCGGGCGGGCGCCCCGGGACGGGACCGCCTCCCGCGAGACCGACGACGGCCGGGAAGGCGTGCCCCCCGAGCGGTTCGGTCCGGCGGGCTCGACATCCCACGTCCCGCGGGGGAGGCTACGCCCGCGCCCCGTCGGCCGGTGCCCCCCGGGCCCGCGGTCCCGCGCGGGACGCAGAGCCTCGGACCCCGACCGGCCGGGGTCGCGTCTTGATGGTCGGCGATGCCTCCTCCTCCGGTCCCCGTCGAAGACCTCCTCCGGCACACGGGCTTCGTGCGGAGCCTCGCGCGCGGGGCGCTGGGGCGGGACGACGGGAGCGAGGACGTCGTCCAGGACGCCTGGGTCTCGGCCCTCGAGCACGGGCCCCGCTCGAAGGAGGCCGCGAAGAGCTGGCTCTTCCGAGTCGTGCGAAACCGCGTGACGAGCCTCGGGCGCCGCGAGCACGCGCGTCGCCGCTGGCTCGGGAGGGTCGCGGCTGGGGCGCCCGTCCCCTCGCCCGCCGAGATCCTGCTCCGCGAGGAGGCGCGCCAGCGGCTCGTCCAGGCGCTCCTCGCGCTCGACGCGATGTACCGCGAGCCGCTCGTGCTCCGCTACTACGAGGACCTCGACACGGCGGAGATCGGCCGGCGCCTCGGGATCCCGCGGGAGACCGTGAAGACGCGTCTTCGGCGCGCGATCGGAAAGCTGCGCGTCCTTCTCGACGAACGCTACGAGAGCCGGCGGGCCTGGGTCCTCGCGCTGCACCCGCTCGGACGCCTCCCCCGCGGCGGGTCCGCGGGCCCCGGAGCCCTCTCTCGGCCGGTCCCTGGGTGGGCGTGGGCCGGGCCGGCGCTCGCGGTGGTCGTCGGCGTGGGCGTCCTCGTCGTTCGTGCCGGCGCGCCGTCGCGCGTCGCGGCGTCGGGAGACGGCGCGTCCCGGATCCGGATCGCCGAGGAGGCGAGGCTCGTGGGCCACGCGCCCGCGAGCCCCGACGAGGCCGGGCGCGAGGCCGGGTGCGACGCGGGGGCTCTGGCGACGCAGAAGGAGCCGGCGCGGGTGTGCGTGGTGACGGTGCTGGACGCGCGGGGCGACCCCGTCTCCGGCGCGTCCGTGCGCGTGGTCGAACGGCGCGCCGAATTCTCGTTCGACCGCGACGCGGTCGTCGGCGAGACCGACGACGACGGTCGTCTCTCGATGCCGCGCACCGCGACGCCCCCGGCCGCCCAGGGGGCGGGCGCGTCGTCGTTCGCCCTCGAGGTCACACATCCCCGGGACCGCCTGGACCTCCAGGACGTGGCGATCTCGCCCTGGCGGCCCGACGACGCGACGGTCGTGCTCCCGGCGGGCTTCGCGATCGACGGGGCGGTGGTGGACACGCGAGGCGACCCCGTCCCCGGCGCGACGGTCGCGCTCGTCTCGAACGGGCCCGTGCGTCGCTTCACGACGGACGCGGCGGGGCGGTTCCAGGCGGCGGGCCTCCCCCCCGGACACTGGCGCGCGCAGGTCTCGTGCGCCTTCGTCGGCGAGGCGGCGCCAGCGGGCGCGTGCTCTCTCGACACGGGCACGCGCGCGGCGCGGATCGTGCTCCCCGTCGGGCGGTCGATTCACGTCCGCATCCTGGGGATCGACCCGCGACTCCTCGCGAGCGGCGGTCCGCCCCTCCACGTCGCCGCGTTCGGCCGAGGCGGGGAGCGCGCGGCTTACGAGGGCGCCTTCCCGCTCGCGCGCGACGGGACGCTCTGGCTCTACGGCGTCGAGGCCGACCTCGAGTACGCCCTCTACTGGGGGCCGTCCGGCGACGGGGGCGCGGCCTACGCGCCCGCGGTCCGCCTGTCCGACCGCGAGGCGGTGCTCCGCGTGGCGCACGGCGGCGCCGTCTTCGTGAAGGTCGTCCGGCCTCCGGGCCCGTGGCCGACCGTGCGCGCGCGCGGACGGGGGTTCGAGGTGACGGGCCGGTGGTGCGGAGGGGACGAGTGCGTCGTAATCGGCCTGCCCGAGGCCGAGGTTTCGGTGGAGGGCGAGGGCCGCGACGAGCGCGGCCAGGAGGTGTCGGGCCGCGTGTGCGCACGGCCGGGCGAAGAGGCGACGTTGGTGCTCTCGACTCCGTGAGAGCGTGGGAGGTGGCGATGCGTTCACGCACGATGACCCGAGCTCGGTGGGCGGTGCCCGCGCTCCTGGTGTGGGTGATGATCGGCGTGGGGCCCGGCGCGGGACGCGCGCTCGCGAAGGGCGACGCGTGGGCCGGGACCTGGGTGACCGACGAGGGGGCGCTGACGCTCCAACAGGACAAAAGGTCCGTGAAGGGAACCTACGGGCGCGGCGGCTCGGTGGAGGGCGAGGTCCACGGCACGAAGGTCGAGGGGACGTACCGGCTCCAGGGCGTCGAGGGACGCATCGAGTGGGAGATGGAGAAGGGCGGCCACGCGTTCAAGGGAACGTGGACGGAGCCGCAGGGGAGCAGCGGCGCCTGGCGCGGCTGGAAGCCGGACGAGGACGCGAAGACGAAGCCGAACGCGGACTTCGCGGGGACGTGGCTCACCTCGATCGGCATGTTCCGCCTCGAGAAGAAGGGCGCCGGCGTCGAGGGCCCGTGGGGCCAGGCGGCCCGGGCGACGATCCAGGGGAAGGCGAAGGGTCGTCGCCTCGAGGCGCACCTCGCGAAACCGACGTGGCAGGGCGACGTGTGGATCGAGATGACGCCCGACGGGAAGCGCATCTTCGGTCTCACCGACGAGAACCCGCCGGCGGCCGTGATCGGTCTCTCGGTGGACGACTTCGATCCGAGTCCCAAGCTCGAGGCGGGCAAGATCGCACAGGGCGTCACCGGGAACGGGATGCTCTACTTCGCGCGACCGCCGACCGGGTGGAAGCGGGGAAAGCCCGTGGACGCGATCGTGCTGCTCCACGGCAGCAACTGGACCACCAAGGGCATGGTGTGGGTGACGGCCAAGAACTGGCCCGAGCTCGCGAAGCGCTACATGATCGTCGGCATCCAGGGCGACCAGTGGGCCTCGTGGAGCGAGGCCGACGACCTCCGCTTCAACTACGACTACGTGAACTGGATGGGGAAGAGCACGTACGAGGGCTACCCGTACACGGACCGCGCGAGCCCGACGTTCGTCGCCGACGCGATCACGGAGCTCGGGAAGGAGCTCGACTGGGGCCGCGTGTTCCTCGGCGGACACAGCCAGGGCGGGTTCATGAGCTACCTCCTGCTCATGCACTACCCGGAGCGCCTCGCGGGCGTGTTCGCGGTGTCGGGCGGCCTGGTGATCCAGGCCGAGCCGGACGCGTTCGAGGACCAGAAGCTCCGGGCGGCCCAGCGCGCGACGCCCCTCGCGATCGTGCACGGGACGAAAGACAACGTCGTCCCGTTCGACACGGCCCTGTACATCCGGGACCGCTTCGAGGGCGCAGGGTTCCCCCTCACCACCCTGATCTCGCCGGGTCTCGGACACCCCTACGACTTCCTCCCGATCGACGACGCGATCGGCTTCCTCGACGCCATGAGCACGACCGACGCGGACGCGCTCGCGGCGTATGCGAACGAGGCGGCGGAGCGGGGCCGTTGGCACGACGTCGGCGCCGCCCTCGCGCGGGCGAAGACGATCGGCGCCGACGCGAAGCTCGCCGCGGCGGCGCGTCGGTACGACGCGGAGGCCTCGAAGCAGGCCGAGCACTTCCTCGAGCGGTGGAAGAAGGGCGAGGGCGGCGCGTGGGTCGACGAGTTCTACGCGTGGAAGCTCGCGTTCGGCGGCGCGCCGGCGGCGGCCGAGGTCCTCGCGGCGTACCGGAAGCGCGAACACGTCGAGGGCCCGAAGGCCGACCAGCTCTTCGTGGCGGCACAGAAGGCGTTCCGATCGGGCGACCGGGACGCCGGCCGGGCCAAGTACGACGAGATCCTGGATCGCTGCTTCGCGAGCGGCCTGTACCCGATCGTGAAGCGCTGGGTCGCCGACATGAAGTGATCGCGCCGGCGCGCGCGTCCTTCGCACCCGTAGAATCGGCGCGTGCCGTCGCGCCGCTCCTCCCCACCGCTCTTCCCGGAGACGACCGACGGCGACGTGCTCGTCTCCGTCGCGCTCGACGTCCCGGTCGATCGTGTCTTCACGTATCGCGTGTCCCCGGAGATGGCGCCGCGCGCGAAGGTCGGCCACCGCGCGGTCGTCCCCTTCCGCGGCCGCGCGCGCATCGGGTTCATCGTGGACGAACGTCCGGGGGGCGCGCCCGGGCGGCTCCTCGACGTCGCCGAGGTCCCCGACGAGGAGCCCGTCCTCTCCCCGAGCCTCCTTGGACTCGGCCGGTTCGTCGCGCGGTACTACGGGGGGTCGTACGGCGAGGCGTTGACCGCGATGATCCCGCGCGGCGTCCGGCGACGCGGCAAGGGCGCGGCGCGGCGGCGCGTCCGGCTCGCGCCCGGCGCCCCCCCGCCGACGATCGACGCCGAAGAGCCCTCGCCCGGACCGCGCACGCGCGTGCTCCGGCTCCTGCTCCGACACCCCGAGGGCTTCCTCCTCGCCGACCTGTGCCGACGCGCACGCACCTCCGCCAGCCCGATCCGGACCCTCGCACGTCGCGGCGCCGTGGTCGTCGAGAAGGAGCGGGGCGTGGACGACGCCCTGATGGAGGCCGCGCGCGCCCCCGCCGAGCGCGAGACGCCCCCCGAGCCGACCCCCGAGCAGGCCGCGGCGATCCGCCGCGTGGTCGGCGCGGTCGAGGCCGAGGTCTTCGCGCCGTTCCTGCTCCTCGGCGTCACGGGGTCGGGCAAGACCGAGGTGTACCTCCGCGGCATCGAGGCCGCGATCGGCCTCGGCCGACAAGCGATCGTGCTCGTGCCCGAGATCGCCCTGACGCCCCAGACGGTCAAGCGCTTTCGCGCGCGCTTCGACCGCGTCGCCGTTCTCCACTCCGGGCTGACCGACGCGGATCGCGCGCGCGCCTGGATGCGGATCCGGCGCGGCGAGGCGGACGTGGTGATCGGCCCGCGGAGCGCCGTGTTCGCGCCCGTGCCGCGCCTCGGCCTGATCGTCGTGGACGAGGAGCACGAGAGCTCGTTCAAGCAGCAGAACGCCCCGCGGTACCACGCGCGCGACGTCGGGCTCGTGCGCGCGAGGGACGCCGGCGCGACCGTCGTCCTCGGCAGCGCGACGCCGGCGCTCGAGTCGTGGCGGCACGCCCAGTCCGGGCGGTACGGCCTGCTCCGGTTGCCCGAGCGCATTGGCGGACGACCGCTGCCGACCGTGACGATCGTGGACGCGCGCGGGAACGACGAGCGGCCGCCCGCGGGTCGCCATCTCGGCCGGACGCTTCGCGTACGTCTCCAGGAGACGCTCCGCGACGGCGGACAGGCGATCCTGCTCCAGAACCGGCGCGGGTTCGCGACGAGCGTCGCGTGCCCCCGGTGCGGCTGGGTGATGCGATGCGATCACTGCGACGTCTCGCTCACGTACCACCAAGACGACCAGATCGCCCTCTGCCACCTCTGCGGGCACGAGCGCCGCCCCCCGCGCGCGTGCCCCGACTGCGCGATGCCGATGCTGAGGCTCCGCGGCGTGGGCACGCAGACGGTGGAGTCGGAGGTGCTGGAGGTGCTCCCCGAGGCCCGGGTCGCGCGCATGGACTCCGACGCGATGGCGACCCGCGAGGCCTACGAGCGCGTGCTCGGCCGCTTCGAGCGCGGCGAGGTGGACGTGCTCGTCGGGACGCAGATGATCGCGAAGGGTCTCCACTTCCCCCGCGTGACGCTGGTGGGCATCGTCTCGGCCGACACGTCGCTCGTCCTGCCGGACTTCCGGAGCGCCGAGCGGACCTTCGCGCTGGTCGCGCAGGTGGCCGGCCGCGCGGGCCGAGGCGACGCGCCGGGCCGCGTGGTCGTCCAGACGACCCTGCCCGACCACGCGGCGATCCGACTCGCGGCGCACCACGACTACGAGCGCTTCGCCGAGTCCGAGCTCGAGGACCGCCGCCGACACCGCTACCCGCCGTTTTGCCGGCTCTTGCGCGTGCTCGTGCGCGGTCCCACGCCCGAGCCGGTCTCGGAACGCGCGGCTGAGGTCGCGCGCCGCCTCGTGGCGTCCGCCGGGGAGGGCGTCCAGGTGCTCGGGCCCGCCGTGCCGAGCGTCGCGCGCGTGAAGGCGCGTTACCGCGAGCACGTGCTCGTGAAGGCGGGCCGCGCGAGCGAGATCGGCGCCGCGCTCGACGTGCTCCGGAAGGCTCCGCGGCCGGCGCGCGGCGTGGAGGAGCTCTGGGACGTCGATCCCCTCTCCCTCCTCTAGATGGGACGACCCATGAGCCGTCGGGAGCCGGGCGGGAACGCGCCCCTCAGCGGTCGGCCGGGTACCCGGACACGGTGGCCGAGGGCGCCACCGGACCGGAGACGCCGGCCGGGGCGGGGATCACGGTCGGCGGGGGCGTTCCCGAGCCCCCGGTCGTCGGGGCGGAGGGGCCGCGGGCGGGCGGCGTGCGCGGGGGCGCCGCGCCCCCCGCCGGGGAGGTGGCGCCGGCGCTCGCACGCGTTCCGGGATTCCCCACCCCCAGGTAGCGCTCGTCCACCGGCCAGCCTCGCTCCTGTCGCAGCGCGTCGTACCAGGCGTACCACGCCTCCGTGCTCGTCCCGAGCCGCGCCTTCTCGTCCTCGGAGAGCGACGTCCCGCGGATCTTGCCGCCGTACGAGGCGAGGAGCTCGCGGACGACGAGCTTCGACTCGTCGGGCGAGTCACCGAGCAGCCGCACCACCTCGGGGAAGCCCCGCGGGTCCGCGACGCGCTCGAGCCCCGCGGCGGCGGCGAGGCGGATCCGCGGGTACTCGTCCTTCATGAGGATCATGAGGAGGTCGTAGGCGCCGGGGCGGCGAAGCTCGCCCAGGGCCTTCGCCACGTGGAGGCGCACGTAGGGGTCCCGGTCCGCGACGACGCCCGAGAGCGTCTGGGCCACCTGGCGCTCGGTCGCGTCGTCCACGCCTTGCGGCGTCTTCCGCCGCGCCTCGAGCACGTTCGCGATGGCGAGGGGCGCGTACCGCCGCGGCTCGGGCGCGCTCGACGCGACCTGCTGGAGCACGGGCAGGATCGGCGTCGCCGGGTCGGCCCGGAGCTTCAACGCGATCAGGATGTTGCCGCGGAGCTTCGGGTCGGCCTCCGTCAGGTGGTCCACGAGCAGCTTCGTCGCCTCGGGGCGCGTCGTGAAGCCGAGCGCGCTGGCCGCGAGGTACTGGAGCTGGAGACCACGCCCGCCCGCCGCGGCCGCCGCGAAGTCGGCGTAGCCCTCGTCCACCTCCCTTCGGACCTGATCGAAGATCGCCTGCGCCTTGTCCTCCTGGCCGGACGCCTGCGCGACGTCCCACTGCGAGATGAGCATGTCCACCTTGCGGAAGCGGAGCGAGGCGGGGTCGGTCGAGAGGAGCGGGCTCGGCGAGATCGCCTGCGCGGACGGCGTCGGCCGAGCGGGACCCTTGGGCGTCTGCCGGCAGGCGGCGAGCGCGGCGCCGAGGACGAGGGCGAGGGCGAGGTTCGACCTGGCTGTCATGAGACGTCCCCCCGGGGCGATGCTTGGACCCCCACCGGGCCCCCGTTCTTCCCGCCCGCGGTCTCTGGCGGGCTCTGCGGCGGGCTCCCCGCCGGTCCCCGCACCCGCTCGAGGAACGCCGCCGGAGGCCGGCGGGGTCGGCCGTGTCGGTCGGCCGAGGCGAGGACCGTGAAACCCGTGGCGAGGAGTTCCTCGTCCCGCAAGACCTCGTACTCGAACCGCATCCGGACGCCCTTCGCCTGGGCGATCCGCGTCCGGACCGTGAGCAGGTCGTCGTACCGGGCGGGCGCGAGGTAGCGGGCCCCGGTCTCCACGACGAGGAGGAGGACCCCCTCCTCCTCGAGCGAGCGGTAGCTGCCGCCGAGGGCCCGGAGGTACTCGGTCCGGCCCTGCTCGAAGTAGACGAGGTAGTTGGCGTGGTAGGCGACCCCCATACGGTCCACCTCGCCGTAGCGGACACGGAGGCGGGTCTCGTTCACGAGGTCGGCGCGGGGGGCCATCGGGCCCGATTATCGAGAGGGGCGGCCCCCCGCGGTGGATATTCTGCGGGGCCGCGATGGAGATCCCCGCCCGAGACCCCGAGGAGGAGGCGCAGGCGGAGGTCGAGCCCCGGGAGCCGAGCCCGCCGCAGGCGCCCCGTCCGCTGCTCGCCGCCGTCCTGGGCCTCGTCGTTCCCGGCCTTGGCCAGGCGTACGTCGGCCGGCCGCGAAAGGGTCTGCTCTTCTTCCTCGCGATCCTCGCCCCGTTCGCGCTCGGATGGGCCCTCACGGACTTCGCGGTGGTCGATCCGGGCACCTACCCGTACGACTTCCTCGCCCAGGTGCTCCTCGGGCTCCCGACGGCCGCGGCGATCGCGCTCTCGCGCGGCCACGTCCTCGACCACCTCCCGCGATGGTTCGACGTCGGCCGCCTCTACGTGCAGGTCGCCGGCCTCCTCAACCTGATCGCCGTCCTCGACGCGGTCGGGGAGTCGATCGGCCTCGAGCGGCAGGCACGAGAGTGGCACCTCGCGCGGGCGGACCGGCTCCGGGCCCGGGAGCGAGCGCGGGTGGAAGCCCTCGAGGCGGAGGCGCTCCGGCGCCGGGAGGCGGAGTCGGACGGCGGGGACGTGCCGCCCGAGCCCGGGGCGAACGGTGAGGGCGTTCCCGACGGGGCCCTCGAGGCGACTCCGTCCGCGCCGACGGGCCCGGCGCCCGAGGGGCCGCCGTCGCCCGAGAGCCCGGCGCCCGCGAGCGCGGCGCCCGACAGCCCGGCCCCCGAGTGCGCGGCGCCGGAGGGCCCCGCGCCGGATCCCGTCGCGCCAGAGGCGCCTCCCCCCCTCGAGCTGCCGCGCTCCGAGGAGGGCCTCCCGCGCCGTCCGTGGGAGGAGGGCTCGTGACCTGGCTCGATCTCGTATGGTTCCCGCCGCTCATGCTCGCCGTGTCGGCCGTCGTCGGCGGCGCGGGACGCGCGGCGGGCGAGGTGGCCGGGCAGGTCCGGCGGACGTTCGTCGCGTTCACGGCCGGCGTGATCGTGGTGGCGTTGGTCGTGCGCGCGGTCGTCCTGCTCTTCGCCTAGACGCGCGCCGGGACGGATCAGACCCTCCGCACGCCGAGGCCGGGGACGCGGGCGAGGTACCCGTCGAGCTCGAGCTCGGCCACGCCCACCGCGACGTCGGTCGGACCGAGGCCGGTCCGGCGACAGAGCTCCTCCAGGCCCACGGTCTCGGCCTCCTCGACGGCGGTCCACACGCGGAGCGCCGGGCCCGGCGGCGGGGGCTCGCGGGCGGGGATCGCGGCGTCGGGCCCGCCCGGCTCGCCGATCCCGAGCGCGCGGAGGACGTCGCCGGGCCCCTCGCAGAGCCCCGCGGCGCCGCGCTTGAGGAGGCCGTGCGAGCCGCGGAAACCGTCCACCCCCACCGGCCCGGGCACGGCGAGGACCTCGCGGCCGAGGTCCAGGGCCAGGCCCGCCGTCAGCAGCGCACCGCTCCGATGGGGCGCCTCGACGACCACGACCACCTGCGAGAGGGCCGCGACGAGGCGGTTCCGGCGCGGGAAGAAGCCCGGCCGCGGCGCGGTGCCCGGCGGGTGCTCCGAGAGGAGGCCGCCGCGGTCGAGCATCTCCTCCTTCAGGGCCTGGTGTTCGATGGGATACGGCACGTCGATCGCGCAGCCGAGCACGCCCAGCGTGCCCCCCGCGCCGCCGACCAGCGCGCCGCGGTGCGCCGCGGCGTCGATCCCCAGGGCGAGCCCGCTCACGACGAACACGCCGCGCGCGGCGAGAGAGCGGGCGAGGTGGGTCGCGACGCGCTGTCCGTACGCGCCCGCGGCTCGCGTTCCCACGATCGCCACCGCGGGAACGCCCTTCGGTGGCAGCCGCCCCCGCGCGAACAGGGCCAGCGGCGGGTCGGCGAGGGCCGCGAGAGGCTCGGGCCAGTCCTCGTCGGACGGGACGAGCACGCGCTGGCCGAGCGCCTCGGCCTCGTCGAGCACCCGCCGGGGTCTCGTCGCCGCGAGCGCGCGGTGGACGGCCTCGCCGCGCCGGAGCCCGAGCGCGCGGACGATCGCCGCGCGCGGCGCGTGTGCGGCCGGGACGACGCCGCCGAGCGCGTCCCCGAGTCGCCGGGCGGTCCGAGGGCCGACCCCGTCCGCGAGCGCGAGCCGAAGCCACGCGAGACGGGGGTCCGGACCGGGGGCCATGGACGACCATCGCGCGGCGAACCGTGGCGGTCACGTCCGGGGCAAAGAAAGAGAGGCCGCGACCCGGGGGTCGCGGCCTCTCGAGAGCGCCCCGAGGGACGCCCAGAGATCGTGGAACGAGGTCGTTAGTTGACCTGCTTCCAGACGGTGCCGGCCGGCGCGCCGCTGTTGCCAGCGCCGCCGATGTCCGTCGCACCGGTGATCGTGTTCGCCACCGCGAACGCCGCGTCGCCCGACGGGCCGTTGCCCGTGCCGCTGTACGCCGGCAGCTCGATGGCGAGGACGTCACCAGCCTGGTTCGTGAAGAACGTGCGGTTGCCGCTCTGGTTGTAGTTGACCGGCCACGCATACGCGCACCAGGTCGTCTCGCAGAGGTCGGCGTCGATGTTCGCGACGTTACCCGCGACATCGCCCACGAGGCCGTCGCCGCCCGCGTCGGGCAGGTAGAGCTCGAAGAAGTAACCCGAGCGGGTGACCTCACCGTTCGCGTTCACGTTCTGGAAGCCGGTCGAGAGGACGGGCGGGACGAGGGCCGCGGCCAGGCGGCCGTAGATCTTCCCGGCCATCTCCTGGAACGCGCCGTACTCACCGGACCCGTCGTTGTCGGCGTCCGCCTTGGCGCCCTGCTGGAACTGCGCCTCGGACGACACGATGTTGCGGAGCGTCGCGATCGCCGCCGTCTCGTTGGCCGACAGACGCGCGGCCAGGAGGTTCGGGATGGCGATGGCGGCGATGATCGCGATGATCGCAATGACGATCATCAGCTCGATCAGCGTAAAACCCTTCTGATTGCGGGACATGGACTCTGTTCTCCCTTTGGATTCCTGGGGGGATGGCCCGACGGGGAGAGCCGGCGAAGGCGCAGTGAGCGCCCGACCCCGTCCACACCTCCCCGGGCCGAGGAAACGTGGGCGGAGCCCTCGTCCCGCGAGGGGACCTCCGGACTCAGGTGCGGAGGTGGGTGAGACCTCCGTACCCGGCGCCCTATCGACCCCCCTCGCCGTCGGACTTGAGGACTTCTTGAGGGCCGGAGGCGAGGGCGCCGAACGCCGGGTCGCGAGCCTCGCGGGCCGCGGCCTGGCGGGGATCGAGGCGCTTCGCCCGCGCCCAGACCTCGCGGGCCGCCGGGTCTTTCGCCTCCAAGAGGCCGCGCGCGGCGGCCTCGAGGGCCGCATAGTCGCCGGGCGCGAGGGCGGCCAGTCGGCGCCAGGAGGCGTCGGCGCCCTCGGGCGCGATCCGGGCCCGCAGGCCCGCCACCTTCACCAGCGCCTGGAGGAGGCTCGTCCGCCCGAACCCGATCGCCACGGGCGGCACGTCGGGCGGGGGGTTCGGGACGTCCTGGAGCACCTGGTCCAGGTCACGCGCGGCGTCGTCCTTCGCCCCCGTCTCGGACCGGATCCAGGCGCCCTCGAGCCGCCGCAGCGTCTCGAGGGTCGGGTTCGGCCAGGGAGCGCCCGCGAGGTCGAGCTCTCGGAGCGCCTCGTCGCCCTGCCCGAGCGCCTGCAGCACCTCGCTCCGCTCGACGAGGAGCGCCCGGCGTGCGTCCGGCGCGCTCGCGAGCGCACGCGCCTCGTCGAGGAGCCGGAGCGCCTCGGCCGGGCGCTTCGACCCGGACGCGAGCTGCGCCTCGACCCGCAGCGCGCGTTGACGGAGCGACGGGGGGAGCGCGGGGTCGGCCAGCTCCGACCGGAGGACCTTCTGGATCTCGGCGGCGCCCGACGGAAGGCCGGCGAGCAGGTCGAGATCGTCGAGCCGGGCCTCGAGGTAGGCGAGGTGGTCGGCCGCGTTCAGCGCGCGGCGCGCGAGGTAGAGCTGGATTCCGACGACGGCGAGGACGAGGCCGGCCCCGTAGAGGATCGAGCGCGCGAGCACCGGGTGCCGGCGCCGCCAGGACGTGGGCCCCCCGCCGCCGGCCGGCGCGGGGGCCTCCCCGCGCCCGTCGAACGCCACGCCACGAGCCAAGGGGGCCTCCATCGCGGTCGGGTCGCCAGCCACGACGCGGGCTAGTGCGCGAGCTGCTTCTGGAGCTCGAAGATCGGCAGGAAGACCGCGAGACAGATCATACCGACCAGGATGCCCATCGTGGCGATCATGATCGGCTCGATCAGGCTCGTCAGCTGCTTCACCGTGGCCCGGACCTGCTCGTCGTAGAACTCGGAGATCTTCTCGAGCAGCATCTCGAGCGAGCCCGACTTCTCGCCGATGCTCACCATGCGGGTCACCATCGGCGGGAAGACCTGGCTCTGGGCCAGCGGCTCGGCCAGCGTCTCGCCCTGCCGCACGTTCTCTCGGGCGTTCAGCACGGCCTCCGCGATGATCACGTTGCCCGACGTGTCGGCCACGATCTCGAGCGAGCCGAGGATCGGCACGCCCGACTTGAGCATCGTGGCGAAGGTCTTCGAGAAGCGTGACAGGCCGACCTTGCGGAAGAGGGGGCCGAAGATCGGCACGTGGAGCATGAGCCAGTCCCACTGGCGCCGCCCGCGCTTCGTCCGCTTGTAGACGACGAGGAGCATGACGGAGAGCACGATGGCCGCGAGGAGCACGTCCCAGCGCTCGCGGCAGAAGTCCGAGAACGCGAGGATGCCGCGCGTCAGGCCGGGGAGCTCGATGTCGAGGGTCGAGAAGACCTCCTTGAACTTCGGGACGATCCCGAGCATCAGGAAGGTGGTGATGCCGAAGATCATCATCAACGACACGACCGGATAGGTCATGGCGCTCTTGATGTCGCGCTTCAGCCGCTGCGAGGCCTCGAGGTACTCGGCCAGGCGCCCCAGGATCTCGTCGATCTGACCGGACGCCTCGCCGGCGCGGATCATGCTGATGTAGACGTCGGTAAAGACCTTGGGGTGGCGGTCGAGCGCCGTGCTGAGGTCCTCTCCGCTCCGGACGCCGGTGATCACGTCGTCGAGCAGCAGTCCGAACTGCCTCGACTCCGCCTGCTCCTGGAGGATCTCGAGGCACTCGAGCAGAGGGATGCCGGCCGAGATCATCGTCGAGAGCTGGCGCGTGAAGAGGACGATCTCCTCCTTCTTCTTGACGCCGGGCTTCGCCCCGCCGAGCTCGAGCGCGAGCCAGCCGCCCTTCTTGGGCGCGGCCGCACGGGGGGCCGAGCTCGCCCCGGGAGCCGGCGCGCGGCGCGGCGGCGCGCGGAGACGCCCGCCCCGCTTCGCCTCGATCTGGAGCGGCGTCAGGTTCCTGCGCTTCAGCTCGTCCACGCAATCGGTCTGGCTGGTGGCGTCGAGCGAACCCCGGACGGTGCGTCCGTCGGATCCGACCGCGCTGTACTTGAAGGTGGGCATGGGGGCTCCTGGTCGGTCCGGGTGGGGCTCAGACCACTTCGGCCTCGTCGGCGACGACGGCGCCCTGTCGCGCGCGGCGCTGGTCGGAGATGGTGACCCGCAGCACCTCCTCGACGCTCGTCGTGCCGCGCATGGCGTTCAGGAGCGCGGCGCGACGCAGGGTGATCATGCCCGCGTCGAGCGCGGCGTGGTGCACCTCGACAGCGGAGCGTCCCTGGACGATCATCCGCTTCACGTTGTCGGTCATCGGAAGGGTCTCGAGAATCGCGAAGCGCCCGGCGTAGCCCTGCGTGCAGCGCCCGCAGCCCTTCGCCTGGAAGAGCGTGGGACGGTCCGTGATGTCTTGCTCGGAAAGGCCGATGTCCCTCAGGCGCTCCGCCGGCGCCTCGTAGGGCTGCTTGCAGTGCGGGCACAGCCGGCGCATCAGCCGCTGCGCCGAGACGAGCAGGGTGGAGGACGCGACCATGAACGGGTCCACCCCCATGTCCGTCATACGGGTCAGGGTGCTCGCGGCGTCGTTCGTGTGGAGCGTCGAGAGCACGAGGTGGCCCGTGAGGGCGGCCTTCACGGCGATGTCGATCGTCTCGGTGTCGCGGATCTCGCCGACCATCACCACGTCCGGGTCCTGACGCAGGATGGAGCGCAGGGCCGAGGAGAACGTGAGCCCGCTCTTGGGGTTCACCTGCACCTGGTTGATGCCCTCGACCTGGTACTCGACGGGGTCCTCGACCGTGACGAAGTTCTGGTCGGGCGTCATGATCTCCTTGACCGCGCTGTAGAGCGTGGTCGTCTTGCCCGAGCCCGTCGGACCCGTCACGAGGATCATCCCGTACGGCGCGCTGATCGCGTCGCGGAAGTCCTTCAGCGCCTTCGGCTCGAACCCGAGCCCGTCGAGGTTCAGAGCCAGGTTCGTCGCGTCGAGGATACGCAGCACGACCTTCTCGCCGTGCAGCGTGGGGAGGCTCGAGACGCGGAAGTCGATCTGACGCCCCTCCGCCTTCACCTGGAACTTGCCGTCCTGCGGGCGGCGCTTCTCGGCGATGTCGAGGTCGGCCATGATCTTGAGGCGGCTGGTGATCGCGTTCTGCAGGCGCTTCGGCGGCTCCATGGCGTCGTGGAGGTTCCCGTCCACGCGGTACCGGACCACCACGCGCTTGTCGAACGGCTCGACGTGGATGTCCGACGCCTTCTGCTTGATCGCGTTGTAGATGATCAGGTTGACGAGCTTGATGACCGGGGCGGTGTCCTCTTCGGTGGCCGCCTGGGCGATGTCGACGATTTCCTGCGCCTGCTCCTTGAGGACCATCTCGGGGTCCTCGTCGGTGAGCAGCTCCTTCAGGCCGTTGTCGCCCCGCTGGTAGTACTTCTGCTGGAGCTGCATGATCTGCGGTTCCAGCGCCAGCGTGAGCCGGAGCTCGCAGCTCGTCTTGATCCGCAGGTCGTCGTGCTTGACGACGTCGAACGGGTTCGAGACCGCGACCGTGAGCACCCCGCCGAGCTTCGAGAGGGGGACGCAGCCCGTCGCGGTCGCGAGATCCTGGTCCACGACCTCCCGCAGGTCGTCCTGGGGCGTCACGCGCTTCAGGTCCACCGGCGGGACGCCCAGGTGGTCCGCGAGGATCCCGAGCAGCTCCTCCTCGCTGAAGATCTTGCGCTCCAGAAGGAAGTCGGTGACCGACTTCTCCTGTTTTGCCGCGACCTGGCTCGCCTGTGCGAGCGTCTCCATGTCGGCGAGCCCGCTCTCTTCGAGGATGCGGACGATTCGGCGGCTGAAGCTGACCATCGACCTCTCCTAGGCGCGCCCCAGGATGCGCTTCAGGTCCTCGGGGTCGCTGCTGTGGGTCAGCGCCGCCTCGAGGGTGATCATGCTGCGGCGGACCAGCTCCCCGAGGGAGTGGTTCATGGTCTGCATGCCCTGACGTCCACCCGTCTGGATGATGCTGTAGATCTGGTGCGCCTTGTCGTCGCGGATCAGGGCGCGGACGGCCGAGTTCGCGACCATGATCTCGAGGGCGAGCACGCGACCCGCGCCGCGCGACATGGGCAGGAGCTGCTGGCAGAACACGGCCTGGATGACGAACGAGAGCTGCGTGCGCACCTGCTGCTGCTGGTGGGACGGGAAGACGTCCACGATGCGGTTGATCGACTGCACCGCGTCGCTGGTGTGCAGCGTGCCGAACGTCAGGTGGCCGGTCTCGGCGATCGTGAGCGCGGCCTCGATCGTCTCCATGTCGCGCATCTCGCCGACCAGGACCACGTCGGGGTCCTGCCGGAGGGCGCTCCTCAGGGCCCGATGGAATCCCTGCGTGTCCGAGCCGATCTCGCGCTGGTTGAAGAGGCAGTTCTTGTTGCGGTGGAGGAACTCGATCGGGTCCTCGACCGTCACGACGTGCCCGCAGCGCGTGTTGTTGATGTGGTCGAGCATCGCGGCGAGCGACGTCGACTTTCCGCTGCCCGTCGCGCCCGTGAAGAGCACCAGACCGCGCGGGAGGCTCCCGATCTCTTCGCAGATCTTCCGGGGGAGGCCCAGCTCCTCGAAGTTCTTCACGTTGTACGGAATGACGCGCAGCACCGCCGCGACGGTGCCCCGCTGGTAGAAGACGTTCACGCGGAACCGGCCCATGC
Source organism: uncultured Planctomycetota bacterium (assembly GCA_963752285.1). GTDB lineage: Bacteria > Planctomycetota > PLA2 > PLA2 > JAEUHO01 > CAVVXN01. Next base: position 2,114,218 of record CAVVXN010000005.1, read on the forward strand.
CCTCGACCCCGAACGAGAGGTCGATCTCGTAGTCCTTCTCGAAGCGGGCGATCTGGTCGCCCGTGAGGAAGGAGTAGATGAGGCTCTTCGTGTCCTCGGGGCGGAGGGGCTCGTACTCGGTGTCGAGCAGCTCGCCGTCCACCCGGATCTTGGGAGGGGAGCCGGCCGAGATGTGGAGGTCCGACCCCCCGTTGTCCACGAGGGTCTGCAGGAGCTCCTCGATCGGGATGCTGGCCATGGGGTCCCTCACCTCTCGGACAGGGCCACACCGCTCAGGCGAGGCCGGTGCGACCCTATCGACCCGCCGCGAAGGCCGCTTGAACGCCGTTCGGCGCGGGGAAGGCTCGGAGGCGAGGGAAAGCCGCGCCGGGCGGGCGCGTCCCGCCGGGGGGGGACCGTTCGCGCGGGGCCCCGAAAACGAGGACGGGGGGCGGCCTCGCCGCCCCCCGTCCCAGGAATCCGGGCCGATGGGACCCGGGCCCGTCGGGTCCCGGCCGACGAGGGCCGAAACGACGCGGGCCCCGGTCGGACCGGTTCGCTCCCGTCAGAACTCGACGTGGACCTCGACCCGCCGGTTGCGGGCGCGGTCGGCCTCGCTCTTCTCCTTGGCGACGATCGGCTCCTCCGACCCGCGGCCGAGGACCTCGAGGTGGCCTGCCGGCACCCCGTGCCGGGAGAGCTCGGCGGCCACGGTCTGGGCCCGGGCCTGCGAGAGCGCCCGGTTGCTGGGCCACTTCGACCTCTTGATCGGGGTCGAGTCGGTGTGCCCGACGACGCGGACCTCGCGGGCGCCCGCGCTCTCGAGTGCGCTCGCCGTGGCGAGGAGCGTGGTGGTGATCGTCGCGTCCGGCTTCAGCTTGTCCGAGCCGGGGCGGAAGGCGTCGGACATCCGGACGATGACCACGTTCCCGTTCTGCTCGACCTCGCCGTGCGTGCTCCGGCGGAGCTGGGCGGCGAACGCCGCGGCGCGCGCCTCCGAGCCGGCGGCGATCGGGCGGGCGCCGATCGGGGCCGAGGGTCCCGGCTGCGTCGCGGCCTGCTTCATCTGCCGGTCGAGCCGCTGCACGTCGTCCGCGAGCTGGTTGATGGCGACGTCGAGGTCCGCCCCCGCGCTCGCGTTGTCCATCATGGTGGGCACGGGGTTCACGGCCGGGGCCTGGGCCATGTCCGAGGGGGCCGCGGCGGGGAAGCCGGAGGCGCCGTCGTCGGCCGACGCGCCGTCCGGGGTGCCGCTCGGGGGGAACGCCGGCTGCGGAGGCGGCGCGGGCGTTCGAGCCACGGTCACCGGCCCGTAGGTCGGTGCCGGGGGCGGGGACGAGGGGTAGTACACGGTCCGCGGGGCCGCGGCGACGGCGGACGGGCTCGCCGGCGCGCGCGCGCTCCGACAGCCGCCGAGGCCGCCCGCGACGAGGGACGTCGCGAGGATCGCGAAGAGGGCGCTCTTTGCCATGGTCGTTCGCTCCGGGGCGCGTCCGTCTCGTGCGGACGCCGTCATCGACCCTTTCGGGTTGGTCTTCTGGTTGATCTCTCGGTCGGACATCGACTCGGCTTCGGCCATCGGGGTCTTCTCGCTTCCGGGGGTGCGATGGGGGAGGCCGCGGGAGGGGGGGGGAAGCCGCGGGGGCTACGTCTTGGGGAGGATGTAGATCTCGACGCGACGGTTCGTCTCCTTCGCGCGCTTCGTCGTTCCGGTCTCGAGCGGCACCGCGGCGCCGCGACCGACCGTCTCGATCAGCGCCGGCGAGACGCCGGCCTTCGCGAGGAGGTCCTTCACCGAGCTGGCGCGGGCGAGCGACAAGGCCTCGTTGCTCGGCCAGGGCGAGGACTTGATCGGGTCGCTGTCCGTGTGGCCCTCGACGCGCACGTGGCTGCCGGGGTACTCGCTCGCGATGAGCTCGCCGAGGCCCACGATCGCCTTCACCGCGGTCATGTCGTAGGCGGGCGAGGCCTTGCCCGCGGGGAACGCGCCGCGCAGGACCACGGCCACGCGCTCCTCGCCGCCCTGCGTGCTGCGCGTCTCGACGGGAAGCATGATGCCCGCCGCGCGGAGCTTCGCCTCCAGGTCGCGGCGGAACGCTTCGATCGCGGCGCTCGGCCGGTACTCGATCGGGGCCTTCTCGACGACGGGGGTCGGCTTCGAGGCCAGGTCCGACACCTGGCTCACGAGGTCCGACACCTGCGAGCGCAGATGGTTCACCTCGCCGACGCGACGGGCCTGGTCGCGCTGGACGTACTCGAGCTGCTGCTGCGCGAGCTGGCCCCGCACGGCGTCGGCCTGAAGGCCTTCCGCCTCCTTGCGAAGGAGCGCGGACTCGGTCTTGCTCCGCTGGGCGTCCGCCGTCGCGCTGTCCGCGTTCAGCTGGGCCTCGTGCGCCGCGGTCTCGGCGGTCGAGGCGCGCTGGCGGGAGTCGATCGCCTCGGCCTCCACGACACGGAGGCGGTCCTTCGCCACGTTCCTCGTCGCGCACCCCGCCTGGAGGAGCGCCGCGAGGACGCCCGCCCCGGCCAGGACGGCCATCACGCTCCGACCGAGCACGACGGAGGACGTCGCACGTTCGAGCGTCCCGCTTCCACTCGTCATCGAATCACCTCGCATCCGAACACTCCGCACGAGTCCACCGCGCATGGGCACCTCCCTCGAATCCTCGCCGATCCTCATGATCCTTCGCGTCCCTGTCCTTCGCGTCCCTGTCCTTCGCGTCCCTGTCCTTCGCGTCCCTGTCCTTCGCGTCCCTCGGGCCCGCGCGCCGGCGGGGCAGGCTCCCCGGCGGCGACCCGGATTCGGGCGCCCCTCCTGCGCGTCGCGAGCCACTCGGGATTGCAACCCCACCTCCGCGCTCCGTCAAGTCGGAAATACAAGATCTTGGGGCAAAATCAGGGTTCGCTCCCGAGGGGCGGCGGCTGGGGATCTCGTCGGCGCGCGTCGGGGAACCTCCTCGGACATGGTCTACCGCGCCCCACCGACGCTCCCGGGACACCCGCGCGACGGCCGCGCCCGGAACGCCTGGTCGCGCGTCGGGAGCGCACGCGCCGAACGAACGGTCCGCGCCGGGGCGCGCGCCGCGGCCCGCGCGCGACACGGGGTCGCCGCGGCGCGCCTCGCGCGGCGCCGTCACGCCGCGGGCGAGCACGCGGGGGCGGGCCGCCGAACGCGCGACGCGCGGTCCACGATGGCTCGTCCCCGTCCCGCGCGTGGGCGACGGCGCGCCGTCGGCTACCGTCCCCGGACGAAGCGCGGCCACCCCTCGGTGATGAACCACACGACCTGCGGCCCGAAGAGGAGCAGCGCCGCGCCGCCGAGCGCGAGGAAGGGCCCGAACGGCACGTAGCGGAGCGAGGCGGCGAAGAGATCGAGCCGCTCCCGGTCCTCGTCGCGCGCCTCGGTCACGTGGACGCGCCACACGCCCGTCTCGGGTCCGGGGGGCGCCGGGAGGATCTCCCCCCGCACCTCGACCAGGGCGTCGTGGTCTTCCAGGATCCCCGCGGCCGGCAGGGTCATCGACACCTTCGCCGGCCCGGGTGGCGGCGTCCCCGGGCCCTGGAACACGAGGTCCTCGCCCTCGATCCGCGCGCCCGGGAGCTCGACGGACGGCCCGACCGCCGGGCGCACGACCAGGGGGAACGCGAGCGGCCGCCGGCGGGCCCAGAGGAGGCGGAGGAGGCCGATCGTCGCACCGCCGACGCACGCGATCACCAGGACGTAGAGCACGCCGAGGGGCCCGACCAGCGCGCCGATCAGCGCGAGGAGCTTCACGTCGCCGAGCCCCATCGCCTCCTTCCGGAACGCGAGGGCGCCGAGCCACCGGATGGCGAGGATCACCGCCGCCCCGACCGCGGCGCCGGCCGCCGCGTGCAGCCAGTCGGAGAGCGCGGGCTTGAGCGCACCGGCCCACCCCTCCGGGTGGAGCCCCGTGGCGGGCGCCACGAGGATGGCCACGAGGATCCCGGGCTTGCTGATCGCGTCCGGAATGATCTTGTGCTCCCAGTCGATCAGCGAGATCGCCAGGAGCGCCGCCAGCGCGGCGGCCACGACCCCCGCCGTCACGGGGTCGGCCGGCCACCCGTGCCAGGCGAGCAGGAAGAGGACGCCCGTCAGGAGCTCCACGAGCGGGTAGCGCGGCGAGATCCGCGTGCCGCACGCGCGGCACCGGCCGCGGAGGAGGATCCAGGAGAGGAGCGGGACGTTGTCGAACCACGCGATCGTCGTGCCGCACCGGGGACAGTGCGACCGCGGCAGGACGAGGCTCTCGCCCCGGGGGAGCCGCCACACGACGACGTTCAGGAACGAGCCCACCGAGAGCCCCGCGAGCGCGAAGAAGGCCGGCAGGAGGGCCTCCCTCACGACCGGACCCCGGGCTCGGGGAAGGCCCCGCCTCCCGTCTCGACGCGCCAGGCCTCGCCGCAGCGAGCGCACGTCCGGACGGGCCCCTCGCCCCGGAGGATCTCGCCGCACTCGCACGCGTGTCCGACGGCGCGTGCGGGCGACCCGACGACGAGCGCCCCGGGCGGCACGTCCCTCGTCACGACCGAGCCTGCGCCCACGAACGCGCGCTCCCCCACCGAGACGCCGCAGACGATCGTCGCATTCGCGCCGATCGTCGCGCGGCGCTCCACCCGCGTGGGCGCGAGCTCCTCCCGCCGGGAGACGTGCGCGCGGGGCGTCCGGACGTTCGTGAAGCTCGCGTTCGGGCCCACGAAGACCTCGTCGGCGAGCGAGACGCCCGCGTACACGGAGACGTGGTTCTGGACGCGACACCCGCGGCCGATGACCACGCCGGGGCCCACGTACACCCCCTGGCCGAGGACCGTGCCCTCGCCGACGCGCGCGCCGGCGCAGACGTGGACGAAGTGCCACGCCATGACCCCGGGCTCGAGGATCGCACCGCGGTCCACCACGGCCGTCTCGTGGACGAACGGCTCGCTCGTCGGCATCCATCCTCCCGTTCGCACGGCGCCGGGGCGCGATCGCGACCGGCCTCGGCCGGCCCGGGTCCCGTGTCGGCGATCAGCCCGCGGCGTCCACGAACGCCTGCAGGAGACCGCGCTGCTCGTCCTCCAGGTCGGAGAAGAACACCCCGGTGTCGTAGCGCCCGTCCTCGGCCCGGTGGCTCCAGACCACGACGCCCGTGGTGTCGAGCCGGACGTCGCCGTCGTGTCCCACGGCGCGCCCGGGCAGGAGCATGGCCACGCGGATCCGGGTCATGGCGTTGATCGGGTGACGGCACGTGATGCGCGCGCCCGACTCGGAGAGGTCCACCAGCTCGAAGGGCTCCTCGTCCCCCTGCTCGTTCAGGAGGCGGAGGGGGACCTCGGCTCGGACGCGCTGATGTCGGCGACGCTCGTTTCCCATCCCGGCCTGCCTCCCCGACCGGCCCCCGGGCCCGATCGCGCGGCCTGGGAGGCTACCCCCGGGCCCCGGCGCCCGGCCCTGTCGGTCACCCCCGCTAGCATACTACGAAGACCGCAACTCGAAGCGCGCGCGTGTCCCGACCCCGTGGAAGCGACCCGCGACCGAACCCACGCGCGCCGGAGGAGACCCCTCGTGGCCAACTTGAACAAGGTCCTGTTGATCGGCCGGCTCACCCGCGATCCCGAGAGCCGCACCACGTCCACCGGTCAGACGGTCGTGAGCTTCGGCCTCGCCGTCAACCGTTCGTACACGCGCCGCGACAGCGGCGAGCGCGTCGAGGAGACCGCCTTCGTGGACGTGGAGGCCTGGGGCCGCACGGGCGAGACGATCCACCGCTACATGAAGAAGGGCCGGCAGATCTTCATCGAGGGTCGCCTGCGCTTCGACTCGTGGGAACGGGACGGCCAGCGCCGCTCGAAGCTGTCCGTCGTGGCGGAGAACTTCCAGTTCATCGACAGCCAGCAGGACGGACAGGGCGGCGGCGGCGGCGGCTACGGCGGCTCGCACGCGCCCGCGCGCACCCAGCCCCAGCCGGCGGGCGTCGGGGAGACGCCTCAGGACGACTACGCGCCCGTAGACGACGACATCCCGTTCTGATCGCGTGGGAGGGGGCGCTCCGTCATCATGCTGGCCCGCCCTCCCTCCCCCACCATCCACCGGCGCCCGTAGACGACGACATCCCGTTCTGATCGCGTGGGAGGGGGCGCTCCGTCATCATGTCGGCCCGCCCTCCCTCCCCCACCATCCACCGGCGCCCGTAGACGACGACATCCCGTTTGGATCGCGTGGGAGGGGGCGCTCCGTCATCATGCTGGCCCGCCCTCCCTCCCCCACCATCCACCGGCGCCCGTAGACGACGACATCCCGTTCTGGATCGCGTGGGAGGGGGCGCTCCGTCATCATGTTGGCCCGCCCTCCCTCCCCCACCATCCACCGGCGCCCGTAGACGACGACATCCCGTTCTGATCGCGTGGGAGGGGGCGCTCCGTCATCATGTCGGCCCGCCCTCCCTCCCCCACCATCCACCGGCGCCCGTAGACGACGACATCCCGTTTGGATCGCGTGGGAGGGGGCGACCCGCCACCTCGGTCCGGCTGGGTCGACGATCGCCCGGGTCCCCTCGGGCGATCCCCGGCGGGTCGTGGCTGCTACAGCTCGTCGATGTGGCGCTGGCAGCGCGACTCCAGGCCTTCGGCCCACGCCTTCGCCGACGGCTTCACGTCGAGGCCGCCCAGGGCCTCGGTGAGCATCGCGACGATCCGCGCCTCGTCGTCGCCGGGGTCGAGGCCCTTCTCCGCCTCCGCGGCCATCTGGGCGCCGCCCTTCGCGTCGCCGCCGAGCGCCTTCGCCACCGCGCCGAAGAGCGCGGCCCTCGCCCAGGCGGGCTCCGTCGTCGCGACCTTCGTGAACGACTCGACGGCCTTGGCGTGGTCGCCCTCGTAGAGGGCCTTCGCGCCGGACTGGAAGACCTCGACGGTCGTGTCCCACCCCTCGTCCCTTCCGGGGACCTTCACCTCGACGTTCCCGTCGCCCTTCTTGATCTCCACGGGGTTGAACGGGAACAGGCGGGTCTTGTCCTTTTCGCAATCCGACTGGCCGAGCATGGCGAGGGAGAAGTACGCCTTCCCGTCCTTCTGCCAGATGTACGGCTGGATGCCCTGGGGCGAGAAGAAGGCGCCCTCCACGTTCGTGCGGTAGGTCACGTAGCGGCCCATGAACCCCATGGACTTCAGCGTCACGGGCTCCTCGACCCCGCCGTCCGGGACCGTCGCCGCGGCCACGTGGCCCCTCGCGGCCGTGTGCCGCGCCTCCAGCACGCCCTTCTGGAACGCCGCGGCCTTCGCGCCGAGCGCCTGACGGAGGCGCGCCTCCAAGAGGAGCAGCAGCTTCTCCTCGTTCCCGCGCGATCCGTCGCCGGCGCCCTCGCCGACCAGCGCTTTTACCTTGTCCGCGTTCCCTTCGAGCGCGTACGTCTTCTGGAACCACCAGCCGTGGTCCGCGTCGGCCGTCACGTAGCCCCGCGCGGCCGCCGGATCGCCGAGCAGCAGCTCGATCCCCGCGGCGACGGACTTCTCGTCGGGCGCCACCTTGAGCAGCCGCTGCAACGCGGCCCGCGCCTCCTTCGCGTCGCCGAGGCGGGCGTGCGCGACCGCGAGCGCCGCGGCTCCGTGCGGGTCCTTTTCCGCGAGGAGGGCCAGGCCCGGGAGCGCCTTCCCGTATTCGCCCTCCCGGAACGCCATCTCGCCCAGCTTGGCCGCGATCACGGACGACTTGGTGCTCGCGTAGCCGTCGCTCAGGGCCTTCACGGCGTCGGCCGACTTGCCCTCGCGGTCGAGGATGCTCGCGAGCGTCACGACGAAATGCGCGTCGGCGCGCGCCGCGACCGCCTTCTTCGCCTCCTCCTCCGCCTCTTTGAGCTTCGTGGCGTCGTCCATGGCGAGGTGGAGGAGCGCCCGCGCGGCCGCGTCGTGCAGGCCCGGCACGTCGTTCGACCCGAGCGCGTCCTCTACGAACTCCAGCGCGCTCTGCGACCGACCCGACTCGATCAGGAGGTCCGCCTTCGTGACGAGCGCGACCTCGTTCTTCGGGTCCTTGTCGAGGATCTCGGAGAGCACCCGGTCGGCGAGCGCGTCCTCGCCCGTCTTCACGTAGGACCGGGCGAGCTGGACGCGCGCCTCGATGGACTCGGGGTCCTTCTTCGCGGCGGACTGGAGCAGCGCGAGCCGCTTCGCCGGATCGTCCTCGAACCGGGCGCGCACGAGGTCGAACACGGCCGACTTCGCGTGCTTCGCCTCCACCTTCGCGACGATCTTGTCCCAGAGGGTCGCCTCGTCCTTGCCGAGGCCGCGCCAGATGCGGACGTAGAGCTCCCAGTAGTCCGCGCTGAGGGGCTCCTTCGCGCGCGCCTTCGAGATGGCGCTGTACGCCTTCTTGAGGTCGCCCTGCGCGTAGTGATCCTGGGCCTCGTCGTACGCCTTCTTGGCCTCGTCCGGCACGTCGTCCGAGCGGGCGAGCGTCGGGACCGATCACCAGGAGCGCGAGCAGCATCGAGAGGGCGGCGAGTCGGTGACGTCCCATCGTGCGCCTCCGCGAGCATCCGGGGGGTCGAGGGTACCGCGAACGGCGCGTCCCCGCCTCCCCCGGCCTCCGGACGCGGCGGCCGGGCCTTCCCGTGGCGCCCCGCCTCGGCTTGAATGCGGGCATGGCTCTCCCCACGAACGCGATCGTCTGGCGTCCCGATCCCGACACGGCGGCCCGAACGCGCGTCCACGCGCTCATGGACCGCGCGGGCGTCGGATCGTGGGAGGCCCTCCACGCGTGGTCCGTGGCGGACGTCGCGCGGTTCTGGGACGTGGCGCTCGAGCATCTCGGACTCTCGTGGTACGAGCCGTATGCGACCACCCTCGACCGCTCCGGCGGCTTCCCCTGGGCACGATGGTTCCTGGGCGGCCGGACGAACATCGTCCTGAACTGCCTGGACCGGCACGTCGCGGCCGGGCACGGCGAGAGGACGGCCGTGGTGGGCGAGGGCGACGACGGCGCGGTCACGACGTGGAGCTACGAGGCGCTGCAGGAGGTCACGCGGCGCGCGGCCGCTTGCCTCCTCCGCTTCGGGGTGGGCCCCGGCGACCGCGTGGGCATCTACATGCCGATGGTGCCGGAGGTCGTGGCGGCGCTCTTCGCCTGCTTCCAGGTGGGCGCGGTCGCGGTCCCCGTGTTCTCGGCCTTCGGCGCGGAGGCGCTGGGGGTCCGCCTCCGCGACGCCGGCGCCGTGCTGCTCTTCACCGCCGACGGCGGGTTCCGCCGCGGAAAGGCCACGCCGATCAAGCCCTCGGCCGACGCGGCGGTCGCGCTCGCGCCGTCGGTCCGGAGCGTGGTGGTGCTCCGGCGCACGGGCGCGAACGTGCCCATGACCCCGGGACGCGACCACGCGTGGGAGGACGTCGTTCTCTCGGCCGACCCCTCGGCCGCGACCGCGCGCCTCGAGGCCGAGGCGCGCGCGATGATCCTCTACACCTCGGGCACGACCGGTCGTCCGAAGGGCACCGTGCACACGCACGCGGGCTGTCTCGCCACGATGACGAAGGAGCTCGGCTACGCCTTCGACGTCCACGTGGACGACCGCATGTTCTGGCTGACCGACATCGGCTGGATGATGGGTCCCTGGGAGATGATCGGCGTGACGTCGCTCGGCGGGAGCCTCGTCGTCTACGAGGGCGCGCCCAACTGGCCGCGGCCCGACCGGCTCTTCGAGATGGTGGCGCGGCACCGGATCACGATCCTGGGCGTCGCCCCGACCGCGGTGCGCCTCCTCCGCACCGCGGGCGACGACCTCGCGGAGCGCCACGACCTCTCGAGCTTGCGGATCCTCGGCTCGACGGGCGAGCCCTGGGACCCCGACTCCTGGACGTGGTTCCTCGAACGGGTCGGCCGGCGGCGGTGCCCCATCATCAACATCAGCGGCGGAACGGAGATGGTCGGCTGCCTGCTCTCGCCGACGCCCGTGAACGCGCTCAAGCCCTGCACGCTGCGGGGCCCGGGCCTCGGGATGGACGTGGACGTCTTCGACGACGACGGCCGACCCATCCGCGAGGGGATCGGCCACCTCGTCCTGAAGCAGCCCGCGCCGAGCCTCACGAAGTCGTTCCTGAACGACGACGCGCGGTACCTCGAGACCTACTTCGCCCGGTTCGGCGACGAGGTCTGGTACCACGGCGACTGGGCGCACGTGGACGCCGACGGCTACTGGTTCCTGCACGGGCGTAGCGACGACACGGTGAACGTCGCGGGGAAGCGCGTGGGCCCGGCCGAGGTCGAGGCCGCCGTCATCGCACACCCGGACGCCAGCGAGGCCGCGGCGGTCGGCGTCCCCGACCCGATCAAGGGCGAGACGATCGTCGTGTTCGTCGTGCTGAAGCCCGGTCGAGCGGAGTCGGAGGATCTTCGCGCGGCGCTCTCCGACGCGGTGGTGGGCGTGCTCGGCAAGACCCTCCGCCCGAAGGAGGTGCGCTTCGTGGACGACCTTCCCAAGACGCGCTCGGCGAAGATCGTCCGGGGCGCGATCCGCCGGCGCTGGCTCGGCGAGTCGGTGGGCGACCTCCAGAGCGTCCAGAACCCCGAGGCGTTGGACGCCGTCGCGCGCGCGCGGTAGGTCGCCCGGCGCCCGCGGCCCGGCGACCGCTACCCGGCGGGCAGCACACGATCGGTCGCGAAGGGGCTCGCACGCCGCCAGGCCGCCTCGGGCAGGAGGAGCGCCGCGTTCCGCTCCTTCGCGAGCGGGTCGGGCCGCGCGAGGATGGCCACGTGGTAGGGCGTCATCACGTCGAGGGCCTCCACGGCGAACCCGACCTCGTCGAGCGCCTCGATCACGAGCGCCGTGTCGAACACGTGGTGGTGCATGGCGCGGACGCGCGCGTTGTCACGGCACCGGGCGGCGAACGCCTCGGGCCCGCCCGCGGCGCGGTCGCGCGCGTGGTCGTGGAGGCGCAGGATCTCGTCGAGGTGCGTCATGTCGTCCTCGCCCGTCGCCTGCGACAGGTCGTCCAGGAGGTGCGCCATGCCGGTGACGGGACGACGATGGTCGAAGGTCCCGTCGCGGTGCGGGACCACCAGCACGAGTCGGCCGTCGGCGGAGAGGACCCGCCTCCAGGCGCCCAGGGCCTGGAGCGGGTTGGCGAGGTGCTCGAGCACGTGGGACGCGAGCACGGCCTCGGCCTCGCCGTCCTCCAGGCCCGCGAGGTCGCCCGCCTCCATGACGAGGTCCCGTCCCGAGGGCCGGCCGTGGGGGTCGGCGCCCTTGCGCGCCGCGCCGGGTTCGTGCTCGGGATGCCAGAGCGTCGCGGCCGCGTGTTCCACGCGGTCGAGAGAGGCGAGCACGGGATAGAGCGGGATCCGGCCCCGGCGGCTGTAGATCCGGCTGGGCCCTCCGATCTCGAGCGCGCGGCGACCCGCCAGCGCCGCACGGGTCGGGGCGGCGATCCGGGAACGGCGGCCCAGCACTCGGCGCCAGAGGCCTCGCATCACGGGGGAGATGGTACGGGTGCGCTCGGGTGTCTCGCCCGGGCCGTGGCGCGATGGCCCTCGGCGCCCCGAAGTTCCCTCGTCGGGGCGACCGACCCCCGGGATGATCCCCGCGTGTCGATCGAGATCCACGTCCCCACGACCCGAACCCTCGCGGGCGCGGTCCACGCGCTGCTCGACCGCCTCCTCGGCTCGGGCTTCGGCTTCATCGACCGACCCGAGACGTCGTACCTCCTCGTCGAGCTCACGAACGTGGACGGCGAGGAGTGGCCGAAGCGGGTGCCCGAGGACACGAGCGCCCAGGAGCTCACGGACGCCATCAAGGCCGACCGCCGGATCGTGCGCGTGAAGATCGAGCTCCGACTCGGGAGCTTCCTCCTCTTCCCCGGGTTCGTGATCCTCTGTCGGCCCGACGAGTTCGAGGACTTCGAGGAAGACGCGCGCGCGCGGCAGATCATCGGCCGCGAGTCGCTCGAGCTCGCCCACGCGTTCCAGGCGCCCGAGCTGATCGTGGCGGGCGACGCCGCCTCGGACTTCCTCGGCACCGAGACCACGACGTGGGAGGGATTGAAGGAGCTCCTGGAGGAGGAGGAGATCCCCCACCGCGTGATCACCCTCCCCGGTTGAGCCGCTCGGAGCCGGGATGGCGCGGCTCGTCCCGGCGACGCGTGTGCGCGAGGGCGTGCGGTGGACCCCATCGCCGTGCGGCCGGGAGGTGCGGATAGGATCTCGCCCCATGGCCGACCCGCGAATCCTCGTCACGAGCGCGCTCCCGTACGCGAACGGGCCGATCCACATCGGACACCTCGTGGAGCACGTCCAGACCGACGTGTGGGCGCGATTCCAGCGTCTCCAGGGGAAGCGGTGCGTCGCGCTCTGCGCCGACGACACGCACGGAACGGCCACCATGATCCGCGCGCGGCGCGAGGGCCGTCCCGAGACCGAGCTGATCGAAGAGACGAACCTCGCCCACCAGCGCGACCTCGCGGCGTTCGACGTCGTCTACGACTGGTACTCGAGCACGAACTCCGAGACGAACCGGGCGCTCTGCCACCGCGTCTGGCGCTCGCTCACGGACGCGGGCATGGTCGTCCGGCGCGACGTCGAGCAGCTCTTCGACCCGAAGGAGGGCATCTTCCTCGCGGACCGCTTCGTGAAGGGGACGTGCCCGCGCTGCAAGTCGCCCGACCAGAACGGCGACTCGTGCGAGGTCTGCGGATCGACGTACTCCGCCGCCGAGGTCATCGACCCCGTGAGCGTCTACTCGGGGGCGACGCCCGAGCGGCGGAGCCACGAGCACGTGTTCGTCCGGATCGAGGACCTCCACGACTTCCTCGCGGGCTGGGTGCGCGGGGACGACCACCTGCAGCCCGAGATCGCGAACTTCCTCGAGGCGAACTTCCTCGGCGAGCCGCTCCGCGACTGGGACGTCTCCCGTCCGGCTCCCTACTTCGGCTTCGAGATCCCGGACGCGCCGGGAAACTACTGGTACGTGTGGTACGACGCGCCACTCGGGTACGTGGCGACGACCAAGGACTGGTGTGCGCAGGCGGGCGAGCGCTTCGAGGACTGGTGGGGCCCCGAGACCGAGATCCGGCACTTCATCGGCAAGGACATCGTCTACTTCCACACCCTCTTCTGGCCGTCCATGCTCCGGACCGCGGACCTCGCGCTGCCGAATCGCGTGCAGGTCCACGGGTTCTTGACCGTCGGCGGCGGGAAGATGTCGAAGTCGAAGGGGGCGCTGGTCACGGCCGAGGCGTTCGCCCGGGAGGTCGACCCGGCCGCGCTCCGCTACTTCTACGCGAGCAAGCTGACCTCCGGCGTGGACGACGTCGCGCTCGATCCCGACGAGCTCGCGGCGAAGGTCAACAGCGACCTCGTGGGAAAGGTCGTGAACCTCGCGAGCCGCACGGCCCGCTTCGTCGCAACGACGGGCCTGTCGTCGGTCTGGCCGTCCGACGACGGCCTCTTCGCGCGCGCTGCGGACGAGGGGGACGCCGTGGCCGAGGCGTACGCGCGCTGCGACACGGCCCGCGCGATGCGCACCGTGATGGCGATGGCGGACCGCGCCAACGTGTACGTCGAGCAGAAGGAGCCCTGGCGCCTCAAGAAGGAGCCGGGCCGCGAGAAGGAGGTCCAGGACGTCTCCACGGTCGCCCTGAACCTGTTCCGACAAATCGCCGTCTACCTCGCGCCCGTCCTCCCCCGTCTCGCGGAGCAGACGGGGCGCCTGCTCGGCCGCCCGATCGAGCGTTTCGCCGAGTCGAAGACCCCCCTCCTCGGATCACCGGTAGCCCGCTTCGAGCCGATGTTCCAACGCCTCGAGCCCAAAACGATCCGAGCGCTCCTCGCCCCCTGACCCCGAGGCCCCCCCGCGACGCGGCCCCGCCAAAGGCGGGCCCGCGAGCCCCCCCCGCCGCGCCCCCTCCCCGCGATGCGGCCCCGCCAAAGGCGGGCCCGCGAGCCCCCCGCGACGCCGCCCCCCCGCCAGCGATGCGGCCCCGCCAAAGGCGGGCCCGCGAGCCCCCCGCACGCCGCCCCCCGCGATGCGGCCCCGCCCAAGGCGGGCCCGCGAGCCCGCACCCGCCGCGCCCCCCCGCGATGCGGCCCCGCCGAAGGCGGGCCCGCGAGCCCACCCGCCGCGCCCCCCGCGATGCGGCCCCGCCGAAGGCGGGCCCGCGAGCCCCCCCCGCGCCCGCACGCCATCGGGTCGCTGAGGGGCCAAAGGAGTGGTCATGACGACGACGCCGCGTGCGAATGCACGCAAGGAGGAGGAAGGGCCGCGAACTGGCCCCTCAGCGACCCGAGCCGTCGCGGTCTAGGAAACGGGTGATGAGAAGGCGCTGAATCTCGCTAGTCCCCTCCCCAATCTCACAAAGCTTCGCGTCCCGGAAAATCCGCTCGACCGGCGTGTCGCGCGTGAAGCCCATCCCACCGAGCACCTGGATCGCGCCGTGGGCCGCACGCATCGCGGCCTCGCTCGCGAAGAGCTTCGCGTAGGACGCGTTCCGCGCATACGGGAGCCCGTGGTCCTTGCGCCAGGCGGCCTCGTACACGAGGTTCCGCGCGGCCTGGATCTCGACCGCCATGTCGGCCAGTCGGTGACCGACCTGCTGCATGTCGATCAGGCGTTCGCCGAACTGCCGGCGCTCCCGCGCGTACGGGAGGGCCACGTCGAGCGCGCCCTGCGCGAGGCCGAGCGCCATGGCGCCGATCGAGATGCGCCCCCCCTCGAGCGTCTTCATGAACGCGACGAAGCCCTCGCCGGGGTCGCCGAGCCGGTTCTCCTTGGGGATCTCGCAGTCCTGGAAGAAGAGCTCGCGCGTGTCGGAGCCGCGGAGGCCGAGCTTGTCCTCGAGCTTGCCATACACGAGCCCGGGCGTGCCCTTCTCGACCACGAACGCGCTGATCTGGTCGGTGTCGCCGACCTCGCCTCCGGTGCGCGCCGTGAACGTGATGACGCCCGCGTGCGTGCCGTTCGTGCAGTAGAGCTTCGAGCCGTTGACCACCCAGTGGTCGCCCGCGTCCCGCGCGGTGGTCCGGGTCGCCTTCGCGTCGGAGCCCGCCTCGGGCTCGGTCAGGCCGAAGGCGGCGAGCATCTCGCCCGAGGCGAGGCGCGGCACCCACCTTTGCCGCTGCGCCTCGGTCCCGAAGTGGAAGATCGGACCCGTGCCGAGCGACGTGTGCGCCGCGACGGTGATGCCGGTCGTGCCGCAGACGCGCGAGAGCTCCTCGACCACGATCGAGTACGCGACGTAGTCGAGGCCGGCTCCCCCCACGTCCTCGGGGAACGGGACCCCGAGCAGCCCGAGCTCGGCGAGCTTCGGGATCGTCTCGTGCGGAAACCGCTTCTCCTCGTCGAGCGTGGCGGCGAGGGGCGCGACCTCGGCCAGGGCGAAGTCCCGCACCATCCGGCGGACCTCGACGTGCTCTTCGGTGAGGAAGGGGCTCGGCGTGCTGGCCACGTCGGCGATCGTCATCCGACCGGTCTCCTTCCGGGGTCGTCCCCGCCACGGCGTCTCTGGACCACGGCCTCGCGGATCCAGCGGGCGACCTCGGCCAGGGGCGTCCCGGGACCGAAGAGTCGTCCGACGCCGTGCTCCCGGAGCGCCTGGGCGTCGGCCTCGGGGATGATACCGCCCCCCGTCAGGAGGATCGCCTCCGCGCCCTGCTGCACCAGGAGGTCGTGGACGCGCGGGAAGATCGTCATGTGGGCCCCGGAGTGGACCGAGAGGCCGATCACGTCCACGTCCTCCTGGAGGGCCGCCTCGACGATCATCTCGGGCGTCTGCCGCAGGCCCGTGTAGATCACCTCGAAGCCCGCGTCGCGAAGCCCCGCCGCGACGACCTTCGCGCCGCGGTCGTGCCCGTCGAGCCCCGCCTTCGCCACGAGGACGCGGATGGGTCGCTCGTCGCCCGCGCTCATCGTCCCTCCTCCTCGAGCAGCGACCGCGCGGCGCCGCGCGGCGTCACGTCCCCCGAGAGGACGCGCTCGGCCCACCGGTCGAGGGCCACGTCGCCGTGCCCCCAGAACCGCTCGGCCCGCGCGCGGTCCACGGCCGCACGGATCCGGTGACGCGCCCGCGAGAGACGGCGGGGCCGAAGGTCGGCCGCCTCGGCGCCGAGCACGCGACGGTCGATCGCCTCCAAGAGCGCCGCGACGCCCTCGCCCGTGGTCGCGACGGTTAGGAGCACCGGCGGCGGCTCCCGGTCCGCGAGGCCGAGGCCCGAGCGAAGCGTGTTCACCATGCGCTCCGCGCCCTCGCGGTCGGCCTGGTTCACGACGATCAGGTCCGCGGCCTCGAGGAGGCCGGCCTTCATGGCCTGGACCTCGTCGCCGCCACCGGGCGCGAGCACGAGCACCGTCGTGTCGGCCGCGCGCGCGATCTCGACCTCGGCCTGGCCGACGCCGACCGTCTCGATCAGGACGGGGTCGAAGCCCGCGGCCTCGAGGACGTCCGCGAGGTCCTCGGTCGCGGCGCTGAGCCCGCCGAACGCGCCGCGGGTCGCGAGGGAGCGCACGAAGACGTCGGGGTCGCCGGCGAGGTCGCCGAGGCGCACGCGGTCGCCGAGGAGCGCACCGCCCCGAAAGGGGCTCGTCGGGTCCACGGCGAGGACGCCGACCCGCCGGCCGAGCCCGCGCCACGAGACGGCGAGGCGTCCGAGGAGCGTGGACTTCCCCACACCCGGCGGCCCGGTCACCCCCACGCGGTGCGCGGGCGCCCGCCCGACGCGGAGGGCGTCGAGGAGCGCCGCGCCTTCGTCCGCGTCGTTCTCGACGACGGTCAGCGCGCGGGCGAGCGCGCGGAGGTCCCGCGCGAGCACGGCCCGGGCGAGGCTCTCGGGCGTCGTCTCGCCGCGGCCGCCCATCAGTCCCGGAGGTACGAGCGCGCGATCACGAGGCGCTGGATCTCGGTCGTGCCCTCGTAGATCTCGGTGACCCGCGCGTCGCGAAAGTAGCGCTCGACGGGCCACTCTCGCGTGTAGCCCGCGCCCCCGAAGATCTGAACCGCCTCCTTCGCGCAGAAGTTCGCGGTGGTCGAGGCGGCGAGCTTGGCCATGGCCGCCTCGCGGGCGTGCTTCTGTCCCTGGTCCTTCATCCACGCGGCGCGGTACGTCAAGAGGCGGGCGGCCTCGAGGCGCGTCGCCATCTCCGCGATCTTCATCTGGATCGCGCCGAAGCTCCCGATCGGCTCGCCGAACTGCTGGCGCTCCTTCGCGTACCGGATCGACGCGTCGAGGCAGGCGTCGGCGATGCCGACGGCCTGGGACGCGATCCCGATCCGGCCCCCGTCGAGGAGCGAGAGGGCGATCCGGAAGCCGCGGTCCAGCTCGCCGAGGACGTTCTCGGCCGGGACCCGGAGGCCGTCCAGGTGGATCTCGACGGTGTTGGAGCCGCGGATGCCGAGCTTCTTCTCCTTCTTGCCCGGCCGGTAGCCCTCCCAGGTGGTCTCGACGAGGAAGGCCGTCACCCCGTCGTTCCCCCCGTCCGGGTCGGTCCGCGCGAAGACCACGGTCAGGTTCGCGACGTCGCCGTGCGAGATCCAGAGCTTCGCCCCGTCGAGGACGTAGCCCCCGTTCCCGTCGGGCGTCGCGCGGCAGCGGAGGGAGCCCGCGTCGGAGCCCGAGCCCGCCTCCGAGAGCGCGTACGCCCCGAGCCACTCGCCGTTCGCGAGGCGCGGGAGGTAGCGCTGTTTCTGCTCCTCGGTCCCGAAGCGGACCACGCTCTCGCACGCGAGGCTGTTGTGGACGGACACGGTGACGCCCGTGCTCGCGCAGGCGCGGTTCAGCTCCACGAGGACGATCGACGACGCGAGCGCGCCGAGCTCGGTCCCGCCGTACGCCTCCGGCACCGACATCCCGAGGAAGCCCTGCTCCGCGCAGAGACGCACCGACTCGGCGACGTGCGTCTCCTCCGCGTCCGCCTTCGCGGCGCGGGGGGCCAGCTCCTCCGTCGCGAACGCGCGCGCCGCGTCCCGGAGGAGGACCAGGTCCTCGGAGAGGTCGAACTCCATCATGGTCTCCGGCGGGGCGGGTCGGGCCCCGGTGGCCAAAGGGTACGGGGCCCCACGACCGGGCCCCACCGCGGGTCGGGGCCCTCCCCGCGGGAGCGTGGTAGGGGGAGGCGCATGTCGGAGGCGAATCTCGTCGCCCGCTGCTCCGCCTGTGGCCGGGAGGCGCCGCGCGAGGAGATGTTCGGGCTGGAGCCCGACCTCCTCTGCGACCGATGCGCCCAGCGGGTACGGGAGCGGCTCCGTCCGAGCGCCCCCGGCCGCCTCGCGAACGTCTTCGCGGGGGGGCCGACGCCCGTCACGGCGATCCTCCTCGGGGCGGCGATCGCCCTCTTCGCCATCCAGAACCTCGAGAACCCCGTCCCCCGCTGGCTCGGGCTGCTCCTCCCCTACGGGCGCACGGGCGACATCGCGACGGGCCAGGCGTGGCGGCTCGTCAGCTCGGCGCTGCTCCACGGGGGCTTCCTCCACATCCTCTTCGACGGCATGTGGTTCTGGGCCCTCGGCCGGGCCGTCGAGGGGACGCGCGGCTCCGGGGCGTTCCTCTGGATCTTCGTCGCGAGCGCCACCTTCTCGTCCGCTGCGCAGTGGTACGCCCTCCCCGGCGGCGGGATCGGTCTCTCGGGCGTCCTCTACGCGCTCGCGGGCTACCTCTGGATGCGCCGGCGGGTGGACGCGGTGGCGGCGAGCGCCATGAACCCGTCCACCGCGCGGATGCTCGGCGCGTGGCTCGTGATCTGCTTCGTGCTCCCGATGAACATCGGGAACTGGGCGCACACCGGCGGCCTCGCCTGGGGGCTCGGCGCCGGCTGGCTCTCCCACCAGCGCCCGGCGGTCCGCTGGCCGGGAACCGCGGTCCTCGCCCTCGCGACGCTGGCGGCGGCCTACTGGGTCTCGACCGGTCACTCCGTCCGGGGCATGGTCGCCTGAGCCCCGCCGGGCCGGCGGGCGGCCTCAGGCCTTCGCATACTCGTAGAAGCCCCGGCCGCTCTTCCGGCCGAGACGGCCCGCGTGGACCATCTTCTTGAGCAACGGGGACGGCCGGTACTTCGCGTCGCCGAGTTCCCGGTGGAGCACCTCCATGATCGCGAGGCACACGTCGAGCCCGATCAGGTCGGCCAGCGCGAGGGGCCCCATCGGGTGGTTCATGCCGAGCTTCATGATCTCGTCGATGTTCTCGGGCTCGGCCACGCCCTCCATCACGCAGGTCACGGCCTCGTTGATCATGGGCATCAGGATGCGGTTGCTGACGAAGCCGGGGTAGTCGTTCGCGACGACCGGCGTCTTGCCGAGCGCCAGGGTCGCGGCGCGGACCCGCTCGTACGTCTCGTCGCTCGTCTGGAGGCCGCGCACGATCTCGACCAGGCGCATGAGGGGCACCGGGTTCATGAAGTGCATGCCGATGAACCGGTCCGGCCGCGCGGTCGCCGCGGCGAGCTCGGTGATCCAGATGCTCGAGGTGTTCGTGGCCAGGATCGACGTCTCGGAGAGGACCCGGTCGAGCGCCGCGAGGGCCGCCTTCTTGGCGTCCGCGTTCTCGTAGATCGCCTCGACGACGAGGTCGCAGCCGGAGAAGTCGTCCCAACCCGGGGCCCGCGCGATCCGCCCGTACGCCGCCTCCGCGTCGGCCGGGGCGATCTTCTGCTTCTCCACGAGCTTCCCGAGGCTCTTCTGGACGCCCTTCAGGCCCCGGACGAGCGCGGCGGGGTCGGCGTCGTGGATCACGACGGGCGTCCCCGCCTGCGCGAAGACCTGCGCGATCCCCGAGCCCATCGTCCCCGCACCGACCACGCCGACCCGCTTGAAGTCCATCGTCCGGCTCCTCGTCGCCTCCGCCGCCTGGGCCCCGCTCATCGTGTCCCCCTCCCTCACCGCTCGACCGCGAGGGCGACCGCGTTCCCGCCGCCGAGGCAGAGGGAGGCGAAGCCCCTGTGCGCGTCCTGGTGCTTCATGGCGTAGAGCAGGGTCGTCAGGATGCGCGCGCCGCTCGCCCCGATCGGGTGGCCGAGCGCGACCGCCCCGCCGTTGACGTTGGTCCGCTCGGGACGGAGGCCGACCTCCTTGGTGACGCCGCAGGCCGCCGAGGCGAAGGCCTCGTTCAGCTCGACGAGGTCGAAGTCCCCGACCTTCAGGCCCGTCTTCTCGACGAGCTTCTGGATCGCGATGACCGGAGCGTACATGACCCACTTCGGCTCGGTGCCGCCGGTCGTGTAGGCGGTGATCCTGGCGAGGGGCTCGAGGCCGCGGCGCTTCGCCTCGTCGGCGCTCATGATCACGAGGGCGGACGCGCCGTCGCTGATCTGCGAGGCGTTGCCCGGCGTGACGGTGCCGTCCTTCTTGAACGCGGGGCGGAGCTTCCCGAGGGCGGCGGCCGTGACGTCGGCGCGGATCCCCTCGTCCTCCTTCACGATCGTGACGTTGCCCTTCCGGTCCTTCACCTCGACGGGGACGATCTCGTCCTGGAAGCGCCCCTCCCTCGTGGCCTCGGCGGCCCGGCGGTGGCTCTCTGCGGAGAACGCGTCCATGTCCTCGCGCGTCACGTGGCAGCGCTCGGCGATCAGCTCGCCGGTGATGCCCATGTGGAAGTCGTTGTAGATGTCCCAGAGCCCGTCGTGGACCATCGAGTCCACGAGCTTTCCGTCGCCGAGTCGGAGCCCGTCGCGGACGCCGCGCGCGAGGTAGGGCGCGTTCGTCATGCTCTCCTGGCCGCCGGCCACGATCACCTTCGCCTCGCCCAGCCGGATCTCGTTGGCCGCGAGCATCACGGACTTCAAGCCCGAGCCGCAGACCTTGTTGACGGTGAAGGCGCCGACCGAGTCCGGGATCCCGGCGCCGAGCTGGGCCTGGCGGGCGGGGTTCTGTCCGAGCCCGGCCTGGAGCACGGTGCCCATGATGACCTCGTCCACGTCCTTCGGATCGACCTTCGCGCGCCGGAGCGCCTCCCGGATCGCGAGGCTTCCGAGCTGGGGCGACGTGAACGAGGCGAGCCCGCCCTGGAAGCGCCCGATCGGCGTGCGGCAGGCGGAGACGATGACGGCGTCCGGCATGGGTCCACTCCGGGTACGGGAAGGAGACGAGCACGGCGGCGTTCGAGGGGAACGCGAGCCCGACGACCCGCGATTCTACGGATCGCGGGCGATCGCCCGAACCCCTGCGCGAGCGTCCGGTCCCGTCCGGTGGGCGCCCGCGCGGTCCACGGTGCCGACCGGTCCGGGCCGCCGGGGACGACTACTCGAAGCGCGTGTGGATGCGCGCCAGGTCGCGCTCGGTGAGGTCGAGCGCGTCCATCAGGTCCACGACCACCTGGTCGAGCACCAGCAGCAGGGCCTGCTCGTACAGGGAGCCGAGCGGGAGGTACGGCTCCGCGCGGCGCTTGCGGGCCTCGACGACCGCGCGGTCGTCGATGCCGAGCACGACGTCGGCGGCGCGGGCGGCGCGGCTCTGCCGGTTGGCCGTGACGATGACGACCCGCGCGTGCGCCGCGCGGGCGATCTCGATGTAGAACGAGAGGATCGGCGACGCGCCCGTCCGGGACCCGATCACGAGGACGTCGCCCTGGCGAATCGCGGGCGTGATGACGTCACCGACGTGGTAGACGCGGCGGCCGAGGTGCATCAGGCGCATCGCGAAGCCGCGCATCATGAGACCGGTGCGGCCGAGGCCGGTCACGAAGGCGCGATTCGACTCGAGGATCTCCTTCTCGAAGGACGCGATCTCGCGCGCCTTGACGCCTCCGAGCACGCGGACGAGGTCCTGGGCCGCCTCTTCGAGCCGTCGCATCATGGAGCGCCTCCCGCCTCGTCAGTCTTCGAAGACCAGGGTGTCGAGCGGGAAGAGACAACCGTCCGTGCAGCAGAGGCGGTACTGGACGCTCCCGTCGGGCTGGCGCTGCTTCAGGTTGCAGCCGAAGCACACGCCGAAGCCGCAGCCCATGTACTCCTCGGTGGCCGCCTCGCACGCGATGTGGCGGGGACCCAGGCGGTCCTGCAGCGCGCGGAACATGGATACCGGCCCGCAGGCGAACACGTAGTCGCCGGGGGTCAGCCGGCCGCGCTCGATCAGCTCGTCCACGAGGTCGGTCACGAGGCCCTTCCGCCCGACGGAACCGTCATCGGTGGTCACGAGGACCCGGCAGCCGTGGGGCGCGGCCTCGTCGGTCGGGACGCAGTGGTCGGCGTCCCGGGCGCCGTAGCAGACGGTGACGTCGCGCATCCCCTCCTCGTGGAGGTGCTCCGCCACGATCTTGACGGGCCCGACGCCGACGCCCCCCGCCACGAGGACCGCGCGGCGCGCCGCGTCGGGGACGTGGATGGAGTTCCCGAGGGGCCCCACGAAGTCGATCTTCTGGCGGGCCCGCATCTGGCTGAGCTGGAGGGTGCCCGGGCCGATCACGTCGTAGAGGACGCAGAAGCCCGTCGCGGCGCCGGCGTGGCGGATCACCCGGTGGACCGACATCGGGCGCCGGAGCAGCGGCACGATCGAGTCCGAGGTCCTGAGGTTCACGAAGTGGCCCGGCCGGATCGCGGGCGCGACCTCGGGGGCGTGGACCTTCATGATCCAGGTCGCGGGGGCGATCCGGCGGTTCTCGAGGATCTCCGCGACGAGCTGGCGGGCGTGGCCCGGTGCCTTTGTCGTGGCCGGAGGCGCCATGGGGCCAGACGATACCCCGGGCGGGCCCCGCTCGGGGGATTCGCCCACGCGCCGCGCGGTCCACGCAGGGGTCGGGCACTGTCCGTTCTGGCCGGACCTCGGGTCCGCGCCTTCAATGCCCGGCATGGAGTACGTCCCCAAGGCCTGCGGCTTCGTCCTCGTCCGCGAGGGAAACGAGGGGTGGGAGTACCTGCTCCTCACGAACGCGAAGCACGGCACGCCGGGGCTACCGAAGGGCCACGTCCAAGAGGGGGAAACGGAGATGGAGACGGCCCTCCGCGAAGCGCGCGAGGAGACCGGGCTCCCGATCCTCCGCCCGGATCCCTGGTTCCGCACCGAGCTCCGCTACCCGGTCACGCGGAACGGGCGCGCCTACGAGAAGACGGTCGTGTTGTTCGTCGCCCGAACGGGGCACGAGGACGTGCTCCTCTCGGACGAGCACGCGGCGTACGCGTGGCTCCCGCTCTACGACGCGCTCCAGGGCCTGCCCTTCGAGAACGTCCGGCGCGCGGTACGCGAGGCAGCGCTCTTCCTGAAGGACGCCGTGCTCTTCGAGGTCGAACCGGCCTCGGCGGTCGATGCGGAGGAGCACCTGAAGACCCTCCCGGGAGCGAACGAGGACCTGCTCGCGCACGTCCGCGGGGGCGCGGTCCTCGCGCGGGCCTTCGCGCGGCAGCTCATGGCCGCGGGACGGCGGGTGCACGAGGAGGCGACCGCGGCGGGCGCGCTGCTCCACGACGCGGGGCGATTCCTCGGCCGGCACCGCGACCACCAGCTCGCGGGCCTCGAGCACCTGCGGTCTACGGCGCTCGCGCCCTACGGCTTCGCGTGCATCTCGCACTTCACGAAGGGCGCGCTCCCCGAGGAGCTGGCGCGCGCCGGCGTGGACGAGGAGACCCTCGCCGCGTTCCGCCGGGGGGTGGACCTCTCGACCCTCACGTGGGAGGAGCACTGCGTGGCCCTCGCGGACGCCTGCATGCGCCAGGGCGATCCGACGCCGCCGCGGGTGCGCTTCGAGGACCTGCGGAAGCGCTACGACAGTCCCGCGATCGTGGACCTCCAGGAGCGACGCACGGACGCCATCCGCCGGACGATCGAGGCCGCGAGCGGCGAGGACCCGCTGAAGCTCGTGGGCCTGGCGGGCTGAGGGGCCCCGGAGCGCAAGCGCTATCGATCCGAGGGCCCCTCTGCGTCCTCGGGGGCGACGACGGTCTGGGTAACGCCCGCGTCCCAGAACGCGTCCTGGACGAACGAGACGACCTCCGGCGCGGAGCTCATCGCGCCTCCGAGCGCGTGGATCACGCCGATGCTCTTGGCGGGGTCCTCGGCGCGGATCGCCTTCACGGCCTCCGCGAAGGACCGGGACACGCTCTCGTACTCGGGCTGGAGCCGGTTCCAGATGCCGTGGGCCTCGATCAGCTGGGTGTCGGGCGCGGGGTGGGCGAGGAGCCACTCGGTGCGGCCGAGGGTCAGGCGCGCGACGGGGAGCTGACCGGGCTTCGGCGGGATCGGCTCGAGCACGACCACGATCGCCTGCTCGGGCGCCACCTCCTCGTAGCGAAGGGGCCGGGGGAGCTTCGGGACGTGGTCCGCGCGGTCGCCGCGGGGTGAGAGCACGAGCTGGTCGAGGAGGACGAGGACCACCAGGGCCGCGCCGACACCCAGGAAGACCGTCCACCCGGTCCCCAGCCGGCGGCGCGGTCGCGGCACTCTCGGCACGAGTCCCATGCTGGCCGGGCGGGCCCGCTCCGGCAAGCGCACAGGCGGCCCTTGGCGGGCGGGCTGCGGTGGGCGCGACGCCGGGGCGCCGGGCGCCGCGGGGGATGGACGAGCGTCGGGTTGTACGATCGCGGCCCCGCGCGTCCGGGGTGGGGCGCGCGGGTGGTCGATCCCGTGGCGCCTCCGGCGGAGGGGCCCGATCCCGAGGTGCTCGTGAAGACCTTTCGTGCCGACGCGGTGGCGCTCCTCGCAGGCGCGTCCGGGCTGAGCGTGGAGCGGGTGGCGGGCCTCCTCGAGGAGGCGCCCCCCGAACGGGGCACGTTCGCGCTCCCGTGCTTCACCCTGTCGAAGGAGCGCCGGATGGCGCCCCAGAGGATCGCGACCGAGGTGGCCGCGGCCGCGCGGCCCTCGGGCCGCATCCGCGAGGTCCGCGCGGACGGGCCCTACGTGAACGTGGCCGTCGACCCGACGGCGCTCGCGAGGGACACCCTCGGTCTCGTGCAGCACGAGGGGCGCGCGTTCGGAGGGAGCGACGAGGGACGCGGCCGGACCGTGGTCGTGGACTACTCGAGCCCCAACGTGGCGAAGCCCCTCGCGTTCCACCACCTGCGGTCCACGATGATCGGACACAGCCTCTGCGCGATCTATCGCGCCGGCGGGTGGCGGGTCGTGGGCGTGAACCACCTCGGAGACTGGGGCACGGGC
Organism: uncultured Planctomycetota bacterium; assembly: GCA_963752285.1. Taxonomy (GTDB): domain Bacteria; phylum Planctomycetota; class PLA2; order PLA2; family JAEUHO01; genus CAVVXN01. The sequence continues at coordinate 2,139,238 of CAVVXN010000005.1, forward strand.
TTCGGGAAGCTCCTGCTCGCGTGGGAGCGACACGGGGACGAGGCCGATCTCGCCGAACTCTCGCCCGGGGCGCTGAACGCGCTCTACGTCCGGATCAACCGGGAGATCGAGGAGGAGCGGAAGGCGGGGAGCACGGCGCTGGAGGAGGCCGCACGGGCCTGGTTCAAGCGCCTGGAGGACGGCGACGCGGATGCGCGGCGGCTCTGGCGCCGGTTCACGGAGATCAGCCGGGCGGAGTTCGATGCGGTCTACCGGCTTCTCGGGGTCGAGTTCGACCACGTCTGGGGGGAGTCGCACTACGAGGACCGCATGGACGCGGTCTTGGAGATGCTCCGGGACAAGGGGCTCCTCGAGACGAGCGAGGGGGCCGAGGTCGTGCGGCTGGACGGCGACGGGATGCCCCCGTGCCTGATCCGGAAGGCCGACGGGGCGACGCTGTACGCGACGCGGGATCTCGCAGCGGCGATGCTCCGGCACGAGGCCTTCCAGTTCGACCGGGCCCTCTACGTGACGGACCGCGGGCAGGCCCTTCACTTCCGGCAGCTCGTGCGCGTGCTCGAGATGGCCGGCCTTTCGTGGGCGTCGTCCATCCGGCACGTCCCGTTCGGGGTCATCCGGATGGGCGGGAAGCGCGCGAAGACCCGGGAGGGGTCGGTCGTGCTCCTCGCGGACGTCCTCGAGGCCGCGATCCAGAAGGTGAGGGGCCTGATCTCGGAGAAGAACCCGGGGCTTTGCGACGCCGAGGGCGTGGCGGAGGACGTCGGGGTGGGCGCGGTCGTGTTCAACGACCTGAAGAACCGGCGGGAGACGGACATCGACTTCGACCTCGACCAGGTCGTGTCCTTCGAGGGCAAGACGGGTCCCTACGTGATGTACAGCCACGCGCGGGCGTGCTCGATCCTCCAGAAAGCCGGGGAGGCGGTGCGCCCCGCGGACCGGGTCCAGGCCGAGCTGCTCTCGGACCCGACGGAGGAGATGCTGGTGCGCCTCGTGGCCTTCTTCCCCGAGCGCGTGGACCAGGCGCGCGAGAAGGACGAGCCGAGCGAGGTGGCGCGTCACCTCCTCGAGCTCTGCGAGGCGTTCCACGCGTACCACACGAAGGGTGGGCGGGACCGCACGCTCCGGGTCCTCGCAGAGGACGCGGAGACGCGGGCGGCGAGGCTCGTCCTCACGGACGCCGTGCGGCAGACGCTCGCGAGCGGGCTCGGACTCCTCGGGATCAAGGCGCCGGCCGCGATGTGATGGGGTCTCAGCCCGGGGTCGGCGGGGAGCGCGGGGACGCCGCGCGTCAGCGCAGTGTCGAGATGTAGGCCTCGAGGGCGTTCAGGTCGTCGCTCCCGAGGTCGGGCGCCTTGCCCCTCGCCTTCTCCTCGATCATCTCGCGCATCTTCTGCTGGCCGGTGATGACTCTGTCCGCGTCCGGGTCGTACTTCGGGTACTCCTTCAGGCGGACCGAGCGCATCCGGTTGGGGCCCTGGCCGTGGCACTGGATGCACGCCTTCTGGCCTTCGACCCAGGGCTTGGACCAGAGGTCCCGGCCGTGCTCGACGGCGTCGTTGAGCTTCTTGCGGGCGACCTCGGGAGAGACGCGGGGATTGTCGCCCCGGGCAGCGCGCACGAAGAGCACGGCGCCAAGGAGCCCGGCCGCGAGCGGGACGGCGAGGACGAGAAGGGTAGAGCGGGTCATGGGGACCTCCGGGGGGGCGGCACCGGCTTGCGAGGGGGAGGATCATAGGCGGGGGGGAGCGGGACCGAGGAGCGGGACCCTGGCCCCCCCGGCCCGCGGCCAACGCTTCGGGCCAGGTACGCCCTCCGGTGCTACCTTCAGCCGTTTCCCGGCGCTCGCGGCCTACCGCGCGCCAGGCCCCCTCCCATGCACTTCCACGGCACCGAGCCCGCCCAGGCCCTCCTCCCGCGCCCCCCGGCCGCGGCCGGGGCCCCCGTGCGCGTGGCCGAGGAGGGCGCCCCGCCCGGTACCCGGCGGCGGCTAAGGCTCCAGTTCCTCCGGGCCCTGCTTCGCGCTCTCTCGGACGACCAGACCTACGATCTCCGCCGGAACCCGAGCCTCGGGGTGGGCTTCCTGATGGCGATCCCGATCCCGGTGATCGCGTGGGCGGCGGGCTCCCCGGCCTGGCTCATGTGCCTCTCCCTGCCCGCCCCGCTCTTCTGGGCGGTGGTGGTCGGCGCGGCGGGGCGGGTCGGGATGAAGGCGGTCGAGCAGACGGAGAGGCTCCGGCACGAGATCGAGAAGACCCGGGTTCAGGCGCTCGCGGCGCAGGAGACCTACGAGGTCGCGCTCGACGAGGAGGTGCAGCGTCGCCGGGCGCTCGAGGTTCGAGAGCAGGAGGTCCTCTCCGAGCTCAAGCTTGCGGAAACCGTCCACCGCACGCTCGTGCCCGCGAGCCTCCAGCGGGAGGACGTCGAGGTCGCGGTCCGGCACATCCCGACGGAATTCGTCGGGGGCGACTACCTCTTCTCCGCCGTCGTGGACGACCGCTATCTCTATCTCGCGATCGGGGACGTCTCGGGCCACGGCGTGGCCGCGGCCCTGGTGGTGGCCCGGATCCACGGGTTGATCCGCCGGCTGACGCTGGAGAACCGGTCTCGTCCCGTGACGATTCTCGAGCGCCTGAACCGGGCCACGGTCCAGATCTTCGAACGCACCTACTTCTTCATGACCTTCGCGGTCTTCCGGCTGGACCTGCGCACGGGGCGCCTTCGGTACGCAACGGCCGGGCATCCCGCCCAGGCCCTCCTCCGGGCGAACGGCCGGGTCGAGCTCCTTCGCACGCCGAACCGCTTGCTCGGGATCGACAGCGACATCTTCGACGCCGCGCGTCCGTCGGACCACGTGGACCTCGCGCCGGGTGACAGCCTCGTGCTCTTCACCGATGGGCTCTTCGAGATCCTCAGCGGGAAGGACGGCCGGGTGCTGGGCGAGCAGGGCCTCCACGAGCGCATCGCGTCGCTCTCGGGGCTCACGCCGGCCCTGATCGCAGGCGAGATCCTGCAGGATCTCGCCGACTTCCAGGGCCGCTCGAAGTTCCCGGACGACGTGTCTCTGATGGTCGCGACCTACCGGGGCCCCGTGACCGAGACGCCGACCGACGTGGACGACCGCGAACCCTGATGCACCTCGCGTACCCGCCTCGGCTCGCGCTCGCGAACACGCCGACGCCCCTCGAGCGCCTCGCACGGACGAGCGAACGTCTCGGGATCGACCTCTTCGTCAAGCGCGACGACCTGACAGGCGCCGCCCTCTCGGGCAACAAGGTGCGGAAGCTCGAGTACCTCGCGGCGGCGGCGCGCGAGGCGCGAGCCGACACGCTCGTCACCTGCGGCGCAGTCAACTCGAACCACGCACGGGCCACCGCCGTGGTCGCCGCTCGCCTCGGGATGCGCTCGCACCTCCTCCTGCGGGGCGAGAATCGCTCCCCACCCGACGGGAACCTCCTCCTCGACCGTCTCCTGGGCGCTGGGACGACCTTCATCCCGCTCGAGGCCTGGCCCGAGCGCAATGCGCGCATGGAAGAGATCGGGGCGGACCTCGCCCGACGGGGCCGAGCCGCGTACGTGATCCCGGAGGGCGGCTCGAACGCCCTCGGGGCCCTGGGCTACGCCCGCGCGTTTACCGAGATCCTTGGCCAGACGGACGCGAACGGCCGTCGCCTACGCCGCATCGTCCACGCGGCCGGTAGCGGCGGCACGACCGCCGGCCTCGCGCTCGGTGCGGCGGCCCTCGGGCGCGACGACGTCGAGATCGTGGGCGTAGCGGTCTGCGACGACCGCGCCTGGTTCGACCAGCGCGTCACGCACATCCTGGACGAGGCCGTGTCCCGAGGGTTCACCGACACGGCCGTTCGAGCCAGGTGTCGATGGACGATCCTCGAGGGCCACAAGGGCCGAGGCTACGGGCTCACCACGACCGACGAGATCCGAGGCCTCGCCCGGCTCGCCCGGACCGAGGGTTTGATCCTCGACCCGGTCTACACGAACAAGGCGTTCGGAGGCCTCGAGGCCCTCGCGAGGAGCGAGGCTTGGGATGGGCGCGAAGCCACCGTGTTCCTCCACACCGGAGGGATCTTCGGGCTCTTCGCGCACGCCGCATCCATCGAGCAGATCGCCGGGGACGACCTGTTCTCCTGAGCGCCGAGCCGGGTCGTCCGGGGGCTCAACGCCCGTCGGCCTCCGGCGGCGGCCGGGGATCGACGGGCGTGCTTCCGGGCTTTCCGACCGACCGACCGGGCCGCTCGCCCGGGTCTCGATCCTTCCGCCCCGGCGGTCCGCGCCGCCCGGCGGGCTTCGGCGTCCTCCCGACCGCCCGGAGCAACCACCCCGGTCGATCGAGGTCCAGCGTCGAGTCCGGGGGCGGCTTCGGAACGAGCACGTGGCCCGTCTTCACGTCGAAGAAGACCGGCTGGTCGGCCCCGTTGAAGCGCAGGAGCTCGAGGTCCCCCCTGTCGTACGAAACGTGACACGACGGGCAACCCCACGCGAGGTCGCGCAGCTCTCGACCGCTCCCGAACCGGTGCGGTCTCAAATGACAGAGATCCACGGCCGGCCGCTCGCAAGCGCCGAACTCACAAAGTCCCCCCGAGCGCGCGGCGATGCCCCGCTCCGTCTCCGCGGCGACCCCGCGATCGTGAGGGCGAAGCTCAGTCGGCGGCATCCGACGCTTGCGCGGACGGACCGCCGCCGGATCGTGAGCGAGCCGATAAGAAAGCGCGAGCACCGACAGGAGCTGCCCGTTGTCGAGCTGGCGCCGCGCACGACGCGACGCCTCGATGCGGCAGAACTGGAGGTCGTCGATCGTCTTTGGACCGACCTCGGCCCGAAACGACTTGACCCACTGCTCGGGACACCGCTCCCGCTCGGAGGCGATGCGCTTTCGCACGCGGCGCTCGACGTCCACGGCGCGCTTGGTCTTCGCCATCTCGAGCCAGGCGTCGTCCGCGAAGAGCAGGTGCGCCGGGTCCCGGTAGATCCGCCCGAGCGCGACGACGGACCGGAACGTGACCTCGCCTCCGCGGAGCGCCGCCTCCACGCCATCGAGAGCCTCGAGCGCGAACCCCGCAAGCATCAGGTCGTACGCACGCGACTCGTCGAACCCGAGACGCCCGGCGAGGCCCGGGACGGACGACGCGGCGTAGTAGCGGTGCGCGTTCTTCCGGTGCAGCCGCGCGTAGAGCTTCGCGAGCTGGATGTCCTGCTCGAGAACGCCGTCCCGCATGCCGCGGAGCGCCGCGACGGCCTCCTCGTCGGGCTCGGCTTCGAAAGAGCGGCGATCGACCCGGAACAACATGACGAACAGAAACCTATCCGCCCCCCCCGACACTCCCAAGAGCCCGAGAATCAGGCCTCCGAGGAGCCCCACCCCAGGCCAGCACGGCTCCAACCCGCAGGCCCTCGCCACCGCGCCCCCCCCCACGCGCCTCTCCCAAGACTCCCTGGGAACCCGGGCCCCCCTTCGCTACGGTGGCCCTCCTCGGGGAGGGACGACCGGTGAGACGCGTGACAAGGACGCACAGCGCCCCTTTCGCGCTCGCGCTGCTGACGCTGCTGCTCCTCGCGGCGTGCGCGGCCGGACCGGGGAGCGAGTGGGCGAGGACCGACCCGCCCGCGGGCTTCTTCACCGGACTCTGGCACGGTCTGATCCTCGTCGTGGCGCTCGTGGTCTCGTTCTTCACCGGGACGGTTCGGGTCTACGAGACCCACAACGTCGGAACGGCTTACGACATCGGCTTCGTGCTCGGCACGATGCTCCTATACGGCAGCGGCATTCGCATCACGTTCCACCGCGCGCGCAGAAGGGGCCACGTGGTCGTCCACCCGACGAGCGACGACGTCGCCGGCCGCGTCGAGAAACGCGTTCGCCAGAAGCTCTCGGGCCTCCTCACCGATGACGAGCTCGATCAGCTCGGTGAGAAGGTGGTGCGTGACGTCCGCGCACGACTGCGCCGCTGGCTCGAGGACGACGAGGACGACCCGACGAGACCGCCCCCTACCGAACCCGGATGACACCGACCGCACGGCCGCCCAGCAGCGCGCCCGCGGACGAGCCGGTCACCGCCTCGCCCCCTCCCGAAGCGTCCGCGCCCGCGCGAGGACCACGTCCCACCGAAACGCCGGCCCGGGGTCTACCTTGCGAACATCGACGTGCCAGTGCCCGAGCACGCCGGAGAAGCCCTGGCGCGCGGCGTCGGAGAGGACCGCGGTGTCGACGTGTCCCTCGGCGTCGCGCGGCGCGTCGAGCGGCATCTGCGGGAACACCACGGAGAGCGTCGCGAGGAGGCGCGCCAGCGCCTCGTACTGCTCCGGCGTGAGGTCGTACTGCCAGAGCCGCACCCCGTGGACGACCCCCTCGGCGATTCCGTCCGTCGCTGGCCGGGCCACGAGATCGGCCGGGAGCGCCCCCAACCGCACCCCGTCCGGGATCCGAAGACGCACGCCCGCCTCGTCCGGCACGTACCACCGATCGAGCTCCGCGCGGTCCGGATACGCTCCGATGTTCGCGATCTCTACCCCCACGGACGCGTCGTTCGCGACGGTCGCGTGCCACGCGCGCTCCTTCACGTCGAGGGTCTGGTAGATCGTCCCGTCCACGTCGAGGAGGAAGTGCGTCGAGAGGCCGCGCACGTCGTGCAGGATCTCGAAGCATCGGGCGGACGTGCCCGCCGCGTCGTAGTGGAGCACCACCTGACGTACGACGTCCCGAAGGTCCGCGAGGCGCCAGCCCTGCGAACGCACCCGGGCCTCCACCTGCGCCGGGAGCCCCCGCCGGAGCGTCCCGAAGCGCATCGCCTCCGAGCCCGCCGACGGCAACGTCGTTCCGATCGCGAAGTGCCGCTCCGCGCGGTACGCGTCGTAGCCGCCCGGGTCGGTCCACAGGACGACCCGCGTCCCCGTGTGGAACAGGTGCCCGCACGCGACGATCTCGTCACCCCGCCTCACGAGCTCCGACCCCAGGGCCGCTTTCGTGTCACCGTGGACCGCGCGCTGCCCATTCGACGCCCGGGGCGCCGTACGTGTTGGGACCCCGCGAGGCGCAACGCTCCCCGGCGCAACGGAGGTCGCGCGGGTCCCCGCCGACGAGGCCGCCCCCCCGCCGCATCGCGGCGCGCACGGCCGCCCCCGCCCGACGCAGCCGACGAGCGCGAGGACCACGAGCAGACACGCCAGCGTGCACACGGGCGGACACGCAGGCGCGGACCGGACGAACGACGCATGGGGCATCGAGCGGAGGATAGGGGCGAGGGCCCCCGGCCCGGCGGCGCGCTCCAGGCCGGAGGGGACGTCGGCCGATGAAGAGGCGATGCGGCGCCTCCTCCCCAGCCTCCGCGTCCGCTTCCGCCGGCGGCTCCGGCGGCGAGTCGTCCTCGCGACGCTCGTGCTGGGCGCCGGCGGCGCGCTCGCGTGGCTCGCGCTCGTGCCCCGCTCCCTCTACGGCGGAGAGGTCTCGGGAATCTACACGCACCTCTCGCTCGCGCCCGGGCGCTACTGGAGGCTCTCCAGAACGATCGAGACGAGCCTCCGCTTCGCCGACGACCACGGCGTCCGAAGCACGGCGGGAGAGCCCACGTGCGAGGTGATCTGGATCGACCCGCAGACATCCGCGCTCTCGCGTTCGCCGCTCCCCGTGACGCCCGTCGTCGAGGACGGGAAGGCCCTGCGATGGGATCTCCGGCTCCACGTGCCGCGCGGCCTCTGGTTCTTCGGCGCGGCGATCCGCGGCACGTACCTGGACGGGACGGGCGCGTCCCACCCGATGGACTCGGAGCTCGGCGGCTACGCCCGACTCTGATCCGGCGCGCGTCATGCCGGTCCAGCCGGCGCGGGTGGACCGCGCGGGGCCCAGTCGACGGACTGAGCGGCAGGAGTCTGGCTTCGTGCGCCGGCCTCCGGGTCAGGGCCAGCGGACCCGACCGATCTCGCGCCACGGCACGACGTCGGCGGAGGAGCGGCGCTGACGCTCCGATCCTCCGTAGACGAGGACGCCAGGGCCTACGCGGCGGCTCCGCCCCAGGGCGTCCGGCAGCCGATCCAGGCCCGCGAAGGCGTCCGCGGCGATCGTCGCACCGGACTTGCACTCCACGCCGCGGATCTCCTCGCCCCCGTCGACGAGCAAGTCGATCTCGATCCCTCGCGTCTCCCGCAGGTGGAAGAGGGTGACCGACTGGCCGCGGTTCGCATGCGACTTCGAGACCTCCGCCGCGACCCAGCTCTCGAAGATCGCCCCGCGGAGCGGGTGCGTGCGGAGCTGGTCCACCGTCCGGATGCCGAGGAGCTGGCAGAGCAGCCCCGTGTCCAACCAGTGGACCTTGGCCGTCTTGACGAGCCGCTTCCGCGGGCTCCGCGCCCACGCGGGGACGCGGAACACGAGGAAGCTCGCCTCCAGCACCGACAGCCACGACCTCGCGGTGTTGTGCGACACGCCGGCGTCGGCCCCGAGAGCGGAGAGGTTCAGCTCCCGGGCCGTGCGCCCGGCGAGGAGGCGCATGAACGTGGTGAACGCCTCCAGGTCGCCGACGGCGAGGAGGCGCCGCACGTCGCGCTGTAGATACGTCGACACGTAGTCCGCGAGCCACCGCGGTGCCGGGATGCGTTGATCGTGGATACGCGGGAAGCCCCCGGCGAGGAGCGCGGGGAAGAGCTCGGTCGGCGCACGAGGAAACCGTGCCAGCTCGTCGAACGCCAGGGGCAGGAGGTGGAGCACGGCCGTCCGGCCGGCCAGGGTCTGCGCGACGGATCCCGACAAGCCGAAGTGCTCGGAACCGGTGAGGATCCACCGGCCCGGCACCGGTCGTTCGTCCACCTCCGCCTGGAGGTAGGAGAGGAGCGCGGGAACGTACTGCACCTCATCCAGCACGGCCCCCGGGGCGTGCTGGGCGAGGAATCCGCGGGGGTCGTCCGACGCGTACGCGCGATCGTCGAGACGTTCGAAACTGACGTAGGCCTTCCGCGGGAAGACGTGGCGGCAGAGGGTGGTCTTGCCGGACTGCCGCGGACCGGTCACGGTGACGACGGGGTACGCGCGGGCCGCGCGCACGAGTACCGGAGCGAGGGCCCGGCGTACGTACATACACGGATTGCAGACTTACAATCGGTGAAAGTCCGAGATCCCGGCCTGGGGCGGCGCGTCCGGACGGCGCTCTGAAGCGGCGTAGACTCCGAAGCCAGGGACATGCGACGTCTGGTCTTGCTCCTGACCCTCGGCCTCGCGCTCTTCGGCGCGGGGGTCCTCGTGGGCCGCGCGATCCCCGGTCCGGCGCCGGACGGCGCGACGCGCCCGGCGACGTACGACGCCCCGGCCTTCGAGGAGCGGGCTCCCGCCGTGGCCCCCGATCCCGACAAGTCGCCGCCGCCAATCGCGGCCCCCCCTCCGCACGCCGAGCCCCCGGCCCCGCCGGCGCTCGAGGGCCACGCCCAGAGCCTCCGCGACCGGATCGCCTCCCTCGCGCGCCGCCACGCGAAGGAAATGGAGACGGAGGCGCCCCTCACGGACCCAGGGCTCGACGAGGCCATCCGGCAGATCGACCGAGGGCTCGCGAAGATCCGCCAGACCGAGCAGGAGGATACCGAGGAGGCGGTCGACGACGCGGCCTACGACCTCGCCCAGTACGAGGCTGCGCGGCACGCGATCGGCACGCTCGCGAGCGCGCGGTCCCTGGTGCTCCAGTCGCGCGGAGCGGCGGTCGAGCTGACGCGCCCCGGCGGGTCCGCGAGCGTGGTGAGCGACGTCCCGATCGACGTCCAGACGCAGCTTCGGCCGGGCGAGATCCCGACATCCTACGCAACGGTGGGCGTGGTCCCGCCGGGCCTGGTGCTGGTCGTGGAGCGGATCCGGCTCCGCGCGAAGTGCGGCACGAGCAGCGGCTACCCGGGTTCCGTCATGGTGCAGATCGACGGCTCCGACGTCCTCGCGTGCCGCCACCACTGGGGAGACTACGAGGTCACGCTCGAGGGCTCGGCGGTCTTCCGTCCTCTCCGCGGCGAGATCCGGCTCGTCGCCTACGATTCGGTTGCCGAGGCGACGATCACCGCGCGGCTCGTCCCGGTGGACGAAGCGCCCGATTCCGAGCGGGCGAGCCTCCAGCTCACGGAGGCCGGGGCCGGCGTACGACATGCGGGCCCGGTGCTCCTCCAGGTGGCGAACTCGCGCGCCAACCCGGTGTCGCTCGACCTCACGGGCGAGACGAGCCGTTCGCCGTCCGTCTACGAACCCTACCCGCCACGGTGGTCCGCGAGCTCGGTCTGGAACGCGACGCCGCACACGTCCACGCCTCTCGTCCACGCCGAGGGGCAGGGCCCGGCGTGGGGCGCGCCGCTCCGCGCAGCGCGCGTCGAGTGGCGGATGGCGGCGCTCCCCGGCCGAGAGGCGGTCTTCGAGGCGTACGTGCGAGGCCGCGCGGTCGTCCGCGCGAAGGCCGAAGCGGGGGCCGAGAAGCACGGGACCTGGACGCTCGACGAGGCCACAGCGAACGCGTTCGGCCCCGCGCGAGACGCCCACGGCCTGCCCTTCGAGGGAATCATCTGCCAAGGCTGCGTCGGCGAGGCGGTCTTCACGCTCGAGCCCCCGCCGTAGGGACGCGCCGTTCGCGCCCGCGTCGGCGTGGACCGCGCGGGGCCCCATCGACGAGGCGAGCAGCGGAAGGACGGCTCCGTGCGCTCGTCCGGACGCGCCGCCTCACCGGAACGTGGCGGTCACCTCGGTCCCCAGTCCGGCACAGCGTAGGCAACGCCGTCGGAGGGGTTCGCCCGAGGGTCCGGGCACGGTCTCAACGCCAGCGCCCTGGCACGCCGGGCAGGGCGTGTGCTCCCGCGGCCCGGCCTCGAACACATCGGTGTTCTCCGCGAAGTACGCGAACAGCCACTCGGCTCTCGTCCCGGGATCCGCGCTCTCCCACCACTGATCCCGCGTGGGAGGGTTCGGCCCGTCGTACTCGGGGCTGGGCCGTCGCTCCGGCGTGGGCGGCGGGCGGGGTCCCACGGCGTGGACGACGAACGTGCCGCTCGAGTAGGAGGCGGTGATCCAGGTCCGGCGCGTGCTGGCCTCCCACCGCTCGCGCGCGCGGGCGGGGGTGACGCGCTCTTCCCCCGAGAGACGGTCCGCGAGGGCCGCGAAGGCGAGGTCCGACAGATCCCGACGCGCAAAGGACACGGCGTCCTGGATCGACCAGGCCTCCGGTGCTCGCGACGCCACCTGCTTCTGGATGAGGCCTCGCACGATCTGGGCAAACGCCTCGGTGGATGGGGAGGGCGCTTCCTCGCGCCGACCGCAGCCGGCAAGCAGCAGCGCAGTGAGGAGGACGCTGGTTCGCTTCATCCCGAAGACGTGGTTCGTCTCAGCGGCCCAGGATACTCGCGCGGCATCGATCGCGCTCACGGTGTGGTCGTGGACCGCGCGGGGCCCCATCGACGAAATGCGCGACAGGAGCCTCGCTCCTTGCGGCCCCGAACGCGCCCGCGCGAGGGCCATCGGCGCCGAATCGGTCGGCTCCGAGCCCGCGCCCGAGAGACCCCTCGGGTGGAGGACCTCTTCTGTCGCGTGCTACCTTCCCGCGCGCGCGGTGCGGCGTGGAGGGATCGCCTTGAGGTCCGAAGCTGCGCGTCGTTCGTTCGTCTCTTCGGTGATCCTGTCCTGCTTCGGCCTGCTGGCCGGCTGCGGAGGCGGGTCGACGGGCCCGGCCTCGCTCCGCGTCGTCTCGGTCACGGGTCCCCTCCAGGCGAACGGCGAGACGGCATTCGTCGCGTCGGGGGACGGGTTCTCGGGCCCGACCGCGACGGTGCGCTTCGTCGCGGCGCGGGCACGCCCTTCCTCCACGGGACCTCGGCCGTGCTCTCGACGAGAGGCGCCGTCGACTCGGCGACGAGACTCAGCGGGATCCACGGCACGATGCCCCCCCTCGCCTCGCTCGCGGCCACGGCGTCGTCACCGAAGCCGGCGCCGGCGGCCCTCGCGCGCGGCGCCCTGACCGTGGGGACGGACGGCAGCGTGGCCGCCGTGATGTCGGTCCGGTTCGCGAGGGGGACACCAACACGCCGCCCGTCCTGTCCGCCCTGCTCCAGCACCCGAGCTCGCTGCTCGGCGACCCGGACTGGTACGTGGTCCTGTGGGACGGAACGTACGTGACCCGGCTCGACGTGGGCGACGCACGGATCGGCTACGGAATCCACATGGACGACTCGATCGAGTCCCCGGTGGAGGACTTCACCGCCTCGGACGCCGGCACGTGGACGCTGACGCGAAGCGCACCGGCCCTTCCCAACGTGCAGTGGGGCGGCATGCCCTCGAGCCCGGTCCCGATCGTCTGGGCGAACTACTGAGCTGCCGTTCGCGAGCGCGAGAGGAAGACCAGGTTCTCGAGGGCCGGCCAGGCAGCTCGAGCGCGATCGGAAGCGGGACCGAGCCATGGACCGCGCGGGCCCCCACCGGGACCGAACCGACGCGCACGCGCCCCGCGGGGTTTCGTTCCAGGGGGGCGCGGGGTCCCATTCGAAGGGGCCGCGGGGTCCCTCTTCAGGAGGCCGCGGATCCTCCTTCGGGACGCCGCCTCAACTCTCGCGACGCGCGCGCCTCCGGTCCGCGCCCGACCGCACCGGCGGTATCATCCCGCCCTCCGACGCCCGCCGTGTCCCCGTAGCTCAGATGGATAGAGCACCGGTTTCCTAAACCGGGGGTCGCAGGTTCGAGTCCTGCCGGGGATACCACCTCGCGCTCCGCATGAAATGGCCCCGTGTGGGACGCTCAGCCGCCGCGTGCTCTCGACGGCGCACACCCCTCCGGTCCGCGGAACTTCCCGATCCACCCCCGATCAACGCCCGATTCCGGCGGCGTGCTGGTACGGGTGCTGGGACAGGGGAGATCCCTACGTCCCGGATATTCTCCCCCATCAACGTCCGATCGGCACCGGATTCGCCGGGGCGTGAGAGGCTATTGAGGGCGGCCTCCCGGGGGCCGACCACGCAGCGGATCACGGGAGCCAGCAGGCCGGCACGAGGTAGACCACCATGGGGCATCTGCGGCTCGGGGAACTTCCCCGAACCAGGAAGTGGCAGCAGGTCGTCGCTCTCATTGATGGCGGCGCCGGCACCGCCCAGATCGCCACGGCAACGATCTCCGCCGCGGACAAGGGTCTCAATCTCGCCGGCGAGGATGAGGGCCTCGTCGAGACGATCTGGCTGCTAACGCAGCTTCCCTTGGCGGCTCAGTCGGACGACTTCGCCGGCGCTCTGCGCGATGCGGGGCTCGACGTCGGCGACGCCCCCACCCTGATGGAGGTCGTCGGCGCGATCTCGGACGCTGTCGATCGGCGGTTAGCTTCGAACGGGGGCGAACAGACCTCGGCGAGATGGCCGAGATGGCCGCGGCTGAGACCCTCACCGACGCGTCCCCGCGTCCCGCCGGCGATCGGTTCGCCATCCTCTCGGGGCGCCTCGACGGCGCGAAGCGCACCATGGTCTACGGCCCCGGTGGAGCCGGGAAGTCCACGCTGGCCTCCCTCACCCCCAGCCCGGTTGTCCTCGACGTCGAGGGCGGCACGAAGGGGATCGAGGTCGCCCGCGTCCTCGACGGCATCGAGACGTGGCAGGGCCTGCGGGAGTGCCTGCAGTCCGACGCGCTGGACGGCTACTCCACGATCGTGATCGACTCGGTCACGAAGGCCGAGGAGATGGCCGTCGCCCACACGCTCGCGACCGTCCCCAACGAGCGCGGCCAGAGGATGCGGAACCTCTCCGAGTACGGATTCGGGAAGGGGGACCGCCACCTCTACGACACCTTCCTCCACCTCCTCATGGACCTGGACCGGCACGTGCGCGCCGGACGCAACGTCGTGCTCGTGGCGCACGTGTGCACGACGCCCGTCCCCAACCCCATGTCGGACGACTGGCTCCAGTACCAGCCGCGCCTGCAGACAACGAAGAAGGGCGACAACTCGATCCGGGAGCGGACATTCGAGTGGTGCGACCACGTGCTCTTCCTGGGCTACGACGTCGCCGTCGCCGAGGGCGGCAAGGGTATCGGGGAAGGGACGCGCACGATCTGGACGTCGGAGCGCCCCACGCACCGCGCGAAGGTGCGCGGCGTGGAGCGTGAGATCGAGCCGCGCCCGTTCGAGGGCCCGCGCGACGGAGCGATCTGGCAGCTGCTCCTCGGAGGTGCCCGATGAGGCGCCTCGACCGCCCGGGGATCTTCAAGGCCCGGCCGCTCAGCTGGGCCGTTCGCACGGCGGAGAGCGGCGCCGTCTCGATCAGCGCCGAGTACCTGGTCCTGGCGCAGCTCGACGGGACGGAGTGGATCGACTGGTCCGAGGCCGAGGAGCACACCGTCTTCGGCGACACCTACGTCGTGAAACGCGACGGCACCGTGAACACGTCCGGCGTCGAGCAGCTCGTCGCCGCACTCGGGTGGAACGGGGACCTGCGCTCCGTCGTCGGGCGGCCGCCGCAGGTGGTCGTCCAGATCAACGTGAAGGACGAGGAGTACCAGGGGAAGCGCCGCGTCCCCCCCACGGTCCGCGAGGGGCTCGAGGCCGTCCGGCTCTCGGGCCTAACCAACATGCTCGACCGGCCGGCGGTGGCACGGATCGCCGCCGAGATGGGCTACGACGCCTGCGCGCGCTGGGTCCACCGCAACCGCGATCTCTACGCGCGCGGCGTCTTCCACGGGTTCGAGGCCGGCGACGACGGGGAGGGGATGCGAGGAACATCTACACGACGACGGCGCTTCACACGCGGAGTTCGCAGGCCCCGCAGTCACCTGGACTCACGGGACTTTGGATGTGGTCCGGGGACGGGGGGTTGACGACCGCCTTGGATGGGGCTCTACTCCGGCTGTGGGGCGCCCAGGGGAAGGGCCTCAGGAGCCCCGCGCCGGAGAAGACGATAATCACGCTACTGAGCTACTTCACCTACGCCCTGGCGAGCGGGCAGACCTTCGTGACCGAGTGGATGCGCATTCCTGACGGTTACCAGAACTGGCAACTCGTCGTGGCCCAGTACGGGAAGATCTCAACCACGACTGTCACCTTTCAGTTGCAGACCTGCTGGGACACGGCGAGCCCACAGGACATCGGTACGAGCATTCTCCTCGGCGGCCTGCTGGGACCGGACCCGCAGGACATCAGCTCGGGGATGGGCCCGATGGTCCGCGTGCGCCTCGTCGCGGGCGACGACTCGGTCGGGACCATCTCCGTCTACCTCACGCCGAAGAGCGAGTAGGAGGGGGGCCATGCCGGGCAAGTTCAAGCCGGGGGACGCAGTCCCGCCGGGAATCAGGAGCCTTCTCGACGCCGCGAAGGCTTTGCGCCCCGGAGTGGAACACCCGACGCTGCCGCCGGGAGTCGCAGCGCGACCGTTGGGCGCTGGGCCGACTGGCGAGGCGTTTCGCGGTCTTGCCCCCGGTCTAGCGGGCGCAGGGGCTGCGCGCGTGGGGCGGAAGTGTTGCCAAGACTCGGCTGCCCGGGTTGCGCAGCAGCTGGGCCTCTCGGCCTCCCAACTCCCTCGCGTGGTTCCTCCGGCGCCAGGGGAAACCCTGACCGAGCCCCGTCCAGACGTTCTGATTCCGGGGATTCCCGACTTTCTGATTCCGGGGATTCCCGGTGATGGAAATGGTGGCGGTGGTGGGTGCTCCGGCAGCCATTGCGAGTTGGTCGTCTTTACCTCGGACGAGCAGCTGGAGGCGATGGATGAGATTGGCACGCATCTGATGTCGGTCAGGGACCGGGCGTTCGAGGCGCGACAGCAGAACCCTCGTACTGCGCTGGCCATCCCGGATCCGCACTTGGGAGGCCCTCGGCGCTCGACTGCGCCGTTCTCTGGCGGGCCGATCCCGGGCACGACAGTCCAGGTTGCATCAGCCTTCATGGCCGTATTGTTCTACGATTGCGAGTGCGTGCAGGTGGCCGAGATCCTCTGGGACATTGAGGATGAAATCGCACCGGACGGAACCATTCACTGGCGACCTGACGCGCAGGAGGAGGTCGCGAAGATCACGATCGGGAATCGCCTGAATGACGAGGCAGACAAATTCAACGGCTCTTGCTGGAAGGCCGTCGTTGACACGCCTGCCCACCATCAGCGGATGTGGGCCGGGCAGCGTCCTAGGCCCGACCCAAAGCCGAGGGACGGCCTGTGGCGCATCACCGGGCATGTTCGTTGGGCGAATGGCTCGGAGTGCGTAAAGAAGGAATACGTGCGCGTCGCGCAGGGTGTCCCGCGACGCGTGGTCATGGTGGGGGCCCGTTAGCGTGGGTCTGCCTCGTAAGAGAGTTCTGATGGCGTCCCCAGCGGGAAGTTTCGGCCTCCGCGCCGGGACTCGGGCGCTGCGCGTGGGTTTGCTGCTACCTACTCTGCTTGCCGCCGTCTCGGGCTGCTCATCTCAGGCTCTTAGTGAACGAGGTACAATTTGCAGCCTTTGTGTCCGGGACGACGGATCTGTGAGGCTGCTGGAGCGCGACAGGGCGGCGAGGGCGCGAAGGTCAGCTCGCGTCGCGGCCGTTACACAGGATCCCTGCATACGCCGGATGCTGGAGAGTGGAATTATCGAGGTCGGCATGCGCGTCGAGGAGATACGTGCCTCTTGGGGAGCCGACGCCACGGACCCGATAGACGAGGACGGGCCTAGCTGCCACGTGATTGACTACGTGACTACCGGCATGAAGCCAGAGTCCTGGACGGTCCTCTTCCGGGGCGTGGAGTTGAGCTATGCCTGCATGGCGGCGTGCCAGCGCTGGGAGGATGGGCGTTTGGTGGGAATCTCGTGCAGGGGAACCAGTCGCACTGAGTAAGTTGGTCGAGCTCGACCTCCCCCCATCGACGTAGCCGTCAGATAGTCGGTCGAGATCTTGTAGCCGAGAATGCCAGCGGAACTCGGGGACGATCTATGGTAGGATGCGCGCGCGCCGATCCCAGCCGGCGCGAGCCGAGGCACCGATGCCTTCGAAGCCGCGCACGCTCGCTGGGATCCTACGCAGCCGCCGCCACGCGGACCGGGAGTACAACCGGGCGCGTCGCGACCCCGTCGTGGCCCGGATCCACGGGTCCGCCCGCTGGCAGGCCGTACGGGCCCAGGTGCTCCGCGACGAGCCCGTCTGCAGGGAGTGCGCACGCCTTGGGCTGACCGAGCCCGCTACCCAGGTGGACCACGTCGTCCCCCTGGCCGTGGCCCCCCAGCTCGCGTTCGATCGGGCCAACCTCGCCCCGACCTGCACCGCCTGCCACGCCCGCAAGAGCCAGGCCGAGCGAGTGAGGCTGAAGGGAGGGGTAGGGGGGAGTAAGGGCTCTCAGGCCGAGGGCGCCACGAGCGGGGCGCGGGGCATGCGTCGATTTTCACGGGATAGCCAAAACGTCTCCGGCGGCCGGGAGAGCCCTGGAAATGGACCTCCGCGGGGGTCCCCTCCCGGGAGCCGGCCGTGATGCGCGTGGGACTGAAGTCCGCGAAGGGCGCCCTGTACGCCCTGGTCCGCGCCGTCGAGCAGGACGGCGAGCGGATCGTCCTGACCCGCCGCGGGCGCCCCGTCGCCGCCCTGCTCCCCGTGGGGGCGATCGAGGCGCTCGACCTCCTCGGGCGCCTGCTCCCCGACGTGGCCGACGTGGCGGCCGGGCTCGGCGACCCGGACCCCGAGGCCCCGGGCCTGGGCCCCGCCCCGGGCCCCGCGGAGGCGGCGCCGTGACCGCCCCCGCCCCCCGCGCCGTCGCCGTCCGGCGCCTGCGGGCGACGCTCCGGGCCGTGGTCCGGGCCGTCGAGGAGGGCGGCGAGCCGGTGGTCCTCACCCGTCACGGCCGCCCGGTCGCCGCTCTCGTCCCCGTGGAGACGCTGGATCTGCTCTCTCCGGACGCCCCGACTGCTCTGCGCTCTCCGCTCTCGGCCGCTCTCGGCTCGCCTCCCGCCGACCAGAGCCCGGCCGCCACCCCGTCCCCGGAGGCCCCCTGATGGTCGCCCCCTCCTCGAATCTCGGCCGGGTCCGCCTGGAGACCCGCCGCGTCGCCGACCTCGTGCCGGCGGCCTACAACCCGAGAATCATCTCGACCGAGGCTCTCGCCGGCCTCGGGGAGTCGATCGGCCGCTACGGGCTCGTGCAGCCGATCATCGTGAACGTCCGCAGCGGCAACGTAGTCGGCGGCCACCAGCGGCTGAAGGTGCTGGAGGCGAAGGGGGTCGAGAGCACCGACGTCGTCGTGATCGACGTCGAGGAGGCCGAGGAGAAGGCGCTCAACCTCGCGCTGAACTCGCCTCGGATCTCGGGCGAGTGGACGGCCGACGCGCTGGGCCTCCTCGAGGAGGTCGTGGGCGCGCTTCCCGACCTCGGCGACGCGCTGCTCCTCTCCGGCCTCCGGGGCGACCTGGAGAAGCTCTTCCCGCAGGAGGCCGGCGACATCGTCGAGGATCCGGTCCCCGATCCCCCGGACGACCCGATCACGAAACCGGGCGACCTGATCGTGCTCGGGAGCCACCGGCTCCTCTGCGGGGACTCGGGGAGCGAGGAGGACCTCGATCGGCTGCTCGCCGGCGCGCCGGTCCATCTGCTGAACACCGACCCTCCGTACAACGTGAAGGTCGAACCGCGGTCCAACAACGCGATCCGCGCTGGGCTCTCCTCGTTCCAGGCACCCGAGAAGCGCCACCACCAGGCGCTCGATCTCGCGCGACACCCCGAGAAGGCAAAGCCCACGCACCGGAAGATGCGCGCGAAGGACCGGCCGCTGGAGAACGACTTCCTCTCCGACGAGGAGTTCGAGCAGCGCCTGCGGGCGTGGTTCGGAAACGCCTCGCGCGTGATGCTGCCCGGGCGCGCGGCCTACATCTGGGGCGGCTACGCGAACGTGGCGAACTACCCGCCGGCCTTGAAGGAGGCCGGCTTCTACTTCTCCCAGACGATCATCTGGGACAAGCAGCACCCCGTGCTCACGCGCAAGGACTTCATGGGTGCGCACGAGTGGTGCTTCTACTCGTGGAAGATCGGCGCCGCGCACGCGTTCTACGGGCCGCCGAACGTGCCGGACCTGTGGAGCCTGAAGAAGATCTCGCCCCAGAAGATGGTCCATCTCACGGAGAAGCCCGTCGAGCTCGCCGCCCGCGCGCTCCAGTACTCCTCGAAGAAGGGCGAGAACGTGCTCGACCTCTTCGGCGGCTCTCGGGGACCTCGATCGACTTGAAGGCGCGGTAGACCCGCGAGCGCGAGAGCAGTTCGGGGCGCTTGGCCACCATGTGCATGGCGTGGCGGAAGATCAGGGCGGCCTGGCACCACCTCGAAGAGGTCCCGATCGGCACGCTCGGGGACGCCTACCTCCACGAGCACGGGCCCCTTTGCCCTCGGGGCCCGGGCGGCCTCGAGCTGGCGGACCCAGCGCCCCAGCGTGACCGTCGCGATGCCGACCTCCCGGCAGAACGCCACGCGGCTCTGGCCAGACTCCCGCCAACGCGTCACGACCTCGCCGATCGCCGTGAGCCGCGCCTCCCCTCGTAGCGCCCGCATCCGTTGGCCCAGGCTCCCCGGCTCGTTCGCTCGATCCGCCATGTCGACCTCCGGCCGACATCATGCCCGCGCCGGGAGTCCGCGGAACCTGGGATGACGGGACGCATACCTCGTCGCGGAGGACCTGGGCCCGGACAGCCTGCCACCGTGCGGAACCGTGGATGCGCGCAATGACCGGGTCGCGGCGGGCGCGGTTGTACTCCCGGTCCGCGTGGCGGCGGCTACGGAGGATCCCAGCGAGCGTCTTCGGCTTCGACGGCATGGAGGCCTCGGGGCGAGCCCGCTGGGATGAGCGCGACGGGAATCTACCACGCAGGAAGATCATAGGCGCGGTCGAAAGCCAGGCAGTCTGGCCCGTGCCCAGACGAATCGCATGCGACTTCTGCAGGGGCAGAGCGCCGGCGGAGGCGGGCAGATTCAGCAGATGCAGGCCACACGTTTTCCACCCGAGAGCTACTCAGGTATCTCGATGTCGTAGTCACCTTCTCCGGCAGCCAAGACAAGGAGTCCCACAGCACGGACTCCTCCGTTCGTTGCGGGCCCGCCCAGCACCCTCGGCCCCAAGTTCACATCCTCGTGATAATAGACAGCGTATGTCCCCGGCGCGATGGGACCTACGGTCGTCCTCTGCCCCCACATCAAGGGCACAATCAGGCCATTCCTGTCTTCTTGCGTTGGCAGCCGGAGTTCGGCATGCCCGATGAGTGCAGTAACGTCTCCCCTTCGCAGTGCGATCCGCGCGACCGCCCATGTTCCCGGCGCGTTGTGCAGGAGGACGTCACGTGAGCCCACTTGCACGCGCGCGACGTCGAGCGTACGACGCATTTCGTACGGGGTGAAGGTGTAAGGGAACGTCGCAGCGCAGCCTAGATCAGACCCGGGCGGAAGGGGTATCGTTAGAGCCCAACGCCCATCGGGGTGAACCTCTGTCACCCAGAACTGGCCTGGCATGGCCAGGACGATCTCAGAGCGTTTCTCCTGGAAGTCACGCCATGGTCGAGCTTGGATAACCACGCGCTGGCCCGCAACCGACGTGGGTCCCTCGAGTCTACCGGACAGCACACCGGCGGAGTCCACGCGCAACTCCTGTACCTCGATGTCCCCGGGCACTTTGAACCCCGAACCCCACGCATTGCGGTACGGGTCGGTGCTGACCTCGTAAACGCCGGGCCGTAGAGCGGAGGTCAGAAGCTCACCGTTTAGGTTGGTAGTCCAAGAGTCGGCGTGCGCAGTGGACGCACTCCCGCTGGGGTGGAACTCGGTAATGCCAGTATTGACATCCTCAGCAGGCTCTCCGGTCGCAAGTCGGCGGTAGCCTATGCCCAGATTCGGAAGTGCGGTCCCGTCCCGACCCACGAACCTGAGCCGGACGCGGTGACGCACGCCGATGACAAGCCGGAGATCCGAGTCTGACCCGGCCTCCGCGAGGCTCTGCCACTCAAAAACTATCGGCCCTAGGTTCGGTTCCTTCACGATGGCGGTCACCGGCCCGTGCCGGTCGATCCGTAGCATCACCGGATCCCCATCGACCACCGTCGATCCCTCTGCGCTGCCAACCGCTTGGGTGATCACCGTAACCCCCACCCGCTTCCCGGAAAGCTCTGGGTTGTCACCCGAATCCACATAGACGGGGACCATGTCCACTGGCGAGTCGCGTGGCAGCACCAAACGTATCGTCTTCTCCTGCCCAGGCTGCACGGTCAACTGCTGCGGGACGGCGCTGAGCCGTCCCTCGGCGCCCGCCTGAACGTGAACGAACCCGACTACACCTGAGATACGTACCCGCCCCAAGCCGTCCGTCAGGTAAGGCCCCGTTCCCCATGCACTGACCGGACTCGTCCGGCACGGCACTCCAGCGAGAGGGTTCCCAGCGTCGTCCACAACCTCGATGAGAACGCTCCCAGTTTCGAAGGCGATGACTCGGAGACGACGCTCGGCAGAGTCCGGCTCACTAGCGATGGTGACCTTGTTGAGTACGTGCGGTCCGGACAAGAAGCCGGCCGGTTCGTCCACATAGGAAAGGCCCCAGGTAGCCGGCCCTTCGGCGGGCACATGGAGCCTATAGAGGGAGCCACGGGCCTCCGCCTGCACGGGTGTTGCTCCCACGCCGTCGAGCCTCAGCGCGGACAGCTGTCCTCCTGACACTGCGTTGCCCCGCCGATCCACGACCTCCACGGCAACCAGGATCGCTCGCTCGTCGGGCGACGCGTGTTCAGCTTGTTCCGCGGGTCTAGCATCCCCCCGCCCTTCAAGGCCGGGGTTGTCCACCTTCGTATCGACAGGCACAGGCTGTTGCGCCACGCTCCAACGCTTCTGTTCGTTGCGACAGAACAGCATGAGGCCGAGGACCAAGAAGATTCCGAGTATGGCAACTACGGTCAACCTGCGAGCCCTGGTAGCAAGGCCTCTAAACATCACACTCGTCTCCGAGATGGAAGCGTGGCTGCACACGCTGCCCCGTGGGGACCTGCGCGTGCGGCCACGCAGTGCAGCCGTAGATGCAAGGCGGCTCGCCTAGTCAGGGGGTGTAGCCAATGTTGACGTCGATCCTGGTCGTCTGGCTGAAGGAAGCGTGGACCGAGTGCAAGGGAATGCAGCTCGGGGGATCCGGATCCGGGGGGTTTGATCCCGTCCAGCTACCGTACGTGGAGTTGCCAGCTTCGGAGATAACGTACGGGGCGCTGGTGAAGGTGTACGGACCATCGGTACCCGTATAGGGCGTGCTGTTGATCTGGTCGGAGGTGTGCGGGGTCGGTGGCTGCGACCAGATGCTCGAGGTTCTGCTGTCGAGCGTCCCAGTAGGGGGAGTCGTAGAGGGTGGCGAGCCGACTTGCCCGCGGACGTAGAAGTACTGCAGATTGAGCGCGTAGCTGCCGCTGAACTGGCCGCCGCATGCGGTGGTGCAGCTCGCGGAGCCAGAAGGCGTCCACACCACAGCACCCCCGATCGTGTAGGTACCGGGCGGGTCCCCGCTCGGAGTCATGCTGACCCGCTGGCTGTTGGGCCGTACGTCCCCGGCACCGCAGCTCTCCGGGCCGTGCTGGTCATTGCCGCTTTGGACGAGATTCCAGGTGGTCTGGTTCCAGACGGTGTTGCCGTTCTGGCCGTAGGTGCGATTGGGCCCGGTGATGGACTGCCAGATGTCGCCAGACATCACGAAGCCGGTATTGGAAGTCGCGGTGAAACTCGCCGTGTACGCCAGCGCGCCGGCACCTCCCAACAGCCCCATCGCCAGCAGACACACGCTCATTTGCCAGAATCTCATGTTTCCTCCTTGCTCGTTCCTTCTCCGGCCGTCGGGCCTCCCCCACACGGGCAGGCCTCATCCAGCCGCCACGGCAGGGTTGCCCCCCCCCCCAGTCACAGTTCTGTCACGGCCGGGGTGGGCATGAACCGCTTCTGAACATGTCCCGCCGAGGCCCCTTGGCCGGGCAGAGCTACTGCACCTCCCCCTCGAACAGCACCCGCCCGTCCCGGTCGTGGAGCGTCACCCGCACGACCTCGCCCTCCGGGAGCCGCCCGTCGATCCGGATCTGCCGGGCGACCTGCCAGTCATGCACGCTGTTCAACGTCCTTCCCTCAGCGCCTCGCGTCCCGTTCGATCTTCACCGCCACCTGATCGCTGTCTGCGCGCGACTCGATCCGCGTCACACCGAAGAGATGAACAGTAGCAGTCTCCCTCTCAACACGTACGTCCGGGCCGAGGCCTGCGGACTGCTCTGGCCCCGGTGCCCGACCTGCGCCCGGGACGACCGGCCGGCGGGGAGCGCCGCCGGGTGCCGATGCTGCCGGGAGTTCGTGGAGGTCCACGGCCCCCGGGAGAGCGGGTGGATCTGATGCGCCCCTTCCAACCCCCTAGCGGCCCACGGACAGCCATTTTCAGGCCTCGGGGGCGGTCGAATCCTCTTGAGGTGCCCCCCGACCAGAGCCCTTATGCGACTCGACCGGCGGGGAGCGCCCCCGCCGCAAGGAGACTGACAATGGCGACGAAGAGCACGAAGAAGAAGGCCACCCGGAAGAAGGCGGCGAAGCGCCCGGCCCGGAAGGCCAAGGCCGCCCCCAGGCCGAAGGCCCCGGCGAAGGCGAAGGCCGCGCCGGCGAAGGCCGACGCGCCCGTCCGCGAGCGCGACCCGCGCCTGCCCCGCCCGGGCGGGGTCCTCACCCGCACGTTCCAGGGCAAGGAGCACCGGGTCCAGGTCCTCGACGCGGGCTTCCTCTACGACGGGAAGACGTGGCGCAGTCTCTCGGCGATCGCGAAGGCGATCTCCGGGACCGCGTGGAACGGGTACCTGTTCTGGGGCCTCCAGAAGCGCGCGAAGGCGCCGGCCCAGAACGGCCAGACGGGCGGTGCCGAGTGACGCGCCGCACGACCGACCCCCGCCCCCTCCTTCGGGAGGGGGCGATGTACTGGGCCGACAACGGCCGGCGGATCTGTGCACGCTGCGCGGGCTCCTCCGCGCTCTACACGGGGCGCGACATCTCGGGGCAGCCCATCGAGCGGGCCTCGCTCCGCGACTCGGTGGACTGGCTCTCCTCGCTGGGATCCCTGCTCGCCTGCGAGCAGGGCTGCACGGTTCTCGGGCTGATCGCCGGCCGGGACGGGTGGCCGATGCCGCACCAGGGTCCGGTGCCAGAGGACGTGACCGCAGCGGTCGAGGACGCCATGCGGCGGATGGGCGGTGCCCGATGACCGTCCCCTACGAGGTCAGGGTCGCGCCGGGGATCTGGATCCGCGTGGCCACGCTTGCCGAGGCGTCGCTGGCCGTCTGCCAGCACCGTGACGCCTACAACTTCGGCTCCTCGAAGTGGGGCCAGGAGAGCGCGCCCGTCCGGGCCATCGGGACCACGAGAGCCATCGCCCGCGTCTCGTACAACGGCCGGGTCTGGACACCCGAGCGCGACTGGCAGCGTCGATCGGAGATCACCGGCGCCGCCCTCCACGGGGCACCCCTCGCGAAGGGGGGGGCCCGGTGACGGCGGGCGGCGCGGTCCGCGTGCCCCCCGACGTCCGCGAGGGGCTCGAGGCCGTCCGGCTCTCGGGCCTCACGAACATGCTCGACCGCCCGGCGGTGGCCCGGATCGCCGCCGCCATGGGCTACGACGCCTGCGCGCGATGGGTCCTGGAGCACCGGGGGCTGTACGCGCGCGGGGTCTTCTACGGCTTCGAGGCCGAGGACGGCTGGGGTTGACGGCCCTGAGGGGGGGACTGGGGGGGCCGTCCGGCCTGCGGGCCGCCCACCGGGCCCCGATCGACGGTGCAGCATTCGCGTTCTCGTAATGTTTGCGTGTCACCTTCCGGGGGTGACACACTGGGCAACGTGCCACAATCCCCGGGAAACCAGAGCACGGACGCCCCGTGCTGCGATGTCGGGCTCCAACTCGGCTGGACGCGGCGCGGTTCGCCCGTATCCCCCATCAGGAGGCTTCTAGTCATGCGCGCGCCGCTCCAAGGGCAGAACTGGTGTCGCGCCTTCGCGCGCGCCAACGTGCGGTTGCTGGCCGGTACTGGGCTCGCCTTCATGCTGATGCTTGGCCCGGGGAACGTGCGCGCGGACGATCCGCCGCCTCCCACAGGTGACGGCACCATATGCTTCCAGATCAAGGGAACCGCTGGGGCCCAGGAGTCTGGAGAGATCAACTTCACGGCCTCGAAGAAGTCCAAGGACGATCCGGGCACGCCAGACACGGATGAGGGCCAACTGAGTATCAGTGAGCCTATTCCCCAGCATGCAAGCCTCGAGGCAATCGTCGGGCTCATCGCCGATTCGTTGAACGAGGCGGGATGGACCTCGCCCGAGGACTACGTCATCGCGGGCAACTGCATCAAGTTGAAGGACGTGAATGGGATTGATGGTGACCCTGGTGATACGTTGGTCGTCATGTCCTGGGCAACAAGTCGTGTCGATCTGCCAGTAACAGGCAGAAAGGTCAAGGTCACGGACAAGGGCGGGCCGAACCGAGGCCGTGGTGGATTCCTGTACATCGTCGGTGGGGGGCCGTTCATCAATTCCGCAGGAGAGAACGAAGTGGCAGTCGCTGACGTCATCGTGCCCTTCAACGATGAGGACAGCATCGTGGACATCATGGGCCACGCCGTGTTCCTGATGCGGAATAGCGGATGGTCCGTGGACTATGCCGCCGGGACTGCGGAGTTTGTAGTGCATACGCTGCCTGGCGGGCACATCATCGACGATTTGACTCTCTCGATTGAGTATGTCGATGGGGATACTCCACCGGAGTTGGAATGGCACTGGTCCATCGAGTTCGTGGACGACTGAGGGAGCAGACCCATGCGCACATTTATCTCGGCTCTTGCTGTCCTCATGCTGCCTCTGTTGGCCCAAGCTGACGGCACAGGGACGGTCACATTCTACGTGCTCTGTGGTACCAAGGGCATGGACTCCCAGATCGAGGCCCAGGATGGAACGACCGTGCGGTTGACTGCGAAGAAGGGCACCAAGGTCTTGGACGACACCTTCACTTTCCCGAAGGGTTCCACGGCCGCGACCGCCGTGGATCATTATGCTGCTGCCTTAGCTGCTGCTGGATTCGTTGAGGGCACAGACTTCGTCAAAGCAGGGAACTCTATCAAGTTCAAGAACCCGGATCACATTGACGGCGGAACCCAGAATCGCTGCCAATACTCCGTTACATACCGCGTATCTGGCGGTGTCGGGGTCGGTAGTGCCCCTGTGACTGGGGCTGAAGTCAAGATCGGAAAGAACGCCCCGGCAGGGGGAAGCTTCATCATCACCGGCCTCGGGCTCGCTCCGCTCCCCGGGGGCGGGTATCAAGCGCGAAGCGCCCACGCCCAGGTTGAGGTTCATCCAACAGACACTGATGTCGAGACTATGGAGCGGGTTGCTGGGCGCCTTGTCTCTTTGGGGTGGAGCGCTGAGTACTCCTCGTCGGCAGGGGTTATCCGTATCACTACGCTTCCCGATGGCACCCAGCTGACTGCGCTTACATGTGCGTTCCTTGATGATGGGCAATTCGCCGCGGGCGGTATCTGTTCGGAGACTGAGCCCGTGCGACCTGAGGCACTCCACTGGCGTTGCGCAATCGTTCGCGATTAGAGCCCGTAACCGGCCACGGGCATCGCATCGCACCTGTACGTCGGCGCGATGGACCTGTGCAGGGGGCTCCATTACCGCGGGCATGGACGAGTTGCTCATGGCACTGGGTGGAGGCAGCTAGCAAATCGACTCGTGTCTCGGCTGGTTGGAGCCGCAGTGTTGCCGTTGTAGTGAGTTTGGCTGCTCCACTCCTGTATGGTAGGCTGTTGGCGCGCTCATCCCAGCGGGCGCGCCCCGAGGCACCATGCCGTCGAAGCCGCGCACGCTCGCTGGGATCCTACGCAGCCGCCGCCACGCGGACCGGGAGTACAACCTCGCCCGCCGCGACCCGGCCGTGGCCCGGATCCATGGGTCCGCCCGCTGGCAGGCCGTGCGTGCCCAGGTGCTCCGCGACGAGCCCCTCTGCCGGGAGTGCGCACGCCTCGGCTTGACCGAGCCCGCCACGCAGGTGGACCACGTCGTCCCCCTGGCCGTGGCCCCCGAACTCGCGTTCGTGCGGTCCAACCTCGCGCCGACCTGCACGGCCTGCCACGCGCGCAAGTCGGCGTCGGATCGGCGTCGAGCGGGCGTCGATCCGGGGGAGGGGGGGGCCTCCGAGCTCTCAGGCCGAGGGGCCCACGAGCGGGGCGCGGGGCATGCGTCGATTTTCACGGGATAGCCAAAACGCCTCCGGCGGGCCGGAGAGCCCTGAAACTAGCCCTCCGACGTATGTACCCCCCAAGGGGGCCGCATGACCGGCGTCCCGCTCAAGGCCGCCCAGCGGGACCTGATGGCCCTGGTCCGCGCCGTCGAGGAGGACGGCGAGCGGATCGTCCTGACCCGCCGCGGGCGCCCCGTCGCCGCCCTGCTCCCCGTGGGGGCGATCGAGGCGCTCGACCTCCTCGGGCGGCTGCTCCCCGACGTGGCCGACGTGGCCGCTGGGTTCGGCGAGACGGACCCGGAGGCCCCGGGCCTGGGGCCGGCCCCGGGCTCCGAGGAGGCGGCGCCGTGACCAGCCCCGCCCCCCGCACCGTCGCCGTCCGGCGCCTCCGGGCGACGCTCCGGGCCGTCGTCCGGGCCGTCCAGGAGGGCGGCGAGCGCGTGGTCCTCACCCGCCACGGGCGTCCGGTCGCCGCTCTCGTCCCCCTGGATCTGCTGGAACCGCTCCCCCCGGCGCTCTGCGCTCTCCGCTCTCGGCCGCTCTCGGCTCGCCTCCCGCCGACGAGAGCCCGGCCGCCACCCAGTCCCCGGAGGCCTCGTGATGGTCGCCCCCTCGAACCTCGGCCGCGTCCGCCTGGAGACCCGCCGCCTCTCGGACCTCGTGCCCGCGGCCTACAACCCGAGAGTCATCTCGACCGAGGCCCTCGCCGGCCTCGGCGAGTCGATCGGCCGCTACGGTCTGGTGCAGCCGATCATCGTGAACGACCGCAGCGGCAACGTCGTCGGCGGCCACCAGCGGTTGAAGGTGCTGGAGGCGAAGGGCGTCGAGGCGACCGACGTCGTCGTGATCGACGTCGAGGAGGCCGAGGAGAAGGCCCTCAACCTCGCTCTCAACTCCCCCCGCATCTCGGGCGAGTGGACCGCCGACGCGCTCGGCCTGCTCGAGGAGGTCGTCGGCGCGCTGCCCGACCTCGGCGACGCACTGCTCCTCTCCGGCCTCCGGGGCGACCTGGAGAAGCTCTTCCCGCAGGAAGCCGGCGACATCGTCGAGGACGAGGTCCCCGAGCCCCCCGACGACCCGGTCACGAAGCCCGGCGACCTCTGGGTGCTGGGGAGCCACCGGCTCCTCTGCGGCGACTCAGGCGACGAGACGGACCTCGACCGGCTGCTCGCCAGCGCGCCGGTCCACCTGCTCAACACCGACCCGCCCTACAACGTGAAGGTCGAGCCGAGAAGCAACAACGCGATCCGTGCCGGGCTCTCGTCCTTCTCCGCACCCGAGAAGCGACACCACCAGGCGCTCGACCTCGCGCGCCATCCCGAGAAGGCGAAGCCCACGCACCGCAAGATGCGGGCGAAGGACCGGCCGCTGGAGAACGACTTCCTCTCCGACGAAGAGTTCGAGAAGCGGCTGCGCGCGTGGTTCGGCAACGCCTCGCGCGTCATGCTCCCCGGGCGTGCGGCCTACATCTGGGGTGGCTACGCGAACGTGGCGAACTACCCGCCGGCCCTGAAGGAGGCAGGCTTCTACTTCTCCCAGACCATCATCTGGGACAAGCAGCACCCGGTTCTCACGCGCAAGGACTTCATGGGTGCGCACGAGTGGTGCTTCTACTCGTGGAAGGTCGGCGCCGCGCACGCGTTCTACGGGCCGCCGAACGTGCCGGACCTCTGGGCGATCAAGAAGGTGAACCCGCAGTCGATGGTCCACCTGACCGAGAAGCCCATCGAGCTCGCCGCCCGCGCGCTCCAGTACTCCTCGAAGAAGGGCGAGAACGTGCTCGATCTCTTCGGCGGCTCGGGCTCGACGCTCATGGCCTGCGAGCAGCTCGGCCGGCGCGCGTTCCTCATGGAGCTCGACCCGGCCTACACCGACGTGATCGTCGAGCGCTGGCAGACGGCGACGGGCCAGAAGGCGAAGCGGGAGAGCGCGAAGCCGCCCGCGCGCAAGGCGCGGAGGAAGGCGAAGATCTGATGCTGTACCTGGCCTCTCCGTACTCCCACTCCGACCCGGCCGTCCGGGCGACCCGCTACCAGCAGGCGTGCTGGCACGCCGTGCGCCTGATGCGAGGCGGCCGGCTCGTGTACTCACCCATCGTCCACAGCCACGCGCTCGCGGAGCTGGGCCTGCCGGGCGACTGGCCGTTCTGGGCCGAGCACAACCGCGAGATGATGGCGGCATGCCGCGAGCTCGTGGTGCTCGCGCTCGACGGGTGGAAGGGGAGCCGGGGCGTCGCCGCCGAGATCGGGATCGCGACGGAGCTCGGGATCCCCGTGCGCTTCGAGGCGCCCAGCGAGGTGGCCCATGCCTAAGCCCGGCCCCGCCCGGACGCCGACGAAGAAGCTCGCGCTGCGCGGGAGCTGGCGGGCGGCCACGCGCTCCGGCGAACCCCGGCCCGAGCCCGAGGCGCCGCCTCGCCCCGCCGCGCTCCCCCCCGCGGCCGCCGCCGTGTGGGACGAGGTCCTCCCGCAGCTCGGGGCCGCCGGGCTCCTCGGCCGCGTGGACGGGCGCTCCTTCACCCGCTACTGCGAGCTCTTCCCCGTGTGGGACGACCTCATGGCGTTCCTTCGGAAGTCCGGCCACGCCCACCCCGTGAAGAACGCGAAGGGCGAGGTCGTGGGCGTCCGCCCGTACCCGCAGCTTCGGCTCGCGCTCCAGGTCTCCGAGCACCTCCTGCGCCTGGAGAGCCAGTTCGGGATGACGCCGGCGGCGCGCGCGCGGCTCGTGGTCGAGCCGCTCCTGCCGCCGACGCCCGCCCTCGAGCACTACTTCCAGCCCCGGAGGCTCGGCCGATGAGCGCCCCGGATCCCGCGGCCCCAATCGCCTCCTGGGGCGACGCCGCCCTCGAGCAGGTCTGCCGGACGGAGATCCCCGGCTACGACCCGTGGGCGACGGCGCTCCCGTCGCATCGCTTCGACGTCTCGCTCGCGCGCCGCGCAATCGGCTTCTTCCACGACATGCTCCTGTTCGTGGAGGGCGAGCGCGCCGGCGAGCCCTTCGACCTGGAGCCCTGGCAGGCGGCGATCGTCGGGAACCTGTTCGGGTGGGTGGACGCCGAGAGCGGGCTTCGGCGCTACCGCGAGGCGCTCGTGTTCGTCGCTCGGAAGAACGGCAAGACGTCGCTGGCCGCCGGCCTCGCCCTCTACCTCCTCCTCTGCGACGGGGAGCCCGGCGGGCAGGTGTACTCGGCGGCCGCCGAGCAGAGCCAGGCCGCGCTGATCTTCCGCCACGCCATGCACATGGTGGCGAAGCGCCCCGAGCTCCTGACCCGCACGCGCGTCTACCGCGCCTTCAAGTCGATCGAGGTCCCCGAGACGGGCTCGATCTTCCGGGCGCTGACCGCCGACGCCCAGACGAAGCACGGCCTCTCGGTCCACGGCGCCGTGATCGACGAGCTCCACGCGCACCCCACGCGCGACCTCGTGGACGTGCTCCAGACGGGCACCGGGTCTCGGCGCCAGCCGATGACGGTCCACATCACGACGTCTGACTACGAGCGCGTGTCGATCTGCAACGAGAAGTACGACTACGCGACGAAGGTGCGCGACGGTGCGCTCGCCGACCCCTCGTTCCTGCCCGTGATCTACGAGGCCGCGATCGAGGATCCGTGGGACTCGCCGGAGACTTGGCGCAAGGCCAACCCGAACCTCGGCGTCTCCGTGAAGGAGGACTACCTGGAGCGCGAGTGCGCCCGGGCGAAGGAGTCGCCCGCGTACCTGAACACGTTCCTGAGGCTCCACTTGAACATCCGGACCAACGCCGACGTCGCCGCCTTCGACATGCGCCAGTGGGAGGCGTGCCGGGGCGAGCGGAGCTTCCACCAGCTCGCCACCGACCTCGAGGGGCACGAGTGCTTCGCGGGGCTCGACCTCGCGAGCACGGAGGACCTGACGGCGCTCGTGCTCGTGTTCCCCGACGACGGGAACGCCGTGCTCCCCTTCTTCTGGTGCCCGAAGGAGGGGGCCGTCAACCGGGAGCGGCGCCACCGCGTGCCCTACACGGGGTGGGCGCGGGACGGGTTCCTCCACCTCACGGACGGGAACGCCACGGACTTCGACCACGTCGAGCGCACCGTGATCGAGCTCTCGAAGCGCTACCGGATCAATTGACTGGGCTTCGACCGCTTCGGGGCCTCCCAGGTCGTGAACCACCTGCAGGACGCCGGCGTCGAGGTCGTGCTCTTCGGGCAGGGCTACGTGTCGATGAACGCGCCCTCGAAGCACCTCGACGTCCTCGTGCGCTCACGCGCACGCACGCCCTCCCGGGGGGCGCCGCCTTCCTCACCGCCTGCTACGAGCAGGCCCGGCACAAGGCGCACTACGCGAAGCGGCCACAGGGAACTCGGCTCGAGTCGGTTACATGCAAGTCAGCAAGCGCCGCCATGTGTCGGGAGTTGGGAGTTTCTCACCCGCGCACGTGGGTGGGTTCCCTTGACGCAACCGCGGCGTTGCCGCTGGTGTTGAAGCCGGATAACGGTTCCTGCGGCCGTGGAATCCGGCTCCTGACGGCACCCCACGACAGAAAGCGGTTTTGCCCGCATGACCGAGTCCCCCCCGGCTACGTTGCCCAGGAGTACGTCTCGAGCCCGGTGGGCATGCCCCTCAGCCTCCGCGTGATCACGGTCCGCACGAGAGTTCTCGCTGCGGCGGTCCTCTACCGATCCGATGGACTGACGTCAAACGCCACACGTGGGGGGGACATCGTTCCTGTCTTCGGTCCTCACGCGACCTCGCATCTCCACCCACAAGAGGCATCGGTCCTCGATCGCGTCGGGCTCGCCGTCGGGAAGGGGGAACTGCCGGAGCCTGTGACCTCCATGGTCACGCGGGTTGCCGCTTGGCTCGCCGGACGCGGGGTCCAGATCTGCGGACACGACCTGATCCCTGGGCTGGACGGCACTTGGCGATACATCGAATCTAACGCCTATCCGGGTTACTTGGTGCTGCTGGCGACGCACGGCATCGGCACAGGCCAGTTGGTGCCTGGCTACTGGCTCGGTGGCCAGTTGATCGCCCAGGCCCTAGAGCAGGAGTTTGCTCCCAGGATCTAGGCCCTGGCGGCCTCCCCCGGACTGAACCGGCGCACTTCAACGCCTACTTACACGGCCTCGTATCCTTCGCGACTGTGTAGAGAGCCAGGTCGGCGGCTCGGCGCACGGACTCTGGAAGGTCGCTTCGGATCCTCCGGAGGAGGTCGACGACGGCCGCGCGCTCCTGCTGGAGCTCCGTGAGGGCGTCGGGTATCCACCTTCGATCCCGAAGCGGGACACTCCCGTCCTGGAGGACATCGCCGAGGACACGGATCGCGGCCGGTGCCTCCTTCGAGTCCCGCATACCAAGCGTCAGTGCGGCGCTCATACGCAACCAGTAGTGCGCCTGCGCGTCCGCCCGCAGGCTCATCAAAGTGGGCCGGACGCGAGGCCCCCAGGTCGAGAGGCGGCTGAGCGCGCGGATCGCCTGCCCGCGCAGCCCTACTGCAAGGTCCGACGAATCGGCGAACGCGAGCAACTTGCCCTCGAACTCGGTCGCGCGCGCCGGCAGCGCCACGGCCAGAACGGTCAGGCCCAGGACACGCAGTATCGGCACGGGCTCGGCGTCGAGCCGCTCTTCCAGGCGTCCGGCGACCGGCTCTGCATCTGCCCCCAGATCTGTCAGCCCCTCGAGGGCAGCCGCGCGACGCACCAAGTCCGTGCTTTCGAGCGCCTGCCGCGTGAGCTCATGGATCTGCTTGCCCGTCAGAGCCTGGATGGCTTCGAGCAACAATCCAGCGAAGGGCTCGTCCTGTGTCTCAGAGTAGGTACGCTCCAGCGCGGCAAGAAGTGCCGGTTCCGTGCCTCGTCGAGCGCGGATGAAAGTCGTAAGCCCGGCCCACGTCATCATTTCGCGGCGCCCGGAGAGCTGGTTGCGCTCTTCCAAGACGGCAACCAAGTCGCCTTCGGTCAGGGGCGCGCGAAAAGGGTCGCGAGAGAGCAGCTTGAGCGCCTCACCCCGTAGTGCGGGGTTCCGACGCGTGTTTCTGATGAAGCCCGCCACGAAGGTCAGGGCTGATGGATTTCGGCAACCGAGCATCGTAAGGGCTCGAAGCGCCTGCTCCACCTCGTCCAGTTCCTCTGCGTCAAGACGCGCCGCGACGAGTACGACCAACGCGTCGGGAGCCACGGCAGCAGTTCCCACCGTCTCGAGCGCGAGTCTCCTGACCGAAGCCTCCTCCGACTCCGCGAGCAGATCGGACGCGAGCCGAAGGGAGCCAGGCAATCGCTCCCACAGTTCGTAGGCGGCAGCGACCCTTCCCGCCCTGACCGCGGTCACGAGCTCGCGCACTTCCTCGTCACTATCCGGAGCTCCGCGCACGTTGATTACGCCGCCCATCAGCAGACCGAAGAGGAGGGTGAGGATCTGGAGAAGTAGTCGCCCATGGCTAGCCGTCCACGGATGTTTCATTGCGCGGCTCCTCCTCCGGTGGATGCGAAGACATCGCGTGCCCAAGCACGGGGGCGACGACATCCTCCAGGATGCGGTCCATGGCGACGTTGATGTCCTCCTGACGCCGGTATATCTGAGGGAAGACGTTAATCTCAAGGAGGAACGCGGCAAGTTCCCGTGCTCGCCCAGTCACGAGCACGTCCAAGGCCCACAGGCACATCACGGGGCGATCCGCGCCGGCGAGAGCCACCATCGTCATCGTGGCGTGCACCGCCTGCAACACTTGCTCGCGGGTGGCCTGCCACGAGTCGTCGGCCGCCTCGAGTTCTCTAAGCTCGAACAGCCGCGGCTTCACTCCCATCCGAGTGCTATGGGACGAATTGCACAACCTGGGTATCGGGATGATGACGGTCGGCACTACCCCTTGGGGTCGCGGGCGTACAGCGCCTCGTACGTGAGGGTCCCAACGTGCGGCACCAGCCCCAGAAGGCGCTGGAAGGCTGCCCCCAGGTTGCGGCGCCGGTTGTACCGGAACGCGAACTCGTCCAGGTAGGCCTGAAGGTGCTTCGCCCTCATGGCGCCGTGGTGCGTGCCATGAAGCCAGGCCTTGAGGTTGCCGATGGCCATGTGGAATGCGGGGAGGACGTCCTCCCTCGTGATCCCCCGCCGCCCGACGACCTGCACGCGGTGCCGGTAGCCCCTCAACTCGTCATAGCCCTGGTGCCCGTCCGTGACGATCGTGGCCCCCGGCTCCACGACGGCCCGGACGAAGGCATGCAACGTCGCCCGGTCGGCCGCCTGGATCACCCGCAGACGAATCCGCTGGGGGGCCTTGCCACGGCACTCCACCGCCCCGACGACAAGGGTCTTCCCGAGGGCTCCCCGCCCACGAGGGCCGCTTTGCGGCCCGCCGAGGTAGGTCTCGTCCACCTCGACCCGGCCCCGCAGGGGCTCGCGGCCGGGCGCCACCATGGCCCGGCGCAGCTTGTGGAGCATCGTGAAGGCCGTTTCGTACGACAGGCCGAGTTGCCGGGAGAGTTCCAGGGCGGAGATCCCGCTCTTGCTCGACACGAGCAGCCATGCCGCCCAGAGCCACGCACGCGAGCTCACCTTGCTCTTGTGCAGGGCAGTACCCGCCGTCACGGACGCGATGTGTCCGCAGCCGGCGCACTCCAGAGCTCTTCGGTCCTTCCGGGCGTAAGAGCGACCCTCGCCGCACCGGGGGCACCGGAAACCGTCCGGCCAGCGGCACTCCACCAGATAGGCGTGGCATGCCTCTTCGGTGGCGAAGCGGTCCTGGAACTCAAGCAGCGTCCGGGGGAAGGACGGCCGGCGCGCGGTCATACCGGGACCAAATACCACCGGTGGGGTCTTCCGTCAACATCCCGATACCCAGGTTGCACAATTGCGATTCCAAACGGTCTGGAGCGAAGGGCGTCGGCGCCAGACGCACCAGGACCAAGGGCAGCACGTGATAGCTGAGCACTCTTCGCCCCGTCACGAGCACATACGCGCGAAAGTCTACTTTGCGCCCTTCATGCAGGAGGGGGTTCTGCAGGAGCTCCTGTATCACGTATCCGCCGCTGGACGTAAGGAGCGAGAAGGGCGTAACCAGCATCTGAGTGCCTACGCCCCGCGTACCCGCGCTCCGCTTGGCCAGCAGCGTCAGCTTCGGCAAGTCGAGCTCGGAGAAGCTCTCGTAACCCTCAGGTGGAAGCCACGTGCGTGGTCTCGGCACCTCTAGACTTGTGACCCGCGCGAAGTCCCTGCAGGCCAGTTCGAGATTGCGCTTCAGACCGTACCGGACGAGTGTAGGCTGATAGTTCGTCCACAGCCCGAGTTCGCCCGCCTCACGGAGCGCCCGGTAGGCCACGCGGTCGTACGGCATGGACCGTTGCGCGGTGCCGTGGACGGGACAGCTGATGAAGACCGGCGACCTTGAGCTCACACCGAGATAACACAGGGCCTGCACGGGGGAGTGGTCCACCCGAACGCGAAGCCCGCGCGACGCCGGGCCTAGATCCAGATCTCCCAATGTGACCGGCCAACTGGACAGTCCTCCCCTCGCAAGTGCAGCCGCGATTCGCCGAGGCGCTGCCGCCTGCGATGTCGGAGTGAGGAGCGCTAGCATTGCTTGTGGCCCTGCGACTCTCAGTCGCTGCGGCGCCGGAGTATGAAGACGCTCGTGCCAGGGATGCCCGTCACGAGCTCCCAGCCCTCCGCTCCGAGCGGAGCCAGCACGTCCTTGATCTGCGCCACGAGCGACTCATCTGATCCAGGGGGCAGCACGACACCTCTATACTCCCAACGGTGGCCCGCCGTCGAACGCCCTGGTTGGGCCGCCCGCTTCTTCTCGCTCGTCATGATGCACCCCCGTTGTGTGGTCATCGATTCTGACTGCGCTTAGTGGATCCGTCAAGACCGCCGCCGCCCGGGCATCCACCGGGGCTCGGGGACTCCCGATAGCCGCCACGTTCTGACGGCGTGAATCCGCCCCGGCGTCGCAACGGTCTCCTGCCTCCCTGCGCAAGACCCCGGAGCAGAGGCGCCCCCGGGCGCTGGGTGCCGTTCCCCGTCCTCCGCGGAGGAGGGGACCGTGTGCCAGCAGGCGCGCGTGGGCCGGCATTTCCGGGGGCAGCCCGAGCCCTGGCCGGCGTGGGCGCCTCCTGTCCCTGCGTGTTGATGGGCAGTCCCCTTCCTGCGGCCCAGTCGATGCGGTGATCCTCAAGGCCCAGCGGCATATGCGGGGCACCCTCGGCATCCATCTCAAGGGCGCGTCGGGCGATCTTCTCCTTCTGACTGCGGAGCTTCCGATGTAGCGAGTGCACCATGTCGGTGAACCGACTGCTAAGCGGAGAGAAGGTGAAGTCCCAATTGATGGCCTCTTCCATCGGGTCAGGGAAGTCCCATGAGTACGGATACGGTTTCACCTTCTCGAACGTCCGGGAAGAGTCAAAGTTCAGGACACCACGCCGCACTTGGCCGCGCTTCTGTTTCCGTTGGAGCGCGGCGTAAAGGACGCTGGCATCGCCTGCGACGGCCGTGTCCAGCGTCTTCTTGCCGTTCCACTTGACAACCTCCTCTGGCGAGGTTGCCTCAAGGACTAGTCGGACATTGGGGTGTGTCGTTGGTTTGCGGAACTTTTGGAGGACCGCCTCCTGCATCTTGGTCTTGCCGACGCCGTTTGGCCCACCGATCACCACTGTGTCGGAGAGGTTGTCGACAGCGAAGTGCTTGAGGGGGGGGTAATCTCTGATCTCGATGGAGGTGAGCCGCATGCGGTGGAGGGTATCAGGCACGCGCCAGACGAGCGATGAGAGTTCCCCACATCCATTGACTGCCTCGGCGGCCGAGCTACTTGCCTGATAGCGGGCCCATGCTCAGCGATTCGCGAGCCGCGCCTTCGCGGCCTTCGCCCGAAGCGGCGCCGTGATCCGCTCTACCGTCGCGTCCAGCGGCTCAACCCGGTCCACGAGCCCGAGCCCGTTCGCCTCGCCCGCAAGCCAGACGGACCAGCGCGTCGGCGGTCCACTCGCCCGAGATGCGGGGCGAGTTGAGAGCGAGGTTGAGGGCCTTCTCCTCGGCCTCCTCGACGTCGATCACGACGACGTCGGTGGTCTCGACCCCCTTCGCTTCCAGGATCTTCAGCCGCTGGTGACCGCCGACGACGTTGCCGCTGCGGGCGTTGACGATGATCGGCTGCACGAGGCCGTAGCGTCCGATCGACTCGCCCAGGCCGGCCAGGGCCTCGGTCGAGATCGTGCGGGGGTTGTAGGCCGCGGGCACGAGGTCCGAGACGCGGCGGCTCTCCAGGCGGACGCGGCCGAGATTCAAAGGGGCGACCATCAGGGGGCCTCCGGGGGCGGGGTGGCGGCCGGGCTCTCGTCGGCGGGAGGCGAGCCGAGAGCGGCCGAGAGCGGAGAGCCGAGAGCGGCGGGGGGGAGCGGTTCCAGCAGATCCAGGGGGACGAGAGCGGCGACCGGGCAGCCGTGGCGGGTGAGGACCACCGGCTCGCCGCCCTCCTGGACGGCCCGGACCACGGCCCGGAGCGTCGCCCGGAGGCGCCGGACCGCCACGGTGCGGGGTGCGGGGGCGGTCACGGCGCCGCCTCCTCGGGGCCCGGCGCGCGGCCCAGGCCCGGGGCCTCGGGGTCAGGCTCGCCGAGCCCGGCCGCCACATCGGCCACGTCGGGGAGCAGGCGGCCCAGGAGGTCCAGCGCCTCGAGCGCCCCGTGCGGGACCAGGGCGGCGACGGGGCGCCCGCGGCGCATCAGGACGATCCGCTCCCCGTCCTCCTCGACGGCGCGGACCAGGGCGTACAGGGAGCCCTTCGCGGACTTCAGTCCCACGCGCGATCACGGCCGCCTCCCGGGAAGGGACCCCCGCGGAGGTCCATTTCCAGGGCTCTCCGGGCCGCCGGAGGCGTTTTGGCTATCCCGTGAAAATCGACGCATGCCCCGCGCCCCGCTCGGGGCGGCCGAGGCCCGAGAGCTCGGAGGCCCCCCCTCCCCTGCCTTCAGCCGAGCACGCTCGGCCGCGCTCTTCCGCGCGTGGCAGGCCGTGCAGGTCGGGGCGAGGTTGGCGCGGTCGAACGCGAGCTCGGGGGCCACGGCCAGCGGGACGACGTGGTCCACCTGCGTGGCGAGGACGGTCAGCCCGAGCCGCGCGCACTCACGGCAGAGCGGTTCGTCGCGGAGCACCTGCGCGCGCACGGCCCGCCAGCGGGCGGACCCGTGGATGCGCGCAACGGCCGGGTCGCGGCGGGCGCGGTTGTACTCCTGGTCCGCGTGGCGGCGGCTGCGTAGGATCCCAGCGAGCGTGCGCGGCTTCGAAGGCATCGGCGCCTCGAGGCGCGCCGGCTGGGATCAGCGCGGTGAGAGGCTACCACGCTCTGGTGACGCACGCCACGTGCCAGGGGGACCGCATCACGACCGTCCGAAGCGACGGTCGTTGGCCAGGATACCC
The DNA here is from genome assembly GCA_963752285.1 of uncultured Planctomycetota bacterium. Classification (GTDB taxonomy): domain Bacteria; phylum Planctomycetota; class PLA2; order PLA2; family JAEUHO01; genus CAVVXN01. The sequence goes on from CAVVXN010000005.1 coordinate 2,177,815, forward strand.
CGTCGAGCCCGCTTCCCGTCCGCTATCGGCCGGACCGCTTCAGAGTAGGCGACCATTCGACCGGTGTGCCATCCTCGGCGACATCGATGGACGTCGTCACCGGCAAGTACCCGTCCTTCTTCAGACGGATCTCGACAGAACCGGCGTCGAGGTAGAGCAACAAGCCTCCGAGATCCGGCCGGATAGGACGCTGATACGGTACAGCTGAGAGCCATGTGTCCACGCTGACCTGGGCGGTCTTGCTTGTGAGCGTGTACGAGAATTCACGAATCGAAACGCCATCCTCCGTCTGTGGGGTGAGGTTCACAATGCCGCCAGCAAGCGTGACGGACACCTCCTCCTCATCACGACCGGCCACTACATGGAATGGAGCTCGTTCGACTGGCGTGGTCCAGCTCAGGCTCGATCCCTCATGCGCGCGCCCTCACGGCGTAGCGCCCCTCCGCGAGAGGCAAAGAGAGCGGTGCACTCAAGCGCGGAAGATCACTGGCATATATGATGTAATATAGGTAAGCTTATAGCAGTACGCTGTAGCGATGCGGAGAAGAAGGGAGCAGTAGAACGGAGCACGTTTGCACATTGCACCTGAAGCTGACACTGCATAGAGGACCAGCGTCGCAGACGGCTAGAGGGCTATAGGCACTGGATAGCTCGGCTCGGAGGAGAGGCGCACAGGAACCTAGACGAAGCGGTTCTCGTAGAAAGCGGCTCTTACGATGACACGAACGGTAGGAGCAAGGCTTGTACATCTGCAAGGAGGAAGACGGCTAGAATAAAGCTCTGCGTAACGAGCTAGGGTTCGTTGCAGGACACCTCAAGCTGCGACCACAGTGATACAGAATCACATGCTGGCTGAAGCTCTTGAAGAGGATATATAGAGAGTTCATACGAAGCGTACAGATCGCAGTCTTAGTCGCTGTGTCAACAGCGACAGCCTCAAGGACGTATAGAGCTCTCAACTCAAGGATTGCGTAGTGCGCATATATAGGCGAGACAACGAGGGGCGCGGCTACGGATGCACTGGAAAACAAGGCTTTGCGCGCGCGGACCTTCATTGCATGCTGAGGCAGCTCAAAAATCTGGAACAGCTAGTCTGCGTCAGACACCGCAGATCAGAATTCTGGTGCTGCGGCGTGGCCAAAGAGCAACTCAGAGCTCGCTCAGAAGTCTTCTCACAGGCGTACACAGGCTTCAACGGTGGCGCCGGCCACGGGAGCACCACTAAGATCAACGACTCTGCCAATAATGCACTCTCCGCGGTACAGCTCGACATGAAACGGCTGGGATGTTGGCTGAACCTGGGTTCCCGATACGTAGGGGAGGAAAAAAAATGAGTAAGATATAAAAAATAGTGAAAGATAAATGGTAGGGAATGAGAAGAAAAATGAAAAGATATAATATGTAAGGGAGATAGTATATGGTTGTGAAGATAAGAAGAAAGAAGAGGAGGAGATAAATAAAAGAAAAAAAGATAGAGGTTGATGAGATGAATAAGTAAATATGAAGTGGATTGATAGATAGTAGATGATGATGGAAGATAAATGGGAAGAGGAGGAGGGAGGTTATGTTATGGGAAATAAGATGAAAAAGAGAGTAAGTTAGGCTATTAAGTAGTGGATTAAGTGCTCTGTGATGGGTTAGATAGATTATAGAAATGGAAATGATGAAGTGTAGGTAAGTTCACAGAAATATGGATAGCGAAGATAAGGAAGAGAACTATATATGAAGATAGGGGAAGCTAGATGTATATAAAATATGGATGGAAAAATTAGGTAAGAATGGAGAGGAAGAATAGGAAGAGAATAAAAGATGTAAGAGAAGTGTGGAGTGAAGGAGGAAGAGGAAATAGATGATAGAAGAAAGTGAAGATAGAAGGGGTTTAAAGGAGAAAATATATTATATAAAGGAGGAGGAGAAGAAGAGATAATAGAAGAATAGATAGCAGTAGAAGCAGATATGGAATAAGGAGGGATAAGAGGACTAAGACCTACAACCACACCAGCACTCTTGCCCCCAAGAGGGCAGTGACTCGGGTAGGTATCGCATGAGAAGACTGGCTGCGTAGTGGTCTCACACTGCGATCTTGGCGGCGCTAACGACGAGCGAACAGACGCCTAGAAGCAATGCCGAGTAGTTGCGGCCAGCGCTCATAGTAAACTCCCCCCCTCGCAGAGTAGCGGGCGCCGTGCGACCAGACCTATCGCACGGCACTAGGATGGTTAGAGCGGAATGCTATGCAGAATATCTCACTACAGAACGCAAGGGCAGGTCAGTGTCTGAGGGTAGCTGTGGATGGGAGTATAAATAGGTTAGCAACACTGCGGCGAAGGAATATGTTCTGAATCGCAGAAGGAGATGTCAGGGATAGATTTGATGTAGTGCAAAGTAGAGACGCAGGGGTTAATAGCGCGAAGTGCGCAGGCGCAATAAGTAGTTTGTGAAGATGATAGTGATGCTGTAGCAGGTGTCACTAGACTACGCGTCACAGGTGGTCTGGGGACACCCGTAGTATGAGTACAAGTAGTAGCTTTTGACGGGGTATCAAGTGAGGGTCAAGATATGCTGGCACTGAGAGGTAGTGGCAAACGATTGTCTCGCAATGACTCAGAATATCACTACGATCGCTGACAGGATCGACAGAAACTGCAGCTTGTGCATCACTTCTCTCCTTCTCCGGCCGTCGGGCCTCCCCCACACGGGCAAGCCTAGTCCGGCCGCCACGGTAGACTCGCTCCCCGAGTCACGAGGAAGTGACAGCCATGGCGGGCGTGAACGATTTCTGAACATCTCATGCGGGGGCCCTTCGGCCGGGCCGAGCTACAGTAACTCTTGTTTATAGGGCTATATGTAGCAGAGGAGGAGGTACAGAGAGAGGATGGCGGACAGAGACGTTTTTCAGTTCTTACTCGAGACGAACAACAGTGACTCGCGGTAGCGCAGAAACTAGCTCTCGGCGTACACACACCAGAAGAGGTTCTCGACGATCGTGGTATGACAGGGCTATAGGTAGAAGGGCTCGCTGGATAGCTCGCTCTATACGAACAGGAGCATGTAGTGGAAGAAGATGATAGCGCGGAGTGAGAGAGAGACGTAGAAGCGCTGCGACGGGAGCGCGTCGCTGACGGGTCGTAGCGGGGATCTCTGTACGGCAGACCTGCTCGAGCGTGGCGTAGCAAAAAGAGGAGATAGGGGAAGTGGGATAAGGCAGCGCTCATAAGCGGAGATAAGGGGCTGGAAGTAGTGCTAGAGAGCGGGTGTATGGGGCAGGAGCGGCTAGACACGAGCGGCGCGCGCGCGGCCGGCGTCATCGAGAACTGGCTCTCCAAGCGAAGCAGGTGCTCGGAGAACTGGAGCGAGAGATGGAGTTGCGGGTACGGACGGACGCGCAAGACTCGCGCTTAGCGTTCTTGACAGGGTGAGCGTGGATGGACTTAAGAAGGAACGAGATGAGGTTGTATCACACGGGGAAGAGCTCGCAGTAGCGGGTGAAGGAGCGCGAGTATACGCGGCAGAGGAGCTAAGCGGCGCGGAGCTGCGGGAGGACCTCGTCACACACGGCGGCGGCCTCGGGGGGGAGCGCGGCGGGACGCGGGGGCGCCTCGGGCTCGGGCCGGGGTTGGCTCGGGCGCGTCGCCGCGCGCCAGCTCCCGCGCAGAGCGAGCTTCTTCGTCGGCGTCGGGGCGGGGCCGGGCTTAGGCACAGGCCGCCTGAGAAGCAGATTCTCAGAAACGCATGGGGATCCCGAGTTCGGTCGCGATCCCGATCTCGGCGGCCACGCCCCGGCTCCCCTTCCAGCCGTCGAGGGCGAGCACGACGAGCTCGCGGCAGGCCGCCATCATCTCGCGGTTGTGCTCGGCCCAGAACGGCCAGTCGCCCGGCAGGCCCAGCTCCGCGAGCGCGTGGCTGTGGACGATCGGCGAGTACACGAGCCGGCCGCCACGCATGAGGCGCACGGCGTGCCAGCACGCCTGCTGGTAGCGGGTCGCCCGGACGGCCGGGTCGGAGTGCGAGTACGGAGAGGCGAGGTACAACATCAGCTCTTCGCCTTCCTCCGCGCCTTTCGCGCGGGCGGCGTCGTGCTCTCGCGCTTCGCCTTCCGGCCCGTCACCGTCTCCCAGCGCTCGACGATCACGTCGCGTGTAGGCGGGGTCGAGCTCCATGAGGAACGCGTGCCGGCCGAGTCTGCTCGCAGGCCATGAGCGTCGAGCCCGCTGCCGCCGAAGAGATCGAGCACGTTCTCGCCCGGCCTCGAGGAGTACTGGATCGCGCGCGCCGCGAGCTCGACGGGCTTCTCGGTCAGGTGGACCATCGTCTGCGGCGTTGACCTTCTTCACGCTCCCAGAGGTCCGGCGTTGTTCGGGGCCCGAAGAACTCGTGCGCGGCGCCTTCCCTCCACGCCGTAGAAGCACCACTCGTGGGCACCCATGAAGTCCTTGCGCGTGAGCACCGGGTGCTGCTTGTCCCAGATGATCGCCTGGGAGAAGTAGAAGCCCGCCTCCTTCAACGCCGGCGGGTAGTTCGCGACGTTCGCGTAGCCGCCCCAGATGTAGAACCGCGCGCCCGGGCAGCAGCACGCGCGCGGCGTTGCCGAACCAGGCGCGCAGCAGCTGCTCGAACTCCTCGTCGGAGACGAAGTCGTTCTCGAGCGGCCGGTCCTTCGCCCGCATCTTCCGGTGCGTGGGCTTCGCCTTCTCGGGGTGCCGCGCGAGGTCGAGCCCCTGGTGGTGGCGCTTCTCGTGCGCCGTGAACGACGAGAGCCCGGCGCGCGATCGCGTTGTTCGAGCGCGGCTCGACCTTCACGTTGTAGGGCGGGTCGGTGTTCACGCAGATGGATCGGGCGCGCCGGCGAGCAGCCGGTCGAGGTCCTCGCGCGCTGCCGCGTGTCGCCGCAGAGCAGCCGGTGGTGGCCGAGCACCCAGAGGTCGCCGGGCTTCGTGACCGGGTCGTCGGGCGGCTCGGGGACCGGGTCCTCGACGATGTCGCCGGCCTCCTGCGGGAAGAGCTTCTCCAGGTCGCCCCGGAGGCCGGAGAGGAGCAGCGCGTCGCCGAGGTCGGGCAGCGCGCCGACGACCTCCTCGAGCAGGCCGAGCGCGTCGGCGGTCCACTCGCCCGAGATGCGGGGGGAGTTGAGAGCGAGGTTGAGTGCCTTCTCCTCGGCCTCCTCGACGTCGATCACGACGACGTCGGTCGCCTCGACGCCCTTCCCCTCCAGCACCTTCAACCGCTGGTGAGGATCACGCGCTCGCCGCCCTCCTGGACGGCCCGAACCACGGCCCGGAGCGTCGCGCGGAGACGGCGGACGGCGACGGTGCGGGGGGCGGGCGCGGTCACGGCGCCGCCTCCTCGGGGCCCGGAGCGGGGCCCAACCCCGGGGCGTCGGAGTCGGGTCGGCGAGCCCGGCTGCCACGTCGGCGACGTCGGGGAGCAGGCGGCCGAGGAGGTAGAGCGCCTCGAGCGCCGTGCGGGACCAGGGCGGCGACGGGGCGCCGCGCGCGTCAGGACGATCCGCTCCCGTCCTCCTCGACGGCGCGGACCAGGGCGTAGAGCGCACCTTCGCGGACTTCAGTCCCACGGCGATCACGGCCGCCTCCCGGGAGGGGACCCCCGCGGAGGTCCATTTCCAGGGCTCTCCGGGCCGCCGGAGGCGTTTCGGCTAACCCGTGAAAAGCGACGCACGCCCCGCGCCCCGCTCGTGGCGCCCGCGGCGTGAGAGCTCGGAGCTCCCCCCCTCCCCTGCCTTCAGCCGAGCACGCTCGGCCGCGCTCTTCAGGCCGTGGCAGGCGGTGCACGTAGGGGCTAGAGGTTCGACAGCACGAACGCGAGTTCGGGGGCCACGGCCAGGGGGACGACGTGGTCCACCTGCGTGGCGAGGACGGTCAGCCCGAGGCGCGCGCACTCGCGGCAGAGGGGCTCGTCGCGGAGGACCTGGGCCCGGACAGCCTGCCACCGGGCGGAACCGTGGATGCGCGCAATGACCGGGTCGCGGCGGGCGCGGTTGTACTCGCGGTCCGCGTGGCGGCGGTGTCGCAGGATCCCAGCGAGCGTGCGCGGCTTCGAAGGCATCGGTGCCTCGGCTCGCGCCGGCTGGGATCAGCGCACATGAATACTACTGGCGTGCGATCAACGCGCGCCCCGATTTGTAATTCGGCCTGGGACTAACTGCCCGGTAGACGCGCACGGCGGGCCGCACATATCATCTCAAGTGTTGATTAGGAGGAAGTCATGAGAGTTTCTCTGAGCTTGCTGCTGCTCGCGGTCCTCATCCTGTCGAGCGCTGGCTACGCCATGGCAAAGGCGAGCGTGACCACAGGCCCCTGCATAACAGGAGGCGGCGTGTTTCTGCAGGTTGATGACACGTATGCCACGACCATACGGTGCGCGATCACGATCATCTGCCCTCCAAGTGGGCCGCCCTACAAACGGGGTTGCAAGTCCACCACGGGCACGTGCAAGGCCTTCAATCCTCACAAGCCTTGCGAAGATCCTATGGGCTATGTGTATCTGAACGGGAGTCTGGTGGGACAAGGTGTTCCGTATAGCACACTAAGCGGCTGCTAGTCACGGCGACGAGAACGGAGGAGTTCCGTACCATGAGAAACGCACGGTTGGCACTTATCGTGGTAGGGCTTGCGGTATTGGCGACCGGTTTCGTCATTCTGCGACGTGCTCCCAGTGCGTCCGCTGACGACGCCAACCATGTGACTGGCCTCGCGCTAGGCACATTCGATTTCGACGGGACGACCGAGAGTTCGGTCAACGCTACTTTTTCGAGCACCGATTCGCAAGATGAGAGGCTCGTCGCGGAACTGTACCTGACCCCTGTCGGCGGGTCGGAAGCACTCGACTCAAGGGGCGAGACTTCGCGTAATGGTGTGACGGGCGCCATTTCTCTTACGACCGCAGTCAATGAGACCCCACTCAGTTCCGGCGATCAGATTAGGGCAGTGTTCACTGCCTACGACAGTGGGGGCGGCTCGACATTCACATATCAGCGTACCTGGACGAAGCCCTAGCCACGCTGCGCGCGTGAGCGAGCCCGGTGCTTCCGGACCCACCGCGCGCAGGCGTCGTAGCCCATCTCCTCGGCGATCCGCTCGACCGCCGGCCGGTCGAGCATGTTCGTGAGGCCCGATATCCTGACGGCCTCGAGCCCCTCGTGGACGTCGGGGGGGACGCGCACGGCGTCCCCCCCGGTCTGCCGGCCCGTCACCGCGCACCGCCTGCGGGGACGGCCCGCTCGACGTTGGCGTACGCGGGGCCGTTGCCCTCGGGGTCGGCCTGGAGGTCGATCCACCACTCGGACCCGTCGGGCATCCGGACCAGCACCGCGGGGAGGCCCGCGTCGCCGAGCGTCGCGCCGAGGATCTTCCCCCCGGCCAGAGCGTTCAGGCGCTCGACGGTGCCGCCCGCCTCGTCGGCGCGACTCACTTCGCACCGTCCTTCTGTGCGGCCGGGGCCTTCGCGCGGGACTGCAAGTTCAGCCACAGGAATCCGTTCCACGCGGTCCCGGTGACCGCCTTCGCGATCGCCGACAGGCTGCGCCAGACCTGCCCGTCGAACTTGAAGCCGTGATCGAGGACCGTGATCTCGATCACCTGGCCCTGGTGTTCGCGCCGGAGGATCGCGCCGGGCTTCGGGAGCCGCGGGTCGCGAGGACGCGGCGCGGCCTCCTTCGCGGGGGTGCCGTTCGCGGCAGGCTCCGCGGGCGGCGTCGGCTTCGCCTTCGGGGTGCGCTTCGTCGTCGCCTTCTTCGTGGTGCGCTTCTTCGCCGCCTTCTTCGGGGCGGCCTTCTTCGTGCTCTTCGTGGCCATCTCAGACTCCAGCGGCGGGGGCGCTCCCCGCCGGTTGCGTCACAACAGGGCTCTTGTTCTCCGAACACTCAAGGGCATTCCGCCGTCTCGCGCCGCTTGGCTGCCGTGAGGCTCCGGCGTCCGCCGAGCCCCGCCGTGCCACGCGGAGATCCCGGTGGCGCGCACGCTGTGAGACGAGCACGCATGCCGTCGCGGGGCCTCACCGCGAGCCCCGCGCCCCCTCGGCCTCCACGAGCACGTAGCCGTCCAGCGGAACGTGCTCGACGCAGTGCGCGACCCGGTGACCGAGGAGATCGCGGGCACCCTCCCGCGTCATGCCGGCGCCGTGGACGTGGCGGCCGGCGCAGAGCGGGCACCGGGGGACGACCCAGGTCCACGGATCTCCGGGGCGGCGCGGCGGGATGAGGACGGCGCGGGCGATGGGCTGTTTCATGCGGGGCACTCCGGGTCGGGGTCGAAGGAGGGAGGCGACATCGGCTCGGACAGGGAGAGGTCAGGGGCTCGTCCCGACCGCCGCTGCCGGCGCACGGGGCGTCACGGCCAGACCCTCGCCAGCGCATCGACGACGTGCGGCGCTTCCTCGAGCGTGATCGCCACGCCCTCGACAGGCCACGCGCCCGGATTGCGCCAGAGCCGCGCGACCCCTGGCGCCACGAGCACGCGCAGAGGCCCCCACCCCCTCGATCGCGTCGATGCGGGCGCGGAGGCGCTGGTTGTCGTCGAGGAGCGCGGCGACGTCGCGCTCGACCGCGACCAGGCGCTCGCGCAGCGGCGCGCTGGCGCGCTCGACTTGGGCCGCGACGATCGCGGCGATGTCGAGGGGCGACCCTCGTGGTGATGGGACGTCCTCGGCTGCTGGAGGATCCTCGGCTGCTGGGGGCTCCTCGCCCCCTGGAGGGTCCTCGGCTGCCGGGGGGGTCGTGCCGCCCGCGTCGCCGGGCGGCCGCGAAGCGCCCCTGTGCGCGCGGGCGGCCCTGTGCGCGGGGCGGCTCGAGGCCTTGGCACGTCGCTGCTCGTTGCGGGCACTGAGGAGTCCACGGGCGACGTCAGCGACAGCCGCCTCGGCGCCGTCCTCGTACTCCGCCTCGATGCAGACGCTCTCGTTGAGCCTCTGCCCGACGGCGTGGATGACGTCGCGGAGGAGGTCCTCGGGGTCCGCACGGGGGGCGTCGCCGAGCTCTCGAACGACTTCGGCGACGACAGGAGCGACTCGGTCGCGGAGGTCCTTGGACCCGGGGGGGGCGTCTCCGGGCACTTCGGCGTCGGGCACACTCGCCACCGTTCGACTCCTGGCCCCGCTCGCGTCCTGGCCGGAACCGCGGCGGGGCCTCTTCGTTCGAGGAGACCCCGCGGGGGCGCGTCGTCAGTGTACCGGCTCCCCCGGTCGAGGCGCGCCGCGTCCGCGCCTCGGTTCAGGGGGCGCGGGACGAGAGACAGGGGAGGCGCCGCCGCCACCGTCGCCGCGGGAGCGGGCGTCGAGCCGGCGTCGATCGGGGAGGGCGCCCGTACGGAGTCCGGCGCCGATCGTGGGCGGATCGGCGACGCGGAGACGCGCCCGCGCTCTGCCCCGTACCAGCACCCGCACCCGCACGGGGACGGAATCCGGCGGTGATCGGCGAACCGTCAGCGAACCCGCCAGAAGCCGCTCCTGCGGCCTGATTCGCCTGCCGAGGGCCATTTCATCGGGTTGCCGCGCAGCTCAGCCGAGCCAACGAAGTGCGGTTGCGCCGCAGGTCCGGACCGGCTATCTTCGATTTCTCGCGCCTTCCTGGACGCGAGCGGGTCCAGGGGGCCCCGGCCAGGAGGACCAACATGATCGTCGGCACGACGGTTCACAAGCTCGATGGTAGGCCCTATTACAGCCCCGTGATCGCGCGCGGCGGTGGGGCGGCGCGGTTCCCCATCGACGTCACGAACATCTGGAGCGCGAACGTGACGTTCACGGTGCAGCACAAGAACACCGAGGACACCGCGTGGGGCAACGCGGGCGCGTTCCCCGTCATCAACGCAGTCAACCCGCACTCCCTCGACGTCGTCGGGCTCAAGGAGGAGATTCGCGTCGAGTTGACGTTCGACCAGAACGATCCGCCCGACGCCGCAGTCCACTTCCTCATCCAGGCCCCGAGTTGGAGGCCGTACTAGAGCGTGCCAGGTAGCGGACTTCGTACCCGAGGTCAACAAGTGGCGTGCGGGGCGGATCATGCGCGGTGCTCCAACGTGTCCAAGGCATCTCCGTGCCGCGGATGCCGAAGAGCAACCCAGAACGAGGAGCACGCCGACCGGGCACTGCAATTCGCTGTGCAAATGGAGCACGCCGGGTCGAACTACGCCGCACCGTTCTGGCGCGTGGCCGCTGTCGCGGAGCGCTATCGCCGATCCGATCGCGGACTAGAGCATGCAAGAACGGACGCCTACGTACACCGCGTTCTGGATGCCGCATCGGAGTTTGCAGATGTGCTCGGACGGGGCCCTTATGGAGGCGGCCGGTATCCCCAGCATGCGTGGAGCCTGCTTCTCGGCGATGGCGAGGAACCGACAGGGGACGGTGAGCCTAGGTCAGGCGGAGGCGATGGAGACACGACAGATGAGGAGGCGAGGGCGGCGCGAGAAGGGCCCGACTGGAAGCCTCTGTTGGACTTTCTTACGGATGACGGCGAGACGTACTCACCCGGGCAGGGCGGTGGGGGCGACACAAGCGGCAGCCCCGCATGCAAGGTCACGCGCTGGGCATACCCGTACTATTGGTCGCCACAGCCACCAAGCGGCGCAAAGACGACCAACCGGCGTGGTGTTGGACTCTACTTCGAAGCAGAGGTCGAGTTCGAGAACGATCCACCCCGGTACCTTTGTAGTTGCTGCGTGTTCCGGCAATTCATCCGGGCTACAGCAGGCTCATCGTCTGCGCCCGCTGCTGGGTGGCGACGAGACAAGGAAGGGGGGGGCAAGGAGTATGGCGGAGCTCGTGTTGACGGGAGTACAGGTTCTTCGCCCGATGAGGCGGGGCGCGAGAAGGGCGAGTATTCAGCCGACGGGTGCATCCTCTCCTTTGACGACATGCCTCGAAAGCGCGGACAGCTCGTCCTTGGCGTCCTTGAACTGACTTGGGACTTTGTCGGAGTGGTGTATGACCGCTGTAACAACTGGGTCTTCGTGGACGCTAGACGGTTCCTCTTTTGGCGCAAAGTCACGCTCACCGCGGACGAGGAGGGCGACACTCTCGTGACGGATGCAGAGGGCTCGCCGGCGCTGCACAAAGATGTCAGTCCCGAGGCCGGGGCGTCGGCTTGGACTCACAACAGTGCCGGCGGACCGGGTCGGATGCCGGGAACGAATTTCCCTCAGCCTCCCAAGAGCGAGGCGAAGCGAATGCTCAAGCGTGAGCGCCGCCGACGCACCGGGGGGCGATGAGCTGCTCGCGAGCCGTTCTTCTCGTCGTCCTCGGAGGCCTGACACTGGCAGCGGGGACTCTCCTCTGGCTGCCGTCGTGTGCGAGTCGGACGTCGGGGCGCATTAGAGGGCCTGCGCCCTGCACAGCCGGGCTCACCATAGGCATTGCGCCGACACCCGACGGGGTCAATCCGCGCCTCATGGAGTACTACTTGGAACTCTCTGCGGATGGCAGAGCTTGGTGCGGGGAACCGCATGGTGTTGAGACGTGGGGAATCCTCGATGACGCGCGTGGTGGGCGTGTTCGGATTCGCTACGCGGCATCGTACAGCAGTGAGCCATGGGAAGCACAGGTTACGGAGCGGAGCCAACGCCGCGTCGAGGCGTTGCCGCCGGATGCCACGGACACGTTCGAGTTCAAGGGTGACGGAGGCCTGGTCCTGGTGGAATCGACAGTTGGCCATCCACTGGGAGCGTGGCGTCTTGTGTCGGTTGAGAACGGACGGCTCCACGGTGAAAGGTAGGGGATCTCCGGGGGCACCAGACCCGCCCTGGGCCAGTGTCGTCCCGGCGAGCGACGCCGAGTTCGTAGGCGCGCAGGTTCAGGTGTGTCAAGCGTCGCTCAGCGGCGCCCTCCAACAGCAGGGATATGCCGATGTCGGGATCCCGTACTCGCCCGGCTGCTCTCTCCCGTACCAGCACCCGTACCAGCACGGGCGCGTGATTCGGCGTGGATCGGGGAGTTATCGGGGAATCCCGTGCTGGCACGCGTGGCGCCGGAATCGGCCGCCAGGGCGCATTTCATCGGGGTCAGTGGCGCAGGTGCCACCCCGGTTTCCTAAACCGGGGGTCGCAGGTTCGAGTCCTGCCGGGGATACCACCTCGCCCCCCGCAAACGGCCACAAATGGCCCCTTGGGGGCTGCATGCGTGGACATGCGTCCGCAGGCGGCTGCAAAAAGGTACGTATCGTCCCAGCACATGTGCTGGGACGGGCCAGAACGCGCTCTGCGAACGGCCCATGCGACGCCGCCCACGCGTGATTCCGCGTGACCACCGGGCGCGGACACCGGTGGTCGTTTCAGAGCGCGAGGCCCATGAATCGGGCCCTCCTGGAGGTGTCGCCCCGCGGAGGTACATCAGCGCTCCCACGGAACCCGTACGGAGCTCTCGGAATGCCCTGGCTGAGGTCGCGCGTCGAACGGTCCACCGGTCTCCAGACCTGGTCCATCGAGTGGCGCGAGGGCGGCCGGACGGGAAAGGTCCGCCACCGCGTGCTGGGCCCCGTCACCGAGCAGGATGCGCAGTACGAGCTCGCCGCCATGAACGCCGGCCGCCGCACGCGCCGCGAGAAGCGCGTCGTCGCCCCCGCCCGCGCCGTCGAGGACTACCTGCGGCATCTCAAAGCCTCCGGCCGCCGAGAAGGCACGGTCGCCCACGACCGCGACAAGCTGAAGCCGCTACTCGACGCGTGGGGCCACCGGCCGCTCTCCGAGTGGGCCCGCTCCCACCTCGAGGCCCTCCTGGCCGACCGCGGCTGGGCCACGACGCGCGTGCGGAACGCCGTTGGCGTCTACCGCCGCTTCGTTTCCTGGTGTGACCAGGTCGGCATCTCGTGCGGTGACTTCGTGGCGGGATACAAGCCCCCCCGCCTCCGCCCCCCGGACGAACCCGAGGCGCTCGCGGCCGAGCAGGCACGCCAGCTCCTCGACGCCGCCCACGACCACGCCCTGGAGGTCCCCGTGGCCCTCGCCCTCCTCGCCGGCCTCTCCCGCGGGGATCTCCGCGCCCTCACGTGGAAGGAGGTCGACCTGGACGCCGGCCTCATTACGCGCCCCCGGCACAAGACCGGCAGGAGGCTTCGCCTCCCTATCTCGCCGCCGCTGCGTGACGTCCTGGAGCGCCACCGCCGGCGCGCCGGCCCCGTCTGCCCCCGCCTCCCGAAGTCCGATTCTTCGCTCTCGAAGTCCCTCCACCGCCTCTGTGACCGGGCCGGCATCCCCCGCGGCGGCTGGCATCGGCTGCGCCACACGGCCGCCACCCTCCTGGCGGCCGCGGGGACGGACGTGGCCACGATCGGGCGGATCCTCGGGCATCGGCCCGGGAGCGTCGTCACCCTGCGGTACCTTCACACGGACGATGAACGGCTGAGGCAGGCTGCAGACGCCGTCGCCGACGCGGTTCAGCGGGCCCAGGTATAGGCAATGCGTCACCTTCACGAGGAGATCAGCGCGCGGGTACGGCGGTGGCGCGAGGAGGGGTATCCATCCGGCTACCCGGTGCTCACCGAGATCCTGGAGTTTGCGGAGGAGGAAGGCGGCGCGTCGGCGATTGCGGTAACATCACGCAGCAACGTCACGTGTCATCCACCGCTCCGCGCTGGTGTGTCGGATGACGGGAGAACATCATGCAGCGTCAGATAGAAGCGGGGACGATCCGAACCGACCTCGTACTGGCCGTCGGTCTGACGGCAGCGGTCTTGGGACTTGGTGTGTTCCTCGGGGCAAAGCTCCTGGGAGAGCATCCACCCGCGTCGTCGCGGCCCGTTGAGAGGGCGCAGACGCCACCTGGGCGTGAAGCTCCCGCGCCGATGCTGCGGGGTACTGCGCTCCCGGATGATATCGGGAAGCGCCTGGCAGCTGTCGAGACGGCAGTGGCAGAGTTGCGCGCCTCGCAGGCGGCAAGCCAGGAGCAGATCCAACCTTTCGTCGAGGCGTACAGCGAGCTGAAGCGTGGGGGTGCCTTGATCCCAATGGAGAGTTCCACGCCCGCGATCCCCACTGTCTCCGAGCGTGCGACGACGGGCGATAACACGGGTAAGATCGCTCGTGAGTTAGGCCTCGACGCGGCCCGCCGGGAGGCGATGGCAACCGAGTTCGCGCAGACGCTAGCTGACCTCGAAGCGTTGGAGAAGGCCCATGCTGAGGTTACGCGCGATGGGGCCGTCACGACTATCAAGATCGACAAGTACGGCGACGAGGCCAGCGGGGCCGTTCAGCGGTGGCGGGACTGGATTGACCGCAATCTCACACCCGACGAGAAGGAAGCCTACGAGCGGGAGCACGCCGAGTCGCAGTTGATCGGGCTGCACGCGGGCCAGTTCGACCGCACCGTTCGGATCGACGAAACGGGTGGCGCCATCCGAGTCAAAGAAACCATCGCAACGAAGGACGGCCCGATGGATGTACTCCAGGGGACCGCACCTGCGGAGGCACGCGATCTCGTGCTCGCCCCCTACAGCCACCTCCTCCCCAAGCCTCCCGGTCGGTGAGGAGCTATCGCACTTCGCCTTCGAACAGCACCCGCCCGTCCCGGTCGTGGAGCGTCACCCGCACGACCTCCCCCTCGGGGAGCCGCCTGTCGATCCGGATCTGCCTCGCGACCTTCCAGACGACGAGCCGGTTCCGCGCCTCCTCGTGCGCCTCCTCTTGGGAGGTGAAGAACACGGGCCGCTGGTCCATCGTGAGGCCGCCAGCGAACTGCAGACGGAGCCCGTCGATGGTCGTCTCGAAGCAGACGTCCGGCAGCGTCGAGTGGGGTCCTAGGGGGTCCATCACGACCCACAGCGGGGTAGCTGCGTCGATCCTCATCGCGCCCCCTCCCGGCCGTCGTCGGCCTCGAAGCCGTGGAAGACGCCGCGGGCGTACAACGCCCGGTGATCCCGGGCCCAGCGCGCGCAGGCCTCGTAGCCCATGGCGGCGGCGATCCGGGCCACCGCCGGGCGGTCGAGCATGTTCGTGAGGCCCGAGAGCCGGACGGCCTCGAGCCCCTCGCGGACGTCGGGGGGCACGCGAACGGCGTCGCGCTCGGTCATCGTGCCCCCCCTCGCAGGCGAGCATGGATCCCAGCGAGGAGAACCGGCTGGTGAAGGGCTGGCGAAGCACGCGGCCGACGAGTTGGGTCATCGCACGGGCGGATCCGGTGTTGCTGAGGCTCACAAGGATGTAGGCATAGGGGCAGTCCCAGCCCTCCTGCAGAGCGCTCTTCGTGATGATCCAGGTGATGGGGCAGCCCTCGTCGAGCAGGTCGATGCCCTCGATGTCGTCCTGTTTGGATGACTTGATTGCGATCTCGGCCTCAGCCACGCCCAAGCGGGCCATGAGGTGCTTCTTCACGTCCTCCGCGTGGACGAAGCCTCTGCCCTGCTGGTCCTTCCCGGTCCGCTCGACCTGTACGAGGACGATGGGCCGCAGCGGGGGCTTGGCTTCCGCGCCCTCGGAGTGATCGTCGACCGCGCAGTAGACCACGTCATAGAGCGAGAGCCCACAGTCAGGGGTCGCGTGGGGCTTGCGAAGTACGCCCTGCGCGAGAGGCTTATCGGATTCATCAATGCCCAACAGGACGTCCAGACCGAGCATGTATTCCGGGATCTCGTGGTCAGGAAGCGCATCGCCTTCTACCTTGAGTGCATCGAGTGCCGCTTCGAGCTTCCGCCTGAGATCGAGCTCCGCAGCACACACCGCCTCACGGACGACGACAACCGCGAGGTCGCGAAGACGCTCTTCGAGTGGGCGGCTGCCGAGGAGTTCAACGAGTACGAGCGCGAGGTTGCGCTGTGCATCGACAAACACCCCGAGGTGCTCTGGTGGTATCGCAACGCGGTCGGACGGGACTGCTTCTCGATCCAGGGCTACCGGCGTGATCGCGTGTACCCCGACTTTGTGGTTCAGAAGGGCACCGAAGGCAGGCCCGCCCCCGCCGTGGTCGTCGTGGAGGCGAAGGGCGAGCACCTCTCCGGCAACGTCGACACGGAGTACAAGCGTGACCTCGCGCAGTTCTTTGAGAAGGTCGGACGCCACGTCACATGGCAGGAACTTGGCGAGGGATTCGCTGACGCTACGTTTCGTATCCAAGTGCTAGATCAGGATGATGCAGGCGCTTGGAAGGACGGACTGGACGCGGTATTGCGGAGTGGATGACGGCCATGGAGAAGAAGCTCAAGCACCTGGAGTTCATCCAGCAGGCGATCAACAGAATGGCCTCCAACCTCTTCCTTCTCAAGGGCTGGACGGTGACTCTCATTGCCGCGATGTTCGCACTGGCTGCGAAGGAATCGAAGGACCTGTACTTCTTTCTCGCATACTTCCCGACGATTATGTTCTGGCTCTTGGATGGTTACTTTCTTTCCCAGGAGCGTCGCTTCCGATCCCTCTACGCGCACGTCTCTAGGATTGAAGAGGATGCCATCGACTTCTCGATGGACACTCAGCCTTTCAAAAACACGCCAACGAGGAACAAGTGGTCACGCGCACTGTTCTCGCCGACTCTGCTCACCCTCCTCGCCGCCGCCGGCGTCGATGTCGCCACGATCGGCCGCGTCCTCGGGCACCGGCCGGGCTCGCCGATCACGCTGCGGTACCTCCACTCGGACGATGAGCGACTGCGGGAGGCAGCGGAGGCCGTGGCTGCGGCTGTCCGGTCGGCGTAGGCCACGAGCGGGACTACCGTCTCGGAGGGCCGGACTGTTAGTTCACCGTATGGCTTGTGCCGCACGCGCGGCACCCTACCTTCCCCTTGGAGGCCGACGCCGATGGCTGCACGCCCCAAGCGATCGAAGAAACGTGGACGGAAGAAGAAGGCGGAGAGCGCCAGAGCAGCCGGGGATTGACGGGCTCACGCGCGCGGTGCGAGCATGGCAAGCGTGGAGTCGTTGGGTACGGCGGCGCGCGCGTGCCGATAAGCCTGGATCGCGTTGCTCTACATCACCGGCGGATGCCCCGCCACGCCGTTCGCGGGTGCGCGTCGGATGTCGACAGCGAGCGGCTGATCCTCGGGGCCTGCGGGGGCCCATCAGAGCGCCCCCGCAAGCCGGCCACCCTCTATCAACTCTGGTTGAAGATCGCGAGAAGCGCTCCGCGGGTCGATGCGCCGCCAGTCAGGATGATGAAGACCTGGATCGTCTCGCCGGGGGCAACGGAGTCACCGGTTAGGGTGAAAGCGTGGTCACCATCCATCGTAACGGTGAAGATCTTGTCTGGGATAGTCACGGTATCGATGGCGGGAACGTCCCCGACGAGTTCGAATCGGCCGAAGTTGAGGGGGTTCCCGCTGGTATTGTGGATGGGGAGAAGCAGGCCCGTATCGGCCTGAAGAACGGGCCTCGCGACGATGGCCGCCGTCCCCGCATCGAAAGTCCCCAAGTCCGTGCAACTCTGCGACACGTTCGGGGGCTTCGTGGAGAATGACATGGAGAACTTCACGGCTGAGGCCCCGAGATTGGTGGTCGCATCCACCTTCACCTTGAAAGCTGTGTTGGCGGGAATCTGATTCGTGAGGTCGATCTTGCCGTGGCTGGGGCCATCGCCGCTGAAGTCCACATGCTCGTCGATGGTCCCATGAAGGACGTGGACGGAGTGAATGCCGCCGCTCAACTCCTTGCCGTTCTCGTCCTCGATGCGGAACGTGACGTCGCACACCAGGAAACTAGCGTCGAATGTAAACTCGTAGGTGTTTCGGACTATCCCCCCGCCCGTGATGATCTTGTCGCTCTGGAAGTTCGGATCGGCGGAGGTCAGGGACTTTCCGCCGCCGACGATGGTCGCTGCCGCCGCGACTGTCGCGAACGCAACGATGGCAATGAACAGGGTCAACGAACGCTTCACGGTGGAACCTCCATCTCCTTCGGCCTGTTGGGCCTGCCCACACCGAAAGGCCTCGCGCGTCCGACGGAAGCACGGTACCGCAGCATGCGCTCCGATCAACCCACCTCCGAATTCCAGCAAGCATCATGCCCGGGACTTACGGCTTCCGCGCCTGGGAACCCAGGGGGCTGCTACCCTCCGTGCCCCTCGAACAGCACCCGCCCGTCCCGGTCGTGGAGCGTCACCCGCACGACCTCCCCCTCGGGGAGTCGCCGGTCGATCCGGATCTGGGAGGCCATCGACCTCGTGGCCGCTATCGAGAAGACCTACGACCGGTTCCCGGAGGAGATCCAAGCGGAGTTCCCGCTCCGGCGCGTGTGGGCGCTCGTACCGGACGACACAGAAGAGTAGGCGCCCATACATACGGCGACGTGGAGACATCACCATGCTGGTCTGGGCGAAAGAGTTCTCAACGCACGGAGGCAACACCGCGGCAGACGTGCTTGAGGTGGCAAAGCGCTGGTTGATCGGAAGCCCACACGGTGCATGGACAGAGAAGTGCTTCGCAGACAGCCAGCCAGGAGAGTTTTCGACGCACACTTGCGGCGACCAAGTTGCCACCACTGCCATCGCCAAGATTGATAGTGGCGTAGTGGCAGGGCTTCGCCATTACTGGGAGCAGAAGCACTGCGAGTGGGTCACCGAGGTCGTCGGGTATGAGCGTCCCGAGAGCCTCCAACTCGCCGTACGAGTCGAGTGCAATGCCCTCCAAGCAGGTCAGCGCGTGCCCAAGGTACGCAAGCCGTACGTGGTGCGACTCCTGCTCGAGCACTTCGGAGACGGGGACGATGCCGGTCTACCTATCGGCGGCGACCCCATTCTCATCAGAGAGGCTGACGTACGCATGGCTGCGGCCCTCCTCTCTGGCAATCACGACAACCGCTTTCCCGTCGTGTACGTAAGCGCTGGCGCACGCGATGGGGGTGTAACGTTCTTTCTGTAAAAGACTCCCCGACCGGAGGAGCCGGGGCCCTCTCGCTTCCGCGAGCGTAGCGAGCGGAAGCGAGAGGGCCCCGGCGCGGCCGTGCCGGGGGGAAAGTGGTGGCGGATCAGCGCCGATCCAACTGCAGGTGCCAACCAAGCAGGAGGAACCGACGTGACCCACCACCCGCAGACTACGTCCATCGATCGGATCCTGGAAGTGGTCGCTGAAGAGAGCTTCGGCGGCATGAGCGAGGCGATCCGGGTGCTGCTCAACGAGGTCATGAAGATCGAGCGCTCCGCCTTCCTGGGGGCCGCTCCCTACGAGCGGGCCGAGTCTCGGCGCGGCCACGCCAACGGCTTCAAGCCCAAGACCGTGGCCACGCGGGTGGGGAAGATCACCCTGGACGTCCCCCAGGTCCGCGGCGCCCCGGATGGCGAGACCTTCTACCCGCCGTGCCTCGAGCGCGGCCATGGGCCTGTCGCCCTTGCGGGTAGTCCTTCGGCGAAGACGATCGTAACCCCGGATGCTGAGGTGAAGGTGCAGCTGCTGTAGCGCATGTTACGCATGTTCTGGATGAACGCCCGCAGGGCGTCCCCCATGTCGCCCGTGGCACTCAGGCTGGGCGGCGTCCCCTGACTTGCGGTGAGCCCCGCCTGCTGCATGGCAGCCTGACCATCGCTGTTCACGTCGGCCCTGGCGACCATCAGTCCCACGACGCCGAGGACGACGCAGGCAGCCAGGGCGACAGCGACTCTGCGCGTGTGCTTGCCCATTGAAATCCCGTCCTTTCTGACGTGCTCACGCGGCCCATCCCGCCTCGAACACGCTGTCTCGACCGTACTCCGATCAACGCTGGGGTCAACCCGAGGAACCGCGACCACGGCCAGATGGCCGGTCCAGGCGACAAGATAGGGCTTGGGGCCCCCGTGGGCTCCCTGCGGACCACGGACTCCGCAGTCGATTCAGGCGGAATCCCGCAGGTTAGGACACGTCCCCCTCGAACAGCACCCGCCCGTCCCGATCGTGGAGCGTCACTCGCACGACTTCAGCCTCGGCGGGCGGACCGGCGCTCCAGCCACCAGTAGAGGCAGCCGTAGAAGAAGCCACCGAGCACCCCTACGAGTCCGTACACCAACGCGCAGCGCGGCCAGGGCGGCGAACCTCGACCTCCACGCGGGCACCCTCGCCCTGCGCGGCGACCTCCCTGCGCACAGGAAGAGGATGAACGAGATCCGCCGACGACTGGAGCGGTGGGTGGAGTTTGTCAATCCATACGTCCGAATCCGCCGCGCCATCACTGAACTCCACAATGAGTTGAAGAGTCTCGACTTGGATCCAGAGGGGCGGAAGCTAGGGTCCATCTGGCAAGACAATTCTCCCGATGAAGCCGGCAAGCTTTGGACTGACGCTGCCAACCGATACAGCAAGGGAGTCGGCCTCTGTTTCGGCATTCGGTCCATGATACCCGTCCTTGCAGAGTCCTTCGTAAACCTGGTTCTGAGCATACTGATGAGACCAGACCTCAAGACCGACAACAGACTCCGTGAGAACATCCTCCGGCAGCCAATTGATGTGCGAGTCAAATCGCTGCACGTGAATTGTGTCGGCTTCTCATCCGCGATTGACTACAGCACCGAGCCGTGTGCGAACTACCACCGCTTAGTCAACAAGCGCAATGACCTCCTCCATGGCAACGTGGACGTCGAGAAGCTGAAGTTCAACGAAGTCTACTTCGACCGCAAAGTCCCAATCTTCACTGAGTACCGTTCGCTGTGGAGGCGAACGATCAGCGTGTGGTTGGGTGCCGTCGGACTGGACCAACTGGATTCTGAGCTTGAAACAGTGGATGCCTTCGTGGAGTACGTCCTCTCGTGCATGACTGACTCGACAGCGGATGTCGTCCGCCAGTTCCTTGCGAGCTACGAGCTCGGCAGAGAGGCTCGAACAGAGAGAAATGGCATTCTGTTCCCCAACCTCCTCATCGACTTTGTCGGGGAGGGCATGCCGCGGTTCGGGGCTCCTGCACTCGAGTAGGTGCCCAAGTCAGCAGACATCTCCGCTGAACAGCACCCGCCCGTCCCGGTCGTGGAGCGTCACTCGGACGACCTCCCCCTAAGGGAGCCGCCGGTCGATCCGGATCTTCCGGGCGATGCGCCACACGACCAAGCGGTCCTTGGCATCCTCGTGGGCCTCCTCCTGGGTGGTCCAGATCACCGGCCTCTGGTCCATGGAGAGCCCGCCAGCGAACTGCAGGCGGAGGCCGTCCAAGGTCGTCTCGAAGCACACGTCGGGGATCCCCGTCGTGCGAGGGCGCATCCCGTAGTGGGAGACCAGCCGCACGTACTCCGCGTTGAAGCCCCGCTTGCCGGTCCTCAGGTCGTGCGTCGCGGCCGTCGAGTTGTCCGTCTGGCTGCACTCCGGCGCCCCCCCCAGACGCCACAGCCCCTCCTGCATCCCCTCGAACAGAGCCGCCATCGACTCCGAGCGGCACGGCGTCGCCCAGCCCCAGTTCGAGTACGGGAGCATGAAGTGGCAGAGCTGGTGCGGGTAGGGCTCGCCCCGGATCGTGATCCCCAGCTCGTTGGCGTAGGTGAAGTCGGTCTGCGACGCCTCGCCCGGCCGGTGCTCCTGGGCGAAAAATACCTCCCGCTCCGGTCCCCGGCTCGCCCGCCACGCCTTCACCCGCCGCTGCAGCGTCCGTAGGTGCCCGTCCGCGTACGCAGCCGGACGCCGAGCCCGAAGGTCCTCGAAGAGGGTCTTGGCCTCCAGCCCGGGTGCCGCCGCCAAGCGTGCCTCCAGGTCTGCCCAGTCCGCCGCGAACGGATCCGGCCGCGTCCGGTACGTCCGCCCCTCCAGACGCTCGCTGGGCACTTGCCCACGCTCCAGGTGCCGACGCGCCGTGTTCCGGTGCAGGCCCGCCCTCATCGCCGCCTCGCCGACACCGGCGCCCTCGTCGATCGCCATGAACAGCCTCCAGACCTGCCTGTCGCTCGCACTCACAGCGCCGCCCTCCGGGACCGCAAGATGCGCAGTCTCGGGGGCCCCGGGAGGCGAGCCCGCCCGGGGGGCGACCATGCACCGATCTAGTTGTCGCTGAGCAGCAGACGACACGGATCGAACGCGGGAGCGTCGACATGGCGTCGACACAGGGCGAAGGTCCGCCACGGCGGGTCGGTGCGGGACTGCGCGGTCCTGATCGCCGTCGGCATCGCCCCGGACGGACACCGGCAGGTCCTGGGCGTGAGCGTGAGCCTCTCGGAGGCCGAGGTCCACTGGCGGACGTTCCTGGAGTCGCTCCAGGCCCGCAGTCTGCACGGGGTCCCGCAGCGACGAGCACGCCGCAGCGCCGGACCTAGTGAACCGGGACTTTTCGGCGAACGCGCCGAACAAGCTCTGGGTCGCCGACATCACGTACGTGCCGACTTGGGAGGGATTCCTCTACCTGGCGGTCGTGCTCGACGTCTGGAGCCGAAAGATCGTCGGGTGGGCGATGAGCACGAGCCTGGCGACCAAGCTCGTGCTCGCGGCGCTGGAGATGGCGGTGCGCCAGAGACAACCCTCGGGCGTCGTGCATCACTCCGACAAGGGCTGCCAGTACACATCGATCGCGTTCGGGCACCGCTGCATCGAGGCGGGCGTGAAGCCGTCCACGGGATCGGTGGGCGACGCATACGACAACGCGATGGCCGAGAGTTTCTTCTCGACGCTCGAGTGCGAGGTGATCGCTCGGCAGTCGCTCAAGACCAAGGACCACGCCCGGAGCGAGGTGTTCTCGTTCATCGAGGGCTGGTACAACCCCCGCCGACGGCACTCCGCCATCGGCTACAAGTCACCCAACCAGTTCGAGGAGGCAGCCGTCCAGGCGGCCATGGCCCCCAGCGCCTGACCCTCCACGAAACCGGGGCCACCCCACTCACGCCCCGCGGCTGGCGGGCAGCGCGCGCTGCCCTCGAGGCCAACCCGGCCCTCGCGACCCCCGCCTGATCCGCGCGCGCCGCCCGCCAAGTCCCCTCGCGCCCGCCGACGCCCGGAAGATCCCTGCGGATCTCGGCGCCCTGTAGTTCACCGGTCTTTTACGGCGCGACGAAGGCGAACGTGCGGAGGACAGGCGCTTTTCGACCCCCTACGTGACCACGTGCCTTGGGCCCGGGGGGCCGATGCGGAACCAGTCCGCCCGGCCGTCTCAGCGCGTCCTGACGCCGGGGATCTCGGGCAGTGGGTCGCGTCTGTCGGCCCGGCTGCGCGCCGGATGGGTCAGGCGCTTGTTGCCGTGGCCCGTGACGATGTCACGCAGCGGTGCGAAAAGCGCCTGACCCCGTTCGCCCCCGATGGTCGAGGCCGATCCGCGACGGAGGGCACCGGGAAACCGGATCCGGTGCCCTCCCCGGGCTCCTACTCGGCATCGATCCGCGCGAGGTACCAGACCCAGTCGGTGGTCGTCTCGTCCTTCGTCGCGAGCCGGGCATCACCGCCCACCACGATGTCGCCCGCCTCGTCGACGAGGAGGCCCCAGGCATCGTCGTATGCCATGACATTGAGCGGTCCAGCGACGCCGTAGCTGCCAAAGGTCGTATCGAGCGCCCCGTCTTCGTCCAGTCTCAGCACGTACACGTCCCGGGCGCTCGCGCTCGTGCTGGCGTTCCACGCCATGCACGCCAGCAAGACCTCACCGCCTGACCCTAGCCCGATGGGTGCTATTGAAGTGAGGCTGTCGTAGCCAGACAGGGCAAGGGTCACATTGCCGTCGGTACCGAAGTCCTCGTCGGCGAGCAGCTCGCTGTCCGACGAGACCCCGAAGCGCCGCACGAGCACCTCAATGCTGCTCGCCGTCCCCATCGGGTCCACCACCACAATCCGGTCGTCGGCGTCCACGGCGACGGACGTAGGGAGCGAACCCGTTCGCAGGACCTCGTCGAGCAGCGAGCCGCCCGAGGAGAGGAGGATCAGACGTGAGACCACGTTGTCGACCGTAATCCCGCTTTGGGCAGCAATTACGATGCTCCCGTCGCTCAGGACCGCCATGGCGTTGCGTCCGACCTTGTCCTCGTTGGCGGTCCCACCCTTCTTCGAATTGTTGGGGTCGTAGACCCAGTAGCCGTCCGTGCCGAAGGTCGTGTCGAGGTCACCGTCCGCCGCGAGCCGCGCCACGAAGATCTCTCTCCGGCTGGGGTAGTTCTTCGCCGGCGGCGGAGCACCCGCCTCCCCGGCGACGAGGAGCTCCCCACTCGTCAGGACGACCATCGAGTAGACCCTGGTGAACGTGGACTGGGGCACGTCGAGACGGACGATGCCATCCGTGCCGAAGTCCGTGTCGAGGTCGCCGTCCTCTGTGAAGCGCGCGACGGCGCCCAAGACCTTCGAGACGGTCTTGGCCTTCCTACCCGAGCCCGTCGTCGTCGTTACGAGCGAGAAGCCCCCAGCTACGGCCTCGTCGTCGGCCGTCAACGCCAGCGCCTGGAGCGACGCGTTCTCCGGATCGGAGAAGAGGCTGGCGACGCCGCCATCGCCGAAGCTCGTATCCAGGGTCCCGTCGCTGTCGAAGCGCCGGAGCTGCCAGATGCCGATACTCGACCAACCCGCCTCCACGTAGCCACCGTCCGATGTGGCGGCCAGACCCGTACAAGGGGTCACCCAGTCCAGGTCCCCGGTCGTGGCGATCCCGTCCGTCCCAAAGCCATCGTCCAGGTCCCCGGCCCCCGCCCAGCCGAGCGTGGCTCCCAGTGTCACAAGCCCCAGAACGCCCAGGGTCCACACGCTTGCCCTCATCACTCGACGCTTCGTCCAGTCCATCGTCACTTCTCCGTGGGCAACGACTGCCCTGTCTCCAGATGGCGGATCGCGGCGAGAAGCGGACACCAGCAGGGAAACCGGCCTCCGGCCCGGGACCTTCGTTCGGATCGCACCCCCGCCGGCCATGGGGGGATACGGGTGGCGGGCGGCGAGCCGCGGGCGTAGCATCCGCCGCTCTCGGGAGGCCCGGAATGGGCGAAGGAGCAAGGTCCGACGACGATGCCGAACTGGTCCGCCGCGCCCAGGCCGGAGACCAGATCGCACTGCGAGGCCTCTTCGAGCGCCACACTGAGTTCCTCCGTGCATTCGTGCGCGCCCGGCTTCCCGCGCTCGTCCGGGGCAAGGTCGCGCAGTCGGACGTGATTCAGGAGGCGTACCTGACAGCCTGGGGGAGATTCCCCGACCTCGCGGCGACGGACGCGGACGGATTCCGACGCTGGATCACCCGGATCGTGGACCTCAAGATCCGCGAGCAGACACGGCGACACCTCGGGACGCAGCGGCGTGCAGCAGCCCGTGAGGTCCCCATCGCCCCCGCGCAGGGCGGACCCACCGATGTGGCCGACCCACGGTCCTCCCCGTCCATGCGCGCGGCAGGTGCCGAGCGGCAGGCAAGGCTCTCTCGGGCCCTCGAGGGGGCCGACTCGGCAGACCGCGCGCTTCTGGACATGGTGCACCGGCAGGGCCTCACGTATCCCGAGATCAGCACTCTGCTCGGCATCCAGCCCGACGCCGCGCGCACCCGCGAGACGACCCCCAGGGGATCCAGCCCTCCTGCGACCAGAACCGGACCTCCCGAAGCACCGTGCAGCCGAGGTCCCAGGAGGTCCCGTCCGGCGCGTCGAGCTCCGCGCCGCGGTAGCCACGGATCCGGGATAGAAAACGAGCCTCGTCCGGGTCGCCGTTCTTCCAGCCGAAGGTGGCCCAGGCCTCCGCGAGGCTGAGGGTGCCGAAGTGGGCGAAGAACCCGTACCCCGCGATCGCGTGGTGCGGGGCCTTCAGCCGAAGGAACACGGGCTCCCCCGGGGTCATTCGCTTCATCGGCCGCGTGGAACGGGGCGACCAGAAGTTCACCTCGTCGACCCTGCCCGCATCCGCTCGCGAGGACAGGTAGTCGAACCACGCCTGGTCGGTCAGGGCGATGAACGGGGCTACGGTCCCCATGGCCAGGCATGATAGGGCCATGGCGGACTCCCTGTCAGGTCTCCAGGCCGCGGCCGTCGCGTTCCGGGACGAGCGCGACTGGAAGCAGTTCCATCGTCCCAAGGACCTGGTCCTTGGGCTCCTTGCCGAGGCGGGCGAGCTTGCCGAGGTCGTCCTCTGGAAGTCCGAGGACGAGCTGGCCGGCGCGCTCCTCGAGGGCCCTCTCCAGGAGCGGCTCGCGGAGGAGATGTCCGACGTCCTGTTGTTCCTGCTCTACCTCGCGGAGCATTCGGGTGTGGACCTCGCGCAGGCCTGCGTGGCGAAGCTCGAGGCGAACGCCCGGAAGTACCCCGTCGAGAAGGCGAAGGGCTCCGCGCGGAAGTACACGGAGCTCTGAAGAACGGGCGCGGAGGGGAGATGACGGCCGGAGACTTCGACAGCTGCGGCTGGCTCTCGGACCTGCCCACGTTCTCGGGGACGGAGCCGCGCATCGTTCGTCTCCGGCTCGAGTCCTTCGTGCGGGACGCGAGCGCCGAACAAGTCCGCGCCTGGGACGACTCCATCCCCTTCCTGCAGCGGGAGTGCGACGAGCTCGTCGTCTGCGACCCCGGCGCCCGCACCTTCACCGCGATCCTCGAGTACCAGCTCCCGCTCGAGTCCCGGCGTCCGGACGTGATCGTGCTCGAGAACGGCGTGGTCGTCGTCCTTGAGGTGAAGGGGAAGGACGCCGCGAACTCGGCCGACCTCGACCAGACGCATGCGTACGCCCGAGACCTTCGATGTTACCACGCCGAGTGCGAGACGCGCGACGTGATCCCCGTCCTCGTGCCGACCCGTATGCGAGGCGTGGAGCGCGTGCAAGACGGCGTCGTGGTGGCCTCGCCCGACCGGGTGCACCACGTGCTGCTCAGGTTTGCGCGAACGTCCCGGGGCTCTCATCTCACTCCCGAGGCCTTCCTTCGCGGCGACGCGTACGCGCCTCTGCCCACGCTCGTCCGCGCGGCGCGCGACCTCTTCGAGCACGGCGAGCTCCCTCGGATCAAGCGTGCCCGAGCGGCCACGGACCCCGCCGTAGAGAGGATCTCCAGCATCGCGCGCGAAGCGCAGGACACCGGCACCCGCCGACTCGTCCTGGTGACAGGCGTTCCCGGCGCCGGCAAGACCCTCGTGGGCCTGCGCGCCGTCCACGCGCGCGAGCTCGACGGCCTGGCGGTCGCTCGCGCGGGGGAAAGACCGCGGGCCCCCGCCGTCTTCCTGTCGGGAAACGGTCCGCTGGTCCAGGTCCTCCAGGACGCCCTGAAGGACGCCGGCGGCGGCGGGAAGACCTTCGTGCGGGGCGTGAAGGACTACGTGCAGTGGTACACGAAGCGCCCGAAGGCGGTGCCGCCGGAGCATCTCGTCGTGTTCGACGAGGCCCAACGCGCGTGGGACGCGGCACAGGTCGAGCGCAAGCACAGCCAGGGCGAGGCCCATGGCCGGTCGGAGCCCGAGCACTTCATCGAGTTCTGCGAGCGCATCCCGCAGTGGTGCGTCGTGGTCGGGCTGATCGGTAGCGGCCAGGAGATCCACGCCGGAGAGTGGGGTGGCCTCGTCCAGTGGCGGCACGCGATCGAAGGCGCTCGATCCCCATCGGACTGGACGGTGCACGCGCCGGTCGACGTCGAAAGGCGGCTTTGCGGATCGAACGTGCGCACGAGGTGGGAGCCGGCGCTGCACCTCGACACCGAGATCCGGTTCCACCTCGCCAGGCGCATCCACGAGTTCGTCGAGGCCCTCCTGGACGAGGGCGACGCGGCGAAGGCGGCCGCTCTCGCCTCGATGCTCCGGAACGAGGGGCACGGGCTGCGGCTGACTCGCGACCTCGATCTGGCGAAGGCCTACGCGAGATCCCGGTATGCCGACCATCCCGAGGCGCGCTACGGGCTGCTCGCCTCCTCGAAGGACAAGATCCTGCCGCGCTACGGCGTGGACAACACGTTTCAGGAGACGAAGCGCTTGAAGGTCGGCCCCTGGTACAACGCCGGCGACGAGAGCCCCTATTCGTGCCGCCGGCTCGACGCGGTGGCCACCGAGTTCGCCAGCCAAGGACTCGAGCTCGATCTCTCGATCCTCTGCTGGGGCAGCGACTACGCGCGGAAGAACGGTGGGTGGACGGTGGAGCGGGCCGGCCGGACGCGGTACATCGACGATACGCTGAGCCTGCGCCGGAACGTCTATCGGGTGCTCCTGACGCGTGGCCGCGACGGGACGATCGTCTTCGTGCCACCTGACCCCTGGCTCGACGAGACGGCCCGGTTCCTCCGGGCAGCCGGCCTTCCCGACCTTGACGCTTCGTGAGCGACGTAGTTTGTGGTGACCCCAGGGGCACCAGGGGGACACGGTCCGGGCGGGGTACGGCCCGGGACATGCGTCGCTCCCGCCCGTTCACGTCTCCCGGCTCGGGGCTCTCGAGCTGCGCTACGCCTCGGCATACGCGCGTTCGAGGCCGGCCACATCGAGCTTCGACATCGTCATCATGGAGGCCACGACCGCCTGCACCTTCTTCGGGTCCCCGTCGCGGACCAGCTCCACGAACCGCCGCGGGACGATCTGCCACGAGAGGCCGAACGGATCGGTGATCCAGCCGCACCGCGAGGGCTCGGCGCCCGCCTGGACGAAGGCGTCCCAGTATCGATCGACCTCGGCCTGGTCCTCGCAGTCCACGAAGAGCGAGAATCCCTCCGAGAAGTGGAAGTAGGGCCCGCCGTTGAAGCCGAGGAACCGCTGCCCCCCCACGACGAACTCGGCCGACTGGAGAGGGCCGTTCTCCCCCGCTTGGGCCCGGTCTCGGACCTCGCAGTCGGGAAACGTCTTCGTGTAGAACTCGATGGCGGCCTCGAGCTGGTCGTCGAACATCAGGAACGGCGTGACCTTGTTCATGGCGCATTCCTCCCGTCGCGGGGGCCTCGATCTGCGGCACGACCGCCCGCACCCCCACTCGGCACACCGAGGGCGCGGCCCGGCGGTGTCGGTACGTGGCGCGTATCGTAGGGGACGGCTGCCGGCTCGGCAGCCACGGGAGCATGGAGACCCGGGATGTACACTTCCGCCGGCCTGCTCGACCTCCACCGAAGGACGCACGCGAGCCTCGAGAGGCTCCTGGGACACTGCGCGGGGTTCTCGGTGGAGGAGCTGTCCCGCGAGATCGAGGGGTTCGGCCATCCGACCCTCCTCCGCCAGCTCCACCACGTGATCGGCGCCGAGCAGTACTGGTTCGGCGTCCTCCAGGGCCGGATGCTCGTGGACGAGGAAGACGCGGACCGCGCGTCGGTCGCGGCGGTGCGGGCGTTTTGCGACCGCGTGGCCGAGGGGACGCGCGCGTACCTCGAGGCCGCCTCGGACGAGGACCTCGCGACGCCGCGCGAGGTCACGACCTGGGGCGGGAGGAAGATCCGCGTCACCCCCGCGCACGTCCTCCTGCGCACGCAGACGCACGTCTACCAGCATCAGGGGCAGGTCGCCGCCATGTGCCGGCTCCTCGGCCGCCCCGTCCCGCGGGGTCTGGACTTCCCGCTGGGCGAGGTCCCCTGAGGCCTCGCGCACCCGCACGTCGGGCGCACCGCGGGGAGAGCGCCGCCACCGGGCGTGTCCCCACCGACGGGAATCGTGGGGCCGGCGCCACGCTGGCGCCGGCGCCAGAGCCCGCGACGCGGCGCCGGGCCGTGGCGACGGGGTGTGTCGCGTTCGAGCCGGGCTCCCCTCGGGCGGGCCCCTTCCGAGAGCGCCCGCGGCCGAGACGGCCGCGGGCGCGAGGTGAAACGACCCGGTCGGGTCGGTCAGCGCTCGTAGCGGGCGAGGAAGATTCCCGAGGGAGCGTTCGGCTGGGCGCCGCCTGGCACGGACGGATCGCGCCCGGTCCGGATCAGGGTGACCGCGCCGAAGCCATGGCCTGCGGAGCCGTGGATCGGGCGACCTGCATCCCCCCGGGCGGCGGCCTGATTCGGACGAATTGCTCTGGCTCCGTACGATCACTCGATCTAATCGATCTCGATTTGGAGCCCGCCCATCGCCTGCATGACCGGGAGGATCAGCTCCGTCAGCGGCGAGATCGACGACAGGTCGCTCCGGCCCATCGCCAGGTGCGTCGCGTCCATCGCGCCGATCGCCGCGTCCACCGGAAGCCACGTGTCGTTCGCGACCAGGACCTCGTCCCACATGTGGTAGCCGAAGAACTTCTTCGGCACCCCCGCCGGCGCATTCGGCGCGTTCAGGTACACGAGGCCCATCACCACGCGCGCGGGAAGGCCCGCGGCGCGCGCGAGCGCCGCCACGAGCACGGCGTGCTCCGTGCAGTCGCCCTCCAGCGAGTGCGCGGTGTCCGCGGCCGAGCCGAACCCCGTGCTGAAGTCCTTCTTCGTGATCTTCTTCGCGACGTACGCCTCGATCGCGTGCGCGGCCTCCACGGCGTTCGTCGCTCCCGCGACGGCCTCCTTCGACATCGACTGGATCAGCGGGTCGTCCACCTCGAGCCAGGCGTTCGCCTGGAGCTCCGCCCCGTGCCCCTCGATCTCGTAGGGCGGATCGAACACGCCCTCGACCTGGGCCGGGTCGGGCGGGGCGACCTCGAGGACGATGGCGCCGTCCTCCCGCGCCACCACCTTCTGGCCCACGGCGTCGGGAAACGCGCGGTCCAGGCCCCGGCCGACGATCCGGTAGCGCGCGTGGCGAAGCGCCCGGGGCGCGTCGATCCGACCCTTCGGCTCGATCAGGCTCTTCACGAAGAGCTCCTTCGGCTCGACGTCGGCCTTCGCCACCGCCTCCTCGGTGCGGACCATGCGGAGCGTCCCGAACATCGGTGCGGGGATCTCCATCACCCAGGGCGTTCCCGCCTCGTCTACCCAGGAGACCTGCGGGCCGGGGAGCAGCTGGCTCTTCACCTCGGTTCGGTAGAGGGACTTCTCGCGCCCGAGGACGTCGACGGTCTCCACCGGCCCCACCGTCACCTCGGCATGATCGACGAACCCCTTCGCCTCGGCTTCGAACGCATCGACGGGATAGGTGGTGCCCGCCTTGAACCCCTTCGCGATGGACAGCCGTTCGACGGCGGCCGGACCGAGCGCGCCCTCGGGGTAGGCGACCTCGTCCGTCCTGGTCCCGTTCGTCACCCGGAGCTTCCCGTCGGCGAGCCGTCCCTGCATCACGTTGGCCTGGGCGCCGATCTCGGTCTTCTGCGAGAACGACACGACCTGCCCCGCCTCGTCCTCCTCCGTGTGCGACGTCTGCACGATTCGGAGCGGGGTGCCCCCTCGCGCGATCGTCATGTCCATCTCGAGGTCGGAGATCCAGCGCAGGCCCTCCGCGTCCTCCGCGCGCGTCCGGGACGTGTGCACCCAACCGAGCTTCGTGCCTCCGGACTCGAGTGCGTACCACTGGTCTTCGTCGGGCGCGGAGCGCGCGGACGCCGTGAGGAACCCGAGCGGGAGCACGAAGGCGAGGAGCGAGACGAGGATGCGCGGCTTCAAGACGGGTCCTCCCGAGGCGCAGGGTCGGACCGTGAGGGTATCGCGCGGGGCAGCGCGCGTCCCTCGGAGCCCGTCCGCCTTCGCCGGCCGGTGTCGGCACGCGCCGCGCGCGGCACCGCGCGGTCCCCGGTCCTGGGCCGGTCACTTGCGGCGCATCTCGTGGACGCCGCGCCAGGCCGGGTCCGGCGGGGTCGTGCGGTGGGCCTCCGCGCGCTCGAGGAGGATCTCGCTCGGACGGTCGCCGGGATGCGACGCGAGGATCTCCCGGTACAGGACCACCGCGTGTTCGAAGTCGCGGGCGTGGTACCGCGCGATCGCGATCTCGGCGCGCGACGCGAGGTCCACGGCCGCCGGGTCCGCGCCCTCCCGGAGCCCCAGGAGCTCGTACACGAGGACGCTCCGGCTCTTCCCCTTCACGGCCACGCGCTCGATCGGCCGCGCCACGACGACGTCGCCCACGGCCTCTCGCGTCGCCTCGGCCACGAGGATCGTCGTGGCGTAGCGCTTGTTGAGGCTCTCGAGACGGCTCGCCAGGTTGACGGGATCGCCGATCACCGTGTAGCTGAGGCGCGTGCGGCTGCCGATGTTCCCGACGATCAGCTCGCCGGTGGCGACGCCCACGCGGACGGTCAGCGGCGGCAGCCCCTCCCCCTCGAGCACGGCCGAGAGCGCGGCGATGCGGCGGCGGATCCCGAGCGCCGTCACACAGGCGTCCGTGGCGTGCGTCGGCTTGGGGATGGGCGCGCCCCAGAACGCCATCACGGAGTCGCCCATGTACTTGTCTACGGTTCCGCCGGTCGCCTCGATCTCCTCGCCCACGGCCTCGAAGTAGCGGCCGAGGACCTCGACCATCTTCTCGGGGGCCAGGCGCTCGGCCATCGGCGTGAATCCGACGATGTCGGTGAAGAGGACGGTCAACGTCTTCCTCTCGCCGCCGAGCGCGATCTCGTGCCCGGTCGAGAGCACGGCCCGCACGAGCTCGGCCGGCACGAACTTCTGGAACGAGCGGAGGCCCGCCTTCATCTCCTCCATCGCGCCGTTCAGTCGCGAGAGCTCGGCGAGACGTGTCGGCGCGTGGGGCTTGGGGTCGAGGCGGAAGTGCCCGATCGCCTCCGTCTCGGCGGCCAGCCGCCGGAGCGGCTGCGAGATGCGCCGCGCGAGGGCCACCGCCAGCATCGTCGAGAGCAACAGGCTCACGAGGCCGATCACGAGCGTCTCCAGGTTGCTTCGCTCCACCGGCGACATGAGGTCGTCCCGCGGCACCGTGATCCCGATCAGCCAGTGGACGTCGTGGCGGCTGACGAGCGGCTCCCATGCGCCGACGTACTCGTTGCCCTCCGCGGGGAACTCCGCCTTCGAGAGACCCGCGTGCGGGTCGATCGACCCGCGCGGCACCGTCGCCATCAACGCGCGGACCGGGACGCTTCGGATCTGCCCGAGCGGGAGGATGTCGTCCTTCTCCTCGCCATCGGCCTCGACCGGCCCCACGATGACGTGCGGGTCCGGGTGCGCGATCACGCGGCGCGTGCCGTCCTCCCCCACCTCCACGACGAACGCCTCGCCGTGCTCGAAGATCCCCAGGCTCTTCAGGTACCTGCCGAGGGCGATCAGGTCGAAGTCGGCCGTCAGCACACCTTGGAACGACCCGTCCTCGCGGTAGATCGGCGTCGCGCAGGTGAGGCCCGGGTAGTCCTCGTTCGGCTGGTTCTTGAAGAGGTAGACGCGGGGCCAGGTCTGGTGTCCGAGACGCTTCGCGCGGACGTAGTACGGCCGAACGCGCGGGTCGTAGTCGTCGAAGTCGGTGCTCACCTCGTGGAGCTGGTCGCCGTCCACGACGTAGTTCGACTGGAGCGTCCGACCGTCCGCCTGGATCTCCCGCATCCGGAGCTCGATCGAGCCGTCGGGCGCCCGGTACGCGTGGCAGTACGCGCCGGTCTCCAGCCCGAGCGAGATGTACGTGAGGTCCGTGGAGAGGAGGATCGAGTCGTAGAACTGGCGGACGATCTTCGGGAAGTCCTTCGCCGTGACCGAACGGCCCGCGAGGTACTTCTTCTGGACGTCGCTGATCAGCGCCGCGCGGTCCAGGAGGCTTCGGATGCGGTCGTGGATCCGCTCGGCCGTCTGGTCGAGCACGTGGCCCGAGAGGTCGCCCACGATGAACCGCGCGTTCAGGTACGAGAACACCCCGACCACGCCGACCGTCGCGAGGAGGATCGCCAGGACCGTGACGACGAGCGCCGATCGAAACGAGATCCGCCTGGGCGCGCGCGCCATGTTCGTCCGCCGGGGTCGATTCCGGCACGAGTCTACCGGCGGCCGCCGGAGCGCCCCACGCGCGGTCCCGCGCCCCGAACACGCGACGCGCGGTCCACGGCCCGGTCGCGCGCGGCGTCGGCCCGGCGAGGTACCGGGCGGGGGGGCGCACCGGGTCGTCGAGGTGTCGCCTCGGCGCGCGCGATCGGGTCAGTCGGCCCCGGGATCGGGGACCCCGCCGTGGTCGAGCGATGCGGCCTCGCGGACGAGGTCGAGGAAGTCCCGGCGGTAACCGTCCGGGTCCTGCCCGAGCGCGCCGCTCGCCTCGGCGAGGACCGACCGCCACGTGGCGTGGCCCAGGTTCGGCGAGTGTCGGAGCAACATCCCGAACGCGGCGACCGACGCGGCGAAGCGCAGGTCGTCGGACGCCGCCTCGAAAGAGGCGCCGCGGTCCACGAGTGGGAACGTCAGGATCCGGCTCGCGTCGCCGTCGGGCTGCTTGTAGCGGACCTTTACGAAGAGCGTCTCGTCGGACGCGGACGTTCGCTCCATGACCGTGGGCTCCGCCCGCTGGTACCGAAGCGGGTCCACGCCGGGGAGCGACGTCGGTAGGCCGGCGGGAACGATCTCGTAGAGCGCGGTCACGGTGTGCCCCGCGCCCATCTCGCCGGCGTCCTTCTCGTCGTCGTTGAAGGCCTCGCGGGCGAGGAGTCGGTCCTCGTAGCCGAGAAGACGCCACGCCGCGACGTGCTCGGGGTTCATCTCGATCTGCACCTTCACGTCCTTCGCCACGCTGAAGAGCGTGCCGCAGGCCTGCTCGACGAGCATCTTCCTCGCCTCGGCCGGAGTGTCCACGTAGCCGTAGGTGCCGTTCCCCTCGTCGGCGAGCCGCTCGAGCGTGGCGTCCTTGTAGTTCCCCATCCCGAAGCCGAGCACGGTCAAAAAGACGCCACGCCGGGCCTCGTTCCGGATCAGGTCGGTCAGGCGCGCCGAATCGGTGATCCCGACGTTGAAGTCGCCGTCCGTCGCGAGGAAGACGCGGTTGGAGCCCCCGGGGAGGAGATTCCTGACCGCCAGGTCGTACGCCGTCCCGATGCCCGCGCCGGCGTTCGTCGAGCCACTCGCCTGGAGCCGGTCGATCGCGCGGAGGATGCGGCGATGGTCCGCGCCCGAGGTCGGAGGGAGCACGACGCCCGCGTCGCCCGCGTACGCGACGATCGCCACCTCGTCCTTCGCCCCGAGCCGACGCACCAGCATGCGCATAGCGCGCTTCACGAGCGGGAGCTTGTTCCCGTCGGCCATCGAGCCGGACACGTCGAGCAGGAAGACGAGGTTCGCGGGCGGCCGGTCTGCACCGTCGAGGTCGCGCGCCTTGAGGCCGATCCGTACCAGGCGGTGCGAGGGCTCCCAGGGACACGTCGCGGCCTCGATGCGCACCGCGAGCGGCGCGCCGTCGGTCGGGGCGGGATCTGCGTACGGGAAGTAGTTGACGAGCTCCTCCAGGCGCACCGCGTCGGGGGGCGGGAGCGTTTTCGCGTCGAGGAACCGGCGGACGTTCGCGTACGACGCCGTGTCCACGTCGATGGAGAAGGTGGACACGGGTTCCACCTTCGTCTCGCGAAAGCCGTTCTCCGCGATGCGGTCGTAGCTCTCGGTGTCGAACGGCCGCGCGACGCCCGGGGCGCCCGCCGGGCACGGAGCGCAGGCCGTCGCGGCGCACGGACCCGACCCCGCCGAGCCGGCTTGACACGCGGCGAGGGAGAGGCCCGCCAGCGACAGGGCCGCGATCCCTACCCCACGACGAACGAAGCCTCGTAGATCTCCCATGGTCTCCCTCCCCGGCGGGACGCCATCCAGGTCCCGACCTGGGTACGCGGCGTGCGCGTGCGCGTTGGTCCTTTTGCGGTCCTGGACAGGGCGCGGGCGGGTTCGGAGGCGTGCCGCGCCGCTCGTTTGGTCATCGCCCGGTCTCGGAGCGTCGAAGCGCGCATCCGCGCTCGCCCGTTCGGAGCGTCACGTTTCGCGACCTCACCCTCCACACGAACGACAACTCCCTCTTCGACGCCCGCACGGACGGCCTGACGATCGTGCTCGACCGGTGCCGGGTCACGGGCTGGGACTGCGGCGCTGGCGGCTCGGTCCTCCTGGACGGCCGCGGCGCGGCGGTGTGGGCACGCGACACACGGTTCGAAGGGGGATACGGCCGCCATCCCGACGGCGGCAACCTCTTCCGATGCTCGGCGCACCTCGGGCGCTTCAAAGGCTGCACGATCGAGGGCCCCTTCCGCAGCGTCACGAACAGCGGGGGGCGGAACGCGTCCCTCTACTTCGACCACTGCGAGCTCGTGGACCTCGCCGACCGGCAGGTGGAGGAGCTCCAGGATCCCCCCCGTTCCGGCGCGACGCTGGTGGGCTCAACGGCCACCACCCGCCCCGGCGGCGTCCCGGAGCCCCCGACGCGGCGCGACCTCGCGGACACCAACCCCGCCTGAAGCGGAGGCGCGACGCGCTGACGCCACCGCCGTACCCGCCCCCGGCCGGAGGCGCCCCGCGGGGAACCGGCGGCGGCCATACTCGTCCAACGTCTCGGTTCCCGAGGGAGAGACCATGCGCGTCCGCCTGCTGCCCGCCCTCCTGCTCTTCGTGTCCGTCGCCTCCCCCCGTCCGACCGCGCGCGCCGACGACACGGCCGCGCCGCCCCCGCCGCTCGATACCGCGGCCGCGCTGGCCGTTCGCGAGGCCATGGTCGTGCGCCGCGCGAGGAGCGTGGTCCTCGCGCGCGTGAAGCAGGTCCACGAGAGCCCCGGGATCTGGTGCGGTGGCGTCGTCACGTGGCAGGACGTCGACTGGACGATCGACCGCGTGATCGACGGCGAGGACCCGGGCCCGGAGGTCGTCCTCGGCCACCTCCTCGTCGCGAAGAGCCCGCTCGTCGACACGGAGGCGCGCCTCGACCCGAAGAAGATCTTCGTCGGCCAGCGCGCGCTCCTCTTCCTCGAGGCGGGCGAGGAGCCCGGCCACGTCGGCACGGGCGGCCACCCGTGGGCAGTCCACGACGAGGCGTACAGCGTGCGCCTCGTCCCGAAAGGCGATCGCTAGCGAGAGGAGCGGAGAGCGCGTCGCGGCCGGATGTGGCCCGCGCGGGGGCCCGCGCGGTCCACTGACCCGTTCCACCGCGAGGCGTCGGCTCGGACGGTGCGGGAACGAAAGGGGGGGCGGCCTCGCGGCCGTCCCCCCGCGCACATCGCGCATCGTGTAGTGGGTCTAGTCGTTCCCGTGGTGACCGTGGTGACCGTGGTGACCGTGGTGACCGTGGTGGCCGTGGCCATCGCAGTCGCAGTCGCACAGCGTCCGGAGGTAGCCGACGGAAGCGCTGTGCTTGTCGTTGTAGTAGAGCCTCTCGAGCGGATCGAGCGTGGACTCCACGACGTCGTGCAGCGGGCTCTCCCAGTCACCGGGATGCTGGAAGTTGCTCAGGACGTAGACGAAGCCGTTCAGGTCGTCGATCGGCTGGAGGCCCGTGGATTCCGCGCCCGCCGGGCAGGAGAGGATCCGGCTCAGCTTCTTCGTGTCCACGTTGTAGGCCCAGAGGAAGTTGTTGACGTGGTTGCCGCTGTCCTCGCCGACGAACAGCGTGCGCATCCCTTCGCTGAACTTGACGTTGTCGGGGTTCGCGATCTTGTCCGCGTTCGCGCTGTTGCCGAGGGCGTCGCGTACGGCGAGATCCTCGCCGATCAGCGCGTCGGGCGCCCACATCGACGTCGGGACCCACTGGCTGTGGATGGAGTGCCCGTCGGAGTCGGGCTGGTGCCCCTCGAGCTGGATCTCATAGACCGCGCCGGCGACCGGCCCCCCGACGTGGATGTCGGTGGTGCCGTCCGTCATCGACTTGTAGATGTACGACATCGCGACGTACGCACGCTTGTCGGCGCCGTTCACCGTCATGCCTTCCATCTTCGAGAACCCCAGGGAGGCGCCGACGAGCGCCGCGTACCGGTGCGTCTCGAGGAACGCGGCCGCCTTCTCCATGCCCGGCTTCAACCGGACCCAGTTGTTCGCGCCGCTGTAGCGGATCTTCGTGTAGCTCGAGTCGCTCGGATCGACCTTCGAGACGTCCATGATGTCGGCGGCCGTGATCCCGCCGTCCACGAGAGCCTGGATCTCGTCGCTCGTCGTGTGGCCGAGCCAGATCCAGGAGAGGTCGGCGGAGCCGGGGCCGACGCCGGAGGTCTGCGTCCACTTGGCCGCGTAGAGCGTGCCCGCGGACAGGTCGCGCTTGTGGTCCGCCACGAACAGGAACAGCCCGCCGTTCGTGGCGTCGTCGCCCATAAGGACGGTCCGCTCGTCGGGCAGCACCTGGACCACCTCGTGCGAGATGCGGCCGAGACAGTAGTGCTTCACGATGCTGGCCGTGCCGTCGGCGTGGACGGTCACCTCGGGGATGTGCCCGTAGTCGTAGGGGTTGGCGGCGCTGGGGTCGCCGAACAGGTTCGTGCTGAAGGCCTCGAGCTGCGCGTTGCTGGCGAGGGTCGCGTCCGGCTCGTACTCCTCGCTGGACAGGTGCGTGCCCCAGGGCGACGTGCTCGCGGCGCAGGTGATCCAGAGGCCCCGCGCGTCGGACGTGTCCACGTTGTGGTAGCTGACGAGGCTGAGCTCGCCCGTGCACGAGTCCTGGTCGAGGGTCAGCACCGCGATCGGCGACGGGAGCTTCCCGTACATCGAGTCGCCGTCGTCGTTGTAGGAGACGTACTCGAACTGCACGACGGCGAAGATGCGCTTGCACCCGTTGCGGTGGGAGTGCGCGCCATCGAGCTGGATCAGGGACATCCCGTCGGGGCAGTCGGAGAAGAACTGGTGCGAGTCGGCGGACGTCGGATCGACGATCGGCACGCCGTCGATGTCGTAGCAGCCCCCGGCCACGATGGTGCCGCCGCCGGTCTTCGGCACCACGTCGCCGGTCAGGAAGAGGCTTTCGTACGCGAGGTCGCACGTCTCGGCGTCGTGCGGTCCCCGGATCGTCGTCAGCGAGGACGCGACGTAGGTCGACGCCATCTGCGTCGGGTCGGAGAGCGACGGCGCGTCCATCGAGTCGAACACGTAATGGGCATGTGCGCCGCCGGGCGTCGCCTGCGCGACGTCGGGCGCGCTGCCGAGCCAGGCGGCGACGAGAAGCAGGGAAACGACGGTCAGCAGGGTGCTGCCGAGCGAATGTCGGCGGAACGGACCAACGGGGTGCGGCATGAACGATCTCCAGGATTCGCGGGAGCGATCCGTGCCCCCGGGCGAACGAGGTGACGTAGGTAGGGCGCGGTGGTGGCGCCGTGGTGAATGCGAGGTGAGAGTTCGGTGAATGCGTCCCTCGCGTCGGCGACGGCGCGTCGGAGGGTCCGCCACGGTGACTCCTGCGGACGCGCGGCGGGGTCCGCCGAGTCGCCGACGCGACGCACGCGGCATCGGGCATCGCGCGCGCAACGCGGACCGCGCGCCGAGACCGCGCGCCGCACGCGCACGACATCGCGCGCGCGTGCGCTCGGGGCGACGCGTACCCGCCGACGTCGGCTCGGGCCACGGAACGGCGCGCCGTTGCGGAACCACGAGGCCGCGTTCCGAAGACGGGGCAGGGTGCCGGCGCGTCCCTCGCCGAGACGGGCCGGCCCCCTGGACTCGTCCGAGCCGAGGTCCTCCTCCAGGGAGCCCATCCGAACCGACCGTCGTAAAGAAGCGAAGCGGAGGCGGTGAATTGCCCCGGGCGATGACCTTCGACCCGCGCCGGTCACGAGGGTCGCGGGAGGCCGACCGAGGTCAGCGAACCGCGCACCGCCGGAGCAGACGCACCCCCGCCGCGAACCCGACGCGCCGCGAGGCCGCGCCGACCGGACCACGGCACGGGACGGAGGCCGGAACCCGTCCCGCACGAACCGCAGGCGGCTCGATACGATGCGCGAGGACTCGGTCGGGAGGTCGCGGATGCGTCACTGGTGGAAGGCCCTGGCCCTCGCTCTTCTCCTCGGCTCGGCGGCGCTCACCTCCGCCTGCGCGAGCTGCGGTCCCACCGGCTGACGCCCGGTCGCGCCGCCGGGTGCGGCGCCTCCCCTCATCCGCTAGGGTCGGCCGTCAGTCCGACCGCGGGCGGCGCCCGTGCGCCGCGTCGGCCTCCTTCGCGATGCGCTCGAGCCTCGCGAGGTGCTGGAGGAACGCGCGGCGTCCCGCGGCGGTGAGCCGGTACGTGGTCCGGGGCTTCCGGTGGACGAACCGCTTGTCGACGGCGACGTCCCGGGCCCGGGCCCCTCAAACGCTGCGGGCGAGGAGGGTCAGGCGCTCCACGCAGCCGCGGGCGATCGCCGCGGCGTCGAGCCACGGGGGCGGATCCTGGAGGTCGCAGAGCTCGCAGATCGTCGAGCAGAGATCGACGCGCGCGAGGTCCATCGACCGACCGGTCGTCCTCTCGTAGCGCCTCGCCGCGCGGCGGACCAGGTCGTTCGAGACCATGTGGAGCGGCGCGAGCTCGCCGTGCACGTCGCCGATCGCGGCGTCGCCGAAGTCGAAGAGCCCGACGAGCCGCCGCGCCTCCCGGTCGAAGGCCATGTTCCAGCCGTGCGCGTCGAAGTAGCCGAAGACCGGGTCCCCCGCCGGCACGGCGAGCGAGGGGGAGCGCTCGATCGCCTCGCGGGCGAAGGGGACGAGATCCCGGGGCAGCCGCGGCAGCACGTCCCGCAGACGATCGGGGCCGGGGAGCGGGGGAAGGGGCCCGGCGCCGAGCGCCCGCGCCTCGGCGAGGGGGATCTCGTGGAGCGTCGCGAAGAGGGCGACCACCCCCTCGGCGACCCCGTCGCGCTCCGCGGGCGCGAGTCGCTCGTAGTCCGGGGCGAGGAGGTGGTCGCCCGGGATCTTCCGGTGGAACGAGAAGGGCCACGGGCCGTCCCGGAGCCGGGGGCGGGGCGTCTCGACCGGCAGGGCCGGGACCCGCGCGCAGATCCGCACCTCGCGTCCGAGCGTCCGGAGCGCCCGGGCGTCTCGCGGGAAGCGGACGATCCACCGGCCGTCGTCCACGGCGACCGAGTCCCAGCCCGTGTCGTTCGCGCGAGCCCGCCCCGCGTCGAACCCGGGAAGGCGCGGCGTGACCACCCGCGCGAGGAACGCGGGCGTCACGTCGCTCGGTCGGCGGACGAAGCTCGGTGCCATGGGGCGGGCGGTCTCCCTCTCCCGTGCGGGGGGCGCAAGACGAGCGTATCCTCCCGGCGTGAGCGACCCGCCGTGCTGGCTGCTCTCGAAGCGCCTCCGCGACCTCGCCCGGGAGGTGGCCGCGGCTCCCGACCCGGCGTCGGCCGAGGCGGTCTGGCGCCAGATGGACCTCGCGATCGCCGAGGCGGGCGCCGAGGACGACGAGGACCTGGTGCTGCCGGTCCTCGTGCGGAGCCTCCCGGACCTCGAGGCGCGCTTCGCGGCCTGGGACCGAGGCGACGCGCCCCTCCCCGCGCCCGACAAGGCGCTCCTGAAGCGCGCGATGAACGCCTTCCGCCGGCGACTCAAGCTGACTCGACTCGACGACGAGGTCACGGCGTCGAGGAACCCGCTCAGCCGGGGCGGGACGTCGTCGATCTGCGGCGTACGCCCGCCGGAGCAGTACCCCCCGGAGGTGTGGGAGATCCTCGTCCGCCAGGGACGGCTCCGCGACGGCGGGCACGGGCTCCTCGAGCCCGCCGAGTAGCGATCCGCGCCGTGTGCTCCTCGCGCGCCGCGATCGTGGGACCCTCTCGCACCGACCTGTCGTGTCACGGCGGCGGTCGAGACGCGCCCGACCCCGAGGTGTTCACGTACACGCCGCGCATCTTGCGGTTCTACGACGTCGCGGTCCACGGGTTGATGTTCCCGATGGTGTGGCGCTGTCCCGGGCGCCGGCTGCTCCGCCCGTACCGGGAGCTCCTCGCGGCCCGCCACCTCGAGATCGGCGTGGGCACCGGCTACCTGCTCCGCCACGGTCGGTGGCCGACGAGGACGCCCCAGGTGGTGCTCCTCGACCGCAGCGCCTTCCCCCTCGAGGCCACGCGGCGCCGCATCGCGAACCTCCGGCCGACGACGGTCCTCGCCGACGCGATCGAGCCCTTCCCCGACCTCGGGGCGCCCTTCGGCTCCGTCGGGATGAGCCTCCTCCTCCACTGCCTCCCGGGGCCCCTCGCGAACAAGGCGCGGGTCTTCGACCACGTGCGCCCCTGGATGGCGCCCGGCGCGGTGGTCTTCGGAGCCACGGTGCTCGGTAAGACCCGACGGACGACGAGGCGACGGCGCCTCGCCCTCGCCTACATGAACCGGAGGGGGATCTTCTCGAACCGAGAGGACGACCTCGACGGCCTCCGGCAGGAGCTCGACCGACGCTTCCCGAGCGTCCGGGTCGAACGGATCGGGCAGGTCGCCTGCTTCGAGGCGCGAAGTTGGTCCGATACCGCATAGGCTCTCGGACGTGCCGTCTCGCTCCCGCGCCCCGTCCACCCCCCTGCTCGTCCTCTGGACGCTCGTCCTGTTCGGGGTGTGGAGCCACTCCTTCATCGCGATCGGCTACCTCCTCGGCAGCGAGAAGGTCCCGGCTCGCTTCGACTGGCTCTCCCTCACCGTGGCGAGGTTCGTCCCCGTGCTCTTCGCGCTCCTGCCGGTCGTGCTGGGTCCCTGGCGGCGGGAGACGGTGCGCGTCGTCCGTCGGCGGTGGCGGCGACTCCTGGTGTGCGGGCTGCTCGCCGTGCCGGGCTACGCCTTCGCGCTCTACTTCGGACAACAGCACGGCGTGCCGCCCCCCATCGCCTCGCTCGAGACGGCGCTCGCTCCCCTGTTCCTGATGATGCTCGGCGCGGGGTTCCTCGGCGAACGGCTGTCGACGAAGAAGCTCCTCGGGTTCGCCGTCGCGCTCGCGGGTCTCGCGTTGATCGCGACCGCGAAGGAGGGGGGCGAGAAGGCGACGTACGCGGTGGTCGTCGGCATCACGGCCCTCGCGCCGCTCCAGTGGGCCGTCCACTCCGTGCTCACGAAGGCCGTGAGCCACGAGTGCGCCCCGGCGCTCTGGGCCTACCTCGTCCTCGTCTTCGGCTCCTTCCCTCTGCTCTTCGTGCTCCCGTTCCACGGCGCGCGGGAGATGGCGCACCTCGACGCGAGCGGCTGGGCCGCGCTCCTCTTCCTCTCGCTCTTCTGCACCGTGTTCGGGAACGCCGCCTGGACCTGGCTCGTCAAGCACCTCCCGGCCTCGACCGTCGGCTTCACGATCTTCCTGAACCCGCCGCTCACGACCACGAGCAAGGCCGTGCTCGCCGCGGCGCTGCCCGCGACGTTCGCCTTCCAGATCGTCCCGCTCGAGTGGGTGGGCAGCGCGATCGTGCTGGTGGGCATGGCCGTGGCGCTCGTGCGCCGCCGCGGCCGCTCGACGGCCCCGTTCCCCGATCCCGCGGTCCCGGTGGGCGAGTAGGCCGGCTACGCGTGGCGGTTCTTGACCCGGAGCTCCTGGAGCCGGCCGGCCGGGTCCACGGCCTTCACCGCCGCCGCGACCCGGTTCTCCGGGTGGAGGGCCTCCCAGTACGCGTCGAGCACCCCGATCGGCCGGCCCTCGAGGGGCAGCAGGAGCGGGTCGCCCGCGAACGAGGGGAGCGGCGTGCCGTCCCCCCGGTACGTCGTGAGCCCGTAGCCGAAGCCGGGCGACGGCGTGGCGGGCCGGTAGACGTACCGGTCCGTCCGGCCCGAGTCGATCGGGTTCGCCTTGAGGATCCCGAGCTCGATCCGTCCCTCGCCCCGGCGGAAGTCGAGGAGCCCGGCGATCCGCGGCGTGTAGTTGGGCGCATCGGGCTCTCGCTCGCGGGTGCCGAGCGCGGCCGCGAAGCTCCCCCCGCGCCGATCGAGTCCACGATCGTCTTCGTCTGGTCGCCGTTCGAGACCACCTGCACCCTCTCGAGGGCGAGCATCGCGTCGTAGAGGATCAGGCTCGGGTCCTTAACGAGGCTCGGGTCCACGGCCTCGGTGTAGAGCCGGTCGCCCTCGGTCCGCAGGCGCCGGTTCCGCGAGCTCTCGCTCCGTCCCATCAGGAAGTAGACGAGGAGCCAGCCCGGCGCGTCGGAGCGCCGCCCGACGACGAGCCCGCGCCCGGGGTAGGGGTTCTCGACCAGGTGGCGATCGAACGCCTCCCGTGCGACGGACCTCGCGTCCATGGCGCGCTCCTCGTGCCGGTCTCCCGGCGCCGTGCCTCCCGCCGAGAGTCTACCGGCGTTGTCCCGCGGCACGCCGGGGGATCGGAACGTCCCGAGCCGGCGTGGGCGGCCCCCGCCCGGGGTAGGGGGTCCGCCCGCCGTCCTGCAAGATGTCGGCTTCGCCTCGACGGAGGTCCCACCGTGTCGATCTTCGACCGCCTGGTCGCCGCCACGATCCCGATCACGCCCAAGTTCGTCGTGGGGCGCGTCGCGCGCCGCTACATCGCCGGCGAGACGATCGAGGACGCGATCGAGACGATCCGCGGGCTCAACGCCTCGGGTGCGCTCGCGACCGTGGACGTCCTCGGCGAGTTCATCCACGAGTTTTGCGAGGCCGAGGCGACGGCGCGCGGCTACGAGGCGGCGCTCGACGCCATCCACCGCGAGAAGCTCGAGAGCAACGTGTCCGTGAAGCTCACGGCGCTCGGTCTCCTGCTCGACGAGGAGCGGTGCACCGACCTCGTCCGAGGCATCGCGAGCCGAGCCGCGGACCAGGGA
This sequence comes from uncultured Planctomycetota bacterium, assembly GCA_963752285.1. Classification (GTDB taxonomy): domain Bacteria; phylum Planctomycetota; class PLA2; order PLA2; family JAEUHO01; genus CAVVXN01. The sequence goes on from CAVVXN010000005.1 coordinate 2,221,982, forward strand.
AGCTTCGTGCGCGTGGACATGGAGGACTCGCCCGTCACCGAACGAACCCTCCGCCTCGTCCGCCGCCTCTTCTCGGAGGGCCTTCCCGTCGGCGCCGTGCTGCAGGCATACCTGCACCGCACCGTGGACGACGCGCGCGCGCTGGGGCAAGAGGGCATCTCCGTCCGGCTCTGCAAGGGCATCTACCGGGAACCACCCGAGATCGCCTTCCAGGACCGGGAGGCGATCCGCGACTCCTACCGCCGCGCGCTGGCTGCGCTCCTCGAGGGGCGGGGGGGCGTCGGGATCGCGACGCACGACGAGGTGCTGGTCGAAGACGCGCGCCGCGCCGTCGGGGCGCGGAGGACGCCGCCCGCGCGCTACGAGTTCCAGATGCTCCTCGGTGTCCGCGAGTGGCTCCGGGAGGAGCTGATCCACAGCGGCGAGAGCGTCCGGGTCTACGTGCCGTTCGGAACCCACTGGTACGGGTACTCGACCCGGCGGCTCCGGGAGAACCCCAGCGTCGCGGGACACGTCATGAAGGCGCTCCTCGGCCTGGACCGCGCGAAGGGAAGGCGCTCCCCCCACGCCCCGTAGCCCTGCGGCTTGGTCGGCGGGGGGGGACGCGGTACGCTTCCGGCATGGGGGGGAGGCGCTCCGATCCGCTTCGGTGGGCCGCGCTGATCGCGCTGGTCGCGCTCGTGGTCTTGGGCGTGCTGCACTTCGCGAGGCCGGCGGGCGAGGGCGGGCAGACGCCGGGACCGAGACGGCGGGCGCCCGCGGACGCGTACGTCGGGCCGCGGTCCTTCGACGACGAGGCGGCGAGCGACGTGCTCGCGACCGTCGCGGCCAGCCTCGGCCGCGCGCTCGCCCCCACCGACGCGGCGAGGGCGGCGCTCCAGGACGTTCGCGTCACCCTGGAGCTCGAGGAGACGACGGGGGCGGCGCTCCTGGACCGCCTGCTCCATCCGCGCGGCCTCGTGTGGATGGCCGACGACCCCACGACGCTGTGGATCGGAACCAAGGACGAGCGCCCGGGCCGTTGACCGGGACCGGGCCGCGCCCGTCCCGGCGCGCCAAGGCCACCGTGGACCGCGCGCCGCGCGTTCGAACGCACGCGCCCGCCGGGCGCCGCGGACGAAGGGCCCGCGGCCCGGCCCCTCGCCGCCCCGGGGGCGCGGCGGGCGTACGCTCGTCGTCCGCACGCGAGAGGGACCGACGTGATCACCACCACCAACCCCGCGACCGGCGAGGTCCTCGGCACGTACGACACGCTCGACGACGACGCGCTCGACCGCGCGATCGAGGCCACCGCGGCCGCCTGGCCCCGGTGGAGCGAGACGTCGTTCGAGGCCCGTGCGGAGGTCCTCTGCCGCGCGGCGAAAGCGCTCCGCGACGACGCCTCCGCGCACGCACGACGCATGGCGGACGAGATGGGGAAGCCCGTGCGCGAGGGCCGCGCCGAGGCGGAGAAGTGCGCGTGGGTGCTCGAGGCGTACGCGGAGAACGGCGAGGCGTTCCTGGCGTCCGAGCAGGTCGAAACCGACGCAACGAGGAGCTTCGTCGCGTTCCGGCCGCTCGGCGTCGTCTTGGCGGTGATGCCGTGGAACTTCCCGTACTGGCAGGTGTTCCGGTTCGCCGCCCCGGCACTGATGGCGGGGAACGCGGGGCTCCTCAAGCACGCGTCGAACGTCCCGGGCTGCGCGCAGGCCATCGAGGACGTCTTCCGCGACGCGGGCCTGCCCGAGCACGTGTTCCGGTCGATCCGCATCCCCGGCGAGCGCGTCGGGCGCGCGATCGAACACCCCCGCGTGGCGGCGGTGACGCTCACCGGGAGCACGCCCGCGGGACGGTCGGTCGCGGGGGCGGCCGGCCGCGCGCTCAAGAAGACCGTGCTGGAGCTGGGCGGGAGCGACCCGTACGTGATCCTCGCCGACGCCGACGTCGAGCACGCGGCCGCCGTGGCCGCGAAGAGCCGCTGCATCAACTCGGGACAGTCGTGCATCGCCGCGAAGCGCTTCGTCGTCGAGGCGCCGCTCGTGGCGCGCTTCGAGAGGCTGCTCGTCGAACGCATGGGCGCCCTCCGCATGGGCGACCCGCGCGACGAGGCGACGGACGTCGGGCCGCTCGCGCGGGCGGACCTCCGCGACGACCTCCACCGCCAGGTCTCGGAGAGCGTCGAGAGAGGCGCACGGTGCCTGCTGGGCGGCGAGGTCCCCGCGGGCCCCGGCGCGTACTACCCCCCCACCGTTCTCGCCGGCGTGGGCCCCGGGATGCCGGCGTACGACGAGGAGACGTTCGGCCCGGTGGCCGCGGTGATCCCCGCCGAGGACGAGGCCGACGCGATCCGCATCGCGAACGACACGGTGTTCGGGCTCGGCGCCGCGGTGTTCACGAGCGACGCCGCGCGCGGCGAACGCATCGCCACCCACGCGCTCGACGCCGGCTGCTGCTTCGTGAACGACCTCGTGCGATCCGATCCCCGCCTCCCCTTCGGCGGCATCAAGGAGAGCGGCTACGGCCGCGAGCTCTCCCGCTACGGGATCCGCGAGTTCGTGAACGTGAAGACGGTCTGGATCCGCTGACCCGCGGTCCCGGCGCGCCCTCGCGCACATCCGGCCGGGGTCCGCCTCGTCGTCTTCCGACCCGCCGCCCCGCATACGCTGGCGGCGACGAACGGAGACGCATGCGCGAAGCGACACGGACGCCGGAGGGGCTCGTCGTGGTGCCGCTCCCCCACCCGCAGGGCTGCCGCACCTACCTCGTCGGCGACCCCGCGTCGAAGGAAGCGCTCGTCGTGGACCCGCACCTCGACGGCGTCTCGGATCTCGTGCGCGAGGGCGCGGGTCGCGGCTGGCGTCTCCGGTGGATCGTGGACACGCACACCCACGCCGACCATCCGTCGGGCGCCGCGGCGCTCGCGAGCGGGAACGCCGCGACGCGCGTGGCGCACGCACGCGCGGGCCACGCGGGGGTCACGCACTTCCCCGACGACGACGAGCCCCTCGCCCTCGGCGACCGCGCGCTGGTCGTCCGTCACGCGCCGGGGCACACGTCCGACCACCTGGTGCTCGTCGCGCCGGGCGCGTTGTTCTCGGGCGACTCGCTCCTGCTGGGCGCGGTCGCGCGCGCGGACTTCCTCGGTGGCGACGCCGGCGCGCTCTTCGACAGTCTGGAGCGCGTCGTCGGTCCACTCGCCGACGACACGACGGTGTTCCCGGGCCACGACTACGCCGGGCGCGTGTCCGGCCGTCTCGGTGAGGAGCGGCGCACGAACCCCTGGCTCGCGCTCCCCGACCGCGACGCGTTCGTGCGCGCCCTCGAGGCGAACCGTCCGCCCCGACCCGCGAACATGGCGGCCCTCCTCCGCTGGAACCGGGAGGGCCGCGCGCTCCCGGTGTCGGTGGACGCCGCGGAGGTCGTGGCGATCGTTCGGTCCGGCGGCGCGGGCTCGATCATCGACGTCCGGACGGACCCGGAGGTGGAGGGCGCGCACGTCCCGGGCTCGCGCCACGTCGTGCTGGACGAGCTCCCCGACCGGGTCCGGGAGATCCTCGAGACGCCCGCCCCCCGGCTCCTCCTCTGTCACGTCGGGCAGCGCGCGGAGCTGGCGCGTCGGTGGCTCTCCGCCCAGGGCGTGTCCGGGCTCCAGACCGTCGAGGGCGGGATCGCGGCGTACGCCGCCGCGGGGGGTCCCCTCGCCGGCGGGCGGCCCCGGATCTCGGCCTCGGGCGGTTGCGGCGCCGCCGCGCCCCCGACGGGGGGTGGATGCGCCGCGGCGCCGCCGTCGTTCTCGGACGATGACCACGAAAATCGACTCAAGCCAAAGGGCCCCGCCGCTCGATAGTGACGGACGCGTGAGACTCGGCCGCTCGGCGGCGGCCGGGGGTGTGGCCCCGGAGGGCCCTGGGAGCCGCCCATGCGTCACTGGATCCTCGGCGCCGCCGCGTGCGCCTTCGTCGTCCTCGCGGTGGCCCCCGCCGGCGCGGACACGGCCTACGTGAGCACGTACTACAGCACGCTCACGACCATCGACACGAGCGCGGGTTCCACCAGCTCGTTCTCGTATGCGGGCACCGCCGACACCCGTGGCGCCGCCTTCGACCTCGACGGCACCCTCTACACGACGACGAACGGCGGGGCGTCGCTCGGCGCCTACGACACGACGACCGGCGCGGTGACGGTGATCGGGAGCCTCCTCGGCGCGGGCTCATTCGACCAGCTCTACGCGATCGACATCGACTCGAACGGCACGCTCTACGGCGTCACGTGGACGTACGGGTACCTGTACCAGATCGACAAGTCCACGGGCACGCCGACCCAGATCGGCTCGACGGGCGCGTTCGGCTTCACCGACCTCGCGTTCGACGCGAACGACGTCCTCTGGGGCGTCGCCTCGAACCAGCTCTACACGATCGACGTCTCGACCGGCCAGGCCACCCTGCAAGGCTCGATCAGCGGCGTGGCGGCCTACACGTACGTCGAAGGCATCATGTTCGACGCGGCGGGGAACCTGCTCGCGACCACGAGCACGGCGAACGCTCCGCTCCTCTACATCGACCTCTCGACGTTCGCCGCGACACAGGTCGCTCTGACCGGCGCCTTCATGCCCTACGCCGGCGACATCTTCGTCCCCGTCGCCTCGGCGTCGGACGACCCGACCACGGGGGACGAGGGCGACGACGCGGACGGCGAGGACGACGGCTGTGACGGCCACCACCGCCAGGACGGCGCTCACGGGCACCACGGGCACCACGGGCACCACGGGCACCATGGACGCTTCGGCCCGCACTCGCACGAGAGCCACGGCCACCCGTCCGCGGCGCAACACGGCCACGCCGCCGCGGCGAGCCACGCCTGCGCCGGGCACGACGCGCACGGCCACCGCTAACGACGGTCGGGCGCGACCCCGTCGCGCCGCCTTCGTCTCCTCGCCCGACCCGGCGCGCTGGACCTGCCGGCCCCGACCGGTGGGCCCCGAAGGGACGACCGCGCCCGTCGCGGGTTCCATGTCCCGGTCCGGGCCCTGGCGCGCCACCGCGCGCGGCCCCGGTCACGGGAGGCGCGGTCCCCGATGACGTTTCACCCCGGGACGCTCGCGGCGAAGGTGCTCCGACGGCTCGCGCGGCTCGTGTGGCTCCGCATGGACGACGTCGTCGCGGTCGTGCGCCTCGACGGCGCGCCGCCGGGTCCCGCGCGCCCGGTGGAGGGCGCCGTCGTCCGCGTCGCGACGGAAGCGGACGTGGACCGCACGGACCGCGGCGCCGTCCGGTCCCCGGCGTTCCGGGAGCGGCTCCGGTCGGCGACGGGCGTCGTGGCGGAGGCGAACGGGGCGCTCCTCGGCCACGCCTGGATCACGTGGGGCCCCCGCGGCCGGGAGGGCGACCCGCCGTTCCTCTACGCGGTCACGCCCCCGGCCGGCACCGCGTACGTCTTCGACGTGGAGGTCGCCCCCGCCGCCCGGGGCCGCGGGATCGGCCTGTGCGTCGTCGCCGCGGCGCTCGACGAGGCCCGCCGGCGCGGCGCCCGGCGCGTCGTCCTGACGCACGACCGTCGGAACGCGCCGATGACGAGGCTGGTCGCCCGGCTGGGCTTCACCTCCGCGGGCGTCCTCCGGTACCGCCGGCTGTTCGGGCTCGCGTGGCGCGACGTCCGCGCGCTCGACGAGGTGTTGAAAAGCCCTTCGCCGGAGGGCGGCGCGGCGCCCTGACCGGACCGCCACGGGTACCATGCTCCGCCTCGAGAACGCCTGGGAAGGGAGCCCCGCCATGCCCCATTGCCGCCGGCCCGTCGTCCGCCACCCGGTCCTCCTCGCCGCCGCCCTCCTCGTGCTGGCGGGCCTCGCGGACGCCTCGCCCCAGGACGTCCAGCCGGGCCAGACGCTCGCGACGTACCGCACGGAGGGGACCACGCTCCACGCGGAGCCCAAGACGCTCTCGAAGGCGCTCGCGAGCCTCGCCACCGGCGAGCGCGTCCGCGTGCTCGAAGTGAAGTACCCGTGGGCGCGCGTCGAGCTCCTCCGGGCCGGCGCCACCACCGGCTGGCTCCGCGCGCTCGAGCTCGTGGACCCGGCGACGCTGGTCCCGAACCCGCGCCCCGCGTCCGCGCTCGCGGGCGCAATGGACCCGCGCGTCAGCCAGGAGGACCAGAGCACGGCGGGACGGCAGTTCACGGAGGACACGGAGCGCGCGTACCGCCAGGCGCACATGGACCTCCAGAGCGCCTACCTCCTCGTAGACCAGATGGAGCGGGCCACGAGCCAGATGATCCCCGCGGAGTGCGTGGCCTTCATCCGGGACGGCTCGCTCGGCCAGAAGGGGCAGGACGACAAGCTGCCCGGACGGCTCCCGCCGGACCCCGTGCCGCGCAGCCCGAGCGCGGGCCCGGGCGGCGGCGGCGGGCCCCTCGGCGGGCTCGGCGGCCTCCGGGGCTTCCTGCCGCCCGGCGTGAAGGACAAGCTCGGCGGCGACAAGCCCCTCGGCCGGATCGCCGAGGCCGTCGTGACCGGCGCGCCCGAGTTCATGCAGCAGATGAACCGACAGTTCACGCCGCAGCAGGAGTACTACCTCGGCCGCGCGGTCGCCGCGAACGCGATCGCGAAGTACGGCCTCGACCGGGACGAGCGCCGCCGCGCGTACGTCCGCCACGTCGGCGACGCGATCGTCCGACTCGCGCGTCCGAACTACATCCCGCCGACGTTCGGCGGCTACCACTTCGACGTCCTCGCGAGCGACGAGGTGAACGCCGTGAGCGGGCCGGGCGGTTTCGTGCTCGTGACGCGCGGCGCCGTCGAGGCCTGCCGGACGGAGGACGAGCTCGCCGCGATCCTCTCCCACGAGCTCGCTCATGTCTTCCGGAGGCACGCGGAGGCGGCGCTGCGCCAGAGCAGTCAGTGGCAGGGCATCGCGCAGGGCGTGACCCGGCTCGTCGGCGCGGGAACGGGTCTCGACCGCAACGGCTGGTCCGCCCAGCTTCTCAGGCTGTTCGAGACGGCCGTGGGCCAGATGGCGAAGAACTCGGTCGAGCACAACTACGGGAGCGCCGCGGAGTTCGACGCCGACCTGCAGGGCACGTACCTCCTGATGGAGGTCGTGTACGACCACCGCGCGCTCTACGACGTCCTGCGGGAGCTCGCGAAGCGGCCCCACGCGTACGGAGCGGGGGCGACCCACGCGAGCCCCGAGGTCCGCGCGGCGCAGCTCCAGCCGATCGTCGCGAAGTGGCCGACCTTCCCGTACGGCGACGAGGTCCTGGCCGACCGGCGCGCGCGGTTCGAGGCGGCGCTCGGACGGGCCCGGGCCGCGCCGCCGCGCTGATCACGCCGCCGGGTCGGCGTCGCCGCGGTCCACGAGCGCCCAGCCCAGAAGCAGCCAGTGGACGCCCAGGTAGAACGCGAGCGCCCACGCGCCCGCGAGCGGGCGGTCGCGGACGAGGCACACGCCGAAGAACACGGCGAGGAGGCCGTCCACGAGGACGGCCAGGCCCCACCGCCGACGCCGTCGCGGGAACGCCGCCGCGAGGAGGAAGAGGCCCCGGACCAGGAGGTACCCCGCGAGGGCGTACCGCGCGGGCGCGAGTCCGGCGACCTCGTGGAAGAGCAGGGCGAGCCCGCCGCCCAGGGCGAAGATCCCGCCGAACACGTCGGGGACGTCCGGCGTGCGCGTCCCGGCGTGGCGCGCGGCGACGACCTCGAGGACGCCGAGCAGGACGAGGAGCCCGCCCGCCACGAACGGGGCGCCCCGGTACGTCACGAGCGGGGCGATCGCCACGACGACGGCCGCGGCGATCAGGACGAAGCCGAACCTGGTGATGCCGTGTCGCACGGGGCTCCCGGGGAAGGGGACCGAGCCTACCTCAGGACCGCGTCGGGGACACCGGGAGCCCGACGCGCGCCGCCTCGCGCCCTGCGGCCTCGTCCACGCCGAGGAGGAGCAGCCCACCCACCACGAAGAAGGCGATCACCACCGCGAACCCCGCGCGTTGCGAGTCGAAGGCCTCCGTGAGCGTCCCGAGCAGCAGGGGGCCGAGGAACGCGGTGGCCTTGCCCGAGAACGCGAAGAAGCCGTAGAACTCGCTCTCCATGTCCTTCGGGACGAATCGGCCCATGAGCGCACGGCTCGCGGACTGGTTCGGGCCGACGAACACCCCGAGGAGCGCCGCCGCGACCCAGAACACCGTCTCGTCCGCCGTCAGGACGGCCGCGAGCGTCGCGAGGGACAGCGCCCCGAGCGTGACGAGGATCGTCCGCTTGCCGCCGAGGCGGTCGTCCCACCGCGCGAACACGACCGCGCCCAGCGCGGCGGTGACGTTCAAGAGGATCCCGAAGCCCACCAGCTTCGACACGGTGAACCCGAACGTGCCCGTCGCGTAGATCGCGCCGAAACCGAACACGGTGACGAGGCCGTCGTTGTAGACGAGGCGGGCGAGGAGGAACCGCACGACCTGGCGGTAGCGCCGCACCTCGTGGAGGGTCCGAAGGAGCTGTCCGAAGGCCGCACGGACGAGGGGCGTCCCGGGCGGGCTCGCGCGCGAACGGTCCTCGCGCACGCGGACGAAGATCGGGATCGAGAAGACCGCGAACCAGGCCGCCGCGACCCACATCGCCACGCGAACGTGCTGGCCGCTCTCCTTGTCGAGGCCGAAGGGCGGCACCGAGCCCGCGACGAGCGGCAGCACCAGGAGCAGCGCGAGGATCCCGCCGACGTAGCCGAGGGCCCAGCCGTAGCCGCTGACGCGTCCGAGCGCGTCCGGCGGTGCGAGGTCGGGGAGGAACGCGTTGTAGAGCGCGCATCCCATCTCGTACGCGACGTTCGCCACAGTGAAGATCGCGAGCGCGGCCCACGCGAGCCCGAGTCCGGGCGGCACGACCTCGAGCGCGGCGGTCGCGGCGACGCACACCACGGTCGTCGCGAGGAGAAGCGCCTTCCTCCGTCCGCCGCGGTCCGCGACCGCGCCCATGACCGGCGAGAGCAGGGCCACGATCAGCGCGCTGACCGTGACCGCGCGCGACCAGAGCGCCGTGCCCGCGTTCTCGTCGGCAGCGAACCGTTTCGTGAAGAACGCCGAGTAGACGAACGTCACGACGACGGTCGTGAACGCGGAGTTCCCGAAGTCGTAGAGGCACCACGCGAGGATCGCGCCGCGATCGCCTCGCTGCCCTCGCCCGGCCCGATCCTCGCCCATCGACCCTCCCGCCCGTCCGGCGGCCGAGGCTAATCGATCCAGGCAGGCGGGGCGATCCGCGCGACGATCCACACGGCCACGCCGGAGAGGACGAGCGCGCCCGCGGTCCCGAGGAGCCCGCCGGCCCGACCCGTCCGGACGAGGAGGACGCCGCCCACCGCGGCGAGGGCGAGGAGCACCGCGGCCGCGAGCGGGAAGGACGTTTCGCCGGGGTGGTTCAGGTACGCGTGGCCCGACACCAGCAGGCCCGTGAAGACGAGCGAGACGGGCGCCGCCGCGGCCGGGAGGACCTCGCGCGCGAGGGGACCGCGCGCGCCGGCGAGCGTGGCACCGAGCGTGGCGCCCGCAAGCGCCCCCGCCACCCCGCCGAGCACGAAGGAGCCGGCGAACCGCGCGTACGCCGCCGCGGTCGCGCCGATCGCGAGCGCGAGGGGCACCGCCGCCGCGAGGCCCGGGCGGCGCCCCGTGACCGGACGAAGGGCCGTCCACAGCGCGCTCGCGAGGAGGGCTCCCGCCGCCACGTGGACCGCCTCGAGGCCGGGCGAGAGCCCCCGGTGGGGCGCCACGACGAGCCACGCCGCCGCACCCCCCGCGAGGGCGCGAAGCAGTCCCCGGAGCGCGAACGGCAGGCGGCGGGCCTCGACGACGCCGGCCAGCCACCCGAGCGGCGCGAACCAGAGCGTCCACCGCCAGGCGTCTTCGCCGGGCGCGAGGGGGAGAGACGGCCACGGCACGAGCCGCAGCGCGCCCACCCCGAACGCGAAGACGAGGACGAGCGCTGCGGCGGGTCCGAGAAGCGCCCTCGCGCCGACACGCCGGGCGAGGAGCGAGAGCACGAGGACCCCCGCCGCCGACACGGCGCCGGGGAGCAAGACGGCCCCGAGCGCCTCGCTCTCGTACGTCACGGCAGCGAGGGGAGCGAGTCGCCCCACGCGCGTCGCCGCCGCGCAACTCGCCCGCTCCGCTACTGCCTCTGGCCCTCGACCGCGATCGTGATCCACACCGTGTCGCTGACGCCGGGGATCCCCCCCGTCATGCCGAACCGGCTCCGCTCGATCGTCGTCGAGCCCTCGAAGCCCGTGCGGTGGCCCACGCGCGGGTCATCGATCTCGCCGGTCTTCACGACCTTCATCTGGACCGGCTTCGTCACGCCGTGGAGCGTCAGGTCGCCGGTCACGTTCCACGCGTCGGTCCCCGCCTTCTCGACCTTCGTGCTCTTGAAGGTCATCTCCGGGTACTGCTCGACGTCGAAGAAGTCCGCCGAGCGCAGGTGCTGATCGCGCTTCTCGTTGTTGGTGTCCACGCTCGCGGTCTGGATCGTGAGCTCGACGCTCGACGCGTCCGGCGCGTCGGCGTCGAGCAGGTACCGGCCCGAGAAGTCGTCGAAGCGCCCGTACACGTGGCTCACGTCCATGTGCTTCACCTTGAACATCGCCGTCGAGTGCGCGGGGTCGATCTCGTACGTCGAGGGCGCCGCGACGGCGGGCCCGACCCGCACGAAGGCGACGAGGAGGGCGGCCCCGAGGGCCAGGGCGACCGCGAGCACGCGGGGGGAGGTCGTCATGGGCGATGCTCCTTCGGCTTCGGCCCGCGCACGGGCGGGCCGGGGGGGGCCCGAGGGTGGCAACGGTTCCGGGGCCCCGGCCCCGGCCCGCAGGGACCCGTGACCAAGGCCCCGCCGGGCGGCGGGACGCCAGGGGGCTGGGCCAGGCCGATCCGGCGCAGAGAGGACGCCGAGCCGCCTACTTGCGGACACCCTCCACCGCGACCGTGACGTGAACCTCGTCCCCGATCGCCGGGAGCGCGTACGTCATCCCGAACTCGCTCCGCTTGATCGTCATCGTGCCCTCGAACCCGGTGCGGTGCTCGTGGTGCATGCCCTCGCCCTCGCCGGTCTTCACGAGGTCCATGGTCATCGGTTTCGTGACGCCGTGGAGCGTGAGGTTCCCGTCCACGCGCCACCGGTCCGGACCCGGCATCGCGACCTTCGTGCTCTTGAAGGTCATCGTCGGGAACTGCTCGACGTTCAGGTAGTCGGCCCCCATCAGGTCCTGGTTGCGCTTCGCGTTGTTCGTGTCGATGCTGTTCGTCTCGACGGTGATGTCCACCTCCGAGGAGGCGGGCGCGGCCGCGTCGAGCACGTAGCGGCCCGAGAACACGTCGAAGCGCCCGTAGACGTAGCCGACGTCCAGGTGCTTCACCTTGAAGAGGAAGGTCGAGTGCACGGGGTCGATCTCGTACGTCTCCGGCGCGGCGAGGGCGGGTCCGCCCGCGAAGAACGAGGCGACGCTCACGGCGGCGAGCCCGAGGACGAGCGGAAGGGCGAGGGAGCGGGCGGATCGCGACATGGGGTTCCTCCGGGGCCGGGGACCGGGCGGGCCTCCCGCCCCGTCCTGCGCGCCCAAGGGTGGCAACGGCCGCGGGGGGAGCGACCGGACCGGCCGCGCGAGTCGTGACCTAGGGCCCGGCCGTGGACCGCGCGTCGCGGACCCGGAGGCGCTGGGAGGCGTCGCTCGACGCCCGCGGGGGGGGCCCGAAGGGTCCGCGCTCCGGCGTCACACGTCGGCGGTGTCGAGGACGCCGAGCGTCTCGCGCTCCCACGCCTCCAGCGGGCGGCGGAACGCGAACGAGACGATGAGTCGTCCCGGCACCTCGGGGATGTCGCCGACCGTCAGCACCCGGACCGGCCCGTACCACACCGAGTCCCCCCGCTCGTCGTCCACCAGGACGTCTACGATCGCCCCGTACGCCTTCGAGAACGCGACGACACGGTCGGTGAGCGACGCCTCGGGGCGGAAGAGCGGCTCGCCGGAGCGGTCCTCCAGGCAGAGCACGCCGCCCTCCGAGCTGAACTCGAGCGGCCGGCCCTGGAGGGCGCCCGCCGGAGCGCGGGTCCTGGAGAGGATCGTCGCCGTGAGGCGCATGGGGGCCCGGCTCCCGTGGCCGGGGCTGGGGACGCGCGAGGCGGCCCGCCAGGCCGCATCGTCGGAGGCGACCGGGGACGCGGGTCGCGCGCCGGCGTTCGGCCGTCGGACCCGAGGGGCCTCCGCGGCCATCCGGCGGCGCGCCACGTCGGGCGGCTCGCCGGGACGCGGAAGCGGGAGGCCGAGGGCCTCGGCGTCGTCCTCGGTCAGCGCGGGCACGAGCTCGCAGCCCAGCTCGAGCAGCCCTTCGTCGGAGCGCTGGGGACTCACCCGGACGATCTTGAGGCTCCGCCGGACGAGCGACCCCAGGTGCTCGGGGTCGAGCTCGACCACGACCTTCACGGCCCGGGGCTGGTCGAGCACGCGGGCGAGGGAGGCCAGGGAGTCCCCGCCCCCCGCGCCGACGTCCACGGCGAGCCGGATCCCCGTGCGGGAGATGTCGAGGACCCGGGCCCGCGGCCAGGTGGCCGGGGAGACCACCCGCACGGACACGTCACACCGTACGCGACCGCTGGTGCGGTGCTCGGGGCGAGGCGGGTAGGGGGGGCGGCCTTCGGGGCTCATCGTGCGCCCCATCCATCGACCATTTCCCGGCCTCGGATCAAGCCCTCCGTCCCGGTCCCCGGGCCGGACCCGGCCCTCCGGCCCGGGACGTGCGGCCCCCGCCCCACGGCGCCCGCAGGGCGCCGCCGCGCGGTCGCGGGCGCCGTCGGCCCGGGGCCTGCCCTTCGCGCGCCCGAGGACGAGCGCACGCGCTCGCGTCGCGAAGCGGGAGCCCCGGGAGCAGGCCGCCCGAGACCCCGCGCGCGCCCACGCCCGGCACGCGAGATCGTGCTCGCCCGTGCGCTCGTGACCTCGACCCTCGACCGCCCCCCGGACCTCCCCCTCGTGCGCTCAGATCACCCGCCCCCACCCCTGTTCCCTCAGCCTTCGCCAGCGGGCCACGTAGACCATCTCGAAAAGGTCGAGGCGGTCGGGCAGCACCTCGCGGACGTGGTCGCGGAGGGCCTCGATCGCGATCTCCACGTCGATCTCGGCGACGTCCGTGTAGAGGATCGTCCAGGTGATCGCGTCCGCGCGGCGCTTCAGGTCCTCGGCGGCGCGCCGACCGGCCCGGCGCCGCCCACCCACCGGGAGCGGCGTCCGTCGCTCCTGGGGCGCGTCGCGCTCGACGAGCGCGCCGCACGTGCACGGGACCCGACGGCCGAAGGCGAAGAGCGTCGCGTCGTACTCGGCGCCGCAGCGTGGGCACAGGATCGACACGAGCCCATCGTACGCGTCGCGAAGCCCACGGGGCGCGGACCCGGCCGGTTGCGACCTCCGCGCAGAGCCCACGGGGCGCGCGACGTGTTCGACGCAAGGCGCGATCGCACGCCGGCTCGGGACGCGGGGCGCCCGCCCGTCCCCCGTGGGCGACGGGGGTCGCCCACGACGCGCACCCGATGAATCGGGGACCGGCGCGCGCAGCGCCGCGCGACGCACGACCGCGCGACGCGCGGCCGCGCTCGGGTCCTTCAGGCTACCCCTCGCGGAGCAGCCGGCGGAGCCGGCTCACCATCCGGTCCACGCCCCCGCCGGGGAACTGCTTCCGGCTCTCCCCGCCCACGAAGATCACGTTGAAGGGGAGGTCGTGGACCTCGGCGACCCACGGGTTCGCCTTCTTGAAGCCGATCCAGCCCGGCCGGTCGAGGAGCAGCTTCCCGAACCGGACGTCGGGCCACTCCGCGTCGGTCTCGAGGAAGGCCTCGAGCTCGGTCGTCCACTGGTTGCACGCGGGGCAGTCGCTCTTGCCGAGCATGAGCACGCTCGCCGGCGCGCCGACGAAGGCCTCCCAGGTCGAGGGCTCCAGCATCTCGAGACGGCTCATCGTGTCCCCTGCGTCGTGCGGGGCGGGACGACCCGCGTCGTCCCGCGCCCGCGAGAGCGCCCGCACGCCGCGTGCGCCGGCGCGGGTCGTGCGGGGGATGCCGATCGCTTCGTCACGCGACGAAACGATCTCCCTTGTGCCAGTCGGCGCCGCAGAGACCGCCGGCCTGGAGCGCCTGCGCGGTGCGCAGGACCTCGGAGGGGCTCCGCCCCACGCTCAGGTCGTTGACCGACATCGCGCGGACGACGCCCTGCGCGTCCACGATCACGGTGGCCCGGTACGCGACGCCGGCCTCCTCCTTCAGGACGCCGAAGAGACGGCTCAGGTTGTGGTTCGTGTCGGCGACCACCGGGTGGGTGATCTCCTGCGGAAACGTCTTGCGGTCCGCGAACCACGCCTTGTGGCTGTAGTAGGAGTCCGTGCTCGCTCCGATGACCGCGATGCCGTCGTCCTGGAAGTCCTCGAGCTTCTCCTGGAAGCCCTTGATCTCGGTGGGGCAGACGAAGGTGAAGTCCAGCGGATACCAGTACAGGATGTACCACTTGCCGGCGAAGTCGGAGCTCTTGACCTCCTTCTCCTCACCGTCCACGTATGCGGTGGCGCTCCACTGGGGCGCCTTCTGACCGACCATGCTCATCGCGAGATGCCTCCGGGGTTCGGGGGGATCCTCGGGGGATCCGGCTTCGACCCGCGCACCCCCGAGAGAGTCCCCGAGTGTACGCGATCCCCGAGCGGTGGCGGACCGCAGACGGACCGCTCCGGCGCGCCGCGCGATGTCACGCGAACGCGACGGGTCGTCCGTCCGCGGACCCGCGGGGCTCGTGGTCCCGGTACACGACGCGCCCGCGGAGCACCGTCACGACCGGCCATCCCGCGAGCCACCATCCCACGTAGGGGCTGTGGCCCGCACGCGAGCACAGCCACGCGAGCGGAAGGGGCTCCTGGACGTCCGGATCGACGATCGCGAGGTCCCCGTCGTACCCGGGCGCGACGCGGCCCTTGCGGGCGAGCCCGTACACCTCGGCCGGCGCCTCGCTGGTGACGCGGGCCACGTCCTCGAGCGAGAGCCATCCCTCGCGCACCGCGACGAGCAGCAGCGGGAGGATGGTCTGCACGCCGGGGATCCCCGACGGGCTCTTCGGATACGGCCGCCGCTTCTCGGCGAGCGTGTGCGGCGCGTGGTCGCTTCCGATGCAGGCGATCGTGCCGTCCGCGAGGGCCGCACGGAGCGCATCCCGATGGCGCGCGTCCCGGACGGGCGGGTTCATCTGGACGAGGCTCCCCCACCGCGCGTAGCAGCCGGGCGCGGCGAGGAGGAGGTGGTTGGGCGTGACCTCCGCGGTCACGAGGTCGCCGAGGCGACGCTCGCGGAGGAGGTCCACCTCCTCGGCCGTGGACAGGTGGAGCACGTGGATCTTCCGGCCCGTACGCTCCGCGAGGTCGAGGAGGCGTCGCGTGGCCGTGAGCGCGGTCTCGACGTCGCGGACGTCGGGGTGGACGCCAACCGGTGCGCCCTCGGCAACCGAGGCGAGACGGATCCGGAGCCGCGGCTCGTCCTCCGCGTGGAACGCGACGCGCCGACGGCCCGACCGGAGGACGCGTTCGATCGTCGGGTCGTCCGGCACGAGCAGCGTCCCCGTGGACGAGCCCATGAAGACCTTCACGCCGGAGCAGCCCTCGAGCGCCTCCCACTCACCGAGCCGGTCGGCGTTCTCGGCCGTGGCGCCGAGGAAGAAGGCGTGGTCGGCCCACGCGCGGCCCCGGGCGCGGTCCAGCTTGTCCCGGAGGCGCTCCGGATCGGTCGTGGCGGGGTTCGTGTTGGGCATCTCGAAGAACGTCGTGACGCCGCCCGCCACCGCGGAGAGCGAGCCGCTGGCGAGGTCCTCCTTGTGCTCCGCGCCGGGCTCGCGGAAGTGGACCTGCGGGTCCACGAGCCCGGGGAACACGAGCTTCCCGCGCGCGTCGAGGACGGTCTCGCCCTCCCGGGCCACGAGGCCCGGCGACACCGACTCGATCCGGCCGCCGACGATCCGGACGTCCGCGCGGACGACGCCCGCCGACGAGACCACGCGCCCGCCCTCGACGAGGACGTCCCTCTCGTCCGCGTTCACCGTCGCCTCCCGCCCGCGAGGGCCATGGCCCTCGGCCTCGCCTCCCTCCACGCGCGAGGGTGCCGGCCCGTGGCCGCCCACGCTACCCGCGCCCCGGCCGCGCGCCACCCGTTCGCGAGAGGAGACGACGCGAACGCGACCCCGGCCTCGCCCGTTACGCGACGTGGGCGGTCGATGGGGTCATGATGGCCCGCCGACCTCGCGCAGCCGTCCGCGACCCCGCACGGACGAGGAGCCTCCATGGCGTTTCGCATCTTCGAGCCCCACATCCACATGTTCTCTCGCGTGACCGACGACTACGAGCGGATGGCCCTCTGCGGGATCCGCGCGGTGCTCGAGCCGGCCTTCTGGCTCGGACAGAACCGCACGTCGGTGGGTTCCTTCGTGGACTACTTCGACACGATCCTCGGTTGGGAGCGCTTCCGCGCGGCGCAGTGGGGCATTCACCACTTCTGCACGATGTCCCTGAACCCGCGCGAGGCCAACGACGCGCGCGTGAACGACGCGGTGCTCGAGATCCTGCCCCGCTACCTCGAGAAGGACAGCGTCGTCGGCGTGGGTGAGATCGGCTTCGACGACCAGACCGACGTCGAGGAGCGCTGCTTTCGCGCGCAGATCGAGATGGCCGACCGCGCCGGGCTCCCGATCCTCGTGCACACGCCCCACCGCAACAAGGTACGGGGCTTCGAGCGCAGCATCGCGGTGATCCGGGACATGGGCTTCCCGATGGACCGCGTGCTGCTCGACCACGGCAACGAGGAGACGATCAAGATCACGAAGGAGCTCGGCTGCTGGTCGGGGTTCTCGGTCTACCCGAACACGAAGATGGACCCGCACCGCATGGTCAAGATCGTCCAGGAGTACGGCGTCGATCGGACGATCGTGAACAGCGCCGCGGACTGGGGCGTCAGCGACCCCCTCATGGTCCCGCGCACGGCGATGCGGCTCCAGCAGGCGCGGATCCCCGACGCGTCGATCGAAACGCTCGTCTGGCAGAATCCGGTGGACTTCTTCTCGCAGAGCGGCCGGATGGACGCGGCGTCGCTCGCCTGGCCCGCCGAGGCGAACCTCAGAGAGACGTGGGACGGCAACTCGCCGCTCCGCGGCCAGGACCCGGACCAGGTCTAGCCCGGATCACCCGTGAACGTTCGTGCATCCCGCGGCCCTGCGCACCGTAGAACCCCGAAGGCGGCGTCGTTCGGAGTCGGCGACCTCCAATCACAGGCAGGGACGGGGGGTCGCCTCTTCCTCACGCCATCCTGTCCTCGGGGCCCTGGCGCACGCAGGACACCCCGTCGACGAAGGCGTGATCGTCCGGCGGTCGCAACGCGAGCTTCCACCGACGCTTCCGTCGAACACGTCGCGCGCTTCACGGGTTGTGCGGGCTGGTCCCGATGAGCCAGCCGGGGCAGGAGACGTCGATGTCGGACGCCGATCGAGACGCCGGTCCGGGGCTGTTCGCGCGCATGGAGGCGCGGCTCGGGGAGGGCGGGGCCGCGTGGCTCGCCGACGCGCGGTCCCGGGTCGCGGCGGAGGGCGCCTCGGCGCTGCCGATCCTGTTCCCCGCGCTGGCGCGGCGCGTCGGGCGGGTGACGCTCGGTCCGGGCCGACACCGCGAGGCGTACGGAGAGGTGGACCTCGGCGCGTGGCGGCTCTGCGACGCGGCGGGCCTTGCGCTGCTGCGCGCGGCGCGGCCCGACGAGGACGCGCTCGTGGACCTCTTCCTCGGCGGCGACCTCGAGGAGCGCACGATCGTGCTTCGCAGCCTCGCGCTGTCGCCCGTGACGCCCGCGACGGTGCGCCTCCTCGGCGAGGTCCAGCGTACGAACACGGTCGTCCACGTGGAGGCGGGGGCGTTCGACCACGATCTCGTCGTGCGCGCGCGGACGGAGGGCGGCGAGGCCGCGGGCTTCCGAGAGGACGACTTCCACCGCCTGGTCCTCAAGGTCGCGTTCCTCGACCTGCCGATCGCGCGGATGTTCGGCGCGCTCGACCACGCGTCCGAGCCGCTCTCCAAGATGCTCCAGGACTACGCGACCGAGCGCGAGGCGGCCGGACGGACCGTGTGGATCGACACGTACCGCTTTCTCGGCCGCGCGCCCGTCTCGGGCGCCGGCGCGCGCCTCGTCGGCGGTCTCGAGAACGGGAGCGACGACGTGAGGCGCGCGGCGGCCGAGGGGCTCGCCGCGTGGGGCGACAAGGACCTCCTACCCTTCGCGAAGGAACGCCTGCCGCGGGAGCCGCGTCCCGAGATCGCAAAGCTCCTGAGGCGGCTCGCCGGCTCGAACGAAGCCGAGTAGCCGCAGGACGAAGCGGCTCACGAGGGCGTTCTCGCGCACGAGAACGAGCACGCTCTCGACGCGCGAGCCGAAGACCGGCCGCGCGCGGTCCATCGCGCGCCTCCCGGTCCCCCCCCCGCGGGTCCGGCTCGCGGGAACGTCTCCCGCCGCCCCACGTATCCTCCCGCCTGTGGACGCACCCGACGCCGCTCCCGTCCGTGCGTGGCTCCTCGACCTCCAGGACCGCGTCGTCGCGGCGCTCGAGACCGAAGACGGCGCGGGGCGCTTCCGCGAGGACCGGCGCGAGGACGAGCGCGGGCTGACCTGGACCCGCGTGCTCGAGGAGGGCCGGGCCATCGAGAAGGCGGCCGTCAACTTCACGCACGCGGCGGGCGACCGGTTGCCGGCGGCGGCCACGGAGCGCCGGCCCGACCTCCTCGGCCGCGCCTTCGAGGCCGTCTCGCTGTCGGGCATCGTGCATCCCACCAACCCGTACGCGCCGACCTGCCACGTGAACCTCCGCTTCTTCCTGGCCCGGGCGCGGGACGCCGCGCCCGTGTGGTGGTTCGGGGGCGGATTCGACCTGACGCCCGTGTACGGCTTCGACGAGGACGCGATCCACTGGCACGAGACCGCGCACGCGGCGTGCGCGCCCTTCGGGGACGACGCGTACCCGAGATTCAAGACCTGGTGCGACCGCTACTTCCGGCTCCCCCATCGCGACGAGGCCCGCGGCGTGGGCGGCCTCTTCTTCGACGACCTCGCGGAGGGCGGCTTCGCGCCCGCGTTCGCCTTCGTCCGAAGCGTCGGGGAGCACTTCCTCCCCGCGTACCTCCCGATCCTCGCGCGGCGCAAGACGACGCCCTTCGGCGAGCGCGAGCGGGCGTACCAGCGCGTGCGCCGCGGGCGGTACGTCGAGTTCAACCTGCTCTACGACCGCGGCACCCGCTACGGACTCCAGTCGGGGCGGAGCGTCGAGGCCGTTCTGTCGTCGCTTCCGCGCGAGGCGCGGTGGGCGTACCGGCACGAGCCGGAGCCGGGGTCGCCCGAGGCGGCGCTCGTCGATCGGTACCTCCGGCCGCGCGACTGGCTCGCGCCCGGCGCGCCGCCCGTCACCCTCTGACCCCGGCCCCTTCACGGCCCGGTGGCGCCCGCCGGGGACGGGCGATCGGGAGCCATCGGCTCGAGCCGGTAGCCGAGCGCCTCCACGACGGCCACCGCGCGCGCGAACACGTCCGCGCGGCGCGCGCCCCCCAGGTTCACGACGCCGTAGCGCACGCTCCCGCCGTCCTCCTCCTCGAACCGATCGAGCACGTCGCCGACGCGGCACTCGCCGAGGATCAGCGCGTCGGGGTGCTCCGCGCGGATCCTCCCGATCTGCGCCTCGTCGGGCGCCGCGACGACCCGCACGGGCTCGAGCGTCCGCAGGGGGATGCTCGCGGCCGCGGCGAACGCGCCCTGGCGGCGCCGGAGGCGCGGCGACCGGCCCGTCGCGAGCGCGAACGCGACCTCGTAGCCGTTCGTCCCGTCCACCTTCTCGTAGAGGTCGGCGAACTGCCCGCACATGCGCGTGTTGAGCTCGATCACGCCGACGCGACCGGTGGCGAGCTCGAACGTCAGCTCGGCGTTGAAGAGCGTCCGGTCGAGGCCGCTCGCCTTTGCGACCCGCAGGGCCACGTCCTCGATCCGGGCGAGGACCTTCCGCGGGAGGTGCGACGGGTAGTCGAAGCGCGAGAAGCAGTGCGTCCCCGGATGGAACGACGAGTCCACGGTCCCGATGACCTTCGCCTCGCCCTCCTCGAGGTACCCCTCGACGGTCACCTGGCGGCCCGCGAGGAGGCCCTCGGCGAGGAACGCGCTCCCGTCGTGCTCGAGGTCGGTGAGCGCGGCGAGCATCCGGTTGTAGATCGCGACGTAGCGCGTGACGTGCGCGCGCGCCTCGGGCGCGTCGAGGAAGCGGCGGAGGTCGTCCTCGTCCTGGACGCGGCGCGCGAGTCTCGAGAACGCGCCCTTGACCGGCTTCACGAAGCAGGGGAACGCGAGAGGGAACGGCGCGGGCAGCGGCTCGTCGGGGCGGAGCCGGACGAAGGGCGGCGTCGACGCGGGCACGACCCGCGCCTGGTCCTGCCGGGCGTAGTACTTGTGCGAAGCGCGGAGCAGGAGGTCGGGCCGCGCACCCGGGAGCCCGAGCCGCTTCGCGACGAGCGCCGCGAGCGTGGCCCCGGGGTAGTCGCTCGAGCTCGTGACGCCCTCGATCGAGCCGCGGTACGTCCGCACGAGCTCGTCGGCGTACGGGATGGGGTCGAGGTCGTCGGGACAGTCGGCGTCCGAGAGGCTCCCGAAGACGGCCTCGTAGCGGGGGTCCCGCGCGAGCCAGGGCGGGATCTGGAGGCGGTCCCACTCGGTGGGGAGGACGACGAGGACGCGGGGGACGGCGGGGGACATCGACGGGTCGTCACGGCGGGCGGCCCGGCGCGGGCGCCACGGCGCGGGTGGTAGCGTACCGGCGGAGCCCCCCCCGCCCGTGACCGATGCGCCTCGACCCCGTTTTCCCGTGCGCGTCGTCGAGCACCTCTGGATCCCCGTCGGCCACGGCGTGCGCCTCGCGGCGCGCGCGTGGCTCCCCGACGCCCCGGGGGAGCGGGCGCGGGGCCCCGCCGTCCTCGAGTACCTCCCCTACCGGAAGCGCGACGGGACGCGGCGACGGGACGAGACGATCCACCCCGTGCTCGCGGCCCACGGCCATCCGTGCTTCCGCGTGGACGTCCGCGGCACGGGCGAGTCCGACGGGCTCCTCTCCGACGAGTACGCCGAGACCGAGATCGAGGACGGGCTCGCCGTCCTCTCGTGGATCGCCAGGCAGCCGGGCTCGGGCGGGCGGGCGGTCGTGCTCGGCAAGTCGTGGGGCGGAATCAACGCGCTGATGATCGCCGCGCGGCGTCCGCCGGAGCTCGCGGGGGTGGTCTCGGTGTGCGCGACGAACGACCGGTACGCGAACGACGCGCACTACATGGGCGGCCGGCTCCTCGCGGAGAACCTCACGTGGGGCGTCGGTCTGATGGCGGTCGCGGCGCACCCCCCCGACCCGCGCCTCTACGGCGACGCGTGGCGCGAGGCGTGGCGCGCGCGCCTCGCGGCCGTCCGGCCGTTTCCCCGGGACTGGATGGCGCACCCGACGGACGACGGCTACTGGAGACGCGGACGCGTCGGCGACGCGGCGCGGGACCTCGCGTGCCCGGTGCTCCTCGTCGGCGGCACCGAAGACCCGTACCGCGACGCCATCGGGCACCTGCTCCCCGGTCTCGGGGCCGGACGCGTCGAAGCGGTCGTCGGCCCGTGGGCGCACCTCTACCCCCACCTCGGCCGCCCGGGTCCGGCGCTCGACTTCCCCATGGAGGTGGTCCGCTGGCTCGCCAGGATCGACGAGGGCGCGTCCGGCGCACGACCGCCGCTCCTCGTATACGTGACCGAGGGCCGGCGCGAGCGGGACGGCGGCGCGCGGGCGGGTCGCTGGGTCGCGCGCAGCGGATGGCCGTCCCCGGAGGCGACGGCGGCGACGTTCGGTCTCGGCGACGGGACGCTCGGAGACGCCCGCCCCGGTCGGATCCTCCTCTCGTCCCCCGTGCCGACGGGGCTCGCCGCCGGCGGGTGGTGTCGCTTCGGCCTCCCCGACGAGGGTCCGTACGAGCAGTCCGGCGACGACCGCGCCTCCGTCTGCTTCGACACGCCGCCGCTCGACCGCCCGCTCGACGTGCTCGGCGTCCCCGGGTTTCGCGCGACCCGCGCCGGCGACGGGGGCCCCGGCCTCCTCGTCGCGCGGCTGGAGGAGGTGTTCGAGGACGGGCGCTCCGAGCGCGTCGCGTACGGGTTCGTGGACCTCGCGCATCGAGACCGGACGATCGAGGTGTCGCTCGAGCTCACCGCGCACCGCTTCCGGCGCGAGAGCCGCGTGCGCCTCGCGCTCGCGAGCGCCTGCTTCCCCGTCGCGTGGCCGATGCCGTCGGACGGGCCCGTGACGCTCGACCGGGCGGCGTGCGCGCTCCGCCTCCCCCTCGACGACGCGGCGGGCGCGCGGTCACTGCCGTCCGGCTTTCCCGCGCCGCCGCCCGCGGGCCTTCCGCCCGAGCCGGACCTCGAGGGCTTCCGACGCGAGGTCCGCCGGGACCCGGTGACGGGCGAGGTCACCGTGCACGCGACGTCGGACCTCGACGCCTCCGGCGCGCCCGTGACGCACCGCATGGAGGAGATCGACCTCGCGCACGGCCACGGCGTCGCGGAGACGTTCTCGGTGCGCCCCGGCGACCCCGCCTCCGCGCGGGGCGAGGTCCGTCACGTCGTCCGCTTCGAGGTCCCGGGCCTGCGCCTCGACGTGAACGCGACCGGACGGGTCCACGCCGAGCACGGCCGCGTGGTCTTCGAGGGCGAGCTCGAAGCGTTCGAGAACGGACAGCGCGTCGCGCGGCGGTCGTGGTGATTCGGGCGCGGCGCCGTCGATCGGGAGGCCGCGCGGCCCACCGCGGGACGAACGGTACGTTCGTCGGCGCGCTCGGCGCGACGTGTCCGGCCGCGAGCGGTGCTTTTCCCCTCACCTCCGCGCGCGCGGGGTAGGGTCACCGGATGGTTCCTCGTCACAAGACCCGCGTCGTCGCGACCATCGGCCCCGCGTCGGACGACGTGGAGACCGCCTCCCGCATGCTGGAGGCGGGGATGGACGTCGCGCGGCTCAACTTCTCCCACGAGGACCCCGACGCGCACGCGCGGCGCATCGCCACGCTCCGCGAGGCGGCGCACCGGACGGGACGCCGCCTCGCGATCATGGCCGACCTCCCCGGACCGAAGATCCGCCTGGGCGAGGTTGCGCCCGAACCGGTCGAGATCCGCGCCGGCGACACGATCGTCCTCACGAGCGAGGAGGTGAAGGGGGACGCGAAGCGCGTCTCGGTGAGCCTCGAGCGCCTCCCCCGGGCGGCGCACCCCGGCGACCAGATCTTCGTGAACGACGGCCTGGTCGCGCTGGAGGTCGTGTCGGTCGCGGGGAACGACGTGACGTGTCGCGTCGTGCAGGGCGGGGAGCTCCGCTCGCGCAAGGGCGTGAACGTCCCCGGCATGGACCTCGGCATGTCGGGGTTCACCGACCACGACGCCGACCTCCTCCGCTTCGCGCTCGACGAAGGCGTGGAGATCGTGAGCCAGTCGTTCGTCGAGTCGGGCGACGACCTCCGCGCGCTCCACGACGTGGCGGCCGCGCACGGCCGGGTCCCCTTCGTGGTCGCGAAGATCGAGCGGGCCCGCGCGCTCGAGCGTCTCGACGACATCCTCGCGGTCGCGGACGGCATCATGGTGGCGCGCGGCGACCTCGGCGTGGAGATCCCGATCGAGCAGATCGCGACGGTGCAGAAGGACCTCGTGCGCCGCGCCCACGTCCTGGGCCTGCCGACCGTCATCGCCACACAGATGCTCGAGTCGATGACCGAGAGCACCCGGCCGACGCGCGCCGAGGCGACCGACGTGGCGAACGCCGTGCTCGACGGCGCGGACGCGGTCATGTTGTCGGGCGAGTCGGCCGTGGGGCTCCACCCGGTCGAGGCCGTCGAGATGCTGGGACGCATCGCCGCGGCCGTCGAACCCCGGATCGAGTCCCGACGCTCCTCGGAGATCTTCGGCGACCTCTTCTCGGCGAAGCCCGACGGCATGCGCGACCTCTTGGCGCTCGCGGTCGAGACGGTGGTCGAGCACGCGAAGCCCGCCGTCGTGCTCGTCCCGACGCGGAGCGGCGCCACGGCGCGAAACGTCGCCCGCTTCCGCCTGCCTACCTGGATCGTCGCCGTGAGCCGCCACCCCGAGACCTGCCAGGGACTCCAGCTCTCGTGGGGCGTCGTGCCCATCCTGGTGGACGAGGAGCCCGAAGACTGGCGCACGTTCGCGAGGGACTGGCTGGCCCGGCAGGGCACGGAGGGGCACCTCGCCGTCCTCCTCCGCGGCCCCTCCGACCGAAATCCCCGCGTCAACCACCGGATGGAGATCCTCCCTCTCTAGCGACGCGGCGCCCGCGGCGCCTGGGGCGCCCTCCCTTCGCGCATCCCGTTCTCGGGACACGGCGTCCTCCCGATTCGCGTCAGGGGGCGGGGAAGACGAGGTCCTCGCCGCCCAGGTCCGTCACGTGGAGGACGGCCGACCCGTCGGGATACGGGCCGAGCGTCGGGCCTGCGAGCGGGTCGCGGCGCGCGGCGCTCTCCGCCGCGTGTACCGCGCCCAGCGCGTCTTCGCCCGCGCGGAGCTCGGTCGTGCCCAGCCGTCCCGCGGCGGGGAAGGAGCCCCACCCGGGCACCTCGACGCGGAGCGCCGAGACCGCCACGTCGGGGGGCAACGCGTCGTAGAGCCGGAACGCGTGCCCGGGCCGGACGCGCGCCGGGGTCCGCGCCGCACGCCCGGCCACGACCGTCACGCCACCGAGGTCCGCGGTCTCGCCCGTCGCGGGCAGCGCGATCACCACGTCGTACGTCCCCGGACGGAGCGAGAAGCGAAGCGTGTCGGCAGCTTCCCGCGTCGGCGTCTCGGCCTGCCAACCGAGCCGGCTCCAAGCGCCGTCCAGGCGGCGCACGAACGCGAACGGCGCGAGCGCGCTCCCCTCGCGCTCGAGACCCTGGCCCGTGACCGGGAGGCCCGTCACGACGAGGTCGCCCGCCGCCGCGAGACTTCCAAGCCGCACGACCTCGCGCACCTCGCGGCCGGGCGCGTCGAGCTCGAACGAGCGGATCTCCGGCTCGCGACCCTCCGCCGTGACCTCGAGCGAATACGCGCCGGGCGGGAGGGGGAGATCGGCCTCGATCACGTCCGGGGTGTCGTCCGTCGTGTAGGTCACGGCCGTCGGGTCGCCGCGGGCGTCGTACACCTCGAGGTGCACCGACTCGGCGAGCGCTTCGCCCGTCGCGGGGTCGAGAACGTCGAGGACGAGCCGCCCCGGAGGCGCGACCACGAGCCAGACGCCGCGCCCGCCGGGCTCCGCCACGGCCTCCGGGGGGTCGGTGACGAGGTCCAACGCCTCGACCACCACCGGCACCGGGCGGTCGAAGCGGAGCGTGGCACGCCCGTCCTCGTCGGTCGTCTCGAGCACGGTCGCAAGCGGCGACTCCGGGCCCGCCCACGCAGGGACCGCGCCGTGCCGCGTCGCCGGCCGCCCGCGCACCATCGCCTGGGCGACCGGCGCCCCGCCGGGCTCCGTGAGCCGAACCTCGACGAGGACGAGCGGCGGGAGACGGATGTCCACCTCGCGGCCCGTCTCCACCTGGTCCCCGTCCAGGAACGCGGGGGCGAGCCCCTCGCCCCGCGCGCCGATCCACGTGCCGGGGAGCGGCCGGGCCGCGAGTCGGAACGCGCCGTCCTCCCCCGCGACCGTGCTCGCGAACGCCCGGACGCCCATGCCCTCGCTCGCCAGCTTCGAGATCTGCCAGACCGAGGCGCGGGCGACCGGCCGGCCGTCGCCCGTGACGACACGCCCCGCGAGCACCCGTCCGGGGCCGACGTCCGCTGGCCCCGGGACACGGAAGACCCCGCGGGGCGGCGGCAAGACGCGGGTCGCGCCGCGCCGGGGTGCGACGGCCCCGGGCTGCCCGACGAGCCCGCGCGCGTGCCCCGGCGCCGGGGGCGTCGTCGGCGCGGCCGCGGGCGGACGCCCGAGCGCGCTGCCGAAGGGCCCCGACCCGTCCGAGAGCGCGCGCCACGCGACGAGGACGAGCAGGAGGACGGCGACGGCCAGGACGAGGCGGCGCACCGTTCGCCCCGATCAGGGCGTGCGCATGCGGGCTTCGAGCACGAGGACCTGGCCCTGTCGCGCCAGGTCGATCGCCTCGCCGAGGAGGCGCGCGGCCTCCTGCGGCGCGTGGAAGCCCGTCGAGTTCTCGGAGGCCACGAGGTCGAGCCGCCAGAAGGCGCGCCGGTGGAGCGTCCGTGCGGGCGCCAGATCGTCGTCACGGATCCCCGCGTCGCGCGCCGCGCGCAACGTCACGACGAGCTCCTTGACCGCCTGCTCCGCCCGGAGCTGGAGCGACTGCGTCTTGTCCTGGATCTGGTTCACGCGGTCCACGAGCTCGTGCTCGGCATACGCGTGGCAGCTCCGGCACGCGGCCGCGACGTCGAGGACCGGGCTTCGGACGTGGTGGTCGCTGACGACGTCCGTGCCCACGCGCCGGCGCGGCATGTGACAGTCCGCGCACGCCACGCCGGACCGCCCGTGGATGCCCTGGCTCCACATCTCGAACTCCGGGTGCTGCGCCTTCAGGAGCGACGCGAGGCTGTCGGGATGGGTCCAGTCCGTGACCTCGCGCGCGTCGTAGTAGGCCTCCTCGGCCTCGGCGTCGAGGCCCCGCTCCCACGGGTACACGAGACGCCCCGAGGCGGAGACCTCGTACTCCACGTGACACTGCGCGCAGACGAAGACACGCATCTCCTGCCGCGTCGCGTCGCGATTGGGGTCGTACGGCGCGCGCTGGTCCCCGCGGCGCCACCGGCCGATGCTCGGCAGGGCGGGCAGCTCCGCGCGGCTCGCCGCGAGGGCGGCGATGCCCTCCAGGAACGCGGGGCGCGTGACGCGGAGGCCCATCGTGTCGGGCGTGTGGCAGTCGATGCAGGCGACCGGATGGTCCACGAGCTTCACGGCGTCCTCGTAGCGCATCCCGGAGACGACCTCGAAGCCCCGCGTGAGCTGTGCGCGGGCGTCGTCGCTGTCGAAGGGCGCGTCGAGGCGCCCCGGCGCGCCCTGGCCGAGCCCCACCTCGCGGTACGCGCGCACGATCGAGGCGTGGCAGTTGAGACACGCGCCGCGCTGCTCGACCCTCGTGACGCGCTCGCTCTCGAGCTGATCCTGCAGCATGTACGCGTGTCCGCGATCCTCGCGGTAGTCGATCGAGAACGGGTACCCGGCGTACAGGTCGCGCCAGACGGGGTCCTCGTCGAGCTTCTCGAACGCCTGGCTCCCCCCGTGACGTGTCCGGATCGAGTCCGTCGTGGCGAGGTACGCGTCGTACTCGCGCGGGTAGTCCCTCCCCCACGTCGCGGGATCCACGGTCTGCTCGTCGAGCTTCACCAGGGCGAGGCCCGCCGTCCGCGCCGCGGGCGCCGGCCGCGTCCTCGCGTCGAGGAGGAGGAGGACACCCACCGTCGAGACTCCGACCAGGAGGACCAGGGCGAGCGGGGCCAGGCCGGCGACCCCGGCCGAGGGCGGGAGCGGGCGAGGCGTCATGACGGGACCTCCGAGGGCGCGGCGCCGGCGCCGCGCGGTGCACGCGCACGGGATCGGTCGCGTCTCCGACGCCGCGGACGTCGCCGGCGGGGGCGTCGAATCGACGTCGGGCACGCGCGAGCGCGCGGCGGGGGCCCCCGGGGCGCGGTCCGCGACGCCTCGGGCGAGGCGAGCGCGACGGCGCCGGACCGGGGCGTCCCGACGGGACATCAAGGCCGATCCTCCGGGGTTCGAGTCTACGCCGGGCCCGGCTTCCCTTCCAGGGGCGGGCACGCCCCCGCGCGGGGCACGCCGAGCCGCTCGAGGACCGTCATCATCGGACACCAGTTCGTGAAGGCGCTCTGGAACAGGTTGAGGCCCACGAAGCCCGTGAACGCGAGCCACCAGAGCGAGTGGACCTGCGACAGCACGACGCTCAGCATCACGAAGAACCCGGCGATCAGCCGGAGCATTCGTTCGACGTTCATGAGGATCTCCTTCGGGCGACGAGTCTCCGCGCCGGGCGGCGGTTGGCCACCTCCCGCCCGAGAGCCCCCCGGCGGGCGCGTCAGTCCGCCAGGCGGCTCCGGCGGGCGAGCCCGTCCATCCCCCACCGGGCGAGGAACGAGGTCCAGGGACCGCGCGGGGCGCCCTTCCACCGCAGCGCGTCCACGTCGAACGCGATCGGGACGTCCGTGACGAGCGTCGCGAGCCGCTTGTAGAGCGCCGCGTCGGCGCGGCGGGCGGCGAGGGTCGCCGCGAGGCGGGGCGTGCCGCGCACGTGCGCGGTCCACCGCGCCGGGTCGTCGGGAACCGCCTCGAGGGACCCGTGCGCCGCGAGGACCGCGGCCGCCGTCTTCGCTCCAAAGCCGGGCACGCCCGGGATGCCGTCGGCGGCGTCCCCCACGAGCGCGAGGAAGTCGGGTACCCGACGCGGCGGGACGCCGAGCTTCTCGACCACGGCGGCTTCGTCGCGCACGACGTCGAGCCGCCGGTCCCACTGGACGACGAGGCCGTCTCGCACGCACTGCGCGAGGTCCTTGTCGGGGCTCGCGATCACGACGCGATCGAACACGGCGGCGCCGAGACGCGCCGCGGTCGCGAGCGCGTCGTCGGCCTCGTGCTCCACCATGGGCCAGACGACGAGCCCGAGCGCGCGAAGCCCCGCCTCGGCGATCTCGAACTGGCCGAGGAGCCCGGGGTCCACGCCCTCGCCCGTCTTGTAGCCGGCGAAGAGACGGTTCCGGAACGACTCGATCACGTGGTCGGTGGCGATGCCCACGTGGGTCACGTCGTCCCGCGCGAGCAGCGCCAGCATCGACTGGAGGAGGCCGTACGTCGCGCCCACCTCGGTCCCGTCGGGCGCCGTACGCGCGGGCACGGCGAAGTACGAGCGAAAGAGCTCGTACGTCCCGTCTACGACGTGAAGCGAGGTCACGTCTCGGTCTCGACGCCGCCCTCCGCGAGCGCACGGACGAACGCGTCCGGGTCCGCGCTGCCCACGAGCAGACGACGTCCGTCGGCGAGCTGGAGTCGCACGCCGCGGTGGCCCTGGACCGTCCACGCCCATCCCCTCGAGAACCACCACCGGAGGCCCCAGCCGCCGTACTCGCGGATCGGGTGGTACGTCACGGCGCGCGCGGACGAGATCTCGCCAAAGGGGATGCGGCGGTGTCGGAGCGGAACGTAGCGGAGGTCCAGCGCGTCCGCGCCGACGACCGTCTCGAGCCGGAGCGCGAGGAAGAAGACGGGCAGGACGACGCCCATGCCGATCGCAATCAGGGTGAGCGAGGTGTCGGGCGCCGGTCGCGTGCCCCAGGGGATCCCGAGCACGACCTGCACGACGAAGCCCCACCACGCGAGCCCCACGATCGAGGCGACGAGGAGCCAGACCCAGAACATCCGCATCCGCTGGACCTCGCGGAAGCGGACGCCGGACGGGGACACGGGCTCGGCCACGCTTGGAGGCTACGCCCCGCTCAGCGCGTCGCGACGCGCGGGTCGAGCGAGGCGAGGGCCAGGTCGCCGTTCTCTCCCTCGAGGGCGTACCGGAGCACGCCGATGACGCGGCCGTCCTTGCTGCGGACGGACGCCTGCCCGTCCACGACCGCCACGAACACGCGGTCGTACGGGGTCGCACGGAGCCAGCCGGCCAGGGCGTCGATCGCGGGCTTCCGCCGGGCGAGGGTCGGCCGGACCGACGCGTGGGCCACGGCCGGCAGGTACTGGAGCACCGTCGCCTCGGAGGCGAGGGGAAGCGCCCCCGGCCCGCGCGCGCGCGCGGCGGCGAGCAGGCCCTCGATCACCACACGGAGCCGCCCCGGAACGCCCGCGGCGAACGGCTCGGTCTCGACCGGAGGGAGCGTCAGGTCGTCGGGGAAGCGCTCGACCACCCAGTTCGCGTAGACGACCTCCATGCGGTCGCCCGAGGTCGCCAGCGTCACGTCCACCTTGCCGACGATGTGCACGCCGCTCGTGAGGTACGCCTGCACGCGGATCGTGGCGGGGACCACGCCGTCGGCCTGCGGAAACGCCTCGCGCGCCTCCTTGAACAGCTGGGTGACGCCGAGCCCCTGCCGGCGACGCTTCACGAAGAGCGAGCCCGGCACGTCCCGGAGCTCCGGGTCGGTCACGATCCGGTCCAGCCAGCCGCCGAGCACCCCACTCCACGCGAGCACGCCGGTCTGCGCATCGGCGAAGGCCGACGCGGGGACCTCGCCTCCGCGCGCGGCGTAGGACGGCAGCGGGTGTTCGACGACGCTCTGGGGGGTCTTGTCGCGACCGGGGTTCGGGATCGGCTCCAGCACGAGCTGGAACGCGCCGGGCTCTGCCGCGCCGTCGTCGGGCCACGGCGTCTTGCGCGGCCGGATCGGCGGAACCTGCACCGGCATCGGGTCGGGCGGAAGGACCGCGTCCTCCACCCACACCTGGGGGACGATCGCCTGGTTCGATGTGTCCACCATCATGCGGTACTTCATCCGCACGGCGGCGCACCCCGCGCGGTAGAGGAGGTCGATGGCCTGGATCGCGTCCTGCGCCTTCGTGCGCACGCCCACGCTCACCTCGGCCACGACGGGCTGGAAGTGCTGGATCGCGGCCTCGGCCGCGAGGTAGAGACGCGGCATGTAGGAGGGCTTGTCGCCGCGCGTCTCGAGACGGACCTCGAGCTTCCGCGCGGTGCCGGCGGTCCCGTTGGCGGCGGGCGGTCGGCCGTAGGGAAGGAAGAGCGGGAACCCGAAGAGACCGTCGCCCGACTCCGCGCGCACCTCGATCCCGACGCGCGTCAGACCGACCTGCTGGCACGTGCCCAGCACGCTGACGACCCCGCCCCATTCCTGGTCGGCCGGCATCACCATCCAGACGTCGTGCGTCCGCCCCGCGGCCGCGGCCTGCTTGGCGCGGTCCGCGAGGACCTGCTGGAGCGTCTGGGCGTCCACGTCGGTCGGATCCCTGTCGATACGGAAGAAGCCGCGGTCGCCGAGCGTGACCCACGTCCGGTCCGTGGACGGGATCGGCGCGCAGGTGCCGGCGACCGGCAGGCGCTCCGCCGAGACGTCGGGCACGTGAGGGCCCGCGAGGGCGGGCGCCGCGAGCGCGACCGTGCCGAGGAGAACGAAGGAGAGGCGGACGAGAGGTCGCATCGGGCGGGTCTCCGGGAGGGCGACGCCCGCCCGCGGGGCGAGCCAGAACGTCTCGAGGCAGACGGCCTAGAGTGTGCGGGCGCACGGGGGCCGGTCCAGCCCGGACGCACTCGCGGCCCCTCGGCGCGTGGACGGATCCCGATCGGAGCCGCGGTCGCCGAGCACGTCGGGTGGTAGCCTCGCGCCCCGACCCCCTCCGGAGCCCCCGATGCGCCGCGCCTCGCTCCTCGCGCCCCTCCTCGCGCTCCTGCTCGTCTCGGGACGGGTCACGCCCGCCGAGGCCGAGGCGGCGCTGACGCCAAGGACCCGCGACTACGACCTGATCCACCTGGACCTGGCCGTGGAGCTCGACGTGGACGCCGGGACGGTCAAGGGGCGCGCCGCGCTCTCGTTCACCTCGACGGTCGAGCACCTGAGACGGCTGCGGCTCCACCAGACCGACCTCCAGGTGCTCGCGGTGACCGACGAGAACGGGACGCCCCTCGTGTGGCGGATCGAGGACGGCCTGCTCGTGGCGGACCTCGCCGAGCCCCTCGCGAAGGGAGACCGCGCGGAGGTGCGCGTCCTGTACCGCGCGCGGCCGAAGCACGGTCTCTACTTCCACGCCCCGACGAAGGCGCACCCGTTGACGCCGAGGCTCGTCTACAGCCAGGGCGAGGGCGAGGACAACCGCTGCTGGTTCCCCTGCTACGACCTGCCCGACGACCGCTTCTCGTGGGACCTCCACGTGACCGTCCCCCGGGACCTGGTCACGGTCTCGAACGGGGTCCGCACGGGAAGCGAGCCGACGGACGACGGCCGGCGCACCGACGACTGGCGCTTCGCGGGTCGCGCGCCGTCGTATCTCGTGAGCGTCGCGGCGGGGCCGTTCGGCGTCGTCGAGGACCACGCGGGCGACGTGGCCCTCGAGTACGTGGTCCCGTCCGGGCACGAGGACGAGGCCCGCGAGGCGCTCGCCCACACGCCCGAGATGATCGCGTTCTACTCGTCGTGGCTCGGCGCGCCGTACCCGTGGCCGCGGTACGCCCAGACGTTCGTCTGGGACTTCGTGTACGGCGGCATGGAGAACGTGACGGCGACCACGCTGAACATGCGGGCGCTGCATCGGCCGGAGGCGCGTCCGAACTACGACCCGGACGGCCTCGTCGCGCACGAGCTCGCGCACATGTGGTTCGGCGACCTGCTGACCTGCCGAACCTTCGACGACATCTGGCTGAACGAGGGCTTCGCGACGTACCTCTGCGACCTCTGGTACGAGCACCGGGACGGTCACGACGCGTTCCTCGAGCGCCGTCGGAGCCAGAACCGGTCGTACATGGACGGAACGCCGAACGCGGCGGGCCTGGGCCTCGAACGCGATCCGCGCGGCGACAAGCCCCTCGAGCTCCAGGGGGGCAAGCAGTACAGCCGCGGCGCCGCGATCCTCCACATGCTCCGCCTCGAGCTCGGGGACGAGCTCTTCCAGAAGGCGATCCGCGCGTACGTGAAGGAGCACCAAGACGACGCCGTCTCGAGCGAGGACCTCCGGCACACGGTGGAGGAGGTCGCCGGCCGTGACCTCTCGTGGTTCTTCGACCAGTGGGTGTACGGCGCGGGCTACCCGGTGCTCGACGTGCGGTTCGACGCGGGTCAGGGCCGCCTGGACGTCCGCCAGGTCCAGGAGCGGCGCGGCGGGCAGGGCCTGTTCCGCTTCACGCTCTGGGTGCGCGCGGGGCCCGACGGTCCCGTCCTCCCGCTCCGGGTCTGGCGCGATCACCACGCGTTCCAGATCGCGGACGGCAAGCACCCGCCGCCGTACGTCCGCGTCGGCGTAGGGGACGACCTCCTCGCGCGGGTTCGCTTCAACGCGGGCCCGGTCGCGTGGGCGGCGCTGCTGACGGAGGACCCGGACGTCACGGGTCGCCTCGACGCGGTGGAAGCGCTGGAGGCGGAGGGGGAGAAGGCCTTGCCGGCCCTTGCCACCGCGGCGCGGTCGGACGCCGCGTGGTCGGTCCGCGCCGCGGCGGTCCGGGCCCTCGGGCCGATGGACCT
The DNA here is from genome assembly GCA_963752285.1 of uncultured Planctomycetota bacterium. Classification (GTDB taxonomy): domain Bacteria; phylum Planctomycetota; class PLA2; order PLA2; family JAEUHO01; genus CAVVXN01. Next base: position 2,255,214 of record CAVVXN010000005.1, read on the forward strand.
CGGCCCCGAGAGCGCCCAGCCGCTGGTGGGCGAGGCCCTCCTCGCGGCCGCGAGGGATCCGGATCCCCGCGTGCGCGAGGCCGCGTTCGACCAGCTCGGGGGACGGCCCCGGGACGAGGTGGCGGCGACGCTCCTCACGGCCGTGAAGGAGGAGACCCACGACTACCCGCGCGCCGCCGCCGCGCGCTCGCTCGGACGCGTCCAGGCCTCCGGCGCGTACGACGCGCTGCTCGACCTTCTCTCCGTGGACTCCCACGAAGACGTGGTGCGGGCGGGCGCGCTCGAGGGCATGCGCGCCCTCGGCGACCCGCGCGCGGCGGGCGTCGCCCGCACGTACTGCGACTACGGGTGGGACTGCGGGGGCACGGAGAGGCTGCGCTACGCCGCGATCGACGCCGTGGTCGCGCTCGAGCCGGACGCGCCCGAGACGCTCTCGCTGCTCGTCTCGCTCCTCGACGACCCGCACCGGGACATGCGCCGCAAGGCCGCGGAGTGGTGCGGCGACGACCACGTGGACGCGGCGCGCGACCGCCTGAAGCGGATGGTGCGCGAGGACCCCGACGAGGGCGTCCGCCACGCGGCCAAGCGTGCGCTCGAGAAGCTCTGAGCGGCCGGGTCGCCGGGCGCGCGCCCGGGCCGTCGTTCAGTTGGCGGCCTTCGACGGCTCCGGGATGTTCCAGCCCTGGCCCTTCTCGGCCTCCTGGATCTCCTCGAGGAGCTTTGCGCTCGGCAGCGGGTCCTGCCCCTCGGTCACGTTCGCGCCCGCTTCCCAGAGGGAGGCGTTCTTCTCCTCCCAGTCGGCGTACTCGGGCGGGATCTCGTGGTCGGGGTAGATCGCGTTGATCGGGCACGCGGGGACGCAGGCCTCGCAGTCGATGCAGGTCCCGGGGTCGATGACGAGCATGTGGGGGTCCTGGACCTCCCAGAAGCAGGTCACGGGACACTCGACGACGCAGTACGTGTAGCGGCAGTCGACGCAACGACCGGTGACGACGTGGGTCATGATGCTCTCCGAGTCCGGCGTTCGGCCGGCGAGGATAGCCAGCGCGGCGCGAGAGACCAACCGCTCGCCAACCGAGCGCGTCTTCCCCGGAGGGGCCCCCTCCTCAGTTCGTGCGGGGCACGCTCAGCCCGACCGCCTCGCAGGGCTGCTTCTTGCACGGGATGACCGGGCACGGCGCCGGGCACTCGCACTCCGCACAGTTCTCGGAGGGCTTCCAGGCCCAGTAGCCGGGGGTGTAGAGTTCCTTCACCCACTGGACGCGATACGTCCCCGGCACGTACTCCTCGCGGCAGCGGGTGACCGGCTCCGACCAGGCCTCGGTCATGTACTTGGGCGGGATCTCGGTGCAGTACTGGATGCCCCGCTCGGTCACGACCTTGTTGCACCACTGGTAGCAGCCGGGCTCGTAGCAGTACTTCCAGCAGTCCGCGCCCCCCGGACCCGGGACGCGCTTCCACACGTACCCGCCGGGCTTCACCTGGACGACCGCCTGGTCGCACCGGAGGTCGGGGGTCTGACACACTCGCTGCTCGGCGGGCTTCACGCACACGTCGCGGAACCGGGTCCGCATCACGGTCTCGGGGGTGACCTGGGTCCGTGGCGGGGACACCATCACGAGGCGGGGCACGTTCCGGTAGACCGGCGGCACCCAGACCCTGCAGTACGTGGTGCAGGGCAGGGGATCGGGGGGCAGGTCCGTCGGGAGGACCCCGCAACCGACCCCGCCCCGTGGGGCGGACTGGCACCCGACGAGGCCGAGGAGGGCCGCGCCGAGGACGGCCGAAGCGATGCGTGTGTGGCTCCGAGTCATGCCTGCTCCCTACCGCGCGGACCACCGGCGCCCGGGCCGCCAGGGCCCGAACCTCCCGCGGCCTTCGTAGCACGTCGCCGCCCGACGAGGAAGAGCCGGGGGCCCCCGCCGGAGGCCGCCGGGGCGCCCCGCCGGGCGCGGGCTCCCCGCCGAGGTCACGAGCCGGTCACCCCCGGTGCCGGCGGGACGCCGGGACCGCCCGGGGCGCCGCTTGGGAGCGACACGCGGGCTTCCACCGGGGTTCCCGCGAACCGACCGGTAGGATCGTCGGGGAGAAGCATGACTCGGTCCGACCGCCCGGCCCCCACTTCGGAACCGTCCGCCGTCCCCACCCCTCCGGAACGGGTCGTGGAGGTCAAGGGCTCGCTCGGCCTCGACCGGATCTTCACCCAGGCGGAGGCGGAGGTCGTGAAGGACCTCCTCTCGTACGCGAACGCCGCCGGGGACGCGTTCGGCCGGGACCTGGACCGGGCGCTCGACTCGGGTCTCCAGGGGCTCGGCACCATCGCGCTCGCGCTCGAGACGTACCCCTCGCTCCGGCACCGCCACGTCCTCGGCCGGAAGGAGCGGAGCCTCGAGACCCTCCTCCGCTCGCTCGTCGAGAGCGGCGAGCACGCAACGGAGTGGGGTCTCCCCACGAAGGCGGTCCTCGCGCGAACGTACGGGATCGCGAAGGTCCACTTCTTCACGTCGCTCCGCTACGTGCTGGACGCCCGGGAGGACCCGGAGGCCGGCGCGCTCCGCCAGCGGCTCACGGCCGCGCTGGACGAGGCCGTCTACACGCGCCTCGCGGAGGAGCTGTACGCGTCGTTCATCGGGTCGAAGACGATGTCGCGCGAGGTGAAGGTCCTCGCCGCGGAGCACCTGATCGACCTGTGGGAGGGCCGAACGCGCGTCGCCACGTCGCGGTTCTGCCCCCTGCTCCGCTCCGCGTGGGCCGCGCGGCTCCGCGCCCCGCGCGTGTTCGGCACGCTGCGCGGCACGCAGGAGATCGTGCAGCTCCTGTTCGAGGACTGCGACCAGGAGTTCATCGACTTCTTCGTGCGCCACGAGCACGGGTCGGAGCCCCGCCAGGCGTTCGAGGAGTTCCTCTTCGACCTGCCGTTCGAGAGCCTGGAGCGCGTGCGAAGGCGCATGCGCGAGGAAGGGCTCGCCGTCGTGGGCCCGCGCGAGGTCGAGATGTACCTCGGCTTCGGCGAGGGGCGCCTGCGCCCGCTCGTCGCCGGGACGAAGTCGCTCTACACGTCGTTCCGCAGCCGCCGTGTCAAGGCGCAGTACCGCGCGTCGATGGGCGCTCCGGGCCCCAAGCGGACCGCGGAGGCGTACGTGCTCGAGGCGCTCCTGATCCGCGAGTCGGAGAAGGGCGGGCCCCCCGCCGCGCCGGAGGCCTGATGTGCCTCGCATGCGCCGCGCTCCCCGCGGCGCGGGCCCCGGCCGACGGGGCGCCCGCGGGCCCCCCGCCGTTCCCGGGCGAGGGAGGACCGTTCCCGTGGCCCTCGGCGCCGCCGATCGGCGGGACGCTCCGCTGGACGGGCGTCGCGGGGATCGTGCTCGCGGTCGGGACGCACCGGGTCGCGTTCGACCCCTTCGTCTCGCGGCCCGGCCTGGTCGCGACGCTCTTCCGGCGTCCGCGCGCCCGGAATGACCTCGTCCGCGAGCGGTTCTCGGACCTCGACGCCGTATTCGTCGGCCACACGCACTACGACCACGCGATGGACCTCGGCGCCGTACTCGAGGCGTCGCCGCGCGCGACCGTCCACGGGAGCGCCACGACGGGCGAGCTCCTCTTCCGGCTCGGGGCGCCGGCGACGTCCTTCGTCCTCGCCCGAGACGCGTCGCGATTCGAGGTCGGACCGTTCACGGTGGAGGCCGTCGCGTCGCGGCACGGACGGGTCCCGTACGTCGGCCGGATCGACCGGATCGAGATGCCGCGCCGCGGGCTCCCCTGGACGCCCTTCCGATACCCCCGGGGCGCGGTCCTCGCGTGGCGCGTCGAGGTGGGCGGGCGCGCGGTCTTCGTGCAGGGGAGCGCCGGCCTCGACGACGGGGCGCTCGCACGCCAAAAGCCGGCGGACGTGCTCCTCGCGTGCCTCGCCGCGCGGAAGGGGACGCCCGGCTACCTCGAGCGCCTCGCCGAAGCCCTTCGCCCGCGCGTCCTCGCGCCCCTCCACCACGACGACTTCTTCCGCCCGCTCTCGGATCCGCCGCGCGCGGTCCCCGGCCTCGACTGGCCCTCGTTCCTCGCCGACGCGCACGGGCTGGCGGAGCGGCACGGGACGAGGCTCTGGGTTCCTCCGCGCGACCGGGACGTGGAGATCTGAAGGGGGGAGGCCCGCCGGTCGGGGAAGCGCCGCCCGGGGACCTCGTTCTCGACCTCGTGGCGACCGGACGCGCGACGAGCTTCCCGGCCCTCTCCTGCGCGCGGCGAGCACCGTCAGTCCGCGAGCACCTGCAGGTCCTGGATCGGCTCCGGCATCTGCCCTCGGGACGTGGAGCACCAGAGGGCGTCGGCCGTGATCCGGCCGAGCCGCGCGCCCTCGTCGCGGTCGAGGAGGAGCCCGAGGCCGTGGCAGGCACAGGACTCGAGGCCGCTCGAGATCCCGCGTTCCCGGAGCACGTGGAGGTACAGGTCCACCTCGCGCTCGTCGCCGATCCGTCCGAGTTCCACGAGCGCGGCCGCGCGTCGCGCGTCGGGCAGACGGGGCGAGCGCGCGACCGACTCGAGCCGCCCCACGACGGTCGGGTCTTCGAGCAGGCCGAGTGCGAGCGACGCTTCGCGGCCCACCAGGAATTCGCGGCCCTCTTCCACGGCCGTGTAGAGCGCCGCGCGCTGGTCCGCCGGCGTGTCGAGCAGGCCGAGCGCGAAGCACGCCTGGGCCGCGACCTCGGGGCTCCCCGACGCGGCGATCCGGACCACGGCGGGCCGCGCGGCGTCGGCGCGGGCGAGTCCGCACGCGAGCGACAGCGCCGCGCGCTCCTCCGCGTCCTTCGCCGTCTCCAGGTGGCGCGCGAGGAAGTCACGGACGCCCGGGTCGGGCCGGCGGCGCCCGAGGAGGCCGAGGCCGAGCGCGGCGTAGGCGCGGTCGGCGGCGAGGCCCCGCTCGAAGTGGCGGACGACCGCGGCCGCGGCCGAAGCGTGGCCCGTCCGGCCGAGCGAGACGAGCGCCATCTGGCGCGGGCGGCTCTCCTCGTCGCTCACGGCCTTCAAGAGCACCTCCGCAAAGTCCGCGTCGTCCGGCCCGGCCACGGAGCCGAGCGCCTGGATCGCCACCATCCGGACCGTCGGGCGCGGGTCCGCCGCGGCGGCGCAAAGGAGCCGGCGGGCGTCGTCGCCCGGGATCTCTGCGAGGGCCTGGCACGCGCACCACGAGGTGTCCTTGGCCCCCCCGTCCGCGGTCTTCTCGCCGTGGAGCTGTCGTTCGACCACGGGCAGCACGTCGCGCTGGCCGAGGGCTCCCAGCGCGTACGTCAGCGGACCCAGGGCGGTCGCGTGCAGACTCGCGCTCGCGGTGCGCGCCGCGAGCCCGCGACGGCGCAGCTCGACGAGCTCCGGCACGACGCGGGCGTCGCCGCGCATGGCGAGGGCGTACGCGCCGTTCGCCCAGAAGCTCGAGAACCGATCGCGACGGCCCCGCGCGCGGTCGAGCGCGTCGAGCAGCGCCCTCGGCCCGGTCGGCTCCGGCTCGGCGTCCCCGGCGGGGAGCATCCCGATCGCGAGGGCCGCCCATCGGTGGGCCCGCCTCGACGCGCCGATCTCCGGGTCTTCGACGATCGCCGCCAGGGCGGGAAGCGAACGCACGTCGCCGAGGCGGCCGAGCGCGAGGGCGGCCTCCGACCCGACGATCTCGCGGGGGCTGTGGAGCTCGGCGAGGAGCGCCGACCGCGCGCGCTCGCGGAGGTCGGCGGCGCCGGGAACGGGCCCCGCCTCCGGCGGACGCACGCGGTAGGTCGGCGCGAGGATCGCGACCCGGTTCGCGTATCACCACATCGGCCAGCCGTCGTCGCCGAGCTTCCCGACGCTCCGGCCGCGGTTCACGAGGAGGTCGTCGGCCGACATGTCGTCGGTGCCGTCGTCCGCGCGGACGGACGCGAGGACCGGGAAGGGCGCCGAGGCCGCGAGGAGCGCGATCGGGAGCCGGCGGATCGAGACACCTCCCGGGGGCCGACCCACCCAACCGGCCCACCTACCGAGAACGCCGGAGGGAGGGCTTCGGCATGGCGCCCCGCGGCGGCGAACGTCGGGTTCGACGTGGCCACGGCGCAGGAGATCGCCGGGGTGCACGTGCCCGCGGTGGAGCTCGACTTCGGCGCGAAGCGCGAGAACGGGCCGCGCGAGGGCGCACCGGCGGATCGACACGCTCCGGAGGGACACGAGACGCGGGACGAGGGGGAGCACGGTCACGACCGGGACCGCGGCGACCCCGGGGACGGCGACCACGGCCCCGATCGGAGGTGACGCCAGCGCCGGCGGGTCCGTGGGGTCCCGTGCGGCGCGCGCAGGGCGTCGGTAGGATCCCCCCGTTTCGAGCGCGGCGGGGAGCGACGGGGATGGCGAAGATCGGGTCGTCGCGACACCGGGACCTCGTGTACACGTCGGCGGGCGCGTGCTCGAACGTGCGCCTCTGGCTCGAGGGCGACAAGCGGTTCGACCTGTGGGTGACCGACTACGGCGAGCGGGAGGACCTCCACGAAGCGCTCGCCGACCACCACGACGCCCGGGCGGGAAAGAAGTTCCCGAACCTCTGGCACGCGCGTCGGACTTGGCCCGAGGTCTTCGACCGATACGACGCGGTCTTCGTGGCCGACGACGACCTCGTGCTCGACGCGACCGCCATCTCGCGCCTCTTCGCGATCCGCCGCGAGCACGACCTCTGGTTGCTCCAACCGGCGTTCCTCCAAAGCGGGGTCGTCAGCCACCCGATCACCTGCGTCCACCCGTGGTTCCGACTCCGGTGGACGAGCTTCGTCGAGGTGACGTGCCCGCTCTTCCTCCGGGAGCGGCTGGACCGGTTCCTCGACGTGTACGACCCGGCCGTCGTGGGCTGGGGCGTGGACTGGTGGTACCTCGACGTCCTCGGGTCCGCGTCGGACCGCCGGATCGCGATCGTGGACGAGGTCCCGTGCGAGAACCCGCGTCCCGAGACGAAGCGCGTCCCCTTCGAGACCGACGACCCGCGCTACGCCGCCTTCCACCGCGACCGCCAGCGACGGGCATGGGAGCGAATCCGTCGCGAGCAGAACATCTCGGTCCCGGAGCGCGCGTTCGTCACGTACGGGGGGATCCCCGTGCGGTCGGCGCGGGCCGCGTGGGCGCGCGTCGCGCATCGGGCGCGCACGCTCTACGAGGCGTGGCGGGGTCGCCCGGCGCCACTCCCGCCTCCGCCGCGCGGCACACGGCCTCCGGCGTGAGGTCGCCCTCGCCGTCCCCGGGCGCCCACGCCGCGCCCCGGGGACGGAGGCCGACGCGCACGAGCCGAGCGCCGATCCCCGCCTCGGCGAGCGTCTCGGCGACGATCGTGCCGAGGCCTCCGATCACGGCGTGGTCCTCGACGCTCACGACGCGCGCGCGGCCGCGGAGCAGGTCCACGAGCCCCGGCACGCCGCCCTCGACGATCTCCCGGACCACCGCCAGCGCCGCGGACACGCCCCGCGCGAGGAGACGCTCGCGCGCCGCCCACGCCACCGCCGTCGCGCGCCCCATCGCGACGAGGAGGACCTGCTCCCCCGGCGCCGCGAGCCGCGCCGAGGGACGGCCGGGGGCACCGGCGGGCGCGGCGATCGGCGTCTCGGACGACTTCCCGAGCCGGTAGTAGACGGGTCCGGGCGCGTCCCAGGTCTCAAGGAGCGCATCCCTCGCGTCGTCGTCGTCCGCGGGCACCATCACGCGAAATCCCCGCAGGCAGCGCAGCACGGCGACGTCCTCGAGCGCGTGGTGGGTGAATCCGGCGGCGCCGTAGTCGAGGCCGGGGCCCACCCCCACCACGCGGACGGGGAACCCGTGGTGCGCCGGACCGTTTCGGAGCATCTCGAAGGGACGGAGGGTCGCGAACGTCGCGATCGAGTAGACGAAGGGCAGGTACCCGCCCTCCGCCAGTCCCGTCGCGACGCCGACCAGGTCCTGCTCGGCGACGCCGACGTTCAGGAACCGATCGGGATGGCGGGCCCGGAACCGATCGAGCACGGAGAACCCGACGTCCGCGGTGAGGAGGAAGATGCGGCGGTCCCGGTCCGCGAGGCCCGACAGGGTCTCGACGAAGGGCACCCTCACGACGCGGCCTCCTGCTCCGCGAGCGCGCGCCGGAGCTCGTCCGGACGCATCGGGAGGTAGTGCCACTCGACGCGCCCCTCCATGAAGCTCACGCCTCTCCCCGAGACCGTCCTCGCGATCACCGCGCGCGGGCGGTCGTCCCCGGGCGACGGCGCGAGCGCGGCGACGAGGGCGGGCTCGTCGTGCCCGTCCACCTCGCGGACGGCCCAGCCGTGCGCGGCGAAGCGCGGCGCGAGCGGCTCGAGGTCGAGGACCTCCACGGTCGGTCCGAGAGCCTGCTGGCCGTTCGCGTCCACGACCGCGACGAGCGCGCCGAGACGATGGTGGGCGGCGAGCTGGACCGCCTCCCACGTGGCGCCCGCGTCGAGCTCGGCGTCGCTCAGGAGCGCGAACACGCGACGCGACGAGCCCGAGGCGCGCGCGGCGAACGCCGACCCGACGGCGAACGAGAGGCCCAGGCCGAGCGAACCCGTCGAGAAGTCCACACCCGACACGGCGCGGTCGGGGTGCACGCCGAGACGTCCGCTCCCGTCGCAGTACGTGTCGAGCGTCTGCCGGTCGAGCGCGCCGGCGAGGTAAAGCGCCGCGTAGAGCGCGAGCGCGGCATGGCCCTTGGAGAGGACGAAGCGGTCCCGGTCCGGGTCGTCGGCCCGAACGACGCGGAGCACCTTCCCGTAGAGCGCGGCCACGATCTCGACGACGGAGAGCGCCGAGCCGACGTGGCCCGTTCCCGCGCGTCCCGCGACCTCGAGCACGAGGCGTCGCACGCCGGCCGGGGTCACCGCGGGCGACGGCGCGAGCGCCCGCACGCGTCACCGACGGTCCCACGCCGGCACGAAGGGACGGAGCGTTGCGAGCGGGGGCAACGCCTCGTCGCGCGCCGAGACGCGCGCCTCGCGAAACGGCCACGGGATCCCGACCGCCGGGTCGCGCCAGTGACAGCCGAGCTCGTTTCGCGCGTCCCACTCCGCGGTCGTGCCGACGAGGAACGTCGCCGCGACGGGGCAGTGGACGCCATGGCAGAGGCCCGCGGGCACGGCGAGCGCGCGGCGGCCCTCGGCGCAGAGCTCGAGGACACCCGTCGCGCCCTCGGTGGGCGAGCCCGCGCGGACGTCGCACCATCCGACGACGACGACGCCGGCGAGCACCACGTAGAGCTCGTCGTGGCCGAGGTGGACGTGGAGCCCGCGGAGCACACCCGGCTCGGAGCGGACCGCGTTCCACTGGACGACCGAGAGCCACGGACACCACGATCGCCGGAAGACCTCTTGGAGCGAGCCGCGGTCATCGTCGAAACGCGGGAGGTCGAGCGCGCGCATGCCCGCGGCGAGGGACGTCGGCCCCGTGGCGAGGTCCGCTCGGGCGGCGCCTCCGGATCCCCGACCGCGCATGATGGCCCCCGCGCGCCGTGGGCTCGACCGGGAGGCCGCGGACGCGGTCGCCATCGTAGGTGGGGCCCCGCGCCACGGGAACAGGGCGGGTGGCGGACGGACGCACGACCGGTACCATGGCGCGCCCGCCCCCGATCGGAGCGTTCGATGGCCCTCGACCTGGACCGCCTCGAGCAGCGCATCGTCGGCGTGCTCGTCGAGAAGCAGAAGACGGTCCCCGCGACGTACCCGCTCACCGTGAACGCCCTCGTCGCGGGCTGCAACCAGAAGAACAACCGCGACCCCCAGATGGAGGTCGAGGCGTACGAGGTCGAGGGGGCGCTGCGCTCGCTCGCGGAGAAGGGCTGGGTGCGCGAGATGGACCTCGCGGGCGGCCGCACGCTCCGCTACGAGCACAACGCCGTGGACCAGCTCGGCGTCGACGACGCCGACCTCTCGATCCTGGCGGAGCTCCTCCTCCGGGGCCCGCAGGCGCCGGGCGAGCTCAAGACCCGCGCCTCGCGCATGCACGCGCTCGCCTCGCCGGCCGAGGTCGAGGCGCGCCTCGGCGCGCTCGCGGACCGGCCCGTCCCGTACGTCGAGCGCCTCCCCCGCCGGCCCCGGGAGCACGCCCCGAGGTGGATGCACCTCCTCGGGCCGAGCGCGCCGGACGTCGGCCGGGGACCGCCGGCCGACGCACCGCCCCCCGCCGCGGCCGCACCGTTCGCGCCGGCACCCGTGCGTCCGTCGCCCACCGTGGCCGCGCCCTCGTCCGGCGGCCCGTCGCGCGACGCCGGGGTGGAGGTCGCCGAGGCCCTCGAGCGGATCGAGGAGCTCGAGAGCCGCCTCGCGAGCCTCGAAGACCGGCTCGACCGTCTCGAAGGACGGTAGGCCCCGGGCCCGCTCGGCGCACACCGGAGCCTGTGAAGGAATGGGCCGAGGACCCGAGGCCGAGCGAGGGGGCGCGTGGCAAGGCGCGAGGAGGGGGCGACCCCGCCGTGGGTCGCTGGCGACGAGCGACGCCGCATCGCGGCGCCGCAGCCGGCCGAAGCGCCGGACTCGATTCCTTCGCAGGCTCTCAGTCGGGCAGCGCGCGGGCCAGGCTCACGCGCTCGACGAGCTCCGCGAGGGCCATCGCGGTCGCGCCCCAGAGGAACAGGCCCTCGACGTCGAAGTACGGGACGTCGAGCTCGCGTCCCGCGACCCACCACGGACGGTGGCGGCGCCGCTCGGGGTCGGCGAGCTCGTCGAGCGACACGAGCACGACGCGCTCGACCTCGCGCGGGTCCGCGCGGAGCGCCCCCGGGTCGGGTCCGAGAGCGACGAGCACGTGGAGCCGCGTGTGGCTCACGGGAATGTCCACCGGCGCGAGCCGCCCGAGCCACCGCAGCTCCGGCGCGGCGAGCCCGATCTCCTCCTGGGCCTCCCGCCGCGCGGTCGCCTCGAGACTCTCGCCCGCGCGGGGTCTCCCGCCGGGGAGCGACACCTGGCCGCCGTGCTCGGGCAGGTCCTCCCCCCGGACGGTCAAGGGGAGCCACAACCACCCCGCACGCTCGAAGACGTACGCGAGGGCGGCCGCGTTGCGGGGCCGCTTCGTCTCCGAGCCCGGCGGGCGCGGTCCACGCCGGAGCGGCTCCATGCGCCGCTGTGCCGCTCGGGGGTCGAGCAGCACGTGCGTGAACGCGCGCTCGAGGGCCCGGGGAGTGAGGGGGCTCCGCTCGGCCAACGATCCTCCGGGCCGCCAGCCCGTGGACCTCGCGGGACGGGCGGTCGCCGGGAGGGTACCTTCGCCCGCTTCGATCCCGACCCTCTCGCCCGGAGGTGCCCGTGTCCGTCCTCGCCTTCCCCTCGTCTCTGACGCAGGCGCTCCGCGGCGCCGACGCCGTGCTCCTCCTCCTCCCCGCCGGCCTGGCCGAGAAGGGCTGGGTCGGCAAGTCGCTCCACGCCCCATGGGCCGACACGGTCGCGCGCGCGCTCCGCGGCAAGGAGTCCGGGCCCGGCGGACGCACGATCTCGCTCGCGAACCCGGGCGCGGGGCCGTCGAAGATCGTCGTGGGCCTCCTGCCCGAGCGCGTCTCGCGCCACAACGCCCCCGCGCGCACCGAGGCGGTCGCGGCGGCCGCGGCGGCCGCCGACCTCTTCGGCCAGCCCACCGCCGTGATCGCGGCGCTGGACGACCCGGCCCACGCGCTCCCCGTGGCCCGCGCGACCCTGCGCGGCGCGCCGCTCTACACGCGCCAGACCGTCGTCGAAGGGAAACGCCGCGTGACGAAGAAGCCGGCGCGGCTGTCGTTCCTCGCGCTCGACGCGCAGGGCAAGACGGTCCCGATCGACCTCGCGGGCCGCGCGCTCCTCGAGCGCACGCGGTGGGCGGCCCGGCTCGTGGACATGCCGACCTCGGAGCTCACGACGGCCGCCTTCGAGAAGGCCGTCCGGAAGGCTTCTCAGGGGTTGGCGCACGTGAAGGTGACCAGCATCCGGGGGGACGACCTCCTCGAGCACGGCCTCGGCGGAATCCACGCGGTCGGTCGTGCGGCCGAGGTCGCACCGCGCCTGGTCGTCGTCCACTACAAGCCGCCGAAGGCGAAGCGCCGCATCGCCCTCGTGGGGAAGGGCGTCGTGTACGACACGGGCGGTCTCTCCCTCAAGCCCAGCGCGTCGATGTTCGGGATGAAGAAGGACATGGCGGGCGCCGCGGTCGCCGTGGCGGCGGCGCTCGCGATGGCCGAGGGGAAGGCGCGCGAAGAGGTGATCGCCGTCGCGCCGCTCGCGGAGAACGCGATCGGCCCGGGCGCGTACCGGCCCGACGACATCCTGATCATGCACTCGGGAAAGACGGTCGAGGTGAACAACACCGACGCGGAGGGCCGCCTGCTCCTCGGCGACGCCGTCTCGTGGGTCGCCAGGAAGTACCATCCCGACGTCGTGATCGACGCCGCGACGCTCACGGGCGCCCAACTGATCTCGACCGGCCTTCGCCACGCCGCGATCGTGAGCAACCGGGAGGGGCTCGAGCGTCTCGCGATCGCCGTCGGCCGGCGCACGGGCGACCTCGTCCACCCGCTGCCGTTCGCGCCCGAGTTCTTCCAGGACGAGTTCCGCTCGAAGGTGGCGGACATGCGGAACTCGGTCGCGAACCGCATGAACGCGCAGACGTCGTGCGCGGCGCAGTTCGTGTACAGCCACGTGCAGGACCTGGACGTGCCGTGGCTGCACGTGGACCTCGCGGGTCCCGCCGGCCGCGACGACCGCGCGACGGGCTTCGGGGTCCACCTCCTGGCCGAGGTGGCGACGTCCGTGCGCCCCGAGGACTGGAAGGCTTGACGCCCGTTCCCCGCGCCCGGGACCTCCCGGCGCGGATCGGCGGCGCGTCCGGGTCGGTTCGACGAGCCCGGACAAGCGTCCCGGACGAGCCCCCAGGCCGTGCGTCGGCCGGTCCTCCCCGCGGCATCCGGGTCGCCGAGCGACACGGGGTAGGCGCCGCCCGTACGAGACGCGGGCGAGGTACGGCCCGGCCGTTCGGGCGCGACGCCCCGCGCCCGTCCCGTCGCGTCCCGACCCGGGGAATTGCCCTGGCTCGGCCGGCGCGTAGAGTGTTCGCGGACACGGGAGGGACTCTCATGCGAGCTTCGTTCGCCGCCGCCGTCGCCCTGGCGTTCGCGTTCTCCCTCGTCGCCCTCGCGGGACCGGCCCGGGCGGACGACCCGACGGCCCCCGCGGCGACGCCGGCGCCGGCGACGCCCGTCGCGACGCCCGCGCCCGCCACGGCGCCTCCTCCGGCACAGGCGCCGGCCGTCGCGCCCGCTCCGAGGGTCGTCACGTCGCCGATCGGCACCGCGTCCCCGGGCTGGGCCTTCCGGTACGGGCCGTGCGACCGGTGCCAGGGCCTCTACCCCTGGTACCGCTGCCGGTGCGGGCCGCCCTGCGGCACGACGCTCCCCGCGGCGTGGCAGCCTCGCGCCTACCGCAAGGTCTGCTACGACCCCGCGTGGTACGGGCCTCCGTGCTACGGGCGGCCCTTCCCGTCCCGCCCGGCGCGTGGGTCCCGGCCGGCGCCCGTCGTCCGCGTCGCGCCCGTGGCGACGGCGCCCGCGCCGGCGCCGATCCCCGCCGCGGCGCCCGTCCCCGACGAAGCGCCGCCGCCCGTCGTCCGCTGAACCCCGCGCGCGCCGAAGAGGGTTCGACGACTCCCTACGACCCCCAGGCCGTCGTCCGCTTCGGCACCTCCTCGTTCTCGTCCGAAGACTGGGTGGGGCCGTTCTATCCGCCCGGCACGCCCGCGGCCGCCTTCCTCGCGTACTACGCGCGCCAGTTCGACACCGTCGAGATGGACACGACGTACTACCGCGTTCCGAGCGCACGTCTCGTGGACGGGTGGGCCGAGAAGACGCCGCCCTCGTTCCTCGTCTCGGCGAAGTTCCCGCGCGACGTCGTGCACGCCGGCCGGGAGGCCGCGCCGGACGCGCGCCTGATCCTCGACCCCGACCAGACGTACGAGGTTCGCGACCGGTTCCTCGAGGTGATGGGCCGGCTCGGACCGCGCCTCGGGCCGCTCGTGCTCCAGTTCCCCTACTTCAACCGCGAGGCGTTCCCGTCGGTCGGCCCCTTCCTGGACCGCCTGGACCGCTTCCTCGCCGACCTGCCTCGCGAGGGCCAGCGGTACGCGGTCGAGGTCCGAAACCGCGCGTGGGTCGCAAAGCCCCTCCGCGACCTCCTCGCCCAACGCGACACGAGCCTCGTGCTCGTGGACCAGGCGTGGATGCCGCACGGGGACGAGGTCGAGAAGAAGCTGGACCCCGTCACCGCCGACCCGGTCTACGTCCGGCTCCTCGGCGACCGCAAGGCGATCGAGCGCGTGACGAGGCGGTGGGACCGCGAGGTCGTGGACCACGGGGAGCGGATGGAGCGCTGGGCCTCGCTGCTCGTCCGCGTGATGCGTCGGGGCGTCCGCGTGGTGGTCTACGCGAACAACCACTACGCCGGGCACGGTCCCACGACGGTCCGCCGCCTGGTCGAGATGTTCGAGCGCGCTCGCGAGGTTCAGCGCCGGACGTAGACGCCGTCGTGCGCGGCCGCGAGGCGGCGGAGCAGCTCGCTGTCCCTGCCGAGCGAGACCGCGTGGATGGCGATCCTCCGGGTCAGCTCGATCCGCGCGACCGCCCGGAGGACGTCCTGCGTCCCGACGTAGCGGCCCTCGCTCGGGGCGCCGTCGGAGAGGAGGAAGACGGTGTCCACCTCGGGCTCCAGGAGCGCGGCCTCCAGGGCGTCGTAGAGGTCGGTCCCCCCGCCGGGCGTGGCGTCCCGGAGGAACGCGTCCAGGTCCTCGCGGGCCCGGGGGGTGAGGGGCGTAGGGTGCGCGTGCCACACCGAGACGCCGCCGTGGAAGACGGCGACGTACACCGAGGCGGCGTCCGGCAGCGAGCCGACCGCGCTCCGGACCTCCTCGACCGCCCTCTCGAAGCGCGAGCGTCCTTCGGCCGCTCGACCCGTCCCCTCCGCGTCTTCGAGGGCCATCGAGCCGCTGCCGTCCACCACGAACGCCACGTGGAGCGAACGCACGGCGATCCCGTAGAAGCCGGCGCGCGTCGTCCCGCGGTCGAGCGCCGGAAACGGGGGCACGCTGGCCGGGAGGACGAACCCCGGGCCGTGCTCGTCGAGCCAACGTCTCCAGGTGGCGGCGTCGTCGTAGAGGTTCACGCCGGTGATCGCATAGAGCGCCTTCGCGACCGCATCCCGGACCCGCACGTTGTCCTCCTTCTCGAGGCGCTCCACGAGCGGCGGGATCGCCTCGGGGGCCCGGAGTCCCCCCAGCGCCTCGGCGGCCGCGAGACGGACGGTCCAGCGCGGGTGCGCGAGGTCCGGCAGCACGCGGGCGCCCGCGCCCGCGGCGCCCGACGCGGCGATCGCGTCGATCCCGAGCACGTGGTCCTCCCAGTCGCGCGAGCCGAGGAGTCCTTCGAGGAAGGACCGGACCCGGGCGTCGTCCGAGCGAAGTCTCACGAGCGCGCGGATCGCCGCCTCGCGAACGAGACGGTCGCGGTCGCGGGCGCGCGTCAAGAGGACGGGCGCCGCGGCGACGACCCTCCGGTCGCCGAGCGTCTCCAGCAGGAGGACGACGACGCGCCGGTCGCGCTCCCGGCCCGCGCGGTCGAGGAACGCGCGCGTCACGTCGTCGCGGACCCACGACGAGAGCGCGTCGGCGGCCACGAGCCGCACCGCGACGTCACGGTGCTGCAGGCCCGCGAGCAGCGACCTGAGCGCCCCTACGCCCCGGATCGGCGCGAGGGCCGCGACCACGTCGGGAAGCAGCGCGGGGGGGGCGTCGGTCGCCATCCCGAGCATGGCCGTCACCGCGTCGCCGTCGCCGATCCGCCCGAGCACCTCGACGGCCGCGCGCGCCACCGTCTCGTCCACCGGGCGGTCGCGTGACGCTTCGATCGCGCGCGTCTTCGCCACCGCGGGGTCGAGGAGCAGCAGGTCCCGGAGCGCGTCGGCGCGGAGCGACGGCAGGGGCGACGCGATCGCCTGGACGACGACGTACGCGGGCGGCCCGGACGGCAGGGTCGCGAGCCCTTCGTAGATCGTCCGCCGGATCGCCGCCGCCGACTGCACCCGCCACGTGTCGAGCGCCACCCGGACCGCCCTCTCGTCTCCGATCCACGCGAGGGCCCGGGCCGCCGCGCCCGCGACGTTCGCGGGCCCGCGCGCGGCGAGGTCGAGGAGGACCGTCTCCCGGTCGGGCGCGCCCATGCCGTGGAGCGCCGCGACCGCCGCGATCGCGATGGCCGGGGTCTCGCTCCGCGCGAGCGTCGTGACGCGCGCGGCGCCGAGATCGAGGTACGCGGCATCGCCCATCGCTCGAATCGCCGCCGTGCGGGCGTTCAGGTCGTGGTCGGTCGTCGCGAGGGTCCAGAGCGCCTCGAACGCGCGCGGCGTGCCGAGGCGCCCCACGAGGCCGATGGCCTCCGCGCGCTCGGCGTACAGGCGCGAGCCCTCCGCGGCGAGCCGCGCCGAGAGCGCCTCGAACGAGAGATCGGGCGGCGGCGCGCGGACACCGGACGGCGGGGGGAGACGCCTGCGCCACGCGGGCGGCGGCGCCGGCGCGGGCTCGTCGGTGGCGCGAAAGACGACGCGCGCGCCCGAGGGCGGCGGCGGCGCGAGCACGAACGCCTTCCCCCCGAGCGCGAAGGGGCGGCCCACCTCGATCCGCTCGCGTCCCGCCGGCGCGGCGTCGAGGCGACCGTCGCCGTCGAGGTCGAGCCACGCGAGCACGTGGGCCGGGTCGTCGAAGCGCACGTTCCCGTCGTCGCTCTCGAGCGCGAGCACGCGGACCCTGTCGCCGATCGTCACCCGCCCGGTGCGGTGCGCCCAGGGCGTCCAGAGGAGGCCGGCCTCGGGGGTGGACGCCGCGCGGGAGATGCGTACGGGGACGGTCTCCTCGCCGTCGGGGAACGCCACCCGGACCTGGACGACGTGCTCCGCCGCGGCCGACCGGGACCACGGTCGCGGCGGCTCCTCGGAGAGGTCCTGGTCGAGATCGGCGTCCACCCACAACCGCTCGCGACCGGGGGCGACGTCGATCGCGACCGTGACCGTCCCCCCGGCGCCCCACGGGAGCCGGGCGAATCGGCCCGAACCGAGGTCCGCGGGCGGCACGACGCCGGCGGGCGGCTCCGAAACGAGCGTCGCGACCGCCGTGCCGGGGACCCCGACGACGTCCGGCTCCCACTCGAGGTCCTGCGCCACCTCCTCCGACGCGCCCGAGGAGGTCCCCGGCCCGACGACGAGGAGGCCCAGCAGGGCGAGGGCCAGGGACATCCGGGCGCGCCGCGGCATCGGGTCATGATACGGAGCTCCGCGTGCTCCGCCCCGCCGCGTTCACCGAGCCTCAACCCTCGAGCAAGCGCACCAGGCGGTCGCGGGGAAGGAGCCACCGGCGCCGGAGGAGCGAGCCGTACCCGGACGACTGCTCCTCGCCGAAGCGCTTCGCGTCGAGGCGCCCCTGGGCGAGGTCGAGCAGGAGGTCTTCCGCGTGCTCGCGCTCCGACGTGTCCTCCGGGAGCGCGCGCACGCGAGCCTGAAGGCGCGCCTCCTCGGCCTCCTGGAGCGCGGCGACCAGCGCGCGGACCTCGGCGAGCAGCGCGCGGAGCTCGACGCGCGTCTCTTGGAGCCCCTGGAGCGCCTCGTCGAGCACGGCCTTGGCCGCGTGCTGGTTGGCGCGCCGCGCGTCGTCCAGGGCCTTCTTCTCGCCCGCGCGGACCTTCGCCTCGTCCTTCGCGGTGACGATGCCCCCGCCCCCGGTGGCCTTCATGGTCCCGATGAACAGGCGCTGGCGCCACACGACGCGCACCCGTTCGTGCTGGAGGAGGGCGCCGGCGAGCTCGGTGTAGAGCGCGGCCATCTCGCGGACGGTCGTGGGCCAGAGGCTCGCCCGGATCCGCTCGGGCCGCCGGGCGGCGTCGTACTCCCACGCCCGCGCGCTCGCGAGGCGCTCCACGCGCGCTCCCATCCGACGCGCGCGCGGCTCGATCGCGGCCTTCCACGCGTCGTACCGGACGCGCTCCGCCGCGGTGCGCGGGGGCGCCGCGAGCAGGCCCCGCAGGTGGTCGGCGAGCAGGACCACCCGGTCCCTCGGCGTCGCGCTTCTCTCGACGCCGGCAGCCGGCCCGGGGGCGCCGCTCCGGTTCCCCCCCTTCGGTTTCGCGCTCGAGGCCGACGCTCTCTTCGTCCCGGCCACCGCGGTCCTCCGGCTCGCCCCCTCGCGGGCGGGGAAGACCTTACCGCAGCGCACGCCGCAGGCGAAGCGGCCCGATCCGGACGCGCTACTCCCCTTCCGGTCGGAAGAGGTCGAGCGTCCACCAGGGACCGTCGGCCGGCCCCGTGTGGACCCCGACGCCCGCGCGCGTGAAGCCGGGCGTCAGGATGTTCGCCTCGTGCCCGGGGGACTCCATCCAGGCGCGCACGACGGCCTCGGGCGTGCCGACGCCCCGCGCGATGTTCTCCCCGACGAGCGTCAACGCGAAGCCCGCCGCGGCGAGGCGCTCCTCCGGACCGAGCCCCTGTGGGTTCACGTGGTCGAAGAACCCCTCGACGTCCATGTCCCAGGCGTGGGCGTAGGCGACCTCGGCCGCCCTCTCGTCCCACGCGAGGGGCAGGAGGCCGGCCGCCTGACGCTCCTCGTTCACGTGCAGGAGGACCTCCTCCGCCCAGACGCGCTCGCCGGACGACATCGTCGCGTACGTCCCGGGACCGCCGTCGGGGACGACGGCCGCGGTCGAGTCGAGGAGGCTCGCGGCTCCGCACCCCGCGAGGGAGAGGGCCGAGGCGAGGACCAGCAGAGGGGAGAGCGCGAGGAGGAGGTGCGCACGTCGCGTGGTCATCTCGCACGGATCATCGGACGGTCCGTGGGTCCGCTGAAGACGCGCCCCAACGGTTCGCTCCGGATTCGCGCGCACCACGACCGCGCGCCGCGAGGTACATGGCCCTCCGAACGCTCCTACCTCGGGTCGAAGGTCGCGGGTTCGTCGAGGAAGAGCACGACGGGCGCGTGATCGGAGGGCTTCTTGCCCTTTCGCTCGTCACGGTCCACGAGCACGCCCGTGGTGCGCCGCGCCACGGCCTGGGTGCCGAGCACGAGGTCGATCCGGAGGCCGGCGTTCCGGGGGAAGGAGAGCTGACGGTAGTCCCACCACGTGAAGACGCCGGGCCGCGCGTCGTGGAGGCGCAGCAGGTCGCTGAGCCCCCAGGCCCGTAGGTACGCGAGCGCCGCGTGCTCGTCCGGGTGGAAGAGGACGTGCCCGCGCCACGCCTCCGGGTCGTGCACGTCCTCGTCTTTCGGCGCGACGTTGAAGTCGCCGAGGACGACGACGGGGTCCTCGGGGCTCGCCGTCCGTTCGAGCAGCCCGCGGAGCCTGCGGATCCAGTCGAGCTTGTAAGGGAACTTGGGGCTGTCCGGCGACTGCCCGTTCGGCACGTACACCCCCACCACCCGGACGCCGTCCACCCGGGCGGCGATCGAGCGCGCCTCCTCGCCCGTGGGGCCGTCGAGGCCCCGGCGGACCTCCTCGAGCGGGGTCTTCGAGAGGAGGGCCACCCCGTTCCAGGTCTTCTGCCCGAACGTCTCGACCACGTAGCCCGCCGCCTCGAGGGGCGCGCGGGGGAAGGTCTCGTCCGTGCTCTTCGTCTCCTGGAGCGCCAGCACGTCGGGCCGGCGCCGCTCGAGCCACGACAGGAGCCGCTCGAGGCGCATCCGCACCGAGTTCACGTTCCACGTGGCGATGCGCATCCGGCCTCCGCGCAGGCGGACCCGGCCGATCCGGACCCCGCCCCGCCGCCACGCTACCCCGGGGCCCGCCTCTGATTGACCCCGGTCCCTGCCGCACTACCCTCGCCCGGACGCGCTCAGAGGCGCGAGAACCCCGCCCGGAGGGCGCGATCATGAGCCCCGAGACCCCCACGTCCCCCGAGCGCCCCGACGCGTCGAAGGTGCTCTTCGAGGTGACGGAGGCCCACCTCGACACGGGGCTCCGCGGCTACCCCGTCGGCACCTGCCGGACGAGCAGCGTGGACCCCGAGCAGGGGCTCCACTACGTGGGCTACCCCATCCGCGACCTCAAGGACCTCCCCGCCGAGGACGTCGTCTACCTCCTCTTCTTCAAGAGGCTGCCCACGCCCGACGAGGCCGCGGCGTTCCGGACGGACCTCGCCGCGCGGACGAAGGATGACGAGGGGCTCGACCGGCTGCTCGAGCGCCTGCCGCGCCACGGGCACCCGATGTCGTGGTTCCAGGTCGCCCTGCAGTGGCTCTCGATGCAGGGCTCGACGGGCGACTGGCTCGAGGACGCGCTGAACGTCGTCGCGCGTTCGAGCGCCGTGGTCGCGGCGATCATCCGGACGCACCAGGGCTGGCCGCGTCCCAAGAAGCCGGCCCCGGACCTCTCCTTCCACGAGACCTTCGCCACGCTCCTCGGGCACCCCGACCCGCACCCCGTGCTGCCCGAGCTGCTCCGTCTCTTCTACGTCCTCCACATGGACCACGGCGGCGGCAACCTCTCGACGTTCGTCGGCAAGGCGGTCGCGTCGGGCAAGGCCGACGTCTGCTCCTCGCTCTCGGCCGCCATGGGCGCCCTCTACGGACCGCGCCACGGCCGCGCGAACCAGGAGTGCCTCGCGTTCGTGAAGAGCATCGGCACGTCGGACCCGAAGGCGGTCGAGGCGCGCGTGCGCGGCATCCTCGACTCGGGCGGGCTCGTGTTCGGATTCGGCCACGCGGTGCTCCGGGTCGAGGACCCCCGCGCGGCGATCCAGTACGACTTCGGGCGGGAGCGCTTCCCCGACCATCCGCTCGTTCGGACCGCCCTCGCGCTCCGCGAGGTGGTGCCGCCGATCCTCCAGGAGAACCCGAAGATCCAGAACCCGTACCCGAACGTGGACGCGGTCTCGGGCTCTCTCCTCACGGCGGCGGGCCTCGACGACCCCGAGCTCTACACGCTCCTCTTCGGGTGGTCGCGGTGCGCCGGCATCGCGGCGCAGATCGTGGACGAGCGCACGTTCCCCGGCAAGAAGGACGGGCTCCCGATCTACCGCCCGCGGTACCTGGCGAAGGACCAGCCGCGGCGCCACCTCGCGTGACGGCCGGCCGGGCCCGCGTCCTCAGCGGGGCGTCCCGGCCGCCTCCGTCCCGGTGTCCGCCTGGGCCAGGCCGTCGAGCGTCTCGTCGATGGCGGCGGCCGAGGCCTCCTCGTCCACGTTCGGCGCGGCGACGTTCGTGAGCTCGAGGACGTAGCGGCCCTCGCGGGCGATGGCGGTCGTCACGGTCACGCTCTGGCTCCCGACCGCGACCGTCTTCGTGGCCTCGAAGCCCTGCCGCGCGCGGTCCTTCCCCACGCCCTTCTCGTAGCTGGAGCGGGTGATCCGGATCGACCCCGTGGACATGTGGTCGTCCTTGATCTTCTGCATGCTCCACTCGATGCCCTCGAAGTGCGCGGCGGCGTCGGCCGTGGCGAAGCGCATGAGGCAGGCGGTGAGCATGTGGTTCTGGTCGGCCGAGCTGGCCGTCACGAGGCGGCTCTCCTCGTAGCCGTCGAACGCGTGCTCGCGCTGCTCCGGCGGGAGCATCGCGAACTGCGGGGCGAGCGACGCCTCGAGGAGCGAGAGCTCGCGCGCGGGCAGGCCGGTCTTCTCGACCAGCGCCTTCAGAGGCAGGAGGAGGTCGTCGAGGGACGGCTCCTTCGGCGCGCTCTCGGGGTGGAGCCAGAGCTCGGGGTGCTCGATCTCGCGTGGCGACACGGGCGGCGTGCGGAGCGCCGCTTCCATGCCCTCGACCCCGCGCGACTCCTTCACCGCGTCGAAGAAGGCCAGGCCCTGGTGGTAGGCGAAGCCGACCTGCGTGGCCATGGTCTGGGCCACGAGCTTCGCGGCGCCCTCCGTTCCGGGCGGCACCTCGGAGATGCAGTCCACGTAGAGGTCGAACGCGTCACGGATGCCCCACGCGTCGCTGATCGCGCGCGCGACGATCTGGGCGTGTCCCTCGATCGTCGCCCCGAAGGCCTGCTGACCGTCCGTCGTCTTTCGCTTCTGGCGCTCCGCCTCCAGGCCGAAGCGTTGGAAGTCGAGCGCGTGGGTCGCCTCGTGGGCGAGGATCACGCGGAGGACGGGCTCGGACTCGATCGCGGGCCGGTTGAGGAGCTTCGCGACCAGTGCGGCGTTCCCGGGCACGACGTGGACGACGTCGGCCCCGGGCTCGTACTTCGCGAGGAGCATGTGCGTCATCAGGGAGAGCTGGGCGTCGATGGTCGCGGCGTCGGCCTGGGCCGAGAGCACCTCGTCGAGCTCGTGGTGGAGGATCGGCAGCAGGTCCTGCGGCGTCGAGATCCGGACCTTCGGGTGCTTCACGTACTTCGCCCCCGTGGCCTTCTCCACGGCGGCCACGGCCTCCTCGAACCGGCGCTCGACGAGCGCGGCGTCGGTCCAGGGCGAGGCGCCCGCCGCCTCGTCGGCGGCCCGGAGCGCCCCGGCGGTCAGGGCCAGGAAGGAGGCGAGGAAGGCGAGGGAGACGGCGGCGGAGCGTACGCGGTGCTTCATGGGAGGCGGATGGTACGAGCGGGCGGGGCCGTCCGCGACGGGGGCGGCCCCGCCGCCCCGGACGGGGAACCCCCTCAGACCGAGAAGTAGCGCGCGTCGGGATGCGAGACGACGAGCGCCGAGACGCTCGCCTCGGGGTCCATCATGAAGCCCTCGGTCAGACGAACCCCGATCGTCTCGGGCCGGAGCAGCCGGAAGAGGCCGGCCTGGTCCTCCAGGTTCGGACAGGCCGGGTAGCCGAACGAGTAGCGGCAGCCGGGGTAGGCCCCCCGGAACACGTCCTCGCGCCGCGTGCCCTCGGGGTCGGGAAACCCCCAGCGCGCGCGGACCTTCGCGTGGAGCCACTCGGCGGCCGCCTCCGCGGTCTCCACGGCGAGCGCGCCGAGCACGTGGCTCTCGAGGTAGCGCCCGGCCTCGCGGAGCGAGGCGACGCGCGCCCGGATGCCCTCGCCCGCCGTCGTGACGAAGAAGGCGACGTGGTCGGGGTGCTCGGCCGAGCCGACGAGGTAGTCGGCGATCGAGCGGCCCTCGCCGCGCGTCTGGCGGGGGAAGAGGAACCGCTCGAGCGCCCGGCCGCCCTCCGGGTCGAGCACGACGACCTCGTCGCCCTCCCGGGCCACCGGGAAGAAGCGGTAGACCGCCCGCGCGGTCATCGCCCCCGCGCGGGAGAGCGCCTTCGCCTCCTCGACGGCCTCCTCGAGCATCGCGTACTTGGCGTCCCTCGCCTCGGCGAGACGCCGGACGGAGCCACGGAGCCCGAGGTGCTTCCCGTAGAGCATCTGCGGGTTCAGCCACGCCCACACCTCGTCGAGGTCCAGCGGGTCGAGGACGACGCGCGCGAACGAGGGCGGGGCGGGGCGGGGCCCGTACCTCGGTAGGGGCACGCGCGCGGGCGCCGCGGGCGCCGCCTCGGAGGCGGTCCGCTTCGCCTCGAGCGCGCGGGCCGCGCGGGCGCGGTGCCCTTCGAGCTCCTGGAGGAGCCCGGGCCGCTCCACCGGGTCGAGGAAGCGGCGCGCGAGCTCCAGGCCGTGCATCGCGTCCCGCGCGTACGCCACGGGGCCGCCGTACGCAGGCGCGATCCGGCCGTACGTGAACATCGGCGAGAGCGCGGCCCCGCCCACGAGGAGTGGAACGTCCACGCCCGCCACGCGGAGGTCCTCGGCGGTGGTCACCATCATCTGGGCGCTCTTCACGAGGAGACCCGAGAGCCCGATCAGGTCGGGCTTCGACGCGGTCGCGGCCTCGATGAGGCGTTCGCTCGGCACCTTGATCCCCAGGTTCTCGACCTCGATACCGTTGTTCGTGAGCACGATGTCCACGAGGTTCTTCCCGATGTCGTGCACGTCGCCCTTGACGGTCGCGAGCACGATCCGCCCGAGCCGCGCGCTCGCGTTCTTCTCCATGCGGGGCTCGAGGTACGTGACCGCGGCCTTCATGGCCGCCGCGCTCTGGAGCACCTCCGCGACGATCAGCTCGTTTTGGTTGAAGAGACGGCCGACCTCCGCCATGCCCGCCATCAGCGGACCGTTGATCACGTCCAGCGGCGTGGGCCATCGGGGGTCGGCGAGCGCGAGGAGGAGGTCGGCCTCGAGCCCCTCCTTCGTGCCCTCCACCACGTACGCGCCGAGGCGCTCGGCGAGCGGGAGCTGTGCGCGGCGGGGCCGTTCGTCGGCCGGGCGGTTACGGAAGTGCGTGGTGAACGCGCCGATCGGGTCGTCGCCCCGCCAGTCGATCAGGTCCTCGGAGAGCCGGCGCTCCTCCTCCGGGATCGAGGGGTAGCGCTTCAGGCGCTCGCTGTTCACGATCGCCATGTCGAGTCCGGCCTGCGTCGCGTGGTAGAGGAAGACGCTGTTCAGGACCTCCCGTCCCGCCTCGGGCAGACCGAACGACACGTTCGAGATCCCGAGCAGCGTCTTCGTCCGCGGGAAGGCCTTCTTCAAGGCACGCACGCCCTCGATCGTGTGGCGCGCGCTCCCGACGTACTTCTCGTCGCCGGTGCCGCACGGGAACACCAGCGGGTCCCAGACGATGTCCTCCTCGCGCACGCCGAAGTCCTCGACGAGGATCCGGTGGGAGCGCCGCGCCACCTCGAGCTTTCGCTCGACGGTGACCGCCATGCCCTCGGCGGGGTCCTCGTCGATCAGCCCCACGACGAGCGCCGCGCCGTAGCGCCGGGCGAGGGGCACCACGGCCTCGAACCGCGCGAGGCCGTCCTCGAGGTTCACGCTGTTCAGGAGCGACTTGCCCTGGCACCAGCGAAGCGCCCGCTCCATCACGTTCGCGTCCGTCGAGTCCACGACGAAGGGCACCTTCACGATCTTCACCGCCTCGGCGAGGAACGCGTCCATGTCGGCGACCTCGTCGGCGTCGGGGTCCTGGAGGCACACGTCGATCAGGTGCGCGCCGCCCTTCACCTGCCGCCGCCCGACCTCGGCCGCCTCCTCGAACCGGCGCTCCTTGACGAGTCGTTTGAAGCGTCGGCTCCCGAGCACGTTCGTCCGCTCGCCGACGATCACGGGGCGGTTGTCGTCCGCGACCTCGAGGAAGTCGATGCCCGAGAGCCACGTGCGACGCTCGGTCGGGGGCACGCGGGGCGGGGCGTCCGCGAGCGCCTCGGCGATCGCGCGCACGTGCGCGTCCGTCGTCCCGCAGCACCCGCCCGCGAGGTTCAACCAGCCCTCGGCGGCGAAGCGGCCGAGGACGCGGGCCAGGTCCGCGGGCCCCTCCGCGTAGCGCCCGTCCTCGTCGGGAAGGCCCGCGTTCGGCACGCAGGCGACCGGGAACGGCGACATCCGCGCCAGCGTGCGGACGTGGTCGGTCATGAACTCCGGCCCCGTCGCGCAGTTGAGGCCCAGGTAGAGCAGGTCCGCGTGGAGCAGGCTCGCGACCAGGGCCTCGACGCCCTGGCCGGCGAGCATCGTCCCCGTGGGCTCGATCGTCCCGCTGACCGCCACGGGGACACTGTGGCCGAGCTCCGAGAACGCCTCGGCGACGCCCAGGAGGGCGGCCTTCACGTTCCGCGTGTCCTGCGCGGTCTCGACCAACAGGTAGTCGGCGCCTCCCTCGACGAGACCTCTCGCCTGCTCGACGAAGGTCCGGACGAGCGCGTCGAAGGTCACGCCCCCGGTCACGGAGATGGCTTTCGTGGTGGGCCCCATCGAGCCGGCGACGAACCGTGTGCGCCCCGGCGCGTCGAACCGCGCGCAGGCGGCCCGGGCGAGGCGCGCCGCCTCGCGGTTCATGCGCCGCGCCTCGCCCTCGAGCCCGTACTCGGCGAGGACGAGCGGCGTCGCGCCGAAGGTGTCGGTCTCGACGACGTCCGCGCCCGCCGCGAGGTACCGCTCGTGGATCTTCGTTACGACGTCCGGCCGCGTGAGGACGAGGTTCTCGTTGCACCCCTCGAGGCTCCGGCCCCCGAAGTCGTCGGCACGGAGCCCCTCGGCCTGGATCGCCGTCCCGGTCGCGCCGTCGAGGACGAGGATCCGCGTGGCGAGCGCCGCCTCGAGGGCGGCCGCACGTCGAGGGTCGGCGCGGGGGGGGGACGCGCCGCTCACGCGCGCCTCCGTGCGGGTCTCGGCGACCCGCCCGGCGGGGCGGCGGGGCGCGTCGCCGACGCCACGAGGACGGCGAAGGGGTTTCCCCGACGCCGGGCCGCCTCTTCCACGCGCGGCCGCTCGAGCCCGGCGGCCGCGAGCCAGCCGGCGACCTCCTCGGGGGGGAAGCCCTGATGGACGTGACCCAGTCGTTCGCGCACCCACGCCTCGCCGTGCGGGAGGAGGTCGAGCACGAGCACGCGTCCGGAGGGCCGGACGACGCGCGCGGCCTCCGCGACCGCCCGCGCGGGTTCGTCCTGGCCGTGCAGGACCTGCGAGAGGAGCGCGACGTCGAACGACGCGTCGGCGAGGGGCAACGCGTCGAGCGCGCCGCGACGGAAGACGACGTTGGGGGTGCCGGCGCGCCGCGCCGCGGCGCGCGCGCGGCCGAGGGTCCGGGCGTCCGGCTCCACGGCCACGACCCGGGTGGCGAACCGCGCGATCTCGATCGCGAGTGCGCCCTCGCCGCAGCCGAGGTCGGCGACCTCGAGCGGCGGGAGGAGGTGGCCGAGCGCGCGGGCCCACGCGGACCACGAGCGACCGGGCTCGGCCGGCCGCTGGCCGCGCCGCCCCCACCCCACGCGACGCTCCTCGCGCTCGCGGAGCACCTCCCCGAGTCGCGCGTCGTCGCCGTGCGGGTCGGCCGCCGTCGCGAGGCGGGCGCGAAGCGCCGGCCAGACGTCGCCGAGGCCGTCGGGCGCGAGGTCGGACAGCGCGAGCCACGTCCACCCCGCCTCTCGGCGCTCCCGCACGAACCCGCCCTCGCGAAGGAGCCGCACGTGCCGCGAGACGCCCGACTGCGCGAGGCCGAGGATCCGCACGAGCTCGCCCACGTTCAGGCGCTCCTTCGCGAGGAGGCGCAGCAGCCGGAGGCGCCCCTCGTCGCCGAGGAGGCGGAACGGGTCGGGGGCGAGGGCCGTCGTCATATCTTCATATCCATATCAGAAGATATGAGCAGGGCCAGGCGTGGAAGGGGCGCGACGGCCGGGCGGGGTCGGGGAGCGACTCCGGGGAGAGGGCGGCGGGCGGCGGGGACCGCGGCGACCGGAGGGGACGGGCCCGACGGGGCGCGTCTCAGACCGGTACGGGGACGGGGCGACGCGACGAGGGGGCCTCGTCGGGCGCCTCCGCGCCCTCCCCCCCGGCGTCGCGGCGGATCAGGAGGATCCGCGCGCGGACGGGGGGCGGGCCGCGGTCGGGGCCGGGGGCGTCGGGCGACGCGCGGTCCACGTCCTCCGCCTCCTGGACCGTCACGCGGACCCGTGGGAGGCCCACGAAGTGCCGGTCCTGGAGCGGCGAGAAGCCCTGGTCGTACGCCTCCAGCATCACGCCGAGCGCGGCACGCAACGGCGCCCAGGCGACGGTGTCGTCCCAGTACACGAGGTCCACGTCGAGCCGGCGGAACACCTCCGCGAGGTACCGGCGGACGCGGAGCGGGAACACGACCCTGAAGGGCGGGCCCACGTGCGCCGCCTTCCCGCCCGCGGAGCCGTCCTCCCCGTGCGGGGGGTCGCGGATCAGCGACGGGACGGGCCACGCGTGCGGGCAGAAGAGGTAGCCGCCGCCGCGGGAGCGAACGCGGTGGCGGGTCATCCGGTCGAGGCGCTGCAGGCGACGGAAGAACGCGCGCCGGTAGACGACCTCGAAGCGACGCGCGAGCCGAAACGTCGCCTCGGGTAGGGGGAGGTCGTCGGGAGGGGACACGAAGCGCTGTCCGTGGTCGGGGATCCCGACGACCAGGTCGAAGCCCCCGCGCGGGGCACGTCGCGACGTCGTCACACGCCAGCCCGCCGCGCGCGCGGCCGCGAGCCACGCCGGTTCCGGGCCCGTCCGCCCGGGCCACCAGAGCGTACGAACGAGCGGACGCGCGGGGTCTTGTCTCGCCGGACCGAGCAGGCGGCCGAGGAGACGCGCCGCGCGGACCGCGAGCAGGAACGCGGCCGCCGTCGCGGCGAGTCCCATGCCGGTGGTGATCCCGAAACGGCCCGACGGTCCGGTCGGCGCGAGGAGCCGGCCCGTCTGCGCGAGGGCGACGACGAAGAGGAGCGCGAGCAGGGCGGCGAGCCACGTCGCGCGGAGCCACGCGTCGATCCGGGTCGCGGCCACGCGGCCCTCCTCGTCCCGGCGCCAGAGCCAGAAGCGTCCCCAGGGCCAGTGGACGAGCCCGCGACCCGCGACGACGGCGAACGGACCGAAGAGCGCGAGCGGGACCCAGCCCGGCAGCGCGGCGAACGCGAGGAAGAGACCCACGAACGCGGCGACGCGGAGGACCAGGCGCCGCGCGCGTGTCGCCGGTGGCGCGCGGTCCGCGCGGCCGGGAACGAGACCGAGCGTGGAGACGAGACCGAACAGGAGCCACAGGAGCGTCAGGAGGAGCACGTACGGCGTGTACGCGAGGTGCCACCGCGTGAAGAGGAGCGCATCCGGGATCTGGGGACCCAGGAGGAGGGCCACGACCACGAGCCCCGAGAGCACGAGGAGCGTCGTCCGGCGCGGCGCCCATGCACACGGGGTCGGCGCCTCGGGCAGGCGGAACGCGAGCGCCGCGGCGGGCTCGGTTCGGCGCGCGACCGCTTCGACCGCGCGCCGCACCGCGTGCGCGAAGCGTCGGCTCAGCGGCGCCCGGCCGGAGCGCGCCCCGTTCGCGAGCGCCCCCACCGTGAGGAGCAGGAGCAGCACACCCACCACGTCGCCCGACTCGTCGGGGAACGCGCGGCCGAACCCCTCGAGGATCGCGATCCCGAGCCCGAGAAGGCCCGCCTCGAGGAGGAGGTCCCCCGCGTGGTTCGGGTGGATCTCGCGCGCGAGTCGAAGGCGTAGGCTCGTGAAGAAGCGCATCGGGGTCGCCCCACTCTACGCCGCGGGCCGCCGGCCTGCCCCGACAGGTGGGCGGCCGCCCCGGCCCGCGGCGGGGGTGGGCGAAGCGCTCGATCAGATGTCGGGGCGATCGTCCACGAGGGCGAGCCCGTTCACGGCCTGCCAGAGCGAGGCCATCGCCTCCCTCACGTTCGCGGCGGCCGTCGGCGGGAGCGGGGACGCGGCGAGGCGGGCGAGGGCCTCGTACGCCTCGACGAGGCGCGCTTCCCAGTCCGTCATCTCGCGGCCGAGCAGGTCCTTCGCCATCTCAGCTCCCACTCCCCTTCACGACGCGGTCGTCTTTCACCCGCTTCGCCTTGAGCTCGAAGCGCGGCAGGAGACCGGTCTCGACGCGGCGCACCACGAAGCCCAGCCCCTCGTGATGCGTGGAGAGGTCCTTCTGGAGTCGCGGCTCGACCGACGACCAGTCGCCCTCGTGGCCCTCGCGGACCTCGCACAGCACCTCGATCTCGTCGCGGATGCCCTCGGCCGTGTACAGGTGGATCTGGAACTCGTCCACGGCCGGGTACTCCCGCACGATCGCCTCCACGGCTCGGGGGTACACGTTCGTCCCGCGGATGAGGAGCATGTCGTCCACGCGCCCCCGGATGCCGCCTTCGTAGAGGTCCCAGGTCCGGCCGCAGTCGCACGTGTCGTGGGGAACCTTGAGGACGAGGTCACGGGTGCGGTAGCGGAGCAGCGGGATCATCCCGCGCCCGAACGAGGTCACCACCCGCTCGCCCTGCTCGCCGTACCCGATGGGGTCGCCGGTCGCGGGGTCCACGACCTCCTCGATGAAGTGGTCCTCGATGACGTGCGTGCCGCCCGGCTGACGTTCGCACTCGAACATGAGGATCGTGCCGATCTCGGTCATGCCGGCCGTGTCGGCCGCCTTCGCGCCCCACTGGTCCTCGATCATGCGCTTCGACGCGGGAATGGAACCCGCGGGCTCGCCGGAGAGGACCAACCGCTCGACGGGCCCGGTCCGGAGGTCGATGCCCAGGGCCGCGGCCTCCTGCGCGAGACGGAGCGCGTAGGTGGGCGTCGCGCAGACGACCGTGGCCTCCATCTCGTCGATCATCTCGACGCGCTGCGAGGTGGTCATGTTGCCCGAAGGGATGACGAGGCAGCCCATCTTCTCGCAGCCGTAGTGCGCCCCCCAGAAGCCGATGAACGTGCCGTACGAGAACGCGAAGAAGACCCGGTCCTTCGGACGCACGCCGAAGCCGTGGAACGCGTAGCACCAGCATTCCGCGATCCACTTCCAGTCGATGCGGCCGTCGAGGACGCGGAGCGGCGTCCGGCCCGAGGTGCCGGACGTCGTGTGATAGCGCACCGCGCGGTCCACGGGCCGGACCAGCATGTCGCCGAACGGCGGATGCTCCTGCTGACACGACATCCAGGCGTCCCGCGTCGTGAAGGGGATCTTCGACAGGTCCGCGAGCCCCCCCACGTCGTCCGGCGTGATCCCGGCCCGGTCGAAGAGCCGTCGGTGGAACGCGCTCCCGTCGTACGCACGCCGCACGAGCAAGCGGAGACGGAGCCCCTGGAGGGCGGCGAGGTCCCTCCTCGGGAGCGTCTCGAGCTTCGGGTTCCAGAAGCGGTCGTCGGGCATCGGCCGGGGGACCCTCCTCCCGCCCCGCCGCGGGGCGGCGGCGAGGGTAGCGACCTCGCGGGGCCCGCGCGAGGCCCGGGTCCGCCGCGCGCGCCGCGCCCCCGGCCGACGGGTAGGCTCCGGCGCCGGGTCGCCGGGCGGGCCCGGCCGGCCTGCGAGACGAGGGAGCCGGGATGGCGTTTCGCTGCGAGATCCCCGTGCGGTTCGCCGACTGCGACGCGGCGTGGATCGTCTACCACCCGCGGATCCCCCACTTCTGCCACGTCGCGATGGAGACGATGTTCGCGCGCCACGTGGGCGTGCCGTACGCGAGGGCGCTCCGCGAGGAAGACGTCGGGTACCCGACCGTGCGGCTCGAGGCCGAGTACCGGCGGCCGATCCCGATGGGCGCGACGCTCCTGGTGGACGTCTCCGTCGCGCGCCTGGGGAACCGGAGCGTGGACCTCCGCTACGAGGGGCGCCTCGCCGACGGCGCCGAGCCCGTCTTCGTCGTGCGCGCGCGGCAGGTCGCGACGAGCCTGGCCCGCTGGGAGAGCCGCGACATGCCCCCCCACCACCGGCAGGGATTCGCGGCGCTGCTCGAACGCGAGGACCCCCGGGCCGCGGACGGCCCGCGCCCCTGACCGGTCAGGGACGGCGCCGCGGCGCGAGGGCTTCCTTCGCCGCGGCGCGCACGGCGGCGTCGGGGTCGTCTTTCTCGAGCTTTCGGAGCACCCTCGCCACCCTCGAGGGGGGCCGCCCGATCGCCCCCAGGGCGCGCACGGCCGCCGCGCGCACGCTCGCCTCGGCGTCGCCGAGGGCGGAGAGCAGCTCGTCCACCGCGCCCTTCGCCGGCGCGCCGACCGCGCCGATCGCCTCGGCGGCGCCCTGGCGAAGCGTCGCGTCGTCGGAGCGAAGCGCCGTGAGGAGCGCCGGCAGCGCCGGGGCCGCACCCGATCCGAGCCGCGCGAGGCTCGCGAGGGCCGCGCGCCGCACGCCGGGATCGTCGTCCGCGAGGCGGTCCACGAGCGACGTCACCACGTCGCCCGCCCCGGGCGCCGACGCGAGGTCGGACCGGCCGAGGGCCGTCACGACGGCGACGCGCACCGCGGCGTCGGTGCTCGCGAGCGCCGAGAGCAGCGCGGGCAACACGTCCTTCGCGTCCGCCCCCAGGTGCGAGACGACCTCGGCGGCCCGCGCCCGGACCGCGCCGTCCGCGTCGAGGAGGGCGCCCACGGCGGGCGCCGCGGCCGGGCCCATCGGGCGGCCGTCGGCGGCGAGGAGGACGAGCGCGCCGAGCGCCGCCTCGCGCGCATGCGCGCTGTTCTTGTCGCCGAGCGCCGCGCCGAGCGGACCGACCGCGGCGTCGAGCGCCGCGCGACGCGTCGGGTCCGCGGGACCGCGCTCGGCTGCGACCTTGGCGTCCACGCTCGCGATCTTCCCGATCGCGGACGCGGCGGCGAGGCGGACGCTCCAGTCGTCCGCCGCGAGGAGTCGCGTGGCCGCGGCGACCACCGCGCCCCGCACGCCGTCGCGCTGCATCTCCGTGAGCGCGAGAACGGCTTCTCGCGCCACGCGCGGGTCCTCGCTTTCGAGCGCGGCCTCGAGTCGCGCCGCGCCGGCGTCGTCGCCGGGCCGGGCGAGGAAGAGCGCGTGCGCGGCCGCCATCGCCCGGAGCGGCGCGTCCGACGCGAGCGTCTTCTCGAGGTAGGGCACGGCCGCCGAGCCGAGGCGCACGAACGCGTCGCCGGCCTTCACGCGGACGTCCGTCTCCTCGTCGGCCATCGCGTCGAGGAGGGCGGCGAGCGACTCGTCGCCGGTCGCGCGCACGTGGCCGAGCGACTCCACCGCGGCGCCGCGCACGTTCCATACGGCGTCCTTCGTGAGCGGCACGAGCGCCGGCGCCGCCGACGCGCCCTTCTCGCCGAGCCCCCCGACCGCGACGGCGGCCCAGTAGCGGACGAGCTGGCTCCGGTCTCCGAGCGCCGTCTCGATCGCGGGCAGGGCCTCCTTTGCGTGGACGCCCATCTTCGCGAGGGCCTCGGCCGCCGCGGCGCGGACCTCCTTGTCGGGGTTCGCGAGCCGCTCGGCCTCGGCCTTCGCGTCGGCCCGCGCCGGGCGCGCGAGGAGGAGCGGGGACGAGAGCGCGACGACGAGGAGGACGAGGTGCGAAGGGCGCGTGGGCGTCGTCGGCATGGGGAGGTGTCTCACGGGGTACGTGGGCCAGGATACGGCGGCGCTTCCACGCCCCGGCCCGCGAGCGGATGGCCGAGGTACGGCGCCACGAGTCGCGAGGCCTCGCGCTGCCGCTCCACGTCCACGCCGTGCCGGATCCCGAGCCGCTCGAGCAGGTAGAGCGCGTCCTCGGTGGCGAGGTTTCCCGCCGCGCGCGGCGCGAACGGGCAGCCCCCGACACCGCCGCTGCTCGCGTCGTACGCGGCCACGCCGTGGCGGAGCCCCTCCATCAGGTTCGCCACGGCCGTCCCGCGCGTGTCGTGGAAGTGGAGGACCACCTTCTCGGTCCCGACGAACGGCAGGAGGACGTCGAGCAGGCGCGCGACGTCGAGCGGGGTCGCGGCGCCGATCGTGTCGCCGATCGAGATCTCGTCGCACCCGAGGTCGAGGAGCCGCGCGGAGACGTCGCGCACGGCGTCGGGCCGGATGGCGCCCTCGTACGGGCAGACGAAGGCCGTCGAGACGTAGCCGCGGAGCCGAAGGCGTGCGTCCTTGGCGCCGCGCGCGACGGGCCGGAAGCGCTCGATCGACTCGGCGATGGACGCGTTCACGTTGCGGCGGTTGAACGTCTCCGACGCGGCCGTGAACACGGCGACCTTGCCGATCGTGCCGACGGCGAGGGCGCGGTCCAGGCCCCTCTGGTTCGGTACGAGCGCGCCGTACACCACGCCGTCGGGTGGCGGGCCGAGCGCGCGAAAGAGCGCCTCGGCGTCGGCCAGCTGGGGCACCACGTCGGGCCGGACGAACGACGACACCTCGACGTCGCGGTGCCCCGCGGCGACGAGCGCGCGGACGAAGGCGGCCTTCACCTCGGTCGGAATGACGTCCGCCTCGTTCTGGAGACCGTCGCGCGGGCCCACCTCGGTCAGGCGGACCCCGCGGGGGACGGCGGACGGCGCGCTGGCGCCCGCGGTCACGCGGACACCTCGAACGTGACGACGGGGTCGTCCACCTTCACGCGGTCGCCCACCCGGCCCCGGACGTCCGCCACGGTCGCCGCGCGCGGGGCGCGGACCGCGTACTCCATCTTCATCGCCTCGACGACGAAGAGGACCTGACCCTCCTCGACCGCGTCGCCGGCGTTCACCGCCACGTTGAGGAGGACGCCCGTCATCGGGCTCGTGCACATGCGGGCGGGACCCGCGGCGCTCTCGGCGCGCCCGCGCCCCTCGGTCCGGAGCTCGTAGGTCTGGCCGTCCATCGCGAGCCAGAGCGTCGTGCCCTGGCGCGCGAGCACCGCGCGGTGACGTCGCCCCCCCACGCGGAGGATGACTGCGTCGCTCGCCGGACGGTGGACGTGCGCCTCGACCTTCGACCAGCCGGACGCCGTCTCGACCACGCCCACCACGCGGTCGTCCTCCAGGCGGACGTCGGCCGACACGACGAGGCCGCCGACGCGCCACGACCGCTCGAGCCGTCCCCCACTCACGACGCTTCCTCGTCCCGGATCATCCGCCGCCCCCGTTCGAGAGGCGGAACCCGCGGAGCGTAGCCCACGGCGAGGGCCTCGGCGCGCCGCCGTTCGACGACGCGCCGTGGCCCGGCGCCGTGCGCGGGAGGAGCAGGTGGGCCGCCGCGGCGAGGATCACGGGCGCCGTCGGCGGCGGCTCGTCGCAGAGCGTCTTCGAGGCGCGGTCGATGAAGTCCGTGCGGAGCCGGCCGGCACGGAAGTCCTCGTGCGCGAGGAGGCGGCGCAGGAAGCCGACGTTGGTCCGGAGGCCCAGGACGACCGTCTCGGCCAGCGCGAGGTCCAGGCGGCGGAGCGCCTCCTCGCGGGTCTGCCCGTGCGCGATCACCTTCGCGAGGAGCGGGTCGTAGTGCGACGTCACCTCCATGCCGACGGCGAGGGCGGAGTCCACGCGCGTGCCGGGACCCTCGGGCTCGCGGAGCGCGAGGATCTTGCCGGACGACGGCAAGAAGCCGCGCGCGGGGTCCTCCGCGTACACGCGCGCCTCGATCGCGTGGCCGCGCGGGAGGAACGCGTCGGGTTCGCGCGGGAGCGGCTCGCCGGCCGCCAGGCGGAGCTGCCACGCGACCAGGTCGAGCCCGAGCACGGCCTCGCTCACGGGATGCTCGACCTGGAGGCGGCGGTTCATCTCGAGGAAGTGGAACCGCCCGTCCTCGTCGAGGAGGAACTCGACGGTGCCCGCGTTGCGGTAGCCGAGCGCGCGGGCCGCGGCGGCGCCGGCCTCGTGGATGCGGCGGCGGAGGTCGTCGTCGAGGCCCGGGGCCGGCGTCTCCTCGAGCACCTTCTGGTGGCGGCGCTGCACGGAGCAGTCGCGCTCGCCGAGGACCACGACGTGCCCGGTGTCGTCGGCCAACACTTGCACCTCGACGTGACGCACGTGCTGGAGGATCCTCTCGACGTAGAGCTCGGCGTCGCCGAACGCGCCGCCGGCCTCGCGACGCGCGGCCTCGGCGCCGGGGAGCAGCTCCGCCTCAGAGTGCACCTCGCGCATGCCCTTCCCGCCGCCGCCCCGCGCGGCCTTCAGGAGCAGCGGGTAGCCGAGCTCGTTCGCGATGGCGAGCAGGGCGTCTCCGTCGTCGGGCACGACCTCGAGCGGACCGGGGATGACGGGGACCCCCGCCTTCGCGACGAGGCGCTTCACGGTCAGCTTGTCCGAGGACGCGGCCAGCACATCCGCCGGCGGGCCGATGAACACGAGGCCGGCGTCGTGGACGGCCTCTGCGAAGCGCGCGTCCTCGGAGAGGAACCCGTAGCCGGGGTGCACGGCGTCGGCGCCGCTCGACCGCGCGGCGGCGAGGAGCGCGTCCACGCGGAGATACGAGGCACGCGCCTCGGCGGGGCCGATCGACACGGCCTCGTCGGCCTCGAGCACGTGGCGGTGGTCGGCGTCGGCGTCGCTGTACACGGCGACCGAGCGGAGCCCGAGCGCGCGGAGCGTCCGGACGATCCGGAGCGCGATCTCGCCGCGGTTCGCGATCAGCACCTTCTCGAAGGGCAGGCGCGTCATCGGGCGGGCCCCCACGGCGGCGGCCGTCGCGCGAGGAACGCCCCCGTCCCCGCACGGCCGTCCGCCGACGCGCGCGCCTCGGCGATCGCCTCGCGGGCGAGGCGCTGGCGGTCGGCGTCGGTAGCCGCGTGGAGGAGGTCGCGGGTCAGCGCCTTCGCGCGCCGGACGGCGTCGGGCGAGGTCTGGCGGACCTCGCCGAGGGCCTCGGCCACGGCCTCGTCGAGGCGCGCCGCGGGGACGACGCGGTCCACGAGGCCGAGGCGCAGCGCCTCCTCGGCCTCGAGGACCCGGCCCGTGACGAACAGGCGGCGCGCGGCGCCCGCGCCGATCCGTCGGAGCACGTAGGGCGCGACGACGCCCGGGACGAGGCCGAGGCGGACCTCCGGAAAGCCGAGGCGCGTTCCCTCGGCGGCGATCGCCACGTCGGCGACCGCGACCAGGCCCGCGCCGCCGCCGAGCGCCGCGCCCGTGACGCGCGCGAGGACCACGTGCGGGCACCGGTCGATCGCGTCGTACGCCCGCTGGAACGCCTCGGCGTCGGCGAGGTTCTCGTCGGGCCCGTAGTCGGCGACGCGCCGCATCCACGCGAGGTCCCCGCCCGCGCAGAAGACCGGCCCCGCGCCCTCGAGGACGACCGCGCGCACCCCGTCCTCGCCCGCGAGGTCCACGAACGCCCGCTCGAGCTCGGCCGCGAGACGGTCGTCGAACGCGTTCCGCTTGGCGGCGCGGTCGAGGACCACGCGCGCGTGGTCCCCCTCTCTTCGGACGACGAGGCTCGGCGCGGTGTCGCTCATCGGCTACATGCGGTACACGG
Source organism: uncultured Planctomycetota bacterium (assembly GCA_963752285.1). Classification (GTDB taxonomy): domain Bacteria; phylum Planctomycetota; class PLA2; order PLA2; family JAEUHO01; genus CAVVXN01. The sequence goes on from CAVVXN010000005.1 coordinate 2,291,816, forward strand.
GCGCCGCGGGCGCGGGATCGGGGGCGTGGAGCGTCACGGCGAGCGCGAGGCCCAGGACGTCGCGCGTCTCGCGCGGGTCGATCACCCCGTCGTCCCAGAGGCGCGCGCTCCCGTAGTAGGGGTGGCCCTCGACCTCGTACTTCTCGCGGATGGGGTCGAGGATCGCCGCCTCCTCGTCGGGGTCGAGAGCGGGCGCGCCCTCGTACGCGCGCTGGTCGCGCTTCACCGTGAGCAGCGTCTGCGCGGCCTGCTCGCCCCCCATCACGCTGATCCGAGCGTTCGGCCAGGTGAAGAGGAAGCGCGGGTCGTACGCGCGCCCGCACATCCCGTAGTTGCCCGCGCCGAACGACGAGCCGATGACCACGGTGATGCGCGGCACGTTCACGGTCGCGACGGCCTGCACCATCTTCGCCCCGTCCCGCGCGATGCCGCCGTTCTCGGCCTCCTTCCCGACCATGAAGCCCGTCACGTTCTGGAGGAAGAGCAGCGGAATCCCGCGCTGGCCGCACAGGAGGACGAAGTGCGCGCCCTTCCGCGCGGACTCGGCGAAGAGGACGCCGTTGTTCGCGACGATGCCCACGGGGTAGCCGTGCAGGTGCGCGAAGCCGGTGACGAGCGTGGTGCCGTAGCGCGCCTTGAACTCCTGGAAGCGGCTCCCGTCCGCGATCCGCGCGATGACCTCGCGCACGTCGTACGGGATACGCAGGTCGGTCGGGAGGATCCCGAGGATCTCGTCCGGCGGATAGAGCGGGGGCTCCGGCTCCCTGCGGTCGAGCGTGCGCGGCGGCGGCCGGTTCAGGCTCTCGAGGATCGACCGGAGCAGCGAGATGGCGTGGTCGTCGTCCTCCGCGAAGTGGTCGGCGACGCCGCTCACGCGCGTGTGGACGTCCGCGCCGCCGAGGTCCTCGGCCGACACCTCCTCGCCGGTCGCCGCCTTCACGAGGGGCGGCCCCGCGAGGAAGATGGTCCCCGCGCCCTTCACGATCACGGCCTCGTCGCTCATCGCGGGCACGTACGCGCCGCCCGCGGTGCACGACCCGAGGACCGCGGAGATCTGCGGAACCCGGAGCGACGAGAGGACCGCCTGGTTGCGGAAGATGCGGCCGAAGTGGAGCCGGTCCGGGAAGACCTCGGCCTGGAGCGGCAGGAACGCGCCGCCGGAGTCCACGAGGTACACGCAGGGGAGACGGTTCTCGATCGCCACCTCTTGCGCGCGGACGTGCTTCTTGACGGTCAGGGGGTGATAGCTCCCTCCCTTCACGGTCGCGTCGTTCGCGAGGACCATCGTGACGCGGCCGTGGACGAGGCCGATGCCCGTGACGATGCCGGCGGCCGGCACGTCGCTCCCGTACACGCCGTGCGCCGCGAGGGGCGAGAGCTCGAGGAAGGGGCTCCCGGGGTCGAGCAGCCGGTCGATGCGCTCGCGAGGCAGCACCTTGCCCCGCTCCTTGTGCTTCCGCCGGGCCTTCTCGGGCCCGCCGAGGCGGATGCGGGCGAGGAGCGCGCGGAGGTCCTCGACCTCGGCGAGGTGCCGCTCGAGGTTCGTGCGGTACGTGTCCGAGCTCGCGTCTACGTGGGTGGGCAGGACGTCCATCGGGCGCGGCATCGTACCGCCCCCGGCCCGGGAGCCCGTCGGCTCCGCCGGGGGAACCGACCCGGCGGCGTCGTGGCCGCTACTCGACCGTCACGACGGTTCGCACCTCGGGGACGTGGTCCCTGAGCGCGCGCTCGATCCCCATCTTGAGGGTCATCGTGCTGCTCGGACACGAGTTGCAGGCGCCCTGGAGTCTCAGCGTGACGACGCCCTCGTCGTACGCGAGGTACTCGAGGTCCCCGCCGTCCCGCTGCAAGAACGGTCGGATCTGCTCGAGGATCGCCTGGACCTTCTCGGCGGGCGTCTTCGCGACCTCGCCCGCGGAGGGTCCCGAGGCAGGCGGCGTGGACATGGCGGCTCCCGGGGGACGTGGCTCGCCTAGAGGATAGCCGTCCGATCGGCGGCGGTCGCCCCGGTACGCTGGGTTCGGGCCCGGTCCGGGCCCGAGCGGGAGGCGCGGGATGGAGTCGGACGGCTCGGGGGTCGCCCTCGTCACCGGCGCGGGCGGCGGCGTCGGCGGTCGGACCGCCGAGGTCCTGGACCGCGCGGGCTGGAGGGTCGCGCTCCTCGGTCGGACCGCGGCGTCGCTCGAGCGAACCGCCCGCGGGCTCCGAAACCCCCACGTGGTCCTCGCGGCCGACGTGGCCGACCGGGACGCCGTCGAGGCGCGCGTGCGCGAGACGGAGCGCCGGCTCGGGCCGCCCACGGCCCTCGTGAACGCGGCGGGGGTCTCGGCCGCGGCGCCGCTCCTGCCTCCCGACGACGAGATCTTCGACCGGACGATCGGGACGAACCTCCGCGGCGCGTGGGTGGTCACCACGGCCTGCCTGCCGGGCATGCTCCGCGCGGGCCACGGCGTGGTCGTGAACGTCGCGAGCACCGCGGCGCTGCGCGGCTACCGCCACGTCGCGGCATACGTCGCGAGCAAGCACGGCCTCCTCGGGCTCACGCGGGCGTGGGCCCTCGACCTCGAGAAGAAGGGCGTGCGCGTCCACGCGATCTGTCCGGGATTCCTCGACACCGAGATGACGGCGGTGAGCGTCGCGGCGATCGTCGCGCGGACGAGCCTCTCCTTGGAGGACGCCCGCGCGGCCCTCGCCCGCCAGAACGCGAGCGGTCGGCTGATCGCCCCCGAGGCGGTCGCGGCCCGCGTCCTCGCCCTCCTCGACCCCGCGACGGGCACCGGTCGGGTCGAGACCCTCGAGTAGTCGCGCCCGCGCCCGCCCCATTCCTTCGCGACGCACCCGGGGCGTGCCATCCTGCGACGAACGCGCCCCGCGCGACGCCACAGGGAGGGAGCGCACGATGATCCGATTCGGGCCCGGGAACCTCAGGATCCCCCGCTTCCAGAAGCCCGTCTTCGCGGTGGCCGGCGGGCTCACCGACTACCGAAAGCGCTATCCCGAGAAGAACACCTCCGAGCTCTGCATGGAGGCGACGCGGATGGCGGTCGAGGAGAACGACCTCAAGGTCTCTCCCGACGAGCTCCGCCGCCGCGTCAACTGGTGCGTGTACTCGCAGTTCGCCGACCACTTCGGCGACCAGCTCCTCGCGGCGGCGAAGATCCACGACTACCTGGGCTTCGACCCGCTCGGGAACATCGAGGTCAAGACCGGCGGCGCCACCGGTGGCTCCGCGGTCCTCGCCGCGTGTCAGGCCGTGGCCTCGGGCTACGCCGACTGCGTGCTCGTCGTCGGGTGGGAGCGCATGGACGAGGTCTCGACGCGGGTCGGCAACGCGTACATCGCCTCCGCCGCGTGCAAGGACTTCGAGAGCGAGCTCGGGTGGATGTACGCCGCCTACTACGCGCTCATGGCGCAGCGGTACCAGTACGAGAACCAGGTCCCCCACGAGACGCTCGCGAAGATCGCGGTCAAGAACCACGAGTACGCCCGTCACTCGCCCTACGCGCAGCAGCCCGGCCGATACACGGTCGAGGACGTGCTGAAGAACCCCGAGGTCTCGACCCCGCTGACCTTCCTGGAGTGCTGCGCCATGAGCGTCGGGGCGGCGACGCTGCTCGTCTGCGACGAGAAGGTGGCGCACGAGATCTCCGACGCGCCCGTCGAGATCAAGGCCTGCTGCGGCGGCACGCACACCCTCCGCACGGCCGACCGGCGGAACATGCCGATCCTCCTCCTCCCGAACGAGGACGAGAAGACGTACGCCGAGTACTTCGCGGACCGGCGCCACGAGTGGCCGGGCTTCTCGTCGTTCCTCGCCGCGCGGATGGCCGCCTACCTCGCGTACCACCAGGCGGGCATCCACGACCCCGTCGAGGACCTCGACCTCCTCGAGACCCACGACGCGTTCACGATCAGCGACATCCAGACGTACGAGGACGTCGGGCTGAGGCCGTACGGCCGAGGGCGCGAGTTCATCGAGTCGGGCGACGCGTACTACGAGGGGCGCCTCCCCACGAACCTCTCGGGCGGGCTCATCGGGACGATGCACGCGGTGGGCGCCACCGGCATCTTCCAGGTCGTCGAGCTCCTCTGGCAGCTCCAGCAGAAGTGGGCGAAGTTCCACGCGGCGCCCGAGCTCTGGACGCGCTACGCGAAGTCGAAACCCGACGACCACCGCGACCTGCAGGTGAAGAAGGCCCGGCGGGGCATGGCGATCTCGCACGCCGGGACGGGAAGCCACGTGACGTGCACCATCCTCGAGAGGGCCTGAGCCATGACCGTGAAGCTCGACGGCACGAAGGCGGACCTTTTGAGTCGCGACCCGATGGTCGTGAAGAACCAGAAGAGCTGGTACCACGCGCACTCGTACGGCGGGTGGAGTCGGTTCTTCCAGGGCCTCCAGGAGGGGCGCCTGCTCGGCACGAGGTGCACGAGCTCCGACTGCTCCGAGAAGCGGATCTTCCTGCCGCCCCGTACCGACTGCGTGGACTGCTGGGCGCGAACCGAGTGGGTGGAGGTGCCTCCGAAGGGCCGCGTGTTCACGTTCAGCGAGATCACGTACCCCGGCGAGCTGTTCCGCGCGGAGCCGCCGGTCTACCTCATCAGCGTGGAGATCGAGGGGGTCTGCACGAAGCTGATGTCGTACCTCCGGGACGGGAAGCCGGAGTTCGGGATGCCCGTCCGCGCGGTGTTCGAGACGAAGAACCCGACGAACACGATCCTCGACCTGGCGTGGGTCCCCGCCTGACCCCCCCATACGGAGCCAGAGCAATTCGTCCGAATCAGCCGGGGGCGCCCCGGCGGATCGGACGCGATGGCGGCCCGGATGGCGGCCGCAGGCCGGGGCTCCGAACGGCCGCCCCGTAGCCGCCCCCCCACCCCGCCGGTCCCGGCCCTCGGGTCGCCGTCCGACGCCCCGCCCCCCTCGTCGCCGACCCCACGGAGCCAGGGCGACCTCGTCGCCTCGCCGAGCACGAGCGTCTCGCCCTCGGCGAGACCGAGACGAACGTCCGTCCCTCGGCGGTCTCGTAGCCTCCCGCCGAGCCGGCCCCGGGCGCGGCCCCCGATCTCGCGCGCGCCCCTCGGCGGCGCAGGAGACCCATGACGGACCTCGCGGAGCAGCTGGGCGGCATCGACATCTACCTGCTCGACCAGGTCCTGCGGGGCCGCATCCACGAGGGGCAGCGGATCCTCGACGTCGGCTGCGGCAACGGCCGGAACCTCACCTACTTCCTGCGGCAGGGCTTCGACGTCTCGGCGATCGACACCGACGCGCGGAGCGTGGCGCATGTCCGTGCGCTCGTCGCGGAGCTGGCCCCTCGTCTCGAGGGCGACCGGGTCCACGTCGCGCGGGTCGAGGACATGCCCTTCGCCGACGGCGCCTTCGACGTCGTCGTCGCGAACGCCGTCCTCCACTTCGCACGCGATCCCGAGAACTTCGCGGAGATGCTCGGCGAGGTGCGCCGTGTCCTCGCCCCCGGCGGCATCCTCTTCGCCCGCCTGGCCTCGCGCATCGGGATCGAGGACGCGCTCGAGCCGATCGGGAACGGCCGCTGCCACCTGCCCGACGGGACCGACCGGTACGTCGTCGATCTCGACCAGCTGCTCGCGTGGACGGAGCGCCTGGGCGGCGCCCTGCTCGACCCGATCAAGACGACGAACGTGCAGGGCCTTCGATGCATCACGACGTGGGTCCTCCGGATCGCGAGCTGAGGCGGCGGACCCAGGCCGAGACCGGCGCGCGGCGCGCGGTCGCGATCGACGAGGGCCGGTAGGCCTCGATCACGGCCCAGCCTCCGCCGCGCGACGACCGGATCCCCCGAGGCCGCCGCGGGCCCGCCCCTGCTGGTTCTCCACGACTCCCCGGTGGACGTACGTACCCGCGACGCGCGGGTTCCCCTCGGGGTCGGTGCCCCGGCGGGCCCTGCACGCCCGGGGTGGTGGGACCCCGGTCCGTGTCGTCGTCACCGTTCCTCACCGCCGCGCTCGAGCGGCTCGGAGGCCGTCGGACGACCGAGGGAGAGACGGTGTCGATCGCGTTCTCGACGCGGGTCGCCACGCCGACGTCGGGCGGGACGTCGTGGAGACGCCGCACGATCGTCGTCCCCGATCGACCCGGCAGCGCCGAGGAGCGAACGGCCGTCCCGAACGTGCGCGCGTACAGCGCGGTAGACCGGGGAAGACGCGACGCGCGCCAGGGGGCAGAGGAGCCGGCACGGCCGTCGATCTCGAAGCGACGGCCGTGCGTGCCGCGCGCGCCCACCCATTCGACCGACCGCCGGCTTCGCGCCCGCGACGCCGACGGCAGGCGCTACGGGTCCGTCGTCATCGCCGTCGCGTCAGGGGTCAGCCGGGCCGGCCGCTCGGTGGCGTAGACGAGGTGCGGCATGCCCTTCCGCGTCGTCTCGACGATGCGATCGTGAACCCGCTCGGCCACCGTGCGCGAGGCGACATTGTCGGCGTGGACGATCGAGACGACGAGTCCGCATCCCAAGACGTCGAGCGCGTGGTCGCGGCACGCGCGGGCCGCTTCGGTCGCGAGGCCGCGGCGTCGGAGGCGCCCCACGACGTGGTAGCCCACCTCGTGGCGGGGCGACCCTTCCACGTCCTGCATCGTGATCCCGCAGTCGCCCACGTACTCGCCGGTCTCGCGAAGCTCCATGGCCCACAGCCCGAAGCCGTGGTTCTCGTAGTTCCGCAGATTCCACCGGATCCAGCCCTCCGCGTCGGCCTCGGGGTTCTCGTGGATCGGGTAGAACCGTCGCGCGTACTCGTCCTCGAACTGCGCTACGACGTGCGACAGGTCATCGAGCGTGAAGGGACGGAGACGCAGTCGCTCGGTCTGGGGAATCCGCATGGGCGCTCCCGATCCTCGCCGGGCCGTCGGGCCTGGCCAACGGCGCGTGGGTCGGAAGACGCCTTCGGGGAGCGAGGGAGGCGCCGCGCCTCCAGGGCGGAGCGGCTTGTTCGCGGGCCCCTCCGAGACGGCGCCGCCGTGAAGGGACCCTTCCGGAAGGTGGAGGGGGAGGGAGGCGCGCCCCGGTCCGGCCCGATCCCGCGCCCGACTCCGAACCCGGGGGCTTCGCCCGGGCGACCCCGCGCGCGCCCCCGCGCCGAGGGTCTTCCTGCGAGACGACGAAGCCTTCGCGCGGAACCCCGCCGGCCGCCCCGCGCAGGGCCTTCGCTACCGGGCCGGTCGCGACCTCGTGGTCGAGAGGGAGACCGCTCCCGTTCGCGGGTCGCGCCGCGTCCCCCTGCCCCGCGTCGGGACGGACCCGCGACGCCTCGCGACCCGCTCCGCCTCAATCCGGCCCGGGCCGCCGGTCGATCGGGGAGGATGACCCGCGGGAGGTCCGGCTCCGGGATGCCCACGCTCGAACCGCACGCCCGGTCGGCGGAGCCCGCACGTGGCACCCCGCCGACCGCCACGACCGCCTGGACCCGCGCGGCCCAGGAGACGCTGCCGTCGGCCCGGGACCTGGTCGTGGTCCGCGCGGGTCCCGACGAGACCCCGGCGTTCGCCGCCTTCGCGCGCCGCCGACGCGCGGGCGTCGTCCGGCTCGAGGCGCCCGGCCACCAGGAGCTCCAGGAACCGTTCGGCGTCTACGCCGGGGCCCGGGGCGGAGCGCTCGACGACCTCGCGCGCGCGGTCGTGGACCTCGCACGTCCGATTCGCATCGAACGGACCTTCGCCGACGCCCCGTTCCTCGACGCGCTCGAACGGGCGCTCGGGCGCGGAGGCCGTCTCTTCCGACGGCCCCGCGGCGGGACCCCGGTGCTGCGGCTCGACGCGGGCTGGACGGACCCGCGGGCGCACCTCTCCGCCCGGAGGCGGAGCGACCTCCGTCGCGCCGAGCGCCGCGCCGGCGACGTCGAGGCGACGATCTACGCGCCCGGCCCCGACGAGGTCGGAGCGCGCCTCCGGGAGGCGCTCGACGTCGAGTCGCGCTCGTGGCGCGCCGCCCGCGGCGGCGCCATCGCCGAGGACGCGATGCGCGGACCGTTCCTCCGTCGCCTCGCCGAGCTCGCGGCGGCCGAGGGCACCCTCCGCCTCGGGCTCCTGCGGGTGGACGGGAAGCCGGCGGCCATGTGCTACGCCCTCGTCGTGGGCGGCAGCTTCTGGCTCCTCAAGATCGGCTACGACGAGGCCTTCGCGCGGTGCTCGCCGGGCGTGCTCCTCACGGTCGCCTCGATCCGGCACGCCGCGGAGGCGGGCCTCGCCACGTACGACTTCCTCGGCGTACGCGAGGATTGGACCGCGCTCTGGACGAGCGAGGACCGCGCCTGCGTCGCCGTCTTCGCGTACCCCCGCGGCCTCGCGAGCCGCGCGGGCCTCGCGATCGACCTCGCCGCGGCGGCGGCCCGGAAGGCGAGGCTCCGCCTCCGGCGCCGCCCCGCGGGGATCGCGACGTGAAGGCGCTGCTCCGCCGCGCGATCGAGCCCCTCGCGGCGCAGGCCGCACGCGCGTACGTCGCGGGCCCCCGGGCGGGCGACGCGCTCCGCGTGGCGCGACGGCTCTCGGCGTGGCGCCTCGGGGTCACGATCGGCTACTGGAACGCGGCCGGCGAGTCGCCGGAACGCGTCCACGCCGCGTCCGCGGAGGGCCTCGAGGCCATGCACCGCGCGGGCCTCCCCGGCTACCTCTCCCTGAAGCACCCGGCCCTCGGACCGGACGAGGGCCTCCTCCTCGACCTCCTCGACCGCGCCCGTCGGCTCGGTCGGCGCGTCCACTTCGACGCGCTCGGGCCCGAGCACGCGGACCGCACGAACGCGGCGATCGAGGCGGGCCTCGCGAAGAAGTCGGACCTCGGGACGACGCTCCCGGGCCGATGGACGCGCAGCCCCGGCGACGCCGACTGGGCCGCCCGCCTCGGCCTCGTCGTCCGGGTCGTCAAGGGCCAGTGGGCCGATCCCGACGCGCCCGACCTCGACCCGCGCGCGGGGTTCCTCGCCGTCGTGGAGCGCCTGGCCGGACGCGCGCGCGAGGTCGCCGTCGCGAGCCACGACCTGGCGCTCGCCGAACGGTCGATCGAGCGGCTCCGCGCGCGCGGGACGAGGGTCTGCTGGGAGCTCCTCTTCGGTCTGCCGCTCCGGGGGGCGCGCCGCGCGGCGCGACGTCTGCGCGTGCCCGTGCGCGTGTACGTCCCGTTCGGCGCGTCCTGGCTCCCCTACACGATGGACGTCGTCCGCGCGCGCCCGACCGTGGTCCCCTGGCTCGTCCTCGACCGTCTCGGTCTCTGAGGTCAGGCGCGCGACGGCGCGCGGGCGCCGTCCGTGGACGGGTGGATCACGCGGCTGTACGGGGACATCCGCGGGTCGAGGACGAACCGGAGGAGGACCGCGGTCCACGAACGGTACGAGGCGAGCGGGTCGTAGAACTCGGACGCCCGCGCCTTGATCCGGGGCAGGCGGTTCCACGCCACGTTCATGAAGTCGTGGTGCTCGTTGTGGTAGCCGACGTTGAACGCGAGCAGGTTGGCGGCCCCGTAGTACGAGTAGGTCTCCTGGCCCGGGGTCGTGACGTAGTGCTCCTGGATCCACCGGCCGCCGAGCGGGTGCAGGCCGAGCCCGAAGAGCATCGACACCACGACGTAGGCGAGCGCAAAGGGCCCGAAGAAGAACACGAGGACCGCGTCCGTCGTCGCCACGACGGCCGCGTTCGCGAGGGTCCAGCCGTCGATCAGGGGCACCGACCGGATCTTCCGGGGCCGGAGCGCCTGCGAGATCGAGAAGAAGGTCATCCAGACGGCCTTCCGCCACCAGGCGTGGCCGACCAGGCGCGCCTCCCAGGCGGGCGCGACGTCGGCGTCCAGCTCGGGCTCGCCCAGGAACCGGTGGTGGAGCAGGTGGTACTTGCGGAACGCGATCGCCCCCGGGAATCCGAGCGCGACGTCACAGAAGATCCCGATCAGCCGGTTCGCCGTCGCGGAACGCGCGACGAGGTTGTGCGTCGCCTCGTGGATCATGACGTAGAGGGCGTGCGCGATCGTCGCTCCGATCACGTACGCGAGGAGCAGGCTCGCCCACCAGGGCCAGGTCGTCTGGAGCGCGGCGAGGGCGATCTGTGCCGCGACGAGCCCCACCACCGCGAGGACCGTCCACCGGTTGGGGCCCGCGAGGTCAAGAACCTCCGGGTGGGCCCGGAGGATCTCCTTCCTCCGCACGAAGTGGACCTGCGGTCCGTCGCCGGGGATGAACGCTTCGGGAGACATCGATCGACCGTTCCGGTACGGAGGCGGATCGTACCGCCCGTGGCGGGCGGGCGATCCCGCGCGGGCGTCCCGACCGTGCGTCGTGGGACGAACGGGTACCATGGCCGCCCCGGACGGGAGCAGGCGACGCGGGCGTCCCCGGGACGCGAGGAGAGCGAGGAGCGGGATGACGGAAGAACCCTTCGCCGAGGAGATCGAGGACGGCGTCGCGACGATCGTCCTCGACCGGCCCGACCGGTTGAACGCGCTCACGTTCGAGGTCTACCGCCGGCTGACCGACCGGTTCCGCGAGCTGCGCTTCGACGACGACGTGCGGGCGGTGGTGGTCACGGGCCGGGGCAAGGGGTTCTGCTCGGGCGGAGACGTCGAGGACATCATCGGGAGGCTGTTCGAGCAGGACCCGCGCGCGACGCTCGAGTTCGCGCGGATGACGGGGGAGCTCGTCGAGAACGTACGGCGGCTCGACAAGCCCGTGGTCGCGGCGGTCAACGGCACGGCCGCCGGCGCCGGGTCCGTCCTGGCCCTCGCCTGCGACCTGCGGGTGGTCTCCGAGCGCGCCCGCTTCCACTTCCTCTTCTCGAAGGTGGGGCTCGCCGGTGCGGACATGGGCGCGGCCTGGCTGCTCCCGCGGATCGTCGGCCTCGGACGCGCCACGGAGTGGCTGTACCTCGGCGACGGCGTGGACGCCGCGACGGCCCTCGCGGCCGGGCTCGCGAACCGCGTCGTCGCCCCCGACCAGGTCCTCCCCGCGGCCCTCGAGATCGCGCGGACGCTCGCGAAGGGCCCGAGCCTCGCGCTCTCGCTCACGAAGCGGGCCCTCCTCGGCGAGCAGTCCATGGACCTCGCGTCGGCCATCGAGCACGAGGCGGTCCTCCAGGCGTACCTGCTCCGCGCGGAGGACCACCGGCGCTTCTACGACGCGTGGCGCGAAGGGCGGCCGCCGGAGTTCCTCGGGCGGTGACGACACACGCCCACTACGACCCGGGCGACGCGCGCGCCCGCTACGGCTGGTCCGACGACGACGAGGCCTGGCGGCGGCGGGCCGAGGACTTCGCGGCCGAGCGTCTGGCCCCCGACGCGACCGCGCGAGACCGCGCCGGCGGGTTCGACCGCGCGCTGGCCCTCGCACTCGGCGAGGCCGGACTGCTCGGCGCCTCCCTTCCTCGCGCGCGCGGCGGCGGCAGCGCGACGACGGTCGCAGCGTGCCTCGTGGCCGAGGAGCTCGGCGCGGTGGACGGGAGCGCGCGGGGGTTCCTCGCGGTGCAGGTGGACCTCGTCGCGAGGACGGTCTCCGAGCACGGGACGGACGCGCAGCGCGCCACCTGGCTCCCCGGCCTCCTCGACGGCTCGAAGATCGGCGGCTACGCGCTGACCGAGCCCGAAGCGGGGAGCGACGTCGGCGCGATCCGCACGAGGGCGACGCCGGACGGCGACGGCGTGGTCATCGACGGCGAGAAGGTATGGATCACGAACGGCGGCGTCGCGGACGTGCTCCTCGTCTTCGCGAGCGCCGACCCGTCGGCGGGGACCCGCGGTCTCGAGTGCCACCTCGTTCCGGGCGACGCGCCGGGTCTCTCGCGCGCGCCGGTCGGCGGCGAGGCGGTCGGGCACCGTGCGTCCGACCACGCGCGTCTCGTCTTCGAGGGCGTCCACGTACCGCGCGCGAGCCGCCTCGGCGCCGCTCGCGGCGGGTTCGCCGTGGCGATGGGCGCGCTCGCGCACGGACGGCTCCACGTGGCGGCGGGCGCGGTGGGCATCCACCGCGCGTGTCTCGACGTGGCCGTGGACTTCGCGCGGCGCCGACGGCAGTTCGGCTCCCGGATCGGCGACTTCCAGCAGGTGGGCGCGACGCTCGCCGAGATGGCCACCTCGCTCGAGGCCTCGCGCGCGCTGGTCCTCTCGGCCGCGCGGCAGGCGGACCTCGGGCTCGAGCACGCCGGCGCGGCGAGCGCGGCGAAGCTCGTGGCGACGGAGGCCGCGCTCGGCGCGGCGACGCGGGCGATCCAGATCGTGGGCTCGCGCGCCTACACCGACGAGCTTCCCCTCGGTCGGCACTGGCGCGACGCGGTGGCGCTCACGATCTACGAGGGAACGAGCAACGTGCAGCGGCTGATCCTCGCCCGGCGGCTCCTGGGCAAGGACGAGGAGGCGCGGACGTGAACGACCAGGGCCCCTGGCGCAAGATCGACCCGCCGGCGCTGGCGCGCCCCATCGGCTACGCCCACGCGGTCGAGTCGAGGGGCGGCCGACGCATCTCGATCGCCGGGCAGGTCGCGATGGACCCGTCGGGGCGCGTCGGCTTCCGCGGCGACCTCGTGGCGCAGGCGCGGTGTGCGTTCGAGAACGTGCGGACGGTCCTCGACGCGGCGGACGCGCGGCCCGAGCACGTCGTTCGCATGCGCGTGTTCGTCCTCGACGCGAGGGCGTGGGCCGCGAACAGCCGCGCGATCGGCGAGGCGTGGCGCAACACGTTCGGGCGCTGGTTCCCCGCCATGACCCTCGTCCAGGTCGCGGGCCTCTACGACGAAGGCGCGCTGGTCGAGGTCGAGGCGGAGGCGGTCGTCCCGGACTGACGCCACGGCCGCGGCGCGCGGCACGCGCCACGCGGCGGGGGGCCGGCTGCGGGGGGTCGGGTACCCTCGGGGGATGCCTCTCGTCGCGGCCCACCGGATCTCGATGCACCATGGCGGGCCGCTGCTCTTCGGCGACGTGAGCCTGGCCGTCGAACCCGGCGCGCGAATCGGGCTCGTCGGGCGGAACGGCGCGGGCAAGTCCACGCTGCTGAAGATCCTCGCCGGTCTCTCGCCCCCGACCGCGGGCACGGTCACGGTGCCGAGCGGCGTCCGCGTGGCGTACCAGGCGCAGGAGCTCGACATCCCGCCTCAGACGACGGTCAAGTCCGCGATGCGCGCCGTCCTGGAGGACCGGCTCCGCGCGGCCGAGCGTCTCGTCGAGACCGCGCGGGCGATCGCGGACGCCGGCGACGAGAGGGCCCGCGAGAAGCTGCTCGGCGCCTACGCCCGCCTCGAAGAGGCCGAGGCGCGCTCGGGCTTCCTCGACTGGGAGCGACGGATCGAGACCCTCCTCGACCACTTGGGCCTCCCCGAGACGACGTGGGAGACCCCCGTCGGCGCCTTCTCGGGCGGCGAACGCAACGTGATCGGGCTCGCGCGCGTGCTCCTGGCCGAGCCCGACGTCATGCTTCTCGACGAGCCGTCGAACCACCTCGACATGGACGGCGTCGAGTGGTTCGTAGACTGGCTGCGTCGCGCGCGGACGGCGTGCGTGATCGTCAGCCACAACCGGCACCTGCTCGACGTGGCCGTGAACGAGATCTGGGAGCTCGAGTCGCGGACGGTCAAGCGCTGGCCGGGCTCGTACTCGGACTACCAGCGCCAGAAGGCGGAGGCCCTCCTCCGCCAGGAGCGCCAGTACAAGGCCCAGCAGCGCTGGATCGCGCGCATCGAGTTCCAGGCGCGGCGCCTGATGGACATGGCGAACGCGTACGACGACCCCGGACAGGCGAAGCGCGCGAAGTCGATGCTGAAACGCCTCGATCGCGTGGAGCGGATCGAGCCGCCGCCGGGGGAACGGCCCCGGCTCCGTGGCTCCCTCGCCGGCGCGCCCCGACACGGTCGGATCGCGCTCCAGGTCCGCGACTTCTCGTACCAGATCGGGGACCGCGTGCTCTTCGACCACGCGCACCTCGAGATCGAGTACGGCGAACGTGTGTGCCTCGTCGGGCCGAACGGGAGCGGGAAGTCCACGCTCTTCCACGAGATCGTGAACCACGGCGACTGGGAGAACCCGACGATCCGCCTCGGGCGTTCCGTGCGCCTCGGCGAGTACCGTCAGCTCTTCGACGACCTCGACCCCGGCGCGACGCTCCTCGGCTGGGCCGCGGGCCTCACGCGCGGCCGCGAGCGCGAGGCGTCGGACCTGCTCCACCGGTTCCTGTTCACCCGCGAGGACCTGGACCGGCCCATCGGGACCCTGTCCGGCGGCGAGAAGAGCCGACTCGAGCTCGCGCGGCTCGTCCACGCGAAGGTGAACCTGCTCCTCCTCGACGAGCCCACGAACCACCTGGACATCGCCTCGGCGGAGGTGCTCGAGGAGATGCTCCAGGAGTTCGAGGGCACGCTCTTCGTGATCAGCCACGACCGCTACTTCCTCGATCGCCTCGTGGACCGGGTGGTCGAGGTGGAAGGCGGTCGGCTCGTGGACCGCCCCGGCCCCTTCGCCGCCTGGTGGCAGGCCCGGAGCGGACACGCGCGACGGCGGGCCCTCGAGGACCGTCGCGAGGGCCGGGACAAGCAGGAGGCCCGCGAGGCCTTCGAGGCCCGGAAGGAGGCCCGTCGCGCCCGCGACCGGCACCGAAGTCGCGTCGAGCGCCTGGAGGACGAGATCGCCGCCCTGGAGCGGGCGCAGGCCGAGCTCCAGCGGGCGTTCGAGGACGTCTGGCAGGAGGGCCGGCCCCGGGAGGAGGGGGCCGAGATCGAGCGCCGGATCGCGGCGGGCAAGGACCGGCTCGAGGCGCTCTACGAGCGGTGGGCCGTGGTCACGGAGGCGGCGCCCGACCCCCGGGGCGACGCCCCCGGCGGGTCGTCGGGGGCCTGAGCCGGCGCCCGGCGCAAGTTCGCGCCGGCCCTGGTCGAAAGGGACCTGCCCGAGCCGCCCTCGCCCCAGGCCAGGGGTCGGCCGGCCGGGGAACCCATGCCCGCGCCCGACCTCCGATCGTCCGCCGGACCCGACCTCGTGATCCGCCTCGCGGAACGGTGGGCGGACTTCACCAAGGCGTGCGCGATCTACCCCGACGCGAACACGCGGGTGCGACGGGCGCTCGACGAGATGATCGAGGCCCTCCCCGCCGCCTACGGCGAGGTTCGAGCCGGTCACGGGCTCGAGATCTGCTTCTCCGCCACGGAGGTCCACGTCGCGGGCCGGGTCGTCCCGTTCGCGCGAGGCTCGAACCTGGAGTGGCTCGCGGACCGCCTGCACCGGGCCGCGCTCGCGGGCGTCGAGCTGAAGGACGGGGCCACGCTCGACTCGGTGCTGCGGTTCACGAAGCGGCTGCTCGCAATCTACACGCTACAGGACGTAGAACGCACCTTCGACGCGCTCTGGCCGGATGCGACGGACTTCGAGGGCCTCCGCCTCGTGGACCGCCGTTTCGCGGGGACGTTCGGCGAGCGTCACGAGGACGACGAGCGCCCCGTGTCGTGGGGCGAGAGCGGGCTCGTGGACCTCTCGAGCGAACGCCCGATCGCCTCCGCCCTCAGCGCGAGCCCGCGCGTCGCCGCGGCGCTGGCGCGCCTCCAGTCGCTGCTCGACGCGTCCCACGGGGGCACGGAGGAGGTCACCGAGGTCGAGGTGCTCGCACGCCTCCTCCGGCAGATGCCGCGCGACGTGATGCACGAGCCCCGGATGGTGGTCCGTCTCGTCGAGCAGACGCTCGACCAACTCGCGGCGCGCCTCGAGGACGGCGTGAGCGCGGGCGCGTGCGAGCTGCCGGGCGACGCCGACATGGTCGCGCTCATGTTCGAGGCCAGCCAGGGCCTGCTCGGGCGCGCGAACGACGCGCCGACCCTCCTGCCGGAGATCGACCGGTACGAGGACCTCGTCTTCGACGAGGCGGATCCGCCCGCGACGGGCGGCGCGTCGTCGCGGGACCGCGACCGCGACGTCCAGGACGATCCCGGCGCGTTCTGGGCGGACGTCTCCCAGCTCCCCGAGGCGTTCAAGGCCCCCTTGACGCGGACCACGATCGGCAGCGACGGGGAACAGAGCGGGGTCTTCCTCCACTTCCTGGCGGACGCCGCGGCGACGGAGCTCCATCCGTTCGCCAGGACCGCCCTCGCGCGACTGCTCGCCCGGCCCTCCGAGCAGAGTGTGAGCGTCCTCGCGTCGTATCTGCGACCCGATCCGGGTGGGGACCGGTCGCGGTGGGAAGCTCGGTACGAGCGCCTGGTGGCGTTCCTGCGCGAGTCCCGACTCGCCGGGATCCTTCGGCGGTGCGACATCCTGACCCCCCAGGACGTACGCTTGGACTTCCCGCGCGACTTCGGTCTCTACATCGACGCGATCGAGCCGAGCTCGGCTCCCGACCTCGCGGAGCTCGCGGGGGTGGTCGCGAGCGTGGGACGCTCCCAGGTCCTGGCCGCGCGCGACGTGCTCGTGGAGCAGGAGGGGATTCTCGACCCCCGCCGCGTGGAGCGCATCGTCGCCAGCCCGAGCGAGGCGATGCTGCCGCTCCTCCGGATCCTGATCGACCGCGGAGACCCCGAGACGCGCCGCCGCGCCGTCGCCGCGCTGAAAAAGCTCCAGGCCGAGGCCGCGGGCGCGTGCCTGCTCTTCGTCGTGGACCAGCCCGAGCTCCTACCTAGAGACTACCTCCTCGCGTTGACCGACGTGCCGCCCGGCGCGGACGACCCCGGACGGTTCCGCATCCGGGTGGCCCAGACGCTCGCGCAGTACCTCGACGCCACGGCCGGGGACACGGCCCGCACGTCCCGTCGTCTGTACGCGATCCAGCACCTGAGGCGCTACATGACCTCCGACGCGCGCGCCGCCCTGGAACGGATCCTCGGCCGGCGGCGTTGGTTCGTGCTCCCGAGCGAGCCGAAGGCCGTCCGGGAGGCGGCCCACGCCGCGCTCCGCGACACCAAGGCCCTCTGAGGAGGATCGGGATGTGCCAGCAACCCGTCGCCGATCCGCACCTCGATGGCACGCCGCAGACCCCGGCGGACCTCGCCGACGACGTCTGCCTGGTCCTGAACCACGCGCGGTTCTACGGCCCCGCGCACCGGAGCGTCGAGGACGCCGTCCAAAGGGCCGTGCGCACGGCCCGGGCGGTGACCGCCGGCCGCCCGCTCGAGCTCGGCTACGCCGACGCGTGCCTCTTCGTGGACGAGCGCCCCATGCTCGACGCGACCCGAGCGGCCGCACGCCTGCGCCCCCTCCTCGAAGCGGTCGGCTCGGGTGGGCTCTCGATCGGACCGGGGACCGCGGCCCAGGACCTCCTGGCGCTCGTGAGCGTCGCCTCGCGCCGCGACCTCTCCGACCTCGACGTCGTGTCGGCCAACGAGGCCCTCGCGGCGGAGGGGGCGACGGAGATCCGGTTCCTCGGGCCGTACGGGCTCGGCCGGGACGGCGGCGACGCGCGACACGGCGACGCGGACGCCCGCGGGCCCGACGGCGACGCCGCCGGCAGCATCTTCGTTCCGGAGCGCCTGTACGACACCCTGTTCGACCACCTGACCGACGTGATGACGAGGCTCCTTCGCGGAGACCTCTTCATGCTCGACGACACGAGAGGATGCGTCGAGACGCTCCTGAAACGCCTCAACCAGAACGCCTCGCAGGTGATGCAGGTGGTGGACCGGACCAACACGCGTTCGGACGTGTTCCAGTTCCGCCACTTCATCCGCGTCGCGTGCCTCGCCCTCAACTTCGCCCGCGCGCTCACGGACGACCGCGACGCGCTCGTCCGGATCGGGACCGCGGCACTCCTCCACGACGTCGGAAAGCGGGACGTGCCGGAGAGCGTGCTCACGCACCACGGCCGGCTCGAGGGCGAGATGCTCGAGCAGATGCAGCGCCACCCGGTCTATGGCGCGCAGATCCTGATGCAGATCCCCGACACCGACCCGCTCGCCATCGCGATCGCCTTCGGTCACCACCGCGAGCTCGGCGAGGGGGGCTATCCCTCGACGCTGCACCGCGCGGCGCTCTCCCCCGCGACGCGCATCGTGAAGCTCTGCGACGTCTACGAGGCGCTCACGGCGGAGCGTCCGTACAAGGACCCGATGCCCCCCCGCCGCGCATACCGGGTGATGATGTCGATGGGGCAGCACTTCGACCGCGCGCTGCTCCACCGGTTCATCCTCGAGAACGGGATCTGGCCGGTGGGGAGCGTGGTCCGCTTCGAGTCCGGGGCGAGTGCGCGCGTCGTGGAACAGACCGACCGGCTCGCCCAGCCGGTCGTGCTGGTCGCCGGCGAAGAGGAGACCATGGACCTCCGCCGGCCCGAGGCACGGGCCCTCGGCGAGATCACGGGTTTCACGCCGACGTCCGACCCGATCCGGATCCGACGCCAGGCGCCCTCCCCCGCGAACGCGTGAGCCGGTCCGCGGCCGCCCGCGGCGGGCCTCGTCGCGCGAAGGCTTCGTCGAGACGCTGGTTCGTCGAGACGTTCGTCCGTCGAGACGTCAGTTCGTCGAGATCAGGTGGACCTGGAAGACGAGGGTGGACCCCGGGGGGATGAGATCGCCCGGCGGATGGTCGCCGTAGGCGAGCTCCGGCGGGATCACGAACACGTAGGTGGCACCTTCCCGCATCAGCTGGAGCCCCTCGGTCCAGCCGCGGATCACGCCGCCCAAGGGGAACGAAATCGGCTGTCCCCGGCGGTAGGACGAGTCGAAGAGCGTGCCGTCGGTGAGCCAGCCGCTGTAGTGGACGGTCACGTTGGCGTTCGGACCGGACGGCCTCTTCCCCGTGCCCTCCTGGAGCGCCTCGTAGCGGAGACCGGAGGGGGTGGTCCTCAAGTCGGCGGGGTCGGGACGCGGGAACGCGGGCTGGCCCGTCCCCGACGCCGCGGGCGGCGCGCCGGCGCCCGGGTGGGCCGGGTTCGCCGCCGGGTTCGCGGTCGGGCTCGAAGCGGAGGACGCCGTGGGGCTCGTCCCGGCACGCGACGACGACGGCGTGGTGCCGTTCGAGGACGGCGGCTCGGCGACGTCCCGGTCTCCGCACGCGGCGAGGAGCGCGGCCAGGGTCGCGAGGAGGAGGAAGGGCAGAAGGGTTCGCATGCGGTCGGAGGATACCCGCCGGTCCGGCCGAGTTGCGTCAAGGGGCGCGAGACGGCCGGACCAGCCGGTACAGGCGACTCCGAAGCGTCGGGACGTACGCCTCGACGTTGACGAGAGTCCGCGCGTCGTCGGCCCAGCGGTCCTTGTACGCGTCCTCGCCCGAGAGGAAGTCGTACTCCGCGTACCCGTGCTCGATCCCCCACCGAAGGGTCGCGGCCGTCGCGAGCGTCCCCGGACGCAGCGCCCCGAACGCGGGATCCCATCCGCCCTGGAAGCACCAGACGCGCCCGCCGTGGAGGAAGTCGTAGCGCGCCGCGACGTCCTCGCCGTTCGAGCGGAGGACCAGGAGGAGGAGCGCGTCCTCGGCGAGCAGCCGCGGCGCGAGCGCACGGTGGAAGCGCAGGTAGTCCCCGGTCCGAAAGCTCCCCCGGCCCTCCCCAAAGCGCCGGCGGTGGAGCCGGACCAGCACGTCCATCGCGTCGTCGAGCCCGATGTCCTCGCCCGCGCGGAGCACCTCTACGGGACCGCGCGCTGCGAGGTCGCGCTCGGCGCGGCGCACCTGCTGGCGGAGGCTCCGGCCGCGCGAGGCGAGGAGCCGCTCGTAGGTCTCGGGGAGCCGCACGTAGGGGCTCCGCTGGGCGCCCGTTCGCCGGGGGTCGAGCCCGGCTTCCACGAGCGTCCGTTCGAGGTGGGGCAACACGGGCGAGTCGGCCCGCACGCGCTCGAGGAGGAGAACGTCGAACCGGTGGCCGGCCTCCGCGATCGCCGCCCGGACGAGCGCCGGCACGACATCGGCCTCGCGACCGCGCTCGACCAGGAGGTCCAGGTGCTCGGCGAGCGTGTCGGCACGCTGGCCCAACAGCATCAGGTGGCGGAGACGACCGCGCAGGCGACCGGGGCCGGGTCCGACCACGAACGGCGCGACGCCGACGAGACGGCCCGCTTCGTCGCGCGCGGCGAGACCGCGC
Source organism: uncultured Planctomycetota bacterium (assembly GCA_963752285.1). GTDB lineage: Bacteria > Planctomycetota > PLA2 > PLA2 > JAEUHO01 > CAVVXN01. Next base: position 2,311,799 of record CAVVXN010000005.1, read on the forward strand.
CACGTGAACCGCGGGCCGAAGACCGGCCACCACGTCTCGACCCAGGCGCGCGATAGGAACACGCTCGAGGCCGCGCTCCGGTCGAGGAGCGCGTCCCAGTCGGGGTCCGGCGCGCTCGGCTCGGGCAGCGGCTCGACGCGGATGCTCACGGCCGGTGGCAGCGCCAGGCGAAGGTCGCGAGATCCTCGGCGATGCCCACGCGGGGCAGACCGTGGAGCGGGTCCCCGGGCTCGACGAGACCCGCGCGCGTCGTCACCGCGGCTCGGTAGTGCGTCTCCACGAGCGCCTGGACGCGCGCGCTGTGATCGCCGTTCGGGTAGCAGAAGAGGTCCACGGGACGATCGAGCCGAGCTTCGAGGGCCCGCCGGCTCCCCACGATCTCCGTCTCGAGCGAGGCGTCGTCGAGCGTCGGGAGGATCGGGTGCGTCGCGCTGTGCGAGCCCACCGTGAACAGGCCGCCGTCGAGGGCACGCACGTCGTCCCACGTGAGGACGTCGTACCGCGCGTGCTCGTCCGCCGTGGGCTCGAACCCGGGCGTGGCCTCGCGCACCTTCGCCTCGGCGGCGGCGCGCCGCGCGGGCACCATGCGCTTCATCGCGGCGACGAGATCGGCGGCGCCCGGGCCCTTCGCCCGCCCGCGCGTGACCCGGAGCGCGAGCGCCTGCCGCGCATCGGGGCCGAGGCGCGCGAGACGCGCGCGGACCTCGTGGTTCCAGAGCCACGCGCCGCGGTCCACGAGGCCCGGACACACGAAGAACGTCGCCGGGAGGCCCAGACGCTCGAGGACCGGCGCCGCGACCTCGCGGTGGTTTCGGAGGCCGTCGTCGAACGTGAGAGCGACCTCGCGTCCGCTCACCGTGCCCGCCCCCTCGAGGCGGCGGACCAGATCGGAGAGCGGCACGACATCGAGCTCGCGCGCGAGGAAGCCCATCTGTGCGGCGAACGCCTGCTCGGAGACGCGCGAGCCGCCGATGCCATGCATCATCACGATCCGCATCCTGCACAGCCGCCGCGCGCGCCGCGCGGAGACCCCGCTCCAGAGCGCGAGGTTGTGGAGCGTCCGGACGAGGGGGCGGGCGCGGACCATCACCCCCCCCATCGGCCGGCGGCCCCGCGCTCCGAAAGCGGCGAACGGGCGTTCAGGAGGGAATCCCGGCCACGACGGGCGCGGCGAGGTCCCCGGCCATGTACGCGACCCCCATCGCCGGCGTGTCGAACCCCCAGCCGAGCGACCCGTCGCGGGCGATCAGGACGAGGCCCGCCTGGCCGCCCACGCGCTCCTGCATCTCCCGAAGAGCGAGCCAGCAGGCGTCCTGCGCGGAGTGGTCGCGGCCGAGCTCGGCCGCGCGCCGCGCGAGCCCGAACCGGAGCACGCGCTCGCCCCTACCCGTGGCGGCGACGGCGGCGAGGCGGTCGTCGGCGAAGAGACCCGCCCCGGCGATCGGAGCGTCGCCGACGCGACCGCTCGGCTTCCCGGGCCGGCCGCCGGTCGAGGTGGCCGCGGCGAGGTGGCCCTCGGCGTCCAACGCGACGGCGCCGACGGTGTCGGGAGGGACGGCGGGGCCCCGCACGGCGGCCCAGGCGGCGAGGCGCTCCCGCTCGCGCGGGAGGACGAGCGACGCCGCATCCACGGTCGCGATTCCGTGCGACCGGGCGGCGCGGCTCGCCGCCTCGCCCACGAGGAGGATCTCGTCCCCGCCGAGGAGCGCGTCCGCGAGGCGCACCGGGTTCGCGACGTCCCGCACGCACGCGACGGCACCGACGAGGAGCTCCGCCCCGTCCATCACCGCGGCGTCGCACTCCACGAAGCCCTCGCGACAGAGCACGCTGCCGCGCCCGGCGTTGAGCTCGGGGTCGTCCTCCATCGTCGTGACGGCCACCACGGCCCCCGCGCGCGCGGACCCCCCGGCGTCGAGCACGCGCCACCCCGCCTCGACCGCGCGGCGCGCGCCGGCGAGGTGCGCCGCCCGGGCCTCGGCGGGCACGTCCCACGCACCCGTGTGGACGAGGAGCAGAGGGCCGACTCTCGGTTGCGGATCCATCGGCCGCGGATCGTACCCGCGGCCGCTTGGCCGTCAGGCATAGACTGCCGGTACCCGTGTCGCAGATCGAGGACGCCCACGACGTACGCGAGGCCCGAGAGGGCGATCGCGAGGCGTTCGCGCGGCTCGTCCGCCGGCACGCGGCCCGCGTCCACGACCTCGCCCGGCGGATGCTCAGGGACGCGGTCGAGGCCGAGGACGTGGTCCAGCAGACGTTCTGGAACGCGTGGCGCGCGCTCGACCGTTTCGACCTCGCCCGCCCGTTTCGGAACTGGCTGCTCCGGATCGCCTCGAACCAGTGCCGGAACCGGATCGCGGCCCGCGGTCGCGCGCGCGTCCTCCCCGCCCGCGGGGGCGAGGACGACCCGCCGGACGTGGCCGCGCCGCGGGCTCCCTCGGCCGGGGGCGGGGACCGCCGGACGGCCGTCCGCGACGCGATCGAGGCCCTGCCCGAGCCCTACCGCCTGGCGGTGATCCTCCACTACGTCCAGGGCCTCTCGCTCGACGCCGTCTCGGAGATCTCCGGCGTCGGCGTGGCCACGCTCAAGACCCATCTCTTCCGGGCCCGAGCCGCGCTCCGGAAGGCCCTGGAAGCCGGCGAAACCGACGCCGCGCCGGGCGGTACGACGAGAGGAACGGCCCCGTGAACGGACCCGACGTCTCCCCTCCGCCGCCCGACCCCGCCGACGACGAGGCGCTCGTCCGGCGGCTCTGCGCGGAGGCCCCCCTCCCCCTCCCACCCGGGCTCGTGGAGCGCGTCCTCCTCGGCCTCCCGCCGCGGACCGCCCGGCCCGCGGCGCGGCGTCTCGGGCCCCTCGCCGCGGCGGCGCGCGTGGCCGCGGCGGTGCTCGTCGCCACGGTCACGTGGCTCGCCGCCACGGGCGCGGTCCCGACCGAGGCGGTGGCCGACCCCGCGCCCGCCCTCGGCGCGCTCGCCCCGGCCACGGACCTCTTCGCCGCGTCGCCGGTCGCCGACGCGGTGCCCGATCTCCCCGACCTCCCCGACCTCCCCGGTGCGCCGCCCGCGCTCCTGGCCACCCTCGGCGCGGGCGCCCTCGCCCTCGGTCTCGCCCTCGCACCCCGCGCGCTCGGCCGTCGGAGCTCCCCGTGAACCCTCCCCGCCCCCACCGCGCCATCGGCGTCCTCGCGGCCTTCCTCGTCTCCCTCCTGCTCGTGCCGGCATGGGCGGAGGAGGCGACCAGCGCGACCGCGGGCGCCGCGCCGGCCACCCCTCCGCTGGGCCACGTCGTCTCGGCCCTCCTCGTCGGCGCGTTCGCGGCGGCCGGCGTGGGCTGTCTCCTCGCGGTCCTGCGGATCGTCTTCCCCCATCCGACGGCCACGGCCGATCGCGCGGTCTCGCGTCTCGCCAGCGGCCGCCTCCTCCTGACCGGCATCCTGCCTGCCCTCGGCGTGGGCCTGCTCGGCCAGGCGGTCGGCCACGCGGGCGTGCCGTTCCTCGGGGGCGCGTACGCGCTCGTCGTCCTGCTCCCCGCCGCGGCCCTCGCGCTGCTCGGGGCGATGGCTGCCGTCCCGCATCTCGGACGCGGGCTCCTCGGCGCGGGCCACGACCGCTCCCTCCTCGTCTCGGTCGTGACCGGAGCCCTCGTGCTGACGCTCGCGGGCGCGGCGGCGGTCGTGCTCGGACGAGCGGGCGGCGCCGCGCTCTTCGGGCTCCTCGTGGGCGGCTGGTTCCTCGGGACGGGCCTCGGCGCGGCGCTCGACCGCGCGAACGGAGGCGCGGCGCCGACCGCGCCCGGAGAGGCCGAGGCGCCCGTACCCGGGAACCCGGACGGCGTCGAGCCGGAGTGACGCTCGGCCCGGTGGGCTCGCGGAACGGGTCGGCTACACTCCTACGGATGGAGGATCTGCTCTCGCTCGCGGAGCGGCTGGGAGAGGCCCAGGATCTCGGTTCGGCCGCGGAGATCGTCGCCGAGCACATCCTCTCGCTCCTCCCCGACGCGGCGGTCCGCACGTGGGTCCTCGGGCCGGGCGACCACTGCAGGACGTGCGCCTCGGCGCGCGTGTGCGACGACCGCTCGCGCTGCCTCCACCTCGCGTCGAGTCTCGGCTCGTTCGCGCGCCCGCCGAGCCTCGCGGAGCGGATGCCCCAACACGTCGAGCCCTGGCGCACGGTCCTCGCCGGGACGACGCACGGCCACGACGTGTCGGTCCCGCCCGACCTCGCGGCGCCCCCCGCCGCGGGGGATCCCGCGCCGCCTTCCACGTGGGTCCTGCCGCTCGTCGCGCGCGGCGAGCCGCTCGGGGTCGTCGGCGTGCGGTCCGCCGCGCCGCTGTCGGGCGCGGCGCGGCGCGAGGTCCGCGCGGCGTGCCAAGTCGCCGCCGCGACGCTGGCGCACCTGGCCACGGACCGCCGCGTCGAGGAGGGACGGCGGCACCTGATGCTCCTGGAGGACCTCGGGCACCGGGTCGGGACGATCCTCGACGACGACGTGGTCCTCAGGCAGGCCGTCGTCGCGCTGCGCCGCACGTTCGGATTCCACAATGTGATGGTGTTCCTGAAGGACCCCGCCGAGGAGGGGCTCGTGCTCCGCGCGCAGGCCGCGGGGACCAAGAGCGCATCGTCCCTCGGTCGCGGCGTCGGACCCGACCAGGGGGTCGTGGGTCGCGCGGTGCGCACGGGCGCGACCGTGGTCGTGGACGACGTCCGCGAGGACCCCGACTTCGTGGGCTGGTTCCAGGAGACGCGCTCCGAGATCGCCGTTCCCATCACGATCGACGGGCGGGTGGCGGGCGTCCTGAACGTCGAGAGCGACCGACCGGGCGCGTTCGCGACGTCGGAGCGCCTCGTGCTCGAGACCGTCGCGAACCAGCTCGCGATCGCGCTCGAGAACACGCGCCTCTTCCGCATGGTGAAGGAGCGCGAGGCGCGATACCGGACGCTCGTCGAGTCGAACCCGGGCGCGGTGCTCCACCTGGACACCGAGGGCCGGGTCGTCTTCTCGAACCCGGCCGCGCGGATCCTGACGGGACACGACGACGCGTCCCCGGCCGAGGAGGGCGAGCGCTTCTCGGCGTGCGCCGTGCCCGAGGACCGCGCGCGCCTCGCCGAGGCCGTGGCGGAGGCGGCCCGTGGCGTGCCGCGCCCCGACGTCGAGCTCCACCTCCTCCACGCCGACGGGACGACGCGCTGGGTCCAGGCGTCGTTCCAGCCCCTGCCCGACGACCAGGGGCGGCCCCGGGGCGTCGTGGTCCTCGCCCGAGACCGCAGCCGCGAGAAAGAGCTCCAGGACCGGCTGTACCAGTCGGAGAAGCTCGGCGCGATCGGTGGGCTCGTGAGCGGCGTGGCGCACGAGCTCAACAACCCGCTGGCGGGCATCCTCGGCTGGGCCCAGCTCCTCCTGGGTCAGCCCCCCGAGGAATGGACGCGCGCCGACCTCGAGAAGATCGAGGGCAACGCGCGCCGTTGCCAGGCGATCGTCGAGAGCCTGCTCCAGTTCGCGCGGCAGGCGCGGCTTCGCAAGCGCCCGGCGAACCTGAACGAGATCGTCGAGTCTGTCCTCCGGTTGAACGAGTACCAGCTCCGCATGGACGGCGTGCGGATCGAGAAGTCGTACGACTCGCGCGTGCCCGTGCTCGAGCTCGACGTGAACCGCTGGCAGCAGGTGGTGATCAACCTCGCCTCGAACGCGCACCAGGCCATCGTCTCGGCCGAGTGCCCGGAGCGGCGGATCCGCTTCGAGACGAAAGCGCTCGAGAACCAGGTCGTCCTCCGCGTGAGCGACACGGGCCCCGGGATCGCCGAGGCCGAACGCGCGCGCGTGTTCGAGCCCTTCTACACGACGAAGGAGACGGGAACGGGCCTCGGGCTCTCCATCTGCTACGGCATCGTCCAGGACCACGGCGGCACGATCGAGCTCGACGCGGACTACCCCGAGGGTTGCCGGTTCGTGATCCGTCTCCCGCGCAGCCGGGAGGCGGCGTGCGCGGTCGCGACGCCCGAGCCGCCGCAGCCCGAGACCGAGCGGGGGCGGGGACGTCGGGTCCTGGTGCTCGACGACGAGCCCACGGTCCGCGAAGCGGTGTGCGAGTGGCTCTCGAAGAGCGGGTTCGTGGCCCGCGGGTTCGGGGACGCCGAGACGGCCCTCTCGCGCGCGGCCGCGGAGCACTTCGACGCGTTCCTCGTGGACCTTCTCCTGCCCGGCACGCTCGACGGGCTCGCCTTCTACGACCGGCTCGTGCTCCTGGAGCCCGCGCTGGCCCGGCGCGTCGTGTTCCTGACGGGCTACGGCCTGCACGAGGGTCTCTCCGGCGAGATCGAGCGGCGGGGCGCGATCTGCCTCGGCAAGCCGTGCGACCTGCACGAGCTCGTGCACCTGGTGGGCGAGGTCTCGATGGGCCGCGCGCCGCTCCCCGGCTCCGGTCGCCTCGAGCGGTAGGGCTCGCGGCGTCGTAGCCTGGGCCGCCGCGGGAGGCACGATGGCGACCACGTACTGGGACTACATCGACGTCGAGCGTCTGCTCGCGCTCCAGGGCGGCCTCGACGACGACGAGACCTCGCTCTCGAACCACGAGGTCGTCTTCATCACGGTCCACCAGGTCTTCGAGCTCTGGTTCAAGCTCGTGCTGCGAGAGCTCGTCTCGCTACGCGACCTCTTCGCCGCGCCACGCGTTCCGGAGGACGGGCTGGCCACGGCCGCGCGAAGCCTCGACCGCATCCGTCGCATCTTCGCGGTGGCGAACGACCACTGGACGGTCGTGGAGTCCCTGAACACCCGCGACTACCTCGATTTCCGCGACAAGCTCTTTCCCGCGAGCGGGTTCCAGTCGGCCCAGATGCGCGAGATCGAGGTCCTCCTCGGCCTCGACGAGGTCGATCGGGTCGGCCTGGGCGGCGAAGGCCGATGGCGTGTCGCGCTGGAGAACCCCGACGGCTCGCCCTCGCCGGGCCTCCGTCGCGTCGAGGCGCGGCTCGCGGACCGCCCGACGCTCCGCGAGGCCGTGGAGGCATGGCTCTCTCGAACGCCGATCCGCGGGTCGAAGCCCGGGGACCCGAACGACGACGACACGGTGGACGCGTTCGTCGGCGACTACCTCGCCGCGCTCGAGGGCGTCGTCCGACACGTCGTCGCCGAACGTCTGGACGCGCGGCACACGGAGGCGGAGCGCCGCTCGATCGGGGCGCGGTACGACAAGGAGATCGAGGCCGCGCACCTCTGGCTCCGACCCGACGACCGGCGGCGGCGGCGCATCCGCGCGGCGATCCTGTTCCTCGAGTCGTACCGCGAGCTCCCGCTGCTCGCGTGGCCGCGCGAGGTCATCGAGCGGCTGGTGGAGGCCGAGCAGGCGATGCTGATCTTCCGGCAGCGACACGCGCGGATGGTGGAGCGCATCATCGGCCGCCGCGTCGGGACCGGCGGCAGCTCGGGCGTCTCGTACCTCGACGACACGGCGCTCCGCTACCGCGTGTTCCAGGACCTCTGGGCGGCGCGGACGTACCTGGTCCCGAAGGAAGCGCTCCCCCCCTCGCCGACCCCTCGTACTACGACTTCCGCTGAGGCCGACGGTCAGCCGCCGATGAAGCTCATCTCGACGCGGTCCTCGGGCGGCGTGCCTTCCGTGCGGGCCTCCGAATAGCGGTCGGTCCGCGCGCGCCACGCGTCGGCGACGAGGCGGCTCAAGTCGTCGTCGCTCGCGCCCGCGCGGAGCGGGGTCTTCAGGTCGAGGCCCCGCGCCGAGAAGAGACACGTGTAGAGGTGTCCGTCGGCCGAGAGGCGCGCCCGCACGCAGTTGCCGCAGAAGGGTTGCGTCACCGACGAGACGAGGCCGATCTCCGCCGAACCGTCGCGGTAACGCCAACGCTTCGCGACCTCGCCCGCGTACGCGGGCTCGACGGGCTCGAGGTCCAGCTCGTCCTGGAGCCGCGAGAGCACCTCGGCGGACGAGACCACGTCGTCCATACGCCAGCCGTTCGTCGTGCCGACGTCCATGTACTCGATGAAGCGCAGCGTGTCCCCGCGGGCCCGGAAGTACCGCGCCATGGGCAGGATCTGGTGCTCGTTCACCCCCCGCCGCACGACCATGTTCACCTTCACGGGAAGGCCCGCCGCGCGGGCGGCGTCGATGCCCTCCAGCACGCGCCGGACGGGGAAGCCGACGTCGTTCAACGCGTGGAAGGCCTCGTCCTCCAGGGCGTCGAGGCTCACGGTGACCCGGCGAAGGCCCGCCCCGACGAGCGCGTCCGCCTTCGCGGCGAGCGCGGAGCCGTTCGTCGTGAGGGCGAGGTCCTCGAGGTCCCGGAGCCGCGAGAGGTGGTGGACCACCACCTCGACGTCGCGGCGCAGCAGCGGCTCCCCGCCCGTGATCCGCACCTTCCGGACACCCAGCTCGACGAAGACCGACGCGAGCCGGGCGATCTCCTCGTAGGAGAGGATCTCGGCACGGGGGAGGAACGCGTACGCCGCCGAGAAGACCTCCTTCGGCATGCAGTACGTGCAGCGAAAGTTGCACCGGTCCGTGACCGAGATGCGGAGGTCACGGAGGCCGCGCGAGAGACGATCGACCACGGGGGCGTCCACGCGCGCGAGGATAGCCTGTCGCGACGGGGACGACCGCCCTTCCCATCCCATCTAGCCCACGAGCCCGTTCTCGATCTCGAGGATCTGGAAGTCGCGGTTTCCGCCCTCGAGCGCGACGCGCACGTGCTCGCCCGGCCGCCGTCCCATGAGGGCCTGCGCGAGCGGGGTGAGGTAGTTGATGATGCCCCGCTTCACGTCCACGTCGGGCGGGCCGAGGAGCGTGTACGTCGCGTGCTCGCCGTTCGGGCTCTTCAGGTGGACACGGGAGCCCACCGTCACGGCGTCGGTCCGGACGAGGTCCGCCGTGAGGGGGAGTGCGCGGGCGAGCTCTCCGTTCATCACGTCCGCGCGCGCCTGGAGCAAGCCCTGTTTCTCGCGCGCCGCGTGATACTCGGCGTTCTCGCTCAGGTCTCCGAACTCGCGCGCCCGGGCGATCTCCTGCGCATTCGCCGGCATCTCCTCGTTCACGATCTTGTCGCGCTCGGCGCGGAGCCTCGCCATGCCCTCGGGCGTCATGTAGATCCGGTCGAGCCGATCTCCAAGCGGAAGATCCTCCTCGGCCGTCGCGACGGTAGCCCGCGACTTGAGCGCGTTCGGCCGCGTACGCAGGATGATCGCCTGGATGCGCTGGAGTACGCGGCCCTTGAGCCCGCGGTTCTGTTCGAGGACGCGGATCAGGTGCAGCGCGCCGCCGTCGTCGGTCGCCTCCGCCGCCTCGCGGATCAGCGCGCCGTGCCGCGCGGTGAGCACGTCCGTCAGCGCCGACACACCGCTCTTGTCGCGCGCGCTCCCACCCCGACGGCTGCGGTACTCGACGGCGTCGATCACCTTGAGCGCACGCGCGAGGAGCGCGTAGGGCTCGAAGGAGCGGCCGTCCCAGCGGTCGCGCCTGAGCCCGCGCACGTACCACGCCCAGAGGTTCGGAAGCATGGCCGCGCGGGCGTCGATCTCGTCGAGCATGCGCGCGACCAGGTCGGGGCGCCCCGCGGGGCCGAACCGGTCCACGCCCGCGTCGGCGAGGACCGGGTCGTCCTGGTCCATCACGGCGTCGTACAGGAGCTCGGTGCCGTCCGGGCGCGCCTGGACGAGCCCGCGCGCCGCGATGCCGCGCGCGTCGTCGTCGGGAATCGCGGCGAGGAGCGCCTTCGGGTCGGGCGACGCGAGGAGCACCTCGTGCAGGGCGGCCTGCTCGTCGCGCCCCTCCAGCGCCGCGAGAAGGAGGTCCCACCCGAGGCGGAGCGAGGGCCGGCGCGTCGCGTTGCGCTCCGCGTTGACGAGCTCGGCCAACGTCTCCCGCGCAGAGGGATCCTTCGCGACGGTCTGCAGGAACTCGCGCGACGCCTTCTGCCGTTCTTCCACCGTGGCGCAGGCGCTGAAGCGCCGCTCGACCTGCGTGCGGAAGTCCACGGCCGCCTTGTCGTCGTACTCGAGGATGGGGTCGCGCCCGCCGCCGACGTGGAAGCGCGGATCGAGGTGCGCCCGCTTCTTGGCCTCCTGCCACCACGACGACCACCGCGAGGTCGCCACGGCGTCGGGAACGAGGGCGTCCTTCACGTGGCGCAGCTTCGTGCGGTTCGAGAAGCGGGAGAGGACCTGGCGGATCATCTCGAGCGGGTCCTCGGCGGCCCATCGCCGGAGCCCGGTCGGGTCCGCCATCGACATCGCCCGCACGTCGTTCGCCTCGAGACGCTCGAGGCGCTCCGCCGCGGCGTCGAGGTCCATCTCGTGGCCCGCGCGACCGCGGAAGTCGATCACGCAGCGGCCGCGCTCCGGCAGGTACCCGACGATCCGACCGACGCCCCACCCGCCGCGGTGGTAGACGTACGCCCCCGGCTCGAGCTCCAGGTAGCGCTCCAGGCGCTCCGCCTCCACCGGCAGGTTCTGGTTCTCGCCGCCCGCCATCCCGCTCTTCTCGAGCAGGCCCTCCAGGTCCGCACGTTCTCCGTACGCCTCGCGCGCCGCCGCGACCAGGCCGGTCCGGACCGTGCCGTCGTCCGGGCCCATCCGCGCGAGGTGCACGTAGACGGGGATCAGGTCCTTCGCGCGCCCCTTCTCCTTCAGCGTCTCGGCCAGCATCCACAGCAGCAGGCCCGCCTGGCGCTTGCCGCCCGAGTGCCCGGCCATCGCGCGCGAGGCTTCCAGGAGCCGCGGGAGGGATTCGAGGTCGGTTTCGAGCAGCTCGAGCCAGATCCGCTCCGCTCCCTCGTGGTCGCGCGCGGCAATGGCACGGTGCAGGTCGTCCCATCGGGCCATGGGCACCTCCCAGCCGGACGTTGTCAACCCCGGCACCGCTCTCGGTGGGCGACGGGGACAAAACACCGGCGGCCCCGGGAACGGGACCGCCGGCATCGGTGGTACGCCCTAAGGGAATCGAACCCCTATCCCCGGCTCCGGAGGCCGGTGCTCTATCCGTTGAGCTAAGGGCGCTCGCCGTGGCGCGGGATTGTACGTACGCCGGCGAGGCAAGTCACCCCGCGCCCGACGGCTCGCCTGTGCGGGGCCGCGCGCTTCGCGTGGAGCGCGTGGAGAATGCGACGTCCTGCGCCGCGCGAGCGTCCCCGTGCGCGTGGCGTCCCCGGCCCGTGCCCGCGTCCGCTCAGGAGCCGTACGGACGCCGACGACGGCGACCCGGCGTGGCGCCGCCGCCCGGCGCGCCGCCGCCCGGGCGCGCCGCCGGGCGCCACCGGAGGGGCCTCCGGCGCGCCCGCCGGCGCGACGGTGCCCGCGGGCGGGCAGGGCGCCCACCGGGCCCTTCCCGGCAGGCGACTTGCGGGGCCCGCGTTTCAGGGCCCGCTTGGGCCGGGGCCGCTCGGGCGGGAGCTCGGCGTCCCAGGCCTCCTTGTTCGCGAGGTACATGCGCTCGGCGTCGGCGATGAAACCGAGGTCCCTGGGGTCCACCTTCCGCCAGGCGCCCGGCGGGAGCTCGCCGATCTCGAGCGGCCCGACGTGGGTGCGGCGAAGGCGCTTGACGTGCAGGCCGACCTTCGCGAACACACGGCGGATCTCGCGGTTCCGCCCCTCGAGGATCACGATCTCGAGCACGCTCTCGTCGCGCTTGGGGTTGTAGCCGACGGGATGCACGCGCGCCGGCGAGGAGCGCCCCTCGGCGAGCCAGACGCCGGCGGCGGCCCGGGCGAGCTGCGCCCGGGTGACGTGGCCGCGGATCACCACCTGGTACCGCTTCTCGATGCGGTAGCGCGGGTGGCAGACGACGTTCGCGATCTGGCCGTCGTTCGTGAGCAGGATGAGACCCGTGCTCTCGGCGTCGAGGCGCCCGACCGTGTAGACGCGGCGCGCCTCGGGCACGAGGTCCACGACGCGCGGGCGTCCGCGCTCGTCGGCGTTCGTGCAGATGTGGCCGACGGGCTTGTTCACGAGGTAGTAGACGAGCGATTGCGGGCGCACGCGCTCGCCGTCGAGCAGGACGGTGTCGCGCTCGGGGTCCACTTTCACGCCCATCTTGCTCACGACCTGGCCGTTCACCGAGACCCGGCCCTGGGCGATGAAGGTCTCGCACTCACGGCGCGACCCCGCGCCCGTCGAGGCGAGGAACTTGTGCAGTCGCTCGCCCGCGCCCTCCGCCCCCTCCGTCTCTCGACGGTCGGGAGCGCGATCCTCATCGTTCTGCGTCATCAGGATTCGCTCCGATCGACGGGTTCGCCTCACGGCGCCGTCGTCCACGTCTCGTCCATCCCCACGGCCACGAGACGCCGAGAGGCTAGCGCGGATGCTCGGGTGCACGACCAAAGTCCACGGCGCACCGCGCGCGCCCGAACGCGCTCGACGTCACTTGACTCCGGTCAGGCGCGGTGCGTGTCTCCGCGGTGCACCCGCGGGCACGGGCGGCGGCGGCGTCGGCGCCTCGGCCTCGTCGTCGGGCGTGCCGGGAAGGTCGTCGGTCCGTGGCTTCGGCGGTGCCCCGCGCGCAGGGGACGCGGGTCCGGCACCGCTGGCAGGCCGCGCCGGCGGCGCGGCGCGCGGGGGCGAAGGCGCACCCACGGGCGTTCCCGGGAGGTCCGTCGTGAGGGGGCCCGCGCCGACAGGCTGTCCGGGCAGGTCCGAGGTGATGACGCCGGGTGGCGCACCGGGTTGGCCGGGCCCGGGGGGCGTACCAGCGGGCGCGCCCGCGGCCGAAGGCGGCGGCGCGACGGCCACCGGCCCGCCGAGTCCCGGCGGCGGTCCCGCGGGGCCCGGGAGCGGGTCGCCGAGGAGTCCGCCGCTCCCGCCCGGCACGACCGGACGCGTCTCGGGCGCGCCGGACGACGCGACGATGCCCCCGCCGTCCATGCGGTCCGCCTCGTCCCCGCGTCCGAGGCGGCGCAAGGCCTCGGCGACGCGCTTCTTCACCAGCATCTCGTACGCGGGCGGAAGGTCGGGCGTCAGGGCGCGGCGGTAGTTCTCGTACGCGAGGTCGAGGTCGCCCGCCTCGGCGTGCCGATCGCCGGCCATCACGCTCTGCACGACGTATCCGCCGACACGCTGCGAGGTCGGACGGAACGAGACCACCTCGATCTGCGGGATCGAGCGGAGGATCGAGCGGACGCGGCCCGTGACCTCGATCCGCGTGAACGCCTCGAGAGACGTGAGGGCGTCGTGCTGCGGGTTCTGCTGGTCCATGTAGAGGAACGGGAAGTCGTGCGCGTAGGTGTCCTGGTCCCACACCGCGGCGCCGTCGGCCCAGACCGCCACGTTCGCGTACCGCGCGGGGTGGAACGGCGTCGCGATCGGGTTGAACACCTGGTCGCGACGGTGGAAGATGCAGAAGAAGCTGACGAGCCCGGTGCGGTAGCGATCGGGCTGCGCGATCAGGTCCCCGAGACCGACGCTCTGCCCCTTGTCGAGGTCGTCCCACCAGCCGGCCCGAGCCGGCCGGTCGAGGGCGAGGGCCAGGAGCAGGCCAGCCGTGGCGAAGGCGAGCGCGCGTCGCAAGGCCATCTCCTCCCCCGAGGACGCGGCCCCTCGTTTCGGACGCCGCTCTACTTCTTCTCGGGCGAGGGCGGTCCGTCGGGGCCGAGGAACATCTTAGCCAGCCCTCCGATCACCGCGGCGTCGAGCGGGTACGACCCGTTCAGGATCGATTCGCGAAGCCGCCTCAGCTTCTCGGGGCCGATCGGCTCGAGCCGGCGACGACCGGGGGCCGGACGCGCCGTCTGCGGCGCGCGCGCGAGCGCGCCCGTCTCGATGCGGCCGTGCCGGGGCATGGAGGGCATGTAGCGCATGATAGGTCCGGCGGACGCGGCGGGTCGAGGTGGTCGTCCTGCACCCTCCTCCATCGGCCGGGCGACCCGCCGCCTTGACGGACGCCGCCCGCCCGAGGCGCGGCGCCCGCGCGCGGACCGCGGCCCGCCCGCCCCCCCGCCCGCTCAGGCCTCCGCGCCGCGCCCCGGGGGCCGCACCACGACCCACGCCGCGCCGCCGACCCGCCGCCGGCGCTCCTCCACGCCCACGGTGCCCCGGGGCAGCTCGAGGCGGGCCGGCACCTTGAGGACTACGCGGCCCTCGGGCGCCAGACGGGCGAGCGCGCGGTCCACCATCCCCGCCGCCTCCCCCTCGGACCACGCCGCGTACGGCGGGTCCGCGAAGATCAGGTCGAAGGGCCCGGGGGGGAGCCGGCCCGCGAGCGCGTCCGTCCGGACCACGCGCGCCTCGCCCTCGGCCCCGGCCGAGCGGAGCCAGCGCTCGAGGGCGCCCGCGCGTCCCGCGTCGCGCTCGACGAGCACGACCTCGGCCGCGCCGCGCGAGAGCGCCTCGAGGCCGAACCCACCCGCGCCCGCGAAGAGGTCGAGCACGCGCGCGCCCTCGAGCCGGGGACCGAGCGCCGAGAACAGGCTCTTCCTCAGGCGCGCGCCCGCCGGCCGTGCGTGGCTGGCGGGCGGGAGCGTCCGCCCCTTGAAGCGACCGGCCTCGATGTGCATGGTCCTGTCCCCGCCGGGGGCCGTGGCGCCTACAATTCGTCGCATGATCCGACTCGGAGTCAACGTCGATCACGTGGCGACCGTCCGGCAGGCGCGACGCGGCCGCTCTCCTTCCGTCGTCGCCGCGGCGCACGCGGCCCTCCTCGGGGGCGCCGACCACGTCGTGATGCACCTTCGCGAGGACCGCCGTCACGTCCAGGACGCGGACGTCGAGGTGGTCCGCGCCGCGCTCGACGCCCCGCTGGCGCTCGAGATGGCCGCCACGCCCGAGATGGTGGGTGTCGCCTGCCGCGTGAAGCCCGACCAGGCCTGTCTCGTCCCGGAGCGGCGGGAGGAGCTCACGACCGAGGGCGGCCTCGACGTGGTGCGGCACCGCGACGCCGTCCGGCAGGCCATCGACAAGCTGCACGCGGCCGAGGTGCAGGTGTCGGTGTTCGTGGACCCGGAGGAACAGGCGCTCCTCGCCGCGAACGAGGTCGGCGCCGACGCTGTCGAGCTCCACACGGGGCGGTACGCGGACGCGAACACCGAGGCGCGGCGCGTCCACGAGTACTCGGCGCTCCGTCGCGCGGCGGCCGCGGCGAAGCAGCTCGGGCTCCGGGTCCACGCGGGGCACGGCCTCGACTACCTCAACGTCGGCCTGGTCGCGGCGATCCCCGACGTCGAGGAGCTGAACATCGGCTTCGCGATCATCGGTCGCGCGCTCTTCGTCGGGATGTCCGCCGCGGTCCGCGAGATGCGCGAGCTCCTCGGGCGGGCGCGCGAGCTCTCCGCGAGCGGCGAGGCCTGACGTGCCGGTCGAGGGACGAGAAGGCGCGGACGGGGCGACGAGGCCCGTGGAGGGCGTCGGCACCGCGCTCGTGACGCCGCTTCGGGACGGCGCCGTGGACCTCGGCCTCCTCGCCGCGCTCGTCGAGCACCAGATCGCGATGGGCGTGGACTTCCTCGTGCCGTGCGGCACGACCGGCGAGTCCCCCACCCTGACCGACGACGAGCGCGTCCGGGTGATCGAACGGACGGTCGAGGCCGCGGCGGGGCGCGTGCCGGTCGTGGCGGGCACCGGCACGAACGACACGCCCCACTCCGTCGCGATGACCCGCGCCGCGCGGCGTGCGGGTGCGGACGCGTGCCTCGCGGTCGGGCCCTACTACAACAAGCCCACGCAAGAGGGCCTCTACCGGCACTTCCGCGCCATGATCGACGACGGCGGGCTGCCGGCGGTCCTCTACCACGTCCCCTCGCGCGGCTGCGCGCCGATCGAGGTGGACCTGCTCGCACGCGTCGCGAAGGCGGGCGGCGTGGTCGCAATCAAGGAGACGGGCGGGGTCGATCGCGTGACGCGGATCCGGCGCGTGTCGGCCGTGCCCGTCCTCTCGGGCGACGACGGCTTGACCCTCCCGATGATCGCGCTCGGCGCGGTGGGCGTGGTGAGCGTCGCGAGCAACGTCGTGCCCCGCGCCGTCGGCGACCTCGTCCGCGCGGCCCGATCGGGGTCCCTCGACCGCGCGCTCGCCCGGCACGAGCGCCTCGCGCCCCTCTTCGAGGCGCTCTTCCTCGAGACGAACCCGATCCCCGTGAAGGCCGCGCTCGTCCTCGCGGGCGCGCTCCCGGAGCCGACGGTCCGTCTGCCGCTCGTCGCCGCGAGCCCGTTCGTGGTCGAGGCCGTCGAGAGGGCGCTCCGCCCGTTCCTCGAGGCCGCACCGGCGTCCTGAATCCGGGGCCTCCGCGGTCCGACCGCGCTCGTGCGGCGGGGATCTGCCGTTTCGGCGTGCCGACGTGGCGATCTCCGGCTTGGACGTACCGGGGCGCACCCCGCGCCTGCCGACGATCCGCCGCTCGCGCTCCGACGTGCGACTGGTACGGGCGTTGCCTTGGTGCGGGTGGTCGCGGGGCGCTGCCCCGTCCGGTCCATTCCACCCGCGGGCGGCGCCCGGCGCACCGTCCCCGCGAACGATGAAGGAGAGAACCCATGGAAAAGGAGCTCATGCACCGGGAACCCGTAGACGTCTTCTCGCCCTTCTGGGACTTCAGCCGCCGCTTCGAGGACCTCTGGCGCGCCCGCTCCGAAGGGGGCCAGATGGTCAGCCCCGCCGTGGACATCAGCGAGAGCGACGACGCGCTCCTCGTGCACGCGGAGCTGCCGGGCCTCACGAAGCAGGACGTCAAGATCACGATCGAGGAGGGCGTCCTCACGATCGCGGGCGAGAAGAGGTTCGTGAAGGAGGAGAACAAGCACGACTACCACCGCGTGGAGCGCCGCTACGGGACCTTCCACCGGTCGTTCAGCCTCCCGAGCGGCGTGGACACGCAGAAGGCCGAGGCGCAGTTCCAGGACGGCGTCCTGACGATCAAGCTGCCCAAGTCCGAGTCCGCCAAGCCGAGGACCCTCGAGATCCACTGAGCGCCGGCGCGCGGACCGCGCCCCGGACGGACCGACGAGAACGGAGCCGGAGCGGCGACGCTCCGGCTCCATGACGTAGATTGGGCCCGCGCGCGCGGGCCGCCGACACGGAGAGGAGTGACGATTGTTGAACCCGGACCAGCTGACCCACAAGAGCCGCGAGGCGCTCCAGGCCGCCCACGAGAGCGCGGCGGCGTCGGGACATCCGGAGCTCACTCCGGAACACCTCCTCCTGGCGCTCCTCGGGCAGTCGGGCGGCATCGTCCCCGCGGTGCTCGGACGCACGGGCACCGACGTCCAGGCGCTCGAGGTGCTCGTCCGCCGCGAGCTCGAACGCCTTCCGCGCCAGGAGGGCGGCTCGACGCCCCGGCCCTCGCGCCGGCTCGGCGACGCCCTCGAGCGGGCCGCGAAGATCGCGAAGAAGGGCGGGGAGGCGTACGTCTCGGCCGAACACCTGCTCCTGGGCCTCCTCGCGGAGGGGAAGGGCGCGGCGTACGACCTCCTCCGCACGCACGGCGCGACCGCCGAGGCGGTGGAGCGGGCGACGGGCGAGCTCAAGGGCGCGCAGAAGGCGACGGACGCCGACCCCGAGGGCCGCTACGCCGCGCTCGAGAAGTACACGCTCGACCTCACGGAGCGGGCGCGCCAGGGCAAGATCGACCCCGTGATCGGACGCGACGAGGAGATCCGTCGCGTGATGCAGGTGCTCACGAGGCGCACGAAGAACAATCCCGTGCTGATCGGCGCGCCGGGCACGGGCAAGACGGCGATCGTCGAGGGGCTCGCGCGGCGCATCGTCGCCGGCGACGTCCCCGAGCAGCTCAAGGACAAGCGACTCCTCGCGCTCGACCTCGGATCCCTCCTCGCCGGGTCCAAGTACCGCGGCGAGTTCGAGGAGCGCATGAAGGCCGTGCTGAAGGAGATCGAGGCCTCGGCCGGCGAGGTCGTGCTCTTCATCGACGAGCTCCACACGATCGTGGGCGCCGGCGCGGCGGAGGGCGCCGCGGACGCGGCGAACCTGTTGAAGCCCGCGCTGGCGCGTGGCGACCTGCACTGCGTCGGCGCGACCACGCTCGACGAGTACCGCAAGCACGTCGAGAAGGACAAGGCCCTCGAGCGGCGGTTCCAGCCCGTCTTCGTGGACGAGCCGGGCTTCGAGGAGAGCATCGCGATCCTCCGTGGCCTGAAGGAGCGCTACGAGGTGCACCACGGGGTGCGCATCACCGACGCCGCGGTCGTCGCGGCCGTACGTCTCTCGACCCGCTACCTCCCCGACCGCAAGCTCCCGGACAAGGCGATCGACCTGGTGGACGAGGCCGCGAGCGCGCTCCGGCTCGAGATCGACTCCGTGCCGAAGGAGCTCGACGCGATCCAACGCCAGATCTCGCGCCTCGAGATGGAACGGTTCGCGCTCGCCAAGGAGAAGGACCGCGCGAGCAAGGAGCGGCTCCAGGCGCTCGAGAAGGAGCTGGCCGACCAGCACGAGCGGGAGACGGCGCTCAAGACGCAGTGGGACGCCGAGCGGTCGCAGCTCCACGACGTCCAGGCGCTCAAGGAGCAGCTCGAGCAGGGTCGCGAGCGCCAACACCTCCTGGAGCGGCAAGGCAACCTCGAGGAGGCCGCGCGCCTCCGCTACGAGGTGATCCCGTCCCTCGAGCGCCGGATCGGCGACGCCGAGGCGCAGCTTCGCCGCCACGGCGACAGAAGGCTCCTCAAGGAGGAGGTGGGCGAGGAGGAGATCGCCGAGGTCGTGTCGCGGTGGACGGGAATCCCCGTCTCGCGGATGCTCGAGTCCGAGAGCGACCGGTTGCTCCACATGGAGGACCGCCTGCGCCAGCGCGTCGTCGGGCAGGACGACGCCCTCGAGGCCGTCTCGGACGCGATCCGCCGCAGCCGCGCGGGGCTCACGTCGGGGACACGCCCGTACGGGTCGTTCCTCTTCGTCGGTCCGACCGGCGTCGGCAAGACCGAGACCGCGCGGGCTCTCGCCGGGTTCCTCTTCGACGACGAGAAGGCGATGGTGCGCATCGACATGAGCGAGTACCAGGAGCGCCACACGGTCGCGCGCCTGGTGGGCGCGCCTCCGGGGTACGTCGGCTACGAGGAGGGCGGACAGCTCACCGAAGCGGTGCGCCGGCGCCCCTATTCGGTCGTGCTCTTCGACGAGATCGAGAAGGCCCACCCCGAGGTCTTCAACGCGCTGCTCCAAGTTCTCGACGACGGACGTCTGACCGACGGCCAGGGTCGCACCGTGGACTTCACGAACACCGTCGTGATCATGACGAGCAACCTCGGCAGCCAGGCCGTGATGGAACCCGACCTCTCCGACGAGGCGATCCGCCACCGCATCATGGACGCGCTCCGCGCCGCGTTCCGGCCCGAGTTCCTGAACCGGATCGACGACGTGATCGTGTTCCACCGACTCGACCGCGACCAGATCCGGAAGGTCGTGGACATCCAGCTCGAGAGCCTCGCCGCGCTCGTGAGCGAGCGGGGGATCGAGCTCCGGGTCACGGATGCCGCGAAGGACCGCCTCGCGGAGGAGGGCTTCGACCCGATCTACGGGGCGCGCCCCCTGCGCCGCCTGATCCAGCGCAAGATCCAGAACGGCCTCGCAAAGCGGATCCTCGACGGCGAGATCGGGCTCGGGGACACGGTGCGGGTGGACGTCGCGGGCGACGACCTCGTCTTCGAGAAGACCGTCTCCGAAACGACGGGACTCCCCACCGGCTGAGACCGGGTGGGGAGCCCCGTTCGGGACCGATGGAGGCCGTGCGCGAGGACGGCGGGCGGTCGGGCGTTCAGCTCGCGCTCGGCGCGGCGCCGCGAGCGCCGTCCGCGCCGTGACGGTGCCTCCACCGGAGGAACCGGCGGCCGCGCGGGCTTCGCTCGAACGCGCGCCGGGCGGCCGCCTTCTCGGCGTCGTCCAGGGTGCCGTCGTGGTTCGCGTCGAAGCGCTCGAGGATCCGGGCGTGGGCCTTCTCCTTGGCAGCGGCCTTCTCCTCGTCGCTGACCGTGCCGTCGTGGTTCGTGTCGAGGCGGTCGAGGATGCGCGCGCGGACCCGGTCCTTCGCGGCGGCCTTCTCGGCGTCGCTGACCACGCCGTCGTGGTCGGTGTCGAGCCTCTCCTTCACCCTCTCGAGGAACCGCGCGTGCATCGCAGCCCGCATCTTCTCGCGCTCCGCGGCGTCGAGCCTCCCGTCACCGTTCTCGTCGAACTCGCGGAGCGCCTGGGCGCGACGCTCGGCGCGCGCCTTCTCCATGGTCTCGCGCGCGGCGGCGCGCTCCGATTCGTCGAGCGTGCCGTCGTGGTTGGTGTCGAACCGCTCGAGCGCCCGCGGACACGCTGCGCGCGCGCGCGGTCCGCGTGTGGCACGACCGCCCGGATCGGCCGACGCTCCCGGCGCGAGGTAGAGGGCCGCCGCGCCCACGGCCACGAAGATTCCCAGGCGTCGCATCTTCTTGCTCCTTGTTCGTGCGTCCACGTCGTTCTCGACGTCGAGCGCGACTCCGATCTCGATCTCGATCTCGATGTCGATGTCGATCGCGATCTCGATCTCGATGTCGATGTCGATGTCGATGTCGATGTCGCAGCCAGGATCGAGGTCGCGAGCACGGCCACCCGCGCGGTCGCATCCGCGATCGCGGTGCCCCCCCTGATACCCGCCCCGCGCCCGACGGTTTCGGCCCCGTTTCCGCCCTCGTGCCCGCCCCTTCTCCCCCCCTTCTCGCCGCCATTCCCGCCGCCCTTCTCGCCACGGTCTCCCCGACTCGCCGCGTTCCCCCGTCCCGCGTCGTCCGCCCGTCCGCCCCCGTCCGCCCGTCTCGCACCGTCCCCCGGTACCGCGCCGTCCCCCGGTACCGCGCCGTCCCCCGGTACCGCGCCGTCCGCCCGTCCCGCACGATCCGCCCATCCCGCACGATTCGCGCGTCCCGCACGATGCGCCCGCCCCGCGCGGTCCGGCCCCCTTCGCCGCTCCCCTTCCCCCTTGCCCCGCGACCCTTGCCCCGCGCCCCGCCGCGCTCTCGATCTCCGCCGTGGCGCATCCGCCGCAACGAACCCCAAGTGCGCCCGCTCCTCTGCATACGTCCATCGCACGAGGCGCGTCACCGGTCACATGCGGCCGCACGCGGTTGGCACCGGGTCCGCACCGGGTGCCTGCCCGGCCCCCGCCCAGTCCCCACCCGGCTCCCGTCCGGCTTCCGGCTGGGCACACGCCCGATCCTTACCCGGACGGGGGTCCGACTCTTGGCCGCTCTTCGGACTCCGCGACGCGCTCCGTGCTTGACCCGGCGATCGTGTCCCGCGTAGAGCAGTGCTCGCGAAGAGGGGGGCCGCGTGACCACCCGCGCCGCTCGCGCGGTGTACCTCCCGCGGCCCCCGTCGAGCGGGGGCCCACGGGAGGCGCATGGACCCTCGACTCGACGATGCGGTCCGCCGTGCCCGTGCCGGGGACCCGCGGGCGTTTCGGCAGGTCGCGGAACGCATGGCGCCGGACCTCGTCCGGTACCTGACCTTCTATCTCGGCGGCGACTTCCACGCCGCGCACGACGTCGCACAAGACGTCCTGATCGGAGCGTGGGACGCGCTCTCGGGCATCACCGACGCGACGCATCTCCGACGATGGTGCTACCGCGTCGGCCGGTGCCGCGCCGTGAGCTGGCTCCGCCGGCGCGGGCCACGTGGGCTGCGCCCCGAGTCGCTCGACGCCGTCCAGGACGACGTCCGATCCCCGCTCGCGCCCGCCGCGACGCCCCGCCCCGAGCCCGACCAGGTGGAGCGCGCGCTTCAGAAGGCGCTTCGGACCCTGCCGCCCACCTACGCGGGGCCGATCCACCTGCACTACGTACGAGGCCTCAGCACGCGTGAGACGGCTGAGCTCCTCGGCCTCACGCAGAGTACGGTGAAGATGCGACTTCACCGCGCGCGCACGATGCTTCGCCGCGAGATCGACCGCGAGAT
The DNA here is from genome assembly GCA_963752285.1 of uncultured Planctomycetota bacterium. Lineage (GTDB taxonomy): Bacteria > Planctomycetota > PLA2 > PLA2 > JAEUHO01 > CAVVXN01. The sequence goes on from CAVVXN010000005.1 coordinate 2,333,656, forward strand.
CGAACGCGAGACCGACAGCCCGCCCCGGAGCGGGAACGGAGACGTCCACCATGAGAACCGCCCACCCCCCCGCGCCCCTTGACGGATTCGAGCGTCGGCTGAGACGTCTCGGCTCCGAGGCGCGCCAGGCGCCCTTCGACTCCGCCCTCCCCCTGCGGGTCGAGGCCGAGGTGCGCCGGCGCCTCGGCCTTCCACCGCGCGGCGGCACGCGCGTGCTTCCGCTCCCGCTCGCGCTGCTCGCCGCCGTGCTCCTGGCTTTGGGTGCCTGGTGGCGCCCGCCGGTCCCGCGCGTCGGCCGCGCGGACGCCGCGGGGCCGCCCGCGAGCGCAGGCCCGGCCCTCCCGAACCGGTCACGCGAGGCGACACCCGCGCGGTCTCGGACCTCCACGCCGTGAGCCGCGCCGGGCTCGGCACCGCGGCGCGCGGAATGGCGGCCGTCCTCCTCGTCCTCGCGTGCGCCGCCCAGGCCGCACGCGGCGGTCCCGTCGAGGCGCGCCGCCGGCTCGACGACGCCCGACACGTCGTCGGGGACGCCTGGGCGCCCAGGGTCCGGGCGTTTCGGCAGGCGATCGAGGCCGCGAACCCCACGGACCGGACGTACGCGCGGGCGATCGCGGGTGTCGCGTCGGCGCTCGAGCGGGCGGGGCTCGTCCACGGCGCGATCGCGTTCGCGGAACGACGGGCGCGTCTCGGCCCACGCCGCGACCGCGCGCGCCTCGACGCAACGATGGACCTCGCCCTCCTCCTCCGGCGCGAGGGCGATCTCGAGACGGCCGACCCCCTGCTCGACGAGGTCCTGGACCTCGCGCGGCCCGTCTCCGCGCACCTCGCAGACCGGGCACTGGAAGCGCGGAGCGAGGACGCGTTCGAGGCACGAGATCTCGCGGCGCTCCGCACGCTCTCACGGCGCGCAAGGAAGGAACGCGCCGCGCCATCGGTCCGCATCGCGGTCCACGACGAGCTGGGGCGACTGCTCCTCCTCCGCGGCGACCGCCGCGGCGCCGCGCGCGCCCTCGAGGAGGCCGAGGCCGACTGGCGGGACGCCGCGCGCGAAGACGGCCCCGAGACCGCCCGGACCGCCCGACGCTGGCTCGACCTCGCGCTCCGCAGGCGCCTCGCGACGACGGGGGATGCCGAATGAATCGGCAGCGCGCGGTCCACCCGCGCCGAGTGGACGGCCTACGTGGTGCGCGCCGACGCCGGACGCGGGGCGGCGGTTCCGCGCCGTCCCATGCCGTGGTGCTCGAAACCAGCGGCCTCGAGCCTCTTCGAGTCGTAGAGGTTTCGCCCATCGAACACGACGGGCGTGCGGACGAGTCCCCGCAGGCGGTTCCAGTCGGGCTGACGGTACTCGTTCCATTCCGTGCAGAGGACGATCGCGTCCGCGCCCTGGGCGGCCTCGTAGGGGCCGGGCGCGTATTCGATCTCGACGGGGACGACAGCCCGGAAGCCCGACTCCGCCTCGGGGTCGGTCCCGACGACCGACGCACCGGCCTCGACCAGGGCCTCCGCCACCACGAGGGCCGGCGCCTCGCGCACGTCGTCGGTCTGCGGCTTGAATGCCAGTCCCCAGAGAGCGACACGGCGGCCGCGCAGGTCGGGGCCGAGACGCTCCTTCACCTTGTCGGCGAGCCGCGCCTTCTGCTGATCGTTGATGCGCTCGGTCGCGGTGACGATCTCCATGGGAACGCCGTACCGATGGCCCACGTGGATCAGCCCTTGCGTGTCCTTGGGAAAGCACGACCCGCCGTATCCGCAGCCCGAATAGAGAAAGGCGGGCCCGATCCGCGAGTCGCTGGCGAGACCGCGGCGCACCTGCTCGATGTCCACGCCCACGGCGTCGCAGACGCGGGAGATCTCGTTCATGAACGAGATGCGCGTCGCGAGCATGGCGTTCGCGGCGTACTTCGTGAGCTCGGCCGCCTGGTTGCTCATGCGGAGGATCGGGCGCCCGGAGCGCACGAAGGGGTCGTAGAGCTCCTGCATGACCTCCCAGGCGTGGTCGTCGTCGGTTCCGATCACGACGCGGTCGGGACGAAGGAAGTCATCGACCGCGGCCCCCTCTTTCAGGAACTCGGGGTTGTTGACCACCGAGACCGGCCGCTCCGTCCGCGACACGGCGCGGTCGCGGACCCAGGCCGCGGTGCCGACGGGGACCGTGCTCTTGAGGACGAGGACGAGGGGGCCGTCGGCGTGCTTCACCACGTCGTCCACGGCCGCACCCACGTACTGGAGGTCCGGCGCGCCGTCGGGTCCCTCCGGCGTCCCGACCGCGATGAAGACGACCGCGGCCCCCTTGACGGCCACAGCGTGGTCCGTGGTGAACGCGATCCGGCCCTCGCGCTGCGCACGGTGGAGAATCGGCTCGAGGCCGGGCTCGTAGATCGGGATCCGGCCGGCCCGGAGGGCCTCGACCTTGCCGGGCACCGTGTCCACGCAGACCACGTCGTGGCCGGTGTCGGCGAAGCAGACCCCCGCCACGAGCCCGACGTACCCGGTACCGACCACTCCGATCCGCATGGGGAAGCCCTCCGAGGCCCCGTCGGGGGCGGCCCCCCGGACGGGGTCGCCAGCCTAGCGGCCGGCCCCGGTCCGACCCTGGAATGGCGCGGCCCGCCCCCGCGGCCCCCCCGCGGCCCCCCGCGCCGTGCCCACGGAACCGTCCTGCCGCGACGGGCCCACCGAGCGCAGTCCCACGCAGCGCGCACACCGCAGGCCGTGGCGCGCGCGCCGGCCATGGAGGCCGAATCGAGACCGACGGCGCACCCCCACCGCGTGCGGACGCCGAGCGCGGCACATCCGGCTCCACAACGCCCCCATCGGGGCGCCGCACGGACCAACGCGACACCCCCCCGACGTTGACGGCGCCGGGGCGGGACCTACACTCCCTCCCTCTCTGGTCGCGACCGGGGGTGTAGCTCAGCTGGTTTAGAGCGCCGGCCTGTCAAGCCGGAGGTCGCGGGTTCGAGTCCCGTCACTCCCGCCATTCACACCGCGCCCACGCGGCCAGTTACTGGCCCTTTGCGGCGGATCGGCGCTTGCGCTCACTTTCGCGTCTGCGTCGAAAGGTACATACCGTCCCAGCACCGGTGCTGGGACGGCGCTCTCAGGTCGCGTCGCTGCGGCGACGTCTTCCTTGCTCCCTTCCACGCGCCGGCGAGGTACTGCTGCGCACGTCCAACGGAATGGAGTCTCGGATGCCCTGGCTACGCTCGCGAACGGAACGCTCCACGGGTCTCACGACCTGGGCCATCGAGTGGCGCGAAGGTGGCCGCAGGGCAAGGTGCGCCACCGCGTCGCTCGGCCCCATCACCGAGAAGGAGGCGCAGTACGAGCTCGCCGCGATGAACGCCGGCAAGCGCACGCGCCGCGGCGCCGACGCAGACCGCCGACCCCGAAGCGCGCCGTCGCCGAGTACCTGAAGCACCTCAAGGTCTCGGGCCGCCGCCAGGGCACGCTCGACCACGACGCCGACAAGCTGAAGCCGCTGCTCGACGAGTGGGCCGAGCGCCCGATGGCGCGAGTGGTCCCGCCCGATGCTGGAGGCGCTCGCTCGAGCGCGCGCGGGTGGTCGCCCAGCCGGGTCCGCCAGGCGCTCGGCGTCTACCGCCGCTTCATCGCCTGGTGCGGCGCCGTGGGCTACGCGTGCGGGGACTTCGTCGGCGAGTTCAAGCCGCCCCGCGCCCGCCCCCTCGAGCACCGCGAGGCCCTCTCCGCCGAGCAGTGCCGCCGCCTCCTCGACGCGGCCCGGGGCCACTACCTCGAGGTCCCCGTCGCCCTGGCCCTGTTCACCGGCCTCTCCCGGGCCGACCTCCGGGCCATCACCTGGAAGGAGGTGGACCTGGACGGCGGGTTCATCACCCGCCCCCGGTCCAAGACCGGCCGCCCCCTCCGGCTCCCCATGTCGGAGCCCCTCAGGGAGGTCCTGGAGCGCCACCGCCAGCGCTCGGGCCGGGTCTGCCGCCGCCTCCCGAAGTCCGATTCCTCGCTCTACAAGGCCCTCCACCGCCTCATGGACCGGGCCGGGGTCCCCCGGAGCGGCTGGCACCAGCTTCGCCACACGCGCCGCCACGCTCCTCGCGGCCGCGGGGATCGACGTGGCCACGATCGGGCGGATCCTCGGGCATCGGCCGGGGGCGTCGTCACCTTGCGGTACCTTCACACGGACGATGCCGCGGCTCCGGGAGGCCGCGGAGGCGGTTGCGAAGGCGGTGTCGCAACGCATGGCGCGGAGGCAGCGAATTGACCGGCGAACGAGGCCCTAGTGGGCGGAGCATCTTGAAACTCATCGACACCATTGCGGCGAACAAGCTGCGCGGCGGCTACTACACTGCCCGCCCAGTTGTGGACTTCTGCATCCGCAGGGTAACGGGCGCTGATGCGAAGTCGAGGAGGGACCAACTGCATGGCTTGAGCCTTCGGCCGGTGATGGTGCGTGTTCTCCGAGGACTCGCTGGAGGCCCGGGACCATCGCGTAATCGCCCCACCTACGGTAACGGCGGTCGAGCTAGACCGCGGCGAGGCCACCAAGTGTTCGAGGATCGTGCGGGAATCTGGCATGGCGGGTTCTGTGTCGAGTCAGTGCTTTTTCGAATGGGGCGAACGTCACGCCGCACGTGTTCGACGCGGTGAGTTGGCAACCCGCCGTTCGTTCGCTATCAGTTCGTCGATATCACGCCAGCGCGAGCTGTTCGAGCGTCAGGCGCAGCGCTTTGGGCATCAAACTTGGTGGCGTGTCCAACCTCTGGATCCCGTTCGCTATTCTCAGCCTCTCACGACTAGAGGCAGGCGGGGCGTTTGCATTGGTTCTTCCAAGCGAATTTGTCTCCACGGTCTCTGCGGGGGTTTTCCGTACGTTCCTCGTGCGGAACTTCGCCATCGCCCAAGTGGACCTCTTCCCGCGAGACACGTTTCCGGAGTTGCTCCAGGACGTGGTGGTCCTGAGCGGGCGGCGTGCCTGCCGCACCGCACCGTCGCGCCGCGTGGCTTTCTGCGAGCACCAAGCTGGTCTCTGAGACCCATTGGAAGCACAGCATCTCAGGACAGGGCGCATCTCGTGGACGCAGTACCTCCTGACCGAGGATGAAGTGACTGCTTTCGATGCGGTACGGGCGTCTGCCGACCATCCACCAGCTTGGGGAAGTGGCTCGGACTCGAGGTCTCGACCGTAACCGGGTGCCAATTCGTTCTTCACTGTTGACGACCAGAGCGCGAGCTGCACACGAACTAGACCCGTGGGCGAGGCCATTCCTCGCACGGACCTCCGACTGTCCCGGCATTGTCTTCCGCAAGGCTGACCATCGCGCAGCCCGCAAAAATGGAAGTCGGACTTGGATTCTCGACTTTTCCGCTGACCGTCCAGCTCCTATCAATGGGGCAGTCGCGTACATGGCCGGGGGCGCGGCAGAGGGGCTCCCCGCGCGTTACAAGTGCCGAATCCGAGAGCCTTGGTACCGCGTTCCACACATCAAGGTCGGCCGACTACTACTGACTAAGCGAGCGCATCTCTATCACCGCCTACTATGCTGAACGAGGCCAGGGGTTCTGACGACTGACACGATCTATCGGGGTGAAATGCTCCCTGGATTCACGGCGAGGGCATCAGGACCTTGTGGCTGGCTTCCAGAACACAATGACGCTTCTCTCTACTGAATTGGAGGGCCGTTCCTACGGCGGCGGAGTACTTGAGCTTGTCCCATCCGAGATTGCACGATTGCTCGTACCGCTCGTTGATATGCGCTACGATCTACCCAAGCTGGATCTCGTGAGCCGGGCGCGGCGGGGGGACAACGCGACGAATTGGAGACGGTATCCGCCGGGAAGTGGACGCGTGCATCGCCCGCCACCTGCCGGGCTTCGCTGATCTGCTCCCACCTCTCGAGCGTGCTCGATCTCGCCTCTTGGATCGTCGCCTCCGTTCCTAGGGCGCCCAGCTCCGGACGTTCTTCGGTGATCGTGATCGAGTAGCTACCGTCCTCGTGGCGTTGGATCACAACCCAGTTTCCGACTCGGGAATTGGCCCGCAGCCAAGCGATAAGGTCTCTCCCCCAATGCAGATGTGTGACGATGTTGGCTTGCGCCGATTCGCGCGACGGCTTGTGGCTGACCTTCAGCGTACGCTGCTCCGGATCTCTTCCTGGAAACGCAATGGTAAACGTAACGTGGCACTCCTGCTTCTCGCCCACGTCGATCCAGGTCTTCGAGCTCCAAGAACCCTCACGGAAGTAGGTCGCCGCGTGATGCCCCAACCTGCCCGCGATAGGCCGAGGATCCCGCGCACATTCGAGTTTGGGTTGCTGGGCTGCTGGGCGTCGTTCCTCGGAAGTCGCTTGCACCAACGAAGGTGCTGGACAAGCACGCACCCCTTGAGGGCCTCTCCGGCCTCTGCGATGACCCCGGCACCTCCTTCCTCACCCGTCCGCGTGGGGATGGCGCCGTAGTGGACGCCAAAGGCGCGCGACTCGCAACCCCGCTGCCCACCGCGCGCCGCCTCGGTATCGGCACGCGCGGCGGCGCGACTCGCACGCCGAGCGCGCTGGCGGTCACCAGTACACCGCTCCACGAGCAGTGCGTCGAGTCCTCACGGACCCTGATCTGGAATACCCCATCCTCGGTCCGGCGGGCCCAGGCGTCGATCGCGTCGGCTAGCGCACTAAGTGCCGACGTCGCTACCATGCCCGAGGATGACTCCTGCCTCGATATTTCGGCCAAGCCCGGCCTCGGTCAGATTGGCGGACCCAACGTAGCCGGCTGCCTTCCGTCGGGCCCGACCAGATGAATGGACTTGGGATGGAAGAGAGCGCTTCCCGCACAGCTAACGATCGTCAGGGATCGCCGGGCGGGGTCGGTGAGCAGCGGGACAAGCGCGTCAACGTCCTCGATGGTCGGCTGCTCCGGAGCGTTCGACCCGAGTACCAGCCGCACGACTTCGACTCCATCCAGTACTTCAAGGTGATCACGCAGGAGCCCAGGGAGAAGAAGCCCGTCTCGGCAACGGAAGCTCCGCACGCCCGCGACCAACTTCGTACGGAGCCAATTCCCGAGCGCGTCCTCGGGGCGGCCCCTGCTTGAGTCCAAGTACTCGACCATGGCATCGAGCGTATTCCCAGAACGGGTGTCGCGCTGAGGGAGACCTCGGAGGGGACCGGTCGCGGCAGGCACGCAACCTGTCCGGAACAGCACTCCAGCCGCCCTACCCGCGAATCCCGCCGCCATCGGCGATGCGGTTCCAGTCTGCGCCCGGCAGATCGCAGGGGATGTGAGCTCGCTTCTTCGCGGGGCCGGATGCCTCTGCGGATAGGTGCTCGCGAATGGCCAGCCGCACGGGGGGGTTGGGCCACGTAGGATGTAGGCCCACGGAGGCCAACTAGCCCGTGGACACGCGTCGAGTCAGAGACTACTGACGAGAACATCCGGCAGCAGTACCAATGCGGGCCGAAGGTGGCCGTCGAGGAACTGATCTGGAACGCGGCTGGACTCCGGAACCGACATTGTTGAGGTCGTTCACGAGGCGACGCCACTTGCGTCGGTGACCGCCATCGAGGTCCACGATCGGGGCGTCGGAATTCCCCTTGCCATGTTGGACCGGGCGTTCGGTACGCTCGGGCATCGATCAAAGTCGACGCGTCCCGCACGGCACCTGCGGATGGGCGGTCCTTCCACGGATCCGAGGGGCGCGGTCGCTATCGCGCGCTGGCACTCGGTCAGACAGCGACCTGGCGCACGAGATACCGCGAAGGTGGGCAGACCTGGGCCTACGAAATTGTCCTGAGTCGCGGCAGCGAAGTAACTACGAGCGTCACAAAGGCCCGTCAAGGGCGAGTGGCAGTGCGACCGGAACGGTGGTACGAGTCGAGGGGATCGATGACGGACACCTGGCACTCCTTGCAGGCGAGATACAGGAGTACCTGACTCGGCGTCTTGCACTCTACCTTGTCAGCTACCCAAGCGTACGCGTGAATACGGCGAGGAGTGGGAACGATCCGGCTTCTCAGATTCAGCGATCCGAAGAAGAACCCTCCAGCCCATCTCGTCAGACCTGCAACGGCCGCGGATCCGCCTTGTTGAGTGGACATCCAGCATGGGCGCGAAGACGATTTACATGTGCGATCCCACGGGCTTCGTTTGCGCCGGAAGTCCGCGCTGGTGTTCAGACTCGAAGCCTTCGACTGCTCGGCGTTCGTCTCGTACGAAGACGTTCCCCGGTGGACCGCTGCGACACATGATTGCGCTTGCCGACCTCGGCAACGAGCAGAACGAGGTCAAGAAGCTGATCGACTCCGCGCGAGACGAGATGCGGAAGTATGTGAAGGAGCGGTGGCCGAAGAACGCCGAATCTCGTGGATGCATGGAAGGAGGAGCACAGCTATCCATTCCGTCGAGACCGAGCCCGACACGCCCGTCCTCCAAGCGGAGAGGCAGGTCTTCGACATCGTTGCGTCCCGCGTCCACCAGTACAACTCAGGCTTTCGCGATGGACAAGTCGGCCGATCGGCGGCTAACCCTCGGCTTGCTCCGGCAGGCGCTGCAGGCCGGGCCCCTCTGACTTGAAGCGCATCCTCGAAGAAGTGCTGGCCTTGCCCGACGCGCAGCGCAGGGAGTTGGCGGACATCCTCCAGAAGACGAATCTTTCCGCTTTGGTTTCGGCCGCGAAGACGGTCTCGGATCGCATGAGCGTCGTAGAGGGACTCGACCACATTCTTTTCGACGAGGACTGGCGCGCGCGACTGCGAGAGCGCACGCAGCTCCATCGACTGCTCGTGCACCATCAGTGGGTCTTCGGCGACGAGTACACTGTCGACACCGATGATGAGGGGCTAACCCAACTCCTCAAGCAGCACGTCAAGATGCTTGGCCGGGATGAGCTGGCGCCAGACGTTCACGTGGATCAGATCGACGGGCGAGGCGGGATCCCCGACCTCATGCTCTCCAGGAAGTTCAAGCGCGATCGCGGAGCATTTGAACACCTTGTCGTCGAGCTCAAAGCGCCCGTCAATCTCGTTGGGTGCAGACGAGATCAACCAGATCGAGAACTACGCGTTCACGGTCTTGGCGGACGATCGGTTTTCGAAGACAAGGACGGACTGGACCTTCATCCTGATCGGTACATCCTGGTCACCCTTCGCAGAGGAGAAGGCAAATCAGGATGCACTCCCCTACGGGACCCTCCACCAGCGCGGAAACGTGCGGATCTTGTTGCGCCGTTGGAGCGACGTCCTTTCAGAGGCGCGCCACCGATACGAGTTCTTCCGAGAGAAGCTGCAGATCGAGGTCTCGAAGTCAGAGGGTCTACGGTACCTGCAGCAACGACATCATGACCTGCTCACTGGGAAGGGGCTGACCAAGCGTCAGGAAGCGGCCAGTCAGGAGGCATCGGAAGCTGAGGCGGCCTGCCCTAGGCAGCATTGGGATCGCGGTCCGTGTGTGGATTGCTACCGCGCCAGCATCGCGATCGCCGCCGCCACCGCCACCCCGACGACCCACGCCACGATGCCCCACTTGAGCCGGTGCTCGCCGACGGCGGCGAACAGGCGCATCACGCTGCTCCTCCAGGGCGCCGACGCGGGCCTCGACGTGGGCCGCCTGCGCCCGGACCTCGACGACGGACTGGGCGGCCCACTGGTCGTGGCGCCCCGCCCAGTCCTCGATCCGGCGAATCCGACGCTCGGGGTCGTCGGACTCGGCGGGAGCGAACGGGGGGCCACGATCGAAGCTCATGCTCCCTTGAGCACGCCGGCCGAGTGCAGCGCGGCCTCCAGGGCGTCGAGGCGCGACGGAGCGTCCGTGAGGCGCTCCTCGGGCTCGAGGCGCCCGCCGGTGCCCACGAACGGCGCGTCGTCCTGGCGGGCGACGACCTCCCGGCTCTCGCGCTTGGCCTCCTCGAGCACGGCCTTCGCGTCGCGCTTGCGCTTCTCGTTGAGGACGAGCAGGAGCCCCGTGCTGAGCGCCCAGGAGATCAGCCCCCAGGGCGAGGTGTCCTTCGGGCCCTCGACGTCGAGGCCCTGGCCCTCGGCATCGCGCCAGGCCTGCTCGGCCTTCGCGAGCCGGTCGTTGGCGGCGGTCACGCGCGCGGCGAAGTCGTCCGTCCAGGCGCGCGCACGTTCGGCGCGCTCCTTCGCCTGGGTCGCCTCCGTCGCGGCCTCGGTGGCGCGCCGGCGCGCGCGATCGAGGTCATCCTGCGTGGCCTCGCCGGCTGCAACCTGGCGCTCGAGGTCGGCGACGGACGCGGCGGCCGCCGCACGGGCGGCCTCGGCCTCGGCCGCGAGTCGGGCCGCCTCCTGGGTCCGCTCCTCGGCGGCCGCGACCTCGGCCTGGGCGGCCTCGATCTGCGGGCGACGGCGGGGTCCGGCGGCGGGACGGCGGGCTTGACCCCGACGCCGAGCTCGACCCCCTGGCATGCGGCGAGGCCGGCCAGGAGGACGACGGCGAACCCGGCGTAGCGGGAGCCCAGGGCGGCGCGGAGGGCGGTCACGGCTGCCCCCCGTCGCCAAACGTGGGCGCCTCGGGCGCGGCCGGCGCGGCGGCGGGGACATCGCCCGGCCGGCAGGCCCCGCCCGGACAGGGCGCGTCCTGGGCGCCCGGGGCCGCGGTCGCGGGCGTGGCCACGGGGCCGGCTCGGCCGCCTTGCCGGTGCGGAGCCCGTACCGGCCCAGGTCGAGCCGGGCGGCGCAGCCGACGCCGTCCTCGGGGCCGGCGAAGACGCGGGCGCCGCCGCCGACACCGGGCTGCAGGTCGAGGGCGCTCGACGGGCCGGGGCCGGACTGGCAGGCAGAGAGAAGAACGAGTGCGCAGAGCGCGAGAAGAAGCCAGCGGGCGCATGCGAAACCTCCGGTGGGAGTTCGCGCCGCTGGAGAGGCGCTCGGTCGTGTGCGAGAGAGGATACCACCGGGGACCCCGCGGTCAGCGGGGCTGCCCAGGGTGTCCCCCGCGAGGGTACGAGGGGGGTGGGCGCTGAAACCGTAGAGGCAGCGCTTGCGGAGGCGCTGTGATGAACGGAACGGCCGACTGGGCAGGCGTGGAGCGAGATGTCGTCGACCGAATCCGCGCCCTCGCGGCGATCGACCGCAGCCTGGACGCTCCGCCCGACTGCAGGAGAAGTTATCCGCAGGATCTCGTGGTGCCCGCGGCACGGCTGCTCGCGGAGTTCTGCGCGTGCGTCCAGATCGAGGACGACGAGTCCGAGGCCGGCTAGTCCCGCGGCACATCTTCCCGCGCCGGATCACTCCTTCTTGATCCACTCGTAGCCGGGCGGCGGCGGGAGCATGCCCATGAGCATCGGGTCGGGCGACCAGCCGGGAGGCATCGGGCCCGCGAGCGTGTCGTGGAGCACCGCGCCGCCAGGCTGCACGTGGTCCGCGTTGCCGGGCGTGGCGCCGTCGGTCATGTGCGAGGCCGGCAGCTGGTTCGTCCCGTCGTCGAGCTGCTGCGCGCTCTCCGGGATGAAGTCCTGCGGCACCGGGTGCGGCTCGTAGTCGCCGCCGTTCGTGCCCGTCCCCGGGCCTCCCGCGGCAGGCTGCACGTGCTCCCAGGTGTGGCCGCCGCCGTACGTGCCGGGCGCCGCGGGCGCGGGGCGGAACAGCTCCCCGTGCCGTCCTCGAACACCTCGCCGCCGGGATCCTCCAGGTCGTGCGGCACGAGGCCGAGCGCGCCCTCTGTGGCGTGCTTCTCACCGAGCACCGTGGGCGGCACCGTGCTCCCGGGCGGCAGGTCCACGGGCCCCGAGCCACCGGGCGGGAAGTAGAGCCCGCCGTCGGGCGCCACGGCACCGGGCACGCCGATCTCGCCCGTGAGCGCGCCGTCGGCGTCCACAAGCAGGGTCTTGCCCAGCTGCTGCGCGAGGCCCTGGATCAGCGAGAGGAGGATCGGCATCCGAGCCGCCGTCGGCGACGCCGTCGGGCGCGCCGCCGAGCCCGCCGCCCTGGTCCCACGGCGTGTCCGTGAAGCCGCCCATCCCGTCGCTCCACGTGCCCGCGTCCGGGTCGTAGGTCCAGAGCGTGCCGCCCGGGTCCATGTAGGTGACGTCGCCGGTGTCGGGGTCGACGGAGAAGTCGCCGCCCTTCTGGAACTCCAGCAGGTCGAAGAGGATCTCCAGGATCTCGAAGATGATCTCGATCTCGATCTTGAGGTTCGTGGTCTTGCCGCCGCCGCTCGGGCGCGGGAACACGACGCGCTCGGCGCACACGGGCGTGGGCGCGTCCTGCCCGATCTGCTGCCCGTGCGAGGAGAGGCAGGCCATCAGCTCTTCGAGGCGCTGCGTCGCGGTCTTCTGACGCTCGGCCCGGTGCTTGGCCATGAGCGCACGGCGCAGCGCATCGAGGTTGAAGCGCCCCGAGGCCTTCGTGCCGGCGAAGACGCGCGTGATGGTGTTCTCGACGTCCCACTCGACGGCCACGACCGAGAGCGTCACGCCGTCGAGGAACGAGAAGTCCCGCGCGCCCGTCGTGTCCACGAGCTTGAGCGTGCGCCCGAGGCCCGCCCACTGGGTGTCGAGCACGCCCTTGATCTCGATCTGGACCTCGTAGGCGAGCTCGCCGAAGAGCCCGAGCAGGTCGTCGGCCACGGCGGTGAACGCGGTGATCATCGCGGCGGAGCCGTCGAACTGCGGGGCGTTGAGCCCGTAGATCCGCATGACGGCCGGGTCGCCGCGCCCGGGCTTGCCGCCGCCGTTCCACTTCGCGCTGTCGGTCGCGTAGGCCGTGCCGCGGAACCCGCCTCGGGGACGCGCAGCGTCGGCACCCACGGGAGCGTGCGGTCGTAGGTCGGGACCTCGATCTTCACGATGGCCTGCGCCGTGGCCTCGGCGTTCCCCTCCTCACAGGGGTTGGCGGGCTCGGCCGGGGGCGTCAGGTAGTTGATGAGCCCGATCGCGGGGAGATCCAGCTCGACCTCGGCGGGGCGCGAGGGGTCGTCGGGCGTCGTCGTCGTCGCCTTGGTCTGGATCTCCATGTTGCCGAGCTTCACGGAGACCTTCGCGCAGGCGTCGGGCGCGATGCCCTTGTCCGGGTCGCTCAGCGTGAAGAGCCGCCCCATGATCCGGTGGCCGTTGTCCCGGCCGCCGCCCTTCGCGTCGCCCTCGACGTCGAACGTGTCGCCCGGGTTCGGGCCGCCCGCCTGCCACGGGCCCGTGAGCTCGAACTCCAGCGCCGTGTTGTCGTTGACGCGGTAGGCGTTGCCCGACTCGGGGCCCGACGTGAACCGGAGCAGCCCCAGGTACCACTCGTGCGCGTCCATCTCGAAGGGCGCGTCGGGCACCATGGTCACGGGATCGCCGGCGCCAGCCGAGGAGAGCACGGCGCCCGAGTCCTTGTTCTTCCAGCTCTTGGCCTGGTCGTGCGTGCCCTCGAGCCCCGCGTCCCAGCCTGCGTCGAGGCCTCCGCCGCCGCTTTCGAGCTCGGACATGGTCGTCTCGGGGCGGTCGCCCCGGACCTCGACGGCAGTGAAGTTGTCGTCCGGGTTGACCTGGATCTCGCCGGTCACGTGCTGCGAGCCCACGTCGACCTGCGTCTCCGTGCCCGAGGTGCGGTCGTAGAAGCGCCACTTCCGCGTCGCGGGGTCGATCTTGCAGGCGAACTTCGTGAACGAGAGCAGCGTCTCGATGCCGGCGTAGACGTCCTGGCTCGCGGACATGCCCGGCACCTTGGTGGTGATCAGGTCCAGGTCCGCCTGCTCGTAGGGCGC